>OZ244125.1:0-3431649 GCA_965215865.1 Balneola sp.
GTGTACCAACCAAAAAGAATATGTATTCGGAGATGTGACCAATGGTGAAATGCATCTGAATGAATACGGGGTGGTTGCGCATAATGAATGGTTTAAAACCGAATTAATTAGGGATAATATTCGACTAGATGAATTTGTAGTTATGCCGAATCATGTTCATGGCATTATTGAAATTATTGATAAAACCCCAATCGTAGGGGCGAATCGCAATTCGCCCCTACGCAATAAAATTGGAATCAATAATTCTTTTTATAAATCCAAATTCGAATCCCCATCAAATAATTTGGGAGCCATTGTCCGGGGATATAAATCGGCGGTGACCAAACAAATCAACCAAATCCGCAAAACACTGGGCACCAAAATCTGGCAACGGGGTTATTACGATCACATAATTCGAAATGAAGAATCGTTGTTTCACATCCGGGAATACATCAAAACCAATCCGATGAATTGGAATAAAGATCGGTTTTACCAAAACAGGTAATTTGAGAATCGGGTTCGCTACCGGAAATAAATATTTATTCAAAGATGGGATTAATGGTGAAATTTGCATGATGAATGTGGGGTGGTTGCACACGATGAATGGTTTAAAACCGAATTAATTAGGGATAATGTTCGATTGGATGAATTTGGGGTTATGCCGAATCATGTTCATGGGATTATCGAAATTATTGATAACAAACCAATCCTAGGTGCGAATCGCGATTCGCCCCTACGTAATAAAATTGGAATCAATAATTCATTTTATAAATCCAAATTTGAATCACCATCAAACAATATTGGGATTGCTATCGTTTTCGTATTAATCGCTGATGAACTCTAAATACCCCTCCAGATCAAACACATCCATTGGCGACTTTTTTCTCAGATACAGTGGGTGGTGCGGGTGGCCTGCTTTGGAAATGTTTCCTCTGGTAAAATATCTAGATTTATTTTGTTTGAGGACTTCAGCGATGTCTTTCATGCATCTGGATAAATATGGTCGCTTTTCGATCAGCGTTCCCCAAGCGCACCAGACGTCTAACCCGCTTGGATACTCTGCCATTAGATCGGAAATTGCAGCGATGTTCTTCTCGTGAATGGATTTTTGAAATCGCTTATGCATTTTATCGGGGTTGGTAGCCCGCTGAGGATAAAGATTGAACATCAACCAACCGTCGTAGCCTATTTCTTTTGCATACCTGGCAACTGAGGCCACTGTCGGATCTAAATTTCCTGGAACGGCGGTACTTGGATTCACCCCGAAGCAGATCAATGGATTTTTGCCTTCTTGTCCTAAAGAATAACGGCTTAACGGTTCATCATGATCGTAGATCCAGGGTTTGTTTTCGAACATTCGGGAATATAATTTTGCTTTATTAAATCACTAAAATATTGAATCCTCAAGCAAGTTGTGCAGATCGTTATTCTTTAAGACCCACCCTTGTTCTCTCCCTAAGATTAGGGAGGGAAACCCTTTAATTAATTCTTTCTGATATTTGAGTTCCCTTCCCTTTTCAAAGGGAAGGGACGGGGATGGGTTTTCTTTACGCAAACCTATCCGCCAGACGATTTATCAAATAACCACTTTCGTTTAGTGCCTGAGTTGCGAACTTTCCAAAGAAATCAGTTACTCCTTCGAACTCTCTGATGAATCCTTCCCTGTCGTTTTGTTTTACTAATTCTGCCAGCTTTTGATGATGGTCAAAGAACTTCAACAACAGATCGCGCCGTTCTTCATTAGCAAAAACGATGTCTGCATAGAGTTCTGCACTTTGTGCAAAGATCCGTCCTGTCATCATCATTTCCGCCCGGTAGATAGGGCTGGAATATTCGAGCATATCGCTTGGACGAAGGTCATATTCTTCCATAAAAGATCCATGAAGCAGCGCCACAAAATGCCGAAGTCCCTGCACCATATGCATTACATGATCGTGCTTGTTTTGATCTGCTTTAATTACACGCATTCCCCAAAGCTCGCATTGCTCCACAAACCAATCCGCTTCCTCTGCATTTCTTCCGGGACAAACTACCATCAACTGTTTGCTGAGATTTTGGACATCCGGCCCATGCATGGGGTGTAATCCGACTACCGGTCCTTCGTGGCACTCTAGCATCTTTTCAATAGGCGAAGATTTGTTACTGGTAAAATCCGCGAGAATGGTTTTTTCTGACAGTCTTCCTTTTAATCGCTCGATCACTTGCTCAGTAATCTTGATCGGCACAGTAACAATCACCATATCAAGTTTTGGAGTTATTTCTTCCAGCTCGTACCAATTGGATTTATCTATTGAATAGGCTTTGTGTCCGGTCTGCGCTGTGATCTTTTTGTAGAGCCTTCCCATCCCTCCTTCACCACCGATGTACAAGATATGCTTTGGTTCTGCGGTAGCGATCGGGAACTTATCCTGAGATTGCTTGTCCCGGGATGAGGTCATGATCATCCTTAAAAAATCCTCTGCCCACTCAGGATCAATTCCTTTTTCCTGAGCCATTTTTTTGAACGACGCTGATTTTTCATCTTCACGCTTCGGCACAAAAACCGGCAACTGATTTTCAACTTTTGTTTTGATGACTGCATTTACAACCTCTGCCCGTTCCGACAGAAGATCAAGGATCTGTTCATCAATTTCGTCTATCCTTTTGCGGGATCCTTCCAGTGCTTTTTGTTTGTCTGACATTCTGAATTTTTCTTGTTTTCCGTTGCTAATATAGCAGTTTGATCGCTCTACTTCTTCACTCTATTTTTACCCAATCACAAGTACAGCGAATTGATTCCCCAATCAGTGACAAGTCAAAACTACCCGACTCTGAGATAAATTAGCACTTAAACTTTACGGCGGAGAAAAGAGCGGAATCCGTATGCATCTGCGAAGCAGGAATAATCCTCCTTTGAAGGAGGTGTCCGCCGACTGGCGGACGGAGGATGTAGTGCTGTTTACTAGCATAGAAGCCACACAACATCCCTCTGATCTCACACACGTGTTCGATCGGTCTCCCTTCGAAGGGAGATTTAGAATCTTCGGATCAGTTCACTGCCCCACTCTTTTTCCCCTAAAAATCCTTTGTGTTCTCTGTGGTTAAAACAATTCCCAGCCTTTTCTGACCCACCCTTGTTCCCTCCCTAACTTTAGGGAGGGAGACTCTTAAACCAAATCAGATATTAATATCAAAGTCCCCTTCCCTCACCGAAGGGAAGGGACAGGGATGGGTTTCTTTTCAACTTTTTCAGCCCTAATTCCTTAGTACATTCAAAACAATATCAACGAGTCCTTCTCCTTATCCAAGGAGAAGACAGATGAGGTCAAAAAAAGGAACTAAAAATTAATATGCCATTAAAAACGATTCTCAACTACGGAACGAATCCTCCCTAATTTTGCGTACCTTGAGTGTTGCTTAAAGATTTAAATAACCATTGATGTCAGAGTTTAATTTACAGTCTCCTTTTAATCCGGCCGGTGATCAGCCTAATGCAATTAAAGAGCTTACCGAAGGGTTAAATGCCGGAGATAAATTTCAAACTTTATTGGGAATTACCGGATCAGGAAAGACCAGAACCGTTGCTAGTGTTATCGAAAATGTGCAGCGCCCAACCTTGGTGATGAGTCATAACAAAACTTTGGCTGCTCAATTATACAGAGAGTTAAGTGATTTTTTCCCGGACAATCGTGTGGAGTTTTTTATCTCTTACTACGATTACTACCAGCCGGAAGCGTATATGTCGGCTCAGGACAAATACATCGAAAAAGATCTTTCCATCAACGAAGAAATTCAGCGACTGCGTTTGCGCGCTACAAGTTCTCTGCTTTCTGGTCGACGAGATGTGGTTATCGTTTCTTCCATAAGTTGTATTTACGGTATCGGTTCTCCATCTGAATATGCCAAGTTGATCGTGTCTTTAGAAACGGGAATGGAGATTCCGAGAAATACTCTTTTATACGATTTAGTTGATCTGCATTACAATCGAAATGATAATGAATTCAAGCGCGGGACTTTCAGAGTTCGCGGTGACGTGATCGACGTTTATCCGGCTTATTCTGATGAAGGACTACGAATTTCTCAGTGGGGAGATGAGATTGAATCTCTTCAGTTGTTCGATGTTGATACAGGTGATATCAAAGAAACGGTTAATGAGTTTAAGATCTATCCTGCTTCCCATTATGTGACTACAAAATCTCGTCTGGAAGAGTCCATCAAACAAATTCGGGAAGAGCTTCAGTGGCGAACCAAGGTCCTTATTGACGAAGAAAAATTCCTTGAAGCAAAACGCATAGAACAACGAACTCTTTTTGATATCGAGATGATACAGGAGATCGGTTACTGTTCCGGGATTGAAAATTATTCTCGTTATTTGAGTGCGAGAAAGCCCGGAGAACGACCTTTTTGTTTGCTCGATTATTTCCCTGATGATTTTTTAACGGTTGTAGATGAAAGTCACCAAACCATTCCTCAGATCTCTGCCATGTATGGAGGTGATCGCTCCAGAAAAGTTCAGCTGGTTGATCATGGATTCAGGCTTCCATCTGCTTTGGATAACCGACCGCTTACTTTCGACGAATGGGAAAATCTGGTTAAACAAGTGATCTTCGTAAGTGCGACTCCAAGTAAATATGAACTGGAAAAAAGTGAAGGAGCATTCACGGAGCAATTGATTCGCCCAACCGGATTGATGGAACCAGTTCTGGAAGTTCGTCCTCTTGATAATCAGGTCGATGATCTGATGGAAGAGATCCGTCAGCGCATTGAGAAGAAAGAACGCGTTTTGGTTATCACTTTAACCAAGCGACTTAGTGAAGAGCTCAGCGAGTATCTCAAAAATGTGGGCGTTTCAGCTGCTTATATGCACAGTGAACTGGATGCACTTGAAAGAATTGAGGTACTTTATAAATTCCGCCGTGGTGATTTTGACGTGCTTGTAGGTATAAATCTTCTTCGTGAAGGTATCGATATTCCTGAATTGAGTTTGGTGGCTATCATGGACGCTGACAAAGAAGGCTTTTTGAGATCAGAAACATCACTTTTTCAGATCGTTGGTCGCGCAGCGAGAAATGTAGGTGGTAAAGCCATCATGTATGCCAATAAAATTACTGACAGCATGCAAAAGGTTCTTGACGAAACTGAGCGCCGTCGGAAAATTCAGATGGAATACAATGAGAAGCATGGTATAACTCCACAGACAGTTACCAAAGAGCTGAAACCACTTGTTGATCCTTCTTTAATCTCAAACAAAAGCATGGATTTCGGACAGGAAGCAGAAAAAGCTGCTCAGCAAGATTATCTGGAATCTATTAAAGTTGCTGATGATGGGATTCAGTATAAGGCCAGTCCTGCAATGAACGAGGTTACTTTTGAAAGCAAAGAAAAGCTTATAGAACATCTTCGGGCAACAATGTTACATGCCGCTAAAAATATGGAGTTTGAAGAAGCAGCAAGAATTCGTGATCAGATCGGTCAGCTGGAAGAACAGATATAAAAAAAGGGAGCAAGCTTTTCATGACTTACTCCCTGAGGGATTTATGGAGTTTTAAATTCTTTTATTATAACGACACTTATTATTCTTTCATTCCAATTTTCTTACAAATTCTCGCCAATTCCCTTTTCTCATTATCGTCAAGAACGCTGAATTCTTCAGAAATCTTATCCAGATGTTTCGGAAAAAAATCTTCAATAAAACTTTTCCCCTGTACTGTAAGATCAACAATTAATGCGCGTCTATCATTTTGATCTTTTTTTCTGCTTACAAAACCACTTTTTTCCAGATTATCGATAACTAAGGTTATATTCCCTCCGCTTTTCAAAAGCTTTTGACCTAGTTCTTTTTGATTTTGAGCGCCTAAATGAAGTAACGCCTCCAGAACACCAAATTGGCTTATTGTGAGATTTGCTTCTGACAAATGTCTGCACAATCTTTGATTCAGACTTTCTGTTGCCCTCATCAATTTGATGAAAGTATTTAATGTATTTTTTTGTTCTTTGGTGCCTTCAAAATGGGTTGGCATAGAAACACGTTAAATTGTTTAGTGTTAAGCTAATATATCCAATGTATGAACTAATAGCACTTTTTATTAGTTCAAATATATCAAGGAAAGCATAATTTGTACCTTTCTCGCTCATAAATAAGACCTTTAAATGATACAACCATTAGTTGCTTTACGAAAAGAAATACACCGGTTCCCTGAACTAAGCGGCCAGGAATTTGAAACCGCTCAACGTATAGTTAATTTTCTTAAGCCGTACGAACCCAACCAGATCATCACTGATCTGGGATCTACCGGAGTAGCCGCTGTTTATGACTTCGGAGATCCTGAAACAACGATCATGATTCGTTGCGAATTAGACGCTTTGCCTATTCAGGAAGTTAACACTTTTGAATACCGCTCCGTCACTGATTCAGTTTCTCATAAATGCGGACATGACGGACACATGGTTATAGTTGTAGGTCTTGCGGAATGGCTACAAAACGCCTCTCTTGAGAATGTAAGAATTGTTCTGCTTTTTCAGCCTGCCGAGGAAACTGGAGAGGGCGCTCCGAGCATTTTGGCAGATGAGAACTTTGAACAGATCGTTCCTGATTACATCTTTGCCCTTCATAATCTTCCGGGCTTTCCAATGCATCAGATCGTAACAACCGGATCAGAATTTACATCCACCGTTCAAAGTGTCTCTATAGTCCTACACGGTAAAGAATCTCATGCTGCAGAACCTGAAAACGGATTGAATCCGGCTTTAGCAATTGCCGAGTTGATACAACAGTATAATGACATCGTGGTCAATGATGTTCGTGATGATAATTTTGCTTTGATCACTCCTGTTTACGGCTCTCTGGGAAGTAAAGATTACGGTGTTTCTCCTGCTGACGGTGAGCTACATTTAACCATAAGAACGAGAGCTCCTCAACAGATGGACGAGCTGATGAACAAAATTGAGTCTATTGCAGCTAAGGTTGCTGACAAACATAAACTCTCCAAAGAACTGCTTTGGTTCGATTATTTTGCCGCAACTAAAAATGACGCTTTTTGTAATAAAATTATTAAAGAATCTGCTACTGAGAATAAATTGGACAGCTCTTCTCAGGACTATCCGTTTAAATTCGGAGAAGATTTTGGTGTGTTTACTCAGCGCTATCCCGGAGCTATGTTTGGTTTAGGATCGGGAGAAGAAACTCCTGCATTACACAATCCCGATTACGACTTCCCCGACGAAATTATTGAGACGGGAATTTCTATGTTCAAAGAAATCATCTTAAAGACTTTAGCAAACAGATAACCGCTAACTAAATATCATACACAACAGAAACCGGTGCATGATCTGAGATATCCCATTTCATTTCAATCTCTGCTTCAACAGCTTTGGACGCCAGGTCTTTTGTCGCTAAATGATAATCGATCCTCCAGCCTTTGTTTCTCTCTTTCGAGGCCGCCCGATAACTCCACCAGCTATACAGATCCGGGACATTTTGATGTAGGTTTCTGAATACATCTTCATAGCCAAGTTCCAGAAAGCTTGTGACCCACTTTCTTTCTTCCGGCAAAAATCCTGATGTGTTATTCTGCTTTTCAGGATTATGGATATCTATTGCTTCATGACAAATATTGAAGTCTCCACAAAAGACAATTTCTTTACCCTTTTTTAGATAAGACTCTCCGAACATATAAAAATCGTCCAGAAACTTATATTTCATGTCCTGTCTTATATCTCCTGTTGTTCCACTAGGTGCGTAAACTGAACAAACATAGTAATTGTCGAATTCGAGAACCAGAATCCTTCCTTCTTTATCGATCCAATCCGTTCCAATGCCTTCAAAAATATTGAGTGGTTTTTCTTTGGATAAAATAGATACTCCGGAGTAGCCTTTTTTCTCGGCTATATGATGGAATTGATGATACCCAAGCTCCTTTACTTCTTTAGGAATCTGAGTTTCATCTGCTCTCAATTCCTGTATGCAAATAATGTCCGGAGCGGATTCTTCAACCCATTCAATAAAACCTTTTCGGTGAGCTGCTCTTATTCCGTTTACGTTGTAAGAACTTATCTTTATCAATTATTTCCCTTTGATGATTCCGAAATTCCTTTTTCCAACTTTTAGAGCTACTTCCTGACCCGATTCTAGCGTAATAGTATGATTGATGTCTCTGATCTTCTCATCATCCAGGCTAATTCCACCCTGTTTCATCATTCGCTTTGTTTCACCGTTACTTGGAGAGAAACCGGTATCGCCAATAACATCCAGAAGCCTTAGTTCTTCACCGGAATTATATTCGAATTCGGGAGCGTCGTCCGGAACCTGCTTATTGATCACCGTTTGCTCAAAGTGCTCTTTTGCTGCTTTTGCGCTTTCTTCCCCGTGATACATTCTTACTACTGTGTAAGCCAGATCATGTTTAGCATTCCGCGGATCTTTTTCAGCTTTCTCTTTGATCGCAGGAAGATCTTCCGTTGCAATATCAGTAACCAGTTCAAAATAAGTGTAGATCAACTCATCAGGAACTGATAAGGTTTTACCGTACATGTCGTTCGGAGCTTCATCTATCCCGATATAGTTATCATAAGATTTAGACATTTTAGCAGAACCATCGGTTCCAACCAACAACGGCATCATCAAACAAACCTGCTGATCTTGACCGTCGTCTTTTTGAAGCTGTCTGCCTACCAGTAAATTAAACTTCTGATCTGTTCCACCTAATTCAATATCTGACTTCAAGTATACAGAATCCTGCCCTTGTGCTAATGGGTATAAGAACTCGTGTAATGAAATAGCTTCATTATTTTCAAATCGTTTAGAGAAATCATCTCTTTCAATCATTCTTGCAACAGTCAATTTCGAAGAGAGACGAACCACATCCATAAAGTCCATCGGTCCCAACCAATCATTATTGTTGGTCAGCGTAAGCTTGTCTTCATCCAGTATCTTTTTTGCCTGATCTATGTACGTTTGCGCGTTTTCATTTACTTCTTCAATAGTCAACGGAGGACGCGTTTTATTTTGACCCGTCGGATCACCAATCATTGCTGTAAATCCACCGATAATCAGGATAACTTCATGGCCAAGATCCTGGAATTGTCTCATTTTTCGTAAGATCACAGAATGACCTAAGTGCAGATCAGGGCGGGTAGGATCAACGCCCAACTTAACTTTTAGAGGTTTATTCTCTTTCTTTGATTTCTTGAGTTTTTCAATCAGCTCTTGTTCAGGAACAATTTCAACCGCTCCTCTTTTAATGATTGCTAATTGTTCTTCAACACTTGGAAATGACATTGTTAATTATCTTTTAAAATGGGCAGGTTTTCTGCCGGATTGTATTTGTTGATGTTTTCCTGAATGGTTTCTGTAAACCCTTCCGCTCCGGGATAAATGAATGCAATGGTTTCATAAGCAGCGGGCCCAACCTGAATTATATAATCGTAAAGCAATGAATCTTCTCTTGTTTCTTCAGCAGGAACATTAAATCCTGAGATTAGCAATAGTCCGGCACTTACGATCATACTGGCTTTAAGCGCTCCGAAAAGAGCACCGACAACCCTGTTGACCGCTCCTAGTTTAACTGCTTCCAGAAATTTCTTTGTGAGATACGCAATAACGGCGATTATAATAAGTGTGCCAAGAAACAAGATCACCCCGGATGCAAAAGGGATGTACTCGGGAGTATCTTCAAAAAATGGAGCAATAATATTTCCGAAAGCATCCATGTAATTGAACGTCAAAAAGATCGCTAGTGTAATTCCCACAATATTGAGAATCTCCTTCACAAAACCATTAACGGCACCTTTGTATCCAAAATACAGAACAGGGATGGCAATTATTATGTCCACCGTATTCATTAGTTGCTAAGCTCCTCTTTAACAACTTTACTCACCAGACCACCGTCAGCTTTTCCCTTCAACATTCCCATAATTGGCCCCATAACTTTTCCCATATCCTGAGGGCCTTCTGCTCCGAGATCTGCGATCTTTTTTGAGACAACTTCACGAACTTCATCTTCAGTAAGCATTTTTGGGAGATATTCTTCAATGATCTCCAGCTCAACCTTTTCTTTTTCAGCAAGATCTTCACGATTACCCTCTTCAAACTGGGTGATGGATTCTTTTCTTTGCTTAGCCGCTTTCATCAAAACAGCAATTGCCTGGTCTTCAGTTAAAGTAGCTTCGCCATCTTTTCGTTCAGCTATTTCTTTTTCCTGAAGTTTAGCTTTCAATGAACGCAGAACCTGTAAACGGTCTTTGTCCTTAGCTTTCATTGCTGTTTTCAGGTCTTCGAGAATTTGTTCTTTTAAAGCCATAGTTCTATGATATCACTTTGAAATTAAGCAAAAAAAAAGGTTACACAATTTTCTTGCGTAACCTTTTAAATCTTTTTTAACGTAATTACGCCTTATTGCTTTGGATAAAGTCTTTTACGTTATCCTGATCTACCATTGCTTCACGATAAGAGTACTTACCGTTTTCATTTTTAGTAGAAATGATAACCTTTGCCATACGGCGTTGAGCCGCTTTTGCTGCTAGTGCGTCTGAACCGAATACTTGTTTCTTAGCCATGTCTCAGATTATTTAATTTCTTTATGAACTGTATGCTTACGCAAAACAGGATTATATTTTTTTAGTTCCATGCGGTCAGTTTGCGTACGTCTGTTTTTCGTGGTCACATATCTAGATGAACCAGGTTTTTCAGTACACTCCAAAATCACTTGAACTCTGTTTCCTTTTGCCATTTTCTTATACCTCTTTTAACAGGGTTCCTTTACGACGAGCATCTTTTAAAACTTCAGTAATACCTTTCTTATTGATAGTACGTAATGTTTTAGCAGACACCTTAAGTGTTACCCACTTATCTTCTTCTGGTATGTAGAAGCGTCTTTTCTGTAAATTCAAATTAAAGCGATGCTTAGTCTTATTGTTAGACTTAGATGAACGGTAACCGTTCAGTGCTTTTTTTCCGGTAATATCGTCTCTTCGCGACATCTTATAATAATTGATTTTTCATTGAGAAATAGACGCCAAAGATAGAGCTATTCTCTCCAAACATCAACGTTTTTAGTAGTATTTTTATCAAAAAACTGAATTATTCACATTTTTCTGCAATTATCCACATTAAAGAGGTTGTAAAATTTGCTTGAATTTGGCTTCAGAATTTTAATCTCTATTTTTTTTGATATAACTCTTCACTTTTTTTGATTTTGCCCGTGTAAGCACTATTTTCGACTATCAAATTACACATCTAATCAAGCTATCACCCCTTATTTATGGCGAAAAATAAACCTACCGATTACAAGGCTTCAAATATTCAAGTTTTGGAGGGTCTTGAAGCGGTAAGAAAGAGACCTGCTATGTACATTGGCGATACGGGTCAACGAGGTTTGCATCATCTTATTAACGAAGTAGTTGATAACTCCATTGATGAAGCCCTTGCAGGTCATTGCGATCACATCATAGTTCAAATTAATCAAGACGGCTCCATGACCATAGAAGATAACGGTCGTGGTATTCCTGTTGATATGCACCCTAAGCTTGGAATACCTGCTGTTGAGGTTGTTCTAACCAAATTACATGCCGGTGGTAAATTCGATAAAGATTCTTATAAAGTTTCCGGTGGACTTCACGGAGTAGGTGTAAGTTGTGTGAATGCTCTTGCTACTGTTTTCAAAGCCGAGATTCACAGAGACGGCACAATCTACAAAATGGAATTCGAAAAAGGAATTACCACTAAGCAACTTTCGGAAGAAGGAAAGAGTGATAAAACCGGTACGATCATCAATTTCATGCCGGATCCTTCTATTTTTACCCAGACTACAGAATTTAAGTTCAATATTATTGCCGACAGGATGCGCGAATTGGCCTTCCTGAATCCTGAAGTTACCATTGAACTCATCGACGAAAGAGAAGAGGACGAAGAGCTCGGAAAGGAAGTTTACCACTTTGAAGGTGGAGTTAGTGACTTTGTTCAGTATTTGGATGAAAACCGTGAATCTCACATGGACAAACCTATATTTATACAAGGAGAAGTTGAAGGGGTTCCTGTTGAGCTTGCCATGCAATACAACAACACTTATGCTGAGAATGTCCACTCTTATGTAAACAACATTAACACACGAGAAGGTGGTTCTCACGTTTCCGGATTCAGAAGAGCATTAACAAGATCTTTAAAAAGCTACGCTGAAAAGAATAAGATCATAAAGTCTAACAGTAAAATTTCTATTTCAGGTGAAGATTTCAGAGAAGGAATTACTGCTGTATTAAGTGTAAAAGTTGCAGAGCCTCAATTCGAAGGTCAAACTAAAACCAAGCTTGGTAATTCTGAAGTTCAAAGCGCTGTAGAAGTTACTGTTTATGATCAGCTTAATGAATACTTAGAGCAGAATCCTAAAACTGCAAAAAGGATCATTGAAAAAGTTGTTCTGGCTGCAGAAGCAAGGGAAGCAGCCAGAAAGGCTCGTCAGTTAGTTCAACGAAAAAGCGTAATGAGTGGCGGTGGTCTTCCGGGCAAGTTGGCAGATTGCTCCATCAAAGATCCCGAACATTGTGAAGTATACCTGGTAGAGGGTGACTCTGCAGGTGGTTCTGCTAAAATGGGTCGTAATCGTAGTTTTCAAGCAATTCTGCCACTTCGTGGAAAAATCCTGAATGTGGAAAAAGCAAAGATCAACAAGATCCTGGAGAATAAAGAAATTCAAGCAATGATTACCGCTTTGGGAACGGGGGTTGGTCATGGCGATGAGGCATTCGAAGTAGAAAAACTCCGGTATCATAAGATCATTATTATGACTGATGCTGATGTTGATGGTTCGCACATTCGAACTTTATTATTGACGTTTTTCTATCGATATATGCGTCCACTTATTGACAACGGACACATGTATATAGCTACACCCCCTCTTTATAGAATTACCGTTGGTAAAACTATTGACTATGCATGGGATGAAGCCACGAGAGACAAAATGGTTAAAGAACTCAAGAAAGGTCGTCGTAAATTTGACATTTCTCGCTATAAAGGATTGGGAGAAATGAACCCAAGTCAGCTATGGGAAACCACAATGGACCCGGAAACCAGAACCCTTCAATTGGTAACTGTAGAAAGTGCGGCAACAGCAGATAAAATGTTCTCCACATTAATGGGAGATGAAGTCGCTCCTCGTAGAGAGTTCATCGAGCGAAATGCCAAGTACGCAAAAATCGATATTTAAGCCGAAACAATACAAAAAGAATTTATTATTTAAGATATGGCTAGAGAAAAAATTATACCTATTACTATAGAAGACGAAATGGAATCATCCTACATCGATTATTCGATGTCGGTGATTGTATCTCGTGCACTTCCGGATGTTCGTGACGGATTAAAGCCGGTACACAGAAGGGCTTTATTTGGAATGAGTGATCTTGGAATGCTTCACAATCGTGGCTACAAGAAAAGTGCTCGTATTGTTGGTGAGGTTTTGGGTAAGTATCACCCGCATGGTGATACTGCTGTTTATGACACTATCGTAAGAATGGTTCAGGATTTCTCTTTGAGATATCCTCTTGTTGACGGCCAGGGTAACTTTGGGTCTGTTGATGGTGATTCCGCAGCTGCAATGCGTTATACAGAAGTTCGTATGGACAGAATTGCCGAAGAACTTTTGACCGATTTAAATAAAGACACAGTAGATTTTCAATCGAACTTTGATGATACGCTCGAAGAACCTACGGTTATGCCCGCGGCTCTTCCGAACCTTCTTATAAATGGTTCATCAGGTATTGCGGTTGGGATGGCCACAAACATGGCTCCACATAACTTGACGGAAGTTATAAATGGAATAACCGCTTACATCCAGAATCAGGATATTGAAACCAAAGAATTAATGGAGCATATTACAGCTCCGGATTTTCCAACGGCAGGCATTATCTATGGATATGAAGGAGTAAAAGAAGCTTACGAAACTGGTCGTGGAAAAATAACTCTGCGAGCAAGAGCTAGTACTGAAGAGCTTCGGGGCGGTAGAGAGCAAATTGTCATTACCGAAATTCCTTATCAAGTAAATAAGAGTACGCTGATTCAAAAAGTTGCCGAACTTGTTAATAACGAGAAAATTACTGAGATCTCAGAAATTCGCGACGAGTCCGATCGTGACGGTATGCGCGTTGTTATTATTCTTAAGAGGTCTGCTAATGCAGGAGTGGTTTTAAACCAGCTTTATAAGTACACCCAAATGCAAACCACTTTTGGTGTAATTAGTTTAGCCCTCGTCAAAGGACGACCTAAAGTAATGGGTCTTAAAGAATTAATTTTCCATTATGTAGAACACCGCGTTGACGTTGTAATTCGAAGAACGATTTATGATCTCGATCAAGCAGAAGCGCGCGCTCATATTTTAGAAGGGCTTAAAATTGCGCTTGATAATCTTGATGAAGTAATTAAAACTATTCGTGCTTCAAAAAATCCACAGGAAGCAAACGTTGGACTTCGTAAGCAATTCGCATTAACAGATATTCAGGCAAAAGCTATTCTGGAAATGCGCCTTCAAAAACTTACCGGGTTAGAGCGCGATAAGATTGATACTGAGTATCAAGAAATTGTAGACAAAATTGAACGTTTCCGTGAAATTTTAGCCAATAGAGATATCCAGTTTGATATCATCAAAGCAGAGCTTCAGGATATCAAAGAGCGGTATGGTGATGAGCGAAGAACACAAGTTGTGTACTCCGCTGATGATTTCAATATCGAGGATATGATTGCTGATGAAGATGTAGTTGTTACTATTTCTAATAAAGGCTTTATCAAAAGAATGCCGGTCAGCGGATACAGAAGACAACGACGTGGCGGAAAAGGAATGAAAGGAACTACTACGCGAGACGAAGAGTGGGTAGAACATTTATTCGTAGCCACCAACCATAATTACATTCTCTTCTTTACTGAAAAAGGACAATGTTACTGGCTGAAGGTTTACGAAATACCTGAAGGCGGACGTCTTGCCCGTGGTCGTGCGATTGTGAATCTTATCGAGATTGACAAAGACGACCATATTAAAGCCTTTGTCCCGGTCAAAACCCTGGATGATGAAGAGTATGTGAAAAAACACTCTATTATAATGGCAACTAAAGAAGGTCAGATAAAAAAGACTTCGTTAGAAGCTTATTCCCGTCCAAGACGCGATGGTATTATCGCCATTAACATCAAAGATAACGATTCTCTTCTTGGAGCTGAGTTAACAGATGGTGACAGCAACATTATTCTAGCTAATAAAAACGGTCGCGCGATCAGGTTCCACGAATCTGAAGCGAGAGAAATGGGAAGAAATACTTCCGGTGTTCGCGGCATGAATCTCGGCAAAGATGATGAAGTTGTGGATATGGTTGTGATTCGTAATACTCATGAAGCCACCGTTCTTGCAATCTCAGAGAATGGGTTCGGAAAAAGATCCCTTGTTGACGATTACAGAGAGCAATCTCGTGGCGGTAAAGGTGTGATAACACTTAAGGTTACCAAGAAAACCGGAAGTCTTATTGCCCTTAAAGAAGTCACTGATGAAGACGATCTTATGATCATTACTGAAAGAGGTAAAGTAATCAGAATGGGTTGCTCAGGAATACGAACTATGGGAAGAAATACTCAGGGTGTTCGTATTATGAGACTAGATGATGAAGGAAACATCGCCGCCGTAACTCGAGTGGCAAATGAGGAAGAAGAAGAGGTTTAGAATCTCTTTTACTTTCCGGTTTTTCAAAAGAGGTTTCATTTTTATGAAACCTCTTTTTTATGCTGAATATTTTACTGCTCCAACATTTCCCTAAGAAGCTTCTCTCTCTTGGAAATCAACTCCTGTGGAGCAAGAATTTTCACCTGTTTCCCGAACTGCAGTAGCCAAACATTTATAAATTCCAGATTTTCAATTTCGAAGCTCACTTTAATTTTTTTGGATTTTTCTTCCAATAACTTAAAATTTTTAGTGGGGAGATTTGCTTTAAACCGCTTATATCCTTCTTTATCTAGTAACACCTCTACTTTATGCTGCGCGCCGTCAAATCTGAAAATTAAGTCCTCTATGGACATTTCCTTCTTTTCTACAAAATCTTCTTGCAAAATTTCTATATCCCGCACCCGATCAAGAATAAAATTTCTAAAATCTCCACGAAGGTGCGAAAACCCGATCATGTTCCAGTGATCCTGATAAAAAACCAAAAGGTAAGGGTCCACTTTTCTAGTTTTCTTCTCTCCAGATTTTGCTGTGTATAAAAACTGAATTCTCTTTTTCTGTGAAATCGCGCTACTTATTTTATACCAGTTCCCGCCCTCTTTTTTTTCTGAACCAAACTTCATGTAAGGATCCACAACCGTCTTTTTTTGCAAAGAAGACATAAATCCTTTTAACTCATCCGGTAGTACACTTTGTATTTTCACCTCAACCCCCTTGGCGTCCTCAACAAGCCTGGCGTCGATCTGCGACTTTACAAAATTAAGTCCCACGATAATGGTTGCTAGCTCATGAGACGAAAACATGAGTGGTGGTATTTTAAAACCCGGCATAACTCCGTAGCCACTATACTTATCCCAGGTAATGGGCACATTTATTTCCTGTAAAGCATTGAAATCCCTGAATATAGTTCTTTTGCTAACATCGAAGTAATCCGCAAATTCCTTAACAGTCCTACGATCCCTCCCCTGCTGCAGCATCAACATTAATTTCAATCTTCTCTCAGAACTATTCATTCGCTCCCCGGCTTAGCTCTACAACTCCCTTCCCTTCATAAAACGGGTCCATAAACATAGCGTCCAGTTTAATTATGCTTAGCTTAAAAGAGCCTTTTATGCTTTTGGCTTCTTCGACCGCCGCTTCATGCCCCTTAAGGAAAATGATTCTGCTCCACTTTTTCCCCTCTACCATACCATATAGTTGATCAACCTTAAAGGCATGCTTTGTAACAATGATCACCTCTTCGTCCCAGCCCATCTCACGAATATCTCCCTGCCGTCCCTTAACCCGATCAGAAAGATTTAAGCCAGAGACCATGTCATTAACTGCGAAAATTTTCTTCGATACTATATCATTGATCTCAAATTGCTTCTTTTTATAGCATACAGAAAGCGGCAACCCCGGCAATCCGCCGCCGGAACCAGTATCAACAAAATAATCGCTCTCCATAAAGCTTGAAAAAAGGGAAACATAAAGACTGTGCTTAACATGTTTTTCTAATGTTTCACGTGAAACACCCCTACTCACCAAATTGATTTTTTCATTCCACCAAAGAAGCCGATCAATGTAGACCATCAGCCCTTCTGTGTTTGCCCGATACAAAGACTCGACCCTAGCCTGTTCTTTTTCTGTTATGTAACGGATCGATTGTTCCACGTGAAACCTATCCCTTTAGGTAAACCATCAATACAGAAACGTCGCTTGCAGACACTCCGCTTATTCTGCTGGCCTGCCCAATAGTTTCGGGTTTAATTTTTGACATCTTTTGAAATCCTTCCGACGACAAGCTCTTAATTTTTGAGTAATCCAACGATGAGGGGATTGGGGTATTCTCTTTCTGAGCTAATTCCTCTACCATTTCAAACTCTTTTTGAATATACCCCGAGTACTTAATTTGTATTTCCCCTTGCTCAATAACATAGTTGTCTTGAGTGATCCCTTGAATGCTTTCCTTCAGTTCATGATCAGCACTCATCATATCAAACAAAGATACCTGAGGTCTTGCTAAAACAGATTCTGCTTTTACCGGCTGGCTTAAACCCGTTGTGCCCAGCTCTTCAAGTTTTGCATTCAAAATCTCCGGTCGCACCGTTTGATTTGATAATAAATCCAACAATAGATTGAGCTCTGTTTTTTTTGCTACAACCTTGTCGTATCTCTCTTTGCTAGCAAGACCAATTTTATAGCCTATTTCAGTTAATCTAAGATCCGCATTATCTTGTCTTAATAATATTCTATGCTCTGCCCTCGAAGTAAACATTCTGTAAGGTTCTTCTGTGCCTTTATTGATCAGGTCATCGATAAGAACACCAATATATGCCTCTGATCTCTTCAGTATTAAAGGCTCTTTATCCTGTACTTTTAGAGCCGCGTTAATTCCCGCCATCAATCCCTGGCAGGCTGCTTCTTCATAACCGGTAGTCCCGTTTATTTGTCCTGCAAAGTACAAGCCACTTACTCTCTTTGTTTCCAGCGTTCTTTTAATTTGATGCGGCGGGAAATAATCGTATTCAATTGCGTAGCCCGGACGCAACATTACTACATTTTCAAAACCGGGTATTGTTTTCAGCGCTTCCAACTGAATATCTTCAGGAAGAGATGTTGAAAAACCGTTCAGATACATTTCGTACGTATTCCACCCCTCCGGCTCCAGAAAAAGCTGATGCCTGTCACGATCTGCAAATCTGTTAATCTTGTCCTCAATACTAGGACAGTATCGCGGTCCGGTGGATTTTATCCTTCCGTTAAACATCGGGCTTCTGTCAAAACCCTTTTTCAAAACCTCATGGACACTATCGTTTGTGTAACCAATCCAGCACGTCAGTTGCTCTTCTTGTGCAGGAAGCTTTTCTGTTAAGAAAGAAAAAGGAGTTGGATTCTCATCTCCATCCTGGACTTCCAGTACTGAATAATCGATTGATCGTCCATCCACTCTCGGCGGAGTACCTGTTTTTAATCTACCTACAAGAAAACCTTTGTTTTCTAGCGCCGCAGAAATACCTACAGATGCTCGTTCACCGGATCGGCCTCCTCCGTAGTTACTATCCCCAATATGTATCAACCCGTTTAAGAACGTTCCGCTTGTAAGAACTACGCTTTTAGAGTAAAACTTCTGCCCCGTTTGGGTAACTACTCCCTCGACCTTATTATCGTCTGTAAAAATGAGATCAACAACATTGTCCTGACGGAAAAAAAGATTCTCTTTTTGTTCCAGCAATTCTCTCATTTTCTGAGCGTAAAGCATCCGGTCACTTTGGCATCTCGGACTCCACATTGCCGGGCCTTTACTTTTGTTCAGCATTTTAAACTGAACACCCGAAGCGTCGCTAACTATTCCTGAAAGTCCACCCAGAGCGTCGATTTCTCTAACAAGCTGTCCTTTAGCAACACCACCCATTGCCGGGTTGCAAGACATTTTAGCAATAGCTTCCAGATTCATTGTTATCAATAAGGTCTTTGATCCTAATTGTGCAGCGGCGGCAGCGGCTTCGCTACCTGCGTGCCCTGCTCCAACAACAATCACATCGTAAGAAGGGTAAATAGAAGACATGAGACTCTTTCTCTTTTATTGGACTTGAAATATACAAACAAAAAAACCCCTCACATAAACTTTATGTGAGGGGTTTGCGATCCGGAAGGGACTCGAACCCTCGACCTCCTGCGTGACAGGCAGGCGTTCTAACCAACTGAACTACCGGACCTAATTGAGAGCACTAAATATACGGTTGATTATCAAAGTAAGTCAACCATTTATTGAAATCTTTTTAATATTTATTTTGAGAGCTCATTTTCGATGGCAGATACCAACTCTTCACTTAGGGGCTTTGTTTGGCTTCTGAACCTTCGGGTAAGTTTTCCATCTTTTGAGATGAGGAATTTCTCGAAGTTCCATTTTATATCTCCTTTAAAATCCGGGTTATCCAGAGCGGTAAGATACGTAAATAGCTCAGCCTGATCATCGCCTGTTACCGAAACTTTTGAGAACATAGGAAACTCCACTCCATATTCCAGGGTACAAAATTCTTTAATCTCTTCATCGGTTCCTGGCTCTTGTCCTTTGAAGTTATTTGCCGGGAAGCCTAAAATTACCAGCCCATCATCATTATACTCCTCGTATAAAGACTGGAGCCCTTCGTACTGTGGTGTGTATCCACATTTTGAAGCGACGTTCACAATCAAAAGAGTCTTCCCTTTAAAGGAATCAAGTGCGATCGTTTCTCCATCAATACTTTCCATCTTAAATTCGTAAATAGATTCAGGGTTTTCAAAAAATCCCCCTAAAGTAATCAGCAGTAAAAAAATTAGTGATGCTTTCATGAAATAATACCTTTGTTTATCGTTTACCTTTAAAGGTAGATTTAATTAAGTTCATTCCCATGAAATCAAAATTTCTTTTATTTATTTTAATATCCCTTTCAGCTTCTGTGCATGCTCAAATGTTTTCTGTAGGTGGAGAATCCGAACAGCAGCAAAGATCGTCATCAAATTATTTCAGAGCGGGCTTCAGTCCTGTTATTTTTGAATACGCAGGCGATAACACCGACCCTAACCAGGAAAGACTCAATTTTGAATCTACTGCCCTAACTTTCTTCTTTGAAAACCCGGCGTTAAGCGCTTCTTTGAGTTTCATAAATGGATTAACCGGCGCTGAAAATGAACGATACCTAAATCTTTCTATTGACTATTTGAACCGCTTTTCTTTTGTCAGATCGCGGTCATTTCAATTTGGCATCCCTTTTGGATTGAGTTCTAACTTAGTCAACGTTCAAAATGAGGAGTTAACTGATGATTTTAGCCAGACTGTACTCGCTTTAGGCGTAGGGGCGTTTGTTGTTGCTCGTGTTCCTGACAAACTTTCCTTTTCGCTAGAAGGACTTCCTTCTTATGGTTTCAGCAATTCAAGAGGAGGCCTATTCGGAGGTTCTAACAAAAGCCTGTTGTTCAGGACAAGGCTCGACTTTTTAAATATCATTAGTGACAGAAGTTTAAGCTTAGGATATGATTTTAAAATTTCTTCTTACGATCTTGATGAAGATGAATTTGATTATGATCTTACATATCATAGAGTAACACTAGGTATTTCACTTTGAAAACAGACAAACTTCTTTTAGAGCTTGAACTCCTTTTAGAACAGTGCGACTATCGTTTGCGAAAAGAGCGAGGGTCTTTCAGGGGTAACAATTGTGTAATTGAAGGGGACAGACTTGTTATCGTGAACAAAAACAAACCGATAGAGTCTCAAATAGGCACCATAGCGCGCATTTTAAGCACAGTGGATCTAAGCTCTATTTATATTAAGCCCGCTGTAAAAAAAGAGCTGGGTATTTTATGGGACAGGCTCACCGTCTCCCCTCACAGTCCCGGAGACGAACTGGAATTTGACTAATGAAACTTACATTTCTAGGAACAGGAACTTCTATGGGTGTCCCGGTTGCTGGTGGCTTTGGGGCGAACCGGTTTTCTAAGGACCCGAGAAACACTCGTACACGATGCTCTGCCTGGATTCAAAGTGAAGGCACTTCCCTTTTAATAGATGCTGGTCCGGAATTTCGTATTCAAAGTATCCGCTCAAGGATAAAAAAGATCGATGGTGTGTTAATAACCCATGAACATATGGATCATGTAAGCGGGTTAGACGATTTGAGAGCATACAATTATGTTCAAGAAACCTCCATTCCGCTATACACTTCAGGAGCTTGCATAGAATCTATAAAATCCCGTTTTGACTATCTGTTTGGAGAAAATAAATACCTGGGATCTACATCATTAGATCTGATTGAAGTCTCGGAAACTTTTTATTTGAACGATCTCGAAATAACCCCTCTTCCTTGTTTTCACGGCGATTTAAAAATTCTGGGATTTAGAATCAACGATCTTTGCTATCTCACAGATGTAAAAGAGATTCCTGAAGCCACAAAGGATATAATTCGTGGTTCTAAAGTAATTGTTTTGAGCGGATTAAGATGGGAGCCGGAACACCCAACTCATCTTACTATCCCTCAAGCCGCTGAACTTATCAATGGCCTTGATATTAAGCGTGGATATCTCATTCATATGAACAGTTATGTTGATCATGAGCCATCAAACAAAAAATTGCCGGCAAACATCAACTTAGCTTATGATCAGCAGGTTATTGAAATAGATTAAAGAAATTTTTTCAGTTCCTCGTTCGCTTTAAGTTGCTCTACTATTTCCTTTACCCCCTGCGCCTGATTAAGGTCACAAATAAGAATTGCGTCTTCTGTTTCAACTACAGCTGTATTTTCCATTCCTACCAGAGATATCATCTTTCCGGAATTTGAAACAACCAGATTTTTTTGAGAACCTGTGAATGTAACATTTACTGCCTGAATAGCATTGCCATCTTTATTCTTTTCGCCAAGATCATAAACAGCCGTCCAGCTGCCAACATCATTCCATCCAAATTCTCCCGGAACTACAAATACGTTTTTTGCACCTTCCATAACGCCATAATCAATTGAGATAGACTCGCAATCCTGGTAAAACTCATTTATAGCCGCCTTATGTAAATCTGTATATAAGTCCTGTGAATTTATTTTAAGCAACTCAAACATATCAGGAAGCTGATTCTTTACTTCCATCAGAACAGTGTCTGCTCTCCATATAAACATACCGCTGTTCCAGTAATAGTCTCCGGAATCCAAAAACTCCTGAGCCTTAACATGATCAGGTTTCTCCTTAAAAGCTCTTACCTTCTCTACATTCTTCTCAGCTATTTCTTCAGCAACAGAATTGTCTGCGTGGATATAACCAAATCCGGTTTCTGGTCTGTCTGGTTTTATCCCTATAGTTACCAAGTCATTACCTGACTCCGCTTTTTTTATAGCAGTTTTTAAAATTCTCCTGAACTCTTCCGGGTTTGTTATATGATGATCGGCAGGAAGCACAACCATTACAGCATCCGGATCTTGTTTGATCAAAAGCTCCGCAGCAATAGCAACACATGGAGCCGTATTTTTAGCAACAGGCTCCCCAACTATATTTGTATCCGGCACTTTTGGAAGTTGCTCCTTTACTATATCCACATAGTCATCGTTTGTCACCACCAGAATTCGTTCCTGCGGAATGAGCTCTTTAACCCGTTCTGCAGTGTTTTGAATCATTGTCCCTTGCCCAAATAAGTTTAAGAATTGCTTGGGGTATTTTTTTGTGCTTTTTGGCCAAAACCTTGTTCCGGAACCGCCGGCCATTATAACTGCATAAACCATATATAATTCTGTTTACTCTTATTAAATAGAATTCTTAAGGTATGGATTTCTTACTGAACTTTTCGCAGCGTAAACTTAAATATAGTGCCCTCGTTTATTTTACTCTCGTAAAAGAGTTGCTCTCTGTGTGCTTCTATAATGTGCTTAACTATTGCCAGCCCCAATCCTGTACCACCTCTTTCTCTAGACCTAGACTTGTCTACCCTGAAGAAACGCTCCGTAACACGAGCTAGATCAGACTCGTCAATTCCTATCCCTGTATCTCTTATTGAAAGCAAAACTCTGTTCTTGTCTTTCTTAAACTGTTCAAGTTCGATCTCTACCTTTCCGCCTTTTATGTTATACTTAACTCCATTTTCTATCAGGTTTATTAAAACTTGTTTTATCTGATTCTTATCCCCTCTGACCTGAAGATTTTTGTCGAATTCTTTTAGCTTTAGCTTAACATCATCACGCTCTGCTTTGTGCTGCAAACTGTCTACAACATCGTGTATCACTTCGTATAAATAAAATGGCTCTATGTCCGATTTTAGCTCCCCGGTCTCGAGCTTGGAAATTTCCATCAGATCTTTTGTGAGATAGATCAACCGGTTAACATTCCTCATGGTTTTTTTAAGAAATTCCCGATTTACCTCTTCATCTTCTAACGCGCCGTTTAAAAGCGTTTCTACAAATCCCTGAATCGCAAAAATAGGCGTTTTGAGTTCATGAGATATATCACCTATAAATTCTTTCCTGTAATTTTCAATCCTGTTCAGTCTCTGAATTTCTCTTTCAATGGTCCTGCTTGATTTCACAAAGTGTTTAACCAAATAATCGACCTCATCACCATAGTTGGTTGTTATACCCTGATATTCCTCAAACCTTTTCTTAGAAATATTTCTTGAAATTTCCTCCAGTTTCTCAAGTCTTTTATACTGTAGCTTATAATTGAAAAAATATGAAATCAGCAAAACAAGAAAAGCTATGGCACAAGCTGCTATGGCCGTGCTTAACAAGGAAAGGTTGTAAAAAATAATAAGCACTAAAAAAGAAGACGCCCCTGATACTAAGGACGAATAAAGAGCTATTCTTAATCCTAGCTTGAAAAGCCCAATTTTTTTCTTTTTTGACGCAGTCATTCCTTAAATCTATAGCCTACACCTTTAACCGTTTCAATATAGTGATCTCCAAGTTTCTCTCTGATCTTTCTCACATGAACATCTACAGTGCGGTCTACTACATAAATATTATCACCCCAAACCTTATTCAAAAGAGTTTGCCTGTCCAACACCTTTCCTTTTCTGCTGGCTAGAAAAAAAAGCAGCTCAAATTCCTTCCTGGGTAAATGAAACTCCTCTTCTTTTTTATTTACTATATACCGGTCTCTGTCTATCGTTATATCGTGAACCTCGAGAACATTCGTCTCTTCCTCTTTTTCATCAAACCTCCGCAGAACTGCTTTAATTCTGGAAATCAGCTTCGTTGTGCTAATCGGTTTGGTTATATAATCATCTCCACCTTTATTTAACCCTTCAACTTCTGTTTTTTCATCGCTACGAGCAGTAAGAAAAATGACCGGTATTTTTTTGAGTTGGTCGTCCCGCCTCATTTCCTCAACTGCCTGCATCCCATCCATTTTGGGCATCATTATATCCAGAAGCACTAGATCGGGGTTTTTCTCCTTAGCTACGGCAATTCCTTCTTCGCCGTTTTCTGCCTTTAAGACTTCAAAGCCTTCTTTTTTCAGGTTATACTCAATAAGATCCAGAAGATCTTTTTCATCATCTACTACAAGAATGGTTTGTTTAGGCACAACATTTGGGGTTTGTTAGATTAGAACTAAACAATGGTACTAATGTATCGCATTAATATAAAATGAAGAAATTGTTACCAGATTTAATCTTCGGAAATAAAATTTAACTCCTTTATCGCCGACTACTTATTCAGGAGACTCAATCCCTTTTTTATCGCAGCCGGTACAGTTTTGATATCATCACCCTGAAGCGCTTTAACAGCCGCTTCTTCAGCTTCACGTTTTATAAATCCTAAAGATTCCAACGCAGAAACCACTTCATCCGTCATGTTTGACTCTGCCGGTTTTGAAATACTTCCCGAGCCTTCAACCTCATCAAGCTTATCTTTCAGCTCCAAAATTATGCGTTCTGCCGTTTTCTTACCTATCCCCGGAACTCTCGACAATGATGCGGCGTCCTTGCCTTTTATTGCTCCTATTAAATGGTCTGCCGGTAAGCCCGATACAATTGTAATTCCCAATTTCGGTCCCACGCCCTTAACTGTTATCAGTTTTTCAAACAGCTGCATTTCGTCTTTAGCATAAAACCCAAATAATCTCTGATCACTGTCTGTAATATGATGATGAATCAAAAGTTTTACCTCGATTCCTTTTTTCAGATGGGCCAGAGTTTGTTTAGAAATTTCAACTCCGTACCCAACTCCTCCAACATCAAGATGTGCCTTGTTTTCTTCAAGTTCTTCTACATATCCTTTTAGAAAAGTGATCATGCCCCTTTCACCCTGTCAGGATTGTCGGCAACAAAACTTGCCCAATCAGACTTTTTATTATTTTGATGGGTTTTCTTCTTTACAGCTCCCGGTAAGCCTTTCCCTTTCATATAATGGCACCATGCAACCGCAAGTGCATCTGTAGCATCATTTTTGAGCTTTTCATCCGGGAGAGTTACCATTTTATCCAGCATAAATGCTACCTGATCCTTACTCGCATTTCCATTCCCCGTTATTGCTTTTTTTACTTCTTTGGGATAATACTCAAAAGCAGGAAGATTGTTATTCTTGATTGCTAAAATTGCTGCAGCCTGAGCTCTACCCAACTTTAACATTGCCTGAGGGTCAACTCCATAGATCGGAGTTTCAACAGCGCAGGCAGTAGGGGAATTTGATTTTATTATTCCGGAGATCTGGTCAAAAATATATTTCAACCGATCCGAATGATCTTCCATATGTGCCATCTTCAACACATCGCAACGCAATGCTATCAACTTGCCTTTTTCCTCAGTAAGCACAGCATACCCGGTAAAGCGGGATCCGGGATCTATTCCTAGGATTATTTCAGGCATTGATTGGATATTGGTGTTTTTAAAATAAGGTCACCTGAACTTGTTTCAGGACCTTATGCAAAGTCTAATAATCTAATATAAGCTTCTTTTCTAATTGAAGTCACTCCATAGCGAAAGCCGGAATCTCAATCTATTTTTAAAATCCAGATTCCCGCCTGCGCAGGAATGACTAAATTTAAGACGCTTTAATTAATCTTCGTCTTCTGAATAAAGCTTCGCAAGGTCTTCCATCATCTCTTCAGAAATACCATTCGTTACGAAACCGCCATCATGGAACAAATTCTGCATAGTTACCTTTCTGGTTAGATCAGAAAACATTGCTACACAATAATCCGCACACTCATCTGCAGAAGGGTTTCCCATTGGGGCCAGCTTCTCTGCAAAAGTAAACATACCATCGAAACCTTTTATTCCTGATCCCGCTGAAGTCATTGTCGGTGCTTGTGAAATCGTATTTACTCTGATACCACGATGAGCTAATCGGCTACCGTAATTTCTTGCAATAGATTCGAGCAGGGCTTTTGCATCATTCATATCCGAATATTTACTAAAAATTCGTTGAGCTCCTATATAAGATAGAGCGATCACGCTTCCGCCGTCGTTTAAAATTCCGGCTTCATCAGCATGGTGCAAAACACGGTGTAATGAAACTGCAGAAATATCGAGTGACTGCTGATACCATTTATAATTGATATCGGTGTATTCCTTTTTCTTTCTGATGTTTGGAGACATCCCTATGGCATGAAGAATGAAGTCAACACTTCCAAGCTCTTCTTTCACCTTCTCCATCATGTCTTTTACAGCGTCATCATCTGAAACATCGCAAGGAATGATAGGGGCGTTTATCTCTTCAGAAAGAGCGTCAAGGGCTCCCAAACGTAGAGCGATTGGCGCATTTGAAAGAACCATGCTTGCTCCTTCTCTGTCACACGCTAATGCAACCCGCCAAGCGATACTTCTGTCATCCAGCGCTCCAAAAATAATTCCCTTTTTTCCTTTTAGTAATCCGTTTCCTTCGCTCATTATCTTAAATTTCTTTTCTGTTTATGTGATGAGTGAAAATCATCATTCTTAAGCTAAAATGATAGTGGGAATGAAAACCGAATATTGAACTCTGTATCGTTTTTACTATCATTGACATATGTCGTTAAAGTTTAAAAGAAATTATCACTTAGAAAAACTTGATAAGCTGATGAGCACCGAAGCTTCTTCTAAAACCCCTTCCATTGCTTATCTAAATCCGGATGGTGTTGCCAGAGCGTGGATTCTTATTTCCGCTATTTCAACGCCTTATTTGCTTTGGCTTTTATTCAGATTACAAAAATTTGGTTGGCTTGTTTCCTTTGCGGTCTTTGTTCTGGCTCCATTTCTGGTCAATTATTTTTTAATAAACGATCCCAACGCAAGTCTTTTGTTCTGGGCGGTCACTTTAATTGATTGGGTAGTATTTCTGTTTCTTCTTAAAAACAGCTATAACACGTGGAGAGAACCTGATTTTAAAAATACACAGGGCTCGGATTTTAGATAACTTAACTTGTCCGAAAGTAGTTTTTAACTAGAGCAAAAGTTCCCAAGCAGAGCATAGGAACCAAAGAATGTTTAATACCGAATAAACTAATAGTTCTTTCTGAATATTTTCGCTCTTACACCAACAAGAACTGTAAATAAATCCTGTAATGCGTCGTCATTTTGTATAGAGGAAAGTTCAATTCTTACAGGATCTTTAGAGAACATGTTCTCACCATTTCTAAAATAACTTCTAAAGTTGATAAAAAAGCTGTTTTTTTCATTAACATCATATAAAATCCCTCCCTGTGCAAAAAGTCCTGCTCCACTGGGTTTCCTGGTGTAATCCGGAATAACAGGATATCTTCCATCAAAGTACCTAATGTTATCCTGAATTTTCGTAGTCCAAAAGAATCCGCCCGATGTCACAGAGAAAGACATTTTATTAAATAAACTCCTTTGATAGCTTAAACCTAACATATAATCGCCTTCTATAAACTCGAAGTTTGAAAGCATCATAGAGGGATCATCTGCCACTACATTAAAGGAAAATTTTCTTAAAGAAATTGAGGAATACAAAAACAAGTTTTTTGAATTAAAAAGGTTTTTTTGAAAACTAAAATCAACAACCCAACCTACTGTTGCCTCACCTTGTTGGTTGATCTCTCCATCTTTCACCGGTCGGGCTGAATTAAACCGAAATACGGATGCAGACAAAGAATGTCTTGCAGCATGAGCTCCCGCTGCTAAATCAAATATAAAAATATGATCCTTTTTTTTAGGCGTTATAAGAGGAGTGTAATTGTTGTCTTTGCATTCGTTAAACTCATTAAAAAGAAAAATAAGGTTGTCTTCTCTTAATCTTAACCTATCTATCCTTTGTTCGCTCACACAACTTCCTAAAGCCTGCTTAAGGTCTTTCTTGAAACCTTTGATTGTCTTTAGTTCAAGCGACTCCGGAACTTCTTGTAAAGCAATTGCTTTATTATCTTTTTCAAAAACAAATTTAAATCCCTCTCCTTCATATCTATATAATTTTGCCGAGCCGTTTAGAATTCTTTTTAGAAAAACATATCTAAATTCTTCGCTCGATTCCGCTTTGTAGTAATAAACAACTCTTCTAGGAACGAACACATCCCCTTCTTCCATCTCTATTCTTTCAATGCTTAAAACATCAATATCTCTACCGTTCACCTTTACAGTATTCAGAAGATAATTATATGTTATTTCTACAGTCCCCCTTAATGTGCTTCCATCTTTTTGTACAACCCTATCCTGAGAGCTTGCTGAACCAACCCAAAAAACACTCAAAAGAAGAATAAGAACCTGCTTCATATTGTAATTTCCTTTTTAAACATCTATAAATTTTAGCTCTATAAAAACAAGATTCTTTTGAATGAAGTCAAGGGCGCTTTTATTATATCTTATAAATCCTTGTTATTGAAACCTGCTATTATGTAAGTGGAAGCTTTATCCACATTACTGTTTATAACACAGGAATAAACTCGCGTTTTTGATCATCAAGAAATTGTCCTTATGATTATCAAAAAGTTTTATAAACCCAATCTCATTGAAAAGGATATTGAGTTATAAGAACTAAAATACTCTTTGCCTACTCTTGGTTCAATTATGACACCCAAGCTTAAGGTCTCAAAATAATACCCTAATCCTATTCTCGGGTGCAGGATTACATCGCTATAGTTAATCAAGTTCTCTTCTCGAGTTTCTGAATCTACCAGCATTCGCTCTTGATTTTCTTGTTGCTGAAATGTATTAAACTGTAAATTCCCTTCTACATTAGAATATATTTTCTTTCCAATTCCTATTCCCGCACTATAATAAAATGACTTTTTTTTATTATTAATTAAGCGCTTAAATACAACTTTCAAATGAGCATAACTAAGCACACCTTCTACATCGCTATAAATTACTTCTTCAATCACGCTACACCCCATACCACACGTACCTGTTTCAAATGTTCTAATGATTCGATCCTCTGAACTTGTTCTGAAAGCAGATATTAAAAGCTCTATGTTTAATCTTTTTAGCCCCCTTCCGCGTGGTAAGATGATTTCAGATGAATAACCAACCTCAATATCATAGCTTGTCTTAAAATTAATCTCGCTTTCAATTATTCGTCTTGATATGTTTTCTTTGTGTACTTTATATCCTGTATTTACTACCACTCCGCTTTTGACAGTTACCTTCGGGATTTTATATGTGTAATCATTTTTTTCATTAGTAATTAAATTACAATTACTTACAAACGAACTTAAAGAGCTTAAGTTATATTTCAATCTTTCAATCTTGATCTCATCTAAGCATGACGGCATTAAGCGTCTAATTTGTTCCCTGAATTTATATGTATTGTTTTGATTAACATAAAAGCCTCCACCTTTTTGTTGAACAAATACGTGAGATATAAGAGCAATAAATACTTCTTTTTGCTGCAAATAGTAATTGTCTCTTCCTTTTCTGTACAAATAAAGATTTAGGTTTTTGCTTTTGTTAATCTGTTGAATGAAGACTCTTTTTTCTTCGAACTCCTTATTGATGAGACTTAATGTAGAGTTTGTATTTACATAAAGAGGCGTTTTATCAATCTTTACCCTTTTGGAAATGTAAATCTCTGCAGAAACGAAAAATGAATTTATGTCAGTTGGAGTTAACTCGAGTGGGCTTCCTTGTTCCGTTTCTTTAAAAAAAATCTGATCCGGAGTTTCTGTCCATTCCAAGTAATCGATGAACCCTCTCGTAGTGTCACCATTAATCACAATGAACCCTGGTTGGTAATTTGTTTGCCCTTTTGTAAGCTTTGGATTTAACGCAAAGACAAATAGTGTTAATATTACAAGCTTATAGCACTTTAGATCCATTTATATGATATTATTTTTGAATAAACTTACGACAATATTTCTTATTTATCTTCTTCCCTAAAACAAACTAGCACCATATCAATCTAATCTCCGTATTGAACTATTGATGTTCTTATAATCATTATTCTGACTCGTTAAAACTTTATCCACATTACTGTTGATAACCCAAGAATAAACTCGTATTTTTATCGGCTCTGAACTAAGCGAATAATCCTGTTCAAATAAATGTTTGATAGTTTATCCTCAAAATTAGATAAAGCCTTTCAGAATCTGAAAGGCGAAGCTCGTATCACCGATGTAAATATCGCTGAAACTATACGAGAAATTCGTCGTGCTTTATTGGATGCAGATGTTAACTATGAGGTTGCTCGCGAGTTCACGAAAGAAATTCAGGAAAAAGCACTCGGTTCAGATGTGCTCACCAGCGTTAACCCGGGACAGCAATTCACGAAGATCGTGTTTGATGAACTGGTTGAAACTTTTGGTGGCGAAAAATCTGATATCGCAGTTGCCCACACCCCACCTACTGTAATTCTTATTGCAGGTTTACAAGGTTCCGGTAAAACTACCTTTGTTGGTAAGTTAGCCCGTTACCTAAAGCAGGAGCATAAAAGGAATCCTCTTCTTGCTGCCGCCGATGTTTATCGCCCTGCTGCCGTAAATCAGCTTAAGTCTCTGGCATCCCAAATTGATGTGCCGGTTTATTCCATTGAACAACAAGATGCCGTTCGCGTAGCTAAAGAAGCTGTCGCCATGGCAAAAAGTTTGGCTATGGATACCGTTATCATTGATACTGCCGGACGTTTACATGTAGATGAGGAGATGATGAATGAGGTCGCGGAAATTAAGAAAGCCGTAAATCCTCATGAAATTTTGTTTGTTGTTGATTCGATGACCGGTCAGGACGCGGTTAACACAGCAAAAGAGTTTAATGAGCGGATCGATTATAACGGGGTAGTTCTTACCAAGTTAGATGGTGACACCAGAGGTGGTGCTGCACTTTCTATAAAAACCGTTGTAAATAAACCGATCAAATTTGTGAGTACCGGCGAAAAGCTGGATGCTCTTTCCCCATTCTACCCAGACCGTATGGCACAGCGTATACTTGGTATGGGAGATGTGGTATCGCTCGTTGAAAAAGCTCAAAAAGAATTTGATGAAGAAGAAGCCAAGCGACTTCAGGGACGTATTAGTTCTGATAAGTTTGACCTTGAAGACTTCCTCGAGCAAATTCAAAAGATCAAGAAGATGGGAGATTTCTCCGATCTTGTTTCTATGATCCCCGGCGCCAGCAAAGCATTGGATAACAACGAAATCGATGAAGACGCCTTCAAACCGATTGAAGCTATTATCTATTCAATGACGCCGGAGGAGCGTCAGAATCCGGAAATTCTTAATGGAACTCGTCGTAGACGAATTGCAGCCGGTTCTGGCACTACTGTCCGTGAGATCAATGATCTCATTAAACAGTTCGAACAGATGAAAAAAATGATGAAGACCATGTCCAAAATGGGAAAGATGGGCAGGGCTCTTCAAGGATTAAAAAATTTACCGATTGGTAAGTAACATTATATATACACAACTCACTGGAGAACAACATTGATTAGAATTAGACTTCAAAAGAAAGGACGTAAAAAACGACCAATCTTTCATATTGTAGTTGCAGACAGCAAAGTTGCTCGTGATGGAAGAATCATTGAGCAGGTAGGCCGTTATGACAACGTAACTGAGAAAAAAGAAGTGGTACTCAACGAAGACCGCATTCTTTACTGGTTAGATACCGGCGCTCAACCATCCGACACTGTACGCAAGATCCTTAGAAATGAAGGGGTGCTTTACAAGCGTCATTTGATGATGTGGGGAAAAAGCGAAGAAGAGATTGAAACAGCACTTGCTGAGTGGAAATCTTACCGTGACTCAAAAGGAGACGACAGCGATTCCCGTAAAGACAAGCACAAGGACGTTCTTGCTGCAGAAGAAAAAGAATTTAAAGATCAGGTTCAGAAAAAAGCGGCTAAAGCAGCTGTTGAATTAGAAACTGAGTCTTCTGATGAAGAAACAGCTACTGAAGAGACAGAAGCTACAGCAGAAACTGAAGCGACTGAAGAAGCTGCAACAGAAGAAACTACTGCTGAAGCTCCCGCTGAAGAAGAAGTTGTAGAAGAAACAGCTACTGAAGCAGAAGCAAAAGAAGCTGCTGAAGAAGTAGAAGAAAATGTAGCTGAAGCTACTGAAGAGCCTGCTACCGAAGAAGCAACTGTTGAAGAAACAGACGACGCTCCGGCTGAAGAAGAAAAAGAAGAAGTTGCTGAAGAGCCAAAAGCTGAAGCAAGTTCAACTCAAACTTCTGATGACATGACTGCTAAAGAAGCTATCGATCATATTAGAGATAATGATCTTGATGCATTAAAAGGGTTTATTTCTGACGACGAGTCAAGAAAGACCGTTATTGCAGCATGGGAAAGCAAACAATCTGAAGGATAATTTAATCCGGCTCCTATGAATCAGGAAGCCAATATACAACCATTTACTTTAGTCGGGCGCGTAGATCGCTCACACGGACTTGACGGCGAAGTTAAAATCATTTTTGAGTTTGACGATCCCGAAATCCTGAATGAAATAACTGTTGTGTATTTGCGGAACGAAAGGGGCGACTACTTCCCTGCCCGAATTAAAGATGTTCGGACTGAGGAAAAAAGAAATGAAATTTCGTTCTTTGTACATTTTGAACATATCGCTGATCGCACAGCGGCAGAAGAATTAAAAAATTCAGGTGTATATCTGGAAACAGATCTCGCCAATACTTTAATTCCTGACGTTGAAGAAACAAACAGCTTGCTTCACTTTGATGTTTATAACACAAATGGTGAGCACATCGGAATAGTAATGGACATCATCGAGAATTCCATGCAATCTATTCTGAATGTTTCTTCAAACAATGGATCTCTTCTTATTCCTAATGTTAGCCACTATGTGGTTAAGGAAAATTTTGAAGAAGAATCTGTCATCTGCCAAAACCTGGAAGAGCTCGGAGAACTTTAGAAATGAGAATTGATATCATATCTGCAGTTCCGGGATTGCTTACAGGTCCACTGGAAAATAGCATTGTGCAACGCGCCAAAGAAAAAGGCTTAGTTGAAATCTTTGTTCACGATCTTCGGGATTACACTGAAGACAAACACAACAAGATTGATGACTACCCTTATGGTGGCGAACCGGGCATGGTGCTGACGCCTCAACCGATCTTCAGCTGTATAGACCATCTGACTTCTGAAAGGAAATACGATGAAATCATCTTTACAGCTCCGGACGGAGAAGTGTTTAACCAGGAAGAAGCCAACAAGCTGTCACTATTAGAAAATGTGATCATATTGTGCGGCCACTATAAAGGAATCGATCAGCGAGTTAGAGATGCGCTAATTACTAAAGAATATACCATTGGTGATTACGTGCTTTCTGGAGGGGAACTTCCCGCTATGGTTATTACTGATGCTTTGGTTAGATTGATACCGAATGCCATTGGAGATGCCGGAAGCGCATTAAGCGATTCATTTCAGGATGGATTACTTGAAGCTCCCATTTATACCCGACCGGCCGAGTTCAAAGGAATGAATGTTCCTGAGATCTTAAGATCCGGCGATCACAAAAAGATCGAAGCCTGGAAAAGCGAGCAATCTCTTGCAAAAACAAAAGAACGAAGAAAAGATTTGTACGAAAAATTTAAGAAAGATTATTAACGGCTGATTAGTCAGCAAAGAAACAGAATCATGGATAAGCTAAAACTTGTAGAACAAACGATAGTTAATGACGACATCGCTCAATTCACCGCCGGTGATACAGTGAATGTTCACTACCGTGTACGTGAAGGAGAAAAAGAACGTATTCAGCAGTACGAAGGTGTTGTATTGAATGAACGTGGAAGCGGAGCTAATAAAACGTTTACCGTTCGTAAAATAAGCAGCAACGTTGGTGTTGAGCGTATTTTCCCTCTTTACTCTCCTTTTATTGCAAAGATTGAAGTTAAGAAACGCGGAAGTGTAAGACGTTCTAAACTATTTTATCTGCGTGAACTAAGAGGTAAAGCAGCTCGTATTAAAGAGCGCGGACAGGAAAGCAAAAAGAAGTAACATTCTCCTTTTAAGAACCGGATTCGGGCGTTATATGTATTAATCCCGGATTCTTCTTTTTTAAAACTAAATTTATTTAGATGAATATTATTCTTTTTGGACCTCCCGGTGCCGGTAAAGGCACGCAAGCAAAATTACTTCAGGACAAATACTCAATACCTCACCTTTCAACCGGTGATATATTTAGAACAGCGATAAAGAACCAGACTCCTCTTGGCGTTAAGGTTAAGTCTATTCTTGACTCAGGTCAGCTGGTTCCGGATGAAACCGTGGTTGACCTTGTGGCGGATGAGCTTAAAGACCCTAAATACGATAGCGGGTTTATCCTTGACGGTTTTCCAAGAACGGTTCCTCAGGCAGAAGCTTTTGATGAGATCGCGGAAAATCAGAACAAAGCTATAGATGCTTTTGTGGTTCTTACTGTTCCCGAGAAGGAGTTGATCTCCAGAATTCTTTCAAGAGGACAGGGAAGAGCTGACGATACCGAAGAAAAGATCAAAACTCGTTTAGAGGTTTATCACGAAGAAACAGAGCCGGTGCAAAATCACTACTCTTCAAAAGGTGTTGTTAAAGAAATTGATGGCATAGGAACCATTGATGAAATCTTTGAGCGCATTACTTCTTCGTTAAAGTAATTAATTAAAAGCCATCACTTATTGATGGCTTTTTTTATTCGTCCTTAAGTTGCTTGATCATAATTCTGGTTTCAGGAACCGCCCCTTTTGATATTGTAAACTGAAGGTCTCCTAAATAATCGGAAAGTACCTCGAGTTCTTCGGCGTACCATTTTTTAAACGCTCTTTCATTTCCCTCTCCGTAGATCAAAAACTTCCTTGTTTCTGCTTCCAGAATATCGACTCTTTTTCAATAACTGATATCAGGTTCGAACCGCGGTCAAGACTGGAAAGGTAATCTTTTCCGATCGTTGTGAAGTTTTCCGACTCAAACCCCTATAACTACACCGACCTGTTCTAACGAAAGAAACTTACAGCCTCGTTTTCTAAATAATCTTTTCATCTAAATAGATTAAAATATAGACAATCCTGTTTTTGTTGTTAGCCTTTCCAGAACCTCCATTCCCAGAACCGAATTCCCGGCTTTATTTAATTTTGGACTCCAAACGGCAACGCTATAGTGTTCCGGAAAAACCGCCACAATTCCTCCACCTACTCCACTTTTCCCGGGCAGACCGACTTTGAAAGTAAACTCCCCTGCCTGATCATAAAATCCACAAGTAAGTAAAATTGCACTTAATCTTTTTGACTGAGAAGCATTCAGAATTTTTTCACCGGTTACAAAATGTTTTCCATGATTTGCGTACAGCAAAAAGGTTTGCGATAGTTCTTTACAACTCATTTCAATTGAGCACATATAGAAGTAAAAGTCCAGAACATCCTCTACCAGGTTTTCAATATTTCCGAACGATTTCATAAGGCTGGCTAGCGCTACATTTCTGTATCCGGTTTCTTTCTCAGACTCAGCTACCTTTTTATTAAAACCTATGTTCGGGTTTCCTGACAGCTTTTGTACAAACTCTATAAATTCCTGCTTTGGGTTCTGAAGATTAGAGATCAGTATATCACAAACAACAAGTGCTCCGGCATTTATAAGTGGATTTCTTGGAATACCTGATTCATATTCTAATTGAACCAAAGAATTGAAGGGGTTTCCCGAGGGCTCTACACCAACTCTTTTCCATAATTTCTCGCCCAACATCGGATACGCCATTGTGAGCGCAAAAACTTTACTGATACTTTGAATAGAAAATCGTTGCTCATTTTGTCCGATCGAGAAATTTCCTTTTTCAAGGCTACAAAGGTGTATACCAAAATTCTCTTCCTTAACATCAGCAAGTTCCGGAATATAGTTTGCAACTTTACCCCCAAACTTCCCTTTTTCTAGCTCCGAATCTATCTCATTAAGTATCTTTTGATAATCCATTAATTTATAACATAGTTTTTAGCCAATTCCAGAAACTCTTTCACTTCCTGTTTTTGCCATTTTTTATCTTCACCGAATTCTTCAGCTAATATCTCCGCAACCTTTGGTGCTACTTCAATTGCAGCTTCTGCATCTAACAACAGAGCCCTGGTTCTTCGTGATAAAAGATCCTCTATGGTTTGAGCCCACTCATTTCTTATTGCCCAAACAATCTCTGCTTTTATATACGGAAGGCTTGGATGTAGCTGTTCTTTCATAGAATCGTTTTCTTCCATTATTTTTTCAATAGCTACCCGATCTGAGCCATACACGCTCAACGGATCTTTCTTATCTACATTTTTTAACCATCCGTGAATACGTTGATTCTTTGTTTTTGTCTTTTTGAATTCCACACCTGCAACCATTGCCGCCCGGTCGATCGTGTCTTCTGCCATTTTTCTGTAAGTAGTCCATTTTCCTCCTGCAATAGTAACTAACCCTGATTCAGAAATCTGAATGTGATGGCTTCTGGATATTTCAGATGTAGACTTTGACTCCGGTGGTTTCACAAGAGGTCTTAATCCAGCAAAAACACTCTTTACATCTTTTCTGGTTGGGTCTTTGGTTAAGTACTCTTTCGCATGTTTAAGAATAAAATCTATTTCTTCATCTAATGCTATTGGTTCTAAAGCGGGCTTGTCGATTGGAGTATCTGTTGTTCCCACAAGAGCCTTCCCGTGCCAGGGAACAGCAAAAAGTACACGTCCGTCATCAGTATGAGGAACCATTATGGCTGAATCTCCGGGTAAAAATTCTTTATCCAGCACCAAATGAATTCCCTGTGCACATTGAATTATATTTTCGTGTTTCTGATCATCCATTTTGAGAATGGAATCAGAAAAAATTCCCGTTGCGTTAACAACCGCCCTGGCTTTGATCGTAAATTCCTCTCCGTGTATATGATCCCTTGCAACTACACCGTCAATAAATCCTGAATCGCCTTTTATCAACTCATTTACTTTCATGTAATTTACCGGAGTAGCACCAAGATCAGCAGCTGTTTGGGCTAAATTGATTGCCAGACGCGAATCATCAAACTGGCCATCGTAATAAATTACTCCTCCCCTCAATCCTTCCGGCTCCAAAGTTGGGATCTTTTCCAGCACCTCTTCCTTTGAAAGTGTTTTAGATTTTTTGATGCCCAGTTTTCCGGCTAAAGCATCATATACTTTCATTCCTATTCCATAAAACGGACCATTCCACCATTCATAACTTGGAACTATAAACGATTGATGACTTACCAAATGCGGGGCGTTCTGAATAAGCAAGCCTCTTTCATGCAAAGCTTCTATCACCAATGAAACATCTCCTTGTTGTAAATATCGAACCCCGCCATGAACCAATTTAGTACTTCTGCTGGATGTACCTTTGGCAAAGTCAGCCATATCCAACAACAGAGTTTTGTAGCCTCTGTTTGCTGAATCCACAGCACAACCTAAACCTGTTGCTCCTCCTCCAATTATCAGAATATCCCAATAATCGTTGTATTTTCTTATATGGTTTAGTGATTCGGTACGATTCATTTTGGTTATTCAAATTTTAGATAGAAAATTAAATTTCGGTTCATTTTGTCTTTTTAATGTCTCACATTAATTAGCCTTGTTACAACGCTCTGCGTTGTAACAATCTTCTTTATTAAGTTTAATAAATTTAGATCCGACGGAGACCATCGGATCTAGATAAAAATAAATTCGGGATGACGATCTTTCTTGAAACAATACTAATTCAAAATTCATCATTTAGAATTAGTAATTATTTAAACCCAATTCTTACTCTTCTCTACCGCCTGATTCCATTTATCTAAAAGTTTTTCTTTTTCTGATGTTTTCATTTTCGGCTCAAACCTTGCATCAATTTCCCATTTCTTTTGTAGCTCGTCTATGTTTTTCCAAAAACCAACAGCAAGTCCTGCTAAATATGCGGCTCCTAACGCGGTTGTTTCCGTTACTTTTGGTCTCACGATCGGAATTCCAAGAATATCAGACTGAAATTGCATGAGTGTTTTATTTACAGACGCACCGCCATCAACCCGGAGCTCTTTAATTGAAATACCGGAATCTGCTTCCATTGCCGTCAGCACATCTTTCACCTGAAATGCGATTCCTTCCAGAGCAGCTCTTGCTATGTGTCCGGCTGTTACTCCTCGCGTTAATCCATACATGGCTCCACGGGCTTTTTGATCCCAATGCGGAGCGCCAAGTCCTGCAAAAGCAGGAACCAGATATACTCCTCCATTATCTTTTTCTGTTAAAGCCAGTTTTTCGACATCTGCTGAAGACTCAATAATTCCTAAACCATCTCTAAGCCACTGAACCAGCGCTCCCGCAATAAAGATAGAACCCTCCAAAGCATAGGTTGTCTCTCCATTCATTTGCCAACCGATCGTCGTTAGCAGGTTGTTCTCAGAAGTAATAACTTTTTCACCCGTGTTGAACATGATAAAAGAACCTGTTCCATACGTATTCTTCAGCATTCCGGGCTCAAGACACATTTGCCCAAACAGCGCCGCTTGCTGATCTCCGGCTATTCCTGTAATTGGAATTCCACTTTCAAAACAATCCAGCTCAGCGGCTGTAATTTCCCCGCTTGATGAACAAACATCTGGTAACATGTTTTCCGGTATGTCCATTAACTCCAAAAGTTCTGTATCCCATTCTTTATCATGGATATTGAAAAGAAGTGTACGTGAAGCATTTGTAATATCCGTAACATGCTTTTTTCCTTTAGTAAGATTCCATATCAACCAGCAGTCTATTGTTCCGAAAGCAAGTTTGCCTTCTTCTGCTTTTTGTCGGGCTCCATCAACATTCTCAAGTATCCATTTAACTTTGGTTCCGGAAAAGTAGCTATCCAGAACAAGCCCGGTTTTTTGCTGGATTTTATCTGACCATCCATCATTCCGAAGCTCATCACAGTAATCTGATGTTCTTCGGTCTTGCCAGACGATAGCGTTATAAACCGGTTCTCCTGTTTCCTTATCCCAAACGACCGTAGTTTCTCTTTGGTTGGTGATGCCTATTGCGGCAATTGTTTTCCCGCCTTCAGCATATTTTGAAACGACTTCTTCAATTACTTCTTTTTGGGTGTTCCAAATCTCCTCAGGATCATGTTCTACCCAGCCATCATTTGGAAAGTGTTGTTTGAATTCTTTTTGGGCAACATGTTCAACTTCGCCTTTTTTGTTGAAAAGAATTGCTCTGGAACTGGTTGTTCCCTGATCTATGGATAGGATGTATTCTTTAGCCATGAAGAAAACATAATGCTATTTTTGTTTTTCTTCTGCTTTATTTTGTAGCCACTTAAAAGCCTTCTCTTTATCCACAAAGATCTTAGAAACTAATCCATTATTACTGGCAACCGTTTCCCAGAATTTCCAATAATATAATTTTGAGCCTTCAACGAAAAGTGCGGCTATCACGGATTTGTGTTTAATATTTAGTTTTTCATTTTTTTTTGGATCAAAAAACTCCATCACTTGCAGTACACCTGCGTCCAACTCAACTTTACTTAAATCCTTTAATAATTGATAGCCAAGGTTATGTGCTTTTTCCCGGCTTTTGGAGCTGATTTCTATTGCGTATTCCAAATTCAATTTCCCGGTTACAGCAACTTCCAGTATCTCTATTTTATCATGGCTTTTGAATTCAAGCTCATACATTACAACCCCAATTATTAATACTTACATCAATAAACTAAATTTTATATCTACCGCAAAGCTTTTTATTCGGGTATAACGTCTAAACAGATTTAGCCAATGCATTTCTGAATGCTCTGGCTCCAATTTCCACCAACTGCTTTGATTTGTAGAATTCAAAAGTGTCGCAGGTGTCTCTCGGCACTTCGACTAAAATATCCGGCTTGTAATGTTCTATCATTAATTCTGTAAGTCGGTCTTGTGTAAAGCTGAAAGTACTTTCCATGAGTTCAAACAGTGAAAATGATTCTTTTTTTCTTTCTTCGTGGTTCTGTGCAAACTCTTTTATGGAATCCGGAAGGATGTTTTCGAACCAGTACTTTTTACGCTGTTTCTTCTCTTCCTTGATCAATAAATCCTCTACAATAGTTCTGGAATTTATATCCACGGCTACAATGATCGCATCGTCTCTTTTTTGAACCAGATTTATAGGCAAAGGATTTAAAACTCCTCCATCTACCAAAACAAGATCTTCATCAACAATGGGAGTAAAAATTCCGGGAATGGAAACCGATGCTCTCAAGGCTTTAAAAAGATCTCCTTCTTTAAAATGAACCTCTTTGTGATGTTTCATATCGGTTGCAACCGCTGTAAAAGGAATTTTAAAATCTTCTATTTTCTGTTGTCCGGTAACCTCGATATGTTTTCCGAACAGTTTTTCACCTTTTACAAAACCCTGAGAAGTAAATGTGAAATCCAACAGATCAAATACTCCTTTTTTGGTGAGACTCAGCATCCATTTTTTGTATTCAGATAGCTGACCTGCACAGTAAATTCCACCTACAACCGCTCCCATAGAGCAACCAATTACTTCTATGATCTCGTAGCCTTCTTTTTCGAGTTCTTCAATAACACCAATATGTGCGACTCCTCTGGCTCCTCCGGAACCTAATACAAGATGTACTTTTTTCTTCTCTGACATTATTTCTAGTCAATAATTATACTTCTAATTCTTACAACCCGATTTTTCCTCTGCTAATTTAACCAATTCCCAATACGGTGGTTTGTATCCGTTTTCTTCGATAAATGAATCAACCGCTCTTGAGGTTTTCTCTTTCAACTCTTTATGTCTTTGAATAAAGGCATCGCTTTTCAATGCTTGGGTTGCACTCATTCCTTCAGGAATCGGTCCTTCCGATTCAAACTGATTTTTGATCCAACTGTTTCCTTTCATAATCCTTGCAAAAGGAAGCATCAGCGGATTGAATTCTATCTCTTCTCCTTGTTCGGCACACACAAGCATGGCGTCTATAACCGCGTTGTATAAATGATCATCGAACAAACTTTCAGCACTTCTCCACTCGGCCACGACCGAAAGTTGCGGATCGTATTCCAGATCTGACGGCATTTGTGTTACAAAATTCTCAACTCCAAAAGTGTTCAGTAATTTCACCACTCCATTAGATGAGATGGTTGATTCCGATTCCCACAATTGAATTCCATTATTTTTGTACGCATATGATCCCACTTCAGAACAAAACATAGCTTCCGGATCATAAAAATTCATTTTGAAATCGTAGGGAATGTGTCGTTGTTGAACTTCTTCAAACATTTCTTTCGCTGCTATATGAGGAAGCATCGGGTTTTCCTTTATTTCAGTAAGATCAGCTCTGGGGCGCAAAACCATAAACCTAAGTTTTCGATCTTTGATGTATTCCTCCAGCGTAGCGATAGCAACACCTCGTTCAATATGTGCTTCTATCAAATAAGGAATGTTCGTTCCTTCCTCTACATAGATCAAAGCAACGTGCGAAAAATTTCCTGGATAATCATTTCCCCTTGAAATAAGTGCCGATACCTCCGCTCCTCCTCGTGATACCAAAAGATCTCCACTGTGAACTTTTATTCCCAAAATATTTGTAGAAGGCGTTTGGGATTCCTCTTCCTTCACATACAAAACCGGGTCAATAGGCTCTTCTGACTGTAATAAAACTTCTTCGACTGTTGCGCGCATTCCATACAGCGTTTTATAAAGAATATCTCTGGTTTCTTTTTCGGAGATATCCCATTCCCCAGACAGATCTTTGATCACTCTTCGTGCTCTGTTATATACCTCAAAAAACTCAGGGTTTTGAATATCTTGTGCAGCAATAACCGGCGCCAGCTCAAAGAAACTTAAAAGGAGTTCATCGAAAATTACATCATCCGGTTCGGGTTTTCTTTGTTCAATTTCATCAACAATTGAGAACAGGTCAGAAATTAATGCCTCAATAACTCCGGGTGTAATTATCTCTTTATCTGCTTTTGCTTCAGTGAATTTACTTTCCAGAAAATCCCACCGTTCATCCTGATCCCAAATAAAGGGAGTAGAATTACCTTCGCTTTCAATGTTGATAGTGGAATTGTCAGGAATCAGTAATAATCCGTAGAGAATGATTATTCCCAGAAGGGCGATGCTAAGTTTCTTTTTCATAGATAGAATTTAGCGAAAGAATTTATAATTCATGAAGAAGTTTTGGTCATCTCGTGGCGAATGCCCAAGATCTGGATTTATTATTAATCTAAAAGCTAGTTCAGAAATCCGGGCATCCCTCGGATTCAATCGAGAACCGTCGATTGAATCACCTCCTTTCATAAGTATACTCAGGATTGTAGATGTTAGTTAATTCGATGACAGTTTTTGAACGGTAAAATATATAGGGTCATCCCGAACTTGTTTCGGGATCTTTGTAAGGAATTGCTCTTGAAACAATCTTACTTACTATGAACAAAGGCTATGTGTACTTTCTTACTAACTATCGAAGAACTACGATTTACATCGGAGTTACCAATAACTTTCATTCAAGAGTGTGGAAACATAAATTGGGAGAAGGCTCTTTATTTACTTCAAAGTATAAACTAACCGTTCTTATATATGCGGAAGAATAGGATAATATAAGTGATGCTATAGCAAGGGAGAAGCATCTAAATAATGGGCATAAACAGTGGAAATGGAATCTGGTAAAGCAAAACAATCCGAAATTAGAGGATTGGTATGATACCTTAAGAGGATGGTAAACAAGAACAGACTAAAAGCCTTTTCGTAAGATCCCGAAACAAGTTCGGGATGACCTGCTTGGAATATTGAGGTTGGTATAAAGAAATTTTGTCAACGAATTACCTAACATCTACAAGGATGACTTTTGGTTTAACTTTTCTTCTAAAATTTCACTCTCTTTCATTTTACTGAGAACTGAAAAAGCTGTTTTGTGATCTAATCCATCCGCAAAAAATATATCTTTTTCTTTGTATCGAAAGGTTAGTTTATACCTTACATATGATGGATTTTCTTTCCCATATATTTTATTCCACATATACTCTTTTGGAATAATTTTGATCCTATCTAGTTCTTGTAAATCATACTTCCATTTTCCCTTTTTAAAAAGTCCTAAAGCCTCTAAGGTCATACAACCATTATTAATTGTAATTCTTTCCTTTTTAAAATTTTCGATGAATGCTAAAAATATTATTAAAAGAAACAGTGACGTTACAATTAAAATATCTACAATTGTATTCCTATTAAAATCTACTATTATAACTGTTAAGACCCATACCAATGATATTATTGGTAACAAACCATAGCGAGTAAACCTGCCAATAACGGCTCCCCATTTTAACGTGTACTCAACACTAAATTCCTTTTCCTTATTCACTTATCTACACTTTTCATTATCCCATCCTTAACCCCAACCAAGCTCTCCACATCATTAAAGTGCTCAATTCCTTCTCCCATTACAAATAGAGGGACTTCATTTCGTGTATGAGTTTTTACTGATAGATCTTCCAGGTTTCCATGATCGCTGGTTATTACCAACACATCTTCACTTCTTTTATGTTTGATGACATACAACAGAAATTCATCCAGTGGTTGAAGAACTCTTCGGGCATCATCGATGCTTTTGTTATGACCGGCTTTATCGGTGAGATAATATTCGTACAAAACCAGATCATGATCCGGAACAACATTCAGTAATCTTTTGGCTGCATCAGTAGCTGTTATCTTTGGTATATTTATATCCAGTTTTTCTCTCCAGGCGTTTTGGACGATCTCCGCAGTCAGAGCTTTTTCTGCCAGAATATCATCTGTTGAATTGAGCCTCATTTCTGCACTTTTCGTCATTAGCGTTGTACAGCTCCATCGATTTCTTCTGTTTGCGTGTTCAAAGAAAATAGGAGGATATGCATTCATGAAATATGATTTCTTTCCCGCTTCTTTAATCGCCCGAAAAACACTCTGCTCTTTCAGTAAATGTTTTATTCCGGAATGAGGAAACGGACCAAAATGCTTTCCAATAACTTTGGATGCATTTTTGCCGGAAAATAGAGTTGTTTGCCCTGTTCCGCTTTGAGGAAGTCCTTCTACTTCAAGATTGGCATCAATCGCTTTATATAATTGATTTGAAGATCGTACTCCTTTTCCATTCTTAAAAAAATTCTCTCCCGAAAGGATCTGAAAACTTTCGTAAGAATCTATGAGGAAAGGATTTTCTTTACCTTCGTTCCCTATTCCAACTCCATCAATAAAAATGAAAATTACAGCCAAATCACTTCTCCAATATCAGTGTAACCGGACCATCGTTTATTAATTCAACATCCATCATTGCACCAAATTTTCCGGTTTGAATATTTAGATCTGAATGCTCTTTAAAATAAGAGATCATTTCCTCATACATCGGTTCTGCTTTATCCGGTTTAGCTGCTTCTATAAAACTGGGTCGAGTTCCCTTTTTTGCATTACCATATAAAGTGAATTGTGACACTACTAAAAGTCCTCCACCCACATCACTGACCGAAATATTCATTTTTTCGTCTTCATCTTCAAATATCCGCAGTTTCAGGATCTTCTCACACATCCATTCAAGTTGTTCTTTAGTGTCATCCTGATGGATTCCCACCAGTAGTAATAGACCCTCTTCAATAGCTCCGGTAATTTCATTTCCGACGGTTACCGATGCTGATTTTACGCGCTGAATTACAACTTTCATATACTAAAATTATGTGGATTACTATGTGGAATACTTACTAACAAAAACTGGATAACTAAAATCGTTCAAAGTTCTCAACAAGTTTCCACAATTTATTCACCTAATCAACATTCAAAAAGAATAACTTTTGCTGTTGAACAGCTTCAGCTGATTTATATGTACAATACAGATACACTTGTTGATAACAAAAAATATCAGCCTATAAATTACTGTTTTATATAAGAAATATATCAACATTGATATCCACAAAGTTTTGTCAAGCGATGTAGAGAAAAAGAATAACTTTGTTATCCACAAATCCACACTCTCTACTACTATATATTAAATTTATAAATCTCATTTTATTTGTCTTTTAGAGTGTGGATAAGAAGTGAGAAAAAGGATTCTCAAAGAGTTTTATAAGAACGTATATTTAAGCAATAAAAAATTCCTGATCTCATGGATAAAAGATACCCTATTGGAAATTTTGATTACGAGAAAGATCACGATCTAAATGATACAGAAATGTACATCGAACAGATCAAAGAACTTCCTTCTAAGGTAAGAGCTCTTGTTTCAGAATTATCAGAAGAACAATTGAATACTCCGTACAGAGAAAATGGTTGGACTCCCGTTCAGGTTATCCATCACTTGGGAGACAGTCACCTGAATTCATTGTGCAGATTTAAACTTGCAATGACAGAAGAAAATCCTACAATCCGTCCTTATAACGAAGCTGCTTGGGCAGTTTTAGGTGATTACGAATTGATGACCATTGAAGAAGGATTGAGTTTTCTGGAAGCAGTTCACTTGAAATGGGTTGCTATCCTTAAAACAATTAAAAAAGATGATTGGAAACGAACATTTCATCATCCGGAATCAGGAATAAATTATAAACTTATAAATGCCTTAGCGATGTATGCCTGGCATGGAAATCATCACTTAGCTCATATTAAATTAGTACAAACAAATTCATAAAATTCATGTCTAAGAAACAATTCACATACAAAGATTCAGGCGTAGATATCAAAGCCGGAGAAGAGCTTGTTAATTCCATAAAAGGAGTAGTTAAAGAGACTCATGGTCCTGCAGTGCTTTCCAACATTGGTGGTTTTGGTGGATTTTTTAAACCGGATATGGGTGCTTTTAAAAATCCTGTATTTGTAAGTTCTGTGGATGGAGTTGGAACCAAATTGATAGTGGCATTCAAAGCCGGAAAATATGATACTGTTGGACAAGATCTGGTAAACCATTGTGTGAATGATATTGCGGTTTGTGGAGCGACTCCTCTTTTCTTTCTGGATTATTTCTCTACCGGAAAACTTGAGCAAAATGTGGGTTATGATGTGATCAAAGGATTTGCCACGGCTTGCAAAGAAAATAATGTGGCTTTGATAGGTGGAGAAACTGCTGAGATGCCTGATATTTACGGAGAAGGTGAATTTGATCTGGCGGGAACCATTGTAGGTATTGTGGATGAAGACAAAGTGATCAACGGTGCGGGAATTGAAAAAGGAGATGTTCTTCTTGGATTCAAAAGTTCGGGTTTACACACCAACGGATATTCACTGGCCAGAAAAGTGTTGTTCAGTGAATACGATGTAAATGATCATGTGGAAGAACTGGGATCTACCGTTGCAGAAGAATTATTGCAAGTTCACCGATCTTATTTAAGTTTGATATCTGAATTAAAAGAAATGGATGGAGTAAACGGATTTTCTCACATTACCGGTGGTGGAATGGTAGGAAACACCAAACGAATTTTACCGGAAGGATTAGCCTTAGATATTAACTGGGAAGGATGGGAACGTCCGGCAGTGTACAAACTGATTCAGGAAATAGGAAATGTTCCTGAAGAAGATATGCAGGCAACTTTCAATCTTGGAATTGGATTGGTTTGTGTGGTTTCTGCAGATAAAGCAGCGGAAGTAAAAGCAAAAGCTGAGGAATTAGGAGAAGAGGTTTTTGAGGTGGGTTCTGTAATTAAGGATTAAAAATTAAGAATGAAATATCTATCTCTGTCAATATTTATTCTTTTTTGTTCCTGTTTTCTTATTCCAAAAGAAGGTCAGTTTGATATTTATAATCCTCATGAAGAAGCTTATTACTTAAAAGTTCATCAAGGCAATGAAGCTGTATTTGAACAAAGCTTGAGTGATAGTTCTTTGAATGAAGCAATATTGTTAGCTCCCGGGGAATCATATTTATTCAAATTAAAGAAGCCTTATAAGGATTCAGATAGAATAACATTCAAAAGTTTTTCTACCAAAAAGAACGAATACGAAGAGTATGAACTAATCGAAATCTCAAGTACTACGGTAAAATTTATGAGAAAGAGTTTTTGGACGGATTGGGAACTCTAAACCAAAAAAATTAACAGACTAACTTATCACAGATCTTGTTCTAAGGACTTCTTTGAATAATAAAATTCAAAATCACATCATTTGTCATCCTGAACTTGTTTCAGGATCTTTGTGAGGAATAGGTATTGGAATATGTCTTGCTAATAAAGAGCAAAGGCTATGTCTATTTTCTTACGAACTCTGAAAATCTAGAATTAGTAGATTAGTATGAGAAATTAAGACATTGATTTTGGAGTCGAAAATAGAGCCATTCCGTAAGATCCCAAAATAAATTAGGGATGACCCTATTCTTTAAGTCATGAGAAATTATCAATGAAATATAACCATACAAAAGGATGATAAATCTAAAATCAACCATACTTACAATTCTTCTACCATTATTTGTTTTATCAGGGTGTGTTTCTACTAATCAAACGGCGAGTTTTAAAGGAACAGAATTCTTTACAGAAACCGGATCAAGGGTGATAGTTGGAGAGTTGTTAACCGAACAAGGATTTCCTGTTGATCATATTGATATAAAGGTGAATAAAGAATTCATTAATTATCCTCAGGTTGCACAAAGAGCAGGAATAGAAGGTGTTGTAAGGCTTTTTATTGACGTTTCTGAACAAAAGAAAATAGAAAAGATCAGAGTTACCAGAGGAATTGGTGGGGGTTGTGATGAAGCAGCATTGAACCTGATAAGAAACTCAGAATTCATTGTTACTTCAAAAAAGACTAACAACAATACAGTGAGCGAGCGATACTATATTTCAGTTTTGTATGAGTTGTGATTAAAACCACATAAACTTGTTCAAAACGCTAATTTGAAAAGGAAAAAACTCCCTATCCCAATGGATATATCTTCTTTGAACTAGAAAAAGCTAAATTAAATAAAGCAACTCCCTACAGATCCTGAAACAAGTTGAGGATGACGATTATTAAAAAACTACACATTTTTAAGGTTAAAAAACGAGGGATTTATCCCGATGTAGCGAAAGTAAGTTTTTATTCTGGTTCCGATGCTCCGCGTCGGAACTAACTTCTGAGCCGACGAAACTACCCTTAAATTTTGTAACGACGCAGAGCATAGTTACAAGAAAGAAAAGCCAAATTAAATAAAGCAACTCCCTACAGATCCTGAAACAAGTTCAGGATGACGATTATTAAAAAACTACAGATTTTATAAGGTTTGCTAGCAAGGAATTTATTCCGCAGCTTTTACTTTATTCCGGTGCTATACAATCCAATCATTTGCAATGATTTGCCTTGGATATGAAAGGCTGGCTCGGAGATTTCTTTTGAGGAGATATTTTTGAAACCAACTTCAGCAAGCAAACTTTCTACTTCATTTTTTGTGTACTTGTTAAATCCATAATTCGATACTTCTAGGTTGTCCAATACTTTTTTGGGTCGGTACGCAATCAGTATTTTACCATTAGGATTTAATACTCTATATAGTTCACGGGCATTTTTTGATAGATCAGGCCAAAAATAGATAGTGTTCGTGGTTGTTATATAATCAATACTATTATCTTTAAAAGGTAGATTTTCGATCGAACCTTTAATGAAAGATACTTTTCCAGAATCGATTAATTTTTGATTTAATCGTATAGCTTCATCAACCATTGTCTGGGAAAAATCCAATCCTATATATTCTAAATTGTGATTCAAGCCCATTAAATCCTTGGTAAAGAAACCGTTTCCCATTCCAATTTCTAAAATTAAACTATTAGGTTTGGGTTTAAGCAGCTTATATGAGTTTAGACATAGATGCTGATTGCCTTTATTCATTTGTTTGGCGACTTCTTTACCATTCTTTCCTGAAGGTTTCCGTAGATGTTTTGCAATTTCTTGCATGGAAAGATCACTCATAGCCATTTTTATTGAAACATTAAAACTAATATGATTATAAGTGGATTAATTACCAAGGTTAGATATCAGCGGTAATAAAAAAATTAACAAATCAGCCATCCTGATGTTAAAACCCTATAAAGCCCGGCCTCAAATTTAGTATCCCGTTTATTAATGGATAGTTTTCAACTAATTAAACTATTCACAAAGAAATTATTTTTTTAATGAACATTTTAAAGAGAGCTAAAGCACTCATTTTATCACTAATTATTTGCAGTACAGCTGTTGCGGCTCAAAACATGCCAATGCAACAAATTGCTCCTGCAGATTCAGTATCAGATTCTGAACTGGAACAATTTGTAATAATAGCACAGGAACTCCAGGGAATACGAATGGAGCTGGATAGTCTGGTTGTTGCCAAACTGGAAGAAGAGGGAATGTCTACAGCAAGATTTCAGGAAATAATGCAGAGCAAGCAAAACCCTGAAGGTGAAGAAATAGAACTTACAACTAAAGAAGAAGAAACCGTAGCGAATATGCAGAGCTTTTTACAACAAGCAAGTATGAGCGCTCAAAAACAGCAAATGCAATCCATTCAAAATGCTGAGATGTCTGCACAACGATTTCAAAGCATAGCTCAGGCAATGCAATCCGACAAAGATCTGGCTATGAGAATGCAAACAATGGCTATGGAGATGGAGTCGAACTAAGAAGAAGTCGAATGATCGTCTCCCTTCAAAGGGAGACGAATATTTGAGAAAATCGAAAAGACCGCTAAATCACTGATCCTTAATCAGCATACATTTGAATAAACCGCTCTTCTGCTTCTGTCTCCCCAATTAAGACAAGTTCGCTGTTCTCGGGAATAGGATCTGTAGGATCCGGATTGATTATCTGTTCCCCGTCTCTGGTATAGGCAATTACATTACATCCGGTATTGTGACGGATATCAGCTTCTATAATGGTTTTACCCGCAATTTTAGAAGGAGTTCTTAGACTGAATACATTCAATCCCTCGGCGATCATAATAATATCGTTCTCTTCATAAATATTGAATATAGCGTTAGCTCCCATCGTAGCGTATGACATCACAAAATCGGCTCCGGCGCGGTGTAACGAACTCACATTTCTTTCCAGAGTAGAACGAGCAACAATGTGAATATTTGGGCGAAGGTGGCGACAGTAAATAGTGAGATAAATATTAATATCATCCTGGTTGGTACTGATAATTACACTGTGAGCCTTGTCAATTCCGGCCTTTTTCAGTGTGTTGATATCGTTAGCGTCTCCAAGAATGAAATTCTTTTCATTCAGAATTCGGTCAGGATTTTTATCAACAATTTTGAATTTGATATTCCGGCGTTTTAAGTGATAAGCTGCTGCTCTACCTACACGTCCACCACCAATTATGATAACAGGCTCTTCACTTATGGCATAGATACCAAATAACTCATCATATCTTCGAAGCTGATCCACAGAACCCGCCATCATGATCACACTTTGTTCACTAATTACAGTATCTGGGTGAGAACCGAGAAAATGTCCCCGTTCCCAAATTCCAACAATATTGATTCCAAGTTTTTCCCTGAGTTGTGATTCACGAAGTGTTTTTCCAACAAGCGGAGTGTCGTAAGCAGTGGCTTCAGCAATTACAATATCTCCAAGTCTGCCGATGGTATGAACACGGGCATCCTGTCCAAGCACGCGTCTTGATAAAGCTCTTCCCAGAAGATTTCCCATATGTAACACATGATCACATCCGGCGAGTTTCAGAATATCTATGGAATCGTGAGAGTTGGCAGTAGCTATAATTTTAATATGCTCACTGTTTTCTCTTACAGTATGAGCTACGTTGGTATTGAACATATCAGAGCCGTTGGTAACCACCATTGCCGCCTGATGAATTTGTAGCTTTTGATATGTTTCGGGATTGTCAGGTTCACCAACCATAACTCTGTATCCGTCGTCGAACAATTCCAGAGCTTCTGTCAGGTCCTGAACCAAAAGCACATATTCCTTATGGTACTGTTTAAGTTTTTCGACAAGGGCTTTTGTAATGGGATCAAAACTGGCAATAACCACATGGTTTTTTGTAGTTGGGGGAAGTTCTTTGGGAGCTCTTGCGCGTGATTGAGCCTCCATCCACGGAGCATAAAAGAATTCTATGAATGTGAAGGGCAGCATGATCAACAGAACGATAATACCTGAACCCAGAACCACCATGGAAAAGAAACGTCCCAGATCAGAAGTAAAGGTGATATCCCCGAAGCCCAGTGTACTCATGGTTACCAGAGTCCAGTAGAATCCGGTCATCCAGCTGTGTTGTTGACCTTCTCTTTCCATAATTATATGGAAAAGAACTCCATAAATGGTGATGAGAAGAACCAGAATACCAAGAAACTTAAGAAGGCGCGCTATATTTACCTTCGTGTTCTTATTAGAAATAAAGTAAGAGATCTGTGATGAAAAAAACTTCATGTAGAAAGATAGTTTGTCTTAGGCTAATAAAGACAAAAAAATCTACAAATTTAATTCCAGCTGAAAATTAAATGTTGATGTTCATTTAATAAGATTGCTAAGATAAACTTGTAAAAGCGAATCTATATAGGACATTAAATTAGTAATAGAAGTAAACATATTATACGTAGAACCATATTTTATATAAAGATACAATTAAATATTTGGAGGATTCATAGTATTTATGCAAATTCGTTTATCTATTGTTAAAATAAATAGAAATCGACAAGTAGACCTTTTTGTCAAATAATAATACAAACATAAATAATACTATTATGAGCTTATTGGCGAATACAAATTGGAGTCTTACGATAACGGATAATCCGGATACAATGACAATTAAGTTTGGACCGAGCATGGGGCCTCCGGGCACATCCGGGGGAATGTGTACAATAGAAGAAGACTCTCCTAGCGGGAATACTTCAACTCCGTATGTATGGGTAGAACAAGGGAATAATTTTATGTTGCAAGCACAAAACCAAAATCCCGGGTATTCAAGTTTAACAACATACAGTGGTACACTTACTAATGGAACTGGAGAAGGTTGGTTTACAAACTTTCTTATTAATTTCAGCAACCTATCCTTTAGTATAAAAAAAATAGGGTAGATATAAGTTATTAGGAGAAATTCCGTAGAAAAAACTACGGAATTTTTTATTCCAGCTTCTGGAAAAAATGATAAAGAGAATGAAACAGCTTCTTTTTTTTAAAGATATAAGATAATGGAAATATTCCATTAACCTGATTCAAGCACAGATTCAGAGCTCGTTAACCTGATCACAAAAGTAAGATTCCGAAGTCCATTCATTCTTAAAAAGATGTGGAAGTGTTTTTATTTCCATCACCACAGAAAATTCATGCGTAGAACGCTCGCAAAGTTTATTAAAAAGCTGAAGATAAACCTCCTCTTCTGAGTAGAAAGGAATATTTATTTCTGAATAAGCATAGGAATGAACAGAGATTCTGTTTTCATCATCAAACTTAGAAAGAGTTTTTGAGCTAAAGTTCGTTTTAAAATCCTCATCAACATATAGGTATGCTTTTGCCGTTTTACCTGAAAACAGATTGAAAGATGGATATCCCGGCCAAAGATTGAAAAAGTTGGTTACGGGTAAGATAAGGAAGATGAGAATAGCAAAGATTTTAGAAACAGAAGGATTACTAAAAAGATGGTTGGTGTCTTTATTCCAAAATAATAAAACCAATAGTATCATCATTGTAAGATTCCAGGGTATGATGACCGTATTGTATGTAAAAAAGCCAAAAAAGACTTCATAAAGAATTAAAAAGTGCATACTCAGGAGTAACAAAACAGAAAATTTTCTTGTTGAAATAAAGATCAATCCTATTCCTAGAAAAGCTTCAATTAAAGGAATTAAGTAACTCATCAGGCCAAGATCAGGGACAACGAGGTGTGGAAGTGTATTTGTTATAAAGCCGGCATTAACTTTATGAATACCGGACCAGAAATAGATACCAATGAAAGCAATGCGGAATAAAGTCAGTAAGGTTTTTTCTGTTATCATCTTACAACGACTAAAGAAAATAAAAATCAAAAGAAGAGAGAATATATAAACCCAGGGCTGCCATCGATTATAGTCCTGAAGGCATAAAATCAAAATCAGAAATAGAAAAAGAAATAAAGAATGAGTTGAGAATTTGAAATCAAAAACAGAAAGTAAACCGGTAACAAAAAATAGGCTTAGTAAAGAAAAATGAAGCACTCCTCCGGTTACAAAAAAATCAAAGACCGGGAGAATTGGAAATAGTCTGTCGTTTGTCCAAAGAGGAAAACAAACAAGAATACTTGCAAAAAATGAGAAAATAAGGATTATCTGCAGTTTGCGGTTCCACCCTTTTCTAAGATCCATCAATTAAATACTGATAAAAGGGTTACTTAATTGCAAAAACAACATCAGTGATATTTGCATCTTCTGCAGTTTCCTGAGGATTTGTAATGTAATGTTCCCAGGGATGGATACCTCTTTTTTGTTTAAACTCTTTTCCTCTGGACATGCCCATCATTGTTGACCAGGCGTTACCAAGATGATCATATTTTCCGGTATGACGAAGTGTATAAATTCTTGTGGCAGGAATTTCTCCGGATATAAAACCATCAGGAAGATCTTCTGGAACAGACGTTACCCCAACACAAGCTGTATAACTTGCCTTTCTTTTTACAATATCCCAATCGTGATAAATAGAATAAGCCTGTTCTGATGCAAGAGCTACATTTTCCTTCATGAACTGTTCCAGCTTACCAAAATCCTCGGGCATAGCCTCATCCATTTTATCAATGTCACAAGTTGTTTTAACGCCTATATATTTAGTGCCAGGGAAATCAGATTCTCCCATCCAGTCCAAGTTAGATTTTATTTCTCCTTCTTCAATATAATCCTTAAGCATGTTCAAGCCTCTTTCATAATCCATACCGATAAAACCTTCCATCATTTTCTTCATCCAAAACATAAAAAAGGGGAGTTTGCTGTCCATGGTCCAGGTAACTGCGGTCCGATCATTATTATCTGAAAGCATAAACTTTACTTTAGCTTCAGATTTCCATGGTTTTAAGAAAGTAAGATCATATTCGATCGTATTACTTCCATCTTCCAGAGAGATGCTCATGTTTCCTTCGCCAACCCTGTCTCCTTTCCACTCATAATATTTAGCGTCTTCAGAAATATTGACCTTTACTCCCTTCTCCATAATAAGCCAGGGAGACCATTTTACCCAATGATTAAAATCACTCAGTTTAGAGTAAACGTTATCAATTGGGGAATGTATTGTTGTGGAACGTGTTACATTAATTTTAGGCATCGCAATAAGATTAGGAACATTGTATTCTGAAATGAAATAAAATGAGTTTTTAAAAGCAAAAAATGAGAAAATAATTAACAAAAAAAGAGCAGGAGCAAATGTATCTTAGGTTATGAAAAAAGAAGATCAGAAATGATAAAAGTAAACAGGTTTCGGGCGTTCATCAGAAAGCACAAAAAAAGTGCTCCTGTAATATTCTTTATACTAGGTTTTACTTGGGACTCTTTAACACTGGGAAGCATTGATCGGTTATATGAACAAATAATTATATGTGTGTACTTATTATCTCTGAGCTTGAGTCTGTACCTTTTTAATTTAGCAGACGATGATAAATGGAAAGATACTTTTTTAGAGCGTTATGAGGATTATTTTCCGCTGGCGATTCAATTTTTTATAGGAGGTTTATGCAGCGCCTATGTGATCTTTTTTTCCAGAAGCGTTTCGTTTACAAAAACAGTTTCCTTTTTCGTTATACTGGTAATTCTGTTGTTTGCCAATGAATTGTTGAAGAAAAGGATTTCCAACAAATACCTTCAATTCGGGACATATTTTTTTGTGAATTTCACCTTCTTTACTTTTTTCATTCCTGTAATTGTTAATACAATGAACACGTTCATTTTTCTTATTTCAGGAGGAATAAGTTTGTCGAGCACATTGGTTCTTGTAACCTTTATTTATGGAAAAAGTCCATCCACAAGAAAAGAGCTAAATAAAACAAAGCTGATAAATCTTATTCTTATAATTTATGCTTCCATCAATATCTTCTATTTCTTCAATTTAATTCCTCCGGTACCACTGGCAATGGAAGAAGGATTAGTTGCACATAATATTGAAAAGCAAAACGGTACCTATAAAATTACATATCAGGAAAGTGGATTTTTCACCCCTTTTGAAAGGGAAACAAATTATAAACCGGGTGACAGTCTTTTTATTTTTACTTCCATTTTTGCCCCGGCTGATCTTAAGAAAAAAGTGAATCATCATTGGCAATGGAAAAATCCCAGAACCGAAAATTGGGAAACCTCAGATAAAATTGAATTTGAAATTACCGGAGGAAGAGACGGTGGTTACAGGGGTTATACCTACAAAACAAATATGCTGGAAGGAGAATGGAAAGTGGATGTAACCACAGATAATGATTTGATTCTAGGGAGGATTAATTTTTCATTGGTATTTGATTCAACATTAACACAATCAAAGTTTAAAACAGAAATTTTTTAGCTGTCGATCTTATACTTAAAAACGTCTTCAAGCGGTAAACCAAAAGCGGTCGCAATTTTAAAAGCCAGTTCCAAAGAAGGAGAATATTTTGCTGCTTCAATAGCGTTAATGGTTTGTCGTGTTACACCAACCAGATCTGCCAATTCCTGTTGAGTCATTTCACCCCGGTTAAACCGAAGTTTTCTTATTTGATTTACAATTGTTCCTTCTTCCATACTAATACCCTTTTCTGTATTGATAGATCATAATAGATCGGCGGGTTGCACTGGCGAAAAAAAGACAAAGGATAAGAAAATGAAAAACTGTAGAAAGCTCCAGAGAAATAGGAAATTCAGAATTACTCATAAGACCGAGGTTTGATATGAATATTTGAACAAGGGCAATTACTATAGAAATAACTAGGATGTTATATCCGGCCTTAATGCCTTTTGCTTCAATAATAAAATCACGCTCATCTTTTTGAACTTTTTTGTTTCCTTCACTTATCCCAACAATGATCTCCACAACTACAGCAATCCAGAATAAATTGAAAAAGGTTTTTACAAATGTACCGGAGAGGCCCTCGACAGTTCCGGGCAATCCAAAATTAAAGAGTATATAAAAGAATAAAAATGAAGAAGAAGTCGCTAATGAGGTCCATGAAAGTATTTCTTGTTTAGACATAGTGTATTTAGAATAATTATTGGTGTCGGGTTTTCTTTACGTGATGTAAAAAATATGTTACACAGATAGCAATATTTTTTTCACCTTAAATAAACATGTCTTTTAGTGGGCCAAAAAAGTGTATTTTAAATTTACCTAACTAAAAGGTTAGCATGGTTTAAAGCCTTTCTTAAACCAGTTACCAATTACTCGATTAAAATAGAACCCATGGTTTATTCTGATGACAAGTGGATCTCATGGGTAGATGAGCTCGCTGAAAAAGATATTGTAATTGTAGATGATTTCATCTCTGACGAACTATTTAAAACGATCATGGACTTTTTCTCTGCTATCGAAGAAAATGAACGGCTCAAAAAAGCCGGAATAGGAACCAGTCTGGATTATCAGATACAGAAAGAAGTACGAGGAGATCTAATTTATTGGTTAGATCCCAAAAGAGACGCTCCCCTTACGCCTTTTTTCAATTTGATAGAAGAATTAAGAGAAAAACTAGGAATGTATTGCTTCATTAGTTTATCTGGATCTGAGTTTCATCTGGCCAAATATCCAATCGGTTCAAAATATGAGAAACATATAGACCAATTTAACAAAAGAAGTAATCGGCAAATTACAGTGCTTATATATCTAAATAAAGACTGGAAAAAAGGAGATGGAGGAGAGCTTAAAGTTAGTAATGAGGAAGGAGGCTTTACAGTAGAACCCATTGCAAAAAGAATGCTTCTTTTTAAAAGTGATGTGGTTGAACATGAGGTTTTACTTACGAACGCACCGAGATACAGCTTGTCGGGTTGGCTATTACGCCAACCGGCTACTTTGGGAAGTTTACTTAGTTAAATATTATTGAAGACGATTCCATCGGTATTTCTTTTTTATGGGACCCAGAATATCTTCTAAACCATTTGTTTTAATTTCATACATGGTTGAAAGCTGTTGTCCTAATTTTCCCGGAGGAAATCCTTCTCGCTGAAACCATTCCAGATAATGAACCGGAAGATCTGTAACGAAACGGTCTTTATATTTTCCAAAAGGCATTTTAGCCTGAACAAGTTTTATCAAGAAGGATGGATCGTACAATTTCGAGAATTTTTTTAAGTTAAAGACAAAATCCAATTACTAAGAGCCTTTTGAAAATAGCATATTTAATTATTCTTATAATTCCGTTTTTATCCTGTTCGTCTTTTAAAAACGAAAATAATGAGATCGCCTACCGCTGGGAAAGTAATGAACTTGTAATAGAGAATGGAACATCAGAGACGTTTTACTATGCAGCATTCGAACAAGAGATATTAACAGTAATAGATTGGGCCCCGGTTTCAACAGAAGAAAATGAACTTTTACCAAATTCATTTAAGACAATAAAAGCGGAAGATATTTATGAATATGAATCCGGAGATACTATAGTTTTATATTATTGGTCAGGATCAGAACCACCATATGAAATTTTTGAAAGTGTAAAAATTGAAACCTGAAAACAGAACAGATAGCCTGTCGATAAAAACGCACTTATTTTGTATTATAGATTAACTCAAAAAAAGAAGAATGCCTCAGGTAAAATTACTTAAGATAGCTCACGGAAGAAGCGGAGATAAAGGAAACGGATCAAATGTTGGTATTATAGCACGTCACCCGGATATCTACCCTTTTCTCAAAAAGGAACTCACCTCAGAAAAAGTAAAAGAGCACATGAAATATGTGTGTAAAGGCGAAGTAGAACGCTATGAGCTTCCTAATATTGGAGCTCTGAACTTCATCTTGAATGAAAGCCTGGGAGGCGGAGGAACTGTTTCTTTAAAATTGGATGCACAAGGAAAGACTCATGCATCACAAGTTCTGAGAATGGATATAGATGTTCCTGAAGATCTGTTGGCTCTGGTTGACTAGTGTAGTAAAGAATTTCTAGTTCTTGTCCTTCAACCTGACGTCATAGAAGTTCCAACAACCTGTTTCACAGTTTCCTTCAATCAAACTTAAATTTGTTATGGAATCGAAATTATCTGCAGGCTCAAAGAATAATAAAAGATGTTGTTCGGTGTCAGCAGGTATAACCATGTTTCCGTAACCCTTACTATCACTTCCCATCCAGCCTAATTGTGATATTATATCGTATCTGTTCCTTGAAGCGTCACGAATATATAGGGCAAAGTCTGAACCCGGTGAATGCAGGTTTCCACTGTAATCCTGATCTATTTCATTAAAGAGCAACAGCACCTCCAGGGCTTCATCTGTAAACCGTATTTCTTCAATAGAGATATTCGGATTTGTAGCAGATCCAATAAAAGAGATTTCTCCAAAACAGTTCTGTTTGAACGACGGCACAAAAAAGAATTATAAGAGTTTAGAATACAGCCTCCTCCCAAAAAGCATTGTGTTTCCATATCAGAATTGCTCTTAAGGGATTTTACCTGAGTAGTGGAGCCGAGAATATAGAAAGGATTTCCAACACTAAATCCTGTGAAGTTAAAAGTACTTACGGTATCAGAATCTGCGCATTCAATAGCAAGCGACAAAGTGAAAGAAGAGTAATTTGAAACAGATTTTTCTGTTGGAACACATCCTTTTGTATTGTTTTTTAAGACGGCTTAAGTAAAGACCTTCCGAATGAACCCAGCGAGCCTCTCCAAGACTATTAATGCTGATGTTGCCATTAACATTATCAGTCGATGAGCCCGTATGAAACTCACTTGAGTATGTGTCCCATTTGCCTGAAAAAAAATTCTTTTGTGCTTTTAAATCAGGCTTTGAGCTAGAATTAAGAAGAGAAATAGAAGGAAGAAAAGTAGCCGCATATTTTAGTGGATAGAATATGAGTAAAAAATCGCTTCAGAATCTAATAAAAACGGATAGGGACTTCAATATTGACTACATCCCAAGTTAAACTCATAACAGTAGAGCTTCCTTTAAGATCAGAAAAGGTTATCGTAAACGCCTCAACGGGTGTTTCAAGAGTTTGCACAGGCACCTCAAAACGGTATGCATCAAGCTGACGGTTATAGTCGAAGGCCCCCCATTGTCCGAGGCCATTATTGAGAATAATAGTCCAACTCTCTTTATCAGGAATCGTGAACAGAGAATAGGTTCCTGCATCCACAACAACCATATTCATCAATACAGGTTCAGTAAGTGTAATTTCAGTGGCCTCATTTGCGCCTGTCCGCCAAACCTGACCGTATGGCTCCCAATCACCAAAAATAGTTCGGCCTTTTCTGTATGGTTGGCCGTACACAACTTTTACATAGGTATTTTCATGCTTTACAGAGGAAATGGCTATAGGACTTTTCCTATTGCCAACCGGGGCTTCTTGTGGGGAATCCGGCTTTTTTTCTCCGCAACCAAGGAGAACTATAAATACTAAAAGAGAAATAAAATTGATTGCCTGTTTAAGCATTAAAATTCACCAAATACAAATTTAGCATTGTTACGAGTTGGTTCGAATGAAAAACCTAAACCAAAATCAAAAGTAAGATTAGCGACGTTGAATTGAAAATGCAACCCGGCACCAAAAACGCTCCTGCTTTGTGAAAGCAAATCACTAAAAGACCCCTGTTCCATATCTGTGATGGTATGTGAAAAAGCAGACAAGTATATAGCCTGAAGATAAAAAGGAACCAACATCCCGCCATCACTTGGATACGCTACCGGAATAGTATACCGTGTACTAAATCTGCCTAAATTATTGAAAGTTTCAGGTGGATTACTACCCGCTAAAAATGCACCGTCTGTAAAACTGTCCGGAATAATGGTGCTTTTGCTATATAAAAGGAAACTGCTTTGACTTAAAAACTGCAGGTCGTATCGCAGAGATTGATTAAGTTTTCTCAAAGGAGCTACATAGCCAATAAGGCCATAATAAGCAGCCCAACGATCTCTTATTTCGAGCTCACGGCTAAATCCATCCGTAAAAGTTAAAAGCAAATCCTGATCGTTTAACGCCTTGTCTAAAAACCCAAAAACAGATATTCCTGATGAAGGCTGAATATCACGTCTCTGGGTAAGAATATTCCAACTTAATTGAGCAAAGCCACCGGCTTTATATTGTGTTTCAAAATCGGATAATGCATCGGGGGTTAAGTTAAAATAACGAAACTGTTCTGCTGTAATGCGAGGGGATATATAAAGAGACTTTCCTCTTGTAGTACCATTAAAAGTAAAATTCATCGGGACACTCAAATCAAAACCGCGCTCTTGTTGCATAACGGCATAAATGTTTCCCTCTCCAAAATCCAAAATACCAAAAGATGGATCGCTGTAAGAACGAATTTTAAATCCAGGCCAGAAAGTTTTGTTCGTATATGAAATATCATACCAAAGTCTGCTTTGAATGCCGGTTATTTCAGCTGAATAGCTCTGGCTACTTAAAGCATCAATACTTTGCAGGTTTATGCCAAACTGCGTTTCTCCTGAGTTTTCTCGTAGCACCGGAAGAACAGCCCGTGGTTTAAGCCAGCTCAAATCAGAGCTATATTCTTCGATCGTCCATGAATCGGAATTAATTTCAGAACCCATTAAAGGTCGACCGAGTTTTTCCTGAAGATCATTTCCGGTCAAAAGAGCGTCTCTTGGAACACGTTTATCATAAAAGTCATCTTCATTCAGAATAGCTACCTTTTGCTCCTTTTCTTGCTGAACAACATAAGCTATTGAAGAGGCATCCGGAGAGTAAGAGGCTTCAAAAGCATTGAAGAGAGAGTTCGTTTTTTGCAGAACATCACCGTTAGAAAGGTTGAACTCATAAATATTCATTGCCGGATAAGCATCAGCAGTAAACAATAGTTTTTGTTCTGAAGGGTGCCAGTCCAAATCAAAAACAGAAGCATTTTTAAAAGCTAATCTGGGTGACTGAAGAATATCCTGTGATATGGTTTCAGGGGTGGTGATCCACAATGCCTGAACTCCCCGACGGTTAACGATAAGAGCTAACTGATTAGGAGAAGATGGGTTCGCTTTAATTGAAACCGGAGAAGCATTGTTAAACGAAGCCAGAACAGTTTTTCTATTATCAGCGTCAATGGATATTACATTTGCGCTTGCTCCGTCGGTTTGTAAAGCAATAATATTTGAACCGGATATAGTAGGGCTGTATACACGATCAGCTTCAGTGATCTCAAACGATTTATTTGAATCTAGATCCAATCTTTTAAGTTCAGATTTGAAAGCTGATGAGTATAAAAGGTCTGCATCATATTCCGAGAAAAGAATTGAGTTTACTGCCCGGTCATAATCGATGTTATAGTCGGCAACAGTATAAATTTCTGCAACCCGGGTAGTTTTTTTTGAATCTATATCATACTTATAAAATCCTCTAGGACCATTGTATTGGGAACTATAAAACAACAACTCTGAAGAAGAAATCCAGAGAGGTTTACGTTGAGTTATCCCTTTATATGGAGAATCGATAATATTTTGTTTTGAGGAAGTTGACTCCTCCATCTCATTTTGTCTTAATGCTTCAGTATTTTTTTTATCTGCAAGATATTCTTCAAATAATTCTCCGGGCCACTTGCCTGTTTCGTTTTTTAAAGCAAATCCATAACCCAGAAAAAACATCTTATGATGATAACGAATTGCATTTTTAGACACATCTTCTCCATAGTTTTGATGTAACCACTGAGTAAATGTGGAACCGGAAATATAGTGACGATTATATGGAAGTGTGTATCTTGAAACACTAAAGGTTTGTCCGGCGCTCCAGGGATCATCACTACTTACACGAGCATTGAACTGATTGTTAAAGTAAGTGTAATTTTTACGCCCACCATTCTCGGAGACATTTTCGGTTTCATAATGAACAGCTAAGCCCTCATGAACTCCTACAGGAGGAAAAAAATTGAAGCTTCGTGCAAAATCCGGAGAAAGAAGACTATAAAACCAGGGAATTGAATATGGTACAATCAAACTTCCATGCGTTGCGTGTAACAGCTCATGTGGCAACACGGCTTCCAGCCAATCTCCGGAACGAGGGTTTATGCTTTTTCCCTTAAAAGGAGCGGCATCAAATTCTGACCTGAAATTATTAGGTGTAACAAAACCATTAGAAAGATCATTGTAATTAGAAATGACTACGGGAAAGTTTACTAGTTCTCCACCGGAAAGTTCTTTTGCTTTAGGATATTGGTATTCGAGTATGGAAGCTGTTCGAAAAGCAAGAGAGTCTTCAGTTTTCGGGAAGATAATCCGAAAGTGATCGGTTTTTAATTGTTGCCATTTAAGATTGGCAGGACGGTGAACGGTTAAATAAATATTCTGAATTGATGATTGGGAATAGGAACAATCAAGAGTTACTAACAGAAGGACAAAAAATGAGAAAAAAAAACGAAATAGTTTCATTAACCAGAGATTATGTAGCCGGGTAAAAATTTATAGATTGCCCAAAAATGAGAAAAAGCGCCCCCTAAAACAAACAAATGCCAGATTTCATGGAATCCGAACACCTCAGGAAAAGGATCGGGTTTTTTAATTCCGTAGATAATGGCCCCTATTGTATAAAAGAGTCCGCCAATGGCAATCCAATAGGAGAACATATGAGGAAGCTGATCCCAAAGATTCGGAAAAATAATTACTGACACCCATCCCATCAACAAGTACAAAACAGTAGAAAACCATCTTGGGGCGGACATCCAAAACACCTTTTTAATAATGCCAATTAGTGCAAAAGACCAAATTCCTATCAACATCCAAAGTCGCCAGTTACCCTCCAGAACAATGGTACAAATAGGAGTATAAGTTCCGGCGATTACTAAATAGATCATTATATGATCGATCATGCGAAACCGCTCTTCTGTCTCAAAAGTAACATTTACTGCGTGATAAATGGAGCTGGAAGCAAACATAAGGAAAACAGTAATTCCATAAACAATGAATGAAATTCTGGAAGCGCCCGGATCCTCTGAAGAGTTAACGATCAGGTAAACCAATAGTACAAGAGCTCCAATTGCTCCAACAAGATGCGAATAAGCATTAAACGGCTCCCTGACGGGAAATATAAATTTAGACAAGAATGTTCTCCATTTTAAAAGCTGATTATCCAGTATGCATATACAAGCGCAAACCCTGTTAAGAACAAAATTCCACACCAACTTAGTATACGAAGCCAGGTCGGCGGGCGATGTTCATCGGGAAAATGTTTAGACATAACTAGTCGGTAATTTATAAAAGCAAGAACGGGAGCCGTTAAAAAAGAAAGCGTAGTAGCAAGGTCAACCATAAAAGTAAAACGGCTTCCGGCAAGATACAGAACGATCAAAGAAACAATAGAAATAGAAATTATAAAGTATTGGTACGTTTTTTTGGAACCTGCATCAAAAGACGAAGAGATATTAGAAAGAATCTGGCGTGAAACTCTTGGGTAGGCATCAGTAACAGTGAGGGTTGTACTGAACATGGTTGTAAAAGCACAAACAATAATTATAATATAAGCCCAGTCGCCAAGTGTAGAGGTATAAATGCTTACAAGTTGTTTGGAAAAAGCTCCCCCACTTCCGGCAAAAACTTCTCCGCTGCCAAACATTATTAAAGCACCGAGTGTAAGAAAACACAAAGCCAGCAACCCGGCACCAATGTATCCGATATTAAAATCAGTAAGACAGTCTTTAAGGCTGGGGCGTTTTCCGGTTTGTTTCATTCGTTCCAGCGACCACAATGAATGCCAAGCGGCGCCATCAATTGGAATGGGCATCCATCCCATTAATGCAATTAAAAAAGAAACACCGGAAACAGTCCATATGCTCGGTGAAGGGGGTTTGGGGGCTCCTCCGGTATTAAAAAAAGCAACCAGAATTGCAATAAGAGTAGAAATGGTTAGAACAACCATAATCATTTTTATTGCGCTATCAAGAGCAGAATATTGTCCGGCGGCAAGTATAAGAATACAAATACCAAGAATAATGGCACTCCAGATAAGTGGACTTAAAACTATACCGGTTAATTCAGCCGCTAAACTAGCGGTTACAATAGTAACGGCGGCCTGAACAGTAAACATTGTTCCAACGGTGAAAATCACAAATATCCAGAAGGCCCATGAACCGAGTTTTTTATACCCTTCGATCATACTTTCTTGAGCAATTACGGCATATCTGGGGCCATATTCTAAAAATGGATATTTAAAAATATTGGCGAGAATTACCGCCCAAACCAGAGCAAAACCATACTCAGCACCGGCTCTTGTTGATTGGACAAGATGGGAAACACCAACAGCGGCGGCGGCCATTATTAACCCCGGACCAAGCGCATACTTTAATGTAGAAATTCGAGAAGGACTTTCTGTATCCATATTATTGATTAGTGAAACATTAAACTTTGTGAGAGTACAAATTTTTCTTTCCATCTGTAAGTCGTAAAATGAACTAATGAAAAAAAGTATACATATCTGTTTTTGGTTTTGTTCACTTTTGCTGATTAGTTGTGCTAATGAGATGGACGAAAGGGCAATATCGTTTATGGATATTAAACCTTATCAGAGTGTACCGTTTACCCTTTTTGAAACAAAGAATAACTCATTGGGAATAACAGATATTCTCACAAATGAATATCAAAATCAATTTGATAGTTTAAAACAAACAAAACCCTTAGATCGAGAAAAAACCTATTGGTTTAAAGTAGATTTGGGAGGCATTGATTTTGAAGAACAAAAATGGGTTATAAGAACAGGGGAATACGCGCTTAATAATCTCTATTTTGAAGAAGAAGGCAGCATAGCCGTATCAAAATCCGGAGTATTTGACCCGGTGGAAAAGGAACTGGAATTGATAGTATGGCGCTATCATACAATAAGACAGGAGAACCTGATTCAGGGCAACTATGTATACCTGGAATTGAGAGAGAACTATTTTCCGGCGCTTATTTATGATCAACAGATAGCCGCAATTGAGGAGTCAGACTTTAAATCAAATTCTGTAATAAACTTTGTAGATGATGCAGAATATAACTTTAGAGCTGTATTCTTTCTTGGCGGAATAGCATTTCTGTTACTTTATACATTCGGCATTTATTTTATTTACAAGGACAGACTTTATTTACTGTATGGAGCATACCTTCTTTTTTTATTGCTGTACTTGGGAGTAAAAATGTACCCGGCTCAATCTACAGTTCTTTTCGGGGGTTTACCGATCCTTAACCATGCATGGAATGAAGTAACTCAAATACTTCTAAACTACTGGTATGTTCGGTTTGTACGCAGGTTTTTAGATGCAAAAAATCTATATCCGATTATAGATAAAGCTGGGAAAGTAATAGAATGGATAATCCTTGGATTTGTAACAGCCGTATTAATAAGCATTTTTTCTGATCCGTTGAGCACATCATTGTATGCAATAGTTACAACAGAGCGGCTTATGATGATAGCTTTTGCGGTAGTAACGAATATTTATATCGTATTAAAGTTAAAAGACAGACGTGGACTTTATATTGTGGCTGGGTCAACCATGTTGTTAACCGGAAGTGTAACAGCACTGATAATGGGCGATATACAATATTTTATGATCGGTGTAGTAATTGAGATCTTTATTTTTGGGATGGGGCTTGGTATTCTGATGAAAAGACGTGAAGACGAGCGATCAGCCCTTAATAAGGAAATGGAGAAAGTGAAAATGAGGGCTCTTCAAACTCAAATGAATCCACATTTTATATTCAACTCTTTAAACTCTATTCGTTCTTATATGATAAAGAACGAAACGAAGGAAGCGTCAGGATATTTATCCAAATTTTCGAGATTGATAAGGCAAATTCTGGAATATTCCACAGAAGAGTTCATAACTCTTAAAGAAGAGCTGCAGGTATTAAGTCTGTATGTTCAGATCGAACAATTGCGTTTCAGAGATGAATTTGGTTTTATTATTGAAGTTGATGAAAGTATAAACGAAGAAGAATTGATTGTGCCCCCGCTAATAGTACAACCTTTTTTAGAAAATGCTATCTGGCATGGGTTAATGCAAAAAAAAGGAGAAAAAAGGATTGAACTTTCTGTTAAAGATTCAGGAAAAAACCTGAAAGTTATTCTTCGGGACAATGGAATAGGCAGAGAAGAAGCAAACAGAGGAAATGATGGAAAGCCTAAAGAAACGCGCTCAATGGCTATTGATCTTACTACTCAGAGAATAGAAATGCTGGAGATGAAAGGGGAAGCAAAAGAAAAAGTGACAATTATCGATCTTTATGATGACTCCAGAACTCCTACAGGAACAGAAGTGCGCTTAGAAATCCCAAAGATCAAAAGAAAAGCGAAATGAAACTAAAGGTAGCTATAGTTGACGATGAAGAACATTGCATAGAAACGCTTAAATATGATCTCGAAGAATCGTATTCTGAAAAAGTAGAAGTGCTTTTTGAATGTAGTAATAGTGTTGAGTGTGTAGAAAATCTCCGCTCAATTAAACCCGATGTTTTATTTATAGATATAGAAATGCCTGGGCTGAATGGGTTTGAGCTAATTAAAGTCATACAGCCTAAAGAAACTAAAGTGGTTTTTACCACGGCTCATGCACGTCACGCTGTAGAAGCGATCAATTTTAAACCGGAAGCATATTTACTAAAACCTATAGAACTTGAAGAGTTGGGCAAAGTAGTGGAAAGCTTGTATCAGGCAAAAAAACCAGCCGTTGATATTGGCATCTCTGATAAACTTGCTATTTCTACAACAGAAGACATTGAGCTGGTTAAGCATTCCACCATCGTGTACGCAAAAGCTAGTAATAATTATACGGAACTTATTTTAGAAGATGGTTCTTCCAAGCTGATCAGTAAAACACTTAAATTCGTTTCCGCACAATTACCCGAAAGCTCATTTTTTAGAGTTCATAAGAGTTATTTGATCAATCTGAATCACATCAACAAGTATAGAAAAGCTGATGGAGGAATGCTCATTATGAGTAATGATGCAGAAATACCCGTTTCAGGAGACAAGAAAGAAGACTTGCTCATACTCATTCAAAGGTGAGTTTAACTAACTCTTGGTGTATTCATACTAAGAAGGTGTTCATTTAATAATTCCTATCGGCATATTTGGGCAGGGATTTATGGAAACGATATATACCACAAGATGTCCTAGTCCTCAATTCCCACTGGTTTTGATTAACTTCTACCAAAATTGAGGAACTACAGCGTAATAATTGTATGAAAGCAGTTATTGCGCTTTTTTTTTGTTTAAATGCTTTTTTCAGCATTTTTCATATAGTAAAGCTACTATACAGTAATACTATAATAATTAACAACTACACTTATATGAAAAAGGCATTTCTACTTAGCATTGCATTATTATTTGGGGTAAGCGCTAATGCACAGGTTACACTAGATTACTATCTACCGGACGGAATTAAATATGATTCAAAAATTCCAACACCAAAATCTGTTTTGGGTACTGAAGTTGGTGAATGGCATGTAAGACACGACCAACTTGTAAACTATATGTACGCTGTAGCAGAAGCTTCAGACAGAGTTTCAATCAGTGAGTACGCCAGAACTTATGAAGGCCGCCCCCTTCTGATGCTCACTATTACCTCGCCGGAGAACCATAAAAATATTGAAAAGCTGAAAAGAGAACACGTGCAGCTTACCGACGCATCAAGCTCAGGAAATTTAGATATTTCAAATATGCCGGCGGTAATAACACTGAGTTATAGTGTACATGGAAATGAGCCAAGTGGTTCTAACTCATCACTGGTAAGCGTATATCATTTAGCAGCTGCTCAGGGAAAAGAAATTGAAGAAGTTTTAAAAAACACGATCATATTGATCGATCCAAGTATTAACCCGGATGGATTAAGTCGATTCGCTCAATGGGCTAATCAGCATAAAAGCTTAAACAAGTTAGTGACAGATCCGGCAAGCAGAGAATATAACGAAGTATGGCCCGGCGGAAGAACAAACCACTACTGGTTCGATCTTAATCGTGATTGGTTGTTAGTTCAGCACCCGGAAAGCAAAGGAAGAATTGCTAAATTCCACGAATGGAAACCAAATATTTTAACCGACCATCATGAGATGGGAACGAATTCAACCTTCTTTTTTCAGCCGGGAATTCCATCCAGAACGCATCCGCTAACACCGGAACGAAATCAGAGGTTAACAGCGAGTATAGCTGAATATCACGCAGAAGAGCTGGATAAAATACAATCTTTGTATTACTCGAAAGAAAGTTTTGATGATTTTTATTACGGTAAGGGGTCAACATATCCGGATGTAAACGGAGCTATTGGAATACTTTTTGAACAAGCCAGTTCAAGAGGTCACGCTCAGGAAAGCATCCACGGAATAGTCAAATTTCCATTTACGATCAGAAACCAATTTACAGCAGCCCTATCTACCATAAAAGCTGCTCAGGCAATGCGGGAAGAGTTGCTGGCACATATGCGCGACTTCTACATCGAGAAAGCTGAAGCAGCAAAAGCGGCATCAATAAAAGCATATGTATTTGGAGAAGAAGCAGACCAGGCCAGAACCTATCATCTTGCAGAAATGCTGAATAGGCATCAGATAAAGATATATGAGTTAAAAAATGATCTCAGCTATGACGGCGAAGACTTCAAAGCAGGAAAAGCTTTTGTAGTACCTACTAATCAGCAACAATATCAGTTAATAACTGCAGTATTTGAGCGAAGAACAGAATTCACTGACAGCTTGTTCTATGATGTATCATCATGGACAATGCCATATGCATTCAACCTTCCTTTTGCAGAGTTAGGAAACAGACAGTTCAACTCCGATTTGTTGGGAGCTCAGTTTGATGGCACTATGAAAGAAAACGGATCTGTAATAGGCGGAAAAAGTAACTACGCATACGTTTTTGAATGGGATGAATACTATGCACCAAAAGCAGTATACAAACTACTATCAAACGGAGTTCGGGCTAAGGTTGCATCACAACCGTTCACATCAGTAACCTCACAAGGAGCAAGAGACTTTGATTACGGTACCATCATGGTTCCAATGGGGGTTCAGAACGACCAGAATGAAACTCATAAGCTGATTCAGGAAATTGCCAAAGAAAATGGGATCAGTGTTTATGCAGTAAAAACCGGATTAACACCGAAAGGCATGGATCTTGGTAGTAATAATTTTGAAAATCTGGTTGAGCCAAAAGTAGCTATGATTGGCGGAAGCGGAACCAACTCCTATGAAATTGGCGAAGCATGGCATTTAATGGATCAGCGTTATCATATGCCGCTGAGTATTGTTGAGCAAAACGACATCCGTGGTTCAGAACTCGACAGATATAATGTGCTGATTATTTCAGGTTATGGCTATGGAGACCTTTCTTCAGGAGACGTTGACGAAATAAAAAGATGGGTAAGAAATGGCGGAACATTGATTGCTTATAAATATGGCATTAACTGGGCGAAGCAACAAGGACTGGCTAATGTTGAATACGTATCAAGAGATAATGGTGAAGAGGAAAAAGAAGTTAAAACCAGACCTTATGTGAAACAAAGCAATGATTCCGGAGCAGGAGTGATCGGAGGAGCGATTTTCAATACAAAGATCGATCTTACTCATCCTATGGGATATGGATTTAACAATGAAGATCTGACCGTGTTCAGAAATAGCACACAGTTTCTTCAGAAAGGAAAAAATCCATATTCAAACCCGGTTGTTTATACCGATTCCCCACTGGCAAGCGGTTACATCTCTGATGAAAACTTAGACAGGCTTAAGAACACTGCCGCGGTAATAATAAGTCGTTTTGGGAGTGGAAAAGTTATTACAATGACAGACAACCCAAACTTCCGTGCATTCTGGTATGGAACTAACAAATTGTTTGCCAATGCGATTTTCTTCGGTCATACAATTAGCGGAAGTACAGCAAATTAGGTGAGCATTTCTTTTGATATTGATGAAGCCATTTCAATTTTAGAAAGAACCCCGAAAGTTATATCAGAATTGCTTTCGGGGCTTTCTAAAGAATGGCTTTATAATAATGAAGGAGATTCAACGTGGAGTCCCCACCAAGTTTTGGGTCACTTGGTATATGGTGAAGAAACAGACTGGCTCCCGAGAACAAAGATCTTTATTGAATTCGATACTACAAAAGAATTCGAGCCCTACGACCGGTTTGCACAAGACAGACTTTACGCAGATAAAAGCTCCGAAGAATTACTGGATCTGTTTGCAAAAAGAAGAGCGCAAAATTTGGAAGAGTTAAAAGGAATGAGTCTTTCTTCTGAAGATCTGATGAGGAAAGGAAAACATCCGGAATTCGGAAGAATTACATTAAAAGAAATGCTTTCAGCTTGGGTTGTTCATGATTTAGGCCACATCACACAAATAAGCAGAGTACTGGCTAAGAACTACAAAAATGAGATCGGTCCTTGGACCAAATATCTTACAATAGTACGGTCTGATCCTCCACCGGAACAATAGAAAGAGCTAGTCATCTCTTGGCGGCATTCCCAGAAGGTGTCTGAAATCAAATTTATCGCCCATGGTTTTAAGATTATTAATGAGCATTATTGCGCGATCGATCTTTAACTGGCTGCTTTTTACTGAGTCAACATAGTGGATGATATATCTTTTCTTTCCGTCGCTCAGAGCTTCAAACAGCCTTGCGCCTTCATCGTCTTGTTCCAGTAAAGCGTCCAGTTCTTCAGGTATTTCCATTCCATATTTAGAATGATCAAGCCTGAGTACCAACGAAACTACTTCACCTAATGATGCACCAAACATCTTAAGTCTTTTTTTGTTTATGGAGATGTATCCCTGCCCTTCACCATAAGCAACCATTCCGCAATGAAATTCTGAAAACCCGTTAACAGAGCAAAGTAGTCTAGTTCCAATACCTCCCATTTTGTGGACCATAGCTTTCGGAATAACCACAATATTCATTTTCGGTTTATCGAGGAGTACTACAGGGGTTTTCAAATGGAACGTCTTCATGCGCAATGAGTTAGAAAAAGAAACTATTTAACCTGAGAATAGTTTATAAGGTTGAAAACTAACTAAAAAGAAACAAATGAAGGGTTTAAAAATAACCGGAATTATATTGGTGATCCTATTGGGTACCGTACTTGCTGTTGGAATGACCATTGATGGCATTGTTGAATCCGGGATAGAAGATTCAGGAAGTGATTTATTAAAAACGGAAGTAGAAGTAGATGATATAGATATTTCCGTATTTAGCAGTTCAGCAGATATGGACGGTTTTATCGTTTACAACCCTGAGGGATTTACGGAAGGAGCGGCAATATCACTAAATGAGATCGAGATAGATCTTGATGTTAAAAGCCTGTTGACGGACCAGATTTTGATAAATAAGATAAGGGTTAAGAATCCTGAAATATTCTTTGAGCAGAAAGGCCCTAGAGTAAATCTAAGAGAGCTTAGTAACAATATAGACGTTGGATCTGAAGAGGATTCTGAAAAGACAATAATCATCAAAGAATTTATCTTAGAAGAAGGTGTGATAAAGATACATTCAGAGTTGGAAAAAGAGCGCTCTGCCGAAGCGTCTATCGACAGGCTGGTATTAAATAACATTGGTGAATCAGGATCAGAAACTATTCAACAAGCAATGAAACAGATCCTTAGTCCAATAATAAAAAACGCGTTATCTGATGCTGTTAAATCAGGATTGAAAGATAAACTGGAAGAAACAGTAAACGACCTTATTGACTTCTGAAAATCAGTCCTCTTCATTTTCTTTTTTGTAAGAAGACTCAATATCGGAAAGCTTTTGGGCAATGAAATCTTTGGAGAGCCACCTGCCGGAGGCCATTACTCCTGAGTGGCTTTTAAGATTGGAAAGATCATCTAATGGATTATTATCTACCAAAATCAGATCGGCTCGCTTGCCCACCTCAATAGTTCCAAAATTATCTTTTGCAGAAAAATACTCACCCACATTCCGGGTTCCGGTTACCAGAATTTCATAGGGCGACATTCCGGCCGCACTCATTTTTTTAAACTCTCTGTGTATAGAAAAACCGGGAACACTGTACAACTGTGGTGCGTCTGTCCCCAGAAGAATTTTAACTCCTGATTTATTCATTTCAGAAAGTAACCGTTGGCGTAGCTCCGCATGTTCTTTAGCGTCATCAAGATTGAAATTAGAATTATTCAGCAAGCGGTTAGCCCATGCGTTATATCCCGATACCAGATTTTCAGGAATATATTTCAATTCATCATAATTTTTCATGGATTCATAATCTGCTGCTCCCAATATAGTTTCCCATAAAGCCTGTGTTGGAACAACCCAAACATTATTTTCTCTGGTAAGCGTCAACAACTCATGAATTTTTTGGTCTAGTTCTTTTCCTGAATAGTTATCCAGATAAGCTACATAACCATCCATATGATCAATGGTTTCCTGTCCCATTTCAACAGCGTGAATGATACCTACATCAGAAGGAATATGGCCTCCAAAAGTAATGCCAACTTCATTTGCAGTTTCAGCCATTGCATCATATTCATCCAAAGTAAGTCCGGGATGAATTTTCAGGAGATCCCAACCCTCTTCTTTTTGCTCCTTAACTTTAGCAATAGCTACTTCTACGGAATTAATAGAATTGCCGTTAAAACTGGGCCCTGCCAAATACAATGTGGGGCCAATCAATTCCTGAGAGGAAACTTTATCTTTAAGTTCAAGTTGGTTCGGCCATCCGAGCATTCCTCTTACAGTTGTAATTCCTGCAGCAGTATATAAGAACAAAGTATTTTCAACATATTCCATATTCATATATCGCGGTGCGTTGGAAGGAGGCTCCGTTGGAGGAACATGGCCATGCATCTCTGCCAGACCGGGAATCAGGAACTTTCCTGTACCATCTATTAAAGTAGCATCATCATCAAACTCAACATTCTCTGAAGGAGAGATAAGGGAAATCCTGTCACCGCTAATAACCACTGTTTGATTTTCTAATACCAGATTACTCGTCATAGGGATAACGGAAACATTGGTAAATGCAGTAACCTTCCCCGACACTTTCTGAGTAGATTCTGAAGTATTCTGAGCCTGAAAAACGATATACGTAATTACAAGTAATGAAATTAGTACAAGAGGTAATGCTAGGCGCTTCATAAATTGTTAGTTATTTAATACAATATAAGAACAGGTTTGTTTAACCTTAAAACAACTATTAGCTATTAATTTGATGAATTTTTACCGGTGTGAAAACATGTAATCATGTTTTATATGAAAAGAGAAGTTTGAAAGCCCGGCTTTTCGAAACTTCAGTTGTACGATAGCTTATTCTTGAAATATCACCCATTTGAACAGCCCCTCTGTAAAAAAGATAAGTTCCAATAGCCATAATTGTGTGGCTGATATCCAGATGGTTGAACCAGGGGCTGATGGAAACCTTGGAAGTATAAAAGAACGCAGCAAGAGTAGTAAATAAAACAGACTGACAAATAATTTTAGAGCCCTTATTACCGGTTTTCCAAAACGCATAAAAGCATATTGGAAAAACAACGATGGCAAGCCCATAAGCAGAATGAACCTGAACGAAGAAAAAATTAAGAGTCATAAAAGCAAGCAAGGCAAAGATTAAGAGCTCAACAACATTTGCTACACCCAAAAATTTACTGGTTTTGTCTGAGACTATCGGGGAAAGAAAGGAAATGATACCACGCTCCAAAGCAGAAACAGCAAGCATACTTATCAACCAGCCGGGGAGCTTCCACTCTACCCCCAATGCATATTGAAAAGCATGACCGGTAATACCTCCAAAAGCAGTGGCTATTGCCATTATCAAAAAGTATAACCGTAAGTATTGATGCGAACTTCCCTGATGATCAAGTTTTTTTAGTTTGATATAGGCGTAAAGACAAACCGAAGTAACTAATAAATCCGTTAAAGTTACTACCGGTTCCATAATTAGAACGCCAAAGATCTCAATAGAAGGTTGCCCGCTTGGTGAAGTCATAGTTACAGAAGGTAGATAATTTTATAACCAAAAAATTCAAGCTATTTTAGAATTAACAGGAAAAAACATACTTACAAAAGTCTGTTTTTTATAAATCCTTATATGCCTAATCCACCTGACGGCTAGCACGCCAGATGGGTATTTGACTTGATAAATATATCCGAACTATAAGCCCTGATTATAAAAGAAGAACAGTTCTTTTCAGGAACAAAAATTAAACGGGTGATGGAGCAATTTGCTGGCTTTACTCTGAAGCAAGTTCCGCTCCATTTTGATCCTTAACAGCATTTCCAAAAGAAATTGCTGATAAAGAAAAAAGAACAGTAAAGAACATATTAACTCCTAAGATCTGGGTAGTGGAATTATGAGGAGGTTCCTGCATATAGCCCATCAATGCAATAACGGCAATAATCATAGGTATAACCGCCATAATGCATAACGTATAGCACAATCCCTGCGATTTAAATCTGGACAAAAAGGCCCCGATAAAACCTACAGCCGGAATAATGAAATAAAGTGTATTAATAGGTTCGCCTTCATGGCCGACAATACCAACAGCAAGGTTTACCCAAGTGAGCAAGAATATCGAAAATATTGTAATACCCATCCCCCATTTATGCGAAGAACCAGTGGATTTAGTTGCCACTAGAACAAGTAACATTCCGGTTCCGAAAAGTAGAACTCCGGCAAAAACAAAATCACCAAGTGTCCAAACAACTTCATCGGTAAATTGCATTGCGACCAAAGGAACCAATAGCAGAAGCGCGGTGCTCAATGCTACTCCCGTTGTGTATTTAAAGAAAGTGTTATCAGTATTCATAAGTTTTGACCTCATAGATTATAGTTAAATTATTCACTTTGAATTTCAAAGTACAGGGTTAAAAAAATTAGTTTGAGTTAATAGCGCGGATTTTGAATCTGAGAAAGAAAAACCAAAGCGTTCCGGTTAAAACAAGAATTAAGGGAACACCTCCCGGTTCATCTTCTACAAGAATCATAAAAGCGACTAGAGCCACACCAATCATGAGTACACCAATTGATGCTTTGCGATAAAAAATAAGCCGGTTAAGTTTATCTGATCTCAAGATTGTTTTTGTGAATTAATGATGGTTTCCAGCACTTTAAGATGATTATCAAAAGCCTGCTTGCCGTTTTTAGTAATCATATATCTGGTATTTGGTTTGTTTTCTATAAATGATTTTTTGCTCTGAATAAAACCCTCCTGTTCCAGTTTTTTGATGTGAGTTGCCAAATTCCCATCGGTTGCATCTAAAAATTCCTTAAGGGCATTAAAATCCAAAGCATCATTTACCGCTAAAACAGACATGATTCCGAGCCTGATCCTGCTTTCAAATGCTTTATGTAGATCATCAAAGGATACATTCACTTTAAGTCACCGCTCATACCTAAAGTGCATGTAAATTCCATAAACTAGATGGGTGACACCAAAACCTATAGACCAAAAAAGAAGACCAAATTCTAAGAACCATAAATTGAGCAAACCCAATGCAATTTGAATGTAGCCCGTCCACCTAACTTCATCGATAGTAAAATTCCCTGCGTTATAAAGAGAAATACCATAGAACACTAGCGATGTAGGCGCAATGAGTCCGTAAAGATCATTCGATAAATAAAATATGATTAGCACACCGCCAATTACCAAAGGAACAGCCATGCTTGTCAGTAATCTTTTTGAAGTGGAATTCCATATTTGATCACCTTTATCAGCTGCTTTCTTCTTTGAAAACAGAATCGCTGTGACCAGGGAGGCCAAAAGAATACCCAAAGCAAGTAAAATGATTTCACCGAAATCATAGAATACATATTTGGTGCTGTCAGGTTTGAAGTTAAATACAAAGTGGGCAACGTAAGCACCTGCTAATGCATACAGCCCGGCCATAATTCCTGCCCAGCCTGAAAGGGACAAGAATTTGGAAGACCGCTCCATCATAGAACGTATCTCGGCCAGGTTTTGAATTGGATCTTGTTTATTAGTCATACAAAGTACTTTTTAATACAAAGTAAATATTAAAAATATATTTAGCAACAGAGGGGAATTTTTTTACAAGCAGAATAACGAACAGAAGAAAAGAGTTTCAAGTCACGTTTCGATTATTCAGCCATCCTTGGGAGCCAACATTAATGCCTTAAAAAGCGGTGTTAATCTGTGTGGTCAAACGTTCCGGTTTCCAAAAACAGAATCACCTGATTAATGACATTATCTTTTCTCATAATAAATGTGTGAGAATAAGGCACCTCAATATGATCTGTCATTCCTGTCAGTTTTGTACTTTCAACCGACACTTTTCCGTCATCGGGATTTGGCAACATTTGAGATAATATTGGATTTACAGTCTTGTTTCCTGCAATTATGCCCAATTCAAAATTTGCAGGTCCCAGCCGGTTAGGTACACTTGTAGAATCCGTTCCGAGCTGTAACCCGGCAGGTCCGTTAATGGTTTTATAGAATATATTATCTTTGAGTTCGTCGGTAATTTCACTGCCCTTATTAGGCGGAGCAAGCATAACTACTCGTCCAAGGTTGGTTATCTGGCGTTCGCTTAAATACTGACGGATTAGAATTCCTCCTAAAGAATGAGTTACAAAATGGATCTGCGTTGAATCCGGGCAAAAAGCAATAGATTTCGGAATAATATCCTCTGCAAGCGTTTCAATATCGTACTTGGTAGATGGATAGGATTTATTTACAACAACATATCCAGTTTCACTTAAGCTGTTTTCCATTTTTGAAAAAGAGTTATCTGATCGGGCCAATCCGTGAAGAAGGACAACGCAATCTGAAGCCTTAGCAAAGCTTCCGAACAGCCCAAAAAATAAAGTGATCAGTAAAAAGGATTTCATCAGATTGAGTTTTGTGGAAAGTGATGAATACGATTTAATCAGAAAGATGTTTTCAGGAATTTAAAATGAACTTATAAAGATTAGGCTTCATAGCGATGCGAATGATCCTGAGCCAAGAGTAAATCAGATTAAGAACCACGGATTAATAGAATTCTACGGCTAAACGACTTACTGCTAATACAGCAGTAATGAAAGCAATAAAGTAAAACACAGTTGGAGTAAATAATTCCATTCTGTCTTCTCGAACAACTAACTTTTGTACAGGTTTAAGAACTGCAATACTTATAAAAAAGAGAGATGAGAAAATGCAAAGTATTCCCTGAATTTTCATGCTTAGTGGAGAGAACATCCCCTCAATTCCTCCACCACCAAAATAAAACGCAGCCAGAAAACCAACATTCCAGAAAATAGTAAATCCTATAAGAACTGATTTTTTGACACTTAAAATTGATTGTTGGAATAAATCAGGATCAAAATTCATGAAAGCCTTACTATAAAAGTTAATGCCTGAAAAGCCCGGGCCTAGTATTCATTTTAAATTCAAATAACGGGTTTATTCTATAGCACATAAGTTTTTTTACACCCCGCCCGCTTGAAACGCTTGTTAGGTAGCCGGATTCTTAGAGCCAAAGTTTACCCGCTCTAACAACCTCACAATGGTAACAACCGCTGCTTTGATTATCAATTTTATACCATTCATGTGAACCATTTTTCTTTTCACAATCTTTTCCTTTCTTAGCAAGACCAAGATTGATCAAAAACCACGGTAGGTTACTTCTAAGCCAGGTTCTTTTACGATATGGACCACGGGTAAATTCAGGCATTATTTAAAATTTGCAGGCACCTAACGCCCCACGTTTAAGCAAAACGATACAATTTAAGGTTTTAGTTAAAAGCTACAAACGAACATGCGCTGAACATTTTCAGTGCAAGTTTAAAATGCTTGCCATATGTAGTTTGATAGCAGTTCAATTTTTTTTGAATAAACTCCACCCAAGCTTCCATCTTAATCTTACATAGGGCATAACCGCTGTTCCATGATCAAAAAACTTAGCAACAATTAACCCTTCCTTCTCTTGATTAGGCCAGGATCTATCACCATTAATGCGATTTTCAGAAAAACTATGAACTAATTGCGCACCCAGACCTATCGTAAAATCTCTAGAAAAGCCACTTTTCCCTACAACTTTATACCCAACATTCATTAGTAAACCAAGAGTAAATCTGTATACATGATATGAGTTCTGATAGTATTCAAACTCTGGAAAATTGCTATTACTTATGCGTTCTGATACAGTTTCATCTCTGGTCGTTTTGGTGAATTGAGAAAATATTTCAAAACTATGATATGCTCCGGTATTTGGAAAAAGTGGCAGGTGATTAGGTAGAGTCCCTAAAAAACCGGTTTTTGTATTTAAGTATCTTTTTAACTCTGTCTTAAAATTTAGCCCAACATTTTTTTCTGCACTAATGCTAATGATACCAGTAGATGGCCCATAGGAATGAATAAAACCGAGATTGAAGTAAATAGATTGATCTTTTCTCAATGGAGCATCAAGACCTAAATTAAAATTCGCAGAATTTAATTGATCCGGAAGGTAATTGAATATTGATGTATAGAAGGTGAACCTTGGTGAAATTGGATCTTCTTTTCCTTGGCCTAAAACAGATGTTCGGAACAAAACGATAAATAAAAAAAATAGAATAAGCTTTTTCATCTTTTGGCTTTGGTGAAAGTAACAGAATTAATCAGTTACCTGAAAGTTAAAATTGCGTAGCCACTTCCCGAGTCCGACTTAAAACGCTTGTTAGTTGTACAACTTTTTAATCTTGGGGTGGAAAATTCCATACTCCAAGTAATATTGCTACTAATTGGCCTATAAATAATCCAACTACAATTAAATTTGTAGCGGTTAAAGCAAATGTGCCAATTAAGAAGAAATATTTTTTGAATGCTTTGGTTTGAATTTTGTAGGCGTGGATCGCGGCATAAATACCAGGTGTAATAATTAAAAAACCCAAGGATAAGTATACATAGATACTATCACCTAATATCTCCAGAAAAGTAAAAGCAAGGAGACTTATGCCTGTTTGGACCGCTATCAAGTACCAATATTTTTTTGAATTAGACATGTACAAATAACGACCCTGCGTTTAAGCGGCGAGTCTGGGGTTTAAAATTAAAGACCCGAACCGCGTTCGAGTCCGTTTGAAACGCTTGTTAGCCATTCGATTATTTTAAAATGTTTTGAACCCAAGGCAAATTGCTTTCTTGCATTAGTTTTTTGAGCGGTTCAAGTGATTTCAGATCTAATTCCCATCTTTTGAAAATCACAAGTAATTGCTCCAAACTGTTTTGGTCAACTTTATTCTCTAAAGACAGATGCAATTCTAAGCCTTGACCAACAACTTCTTTAAAAGCAGGAATTGAATACAACCAATTGAAGAAATGCTCTTCGTCTTCCTGACAGTAAAAATTGGGACCTTTGAAAACAATTTCCATTTTTTGAAAGTGTGGCTAACGACCCCGCGTTTAAGCGGCGAGTCTGGAGTTTAAAATTAAAGACCCGAAACGAGTCCGAGTCCGCTTGAAACGCTTGTTATGCTACTAATTTTTTTTGGTTTTCGGAATTCTGACTTTCGCGAATTGATAAGTGATATAGAAAATTAGAATGCTTAACAAGATGTATCCAATGTAAAGAGCTTCAGTGCCAAAATCTGAATTTTCAATTCCTAATAGCATGAGAATCCCATATAAAAACATAGTTACTACTCCGGGACCTTCTGCAAAAAAATAAAATACGCCCGCAACAATCAGTGCTATTATAAAAGCTAAGACTCTATTTCTTTCCATTGGTTTTGAAGAGTAGCATAACATATTAATATGCGACAATGGGTCCATTATGGGACGGCGCATAAAGTTCCGAAAACTACCTTAATACAACCTAATCACATAGTTTATTTTTTATAACCAAGAGAATGTCGCATAACCACGTCAAATAAAATCTAATTATTTTTGTAAGGAATCACATTCTCATCGGTCTTACTAAGATAACAACATTATAAATATAGACAAGTTTGTTATGGGTAAATCAAAGTTATTAGATAAAGTAAGGCAGGAAATAAGGCGTAGAAATTATAGCTACAGAACCGAACAAGCTTATACAAGCTGGATTGTTCGGTATATTCGTTTTCATGGTACCATCCACCCTGTAAAACTAGGAAGTGATAAGGTAGAAGAGTTTTTGAATGATTTAGCCAATCGTCAAAACGTAGCGGCAAGCACCCAAAATCAAGCTCTATCTGCTTTAGTATTCTTGTATAAACAAGTGCTTGGAAAACAGATCCTCAAACTCGATAATTTGAAGAGAGCGAACAAACCAAGTAAACTCCCAACAGTTCTTTCCCATAGTGAGGCTCTTGTAATTCTCGAAAAACTAAGTGGTAAGACTCTTTTGATCTGCGAATTACTATATGGTAGTGGTATCAGAATTTCTGAGTGCTTGCGGTTACGCGTACAAGATATTGATTTTGAAAATGAGCAAATATGGGTTCGATCCGGAAAAGGAAATAAAGATCGGGTAAGTCTTTTACCCAAAAAAACTGTACCAAAGCTCAGAGAACAAATAAGAAAAGTACAGTTAACTCATAAAAGAGACCTCTCTAATGGATATGGAAAAACGTTACTTCCTAAAGCATTGATTCGTAAATATCCTTTAGATGCCACAAAGTTGGAGTGGCAATATCTATTACCTTCATCAAAAATAAACAAGGACCCACGTAGCGGACTGGAACATCGGCACCATATATCAAGCCGTCAGGTACAAAGAAAACTTAGAACGGCGGTAGCGAAATCTAATATCAACAAAAAAGTTACTTGTCATACATTTAGACATTCTTTTGCTACTCAGTTACTTAAAAGCGGATATGATATCCGAACAGTACAGGAACTATTAGGGCATAAAAACCTCAAAACCACAATGATCTATACACATGTTATAAATAAGGGCGGTAACTACATCAAAAGCCCGGTTGATCTGCTAAAATAACCGTAGCAAATTCTCCCTTCGAAGGGAGACGATTGTCCAAACGGTTCTTTGGACAATCCGAGGGATGTCGATGGTAACGCCAGATGCGAGCAATGAACCGGAAATCACTTCGCTCCGCTCGTGAATAGTTTGTAAGGAATCCTCCCTCAACCTGTCTAACTGTGTATCATGAAGCAGAATAAATTGCTAAACCGCCAATCCATGCGTTTGCAGGGGTACGATTATGAATGAATACAGGGTGGTTGCATCAGATTATTTGAAACAAATTGACACCAGATACCCAAATACCATTATTCATGAACACATTGTTATGCCCAATCATATTCATGGTATCATTGAAATTGTTAATGCAAATCCCTTTGTAGGGGCGATTCATGAATCGCCCCTACAAAGGAACACAAACCCGGAATTATATTATAAACACCGACGTAAAATGTTGATCCCAAAAATTATTGGTTGGTATAAAATGAATACCGCAAAACACCGGGCACCAAAATCTGGCAACGGGGTTATTATGATCACATCATTCGAAATGAAGAATCGTTGTTTCATATCCGGGAATACATCAAAAATAATCCGTTGAATTGGAATAAGGATCGGTTTTACCAAAACAGGTAATTTTGAGAATCTGGTTCGCTACCGGAAATGAATATTTATTCAAAGATGGGATTAATGGTGAAATTTGCATGATGAATGGATTAAAACAGAACCCATTCGTGATAATATAAATTTGGATGCATTTGTGGTTATGCCCATCATATCCGCGGAATTATCGAAATTGTTATTAAAAACCCACTCGTAGGGGGGAATCGCGATTCCCCCCTACGTAATAAAATTGGGATCAATAATTCATTTTATAAATCCAAACAAAGATCCTGATCCGCGAGCTGGTGGTCAAGATGCCCCTATATAGAGATTAAGTCCCTTTCGCTCCGCTCGTGAATCGAAATCACCCTAACTTATCCACAAAATCCAGCTTCTCCCACGGGAATTCTTCTCTTCCGAAATGTCCATAAGCAGCTGTTGGCTTATAAATTGGTCGTTTAAGATCAAAACGAGTGATGATTCCTTTAGGAGTACAATCAAAGGTCTTTGCAACCAGATTAGCCAATTCAGAATCACTCATTTTTCCGGTACCGTAGCTGTTCACATTAATGGAAACCGGCTCAGCAACACCAATAGCATATGCTAACTGAACCAAGCACTCATCAGCCAATCCTGCGGCTACCAAATTCTTGGCAATATGACGGGAAGCATAAGCGGCACTTCTATCAACTTTGGAAGGATCTTTTCCGGAAAAAGCACCACCACCGTGGGCTCCGAATCCTCCGTATGTGTCTACAATAATTTTTCGACCGGTTAATCCGGTGTCTCCATGCGGCCCGCCAATTACAAATTTTCCGGTTGGATTTACGTGGTAGATAGTTTCATCATCAATGAGTTCGGAAGGAATCACGTTTTTGATCAGAATATTCTTTACGTCTTCGTGAATTTGTGACTGCTCAACGCCTTCATCATGCTGAGTGGAAAGAACGATGGTATGAATGCGTTTAGGTTTTCCGGCATCATCATATTCAATCGTAACCTGGCTCTTGTTATCCGGCCCCAGATACGGCATCAGATCTGTTTTTTTGCGAATACGAGCCAATTCTCTCAACAAGTTATGAGAAAACTGAAGCGGCATAGGCATAAATTCGGCTGTTTCTTTATTAGCATAACCAAACATCATTCCCTGATCACCGGCACCTTCCCGATCCACTCCCTGAGCAATATCAGGACTTTGGGTGTGTATGGTGGAAAGTACTCCGCAGCTTTCAGAATCAAAGCGGTAGCTGGCTTTTGTATACCCGATTTCTTTGATTACTTCCCGAACTACTTCCTGAACATCAACATAGGCGTCTGTGGTTACTTCACCCGAAACAACGGCTAATCCCGTGGTTACAAGGGTTTCTACTGCTACTCTTGATTCGGGATCCTGAGCTAACATAGCATCCAGAATAGCATCTGAAATTTGGTCGGCAACTTTATCCGGGTGTCCTTCTGATACGGACTCTGAGGTAAATAAATTCTTCATTCTTGTATATTATTGAATAAGGTACTTTCGGTTACGAAGCGCTGAAAAGGTAAGAAGATTATCTTATAAAAATGGTCTCATTTTAACTTCTTTGTCTTTTCTGATGGATTGGATCTGCAATCAAGAACAGCATAAATAAAAATAGAGCTGCTTTCAATTTTATAGTAGATAGCGAAAGGAAATGTTTTTGCCAGCATATAGTGATAATCCTGTTCATTCTTAGGATGAATTCCGGCATGTATAACTAAAGATTCGATATCGGAATACAAAGAATCCAGAAAATAACTACCAACACCCGGTTCAAGGGATTCATAAAAATCATATCCATTTAGCAGATCGATTTTTGCTTCATCAAGAAGTTGAATGTTCATTTAATGGAATTATTTATCTCCTTTTTAGCAGTATTCCATTCTGTAAATGAACTCTCTTTTTTGGATACTTTCACTTCTCTATTCTCAAGTTCAGAGTCATGCCAGTCGGGTAAGTTGTATTTTTCAACGGGCTCTCTCAATGAAGCCCATAACTCTTCCATTAATTTGATTTTTTCTTTGTCGGAAAGTTTATCTACAAATGCTGAGTTACTCATAAAATGAATATTATTCTTTCTAATGTAATCAATTTAGAAGATTATAATCCGAAATCAACTGTCAAAAAGGTCCTTATCACTTGCCTTTCGGTCAATTCCCAAATACTGATAAGCTTTTGCTGTAGCTACTCTGCCTTTCGGAGTTCGTTGTAAAAACCCCTCCTGAATTAAAAAGGGTTCATATACTTCTTCAATAGTTCCTTTGTCTTCACCAACGGCTACGCCCAACGTTCCCAACCCAACCGGTCCACCGCTGTAATTTTCAATAATAGCACGTAGCATTCTTATGTCCATATCATCCAGGCCGTTTGCATCCACATCAAGCGCGTTAAGTGCTTTATCAGCAATCTTTTTGTCGATCTCTTTGAGATTTTCCACCTGAGCAAAATCACGGGTACGGCGTAAAAGCTTATTTACGATTCGTGGCGTTCCCCGGCTTCTCCGGGCTATTTCGTATGCACCCTCATCTGTGATCCCGAAATTCATGATGCCGGCTGTGCGAAGTGCTATGTTATGCAACAATTCCACTTCGTAATAATCCAGGCGCATATCTATTCCGAAACGTGCCCGCAATGGAGCTGTAAGCATTCCCTTTCTGGTGGTTGCGCCTACCAATGTAAACCGGTTCAGTTCTATCTGAATACTTCGGGCATTGGGGCCTGAATCAATTACGATATCTAACTTAAAATCCTCCATAGCTGAATAGAGATATTCTTCAATTACAGGATTCAATCGATGGATTTCGTCAATAAAAAGAACATCACCATCTTCTAAATTAGTCAGCATTCCGGCCAGATCGCCCGGTTTTTCCAGAACAGGACCGGTTGTAGGCCTAATATTCACATTCATCTCCTGAGCAATGATATGAGAAAGAGTAGTTTTACCCAGACCGGGAGGCCCCGAAAGGATCACATGATCTAAAGCGTCTCCTCGTTGTTTTGCTGCTTTTATAAATACTTCAAGATTTGAAATAATTTTCTTCTGACCTATAAATTCATTTAAAGAGGCCGGACGAACAGAGTTTTCGAAGACATCTTCTTTTTGATCAGGATTTAGCAGAGGATTATGCACAGAATTTTGGTAAATATGTTTACACTAACTTTATAGAATTATACTTAGTTTATTATCGAAATGCGCATTGAATTTTGGCAACAGTATGAAATACAATTCTTACTCTCCTGACAAACTTGATTTTGATCCTATTGAGAATCAAAAAAAGAAAAGAGGAAAAAAATTAGCCAACATAAAAAAGAATGAAATTCTGAAGGAGAAAGGATTGCACAAGGATCTGAGTTCGAGCAGCTTAAAAATTTATGGTTCAGACTATTTCTTTAACTATGAGTTAAGTTGGCTGCGATTTAACGAGAGAGTACTTGCCGAAGCCCTGAATCCAAAGAACAAATTGCTGGAGCGTATTAAATTTATAGGAATCGTGTGCTCCAATCTGGATGAGTTTTTTCAAAAAAGAGTGGGCGGGTTAAAAAGGCAACAACTTGCAGGCGTTAAAACCCTTTCTGCAGACGGGATGTCTGCTTCTGATCAGCTTAAAGAGATCCGGTTTGAAGTGCTGAAAATGATAGAAGCATACAGAGGATGTTTTTTCAATGAGCTGGTTCCTGCAATGGCAGAAAAGGGAATTAAAATTAAGGCCTATTCTGAGCTGTCCAATTACCAAAAAAAGGTAAGTGATCGGTTTTTTCAAAAGCAGATATATCCTATCGTAACTCCATTAGCGGTGGATGAATCACACCCTTTTCCGTTTATATCAAATCAGAGTTTATCATTTGCTGTAGAACTTGAAAATCCAAAGAGCAAAGAAAAACATTTCGCCCGAATCAAGATCCCGGCAAACCGCCCGAGGTTAATTCAGGTTCATCGCAGAGGTAATAAAGTAATTCTGGTTCCTATTGAGGATCTGATACGAACCAAAATAGATCAGTTTTTTCCGGGCATGAAAGTTATTTCTGCTCATATGTTCAGGGTTACAAGAAATGCTTCAGTAGAACGTGAGGAAGAAGAAGCTGATGATTTGCTTGAAACGATTGAAGATGAACTTAGAGAAAGGAAATTCTCTGAGATCGTTCGGATGGAGCTGGAAGCAGATATGCCTAAGCATATCAAGAAGTATTTACTCAAGAACCTCAACATCAATTGGAATGATGTATATGAGATGAAAGGAACCATTGGCTTGGTTGATGCCATGCAGATCTCCATGCTTTCAGGATACCCGAGACTTAAAAGTCGATCCTGGACCCCTGTTTTACATCCCGCTTTACGCCATGAGATTGACGAAGAAACACCAAGTTTCTTTAAAGTGATCAGAGACGGGGATTTTATGGTTCATCATCCGTATCACAGTTTTGCTCTTTCAACACAGCGTTTTATAGATGAAGCGGCTAAAGATCCCAAAGTTCTGGCGATAAAACAGACTTTGTACAGGACATCAAAAGACTCACCGTTAATGCATTCACTGATGCATGCAGCAGAAGAGGGAAAGCAAGTCGCGGTTTTAGTAGAAATAAAAGCCAGATTCGATGAAGAAAGAAATATAACATGGGCTCAGAAACTCGAGAATTATGGAGTTCATGTGGCTTATGGGATTCCCGGTTTAAAGATCCATACAAAAGTAACAATGGTGGTAAGAGAAGAGGCAGACGGCTTACGAACCTATTGTCATCTTGGAACCGGAAATTATCATCCCGATACTGCTCAGCTTTATGAGGATCTGGGATTATTTACTTGTGATGAAGTTATAGCATCGGATGTAACCGATATTTTTAACCTGTTAACAGGCTACGCTCCCGATCAAACATTCGAAAAACTCCTGGTCGCTCCAAAACACATGCGTACTCAGGTTACTGACATGATCGAGTTTGAGACCAAAGAGGCGAAAGAAGGTCGTGCTGCAAGAATTATAGCAAAAATGAACAGCATGGAAGACCCTTTGCTGATCCAGAAATTATACGAAGCGTCACAGGCGGGAGTTCAGATTGACCTGATAGTACGGGGAGTTTGCAGATTGATACCCGGGAAAAAAGACCTGAGTGAAAACATCAGAGTTCATTCAGTAATAGGCCGGTTCCTGGAGCATTCAAGAGTATTTTATTTTAACCACGCCGATGAACATAAGTATTTTATTGGATCGGCAGATTGGATGCACCGGAATCTTGATGCAAGAGTGGAGGCATTAACTCCGATCGAGGCACCGAAGATTAAAAAATATCTTCAATTTGTGATCAATGTATATTTAAGAGACAATATGCAACGATGGACCTTGAATGAGGATGGCACCTATGAGAAAATCATCCGAAAAAAAGGAACCCGAAAAGTATCAACGCATAAAGTTCTTATGAATCACACTAAGGATTCAGAAAACCCGATTCCTATGGATATTTAATTCTGATCGGATGATCCCGAAGATACTCCCTCTGCATCTTCAAAATCAACCTTTCCAAGATCATAACTAAGCTTTTGGTACAAAACAAAGGCGGGCTTTCGGAAAACGCCGTCTCTGTTGTAAGCTTCCCATACAGCTGTTAAAGCTTCTTCCGGCTGTCCGGTATTTACATAGGCATTACCCAAATACCAAAAAGCTTTTTCCGAGATCATGCGATTGTCCTTTGCTCTTTGCGCAGCTTCTTTAAAACTGCTTATCGCCTCTGTATACTCACCATCATTATAAAGAATGATACCTTTGTTCAGGAATGCTTTAGACGTATAAGGCTCTTCATTATAATTTGTAATTACTTCATTGAAAAAAGCCATTGCCTGTTCTTCGTTACCGGAGGAGATGGCTGCAAAACCGAGGTTCAATAAAGAGTCAGCACTGCTGATCATTAATTCCCGGGAGCGAAGACCATCAGCAACTTCAAACTGATCTGCAGGAATTGTAGAAACAACGAATTCCTTTAAGTCGGTTGGGGTTTCAACCCTGAATAGTTGAACAAGAGCAACAAGAAGAATGGTTGCCGCAGCAGAAAAATGCCAAACCCAATTCGGTAAAGAATGGACGGAAGCTTTTTTGGAAGAGGCTGAGGTTTTATCGGCTAAAATTTTCTTAACACCAACCTCTAGTTCAAGTCGTTCCAGTAACTCCGGATCTTTTGCAAACTCTTCCCATAGTAAGTCAATTTCTTTGTCGCTTAATGTGCCTTTTACATAAGCGTCTATTTGTTGATAAATTATTTGATCTCTTGAACTGCTCATTTTTTAACCTGATTAATAATTAATGTATTTAAATACATTAAACTTTGCACATAGTAAGACAGTTTCACCGACCATTCCTTACACTATTTGTTTATTTTTTTTTGAACACACTCATTAAGCACCTGTATTATCCGATGTTTTTTGGTCCAGGCGTTGTTTACACTAATCCCAAAATGATCTGCAACGACTACAGTTTCACTATCAGGATTATTAAACCAGTATGAAATATATTCCAGTTGTTTGGATTTTAACTCGTTAACACAGCGCTTTAAAATACTCTGCCGCTCATTTGATAAAAGTTTATTCAACTGTTCAGGTTCCTTTGAGTGAGAATCCGGAATTTCTTCGTAGTTGAGTTCTTTATTTTTGTTCTGATGTTTCAGGTAATCGTGCTTAGCGGTAGTAAAAAGATAATTGATTATCCGATCAGGATGATCAAGCTCTTCATTTTTGATCTTTTCAACAGCAAACATGATAGCATTTTGAGCAGAATCCTTTGCATCTTCAGGGGCAGCATCCATTCTAACCTTCAAGAATTTGAACAGAATTTTGGTAAGAACCTCATAGAACTCCTTAAGAGATTCACGATCATTATCTCGCACCGCTATTACAAATTTTGAATAATCCATAGGTTAGTATTAAAAGATAACTATAAAATAAGCGAGTTTTGGAAAAAGAAAATGGAGAATTTTAATTTATAACCAGTTAGTTTCCAACTGTGTATAGAGTACAACTAAATAACTTTGAAGGCCCTCTGGATCTGCTCCTTTTCTTTATTAAAAGAGACGAGTTAGATATCTATGATATTCCAATTTCCTACATTACTCAACAATACCTGGAATATGTGAATTTGATGGAAGAGCTCGACCTTGATGTAGCCAGTGAATTTATACTCATGGCAAGTATGTTAATGTCGATCAAAGCAAAAATGATGCTTCCAAGAGAGGACGACGAAAATGATGAGATTGACGAAACAGATCCGAGATATGAGCTAGTTCAAAAACTGCTGGAATATAAACGCTATAAAGAAATGGCGGTGAAAATGGCAGACATTGATGAAGAAACCCGAAAACGCTACAAAAGGGGATATACGGACGCAGATGATGTAGATCAACAGGCTACAGGAGAAGCCCTTAAAGATGTAACATTATTTGATCTGATTTCAGCATTCAGAAAGGTTTTAACTGATATTGAACGACAAAGAGTCGTACATAAAGTGAATAAAGTTGAAACCACTATTGAAGAGCAAACAGAATTTGTTTTGGAAACTCTTTCTCAATCCGGACGACAGTCATTCCCAACTCTTTGCAAAAACTTAACAAGCCGGGTTGTAATAGTTGTTACCTTTCTGGCAATATTAGAAATGATAAAAGAGCAACAAATTAATTTATTTATCGAAGAAGACCCCACCGACTTTTACATAGACCTGAAGCCGGTAGATGAAATAATAGCTGCTAAATAAGAAATTAAAAAAATGAAGAGAATAATATACATAGTACTAATTGCTGCCACAGCCGGGTGTAGCGGATCGAAAGAAACCACGACCCTACCGAAAGCAAGTATTTATGATTTTGATAAAACCATTACAGTGGAGGGACTAAAATCAGACTTAACAATTATAGCAAGTGACGAGTTTGAAGGACGCGAAACCGGCAAAGAAGGAATACGAAAAGCAACAAACTATATTACGGAACGCTACAAAGCAATGGGGCTAACTCCGGTTGGGGACAACGGAACTTTTGAACAAAGTTATGACCTGAGCGCTCCTGTTGTTGAAAGTTATAACTACACTATTACAGACAGTAAAGGTGAAGTTGTTAATGAAACAGCCTTAACCCCGGAAGAAACCGGAGACTTTGTTACTATTTTTGGTGGAACCGATGATGTAAGTGGAGAAATAATTTTTGGCGGGCTGGGTATAAGTAATGAAACAGCAAATCATTTACCCGAAGTTGTTGCTGACAAATGGATAATGGTATTTTTTGACAGACAGCTTACAAACCAAAACGCTCTGCAAACATTGATGTCAAATGGGGCTGCGGGGGTAATATTAATTATGGACCATAATAACCCGGAAGGCTTTTCTCAAAGTGCTCAACAGACACAATCAAGACTGGGAACGGGTGGTAGTTTATCATTGGCATATTTACAGGACGAAAATACAAGAGCATTCGCATGGAACAGAATTAAACCAGATTTAGCTGCCTGGCTTTTAGGAAAAGAAGGGGCTTCCGATTTAGTTGAAATGGTAGAAGATCTAAAAGCAGACCCGTCAACATTCAGGCCGGCTGAAATCGAATTCTCTTTATCACATGAAGTAATGACGAATCACAATATCGTGAAAGCTTCTAACATTGTTGCCTTCTTGGAAGGAAGCGACCCGGCACTTAAAGATGAGGTCGTTGTGTTAAGTTCACATCATGATCACGTAGGTATTGGAAGACCAGACTCAACAGGTGACACGATCTATAATGGAGCTGATGATGACGGAAGTGGAACCGTTGGATTGTTGAACACAGCACAAGCTATGATGACTGCAGCAAAGGCCGGTGCAGGACCAAGACGAAGCGTACTTTTTTTGCATGTTTCTGGAGAAGAAAAAGGCTTGCTGGGTTCCAGATATTATTCCGACCATCCTATTTATGATATTGACAAAACGGTGGCAAATGTTAATGTTGATATGATTGGTCGCGTTGATAAAGAACACGAAGAAAATAAAGACTATATATACATCATAGGTGGAGAAATAATCTCATCAGGATTAGACAGCTTGCTCAGAAGCGCGAATGAAAAAACCGTAAATCTGGACCTAAGTAAAAGATACAACGACCTTGAAGATCCAAACCAGTTCTACAGAAGAAGTGATCACTGGAATTTTGGAAGATTGGGTGTGCCATTTATCTTTTTCTTCAATGGCGTTCATGCTGATTATCACAGACCATCTGATTCAGTAGATAAGATTGAATGGGAGGCCCTTGCAAAGAGAACTCAATTGATCTATACAACTACAGCAATGATCGCAAACACTGAGAAAAGACCCGAAGTTGATAACCGGGAATTTATTGAAAAGACTCAATCTCAGTCCAGAAATTAAACAGGAAAAATCATAAGCCCTTTTGAATGAATATTTTTAAAAGGGCTTACTTTCCTATCAAAATGAAGGGAGCCCAATTTACCGGGTGATTGTAATAAGGGTGATCCAGAAGAAATAGTTTAGCTTCTCTCAGAGCTTTTTCCTTATAGCCAAACATGGGCGGTTCGTATATATCAAAATAAATCTTTACCCTGCTCCATAAGCTAATTTCAGATTCCTCATACTTATTTAAGTTTCTGTAAAACTCTTTCATCAACACGGAAGTACTTCGATCATAAACACTCCAAAGGCTAACTATAACTGAAGAAGCCCCGGCTTTAAAAAAAGAACGTTGTAATCCCTGAAGGCCTTCTCCACTTATGATTTTTCCAACAGCAGTATTACAAGCACTTAAAACCACCAAATCAGCATTGAAAGTTAACGAAGAAATTTCCTTACTGTTCAGATAGCCATCCTCTTGAAAAGCTCCTTCAGATTCTGCTAATTCAGAAAGTATCAATCCACTTTGTTGTGGGTTAATTTGATTCACGTTCCCATGAGTTGCAAAATGGAGATAGCGGAATTCGTTTAAAGGAGAATTCTTAATTTTTGATTCGCTGACTTCCTGATCCTTTAATGTCAGAACATCGGTGAACTCCTTCGAAATGGCATCCACCTCCAGAATGGTTGAGGGCAGAGAGGAATAATTTTTTGTTTGAGAAGTTGAGCCGTTTAGCCCGGATCCGGCTACTGCAAAGAGCTCCCGAGAGGTTGTTCTGTGTGGCGGCTCTATGTATTTATAGATAGTTGAAGAAGGAAGATACTTGATATTAAATTTTTCGATTAAGAAAGAACTGTTGATATATAAAGCTTCAAAAGGTAAAAGTGAAAGTGACTTTGAAGGGACGATCAGAAGATTATTGATTCCATCAAACTTGTCTGATATTGGTTCCAAAAGAAGATCAAACAGAGGTTGAGATCTTTGGCTGATAATATCAAAAGTTGCTTTTTCCTGAATAGCAGAGCGGAATTCTGAGATTAACTTAGAAGCTGATTGTTCCGGCGAGAGAGAATCTGTTTCAAAAGAAAAATAATCCAGATCATTTTTTGTAACCCAAAAGACAACAAGGCTACTTTCAGTAAACATATACTCAATTAATGCATCTTTGCTTGAAAGCAAATTTTGAACTTCCTGTATCCCGATGGGCTTAGATTCATTGTTTGAACGCAATTCCGGATATTTCAGATAAAGCTCATTTGTTCGTGATTGATACTGAAGCTCCAGGTCATTAATCTGATCTTTTAGTTGAGATATTAATTGTTCGTCATCCAAACTTTCCATTTTCCGATAAAGCTTATCAATGTTCCTTTCCTGTTGTCGCAAAGTAATTAACGTAGTGTCATCAACCACATTTTGAAGATCAGAGTTAGAAAAAGAAAGCCGTTCTAACAACACACGTGCCCTACCCCGTTCAGTTATTTCAAAAGCTTTTGCAATGTCACTATCCTTTTCTAAGTGCCAATAAGCAACTTCATTATAAAAAGAGGCATAATTACTGAAAACACCAGATTCTAAATTGTCTCCATAAATTGATTGTTGTTCCCTTTCTATCTCTGAAAAAGCATAATCGGCATAATAGAAAGCACTATCGTTTTCGGTATTATGATAAGCTTTGGCTAAATCAATAGAATAATCAGCCAGCCGATATCCCTTAAAAAGGGAAGCAATATTGAAAGCCCGTCTCGAAAAACTCAACGCAAGCCGAGTATCATCAAGAGCAGCGTGTGTACGGCCCACCGCCGCAAAGGATCTGGCATGAAGTTGCTTCGACTGAGTTTTCAAAGATAAGGATAAGGCAGTTGTCGCTACTTTATTTGCTTGCTTGAAATCGGACGTTAAAAGGTTGAGTTCAGAAATTTTTAAGTATGTGTCGATAAGATTGAGAGTATCATTTTTTTCTTTAAAGCCTTGCAAGGCTTCACCAAACAAGTTCCGGGCAACATCATATCGATGAAGATTTTGGTAGGTAAGTGCAATTCTGGAAATATTCTCAAAACCACCTTTTAGGTTGTGATCTTTGCTAATCTGATTACTTTTATTAAAGTATTCTAAAGCTTTTTCAAATTCTCCCAGAGAAAAATACACCCTTCCTACAAATTCATAAGCATGGGGTATAAAAGGGACATTGCCTACTTCTTCTACAGATGAAAGATATTTTGAGTAATAGACCAGTGCTTTATCAAAATTTCCGATTCTGTGGTAAAAGGAACCTAAAAGATTATGTGAAGCCGAAATGAGATCTTGATTCTGGATTTTTATCTTCAGGTTATATGATCTAAGCAGATATTCTTCAGCTTTTTCGGTAAATCCTAATGCTTCATAAGCAGATGATAAATTACTGTAGGAAAGAGAAAGAAGGAAGAAGTCTTGTAGTTCTTCAAAGCTTTCTACTGCAATACGGGCATAATTGATGGTTTCATCATAGTAACCCATTTGAAGCGTAAGTAACGAAAGGGAGTTGCTTACTTGGGCAATTCTATATTTGTCACTTGATTTTTCTGCCAAATCAAGAGCCTTGGCATAATAAAGTTTTGATTTTTGATAATCCTGAAAGGTTTTGTAAGCCCATCCAATGTTGCTATTAACATAGGCTTGAAGTTCATAAGGAGTACTATTTGAAATTGAGGAGTCTGCCTTTAACATCCATTTTCTGCCCAAAAGTAAGTCCCCCTGATCCAGTAAAGAAGCTCCCAGCCCCACAGAAGCAATAATCCATTCATTACTTTTTTTATTAAAAGAATGTTTTTCTAACGCTTCTCGATATATGGCTTCAGATTCTGAATAATGGCCTTGTCTGTAAACTTCGTTACCCAGAACTAATAAAGAATCACTATCTATATTTGCATACTGAGAAAGGGAACTCGATGTACATAAAGCACACCAAAGAACAACGTAAAAAAGATAGTGCTTAGAAGATATATGTTTAAAAACAGGTAGCATCGATTGAATATATTTCGTTGTTTACATACAACCAAATAAACTAAGACTAGAAGGGTACTATGAAAAATAAAATGGGCAAAATAAGATTCAATATGCCGGATGGTTCAGGCGGAAAGCCGACAAAACCACCAACATCACCAGATGATGGCGGCGAAAACTAAATAAAGAGAAGGCCTTCAGGATTTTACTCTCCAAATAAAGCGTTTACAAATTCGGAGCGATCAAAAACCTGTAGGTCTTCGATTTTTTCGCCAAGACCGATGTATTTAACGGGAACACTCAGCTCGTTAGAAATACCAATGACGATTCCGCCTTTTGCTGTACCGTCAAGTTTTGTTAAAGCCAATCCTGTAATATCTACAGCTTCAGTAAAAGCTTTTGCCTGTTGCATTGCATTTTGTCCGGTTGATGCATCCAGAACCAAAATCACTTCGTGAGGTGCACCATCAACAACTTTGCCCATCACTCTTTTGATCTTAGTAAGCTCGTCCATTAAGGCTTTTTTGTTATGAAGACGTCCTGCGGTATCTACTAAAACAATATCAGAACCACGGGATTTTCCGGAAGCAACGGTATCGTATGCAACGGAAGCGGGATCAGCATCCTGACCTTGTTGAACGATGGGTACATCAGCCCGTTCGCTCCAGATAATCAGCTGATCCACAGCGGCTGCACGAAAGGTATCAGCAGCTCCTAAAAGAACATTTTTTCCCGCTTTTTTATAAAGATTGGCGAGCTTTCCTATTGTCGTTGTTTTACCAACACCATTTACCCCAACTACCAAAACAACATGTGGTTTAACCGGGAAATCGGCATCAAATTCAGCGGGTTTGTCGGCGTCATTGTCTTTAAGCAGGTCTACTATTTCTTCTCTAAGTATTGCCTGAAGCTCTGACTGTGTAACGAATTTATCTTTAGCTACACGCGCTTCAATCCTTTTAATGATTTCCAGGGTAGTTTGAACTCCGACATCAGATGTGATAAGAATTTCTTCAAGATCGTCAAGAGTTTCGTCATCCACCTTGTCCTTACCAACAAAAGCACGCCCTAGTTTGTTTAGGATTCCCTCTCTGCTTTTCTCAACTCCTTTGTCCAGAGTTTCTTTTTTCTTTAATCCAATTTTATCAAAAAAGCCCATATATCAATTAAATTTTGCTCCCTGCATAATTTTGCGGTAACGATTAAAATAGTCAAAAAATGAATACACCATCACGAATGTACAAATATAGAGTAGCCAGTTATGAACCTGAACAGAATCTCGGAAAAAGAATACCGCAATCCAGTAAAGGGCAAGAATATTAACAGCAATTTTCCCTGACAATATTGACATGGCAACTTTCCCGTACTTTATCTTGATAAAAGAAGAGCCGATCATAATGAAAGAGTCCCTGAATACATTCAGAATTAGAAACCAAGGTGGAACCCAGCCTAACCAAACGGTATAAATAAACAATGCAGCGGCACATAATTTATCCGAAATAGGATCGATCATTTTACCAACTTCAGAAATCGTATTTGTTTTCCGGGCAACCAATCCGTCTAAATAATCAGAAATGCCGGCATATAAAATTAAAACGATGATGGTAGTATCATATTGGTAGCCATTTTGGATATGCAGATAAATAACAGGAATCGCCACCAAAAAGCGTGAGAAAGATATCAGATTGGAAAGCGTGAACACTCTTCCCGAAACCTGAACCGTTTTACCATCTATGTTTTTATTTTCAATCAAGCGAAAAAATTATCATTTAAAGTGTAAAGGTACGCTCATTAACCACACAAAGCCAATACAAATAAACAGAGCAAATAAAGGAACAGATGAATAGAGAACAACCTCAAGGCTGTGTTTTCAGCCACTCATGGGCAGCCGTTTTTGTTTTGAATATTTTGCAATTTACCCCCAGATTCCTTCCTAGTGTTTCGCCAAATTTATTGTGTTTATAGTGTTCTTCCACTAAGTCAACAAAGGCAATAGATTTTCCTGCAAAACCCAGCTTAAATGAAGCCTGAATAATTTGATACATTTCAAAAACTGTACTGGGATTCATTTTAATATTCTCAACAACCAATATTTTTGTGAGGTCGTATTCTTTCATTTTTAATGAAATTTCCTCCCAGATAGCATTTGACAGATCAATACTGTCTCGCTCAGCTTCGTAGTAGGCGAATAAATAATCTTCTCTTTGTTCTGTTTCAAGTTTATAATCCTTCATAAACGACACCTTAATTGCCTATAACTCATTATATTATAAAGAATTTTAAAGACCTAATATAAATGACGGATTCTAAAGGATTAGTTGAAGAGCAAAAATTTTCAAAGGAAGTTTTTAACGGGAAGCTTTTGCATGTTTATTACGATGAGGTAACACTTCCGGATGATACGACTTCATCAAGAGAATGGATCAAACATCCCGGAGCATCTGCTGTAGTTCCTGTTTTTGAAAACGGAGATGTAATGTTGATCAATCAATACCGGTATCCGGCGAAACAAATTTTTCTGGAAGTTCCGGCGGGTAAAATTGATAGGGGAGAAAACCCTCATCAGACCGCTGAAAGAGAGCTAAGAGAAGAAACCGGAATCGAAACTAAAGAACTTCATTATATAGGTCATTTTTTTCCGGCTATAGGATACGCAGATGAAGTTATACACATTTATGTTGCGATGGATCTGAAATTTAATGAAGACGCAACTGATGACGATGAGTTTGTTCAAAAAGAACGGATCTCTTTTAAAGAGGCTGTAAAAATGGTTCACTCAGGCGAAATCAATGACGGAAAAACGATCTGCTGTTTATTGAGGGCAGAAGAGTTTTTAAAAAAGGTCGGTAGGATCTAAAGCAACCCTTCCTGTTCTGCAAGGTCATATAAACTCTGGTGTAGCTTTTTGGGATTCAGCTCTCCTCTTCTTGACAGTTCATCGATCTCAATTTCATTCAGCATAATAATGCAGCCGGCAGCAGTCAACGCAGCATCAAAGTTTCTGGGATCGGCAAGTCGGAGTTTATCAAGATCGATCCCGTTTGGAGAAACCTGCTTGTTTACTAATACATGGAAAATATCTTCTTTGGAGTCTCCAAAGCTTAATTCTTCAATACCTGTTTGTTCAATTGGAATCATGTTTATCTAAAAAATCTCGTGCTTTTATAATTTCGACAATCTCTTCAGTTTCACCATCAATTTTCTGAACCTGAAATAAACTTATAATTGCCTGCTCGTTTAAGGTTTGGATTACATCTTGTATAGTTTCACAATATTCCGTTTCGCTTACAAGATCATTTACACCCTGTACAATATAACGGAAACTTTTTCTCTTTTTTGAAACAGTACCCGGAGTTTCCTCTTCTTCAAAATATTCCCGAATGGCATTCTCTGTAACAAACCAACTAACGCCGAGTTTCCGGCCTTTCAGCCTGCCTTCTCTCAGGTAAGCCCGGAGCGTCATTTTTGAGATTCCAAGCATTTCATGCAGATCGTCAATGGAATAAAGGGTTAATGAGCCAATTTTACGCGGCATATTCGAAAAATATAATTATATATTATCTAATTTTATTTAGTCAAATATAGCATATTAGTTATACATTATATAACATTAGTTATAGATAGTAAAAAAGATTTGGTCAGGCGGGGTTCCCTGCCGTATATTGGTGACAGTTGATTCAAAACGCAACCCGGTTCACCAAGGACAGGGTTTTTTTATGCCCATCAATCAGCGCACTTTTTGTTAGTGTAATCAGCCCAACTTATTTTATCTTTGATTATGAAAAGAGCGCTACAGATTTCATTTCTATATATTGCATTAGTTTCCTGTTCAAGTTCAAAGTTATATTACTCATCAGAGGCAAAAGAATGGCAGGATATGACCCCGGGTTCAGAGAATGAACTGATCTACGAGATGTACCTTATTGGCGATGCCGGATCCGCATCTCAGGAAAATCAGGAGCCTAACCTCGAACTTCTGCAGAATAAGCTTTCAAAAAGTTCTGAAAGAAGTGCAGTAGTTTTCTTAGGAGATAATATTTATTTGAATGGTTTGCCCGACTCTACCCACCCTGACAGGAAGTTTTATGAGGGAAGGATCATAGAGCAATTGAAAACCGTAGAAGACTTTAAAGGCAGGATCTTTTTTGTTCCCGGAAATCATGATTGGGATGACGGAGGTAAAGACGGATTAGCAGCAGTAAGGCGACAGGAAAAATTTGTTGAAAATTACCTGAACAGAGGAAATACTTTTCTGCCGGATGATGGATTTCCGGGACCGGTTGATATCGAATTAATGGACGACGATGAGCATCCACTATTAAGAGATGATATCAGGCTAATTGTGCTGGATACACAATGGTGGTTGCATAAACATGAAAAGCCATACGGTGATACCGGAGAATATGAACTGTTTGACGGCGGCGATTTCCTGAATGAGTTCGAAGATATCCTCATTAAACGCCAGAAAGATTTTTTAGTGGTTGCAGCACATCATCCGCTAATTACAAAAGGTCCACATGGTGGATATTTACCTCCATCAACTCACTTGAAGCCTCCGGTTTTTGGTTCCTTTTACGCACTTTACAGAAGAATATTCGGTCTTGAACAGGATGTGAATCATTATAAGTACCGGAATATGGCAAATACTTTTAAGGAGCTGTTCAACAATAACGATCATCTGATCTACGCCTCCGGACATTCACATAGTCTTCAGTATATAAGAGAAGAAGGAAAAAGGGAAACCAGACATTTTGTAGTCACCGGAGCAGGAACTAAAGAGGCATATGTAGCAAGCGGCAGAGGAACCGAATTTAGTTATCAGGGAGAAGGCTTTACAAAGTTAAATTATTATGGTGACGGTTCTGTATGGTTGGAGGCATGGACTCACGACGGCAGCGAAGATGGAAAGCTGCTCTACAAAACCCAAATGAAACCACCATACGAAGATCCACTTGAAGAAGAAGTTGCGTTGGAGGATACAGATTACACTGACAGCACTAAAGTTATTGCAGCCAACCCTGACTACGACGGTAAAGGAGTATTGTTTGAAGCAGTTATTGGAGCTCACAATCGCAAGTACTGGTCAGTAAAATCTGAGTTTCCTGTTTTTGATGTTTCAGAACTTAAAGGTGGATTAATTCCTGTAAGAATGGGTGGTAAAGGACAATCGAACACTCTTCATCTGGAAGACAAAGAAGGAAACGAATATGTGCTCAGGTCGGTAGATAAACAGGCGGGAAAGATCTGGGATGAAGACCTTAAAAAAACCTTTGCTTTAGATGTGGCACAGGATCAGTTCTCAATATTAAATCCATATGGAGCACTCATAATTCCTGTTTTAGCTGATGCTATAGGAGTCTACCATACTAATCCTGAAATATATTATGTCCCAAATGATCCTATGTTGGGACGTTACGGAGATCAGATTGGTGGACAACTGGGATTGTTTGAAGAAAAGCCGGACAATGATATGAGTCATGTAGAAAGCGTAGGCCGGTCAGAAGAAGTTGTTGCTTACAGAGACATGATCAGAGAAGTTGATGGAGATATTGACCACCGTGTAGATCAGGAAATGTTTGCAAGAGCCCGCTTGCTGGATATGTTGATCGGAGACTGGGACCGCCACAGTGACCAATGGCGATGGGCAACGTTTGAGCCTGCAGATAATCAGGGGAAGATATACAGGCCAATTCCAAGAGACAGAGATGTTGCTTTCATGAATATGAATGGAATAGTTCCTACAATCATGAAACTGGGATCTTTTTTCCAGTATCAAAATTTTGGGGATTCTTACGGAAACTTGGTTGGTCTGAATTACAATTCACTTGCTCAAACCCGAAGGTTTACGAATCAGTTAGGTTATGAAGAGTGGATCAGGATAGCGGAATCAGTCAGCTCTGAACTTTCAGACTCAGTTATTGAAAGATCAGTAAGAGAGTATCCTCCGGAGATATTTGAAAAATACGGAACAGAAACGATCGACCATTTGAAAGCCCGAAGAGATAGGCTCGTTGAAGTAACAGAAGAGTATTATTCAATGCTGAACCGAATAGTTTCGGTTCCCGGAAGCAATAAGAGAGAACGATTTTTAGTAGAAACAATTGACAATGACAAAACCAGAGTTCGTGTATATAAGTTATCAGGAAAAGGAAAGCTCCGGGAGAAATACTTCGACAGAACTTTCACAGACCGGGAAACGAAAGAAATACGCATTTATGGATTAAGTGGAAATGATGAATTTATTCTGTCGGGAGAAGCAGATAATAAAACCAGATTACTCGTTATCGGAGGCCCGGGCGACGATCTCTTTGATACAAAAAACTTAAATAAGAAAACATCACGGGATGTAGAGATCTTTGATTCCGAAAAAGGAAATACGATGGTATCAAACCACAAAGTTCACAGACATTTAACTGATGATCCAACAATTAGTAAGTACAATTACGAAGCTGATTTCAGGTGGAACAGAGTGTTTCCGGGCTACTACTTTGAGTACAACTCATTTGATGGAATTTTCATCGGGGGAGGCCCAAGAATTGTTCGTTACGGATTCAGAAAGTTTCCTGCTGTTACACATTATCTCAGATTTAATTATGCCCCCAAAACAGGAGCTTCCAATTTAAAGTATGATGGAACCTGGTTTCAAAGAGTCGGACATTGGGATCTGAATATTAGTTCCGAAGTGCTGTTTCCTAAGAGTTTCAGAAATTTCTTTGGGCTTGGAAACGAAACAACTTTACAAGCAAGAAGTAACAAATTCTATCGGGCCAGGCTAACCAGATATGCTTTTGAGGGAAGCCTGAGCCGTTCCATAAATCAGGTTTTATCAGTTGACATGGGGAACAGATTGAGCGCAACCATAATCGATGATAATTCGGACGAAAACAATATTCTGAATGAACTTGGAAATGGATTTAGCGCCACTACAGATGAAGATCAATGGTTCAATACTGTATTTACCAATGTCTCTATTTCAGATGTAGACAATTCCATAAATCCCAGACAAGGATATAAATATTCTCTCCATTCGGATGTGAATATCGGAATAAGAAATACTTCCCAAACGTTTTACAGAATGGAGTCTGATTTCAGAATTTTTTATCCGATCAGGTTTAGTCCTCAAATTGTAATTGCCAATCGCGTTGGCGGAGCACATAATTTTGGCCCCTTTCCTTTCTACGAGTCGAACACCATTGGTGGTACTCAAAACCTGAGAGGATATAATGGCAGAAGGTTTTCAGGACGAAGTACTTTTTATAATAACACCGAAATCAGAGTAGAACTTCTTGACTTCTATCGTTACCTGCTGGGAGGGAAACTTGGAATCACCGGCTTTTTTGACACAGGAAGAGTATGGACTGACGGTGAAAGTTCATCTTTATGGCATAAAGGTTATGGAGGAGGAGTTTGGTTCAACGCTTTTGACTCTGTATTAATTAATTCTACGATAGGTGTGTCTGAAGAAGGGACATTATTTGAAATAAAAGCAGGATTTTTCTTCTAGATATACAACCATGGCTCGATTATTGATATATTGATAGTGTATCAACAACGATTAAAAAAAGAATGTCAGAGCAAAGTAATTACAGATCCCTTGCAGCAATTATGTTTGCTGATATGGTTGGTTATACCAAACTTATGCAAGAGGATGAGTCTAAGGCGAAGTTGCTTCGCGACAGACAAAGGAATGTTGTTGATAAAAGCATTGCCACTCATAACGGACGGGTAATGCAGTATTATGGCGACGGAACGCTGAGCATGTTCACTAGTGCCATTAAAGCGGTTGAAGCAGCCCGCGAAATTCAAGAGCAACTGCAAAAAGATCCAAAAGTACCATTGAGAATTGGTATTCATATTGGAGATGTGGTTCATGATTCAGAAGGTGTTTTCGGAGACGCTGTAAATGTAGCGGCAAGAGTACAGTCGCTTTCTGTACCGGGGGGAGTGATGATATCCGGAAAAGTATTTGAAGAAATTAAAAACCATCCGGGTATAAAAGTTGAAGCTTTTGGAGAGCACGACCTGAAGAATGTGTTCAATCCGATCAGCATTTTTGCTCTGGCAAATGAAGGGCTTTCCGTTCCTGAACAATCCTATATACAAGGAATAACCGGAAGCCATAAAAACAGTGTGGCGGTATTGCCTTTTGCGAATTTCAGCCCCAATCCGGAAAATGAATATTTCAGTGACGGCATAACGGAGGAAATAATAAACGCTCTGGTTAAACTAGACGGCTTACAGGTTCCTTCCAGAACATCTGTATTTGCTTATAAGAACACTAAAAAGGATATCCGGGAAATTGGCAAGGAGCTGAATGTAGCCACGGTTTTAGAGGGAAGTGTGAGGCAAGCCGGAAATAAGATCCGTGTTACGGCACAGCTTATAAACACAGATGATGGCTTTCATGTATGGTCAGAAAACTATGACGGCGAATTGAAAGACATTTTTAAAGTGCAGGATGAAATATCTCAAAAAATAGCTGAGAAGCTTGAACAGAATTTTGAGTTTAGCATATCCAGGAACCTTTACGAAGCATCAACGGATAGTGTTGTTGCCTACAACCATTATCTGCAAGGACTTTATTATTGGAATAAGCGAACGCCTGAATCTGTTCAAAAAGCAATAGATTGTTATCGGAAAGCAATAAAAAAATGTGCTACCTATACCAAAGCGTATTCAGGATTGGCAAATTGCTACAGCTTTTTAGGAACAATTGGTCACTTAAAAGGAAAGGCGGCTTTTCCGAAAGCCGAAAAATTTGCGTTAAAAGCTCTGGAATTGAATGACTTTCGTGGAGAGTCTTTTGTGTCTTTGGGATTTGTAGATCTCTTTTATAAATGGGACTACAACAGTGCAGAGGCTAATTTCAGAAAAGCGATAACAATGGAGCCAAACAATGAGGAGGCTCGGATTGCGCTGGCAATGTATTACAGAATAACCGGCGACCTTGAACGGATGTTTCATCATACCAAAGCGGCAAGCAAAATTGCTCCGGTTTCTTTGCCGGTATTACTTCAACACGGATATTCATATTGGTTATCAGGGAAACATGAAAAAGCCATGGAAACTTATGAAAAAATACTTGAACTGGATCCCTTATTCAGGTCAGCATTAGAGGGAATGGCTTTGGTCTACGTTGCAGAAGAGAAGTACGATAAAGCAATAAAGGTGGTAAAGAAGTATTTAGATCTGGTGGATTCTGAATACAAAGGGGGAACCCAGTTAGGATATATAGCAGCATTAAAAGGGAACAAAAAGCTGGCAAACGAAAACCTGGAAATTATTAAGAAAAGAGGGCTGGCAAACCCGGACCTGAATCTGAGTCTGGATTTTGCAGTTATTTACGCAGCTATGGGAGAAAATGATGAAGCGTTTAAATATCTAAATAAAGCAGTCGATGAAAAACTTGGTGCTATATTGTTTATTAAAACCATGTTTCCACTCGATAAGCTAAGAAGCGATATCCGATACAATCAACTTCTGGAAAAGATGGGATTAAATTCTTGAATCACTAAGCACATCGAGTTTACGGTGTAATTTTCTATATTCAGTAAAATTAAAAGAACAAAATGTCATCAGATTCAGACTCAAAGAAGAAATTAGGCTCCAGGAAACGAGGTGTTTCGGATATGTTCCGTACCTCCTACCGAACACATATGGAACTGAGCGCCATTGCAGATAACAAGTCCAATATCATGATCAGTATCAATGGTATTATTATCTCGATCATCATCGCTTCCATTTCCCCAAAGATAGATTCTAATCCGTGGCTCCTGCTGCCTACATCAATATTATTGATCACCTGTCTTATATCCTTGGTCTATGCAGTTCTTTCAGCTCGCCCTAGAGTAAGTAAAGAAAAAGTAACGCTTGAAGATGTCCGGGAAAACCGGGCTAATATTCTGTTCTTCGGAAATTTTTATACCCTGCCTAGGGCCGATTATGTAGAGGGATTGGAAGAGCTAATGCAGGACAGTGAGCGACTGTATGATAATATGGCCAGAGACCTTCACGGACTAGGAGTAGTTTTAGCAAAGAAGTATAAACTCCTGCGAATAGCGTACAACCTTTTTATGGTTGGCCTGGTACTTTCTGTGGTGAGCTTTATTTTTGTGTTCTTTCAGATTTCAGGAATTTAGTCTTCGTCAGACTCACCTGAAAAAGCTCTGGAAATTCTCTGGTTCATTAGTCGGCGATAGTTTTCGTACTCGTATTGGCTGACTGTAAATTCAGATTTAAACTCCCCGTCAAAACAATGAACAAGCAATTTATTCTGCTTGTCTGTTTCTGAGATGGTTACTTCAATTTTCCCCAGCTTGTAGGATTCAATTTCTTTCATAGATAATATATTTAAAGAAAGATAGGCAGTTTGAATTAAAATGAAGAACCTATTCTTTTTCTTTACAACCCCAACCGGAATGTTTCGTCAGTGCAGCTTTTCTTCCGAATGCAGCGGGTTTGAAAAACAAATATACTCCCGTCGAATCAAGTAAAGGTTGCAAAGAAGCAATGGAACTGCAATCTACATTATCTGTGAAACGTGGCTTCGCAAAAACATCTTCTAAATACAGATTATATTTGGAGGCCAGCTCACCTGAATATTCTTTTATTTGAGAGAGATCATAAACTCCAACGGTTACCATTGTCTGAAGATATGAGCTCAGTTTTTCAAATGAGTCCTTTGCAATGGCAAGAGCAAGTTCTTTGGTTTCGGTTTGTTGATCCTGTTCAAGTAATTTTAGTTGATCTAAGCTCAGATATGACAAATGAAGATTCTGAGGGGACGCAACTACGAAATCAGTAGTATGTTTCAACTCATTAATCAGGTATGGGTTTGCATTATTGCAGGTAGAAAGAACAGTAAGATCGAATTGTGAATTAAAGCGCGACAGATCATCACCGAAAATTTGTGTATCAAAAGCGAGCCCCGGCTCAGTTGAGTGATATTTTTGATCTGAGAAAGTTGGAATTTCATGTCCGAAATAAAAGAACATAGAGCGGACGTTGCTTTTTACAGAACGACTGTTGTAGAGTTCAATTTCTTTGGAGAACCCGCCATCTTTTGGGGAGAAATTACCTTCTGTTACAAGTTTTCCGTTTCTGAAATGATAGAACCGACGGTCTTTTTTTGGGAAGAGCCAAAGAATTTTCCGCTCGGGTTTTTGGTGGAAAATAAACACTTCGCCAGAAGCGGCGTGACGAGCAATATCAATAGCATTGCTAAGGGCTTCCTTGTCAGCATTATACTGAACCCCTTCCTGATGGTATAAATAATTGGCATCTCCGTGAATGATATAAACCAGTGAGTAATCGATATCACTTATATCAGGTGGAGAGTCCGGAAAAACGTTATTTGAGGATGAACATCCCCAAAAAAGAAATCCCAATGCTGAAATCAGGAAACAAAGAACTCTTTTTTCAACATTGGGAAATTGCTTCATTAAAGCAGTAGTAAAATAATAATGATCAACAACAGAGTAGTAACACCAATTGTTACTGTATCGGCCTGTTCAAGATCCTGCTGAACAAAGTTCGCAAAATTATTGAGGTTATTATTAGGCACTGCTGCAAATCCATTCTCACCATTCAGTTCGCTCTGCTTATCCTGAATATCAGCCTTAAAAGTGGCTAGCCCCTGTTTTTCAGTTTCCGGAACAGCACTCATCGTTTCAACTTTTTCTATTGCTCCAATCAGGTCGTTAAAGGAGTCGTTCAGAATCTCCCGTTTGTTCTCAGGGCTTTCAGCTTTTTCTACACTTTCAACCATCTTATTGATGTGCTTTTTAAACATGGTTTCAGCATCGCCGGCACTTTGAGCGCTCAAAGGAGAAATAAATCCTACAAGAGCTAAGGTTAGTACTGAGAATATGAATTTTTTCATTTTTTAATCCGTTTGTTAGTATTAGTACTAGTTTAATTAAAAAAAACCGCTTTCAGTTCCGTATTTTAAGAAAGTTAATGAACTGAACCTCAGGAGCTTGTGAAAAAAAGACTGGCAATACTTATAGGAATAGGAATTTTTTTAGGGATATTTCTCTACTCATCATTGAGAAGTGTAGAACCTAAAGAAATAGAGAATGCACCAAATTGGGTGACTTTGGAAGCAGCGCAACAAGAAGCTTTGCAAAGTGATAAACTGATTATGGTAGATGTGTACGAAGTAGGCTGTAAATACTGCAGGGCTATGGAAAGAGAGGTATACCCGGATACTACCGTCCGTATAGTTCTTGATCAGGGATACATTCCTGTAAAACTAGACGGGAACTCTGAGGAAACCATTCGCTTTAACGGAGAAGTACTTTCAGCCAGAGAATTTGCACAAAAAAAGGGAGCATATGCCTTTCCAACAGTATTGGTTTTAAATGCAAACGGAGACGTACTGAAAAAGAGAACCGGATTTATGAACGTGGACGAACTAAGACAATTTCTTTATAACCCGGGCTCATAAAATAAATTTTTGAGCTCAAAACGGATATATCATGAACAAAATAGTAATGAATACTTTAAGTGTACTGGCAGTTGCGGTGCTTGTTATTGCCTGCACTGAAAAGCCGAGTACCAATGGACCTCAAAATGGTGACAACACCCCGCAGGAAGTAAATGTTGCGCCTGAACTCTATTTTGAAGGAGTCTCAGTACCGTGGGGAATGACCTGGTTGCCGGATGGAGATATGTTAATTACAGACCGATCAGGAAAACTGCTCAGGGTTAGAGAAGGAAATCTTGTTGCAGAAATTTCAGGAGTACCGGATGTATACGCCAGAAGTCAGGGAGGTTTATTAGATATAGCACTTCATCCTGATTATGAATCCAATGGCTGGATATATATCGCTTATTCCTCAACTCAAGGTATGGGTGAAGGTGCAAACACTGCTATTATGAGAGCAAAGCTGGAAAACAATGCCCTGGTTCAGTCGCAGGTTTTATATAAAGCCACTCCGAACACAACTCGTGGTCAGCATTATGCAGGCAGAATCGTTTTTGATTCCGATGGTTATCTGTATTTTTCTGTAGGTGACAGAGGAAATCGTGACGAACTTCCACAGAGCCTCAGTAAAGACGGCGGAAAAATTTATCGTTTAAATGATGATGGTTCAGTTCCTGATGACAACCCTTTTGTAGGGCAGGAAGGCGCAATAGAAGCCATGTATTCATATGGTCACAGAAATCCTCAGGGAATGGCCATGCACCCGGAAACAGGAAAGATCTGGTCGCACGAACACGGACCCCGTGGCGGAGACGAATTAAACTTTATTGAAGCCGGAAAAAACTACGGATGGCCGGTAATTACTTACGGAATCAATTACAACGGCACACCTATTACTGACGAAACTGAAAAAGAAGGAATGGAGCAACCAAAAACATACTGGGATCCATCCATTGCTCCTTCAGGTTTGGATTTTGTGACAAGCGATTTATACCCGCAATGGAAAGGAAAAGCAATTCTGGGTTCGCTGAAATTCAATTATCTTGTTGTTGTAGAGCTGGACGGTACAGATGTTGAAGAAAAAGAGATTGTATTGGAAGACATCGGCCGTGTAAGAAATGTTAAACAAGGTCCCGACGGTTATATTTATGTAGCTGTAGACGGCGCCGGAATTTATAAGATCGTTCCGGAAAATTAACCAAAAGATTTTACGTGTATAAGAAAAGTGTCTGGTTTAATTATTCAGACACTTTTTTTGTGTTCTTGATTTCTATTTCATCCATGCCATCATATTCATCTTCCGGGATAGAAATAGTTTCCGTAGCCGAAGCACTCACTTTTTGACGGCGTTCTAATATTTGCTGAAGCCGATCTGCCAGATCAACCAGCTTACCCTTTTTTAGCCGCTTTCTTTTATTCATGAAGCGTGCATACAAGAAAGAAAGAAGTCCGAAAACTCCCGACATGATTATTCCTACTTCCTCGTCATTTTCCATTGCGCCAAAAACCGAACCACCAAACATCATGATTGAGGCAAATATTCCCACCAAAACAGGCAGATATAGTTTGTTGAAGGTCTTCATGCTCTGCTTAACAGAGATTTTTAATGCGCCTCTGGATTCTTCAAAAAGAACCTGAGGAGAACTTTGTGAAGACAGGAATCTTGAAAGCCCTTTGGGACGTGCGTTCCAGACCGTTTTATTCTTACGATGTTTCAGTTCACCAACTGTATTGAAATGATATTCGATCTGTCCTTTAAGCTCTTTAAGAGTATCGGGATTCAGACTCCCTGAAGAAAAACCCATTACTTCAGCTTCCGAGAAACCGGCGTCCAGAATTACAGGTTCGTCAACTGGTATTCCCTGATGCTCTAACAAGGCTTCACAAACGAAAGCACGTTCCAGCTTAAGAGAATCAGTTATTTCAAAAAGATCAGGATATTCCTTTTCCAGCTTAGCCAAAGGAGATTGAGACGATGAGCCATAGAATTTTTGGAACATCGTAGCCCGGTTAACTATTCTCCGTATCTCCTCTTCTTTCAGGTCAGCCATATGGTGTTAGTTCATTTTTGCTTTTGCTGCAGTAATTAATTCAGCAATCTCCTCTTTCGAGATATTCTCTTTATTGTTGCAGTACTGGCATACGATTTCTTGTGACTCACCCTTCATTTCTCTGAGGTCATCGTAGTTCAGCATTGAAAGAGCATTCAGAAAACGATCTTTATTACATCTGCAAAAGAAATCCACTAATTGACGTGATAGTTCTTTCACCTTAATTGGTGACATTACCTTCTCCATAACCGCATCAATATACTGCCCGTCTTCAAAGAATTTATGAACCGGAGGAAAAGAACTCAGACGTTCCTGCAACATATCAATCTGACCATCAGGCGCATCAGGTAACTTCTGGATCAGCAGGCCACCGGCTTCAGTAACTTCTCCGTTATCATCCATTCCAACATCCAGGATCAACGCAGAGTCAATCTGTTCTGACTGAGTAAGGTAGTGTGCGATATCAGAAGTTACATCTCCTTTTATTAACTGGATGGTGCTTGTTCTTGGCTCCGCTTCATTATATAAAGTTTTAGAAAAGGTCAGCAGTCCAAGACCAAGTCCCTGCCCGAAAGAAATTGATGAATCAGAATAATCCAGTTCAGCAGCAGGATTCCCGACATAGCCACGTACTTCTCCAAGGCTGTTCGCTTCTGCAACCAAAAACCCGATTGGGCCATTACCCTCCATTCTTAAACGAATACGCTCTTCGCCTTTCAGTTCGGAAGCCATTAGCATTGTAGCGGTAAGCGCTCTTCCCAGAATAACAGTATTCAACAGAGAAAGCTCATGTCTTTGTTGAGCTTCTTTAACGAGCTCAGACGTTTTTACTACTGATATTTTAAAATGACCATCTTTAGATATTCCTTTTATCAGTCGGTCCTTAAACTCAAATTCCTTCTTATTCATGAATGTAAACTTCTTATTGAATAGACGTTAATGTATCCATGAAAGATAAGGATATTTGATGGAGAATAAATAAATGGCTACAGAGAGAGTTTCTATCAGAGAGATAGAGGATTGCTGTTTTATAGCTGTTAGCAATTAGCCGTTAGCTTTTAGTGTTCCGGTATTCACTAAAAGCTAACGGCTAAGCGAACTCGGCCCCTCTCCACTCAAAACTAATAACTATTAACTCTTCACTAAAAACTAATAACTCACTTCCTGTTAGTCATATACATTTCGCCCATTCTTCCGGAAAAGTGACCTTTGGAAGAGTAGATCTTATGTGTTTTGCCAACTTGTGCGATACGCTTTTCAGCGAGTTTATTGGAAGCCAAATGAGTAGGAATCTCATGTTCTTCAGAGAAATTCAGAATGTCCAGGATGGTGTCATAGATCTTGCCTGCTTTTTGGAGGCAGCGCTCTTCGTTATAACCTTCCAGTTCTCCGGCAACGTTGATCAAGCCACCGGCGTTAATCACATAATCAGGAGCGTACACAATGCCATTATCCATTAATTCCTGACCGTGCTTATCTTCGATGTCGAGCACATTATTTGCTCCTCCGGCAATAATATCACACTTGAATTGTCCCATAGTGTCGTCATTAATTACACCGCCTAGTGCGCAAGGAGTAAAAATATCTACATCCAGTCCATAGATATCGTCGGGTTTAACCAGAGTTCCGTTAACTTCTTCAGCTAATGCTTTTGCTTTCTCTTCATAAATATCAGCAATATAAAGCTTCGCTCCTTCCTTGGCAGCATGTCTCGCAAAAGTGGAAGCTACATTTCCGGCTCCCTGAAGAGCAATTTTCTTTCCTTCCAGCGAGTCGCTTCCATACGCCTTTTTAGCACATGCTTTAACTCCCATATACACTCCAAAAGCTGTTACAGGCGAAGGGTTTCCACTACCACCCATAGATTTTGGAATACCTGTCACAAACTTGGTTTCAGAATACACCCATTCCATATTCTCTTCTTCCATGCCAACGTCTTCAGCTGTGATATAACGACCGCCAAGCCCATCCACAAAACGACCAAAAGCACGGAATAACATTTCTGTTTTATCTTTATGCGGATCTCCAATGATAACCGCTTTACCGCCACCAAGATTTAAACCGGAAATAGCAGCTTTATACGTCATTCCTCGCGATAAACGAAGTACGTCTTTCAATGCAGCTGCTTCGTTCTCATAGTTCCACATTCTTGTACCACCCAAAGCCGGGCCTAATGTGGTGTCATGAATAGCAATGATCGCTCGTAAACCGGATTCCGGATCAGAACACATTACAATTTGTTCGTGACCTTTAGTCTGAAGGGCATTAAAAATTGGAAAATTAGGATCGGTGTCTTTTGTATTCATGGTGTTCTGTATAGTTGCTTCAGTCATACTAGAAATTTTTTTTTGGTGCTAAATTCGGCTTTTATGGAAACGCTTCCACAAGCTCTTCAATTATTTCGAAACTCTCAAATTTTAAGCTTGAATATCGATTTCGATCAAGCCTCCAAATATAATAAAACATCCACTATTTATGGGACTTTTACCCGGGATTTTTTGTACTCATCACTACATAGACGTAAAAGACAAGGATTTAAGTACATCTACGGCCTTTTAAATAAATATTTAATATTGTAACGAATTAAGTTTTTTAGCTACGATATTGTATTTTATAACAAATAAGCAGAGATGCTTTGGCGCTTAGGCTTGATCGCCTCGCAGCCTTTTATGTATAAAAAAATAAATAAGGTAAACCATGTCATTCCGCTGGGTATTCGCGCAGCAGGACGGAGACATCCGTATGTCTGTATTAGAGCAGAAGCTCGGTGTCCCGGCCAAGATAGCCGAATTATTGGCTATACGCGGAATAGAAACATATGATGATGCAAAACTCTTTTTCAGACCAACTATAGACAGAATTCATGATCCATTCTTGATGAAAGATATGGATCAGGGAGCAGATCGACTTGCGCTGGCTATCCGCAATGGCGAAAGAGTACTCGTTTACGGCGATTACGATGTCGACGGAACTACAGCTACGTCATGTCTGTACATTTTCTTAAAAAAGTTTGGCGTGGATGTGGATTATTATATTCCGCATCGCTTTAAAGAAGGATACGGGATCAATCCCGATGGGATAAAATATGCAGAAGACACAGGTGCTCATCTTATTGTTTCTGTAGATTGTGGTATCACCGCTATAAAAGAAGCTCTGGTTGCCAAAGAAAAAGGGATCGATCTTATTATCTGTGATCACCATACTGTAGGCGATGAAATTCCTGATGCATTGGCTGTGCTTGATCCGAAAAGACCCGACTGCACCTATCCTTTTGATGGACTTTCCGGCGCCGGAGTTGGTTTCAAACTTATTCAGGCTACGATCTCAAGGTTAGGACTTCCAAAAAATGTGGCGTATCAGTTTTTAGACCTGGTTGCCATTTCCATCGCTTCAGATATTGTACCCATCGTGGATGAGAACAGGATTTTGATGAAAGAGGGCCTTACCATGATTCGCAAAAAGCCGAGAGTTGGTATTAAGGCACTGTTGGATCTTATCAGAATGCCGAGAGAAGAGATTAACACAACTAAAATCGTTTTCTCAATCGGCCCAAGAATAAATGCAGCGGGTAGAATGGGCGACGCTACTACAGCTGTTCAGTTGATGATCGCTGAAAGTGAAGCGAAAGGAAAAGCTTTTGCTCATGAGTTGGAGTCGGTGAATATGCGTCGAAGAGACAAAGACAGCAAAACCATGGAAGAGGCGCTGTCTATGATTGATGACGATATGGACCTGAGCGAAACATCGATTATGGTATTGTATAAAGAAGACTGGCATTTGGGCGTAATAGGAATTGTGGCTTCACGGTTGGTGGATTTATACCACCGTCCCGCAATAATGTTAAGTAGTGTTGAAGGAGTAATAAAAGGATCCGGTAGAAGCATAAAAGGCTTCAACATTTACAATGCGATGAAAAAATGTGAAGATCTGCTGGAACAATTCGGGGGACATGAATTTGCTGCCGGACTTACTATAATGGAAGGCAAGCTTTCGGAATTCAAAAGGCGAATGAATGAAATTGCTTATCTGGACTTGTCCGAGAATTCATTTGAGCCGGAACTGCAGATAGATACCGAGTTGGATCTGGGGGATATTGATATGAAGTTCTGGAAGTTGCTTAATCAGTTTGAGCCTTTTGGACCACATAACCTGAGACCAATTTTTGCAAGCCGTAAAGTAGAAGCTGTTGGAGTTCCCACTATTGTAGGTAACGGACATTTAAAAATGAAAGTAAAGCAGGGAGACTCAGGCGTATTTGATGCGATTGGTTTCAACATGCATGAGTATTTACCTTTTGTCCGCAAAGACACGTTTGATATGGCTTATGTAGTTGAAGAAAATCACTGGAACGGACGACGAACACTTCAGATAAGAATTAAAGATATCCATCAGAATTAACGATGAAATAAATTCCAAAACTCAAATTACAAATAACAATCGGATCTCGGGCATTCGCCACGGGATGACTAGAATTGGGTTTTCACAAAGAGCGAATGCCAACAACCCAGGTTGTACAGCCGCCGGGCGTGAACTTCCTACTAGCTTAAATTTTGTTATATGATTTTAAACCAGCAGGTCCTTCAGGGCCGGCGCGGTGTGTGTCCCGAATTATCTTAAAGCCGTCTGACGGATTGCCCGTCTGATGGAGCTTTAGCTATGTGTTTAGTCCAGCTTTTTATAGGATTCAGTTCCTTGGATCTGTGTACTTTTGTGCCGACAAAAGTACCAAAAACTCCCGGCGTAGTTCATTCCGTGCCTGTCATCTGCGAAGCGAGGGACAAACCCAAATGCTTCGTTCCTCAGCAAGTTTTGCCCGGCTCACTTCTGCCAATGATGACAAGCTATTACTTCATGAACTACATGCCGGATTAGAGGGATTGAGCTTATATCAATCCAACAGCTTTAAAACATCAAGGTCATCCTGAACCATGTGCTGAACTTGATTCAGTATCCTTTCAGGATCTTTGTGGTGTCTGGTAGTTTGATCAGATCTCCAGGCTCCGTTTCTAACCCACCTACACAAACGCAGGGCTGAAGCCCTTGCTAGCTTATGAACGAGGTTTTTTACTCAGAACTAGTGCTGACTCAGCATCATATATCTAACGTCATTCCTGCGCATGCAGGAATCTGGATTGTTATCACAGGCATACTCTTTTAATCTGGTTCTGATACTCTGCATCGGAAGCTTACCATCCCGAATTTTATGATTCAAATTTTATTACGTAGGGGCGATTCATGAACCGCCCCAACAAAAGGGTTTTATAATAATAATTTGGATTATGCCATTAATATGATTCGCCCCTCCCGGGTTAAGGAGGTGGAATTCCTAAACTGATTCTGAGTTTTATCAACGAGTCTTCTTGTTACAGAAAGAGCTGAAGCAATTCAAGGCCAACAAAAACAGAACTACTTTCAATTTGGTATTGCTGTTAGATAATAATCCTGATATCTTTGTCGCCCTTCAAGCTGTATAGCTTAAGGAAAATCTACCGGGACTGTAGCTCAGTTGGTAGAGCAACGGACTGAAAATCCGTGTGTCGGCGGTTCAATTCCGCCCGGTCCCACCTTAGAGCCCCATTCATTTTATGAGTGGGGCTTTTTTGTTGTATACAGGTTAGCCGGAATGGTGATGTGTCAGGAAAATTTCACAATGATTTTTGCCCCATCTGACGGATTGCCCGTCTGATGGAGCTTTAGCCATGTGTTAAGTCAAGCTTTTTTCTGACCCCATCTGTCTTCCCCTTGGATAAGGGGAAGGACGCTTTAAATAGAGATAAATACCAAAACTCAAATTACAAATCACAAAACTCATTTAAGGTCATCCTGAGGATACTTCCGAAAGATCTGCACAAATAAAGAATAAGCTCAAAGGTTTATTTCCTGCCCACACCCCGGGCGTGAACGTCCTACTAGCTAAAACCTTTTTATGTGATTTTTAATTAAACCAGCAGGTCCTTCAGGGTCGGCGCGTTGTGGTTTACCAGCCTGTAATCGCTGCGGATTAAAATCCTGGCTGGTTTACTCGAGTAAATCTAAATCACTACCAACACCAGTATCAAGTTCACCAGAGAGGACTTCAGTCCGGCCGGAGAGCTACCCACACAACGCAGGGCTGAAGCTCTTCAAACTGCATCGGAACTACTTTAAAAGAAAATTTGTAGCTTTAAGTATGCTACATTTCATAGAGATCAAAACCGACCATAAACCACGCACCAGACAAACGCTGAACGCCATACTTACATTGGCAACGGCAGTATTAGCACTCATATATCCGGATTTTCTGTATTTGATAGCCGGTGGTTATTTAGTTGCTTTAGGAGTTCTTTTCTTAAGTTTTAAGATGCCGGCATTGGTTTCAGCGATCCCGCTGGTCACCGGTATTCTGATCTTCATCTTCCCGGAATTGATACCCATCACCTTTGGGATATTTCTGGCAATATTCGGGCTGATCTTATTCTTCTCGTTCTCACTTTCTATACTTGGCGTACTCACTTTTGTGATCGGAATCCTTATTTACATGAACCCCGATTCCATCGCCTATTTCATTGCAGCGTTTATGTTGTTGTATTCGGTGAACAACCTGATCTCATTGTTTAAAGGGAAAAAGGAATCGTAGTTGTTTACTTTCAGGATCTTTGTTCTGACCCCATCTGTCTTTCCCTTGATAGGGGGAACGACTTTTTTAATTAAGCTCAGTTGCTTTAAACCAACGACGTCATCCCGAACTTGTTTCGGGATCTGTGATAGATTACAACGTTAGTTTCTAGGCCATCCTAAAATAGCATTCACTATTTTTGCTTACAGGGTACGGGCAAATTCTTCGTTGAAATCATATACAGGTCGGAATTACCAGGGCTCTCGTTCGAGTTCCGATAATCCCCTGCAAAGAAAAGCCATTCTCCATCACTGCTTAGTGAGGGTCCGCCGACTCCTCCCTGCTCATTAATAATGGGAAGTAATTCTGCTTCAGACCAATATCCTTGATCCGAAAGACATGAGAAGTAGATAGAACCGGATGCTTCGCGGTCACTTCGCCCATCCATCAATGCAGTTCTGCCATCCGGGCTGATATAAAGATAGGAAACAAAAGTACCGGTTGAGGGATCGGGAATAGAGGTAGATCGTTCAACATTCAGGTAATCTGGTGCTTCGGAAATAAAACGAGATCCATTACGATAAGGCTGGCGGAATGAATATATGTACAGATTTCCATCTCCATCTACCACAGGTCCGAATTCATCTCGGCCCGGAGTAGGTTCATCCGACGCATCTTTTGAAGATCCGTCTAGCAAAATAGCTTCAGCCGACCATCCATTGGTCTCTCGGTTAACGGTCCAAGCATTAATGGATTCAGTTTGATAACCAGATACAGGACGTGAGGAATCAAAAAAAGCTTTATTTCCATCTGGTGATAAGGATATTCCGGCATCGCGAAACGAACCTGAAAAAGGGGCAATCACTGGTTTGGACCAGCTTCCGTTTTTAAAATGACTGATGTAAATGGTGTAATCAAACACTCCCGGAGTCCGTCGCATAAAAAATAGTTCATTCCGGTTGATATCAAAAGCAGGGCTGTATTCTCCCTGATCTGTAGAGATTATTCCCGGAGCCAGTAACTGAGGCTGTTCGGTTATAGACTGCCCGTAGTATTTGGTCAGACTTTGTCCGGCAAGGTTAAAAGAGAAAGAGGTTAATAATAGGATCAATAGAAAAAATAGTCGCATGGTATTCTAACCGATAGATACTCCTCTTCGTTCTCTGTTGGTTATCATATTACGCAGTTCATTTATATATCTAGGATAAATCTACTATCAACGCTGTCATCTTTTTTTGACCCCATCTGTCTTCCACTTGGATAAGGGGAAGGACGCTTTAAATAGAGATAAATACCAAAACTCAAATTACAAATCACAAAACACAAAACTCATTTAAGGTCATCCTGAGGATACCTCCGAAGGATCTGCACGATTAGAGAGCTAGCACAAGATTTAATTCATGCGCCCCAAACCTGCAGGGCTAAAGCCCTTGCTAGCTTATGTACGAGGTTTTATTCTATTCTCTCTAATTAACTTCATCCTTATAGATGTTAGGTAATTCGTTGACAGTTTTTGAACCGTAAAACATATAGGGTCATCCCGAACTTGTTTCGGGATCTTTGTGGGGGCTGGTAGTTCGATCAAATCTCCCGGCTTCGTTTTCTAACCCACCTACACAAACGCAGGGCTGAAGCCCTTGCTAGATTATGAACGAGGTTTTATTCTATTCTCTCTAATTAACGTCATTCCTGCGGAGGCAGGAATCTGGATCGTTATTAATGGCACGTTCCTCTAAACCAATCCGGATCTCCACTGCGGAATGCCCTTCTTTTGTGCCGATACTGAGCTTCCTCAGCACAGGCTCCAGTACCAAAAACTCCCGGCGTAGTTCCTTCCGTGCCTGTCATCTGCGAAGCGAGGGACAAACCTAAATGCTTCGTTCCTCAGCAAGTTTTGCCCGGCTCACTTCTGCCAATGATGACAGGCTATTACTTCATGAACTCCATGCCGAAGGAATAGGATTGAGCTTATATCAATCCAACAGCTTTAAAACATCAAGGTCATCCTGAGGATACTTCCGAAGGATCTGCACGATAAAAAAACTAGCTCAAAGACGTATTTCCTGCCTACACCCCGGGCGTGAACGTCCTACTAGCTTAAACCTTTTTATATGATTATTAAACCAGCAGATTCTTCAGGGCCGGCGCGGGTTGTATCCTGAAACAGGATGTTTTAAATAGAAGACAATTGTTTTAAAAGCCCAGACGTCATCCTGAACTTGATTCAGGATCTTTGTGAGGTCTGGTAGTTTAATCAAATCTCCCGGCTCCGATTTCTAACCCACCCCCGTCCCCTCCCTAAGATTAGGGAGGGGAGTTCCTTAAGAACACCCAACGTCTAGTTACGAACGTCACATGAGTGACAATGGACATTGGATATTCAGTATTGGATGTTGAATTACTGCCTACCTACCAGGCGTGAACACCCTACTAGCTAAAACCTTTTTATATGATTTTAAACCAGCAGGTCCTTCAGGGCCGGCGGGTTGCGGTTTACCTACCTTCAATTGCTTCGTCATCCCGACATTCCTCACAAAGGGCAACTCAAAATTTTACAAGCAATTCTTTCTAGTGAGTTTCGCTTTTGCTATAATCCGTTGTTAATTCGAAGCATAAATAAACTATAGTACATGCAAAAAGCAGAACAGGAATTTTTAAAAGATCTGGACAAAAAGTTGTGGAGTGCAGCTGATAAACTCCGTAATAATCTGGATGCAGCAGTATATAAGCATGTGGTTTTGGGGCTTATTTTTCTGAAATATGTTTCGGATGCTTTTGAAGAGCGACGCGTTGAACTCCGCGAACATTTCAGAGATGAAGATCACGACTTTTATATTCCGCAAGAGGATATGACAGATGAGGAATACGCGTCATTTATTGAAGAAGAACTGGAAGTGCGCGATTACTATACAGCCAAAAATGTATTCTGGGTTCCGCCTTTAGCAAGATGGGAAACGCTTAAAGAAAACAACAAACTTTCGAACGGAGATGAGATTGATCTGCCGGACAGAGAGCCGTATACATTTGCAAGTACTGCCCGATTGATCGACGACGCCAACGGAGCCATTGAAAAAGAAAATCCAAAGCTGAAAAATATTCTGGATCGCACCTATTCTCAGAAGCAGTTACCACAGGATAAACTGGGAGAGCTGATTGACTTGTTCTCGGACGCGAATTTCACGGCAAAGGAATATAAAGGGCAACCGATAACGATGAGCTCCAAAGATATTTTGGGGCATGTGTATGAATATTTTTTAGGAGAGTTTGCACTGGCTGAAGGCAAGAAAGGCGGACAGTATTACACCCCAAAAAGTATTGTAAAGCTGATGGTGGAAATGTTGAAACCATTTAAAGGGCGTGTGTATGATCCCGCGATGGGCTCCGGTGGATTTTTTGTGCAAAGTGAAGATTTTATAGAAGAATATGGAGGGAAATTAGGACAGATAAGTGTGTATGGACAGGAAAGCAATCCCACCACTTGGCGACTGGCAGCCATGAATATGGCGATTAGAGGCATTGATTTTGATTTTGGTAAAGAACCTGGCGACAGTTTTACGAACGACCAACACAAAGACCTCCGGGCGGATTATGTATTAGCCAATCCTCCGTTTAATGTGAAAGACTGGTGGAATGCAAGCCTTGAAAATGATCCCCGATGGGAATACGGCACTCCACCGGAGGGAAATGCCAACTTCGCCTGGCTACAACATATGCTCTATCATTTGTCGCCCAACGGAAGTTTGGCGTTGTTGTTGGCGAACGGTTCTATGAGTTCACAGACCAGCGGAGAGGGTGATATTAGAAAAGCGTTGCTGGAACATGATTTGGTAGAATGCATGGTAGCCCTGCCGGGACAGCTCTTCACCAACACCCAGATTCCGGCGTGTATTTGGTTCCTCACCAAAAATAAAAAGCAACGAAAGTCCCCTCTTGAGAGGGGATTCAGGGGTGTGTCAGAAGAAGAGCAGGATCTTGCAGACAGAACAAACAAAATACTGTTCATTGACGCCCGTGAAAAAGGCTACATGAAAGACCGGGTACTCCGTGATTTTAAAAACGAAGAGATTAAAGAAATAGCCGAAACCTTTACAAACTGGCAACAGGCCAGCGACCAATACAAAGACATTCCCGGCTACTGTAAATCCGCCACCTTAGAAGAAATACAAAAAAACGATTATGTACTCACGCCCGGCCGTTATGTAGGTGCTCCGGAAACCGAAGACGATGGTATTCCCTTCCCGGAAAAAATGGAAAAGCTCACCGCCCAACTGAAAACACAATTTGAAAAAAGCGAAGAGTTAGAAGTCAAGATCAAAGAGAACTTAGCGGGGTTGGGGTATGGGCTCTGATTGGAAAGAAATTAAGTTTTCAGAACTTTGTGCAATTACTCGTGGTGCCTCACCTCGTCCAATAAAAGAGTTTGTTAAAGAAACTGGAATGCCATGGGTGAAAATTGCAGATGCTACAGCTACAAAGGGAAGAACTATCAGTTCAACTAACGAATTTATCAAAAAAGAAGGTGTAGCAAAAAGTGTTGAAGTGTATCAAGGGGACTTAATTCTCACTAACAGCGCAACACCTGGTTTACCAATGTTTGTTGGGATTAATGCATGTATCCATGATGGTTGGATGTTGCTAAGGAATTTTAAGGGTTTGAATAAGAATTTTGCCTATTGGCTACTCTTACATGAACGTAGAAATTTGGTAATGCAGGGTAATGGTTCAGTTTTTACAAATTTGAAAACTGATATTCTTAAAAATCATGTTGTCAAAATTCCTTCTTTAGAAGAACAAAAAGAAATAGCGTATCGACTAGATCTGATAGCAGAAAAAATAGAACTCAACCAGCAAACCAACGAAACGCTAGAGGCGATGGCGCAGGCGATGTTCAAAAGTTGGTTTGTGGATTTTGATCCGGTGCGGGCAAAGATGAAAGCGAAAACCGAGGGCTTCGATCCCGACAAAGCTGCTATGGCTGCAATTGCTGGTGTCTCCTCCTTCGCCAAAGCTTCGGAGGACAAGTCCGCTCCACAAAATTGGGAAGATGTTGAAGCTGCACTGGACCAAAAGCTTGCTTCCATGACCGAAGCCCAACGCAACCAACTTCAACACACCGCCGAGCTTTTCACGGACGAATTGGTGGAAAGTGAACTTGGTGAGGTGCCGAAGGGGTGGGAATATGATCAACTTGGTAATTTTATTACTGTAAAACGTGGAGGGTCGCCAAGACCGATTAAAGATTTTGTAGTTGATGAAGGGTTGCATTGGACAAAGATTTCAGATGCCACATCTGAAAATAGTCCCTTCATTATGTCCACAAAAGAGTTTATTAAAGAAGAAGGTCTCAAAAAAACTATTTTACTTGAAAAAGGAAGTTTAATTCTTTCAAATAGTGCAACACCTGGGTTACCAAAATTTTTGAATATAGATGCTTGTATTCATGATGGTTGGTTATATTTTCCAATTAAAGATCATTTTACTGATTTATATCTATATCACTTATTTATCGAGATAAGAAAAGCATTGGTTGCAAAAGGCTCGGGCACAGTATTTACGAATTTAAAGACAAGTATTCTTCGTAATTACGATTTAGTGATTCCAAACAAAGAATTAGTAATGAAATTTAATGAAATGGCTCAAAATACTTTTGAATCATTACTTAATAATAGAAAAGAGATTGAAACGCTTTCAAAACTAAGAGATACGCTTTTGCCGAAGTTGATTTCGGGGGAGATTGAGGTGTGAGTGAGTTGTTGAACGTGATAAGATGTAATAATTGCCGGTTTTTCAAAGCTTGGGAACTTTTTAATCAACCTACAGGTTGACTGGCATGAAGATTGTACGTATTATCAACGCTCGCAAACCTGTATTATATGCTGTAAAGTACACAGAACATGAGTTTAACGAGCTTTACAGAAATATAGATTTGTGGATAGATGCAGAGTATTTAAGAGGTTTTTTTAAAAAATATGAGGAAGATTTAAAAAATTATTGCACTTATCACGGTGTTACATACACTATCAACGAAGCGGTAAAGAAAACCATTAGTGATATTGAACAGCTTGAGGAAACTCTAATTCGCACGGCTGAGAAGGGTGTTAGTGATCAGGAAAAGTTACTTGAAACTTTTTTCAGACCACTTCATAACAGGGAACACGAATATTATGCGCTACAAAAAAGCAAAGCCACATCAACACACCAATCCTGGTTACGACTATATGCTATCAGAATTGATAAACATCTGTATGTTATTACAGGTGGGGCTATCAAGCTTACACAAACCATGAATGAACGAGAACACACCGAACTTGAGTTGAAAAAGATGGATCAGGTAATTGGTTACCTCAGAAATAAGGGACTGATTAATGAAGAAGAGTTCGAGAAGCTGGAATTAGAAGGGAAATAAGAATATGTCAGATATCAGAAAAAAAATCGATAAAATTGCTGTTGATGATAACAGCGGATGGTTAAAAGAGGCGAAATATCGCCGGGATAACCGGGCATGGTTGCGAAAATCACAGAGCATAGCTCTTCGCATCTTAGATGTGTTGGAAGAGAAGGGTGTGCAGCAAAAGGAATTAGCGGAAGCTATGAATGTTTCTCCTCAACAGATTAGTAAAATCGTGAAAGGAAAGCAGAACCTCACCCTGGAAACGATTACCAAAATGGAAACGGTATTAGGTGTGCCATTAATGGAAGTGGCTAAACACCAGCAGAGCATGAGTGTTGAGAAAAAAGAAGTGGAACCAAATATGAGAAAAAGAAAAGAACCAAAAGTGGTTGCTCATATTGATTTGGGCAGATTTTATAATCAAAACTGGAGCCCATCCGATAACGAAGCTTCATTTAAACAAACAGCATGAGCAAAGAATTAGCACTTAGTTTTCGCTTAGCAAATATCAAAACTGAAGAGTTTGCGATTATTGAAGATGTATATGAAGAAGATGAAGAGGTTAGGTTGGGCACTTTTCTTGATTTCGGAACAGATATAGATAAGCAGATTTTGGGTTCTACGGTGAAGTTTCAGTTCGATCAAAACAAAAACCCGTTTTTAATTATTTCTGTGACTTGTGCATTTGAAATTGAAAAAGAAGCATGGAACACATTGATTAAAGAGGATAATACCCATTTGACAATTCCTGAAGGCTTTGCCTCTCACATGGCAGTTATTACAGTGGGAACAGCTCGTGGTGTGCTACATGAAAAAACAAAAAACACTGAATTTAACGACTTTATTATACCGCCCATCAATTTAACAGGTATGATTAGTGACGATATTGAGATCGACTTAGAAAATGAAGAGCTCTAATTTGTAAGAGCTTCTAAAGTTTTCTTTCCGCAATTATTTGTCAAATATAAACCGGCAAAAGAACCGGCAATTTTTTCTTTTTTTATTACTCAGTAAAATTAGATATTATCATGGTTTGAATGTACTTAGCCGGTAAAGTATAACCGGCAAAAGAACCGGCAAAAATTAAGTCATGTTATACAATCGTCCTGCACATATGGAGCCCCTGTTTCCCAAGGCCAACAAGTCGCTGATAGATTTGGCTATGGAAGTATTTCGCAGTGAGGCCGAGTTAGGGGGACTGGTACATCCCATCACCCAAAAAGAAATTGCACGGTTATTAAGGCACATCAACAGCTATTACTCTAATCGCATAGAGGGCGAGCACACCAATCCCATAGATATAGAACGGGCCGTACGCAAAGAATACAGCAAAGATGATGAAAAGAAGCGGCTTCAAAAACTAAGTGTGGCTCATATAGAGGTACAGAAACTCATAGATGAGCGTTTTGATCATGAAGAAGATATACCGGTATGTTCCTCAGAGTTTCTTTGCTGGATTCATCGGGAATTCTATTCAAGGGTGCCGGACAGCTTTCTTAAAATCAGAAAAAGAGATTCTTCAGAAACCATTGAGATGGTGCCGGGTGAGCTCCGAAAACGAAACGTAGAAGTGGGTGAGCATGTAGCACCAACGCATGAAGAACTGGAAGCTTTCTTGTCTCATTTTGAGAAAAATTATGATCCTAAAAACTTATCGGGCCACCATCTGCTATTAGCCGCTGCAGCAAGTCATCATCGGTTAGTTTGGATTCACCCTTTTCTGGATGGAAATGGACGCGTAAGTCGCCTTTTTACTTATGCCTATTTACGAAAAGCGAATATTGAATCTCATGGTCTTTGGACGTTATCACGAGGGTTGGCAAGAAAAGATGAGGAATATAGAGATAACTTAGCTGCGGCTGACAGTCTAAGGATAGGAGATCTGGATGGTCGGGGAAATCTGTCAGAAAAAGCACTGACTTCATTCTGTTCCTTTTTCTTTGAAACGGCTTTAGACCAAATCCATTTTATGAAAAGGCTGTTGAACTTGGAAGATTTGAGAAAGCGAATTATGGCCTATGGTGATTTGCGTTCTGCAGGGTCAATTTCTGGAGAATCAGAATTACGCCCGGAAGCTAAGTATGTATTAGCGGAGGTGATGATGCGTGGAAAAATAGAGCGAGGCGAAGTACAAAGATTAATAGGCATGGCGGAAAGAACAGCTCGTGATTTAACCAAGCAGTTGTTGGAAGAAGAGCTGGTTACTTCCGAATCACATCGGGCTCCCCTGCACTTTCATATTCCCGCTAAAGTAGTTGGATATTATTTCCCTGAACTCTATCCGGCGGGATCTATTTAAATGAGGAATTATGACTGAAAATGAACTGGAACTACATAGCTTAGAATGGTTTAAAGAAACAGGCTGGAAAAGTGTCTTTGGGCCTGATATCGCTCCGGATACAGTCGCAGCCCAACGGACTTCCTACAACCAAGTGTTGCTGGAGCAACCACTCAGAGAAGCGGTTCGGCGGATTAATCCTCAGCTAAAAAAATCAGAGGTGGATGAAGTTATTCATAAACTTCAAACGGTTTCGCATCCTGTCCTAGTAAAACGGAACCAACTGTTTCATAAAATGCTGCTCGAAGGGGTTACTATTGAAATAGAGCGGGATGGAAAACGTGAGCCTGAGCCGGTAAGAATTATCGATTTCGGAGAGGTTTCGAACAATGATTTTAAGGTCATTAATCAATACACTATTCAGGGATCAAAACAACCCCGCCGTCCTGATGTGGTGGCATTTGTGAATGGGATTCCATTGGCCGTTATTGAGCTCAAAAATCCCGACAACGAAGAAACAGACATCTATTCTGCTTTTAACCAGATAGAAACTTATAAAAACGAGATTCCGGATTTATTCGCCTATAACGTAGCTAATATTATTAGTGATGGATATACAGCCAGATTAGGCTCACTCACGGCAAACACTGAATGGTATATGCCCTGGCGAACTATTAAGGATGAAAATGATAAGCCGTTACTTACTTTTGAACTTCAAACGCTGATAAAAGGATTTTTTAAGCCTGAGTTATTTCTGGATTACATCCGACATTTCATTCTGTTTGAGCAAGATGGTGATCATGCTATAAAAAAAATTGCAGGGTATCATCAGTTTCATGCGGTGCGTGAAGCAGTTCGTGCGGTTATTACAGCAGCTCAGGCTCCGGAAGGTCGGGTTGAAGAACCAAGAGCAACCTATGCTGATGAAGTAGAACCCGGATCAAAAAAAGGTGGAGTGATTTGGCACACTCAGGGATCCGGGAAAAGTATATCTATGGTTTGCTTTGCAGGTAAATTATTGCAACAGCCCGAAATGAAAAATCCAACTGTCGTAGTGGTTACTGATCGGAATGATCTGGATGGGCAGCTTTTTCAGACCTTTTCTTCTGCTCAGGATTTGCTTAAACAAACACCCATTCAAGCCGACAGCAGAGATGATTTACGGGAACAGTTATCTTCACGTGAATCAGGCGGTATTTATTTTACCACAGTTCAAAAGTTTTCTACCATTGGAGATGAAACGAAACATCCGGCTCTGAGTGAACGGCACAATCTGGTTGTGATTTCTGATGAAGCACATCGAAGTCAATACGGACTGAAAGCGCAATACGATACTAAAGAGCAAAAATATAAGTATGGCTATGCCCGGCATATGAGAGATGCCTTGCCTAACGCTACGTTCATTGGTTTTACAGGAACTCCGGTTTCCATGGAAGATCGAGACACCCGGGCGGTGTTCGGAGATTACGTGAGCATTTATGATATACAGGATGCGGTAGACGATGGAGCTACAGTACCAATTTATTATGAAAGTCGGTTGGCAAAACTGGATGTGAATCGTGCAGAAATTGATGAGCTGAGTGATCGGGTTGAGGAGGTCGTAGAAGAATACGAGGAAGAGTCTGAACGGGAAAAGACCAAAAGTGAATGGTCAACTCTAGCAAAATTGGTTGGTGCTTCATCACGTATTGCTCAGGTGGCTGAAGATTTGGTGAGGCATTACGAAAAAAGACGAAATGCTTTAGAAGGGAAAGCCATGATAGTTGGAATGAGTCGGGATATTTGCGTCGACTTATACAATGCGATTACCGAAATACGACCTGGATGGCATGATGAAGATCCGGAGAAAGGCGAGATTAAAATTATAATGACCGGGTCAGCTTCTGACCCGGCTAAAATGCAGCCGCACATTTATCCTAAGAAAACTAAGAAACGACTTGAAAAACGTTTCAAAGATCCCTTGGATGAATTTAAGGTAGTGATCGTGTGTGATATGTGGCTTACCGGTTTTGATGCGCCTTGCTGTCACACCATGTACATTGATAAGCCAATGCGCGGACATAATTTAATGCAGGCGATTGCTCGGGTAAACAGGGTGTTTCGGGACAAACAAGGAGGATTGGTTGTTGATTATATAGGCATTGCCAACGAGTTAAAGCAGGCTTTAAAAACCTATACCGATTCTAAGGGTAAAGGCTCTCCAACTCTGGATGCTGAACAAGCCTATGAAATCCTGCTGGAAAAATTGCATGTTATCCGGGGCATGTTGCATGAGTTTGACTATTCTGATTATGAAACCAGAGCTCATGAATTAGTTATTCCTGCAGCTAATCACATTCTTGAGTTAGATAAAGGTAAAAAACGCTTTCTTGATTCAGTTCTTTCTCTAAATAAAGCTCATTCACTTTGTAACACTTTGGATGAAGTGATCGAGCTTGAAAAGGAAATTGCTTTCTTTAATTCCATAAAGGCAGCGATTAATAAGTTTTCTACTGTGGAAAGAAAGCGAAGTGAAAGAGAGAAGAATTCTATTCTCAAACAGATTCTGGATAATGCTGTTGTTGCTGAAGGGGTAGAAGATATATTTAGTTTGGCGGGTTTAGAAAAACCTGAAATTGGTTTGCTGAGCGATGAATTTTTAGAAGATGTTCGGCGGATGCAATACAAAAATCTGGCCGTTGAGCTTCTTGAAAAATTACTTAAAGATGAAATTAGGTCACGCACAAAGAATAATGTAGTCCAGCAAAGGAAATTCAGCGATCGATTACTGGAAACACTTCGCAAGTATCATAACCGTGCTATTGAAACGGCTCAAGTAATAGAAGAGTTGATTGAGATGGCAAAAGATTTCAGGAAAGCGATTAAAGAGGAAGAAGAGCTTGGGTTAAATAAGGATGAGACCGCTTTTTACTACGCACTTTCTGAAAATGAAAGTGCAGTTCGGGAAATGGGAGATGAAATTCTTAAGAAAATTGCAGTAGAAATAACTGAAAAGCTACGGAACTCAACTACTGTGGACTGGCAGAAAAGAGAAAGTGTTAGAGCTAAACTAAGAATACTTGTTCGCAGAACCCTACGTAGATATAAATATCCACCTGACCAACAAAAGAAAGCCATGGAATTAGTAATGGAGCAGGCTGAAGCTTTGGCAGATGAATGGAGTAGCTAAACGCTTAGTAATTAATCAGGCTTAACCCAACCCCAACCCCCAACCCTTCAATAACTAACCCGGCGTTCACTAAACTGATGGCAGTTTTCTGGGCTTTTTTGCTGGTTTTGTCGCCGTTGATTCCGTAAATGGGATCGTCTATGATGGGATAGCCCCAATGTTCTAAATGCAGACGAATTTGGTGGGTGCGACCGGTTTTGGGTTCGCATTTTATGATGGCGGAATCTTCTTTTCGTTCTACAACGGTGAAGGTGGTTTCGGCAGGTTTGGCGTTGGTCAGATCGGGATAACTTTCAAATACGAATCCGGTTTTACGCCTGATGGGTGTATTAATGATGACTGAATCTTCTTCCGGAACGCCCGATACTACTGCGAAATAAGTTTTCTGTACTCTGCCTTCGGCAAACTCGGTCATGGCACGTTGGGCAAACGCTTTGGTTTTGGCGAAGAGTACAATACCGGAAGTCACGGCGTCTAAGCGATGCACAATTTTCAGATCGGCATAACCCATATCTTCCAGCATAGCCGTGAGTGTATTCTTGAAATAACGTCCACCCGGATGCATCGGCAATGGCGCGGGTTTATACACAGCGATCCAGTCGTCGGTTTCCTGCAGGATCTCAATTTCATCCGGTACGCTGGGCTCTATCACCTTCGGATTGTGATGAAATACAGAATCAGATTTTTTGAGCAATACATCCGGCGCTGCGGATTCTTCATTCAGACCCACTCTTCCGTTCTGGATTCGTTTTTCCCATTCGGTTTCAGCGCGAAAGGGAAACCGAGTGACCATCATCTCCAGCAATGACTTTCCAACAAATTCGTCCTGAACTTTAAAACGATGTGTGATCGGGTACGGCGATATCAGCCGTACTTTACGACTGTTCAGCTGCTTGTTGGGAAGCATGTCGGTCTTTGAAGTCGTCGCCGAAATAGTTGTACCATTTGCGGAAAGGTTTAAAAGCATTTTCAGGATCAAAAGGTCGCCGGTATTCGCTTTGTTTACATTCGTCACTGCAACAGCCTTCCATGATATGCGCGCCTTCTTCTGAGCACACAAACAGTTTGTTGCATTCCATGTTAGCACAATTCACATAGGTGTCGGCAGGTTTTCCGGTGATCTCGCATTTAGCGATCGGCGCCAGATCTTTGGGATTTACAGGGACCACTAATCGATCGTCAAACACAAAGCATTTTCCCTCAAAGTGCTTGCCTTCTTCTTCTTTGGCGTAGCGAAGGATTCCGCCGTGTAACTGATTTACATCGTCCCAGCCCTGCTCTTTCATCAGTACAGAAAATTTCTCGCAACGGATACCACCCGTGCAGTACATCAGTACTTTTTTGTCTTTGGGGATCTCAGCTTCTTCCAGCCATTGCGGGAAATCAAAGAAATTTTCTACATCCGGTTTCAACGCTCCTTTAAAGTGACCGATCCTTGATTCGTAATTATTGCGGACGTCGATCATAACGTGATCTTCCTCTTCCATCACTCTGCGCCACTCGGCCGGTGATAAATGATTTCCGCCGTCTTTGGGATCAACTCCATCCACATGCAGAGAAACAATTTCTTCTCTGGTCTTACAGATCAACTTGGAAAACGGGATATAGTCTGATTCATCCGTCTTAAACTCGGTGTTTTCAAATCCGGGGATGGCTCTCAGGTCCGCTTTATACTGCGCCATTTGCTCCGGCGTACCGGCAGCGGTTCCGTTTATTCCTTCTGAGGAAATATAAATACGTCCTTTGATGCCCAGATCTTTGCAGTATTGTTTGTGCTGCTTCGCAAACTGCTCCGGATGCTCGATCTTATTAAAGTAGTAGTAGAGAATAACTTCGTACATATTTCTTAGTGCAATTCTCGTTTAAAATATTATCTTTTCAATGCAGTTCTTTCTACGGGGTAAAGTTACGAATTTTCTATTAAAATAATGTTGAGGCGACTATGGTGTTAAGAGGAAAGATTTTATGTATGTGTATGATTTGGGTGATCAGTACAGGGGTTTCTGAGGCTCAAACAGAAAGGGTGTTGATACCTGAGATCCTGATGGATTTTGATGCGGGGATCACTACCGCTGATGAGGCTTATGTTAGAATGCTTGATGTTTATAATGACGGCAGTATTCATAAATGCTCCAGTCCTCTCCATATTTTTGCTCATAAACATAAAAATGAGATATCAACTTCTTTATTAGAGCCGAAAAGAGTATTTAAGCAGAACTCTTCTTTTGCAACGTATACAAGTGCATCCGGGAAATTTGAATTTACTTATCAAACCACGGGTGCTAATGCCGTTCCAGGTGCCGATGCTAATTCTAACGGAATTCCGGATTATGTGGAGGAAGCGGGTATAGCAGCCGATTCATCCTATAACTTTTTGGTTACTACGTTGGGATATACTGACCCGATTCCGGCTGAGTCAACTTATGAAATGTTTTTTGAAGAAATGAATTTCTATGGATATGCTGAGTCGTATTCAAATCCGGGTGGTCCGGGTACCCGCATAGGTTTGGAAAACGATTTTTCAGGATTTCCCGCTAACGATGATCCCGATGGAGACCAACTTGGTGCTTTAAGAGTGACTGTGGCTCATGAATTCAAACATGCTATTCAATTTGCTCAAAATAATTATCAAGGGAATTCTGATCTATGGGCAGAAATGGACGCGACTCTTGCTGAAGAGGTCGTGTATGATGGAGTGAATGACTATTATGGTTATCTGGGTGGTTCAGGTGATGTGTTTGGTAATCCGGGCGCAACCGTTATTCCGGGTTCTTACGAAGACATTACCTGGGCGCTTTTTTTCCATGAAAAATATGGTTCTGACTTTTGGCCGGGAGTGTGGCAGAGAATTGAAGATACCGGTGCAAGTCATTCACTATTAGAAGCTATAGATCAGGAGTTGTCGTCCAGAGCAATGGATTACACAGCTTCTCTTTTAGAACTTTATAGCTGGCATTTTGTGTCCGGCGCCTATAGCAATGTAAACTTCGGTTTTAGTGAAAGCATGGTTTATCCAACTCCTAATGCCCAAAGAACCGATACTCAGGTGGACGATGTGTTATCAGAGGATATAACCTTAGGCAGATTTTCCAGCTACTTTCTGAATGTTAAACCTTCGTCAAATCAAACGGGAGAAGCTTCTGTTTTAATAAATACAGAGTCTTCAGATATTAGTCTGGCTGTGGTGGCTTTATTCAAGGATGAATCGATGGCTTTCGCATATGCCGAACCGGAATCAGGTGACTTTGTAGTTAATGAAGGATGGCTGTGGTCAGATATTGAGCGTCTTGGCGCTATTGTTTTGAATGAAAACACTGATAATCCAAACACATTTAAGATCAAGGTGTCCGATCCTTTGCCTACATCAAATGAGCTTGATGATACAAAACCAAAAGTCACTGAGCTGAAGCAAAACTATCCTAATCCGTTTAACCCAAGTACTACTATTCCGGTAAGCATTTCGAAGTTTCAAAAAGTACAAGTAGACGTATATGATATAACCGGAAGATTGGTGAGATCGGTCTTTAACGGAACTCTTCCCAGCGGAAACCATGCTCTTTCTGTAAATCTGGAAGACCTCGCTTCGGGAGTGTATATGTATCGCCTTCAAACCAATGATAAGGTTCAGATCAAAAGAATGACACTGGTGAAATAAGAAAGTTAAATCCCAAATCCCGGGCTCTAAATTTCAAGTGTATTAAAGTCATTCCCCGGGATGCCGCTTTTATAATGAATTATCTGATATCCCAATTACGCACATCATAATTGGGATGTTATTTCGGTTCAAGTGAAGATGCTTGCTGATATAGCTCTCAATTGAATGGACGACATGTTAATGAATAACTTCCTGCATCTCCTGTAAGAGATTTACGGCTTATAATATTATCTTTTTGAAAGAGTTTAAACTCAGGTGCAAAAGAGGTTGTCTTATATTCTAAAAATGTCCGTGACTTGATGAAAATCACTAAAAAAGTATTCTTTATTACGACGTTTGTTTTTCTGCTGACAACAGGACTGCAAGCTCAACATCAGCATATCGAAATCTCACAAATTGTTAAAGAGTTTAGGGACGGAGTTTTAACGGCCGATCAGGCGTATACTCAGATGACCAATATGTACGATAACGGCGAAATTTATAAATGTGCCGCACCCTTACATGTTTTTGAGTATAAGTATAAAGACCGGATCAGCCCACATCTTATAAGACGGCAAAAAGCTCAGAGCAGCGGATCAGGTTTAGCGACTTATATAAGTCCGGGGGGAAAGTTTGAATTTACTTACGAGACCACCGGAGAAGATGCAGTTCCATCTACAGACAGCAATTCAAACGGAGTTCCGGATTATGTGGAAGAAGCGGGTTTAGCTGCCGATTTTGCATACGACGTGCTGGTTACAAACCTGGGATATTCAGACCCCATCCCAACAGGCACAACCTATGAAATATTTTTTTTGGACATGGGTTTTTACGGATTCGCAGAAACGTATTCCAACCCCGGCGGTCCGGGAACAAGGATTGCATTAGAGAACGATTTTGATGGCTTTCCGGGAAATGACGATCCTGACGGGGATCAGCTTGGTGCACTCCGTGTAACTATGGCACACGAGTTCAAGCATGCAATTCAGTTTGTTCAAAACGGATTTAGTGGAGATTCTGATCTATGGGCAGAAATGGATGGTGTGCTTGCTGAAGAAGTGGTGTACGACGAGGTAAATGACTATTACAATTATTTAGGGGGTTCAGGAGATATTTTTGGTGATCCCGGTGCAACTGTTATCCCGGGATCATATGAAGACGTAACCTGGGCATTGTATTTTCATGAGAAATTCGGATCTGATTTTTGGCCAAACGCCTGGGAAAGAATAGAAAACGATCCATCAGGGCTCAGCTTTCTTGCAGCAGTTAGTGAAGAACTTAATGCGCGGGGACTAAGTGTGAGGAAGTCTATTTCTGAACTCTATCTGTGGCACTACGCTTCGGGAAGTGAAAGCACTCCCGGTTTCGGTTTTGATGAGGCCATAAACTACCCCGGTCCATCGATCAAGTCTTTTATTAATGAAATTGATACTTCTTTTTCAGCAACTCAGTCGTTGAATAGGTTGGCAGCAGATTTTTACAAGATCGACTTAAGCGAACAAGAACCCGGACAGGTTTCAGTTTCAATTTTAGCTACAACCTCAACATTGGAAGTATCTCTGATTTTTTCTTTAATAAACGGAAGTTCCGTCCAGGAGTATTACTCAGTTGCATCAAACCAGGATTTCCTGATCCGCTCAAGTGTAAAATGGAACGATGTGAGAGAAGCAGGGTTGGTAATTACAAATGTCAGCGGAGGTCAAAGCGTTAACTATCAATACAGCGTTTTTTCAAGTATACCGGATGAGATCGTTCTGGAGCAAAACTTTCCAAACCCTTTTAATCCCGATACTCAAATACCCATCGAAATCCCTGAAGATCAGAAAATAACCCTTGAGATCTTTGACTATACAGGAAGAAAGGTCACTACTTTATACAACGGAGAGATTTTAAAAGGCACTTATAATATACCTTTTGATGCGGCTAATCTTGCTTCCGGCGTTTACGTTTACAGGCTTACTTCAGAAAATGGTGTTTTTCACAAAAGAATGACATTGGTGAAATAGGTAGGACTTTTTAATTAGATCGCAATAGGATTAAAATATAGAGGTCATCCTGAACTTGTTTCAGGATCTTTGTGAGGGCTGGTAGTTTGATCAAATCTCCCGGCTTTGTTTTCTAACCCACCTACACAAACGCAGGGCTGAAGCCCTTGCTAGCTTATGAACGTGGTTTTATTCTATTCTCAATAATTAAGGTATTCCAGCGCAGGCAGGAATCTGGATTGTTATTAATGGCACGTTCCTCTAAAACAATCCGGATCTCGGACATACGCCGCGGGAAATTCAAGATCGAATGCCAACAACACAGCCTGTAAATATCCGCCGGGCGTGAACGCCCTACTAGTATAAATTTTATTATGTGATTTTAAACAAGCAGGTCCTTCAGGGCCGGCGCGTGGTGTATCCCGAACTATCTTAATGCCCATCTGACGGATTCCCCGTCTGATGGAGCCTTAGTCATGTGTTAAGTCAAGCTTTTATAGGGTTCAGTTCTTTGACTCTGTGTACTTTTGTACCGACAAAAGTACCAAAAACTCCCGGCGTAGTTCATTCCGTGCCTGTCATCTGCGAAGCGAGGGACAAACCTAAATGCTTCGTTCCTCAGCAAGTTTTGCCCTGCTCACTTCTGTCAATTGATGACAAGCTATTACTTCATGAACTACATGCCGGATTAGAGGGATTGAGCTTATAAAAATCAGAGTCATCCTGTCCGCCAGCTGGCGGATCAGGATCTTTGTGGAGGCTGGTAGTTTAATCAAATCTCCCGGCTCCGTTTTCTAACCCACCCCCGTCCCCTCCCTAAGATTAGGGAGGGGAGCTCCTTAGGAGCGGGAAGAGTCAGATGAGCTAGAAATAAATTTCAAAAGCAAAGTCATCCTGAGGATACCTCCGAAGGATCTGCACAACTGAAGAATTAGCCCAGAATCAATGTAGGTTTACCTTCCTTTGATCTGATCATTCCTGCGCATGCAGGAATCTGGATTATTATTAATGGCACGTTCCTCTAAAACAATCCGGATCTCGGGCATACGCCGCGAGATGACACTTTTGAAATGAATTAACTAACTATCCAATGATGAACAGGGATCATCCAACGTCCAGATATCTACAGCCACGTGAGCGACATTGGAAATTGGATGTTCAATGTTGGATGTTGAATTACTGCTTAGCGGGTAAGATCTTTCCTTCCACAACACCGAAGCCTATTCGGTAGTCATCGTTTTCGGCAAACCCGGTCATGATGATATTATCTCCGTCCTGAATGAATTTTCTTTCCGAGCCGTCATTTAATTGTATGGGCTTGCTTCCTTTCCAGGTAAGTTCCAGCATACTTCCGTAAGAATCTTCGGTATTTCCGCTGATGGTCCCTGAAGCATACATATCGCCGGGACGTACATTACAACCGGTAACCGTTTGATGGGCTAATTGCTGCGCCATGCTCCAGTACATATGCTTGTAGTTTGATGCTGCCAGTTTGTGTGGTTCTTTTAGCTTTTCATTATCCAGATACACTTCCAGATTGATATCAAAAGTAGAGCGGTTTTTCTGATCCAAGTACGGAAGCACTTCCGGATCCTGTTCCGGCATATCCAACCTGAATGGAGATAATGCTTCAAGCGTCACGATCCATGGAGAAATGCTGGTTGCCCAGTTTTTGGCAAGAAAAGGCCCCAGCGGCTGATATTCCCATTTCTGAATATCGCGAGCGCTCCAGTCATTAACCAAAACCATCCCAAAAATATGATCTTCAGCGTTGTCTACGGAAATAGTATCACCCAGCTCGTTCCCGGGACCGGTGAAGAAACCAACCTCCAGTTCAAAATCCAGAAGCTTGCTTTCACCAAAAACAGGCTGATTGGAATCATTTGGAATAGTTTGACCTTTAGGACGGTGCAAATCAGTTCCGCTTAAAACCACCGAACTTGCCCGCCCGTGATAACCAACGGGTAAATGTTTCCAGTTTGGCATCAGGGCGTTGTCAGGGTCGCGAAACATAGAACCCACATTGAAAGCGTGTTGCTCAGACGAGTAAAAGTCGGTGTAGTCTCCGATCTCGACCGGCATAACCATTTCTACATCTTCCATAGGAACAAAAACCCTTGATCTAAGCAAATCATCATCTCTTAGAATAGAATTTTCTTTATCAAGGAGGTTTGTCAATGTTTCCCGCGCTTCCTGCCAGGCCGGCTTTCCAAGTCCCATAAAGAAATTGAGAGTGGAATCCTGAAAAGAGAATTGATCCTTTAAATGTTTGCCGTCAAATAGACCCGCTTCATCCAACACAAAAAGGTCGATCACATAATCACCAATAGCAGAGCAGAGATGGATCTCTCCGTCTTCAGTTTCGAAAGCACTGAACGGTAGGTTTTGAATTGGAAAATGAGATTCTTTATCGACGGGAATAAATGAAGTAAGCATAAAGTCTTTTGAGTTTTAAAAGGTCATCGTAAGGTAAAAAAACCTCGGCTTAGTTAAGAACTGAAATCAACGGCGGTATAGAATCGGGAACCCAAAAGGTAAAAATTAGTAAATAAAATGTTCGGTGTACTTAAACGTGCTTTCTGTAGCCCATCAATAAGGTGCACTAAACAACTTAATATTAATGAACAAAGAGGATATGAAATCCAATAATATACTAACACTACTGGTGATAGGAATTCTTTCTATATCACTTACAAATTTTACTAAAGCTCAGGCTGTGATAGGCCCTGATCTTCAAAACACACTGAATACAGCAACGGAATCCGTAGAGGTAATTATTACCTTTTGGGGCAATGAAGCACCCGATGCCGGTGAAATGTCTATTCTAAATGACGCAGGTATTTCTGTAGGTTATTCTTTTCAAAGTTTACCTATGGCAGGAGCCGTTGTTACTCCGTCACAAATTACTGCTTTGGCATCCATGCAGGAAGTAAGATCGATCTATTTAAATAAAGAACTTTCTTATTTCAACAATGATGCAAGAGCTATTACAGGAGTAGACAAAGTTCAATCTAACGCTGACTTCACATCTCAAAATGGAGGCTTCCCGATTTCCGGAAAAGGAATTGGAGTTGTTGTGAATGACAGTGGGGTCGATGGAACTCATCCTGACTTGGAATATGGAACCGCTTTGGTTCAAAACGTACTGGGATCTACAAATCTTCATGCTTATAGCAGCTTAGCTCCCGTAACCTATGTTGAAGATGTGCCCAATACGGATACTAATTCCGGTCATGGTACACACGTTGCCGGAACAGTTGGTGGACGTGGTGTTGCTTCTAATGGTAAACATCAGGGAGTAGCGCCCGGTGCTGATCTAATCGGTTATGGATCCGGCGGAGCTCTTTTTGTACTTGATGGAATTGGCGGCTTTGATTATGCCATAACACATCAATTTCAATATGGAATCCGTGTAATCACTAATTCCTGGGGTTCTTCAGGTAACTTTGATCCGAATCACCCGATTAACCTTGCTAGTAAAATGGCTTATGATCGTAACATTGTTACACTTTTTGCAGCCGGAAATGAAGGTCCGGGCGAAGATACTCACAATCCATATGCTAAAGCACCATGGGTTATTTCTGTAGGAGCCGGAACGAAAAGCGGCGAACTTGCTGATTTTTCATCAAGAGGAACAAAAGGAAGAAGCGGAACTTTTGAGCTGGATGGCGAAACATTTACTTTTGTAGATGAACCAAGTCTTGTAGCTCCCGGTGTGGATATCATTTCTGCAAGAACAGCAGCTCCAATTCCTTTATTAGGAGCAGAAGCGGACGCAGAATTAATAGAACCGGCTTTTCTGCCTTTCTATACTACTTCAAGTGGTACATCAATGGCTACACCACATGTTGCAGGAATCGTAGCATTACTTCTGGAAGTAGATCCAACATTAAACCCGGATGAAGTTAAAAGCATTCTTCAAAGTACAGCTACCAACATGCAAAGCAGAGAAAGCTGGGAAGTTGGTACAGGATATGTGAATGCTTTTGCAGCAGTTCAAAAAACGTATGACAGAAACGCTGAATTCGGTAGCACCATTAACGCCAACAGAGAATTTAACGGCGAAGCTCAGTTTGATGTTCAGACAACTCCGTTTACGGTTAACTATGATCCTACAGGAGTTACAAATGAGACGCATAATTTCACCTTAACTGGAAACGAAAGTGTGATGTCTGTACGTGTCAGCTTAGAAGGTGTTGCCGGCGAAACCGGAAACCCTGTTAACCTGATAGTTATTGACCCGAATGGTGTTGAATACAGTTCCGGAATTCCCGTTCTGTTTACGCTTACTTATCTCAGAGAAGTACAGGTAACAAATCCTGTTGCAGGAGAATGGACCGTGGAAATTCGCGGACTCAGAGGAGATGAAGCAAATCCAACCAACGGATTAGGTATAGCTGAAACGGTTTCAGGTATTGTTAAAACACAAACGGCTGGTGGATACACAGGCTTAAATGATATAAACGGTCACCCGGCTGAAACGGCCATAAAGCTGGCGATTTCAGAACGACTAACCGATAGCTTTAATGATAAAAAGTATAAGCCGAACAGAAATCTGAAGCGTATCGAGCTTGCAGAATATCTGGTTATGGGGCAGGAAATCCGCCAGTCACTACCACTGAATGGAAATACATTCAGCGATATTGACGGAGCATTTGAAACACTGATCACTCAATCGGTTGTTGCTCAGGGAGCGCCATTAAAAGACACTACTCAATTTAATGACGGCGTGATGCTCACGGCCTCAACTTCGAATTTCAATCCCAACGGAAACGTAAATCGTGCTGAACTAGCCTATTCTTTAGTTCAAAGTTTAGGATTACAATGGGCAGCAGAGGCAATTGGACAGCAAGATGTTACTGTTGTATTTAAAGGAGAAAGAGTACCGGTTGAAGATTCAAACGAAATACCGGCAGCACTCAGACCTTATGTTCAAATTGCAATTGATTTGAATATCATGAACGTGACATTTGATCTTGTACAAGGATCGTATGATCTGGAGCCTGTAATTACAGCCGAGTTCAATCCCGGAGACAATGTAAGCAGAGCTGATTTTGCTGTTGCCGTGACCAGAAGTTCAACGGCAAGTTTCGAAGGTACAGAAACACAAGCCAAGGCACTGCCGCAAGATGAGGAAGTATATACTGAGCAGGTTATTGAATTTGGATTACAACAAAACTATCCGAATCCATTTAACCCAAGCACAACTATTTCTTACTCTGTTGCTGAGAATGCAGATGTGACCTTAAACGTGTTCAACATGTTAGGGCAGAAAGTGGCGACACTGGTAAATTCTACACAAAGTGAAGGTTCTTATACCGTAACATGGGATGCTTCCAATGTGGCGAGTGGTATCTATATTTACCGTTTGCAGGCAGGGAACAAAGTATTCACAAGAAAAATGAACCTGATCAAATAAGCCAAGTTTGATCAGAGATTCGAAGCCGGGTGTTTAATTACATCCGGCTTTTTTTATGCAATTAAATCTAATTGCTGAAGATCCTCAACGGGCTCGTCAAAACTGCAACTCCCGAAAGAGGTAACAGAAAGATCACGCAACATGTGCAGCTCTTCAAAAGAAACGGACTGTCCTTTCCAAGAAAACTGAGATTCTTCAAAGGAGAAATTTGACGCTGTTTCGTCGTTCAGAATTTCCAGTAACTCTGCTTCACTAAGCTTCTTGGAATAACTTAAGAGAGACGCTCCGAACACATTCAGAAAACCATGCATTTTGGTTTGCACAGAGTCATTAAAGTGACGGACAGGGTGATGGAGCCCGGCAGTGAATTTAAGTGGAACGGCTTGCTCTCTGGAAAAAGTAATTGCTTGAGCCAGATACTCTACAGGCGGAAATTGAAAAGCCTCTACTCCGCCGCAACGGATCTTAAAACCGGAAAAAGAGTAATTTTCTTTTTCATTTGATTCAAGCCACTCATTGTGTGTATGAATGCCCCGGACAAGTTCTTTGGCATATTTCATATCGAATTCAAATCCCGGAACTTCAAAAAAGATTTGATAAGGCAATTTTTCAGACTTAGCCATGGATTGAACAGCGTACTCGATTGCAAGCTGAAGTTCGGATGAGCTTTCTTCCTGAAGAAAAGCCAGCGGTATCTTAATTTCTAAAGTGGATATCCGGACGCGTTTGGTTGTGGATGCATGAGCATTTTTAATGGCTTCTACAGTGCTGTCGATTACTTTTTTGAAACCATCAAGATCATCAGAAGCAGCACCAACCAGCGTTATTTTAAAGGGAGAAGGAGATTCAGGCTCTGCATCAATGAGAGTAATAAGATCTTTCAGAAGACCGGTTCCCACAACAAATTTTGAAAGCATCCAAGCTTCCTTCTGCTCAATATGTGACAGATATTTTTTGAAAGCTTCCTCCAAAGGCAGTTCAGAAGGCGGATATAAGCCTGCATAATCAATAATATCGGATAAAAAGGGACGTAAACTAGTCTTCAAATCAGTTTTGCTTATTAATTCTGATTAAGGAAGCAACTTAACAGAATTCTATCAAAATTGTGAGTATTCTGCCGCTATTATTCCTGATAATGTATTATTTACAGGGATTATTTGACAAAATCAGACTTTTGTTGCTAATTGGGGTTAACTAACTATGGGATATGAACAAATCAGAAACGATAAAAGTACTTAGTGAACGACTTGAGCTCACTCAAACTCAAACGGAAGAATTATATAATTCGTTAGTGAGTACTTTCACGGAACACCTGTCACAAAATAACGGCTTCAGTATTCCTGATTTCGGCAGCTTCGGCTCTGAGATCAGAGAAGAATACAAGTCTTATAATCCGCACTATAAGCAAATGATGCTGCTTCCTAAAAAGAAAGTGGTTCGGTTTTCTCAAAGCTCTGCTTTAAAAGACGAATTCAATGAGGTGGAGCTATGAGTAAAAAGATCACATTTTCGGAATTGGTAAAAGCGTTTGCTGAGTCACATGATCTTACTCAGCAGAAAGCAGAGGACATGATCCGTGGAGTTTTTGATCTGGTGATTGATGATCTGGAAAAAGATGGGAAAGCATCTATAACCAGCTTTGGTAGCTTCGAATTAAAAGATGTTGCTGAAAGAACAGGTATAAACCCGCAGACAAAAGAAGAGATCGTAATTCCGGCACATAAAAAAGTGTCGTTCAAGCCTTTTAAAGCACTTGAACAAACTGTAAATGCACCTTTTGCCGGATTGGAGCCCACTTTGCTGGGAGAACAAACCGAAACAAAAGAAACAGCTGCAACCGCAAAGGTAGAGAAAGAGAAAGAAAAAGAACCGGAAGTATTTGAAGATCCGTTTGAAGAAGTTATAAAGCCAGCTGAAGAACAAGCAGATGAAGCCGAAACACCGGATTCAGTTGAGGAAGAAGCTGAAGAGGAACAAGAAGAAAAAGAAGTTGAAGCGCCTCCTGTTTTTAAGGCACCCGAAAAAGAAAAAGGCAATGAGGTCAGCTGGGTCTTTATATTTCTGGTTCTGCTGATAGCCGGAACAGGTATTTGGTTCTTCTTTCTGAGAGACTCAGATCCTGGGAATATTGATAGTGTAGTTGCCGGAAACCAGGCTCCTGCTCAACAAGAAACGGAACAGGTAGAAAAAGTGCCTCCGGCTGAAACGGCTGTAAAAGAAGAAAAAACTCCTGAAACTTCAGCTACAGCATCAGAAGCAAAAACCAATGTTAGCGCCGAATCGAAAGCACAAAAAGAAAAGCCGACCCCAAAAGAAATGACCGCTTACATTATCGAAAAAGATGAATGGATGTGGGATATTTCAAGAGAAGTGTACGGGGAACCGTATCTATGGCCACTGATTTTTGAAGCTAATAAAACAATTGATGACGATCCTAATTTAGTGGAACCGGCCAATACACTTATGATCCCTTCTTTGGAAGGTAGCTCGTCAAATCTGACAAAAGCAGATTATGCAAAGTTGGCCAAAGCAACAAAGTTAGTTTCTGAAGCCTATGCTAAATCAGGGAATTCTGAAAGAGCGAAAGAATATTCAAGATTCGCTGCAAAGTATGAACGGAATAGTAAAAACTAAGCGGTAATTAGATCTAAAGTGAGGGCGTCTGCGATCTTTAACCCGGAAGAACTGAGCCGGATAGAATCGGAGTCAAAATGAATTCTGCCCTCTTTTTCTTTTCGCGCTATGTATGCAAGCTGTCTTTCAGAAAGCTTGTATTCATACTTTTTTCCCAGTTTTTCAATAGAGACTCCTTTTACGGTTCTGAGTCCGAGCATGATCCGTTCTTCTGCCAGACTTTGAAGAGATAATCGTTCTTTTTCAGATTCGTTGAAATGCGTTTTTTGAAGATATTTTTTCAGATCAGGCTCATTTTCCCAGCGGTGAGCAAAAGTCTCTGATTGATCCCATTGGAATGAGTGAGCTCCGGGACCTAAACCAAGATAGTTTTTGTGCTCCCAGTAATTTGCATTATGAACAGCTTCCGCCCCTTTTTTAGCAAAGTTACTTACTTCATAGCGATGAATACCTTTTTGTTTCAGTTTCTCTTCCACCAGTTCAAAATGCTTTTCAACGGTTTCGTCTTCAGCTGGGATAAGTCTGCCCAGTTCCACCTGTTTTCCCAATCGGGTTTTAGGCTCAATGGTTAAGGAATAGGCAGAAACATGAGGCGGGTCAAACTGTAAAAGAATGTCCAGATCTCTCCCCAGCATTTTTAAAGTCTGCCCGGGATTTCCGTAGATCAGATCAGCAGTAAACACATTTATTTCGGAAGCCTTAAGTAACTCCAAACATTTTAAAGCTTCTGCCGAATTATGAGTTCGGTTCATAAACTTAAGCAGATCCTCATCAAAAGTTTGAACTCCCATACTCACCCGGTTCACGCCAATGCTTTTGAGAGCAGACAAATATTCTTTGGTAACATCATCCGGATTCAGTTCAACGGTAACTTCTTTCAAGTCTAAGCGGAATGAATGATCTATAGCTTCGAAGATTTTATCAAATTGCTCTGCACTTAGTAAAGACGGTGTTCCTCCTCCAAAATAGATGGTATCAATAACATCGTTTGAATAGGGCGTGCCCTTTTTTGAATGGATCTCTTCAACAAGCTTATCAGCAAATGCATCTTTGTTGCCGGATCTGGTAACAAAATAGAAATCGCAATAGGAACAAGCCTGCTTACAAAACGGGATATGGATGTAGATTCCGGACATAATTAGGAATATGTGAATTAGGAATATGTGAATAACTATTCCTAATTCTATATTCTCCTATTCCTAATTTTTAGAGTAAAAAGGATTCTCGTCGTATTTGTCTTTTTGCTGATACGCTCGAAGATATTTCACATAGTTGGAAGCATATTTCGGAATGGACTTTATTTCTTCTTCCGTAAGTTTGCGAACTGCTTTTGCGGGTGATCCCATGTACATATATCCGCTTTCCAGAGTTTTGCCCGGAGGAACCAATGTGCCTGCTGCAACGATCACGTCCGGCTCGATAACAACCTCATCCAAAATGGTAGCATTGATGCCGATCAACACGCGGTCTTTGATAGTACATCCGTGGACAACTGCTCCGTGGCCAATAGTAACTTCGTTACCAATAATGGTTGGGCCGGTTTGATTCATCACATGAATGCAAACGTTATCCTGTACATTGCTTTGGTCACCGATCTGTATAAAATTCACATCTCCCCTGATGGTTACATTGAACCAAACACTGGATTCTTTTCCCAGGGTGACATCGCCGATAATGTCTGCGCTTGGGGCGACAAATGCGGTTTCATCAAATTGCGGTGTACGTTTTAAAAATTCGTAGATCATGAGCCTTTATTCATTATAAGTAAGTAAGGAGTAATTACTGCCAACAGGGCTATAAGATAAAGGAATAATATCCCAAAAGTTTTAAGAATGGTCTTCCACCAGGTGTTATCAAAAACTCTTTTGAGATAAATAACAAAGTAGATCATAAACAGTGAGCGTTCCAGGATCTGAACGACTGCAATCAGATAGTAAAACAGCGATCCTTCTTCTATTCCAAAGTAAGTATAAGACCAAGTGGCTACTATAGAAATGGTAAGAAGAACAAACCATATGGAGTGTATATGAAGAGAAAAGATCAGATACTCAACATAATAACCATCTCTTTTTTTGTGATGCCATTTGGTAATTAATGCAAAGAGCGGAACAAGTACGAACATTGCCGTTTGAATCAACTTGCCGAAACTAGAATCATATTGATCGGCACTGAGATTCACCAGAAATACCTGTGTGCTTTCCGTAATTATGGCAAGGAAGAAATAAAGAATGCTTAAGGAAATATAGATTCTCAGAGGTGGCAAATAAGTTGCCCGGTGTCCGGAAATATATTCTTTGGTGATTTTCCCCGGTCGCAGAAAAAGATCTTTAAGTGTTTTAAAAACCCGGTTATCAACATTGAAAAGAGTCTCAACAGTGTCTTCCAGATATATGCGAAGCGGCAGTTTGGTGGGCTGAAGCTTTTGTCCGCAGTTAGAGCAGTAATTTCCCGAAACGCTTTCATTGCAATTCAGGCAATTGTTATCGGGAACGGTATCAACGTGGCTACTCATAGCTGAAAGTAAAAAACCCTGATGAATATTATTCAAAAAGAATCTGTGAGTAAAAAGTTGAATAGAAATTGATTCATAAAATGAAAGCGCTTACATTCTTGACAATTCGATACGTTGCAATGGTAAAAAATCACTTAATAAACAGAATAGAGTATATCTTTGAATTAAAGAGTCTGCTCAGAATTACAATAAAGTGTAGTTTCTTCGCCCCAATTTTATTGGCGATCTTTTACCTTTCAACAAGCGTTATTAATGCACAGGTGAGTTCATCTCCCGCATTTCCTTCCAGATCTAACAGTATTACTATCTTCTTTGATGCAACCAAAGGAAACCAAGCTTTGGTCGGGCTTTCCGGAGATGTTTATATACATACGGGACTCATCACAGATCAAAGTGATCCTGATAATCCACCGGACCCTGTGGGAAATCCCGGAGACTGGAAATTCATTAAAACAGCTTTTGGTCAAAATACTTCTGCAACCAAAATGACGCGCCTTGAGACCAACTTGTACTCTCTGACGATCTCGGATTTGGACGCTTACTATGGATCTGCTTCAGCGAACGAGATCTTAAAACTAGCGATGATCTTCAGAAGTGCGGACAGCGAAAAAATTGCTAAAACAGAAAACGGCGACGACTTTTTTATAGAACTGTTTTCTGATGGGATCTACGTTCGCTTCAACGAACCGGTTGAAAAGTCTTCTTTTCTGGAAAACGGAGAAACGCTGGATATTCAGATTTTGGGTGCGGCTCTGGGTTCAACGCTTCAATCTCTGGAGTTATTTGAGGACGGCGTCAAGCTTGCTGATACAGCCAACGATACCTTGGATTATGCGTTAACAGCAAATTCATCCGGCAGGAAAACTCTTACGGCTATTGCCACCAACACAGAAGGAGAAAAAGACAGCACTTCAGTTTATTATCTGGTTCCTGATGCCATCAATGAAAGCCCCAGACCAAACGGAGTAACACAAGGAATTAAATATTATGAGTCGGATCCGACCAAAGTAACATTGTCATTGCTCGCTCCTTTCAAAGATCATGTTTATGTGATCGGTGAGTTTAACGACTGGGAGGTTTTACCGGATTTTCAGATGAACCGGGAAACGGTAAGCTCGAACGAAGTTTATTGGTGGATCGATATAACCGGATTGAACCCGGGTCAGCAATATGCCTTTCAGTATTTGGTGGATAATGAGATCAGAATTGCAGATCCGTATGCCGAAGAAGTTCTTCATCCTGATGACAGTTTTATATCAGAGTCAACATATCCGGGCTTGAAAACATATCCGTACGGCAAAACAACGGAATACGTCTCCATCATTGAAACGGATAAAGAAGAATTCAACTGGACGGATCAGGACTGGGAACGACCGGCAAAGAATAACTTAGTTATTTATGAACTGTTGGTGCGGGATTTCTCAGCAAAACATAACTACCAAACGGTTATAGATTCTCTGGACTATTTACAGCGAATGGGAATAAATGCCATTGAGCTCATGCCCGTAAACGAGTTCGAAGGAAATAACAGCTGGGGTTATAATCCGTCTTTCTATTTTGCAGCTGATCGATATTACGGCCCTGCCGAAGACTTGAAAAAGCTCATCAACGAAAGTCACAATAGAGGAATAGCCGTAATTGTTGATGCGGTTTATAATCACTCTTTCGGTCAGTCGCCAATGGTTCGCCTGTATAATGAAGGAGATTACGGCAAGCCTACTTCAGAAAATATTTGGTTTAATATCGATGCCCGACACCCCTTTAATGTGGGCTACGATTTTGATCATACAAGCCAGTTTACCCAACAATTTATTGACAGTGTAAACAGATTTTGGGTGAAGGAATTTCATGTGGATGGATTCAGATATGATCTGAGTAAAGGATTCACGCAAAACTTCACATCTGATGTAGGAGCCTGGAATCAATATGATCAGGGCAGAGTAGATCTGTTAAATAGAATGAAAAGCCGCATTCACGAAGTATATCCGGAGACGTACCTGATACTTGAGCATCTCGGAAATAATGATGAAGAGACCGTGCTTGCAAACAACGGATTCATGCTTTGGGGCATCATGCACGAACAGTATAAAGATGCAGCTCTGGGCTATAATGGTGACCTGACGAATGTCTCTTATCAAAACAGAGGCTGGAATGATCCGCATCTGGTTGGTTATATGGAAAGCCATGATGAAGAACGGATCATGCATGAAATTGAGAATTTCGGTAATGCTTTTTCGGGTTATGACACCAAAGAAAAAACAACGGCTTTAAACAGAATTAAGATCGCAAATGCATTTTTGCTCACGGTTCCGGGACCTAAAATGTTCTGGCAATTCGGAGAATACGGTTACGATATCAGCATCAATCAGAATGGAAGAACAGGAGAAAAGCCGATCCTGTGGAGTTATTTAAATGATGCAGATCGTTATCGTTTGTATCAAACGGTGTCAGAACTTTCGAAACTGAAAACAACGCACCCATCTTTTGCTACAACCGATTATTCGCTGGATATGGGCGGAAAGCAAAAACGAATTCTGCTTCGCTCAGCAACCGATGTGCAAATACTTGGAAATTTTGATGTCGTCAGCGCAGATGTATTTCCGTACGGACATAATTCCGGATCGGGAAAATGGTGGTATGAATATTTCAGCGGAGATTCTTTATTGATCAATGAGTCTTCAGTTCCGGCTATTAATATGGCACCGGGAGAATTCAGGATCTACTCTACGGCAAAGCTTGGAAATCCACCTCTGGGAATTCTGAATGAAAAAGCAGGACAAATCAGTCTGGATTCAGAATTAGTTGAGTTCGAGGAATTTTCGGGTGGCGACGTAAATCCATCTTTTCAGAAAACACTTACTCTTTCAAACACAGGAAGTGCCGAACTTACGATCACAGACATTTCTAACTTTAGTTCTGAATTTTCAGTTAGTCCGTTAAGTGCCTCCGTTGGCGTGGGCGGAATTCTTGATCTGGAGATCACTTTTGAACCGTCGGGTTTAGGTAACTTTGAGGATATATTTACGATCGAAACCACCGGAATCGGATCAGTAAATTTTCAGGTGAAAGGAAGTTATACCGATGCCTTGCCCGGAAAACCTGTGATCACAAATCCAGAGAACGAACAGCAGAATATTCCGTTGAACATAGTTTTTGAATGGCAGCCGGTGAGTAACGCAGACACTTATGAAATTGAAATACGAAATGCAGATACGGACGAGATCAACGAAACGGAATCCGGACTTGCGGACAATCGTTTTGTGGGCTCTAACCTAAATCTGGAAACAGAATATAAATGGAGAGTCAGAGCAGAAAACAGTTTTGGTACCGGTGATTGGACTTCATTCTCAACTTTTACAACGCTGCCGGAAGTTCCCGACGCAATACTTCCCGGTTTACCTGATGATAACGCCACTGATGTTTCTACTAGTCCGGTGTTAACATGGAACGAAAATTCCGCCGCCACTTCCTATGAAATTCATTTGGCCACCAATACGGAATTCACGGAAGATCTGAAAGTAAAAGATGAAGTTGAAAGTTTATCAGTACAATTTGTTGGACTATCAGCCAATACAGAATATTACTGGAGAGTTCGTGGAAGCAATGTTTCCGGAGATGGGATTTGGTCAGCAACACGAAGCTTTACAACCAGCTCTGTAGGAACTCCTGATCTGGTTACACCGATCAATAACTCTTTTGATGTGGCTTTAGATGCAGAACTTAAATGGAATACAGCTGCCAATGCTGAGAGTTATACAATTCAGATATCGAAAGAATCCGATTTTAAAATAAGAGCGGAACAAACAGCAGTTACTGACACTGTTTACTCACCGGATTTTCTGGAGAGAAATACAACCTACTACTGGCGTGTAAGATCTAAAAGTTCGGAATTCGAAAGTGGATGGTCAGCTACGGGAATTTTCTCCACTCCTTTTGATGCGCCAACTAAACCGTCATTAATTTCTCCGGTCAGTAATGAAGAAGATATAGCGGATGTTGTCTTGTTTGACTGGAGCGAAACCGAACGTACTTTCTGGTATCAAATTCAGATATCTGAAAACAACGGGTTGTCTTCACCGGCGGTTGACTCCACGAATATTCCCGAAAATGAACTGGAGCTCAGCGATAAACTGAACAGAAACACTGCTTATTTTTGGAGAGTCAGAGCCATCAATTCAAGCGACTCAAGTGCGTGGTCTGATACTCTTAGTTTTTCCACACTACCTGATATTCCAAACGCTCCGCTCCAAGTTAGTCCTGGAGATAGTGTTACTGACCTAAGCACAGATCTGACTTTTAAATGGAGAGAGGCAGAGATTTCATCCGATTACAGATTCCAACTTTCAGTAACCAAGAACTTTTATGAGAAAACAGATACGCTGATCAAATCTGATACTTCTATTACGGTATTGGATCTAAAGTTCAACCAGACGTATTACTGGCGAGTACAAACGATCAACAAAGGTGGTGTTTCAAAATGGTCGAAAGCTCGATTGTTTAAAACGCAGGTCGATCTCCCTGGAATTCCCGAATTAATAACTCCTCAGGCTCACATCTCTGTTGATCCCTTTGTAAACAGATTTGTATGGAGTAAAGCGGATCGAGCTTCTACTTACCGTTTTCAATTGAGTAATACTTCCGGTTTTGAAAGTGTTTTAAAAGACTCATCCGGCTTTGTTATTCAAACGCTTGAAAATGTGCTTCTTCCGGAAAACACAACCTTGTTCTGGCGAGTGCAGGCAAATAACAAAGCGGGTGCCGGCGCATGGAGTGCTGTTCAGGAAATAAAAACTTCCATCGCCACAAGCATAGAATCCGAAGCGTTGCCAAAAAATTATGCGCTGGATCAAAATTATCCAAATCCATTTAATCCTTCCACAACCATTAAGTATGCATTGCCAAAAGCGGAAAGAGTATCTATAACCGTATTTAATATGATCGGGCAAAAGGTGGCGGTTCTGGTTGATAAAAGACAAGAAGCAGGGTTCCATACCATTGCTTTTAACGCTTCAAATCTGGCAAGCGGAATGTATATCTACAGAATAAAGGCGGGCAGTTTTAGCCAGATCAAAAAACTAACCCTCATCAAATAACAAGATCATGAAAAGAATTACCGGTTTATTTTTTCTTGTATGTCTGATGGGATCAGTATCACTGAACGCCCAGATCTTTCAACCCGAAGGGGTTAATATTCCCGGCGCCTGGAATGGATTTGCGAACTCGAATGATTCAACGGCAATGGGCAACTTCAGGATGAATTATAGATCATTTGCGGGCGGACAATATATCACTACGTTGGAAGTAAAGTCCGCAGATGGAGACGCTACAGCCGGCGTGTTTAATATGCTTTTTACCAGCGGGCCCGATGGCAATAACTTCGCCAATAAATGGGCAGATGCCACGCTCACAATTGACGGCTTCTCAGATCTGAGTTACAACACCGGTGCGGATAACTCCATTACATTAATTAATGACAACTACTACACTTTAATTTTTGATGACAACGGATATGCTAATTCCTCAGCAGCTGTTTTAAAAACATCAGCTGTTCCTGTAAGCATAGTTTCCGTTTCGGGCACTCCAACTGAAAGCGTAGCTATTAATGATCCGGTTACGATTTCAGTAGAATTGGATAAGGCAAAATCAGCAGAAGAAAAAGTCTTTATCCGGTATTCCACTGATAATTTTGCAACAAGCAGTGCGGTTGAAATAACAAACTTCACAGGTGCTATCGGCTCCGCTGATATTCCCGGTCAGCCAGAAAATACTATAGTAGAATTCTATGTGCTCACAACTACACTGGATGAAGCGAACTGGAATTCAAAGATCGACCTCGCAACATTGGCTTTTGATGTAAACGGTGGCTCTAACTACAGATATTTTTACAAAGCTAATATTCTGCCGGCAAACGGAGCAACCGCGGTGGCCAAAACTCCCGATTTCAGTTGGTTTTCTACGGATGGAGCTGCCGGATACGATTTTCAGCTTTCTGAAACCAACGACTTCTCTACCACGGTTGAAGACCAGTCCGGATTAACAGATACGACCTTTTCAGTTACAGATCCGCTGGATATAAACACGAAATACTATTGGAGATTTAAAACTTCAACGGCTACAGAGTGGTCCAATGTGTATTCGTTCACTACCGTAACAAAGATCACTTTTGCCAACCTTCAATTTCCATCTGAAGTGGTTATTGATAGTGGAGAAACTTTTCAGGTCTATGGACAGCTAACCGTTCCCGGAGTTACAAGTTCGTCCGGAGAAAGCACGGATATATCAGCGTGGGTCGCAGTAAATGAAAACAATACCGATCCATCCACTTGGGATGAAGCAAGCTGGAATCCGGCTTCTTTTTTTGAGGATAAAACGTCGACAGACGAATACAGCACTTCGCTTGGTTCAGAATTAGAAATAAAAAAGTACTATTTCGCATTCCGGTACAGATATAAAGATCAGGATTTTGTGTATGGCGGAGTGAATGGTTTTTGGGATGCAGGCACAAGTCCTTCGGGAGAATTGGATGTGCTGGAAATTCCCCAACTTGTTTCTCCTTTAAACAACGCTACCGAAATTTCACTGGAAGCATTGTTAGATTGGTCAGCCTCGGATTCCAGAATTCAGGGATATCATATTCAGTTAGCAAATGAAGCTACATTCAACTCGCCAATTATTGACGATTCGGGATTATCATCCGTTGCCACAGAGTACACGGTAGCTTCCGGGCTTCTTGAAAATGAAACCAAATATTTCTGGAAAGTCCGTGCTGTATACGACACCACTTCAAGTGGTTGGTCAGAAACGCTGGCATTTACAACCTTGGCTGGTATTCCGGATAAGATCACGGCGCTTCTTCCTGAGAATAATTCTGAAAACGTTTCTTTAGCCCCGGTCTTTTCATGGAATCAGGAAAGTCGCTCCGATTCCTATTCAATTCAGATCTCAACGGATAACAATTTCACTGTTATTCAAACCATCACTTCTGTTGCGGATACTCAGTTTGTATATAGTGATCAGGATTCGCTTTCTGCAGGAACTCGTTATTACTGGAGAGTTCGAGGTGTGAATTCAAGTGGCTCCGGCGCTTGGTCAGATACGCTTACTTTTAAAACAGAACTAAAAGTTCCGATGCTGATCTCTCCGGCGGATGAAGCTGAAGATATTGTTACAGATCCCGAATTGGTTTGGAGATCTATCGACGGCGCGTTGAATTACGATCTACAGCTTTCTAAACTATCTTCGTTCAGTACAACGGTTTCCGATTCATCCGCATTATCTGATACTACTTTTCAGGCAACGCTTCTGGAAAATTCTACTTCGTACTACTGGAGAGTAAGAGCAAATTATTCTGAAGACGTTGGGGATTGGTCGACAGCTCAATTGTTTACTACAAAAGCTCCGGCTCCTTTAGCGCCTGAATTGCTGTCACCTGAAAGCGGTAAAGGGAATCTTAGTTTATCTCCAACATTACAATGGGCAAGTGTAGCTGATGCGGATTCGTATGATCTGCAATTATCAACAGAATCGGATTTCACTTCAGGAATAGTAACAGACAGTTCAGGAATTGCCACAACAACTTTACAAACGAGCACGCTTTCCAGAAATACTGAGTACTTCTGGAGAATACGGGCGGTGAATAACACTACCGGCAACAGCGATTGGTCAGAAACCCGATCATTTTTGACTATTCCCGAAATTCCCGGCGCATTCACTTTACTGTCTCCCGTTGATGAGCAGGAAAACACAAGTCTCCCGGTTACCTTTGTATGGTCTTCCGCTTCCGGAGCTGCTGATTACAGAGTTCAGTTTTCAACAGACGATACCTTTACTTTTGTTTCTGATACCGCCACAACCGACACTGCTTTAACAGTTAGCTCGCTGTCAGCGACAACAACTTACTTTTGGAGGGTGAAGGCATCAAACACCGGAGGAAGCACCGAATGGTCTTCACCATTTGAGTTTAAAACGGGAATTTCCGGTTCTGAAGGTCCGGTTCTTATCAGCCCGCTGAATAATGCAGTAAACCTGAAATCACCCATTGAATTTGCTTGGGACAGTGTAGCATTGGCGGAATCTTATACCATTCAGCTGTCCGAAACTTCCACATTCAAGTCATTAATTACAGACAGCTCAGGAATTACGGATACTTCTGTGTTAGTTACCTCGGTGCAAAAAAGTAAACGATACTTCTGGCGTGTTCAGGCAATGTCATCATCAGGAGCAAGTAGCTGGTCGCAGGTATATTCATTTGAAACGGAAAAAGAAATTCCGGTCTCACCACAATTATTGTTTCCCGAAGATCAGTCTGCAACAGACCCGCAGGAAATTGAATTTGTATGGACAGAAGTTGCTGATGCAGAGAGTTACGATATCAGGATCTCGAAAACGGAAAATTTCAAAATTTCCATCGACAGTACGGTAACCGGCGACACTTCATTAACATTAAAGGCTTTTAGTTTTGATACCGATTATTACTGGCAGATCAGATCCGCGAATGCATCAGGTAAAAGTGCATGGAGCGCGGTATTTACTTTTAAAACCAATGTTCCGCTGCCCGGAATTCCTGAATTATTGAGTCCGCTGGAAAATGATGCCGTGAACGATCCTGTTGTTTTTGGATGGAATAAAGCCGATTACGCCGATTCCTACCAACTTCAAATTTCAGAAACGCAGAGTTTCGAAAGTATGGTGATCGATACCTCGGATATTTCCGGAACAACAGCTGAGATAGATGACCTTGTCGAAAACACTGAATATTTTTGGAGAGTGCGTTCGAAAAATACAACAGGGAACAGTGAGTGGTCGGAAGCTGCCGGTTTTATGACTCAGATCTTTACTTCTTTGGAAGAGGGAGCCGTTCCATCAGAATTTAAACTTCATCAAAATTACCCGAATCCGTTTAACCCGGGCACAACGATTCGGTACGATCTTAAAACGGCCGGGCAGGTTAGCATTCGTGTTTATGACATTACCGGAAAAGAAGTGATGACGTTACTAAACGGAAAAAGATCGGCGGGAAGCCACACCGTAAACTTCAATGCATCAGGGTTAGCAAGCGGAGTATATATCTTGAGAATGGCTACTCCCGGTTTTGTTCAGATCCGAAAAATGACGCTTATAAAGTAGTGAAAGAGCCATCATTATAAGAAGTTGCCTGAAAAGGAGTTGTTTTTTTAGATTTCGTTTATTAAAATGAAAGCGCTTTCATTTTCTTGGTGCTTTAGGGATTCCAAGGGGTAACATTAAATTATAAAGAATACAAAATGAAAAAAAGAATACAGCTTTTGCTTGGAGCAACTCTGATAGCCTTCATGGGATTAGGACAGGCTTTTGGGCAATATACTACTCCAACGGTTGACGGGAGCATTGGAACAAATGAGTACGGCTCTCATACTTCAGGAGAAAATAATATTGGCAACTGGTATGTAACTTGGGATGCAACCAATTTATACGTAGGAATTACGTCGTCTGCCAAAGACGAAGCCGCGGTATTATACTTAGGTACTAGAACGGCCCACCCAATTAATGGAGGAACTAATTCAGATGGTACTTTAGTAGGATTTAATAGTTATGATGGTACAAATTTTGCAGAATTGCCTTTTAGAGCTAAAGCTGTTTTCTATGTGAAAGATAATTACCGAGAATACCGAACAAGTGATGGTTCCAATGGTTGGTCACCTCAGACAAGTAGCTTTGGAAGCTATTCAGACGATGGAACAAATATAAGAGAGTTTTCAATACCTTGGTCTGTAGTAGGAGGAATTCCGTCTTCCTTTTCATTTTTCGGATATGTTACTTCATCAGGAGGATTTGTTTACAACGAAGTACCAAGTGCAAATGATGGAGGGAATATTGGTACATCCGCCCGATATGGAAGATATTTTATTGTATCAAGCACATCTGATGGTTCTTCAACAAAACCATTTTCTCAAGATAGTTATGTATTTAACTCTTCAACCGACATCTCTGATTTTGGAACAATTTCGGTATATGATTTTACAATGAACACAAATGGTTCAACTATAACTCGAACTAGTTCTGCTTCTAATAACTGGACAATAGAAAATGACTTAGTTGTTGCTGATGGTACGATAAACTTTAATTCTACAAGCTCCACAACTAGTGTAGACGATATAAACGTTAGTGGAGGCGCATTGACTTTATCCAGCTCTGGATCAACTACAACAAAATCCATTACTTTTTCGTCTGGTACTCTTACTACAAATGGTGGAGTTACCATATCAAGTGGAGGAACTTTATATAAAACTGGGGGAACCTTAACTGGTGATATAAATATTGAAAGACAAATTTCAGGGACTGCAGGTTGGCGATTACTCTCGCTTCCAAAAACAGGGGGAACGGTAGCAGATATTTCTGATGACACCGCAGTTCAGGGAGTATCAGGAGGTTCTGACACCGGCAGTGATGCGAATGTTTATACCTATGACGATACCGGATCGTTTGAAGTGCCTGCAACAGTAAGTACGGCAATTCCGGATGGAAATGGTTTAGCTGTTTACTTCTATAATAATACTACCAACGGAAGCTCCGCGCTACCATTAACTTTAGACGCTTCCGGAGCGGAGCCAACAAGCGATGTGGTTACTAACTTATATAGTGGTGCTACCGGAAGATATACTTTGGTAGGAAATCCTTTTGCTGCAAATGTAGATCTGGCCAATGTATCAGCAAATATCGCGATTTCATCGAATGTTACATTTTGGGATAATGCTGCAGGCTCATATACCTCTCAAAGTACTACAGGTGGTTTGGTAATTAACCCTTGGCAAGGTTATTGGGTGCAAACTGCAAACTCAACAAGTGGCGGGCAGTTAACTTTTGGTACAGCTGATAAAACGAGTACAGCCGCCGATGCAACTCATTTCGACAAAGCCTTACCTTCTTCTGTTAAAGAGTTAAAGTTCTCTATAATGAGCAACTACAATACAGAGAAAAACTTAACCTTGCAGGTTGCTGATGACGCTTCTTTAGAGTGGGATAACTATGATCTTATAAAACTGGGATCACTGTTACCTCAGAATGTGTCCGGTGCATTTGTAGGAAAATTAGAAGGAAAAGATGTTTTAAAAGGAGTTGAAGCAATACCTAGCTCATTAGATCAGGTCATTACTATTCCTATTCTTGTGGATCTAACCGGTGAGTCACAGACTCTTACTATGGATTGGGAAGGTCTGGATAAAATGCCGGGTTCTTGGTCATTTATGCTACATGATTATGAAACAGATATTTCGTACGACTTATCAACTATTGAGCAGTATGAATTCGATGTTATAATCAATGAGTCTCAAGAAAAAGTAAATCCGCTTAGTGTAATAAATAATTCGATTGGAACACCGATGCGAGCTAAGTCTGGATCAACTCCAAGGTTTGGAATCACGATCACTCCGAACACTTCAGTAGGAATTGATGATGAGCTTGATTCGCCAACGAAGTTTGCGTTAGATCAAAACTATCCGAATCCGTTTAACCCAACTACGAATATCCAGTATTCTGTGGGTGAAGCCGGTCCTGTGACTATTACTGTATATAACGTAATGGGACAGAAAGTAGCCGAGCTGTTGAATACCACGAAAAGTGCGGGAAGCTATCAGGTAAGCTGGAATGCAACCGGACAAGCAAGTGGAATTTACTACTATCGCTTATCCGCACCCGGCCAAGTACTAACCAGACAAATGACATTAATTAAGTAATTAGCTGTTAGCGCACAGCGGTTAGCTTTTAGTGTTGTTAGAATCACTAAAAGCTAATGGCTGACAGCTGATAGCCTCAAAGCTATATCACTATGAAAAATTTATTACTCGTTTTACTCACACTCACAATAGTACTAATTCTGTCATCACTTGCTATGGGGCAACCGGGCTTACCGAGTGCTCCTGCTCAGGCTCCTATTGATGGCGGCCTAGGCTTGCTTGCAGCTGCAGGTGGAGCGTACGCTTACAAAAAGCTTAAAGGCCGTAACAGCGAAAGCGAAGACGTATAAACACAATCACGCTCATTCACGAGCGTAGCGAAGTGATCTCCGAATCACTGCCCACTTTTTAGCAGGGCAGATATTCACTGATTTGCAACTGGTTCCGATGCTCTGCGTCGGAACCTTTTTTTTGTTTGGGAACTGTCGAATACAATAAACCGCAGAACCTGAAGGATCTGCTAGTTTAAAATCATGCAACGAAATGTAAGCTAGAAGGGCGTTCACGCCCGGCGGACGGTGTGGGTTAGCAATAGAGCCCGGAAGCCCAGAAAAAACTACCAGCCTTCACAAAGATCCCGAAACAAGTTCGGGATGACCCTATATATTTTACTGTTTAAAAACTGTTAACGAATTACCTGACATCTATAAGGATGACCTTCACATAGTGATCATTTAGAAAAAAGAAGCTTCAAACATAAGCTAGCATGGGCTTCAGCCCTGCGGGTGTGTGGAGGAGGAATTAACTATGAAATAAGAATCTGGGAAATTACCCGTCAGGCAGCGTCTTCTACATCGTCCATTTTAACACCAACGAGTCTGCTTACACCGGTTTCGGGCATGGTAACTCCGTACATCATTTCGGCTTTACTCATAGTCTTTTTGTTATGAGTGATAATGATGAATTGGGTGTCTGCGCTAAAGCTTTTGATCATTTGAGCAAAACGTTCAATATTGGCGTCATCGAGGGGAGCATCAACCTCATCAAGTACACAAAAAGGAGATGGTTTAACCAGATAAATTGCGAACAGTAATGCAATAGCGGTTAAGGTTTTTTCTCCACCGGAAAGCTGAGATATTCCGGATGGGCGTTTACCGCGGGGCTGAGCCAGGATTTCAATTTTGGCTTCCAGCGGATCTTCCACATCTTTTTCAATGATCAGATCACAGTTATCATCTTCAAAGAAAAGTGTTTTAAAAACTTCCTGAAAGTTGGTCCGGATCTTTTCAAAAGTAGTATTAAAGCGTTCCGTGGCAGTGTCGTTAATTTCTGCAATGGTTTCCAGAAGCTGTTTTTCAGCTTTATTAAGATCGTCTATTTGTTCTTCATAGAAATCCAGACGCTCTTTTTCTTCTTTGTACTCGTCTATGGCAAGAGCGTTTACTTCACCGATGTTGTTCAGTTTTTGACGAAGCCATCCTATCCGTTGCTTAACTTCATCGGTCGTCATATCCTCCGGTATTTTGCCTTCAACCTGCTTCATCAGAATGCCATACGTTTCCCAAATATGATCTGTTAAAGCCTGGCTTTGCATTTCCATCTTTTCCTTGGCCATAGCAAGGTGATGAACCAGTTCCATATTCACTTCTTTTCGCCGGCGAACTTCTTTCAGCTCTTTTTCAAATTCATTGATCTTACCGCGCTGGATGCTTGCAGCTTCTTCTGCTTTTTTAAGAGCTTCATCCGCTTCAACTTTCAATTCCTGATTATCAGAAAGCTCCTGTTCCAGTGATGTAATTTGCTGGCTATAGCTTTCTATTCGGGCTTTACTTTCTTCGGTCAGTTTGGTTCTGTTCTCAATTCTGGACTGAACACTGTTTATTCCGGTTTCAGCTCTGCGAACATCCCGCTCATGATTTTCGACCTTATTTTTCAGGTCCTGATGCTGGAGCTGAGCATCATTATATCGGGTCTGAGCAATGCTTCTGTCCTCTTCAAGCGACTCCAAAAGATCTTTCTTCTGATTTTGCTTTTCGTCGAGTTCCAGCATTTTAGCTTGAAGTTCTTTCTGCTTTGGTTGGATAGAATCCAGTTCTTCCTGAGCAGAACCCTCGTTTGTTTTCAGATGATCTTTTCTGTTAACAAGTTCACCGATATTCTTTTGATACACCTGAACTTTCGAACTCAGACTATGCTGCTGTTGCTCAAGTCGACGAACTTCCTGCTCTTTTTCTTTCAGATTCTGACTCAGGTTTGCGACGTCCAGCTTTTCATACTTTTCAACGATCTGCTTTAAATAATCTTCCAGCTTGGTGATCTCTTTTGAAGTCTGAGCTTTTTCCTTTTCCAGCTTTTCGATCTTATCCTTTAACCCAACTCTTATCCCGGCATTTTTGCTCTTGCTACCGCTTTGAAAGAATCCGGATCTTGTGACCACTTCTCCATCGTAGGTAACGCCAATGGAAGAAGAATTTTTAATACCGGAATAGGCATCGTTCACAGAATCTGCGATCAACACATTTCCAAGTAATAACTGCTTAAGTGCTGAATACTCTCTTTTTGACTTCACCTGATCGAACAGGCTTCCGTCCTGAACTTCGTACGTAGCAGCTAGCTGATCCAGAGGAATAAAAGTGGCACGACCTTTTTTGTTCTCTTTCAGAATTTTAGCAGCCCGCTGTGCCTCATCAAGGGTTTTGATCACAACATAATTCAGAGCATCGCCAAGCGCTGCTTCCAAAGCAACAGCATGCTTTTCATCGGTGTCAAAAATTTCAGAAACAGTAGTCAGGTCTTTGAACTCAAACCGGTGCTTATCAATCAGGTACTTTACACTGCTTGGGAAAGCTTCGTTTGAATTCGCGAGTTCATTCATCAGATTGATCTCGGATTCCAGAGAAGAACTTTTGCTTTGCAGAGTCCTTAGTTCGTCTTTGATCTCATTCTGTTTTTCAGCAAAGCTTTCTCTTTTCTCACGGGCGCTTTCCAATTCTACCTCTAGCTCGTCACGTTCTTCCGTTAGGGAATCAAGCTTGCCTTCTATCAGTTTCTGTTCGCCATTCAGGTTGTCAACTTCATCATTAAGATCCACGATCTCATCATCTATCCGCTCCAGATCACCTTCGGTATTTTCCAGGCGGGATTCGATCTTAATTCGTTTTGTCTGAAGTTGATTTAATTCGTTGTTGGCTTCACTCAGCTGAACTTCAATTTCGTACAACTCGTGTCGTTCACGGTTATATTGCTGCTGTATTTGGGAATATTGTTTCTTTGATTCTTCCAAGGTATTGGAAGATTTTTCCAGATCGTCATCAAAAGATTCCAGCTTACTTCTGCTGTTTGAAAGCAGGTCCATCAACTCTTTCAGGTCAATTTCACCCTGCTCAATATCTTTAGAATATTCTTTGATCACCTTTTCTTCGTTCTGAATTTTTTCTTTGGTGATCCTGAGACAGGTATCCGCTTCTCTGATAGCATTATGTAGCTGGCTTACACGACGTTGAGCTTCTGCTTGCTGCTTTTCTTTTTCCTGAAGATTAGAACGAGCTTTTTCGTCAGAGGTCTCAAGCTCTTCAGCTGCTGCCGTAATTTCTTTCTTTTCTTTTTCAGCGTTATTGATGCGTTCCTGAAGAGGCTCAAGCTCCTCTTTTATTTTATTGAACTCGTGAAGCGTATATCCTTTATCAAGAGTCTCGAGTTCTACCTTGTACTTCTTGGCTTTCTCAGCTTTTTCAGCTTGAATTTCCAGAGAACGTGCTTTTTTCCGAAGCTCGATCAGAAGGTCATCTACCCGCTGAAGATCTTTTCTGGTTTCATCAAGTTTTCTGAGTGTTCGCTTTCGCTGATCTTTATAGCGGGTAACTCCGGCAGCTTCTTCAAACAAGCGACGACGATCGTTGTTCTTATCATTCAGAATTTCTTCTACCATTTTAAGCTCGATCACAGAATAAGCATCCGAGCCCATTCCTGTATCCATGAAAAGCTCCATGATATCTTTTAAGCGGCAGGAAGTGTTGTTGATCAAATATTCACTATCTCCTGAGCGATACAGGCGCCGAGTAATAGTTACTTCGCTGTATTCAATGGGAAGAATACCTTTGTCATTAACAAAGGTCAGGGAAACTTCAGCCATTCCCAGAGCTTTCTTTTTAGCTGTGCCATTAAAAATAACGTTGCTCATTGCGGAAGAACGGAGCAGCGAAGGACGTTGCTCACCAAGCACCCATCTTAAAGCATCAACGATATTGGATTTGCCACAACCATTAGGACCCACAATAGATGTAATCCCGCTGTCAAAACCCACTTTTGTTTTGTGAGCAAAGCTTTTAAATCCCTGTAAGTTTAATTCGGATATATACATTTAGATCAAAATCACAAAACTCAAATTTCAAGATACAATTCTATAATTGTAATTTTGAACATTGTTTGTTGTTTATTATTTGAAATTTGTGTCTTGTAGTTGATTATACAGTCATGATTTCACTTTCTTTTTGAGAAAGATAATCATCTACTTTTTTGATGTTGCTATCTGTAATTTTCTGCACCTCATCTTCGGCTTCAAACTTAGAATCTTCCGGTAAAGAATCTGCTTCAACAGCCTTTTTAACTTCATCGTTAGCGTCTCTTCGGGTATTTCGGATACTGATCCTTGCCTGTTCTGCCTTTTCACGTGCAACCTTCACTAACTCAGTTCTTCTTTCTTCTGTAAGTATTGGTAAAGGTATTCTGATAAAATCACCGTCATTCATTGGGTTCAATCCTAAACCGGCAGCCATAATAGCTTTTTCAATATCCTGAAGAGTGGATTTATCGTAAGGTGAAACCATAAGCATTCTTGGTTCCGGAACAGTGATATTTGCCAACTGCTGAAGAGGTGTTTGCGATCCGTAGTACTCTACTTTTACGCCCTCAACTAAAGCAGGGTTAGCTTTACCTGCGCGAATATGAGAGAACTCTTTTTTCAAAAATGAAAAAGCTTCATCCATTTTTAAATCTGCTTCATCAATAATGTCTTGTAATTCCTCTGGGATCATATCAAAAAGTCTGGTTGAATATTATTTATGCCTGTTTAGCTTTGCGAAGTTACTAAAACTCATGGTTATTTATTAATAAAAAAAGCCCTCCTGAAATCAACCAGAAAGGGCTTGGGGTACAATTAGGTAAATTCTACAAATAAACAATAGTAGTGGTAATAGTGCCGGAATATTGGCCGGTAAGGTTTTTATTTGAAGGCAGTGTCCCACTTATAGAAACTGCACTTATTCCGGTGTGGGTGTCAGAAGAAATAAGACTGTCTGTTTCGATTTGAAAAGTATCCCCGCTGGAATTTGTCAGTACGGAGTTTTCTTCTACAAAGATAAATACATCAGAAAGAGGAGAGGATGAAATAATAATTTCACCATTATGAGCAGAAGAAGAATGATTGCTCAAGTAAAGATTCGAAATTTTTTCGGTCTTAACTCCGCTAATTACTTGTGCCGAAACCGTCATTGTAGCTGTAACCTGAGCGCAAAGACCAACAGAAAAGAGTATCAATAAAGGTAGTAAAAAAAAGGTTTTTTTCATTCGACAGTGATTGTTACATCACTTATCGGCAAATATTAAGAAATTTTAATATTAATTTTCTCTAATCTTAAAAACGGCTTTTAAATACGCTTAAATTCCAATTAACTTCTTAAACCAAAGCTTTCGGGCTCTCTTCTTTAATGTATTTAATTCATTTTTGGAGATGGGGGTTTTGTTAAAATCAAACTGTAGCGCTTCAAATGCTTTACCCGGATCTTTTACACCGAGTTTGTTTAAGAAAGCAAAAAATCCTGCTCTTGTATATTTTTTTCTGTTACGATCCAGTAAGGTGAGTAAGGCATCCCATTTTTCAGGATTAAGTGAGTATTCAATTCCCAAACCCTCAGCATCAGCAAGATTTCCGCTATTCAAACAAAGCTCAAGCTGATGTTCCATTCCATTCGGCAGCGGTTCGGGACGTAACAACTTAGGACTGTTAGCCATTTTTTTACCGTAAGGGAAAAAGCTTTTCCACAATTCACCGGATTGTGGATCATGATAATACACTTCGAAGGTTTTGTCATTTTTTCGAAGGGGAATCATTTGATTGATTCTTTTGACTTGTTGATGGTAATCTAAAACATACATAGCAGGGCCTTTTTTTTATTATATCAATAGAAACTATATATGTTCCTGAAAGAAGTGGTTTTGATCAGGAATTGATGGCAATATCAAGGCTTAACTGGTTCCAGATATGAAGCTGAAATACTATGCTTTCAACAAGGAAAGTTTTATCCCGGAAATATTTTAGTTGGGTTGTTTTATGTAGATGTCGGGGCGACAAGATTTGAACTTGCGACCCCTCGGCCCCCAGCCGAGTGCGCTACCGGACTACGCCACGCCCCGAATTGTTGAAAGGCAATAATACGGGCTTTGAAGGCGGTGTTCAATCTTATTTTTTCTTTTTTCGGGCACAAAATGGTAGTGACTGCTATAAAACTGCTATCGAAATGGCTTCACTTATTAAGCAACATGGACTCTACTATCTTCAGTTCTACAACACGAAAAGAAGACCAATAAGAAAACGAATTGCATTAAAGACCCGCACAAAGAACACAGCACTAAAACTAAAGCGAAAGCTAGAAGATGAATTTGCTATCGGGGCTTTTGATCCTTGGCTGGATGACACGATTTCAATAGAAGGAGAAGAAGTAAGTAAAGATTCTACTATCAAAGAAGCCTTGGATCATTATATCAAGGTAAAATCAAAGAAAGACTGGCGGCCAAACACCGCAAAGAATGCTAAGTATGTGCTGGAAGATTTTGTACGGAGGATTAGTAATGAGCTTCCGATCGGTGGAATTACAGAGGATCACTTCAACACTTTTCTTAATAGGAGTGACATTAAGTACGAAACCAAACGATCCCACAAAAAGAAACTTAAGACCTTTCTGATCTGGCTACATGAGAATAATCTGACTAAGCTGAATTCAAAGAAACTGCATGTGAATAATGATGGGGGTGAACAGGAAGAATCCATCAACTACTTTACAAAAGAAGACATTGAAAAGCTGACAAGCTATATCAGTGGCAAAGTGGCCAAAGATCTGCAAAAAGGTTTTCAGAAAAAGGAAACGAATGCTTTATGGCTGATTGATTTTATTCATTGGCAACGTTTATCTGGTATGAGGCTATCTGAAACACTGAACCTCAGAGCAAATGATATAAATACTGATACCTGGGAGGTTGCTATTGGAAATGCCCACTTCGTCACTAAGAGTAAAAAGAAGCAGGTACTTCCTATTCAAAGTGTAGAGCCATTGAAACAAATAGCTCGAAGTAAGCTTGCTGAATGTAGCTCTGAGGATGATAGGCTGTTTGGTCACTCTTGTAGAAGACATACCAACCGACTGTTCAATCAATATTTAAAGAAAGCATTACCAAATAAAACCTACCTGAACATTCACAGCCTACGACACACATGCTGTATAGAACTACTCCGCGCCGGAGTGCCTATTTACACAGTCCAACGGTGGCTGCGCCATGCTGATGTTAAGACTACTCAGCGGTATGCTGATTTGCTAAATATGGATATTAGTGAGCAGGTTGGGAGGGCTTTGAAAAATCTCAAGAATTAGAAAAAGTTTAATTATCGTTAAAACACTCAATATAATTTAAGTGAAATAAAACTAGTTTTAATTACTTTAGTAACAAATACCTTTCAATCAGAATCACTACGATTGAATCTAAGAAGCTCATCCGCAAATCCTTCTCTTGCTTTAAGAGCATTTACTACATCTTCACCAGAGACACTTAGATCTCCTGTTAATTTTGGATGAGTAATCCTATTTCTAACTTTTATAGCGCACATTAAACTGTTCCACCATTTTGTATTTGCATCAAATTCTTCTTCAATTCCACAAACTCTCCTATTCAAACTGATAGCAAAGCGGATATTTCTGATTAGAGGAATTTTTAATTCTTCTTCTTCTACCTTTCCTTTTTTATTTAATTTGTACTCCATATCAGTCGCAAGATATCGTTCTTGGGGAGTTATCGGGATACCATTTTGCATGCAATAATCAGCAGAAACAACTTTTACTGCAAACGTAACAGACTCAATAAAAGCAAAAACAACCCTTATAAGCTGTCTTGCTTCGAATTCATAATCAGCGTAAACGGTACCATCCTTTTCTTTTTCTCCAGAATCAATTGCTAATAAAAGTTCCGAATGACACCTTTGAAAATCATCTTCCAACGTTTTTATTATGTCTCCAGTGTTACGGTCTAAATCTTCAATCATATCATGATTTTATGTTTTAATACATTGAATAAAGGCCCAGTATTTAAGCATCGAGTCGAATTTGAATTATTATTCTATCTATGCCATGGAGGACTTTTTAAATATTTATCCTCATAAATTTGTTTCAACTGGCCCTCTACTTTAGTAGGGATATCTTTCTGATTATTATCCCATGTTACCCACCAGTAGATCTTAATCTTATCAATGTTTTCTTTATTCATTTGATTGGGAAAAGCTTTTTTGCGTCCTATTTTCCCAAATTTAGGATGGTGACCATTTACTAAACGATCTTTCATCCCTCCAAGTCCTGATTTCCGGACCGACATCACGCCATTTCTAAACTGTCCGCTTGAACCAATATAAAGTAGGATTTCATTGTCGTCTTCAACTTGATAGATCAAATAAACTCCGTTCTGATTTGTTGGCGCATTATATTTACTCTCCAATCTTTCATTAGGACTAAAAGTGAATGAACCCTTATTGCTGTATCGTTCTAAGATATTATCAAACATATTTATCTTATATAGCAGAATTACGTACTTATATTCAAGAGTTAGTTACAAAGTAGCCAGTTGCCCCCAAAACTATTCTGCATATAAGGATGATTAATCAATGATAGAAAATATTTTAAATATCCATTTCTGCAAATTACACTACATGGTCACCGACGTAACGATTCTCATTGATTTATAGCATCCTGTACATCTTTAAAGTCTCGACCATTTTTATCAACCCATTCCGTATAACCATTTGAATTTCGGCCTAAAACCATATTAGAAGCAGCGCTGGGACTATTAAACACAGCATCTTCAGCAAAGATTAAATTTTCCCCATCATTTACAAGAATCTCAGTATCCAATAATTTTCTTCTTAGTTTTCTATATGTCTCGGTAGTAGATTTTGACAAACCCTTCTTAGCTTGACTTCCTTTTAAAACAATATATCCTTGGTCTGTCTCCACCATTTGAGCTTTAAAGGTTCTCGTTTTGATGAAATATTTTTGATGTATAGGGTCTGATTTAGATTCAACTTCAGGATGTGAGGTTTTTGCAGTCGAACTAATCATAAACTTGAATCCCATTACCGGCAGTACCAGCTTGATTTGCTCCAAAAAGTATTCCATGTCGGATATATCTGCTTCATGAAGAGTAGGAAGCTTTGGAGAAGTACTATTCTCTACTTCAGCTGATTTAGCATCAATTGCTAATTGTATCATTCGAGATTCTAAGTATCTGATTTGAGTCTTTGTGAGTAGCTCATCTTTACTGATAAAAAAAATAAATTCCTTGAAGTCTTTATTTGAATCGCTTAAATGTTGCTTCAAGCGGGCTTTAATATTCTCCGCTTCACCAATATAAATTCTCTCGTCATAGGCGTCATTTGAGGGATCACCTTTCAAGCAGTAAACCCCTGGATTATCAAACTCTAACCGATTTACTATTTTATTTACTGTCGCTCTAGGGCTGTAGATTGCTTTTCCTACCCAATTCCCAATTTCAGCTAGCCTAGGACCATACTCTGTTCCATCGATCATATAGACAGTTAATTTCTTACCCATTCTTTTATTAAAGTATTGATTTTTATTTATACTGGGAGTTTATCGAATATTTGTCCACTTCGCCACTGCGAATCACTCATAGATAATTTTCAATCGATTCCCTAACAGCCGGTCTCCCCATCAATCTATCTAATTCATTTAAAGCGCCGTTTTCATCAAAGCAAGTTTTAATTGCCTCATGAACGAAATTTCCATCCTCAGTACTAATTCTAGCAACTGCCCAAGGTTTTACAGGGCTCTCTTCATTAGATCTTGTGACTACTACGAGGTAATTATCACCAATCTCTGAAGTTACTAAAAGCGACTCTTTAAATTTATCTCTTGCAAATATAGATTTTGGAACTAGCCTCTTTTTGTAATCCTCTAATGGTGTAGAACTAATACTATCTGGGCAATTTGGGAATTCTGCAGGTGTTTTCCAGTTTCGTTGAACAGCTAACGGTGAAAGTGATTCAGTATCTGTATTAATCGGCTCCATCAGGTCTTTTAATTCACTTTTGGATGCCAGAAACTCATTGACATAGCCATCGGTTTGAGATGTTTCTAACTTAGCCCATTTAATAAATTGTTTTTCCCCTACCAAAGCTTCTTGCATTGATATGGGTCTCATCCATTTATAACTCTCTTGTCCCTTAAACTTGTTAGGATTCTCAAAAAACTTATCTAATGAACCCCAAGCATTGAGAATCCTTCTGCGAGTTAATGGATTACGTAAAAGGTTTTCCAGCCAAGTTACCCATTCGAGATTCTCTGGACGATTATTGCATTTATTAGTGTCTTTATGATCAACATATTTCTTATCAGGAGTTGGAGGAGCTCCATGAAAAGCATATGCAACTATTATATGTGCATACTTGTCACTGATTCGCATGTAACCAGATGAATGTTTCCTTCCAAACGTCCATTTTTCGTCAACTGAGCTTCTTCTTATACCTTTCTTCTTTCTAAGAATAGCGCCATTATCTCGAACTAGATACTTTTCATCCTTGTAGACTACTTCAACTATTCTATCGTATTGGTCTATCAATTTTGGTCCGAATAAATCCATCACTTATTATATTTTGTTATTAAAAGAATATAAATCTAAGGAGTGACATATTCTGTCAGTGGTTAAGTGGCGGAATTCACCAACTCTTCTCTGAGAAAAGAAAAAAGTAAGTTTTCATTTAAAATTCTTACTGAGAAAAGTTTACCAGATATTGGCCACTTAGTCACTAGGATTAAAGAGTCCGTTTGAAACGCCTTGTTAGGTGGCTGTTTAAATTAATTTAATCTTAGTTAGCTTTAAGAAAATTGTTTATAAATGAATCCATATAACGGTCAAGGCCATCAATAATATATTCCGAGTTACTACCATGGGTTCCAGAACCGCCTGAATCCCAAGAAACAGCATTTTTTCTGTAAAGTTTTTCATCTACTGTATAGTATACAGTTCTTTTAAATTCGAGTTTTATATTAAAGGCATTTCCAACAACCAGTATATTAGCATAAAGATAATAGTCGTAGTCACCTTCGATATATTCATTTTTTGAGATAATATTTATACCTGCTTGTTGAAGGCGAAGCTCAATTTTGTCTTTTATTCTACTCTCATATAGACCAATTTCCGCAGCATCATTTGTAAGGCCCTCAACTAAGACGAAAATTCCCATTGAATCACTAACTTCTAAACCGTTTCCATCATATAAATTTTGAGCAAAAGAAATATTAGTACTAGTCAATAGAATTAAAAATAGAGAAACTCTTCTTATAAATCCCATAAAATTTGAAGGATATATTGTGATTATTATTTAAGCCACTAACGACCCCGCGTTTAAGCGGCGAGTTTGGTTATTCGCACCCAAGTAACAAAATTAATTAGTTAGAGAAAAGTATTTTTAGAGTTACGCCACTTTACAACTGAAATCAATGGCTTAGTGGGCAAATATTTGGAAACTATTTTGTCAGCAGCATTAAGTGAATTATTAACTAAGATCCACTTAGCAATCTTTATTCTCTTTCATTATAATCCTTTGTTATTCTATTAATTTACAAATGATGACTTGAACAGAGTTTCTATATGCCACTATTCCAAAACGCGGTACTGAATAAATATCTCTCCGGGGTGGATGAGAATAAAGTGAATGAAGCCTGGGAAATATTTACCGCCTATTTTCATAATGTTGAAGTGCAGCAAAACATTCGAGAAGCCAAAGAAGAATCTTATCAGGAAGGGTTTCTTGATGACCTGTTTGTTAAAATATTGGGATATACCAAAAGCCCAGCTCCAAATTATAATTTGGTAGTAGAACAAAAGAACCTGAATGACTCTAAAAAAGCAGACGGGGCGTTGTTGGATGGTGAGAAAGTCCGTGGAGTAATTGAGCTGAAGGGCACCGAAACCACCGATCTCAGCAAAGTGGAAACACAGGCCTTCGGATATAAGAACAAACAGCCTGATGCTCTCTACGTCATAATCTCAAACTTCGAGAAGCTACGATTTTATATCGATAACGCGGTGGACTTCCTAGAGTTCAATCTCTTCACGCTTACCAAAGAGGAATTCAAGTTGCTGTGGCTATGTCTCGGGTATTCCAATTTTGCAAAAGGACTGCCGAAGAAGATCAAAGATGCTTCACTTACTGAAGAAGAAAACGTCACCAAAAAGCTGTACAAGGATTACTCCGACTTTAAGAATGCAGTATTTGAAAGCATCAAAAAGCATAATCCTGAATACGATAAGCTGTTGTTGTTCAAGAAAACACAGAAACTACTCGATCGTTTTTTATTCATCTTTTTTGCTGAAGACCGATTACTTCTTCCACCCAATTCCATTCGTGAGATTATTAAGCAGTGGATGGATTTACGGGATAAGTATGATGAATATGTTCCTTTGTACGAGCGCTTTAAGAAATACTTTGGGTATATGAACGAAGGGTATAAAGGTAAAAACCATGAGATCTTTGCATACAATGGAGGACTTTTTGTCGAAGATGAGGTACTAGATAACCTTAAAATTGATGACGAGTTGCTGTATAAACATACTATGCAGCTCAGTAATTATGATTTTGACTCGGAAGTGGATGTAAACATTCTTGGACATATTTTTGAGCATTCGCTGAATGAGATCGAAGAAATTACCGCCGAACTAGAAGGGCAGAAAGTAGACACTTCCAAAACCCGCCGCAAAAAAGACGGAGTATTTTATACGCCTAAGTACATCACCAAGTACATTGTGGAGAATACGTTAGGAAAGTTATGCGAGGAGCAGAAAGCCGAACTGAAGATCGAAGATGAGGACTACCGCCCGAACCGCCAAAAGAAAACCAAGAAGGAATTACTGGGCAAACTGGATAAGTACCGTGAGTGGCTGTTGGAATTGACTATTTGTGACCCTGCCTGTGGAAGTGGAGCATTTTTAAATCAGGCACTGGAATTCTTAATTGAAGAACATACTTATGTGGATGAACTACAGGCAAAGTTATTAGATCAACCACTGGTAATTCCTGATATAGAAAATCAAATTTTGGAAAACAACCTGTTTGGGGTTGATATAAACGAGGAGTCGGTGGAAATCGCTAAACTCTCCCTGTGGCTGCGCACGGCCCAAAAAGGTCGGAAGCTCACCTCGTTAAACAATCACATTAAATGTGGAAACTCGCTGATCGATAATCCCGAAGTAGCCGGCGACAAAGCCTTTAAGTGGGAAAAAGAATTTCCTGCCGTATTCGCTAACGGTGGCTTTGATGTGGTGATTGGGAATCCGCCTTATGTTAGAGTGGAGTTTATTTCAGGCGAAGAAGTCAAATATTATAAAAGCACTTACAAATCAGCAACAGGTAAATTTGACTTATCAAGTTTATTCATAGAAAGCTCAGTTAGAATACTAAAAGACAAAGGTGTCTATTCTGTAATTACTAGTTATCAATTTATTCATACTAATTCTGGAATAGGTTTACGGAAGTTTTTAGTCGAAAATGCTAAAACAATAATTCGAAAATTTTCAAGTGAATCCCAAGTATTTGAAGGTGCTACTACTTATGCAGCAATAATTATTTTGGAAAAAGGAAACACAGATAAACTTTTAATTGATGAGGTTTCTAATAAACAAAATCAAATCTCAGTTATTAAATCACTTAAAATTACAAACAATAATTTTACTTCTAAAAAAGTAATTCTTGCTGATACATCTGTATATGATAAAATCATTTCTCTTCCAGATGTTAAAACAGGATCTGATATTGGAACAGCGAAGACCGGGGTTGTAACTAGTGCAGACAAGGTTTTCTATGTGAACAAAGAAACAATTGAAAACGAAGGCCTAGAGAGTAATTTATTATATCCCATAATTGGACCTGAAAATCTATATCCTTGGCTAATACAGAGTCCAAGCATCTATTGTATTTATCCATATGAAGAGGTCGATGGTAAAACAGAGCTAATTAGTTTTTCAACTCTTGAAAATGATTATCCAAACATTTCAAAATATCTAATTAAGAATAGAAAGATTTTGGAAAATAGAAGTCAGGGTAGAAAAGATTACTCTGAAAGTGATAATTGGTATCAATTAAATAGACCTCGGGAAAAATGGATTTATGATTCGAAGAAGATCATTTATCCTGGTACTACAAATCGACCAAAATATGCATTTGATAAAGATAGACAGCTATTTAGAAATGCCCGTACTTATGCTTTCTTATTAAGTAATGCGTCTGAACAAGACTATTTAGCTATAATTACTATTCTGAATAGCTCGCTTTCACAGTATTTATCAAAACTTAAGTGCCCACCTAAAGCTAATGGTTACTATGAAATGTCTACAAGTTTTTTAGAGAATTTTCCTTTCTTATTCCCAACAGGAAAGCTAAAAACTATATTCATTGAGCAATCTAAAAAACAAACTAATTTAGTTTCAAGTCTAATGGATTTCAAATTGAAATTTAATCATTTAGTTTTATCTAAATTCGACATCGACAAACTCAGCCGTAAACTGGAAAGCTGGCACGAGCTCACCTTCAAGGAATTCCTGAAGGAGCTGAAAAAGAAAAAGGTGGAACTCACCCTCAACAAAGAAGCCGAATGGATGGACTACTTCAACCAACAAAAAGCCGAGGCCGAGAACCTAAAATCCCAAATCGCTCAAACAGATAAAGAGATTGATGAGATGGTTTATGAGTTATATGGGTTGAATGAAGAGGAAGTTAAGGTTATAGAAAATATTTCTAAATAAAGATGTGGTTAGGAGTTTGATTATAAAAACGGATTTTTTTAGCAGGTATTTAAATTACTATTATCCTTTTGCTTGGAAGCTGTTTTGAACTAAATCGAAGAAATTTAGTATCTGATTATAATGATGAAAACCTAAATGAAGAGGAAAAATGACTGAAAACTTAAAGAAAGTAATTGATGGGCTCACTGAAAATAACTGGGCTCATATGCTTGAAAATGGCATTCATATTTTTAAAAAACACAATCTAAAGGTTGAATTTTTTTGGCACTCAGGTGAAAAAAAGATCTGGGAAATTCATATACATGAAGGAGAATCAAATAAACCTATAATAGAAACTATTGGTAATGAAGATTTGAGTTATCCTTTAACCTTAAATAATGGGTATTTCATCCAGTAATAAATTCAGTTATCAAAAAACCAATATCAACCTAAAAGAGAAAGCAAAGCCTTCTCTTTCGGAGCTTACACTCCATTTAGTTCACCAGCATGTTCAAGCCTTTTTACTTTTGTAGAAAGCTTTTTGGCTTTGGCTGTCCCTATCTCCCTGGCTTCGTTAAAGGGCATGAATACATCAATGTTTGCATACACTCTATCTTCGGTAGGATTATGCACTACAAGAATATTGCAGCGCCGACCTAGAAATGCTTCTAGATCTATTCCTTCATGAAGCTGTTCGGGAGTAAACTTTCTCGCATTCAAGCGTTCTAAAGTTATTCTCAATGATGCTTTCTCATGAAGACTACGATTGAAACGAGTAGCAAGCGTATAAGGCTTACCTTCCTCATCGGTGATCTCCGTTTGCACTACAATGCTGATCATATCTTTGATGCCGAATGGTGTTTCCACTTCATTCAACGGTTCAATGGATGTGATCTGGGCTTTGTGCAAGCCTTCAGGGCACAGTGAATACTGGTCTGGGTTATGTGATAGGATTAATGACATAGGAACCTCCTTGTCTTTGTGGTTTTTGAGTATTGTTTATAGAATTCATGGTGATCACGCCGGATAGCTTTCGAGTCAATTCGTGAGGATGAGTGGCTAGTCCAAGAAACTAATGTCTTCCCGGCGCATACTAGTCGTTCAGCTTTACCTAGCTTTTCTTTTAGCTTGGTTTTCAAGTGCTCCTCCATCTTGATCAGATCTGCTTTACGATCTCTAACCTGCGAAAGCTCCTGATACAAAGCATAACCAGCTGGCGTGATCTCTACCACTTGTTCTGGATTGCTATCAGGGTATAGGAGCAGCGCGTCCTCACCGTTTACCGGCTCAGGCCTTCGGCCTTCGCCCTCCATATAGGTTTGCCACCAATGGACAAGCTTGTGTTTCATTTCTTCAAACAGCTCAGGATTAGGGTCAATGATCTGTGGCTCCAAGAACTCGCAAGTGTCCCGAAGGTAGACTTGAAGGAAGGCTTTAGAGTACCGACAGATCCCTAAATACCAGATGACTTGTATGTACCATTCTCTGGGCAGTTCTCCATCCAGAGATTTCATGCGCTGGCTTGTGGTTGTTTTCAGCTCGAGGACAGCTGTGCTATCCAGTCCTTTTCCAGCCAAGACCTGACGATCTATGTTGGCTTTAAGAAACTCATGCTTAGTATGAGTAAAAGGCTGGTTTACTCGGCGCGTTTTAAAGCCGGTTTCTTGCTCAAAATGAGCTGCTAATTGTGGCTCGAAATAATGCCCAAAATCCAAAATGGGATTATCTTCTATCGGTGGCAGGATGCCTTTCTTCCTCAGATAGATTTGGAGTGGAGTGCTGTAATTTGATTCGCCGAGAATGGCTGCACAGTCGCTTCCTCCGATATACGCTCTTCTCTGTTTCGAAAAGTCCGCGGGTGGCTTTAATTCTGTTAAATTCATAATTGAGTGGTTAAGTGATGTAAGTTTCGATAAATAAAAAAGCCCGCTGGTTTTACTCAGTGGGCTTGGCTGGTGGTGGATTGTCATTCGGGTCAAAGAAGAGCTTTAAGGTTTGCCTTATAAGCTCAACGGTCGCTTCTATGAACTCTGACTTTTGGCTCATGGCTTACCTCCTTTGCAGATGACTACAATGATTTTGATTACTAGTTTTCCTAATGGCATAAGATTGTTTTTTATGGTTTATTAAGCTTTATTACTCACTATTCTTATACCAAAAAATATTTTATGTGGAATTCAATAAAATCATTATACAAGGATTTTAGTGATCGATTAGATCCAAATGGGATTCTTGAGGTTAGCTTCAAGGAACCAGAATACCCTTACTTTTTTGAATTTATCCCAAAAACAACTCCAGCGATGAAGCGAATTAAATTTGATGGTATAACTGATTATGGTACTGGCAGGATGAAGATTAGATCTAATAAAATAGGAAAACCTATTATAGCGGATATTTACATAAAGAGAGAGTCTAACTCAGAAGAATTAAATTTTGATATAATTAGAAATGATTTGAGCTTTAGCTTGGAGCTAATAGAGGGGTTCTCATGGATGTGTATAAAAAGATCAAGAGCAGAAAAATATGAAATATCTATCTATCAAAGTGATAATAAAATGTCTCCAGTATTTTGGAAATCATATGAGTTTAAGAGGCAAGAAGTAAAAAGTATATGGAATAAATTTATGGAAGAGGCTTCTAAACAATGAATGATCCAAAATTTAAAACAATATTTGGTACGTGGGTATCTGCAACTGATGTAGAGAGTCCAGATGAATTGGAAGATCCAGGTGACTACTATGAGTGGTTGTCCAGTCTAACTATGGAGGAAAAAATAGATATTGGAATAGCCTCAGAAGATGAAATAGATGCATTCGAGGAAGAAAACGAAGGAGAAAGTGATGATGATGGGGACGACGATGACGATTTTTTCTGATTCGTAACGTTGATTTTTTAGGTATAAGAACAGTGAAGACTAACCATTCACAAATCTTACACCTATGCCACAAATCGCTGAAGTCTCGCTATCATACCGTTCTATTCAACCAGTGGAAACCTTGCCAATTATAACTTCCCCGGACGAAGCAGCTAAATATCTTCGATCGATCTGGAACGACGGTCACCTTGAATTAAAAGAGGAGTTCATAATTATTTTGCTCGACAACCAGAAGCAAGTACTAGGATGGAATCTAGTTAGCTCTGGTGGTGCAACCTCTACAATCGTCGATATAGCCTCTATCTTTCAGGTTGCCCTATTGGGGAAAGCTCAATCACTGATATTAAGCCATTCGCACCCCTCGGGTAATCCTACACCAAGCGGGGCAGACCTGAAAATTACTAAACGAGCAGTAGAGGCGGGCCGTTTACTTGGGATCCCAATTGACGACCATGTGATTTTGTACCGGTCAGGATTCACATCTCTACGAAGTGAAGGATATATGTAAAAGGAGGGCTTCGGCTTTCTTTTAGCTTCACATCTTAGATATTGGCAAGAAAAATAATGCAAAAAATATATGAGAAAGTTGAATCTGTCGCGAAGCCTGGGTGAATTAGAGGAGGGGGGCGTTCTGGGTATTTTGATAGGGGGGTATCTTTTTAAAAATCTTTAAGATTGGATTTAATTATCACTTTTAGGCATTAAAAAAGCCAGCCTCGGTTAGAAGGCTGGCTGTGTCATTGATTGTAAAGAGTATTACTTTCCGTATTCATCTTTCAGTCGGTCATAGCTGATCATTCCAGGATCTTGTGACAAACGGTTGATGAATGATATGGTAGACATCAGAAATTCCATCGCTGCTGGATGAACTTTCCCTAGGTCTAATTCATGGCCAGTTGATGATGTAATCTTGTGCCCGTCCTTACCGGAGTGTAAGCTAACGTGTGGAAACCGCTCTATTAATTCGCGGTCCATTCTCTCTTGGTATTCTCTTTCTTCTTCTGATCTTTCTAAAAACATAATTAATAATAGTTTATTTTAAATTTTAATATGTTTCCCTGTTGTCTCTCATTAGATAGTTTTCAATTAAGTTTCTGACTTCTGGGTTTTCCCCAGAATAAGTTCCATAGTCAAATCTCCCTGTGTCCCTGGCCGAATTGCCAGGGAGTTAGGGAGCTGGTTTCTGGATTTATTTATCTGTGAATTGAATCACTTTATACCCATAGCTCTTGTGCTCGTTATAATGCCAGCCTTTATAGACCGCATATCGCTGCAACCAGTTAATGAAGGTCTGATACTGCTCATCAAGCAAATCGTTTGAAACATCCACAAAGCATGGAAAACTATTTCCATTATTATCTATTGGTTGCTCTCTTGGAGGATTTTTTGGATCTAACATTTTATTCTTACCATTGAATAAGATATTTCCTTTATAAGTCACATCTGATTCCAGATTAGTCGTAGCCCAATCATAAAAATCAGGAGATGTATCAGCGATTAACGCTTTTACTTCTACCGTGCTATCAGGGAAATCTATCAACCCTTCAGTGAGAAAAAGCTGAACACATTTGATTATAAAGTGGTCAAACCTCAGCCATTCTTCACGACTCCAGTCTTCAAACAACTTATGGCCGAATTCATCTACGGGTGCATAAACCGGGCTAAAGTAAGAACAGAATTCCAACGTAAACTTACGATGCGTAAAGCTGCTCCCAACACCGGCAATTAAGCTGTTGGTAGATAGAATAATTTTAGGTGATTCCTCAAATGGAATCTTCACCGGAGATTGATACTTAACTTCGACCTCCATGTCATCGGTAATCACATTGAATAAAGATTCAAAATCAAACCCTTCTTTAACGTCGTCATAGTATAAGATTTGATCTCCTAGCTTAACCGTCTGAAAGATAAACTTAGAGGTAGTATCTACCTTTTTGCCTGGTGAAAAATTTTGCTGACGTATATGTTTCAGGCTTTGTGCATATATACCTTTTCCAGTCCGACCGTTTGCAAAGCTTGGTCTGGAATCCTCGTCAATCAAAATAACAGCAGGAGAACAGGAGCGGTCTTTATACGAATGAGTTAAATATCCTAAGGCTGACATAAAAGATTTAATCCTTTTCGGATCATCGGCAGCTATTAGCTCAATAAACCGTTCAAACTCTCCTTTTCCATTAGGACACTTAAGATCTAATGTCCTGTGAGCTATCTGGCTTTCCCAAAGTTTTCCAGGTATATTCCTGAAAGGTATTAACTTAAGATCATCAGTTGTAACCTCGGCTACACCGTTTTCATAATACAGGAAGCATTCACCAGCAGTATCCCTCAACATATCCATATTAGTTGGAGGAATGATGGCTTTGATGTTCTTATTGAGCACTTTTTCACGGTAACTGAAGAAGGATTTACGAAGTGATGTTAACGTCACCAATTCTTCTCCTTCCTCTGTTTGCCGAACATCAACATAACGGCTGAACTTTTTCAGGATATCGACTAGTACATAGTCGCTGAGCTGCGACGTGGAAATCGTAGATAGTTTGTTATCAGCATCGCGTATCAATGTGGGCTCATCAGCCTCGTTTAGATAACTTTTTACGATTCCATGATGGTCTAACATCTTGGCAAATAAATCTTCATCAATTACCGGCTTTCCCTTGGCATCAATAAACCAGAATCGGTTATTATGAGTTATGCTATTCCAGATATATTCTGAAAATTCGAATGAATCTTCGCTAAATAGCTCTGATACTTTTGCCTTTTGAGATGACTTGCATAGATCGGTAAGATCTTTGCATTCATTACTTGTGAGCTTCCCGATATTCAATAATCGAACATCTCGCTTGAAGCTGCCAATGGCATCACAAACCTTTCTTGCGAATCCAAATGCAGTTTCTTCAGCAGGAACCGCGTCTCTATCAAAACAAACGAAAACACGTTTGTAAAATCGAGCCTTATCCTTAAGCAAAGCTACCTGCTGTTCAGATAATTTATCGGTTTCACCCGAGCAAATACTCAAAACATCGAACCGATTTCCTAACTCCTGATGTGTTAACATAGCCTCACGCGGAGATTTGCAAATAATCAGCTCTTTATTGCTCTTGAGTTTGCCAGAGCCAAAGAAACCTTCAGAAGGTTTTGACCCAGTAAACATCTGGATCATTTTCCCATCTTTTCCTCGAGCATAAAGCTGAGCACCGGTTGGATATGGAATTAGTAAAGCTACCTCTGGTTGACTCGGCTTAAACTCCCATTCAACTAATCCGCATTCGAAATGCTGAAGAGTTTTCTTGGTTATGCCATCATAGCTTATTAGATCTTTCAAAATCTTACTATCATTGGCTTTCTCTAAGCGCTCCTGCGCACTTGCAAGTGTGGCCTTGCGACCATCAGTCCAGAATGGACTGTTGAGGTCACCGAAATAGTTAGACTGTTGTATCTGGAGCTTTTTCTTGGCCCCTTTCCCGTCAACAAATGCTTTGGCATCAGCATAGCTCATTGATGGATTAATCAGTTTTACCAGACTGTATATATCGCCTGACTCTCCTGTCCCATTATCTTTCCAGCCGCCATGCTGGATGTTGATTGAAAATGATGGGTTTGTGTCTGCTCTGTGTGGAGCTTGTATTGTTAACCATCCATCATTTTTAGCATTATTTTTATCTACAGCTATACCGAGCTGGTTTAAGATTATATTAATCATTTTTCAAATTTGTACGGCTTCTGCCGTGTTGAAATTTGTTGTCAGTTTTCTTTTCAATATGTCAAAGAGCGATTCTCAAGAATGAGTGTATCCACTCTTGAGAATTTTGGGCTAAATGCCCTATAACCTTCGCGCTTTTATTTGGTCAAAACGGAGATAAATGGAGACCTCATGGAGATAAATGAAAAAAATGTGGAAAAGCAGCAAATTAATTGAAAGAAATCGTGAGAAATGAAGATTATTATTTTTTCAAAAAATTCCGGATAGAGTCGTACTCGAAGGGCAGGTTATCTTTAACGCTTTCATACTTATAATGAATAGCCCTGGCTTTTTGAAGATGATTATACTTTTCTGAATTGTCTTCATTGGCATTAAAGTGAGTTACTGCATTTTTGATATCATATGCTTTAATGCGGGGTAAAAATGGATCTCTTGTATTTATTAGTGGATCAGTTATTTCATCTAGAATTTGATATGCCAAGATTGCAAAAGAAGGGATCTCAATGAAATTCATAAACTCCCTCGGGTCAATGCCCGAGTAATCAAGCCTTAAAATGTTCAAGTACCTTTTCGTTTTATCCTCGCGGATACTATCAGAGTTAGCTAATTGCTGAAATAGAATATCAGTGCTGGGATATACATCAACAGTTGGATTTAGTGTGATCTCAACATCTTCCATTAAGACTGAGTCATTAAAAATATCCTTTTTCTTGATTTTTGGAATATTAGGTTTGGGAGATGCTTTTAGAAAGTTAAATCCTATTTCTATTTGTTGTTTGGCCTTTTCCTTTTCTACAACAAAAAACCTTGATTCCTGTTCATCTAGCTCACTAATTCCTTTGAGATCATCCTTTATGTCTCTTTCAAGTTGAGGCTTGTTATAATAAATAGAACCAATGGTTTTAAGAGTATTCTTAAAATTTTCGGGTTTAAGCCCTTCTCCTACACATAACGATTTAAATAATGCCTCTTTAAGATATCCAACATTTGATCTAGGCATTCTCCGGTATTCCCCGAAATGAACTGGTGTATTACTATTCTTTCCAATGTAGTTTTTATAACTACGGTCGTATTCTATATATTCTTTGTCATAGTTAATAATTAGCATATGAGATATTAAGATTGGCAGATCAAACAGTCAAACTTTAATGCAAACCAAGCTAATCTGAGAATATCAATTTTGGTAATCTATCTCCCTTCGCCACTGGCATCCGATATTCAATCTTAACATATTCCAGTAAATAAAATCCAAAACCATAGTAACTACTATCGTATTGCTATCGAAGAAACGGAAAAGGTAAGTAAATGAGGCTTAGAATAGCTGAGAGTTGATTAATTGCTATGCGACCCCTCGGCCCCCAGCCGAGTGCGCTACCGGACTACGCCACGCCCCGATTTAGTCATCGAGAACAAAGATACATAACGTATCATGCAAAACTCAATTATATTATTCCTTGGTTTGGCAAAGTTCGACCAAAACTCCGTGATTGTCTTTTGGATGAACAAAAGCCACCAATTTATTATCTGCCCCATCTTTGGGTTGTTCGTTCAGGACGGTAAATCCTTCTTTTCTGAGGCGATCCAGTTCAGAATGTATATCGGCTACTTCAAAAGCAACGTGATGTATTCCTTGTCCCTTTTTCTCGATGTATTTATTGATGACCGAATCCGGTGCTGTGCCACCAAGCAATTCCACCTTTGATTGTCCGGTATTAAAAAAGGCTGTTTCTACCTTCTCACTTTCAACAACTTCCCTTTTATCGCAACTGCGATTTAAAATCTTCTCATAGGTTTTAACAGCTGATTCCAGATCTTTTACAGCAATACCGATATGGTCTATATGCATAACTCAAATTTTTAATTTCATACAAAGTAGGTATTCATCGCTATAATTTCGAGCGAAAATAAAGCATGTGAAAAAATAAACAAGAGATATTTTAAAACGATTATTTCAGCCTGATTTTCGAGAATCGGATTCTAATAATTCTCAAATCTAAAACAACCCAATAAGTTCTGGATATTTATTGTAGCTTTTTACCGTAAGATTTTATTTAATGGTAGTGCATTTCATCATTTTTGGGGGTAAAAGAACCAAGTCCTTAAGAAGCGTAGCTTTAGAACGATAAAGTGTTCAATTGACATTGTTTACAAATTATGTGGAAACCAATACACCTGGATTTTATTCTTGGCAGGTACGAACCATTCGACAAGCGCGTAATCGTTGTTCTGATCGGCTGGATACTTTTGATTTCCGCAACGATCTGGTTTTCCCTGACTAATTTACCCTCTGACTGGATTGATCCGGATGGAAATAAAAATGAACTTTTGAAAATTTTCATTCTTAATCCATCAATGATTATAGGGTTATTGTTGTTGTTCTGGTTCGGTTTTGAATGGTCTTTTATAGTTGTGTTTTTATCCATGTTCATTATCGGAGTATTCAGTAGCCTGGATCCTTTTTGGGCTATACTATTCGGGCTGTCATTCACATTTACTCTTTCTATTTATGCGATCGTTTATCACTGTTTAAATTTTTCCTATCAGTTAAGATCAGTGAGCAGTATCGTTTTATATGTGGGAACATCCTTTGTGGCATCCACGGCGAGTTCTCTCGGTACTTTTATCTGGAGTCTGGAGCATAATTTAAATGCGTCAGAAACCATTTATATGTGGAATGGTTGGTGGTCGGGTTCCTTTCTTCAAACTGTTTTTATAATAGCCCCGCTTTTATACATCTGTTCACCAGCTATTGAAAAATGGAAAGAGAAAACCTTCGAATTTCCGGAAAAGAAAGAAGTGTCCACAAAATGGATCTACAGCACAGTAATTTTGATAACGGTGGTGATCTCAGTGTTCATTTTTTCAGGAGATTATCTTGCAAAAAAAAGAATCGCTGAACAAATACATACAATGAAAACCCTTACCAGCGAAGCAATTGTAAGTTCGATTGAGTCATTTGGGATCATTACGTGGGTTTCAATCTGGATCGTATTTTGTGTGGGTATCGGAGCTGTTTTTGTGATAACCAGTTGGAATACTGAACTAAAGAAGAAAGTGGAAGAGCGGACGAGATCTCTGTCTATTGCTGAAGACCGTTTAAAGGAGTCACTATCTGAAAAGGAAACTTTGCTGAACGAGATTCATCACAGAGTAAAAAATAACCTTGCAGTAGTGATTGCTTTACTTGATCTGCAACGTATGAGGAATACTGATCCGGGAATCAGAAAAGTACTTGATGATGCCAAGTCCAGAATTAAGTCGATGGGTTTTGTTCACGAGACACTTTATCAAACTGAAGATTTTGCAAAAGTTGAATTCTCAGGGTATCTGGATCGCCTCTGCCATTCTCTTGAAGGAACTTTAAAAACTCCTGATAAAGAAATTAATATTGTTCATGATTGTGATAAAATAAGTCTTCCGATTGAAAAGGCGATCCCTTTAGGCTTGCTTATAAACGAGATAATAGTGAATTCCTATAAGCATGCATTTAAGGAATTAAACGAAGGCACCGTTAGTTTGAGCCTGAACAAGTCAGGTAATGAATACTTTTTGGAAATAAAAGATAATGGTGTGGGCTTTTCCAATCTTGAAAAACCAAGCAAAGACTCGAAAAGTCTGGGCATGAAGTTGATTAAAACCCTTACAAATCAGTTAAGGGGAACACTAGATATGCAATCGGAATATGGAGACACTAGTTTCAAACTTCAATTTTCTTTGGAGAACCAGCCTCAAGGCGGTTAAGAGTATATTTCGAAGAAATCTCTGTTTGTAAACCATTCGCAAAATATGGATTTTCATGATCAAGATAGTGTTATTCAAGAAATCACTAAGTAATTCTCAATATCTTTTCTAAATGAAACACCACTCACCTGCACCTGCTTCAAAAAATAAACATCCTTTTTGGCTGAAGTCCTCGGTTACTTTAATAGGATTATCACTTCTGTTCGTAATTTTGAGCTACGGAAAATTCATTCTGATGCCTCTGGCTTTTGCAGCTTTCATTTCGATGCTGTTAAATCCGATTGTCAACAAGTTGGAAAGCTGGAAGCTGGGAAGGGCTTTCAGTATTATCTTGACTTTATTACTTGTTGTGATCGTATTCAGTGGAATTGTGACGTTAATTTCAGCACAATTCGTTCAATTTTCAGAGCGTATCCCAGAGGTAACCGATAGGCTAAAATCTGTTACAGCTGAAGGAGTTCATTTCTTAGAAGAAACAGTAGGTATTTCTGAAGAAGAGCGAACTAATTACTTAGAACAAGGACTTAGTAACCTGATCGATAAAAGTGGTCAATATCTGGGTTCCGTGGTTAGTGCAACTACCAGCGCTTTTACGCTGATGTCACTGCTGCCCATATTCATTTTCTTTATGCTGTATTACAAAGAGATGTATCAAACCTTTTTCAGGAAGTTGTTTGAGCGTAAAGAAGGAAACTCTATGATCGACGGTGTATTGGATAATGTGCAGGAAGTCACCCAAAACTATCTTGTTGGTATGCTTACAGTAATTGGGATTTTAGCTGTTTTAAATACAACCGGTTTATTGTTGATAGGATTAGAACATGCCATTTTCTTTGGGGTATTTGCGTCTCTTTTAGCGGTGATTCCTTATATCGGCATTATTATCGGAGCACTACCGCCACTTTTATTCGCTTTTTTGTTGGGGGATTCTCTTCTGACTCCCTTGTTAGTGATTGCGGTTTTTGGAACAGTTCAGTTTTTGGAAGGTAATTTCATTACTCCGAGAATTGTAGGATCCAAAGTGGCAATAAATCCTTTTATGGCGATGTTGGCACTGATCATTGGTGGGGAGCTTTGGGGAATTTCAGGTATGATCCTGTTTGTGCCGTTGATAGGAATTCTTCGTGTGATCTTTGAACAAATTGATGAATTGAAACCATACGGGTACTTGTTGGGGAATAGGATTGAGTATTAAATCAGTTACTTCTAATAGACAAATGTGCTGTAATACCAATACTCATGTTATAATATTGCCCATTAGTATTATAACTCTCAGTTGAATTCAAAAGGTTTCTAAGAGCTAAAGTTAAACCAAGAGAGCGATCAAACAGCCATGTTTTTGCTGTAGCATTTAATAGAAATATGGGACGTACTTTTACAGGAGGGAATGTCCCACTCTGATTAAAGGATGTAGTAAAATCATCTATTTTTCTTGACGAGGTATATCTAAAACTGATACCCAGCAAGGCATTGTCATGAACCTTATAGTTAATAGTCTGAGAAAAGATAGTACGGTTTATATTACTAATTGAGCTTTTGAATTTATCAGAACCATAGCGTATAACATGACCAGATAAAGCTGACATCAAACTGATGTTATTAACCAGATTAAGCTTTGCAGATAATTTGTACCCAAAAAACCCAGAATTTTTTATATCTGAGAAAACAATGCTGGAGTTTAATTTATCTTCCCCATTTACAGGCTCGTAATTGATCATTGTGTCAACAAAATTCCAGAAATGATTTGCAAATACTCCCAATTTCAAATGAACTCGTTTTGTAGTAGTTTTGATGTCAAAGCCTATTGATGTTTGAGTATTTGACAGATCAGAGAAATTGATTACTTCATGTTTTGATCTATCCAAATTAGAAAATCCGATTTCGTTGTTGAAAAGGGTATAGTTATATCCATTGCTTTCTAGATTTCTTTTGAATGTAGAAATCCGAAAAGAAGTGCCTAAGGAAGGGTTATTGGTATATTCGAAACCTAAACTATGTGAGCCCACTACAAAACCCAAATCTCCCAGTTTTTCATTTGAGTAAGTAGAGATTAGATTAATATCGTTAACAAAAGCTCTTTTATTGGAAACATAATCATTCCAAATAAAAACAGAATTACTTATAGAAACTTGTAATGCAGCATCTTTTATTGGAAATAAAAAAGCTGTAGAATGCTGTATGGTCGTTTCATTCAAACCATATGCTATTGGATCAGAAAACTGAAGACTATCAGAGGCGGCATGTCCTATGCTGATATTTGTGTGTTTATAAACCCCATTTTTTTGAGGATGAATACTTGCAGAGATGAAAGTCCTTTTGTGTTCAGAAGCTAATTCTATGCCTGAAATCGGATGCCACTGAAAAAAAGTATCTTTCAAATTGTAAGAAGCAAGTAAACTAAGATAAAATGAATGAGTCTTTATTTGGTTGAGAAGTATAAAGTCTGTTTCTGTATTTCTTTGGGGTATAAATGTACTGCCAGGGCTGTCAGGAGTTGTTATTCTTGTTCGGTCAAAAAGTGTATTATCCACTTTCCTATCATATACTAGTCTATTAGCCCGTGTGTATGTATCATCATTAAATAGAAATCTAGTATTAAAAATTTCTGGGTATACGATTCCTGCTTTTATGGTTGAGTTGATCCGTTCAACATTTGGAGTTTGTAGCTCAGGTTCTTCAGCTAGTAGCCCGGGATCATTTATTTGGTTTACGAGATTAAACTCTGACTCTACCAGGGGCATTTTTTTTATTAAATAAATTGAAATACTTCCATTTGGAGTTAAAAAACCATTCATGGTTTTAGAAGTTGTATTAATAACTACAGAATCAATTATACTTAATGGAATATTCGGAAAATAGAAAAGGTCCTGATCCAACCAATTTGTTTGATAATTATGTTCATCAATAAATAACAATGGTGATTTTTGTAATGTATTTACATAAAAAGGAGAAAAGGGTTCAAAATTTGTTAAATCATAACTGTTGTAACCCCAGTTAGCCTTAGAATAAATCCACTCTTCAAGATTATACCACGATGTGATGTCTTCAGAAGGTTTTAGTACTATCTCTTGAGTATATCCTTTTATATTAAACAGAAGAATAATTATACAGGGTAAAAACTTTTTCATTCAGCTGAGTCCTTAATCTAAAATAGATCTTATTCGTTTAGGCAAATCAAGCTGTAGTTTTATTCCCATTCCTCCAAAGAAAATGTCTTGCCTGTAAAAATTGTATATACGTCTGTATTGAAAATCACCAAATATTATAATTCGATTGAATACAATTTGAGGCTCGAGAGAGGCTGAATAAAACAGTTCGAGTTCTATACTATTAGAACTGAAACGACTTCGTGTAGCTGAATTGAGTCGCTGCATACCTACAAAAATTCCTGGTGTTAATTTGAAGAACTTTGATTTTATAATATCAAAACCAAAATATGTTGATAAGTTAATCGATGAGGCATCACTATTTGATTCGTTTCTGGTTTCATAGTCAAAAAATTCAATATTAAAGCCAGTTTTCCCAAAATAAAATGGTGTGCGGAAATGAAATGATCTTGATTCCGTTAGGTTCCAACGTTCCGAGTAAATAGAACTCTGAGAAGAAGGATAGCTAACGGAAGCGCCAATTTCGGCCACGCTGAAAGGCTGTGCAATCAACCCAAAACGGAAAAGGAAAAAAAATGAAGAAATTATTAACACCTTTAACATATTAAGTTTAGCAATTTTTAAAAAATTTCATCACCTCTTCCGCACTCTTCGTATTCAATACTCTTTCTTTTTCGTATTTTCCTTTACGGGCAATTCGCACACCGTATTTCATAAGATCTATCCCGTCAATATTGTGAGCATCAGGATTTATAGAAGTCATCATCCCAACTTCTTTGGCTTTGTTTCCGAACTTCCAGTCCAGATCTAATCTACGTGGGTTTGCATTGATTTCGATAGCGGTGTTATGCTCTGCCGCCAAAGCCACCAATTCGTTCAGGTCGATCTTACTTTCTTCTCTTTTAAGAAGTAATCGTCCGGTTGGATGACCGATCATCCTTGTATAAGGATTTTTTATCGCATTCCGGAATCGCTCCATCATTTTCTTTTCCGGCATTTCTAACGATTGATGAACGGAAGCGATGATAAAATCAAAACCTTCCAGAATATCATCCTCGTAATCCAGACTTCCGTCAGCCAGAATATCAGATTCAATTCCTTTAAAGATCACAAAGTTTGTCCCTGATGATTTAAAACCTTCATTCAATGCATCGATTTCATCCCATTGCCGCTTTACTTCGTCTGGTTTTAATCCACCGGCATAAGCCGCTGTTTGGGAGTGATCTGTAATTCCTAAATATTCATATCCTCTTTCGATACAAGCTTCAGCCATTTCCTTGATGGAGAATTTCCCATCACTCCAGGTACTATGAGCATGTATTACGCCCCGAATATCATCATCAGTTACAAGGTCGATCTCTTTATGAGTTCCAAAGATCTCAAATTCACCTCTATCTTCGCGCAATTCAGGTGGTACAAAATTCAGGTCCAATAATTTGTAGATATCCGCTTCGGTTTTGAAATCCTGAGGAGCATCCCAATTGGTTTCTCCGTCTTCCTGGAGTTTAAATAAACCGTACTCATTCAAACTCATACCTTTATTTCTGGCACGAGATCGAAGTTCTACATTATGTTCTTTACTACCGGTAAAGTACATCAAAGCAGCAGCAAAGTTTTCCGGTTTAACGATCCGGAGATCAACCTGTCGGCCATCTGTAGTTCGAACAGAGCTTTTGGTATCGCCTTTCCCCAGAATTTCGGTAACTCTTCCGTGATTTGTGAATACTTCGAAAAGATCGGTGATGTGCTTTTCTTCAGCAGCGATCAGAATATCAATATCACCAATGGTTTCTTTTGAGCGTCGTAAAGATCCTGCGAGCTCAATTTGTTGAACACCTTCCAGATCCTTTAAACTTGCGTAAATGTCATCAGCAATTTTTTGAGCTTCATCCAGTCGGCATCGCTCATCATATTTTTCCATCCATTCTATGGACTTCTGAATTTTCTCTGCTGATTTTCCACCTAATCCCGGTAGTTTGGCAAGTTCACCATTATTGATCAGTTCTTTCAACTCTTCAATTTCAGTAATACCAAAGGTCTCATGAATTTTGAGGATGTTCTTTGGACCCAATCCTGAAATTTCTGTCCACTTCAATAAACCCGGTGGAATTTTTTCACGAAAAGCTTCCAGCACAGGCATTTTTCCCGTTTCAGCATATGCATAAATATCTTCAGCAATGGATTTTCCGATTCCCTTAATATCAGTCAGGTTCTTATTGTTGATGTACTCGTTGATATCATCGCTCATTCCATCTACGGTGAGAGCTGCTTTGTCAAAGGCGATGGCCTTAAAGCGATTCTCTCCTGCTAGTTGCATGAGTTGGAAAACTTCTCTGAGTTTGGAGGCGATGTCTTGATTGCTCGGCATATCTATTGATTTTATTGCCACAGAAACACGAAACCACAAAAAGGGTTATTGATCTGTGAAGTTTAGACCTTATTTACGGATCATTAATTCAAATCAATATCGTTGTTTTTTAATTCGGTCTCAATCCAATCTGTAAATTCTGAAACTCTGGTATAGAATTCATACACGTTATAGACTCCCTCCGGTTTTCCCATTCCTCTGCCATTTTGATGTGAACTTACACCAAGTATATACGCCTGATCACCATCAAACCAAAGAGCAGGGCCGCCACTATCCCCGGGACCGCTGATTCCTTCCAGCGGTAATGCATCTTCAGAATCGGGAGCGTCAAACGTAAAGCGAATGAAACCATCTTCCCGAAGTCCATCTACTTTGTTTTGAGCAGCACGCATTTTCCGGTCTTTATTGATCGAACCCTCAACCATTCCTTTATCACCGGTGCCTGCCCATCCTGTTCCTGCAAAAATGATCTCCTTACCAACTTCGTCATTATTATAATACAGTTTTGCCAGTTCAACATCGGGAACTTCCTCTTCAAGAATAATGATGGCGATGTCGTTGGCAATGCTTCTGCTCATATCGAATTCCGGATGATTGATGATCCTTTTAATACCGTATTTAATTCCATCCACAGTAATATCATCACCAATTTGAGGAACAGAAGCAACATGTGCTGCAGTAATGATCACATTCGGAAGGAGGAATGTTCCGCATCCGGCATTTAATCGAATTGCAGAACCCGCGTATTTTTCAGCTAAGGCAATGTATTCGGATTCATCTACATCATGTCTCATTACTATATCCGTCGAAAAACCTATGATGATGATTGCAAAAAGTAAGGTTTTAGAAAGCATTGGCTCGTAATTGATTAATAATTCCGTAAAAGTTATTCAAAAGAGTTGTTCAAAGGAAAAGTAAACTGTAAAATCCATCATATATAAAATTTGACTGCAAAATTGATTAGCTCACTGCAAAATTTCACTAAATTTAAATTCACAGACATGAACCGAATTATAAAATCCTTCATATTTCTATTAATTTTATCTACCTCCGCTTTTGCACAGCTACAATCGCCAGCGGAATTTTTGGGTTATGAACTGGGAGAACAATGGACGCCGCATTATAAAGTTCATGCATATTTTCAGCATGTAGCAGAGAATTCTGATATGGTCGAAATCGAAAAATACGGCGAAACATACGAAGGAAGAGAGCTTGTAATCGTAACCGTTTCATCTGTTGAAAATCAAAATCGCTCGGAGGAGATAAGAACAAATAATTTGAAACGAGTTGGTTTTATTGATGGAGAACCATCTGCCGATAAAACTCCAATTGTATGGTTGAGCTATAATGTTCACGGAAATGAAACCTCATCGAGTGAAGCGGCTTTAAATACGATCTATAAATTGATTACAGAAAAGAGTGAGTGGCTTAATGATGTAATGGTTGTGATGGATCCAATGATCAATCCGGATGGAAGAGACCGATATGTATATTGGAATAAATCTGTAACAGGGTCCAAGCCCAACGTAAATCCTGAGTCCCGAGAGCATAACGAACCGTGGCCGGGAGGAAGAACCAATCATTACTACTTTGATCTGAATAGAGATTGGGCATGGCAAACACAGGTAGAAACACAGCACAGAATTCAAGCTTATTTATCCTGGATGCCTCATGTACATGTAGATTTTCATGAGCAGGGTTTCAACAGCCCGTATTATTTTGCTCCTGCAGCCAGACCATATCATACTGCTATTACCGATTGGCAAAGCGAGTATCAAACTATGATCGGTAAAAATCATGCAAAGTACTTTGATCAGGAAAACTGGCTGTATTTCACTAAAGAGTTTTTTGATCTGTTCTACCCGAGCTATGGTGATACATGGCCAACTTTCAACGGCGCTATTGGAATGACCTATGAGCAAGCGGGTCACAGTCGTGGTGGACTTGGTGTGAGAACAGCAGAAGGAGATACTTTGAGGCTTTGGGACAGATTGACCCACCACTCAACCACGGGACTTTCTACGGTCGAGATTACTGCTCAAAACAAAGAAAGAGTTGTAGATGAATTTTCGAACTATTTTCAGCAAACAAGAGAAAATGGAGCCGGGGAATACAAGACATTTGTAGTAAAGAAATCCAGTAATCCTGATAAAGTAGCCAGTTTACTCCAGTATTTGATCAAGCAGAATATTCAGTTTGGAGAAGCAGCAAGCAGCTCCCGAATGGAGGGTTATGACTATACAACAGGTGAAACAGGAAGAGTAAATATCGAAGAAGGTGATTATGTGATTAGCACTTTTCAGCCTCAGGGGACATTGGTTCGCGTTCTTTTTGAACCAAAGCCTGAACTGGAAGATTCACTCACTTATGATATCACAGCATGGGAAACTCATTATGCTTATGGATTGGAAGGCTTTGCTGTTAAAGGGAACATTAGCCAACAACCTGTTTCCAGCACAACAACAGGAACCGTTTCTGCAAATGTAAATAAGCCATATGCTTATCTCGCAAAATGGAATTCTTTGGATGATTTGAAGTATTTGGCAGCTCTTCTTAAAAAAGGAATAAACGCTCGTTACGCAGAAGAAGCATTTACATTAAACGGAAATAAATATGAAGCAGGAACGCTTGTAATTACAAGAAACGGTAACGAAAAACTGGGTGATGATTTTGATAAGATCGTAAAGAAAACGGCAGATGAACTTGGTCGTTTTATAACTCCTGTTGCTACCGGATTTGTAAACTCAGGGAAAGACTTCGGATCATCTTCAGTTAAGTTTTTAACCGCTCCAAAAGTTGGGCTTATAGCAGGTGATGGAACAAGTTCTAATATGGTGGGTCATATATGGCATTATTTTGATCAACAGATCGAATATCCTGTAAACCTCATCAACAGAGATGATATTGGATATATAGACTGGCATGAATATGACGTAATGATCATGCCTTCAGGATCTTACGGAAGAACTTTCGATGAAGATGGACTCAATGATCTGAAAGAATGGATAAGAGGAGGAGGAACTTTGATTGCGGTTGAAGGTGCAAACGGGTTTTTAGCCGGAAAAGATGGATTCAACCTTAAGAGAAAGACATCCGAAGAAGATGATGAAAAAGATGAAGATCCAAACGATAAGCTTAAAAAGTATGGAGATTCAAACCGAGCATTTGCATCCCGCTTAAATGCAGGTTCTATATTTGAACTGTCAATGGATAATACACATCCGCTGGCATTTGGCTATGGAGAAACATATATGTCTTTAAAGCTAGGTTCAACAGGATACGAATATCTGGATAATGGCTGGAATGTAGGTGCTGCAAAAGCAGGTGCTGTCAGAAGTGGTTTTGTAGGAGCCGATGCAAAAGAAATTTTAGAAAATACACTTTCATTCGGAGTTCAGAATATGGGTTCAGGAAAAGTAGTTTATATGATAGATAACCCACTATACCGGGGTTTCTGGCACAATGGAAAACTACTATTTGGAAACGCAGTGTTTTTTGTAGGAAATTAAGTGACTAAGGGAGCTGGTAATTATTCTTTAACCAGCTCCGCTTCACTTGCTATAAATCCAAATGAAGCCCAGTTCCCGGCATCATAAATTCTTTGCCAGATTTCCATCGCACGGTCTTTTCTTCCATTAATATAATGCCAGTTTCCTATTCCATATCCAAGAGTTGCGTTACTTAAAGCATCAGTTTCTGTATCTAATAGTGCATTGGGGTCAAACTCTCCTTTAAATACCAAAAGCAGTTTATGGTAACTGTCGTTTTCAACGATATTCATTTCTGATCTGATAGGATCAATGACCTTCCCCGCAAATTCATCCTGACCGTCACGTCGGAGGCTCATATAATACCAATATAACGCTGCAGTCATCATGTCATCATTTGTGCTTGCATTGATGCATTCTGCGTATGCTTTTTGGGCGTTTTCAAAATCACTGGTCAAATAATATGCTAAACCAAGGTGGTACCAAATATTTGTATGTAAACTGCTTTTAGGTTGGTTCATTTCATTCGGAAGACCGTCCTGCTCAAGAATATCTTCTGTATCTTTGATGAGCTCGGATGCTTTTTTCAGATCTTCAATAGCAAGATCGAAAACACGCAGAGAAATATAGCGATGCCCCCGATGTCGGTATAGGGCAGGATTCTTAGAGTCTTGCTCAATTCTTTTCGATAACAGATCGATCGCATTTCTGTATTCACCATTATATCCTAAATACCGAGCCTCCCAGATCACAGCTTCGGTTTCAGCGTCTCTTGATCTTTCCAAAAGTATCAAAGAGTCAATGCGTTCGGCAAGTTCCTGTGGCAACATTGAGCTATTTGTTTGTAATGTATCCCCTAACAGAGAAACAGTTTGCACGCCCTCAGGAAGGGTTGTGTATTTTGGAGCGGGGGTTGAACAAGCTAGAATAAGTCCAGTAAAAATTATAACTGATAAGTATTTCATAAATCAGATTTGGTAGTTAGTTAATCCCTAAATGTAGGAAATACTAAAGAAGTACTAAAATCTGAAAAGTAATTAATCCTTATAAATCTATTTCATGATAGATGGGTTGATCTTTTGCAAAATCATATAAAGTAAGTCGGCGTAAGTTGTAATATCCTGACCAGTAATTTCTTAGAGCTTGAATATAGTTTCTTCGTGCAGTGTCTTTTTCATTTTGAGCGATAAAAAGATTAGTGATGTCAATTTTTCCAATCAAATATCTGTTTTTTGAAACATCATACCGACGGTCAGCAATGTTATCAGAAATTTCAGCCAGCTCAACTTGACCCTTCAAAAGTTCAAACTCACGGACAGTACTTCTTACACTCAACTCAAACTGCAAACGTTGATATTCAATGCTGTTTGCAGTTGCCAGTTGTTGATTCCGAGCCGCTTTAACCTGAGCTATATTCTTTCCCCAGTTAAAGATGGGAATTTGAAATCCGATATTAAAAGACTTCAGGTCGCCGGGGTTGTTATATACTTCTGCAAAGTCAATAGCAGTATCATTAAGGCCATATTCAGCACGTAAATTTGCTGTAAAGCTTCCGTTTCGTTTTGCTTGATCGTACGCTTGATTAGCTTGTATTTCATCTAACCTGAATTGCAGTGACTGACTGTTATTTTCTAATGCCAGAGTAAGTGCTTTATCAAAATTAAGATCAACGTCAGGTGCTGTTTCCGGGGCCTGAACTTCAATCTGTATATCATCATCGAGGCCTAAAAGCGCTTTAAAAGTCTCTTCTGCTCTTTGGTAACTTAATTTGGCATTGGTAAGTGAAGCTTCTGCGTTTCTGTACGCGAGTTCAGTTTGAAGTAAGTCGTTTTCAGCCAAGCTTCCTACCTCAAATCTTCCTTTTGAGATGTTATAGATTGAATCATTAACAGTAACATTAAAATCAGCTATCTCAACATTGATCTTTGAAATCAAAACATCAAAAAAGCTTTGTGTAACGGTAAAAGAAAGATCTTCAAGGTCTTCAACAAATTGCTTTTCAGCTATCTTAAACCTAAGAGGTTCAATTCTGTTTCTCCATTTCAAGTTGTTATACTGGAAAAGGGGTTGGTTATATACAATACTGATTGGAGTGCTGGACCATTCATAGCTTTTCTCACCTTTGAAAATTCCTAATCTGTTCAGGCTTGATGTAACAGAAACAGAACCCCCAGTTGGAAGAATAGCCTGGTTGATGGAAAGCCCCAGGTTAGCATTAGAATTATTAAAACTTACATTTTGAATTCCTTCAGTGGTATTGACCGTTTGTGCTCCGAGTCGGTAATTTGGAATATTTCCTGCAAGCTCTAAACTTGGAAGAAGGTCGGCTCTGAACGATTTATACCTCCATTTAGAAGAAATTAAACTGAAAGTTGCAGCTCTGGAAAGAGGGCTGTTATCTTTTGCTATTTCAATACTTTCTTCGAGGGTTAAGGTTCTGACAGACTGAGCGTTGATCTGAATAGTTCCAAGAAGAAGTATTACAAATAAGGAAAATAAAGTTCTTTTATTCATGTCTTAATGCGTGTACAGGGTCTTGTTGAGCGGCGCGTTTTGCAGGAAAAAATCCGAAGACAACTCCAATTAATAGCGCCACGCCAAATGAAATGAAAATTGATATGGGAGTAACAATGGTGGCTATATCAGCAGTGGCTTCAATGGCAAAACTGAACAGCATTCCGAGAATAATGCCTAAAATACCACCGGTAATACTAATGGTAAGTGCTTCTGTTAAAAACTGTAATTCGATGTCCTTTTTTTGTGCTCCTACCGCCATTCTGACTCCGATTTCACGGTAGCGTTCAACAACTGAAGCCAGCATGATATTCATAATACCAATCCCACCAACAATCAAAGAAATAGAGGCGATAGAAGAAAGAACGATATTGAAAATTCGCTTGGTTCGCTGCTCTTGTTGAAGAAGCTGTTCGGGAACAATGATCTCAAAATCCACGACGTCATTGTGCCGTCGTTTAAGCATGCGTGACAACACTTCAGCTATAGGGACGCTGTACTTAGTGTCACTTACTCTTACAATAAGTTTGTCCAGTTGATTGTAATTTCCATCCCCACCTTTTCCCGAACTGCTTGAACTCACCATCATCCCTCCTCCGAAAAAAACCGTAGAGCTTCCACCACTTAAATCTTTTTTTGTAAGAAGAGCACGGTTTTTAAAACGAAGTAATACAGTTGTTGCAGGAGCAAAAATATCCAGATTATAATTTCTGATCCCGAGACTTTCAATGTTTTCAGTAGACAGATCTCTCTTTTTGAGAACCCCAACTACAGTTAACCAAAGATGACCTACTTTGATTTTTTTACCTATAGGATCTTGTCCTGCAAAGAATTTTGAACGCACGTCATAGCCTATAATACAAACAGGAGAAGAGCTTTCGATTTGTGCATCAGAAAAATTTGACCCACTTATTACTTCAAAATTATTGATGTTGAAATAATCATCATTAACACCAACCAGTTTGCCCGTTCTCATTCGTGCGTTTCGAATGAAATTTGTTTCATACACAATTTCGGGGCTGACAAATTCGATTTCCGGTAATACAGACTGAATGCTTCTTAAGTCTTCAAGGGTTAAACCGGGAGAAAACCTCTTGCTTTCTTCAGTAGCATTTTCTTCATCAACCTGACCTTCTTCCTGTTCAATCACAGGTTGAATAATCACATTATTAGTACCCAACAACTGCATTTGAGAAAGCACTTCTTGTTGAGCTCCGGTACCAATAGCCAGCATTGCTATTACAGAGCCAACGCCAAAAATTATTCCAAGAGAAGTAAGAAATGCCCGCAACTTGTTTCTGCGGATAGCTTCTATGGCTATATCAAAATTATAAAGAATTTTTTGAAGCACGTGGAATAATTAATTGTTTGAGGTGATATCGTCTTTCAGATAAGATTTTGTTATTCCTGAAGTGTCTTCAGGCATCGACAGATATAAACGATCATCCATCAAAACTCCACGATGAATAACGGCCTCGTTTTCATTGATCAATCCAAGCTCTACCTGCTGCATTTTTGAACCAATACCATCTCTCAAAAATACAAAGCTCAGAGAATCCTGTGCATGAATAGTTTCTAAAGGAATCGAAATAGCATTATCAAGCTTGTCAATCTGGATTTCATTACTAGTGGTCATGGCAGGACGTAATAAACTATCCGTTCCTGCTATTTCAATAATAACTTCGTAGACTTTTGAGTCAGAGTTCGGACGCTGCTCACCGATATTTGCTACGCTGGTTACGGTACCATCCAGAACTTTTCCTTGCACAGCATCTAAGCCAACAATTACTTTTTGGCCCTCTTTTACTTTCTGAATATCAATTTCATTAACATATGTAAGAGACTCCATAACGGTGAAGTCAGGAAGCTCAGCTACTATAGGATTCCATGCGCTAATGTCTTCTCCAACAGTAACTTTACTTCCATTCCAGTTACGCTTATAGATCAACATTCCTTTATCAGGAGCATAAACTGTGAATTCGCTCATTAGAGCCTGAATTTTGTTAAGCTCGTTTTGCTTTTTTGAAAGTTCAGCCTCGATCTCGCTGATTTTAGCGACAGCTTGTTTTACTTTAGTCTGATAGTTCTTCTTTTCCTGAGACAGAGTTCTTTTAGCTTTGTCCAGCTCAATTTCAGCTTGTCTTTGAACGGCAGGTGATTCATATTTCGATTGTTCAACAGCTATTTCACGTTCTTCAAGAGCATATTCGAGATTTATGAGATTGTCACGGGCTTGAGAGAGTGTAAGTGTACTGTCTAATTGAGCCTGAGTAACCTGAGATTGAGCTTGTTGAACCTCAAGTTGTGCATCCTGCATTTTGGCAAGTATCGGTGAGCGGTCAAGTTCAGCAACAAAATCTCCTTCTTGTACAATTGAACCCTCAGGAATCAAACGTTGGATCTTCATATTGTTAATACGAAAATCCCTAACACCCTGTGGCCCCTTAATTTCTGTTGAGTTCTTAGCTCTAAGTTCCCCGGTGCTAATTACCTCAACTACAAATTCACCTTGTCTTGGAGATGTGTAGAGTTCGGTTGCTTCATCATTATTGCCTCCGAAAACCATCCATAAAACCACAACGGATAGTACAAGAGCAATGGGAAGAATTAATTTCTTTTGCATAATATTGTAAGTTTGAATTCCCCTAATAATACGAATTTAGAGTTAGACGAACCTACTAATAGAATAGTTTTACAAAGTGAGGACTTTTTACAGGTATTATCAATTAGTCTTCCTGAAATTCGTCCTGCTGATAAAGTACTTCACCATATGAAATTTCTTCACCTGCCAAAACCAGTATTGTCGTTGGCAGTCCTTTTAAGCGTTTCTGGATATTTCCATAGTAGTTTAGGAAATTTTCATCGGGCTCTGCCATTCCCATAAAAATCAGATCAGTTTCTTTTGATGACTCATGAAGGATTTCATCGAAGGATCTTCCGTTTGAAACTATAACCTGGGCTTTAGCACCTGTCCGGAGTTTTCGGCTGATTTCGGTAAGGTTTTTTTGGGCATCTTCCGCTCCCTTTTCGGAGCCAACTACCATTTTAAGATATACCTCTGCATCAAACCAGCTTCTGCTACTCTGGAGCAGGTAGCCCAAAATCATCATCAACCCACCATTACCTTTCAAACCGCCCCACCAGATATCAATTCTCTTTTTTTTACCAAACCCTTTGTGTTTATCATCATGAACGATAAGAACATTTCGCTGAAGTCGATGAAAAGTTGAGATCATCTGGCAATAATCTTTTCGAATAGCTTCATTTTCGCTGTCACCAAGAATGATTGTATTGGGAACCAGCGCCCCAAGTCCGTAGGCTTCAACTAAGCGCTCTCCTCCTTTAAACGGGTCGTCTGCAGTAAGAACTTTTACTAATCCTTGAATTCCTCTTTTAGCCAAAAACTCACGAATATTATCCTCAATCGTATTTTGATGTTCTACCGAAAACTTATCATTCGTAATTACCGTTGATACTGTTAACAAGCCACGGTTGTGAGTTATTGAAGAAGCCAGATCTATCAAATGCCATCTTTTAGTTGGTGCTCCGGAAAGAACTAACGGATTTGGGCGCCATGTTTTTGAATCTTCTTCCACACGTATTCTTAGTAAACCGGCTCGGGTAATGGCCATCCAGATTCCGCGACGAACATCACCCCAAGTGGATTGCAGTTCTCTTCGCTCCAGCCAGAAATAAATGGCTAACACAAAAATAAAAGCTACAATCGTGGCAGTGGCATTGATCAGAAACATAACGGCAATACAGCCAATTGCACCAACTATGGAAAACACCCAATGAACTTTAAATTTTGGTCTGAAAGATGGACTTCCAAGAATACGCTCTATTCCTGCAGTAATATTTAAGACTCCATATGTTGTTAGGAAAAACATGGTAAGAACGGGAGCAATAAGGTCAAGATCTCCGAAATAAACTGCCGCTAAAGCGAAACCTAAAGTTACAATGGTTCCCATTCTTGGGGCGTCATCGTCACCTGAGCCCTGACCTAGAAAGTGCATCCATTTTGGTAAAACACGGTCGCGGGCTAAAGCCTGAAGCACTCTGGGTGCACCCAAAATACTTCCAAGGGCACTGGATAGTGTAGCTCCCCAAACACCGATCAAAATAGCATCGCCCCAGTATGAGATCTGGCGCATGATCAAAGGATTTTCAATCAATGTTAAAGCGTCTGCTCTGTTTGCTAAAATAATGGGAAGCCCCATATAAATCAGATAACCAACTCCAACTGCAGCGAAGGTTCCCATAGGAATAGATTTCCCGGGCTCTTTTAGATCACCGCTCATATTTACGCCTGCCATGATTCCGGTTACAGCAGGGAAAAACACAGCAAAGACCACCCAAAAAGGCTCTGAGTTTCTCTCGGAAGCACCCCAAAGTTCAATTTCTGTTGGTTCTATGGGTTTGCCAAATAATAGAGAAAGCAATGAAATCCCAATACCGAACATGATAAAATATTGAGCACGGATTGCTGTTTTTGCAGAAACCAAAGCCAGAACAGTTACTAAAATCGTAGTGGCAATACCTACTAATTTAAAATTCAGCTCCGGAAAAACCTGAACCACACTTTCCGCAAATCCAACAGTGTAAAGGGCTACAGATAATGCCTGAGCTATATAAAGAGGAATTCCAATTGCTCCACCGGATTCGATCCCTAAAGAACGACTGATCATATAGTAAGCGCCGCCACCCCTGACCCGTTGATCCGTAGCAATTGATGCAATAGAAAGAGCTGTCAAAAAAGTAATAGCTGTGGAAAGTGTAACTATTATAAGCGTACCAATGAGTCCGACATTACCAACTACCCATCCAAAACGCAGGTACATGATCACGCCGAGAATGGTAAGAATGGATGGAGTGAATACACCACCAAATGTTCCCAGGCCATCTTTGGAACTCTCTATTACACTTTCGGCCTTTGGTGCATTATTGATAAACGGAATTTTCATTTATCAACTTTGAAAGATGTGCGAATATTGAGCTGAAGAGTAAAGATCACTTTTTATTGTAATGAATTATCCAGCATTCCGGATTCCAGATCATATTCTGAAGCATATTTAGTCTCATCTATGATCTTTTTAGGATCGTTGTTTTCGTCAACAATAACTACGGTTGGTTTGTGAGACTTTGCTTCTTCCGGAGTCATGTCTGCATAACTGATCACAATAATTCTATCGTTAACCTGCGTCAGGCGGGCTGCAGCTCCGTTCATACAGCAAATACGACTGCCTCGCTCTCCGGGAATAGTATATGTTTCCAGACGTGAGCCATTAGTAATATTAAGGACCTGTACTTTTTCGTACGGAAGAAGGTTGGCTGCGTCCAAAAGGTCCTGATCAATGGTAATACTTCCCTCATACATAAGGTTAGCTTCTGTAACTACCATTTGGTGTAATTTCGATTTAAACATGGTTATTTGCATTCTTATAACCTCAGGTTTCCAATATTAAGTTGTCGATCAATCTGGTTTTCCCCAAATAAGCAGCGATTGCTAACACGTACTTATTTCCTGTGGAAAGTTTATCGACGGGTTGTAAAGTGTCTAATGAATACACGGAAAGGTAATCATTCTCAAAGCCCTTTGCTTCCAGTTCATCTTGTTGATGCGAGATCAATAAAGTCGGCTCCATCACTCCATTCTCTATTTGTTGAGCAACGTAAGTCAATGCCCGGTATAAGCTGGGTGCAAGGGTTCGTTCTTCGCTTGATAAATATGCATTCCTGCTACTCAGTGCTAAACCATCCTCTGCACGGCCGATTGGAGCCATCAAGAGTTCAACCGGATGATTAAACTCTTTTACCATTTGTTCAATGATGCGAAACTGCTGATAATCCTTTTGCCCAAATACGGCTATGTTAGGATTTACAATATTGAAAAGTTTGTTTACCACCAGTGCTATTCCCTGAAAATAACCGGGGCGACTTCCGCCATCTAAATGAACGTTCAGCTCTTCAATATCAATACTGAAATATTTTTTTCCTGAACCGTACATGGTTTCTGTGTCAGGCATAAAAACAACATCCACGTTTTCTTCTTTGCAAAGCTTCAGATCAGCTTCAATGGTTCGCGGATATGTTCCAAAATCTTCATGAGGGGCAAATTGTTCAGGGTTCACATAAATAGAAACAACGATCGCCTCGGCATGTTTGCGCGCCATCCTGATGAGCGAAAGATGACCATCATGGAGTGCCCCCATAGTAGGAACAAAAGCTACTTTTTTCCCTTCTGATTTCAGGTGATATACCTGTTCCCGAATTTCTTGTATGGATTCTGCTGTTTTCATTTGAACATAAAAAGAGACGCGAATAAGCGTCTCGTTTAATTAAAGGTCGCTCAGAGCGATAGCGAAGAATCTGCACAACTAAAAAGCGGTGAAGATCCCTCGTAAATATCCTCAGGTTGACGTGTGCTAAACCGCACGATCCATATCAAATCCCTGAAGAATTTGTTTAATTCTGTTCAGGAATGCTCCGCCGTGTGCACCGTCAATAATTCTGTGATCGTAACTCATTGACAGGTACATCATTTGCCTGATCGCAATTACATCGCCGTTTTCTGTTTCCAAAACTACCGGTTTCTTCTCAATCGCTCCGGTACCGATAATGGCAACCTGTGGCTGATTGATGATCGGAGTTCCCATGATATTACCCACACTTCCGTAGTTAGTTAAAGTGATGGTTCCTCCAACAAGATCGTCCGGACTTAATTTTTTGCTTCTGGCTTTGGTAGCAACTTCATTTACAGCTTCAGCCAGTCCAACTAAATTCTTTTGTTGTGCTTTTTTCATTACAGGAACGATCAATCCGCCTTCGCCGCCTTCTCCAAGAGCAACAGCCAAACCAAAGTTAATGTCCTTTTTAACATGGATCTCATCTCCATTAACAGAGCTGTTAATAAGCGGGAATTCCAACATAGCTTTAATGATCGCTTCAACAAATAGAGGAGTGAACGTAAGTTTATGTCCTGTTTTCTTTTGGAAAGCATTTTTGTTCGCGTTTCTCCACTTCACCATGTTAGTAACGTCTACTTCTGCAAAAGTAGTTACGTGAGCAGAAGTCTGAACTGATTTCACCATATGCTCAGCGATCATCTTACGCATACGGTCCATTTTGATGATCTCAACTTCACCAGATGGAGACTTAATATCCAATTGGCCGGCAGAAATAGATCCGTCGCTGGACTTAGAAGTACTACTTGGTTTACTTAATCCCGCTGAGCTTTTTGAAGCTGATGGCGCAGAAACTTTACCGTTTTTCTTGTCCTCTACATAACCAAGAATATCTTTTTTGGAAACTCTTCCGCCCTGACCAGAGCCGTCAATGCTTTCCAGTTCTTCCTGGCTAATTCCTTCTTCTTTAGCAATAGAGCGAACAAGTGGGGAGAAAAATCTTCCGTCACTTCCCATCCTTTGTGGTTCTGATCCTCCGGAAGAATCACTTGATCCATTATTTTGCATCAATTGATCAGGAGTTTTAGCTGCAATTTCTTCTTTAGATAATTTCTTTTCTTCTTTTTTAGCTGATGAAGAGCCGGAATCGGATTTTGGAGCTGATGATCCTGAACCCGCTCCTTTGCCGGTTGAAATGATTGCAATCGGTTGACCCACTTCGATGGTGTCATTTTCCTCTGCTAAAATTTCTACAAGTGTTCCGGCAGCAGGTGAAGGAACTTCGCTGTCTACTTTGTCTGTAGAGATCTCTAAAAGTGTTTCATCTTCTTCAACTTCATCGCCAACTGATTTATTCCAACCAATTACTGTAGCTTCAACAACGGATTCTCCCATTTGAGGCATCATTACTTCGATACGCTCTCCGCCATCATCTCCACCACCGGCGTTTGATTCTTCGGCAGCAGGAGCACTTTCTTCTTCTTCCGCTTCAGGCTCAGGTTCTTCTTCTTTAGTTTCTTCCTTTGCTTCTGGTTCAGGAGATGAGTTTGTGTCTCCAACAGCGTCTGCATCGGTCTCGATAATGGCAATAGGTTTACCAACTTCAATGGTGTCGCCTTCTTCAACTAAGATCTCAACAAGTGTGCCGGCTTCGGGTGATGGAACTTCACTATCTACCTTATCAGTAGCAATTTCGAGCAGTGTTTCGTCAACTTCTACAGTATCACCTACAGACTTGCTCCACTCAATTACTGTTCCTTCCATTACCGATTCGCCCATCTGGGGCATTACTACTTCTACCTTAGCCATAAAAATCTTTTAATTTGATGCCTTAACGGCGGTTTTAGCTGTTTTTGCAAAGGACTTAAAGTTCTACATTATTCTAATTACTTCAAAATGCAGATAGTTCCTTTTATTGTTAAAAAAGCGCTTTTAGAGAAGTTTTATAGAATGTTAGTTCAAAGCCTGTATCAAATCTTCAATAAGGTCATCCGGATGCTCTAAACCAACGCTCAATCGTATTAAGTTTTCCGGCGAATGAGATTGATCACCTTCACTGGACCGGCGATGTTCCCAGGTGCTCTCAATTCCTCCAAGGCTGGTAGCTCTTGTTATGAGTTTGGAGGAAGCAACTGCTTTAAGCGATTCTTGTTCTGTACCATCAAAAAGAAACGAGATCATTCCGCCAAATCCACTCATTTGTGCCCTGGCAATTTCATAACCTTGGTGCGATTCTAATCCCGGATAATAAACTTCTTTTACTTTAGGGTGATCAGAAAGGAATTCGGCGAGTTTTTGAGCATTTTCATTATGAGCTCGCATTCGATACGGAAAACTTCTGATACTTCTGCATAGCAACCAGCAATCTTGGGCAGAAGGTACAGCACCCTGACCTTGCTGGATATTTCGGATTCGGTTAAACATTTCATCTTGTTTTGCTGAGATGATCGCACCACCTAAAATATCACTGTGTCCGGCTAAATATTTTGTAGTGGAATGCATCACCAGATCAGCTCCAAACTCAATTGGATTCAGGTTTAAAGGAGATGGCCAGGTATTATCTACACAAACTTTTGCATTGATGGTTTTTGCCAAAGCACACACTTTTTCAAGATCGGTAATGTGCATTAACGGATTGGAGGGAGTTTCTGCGTAGATCAGTTTTGTGTTTGGGCGAATATTATTTTGAACCTGTTCAAGATCTCTCATATCTGTGAATGTAAACTCCAGATTCCATCGCTTACCAAAAGTATTCAACGTTTTTCGGGTTCCGTGATACACATCTTCAGGAACGATAATATGAGAGCCTTCTTCCATTGCCTGAAATACACTTCCGATAGCTGCCATACCGGACGAAAAAGCAGCACAAACTTCTCCACCTTCTAAGTCTGCGAGGACTTTTTCCAGTTGCAGTCGGTTTGGGTTACTGTGTCTTGTATATAGATAATCTCCATCCTGATGTCCGGCTTCAGAATGTTCAAAATTCGTTGAAACTTCTATAGGAGGAACTACAGATCTTGATCCCGAAGAATGTTCCAGCGATCCGTGAATGGCTATGGTTTCTATGTTTTTTGATTTTTTACTCATATCAAATCTCCCGAATTGCTTTAATACGTTGAAGTGCCGGAGGGTGCGAATAATTCAAGAATACATAAAAAGGATGTGGAGTTAAATTAGAAAGATTGTCTTTCGATAATTTCTTCAATGTGGCGATCATGTCCTTAGGTTTTCCGGTTGTGATAGCAGCAAATTCATCCGCTTCATATTCGTGTTTACGGGAGGATATCTGCATAAATACGGATAAGATCATATCAATCGGGGCGTACAACATTCCGAAGAAAATGAGCCCGGCATATACTGACATTTTATCCATATAAAATGCATCAAATAATCCTTCTGCTTGCAAGAAAATAGAAAGTACAAACAACATGGCTCCGGTTTGAATTACACTCGTGATCATTCCTTTAATAATGTGTTTCTTTTTATAATGACCAATTTCATGAGCAAGTACAGCAACTAATTCGTCATTGGTGTGATTTTCAATCAATGTGTCATACAGAGCGATACGCTTATTTTTCCCAAATCCGGTAAAGAAAGCATTGGATTTACTTGAACGTTTTGAACCATCTATCACAAATAAGCCTTGTAGCGGAAAGTCAACTTTATCGGTGTAATCTTCAATAGCTGTGCGTAGCTCGCCTTCTTCAAGTGGAGTAAATTTGTTAAACAACGGCATGATCCAGGTTGGTGCCACATATTGCATCACCAAAGAAAAAAGAGTGATGGCGATCCATGCATACAGCCAGGCCAGATCACCTGTGTACATAAAGAAAGCAAGAATTCCGGCAAGCAATGGCATGCCGATCAATAGACCAAGCCCTAATCCCTTAACGAGATCCAAAACAAAAGTTTTTGGAGTTGTTTTGTTGAAGCCGAATCGTTCTTCGATCACAAAAGTTGAATAAATACTAAACGGAAGTGAGATGGCTGATTTGGAAACCATCAATACTGCGATGTAAAGTAATCCGGTAACCAGTTCTCCAAAACCCCACGCTCGTACAATTTCATCAAGCCAATTAAATCCACCTGAAAACCAAAAGCCCAGAAGCACAACAAGATCAAAACCACCTGTTATAAACCCGAATCGAGTTTGGGTTTTGGTGTATTCTTGAGACTTGGCATAAGTTTCTTCGTCATAAACACCTTCAAATTCATCCGGTAATTCTTTGGATAATGATTTCAGGTTCAGATAATTGGAAACCAGGTCGAGTATAAAATCCACCGCAATGGTTACGAGGATTATTATGGCGTAAATGTTCATTTAGATGGATTAGAAGTTTGAGATTCTAAAATAGATAGTTTATTGGATCTTTAGCAATCAATTCAAACTATGAACATCTTTAAGACTATATTGGGAAATGACACCAAAAAAATTCAAATCCTCCCCAAAGCGCTATCACCCTAAAGGTTTAACCATTTTATATGAGGATCATGACATTCTTGTGATCGATAAATCCAGTGGTTTGTTAACCATGGGAAATGAGAAGGAATCGGTAAATACCGCTCATTATTTGTTGAATGATTATGTGAAGAAGGGAAACAGTAAGTCGAAGAAGAGAGTTTACATTGTTCACCGGTTGGACAGAGACACTTCCGGAGTTTTGATTTTCGCTAAATCAGAACAAACTAAAAGATTTCTGCAGGACAACTGGGCTGATTTTACCAAAACATATCATACTGTTGTTGTCGGAACGCTGTCAAAAAAAGACGATACTCTCAGTTCGTACTTGGTAGAAAACAGTATCCATAAAGTATATTCTACAAATAATCCTGATGAAGGAAAGCTGGCAAAGACGAAATATAAAGTCATTAAAGAAAATTCTGATTTTAGTTTATTGGAAATAGAGTTGCTTACCGGACGCAAAAATCAAATTCGGGTTCACCTTGCTGATAAAGGTTGTCCGGTTGCCGGAGATTATGTGTACGGACAAAAAACCAAGGGAGTAAGAAGGTTGTTGCTACACGCTTCCAAACTTACTTGTACACATCCGGAAACAAAGCAACAGATGAGTTTTGAAGCACCTTTGCCTAAAGAGTTTGAACGATTGATGAAATAGAATCAATTTTTAAGGATATTTAAAGGTGGTTGAAGCGATAAAATTAGTTTAATATTAAACTATTTAATATATTTGTATTGTTTTAAACAAGGAGGCAATATGAAACACAATAAAGGCTTACATCACATTTCAGTTTTAGCAGGAGATCCTGCGGTGAACTACGACTTTTATGTCAATAAATTGGGAATGAGAATGGTTAAAAGGTCGGTTAATCAGGATGATCCTTCTACCTATCATCTGTTTTATGGAAATGAAACGGCTAATCCCGGATCAAGCATAACTTTCTTTCCATGGCCACGAGCGCATAAAGGAATTACCGGAAGCGGTGAATCTGTAAATGTAGCTTTCCAAGTGCCGGAAGGAACAGAAGACTTTTGGAAAGAAAGATTGAATGCTCAGAATATTGAACACTCAGATATCTTTGAGGTATTCGGAAATCCGGCAATTCGTTTTCAAGATCCGGATGGACTGGAACTGGATCTGATATTCTCCGGTCAGCCCAAAGAAAAAGTGAGTGCTTTTGAGACTACTGTTCCAACAGAATCGTCGATTCAAGGTTTTTGGTCTACACGACTGAAAGTAGCTGATCCTGATGCTACAGCACATATACTAAAAGATATTTTCAAATTTGAAGAGAAGGAATCAGAAGAAAAACTGACCAGATTTGCTACAGATGCTCAAATAGGAAGCAATGTGATCATTGAAAAATCGGATGATGAGCAAGGAAAAGGTGGAAGGGGAATCGTGCATCACGTTGCTTTTCGTGCACAAGATGAAGAAGAATTGGCTGAACTCAGAGAAAAGGTGGTGGAGAAAGGACTACATCCAAGTCCGATTATAGACCGTCACTGGTTTAAGTCGGTTTACTTCCGTGAGCCAAGTGGAGTTTTGTTCGAAATCGCATCCGATGGTCCGGGTTATGCAGTCGATGAAGGTTTTGAGGAACTGGGCGAAACGTTGATTCTTCCACCTTGGTTAGAGCCAAGAAGAAAAATTATCGAAGATAATCTGCCAGATTTAGGCATATAAAAGATAGTATAATGGAATTATTCAGAGTTGATAAAGAAAACCCGTTTAAAGGACCTCATCAGAATCATAAAACTGCTTCAGGTGGAGTTGATCTTAGCGACGCAAAGTTTGCCATGATCATGATTCACGGACGTGGTGCAAGTGCAGAAAATATTATCGGGCTCGGCAACGAATTTGAGACGAATGATAAAATCACTTTTATGGCGCCTCAGGCAAGTGGGTTTACGTGGTATCCGTATTCATTCCTTGCCCCGACAGAGAAAAATCAGCCGGGATTAAATTCAGGCTTGCAAGCTATTTCTGATTTAATAGTACAAATAGAAAAAGAAGGCATTTCTAAAGAAAACATCTTCCTTCTTGGATTTTCTCAGGGAGCTTGCCTCGCAACAGAATTTGTTGCCAGGCATCCGGGAAAATACGCCGGAGTAATTGGATTAAGTGGAGGTTTGATTGGTGATGAAGTTGATCCGTCAGTGTATTCCGGAGATTTAGAAGGAACGCCGGTATTTCTTGGTTGCAGTGATATAGATCCTCATATACCCAAAGAAAGAGTAGATGAAACAGAAGCAGCGTTTGAAAAACTTGGAGGAAAAGTCACAAAAAAGATCTATCCGGGGATGGGACACCTTGTCAACGAGGACGAGATTCAGCATATTCAGCAGTTGCTGAATTCAAAATTAAAGATTCAAGATTAAAAATTTGCTCTGACCAATTTTTAATCTTGAATTTTAAATCTCTAATTATTTTTAATGGAAATTCTCTGGCTTGGTCTTGCCTACGTTTTAGGTATGGTTGTTAAACAACTAAAACTACCTCCTTTAATTGGATATTTGATAGCAGGTGTGGTACTGTCAGCTTTTGGTGTGTCAGATGAAAACGGTATGCTCCACACGATCGGGCATTATGGAGTTATATTTCTTCTGTTCACGGTTGGATTACATCTAAGGATAAAGAATATTATCCGTCCGGAAGTGTTTGGTGCGGGAAGCATTCATCTCGTGATTAGCGCCGGTATCTTTTTGGTAATTGCAATGGCTTTCGGCTTTTCTGCAATTGAAGGTTTGATCATTGGGATACTCCTCGGATTTTCAAGTACAGTTTTAGCCGCAAAAACACTGGAAGCTCGGGGCGAACTGAATGCGTTTCATGCACGAGTTTCAATTGGTATTTTGATCGTTCAAGACTTGGTGGCAATCACAGTTTTAGCTTTAACAGGAGGTGGAATTCCATCTGTTTGGAGTTTCGGACTGCTTTTATTGCCCCTTCTAAGACCGCTTCTGTTTAAACTACTTACATCAAGTGGACATGAAGATCTTCAGCTACTTTATGGACTTTTGCTCGCAATGGGGGGAGCCGCTCTGTTTGAAGTATTGGGACTTTCCAGCGAGTTAGGAGCGCTTGTTGCAGGGGCGCTACTTTCAGGAACTCACGAATCGGATGAGCTTTCCGAAAAATTATGGGGACTTAAAGAAGCTTTTCTTGTTGGATTCTTTTTAGAAGTAGGATTGGCAGGCTTGCCGAACATGAACGACCTTCTGTTTGCCGGGGCTTTATTTGCTGTTCTCCCGATCAAAGCAGTTTTGTTTTTCTTTCTGCTGATACTGTTCAAGCTTCGTTCAAGAAATTCATTTATGGTGACTTTAACATTGACTTCCTTCAGTGAGTTTACGCTGATAGCAGGGATGGTGGCAGCATCATCGGGCTTTATTCCGGAATCTACGATCATAGTTTTCGCATTATTGATAGCAGTATCGTACACAGTAAATGCTCCTTTATCTGCTAAATCGAACAGCTTGTGGAAAAGATTTGAGCACAAACTTATTCCGCTGGAAAGAAATGTCAAACACCCGGGACAGCAGGTGGTGAGTTTGGGTGGAGCCGAATATTTGGTAGTTGGAATGGGACAGGCAGGATCTTCAGCTTACGATTATTTAAAGGAAAGAGAATACAGAGTAACAGGAATGGATTCCGATCCTGCGCAGATCGAATATAATCTGGGAAAAAAACGTCGGGTAGTTTATGGAGATGCTCAGGATGCTGAGTTGTGGGAAAACATAGATCTATCAAGTGTCAAGGCAATTATGCTTGCAATGCCTTATGCTGATACAAAAATTCAGGCAACTAAAATGCTTCGTGAAAATAAATTTACTGAAGATATCTATGCGCTTACTATGCGGGATGAAGAGCATCAGGCCCTTAAAGAAGCCGGAGCAAATGCAGTTTGTTTACCGCTGATACAAGCCGGAAGAAAACTTGCTGAAATAAGTATTAGTGATGAAGTTGATGGTTCAATGTCTCTGAATTTTGAAATGAATTCCTTTGAGTGATTACAGCTTAAATATCAGAAATGAAGAATACCTGAAAGGAAACCTGTCTTCACAGAATATCCTGATCGAATACGGGGATTACGAATGTCCGTATAGCCGCTTGGGATACAGATATGTTCAAAAATTCTTGAAAGAAGAGGCAGACCTGAAATTCATATTCCGACACTTTCCGATCAAAAAAAAGCACCCCCATGCTGAAATGTGTGCTGAAGCAGCTTTATGTGCCGGTGATCAGGGAAAATTCTGGGAAATGCATGACCTTATGTTTGCAGATAATCAGAATCTGAGCAGAGAAAGATTGGAAGAGTTTGCTCAGGAACTCGATCTGGATAGAAGAAAGTTTCATGTAGATCTGGATTCACACAGCTTTTTGAGTTGGGTTCAGCAAGATTTCAGAAGCGGCGTTAAAAACGGTGTAAATGATACTCCGACTTTTTTTATGAACGAAACCAAGTATGAAGGTAAATTAGCTTTCAAAGAGTTATTGGCTTTTATCATGAATCATAAATTAATCTGATATGTCCTGCGAGCATGAAAATATGATCAAAATTACAGAGCCCACAACTCATGAATGTGAAACTTGTGTTCAGCAAGGAGATGAATGGGTTCATTTGCGGAGGTGCATGACTTGCGGTTATGTGGGCTGTTGTGATTCTTCAAAGAACAAGCACGCTAGAAAGCACTATATGAGAAACGACCATCCAATAATCAGGTCGGTTGAACCCGGCGAAGATTGGCGCTATTGCTACATTGATAAGGAAATACTATGAGTACATTAAAAGAATTCGCAGTTCAAAAATTACACAGTTTCCCCCAGTTTGAAAATGTGCCCTTAGACCAACTTGACTGGCTGGTTGAGAACTCCCGAATCTGTACCTATATGACAGACGAAAGAATTATGGAGCCCGGTACAGAGATTGATAAGATGTTCATTATACTGGATGGAAGGATAAGAATTCAGCTTCCAAGAGGAAGTTCTTTTACAAGCATAGGTGATTTTGTGACCGGAGATATTTCCGGGCGTCTTCCATTTTCCAGAATGCAATCTACTTTGGCTCATTTAGTAGTGATGGAAGACACTACCATTCTTGAAACCCATGAAGATCTCTTTGTGGAGATCACAAAAAGATATGAGTTGATCGAAGCTTTTGTTCACAGTTTGTCAGATAGAATTCGAAGCTTCACCTCTCAACAGCAGCAAAATGAAAAGCTGGTAGCATTGGGGAAACTTTCTGCGGGATTGGCTCATGAATTGAATAATCCTGCGTCCGCTATGGTTCGCGGAGCTACTGAGCTCAAGAAAAGATTGTCGCAAACGCCGGATAAGTTCAAATCGGTAATGAATATAAAACTTACCAACGATCAGGTTGATGCGGTAAATGATCTGGTTTTTAAAAAAGCAGGAAGTGGCTCATCAAATCAACAATCTTTAATGGAAAGAACGGCGCTTGAAGACGAGTTAACAGATTGGATGGATGATCACGGAGTAGAAGAAGGTTTTGAATACGCGGAGACATTCGCAGAGTATTGTTTTAATACTGATGATCTTGAATTTGTTTCTTCTCATGTAGAAGACGAATATTTACCGACAGTTTTAGGTTGGATCGAGGATGTTCTTACTACAGAGAAAATGGTGGAAGAGATCGAAGACTCTGCCCGACGAATTTCAGATCTGGTTTCATCAGTTAAGACCTATTCTCATATGGACAGAGGAACGGATAAAGAAGTGGTGGAACTTAAAAAAGTCCTAAAGAGCACAGTTACGATGCTCAATCACAAAGCAAAGCAGAAAAAAGTAGAGATAGAACTAAATATCCCCTCTGGTTTATCTGAATTCTATGGATATGTAAGCGAACTAAACCAGGTATGGACTAATTTACTTGATAATGCAATTGACGCCGTGCCGCAAGAAGGTAAGATCGAAGTAAAAGCTGTAGAGAAGAATAAAAATCTGTATCTGTTTTTTAAAGATAACGGGAGCGGAATTTCTGAGGATGTACTTCCAAAAATATTCGATCCTTTTTTTACAACTAAAGACGTTGGTGAAGGAACCGGATTAGGCTTAGATGTAGTTCATAAAATAATTGAAAAACACGGAGCTTCAATTGATGTAGAATCAAAACCGGGAGAAACAACCTTTGAACTCTGTTTTCCATTGGATTGAATTATTAATTTCAAATTTTGGATCATGAATTACCTTTTGTCACTTCGAACGCATGTGAGAAGTCTAAAAATTGCAATCGTTACTTAAACATTAGATATCTCGTTCTGCTCGATATGACAAAGTCTTTTGTTCATACTCCAAAATTCAGCATTTAAATTTTCTATGAAGAAGCCTATAATTTTTACGATCGATGATGATGCTCAGGTGCTTAGAGCCATTACAAGAGATCTGCGCAGCAATTACAGAAAGGATTATAGGGTGATGAGCACTCAATCTCCGAAAGAAGCACTGGAAAGCCTACCAGAGCTAAAAAAGCAAGGCGAAACGGTTGCGCTATTTCTATCCGACCAACGAATGCCCGATATGATTGGGGTAGATTTTCTGGAAAAAGCGAAAGGGTATTTTCCGGAAGCAAAGAGAGTTTTGTTAACGGCCTATTCTGATACGGACGCTGCAATTAGGGCAATTAATGAAGTTCAGCTGGATTATTATTTACTGAAACCATGGGATCCACCTGAAGAAAAATTGTACCCGGTTTTGGATGATTTGCTCGACGAATGGCAAGCTAATTTCCGTCCGGATTTCACAGGAATTCGATTAATCGGATATCAGTATTCACCGAAATCACATACAGTTAAAGACTATCTATCCGGAAACCTGATTCCTTATCGCTGGCTGGATATTGAGGAAAATGCAAAAGCCGCTGAATTATTAAAAGAGAATCAAATTGACCAAAAAGATCTGCCTGCAATATTTTTTGAAGATGGTGAATTCCTTATTGATCCAAGCCCGATTCAGATTGCTAACAAGCTTGGGAAAAATCCATCTGCTTCAGAAAATGTATACGATGTAGTAATTGTAGGTGCCGGACCGGCAGGATTAGCAGCTGCGGTTTACGGTGGCTCGGAAGGATTAAAAACATTGCTCATTGAAAAGAGAGCTCCCGGAGGTCAGGCAGGAACCAGTTCACGAATCGAGAATTATCTTGGTTTTCCAAAAGGATTAAGTGGCTCTGATTTGGCTAGACGTGCAATCACACAAGCCACGAGATTCGGTGTTGAATTTTTATCGCCGCAAGAAGTGATCGATATCAAGCTGAATGATCAATATAAAACGGTTTGTCTGGCTGATGGAAGTGAGATCAATGCAAAAGCGGTAATTGTAACTACAGGCGTTAATTACAGGAAGCTGGAAAGCAAAGGGATTTCAGATTTTACCGGGGCTGGAATTTACTACGGCGCTGCAATGACCGAAGCACACGCGTTTAAAGACAAACAAGTCTACATTGTTGGAGGAGGTAATTCAGCCGGACAAGCAGCCATGTATCTGTCTACATTTGCAAAAAAAGTGTTCATCACCATTCGGAAAGATTCGCTGGTTTCAAGTATGTCGTCTTATTTGATCGATCAGATAAACAGAACTGAAAATATTGAACTTCTTGGAAACAGAGAAATCGTAGAAGCATCCGGAAATGGTCATCTGCAAGGACTGAAACTCCTGAATAATGTGGATGAATCAGAATCTGAAGTAGATGCAGATGGTTTATTCATCTTTATCGGCGCAAAGCCTTATACCGACTGGATCCATGACAATGTGATCAAAAACGAAAGAGGTTTTATAGAAACCGGAAGAGATCTTCAGCGATACGATGAATATTCTAAAGTCTGGAAGCTGGAACGTCAGCCTTATTTATTGGAGTCATGCGCGCCCGGAATTTTTGCCGCGGGGGATGTCCGTGCCGGAGCTATGAACAGAGTCGCATCAGCTGTTGGGGAAGGCTCCATGGCTATAAAATATGTTCATGAATATTTAGCGGATTCGAATTTGTGATCGCCGATTTATTCGGCTATTCCTAATTATTGTATTCGTAATTCCAACTCCTCTCCCTTCAAATCCTTTGCTATCACAAAACCTGAAGAATCAATCAAAAAAGTAGTCGGAGTAGAATAAACACCGTATTTGGTGGCAACCGGTGAATCCACTCCTTTCAGATCAGAAACTTGTGGCCATGTAATACCATCCTTTTCAACTGCTTTCTTCCAATTCGTTTTACTTCGGTCCAGAGAAATGGCGAGAATTTCAAAACCTTTATTTTTGTAATCAGGATAGATCTCTTTGAGATGTTTGTTTTCGGCTCGACAGGTTGGACACCAGGAGGCCCAAAAAGTGAGCAGAACAGTCTTTCCTTCAAAATCAGACAGCGAAATTTGATCTCCGTCTAAACCCGGAAGAGTAAAATCCCGAGCTTTGCAGCCGACAGTTATCTCCTCGTAATTAGCTACAAGCTCATCCTTTTTCCCATCAATCGTTTGATGTTCCAGCGTACCATTAAACACAGAATAAACGGTAAAAAACAGAGGGTGCTCAGGGCTTCTGAAATAGAAAGGAAATGCGACAGCGTACATTGCTATCAGTCCTGCAGGAACCCACCACCATTTAAATTTCATAGTATTTTTGATGAAAGATAGAAAAGTTTATAATTCTGTAATATCACGAAAGAATAAAATTTCTAGATAGTTAGCATACTATTCCACATTTATTCTGTGGATAACTTTACTTGCTTTTACACTTCGGCGGAACTATAATACTTCGACCCACTTGTGTAATTCTTGTAATTTGGGACAAGAAGCATCCACCTGCCAACCGTAATTGGCTGTCACCACTCATAGGTCGCCTTAATATCATAAACGATAACTAACCCCGGAGGCGATATGCGTGTACTCGCTACTTCTCTCAAGAAGATTACGGCAATTTCTTTTGTTCTTACTCTTCTGATCTCATCTTTTGTACTTGCGCAGGATGTAAATTTCCGCGTAATGACCTATAACGGACTTAAACTTGACGGAACAGATACCGATCGACAAAGTGCATTCCAAACCGTTCTTCAGGCGGCAAACCCCGATGTTCTTCTTATGCAGGAAATCGTGGATGCAGCCGGAGCAGATCTGATACTTACGGCGCTTAATGCCGGAGGAAACCAGTATTCACGTGCTACTTTTATAAATGGTACTGATACTGATAATATGCTGTTCTATCGAACCTCGATCGGAACTCTGACTTCTCAAAATGAAATTCCTACAGCATTGAGGGAGTTTTCAGAATATGTAATGCAGATCGGAGATAATGAGATCCGTTTTTACAGTGCACACTTAAAAGCAAGCTCAGGTTCAACCAATGAGCAAAAACGATTGGATGAAGTAACGGTATTGAGAAATCATTTGAATAATTTGCCTGCTGGAACTGAATTTGTAGTGGTAGGTGATTTCAATATATACGACAGTAATGAACCAGCTTATCAAAAGTTCATTGCCAACGAAGCCGATAATGATGGTAGAGCCGAAGATCCACTGGCTTCTTCAGGAGGAGTTGGTGATTGGCATGTTAATGCTGCTTTTGCAAGTGTACATACTCAAAGCCCAAGAACTACGCAGTTTGGCGGCGGTGCTCACGGAGGATTAGATGATCGTTTTGATTTCATTCTTACTTCTTTTGGAATAAACGATAATTCGAAGGTTGACATGGTTCCGGGAACATATACCGCTTTTGGTAACGATGGAAATCACTTTGACACTTCTTTACTGGATGGTCCTAATTCAGCGGTAAGTGCAACAGTGGCCCAGGCAATACATGATGCTTCTGATCATCTTCCGGTTTATGCTGATTTTGTAAGTTTAAGCAACGGTGGCGGAAGCAATCTTCCTCCGGTTGCAGAAGCGAATGGTCCGTACAACGGAAATACAACGTCACCAATTTCATTCAGTAGTGCCGGTTCGATCGACAATGACGGAATAATCTCTACTTATGCCTGGGATTTCGGAGACGGAAACACAAGTACGTCAGCTAATCCAAGTTACACATATACTTCAGATGGATCTTACACTGCAAGTCTTATGGTAACCGATAATAATGGAGCAACAAACACTGATTTTGCTAATGTAACGGTTTCTACAGGAAGCGGCTCAGGAGCAGGAGTTGTAATCAGTGAAGTATTTTATGATACGCCCGGAACAGATTCGCAAGAAGAATGGGTGGAGCTATATAACGGAACCGGATCAGCAGTTGACCTTTCCGGCTGGACAATTACGGATAACAACGGAACGGGAGCTTCCATTACTATTCCCGGAGGAACCATAATTCAGTCCGGAACGTATCTGACGGTAGCAACTAACTCACTTGGCTTTAATGCTATTTACGGTTACGATGCCGATGTATACGGTTCTTTACCGGCATTAAATAACACAGGAGACGCCTTAATCCTTGCTGATAACACTTCTTCAGTGGTAGACGCGGTTGCATGGGAAGGCGGAGCATCCTCAGGAGTGCCAGCCGGTTGGGGAAGTTCGTCTGCACCCTCAGCATCTACAGGAAGCTCAATTGTAAGAACGAGTGTAACCAGTGATACTGATTCTTTTTCTGACTGGAGTTCTGCTTCAGGAAATGGAAACCCTCAAACTCAACCTACAAATACACCTCCGATAGCGGTGGCAAATGGTCCTTACTCAGGCAATACCGGAGCTAATATTTCTTTCAGCAGTGCGGGATCGAGTGATAGTGACGGAACAATTGTTTCTTATAACTGGAATTTTGGTGATGGAAATACAAGTATATCAGCAACCCCAACTCACTCATATGCTCAGGCAGGTTCGTACACTGTGCAGTTAACAGTAACCGATAATGGCGGAGCTACCGACGTGGCAACAGCCGGTGTAACAGTAACAGATATAGCAGGTACAGGTGTTCTGTTCAGTGAAATATTCTATGATACTCCGGGGACAGATTCAGATGAAGAATGGGTGGAGATCTATAACTCAACCGGAAGCTCACTCAGTTTAGATAACTGGACTGTAACGGACAATAATGGAACCGGTAGTGTCTATACTTTTCCGGCAAACACAACGATTGAATCAGGGACATATCTGACTGTTGCAGCAAACAGTGTAGGGTTCAACAGTCTGTATTCTTATGATGCAGATCTTTATGGTTCTGTTCCTGCTTTAAACAATACCGGAGATGCTTTGCTCTTAAAGAATAGTGCCGGTCAATTAATTGATGCGGTAGCCTGGGAAGGCGGTGCTTCTGCCGGATTGCCAAATGGCTGGGGAAGTGCTTCAGATCCATCGGCGCCAACCGGAAGCACAATTCTCAGAATAAATTCAGGAACAGATACGGATTCGTTTTCTGATTGGAGCATCTCAGGTTCAAACGGAAATCCGGAGACACAAACACCTCCGAATTCAGCGCCAATTGCCAGTGCAAACGGAACCTATTCCGGAACAGTGGGGACTGCTGTTTCATTTAGCAGTACAGGTACAAGCGACAACGACGGAACCATAGCCGGTTATTTGTGGGATTTCGGAGATGGAAACACTAGTACATCAGCAAACCCAAGTCATTCGTATCAGACAGACGGAACATTTACAGTCTCGCTTACAGTAACAGATAATGAAGGAGCAACCGGAGTAGACCAAACTTCAGCAACAGTTGACCCTGTAGCTAATCCATCCGGAATTAAATTTACACAGGATGTGATAACGGGAGTAGGATCGGGCTGGCAAACTGTTTCTCTTAGCGAAACATACTCCTCAATGGTGGTAATTGCGTCACCTGTTTATGATAACAATGACGCGACTGCTGTAGTGAGAATAAGAAATGCTAGCGGTAACAGCTTTGATATAAAAGTTCAAAATCCCGGCAACAATTCACTCAGCGGATATACAGTGCATTATATAGCTCTTGAAGAAGGAGTTTATACCGATGCGGCAGATGGCGTAAAAATGGAAGCTGTTAAATTCAGTTCTTCAGTTACAGACCGCAAGGGATCCTGGAATGGGCAAATTCAAACATATACAAACAGTTACTCTTCCCCGGTTGTACTTGGTCAGGTTATGACCGAAAATGATACAGATTGGTCTGTATTTTGGGCAAGAGGTAGTTCCCGAACTGCTGCTCCAAATTCTTCAAATCTTAGAGTTGGAAAACATGTCGGAGAAGATCCAGATCAAAACAGAGCCAATGAAACCATAGGTTATTTGGTAATGGAATCCGGATCAGGAACAATAGAAACAACTCCATACTCGTCGGGGCTTGGATCTGACATAGTAAAATCAGTTACAAATGCTCCACCATACAATTACTCTGTATCAGGGTTGAGTTCCTCTGAAGGTGCAATTGTAAGCGCAGCTGCTATGGATGGTAATGACGGAGGGTGGCCCTTACTTTACGGTGCTTCTGCGGTATCATCAACAAGCCTGAGTGTTGCTTTTGATGAGGATCAAGTTGCTAATACTGAACGATCTCATACAACCGAACAAGTGGCATATATGGTAATAGGAACACCAGCTGTAGCTAAAACTGTTGCATCGAATGATGAGCAAGCAGAAGAACTCCCAACAGAGGTCACACTTGGTAATTATCCAAATCCATTCAACCCGACTACAAACATTCACTTCACATTGACGGAATCAAATAATGTAAGGCTGACGGTTTATAATATGATCGGGCAGGAAGTAGCGGTACTGGTAAATGGGTTCAAGAAAGCCGGAAAGCATGATGTAACTTTTGATGCTGCAAATCTTTCTACCGGAGTTTATATCTATAGATTGGTTTCAGGCGGGCAGGTAAAAGTTCAGAAGATGTTACTTACAAAATAGGCTTATTACCCCTATTGTTGTTAGCAATCACGAAAGAGCCGGGGAACCGGCTCTTTTTATTTACCAATCTATTCCAATTCTGTCTTTGATATTGTTTTTCAAAGAATCTTCGAGTTCTTTCTTTTTCTTCTCTAATTCTTCCTTCTTCTCTTCAACTTTTTTGATCTCTTCATTTACCCGGTTTTCCAGCTTTTCATATTCCTTTCGAATCTCTGCTTCTTTTTCATTTTTAAAAGCCAGAAGTTGCTCTTTTCGGTTACCTATCTCACTTCTTACTCTGGATTCTATTTTTTGACGGGCACGATCAACTTCTTTGCTAACGGTGCTTTTAAGAGCGTTTACAAATAGATCGTCTACATTAGAACGAACCTTAACTTTTAGTGGTCCGTCAAGGTTATCCACTAAAGCAGTAACATTTATTTGATCGGTACTGGAAACGGCATCCCGAATCAGTTGCTGGATTCTGTCTTTGGATGGGTTCTGTCCGAAATCAAAAGCAATTCCTTTTGCTTTATATCCTATCTCGCTATCAAATCTCTTATCGATTATACTCACGGAAGCCGATACTTCGCCGGTTCCTGTTTTTAAGGGGTAAGGAAGTAGTTCAGATGGGGAAATTTTTGAACCTTTTAAGCCAAATCCGTCATAAGTAAAGCTTATGGTTTCACGAGGCTCTTCACCTAAATAATTGAACTCTCCTGTGAGGGTCATTGAGCGGTTTGAATCGTCTTTTCCTCCAAGATCAAACCTGATAGGCTCTTTTGTTTTCTTTTGATCACTACTGATGTTTGTAATCTGCCCGGCAAGCTGAATAGCCGTTTTTGTTTCTCCGGAAAGATCTATGTTCTGTATCCAGAGTTTTGGCCAATCATATTTGTCGCTGAATTTATAGTCTTTTCCTTCATAGCGTTCAGTTTTGTCTTTATCCTCACCAACCAAACGGCTTCCGTATTTTCGGGCTATTGCCACATACTCCAAATATCCTGAATAATCAGCAAGTAGATTTTCACCGAAAAGGGATTGAGCAATATTCCCGGAATCAATAGTAGGGAGTTTGGCCATATTCATAGCGCGTTGGAAATCAGCTTGAATCCAATTATCAATTCTACCAACACTGAACTTCGAATCGCCGAAATCTTCCTGAAAATCATTTTTTAAATTCTCTGCTCGTGTTTTCAGGGAGTCTACTTGCTGTGCCAGTTTTTGAACATTTTTTATGGCTTCTATCGCTTTCTTAGGGTCTTTAATTTTCTTGATGTCAATAGCATTGACCGTCTTTTCGATATCAGCTATTTCCTTATTGATCTTTGTATTTGCAAAAGTACTGTCCCACTTTTGATAATTTTTTGAAAGCCCGTTTCTCAGTGAATCAATTTTGTCAGGAGCTTGCAGATTCAATTTCGACATCAAACTGTCTACATTAATATTTGTTTTAATGTTGGTGAACTCCATATTGGCATTTCGGGAAATTTCTGAGGTCACATCCCCAATAACCTGGGCAACAAAACTTGGTTCAGCATTTTTCTCTTCTTCCGGAATTTCAAAATAGCCGTCAGTTTCTCTTTCGGTATCCATTTTAAAATCTTTAAAAATAATATCCTCAACAATCACTCTTTCCCACCAGGTTGGCCAGAAAAGAAAATCCAACTCCATCTCTCCTGTTTCAAAGCTGTTACTCATTGTATTCTCGGGATTTGCAACCTGAAGTCTGTCCCAACGAATTTTAAGATCGATCAAATCAATATCGAAACCATCAATTTCAACTAATGCACCATTAGCCACACTGGCCTGATATTCAATTTCAGATTCAACAATAGGATCGATACTTATCCAGCTTATTAAAAATCCTAATGCTGTAACAATTGCCAGAAAAATTAGTCCTTTAACTCTCATAATTATCCCCTTACCCTAACTACAGTTTGATAAACCGAATATAATTTAGTCCCTTTCAAAGCTTTTGCGAACTTGGTTTTCATAACTTTCTCATGAATATGTTTTCTGTATTGAACAACGCCAATTTTTGTGAGTGGAAACATCGGAACACATAAAATTACGGCACTGATAAAGCTTCCGATCACAACCGTATTATAAAACTTGGTAATTGCCCAGAGTTCGTTGTTATACATTGAAGTCCAGGTTTCCTGCCAATTTTCATTTTCAAGTATCCAGATTCCGAAGCTGTGAAACAGAGGATCAGCCAGGTAGGCGATACCACTAAAGATCAGAAAAGCCAGAATTGCCATACCGAGATTTACTTTCAGAGCAATAACTAAAATAAGTATCAGTAAATTATGGATTGAAGCAACAGGTGTCATTCCTATGATCATCCCCAAAACAAAACCACCCGCCAGTTGATTAGGTGAAGCTTCTGAAGACAGGGCTTTAAGTAGTTTTGCAATATATTTTAGTAGCAGGAACATATTATACTAATGATTTCTAATTTTATTCGTTCCAATATAATCGAATTTGAGTAGTTAGATAAATGAATTCATGTTAAATTAGATATGATTTTTCTTTAACCAACCGATTTTATGAAATACTATCATATACTGCCTTTACTGCTGATCTCTTTTTTTGGATGCAAAACCAACTCCACAGAACCAGAGCAAGAAATTATAGAACCGCCCCTTGAACCGACTTTTGCCTGTGTTGATGGATTAGCAGATGGGAAATATCCTTGCGAAAATATAGACCTTTTATCAATAGTTACTCCTCAGGAACTTGAAGGGCTGAACAGAACCGATACTCCAAATGTAAGACTAAACGATATTTGGGGATGGACAGATTCTCAAACCGGGAAAAATTATGCGTTGGTTGGTTTAACAAATGCGGTTTCTTTTGTAGACATTACAGATCCTACAGAGCCTATTGTAGTAGGCAGGTTGTTTGAAAGTAATATTTCAGCTAAGTATAAAACACTGACAGACCCAAATTATGAAGCTTGTAAAGTTGGTATCGGAGATACAGAATATTCAAAGTCATTGACTGAAGGCTCAAGCTGGCGGGATCATAAAGTGTTCAATGATCATTTGTTTATAGGAAGTGATGCTCAGTCTCACGGGATACAGGTATTTGATCTCAGTAAACTGAGATCGTATAACGGCACTTTTCTGGAGTTTAATGAGGACGCTCTGTACTCTGGTCTGGCAAACTCTCATAACGTAGTGATAAATGAAGAAACAGGTTTTGCATATGCAGCAGGAGCAACGAATGCAGATACTTGCGCATCAGGCGGATTACATATTCTGGATATAAATGATCCGAAGAACCCCGAATTTGCAGGCTGTTATGATGATCAGGAACCACCGCGCAGAAGAAGTAACTCAGCTTATATTCATGATGCGCAATGTGTCATTTATGATGGACCTGATTCTGATTATTCAGGAAGAGAGATTTGTTTCAGTGCTGCCGAAAGATCCCTTGTAATTGCTGACGTGACAGATAAGGATTCCCTGCAGACAATTTCTTTCGCCACTCAGCCCAATATGTATTATGCGCATCAGGGATGGGTTACGGAAGATCAAAGATACTTTTTTATGAATGATGAGCTCGATGAAACGAATTTAGGGCGCAATACAAAAACCTACATTTTTGATATATCTGATTTAGATAATCCTCAATTCATAGACTTCTACACACACAACACTTTTTCGATCGATCATAATTTATATTTGAAAGGAGATCATATTTTCGCAACTAATTATAATGCGGGTTTAAGAATTCTTACAATAAATGACGCTTCTTCAGCAGATCTTTCATTATCTGCTTTTTTCGATACTCAACCGAATACCGATGAAAACTCATTTAATGGTGCCTGGAGTAGTTATCCTTATTTTGAAAATGGTATAGTTATAGTGAGTGATATTTCAGACGGTTTATTTATCCTAAAGCCGGTCTTAGACTAATTTTTAATGAACATTCACCTAAATACAGGGAAGCCTTAACTTTAAGGTATTATAATGATTGAAAGGGGTTCAATTCTTTGAGTTAGGCTCTATTTTCCGTACCTTTTTTCCGTTTTTTACATTAAGAAATGCGTTCAAAAAAGATTGAACTAACTTTATCGCTACTTAAACATTTTTATGGATTTATTTGACAAGCTTGAGGGCAGACCTAGTCCTTTAGGACCATTTACATCAGAAGGCTACGGATATTACACATTCCCGAAATTAGAAGGTCCTCTTGGGCCCGAAATGCAGTTTCATGGTAAAGATATGATCGTTTGGAGTATAAACGATTATTTGGGAGTCGGGAGCAACCCAGAGATTAAGAAGATTGATGCTGAAGCAACTGCTAAGTATTCCCTGAGTTCACCAATGGGTGCTCGTTTAATGACGGGAAACTCTACCGAACACGAATTACTGGAGCAAGAACTTGCTGATTTTTCTCATAAACCTGCCGCACAGCTGTTAAATTTTGGCTACCAGGGAATTATGAGTGTTATTCACGCACTTACAGATCGTAATGACTTTCTGATCTATGATGAGTTAAGCCATGCTTGTATTGTTGATGGAAAGCAACTTTCCATGGCAGACAAATCAGTTTTTAAGCACAACGATATCGAGAGCTTTAAGAAGCAACTGTACAGAGCGGCGTCAAAGAAGAAGGATAACTCCTCAATTCTTGTTGTAACTGAAGGTGTTTTCGGAATGACCGGAGATCTCGGAATTCTGAATGAGATCATAGAGCTTAAAAAAGAAGTTCCTTTCAGGTTACTTGTGGATGATGCTCACGGATTTGGAACACTTGGTAATGATGGTTCCGGAACAGGAACACAACTTGGGTGTCAGGATGGAATAGATATCTATTTTGGTACTTTTGCGAAAGCAGTTGCATTAATCGGAGCTTTCGTGTCTTCCGAGCCTAGAGTGATTGAGTTTTTGAAAGCAAATGTAAGAAGTCAGGTTTTTGCAAAATCACTTCCAATGCCTATTGTAGTTACTGCCAGAGAGCGTTTAAAAATGATTCGGCAAAACCCTCAGTGGAGAGAAAAACTGTGGGAAAATACAATTAAGCTACGTGAAGGCCTTCAAAAAATCGGTTATACAGTGTTGCCTTCAGAAAGCCCTGTAACACCGGTTCTTACTCAGGGAAGCACTGATCTTTGCCAAGACATAATGCGCAAGCTCAGAGAGGAACACGGAGTGTTTGTGAGTGGAGTAGCTTACCCGGTGGTGCCAAGAGGAACCGTATTGATACGATTGATTCCAACAGCGGCTCATAATGATGAGCATATTGAAAGAACGTTAGAAGCTTTCGAAGCAATTAAGGACTATGTTTTCGCAGCTTCTGCTGAAATAGCAAGCTAAAATATTCTAAAGTGCACCAATAAGCATTTGGTGTACTTTAATTTTTTAGACAGGTTTTCTAATTTATCAAGAATTCAATATTTGAATATCTTTCAATTTTTATTGAGTAAATAATATTCCAGTGATACAACGTTCTCAAACAATATTTTTAGCCTTATCAGTAATTTCAAGTTTCTTAGTATACTTCACCCCTGTTTATGATAAAGCTATGCAAGATCCGCAAATGTGGATTGGCTATGGACTGGCTTCGGGATTAGCTTTGGCGATGATTTTATCCGTAATTTCTATATTTAAATATTCTGACAGAAAGAGTCAGATCAAATGGGTAAAAATAGCGATGCTGTTTCAGCTCGTAGGGATTGGTTTTGCTGTAGGTGTGCTTTTTTCTTTAGGAGGAATTGGCACCTATTTATGGGATGAAGCAATTGGAGCCGGTTTAGCAGTGCTTGGTTTGCTCTTTCAGGGTCTAGCTAACCGTTCTATTAAAAAAGATCTCGAACTAGTCAGATCCATTGACCGCATAAGATGACTTCAGCTGATTCAGAAGAGACGTATTCTCCACTTAAAGTATATGGAGCGCTCTTTATTGGCTTAACAGCATTTAGTTTAGCTCCGATACTGGTACGGTTTGCAGCTGACTACTCCGGAGTATTGCTAGCCACGATACGTACTGTTTTAGCAGTTGTAATTCTGGCGCCAATCTACATTTCGTACAAGCTGAAAAAAGAAGTAAGACCTGTCGAGTCCCGAAAAGAGCATATATTGGTGGCCATTGCCGGGTTGGCGCTTGGTTTGCATTTCATTGCATGGATCAACTCTATTTACTACACGTCAGTTTCTTCAGCTTCTGTTTTAGTGTGTATCCATCCTATAATTTTGATTATTGCTGAACGCACCTTAATGAAAACCACTTTTCGTCCGATAGTCTGGACAGGGGTTATTATATCTTTTATGGGCACCTTGCTGCTTGGTTATTTCGATTTAGATGCTTCAAACTCATTTCCTCAAGCCGGTTTAGGAAATACATTAGCAGTAACAGCGGCGGTGATATTTGCATTGTACTTTTTAATTGGAAGGAAGATAAGACAGAAACGAACTTGGATTGGGTATGTATTTCCCGTTTATGCTTACGCAGCAATTACATGTACAATTTTTTTGGTAGCAACTGAAGGAATACCATCACAAATAGATGGCAAGTTGTTTTTAATTGGACTCGCTCTAGCAGTAGGACCACAAATATTCGGACATGGATCCTTAAACTATGCTGTTAAATATGTTTCAGCCACATTGCTGTCTACGTTGATACTGGCAGAGCCAATTTTGGCATCAGTAATAGCTTACTTTCTATTTCAGGAATTACCATTACCTCTTTCAGTTATCGCGATGCTGATTATTCTGGTTGGAATAGGCCTTACCTGGAAAAGAAGAAGTAAACTTAGTGGTTCTTAGTGAGACTGTTTAGTTCGTTAAAAGCTGTAGAGTCTTCTTTAAATCATCAACTCTTACCGGTTTAGATAAGGGCTGAACGTTATTAATATCAGAAGCAGTTTTCAGGTGTTCATAGGTTGTATCTCCAGACAAGATCAGAACAGGAATTTCATTGTTTTCTTTTCGAAGAGCTTCTACAACATCTAAACCTTTCATTCTGCCCGACAAGTTTTGGTCACTTACTACAAAATCAGGATTTAATGATTGTATTTTTTTTAATCCTTCTTCTCCGCTAATTGAAGTTTCAATAACATCATAACCTAGCGTTTGTAACATTTTTGATTGTACTATTATCAGTAAGTGGTCGTCTTCTAAAAGAATTACTTTTTTCATTTGGGAAGCCTTTATTAATATCCTGAACCTTTGAAACCTAATTCATTATCGACTAATGTTAAGAAATCTTAACATTAATTGTAAGTTTTTTCCATTCCCTATATAAATACGGGTTTTTCCACTTTTTAGATTGAAAAACTCCGTTGCTAACTGAAGTATGCTTCCGCAATTGAAGTAAATTGTTTGGGTTTATCCAGAAAAGCATAGTGACCGGCATCTTCAATGATTACTAAGGCTGAATTCTTAATTCCTTTTTCAATTCTTTCTCCCTGATAAACGGGGGTTGCATCATCATTTCGTCCCCAAAGCAAAAGTATATCATGAGAAATGAGGGGTAAACACTTTTCCAGATATTCAGTAACTGATTTCACAAAAGTTTCTCTCATCACGCCCGAAAGTTGATTGTATTCACCTGAACCCAAACTTTTCCATAGGGTTGTCTGTCGTAATTTCAAAAGTGCTGGTTCTCTGTAAGACTGCGGAAGAATACTGAATGGGAGCTTTAGTATCTTAGCAAGGTATTTTTTGAAATAAAATTTCAATGAGCGCTTTGGTTTCATTCCTGCCCCACCGGTAACAAGAACCTTTTCGATATGCTCCTGACCAAATTTTCGGGCACAAAGCTTCAGAGTAATTCTTCCTCCAAAAGAATGCACAAGCAAATCAACTTTGCCATCAAATTTATCAACTATAAAAGACTCAACAGCATCAGCGTAATCATCGATACTCCATGAAGCACTAGGCTCAGGAGAATCTCCGAATCCCGGAAGGTCTAAAACGTAGGAAGTTCTGATGTGAGCTAAAGATTTAGCAATAGGCATCATCACGCGCCGGCTGCTTCCCCAACCATGTAAAATTACAAGAGGTTTACCTTTGCCAATAACTTCATAACTGATTGGCCGGTCTTTATAAATATATGATTCCACGTTTCCCATAATAGAAAGTAAACATCTCACTTAACAGGATCGAATACAAGTTGACTTGCTGATATTTTGTTCCCTTATTAGAATCAAATTATTTGTGTCATGAAAAAGTTTAAAAGAGATTTCTTTTTTTGGATCGAAAGGCTCCAAATTACACGAAAAGAACGAATAGTTATTTCAGGTTTGCTAGTCCTTGTTTTAATAACTACAGCTCTTTCCGTATTTATTACGGAACAACACTCAACAAGCACAGAAAATTACGAAGCGATCCTAAAAGAATTCGAAGAAAAAAGTGCTGCAATTGAAAAAAGAAATAAAATTGAGGGCAGTAATTCGATTGGGATAGTAAAAACAAACGAAACAAATACGACCTTAAGCGAGTTAAAAATCAATATTAACACAGCCGGTATCGATGAGTTACAAAAACTGAAAGGGATCGGAGCAACATATGCACAACGAATTATTGATTACCGGTTAGAAAACGGCGAATTTAAAGAAGTAGAAGAACTCTTGAATGTTAAAGGAATTGGAGAGAAACGATTACAAGACATCAAAGCGTTTATAAAACTAAAGTGAAATATTAAGGAATTATATGCCAGACATTTTATGGGTAGACGATCAGATTGATCAACTTCGTTCACATATCATCTTTCTAGAAAAAAAAGGGTTCACCATTGAGCCGGTTACAAATGGAGAAGATGCTGTAACAATGATAAAAGAGAAGATCTTTGATATAGTTTTTTTAGATGAACAAATGCCCGGGATGGATGGTATAGAGACGCTTGAACAGATCAAAAGCCTGAACCCACAACTTCCTGTGGTTATGATCACTAAAAGCGAGGAAGAGTCTATTATGGAAGATGCGATCGGAGGCAAAATATCCGATTATCTCATAAAGCCTGTAAACCCTAATCAAATTCTACTAACTACAAAAAGGATTCTGGAACGCTCCAGGCTGCAGAACGAAAAATCTGCACAAAGTTATTTAAAGCAATTTGGAGAAATCTCATCACGAATACACCCAAGAACAGGATGGAAAGAGTGGATCGATATTTTTAAGGAGTTGTCTAAATGGAAAATCGACCTTGAAACCGGAGATGAAAATCTGGTTCACGTTTTGGAAGATCAGATTCATGAGGCAAATAAGGAGTTTGGAAAATTTATTGAAAACGAATACCAAAGTTGGTTGTCACAAGAAGATGGAGTACCATTATTGTCTCCGAAAATAATTGAAAAGTATGTGCAGCCTCATTTAGAAAAAGGTAAAAAAACAATGTTCTTCATTATTGATTGTATGAGATACGATCAATGGCTCACTTTTGAAGCTGTGCTCTCTAATTACTACAATATAGAGACAGATTTTTATTACTCGATCTTACCTACAGCAACTCCTTATTCAAGAAATGCTATTTTTGCAGGTTTATATCCATCTGATATTGAACGGTTGTATCCTGAACTATGGCAACAAGGACAGGATGAGACTTCTTTAAACAGACATGAAGAAGAGTTGCTTAAACGACAGCTGGAGCGAGCAGGAATAAATGTGAATTTCAAATACGAGAAAGTTTTAAATGCGGATGAAGGAAAGCGAATAGCAGATAAAATGCAGAATTATACGCAATCAAAGTTTGCTGCTTTTGTATACAATTTTGTGGATACTCTCGTGCATTCGAGGTCTGATTCGGCTGTTATAAAAGAACTGGCACCTGATGAATCAGCTTTTCGTTCTATAACAGAAGCCTGGTTCTTACATTCAAATTTACTTCAGATGTTCAAAACTCTGTCAGAGGAAGATGTAACGGTTGTTGTAACTACAGATCATGGTTCGGTTAGGGCATTGAGGGATACCAAAGTATTTGGTGACAAAGATACAGCTAAAAACCTGCGCTATAAATATGGAAGAAACCTAAAAGCCGACGAAAGTAGTGCGGTTTTCTTTATGGATAATCCTCTGGATTTTAAACTGCCGGTTGTAACAGGGGTAAACAATTACATTATTGCTAAAGAAGATTACTTTTTTGTGTATCCAACTAATTACAACAAATATCAGAATCGGTATAAAGATACTTTTCAGCATGGCGGAGCTTCCATGGAAGAAATGATCTTACCTGTAGCTACGATGAGACCTAAGTAAGATGATCTTTGAGAGTAAATCAGTAAAAGAGACTATTCAATTGGGAAGAAATTTTGCAGAGAAACTTACTATCGGAGATATAGTTTGTCTGGAAGGAGATTTGGGCGCAGGAAAAACACACTTTGTAAAAGGAGTTGCTTCTTACTTTGGTATAGATCAGGAAAAGGTAAATTCTCCGACTTTTACACTTATCAATGAGTATTCTGGGGAAATTCCTCTATATCATTTTGATTGCTATCGTCTGAACAGTATTCAGGAAGCCCTGGAAATTGGTGTAGAGGAATATCTGTATGGGGCCGGCGTTTCCATAATAGAATGGCCGTCAAAAATTCAGGAACTGATACCCGAAGAAGCTATTCAAATTGAGATCAAGCATAAAGGAAATTCAGAAAGAAGCATTTTAATTTCAGATCGTAGCTAAAGTGCCGTAAATTTAATTATGTCATCTACTAAAAAGCGAAGGCTGTCATATCGTTTAGACTTATTGCCGGTGATACTTCCCTATCACTTACGGGCAAAGAACGACCTGAAGAAAGGTGACCTTGTATATTACGGGCCAAGTCCCGAATATTATGGAATCGGCGAAGTAGTTCAGCTCGAAGAAAAAGTGTGTGTAGTAGATTTTCGCGGAACCGGACTAATGGGAATTCATAAAGATGAGCTCCGTTCCAGCTACCTAATCCCGATTCATAAACTCAATCTCTCCAGAGTTTTAAAAGGTCAATAAATGCAACCAATCATTGATGGGATTATAAACGGGGTAATACAAACTTCTGCACTCGAATGGACTGCGGTAATTTGTGGCGTAGCAAGCGTAATTTATTCCATGCGAGAGAATATTTTAGTTTATCCTACAGGAATTATCAGCGTTCTTATCTATGTGTATCTGGCATTTGAATACAAGTTATACGCTGATATGGGAGTTAATGGATATTACTTCGTGATGAGTGTTTACGGCTGGTACTACTGGACAAATACCGATGGTAACAAAGATCAGGTTCCTGTTACTATCAACTCTTTAAGAGAGAACTTTTATTCAGTGGGGATTCTGGCAGGAAGTTTTGGGATATTGGTTTTAGTGCTTATCAACTTTACCGATAGTGATGTTCCTTTTTGGGACGCAACCACTACTGCATTTGCTATACTTGGAATGTGGTTAATGGCGCGTAAGAAACTGGAAAACTGGATAGCCTGGATCATAACAGACCTGATCTCAATACCGTTATACTTTCATAAAGGATTGGTACTAACGAGTTTCCAATTCCTGATCTTTACTGTTTTGGCAACGATGGGTTACTTTGCCTGGAAAAAGTCATTGGAAGAAAATCGTTTTAACTCCGTAAAATAAGAAAGGGAAGCCGTCTGACTTCCCTTCTTAGAATCTGTGCTGATCACAGTTATAAAAATCTATTGCTTTAAATAGAAAGCTGTTCTTTTGCTTTATCAAAAAATGATTGATCAACGACTATACGACCGCTGTTCTCATCAATAATTACTTTATTCATTCTGCGAACCTCTACCTGAGTTTGCGGAGGAAGAGCCATGCCAAATGCAGCGCCTCTGTCCATAGCTACAACAGCGATGCCATTGTTAAGCCCATTTCTCAATCGGTTGTAGTTACGCAGGTAACGTGCATCTACTTCTTTCTCTACTTTCTTTCTTTCTTTAAGAAGTTGTGCTTCTTCGTCTTCTGTAGATTTAGTAACAGACTCAAGACTACTGCTCTTTTCTTCGAGTTCAGCTTTTGCAGAGTCAAGTTCAGCTTTAGCCTCTTCGATTTCAGGCCCGATCGCTTCTTGTCTTTTGTCGATCTCTTCAATGCGGGAAGTAGCATTTTCTACTACATGCTTCTGAGCTTCAATTTCTTTCGTAAGTGCGTCATACTCACGGTTATTACGGACAGCAAGTTGCTGATCTTCGTATTTCTTTGTTTTCTCTTCAGAGCTTGCTAGTTCAAGCTTAAGGTTGTCATATTCTACAATAAGATCTTTCTCTTCTTGCTCAAGTTTTGACAGACGAGCCTCTTTACGAGCAATGTCTGTTTCAATATCAAGAATCTCTTCAGGAAGATCGCCTCTCAACTGTTTAAGCTCATCGATGCGGCTATCTATATATTGTAAATTTGCTAGTTGTTGAAGTGCTTCTTTCATGGATTGCTTTTCAGCTTTGTTGAATGGATTTCGGTTTGGAGTCCGATACATAGGTTTGCATCGGATTGGTTACTACATTAGTAACAGTTACAGAAAGGTTGTCGAAAGCTTCGGATAATTCTTTTCTTAAAGCTTCCGCAACCGGAAATTCGCTCTCATAATGCCCTACATCTACCAATAGAAAATTCTCTTGCTCTGTAAAGTAATCGTGGTATTTAATATCAGCAGTAACAAAGGCATCGGCACCACTTTTAATGGCTTTTTCTTTCAGAAAAACTCCTGCTCCGCCACATACTGCCACTGTTTTAATTCGGTTTACATCTCCTGAAAAACGAATGGCTTTTACATCAAGTGCCTGAGATACTAAGTGCAGGAATTCATTTTTACCTAAACCGTCTTCAGGGTATTGACCAATTACTCCCATTCCAAAGTTATTTGAAGTGGAAACAAGATCGGTTATCTGAAGCGCACCCTCTTTAAGTAAACCTTCTTTCTTAAGCCCTTTTCTGAGTGCGGGTAAATGATGTTTGTCAATGATTGCTTCAAAACATCTGAGATCACTTTCTCTACTCTCTACACTATAATGATGCACATCTTCAGCTGAATAATAATTCAACAACTGAACCATGGAATCACTGTTTTCCACGGAGCTTACAAGACTTATTTTTTTGCTGATGGAGTAATTCTTTGTTAGAAAACTCAGATCATCAAGACCCAGCATATTTGCTAAAACAAAAGAGACACCATCTAATGCAGCGTCCAGATTTGTATGAGCAACTAATAAGCCAATATCATTTTTTATCAGCTTATAAATGATCCGACCTTGTTCATCAGTAGGATTGATCTTTCCGATCTTGCTGAAAATAAGCGGGTGATGCGCTACAATAAGCTCGCAATCATTTTGGATCGCTTCTGCTACAATTGCATCTGTTATATCTAAACAAGTAAGAACATTTGTAACTTCAGCATCAGGGTCTCCGACAAGTAGTCCGACATTATCGTAATCCATTTTAGTTCCGGGAGGAGCCCACTGATTTAAAAAGGTGGATATGTGTCGGATTTTTGTAGCCATTTATCTTTTACCTTTTGAAATGTTTAAGATAAATTGACCCGACGGGAACGCTATGAATTTGTAGAAAGTCAGTTTGTACAATAGAAGTTGATTTAGGCTTTCTTTGAGCTTCCAAAAATAAGGGTAATTATTGAATGATAAAAGCCTTTATTGATGTTATTAATGTAAAATTAATACTAAACCACTGATTTGAATGGAAAAATCACAAATTTGTGAAAATATTGAGATAGTAAAAGGCAAAATTGAGAGCACTTGTAAGAAAATCGGGAGGGACAGCAGCGAAATAACACTGGTTGCAGTAAGCAAAACCAAACCGGTTTCTTACATACAGGAAGCATTGAATTGCGGACAAGTTGAGTTCGGGGAAAACAGAATGCAGGAGCTGGAAGACAAAATTTCTGAGTTTGATGGAAAGAAGATCTCCTGGCATATGATCGGAAATCTTCAGACTAACAAAATTAAACTCATCGCAGATAAAGTGAGCTGGGTTCATTCAATTGAAAAGTTGAAATACCTAAAGGAGTTTGAAAAGCGCGCGAATGGAAATAAAATTAATGCTCTTATTCAGGTAAATATCAGCGGAGAAAAGCAAAAAGGAGGAGTTGAACCGGAAGATCTGGCCGGCATTCTGAAATCTTCTGCCGATTTTGAGCATGTTACTGTTTGCGGTTTAATGGGGATGGCTACTTTTACAGATGATCCTGAAGATGTGCGCCATGAATTCAAATTGTTGAAAGATCTTTTCGATGAACATCAGAAATTTAACTCAGGAAGTGTTAACCTCCGGGAGCTGTCTATGGGGATGAGCAATGATATGGAAGTTGCTATCGAAGAAGGAGCAACCATGGTTCGGGTAGGAAGTGAAATTTTCGGGGCACGAAACTATGATTAACGATTCCCGTAGTCGGCATTGTATTATTAATTAAAAAAGGGGCATTATGTTATTTGGATTACCTTGGTGGGCGCTTATCCCAATTATAGCTGTAGCAGGCGGGCTTTTTATTGAGTACCGAAAACAGGAACTTAAAGCCGAAGAGAAAAGAATGGCAAGCTCAAAAGAAATACATGAGCTTCGTAAAATCATTCATAACCTGAAATCCAGAATAGAAAAGCTAGAAGGTTCTGTAGGCGCTTCTCAATCAGGGACGAAAAAAAATGTACCATTAGATGACATAGAGATAAAAGATGAGTACTATTCGGAAGAAGATGAAGACTCAGCAACCCGAAGTAGAGTTCAAAATTAAGAGGAAATTATGTCTGAAGAAGAGTTTATAATCTCGATAGTAGCCATCGTGTTTGGAACGGGATTTTCAATATTCCTTTTTTGGGGTTTTTTCAGCCTGATCAAGTCATGGATCAACAGAAAAAGCGGGACCTCTCAGGGAGAAATAAACCCACAATTCTTTAAAGCATTGGGCGACTTCAAGAAAAGTACCGAGCGCAGAATTTCTAATCTGGAATCGATTGTAGCAGACCTGGAAGAAGAAAAGATAAGAATTCCCGAGGCTTCGGATGCCGGAGAAATTGAGATCGAAGAAAAGGAAGTCCGGTCTTCTGATGAAAAAGAAGATGATTCTAATCTGAGGAACATGTTAAACGAATAAGTGTTATTTTATTAACTGATAAGATTACTCTTAAAATATTCGTGCAATGAAACTTACCCCTCTTGAAATTAAACAACAGCAGTTCGAAAAAACCCTCCGCGGTTTTGATGTTGCTGATGTTCAATCTTTTCTGACGCTGGTTTCGAACGAGGTTGAGCATTTGCTTAACAAAAACAAAGAACTTGAAGATCAGATCGATAAGCTAAACGATCGCGTTCGTCACTATGAGCGTGTTGAAGAAGCACTTCATGAAACGCTGCAAACCACCAAAGAATCAGTTGCTCAGAAACTGGATGGAGCAAAAGCTGAAGCTCAAAACAAGATCGATAAAGCAGAGATGCAGGCTGAGGGCATTCTAAAAGAAGCCAACCATCAAAGGCAACAAATTCGGCAAAACATTCAGCGGTTATTAGAAAAAAGAGAAGAGATTATTGCCGGAATGAATTCATTCCTGGAAAATTCTCAGGAATCATTATCAAAATTTGGTAAAGATGAAATGGGTATTTTTAATTTACCCAAAGAAGATTTGTATACGGGACAAGATTCGGCAGAGGAAAGAAAACCTCGTTTTGAACTCGATGAAGAAGGGCCTGACACTGAAGAGATGAAAAGTAAAAAAGAAGAGGAAATAGATCTCTCCTTACCTCCCGGTACAGAGCATCTTGATGATATCCTCGACGAAATAGACTAACAATATTTTAACTGACTATGGCATTAGACACTGTTGAACAATTTCGTTCAAAAAGAGACGAAGCGCTAAATTTTATAGAATCAAAAACAGATTTCCAACCGGAGTATCTGTTGATACTGGGAACCGGTTTAGGTCAGCTGGGTGAAGAGATAGATGTTCAGGATTCTATCAGCTATTCAGATATTCCTCACTTTCCGGTTTCTACTGTCGAAAGTCATGCAGGAAGATTGCTTTTCGGAATGTTAGGTGGTAAAAAAGTGGTAGCCATGCAAGGGCGCTTTCATTTTTATGAAGGATATACCATGCAACAAATTGCATTTCCGGTAAGAGTAGCTAAAGCTCTTGGCGCCCATAGTCTTTTTGTAAGTAATGCCTGTGGCGGAATGAACCCGAATTTTGAAGCCGGAGATATTATGTTGATCACTGATCATATTAATTTTTTAGGCGACAATCCTTTGATCGGTCCGAATGACGATGAATTGGGACCTCGATTCCCGGACATGAGTGACCCTTACACTTCGCGATTGAGAGAAATAGCTCAGAATGTCGCGCTCGATAATTCTTTAAAAATGCATCAGGGAATCTATTTAGCAATTTCGGGGCCAATGCTCGAGACCAGAGCTGAATACAGATACATGAGACAGCTGGGAGCCGATGTTGTTGGCATGAGCACAGTTCCGGAGGTAATAGCGGCAGTTCATATGGGAATGGATGTGCTTGGAATTTCAGTAATTACTGATGAATGCTTCCCGGATTCACTGAAGCCGGTAGTGCTTGAAGAGATATTTGCAGCGGCTGCACAGGCCGAGCCTAAAATGACACAAGTAATAATTGGAGTATTAGAACGACTTTAGCCAATTTTTATCCACAAAAAGCGTTACTTTTCCACGTACCCTTGCGTGAATGGATAAAATTTCTTTTCTATGAACAACCCACACATTTGCGAGAAAATATATGAGCATGGATGGATTTAACGGCGAACTTTGGAATGAATTTCAATGGGAAGCCCATCTTAATGAAGTAGAGAAAAAAAGCGAGCAACTCAGAAAGTTTATTGAGTCTGATGTAAAAGGAAATGTGCCAAGATGGATCACTCTTCTAAAAGAAAGTCTGAGTGAAGATGATGCTTTTGAAGCGTATGTAGAAGAAGAACTGTTGATGGACGAAGCTTACTTTCCTGAAGATGAAGACGACTGGGAAGACGAAGATGAATTTGATGACGAAGATTTTTTGTTTGGTCTTGATGAATTCGACGACTTTCCGGACGCAGATGAAGATGATGACTTTGATGCAGGAGAAGAGTGGAAAAGCCTAAGCGAAGACTTTGCTCTTTCAGATAATGGTTCATTAGATAATCTCGGATTATTCAGAGACGCACGTTTCTACGCCGTTGATATTTTAAAATGGGCAGAATCAGTTCCTCCGAAAAATCAGGATAAAGTATTTCTGGAGTTTGTAGGCGATAGCTTAAAAATTGCTGCAAAATTAGCCGGTGGTTACTCTTTTGGTTTCGAACAAGAGTTTTTAGGAGCTAATATAGCTTACACAAAAAAGTCACTTAGATTCGCAAACCAATCATTAGAAATGATGCGAAAGCTTAAAACCAAAGCCTATTTTACCAAACAAAGCTACGCTGAATTTAACAGTCGCTTATTTGAATTAAGAAATGATATCGGTGTGTATGTGCAAGACCTCAGAGATCGTTTCAATAACTCTGTCGATTGATTTAGAGGTCAGCCCTCCTGCTCAGTTTCTCTCACAAAAATAAATTATGTGGAAGGGAATATGATCTCGATCAAAGAGCATGAAATTCCGGTTGGAAAATCATATAAAGTGGAATTTAAAAATAGATTTGAGAAATAGAGAAAAGCCACTTCAATTATTAAACTGAAGTGGCTTTAAGTACACCCGGAGGGGTTCGAACCCCCAACCCCCAGAGCCGAAATCTGGTACTCTATCCAGTTGAGCTACGGGTGCATTTTTCAGACTCCAAATATAGGAAACATGTATCTCTTTTACACGGCTAATCACAAAAGAGAATACCTAGTTTGGGCGATTTACAGACTTTAGTGCTTCTGTTAGTTTTATAGAAACCTTAAACAAGTTTCTTAGTCATGAAGTTAAAGTATTCGATCCTATTAGTTACTCTTATTGCAACAACAGCAAGTTTATTTGCACAAAAAACATACCGACAGATCTATTCAGATCCGACTGAAGTTCAATCCGGTTATCTCGGGCTTCATTACTTTGGAGTAGATGCCGGATTTGACAATACCTCAGGAGCTTCTATTCTTAGTATAGGGGCAGAGACTTTGTATCCAATAACTGATAAACTAAAAGCGGAAGGGTTGTTTTTGTATTCCTTGTTTTCTTTAGAAAAGACAAGCTTTCCATTTTTGTTTAACGCCGGGGTTGAGTTTACACTTTCTTCAAAAACTAAAAATACTACGGTTCCGGTATTGTTGGCGTTCAGTTATGAAAGAAATTATTTAGAAGGAAAAGACATCAATACATATACCACTGTAAAGTTACCGGGAGATATAACTTCAGAGCTGAATGTAAGAGGTGGTCTGTATTTAAGAAACAGCGCTTTTGAGTACGAAGAAAATTTCACTTTTTATGAAGTGACAAACATCTTCCATAAAGGGATTTATGCCGGGCTTGGATACACCAGAAAGCTATTTATGCATATTCAGGACAGCGATGGCTATACTTTTGCTTACGCCCGTAATTTCAGACCTTTTATTGATATTTTGGTTTTACCTACAAGTGTAGATGTTACAGCAAATGGAAATACCCAAACGGTGGAAGAAACCTTAGGCTGGAGAGCTGGTATGACCTGGCAATTAAATCCCATGACTCAAAAACAAAACTTCGACCGCAAAATTGGCTTCTTTGGAAATCTGTTGTACAGATTAGAGTTTGGTCAACGTCCGCTGGAGGGTTTTTATGTAACTACCGGCTTGGCCTGGACGATTAAGAAGTTTAAATAAAAAGATGATTAATAATAGACGTAAAGATGTGAGAAAAGCTTCCAACTACACCGACCTTTAGAATTATTGGCGGGGAAAGAACGTAATGAAATTGACGGCTCCGAAGGAGCAATCATTACACACAGGATGATGCTTGAATATGCATCATACGAGCGAAGATCTTTTGTAATGATTAGTCGATGTAATGGAGTTCGCGTCAATAATTCTTGTCGGGAGTTTTTGGTACTGGCGCCTGTGCTGAGGAAGCTCAGTATCGGAACAAAAGTACATAAGCCAAAAAGATCTTTCCTAAACTATCAACATCGCATCACCAAAGGAGTAGAAGCGATATTGTTCTTTAATGGCGTGTTCGTAAATCCGATGCATTTCATCAAAGCCCATGAGCGCAGAAACCAACATTAGCAAAGTGCTTTTGGGAAGATGAAAGTTCGTGATAAGAGAATCAACAGCTTTGAATTGATATCCCGGAGTAATGAATATATCCGTTTCACCATTTTGAGGCTCAAACGTTCGTTTGTTACTTGCCAGTGATTCAAGCACTCGAACACTTGTAGTTCCAACTGCTGTGATGTGATCTGATGTTGTCAATTCATCAGCTGTTTTACTGTCAAGTTGATACCATTCGCTGTGCATGATGTGTTCATCAAGCTTTTCCGTTTTAACCGGAGCAAAAGTACCCAAACCAACATGCAGAGTAACTTCTGATTTTCGTATTCCCCGAGTGTCTAACTTAGCTAGTAATTCATCAGTAAAATGTAAACCGGCTGTAGGAGCAGCTTTACTTCCAAGATCTTTTGCGTACACGGTTTGGTATTCTGATGCCAGAGATTCATCCTGCTCTATATATGGAGGAAAAGGTGTGTATTTGAATGGCTCGAGTTCTGGAGCGTCCAGATCATGAGAAAGAATGAGCGTTCTTAACCCGTCTTCTGCTACATGAGTAACTTCTGCGGTAACTCCATCAACAAGCTCGACTGTTTTCCCAACACGGAATTTTTTGCCCGGGCGTACTAAAGCTTCAATCGTATTATTATTTCTGACTGAAGTGACGAAGAGTTCTTTTTTTCCACCATCAAACATCAGCCGGCATTTTTCTACTTTGCTGTTATTAACAACAAGGGTGGTTTCTTTGGGAAGGTAATCCCCAAGATTGTAGAAAAAATCGTCTTTGATCTGTTTAGAAGCTCGATCGTACACCAACAATCTTGCATGATCTCGTGGGCTTGCCGGAGATTGAGCAATCAGTTCTTCGGGAAGATGGTAGTCGAAATCGGAAAGGGTGTACTTCATTAATTTACAATCAGAGAAACTTCGTTTTCTGCTCCATTAGAAATCAGCATAGTTTTGCGAGCTATAATCTCTCCTTCTTTAATAGCGATAAATTCTATTTCATTATCAATAGAATAAGAAGCCGATTCTCCAGTTTCAATGGTGTAATCTATTTTTTCTCCTACACCTAAAATGGCGGTTTGAAATTCAAAACTTCCTGATCGATCGGTATAAGTTAGTGGGATGAAACTATTTTTCAACTGCTCTTCAGTGCGGATAATTTGAATTTTACTTTGATAAGATGCGGCCCCTGTCTCCAAAAAATATTCATACAAACCGTTTGTGTAAAGAGAATCAAGAAGAGTTATGGTATGATGCCCTGCACTAAATAAAACCTCAGAAAAACCTTCGATTTTTTCTTTGTAGCCAAATCTTTTTGTAGAAAAAGAAACTTCAGAGGCGACTGGAAGGCTAAAGTTTATTGAAGTGGAAGGCAGCACTTTTCTTGCAGATGATCGATTTGCATACAAAATATGTATCTCAGCATTAGAAACAGGAGCCCCTGAAATAGTCTTTACATCTCCGAATGTAAATCCTTTAAAGTCATTACTGTTACAGCCAAAAAGAACGGAGCAACAAATAACTATTAAAACTACCAATCTCATTATTGTCTAACTAAGATACCTTTAATTGCTTCTTTAATTCCTTCAACTCCAATTCCAACTTCATCATGCAATTCTTCCTGAGTTCCGTGTTCAACAATAACATCAGGAATACCGAGAATTTTTACGCTTGGACGGTTTTCTTTTTCGATGATGTACTCAGCAACTGCACTACCGAATCCACCCATTTTAGCACCGTCTTCTAACGTGATGATGTGATCATATTTCTCACAAATTTTATCAATAAGTTCTTCATCCAAAGGCTTTGCAAATCGCATATCGTAATGACCGATATTAATTCCTTCTTTGTCTAAATCATCAGCAGCTGTAGTTGCATATTTACCAATAGGACCAAAACTCAATACAGCTATATTTTCTCCTTCACGAAGTTCTATTCCTTTTCCGATTTCCAGAGCTTCAAATCCTTCTGGAACATTCATTCCAGTTGCTTTACCACGCGGATAACGAATTGCCCACGAAGCATCTTCAAAAGTGGATGCAGTAAACATCATATTTCTCAGATCCTGTTCATTCAGAGGAGAAGAGATTACCATATTCGGAACAGTTCTCATAAAGGCAATATCATATAAACCGTGATGCGTAGGCCCGTCAGCTCCGGCAAATCCGGCACGATCAATACAAAATACAACGGGAAGTTTTTGAATGGCTACATCATGGACTAGCTGATCGTATCCTCGCTGTAAAAAAGAAGAATAGATAGCACAAAATGCTTTTTTCCCTTCGGTTGCAAGACCTGCTGCAAAAGTTACGGCATGTTGTTCGGCTATTCCAACATCAAATGCTCTTTCGGGGAAAGTGTTCATCATTGGCCAGAGACTGGAGCCACTTGGCATGGCCGGAGTCATACTTACAATCCGTTCATCTTTAGCTGCTAATTCCACTAAGGCTTCGCCAAATACATCCTGATATTTAGGAGCTCCTTTAGTTTTCGGAGCCGGGTTGAGCGCCTTTCCTGTAATTTTATCAAATGGACTGCTGGATGCGTGCCATTTAGTTTGCTCCCGCTCAGCAGGAGCAAATCCTTTTCCTTTCACGGTTACAACATGAAGGAGCTTTGGTCCTTTTACTGTTTTAAGATCTTCCAAAGTCTTTCTGAGTCCGTCCACATCATGTCCGTCCATCGGGCCATAATATTTAAAACCAAGTGCACGAAACAGGGACCCCGGGGTTATTGCGGCAGTTACAGCGTTTTCCAATCTGGAAGCAACTTTGCGCATTTTCTCACCGGCAGATTTGAAATGCCCGAGCATATCATAAATTTCATCCCTCATTTTATTGAAGGTTTTGCTCGTAGTTATATCCGTTAAATATTCTTTTAAAGCACCAACATTGGGATCGATAGACATACAATTGTCATTCAGAATAACCAGAATGTCGCTGTTCATAGCTCCTGCATTATTCATAGCTTCGAAAGCTAAACCTGCAGTCATGGAACCATCACCAATTACTGCTACCACTTTACGATCGCCTTTATCTAAAGTGTTTGCCACAGCCATGCCTAGAGCGGCAGAAATTGAAGTACTGGAATGCCCAACACCAAAAGTATCATATTCACTTTCAGTACGTTTTGGGAATCCTGAAATACCACCGTACAAACGGTTTGTGTGAAATTGCTCTCGTCGTCCGGTTAAAATTTTATGTCCATATGCCTGATGGCCAACATCCCAAACCAAACGATCTTCCGGAGTTTTGTATACATAGTGGATAGCGGTTGTAAGTTCTACAACACCAAGACTGGCTCCAAAGTGACCGCCATAAACGGAAACCATGTCGATGATATAATTCCGGAGTTCATCACAAACATCCTGAAGTTCTTTTGGATCAAGTTTTCGAAGATCTTCAGGAGTATTTATTTTAGATAAAAGCTCACCCGGTTGTGGTATGTTCTGTTCCATAATTTGTTAACTATTTACTTCATTCACCTGTTCAATACGAAGTTCAGCATCGTTTAGGATTTCTGTACAAAATTTGGAGAGTTTTACCCCTTCTTCATACAGATTAACAGATTCCTCCAGAGTAATGGACTCATCCTCTAATTTGGAAACTATTTCTTCCAGCTTATTTAAAGCCTCTTCAAAGCTCGGTCGTTCCGTTTGGTCCATTAATTTTTATGGTGTAGCTCTATAATGATTAATTAGTTCCCTAAAATACGGGATTATTATGTAAAACACATTTTATGGAAAATTGAATTTTGTGTTTCTAAACTAACAATTCTGAACTTATGGAGATATTATAAGGAGGCGTAGTTTAATACCATTTCACTCGCTGAATACTTTTGCCGTCGCTTTCAAATATTAAGGCTTTATCCCGGCTGGTATAGTAGATCTCAGATTGAGTGGACTCTAATCTTTCTACAGCTTCCGGATGAGGATGACCGAATCGGTTCCGTTCGGCAACAGAGACAACAGCAATGTCAGGAGTAACTTCCTTTAGAAAAAATAATTCGGAGCTGGTTTTGCTTCCGTGATGTCCCACTTTCAGAAAATCTGTATCCAAAAGATGTCCGTAATTTTCTACCAACCTACGTTCCTGATCTTCCCCAGCGTCACCGGTGAACAAAAATTCGTTTTCGCCATGAATTATGTTTAAAACTAAAGAATGTTGATTGGGATCATTGTTGAATTTTCCTTTTTCGGGACCGAGCACTAAGATGAGCAGATTTTCATCGAGATAGACTTTGGTACCTGCTTTAAGTGAAACAACCGGAATTTCTCTTGATTTAGCCAGCTTTATATAATTGCGATATAAATTTGATTCATATTCAAATCCGGAGTTATAAATAGTGTCTATTTCAGTTTCATTTATAAGATCATTTATGCCTCCAATGTGATCTGCATGAGGATGAGAAAGAAACACGGCATCTAATTTCTGAATATTGTTTTCTTTAAAGAAAGGAAGTAAAATCTGTTTTCCGGAATTGGATCCGGGACTCCAAACTCCTGCATCGATTAGTATATTTTTCCCGTTCGGAGTTTGCAAGAAGGTCGCATCTCCCTGACCCACATCAAGAATTGTAACTATCATTTTTGGAGATTCAAATTTTCTTAAAACCGCATCAAGAGGAACAAAGAAGAGAAAGAACAGAGATACGGCCTTCAGCTTCCATTTTATATTGGGATTTCTCCATGATCCGATCATTAAGACAAAAGAGATCCAGAAAAGAAAGATCGAAATACCGGGTTTTTGTACCTCAAACCATGATTGAGAAAGTTGAGAAGAAAAAGAAACAAAATCGTTAAGGACTTCCAGAAAGACTAGTGAAGGGTAATTTATGAAGAAACCAACAGCAGGAATTACAGAACTTATTATCAAAGTTAAAAGAGAAAGTGGAACGATAATGCTTAGCAAAGGAACGAATAACGCATTTGCGAGCGGACTAATGAGGGATACTTCACCGAAGTAAAAAGCCTGAAAGGGGTAGAGTCCAAGTTGGACCACGAGTGAAATGATAATGACCATAACCGGAGCGCCGTACCATTTTATGCGAACCCAGTAAGGAATTAAGTTTTGTATTACAGGAAGCACTAAAAGAATTATTAGAACGGCACTGAAAGAAAGTTGAAACCCAATTTCAAATAGTTGAGAAGGATCAAATAGCAGAATCACCAATGCTGCAATGCCCATTAAGTTCAGAGAATCACTGCTTTTGGAAAACAGTTTACCATAAGTTAAAAGAACGGCCATTACAGAAGCGCGTAGAACCGAGACCGAAAAACCGGTGAGCCCGGCATAAAAAATCAGAATCAATATCAGAAGAGCCAAGCCAACTTTTGTACCCTGTTTTTTGGTCCAGAAATAAGGGATGATCAACCAGAAAGGAGCTATGATTAAACCAACATGCAAGCCTGATACGGCCATAATATGTGATAATCCTGCTCTGGCGAAAGCTTGTTTAGTATTTCCTTCCAGTTCATTTTTATAACCTAGAAGTAATGCTTTTGCGATAGGCGCTGTTACAGAATCAAAATTCTGATCAACCAATTTGAGTGCTTTTTTTCGAATTGAGATCCAGCTGAATAAGGAAGAGTCCGGATTGATTCGTACTACAGAATCAACTTTTATTTGAGTATAAATATTTCTGGATTCAAGAAAAGCCTTGTAATCAAATTGAGTAGGATTTCTGGGTTCAGAGACCGGAATTACAGTCCCAGCTATTTCAATTTGATCGCCAAGTTCTACCGGTAGTTCGTTATCCCAAAGTATTCTGCTTTTGAACTTCATTTCAGAAGTAAAGTCGGAAAGCTTTGTGTTAGTTACAGCAAGGTCGAGTCTCTTATCTCCTGAACTGTTTTTGGATATAGAGAGAACATTGCCTGAAACCTGAATTTCTGCCCACTCCGAATCAAATATAAGCATCTCAACAGCGGACTGATTTTTCTTTGAATCAATGGAGTTAATTGTAAACCCGGCAGTAAAAATGATCAGACAATACAGAATAGTAGATGTTCTGGTCAACCGGATAGAAACCGTTTTCTTCGAAAGAGCCTCGAAAGTGAAATAGGTAGCTGCTAAACCAATTGAGGAAAATATGAGAACGAGCAGGTTTATCTGAAAAAATTGAGAACAGAGAATTCCGAGAATATAAAGAAGCACTACCCGAAGTGCCGGGAACTGTTCGACAGGGAATTTATATGAAGACCTCTTTTTCACATACAGTAAGACAGGTTAAACGGAAAACCTTACAATATTATTTAATAAATATTGAGTTTAGGTTCAAATGTATGGAAAATAAAATCAGATAGAGAAGCTGGTTCCGCATCCGCAATCTTCAACGGAATTGGGATTGTCGAAGGTAAACCCACGAGCATCTAATCCATCAGGATAGTCGATCTCAATTCCTTCTAAGTACATAAGGTGTTTAGAGGCTACAATTACTTCAACTCCGTAGTTCTCAAAAGCCACATCATCTTCCGTTCGGTAATCCAATCCTAATTTATAGCTCAATCCCGAACATCCACCGCCTTCTACAGCAACTCTAAGATAGAGATTGTCATCCAGTCCTTCTTTTTCAATAATCGCCTTAACTTGTTTAGAAGCTCTTTCTGTAAGAGTTACGGGCTCGCCGGTCAACTCTTGTTTTTCCTCTTTGTTGGGTGAAGTTTCTTCTTCATCCACATCGATGAGTGAGGAAATAATATCGTCTAGATTTTCGTCTTGATCAGTCATTGCTCTCCTTATTTAGAACAAGTCAAAATTACGAATTTTTATGCGAAAATGTATAATGAACTATGCCTTTTTGTTCAAACATATCCAGGACTCCCGCACTTGCCATATCAACAAGAATACGTTCGGCTCTATAGGTTGTAATATTCGAAATGATAGAAAATCGTTCAATGGTGATATCACCATATTCATTTAAAAACCGGAATAACTGCTGCTCTCTTTTGCCGTATTCAAAAGTAACACCTGTAGTAGAGGCCTTGTTTTTTAACACTTCAACTCTGTCGTCTGTCGCGATGATATTTTCATCACCCTGACGAATATATACGGTTCTTTTGGATTCTCCTTTTACTGCTATGGGTTTGTTTTCTGATTCAGGAATTTCAACAATCATAACATCTTTTTTCCCGGCATGCACCATTTCAATATTGATATTGAGAGCTGGTACACACACATCTTCAGCAGCTTGTCTTAACCAGAATTCTTCTTCGTAATAGCTCTCTATGCCCGAAATATCTCCGTTATCATCTACCCCGATAATAATTCTGCCTCCATTAGTGTTGGCGAAGGCAACCATTTCTTTGGCAATTTTTTCGGGGGAAGCAACTTTGTGTTTAAATTCGAGAAAAGAGCTTTCTCCTGTTGCGATCAGATTCTTAAGGTCTTTGAGTTTCATCTCAGAAACAGTAACTGAATCTGAATTCTGTAAATATAATTCGTACTCGTCTTTCATGATATTAATCTGACAAAGGTCAGTGTGCTCTATTATATAGAAACTTCGTCTTTAGGGTCTCTTGTCATCAACGCATTCAAAGCGTCTTTAGGGTCTTCATTTTCAAATAAAACCCGGTAAACCGCGCAAGTGATAGGCATATCAACATTATTACGCTTAGCCCAGTCACGAACGGATTTAGTCGTCTTAATACCTTCTGCAACCATATTCATGCTGTCAATGATCTCATCCAGTTTTTTGCCAAGTCCAATTTGTGAGCCTACATATCTGTTACGGCTGTGTTTTGACGTACAAGTTACAATGAGATCTCCCATCCCCGTTAATCCGGAGAAAGTTTCCGCATAACCGCCCATCATTACACCCATTCGTTTCATTTCATGAAGTCCTCGGGTTATCAATGCAGCTTTAGCGTTATCGCCTAATTCTGCACTATCAATAATTCCGGCTGCAATGGCCATAATGTTTTTTACAGATCCGCCGATCTCAACTCCGATAATGTCATTATTAAGATACACTCTGAACATAGGAGTCAGGAAGGTTTCCTGAATAATTCTTGCTGTTCTTGTAGAATAAGAAGCCGCAACTACGGTAGTAGGTTTTAAATGAGAGACTTCTTCTGCATGGCTTGGCCCATAAAGAACACCAATATTGTCTTCAAAAGTGACGCCTTCCATTACTTCAACCAGGATCTGTGACATGGTTTTGAAAGTGTCGTTCTCGATTCCCTTGGAAACGGTAACTAAGATCTCATGCCCGTCCAGACACGGTTTTATTTTGGCAGCGAGTTCTCTTAATGTATGAGAAGGAGTTGCAAACAGGATCATATCCTGATCACGAAGACAATGCTCTAGGTCGTCATACGCTTTAATAGAAGCCGGCAACCGGATGTCAGACAGATAAGAAGGATTTCGATGGTTGTTATTGATACTATCAACCACTTCTTTTTCACGAGCCCATATCTGAACATTATTTCCGGCAGTATCTAAAACTGTTGCCAGTGCTGTTCCAAAACTTCCGGCCCCAATAATGGTGACATTCCTCATACTTCAACCTGTTCATTTTTGGTTTCCGGGTTTTCTTCCGGATTCTGTGTTTCTTTTTTCTTTGAAGAGCCCACTTTACTTTCCGTACCTGCCAGAAGTCGGCTGATATTGGATTTATGCTTCACAATAATTCCTGTAGCCACCAAAGCACCAAAAATAACCATACTTCCGTCCACTAACTTATCGAATCCATACACATACTTCATCACGATCAGACTAACAGGATAGAAAAATGAACTAAGTATTGAAGCAAGAGAAACATATCTTGTTAATAGAATCGTTGTGACAAAAATTATGGAAGAGATCCCGATGGAAATAGGCTCAATTCCGAACAGCATTCCACAAGCAGTTGCGGCCCCTTTTCCACCTTTAAACTTAGCAAAAAGAGGGAACATATGTCCGACTACTGCAAAAAGTCCGCAACTTATTTTTAAGAAAGCATCGACTTCCCAGTTTGGTGGAGAAAGTGGTCCGGCAAACATATCCCAGGCTAAAGCGCTTACCCAAAAGGAAGCAACAAAACCCTTCATAAAGTCCATGGTGAAAACAGTAACTCCGGAAGGCCATCCTAAAACCCGGAAGGTGTTGGTAGTTCCCGCATTTCCACTACCATGTTCACGAACATCTACCCCTTTAAATAGCTTTCCCACCCAAATTGCGGATGGAATAGATCCTAATACGAAACTGATTCCTAAAACGGTAAGTGTTGCTAGCATGTATTTTTAATTTACCCCAAGATACTATCTGAAGTATAAGAAAAAAATTAAACGTGTCTTTCAGCGTGATAAGATGAACGAACTAAAGGTCCGCTTTCCACATGACCAATACCTAATTTTTCACCGATCTCTTTGTATTCAGCAAATTGGTCAGGATGAACCCAATCAACAACAGGATGATGCATTTTGGTTGGTTGCATATATTGGCCGATGGTAAGAACGTCTACTTTATGATCCACGCAATCTTGCATTAACTCAATTACTTCTTCACGAGTTTCTCCAAGACCAACCATGATTCCGGTTTTTGAGCGGATGCCTTCTTCTTTAACTCTGAGCAGAAGCTCTAAAGAACGCTCATATTTAGCCTGAGGGCGAACACGTCTGTATTTTCTCGGAACAGTTTCCAGATTATGGCTCAGTACATCCGGAGGAGTATCGACTACGATTTGGAGGGCATCCCAAACGCCACGGAAATCCGGAATTAAAGACTCAATGGTTACTCCCGGAATTGCTTCACGGAGAGCAGTATGAGTTGCTGCGAAGATCGGTGCGCCACCATCTTTTCTGTCGTCTCTGTTGATAGATGTTAGAACTACGTGTTTCAATTTCATTTTTGCAGCAGCATCAGCAACTCGAACTGGTTCATCCCAATCTAACTCTGCAGGCGGGCGACCTGTTTTAATAGCACAGAATGCACAAGAACGAGTACATACATCGCCGAGAAGCATAAATGTTGCTGTTCCGGCGCCCCAGCATTCTCCCATATTCGGGCAGCGAGCTTCAGAGCAAACCGTATTCAGCTTATTCTCATTAATAGTATCCAGAACTTCTTTGAATTTACCTCCAGAAGGAAGCTTAACTCTAAGCCATTCCGGTCTGCGCTGTGTTGATTTCTTTTCTACTACGTCTAGTTCTTTGATCATATTTTTCTAAAATTTGTCTCTGTCATTTCGAGTGAAACGAGAAATCTAAAGATTAAGCTATAAGTTCAACTTTCAGATTTCTCCATACCATTCGGTATTGTCGAAATGACAAATCAAGAAGCATAAAGTTACAAAAAATTCTTCTCTAGTTCTGTTTGAGTACCGCTTGGTTTAATGCTTACCTCGAAAACATTTTCGAAGTGTGTAACGATCCTTTCTTTTACTTCTTCGATGTCAATTTTTGTACCTAAAAGTTTTTCTAAACTGGTTACTTCTTTGTCTTCAATACCACAGGGGACGATGTTGTTAAAATATTGTAAGTTCGTATTTACATTAAGTGCAAAACCATGCATGGTTACCCAACGGGAACAGCGGATTCCCATTGCACAGATCTTTTGCTCACCGATCCAGACGCCGGTAAGTCCGTCTATTCTTTGTGCATCAAAACCATAATCCGCACAAACTTTAATGATCACTTCTTCCAGAAAACGAAGGTATTTATGGATGTCAGTAAAATATCGATCAAGATCCAAAATCGGATAACCAACAATTTGTCCTGGTCCGTGGTAAGTGATATCTCCGCCACGATTGGTTTTTACATACTCAGCTTGTTGTTCCTGAAGTTCAAGAAGTGATCGAAGCATATTTTCTTCAGCACCGCTTTTTCCAAGGGTATACACATGCGGATGTTCTACAAAAAGTAGCACATCATTTTTTCTCTTGCCTTCAAACTCACCAATCCTATCCAGTTTTTTCTCATCAATGATTCGTTGCTGAATCTTGTGCTGCAAATCCCAAACCGGTTGGTAGGATTTTAAATCGAGATCGTATAGTTCGATGGTTTTTTTCATAGACAAAAATGGCTCCACAAGGGAGCCATTTACAATATTTATTTGTCATTTCTCTATCTGGTCGAAATGACAGAGGCGCTGATATATAATCAGCACATCAGTGAATTTATTTCTTAACCGGAGTTCCTAAGTGAACACCTTCGTTATACGCTTCAGCAACAGCTTCCATTACCGCTTCAGATAATGTTGGATGCGGATGAACAGCGTTGATGATCTCATGTCCGGTAGTTTCCAGATCACGGGCTACAACAGCTTCAGCAACCATTTCAGTTACACCGAATCCGATCATATGAAGACCTAACCATTCGCCGTATTTAGCATCAAATACAACTTTTACGAAGCCTTCTTCATGTCCAAGCGCCGTAGCTTTACCGCTAGCTGAAAGCGGGAATTTCCCGACTTTAACATCATAGCCTTCTTCTTTGGCCGCAGCTTCAGTCAATCCAACAGAAGCAACTTGAGGCTCGCAGTATGTACAACCAGGAATGTTGCCATAATTGATTGGCTTAGGATTTTTGCCGGCTAATTGTTCAGCAAGTACAACTGCTTCATGCGAAGCTTTGTGAGCCAACCAAGGAGCACCGATGATATCACCAATTGCATAAATACCGTCAACACCTGTTGAGTAATCTGATTTGTCTACAACAATGGCACCTTTCTCAACTTTTACGCCGATATCTTCAAGACCAAGACCTTCAACGTTTCCGGTAACACCAACAGCGGAAAGAACAACATCAGCTTCGATCACTTCCTCGCCTTTTTTGGTTTTAACAGTCACTTTAACGCCAGAACCTTTTTTCTCAACTTTTTCTACTGTGCTTTCCAGCATCAGGTTCATGCCTTTTTTCTTATAGATCTTACCAAGCTCTTTTCCAACATCCTGATCTTCAACAGGAACCAAAGTTTTTTGTAGCTCAACGATTGTTACTTCTGTTCCTAAAGTGTGATAGAAGTAAGCGAACTCAACGCCGATTGCACCGGCACCGATGATCACCATTTTCTTAGGCTGCTTTTCCATAGTCATCGCCTTTTCAGAATCGATGATCATTTCACCGTCAATCTCCAGATTAGGAAGTTGACGAGGACGAGCACCTGTAGCAATTATAAAATGCTTGGCTTTGATGCTTTCAGTTTCTTTTCCTTTTTCGTCGTTTACAGCAAGCTCTGATTTTGACTTGAAAACACCCGTTCCCATGAAAACATCGATCTTGTTCGCTTTCATTAAGAACTGAACACCTTTGCTCATTTTGTTGGCAACGCCACGGCTTCTTTTAACCATGCCGCCGAAATCAGCTTTTACATCTTTAACAGAAATTCCATAGTCATCGGCATGCTGAATAGATTCCATAACTTCTGCAGAGCGAAGTAACGCTTTAGTTGGAATACATCCGATATTTAAACAAACACCACCAAGGTGTCTTTTTTCTACGATTGCGGTTTTAAAACCAAGTTGTGATGCACGGATTGCAGCTACATATCCGCCGGGTCCCGACCCGATTACACATACATCAAATTCTTTTGCCATGATTTCCTTTTAATGATTTTTTCAAGATTCAGATGATTCTGCCACTAGAGCACAAAATCACGAAAGAAAACACATTTTTGTGCTTTCGTGTTTCCGTGGCTTATCACTAATTTCTGAATCCGGTTTAAGAGTAGAATTAGCAAATTCGCCAAGACTCAAAAGATAAGGGATTTTGTATTGAAGTTCGAGTTATCTATTCTCATCTTAATTTAAAAGAAATATAAACTCATCAATTCCTTTTTTATCAGTTATTGATTTCGAAGCTTTCTCCAATGCTAAAAGTTTTTTGTTTTCAGTCTCTTTTGGCAAGTTATCTTTGAAGTAAGTTTTAATAGTCTTTCCGTAATTATCAGATTCAATTAAATAATCTTTTCGGTTTTTATTTTTTTTACTCCTTAGTTCAGGTTTAGAAATAACATAAATTCCTTGGAAAAGTTTAAACCCTCCAAAAATTGAACCAAATGGAAAAGCGAAACCAACTTTAGTATCAGGTAAAAGATCCTCAGACCAAAATTCTAAACGAATAGGTCCCTTATTTCCTTCAATTAAATTTTTCAGAAACTCAAGCCTTTTTACTTGCTTTATTAGAATGTCTGAATCTGATATATAATTTGGAATTTTAAAATAATCAGCGATATCTAAACCCAGCTTAATAGATCTAGCATTTAATAAAGCATACTCTTCGTTTTGAAAATTTATTACTGGATTAAATTTCAAAATACTTACACCATCTACCATTATTTCAGCTAATAAGTCTGAGCCCCTATTCTTTGCCTGTGAAAGCATGTATAAATAACTGCTTGATGATTTGTATTCTGATAGATCTGTTTCTTCTTTTGGATCGGGTAAAGAGAAGTCTAAATGAATATTTTTAGTTTTATAACTAACTTGTAAAGATAAATTCTTGTCTTTAACAACGAACTTTAATTTATCCTTTGGCAGGTTATTTATGCCTTTGGGTTTATAAAGATCTAGTTCTATATCTAACTCATCCAGAAAATCATCAGTTCTTAAAACTAAAGTAGCTTTAGAATGAGGTTCGATATTCATTGTAAGCTTTCCAGGGCCAAGACTGATTTCCTTAGAGTATTTTCCGAACCTTTTCTTTCTCGTTTTAGCACTTTCAACTTCAAGATGGGGTATTAACCCTAGTGAAAGATCTTGTAGCTGTTCTTGAGGGTGAGTCCCCTTTATTAAAGGCATTTTAAATATAAATTCCTCTCCTTCATACCCAACAGATTCTACTAGATTACTTTTCCATGCTATGTATTTATTTATATCGTTTTTTATGTACTCATTAATTTTGTTTTTTAGACCGATGCCGTCTAATGATTTCAGTAAAAACTTATTTTCAATAGGATATGACATGGTTATTTTATTAAGCATGAATTCCATGCCATCGTCTATTTTCCGTAGTTTTTCTAAAGTTCTAGTAATTAATTTCTCATCAACATGAACGAGAAAAGCTCTTTGGGGTTCTTTTTCCCCTTCAAATTCTAATCGAATTATAAAAAATGGAGCTGAATTTTTAACCATTTTTTTCCAATTCCTTAATGGTATACTTTTATTTGAAGTATCATTATCAGAAGATTTTACCTGAAGAAAACACTTTATTCCTGGTGCGGCTTCATCAAGGGGGTAACTTTTTTCGAGAAGCTCATCAAATTGTATTAAAAAGTCCCATCCTTCTTTATCTTGAGTTGACTTATTGCACGTTAGTCCAATTTGTGAACACCAACTCTTAACAAAATCTTGACCTAATTCTCCTAAATCTCTTTCCATATCAAATTGTGTTTTTTGCAATTTCCTACAAAATTAATTGAAGAATATAAACTTTCACAAAATACTATTTCTACTTCGATTCAGTTTTATTATCATCAGGAAATCATTTTACAGATCAGGACGGTACAATAATATGATAGGATCAAATTTAAAGAAGGGAGTTTTTGCGCTCCTCTTAATTGTTTTTGGATGGAATGCGGTTGCAAATGCAGCGAGTAACCCCGATGAGGAATACAAAGCAAGATTGATAGAGCACTTCGAGAAAAAAGGTGTGGATATCCGACCTTATTTTGAAGATTCCAGATTTGAATTGATCATCGGGATCACTAAAAAATTCACCCGCTCTGCTGAGGTCAAGATCGACAGTTTCGAAAAATATCAGAAGGTGTTGGGCTATGACAATAAGAAAAACAAGATCGCTTCCTTTTACCAATTGCATAAAGAAGATCTGGCAAAGGCAGAAAAAGAATACGGTATTCCTAAAGAAGTGATCATTGGGATATTAGGAGTGGAATCTGAATTTGGTAAGTACGAAGGGAAGTACAATCCTTTTAATGCATATGTATCTATGATCAAAGAAGGTCACCGGTCGAAATTTGCTCTTGCACAGTTAGAAGAGTTAATCGAGTGGGCAAATAAAAGAGAAGTAGATATTTTGGCTCTTAAATCAAGTTATGCCGGAGCAATGTCATATGCACAGTTTATTCCCTGGTCACTAAACCGTTGGTTTGTTGGCGATGATTTGTACGACATGAGCAATAACATTTATTCAGTAGGTAAATACCTGGCTCATTTCAAGGAAATAACCGGAAGTGTAGAAGACGCTATTCTCAGATATAACAACAGCGAATTATACCAGCAGGCTGTACTTGGTTTGGCTGAGGACGCGAAAGAGGTAACGAAAAACTCTTAATCCAATTCCTTCGTCATGAACCACCATTTCGGTTCGCCGTACTCAAATCCTTCTCTTTCATAGAGATTCTGTGCGGGATTATCTTCGCGAACTTCGAGGGTAATTTTGGAACATCCCATTTTTTCTGCTTCATCATGAACAGCATCCAGAAGTTTTGTTCCAACTCCCATGCCTCTTGCATCAGGGTGAACGGCTACGTCATGAATTTTGAAAGTTTTGCTGGCTGTAAAGGTTGAATAACCAATAAAGCAGGTTACAATCCCAAGTACTTTTTCCTCATGATATGCCATATAAGTCATTGTAGTAGGGATTTTCTTCATTTCAGCGATCATATCAACTCTTACTTCTTCGCTGAGTGCTTCGTCCTGACCCATGGGATCTTTGGCAAACAAGTCAACGATATTTACAATATCAGCAGCATGTTTAGGGTTATCTAGATCAGCTTTAATAATTTTTACTTGCTCGGAAACCTTAGTTTCGGTAATCAATTTTAGTATAGATGCATTAATTTTTTTGCGAACCTTAAACTATGGACTTTTTAGCGGCTTATAAAGCGGAATTGAAGATCTTTACAAAATGGTTATATGATTATTATTATGGAACATTTTTAGTGAAATAAGGCTTTAATAGACTATGGAATACAATAAAATTTTCTTCGGGCTTATAATTATCATTTCTACTGTTTTATTTGGGTGCAGTAAAGGTGGAAGTAATAGTGGAAACGAAAACGGAAATGAGTTTTCGAGTAGACTAAATGTGGGGGAATCGGCCAATGATTTTTTATCCGGCACTAGCTTCAACAACCTAACTATAGAAATTGATTATGTTGAAGGGTTCCGGCCAACGCAGTCTGCATTAAGCAATTTAAGATCATTCCTGCAAAACAGGCTCAACAAGGCAAGTATATCAATTTCGTTAGACGATGAAATACCATCACCGGGAAATTCTCCTTATACAGCGCAGGAAGCATTTGATGTGGAAAAAGAGCATAGAGATACATATACAGAAGGAAATGCAATTGCTGCCTATTTTTTAATTCTTGACGGACAATTTGAACAGGAAAATGTATTGGGATTTGCATACTTCAACACATCCATGGCTTTGTTAGGTGGTACAATCGATGAAAACTCAGGAGGATTCAATCAGCCAAGCAGGGAAACTATAGAGACAACGGTTCTACAACACGAATTTGGTCATATTCTTGGATTAGTAAACAAGGGAACGCCTGCAGTACAAGATCATCATGATGAGGCTAATGGCGCTCATTGTGATGTGGACACCTGCTTGATGTATTTTGCAGTTCGTACGTCAGATTTTGCAAGCAATCTCATGGGAGGAAATGTACCCGAGCTCGATTCTCAATGCATTCAGGATCTTCAGGCTAATGGAGGAAAGTAGAGCAATGATCAATTAAGAATGTTTCAATTGAACAATTCTTAATTGATAAATTGATCACTGAAATCAGCCTTGCTTGAACTTAAATAAATGCTGAGCGCCTACTTTTTCTTCTGCCTGATTGAGCGCGTACATAGACTCGAATAGCACAATAGGATTTTCTTCCATGTCTTTAGTTACATGCGTTGAATAACTTGCCTCAAGTTTTTTAATAACTTCAGGTTCATCATTCGGCAACCATCTGGCACAATAGTAAGAAACAGGAGTTTTAACGAGTTCTACATTGTATTCTTCCCGCATTCTGTGTTCAACAACTTCAAATTGCAACACACCAACCGTTCCCAATAAAAGTTCGTTACCAACTCCATTTGGGACTTCAAATACATGAACCACTCCTTCTTCTGAAAGTTGTTGTAAACCCTCACGAAGTTGTTTTCTCTTGAACGGATCTTTAGTAGCTACTTTTTGGAAATGTTCAGGGGTGAACAATGGAATTACATCAAATCGGACATTATTTTTCTCGAAAATAGTTGTGCCAATTCTGAAATCACCGGGATTGAAAATAGAAACAATATCTCCGGGATAGGCTTCTTCCATTAATTGGCGCTCGTCACCCATTAAAGTATGAGGTGTTGCCAGTTTAATTTTCTTGCCGGTATGAGAGATGACTACATTTTGTCCACGCTGGAATTTTCCTGATGCAACCCGAATGAAAGCCGCACAATCGCGATGACCCGGATTCATATTTGCCTGCATCTTAAAAATAAATCCTGAAAATGCATCATCAATAGAGCGCTCTCCACCCTCGGCTTGTTCGTACATTTGAGGAGAAGGAGCAAGTTGATGGAAATAGTTAAGAAACACATCCAGTCCGAAATTGTTTAATGCTGAACCAAAGAAAACCGGAGTAACTTTTCCGGTGCTGTATAACTCCTTATCCATATTTGGGTACATGTCTTCGATAAGCATCACCTCTTCACGGAAAGCGTCTTTTTCTACATCAGAAAGATTGCTTTGTGCGAGCGCATCTTCTACCGACATTGACTCTGTGATTGCTTTCTTTGTACCGTGATCAGCTTTTTCATAAACATGAACTTGTCCACCGATTACATCAAAGATCCCTTGAAATTTTTGTCCGTACCCCATCGGCCAGCTTGCAGGAACAGCTTCAATTCCTAGTTTAGATTCAACATTACTTAAAACTTCGAGTGGATCCATACCGGGACGATCACACTTGTTCACAAAAGTAATTACGGGAACTTCACGAAGCTTACAGACTTCAAACAGCTTTTCAGTTTGTTCCTCTACTCCTTTGGCAACGTCAATAACCATCAAACCACAATCAGCAGCGACTAACGTTCTAAGTGTATCTTCCGAAAAGTCTTTGTGACCCGGAGTATCCAACAAGTTGTACTTGATACCGTCTTTTTCAAAACGCATTACGGAAGAAGTCACTGAAATCCCACGCTCTTTTTCTATGGCCATCCAATCTGAAGCGGCGTGATGAGAAGCTTTACGTGCACGAACTGAACCCGCTTCATGAATAGCGCCACCATAAAGTAGCAGCTTTTCTGTGAGTGTTGTTTTACCCGCATCCGGGTGAGAAATAATTGCGAATGTACGTCTTCTCTTTGCTTCTTTAAGAATAGGAGAATCGGCAGTTGCCGTTGATGACATGAAATGTTCTTTTGCTTTAATTTCTTAAAAATAAGGTTTAATAGACTTTTTTACCTATTCTATTGTTGATTATTTAAGTTATAACAAATACAATGGATTATGGTACGGTCACTAACCTCTTTGATTTTAGTTTTTTGTTTCTCCACTATTGTGAGTGCACAAGTAATAGATGACAGTTCTATTGAAGATGCCCAGAATGGTGGATACACATTTGTTGAGGGAATGTTTGTAGCGTATCTGTCTGATACCGTTTCTCCGGGATTTATCAGGGATCAATTCGGAAAGCTGGAAATCTCTGTTCTGGATGAGCACATAAAGCCAATGGTGATCTCAATTGTAAACTCACCATCTGAAGAAAGTGTGGAAAAGCTGAGTAATCATAAAAATGTAACTGCATTTTATTCAGGTTCATCAAAGAACGAAGCTTTGAAGCTTGAGAGATTATTAGAAGGGACTTCGCTTTCAGAAGAACAAAAAGAGCAGATCTTAAATGAAACCACACCGGTTGAAACTTATTTTGTTGAATTTGATTATTCCATCAACAAAAAAAAGCTGAAGAAATTAATGGGTGAGTTCAGAGATGTAGCTTATAAAATTATCTCAGATCAGCCGAGAACGGTCACCTTAAAAGCAGAGCCGGGAAACGAGCCTTTACTGATGGATAAAGTAGAGCAACTCCATTTTGTTGAAAGCACAGCAATGATCGGTACGATCAAGAATTAGCACAGGAATGAAGAATACTTGAATTAGGAATATTCTAAAATGGCACAGTTGATAATTAGTATTCAAAAAACTCTTTATGGAGTCGTCTAAAATAAGTATTAGATATGTCCGTCCATCCATAGAAGACCCAAATTAAGTAGGGATTGTATGAAATATCATAATCTGTTCCCAAAACCCAACAACTGTAAGTAGCATCTTGAAGGTATGGATTAGAGGGAATCCATTCCTTTGATACTATGAGCAATTGATAAATAGTATTCGTAGAGTCGCTTGCAATGTCAAAGTTCTCAAAAATACTTTCTTTATATCCGAATACCTGCTTTAAGCTTCCATTCACAGTTATATTCTTCACACTATCAGCATTATTTATTCTGCTCATTCGGTCTATATAAACTCTATCCACTTTATAGTTAATACTACTCTCATCATAATTTTCAGTTTTTTCTTGTCTACTAAATGTATCGGAGCATTCGGCATTATTTTCTAATACTGTAAACCCTTTTTGCAAAAGTTTTTTATCCCCCCATAACGACCAAGTAAAAAAGTGAATAGCAAGAAACGCTAATAAAGCTAAGAAGATTTTCTTTTTCATAATTAAGGCTTCAGTAAAATTTTTAAACACTTATCCTTTTCTTCGTCAAAAAAGCGATAAGCCTCTACTCCATCGTTCAAATCGAAAGTGTGGGTTATGACATCAGTAAGTTGAAGATCTCCGTTTTGAACTAGTGGGATAAGTTTTTCAGCATAAAAACGGGAAGAGCACCTTCCAGCTTTCAGGATAATATTTTTGTCGTACATATCAGGCGGAGAAAAAGGAAGTTGATCAAAGGCTTGAACTCCTACAGAAGCTAAAATGCCACCGGGACGAAGAATATCGAAAGCCGCTTTCATAGATGATTTACTTCCCACGGCTTCAATGACTGAATCTGCTCCAATTCCATTTGTTCGTTCTAGGATCTTCTCAACAACATTTTCATTCAGATAATTGATAGGAATTGCACCATTCTGTTTAGCGAATTCTAATCTGAAATCAATACCATCAACAGCAAAAACCTTTTTGCATCCAAAATATTTAGCTGCTTTTATAGCCATTATTCCTACCGGACCACAACCAATCACCACACAGGTATCGTTTGGTTTTAGCGCTGCCAATTCCGCGCCGAAATATCCCGTCGAGGCGATATCCGTAAGCAAATTTCCTTGTTCCCATGAGAGATCGTTCGGAAGATGAACCAAAGTAGCGTCTGCCATTGGAACACGAACAAATTCAGTATGCACACCATGAAGTCCGGAGCCGTTTTCTTTCCAGCCGTATAAATGACTTTTTACACAACGGGCTGTTAGTCCAATCTTACAAAAATGACACTCGCCACAATTCACTGTAAACGGAGAAAAGATCCGATCACCTATTTTAAATTCTAATACCTCTTTTCCAACATCTACAACTGTTCCGGTAAATTCATGTCCCATAATTGTACCGACATCAATTCCGGTTTCTCTGCCATGATACACATGCATATCAGAGCCGCAAATTGCAGCACGTTCCACTTTTACAATGGCGTCTTTTTCAGAAATTATTTGGGGATTAGGGACTTCAGAGAGTGAAACAGATCGTATGCCTTGAAAAGTTATCGCTTTCATTATTTTCGATCCTTCACTCTATATACAAATTTCAATCCGCTCCAGTCTTCATCTACAGCACAAACCTTTACATCCACCAAACCAATATTTAGACCTAAAGATCTTACCTCACTTTCAGGAAAAGTAGCTTCATAATTTTTAGATGCCTTTTTGATCCAGGAAACCCAGATCAATCCACTTTTATCAAGTTTGTCTTTAAGGGGGGGAAATAAATTGTGAAGCTCTTCTTCTGTTTTGCAGAATACATGAATGAAATTTATGGGCTCGGGATAATCATTATTCACAATCTGTACTCCTTCCGGGAAATCCCCCAGCATATTCAGATAATGACCGGGTTCATTAACAAAGAGAATTTTATAACCGGGCTTAATACCAAGTTTTTTTAATAATGGAGTGCCTGAATATCCTGCCATAATTCAAGTTGTTTATCTGAATATAATACAGAAATGTTAATAGACTAAATGCTTGATCATAAACATGAAATGATGAGCTTGGATAGCCTGTTATAGTGTATAGAATAGAAAGTGAACAATAACACAAATTGAGATTTTATGTCAGGTAACGAAACTCCAGTCGACAATACAACATTAACTGAAAAGGAACTTGATCACTTCAAAAACAAACTCGTTGATGAGCAAAAAGAAGCCGAAGAAAAGATCAATGATCTTGAGCAATCCTTGGAAGAAATCGAAGCAAATAAAGGTGACAGAGCTTCTTCATCTGCACATCATCAAGGTAATTTAGGCTCCTGGGAAGAACAAAGAGAAACGAAGTACACTCTGATCGAAAAACAGAAGAAAAAAATTGAAAAAATTAAAGTGGCGTTAGACCGTATCGAAACCGGAAATTATGGAATCTGTGTTGTAACCGGGGATCGGATTCAAAAAGAGCGGTTGGAGATTATGCCATATGCCGTTCACAGTGTAGATGCTATGGAAGGAAATATAGAACCTGACGGAAAAGAGAGATTAAGCGTAAATGAAGCCACAGATTAAGGGTTCCATCAACTTTTAGTTAAAAAATCTGAAAGCTGACCAATTAAACTACTTACAGGCTGTTCAAAATCGAAGGCTATTTCTTTATGTAGATCAACATTAAAAGTGCCGGCTCTGGATTGGATAGTAGTATTCTTTGAATCTCCGTTTGCCAGAAGATCTAAAGAAGAAGATAGCAAGGCTGTATTCTCTCCGTTTTTATTCAAGACACAGTTTAGTCTTGTTGATCCAAAAGGAGTCCCTGTTAAAGCCACAGCTAATTTAATATTTTTCTCAACATTAAAGATGCTGTAGTAGTTGGGCAGAAGTAATTCTTTCGAGGCACCTTCAAACTTAAAATACTTTGGCAGCGAATTTCTTTCAGCGCCATATAAAAACTCACAACTTTCCAGCACCCATTTTCTTACTTCCGGATGTGTTTTGTTTCCTGCAAACCCTCTTTTATTCCAATACTCAAAGTCTCTTTTCAAAATTGATTGAGCTTTGAATTTTTCCGGAATGTGAAGCAGGCTACTAACAGAATCTGATCGAGTATCAAACCAAAGATCCTCCAGGCCATTTGTAATTAGCAAAAAAGGAGCTTCTACTTTTTGATTGTACCGTGCAATCTGAACAGAGGCTTTTTCATTAAGTGCTATTTCGGGAGCTTTACATTCAACTAAAAGAAATGGATTGAAATCTTTATCGAAACAAATAATGTCTGTTCGGGAGGCAGATTTATCTCTGGGTAAATTAACAGGAGATTCAAATGAAATTCTTGAAGCAGAAAAACCTTCTTCAAGTATCAGATAGTCCACGATTTGAAGTCGAACTCTTTCCTCAGGTCGATCAACGAATGATTTTTTCAGAATCGGGTTCCAAAGAAGTTTGGTCCCATCCCTGAATACATATTGTGGAAAATGATCTTGTGCTACGCTCTGCAAATCGGGTGTTTTGAATGAGAAAGAAAATAAGAGTTAGAAACCTTATGCCAAATAAATCTATGAACTTCTTAGACAAAACATATCAGCAGAAACTGAAATAAACATAAATCACCAGTATCTTCAGGGATGGTTGATCAAGGCAAAATTCAGTTCGAAAAATTTAAACCGGTTTGGTGGGCTCCCGAGGTTCATACTCAAACGGTGATCGCTTCATTTTCTGAAACCAAAGATCCTGAATCAGAAAGGATTGAGATACCTACTCCGGACGATGATTTTCTGGAACTGGAAGTAGTGGATCTTAAAAACGGAAAGCCGGTTGTCGCACTTTTTCATGGACTTGAAGGTTCTTCTCAAAGGCATTATATCCAGAACTTGATGAGTGATTTGAGACAAGCCGGATTTTCTTCCGTAGCTCTGAATTTCAGAAGTTGTGGAATTAAGATGAATCTGCAAAAAAGAATGTACCACTCCGGCGAAACGGAAGATTATAAAACGCTTTTCAGTTGGATGATGGAATATTTTTCGGGTTCTGAGATCTATGCGGTGGGTTTTTCATTAGGAGGAAATGCATTAGTTAAATCGCTTGGTGAATTAGAAGAGACACATCCTGCTAGTAGAGCTGTTGCAGTTTCGCCACCATACGATTTAAAAGGTGGCTCTTTAAGAATGGACAAAGGATTCAATAAAGTATATCAAAAAAGATTTTTGGATACACTTTCAGAAAAGTCAGATCTGAAAAGAGAGCAGTTTCCTGATTTTCCGAAATTCACTGGAAGTTCTGTTTATGATTTTGATGATCAGGTAACAGCTCTGGTTCATGGGTTTAAAGGCGCTGACGATTATTATGAACAATGCTCGTCCAAACATTTTTATAAATCGGTTCAAAAACCGTTATTGGTTATCCATTCCAAGGCAGATTCTTTGTGTCCGCTTGAGTTTGCACCTTTTGAAGATCTTGAATCGAATAGGTATATCAGAACCCTGTTTACCGAATCCGGTGGGCACGTTGGTTTTATAAGCCAAAAAAGAGGATGGTTAAACCGAACGATCATCAAATGGTTAAATAGCTAAAACGATTTGTATCTTGGCAATGTTAAAGCAGTTCATATAAATAAAATTCATACATGGTAATTATTATAGGAGCCGGTCCAATTGGGTTGGCAACAGGAATTCAGCTTAAAAGAAAAAATATTCCATTTAAAATTATTGAAAAGGGTTGTCTGGTTAATTCTTTATTCAATTATCCAACAAATATGACATTCTTTTCAACGTCTGACAGGCTGGAAATAGGTGATGTTCCATTCATTTCTCACGGACCCAAACCAACACGCAGTGAAGCGCTTGAATATTACCGTAGAGTAGCGGAAAGCTTTGAGTTGCCTGTTCATCTGTATGAAGCCGTGGAAGCCTTAGAAGGTAAAGACGGAGATTTCACAGTTACAACAGATAAAGACGTTTATAAAGCAGAAAAAGTAGTAGTAGCCACCGGGTTTTATGGGAGTGCAAACATGATGGGGGTGCCGGGCGAAGAATTAGCCAAAGTAAAGCACTACTATGATGAACCGCATCCTTATGCATGGCAAAAAGTGCTGGTTGTTGGTGGTGGAAATTCTGCAGTGGATGCTGCGCTGGAATGCTACCGTGCGGGAGCAGAAGTTTCTGTTGCTGTTAAGTATGATACGATAAAGCCCTCGGTGAAATACTGGGTAAAACCGGATATCGAAAACCGAATTAAGAACGAAGAAATTACAGGTTATTTTAATACCGAGATAAAAGAGATCCGGGAAAAAGAAGTTGTGCTAAAAACTCTTGAAGGCGAGAAAACTATTGAGAACGATTTTGTTCTGGCGATGACGGGATATCATCCTAACTATCCTTTGATGGAAAAATTCCAGATCGAACTTACAGATGACGAAAAATGCATGCCTGTTTACAAGGAAGATAGTTTAGAGACTAAGCGAAAAGGTGTTTATGTAGCAGGTGTAGTGTGTGGAGGATTAGATACAAGCAGGCTTTTTATTGAAAACTCGAGAGTGCATGCAAATCAGATTGCAAGTCATATTGAGGAGAGATTGGAAAAATAAAAAAAGGGCAAGCGATCTATATCACACCGCTACGACCAGATTACCGCTGCTGCATTCCTGCCCTGACGGAGTTCAAAGGGAGCTGGCTGTATAGGACTTGCCCTAAAAGGGTGACAAAGATACAGGTTTTAACGGAGAAGAGTAAGTAGAATTTAGATTTTTAGTAATCAGTATTTAGTACTTGGGAAATTTTGCTCTAAGTACTAAATACTGACCTCTAAAAATTACTTACTCTTCATTACAAAAACGCCATCCCAAGCATCTCCGGGAGGATTTTCCTTTAATTCTTTTGCTCTGTCAAGAAGTATGATTGAGGGATTATTTTCATGAACTTCTAGTTCGAGAGATTTATTGAACAGTTTAATTGCTTCGTTCCAATTTTGAGATAGGTATTTTTCCATTCCTTGCTCATATAATCCAATACAATCGAAGAGATTCTGAGAGGCTTCTGAGCGAAGATCTGCAACCTCAAACATTTTTACAGGCTGGGTTCTTCCTTTCACAACGATCTTATCCAAATAACGGAATACACAATCGTTACCGAATTTTTCGGCTTCAACTTTTGTGGATTCAGTGATCATGCTGTAAACACCGAATGCTTTTGCTCCGCTTTCACATCTGGCTGCAAGATTTACATTGTCTCCCATCATGGTATAGTTGAATCTATTTTCGGAACCCATATTTCCCGTGATCATTTCTCCGGTATTCATTCCAATTCGGTTTTTCATATTAGCGACAATATCAGGCCAGCCATCTCCTTGCCATTTATCACGAAGAACATTCAGCTCTTTCTGCATTAACTGGGAGGCAACACAAGCGCGAAGTGCGTGATCTTCAAAAGGAAGAGGTGCGCCAAAGAAAGCCACAATAGCATCACCAATATATTTATCTAATGTTCCGCCCTTCTCTGTTAAAATGTTAGTCATTGATGTTAAATATTCATTGATCAAAGTAACCAATTGTGTCGGGCTCATCTGCTCCGAAAAGGTAGAAAATGATTCTATATCACTAAAAAAAGCGGTCATATAAACCTGGTCTCCACCTAACTCAGGATCGGTTCCTGACTCCACCATTTGTTCAACCAGCTTAGGCGACACATAAGAAGAAAACATCCCTTGAATACGTCTTTTTTCTTTCTGTTCAACAAAATACTGATACGCTATTGTGCCAACCTGAGCCACGAATAGAGTTAATAAAATCGCTGTCAGATTCAAAAAAAGATTGGCAGTCAAAAAGGTCTGAATTACAATAAAAGTGTAAGCACCCATAAATGAAAACATTGAAACTCCACCCCAAACAGGACCAAAGAACCGATTGATAAATACCAGAAGAAGAGAAAAGAGAGCCATAAGCAGAAGTACGGTAGTAGCGCTTTGTCTGCTGATATAGTTGCCATCCAAAATAGTTTGAATAGCATGCGCATGGATTTCATATCCCGGACGTAATAGCTCTTCTTTCTCTCCTAGAGAATTTATTTCCGTTTTCATGAGGGGAGTTTTATAGAAATCCTTTAGAGCGGGCATGGTTGCACCTATAATTGCGATCTTATTCTCAAAAACACCTTCGTACAACCAACCTTCCTCAAAATCAGGATCATCAAAAGCATTAATATCAAATCCTGCATCCCTTTCCATTGTAGTTGTGTAGTCTGCATCATCAATTACTTCTGCAAAATCATAAACTGGGAAATGACTTTCTTCACCGTAATAGTTTATGATAAAAGAGTTGATGGCATCTTTTCGGATACGATGGTTTCCCAGCTGAAAATGAAGTGAGGTATTATCATCTACACTGCTTACCGAATCTCTGCTAATTCCGTCATAAATTATCAAAGCTTCGATCCCCAACTTATAGTAGTCTTTGCTGTTGAAAGTAGTTCCAAAAGAGTATGTTCTGATAGCACCATCAGTATTTGGATTAACATCTACTAAGCCAACAGGATTCGGGTTATTAGCCTGAAGAAGTTGTTGAGGAAAAAGTGTTGTCTGCGATTTTCCGTCCTCATAATCTTCTTCTCTGAAATCTCCTGCAAGAACAACATTTCCATATTTTTTTAAGGCATTTGCAAAAAGAGTGTCATTCTTTAAGTCATATTGATCCGGTTGGTCAAAGATCACGTCAAATACAATAACCTCTACTCCGGCTTTGTTGAGATTTTCAATCAATTTTGCATACACATGAGTAGGCCATGGATATTTTTGAGGAATTTCAGAATCCGCTTCATCACTAATAGGAATGAGAACAATCGGTGAGTTTTCAACAGATAAAGGACCTCTTATTTCGAAGAGTAAATCACGGAAATCAAGCTCAACAGAGCGGAAAGTTGGAATATTTGAAAGAAAACTGGATATAAGAAATGCCAGTCCGGCAATTAAGAGGTAGATACCAAATGGTTTACGTCTGGATTTCTTAGATGGCATTCAGCTAAAAATTAAATAAATAGCGAAGAGTAACAATGCTGTCGTTGGAGCTTCCTATGCCTGACACATTAGTGAAATTCGAATCAAAAATAAATGAGTGATATTCATTGATATCGTATTGAGCTCCTGCTTGTATTACAAATGTGCTAAAGTCAGATTCGGTGATGTTCGGGGATAATATAAAATAATCATTCTCAGGAGTATCGTCATCTGCAACGTCGGGCTCTATAATTAATGAACGCGTTCGGGAGGTATTGCTTGTAATTGCTAGCCGTCCATTTATATTGAGTTTTCCATCCAAAAGGAAATAACTTACACCACCATAAAGCCCAAAAATATCAATATCAGTTTGTCCGCTTCCTGTTTCTGTATTATTAAAAGTTAATCCAAGTTGAGTTCTAAGTCTGATAGTATTAAATCTACTGGTAATGTTAAATGAGACTGCAGAACTACTAACATCTCCAAATGCAAAAACCTCATCTGTGGTACTTAAATTGTTAAAACTTAGTGATGCATCATGGATGATATTAAAAAGATCGAATTGCTGAGTTAAAGATCCGCTTAAGTTTAAGGTTTTACTTTGTTTGGGAACAGGGGTAACCAAGGTATCAATGTTTCCTGATTCATCTACATTTATCACAAAGTTTTGAACGGCAGATTTTTCGAATTCAGGATCTACGTTCGGGTTGAACCTTGCTACACCATTTTCTCTGTCGCGGAACCTGAACCCAAAACTCATCCTGGGAAGTTTTCTGGAAACAGGATACCAGCTCAAATTAGTTCTGTAGGTATTTGATTCGGTAGTCGCACTTTTATTATTGGTCACATTGTCTTCTAATGTTTCATAGCCCAGAGTAACATAAAGGCGATTTTTGAACATCCTGAATCTGTCTGAAGCTGTAAAACCGGAAATATCTTTCCGAACAGTAGAATTGGCTAGTGAGCTAAAGTTAGGCCCAACCCAACGGTACTGTAGTTTAAAATTGTTGGATGGATAGTTAATTGAAAATTCAGTATTTGATCCCAATATACTGGTTGGGAAAAAAGGCTCCGCTTCAGAGCTATCCGTATTAAAATCCTTAACTCGTATTGGAAGGATATTCATATTTTCATTGATAATGATTAGTTGCGAAAGACTTTCAAGCAGATCTGCATCATCCTGAGTAATATCAAATCCCAAATCATCAGCTCCCTGAACAGTTAAAGAACCTCCATAAATATCATTATTTAAAGCACTGGCTACTGTTTCACTTTCTAGACGGATTCTGTTTTTTGCAAACCCCATTTTTAAAGTTGTGCCTGCTACAAAGTTTCCCTGTGGTCGTACGCTACCGTTTTGTATCTGTAGCAACTCCGGATTGCTCTCAAGCTTTTGGAAATCACCTTCATTCAAATTTGAATATAATGACGGGGGAGCATTAAGAAGAGAATTAAAGTTTCGCACGTTAAATATGGAAGCTGTATCATCCTCTACTTTCATGGCATGAACGCCAACCTGGAAATGCCTTTCGTTACCCAGCGCAATTCTAGCCGCAGTAATTTTTCTGGTAAATGTTCCTTTCCCGAGATCCTGGAACTGAAGCGTATAGGTTGTATCAACAACATTGTTGTTACCATCCGTAATTTCAGTTCTGTCCACTTCTGAATACAGGTTGTTAATTTTTCTGTTTACTTCACCATACACAAACTGAACATTGAAATTGTCCTTCAAAAGATTTGCCTGAGTATTAATCCCAAAGACCCGCCTCCCTGAAATTGTAAATCGACTAATGTTCGGATATACATGTCCGGCGTTAAACCGTAACCATTTTCCAAGTTGCAAATCCAAACCATATCTATTCTGAGGTTGCAAGCGGTCTGATTCCTGAGATGTGAAAAACCCATTTAGTGAATATCGAAAAAGACCATAATTTCCAGATATATTTGTCCGGGCGGTATATGCATCATTAGAATTACCGGCTATTTTTTGACTTCTTGCTCCCAATTCAATTCTGCCTGCAGGTCGGTTTCTGTTAGAGCTATCAAATCCGGTAGACCTTGCTTTTGAAGGGTCAACAACATCAAAGTCCCAACTTGTGATGAGAAATACATCAGATTCTGTATGATATTGTAATTTTATTGTATGTCGACCATTTTTTAGGTTCTTAGGCACATAGGAAATAAAGTAATCGCTCGTATCGGCTAGCTCCGTAACATCTCTGTTATCAATAAAAAGACGAAATTCCCCGGGGTCAATTTCATTGATGTCGTAATAAAGAGAGATTGCAATGACTACATCATTAGGTGCAAGAGCATTCCCTGCTTCCGGTGATAATATATTGTACTCAATATTATCGTTTCTCTTAACACTTTCAGTTGATTGTTGATTGCTTGAACTAACAATATCGACTCGGACCGGGTTTTCTGTTGGGGAGTTTTCAGGATAAAAGACTTGAGATCCTGAAGTAAGATTAAGTTGAAAATAATATTCTACACTGGAAGCATTGAGATCATTGATTTCAAGATTTGTGTTAAATACTCCATTTTGGAAAATAACTTCCTGCTGTTGAAAGCCGATTCCTTGATCAAAATTAAAGAAAAGAGTGGCTTCCTGAACATCATTTTGATTTATGCCGGGAACAATAAATTCCAATGCATTTGGCTCCCCTCTAACAAAAGCAGTTGGAGCCTGATGTTGGACTGTAAATTGAGCAAGCAAATTTGTTTGTATAAAAATAAAACAAACACATAGTGCCGAAATTCTAAGTACCCAGCTTAGCATAAATCTCCTTTAAACATACGCAAACCTAAAAGTAACTAGTTACCTTTTTCGTAGTAATCAATGGTTATTTCCCGAATTTGGCCATTTGCATCTTTAAAACGGAATTTGATCTGTTTTTTAATCAGATCTTCATTCAGTTCATCATATCCGCCGTCCAAATCAATAATTTCGTCATCAGAGAGAGTCCCGGATTCGATCTCATTAGCACCTTCATTAACCTGTGCATACATTTTCTCGAATAAAGACACTGTTTCACCGGATTGTAAAGCAGTTACATCTACCTGCCCCTCCTTAACCCAAACATATCCGTCAGAATTGCTGCCAAATTCTGTTCCCTTAACAGATGCTAATGATCGTGAGGTTGAAACTTCAAAATCATTATTACCCTGAGGCTCTACATTTAAAAATATCTCACCTAGGCTCAGGTCAATTCTTGTATTCGTTCTTTTAGAGGTGCGTTCGGTTTCTCCGCGAACAATAAGCAATGATTGAGGTTTTACTTTAGCGATGCTTTTATCCATAAACACCACAAGAGCGTATCCTTCAGAATCGGTTCTTAAAGTATCACCATCAAAGAGTTGCTCTCCTCTGTCTCTATCCAAATCAAGTCTTTTTGAGCGATCTGCACTTTTATTCTCTACATCAACGTTCGGTTTAAACCTTTTAACAATTGCAAGTGGGCGGTCATTCTTCTCAAACTCTACTTTAAGTGCTCCAATCAGAACAACTAAAGATAATACAGCAAGGAAGTAAGGGCGTGCTTTTCTAACAGGCATATTAATTACCCCCGCTTAAAATTATATCACCGGCTTCGATTTTTCTAAGCAATTCTGCTAAAATTATAGAAGCCTGACTACCTGAATAGGTAACACCATCAATTTGAAAACTTTCAACGGTGTAACCTGAGCTTACGAGATTCTCGAACCTTCCGTTTCCAACAAGATTGATAATAGCTTTTTTGGTTTCTTCGGTGATTACAATAGTTGGCTCTGTTGTTTCAGGTTCAGCTAATTTAAAGCTCCAGATCTCTGACGTTCTTTCTTCGAAATTAACTCCTGACTGAATCGAAGTACTCAATTGCCAAAAATAAGTTTGTCCTGCTTCAAGAGGAACGGCTCCCGATGAAGGATACTGAAACGTTTCGCCTGTAATTCTTACATCCATGTTTTCATATTGTAATAAGGATCCTCCTTCAGAAGGAGGTGCGGAACTTCTGGCGCTTTGAAGTAGTGATTCAGGGCTATCCGTTTCAGAGGTTTTCACAACTAGTAATCTATACTCAATTCCTTGTTCACCTTCCCAGCTGAATTGAGGATAGGGATTAGTAATTTCAACATTAGCATCAGTTACATCACCGGGTGTTCTAAGGAAAAAATCTACCGACTCAGAAACAGGGACAGCGCCACCTATTTCTTCTTGAACTGAGGCTATTATCTTGTGCTGTCCATCAGGTTGTCTCTGCCTGATATTTACTTCAATAGAATATATATCAGCAGGTAAAGTGGTAGAACCGTCTAAATTCTCAATAAAGTTATCACCTTCAGCAGTTAAACCTCCATCAAATTTTACCGTTTCTTTAATACCAGGTACACCGTCTTCTGATAAAGTATTGTTAGTAATATACACAGACCCCACTGGTAGTGAAAAGGGGAATCCTAAACGGGAAGTAACATGCATAATACGTCCAACTTTTCCAGCATACACACTAACTTCAAGAAAGAGATCAGAAACGACTGTATCAGTTTCGTTATGAATAAACCCGGATACCAAAACAGGACCTCTGCCTTCACTGTCCAAACCCAAATTAGTTAAGCCAATAAATTGGGAGTTTCTTAGAAGATCTGATACATCGATTTCTAAGCTTACAATTTGTTCATGCTGATTTTGTGCTATTGCTTTTTTGTTGGGAACAAAAAATATAACAGCTAGTAAGACTAAAGAAGCAGATATATTTCTAATGCTTTGTGTATACATAAATCCATCCCTTGTTGTTTATATGGATATATAATACTAAAACTGGCTTAGCTTTCCATTTTTTTTAAAAATTATATAGAGTTCTAATAATTGAAAAAATGAATGATTTACTGCAATTTAACCTTTGAAAGAGTGGAGCTACAGGGATTCGAACCCTGGACCTTCGCGCTGCCAGCGCGACGCTCTAGCCAGCTGAGCTATAGCCCCAAAACGAGTGCAAATATATGGCATGCAAAAAAATAATCCTAGCAATAGAGCATTTTAGTTTGATAGACGCGATAGTATGATTATTTTAGACAGAATTTATAATTAAACCCTAAATAAAAACTAACTCTAATAGGAGTTCTCCTAATATGAAACGAACATTACATTTATTAGTCCTTGCGCTGTTTCTGGTTGGTGGAGTTGTATTCCAAGCAGGTTGCAAATCTAGTGAACCGGAAGTAGTAGTACCAGTTGATACTGATGGCGACGGACTAACTGACGAGCAAGAAACAGAACTTGGTACAGATATTAACAATGCTGATACTGATGGCGACGGTCTTACAGACGGTGACGAAGTTAATACTTATAACACCGATCCCTTAAATGCTGACTCTGATGGCGATGGCCTTAGTGATGGCGATGAAGTAAACTCTTATAATACCGATCCTAACAACGCTGATTCAGATGGCGACGGTCTTAGTGACGGTGATGAAGTAAACACTTACAATACGGATCCAAATGACGCTAATGGCGATGCAGATGGCGACGGTGTATCTGATGTAGATGAAATCAATACTCACGGAACAGACCCAAATAATCCTGATTCAGATGGTGACGGTTTCACTGATGGCCAGGAACTTGAAATGGGAACAAACCCAATGGATGGCTCTGACCCTGTTTACATCGATATGAATGCTTTCAATACTGTTAATTTTGGTTTTGATCGTTCAAATATCTCCGATGCAGCTGCAGCAAATTTAGCAGAGAATGTTGAGCTTCTTCAAAATGCTCCTGCATTCAGAGTTCGTGTTGATGCTTATACCGATCATGTTGGTGGAGATCAGTACAACTTGAGACTTAGTTTACGTCGTGCTAAATCAGTAGTGGACTTCTATACAAATAATGGAATTTCAGCTGACAGAATTGAATCAAGAGGACTTGGTAAAGCACCGGTTGCTTGTATGGACGAAACAGAAGAAAGAGGTTGTGAAGCTAACAGACGTGCAGAATCACACCCGATTAGTACTCTAAAGTATTCTCCAAAGAATTAAATAATTGAATTAGTTCAATTTGAAAAGGCGAGCCATTTGGTTCGCCTTTTTTTATGTCTTTAATTTGGGGATCAGAAAAATCGAGCTACACTAACTCCTGGGAAAACACCGGGCTCATCAATTCTGAAAGCAAGATCGAAACGGAAGAGATTGAAGATATTACTTACGGATCCACCAACTTCAAGATGGAGATCATTAGTTCCGCTTACTCCAAACTGAGTAATATTTGAAGAGGAATTCCAGGTTTTCCCGACACCTACAAAGGCAATTATTGAAAGTCCTGTTTTTGGAGCGTTTCTCCATCCAAGCATTTCCAGTGGTACACTACGGAAATTATGTTCTGCATTAACTGCAAAGTAACTTGCTCCCTGATAAGGAATGTATCGTTTGGATCTGAAAGCTCCGAAAGGAGTTATATATCCAAAAGAAGCATCTAAAGTACCATTTTTTTGGACAGGCAGATCACCTAAATACGTTCCGGCATTTACCCGAATATCCAGAGTATTGGGAAAGAATCGTTTTTTATAGAGAGTATTGAACCGCTTAAAAAGGTTGATCTTAAATCTAGTATAATCCCAATCACTGCCAATAGCTTTGGCGGATTGTTCCACGCTAAAACTTGCACCATTGAGCTCAACCACTCCAAAATTGTTGGTTAGGTCACCATGAGAAATTTGTAACCGAAAAGCGCTTAAAGTTCCATCTTCAATTTGAGGGTTTATCCGTTGGAGGTTATCTCTGCCCAATATGTCATAGCTGGTTTTAAAATTGATGGAGCTGTGTTCCTCGTAATTATAGTATAATCTGTATGTAAACCTGTGTCGAGGAGGTCTGTATCCTGTTCCGATTTCCAGTCGCTCGTTTCTGTAGTAGTTGAAGTAATCATCAAAACCTAAAAGAGGCATAACACTGGTTAAGGTTAAGCCATAAAGATCCGAGTCGTAGCTGTTAAATGTGTCGGCATGGTACTTCGCAGATACAACAAACCTTCTGGTATTTTTAAGAGGCCACCAGCTTAAACCAGCTCCATAAGTATAATCTTCATAGCCAAAACTATAGCCGAAATTAACAGATGATTCAAGCCTCCTGTTGTAATATCTTTGTTGATGCTTCAACCCTGTGTTAAAAACATCAACTCTGTTGAAACGACCAATAGGTGAGAGATTGGCTGTTAATTTAGAAGCAAAGCCATTTTTACGATTTGTTCTGTTACCTGTATTTCCTCCTTCTGCGGAACTTGTTCCTACTGAGACGGTTGTTTCGCCGTCACTTGTTTCTTCGTCCCAATCTATAAATCGAGTTAAAAACCCTTTTGGGCGAAAGGATTTTTCAAGTGTGGCTGTACTATCCAAGGTTTTATAAGCGGCTTCTTCTTTGGATGATAAAGGAACCGGTTCAACGGTGTTGGTAAAAATGGAGTCGGGTTTGTTAATTGTAGTTGAATCTATACTAAAAAGGCTATTGTCTTTATAAAGAGAATCAGGAAGAGACACATTAACTTGGTAATTATTCATTTTAGAAACCTGATGGAAACCAATTGGAGGGAATCTCAAACCAACAATCCCAACTTCGACTAAGCCATCTATCCGTACATCTACCGGTAGCCAGAAATCTCCCCCAAAATTACTGAACTGCTGCTCGTAGTATAAATTGAAGTCCTGAACCGGAGGGGGAAAAACAATAACATTATTCGGCTTTAACTTAACAGATAAAAGAGCAAAATCTTCATCAAGCACAAAGATCGTCCCTTCAAAAAGAGGTTGTAGTTTACGTTTGGGTTCAACAGAGATCTCGAACACAATTTTATCGTCAATACTGGTAAAGTCGACAAGTTTAAATGTGTAATATTTTAAAGCTCTTTCATCTGTGATTCCAACTACATCAAAACCTGCGATATCCAGTTCATCATCATAGAAATTAGGTAAATAACTTACCCCTGCAAAGTTATCGGCACCTTCCATGTTTGCAGTTTGTCTTCGGGATTTAAGGACTTCTCGCGGGCCTCTTCTTTTGTCCCAGAAAACTTCAGAAACACTTTCAGTAACAGAAACGATTGTTGTATCATTTAAAAGTTGTTGTCTGGAATAGGCTTCCGCTTTGTAGGTATTAAGTTTCGTTCTCCAGATCTTTTTTCTTGCAATCACTTCTTTCATTATTGCTATTGCGGGATCTTCTGTGGTTACTACAAGTTGGTCCATTTCAGCAACGGATTCTTTCAAAAGAAAATCCAGCGGTCCGGAATGATTTCTGTCAATAGTCTTTTTTTGAGTCTCAAAACCAATATAGCGAACCACGATGGTGGCAGGGAAAGAACGGACTATCAGGCTAAATTCCCCGTCTTCGTTGGCAATTGTTCCGGTATAGGTTCCTTCAATGATAACATGTGCCGCAGGTAGACGCTCACCGGTTTTCGCATCTGCTACTATGCCGTCAACACGGATTTGTGCAAATGCAGATATTGAAGTAAGAAAAATGAAAGAAAGTAGTAATAGTTTTTTGAGCATAGCCTTTTTTTGTTCCGGCATCTTTACTGAATTTGTGATCTATTGTTTCAATGGATACGAAACAATCCATACAAAATTATACAGTTAAGGCTCTTAAAACTAAAAAACTATTTAAGCTTGCTCTTCCCTTTTAAAACAGCTCCGAGAACACCTGAAAGAATAGCGGCGCCAATAATAGACCAGATTATAGGAAATTGACGTCCTGCGATCTCTATTGACCAAAAGCGGGGGAGGTCCAGTTCTACAGCAATCCACTTACCAAGTATAGCACCGATAAATCCAACACCGGCTGAGATAAGACAACCTCCGCTCCCAATTTTAAAACCTCCTAAACTTTGGCCGATTCCACCACAAATTGCAGCGATTAGTAAATAGATAAGAAAATCAAAAAGTCCCATAATGTTATTGTATTGCTTTGTTTTGTTCTAGAACGATAGCTTTTTCCAAAGGTTTCATAATAACCTTATCATCTAATTCAAAGATATCGCGGTTGTCGGTGTGTACAATATAGCGGTCGCCTCTGAAAAGTACGTAATATGTTATATCGTGACCTCTGAACTCTCTTCCGATAATAGTCCCACAATCTTCCTCAACTTCAGCTTTAGCAATTCCAAGATGTTCCGGGCGAATGGAGCACAGGATCAGTCCTTCAGCATTTTTATTGATTAGAACTTCTCCGAACTGTGTATCCACTTCTTTACTACCGTTGGCATAAGCGCGGAATAAATTTGTTCTGCCTAAAAATTGAGCTACAAATTGCGTCTTTGGCTGATAATAAACTTCTTCCGGGGTTCCGATCTGCTCGATCTTTCCGTTGTTCATAACAGCAATCCGGTCGGCAAATGACAGTGCTTCTTCCTGATCGTGAGTTACCAGGATGGCACTCATTCCGGATTTTTTCAGAACAGCTCTTACTTCCTTTCTGGTTGAATCTCTGAGCATAGCATCCAATCCTGAAAAAGGTTCGTCCATTAACACCAACTTTGGTTTGGGCGCAATGGCTCTTGCTAACGCCACTCTTTGTTGCTGTCCGCCCGAAAGCTCATCAGGAGTTCTGTCTCTGTATTTTTCCATTCCGGTTCTGCACAAAACTTCTTCGGCGTATACTTCCCTTTTGTTTTTTGGGATGTCTTTTAAGCCGAATGCGACATTTTGAATGGCTGTCATATGCGGAAATAACGCATAATCCTGAAATACGAATCCCACACCTCTTTCCTGAGGTAAGACGTGAATTTTATCCTGCTCAACAATTTTATTTTGGATCGTAATGGATCCGGAATCAGCATACTCAAAACCTGCAATTAACCGTAGAGTAGTGGTTTTACCGCACCCGCTCGGACCTAACAACGCAAAGATCTCATCTGATTTTACATCAAACGAAACATCATTTACAACGGGGTTGTTCTTTGTAAACGATTTTGAAATATTTTTGATTTCTACTATTGAGGTATTCATAATGATTCAAACAAAAAGTCTTTTAAGTAGATTCATTCTGAATAAGATACAGCTTTATATAATTGAATGGCTTGTTTTTTCTTTTCATTATTTGGGAAACAAGCCGTTAAAACGTAAGTTAATTAAATAAGAAAAATACCCGTTAATAAAACTATCTACATCATGAAAAATATTGGAGTTAAACTATTATTTGTAGTGCTTGGTTTTACCATAATTACCGCCTGTGGTGAAACGGAAGAAGAAAGAAGAGCAAAGGAAAGAGCTCGTATGGACTCGCTTAGAAAAGTTCAGCAACAACAGATTGCTGAAGAAATGGCTCGTCTGGAAGAAGAAAATAACCCGGAATCTACCGAGTCTAATGAATCAGCTTCTGAAGAGATGAAAGAAGAAACCGCGGGTTACTCTTTCTTGGAAAATGGAGAATATGCAGTTCAGGTTGGTGCTTTCCGGTCTGAAGACAAAGCCAAAGGCTATATTGCAAAATGGTCTGATAGAAATTATCCCAGCGCTTACACCGTAAAGATCGGTGAAGAAGAACACGGAGATGTATGGTTCAGGGTCAGAGTTGGATTCTTTGGTTCTAAAGAAGAAGCCGCAAACTTAGGCGCAGAACTTGCTAAAGAGATCAACTCAGGGTACTGGGTTTCTAAGGTAAGATGATTAATTTTAATTGTCTGGAATTTTAGTTGTATATCTGCCAGGCATTTACGTAATTAAAGGTACGCTCAAGTAGCGTCTCTCTTGATGAATAGTCAGCCCCTCACATCCGAAACATGTGCGGGGCTATTTTTTTGTAACCTTTTTTCTCAGCTTCCGTAATCGTATACCTTATTTATTTTTCATATTCTCAAGTTTACACTATTATAGGAATGCATTTAACTCTCAATAACTTTTAAAACCCCACAAGAATGAAAAACTTTGGTATTTCTATACGGGAAGTTGATAACATTCGTGTACTTGATATAAGTGGCGAACTTGACGCCCATACTGCATCTCAGCTCGAAAACTCTCTCAAATCTCTCATCGACCAAAACGAAATTTGTATCATCGTAAACTGTAAAGGCTTGGATTACATCGCCAGTGCAGGCTTAGGTGTTTTTATGGCATACATTGAAGACGTAAGAGGAATGGGTGGCGACATTAAGCTCACAAATATGAATGAGCGAGTATACAATGTATTTGATCTTCTCGGATTCCCGACCCTGTATGATATTCATGACGACGAAAGTGAAGCATTAACCGGATTCGACAACTAGTATATTTTGGCAACCTCTAACAACATACACTCTTTATCAGTTGAGGCTTCAACCTCTCAATTGGCAAAAGTACGTGATTTTGTTGCTGAACACGCCGAAAGACTAGGTTTGTCCGAAAAAGAAATAGGAAATATTCGTCTGGCTGTTGATGAAGCTTACACCAATATTATAAAGCACGCTTATAAAAATATTCCTGCGAAGCCCGTAGAAATAGAACTGGGTTCAGATAATTCTCAACTGTGGATCTCTATTAAAGATGAAGGTGAAAGTTTTGATGTGGGAGCATATAACGAGCCGGATATCAGAGAAAGGATCAAAAATAAACAACGCGGTGGTATGGGTGTGTATCTGATTCGCAAGTTGATGGATAATGTTCAGTACAATCGTTCCGGACATATGAATGAAATCCGAATGATAAAACACTTATGATGCCGTGAGTTCTTCCGCTAATCTTGATGAACGGCACAGTCGGTTTGAACTTCGAACGCTTTTAGAAACAAGCCGATTATTAATTGAATCTCAGGACCCTGACTTTGTTTTAAACAATCTGCTGCTGATAACAATGGGGAAGTTATTAGTAACCAAAGGTATGATTCTGATCTTTAAACCCGGTGAAAATGTGTACTACGCCTCCAGAGCAAAAGGACGAGGTTGGCTGAAAGAAGACGATGAAGTACCTATAGATTTTACGGATTCGGATCTGGAAACCTCTGTTTTACACGGAGAGAAATACGCTTCTATTTTTGAACAGATCGGAATAGAAAAAGAAAGTATCCTTTTTAATCTCAAAACGACCAATCATCATATTGGATTTTTATGTCTCGGACCAAAAGGAACCAAACAGGAGCTTACTGAACGAGAGATAGAATTTATTGAGAGTCTAACCATCATCTCATCCGTAGCTATCGCTAATTCGCGAATGTTTAAAGAAATGCGTCATATCAATCGGCGCCTGGACAGAAAGGTTCATGATCTGAATACTTTGCTGGAACTCAGCAAGGATTTTAATCTGATGGTGGATCGCGACGAAATCGCCCGGGTTTTCAAATTTGCGATGCTTGGACAAATGTTGATTCGGACATTCTTCTTCGCTCTGGATGTGGATGATGAGAAGTCTATTGTTTCGATTAGCGGGATAAAAGATGAACCATCCAAAGAAGATCTGGATGAGCTTTTTGAGCTGGATGATGTCACTCATATTTCCGAGAATTCTGATTGCGAATTTCTGAACGAAAATAATATCCGATTGGTGATCGGACTGAAATTTCAGAATGAAAAGATCGGAGTGGTTGGCGTTGGACTCCGTGGCAATAAACAGGAATACGGTCCTGAGGAAGTAAATTTTCTGCAATCGCTGGGTAATTTGGCACTGTTAACAATCCAAAAATCGCTGTTGCTTGACGAGCGTCTTCAAAAGCAACGAATGGAAGAAGAATTAAATCTGGCAAAGAATATTCAGATAGGATTACTGCCCGATCCGCTTCCGGAAATTGATCGTTTTGATCTTGCTGCTATAAATATTTCTTCGCGTCAGGTTGGTGGAGACTATTTCGATTTTATAGAAACTCCGGAGAAAAATCATTTAGTCGCCATAGCCGATGTAACCGGGAAAGGAGTTCCTGCTTCGTTATTAATGGCGAATCTGCAATCTATGTTGCATGCACTGGCTCCTATCGATGTAACCATGAGCGAAGCCACGGGAAGCATCAATGACATTATTTACAACAACACTCCCGCGGATAAATTCATCACGTTTTTCTGGGGAATCATTTCTGATAACGGAACCAAGTTCAAATATGTGAATGCCGGACACGACCCGCCAATTTTATTCCGAAAGGGATCGGATGTGCCGGTTTTGCTGGAAGAAGGCGGTGTAATTCTTGGTGCAATGCCAACGATGATGCCTTATGAAAGCGCAGAAATTGATCTTAAACCCGGTGACCTGATCGTGTTCTTTACAGACGGAGTCACGGAAGCGATGAATCCTGAGCAAACCGAAGAATACGAAACAGAAAGATTGAAAGAATGCATCCGAAAGAACAGAGATAAAACGGCTCAGGAAATTCAGGATGCGATCATTACCGATATCAATGCATTCTCCAATAACATTCAGTACGATGATATTACCACGATTGTGCTGAAGGTGGATGAGTAGAAGTTTCTAAGGATGATTAAGTTACTCTAAATAACGCAAGCGTCTCGCTTGTGTGTTTCTAGCAAACTTATCCGTCCAAGCGGGACGCTTGAACTAGATGAGGATATCAATGCATTCTCCAATAATATTCAGTACGATGATATTACCACGATTGTACTGAAAGTGGATGAGTAGTTTTTTTGAAATAAGGAATTGCATTGAAAAGGTTTGATACGAATATCAATTTTCCAGAGGAAGGATTAACTGTTTCTTGCGAAGTTGAAGTTTTAGCTGATTCTAAATTTAAACTTTTAGAACATCCAATTTGTGCGACTCAAGCAAAATACGGTGATGTAATTTTAGCAGATTTTGAATCCAAAAATAAACTTAAATTTCTACAAGTTGTCGAGGCTTCCGAATTAGAAATATTGGATTTCATATTGTCTAAAGAAATATCAGAATCGGAAAAGTTCAAAAAACTTCTTAATACGTTAACAGAAAAGGATGTTTTTTGGCAACAGGATTTTGGAGATATTTTTTGTTTTTTTGTTAAGCCAAATCAAGTTGAAAAAACAAAACAACTTATTCAATCAGCGTTGGATTAAGAATAAATATCTCAAGCGTCTCGCTTGTGTTTTTTTAGCTAACTGTTCGTCCAAGCGGGACGCTTGAACTAGATGAGGTAAAAACAGCAACCTTAATTAATCGTCTTAAACCCTAAAACTCCCGGATAAGAGTCGTTTCTGCTTTGGGATAGGGCGAGAATAGCTTCGTAGGTATTTGATCGGTTGGTGATCTCATTTACGTAACGAACCGTTTCAATTCCGCGACAAAACCCGTAGCGGGCGTGTTGGTAATACTTACGCTGCATAAGTCTGAGTAAGGCCTTAGAAACACTTTCCCATTCGTTAGGGTCATCATTGTGGTCAATAGCCAAACGACGTGCATCTGCAACATGTCCGGGACCGGCATTATAAGTAGCCAGCGCAAATTGCCATTGAGAAGTCGAATCCATATAAGAATAATGATCCATTTGTTCTTTCAGAATTCTGGCTCCTTCACGGATATTTATTTCAGGATCGTATAAAGACTCTAGTGGAATTTCAGAAAATCGTGGCAGAACCTGCATGATACCAACGGCGCCGGCCCAGCTTTCGGAATTAGGATCAAACTTAGATTCCTGTGCAGCAATAGAAGTTAACATCACCCAATCCAGATCAAATTCTGAAGCCACGGTTTGTAATAAACTGTCGTAAGGTGAAATTCCTCCAAATCGCTGAACTTCAATATCGGGAGTGAAATAATCTGCTACAGGAGTACTGCCTTCAAAATATTTTTTTCGAAGTACATTCAGAAAAGCTGATCTTTTAGGAACGCCTTCATTATTAAATCTAAAATGTTTGTATAAGTATTTGTTGAATTTAGTAATCAGGTCAGGGGCGTTTTTTCTTACCGCCCAGGCGATAGTATCATTTTCCGCGATCATAGGGCCCTTTACAAGACCGTCCATATATTTATTACTGGCTTGAAAAAAGTTGTCATCAGCTACGGTGGCGCTATACGTTCCGTTTGCAACCTGAAATAGCAGCGCTTCGGTGTCCATGTCGTCGCTTACAACATTGATCGTAAGGTCAAATCCTTCGTCCTGAAGTTCTTTTAGTTTTACATAGTATGAACTGTTACGTCGAACGGTAATCGGAATGGAACTCATGTCAGTAATGCTTTCGGGTTCCTGATCTAATTCCTCTGACAAGACAATGATCTGATCTACCAAATTATAAGGACGGGTAAAATCCACCACTTCTTTTCGCTCTTCTGTGATTGTATAACTGGCGGCAATCAAGTCTCCTTCTCCGGAATTCAGAAGATCATAAGGATTTTCGTTTTCACCTATAATGATCACTTCCAGAGCCAGTTCATGTTCTTTAGCAAAGTTTTTGATCAACTCATATTCAAAACCAGCCTGTATACCACGATGCAGGAAATAGGTGCTGGAGCTGTAGCTAGTAATTACCCGAAGGATACCTGTGTTTTTAATTTCTGCATAATCTCTTTTAACAGGTTCGGTAATGGTAGCCAAAGTGGATATCTCTTGTTTCGGTACCTCAGGAGTTTTAGTACAACTGATGCTCAGGCAAGCAAATATGAGCATAACAAGAATCCATTTAGATCCAGAGTTCTCTACGATAAATAAAATATTTTTTGACATCATACTTTTCTACTCCTTAAAGGTGGTAGCGTTTTGTATCATTTGATAAAAATACTACATAAAAAGCATTAATTTGTGGAAATTAGTTCAATCTAACACTCGTAAAAGTGAATAAGTTAAAAATTTACAAACTGTTAGAGAGTGTATAGGAGCCGGTCGAATCACACTTCGTGCCTCAAAACAGTTCTTCCAACCTGCTTTCCTGCGAGTATTTTTTCAATTTCATCGTCCAGTTCATCCAGAGAGACTACATTATAAGCTTCTTCAGGAAAATCACCGGCGGACTCATTAAGCATTTCCCAGATTTTTAAGCGAAAGGGCATTTTAGTAATTCCGGAATCTATTCCCAGAAGACTTACTCCACGAAGGATGAAGGGATAAATATTGGTATTGAGTTCATGACCTAAAATATTTCCACAGCATGCTATGGCGCCATCCTGTTCCATTTGCGGAATCAGCGCTTCCAGCATTTTACCACCCACGGTATCAATAGCGGCAGAGTAAATTCCTGAATTAAGCAGCGCTTTTTTCTCAGGATAAAGGTCGTCTCTGTGAATTACTTGCTGAGCTCCCAATAACTCTAAAAGTGGTTTTTGATCCATTTTTCCGGTCGCTGCGATCACAGGGTATCCAAGCTTTGCAAGAAGGAATACAGCCAAGCTCCCAACTCCTCCGGTTGCTCCTGTAACTACAACCGATCCTGATTCGGGTTCAATTAGTTCCCGTTTTAATCGGGTAACTCCGTAAGCTGCTGTATATCCGGCTGTTCCAATGATCATCGATTGAAGTAGCGATAGATTTTCAGGAAGAGGAACAATCCAGCCAGCCGGCACTTTGATGTATTCACCAAATCCACCTGAAGTATTCATCCCAAGATCGTAACCGGTGACGATCACTTTATCTCCTTCTTTGAACGATCCGGTTTTATCTTCCACTACCTCACCTGCCGCATCAATTCCCGGAATAAATGGATACGATTTTGTTACCCCTTTATTTCCGGATGCAGACAATCCATCTTTATAATTCAGTGATGAATAATGCACTTTTATCAAAACTTCGTTATCCGGCAAAACGGAAAAAGGAACTTGTTTTATTTCTGATGAAAAAGATCCATCATTATTCTCTTTTACCTGATATGCTTTGAATGTGTTGTTCATAGTTAAATAACTGATTGGTATAAATTAAAGAAAGTTCATCTCCCGGTGTATGTCCGAGATTCGGATTGTAATTCAAGTTAACAAACTTCATTAAAATTTAGATTCCTGCCTGCGCAGGAATGACTTTAAATATTTAGAAACCACTTTACTATTTAAGCACCTTCTTTACCAAACCCAATTTAAGATCATCATACGGCGCATAACGGATTGGGACATCAGGCCAGAACGGTTTTTTCATTACACTTTTCTGATGCGAAAAGGAATCAAAGCTGGATTTTCCGTGGTATGACCCAAACCCACTGGCGCCTACTCCGCCAAAACTCAAATGATGATTTCCAAGTTGAGCAATGGTGTCGTTTACTGCACCCCCTCCAAACGAAACAGTGCTTAAAATACGGTCTTCGAGCTTCTGATTGGAAGTAAATATGTATAATGCGAGCGGTCGGGGACGAGCATTGATTATGGATATGCAATCCTCAACTGATGTATAATCCAAAACCGGGAGAATTGGTCCGAAGATCTCATCCTGCATAATTTTGTCTTCAAGAGAGATATTATTGAGTATGGTCGGAGCGATGTATTTCGTTTCTTTATCGGATTCTCCACCGATTACAGTTTCGCCGTCGCTCAAAAGAGAAGCCAATCGATCAAAATGTGCTTCATTGATAATTCTTGGATAATCAGGGCTCTCTTTCGGTTCCTCGCCATACAGTTGATTTATGGCAGTCTTAAGGTGTGCTAAAAATTCCTTTTTTACTGATTTTTCCACCAACAGATAATCAGGAGCAACACAGGTTTGTCCGGCGTTTACGAATTTACCCCAGGCGATCCTTTTTGCAGAAATCTCCAAATTAGCAGTTTTATCAACTATACAAGGACTTTTCCCTCCTAATTCTAAAGTAAGAGGCGTTAACCTTTCGGCGGCATCACGCATAATTATTTTGCCAACACGTGTACTTCCTGTAAAAAAGATGTAATCGAAATCCATTTTTACCAGTGTAGAAGATTCTTCCACACCACCGAGAATGACTTTTAAAAATTCAGGATCAAAAGATTCAGAGATCAACCTTTCTAAAACAGATGAAGTATGTGGGGTAAGTTCAGATGGTTTTAAGATCGCGGTATTTCCGGCTGTAATAGCACCCACCAAGGGCTGCATCGAAAGCAAAACGGGATAATTCCAGGGAGCAATGATAAGAGCTGATCCGTAAGGTTCGGTAATTATGAAATTCTTGGAAGGAAAGTTCACAAGTGGTGTTGATACAGATCTCTGTCTGGTCCAATTTTCAATATTTTTCAGTGCAAAATTGATATCAGTAATTACTAATCCGATCTCAGTAACGTAGGTTTCAAAAGCGGATTTTTGAAAATCTTTATGAACTTCATCGATCAACAGTTGCTCATTTTCAACCAAAATTTCTTTCAACTTCTTAAGCTGTTCAATTCTAAAGGAGATGTCTTTCGTGGCTCCTGTTTGGAAGAATTCTTTTTGTCTATCCAGATGTATTTGCAGATCAGTCATCCTTTGCTCCTTTTCTTCCTGTGAATGTATTCATTGAACTGTAAACTTTCAGGATCTTTCCGGCTACAAAATCATAAATTTTTGCCGGTAAAATTCCTCTCACAAAAGGACTGAGTTTTATCATAAAGGGCTCTCTGAGGAGGATCTTTTCCTTCTCAACGGAATTCATAATTTTTGCGGAAATCTTTTCAGGATCAAGCAAAGGGATTAACAGCGGAGCTTTCACCCCATCAAACATTCCTGTTTTGATGTAGCTTGGCATCACTGTCAGAACTTTTATGTTTTCGTGATTCTGTTCCAGCTCTATTCTGAGCGAATCTGACCAGCCAACTGCAGCCCATTTGCTGGCAGCATAAACCGTCATTCCGGGATTGGGGGTCAGTCCTGCAGCGGAAGCTATATTTATAATGCGACCAAATCCCTTTTCGATCATTGCAGGCAAGAAGGCTCTGGCAACGTACATCAATCCCAAAGAATTCACTGCTAAGGTATTTTCGATGTCTTCATAGGAGTGGTCTGCGAAAGATTTACCCACGACAATTCCTGCATTATTGAAAAGTATATCAATAGTGCCTTGTTCTTTAATAACCTCTTCGGATACTTTAGATACTTGCTCTTTATTTCTCACATCTACCAGGTTTGTAGAGACAGAATATCCTTTTGAACTTAGCTCGTCAGCCGAGGCAGAAAGCGACTCCGAATTGATGTCCCACATTACAAGATGTTTTGCACCTCTTTCCAGAGCTATTCGCCCCATGATAAAACCGATGCCACTGGCTGCGCCGGTAATTAAAACTGTTTTGCCACTAAATGATGTCATGAAATAAAAGTTTTAACGAAATTAGACTATAAAGTATCTAATCAGATTCAAAAAAGTGCCGAAAAGTATTTATACTCGTTGGATAAAAGAATAACCAACGATCTCTAACAATGAAAAAGCTTTTTGTATTAATTTTACTAGCAGCAACCGGAATTTCCTGTTCTAATTCGAAAGTGGATAATGCCACTCAATTAATAACTAAAGACGGTATGATGAATCATATCGAGACGCTTTCATCGGATGAGTTTTTGGGAAGAAGTACCGGTACGGAAGGGGAAGAGAAAACCGTAAATTATTTGGTAGAGCAATTCAAAGCCATGGGAGCATCCTCAGGTGTTGATGATGGAAGTTATGTTCAGCGCTTTCCTTTGTTAGGACAAAAAACAATGAACCATTCCATGGAAGTTAGGAGACCTTCAAGAAGGAGTGCAATTAACACATTTACTTTTTTTGAAGATTTTGTGGCATGGCCTTCAAATCAAAGTGAAAGTGTTGATATCAACGATGCTGAACTGGTCTATGTTGGGTACGGTATTCAGGCGCCTGAAGAAAATTGGGATGACTTCAAAGGAGTGGATGTAAAAGGGAAGATCATCATCATAAAGAATAATGATCCTGAATATGACGAAGATCTTTTTGGCGGGAAGACGAGATTGTATTATGGTCGATATACTTATAAGTACGAGAAAGCTAAAGAAATGGGTGCTTTGGGAGCGATCATAATCCATACTACACCAACAGCGGGTTATGGTTGGGGAGTGGTTTCAAATGGTTGGAGCAGAGAGCGCTTTTATGTGAAGAGCGATGAAAATGCAGATAAAGGAAATACAGAAATGAATGGCTGGGTAACTTACGAAGCCGGCAAAACCCTGTTCAACCAAGCGGGACTTGATATAGATGAGATGCTGGAAGCGGCGGATTCTCCTGATTTTGAACCTGTTGAATTAAAAAATACAGGACTTTCAGTAAGCATAGAGGCTGAATACAGAGATATTAATTCCAGAAATGTAATTGCAAAAATCGAAGGAAATGATCCTGAGTTAAAAGATGAATATTTGGTTTTAACAGCACATTATGATCATTTAGGAATAACAAAACCTATTGATGGTGATTCGGTAAATAACGGTGCAGAAGATAATGCTGCCGGAGTTAGCGCGGTATTGGAATCAATGAAAGCGTATAAATCCATTCAGTCGGATTTAAAAAGAAGTGTGCTTGCCGTAGTTGTTGGCGCTGAGGAAGTTGGATTACTGGGCTCACAGTATTGGGCGGAGAATCCAACAGTACATCCCGGAAAAGTAACCGGAAATATTAACCTGGATGGAATGAATGTATACGGAGAGACTAATGACCTGGTAATTATCGGTTACGGAAGAAATACTTTAGCAGATAAGGTTGTGGAAGTAGCTGAAGAGCAAGGCAGAATAGTTAAGCCGGATGCCAATCCTGAACAAGGAATTTTCTATCGATCAGATCATTTCAACATGGCAAAAGTTGGGATACCTGCGATCTTTCCGAACCCGGGAAATGAATTTGTGAATAAACCTGAAGGGTATGCAGAAACTGTAGACAGTGTTTCAGCTGCTAATTATCATTCTGTGAACGACGAAATTAATGAGTATTGGGATATTGCAGGTGCTGTTAAAGATACTCGTTTATTTTTTGAGGTTGGATTCAGAGCTTTGAATGATGGTAAACTTCAAACATGGAAACAAGGCGATGAATTTGAAGCTACAAGACTTAAAATGCTCGAGGAACTCAAATAGCTTTAAATGAAATTGATTGAATCACATAGAAAAGAGATACCTAAATCTAGTTGGGTATGGAATATTCAATCTAAAGAACTGAGTCTAGGTCTTACTTTTTTAAAGCTTTTTGGTGAAGATGCCGATCTAGTCCCCGATAATTTTAAAGGAGAGATCCTTAAAGCTTTTTGTAGTGCTGAAGTAAGCGAAAGTGTTCCTTTTTATAGAAAAACACAGCATATCATTAATGGCTCAGAATATTTTGTAGAATGGCTGGGCGAAGCTATTGATAGGAACAGCGAAGGTGGCATTAGTAAGATGGCTGGTTATGCTGAGTTAGCTTCCTCTCCGGATGATTTTACACTTTCTTTAAATGAAGAAGCACTCTTTTTTACGCGTTTGATGGATAATATTCGTGAAAGTGTTTACTTCAAAGACCTTGAAAGTCGGTTCATAAAAATTAATAAAGCCTGTGCAGAGAAATTTGGATTGGATGATCCATCGGAAATAATCGGTAAAACTGATTTTGATTTTTTTGAAGATGAACATGCCAGACCCGCATTTAATGATGAGCAGGAAATTATTAAAACTGAAAAGCCGGTTTTTAATAAAATTGAAAAGGAAGTTTATGCAGATGATGCATCTAAAGTGACGTGGGCATCAACAAGTAAAATGCCTTTGTATGATGGAAAAGGAGTTCTAATTGGTACTTATGGAATTACCAGAGATATAACTGAAGAACAGATCGCTAAAAAGAAGTTGAAAGAAAGTGATGAAATGTTTCAGCGGCTTTCCGAACACGTTCCGGGTTTCTTCTATCAATATAAATTTAACGAAGACGGAACTTCTTGTTTTCCGTTTGCCAGTAAAGGAATTAAGTACATTTACGAACTGGACCCATCAGATGTAAAGGACAATGTTGATGGAATACGATCCAGAATTCACCCTGAAGACAGAAAACGGTTCACAAATTCTTTGAAGAAAGCTGTTGAGTCAAAAAGTGAATGGAATTGTGATTACAGAGTTCAACTCCCTGAAAAAGGAACGAGATGGCTGAGGGGTAATGCAACTCTGGAGGTTGAAAAGGACAACAGTATTCTCGGCTACGGTTACATTAGAGATATCACTCAGCAAAAAGAAGCCGAAGAAGGGTTAAAAGAAAGAAATAAGTTATTTACAAAACTATCTGAGCAAGCTCCCGGCTTCCTCTACTTACACAGAGTTGATGCAAAAGAGAAAGTAAGCTTCCCCTTTGTAAGTGAAGGTATCAGAGAGGTGCTGGAGCTCGAGCCTGAGGATTTGAGGTCAAGTATAAAACCATTACTGAGATTGGTTCATAAAGAAGATATTGCAAGGGTAATGAAGTCCATAACATGGTCTGTAAAAACTCAGCAGGAGTGGAGTTGTGAGTACAGGATTATATTACCAAGAAAAGGACTTAGATGGGTTAGAGGAAGAGCAAACCCGGAGTTACAGGCAGATGGTTCTGTTTTATCATCGGGATTCTTGTCTGATATTACCAGAGAGAAATCCATTTCGGAACTAAATGACAGATTGAGAAAGCAGTTTGAGTCTGTTTTAGATAACGTCCCGAACCTTATTTTTGTTAAGGATCTTGACGGAAAATATCTGATGGCTAATAAAGCTACACGAGAATTTTTTGGGCTTTCAGAAGAAGAGATCATAGGTAAAAAGGATATAGATCTTGGAGTTCCGGAGCAGTTGGCTAAAGGGTATCACGCTGCAGATGTAAAGGTCGTTAAAACCGGAGAAACATTATTTATTCCGGAAATTAAATCTATGGATGCTTCCGGAAATGAAGTGTACCATCAAACCATAAAAGTTCCTTTCCAGCAAGAGGGATCAGATGATCCGGCTGTACTGGCTGTTGTAACGGATATTTCTCAGCGAAAACAAAAAGAGATGCAGCTTAATGAAACACTGGATATTGTTGGCGAGCAAAACAAAAGGTTGCTGAATTTTGCTCACATCGTTTCTCATAATCTTAGAAATCATGCAGGAAATATTTCGATGCTTTTGTCCTTGTTTGATATTGAGGAGTCGGAAGAAGAGAAAGAAGAATTGATGGGTTATCTGAAAACGGCTTCAGAAAGACTGAATGTTTCTATAGAAGATCTAAATGAAATTATTGACCAGCAGTATAAAACAGAAAAAGATCTGAAAGAATTAAAACCTGCTGAAATGATCAAAAAGGTAAAAGAGATTCTGATATCGGATATTCTGTCTTATAACATACAGTTTGAAGAAAACATCGATGATGAGTTAACCATAGAATATAATCCGGCCTATCTTGAGAGTATTACTTTGAACTTGATCTCGAATGCAATTAAGTACAGAGATCCGGATAAAAAAGCTAAAGTGAGCATAGAACTTTACGAAAAAAATGGCCATCCATTCCTGGAAGTCTCGGATAATGGACTAGGTATTGATATGGAAAAACACGGGGACAAGTTATTTGGGATGTATAAAACATTTCATGGAAATGAAAACTCGAAAGGAATTGGGTTATTTATAACAAAGAATCAGATTGAGTCATTGGGTGGCTCAATCCATGTAGAAAGTACACCCGGAAAGGGAACAACATTTAAAATTAGATTAACATGAGTAAGACAAAAAGCGTTTGTATAATTGATGACGACAAAGTGTATACATTTGGGGTTAAAAAGATCATTAAAAGTCATCTGCCTGAAAATGATGTAATAACTTTTGAAAATGGAAGAAAAGCACTTGATGGTATACAGGAGATGATGGAATCCGGCGCAGGTCTTCCGGATCTTATTTTGCTTGATATTGATATGCCTGAAATGAACGGGTGGGATTTTTTAAAAGAATTTGATACAATCAGATCGAAGGCCGAAAAAGAAGTCGAGATCTTTGTAATCAGCTCCAGAGTGGATACCAATACAGAAGATCTGTATAAAATTGAATGGGACGAAAAAGTTTCGGACTTTATTAAGAAACCAGTTCAGGTAGCTGCTTTAAAAAAGATTTTATCTTAACAACAAAGTGAAAAAACAGAATCATGAAAAAGTTTAAAACCGGGTTATTTGTAACTTCAATATGTGTTTTACTATCATGCACTAACAATACAGAGACCTCAAATAATGCAGGATATGTTACTTTACTAGGTAACGATACATTAGCTGTTGAAAAATTTGAGAAATCGGAAAATTCGATTTCAGCAAAAGTTGTACTCCGGAGTCCAAGAACGTCTCTTAAATCATATGAATTAAGCCTGACGCAGAGTGGTGGGATTGAAGAAATGACCATTACAGATTTTGATCTGGAAAGTGGTTTTGACGCTGAGGGTGTACTGGAAAGATCTTATAAAAGAAGCGGAGACTCGCTTGTAGTATCTGTTTTAACAAACGATGGTTCTTACAGAACTATAAAAGCAGGATATGAAGAAGGAATACTTCCGTTTATAGATATGGTTCACTGGCCTTTTGAAATTGCTTTTAATAACGCGATGGAAACAACCGCTGACAGTATTGATCAAAGATTACTTACAGGGAGCAGGGCGTCTACTTTTATAGTTGCAAAAATAGATTCCGACTCGATGACTATTCGCCACCCTTCACGAGGAGTAATGGGAGTTAATGTAGATAAGAACGGTAATATTGTTGAACTGGATGCTTCGCAAACAACCAGAAAGCTCACGGTAAAACGGAAAAACGATATTGAGATAAACAGTATTGCAAAGAGGTTTGCAGCATCTGATAAACAGGGGAATCCATTCGGGTCTTTATCCGGTGCTATTGAAGAAGAATTCACAATTGGAAACACTGTTGTTAATGTTTCTTACGGGTCTCCACAAAGAAGAGGAAGAGATTTGTTTGGAGGGATAGTTCCTTTTGGAGAAAGGTGGAGAACCGGAGCCAACAGAGCAACCCACTTTAAAACATCTTCTGATCTGAACTTTGGTGAGGTGAGAATGCCTGCAGGTGAATATACTCTGTTTACTATTCCGGAAAAAAATGGTGGCACTCTCATCATCAATAAACAAACCGGACAAAATGGACAAACTTATAATCAGGAACGAGATCTAGGCAGGGTTCCTATGACTGTTTCTGAAAAAGAAGACAGCACCGAAGGCTTTACTATCCTTGTGGAAGAAGAAGGAAATGGTGGTGTGTTGAAATTAGTATGGGGAAATACGGTGTATTCAGTAAATTTTGAGATATCAAATTAAGAAACATTCCGGTACACATATATATTACTAAGTGACTTTAGATCTTTTCGAGCCTATATCAATCACTCAAAAGGAAAGAGTTAACTCTGCTATGGAGGAGTTGCCTCCTCACGAGCCCGGAGTGTATACTATGTATGGTAAAAAAGACGAAGTTCTTTATGTAGGTAAGGCAAAAAATCTATTTAAGAGAATTACTTCTTATCGATATTCGAAATCGAAGAAAGTGCAGAGTATGATCGCCCAGATCGATCGAATTGGGTTTGAGATCTGTAAATCTGAAATGGATGCTATCCTGTTGGAGAATTTGCTTATTCGTTCACTTCGTCCACCTTTTAATCATGCCAACAAGAAACCGGAAACGTATTATTATATATCAACAAAACGGCGGGGAAATAAAAGAGAATTCCGGCTTTCGATGAGAGTTTTAGATGAGTACACAAAAGTTTACGGCTGTTTTAAAGGTCATGCGAGAGTAAGAAAAGGGTTGGGAGCTCTTTTAAGGTTGTTGTACTTGAAACACCAAATGATTGATAGTGCACATTATCTGCCTTCTCAATTGCTGGGCAGATTAGCTCCGATGCGTTTTATTTGTGAAATAAATAGAGCTTCAAAGAAGCTAGTAAATGAATTCTTTTTGGGAAACTCCAAAGAGTTGGTCGATGACTTTGAAGACTTAATTTCAAAGAAAATCTTTAAAGATAAATTCACTAAAAAGTATTTTGAAAATGAACTGGAACAGTTAAATATCTTCTATGCTCTGGGACCGGAACGAAATCAACAAATGAAAACGGAACTAGAGCTGGAGACACACCTGATAAAGCAGGAACAACTGGATGATTTTCAAACGATCTACAGCATGGGTAATTGATCTGGGCAAAATAAATGAATATTTTCTGGTGGAATCGTGAGGGATGAATGAATAGTAAAATATTAAAATTTAAGAAAATAGAGCCTGATGATCTTAAGTTTATATTCAAAGCACTTTCTGATCCTGTTTTGACAAAGTTCTATGGCGTTCACTTTAACAGCATTGAAGAAACTCAAGAACAAATGATCTGGTATAGTTCATTGATAGATGATAAAAAAGGAATTTGGTGGAAAGCTCAGGATAAAGAATCCGGGGAATGGATTGGGGCTTCCGGCTTTAATGATTGGGACCATGAAGGACAGTCCGCTGAAATTGGTTGCTGGGTTTTACCAGAGTATTGGGGAAAAGGATTTGGTTCAGAGATCATGCAGTCAACTATCTCGTTTGGGCTTGATGAAATGGGCCTTGTGACAATTAATGGCTATATCGATACCAATAATAAAGGCATTAAAAAAGTGCTCAAAAAATTTAATTTTGAGCACCTTAACAGTAAACTTGAAAAAGATTCAAAAACCGGACTTCAGATAATTACTGATCATTATCAATTAAAGAAAACCTGATTATTTAATAGACCCTTCCACTTCTGTTTTACCTGAGATTTCCATAGGTATTTCCATCTCCTGAGGAGAAGTCATATTCATAACTCCAGAAATGAGTTGCTCATGACCGGCACTTAATACAAAACCTGTTTTTCGATCTATTGTAATGGTTCCGGATTGGATGCCTGTAAGGTCGGGAGTCATAGTTGCACCACCCATATTCATTTCATCGCCCACTGTGAAAATATCCGAAGAAACGTTCAAGGTAACTGTTTCGTCATCATAACCTGCAACTTCATATGTAGTTTGAATATTCATGGCAAAAGGAATAGATACGGATTGATCTTCCGTCCATGTATCCCCTTCATTCAGTTCTCTGTCAGGAAAAATGATCAACGTTCGTTTAAGCTGGTCCTTCATAGACTGTGTATTATATTGAGAAGACATTTGAGACTTAAAAAGCGATGCCTGAGTTTCATCAGTAATTCCCATATTTACTGCCATAGAATCCAGCATAGCCTCAAAACCTGTTACGTTTGAAACTTCTCCTGTTTTACTTAAAGTGAATTGAAGCTCTTTACCAAGAACCGAAGCAATTGCTTTAGCTGGTCCTGTAGGTTCTGATGTGGCAGTTTCGGAATCATAACTCAAACCTGCCATAGGTTGATTTATCATAATACTATTATAAACCATCGTGACAATGTACTTGCCATCTTCAAAGTCAGTAAAAGTAAGCTCGATTCCGTAGCCTTGGTCGCTGTCAACATTTTGGGATTGTCCCATAATGGTTTGAGCGATATCCTGTTCAAGAACCACTTTTGTTGAGTAGGTAGTGCCGGAACTGATACTGTAATTAAGAGTAACCTGTGCATTAGCTATACCGGCTACAAAAGTCAGTATGAGTGATAGCGAAAGAAGTTTTTTCATGACCAAAAGTGATTTTATTAAAAGAATAAGTGTTCTTACAAGAGTACGAAAAAGTTAAATCAAATACTTAGCTTTGAATCCTGAGAGCGTAATCCGGAAATTCTTTGCAAAATCTGTTTCCCTGCTTTGAGGAGGGTTCGGATCCTGTTTTATTCATCAGATCATCAGAATTGCAAATCTGTTCAAAAGTTGGAAAGTCTAATGAGACACTGTCTTTACAACCGGATTTATATAGTTTTAAGTCCAGCGCATAATCTTGTGACAGCTTAGTAAATAATCGTTCTTTCTGAAGGTGTTCTTCAGATTTGGGATCTCCAAAATCAAGATAAGTAAGCCTGAGCTCGAGATCATTCAACCGCTCTTTTTTGGCATCTAGTTCTGCTGCACTTTTCTTACAAGCTAGCGCTTCCTGAGGAGATAGAGGCTTTGGTGTGAAGCTCTTTGCTGCTACTGCTTTATTCACTTGTTCCATCACATTTTTATGTTGACGAGCATTCGCATCGTCCATATATCGAACGATCTCCAGGATCATAAAATCCTGATCTAAAGTCAAAAAACGAACCCAGTAATAGTTTTTCCCTTTTATAGAAATCCAATGGTTGTTATCAGGCTGAGGCGTGGATTCAAATAAATCGTAATTATTTTCAAACCGTTGTATAATTTCATCCTTTATGGAAATAGCATCATTCTTGTTTGATATTTTTAACCCTAAACCACCGGCCCTTTCTCTATAGTATTGATTCTGAAGATCGTTCTCTACAATATCCCGGATGGAAATTCTGAACCCATTCGGAAAACGGTCATTTGTTTCGGAAGGGATTATCTCATAATTATAATTGTTTTCTGAGGTATCAAGAGTTTTCTTAACATTGAGATTGGAGCTGCTTTCAATATCATCTGCAAGATCTTTGTCTGTCATCAGATCAAAAAATAACCGGGTAAGGTCTTCAAGTTCGCGACTGGTATATAAAGGCTGATCATTCAATAAAGAATCGGATGAGACTTCAGTTTTAGCAGAGGGAGAGTTGTAGATCTCAGATTGCATAAACGGAAGAGAGTTTTCTACAAAGCTCAATCTTATAAGGGCTGCAAATACGAAAAGAAAAGAATACCGCAAAATCAGGTATGCATGTTTTCGTTTGATCATAAACCCAATTATCAGCGTGATGGTACTGATCACAAAAAGAGAGATAACTCCCCAAAACACAAATGATTGGTTCAATATGGGCTTTCCCCACGAGGTGTCTGTAATAGGCACGATCAGAAAGAAACCGAGGAGAATAAAAACGATTCCTGTTAGAAAATGAACCGGGTCAAAAGAAGTGTTTTCAGATTCAGGTCGGTTCTCTCCCCAAATGCCTTCAATTTTTTCTACCGTTGTTCCACAAAGGCTGCAACGCGCAATATCCTGAGTGGAAGGTGCTTCTCTGATCCTACCACATCCGGGACAGATGTAATTCTCTTTTTCCATAGTAAACTTTTGATGTTTGTAACTGAAAACTGCTCAAAAGTTCCGAAAAGGCATAGAGAAACTACTTAATTTCCAAAATAACAGTTGATTTAGCATCAACCGAAAAGTCATCTGAAAGATCAATAGTTCTGCTGGTTAGTACATTTTCTCCGGATTTAAATTGGTCCAGAATTTCTGCAAATCTTGCCCGATCCAACATTCTGTTTTCCTCACTGTTATTCATTACAACCATAACAGTTTGATCTTTATGAACTCTGAAATAGACATATACATTATCCTGAGGAATAAAATGTACAAGTTTACCTTCGTGGATAGCCGGTGAAGAATTTCTCCAGTGAATTAATTTCTTAGTGTACTCATGAATTTCATTTTCTTTTTGAGTTCTGCCTTCTTTTGTGAAAACAGAACGAGAATCATTTGGAAAACCACCCGGCATAGTTTGTCTCCAAACTTCATCATCTCCCCCTCTATTTTCATGACCCATCATGAGCTCGGTTCCGTAATAGATCTGCGGAGTTCCGCGTGTTGTCATCAGCCAGGCAAGAGCCATTTTAAATTCGGCTTCTCTTTTTCCGATGTGCTCAAAAAATCGACTCATATCATGATTATCGAGAAAGGTCACATTCTTCATAGGATCTGAATACAAAAAATCCTGAGAAAGCACATAATACAATTGGCTAAGACCTTCTGTCCAGCCAAAGTCTTCATTGAATGCTTTACGAACAGCAAAGGCGAATTGGAAATCAGTTAGACTTGGTAATTCAGAATCGTATCCATCATCAACTCCGTCTTTATCTTCCTGCCAATAAGCTTCACCTGCAACTGTATTTACCCAAGCCTCTCCTACGATATTAAATCCGGGATAAGCTTCCAGCACTTCCTTTGACCAGCGAGCCATATAATCTTTATCCGGATAAACATAAGTGTCCATTCTGATGCCATCAACGCCGGTATACTCGATCCACCAAAGTGTATTTTGGATCAAATAATCTGTTAACAGTTCATTATCCTGATTCAGATCAGGCATTTCAGGAACAAACCAGCCATCAACTAATTTCCGTGAATCAAATTCAGATGCGTATGGATCGGAAGCGACGGAACCTCTGAAATTTGTTTGCCCTAGCTTTTCAAAATCATGAACCCAATCTTTGGTTGGCAAATCTTTCATCCACCAGTGTTGATCGCCAATATGATTGTGGATCATATCCATGATAACTTTCATTCCCTTCTCATGAACAGTTTCTATCATGTCTTTATATTCTTCATTGCTTCCAAATCTCCGGTCAACTTTATACAGATCAGTAGCGGCGTATCCATGATATGCACCATATTTGGTGGTCATGTCATTTTCGAAAAGCGGAGTAAACCAAACTGCTGAAACTCCCAGATCTTTGATATAATCAAGATTATCGACCACGCCTTGGATATCTCCTCCTTGCCGGCGTTGAGGATTGGAGCGATCCGCAGATTCCAGCATTCCCTCAATGGTATCATTGTCAGGATTTCCATTTGCAAAACGATCGGGCATCATTAAATAGATCACATCTCTTGAATCAAATCCCTGATACCGTCCTTCAGCAGGTTCTCTTTCCAATAGTTCATAAGGAATTGTAATGGATTCATCTCCATTTTTAAGAATAAGATCCATTTTTCCTGCTTCTGCCTTTTCGGAAATGTCTAAATAAATAAACAGATAGTTTGGAGAGTCAACAGCTATCTGACGTTTGATCTCAACTCCGGCATAGTTAACGGTTGCTCTGTATGAGCCAATATTTTCACCATACAATTGAATTTGCAGCTCAGTAACCGGCATATTTGCCCACCAGAACGGAGGATCGATGACTTTTACTTCCTGTGCTTTAGAATTAGGGATCAGGAATAGGAGAATTAGGAATAGAGAGTAGCCTGCTTTCATATTTGAATATCAATTAAAGGTCGAACATATAATAATGAACCTCAGAGAGAGAATCTTATGAAAGTGCTTACATTGGATCATTATAAAATACTTTGCGACTTTTTATTGAGTTGAAGTGTCTTATGGATGAATGCGCGCAAACATGAATTCCTAAAAACGATCTGTGTCTGAATCTGAATTTACTGACTTACTGAAACCCCATTATAATGATGCGGTTAATTATTGCAGAGCTTTATGTTCGGGAGCATCAAAATCAGAAGCTGAAGATGTGATGCAACAGGCATTGCTGAAAGCTTACGAAAATTTTGATTCTCTGAGAGATAAAACGAGCTTTAAAAGTTGGTTCTTTCAGATCATAACAAGGAGTTTTTATAACTCGGTTCGCAAGCCGTTTTGGAGCAGGTTTGTGTCGCTGGATTCTGAGGACGGTAAAGCAGCGTTTAAGGTCTTTGAGGATGATTTCTTTGAAGATAATCAAATTTTGATCGCGGCATTATCTAAAATCACCAAACAAGAACGAGCGGCAATTCTTCTGTTTGAAATTGGTGGTTTTTCCATCGAGGAGATCACCAAAATACAAAATGAGAAAAGTGAATCGACTATAAAATCACGGTTAAGCCGGACAAGAAAAAAGTTAAAGGAATTCATGGTAACGCTTGAGGAAGAAGATGTTAAAACGCAACATATTGCGTCCCGACAAAGATTTCTTAAGTCTCAACGATCAACTAAAGATCTATACCATGAAACCACTAAAGTTATCAAAGAAATTAAATCCATTGGGTGAGATTATGAACCTTCCGGAAGCTTTTGGTCAATTAAAAAATACAAAGCATAATTCTTCATTTGAGAACCTGGGTGATTGGTTAGAAAACAACAATTCAAAACCCAGAAAAATGAAATCACTTTATAAAATCGCAGCATCCCTAATTTTTACAACTCTGATCTTAATTGCCTGTACTATTCCTGTGCAACACGAAGAAGAAATCGGCTATATGATCAAAGGTTTTGCACCTGAAATAGAATCCAAGACTAAATCCAATTTTGATTTAAGATTTGAAGAAGCAGGCTTGGATCCTTCGCAAGTAAGTATCAGCCAGGTTTTAATTGAACATGAACAAACAGGAGAAGCTAAGGGAGATAAACTAACAGAAGTAGTGATGGTGCTCCCTAAGGCAGATTTTCGTATAGCTGAAGAAAAGAAAAGTGCTTTAGCAAGTATATTCGATTTTCAATCACTGGAAATTCTGCCAATTGAAGAAACTGTTGAACGAACAGTATTTGAGTCAGCTCTGCACACTTTTGACCTTAAAGTAAAAAAGGAAATCAGTGAGGATGAGATCGCAATCAGGATCAACCGATTCTTACATGAAAACAGCGAGCGAATGCATGGTGATGCAAAGATCAGAACAGACGAAGAAGGCAATCGCTATGTTGAAATAAGCCTGATCGATGCAACTGAGAATGTGAATGATTTCGAAATTAAATATGAGCCAAACGGAGATGCTCAGTACCAAACAAAGAAATCTATAGAATCTCTACACAATGATCTGTCACCTGATAGCCCACTTTCTGAGAAAACAAAAAACATGAGTGCGGAAGAAATAAAAGCTTTAAAGTTGAGAGAAGTCAAAAAGCAGAAAATGAAGAAGCAAAAAGATCAGGAAGACTGAGTCTTTCCTAACCTCCCCGACTGCTCGTAAGATTTTCCGAAACTTGTAACGATGCATGGCATCGTTACAAGTTTTTTTGGGATAAAAATAGATGTTTAGGAAATATTTAGATGGGGCGTTAAAGCAAATAATATAAAAACGCTATATAATAATAGTAGCTTATTTTCATTATGTTTAAGTATCAAAAAACAAAATGATTATGAAACTCTCAAAGCTACCATTACTTACTATCTTAATTTTCGTTGCTTGTTCCGGATCTGTTTCCGATTCAGGCAGTACTGAACTGCCCAGAGAATTAAGCAAAAGCGAAAAAGCAATTGTACAAGCTGACCGATCTTTTAGCATCAAAATGTTTAAAGAATTAGCCGTAGGCAGTGATGAAGAAAATGTGTTTATTTCACCATTAAGTATTTCTATGGCTTTAGGAATGACGTTGAACGGAGCAAATGGACAAACTTTTGATGAGATGCAAAGCACGCTTGAGCTTCACGACCTCTCCCTTCCTGAAATAAATGAGGGCTATAGTTCGCTCAAAGAATTACTTACAGGTCTCGATCCTAAGGTTCAAATGGAGATTGGAAACTCGGTATGGAGCAGACAAGGATTTCCGATCGAAGAAGATTTCTCAAGTAATTTGACAAAATATTTTGATGCGGAATCCTCAGAGTTAGACTTCAACGACCCTGAATCTGTAAACATCATCAATAACTGGGTACAAAAGAAAACCCATGGAAAGATCAACGAAATTATTGAGAACATTCCCTCCGGTATGATCATGTATTTGATAAATGCTGTGTACTTCAAAGGTGATTGGGTCTACGAATTTGATCCTGAAAAAACTACTGAAAGAAATTTTTATCAAGAAAGTGGTGAAGTAAAAAAAGTAGATATGATGACTCAGAAACTTCCTGCAAAGTTCTATAGTGATGAAAATACACAAATGATAGACTTACCTTACGGAAACGGTCTTTTTACAATGTCACTCATAAAACCGACTGAAGGCAGCACTCCGATTGATTCTTTTATAGATACTCATTTATCCTTGGATAACTTAGAAAAGTGGTATGGAGAGAATGAAAAAGATACCGTAGATGTATTTTTACCAAAACTTGAGCTGACCTATGAAAAAAGTTTAAATAACTCACTTAAAAATATGGGTATGCCAATCGCTTTCACAAATCAGGCTGACTTTTCCAATATTAACCGAAACGGTGGTTTAACAATATCAGAAGTAAAACATAAAACCTACTTAAAACTAGATGAAGAAGGAACAGAAGCAGCTGCAGTTACCAGTGTTGGAATAGGAACTACTTCAGTAGGTCCGAGTAATCCTGTTTTTAATTTTAACAGATCATATGTAATGATATTAAGAGAAAAGGAATCCGGTGCAATATTATTTATAGGTAAGGTTGGTAATCCGGAAAGCTAGACCAGATGTACTATAAAGCCAATCACAAAAAAAGCCAGAATTATCATATAGCATAAAATATAAGCCATTAAAGTTCTTAAGAAAGAACTGACCTTTCCGGCCGGACTAAAGAGTTGAATGAATGTCCAAAAAGCAAAGCCAATTGAGAGGCTTAGCGAAATTATGGGATAATAGTAAAAATCGATATTTCCTAGATATTGAACGAGTACAAAAAAGGAATAAATGATGGCTTGCTGACCCGTTATATAAGCATTGATCACAAAGTGCTCAAAAAAATTATATCGATACTTTTTAAATGCTATCAAAGATGAAATAGAAAAGAAAGGAAGAAACAGAACGGTAGAGTAAGCATGATTTTCGGCTATCCATTGCAAAACAGTTGATAACACAGGGTCTGATTTTGTAGAAGTACCACCTTCCGCCATACCGAGCACAACTTCTCCTAAAAAAGTGGATTCAGAAACTAAATTAGCGAGTAATGCATAAAAGGTAGAAAGCAACAAAACATACGAAAGAGGTCTTATATAGTTTTTTCTTTTTCCCTCCAGGTAATCCCGGATACTATTTCCCGGTCGTATAAAAAACTCTTTGATCGTGAAGAATAATCCGGTGTCAATTTGGAGAAAGGTGTTTGGGATCTCAGACAGTATATACGTTGCATTTATTCGATCTACTTTCGTTTTTTGCCCACAATTAGAGCAAAAATCTCCGCTAATTTCTATTCCGCAATTTTTACAGGTCATATTATTCGAATTTAAAACCTTACCAAATTTCCAAGGGGTAATTCTTTTCCCGGTGTACTCATCAAACCAAGTGTAGTAGCTTCAAAGTTTGTTGGAAAACCGGGCACTGAATGAAGAATCTTTTTTAAATCATTGAGAGGAAGTTGAGGTGAATACGTATTCATAATGAAGAACCTGTTTTTTTCATCAAGTAGTTTCATTACGTTTTCAATCAATTCCGGAAGATCACGGTTCAGTTTCCATCTTCCTCCTTTTGGTCCGAGTCCAAATATGGGCGGATCCATGATTATACCGTGGTATTTATTGCCTCTTCGAATCTCTTTTTCTACAAATGTGGGTGCATCTTCAACGATCCACCGGATAGAGTCAATATTGTTGAGTTCTGCATTTTCCCGCGCCCAGTTAACCACGCTTTTTACAGAATCAATATGTGTTACTTCCGCTCCGGCCAGATCAGCGGCTAAGCTTGCTCCGCCTGTGTATGCAAACAGGTTTAGAAATTTTGGAGTGATCCCTTTCCCAATCAGTTCGATACATTTATTGCGTATGAATCTCCAGTTTTCGGCTTGTTCCGGAAAGATTCCGGGATGCTTAAAAGAGCCTTGGCTAAGTTTAAATATGATCTCAGAATCTCCAAATGGATAAGAAATATTCCAATCGTTGAGATCTTTATTCCAACTACCCTTCTGATTTTTATTCTCAGTAAAAACCGCTTCAGCCCTATTCCACTCGTTTGCAGGTTTTGATTTTTTCCAATTTGCAGATGGCTCCGGGCGATCAAGAACTATTTCACCAAATCGTTCCAGTTTTCGACCAAGCCCATGATCGATGAGTTCATAATCAATCCAGTTATCGGGAGATATCATTTTGTAATAAAAAGTTCTCCGATCTTAAAATGAAGGTCATCAAATGAAGCACCGGAGCGATTGATCGTATAAGCAATAACTATCCTGTGTTCTTTATTCATCAAAAACATGGTGCTTCCGCCAACAGATCCGCCGGAATGTCCAACCCAATCATTGCCCGCATGTCGCAAGGTACTATATCCCATTCCATAATTAGTAGACTTACCATCTGAAGTCATTTGAGGAGTAATAAGAAGTTCTTGTGTCTTATCATTCAGAAATTCATAATCGAAATGTGCTTCTCCAAATTTGATCAGATCTTCTGTGGTTCCGATAAATCCACCACCTGCCCATTTGTAGCTGTTATCTACATAAGGGGCTTCAACATTTGTTCCGTTTCTCCAGATATAAAATTTAGTCCTATTTTCAATCTCTTTATCTGCCCAGTCGGGTACCATGTTATTCATCCCTAAAGGCTCAAACACATGCGTTTTCATGTATGGAAGAAAAGCCTCCTCTGAAGCTCCTTCTATCACAGCACTTATCAAATTCCAACCATAGCTTGAATACTGATATTTGGTTCCCGGTTCAAATAGAAGTGAATCATCCTTAAAAAAAACCAAGCCTTCTTTGACCGTCTCATATTTTTTGGTGCTCATAAATTCGTTTCCGCGATAGTGGCGGATACCGGCTATATGTCCTGATACTTGCTTGATCGTGATTTGATATTCCTTCTCAGGAAAATCCGGAACCCATTTTTGGATCTGATCCTCAGCACTAAGAATGCCGTCCTGAATCATTAACCCTAATCCGGCAGCTGTAAGGGTTTTTGAGACGCTGCCAATACGAAATAATGTTTTAGATGGATCAACCTCAATTTCGTTATCGAGATCAGCAAAACCATACCCTTTTGACCAGATCATTCGGTCATCTTTATACACAGAGATACTCATTCCCGGCAACAAGTGTTTACCGAAAAATTCAGTTACGATGGAGTCAGCTTGTTGAATCTCTTTCTCGAAATCCTGAGCGAATCCGGATATACTGACAAACCAAAAAATACTTAGCAGAAAATACTTTTTCATAATTGATATATTAAATGAACTTATACCCGTAATGTAATATTTTCCTTATGATTATTCGAAGTCTTTTGGCTTGTTTGTTTATTTCGTCTATTACTTTGCTAGCTGGTTGCGGAGGAACTAAGTGTTTAATTGAAGACTGTAAATCTACAGATATGTCTTCACAAGTTATTGAGATCGAACTAGGTGAGAAGAAAGAGATCCTAAATTATAAAAGAGGAATGGTCTGGGGTGGTTATGCTCCCGGGCTCTTCTCTGAAGACACCAATATTGTGTCAATTGAATATGATGAGACAAGAAAAGGACACAAAGCATTTATTGTCGCAAAGAGCTCAGGAACGACCAAAGTGCATTTCGTGAATCGACTTGGAGCAGGAGCTGTTAACCAGGATAGCACTGAAAGAGCCTATTGGTTAGAAAACTTAGAAGGCTCGAAATTTTATTTTATAGTAACTGTAGAATAAATGAACCCTGAATGAATGGACTTTATGAACTAATTGTCCCAAAAAGAATCTTCAGAATCGAGATCTATTGGCTTATATCTCCAGATACTATCCACTAAAAAGTCTCGAATCACAAATTCATTAGCATCTACATGATCAACACGAGCGATATATTGGAACCTGTATTTCTTAGAAGTATCGGCTTTTAGGGCAGTCATGATTACTGGATTTAATCCGTAAAACATATTCCCAAAAGATTCAGCTTGGCTGTAATGATTGTATGAATTTAGTGGATCATCAATGACTAAAGAATCGGGAAGAATTCTGTCGATCTCTTGGAACGTTTGCTCAATGGCATCGGTAGACATATTGGCTTCACCGGGCATCATATAATAGTCGCTGTCATCAAGTGAACAGTAAGCAAAGATCACGGCTGCAATAAGAATTACGAAGGCACCTAAACAACCACTTCCACAACCTTCTTTTTTAGATTTGCCTCCACTAGAATGTTCATAGTCTAGGCTTTCGTTAGATTCAGGCATATTGATAATAGTTATCCAGAATTAATTACTGTTCAAGTATTCTAATACCTGTAATGTCATATCGTATTTTTCCACTTCCTGGGGAGAGAAATACAGAACAATCTGTTTTCCATTTTCATCATGTGTAGGTATTACATGATCGATATTATTCTGATCAGCGACTGATTGGATAGCTTCATTGAGGCTTTTTATATAAGGAGCCATCAGTTGCTCGTACCGCTTTTGTTTTTCTAGCTCCAAGTTGTTGATAAAGGCATTATACTTCTTTATAAGTCCATCTACATTCACCTGTGCAAAGCCTCTAGCAGTTCCTTTCAAATTTTGTAAAGCCTCTTTACTCTTATTAATTTCATATTCTTTTTCCCTTTTCTCATCGCTATTTGCATAATCTAAAGAGTCTATGTACTGAGACATCTCCCTTTCTATAGACGGACCAACCTTAGACATTATTTGCGAAAACAGATATTGATTATTTACTAGCCTGAATTCAAAATCTTGCGCCTTTAACTCACTAGTCGATAAACTTGAAAGGAAGAAAAATGATAGAGCTATGATCTTTTTCATAATATTAATATTCTAAAAGTCTTTGTGTTAGTTGATCGGTAAGATCAATTACCGATTCTGATTCCAATGCTTTCTTGATTTTTTCAGGTGCTGAGGTCGGATCCAGAATTACTTGTACTCCATTCTCAAGTGCAATCTCATCCATCGCTCGTTGATATTTTTTGAAAAAGGGATCCAGCAATTGCGATCTGCGCTGCTGGTAACGTTGCTCAAGTCCTTTCGATGTAGCTTCTAAGCTTTCCTGAACCATCATAAACCGTATCCGAAGGTTCTCATATTCGGCTCTTTCAGGCCCGTTTGGGTCCATTTTCTGCACATCCATTCCCTGCATTTCTTGCACGACGGATCTGTACAAATAATCAAGGCTGTCAGCTTCACTTCTGAGTGCTTCAGCATATTTCTCAAGACGTTCATTAAGTTGCGCCACTTCGGAATTACTTTCCAAAACGGCATCATAATCTACATAGCCAAATTTAATCTGGGCCGTCAGATCAGTTGAAAAAATTAATACTAATACTAGTAGCAGGTACTTATTCATTACAAGACAGGTTTTCGTTGGTGTTACATAAATTGGTAGTCACTCTGGAAAAAACAGGATCGTCTAAACTCAATTCATGAGCATATAATGCAGCTTTCAAGGCATTTTGAGCAAAACCAATTTCTTTTGTTCTTAAATAGAGTGTATAGTTTCCCTGAGCTAACCTTTTAATTGTATTGGGGTTTTCTTTATCTCCCAAATTCCAGGCTTGCTGAAAAGCAGACATAGATTCTTCGGTCTGATTATTCAAATAAAAGATCTCTCCTAAATTATTTAGAGCGGCTATATTCTCAGGATCAACTTTTAACACAGCTTGAGTCATATTAAAAGCATCTTCTAGTCCTAACTTTTCCTGAATGAATAGATCCGTGGCAGCAACCAATAATTCCACCTCATCAGGGAAATCTTTAATATAATCCAGCACTTTTTGCCGATCTTTTTCTTTGGCTACATCATCAAATCCATCGGTATTTTTTAATTCAGTTTGGATCTCTTCCAGCAACTGATGCTTGCTACGAGATTTAGCTGAAAGGGCTTCCTGAGCGCTCTGAAGTTTATTAGTTGTTAAATCGAGGTTAGGCATTATTACCAAAGCAGATTTATATACCTCGATCGCTTCTGAAATTTTATCTTCTTCTAATAACTCATCACCCTCATTGAGTAACGAAACTACTTTGAAACGAAGATGGACCTGCTCCAATTTTTGCTTGAATGATTCATTTTCAGGTTCTATCGATATGGCTCTTTCAAGGATTTGCCTTTCATAAGCTAAATTTTGGTTGTCATCAACAACGAGTTCAGTAGATGCTTGAACTGCATTTTGGTCAGCGGTTAATTCTTCTTCCGCTTTTCGGATGGGGTTTTCAATTTCGTAATCAGAACCGAAATAAATTTCCGGATTACTTTCTTTTAGGTCTTTTGCTTTTTTCAGAATGCTTAAAGCAGACTCATATTTTTTCTTTTCAATGGCGGATTTTCCTTCTGATAAGAGTTTTTTATAATCTGCCTTTACCTGTTTCTCCAACACATCCATTCTTGCATCTTCATCTTGAGTGCTGAGCCCCATTAATATTTTTTGATTTCTATAGGCTGTCAGTGCTTCAAGCATAGTGCTTGGATTATTTGAATTGTTTGCGGTAAGCAATTTAGCCTTGAGGTTCCCAAGCTTTAACTCATTTTCTCGCTTTTCTTGTGCTTTTCTATTCCTTTCATTCTCTAATTTAATACGCTCTCTTTCTTCTTCCTGTTTATTGATTTTAGCTAATCTTTCTTCCTCTGCTTGTGATTTTTGAAAGTTGTAAATATCACGATCTAGGTCACCTTTGCTATATCCCGAATTCTCAAAAGAAAGAGCTTTCCAGAAAGTTTTTTCAAAATTACTGTCATTATGATTGTAAGTATCACTGTTATAGGTAATTACAGTTTCGAATTGTCTAGTGTAGTAAGTTTCTATTTCTTGTATGTATCTTTTATAGTCGTTCTTAAATTTGGAAACTGTAGAAGTATATTTCTCGCCGGGAGCGAAGCAGGCATCAGCAGAGAAATTTGATAGGTCAAAAGAAGGTTTTACATAAACCCTTCTATTTTGAAAATCTGTAGAAATTCGGAATTTTATATTTGTCGTAATTAAGTGTTCACCGCTACCGTAACAAATAGACCGACTTACACCTTCAAGAATCTCTCTCACCTGAATTTGTAAATTTATATTTCTTCCTGAACCATTAAACTTTTCAATGGCAGCAATTTCAAAACTATTTGTAATGGTAAACACATTGGCTCTTTCAACCAACTGATTGGTAAGTAAATTATATATATCGTCTTTAGCATTTTGGGTAGATAGCGTAAAAGACTTTAATTCAACATTATTTGCAATATTTACTAATTTTTCTGTGACTATTTGAGCGAAGTTCCAACCGTTAACAAATCCATTCACATCGTTCGATTGCTCATTTCCTAATTGTGCAAATGCATTAATCTGGAAGGTGCAGAAAAAAATAAATATACAATATCCCTTTATCATAGTGCCGAAACTCATGTTCATGAGATACGCTAAGGATTAAATTTTAGTGAATCACCGCCTAATCAGGCAGTTTAATTCCCCTTTGCCTGATCCATATAATCAATTACTAAATTACTCATCGTTCTTACACCCAGTTTCAAACCACTTTCATCAATGTAGAAATCAGGAGTGTGGTGACCGGATGCTTCACGTCCTGGTGCTTTTCCACCAACAAAGAAATATAAACCCGGTATTTCATTCTGGAAGAAAGAAAAGTCTTCGGCTCCTGTTATGGCATTGATCAACTTCACATTTTCTTTACCGGCTGTTTCTACTAATGTTGGCAACATTTGAGCCGTAAGTTCAGGATCATTATATGTGATCGGATAACCTTTATTGATAGTCAGTTCTGCAGTTGCACCGTTACTTTCTGCCGTATTTTGAACAACCGTTTTCAATCTTTTAAAAATCAATTGTCTCATTTCTTCGTCCAAAGCTCTGATAGTTCCCTGCATGGTTACTTCTTCAGGGATGATGTTATTACGAACTCCACCATTTATTACGCCAACCGTAACTACTGCGGCTTGTCGGGTCAATGGCATACTTCGGCTTACAATGGTCTGAATATTATTGATGATCTGTGCTGAAGTTACAATCGGATCGATTCCTCCCCAGGGAGCAGAACCGTGAGCTTGTTTTCCGGTTACTTTTATGTCGAAGCTATTCACACTGGCCATAATTCCTTTTGGTCGGTATTCAAGTTCTCCAACCGGAGTATCATCAGAAATATGCAGTCCGAAAATAGCTTCCACATCGGGGTTTTTTAGAACACCTTCTTTAACCATTAATTCTGCGCCGCCTTCTTCTCCTTTTGGAGCTCCTTCTTCAGCCGGCTGGAAAATAAACTTCACTGTTCCTTTCAGATCGTCTTTCATCTCAGTTAAGATCTGTGCAACTCCCATAAGGATGGCAATGTGAGTATCATGTCCACAAGCGTGCATTACTCCAACTTCATTTCCCTGATATTCTCCCATTACCGTTGATTTAAAAGGAACATCAGTGCGTTCTATAACAGGAAGCGCGTCAATATCAGCTCTTAACCCAACTACGGGTCCCGGTTTTCCTCCTTTTAAGATACCAACGACTCCTGTATGTGCAATTTCGGTTTGTACTTCCATCCCGAGGCTCTCCAAATGCTCTGCAATCTTCTCAGCAGTGTTGAATTCGCGATTGGACAATTCAGGATTTTCATGAAAATATCTACGCCATTCGATCACTTGTTCTTCGAGTTCATCGGCGCGTTTGTTAATCATCTCTTTGAGATCAGATGATTGCGCGGTAAGAGATAAGGTGATCAGAGAAAGAGTAAGAAGCGAAAGAAGTTTTTTCATGAATGTATTATGTGTGTGATTTGGGTAGAAAATGTAGAGTAAAAGAAAATCGTTTTCAATTTCTAATTTTTCACAACAAAAAACCCCAACAGTCATACCAACTATCGGGGCTAATTTTATCTTCTTCTTTTTTTGCGACGCCTTTTTTTCCAGGGAGCATCTACCTGCCAGTCGCCCGCCATGATGCAACCAAATGGCATGATCTCGTCCACAACTTCGCCAAGTCCAAACGTCTTCATTTGTCGTTGAACGGCTTCTGCATTTTTATAAGCGCTTGGGAGTTCAGAAATATCGATATGTCCGGAAAAGAATCGTACATCTAATCCTTTTGTTTCTTCCAGAAATATTTCCTGCATTCCCTTCCCAACTTTGCTTTTAATATGCTGAGTTCGGCTGACATTTCTGCCTGCGCCATGTGGAGCAAATCCAAGGTTGTTATCAGAAACATCTCCTTTCACTATTAGTACAGGTTCACTCATGTTTAACGGAACGAGTCTTAAACCTTCATGAGAATCTGGAACGAATTTATCCGAAAGTGGAGTAGCTCCTTTTGCGTGATAAAAAAGGTCTTCATCTTTGAATACAAAGTTATGTTCATTCCAAAAACGGAGTGTTGGTTCCGTATTCAGGGATTCTGTAGTAGCTCGATGAAGGACAGTATGGTTCAGCTTGGTCCACTCTCTCACAATTTGAAGAGCTTCCCAATATGATTTCCCTTCTTCTTCTGAATACGGAATCCATGCGTTGCCTTTTAAAGTGTCCGGAGAAAGTTCCTTTCTGAAGTTTTCAGCAACCTTCATTCCCTTTCGGTAAAGGTTTGCACCAAATCCTCGGCTTCCATGATGAGTAACCATAATTGTTTCTCCGGTTGCTTTCGAAACGCCGATATACAAAAAGTGATTTCCATCGCCCTGTGTTCCAAGGTGTGTTTTAGCCAATTGAAGAGATCTTTTATTATTCAGGAAATAGTTTTCCATGATTTGCTCTTCCAATTCAACCGGAAAATCAAATAGATCGTCTCTTCCGCCACCACCGAAATGAGTAATGCTATGAGCGGCATCTAAAACTGATCTTGGATCAACTTTTCCGAAAGAAGTCATCATTACAGAACAACAAACATCAGCTGAATGCATAGCAGGGTGAATAGCATTTTTTGTAACAGCAACACCACCTACAGGAATTTGTCCGGTTCCTCCCGTTGGGCAGGCATCCGGCATAACAGCTCCATCAACGATCGTGGGAGTTTTCATCAGTTCGTCCATGGTTTCAAAAACTCGTTCCACATTCGATTCTTCAAGCTCAGATTCCGCTTCGATATTTTTTTTGTAGGAAACCGGCTTTTCAAAAGGCTCTATTGGAGGTGGTGGACAAACCGAGTCTAAATACTCAACAAGTGCATCTCCTTCCAGTTTATTTTCATTGGCATGAGGAATGGCCTCTTTAAGCCATTTTCCGGGTCTGTATCCTAATTCGATAATTGTTTTTCCTGTAATCATAATATTTTAATGTAATGAAGAGAGAGCCGTATTGCTCTCCCTTTTGTTGCTGTTTTAATGATGGATATCCAATCACTAATTCCATAATAAAACACGATTGCGCAATCTTTTTGCGTAGTTGAAAATATTTTCTACTTTCTTTAAAAAAATTTAAATGCCTGCAAATAGAAATGCTTTAATTCGCTATAAAACCATCGACAAATGTTTGAGGAACAGACGAAGATTGTGGACACTTGAAGATCTGATTCATGAATGTTCAGAGGCTCTGTATGAATACGAAGGCATTGATAAAGGAGTAAGTAAGCGAACGGTTCAAAGTGATATTCAGATCATGAGATCGGATAAGTTAGGATATAATGCCCCTATCGAAGTGAAAGAAAGAAAATACTACACTTATACAGATGCAGAGTATTCGATCACCAATATCCCACTTACGGATCAGGATATGGGAACTTTGAACGAAGTTGTTCAAGTTTTGAAGCAATTCAAGGGTTTTTCACATTTTGATGACATGGACGATATGATCAAGCGCCTTGAAGATAAAGTCTATACAACCAAAACAAACTCTCGATCAATCATTGACTTCGAAAAGAACGAAGGTTTAAAGGGCTTACACTTTTTGGATGACTTGTATCAGGCAGTACATAAAGAGCAGGTGCTTTTAATTACTTACCAATCTTTCAGGGCCAGACAGCCCGGTGACTTTGAGTTTCATCCGCAGTTTTTGAAAGAATATAATAACCGCTGGTTTGTAATCGGAATCAAGAAAGAAGCAGCTCATCCAATTAATCTTGCTTTAGACCGGATTATAGAAATTAAACAGGCAGAAAAATCAGAATATATTCAGGCAGACCTGAATGCAAAAGAGTATTACAAAAATGTAGTTGGGGTGACGGTCAGTCCGAATATGAAACCGAGAACAGTAAGACTTTTTGTTGGGCACAATCATGCTCCTTACGTTTTAACTAAACCAATACATCCCTCTCAGCAGTTAGTAGAAAAAGTAAAAGGTGGGATAATTATTACACTGGAAGTTCAGCTTAACTTCGAGCTGGAAAGTAAAATTCTGGGATTTGGAGACTCTGTTAAAGTATTAGCACCACAAGCTTTGGTAACCAGAATAGATAAGAAACTGAGAGTTGCTGTTGCGCATTATGACGATCCGGACTTTCCTGAAAAGAGGTGAAAAACTTATACTCAAATTTCTTTGTACTTGAAATTGAAACAAGAAGACTGAGAAAGGATCTATAATAAAGAGTTGATGTCCTGAGATTCTAATATGTGTTTACTCTGTTTAGAATTCAATCCCTCTATCATCGCTTTTGCCACAGTTTCAACTTTTACAGGATGATATTTTTTAAGTCCCGGAAGTTTGCAAACTACTTTTGCTACCGCTATTCCAATGCGTTCGCCTAATCTGAATTCATTTCTATCACCATCCAGAAATGAGGGGCGTACTATTAGTCGATCTTCGAAATCCAGTTTCTGTACAGCTTCATCCAGCTCTCCTTTAATACGAGGATAAAAAGACCCTGAATTTGAGTCAGCTCCTAAGGAAGAAACTAAGGCAAAACATTGTACATTATTTATGGATGCTGCTTTTACCACCTCATACTGGTAGGTGAAATCTATTTTATACTGAGCTTCTTTACTACCGGCTTTTTTGATGGTTGTACCTAAAGCTGAAAATAAATGATCCCCTTTAATGAGATGGTTCCATTTTCCAGGATCATCAAAATCAATAATATGCTCTTGAAGTTTTGTGTGAGAAATTCCGGTACTACGACGATGAAATACTTTTACGGATTCGTATCTCTCATCTGATAATAAAAGTTGAAGAACATGCGAACCAACCAGTCCGGTGGCACCAATTAAAATAGCTTTTTTACTCATTATTTTACTTTTTGTAGTGACATTAGAGTTTCATTTAGTAACAAATTAATAACAAGTAGCTCTTATTATTGAAAGCTTAAAGCTATAATAAGAGAATATCTTTAATGATTGACTAAAAATGACGATAATTAAACCGGAGAGACATTTAAATATTAAGTTTTCTTTATAAAAATTAGATATTGTATAAAAAACATCTAATGAGAATCAAGCTTCGTATAATGTTATCCACAATCCAATATAGTTATGAACGATTATTCTGATGTACTATACTTAACAGCCGCAATGGTTGTTTACTCTTTTTTAACCATTAATACTGCCAGAAGTTTTTTGAGCACTTCGGAAACAGTAATTCGTTCGGATGTTGAATACAGGACTATAATAAGAGCACAGGATGTAATTGAACAGGTTAAGCTGGTTCAAAGAGAAGATGAAAATATGCTCAATCCCAGCCATATTGACTACATGTTTAGCAGTTACCCAATCACAGATAGTGAGACTTATGGTTACAATGATGAGTATACGGATACTTTCATAATTGATGCCAGTTCAGAATATATTGATGAAGGCGATCCTCTGGTAAAAAGATATAGAATAACAGTAAATGTTATTAATGAAGAAGTAGATCCTAGCACGGAGGTAGATTTAATCTTTATTAAGTCTTTCGAAAGATGAATTTAGGGTTAGCAACTACATATATCATTGGGGGCTTAATGCTGATATCAATTTTAGCATATAATTACTCCTTGTTTAACTCTACTGTTGAAACAACTTCAAGCGTTATCACACAAAATAAGCTTGATAACATCGTTTCTATACTCCAAAATGATTTGAACAGAATAGGATATGACAGAGGTATTTCGGAGGCTTTTGTAATGGCAGAAGACAGTGCAGTTATTTTTAGAGGTAATATTTTTGACGATGATGGATCAGATGATTTTGACTTAGTTGAGTGGGCAATTACTTCTGAGCTAGATACGACTACAACAAATCCGAATGATTTTGTTCTTATCAGGACATGGAATCAGACTCCAAGTATTCCGGCAAATGAAATTGAGTTCCGTTATCCAGTTAGTGATTTTGAAATCAATTATTATGATATAGATGGTAATGTACCTGCACAAATAGAAGATATAGTACAGGTGGAAGTTGAAGTGTTAGTAGAATCAAATGAACCTTATTTGACAAAAAAAGATGGAACAGAATTGTACTATCGGTCCTATTGGAAGCGGAGAATAGTAGCAAATAATCTAATTTATTAGGAGGAATTATGGGACGATCAATGCTTTTATTAGTAAGTGGTTTAGTAATGCTTTCCGGAATTATCCAGTATTCAAATAGCCAGCGTGCTAGCTTATTACCCGAACGCTCTGCAGATGCTATAAGTGAGGTTCAGGCGAGAAACTCTACAAATAGTCTAATTCAAACAGCTATTGAAAAAATAAGAAGTGATAATACATGGGAAGGCGAACTCACAGGGGGAAGTATCCTGCCCGGAAATGCAACTCTAAAGACCTATGATATTGAAAACATTGATGAACTTGATGCCAGAGACTCCTTGTACTCTGTAGGCGAGGGAGGATGGGACATCTTTAAGGTTCTGTTGTTTAGCGAGGCTACCTATGGTGATAGTAAAGTAATTACTGAAGTTTTAATGAGAAGAGATTCGTTTTCTAAATATTCCTACTTCTCAGACAAAGAAAAAACCAGCTCAGGGAATAATATATATTTTTATTCATCAGATGAAATTAGTGGGCCTATACATACAAACGGAACGTTCAAGATGTCAGGTTCTCCTACATTCTATGGTCATGTATCTAGTCCGAATTTATGGAGAGGAAGAGATGGAACTGTGGAGGGAGATGCTACTCCGGATTTTCAAGGAACCACAGATTTTAATGCACAAGCCAGAGAGTTGCCATCCGGAGCAAAAGTAGCTGCTTTAAAAACTGCTGCTACAAGCGATGGGCTTACCTTCAATAGATTATCGTACATGATTATGCAATCTGATGGAAGTATTGAAGTGAGTGAATATGATAGCGGTTCAAGAAGTTGGACAGCCTTTGTAAATTATCCTAAAGAAACACATAACGGAATACTTTCTTCGAGCGAAAAAATTTATTTGGAAGGAACTGTTTCAGGACAAATAACCATACATTCGGAGGATGAAGTAGAGATCTATGATGACATTGCTTATAACGTTGATCCGAGAGTAGATGACTCATCCACAGATTTGTTAGGGGTAGTGAGTGAAGGAGATATCTTAATAGATCAAAATGCTCATTCAAGAACAGGATCTAAAGACCTTAAGCTTCACGGTTCATTTATGGCTTTGGGAAGTTCTTTCAGGGTGGAAAATTATGTTGCAGGATCTCACAGAGGTAATATTGACTTACTTGGCGGAATTATCCAGGAAACAAGAGGTCCCGTAGGAACTTTTGGTAGATATGGTGTAACCGGATATACAAAGAAATATGAATATGATGAAAGATTAGGGAATTCAATTCCTCCTCATTTTCCTAGAGAAAGTGTTTTTACTGTGGTTTCCTGGAAGGAGAGAGTTGTTTCTAATACTAGTGGATATTGAAATGAAACTGAACAAAGACTTTAAAAAAACAAATACTAATAAAATAAAAGTACTATGAAAAAAGTAATACTTATAATGGCGTTCGCTATAAGTTTAACAGCTTTTAGCCAGGCGCAAACATCTGTAACATTCAATGTAGATATGAAATATGCTCTAGACAACGGGCTATTTAACACTTTAACAAATAAGATATATTTGAAAGGAGATATCGCTCCACTAGGTGAGAACTCAGCTCAGTATTTAGAACTTACAGATACGGCGCCTATTGATAGTGTATATTCAGTAGCGGTGGTATTTCCCGCAATTTATACCAACGATCTGCTTACTTATAATTTTGTGATTGAGAGGCTTCTTTCTACAGAGAATGAAGAAAGAACTCGAGAGCTGACATTAAGTGGAAAACCAGAAGTTTTGCCAGAAATTAAGTTCAATGCTTTTGACTGGTAAGAAAATTTAGTAACGCTATTTAAAATGAAAAAGCATTTCTATTAATTTAGAAATGCTTTTTTTATGAAATTAAATTAACGGTTAATCATCAAATGCTCTTAAAACCCTGTCAACTACGCCATCCATTGCTGAGCCATTGATCCATCGTGCAACAATAACCAAATTATTTTCCTGATCTACATAGACCATGTTTACTCCCGAGCCCAGATGAAAGAATGCAGACTCCGGAGCGCTGGGTAAACGCTTCTTGTCAGTATTTAAAAACCAGTTCATAAATCCATAATCGGATTGAGCTTTTGTTGGTGTTTGAGCCAACTTATTCCATTCTTCAGAGACCAATTGCTCACCATTCCAGTTTCCATTGTTTAAAGTTAACAGGCCAAATCTGGCTTGATCTCTGGCAGAAATAAACATGCCACCACCCCAATGCCCGCCACCGCTTACAGCCTGCATTTGTTGCCCATCAATAACAACCCATGAGTTTTCATAACCTTGCCAGCGCCACGTTGGTGAAGCACCAATTTTATCCATAATGTTTTCTCTGAGAACTTTCGGTAATGGCTCTCTTAAAACATTCATAGCCGCTAGAGCCAATAGGTTTACACGCACATCGTTGTACTCGTAAGCACTTCCGGGTTCTTTTCTTTCTCTTTTTCCCCATTCAGATCGCTCTCTGCTTGGGCGGTCTGCCCAGTCCGGTTTGCCCCAGAGAGTTCCTTCCCAGTCACTTGTTTGTCTTAACAAGTGATTCCAGGTGATCTTTGAATTATGCTCCCCTTTAAAAGGCTCCATTATTTTTGGTGAACCGTAATGATCAGCTTTATTTCTGTTATCATCCCACTGCATTTCCAGGATTGGAGCCATGTATGGATCTACTTTATCGTTCACATCCCGAATCAATCCTCTATCGTATGCTAAACCAACTGTATATGACAAAAAACTTTTGGTAACGCTGTGAGTCATATCAACACGGTACGGCTCTCCCCATTCAGCAACGATATATCCGTCTTTTATGATAATACCTGTTTGAGGGCCACGATCTTTGAATGGGCCAATTCCATAACCAAAAGGTTCTCTGCCAAAAGTTCCATAATGATTCTCTTCCATGCTTCGCGGATTTGTCGATTCCATCTTTTGAGCATATTGAACAGCAGAATCTATCCAAGCTTCATTCAGCCCTAGTTCGGATGGACTTTTATTTTCCCAATCTCCCCATTTCCCGGGAAAGTAAGTTTGAGCAGAAACAGAGCTTGTTAAAAACAGAAGAACAAGGAAAAAAACAGAATGCTTATTCATATCAATACATTGAGTTAGTTATTGATTGAAAATAATTGAACTTGTGTTAACCGCCCAATCAAAATATGGAGTTTTACAAGTTCATGTTCTAATTCAGATTGATTTTCATTCCCTCAAAAGCCACATTAAAACCTAATTCTTTGACGTGTTTTCTTTGCGAGCTGTCCAATATCAACGGATTTGTATGATTAAAATGGATAAAATGAACTTTAGCTTTCTCGGAGTCAGAAAGATTTTTAAACAGCTTAATGCTTTCTTCCACAAAAGGATGTGGAATTTCACTCATATCCCGCCCTGGTAATTCATCAGAATCATAAAAAGTAGCATCCAGAAAAGCATAATCAACTTTTGATATTTCCACGATAATAGACCTTTCCCAGATGTTCCACTTATTGATGTCAGGAATAAAAAGTGCGGATTTGTTTTCAGTTTCAATTTTGTATCCAACCGTTTCAGAGTACTCATCCCGATGTGGGACAAGTAATGGAGTTACTTTTATGTTTTCGGAAAGTTTAACGGCAGAATCTGCAGTCATTTGCTGTAGTGCAATATTTTCAAAATTCACCAATTGTTCCCAGGGCCCGTTAGATTGTAAGTAATTTTTAAAGCGCGGCATAGTATAAACCGGAACGCCTGAAGCTCCCATAACTTCATGACCAAGATGAATCAGCCCTGTATAATGACCGATGTGTGCATGAGTAAGAAATATTCCGGATGGATTTTTTTTCGTTCCAGCAGATTCCTGAACAGCATGCAATTGATCTTTAAAATCCGGAGTAGCTTCAAACAACCAGTACTTGCCTGAAGTATGATCAATTAGTCCGAGTGAAGTGGCATGGCGTCTTTCTTCTTTCCCCTCCCAATAAAGCTGACAGTTTTCTTTTTTGCAACCAGCTTGAGGGAAGCCGGCGTCTTGGGCGATTCCCAAAACCACTAATTCAATTTCAGGAGACGGACTGATAACAGGTTTATTGTCTGAAGAATTGTTACCACATGAAAGCAGAAATAAAAAGAAAAAGGGAATCAGATTTTTCATTCTGAAAGGAATGGAAATCAAAGCAATAAAAAAAGCCCCATACTTTTTATATGGGGCCTTAGTAGAAAGAATAATGTTATCCTTATTTGGTTCCGTAAAATCTTTCTTTTACGATATGGTCGCCTTCCCATTTCTGAGTTGCTACCTGTTCGATCTGCATTCTATCACCACCTTTAAAGGTGACATCCATTGTGCATTCTACTGCTGTTGTTGCATTTTCTTCATTCGAAGTTACTGATTTCACGTCGAGGCCATGAAACTCCTCTACACTTGAAAAAAATTCAATTTCACGTTCTCTGTTATTTTCTTTTCCGGAAACCACTTTTCCATCCTCGAGTACCATATCACAATCCGAATGGTAATATTGATCAAAAGCATCCAGCGCTTTTCCTTGCCCAAGTTGAGTGTAAATGTCATTTATCTTCTCTAAATAGCTCATTTTCGAAATACTTTAGTTTGATATTAAATTATTCTGTATTGATGTAACTAGAGAGATAAGAGTTTCGTTCGATAATCTAATTTTTTAATTCTAAGCTTAGAGTGCCTCCGGAAAAGTTCGGAACTCCTATTAAACCATACGTGGTTTCTCCATCAGGAATTATCTGATTCAGTATATCATTTTGGTTGAGTTCTTTTTTAAGGGAGCTGTTTGCAGTAGCTGACAAAGCCACGTTGAGTAAAGTAATGATAGGTCCGACTCCCAGTCCAATTGGAATTGGGCCCGATGAAGCTCCGGTGTTTTCATTGTAAGTTGTAACGTTAATAGGAGTAAGCAAAAGATAAAGAAGATAGGACGGCGTGCTTTGCTTGATCTTACCGTGAATCTCCTTTGAAGATAACGGGGCAACATTTCTATAGCTGAGTTTTAGCTCGAGATCATCCGCAAAAGTAAGATCTCTTCCGGTATTATTTTTAATTTCAACAGCAATTAATTTAAAATCACTCTTACGCTCTTTTTTAGCAAGTTTACTATTTCCGGCTTCTGTCAGTACACCCGCTCTGTAAGAAAAAGTTATTCCCTGGGCTTCAGGGCGTTCAGGATAGTTAAGACTTGATGGGTTTATATTTTTGTAGGATGAAGCACAACCCCAGAAAACAACCACCAAACCAATTAAAAAAATACCCTTCTTAAAATTATACATATAGCCCCAGTTTTAAAAATGAGGCCAAATATGTGACTTTATTTATTAAAGAGAAAAATAATTTTAAGTATTTAAGAGCGCTCCAGCATCCGTTCTAAAGAAAGAAGTGCATTTTTTGTGACTTCTTGTGATACGCTGATTTGATTAACAACTTCACCTTGTTCCAGTTTTTCGAGGCTCCACAGCAAATGAGGAAGATCAATTCTGTTCATAGTTAAACAAGGACACATAAACGGATTTAAAGACACTATGGTTTTGTCAGGATGTTCATCCTTAAGTCGGTTTACCAAATTCATCTCGGTACCAATAGCCCATTTTGATCCGGGCTCAGCCGCATTCAAAGTTTCGATGATAAAATTGGTTGAGCCCGCTAAATCGGACGCCTGAACAACATCGTATGTACATTCCGGATGAACCAGAATCTTCATTTCGGGTTCTTGCTTACGCAGGTTTTCAACGTGCTGAATATTGAATTTCTCATGTACCGAGCAATGTCCTTTCCATAAGATGACTTTGACATCTTCAAAATCTCCTTCGTATTCGAAAGAATTTGTCAGTGGAGCATAAACGGCCATTTCTTCAAGCTTTACTCCAAGTTTAACGGCTGTATTTCTGCCCAAATGTTGGTCAGGCAAAAACAAAATTCGCTCTTTTTGAGTGAAAGCCCATTCCAGCATTTTATCAGCATTTCCGGACGTAACACAAGCGCCACCGTTCTTTCCAACAAAACCTTTTATAGCTGCAGTGGAGTTCACATAAGTCAATGGAAGTATAGTATCTCCCCAGATCTCCTGCATCTGTTTCCACCCTCTCTCAGTCTGATCAATGTCCGCCATATCAGCCATAGAACAGCCTGCTCTCAGATCCGGAAGAATCACTTTTTGATCAGGACGAGTAAGCATATCAGCAGTTTCTGCCATAAAGTGCACTCCACAAAATGCAATGTATTCGGCTTTGTCCATTGAAGCACAGATCTGAGCTAATTTCAGTGAGTCTCCACGTGCATCGGCAAATTGAATCACTTCATCTTTTTGATAATGATGTCCCGGAATGAACAATCGTTCGCCGAACTTATTTTTTATCTCTTTAACACGGCTCTCCATTTCCTCAACAGAAAGTTCTGAGTAGCGCTTTGGAAGAGATACTTCCGATTCAACTTCTAAAATGTCTAGTACATCCATGGTTTAAAAATAACGCCACATAAACTCTAAAACACGAAAGGATTTATAAATCTTCTTAATTATCAAAAGAATTCGTGCGCTTGTGTTTTTGTGACTGATCTTAAGTATTTAAATTAAAACTTATATCCAATGCTTTTACAGAATGCGTGAGCCAACCTAATGAAATTACATCAGCTCCGCAGCCTTTAAAGCTGCTTATCGTATTGGGCGTAATGCCTCCAGAAACTTCAACTAAAATTTCATCAGGAATCAGCTTAACCAATTCTTTGATCTCTTCCGGAGTCCTGTTATCAAGCATAATTACATCTGCCTTAGCTTCTACAGCTTCTAACACTTGCTCTTTAGATTCCGTTTCTACTTCGATCTTTACCATATGACCAATTTTGGAACGAACCAAATCAACAGCTTTAGCAATACTTCCGGCTGCTTTTATGTGATTGTCTTTGATCATAACTCCGTCATCCAACCTGAATCGGTGGTTTTTACCTCCCCCACAGGTTACCGCATATTTTTGGATCGCTCTGAGTCCGGGCAAGGTCTTTCTTGTATCAACAATTTCTATCGTTGGATCATCCAATAATCGTATAACTTCAGCAGTGGAAGTAGCAATTCCGGACATGTGTTGGAGTAAATTAAGGATTACTCTCTCAGCAGAGAGTAAAACCTGTGTAGGGCCTTCTACTTCCGCAATCCTTTCTTTGATATCTACAGAATCCCCATCTTTTTTCAGAAGATTTACGTTTACATCCTCTCCCAAAAAATTATAAGCTATTTGTAAAACTTCAAGCCCGGATAAGGTGCCCTCAGCTTTTGCAATAAACGTACCTTTTGAGTAATGATCAGCATCAAAAATCGATTTAGAAGTAAGATCTCCAATGCCGATATCTTCGCGAAGAGCGCTGTCAATAATTTCTTTAAAATGAATAGAGATCATGGCTGTAAAAGCCTCAGATTTTTAGGTATTTTATTAAGACAATAAAGATACAGCATTTCTTGAAAAAGAACGATTTATGATTTACCTGGATCACGCAGCTACAACTCCTATTCACGATACCGCTCTTGAGGTACTAGTGAATGTTTCTAAACATTACTATGGTAATCCAAGTAGTCTTCATGACATTGGTGCTGAGGCCAAACAATTATTGGATGCCGGTAGGCGAACGATCGCTAAGATTATTCAGGCAGAAACTGAAGAGATTATATTTACCGGTGGTGGATCAGAGTCGAATCAGCTTGCGATTAAAGCGTTACTTAGTGCTTCAGATTCTTCCCGAAATCATATTATAACTTCAGAAGTTGAGCATTCTTCGGTTAGAAATCTATTTGATGAATTAGAGCGTTCGGGTTACAAAGTTTCAAAAGTAGGAGTAGATTCTTCCGGTATTATTTCAATTGATGAATTGAACGAACTGATAACCGATGAGACTGCATTGATATCTATTCAGCACGCAAATTCTGAAACAGGTGTAATTCAGGATCTGGAAGCTATTGGAAAACTTGCAAAGCAACATGGTGTATTTTTTCATTCCGATTGCGTTCAGACTTTTTGCAAACTAGGGATAGAAGCAACATGGACAGACGCTCTCTCAATATCATCACATAAGGTGTATGGCCCGAAAGGTGTGGGAGCTTTTTATTTAAACAAAACCATTGACTCAAAACCTGAAATCCCCGGAACATCTCAGGAAAAGGGATTGAAAGCCGGTACTCAAAATGTTGCGGGAGTTGCTGCTTTTGCTACAGCTGCCAAACTGAATTATACAGAAAGAACAGATGAGCATATCAGATTGACGATGCTGAGATCTAAATTCGTAGAAAAGCTAGAAGATTCAGGGATAGAATTTATTGATGAAGGTTCCCCGGAAAACAAGTTGCCTAATATTCTTGGGATAAGGTTTAAAGGGATGGAAGGTCAGTTTTTGATGCTGGAATGCTCACAAGCGGGACTAGCTATCTCAACAGGGAGTGCTTGTCAGGTTGGGTCGGACAAACCCAATAGAACCATGAAAGCCATGGGGAGATCGGATGAGGAAGCAAGAGAATTTGTACGATTATCATTTGGAAAAAAAAATACAGAAGATCAAATTGATGTGATAATTGAAAAAATAGACACTATCTTAGAACGTCATTTTGCTAAAGCGAAATTTTAATCAAGATGTTTCGTTACAAAGCTGAAAATTTGAAAAAAACCATCGACATGAAGAAAGTATTATTTTTTACCCTGATGCTGGGTTTAGCTACCATAAACTTTGCAAATGCTCAGGACAGGGAAATGCCGGACTTACCCGTGCTCAAAATCACGAAATTCAGTGACTATCAATGTCCTGCTTGTAAATTTTATGGACAGATGCTGAACCAGGCAAAAAAAGACTTTGGTGACCGTATAGAAGTTATCTATAAAAATTATCCGTTGAGAATGCATCAGCATGCAGATTTGGCTGCAAGAGCAGCTGAAGCCGCTCGTGAACAAGGTAAATTTATTGAAATGCACGAAATGTTGTTTACAGGTCAGGAACAATGGAGCAGAGGAAATGCAAAAGCTATTTTTATTGGCTATGCTAAGGATTTGGATCTTGATATGGATAAATTTGAACAAGACATGAATTCAGCCAGATTGAACAGGCGTGTACTTGCAGATAAAAGAGAAGGTACAGCTCTGGGCGTGAATTCAACTCCTACATTTTTTATTGATGGGAAAAAAGTTGAGCGTTTACCTCAAAACTATGCAGGATTTAAAGCAATGATCGAATCCAGAATGAAGTACTGATCAAAAAAAAATTGTAAAGCCCGGTAGAAAACTATCGGGCTTTTTTTATGTTTAAAATTTGTTCAGAAACGGATTCCATAACACTGATGTTTGCCTGATACCTTCTTATATTTGACGCATGGCCAGAAAAAAATTCCAAATTCCAGAGATGTACAAATCGCCGGTTATCCGAAAGGTTAAAGAGGCGACAAAAATAACCGATCCAATGAAGAAAGATCTGGAGCCAACCGTTTTGGACTTTGGTCCGGTTCAGTTTTTGATTCCCAGGTTTTTCGGATTTTGTTATGGAGTGGAAAACGCAATAGACATAGCATATCGAGCGGTAGAAGAAAACCCAGATAAGAATATCTATTTGCTAAGCGAGATGATCCATAACCCAACAGTGAATGAAGATTTACTGAAAAAGGGAGTGAAGTTCTTATTTGATACGGACGGGACGGAACGAATTCCGATTGATTCTTTAGAATCCGAAGATATCGTAATAGTGCCTGCTTTTGGTACCACCGTTGAAATTCAGAATGAACTTCAGCAGGTTGGGATCGATCCATATGAGTTTAATACTACTTGTCCGTTTGTAGAGAAAGTCTGGAAGCGAGGAAAACAATTAGGGAAAAAGGAATACAGCCTGGTAGTTCACGGTAAGCACGAACACGAAGAAACCCGAGCTACATTTTCGCACAGCGCTGAGCATTCAGAAGTAGTTGTAGTTTTGAGTCCTGATGAAGCTGAGATCTTAGCTGAGATCATGACTAAAGACCGACCGTTGTCAGATTTTGAGAAGTATTTTGGACATAAATCTACTCCAAACTTTGATCCATATACGGATCTGAAACGTTTTGGGGTGATCAATCAAACCACCATGCTTGCTACAGAAACGCAGGAAGTTATGGATATTCTGAAAGAAGCTGCTATCAAGCTTTATGGCGAGTCTGATATTCTGAATCATTTTGCTGACACATCTGATACGCTTTGCTATGCAACCAATGAAAATCAATCGGCAACTTTAGCATTAGCAGAAACGGATGCAGATATTGCTTTAGTTGTGGGTGGATATAATTCTTCAAACACTATGCATTTGGTTGAGATTCTGGAGCATTCCTTTCCGACCTTTCATGTTCGTGATGCCGGAGAAATCAAATCAGAAACTGAAATAACTCATTTCGATCAGTGGAAAAAAGAAATACTTGAGACCAGCAACTGGCTTCCGAAAGACAAATCCCCGTTGAGAGTAGCACTTACCTCAGGCGCTTCCTGCCCTGATGTTCTGGTTGATGAAGTGATGCTCCGAGTGCTGGAATTCTTTGAGGGTGTGAAAGAAGTTGACGAAGTAATAGAGCCATTTGATAAAAAGCTGTCAGCTATTAGCTAAAAGCTTTTTACTGATCCACCACACTAAAATAAGCCACTGCTTTGGGCTGGAAGCTCCTAATCTTCAATGCATATTTGGTCGCTACTAATTCAATATCCGGAGTTACAAAGCCAGTTTGATCTTCCTGAATTTTTCGATAGGGAACGTAAACTACATAAGGAGTTTCATTCTGGATTTCAGAAAACTGTTCTAGTGGAACATCATATTTAATCACGATAGAAGAAGGATTGTATGTGATGTTTTGTCCTCGGGGAAGGTTTCGTGTTCTTATATAAACACTTACCTCATTTTCTGTAAACTCAGATACATCCGCAGTTAAAGAAATCTCATCCAGAGAAACCTCCATAAGAGGATTAGCATTGGTGACCGGAATAACCTGAGAAATATCATCTTTAATACCGGAAAGCTTTAGTGTATCGCTGATTCCCCATTCAGTAATGGGAGCTATTTGAGACGCAGCACCGGTTATTGTAATGCTGTCCGGAGAGATCATCGGGTTATTTATTAAGCCAAACCGAGGTTCAAAACTAAGATCCCAGTTTAATTTAATGGGGACTTTCTTTGTAATTTTCTGTTCCAGATTTACTGAGATCAGAATAGGCTCAACTTTTGAGACCTCGACCTCCTGATAGGAATTCATTTGTTGACGAATCTGATTAAATAAATTCACTTCCGATTCGTCCACATCGATCGGGATAGTCGGAGGATTATTGTACAAATTTATAAGTGGTAATGCCGTTCCCGATAAGCTCACTTCCACATATTCCGGCAGATTATCTGTAAGTGCGAGATCAGCGGGTATATCTCCTATCTCCAAAGGCATATTTACGCTGATATTGAAAATACCGTTCAGATTAACAGCGAACCACAAACTTATGGCAATTAAATATGCGAATACAAAAACCAAGGCGCTTTCTTTGGTTACGATCTTATTGCCATCGTCATCCTCGCCCGGTTTTGTTCCTTTCTTTACATAAGAAAGTATACGCTCTTTGATATTTTGATAGGAATTATCAGCCATAAGTTAATATAGATTTGAACTCGCCCTTATTCAACTAACTTCGAACAATGATATCGCCAACTATCTGAGCTTTTACTCTGGTATTTAACCTTTTTGCAATGCTAAAACGATTGGCGTGAATTTCATGTCTCCAAACCTGATTGGATACTTTAATAACCAGTTTTCCTGATTCAAAATGTATATCTGTTACCTGAGATGCGATACGTTTACCAACAACTTCCTCCCAAACAGCTAATACCATTCCTTGTCTGAGTTTCTTTTTATGAGGAAACTTATCCAAATATTTTTGGAGCGAATCGCTTATTGGTTTTGGAGTATCGAATCTCATTCTTCTTCCTTAATTACACCATCCTTAACAGAAAAGAATTTATTTCTATTCCCATCAAAATCGACATATTCTTCGAAAGGTACCGGATTTGCAGAGGTTATAAAAGTTTGTCCTTCATGATCCTGCAAGGCATTAAGAAGGATCTCAGTTTTTTTGAGATCAAGGTCTCCGAAAACATCGTCCAGCATTAAAATGGGAAGGTCGTCAAGTTCATCAGAATAATAGTGAAGTTGAGCTAATTTCAGAGAAAGAGCAAATAATCTGTGCTGTCCCTGCGACCCAAATCGTCGAAGTTCAAAATCATCCAAATAAAAAATTACTTCATCTTTATGTGGGCCGGTCAGCGTTTGTTCTCTTTCTATTTCTTTATCAATGGTTTGTTCAAGTACTTTTTTGTACTGAATCTGAATATCCTGAGCATTGACTGAAGGTTCACAAAAAGTCTGATATTCGAGACCGGTTGTGAGATCCATTCCTGAGATCATGGCATAATCTCTTTCAAGGTATGCTTTAAAGTTTTCGAGTACAGCAAATCGAGCTGCTATTATTCTTGACCCGCTTTCGACAAGTTGAATATCCCAGGGTTCTAAATATGATTTTAATACCGAAACAGAGCCTTGAAAATCTTTTAAAAGAGTATTCCGTTGTCTTCTAACCTTTCGATAATCAATCAGGTCCCGGAGATATGAGATCGAAATTTGACTGATAAAAGAGTCAAGAAAAGATCGCCTTTCAATCGGACCTTCGAGTGTAAGTTTTTTGTCATCAGGAGCAAGAACAACAACAGGAACCATACCGATCAGGTCAGAAAGTCGGTCTAGTGGAGAGTCATTTACAAAAATCTTCTTTCCATCTCCACGAGAGTATGAGCAACTTACATCAAATTCAGAACGGATCTTGCCCTCAAAATGACCTTTGATCATGAAATATTTTTCGTCACTGTTTATGACATATTGATCAGTTGTAGATACAAAGCTTCGGGACATGCATAAAAAGTGAATGGCATCGATCAGGCTGGTTTTCCCTGCGCCATTTGGTCCGGTTATTACATTAAGATGCGGAGCCCAGTTAACCGAGGTTTTAACATGATTTCTAAAATGAAGTAATTCCTGCGAAGTAATTCTCATGCTCCAATAGTACAAATAATAGAAGCAAAAAAAGAAGTTGTAGTAGTATATCTATTTGATCAAAAGCATTTTTCTTGTCAAAACTGTTGATTCCGTTGTAAGGCGATAAAAATAAACTCCTGAACTAAGATTTGTTGCATCAAAAGTAACCTGATGAGTACCACTGTTCTTTGGGCCGTTCTGCAGTAAAGCAACTCTTCTGCCAAGCTGATCATAAACAACTAAACTTACATTTTGAGAGCTTCCAAGTTGATAAGTAATTATAGTGCTTGGATTGAACGGGTTAGGGTAGTTCTGAGCCAAATTAATTGTTTCGGGGAGCTTAATACTCTCATCATCTTCGGTACCGGTTGGGTTAGCCGGCTCAAAGCTTTTTACAGGCATTGGATTATTAGCATCGGCATTATTCGAAGCTCCTTCATATGCATTGTCACCGGAATACGTCCAGTTGCTTTCTGCAAAAGTATTACCATCAGGACCAGTGGAGCTACTACGGTATGCCCATCCGTTGGTATAAGACCAGGAAGTAGCTCTGGCGTTTGTTTCTCCAAAAATATCCACAACCAGTTCGTTTCCGGTAAAAGCTTTTGTGGAGTCATAGAACAGCTCAATAGCATCGTTGCCATTTATAGCAACAGCCATATCGTCTACTATGTCGGGATTAAAGCCAAACCAAGTATTAAAATTGTTTTCTTCAGTGGCTATATAAATGAACTCACCTTCAGCAACAGAACCCGAAAGTGTTAATTCTACACCATCACTTCCGTCACCATTATTAGCAGAACCAATGCCATAAAAACTCAGGTCTTCAATATTTTCTTTTGCAAATAGTTCAACTCCTTTTGGAGTTCCGCCACTAAGCGTTCCGTCAAAAATACCTGTCAGAATTAAACTGGAAGATGATCCGGAACCAATTACTGTATCAGGAGGAGAATCACCGAAATCCTGCACAGTAACCATAGTTGCTTTTCTGCCGTTGGCTGATGCCTGATCTTCCTGCCAATTGACAGAAGCTTCAGCTATAGTTTCATAATCAGACATCGTAAATGGATCTCCGTTTGGATCTTCTGTTGAAAGACCGGAGTCATAATTAAACTGTACCGATTTTTCCTGTCCCTGTTCATCATAATTTACTGTAAAACCAGAACTCTGAATATTCACAATTTCCCCGTTAAGCGGGTTGCTGATGGTAGGGTCAGGATTTGCTGAACCGCCAAAATAAGCTCTTCTTACCAAGGTTGTATCATGCACAAATGGGTTGCGGTTACCCTGAGCAGATTCTGCTCCAAGACTTCTGTCAACTTCTGCCTGATCAACAGGGTCAAGGTCGTGCCAAGCAAGCAGAACATCTTTCATTCCATTAAAGAAGCCTGCATCGTCTGCAACATTTGATCTATCTTGATAGATAGTCCAGAAGTAAAAAATAGCTCTGGCTGTATTTCCTTTGTGATCTTCTCTTACTTCAAAAGATGAGCCACTAAGCAACTCACTATATTCGTCGATATTGGAAGTAGGAACTGAAGTTTGATTAGAAGAATTTCTATACCATCTTGTAGTTTGATTGTCGGGGCTCTCTCCAAATGGTAAACTTCCTCTGGCTTGGTTTACATCTTCTCTGGTAGGAAAAATATGATGAATGTCACCCCGCATAGGTTCATCACTACCAAACATTCCTTGTGGCCAGGTGTGCTCGGTGTTTATTCCTTTATCATAGGACTCGCTTCGAGCTGTACTCGTATTTTGAGCCACCATAATCGTAAACCCAGAATATACACCTGTTAATGTACCATCAGTATTATCGATGTTGTTAGAACCATACATTTGGTCTCTTGCGCCACTATATCCCAAGGGATTAGTAACAGAATAATTAGCCTGTAAGCTGTTAATAAGAGTTTCTCCCGTTTCTGAAGGGAAAATATTGTCTGTTTGACCAAAAACAGTAGTAGCTAAAAAAAGAGAAAATACTGGAATTAAATAACGCATAGATAAAAAAGGAATCTGAAATTATAAATAGATTAGCTGTTGGCTAAAATCCAAAAGTATGATGTCCCATATAGATTGCATTATCTCCAAGTTCTTCCTCAATACGAAGAAGCTGATTATATTTTGCAATTCGATCTGTTCGGCTCATTGATCCGGTTTTAATTTGCCCGGCATTTGTAGCAACGGCTAAGTCTGCGATGGTAACATCTTCAGTTTCGCCGGAGCGATGGGAAATAACTGCGGAATAACTGTTTTTGTGAGCCATTTCTATGGCATCTAATGTCTCAGTGAGAGTACCAATTTGATTCACTTTAATCAGTATAGAATTAGCAATACCGTTTTCGATTCCATGAGCCAGGCGTTCTGTATTAGTCACAAACAAATCATCACCAACTAATTGAACTTTGTCGCCTATAGCGAGAGTGAGTTTTTTCCAGGCGTCCCAATCATTTTCTGCCATTCCATCTTCAATTGAGATGATAGGGTATTTATCAGCCCATTTAGCCCAGAACTCAACCATGGCATCAGTATCTTTGGTAGAGCCATCACTCCATTTGAATTCATATAATCCGGTTTCAGAATTATAAAATTCAGAAGAGGCAGGATCCAGCGCAATAAGGACGTCATCCTGAGGGATGTATCCGGCTTTTTCGATGGCCAATAATATTACTTCAAGAGCTTCTTCATTTGATTTTAAATTCGGAGCAAAACCACCTTCATCACCTACAGCTGTACTATAGTTTTTGTCACTGAGAACTTTCTTCAGATTATGAAATATTTCTGCACCCATTTGCAAAGCGTGACTAAAAGACTCCGCACCTGCAGGCATTACCATAAATTCCTGAAGATCCACGCTGTTATCCGCATGAGATCCGCCATTGATGATGTTCATCATAGGAACGGGCATGACTTTAGCATTTACTCCACCAACATATCTCCAGAGCGGCATGCCAAGTTCACTTGCGGCAGCCTTTGCGCAAGCCAAAGAGACGCCAAGCATTGCGTTTGCTCCAAGCTTGTTTTTGTTTTCAGTTCCATCAATATCCAATAATAACTGATCCAAAGTTAGTTGATCATAAACAGGCAGTCCTCTGAGTTCATCGGCAATTAAACCATTAACATTGTCAACAGCATTTTGAACACCTTTACCTAAATAGTAGTTTTTATCTCCGTCTCTCAATTCAACGGCTTCATGTTCACCTGTAGAAGCACCGGATGGAACAGCGGCTCTGCCCATTGCTCCGCTAGTCAGAATTACATCTACTTCTACAGTTGGGTTGCCACGCGAATCTATTATTTGTCGTGCAATAAGGTCTTCAATAAAACTCATTTAAAGTCTCCGGGTAAATTAATTTTTAAGATATTAAAGGTACCACGATTTAACATGTTCTTAAAGCCCTTTTATTGAAGCTTTCGTAACTTAACAATTAAATAAACTGACGCATATTTTGAATACAGAACATCCCTGGGTAATACTCTTTGATATTGATGGAACCTTACTAACTGTTGACAGGAAATTTAACCGTCCTTTAATCCGGAGAATTCTGGATGACCTTGAGATCGATTATCCGGATATGGAGAAAGAAGGGTTCTCCGGAAGAACAGACCACGATATTCTGACTTCATTTTTAATAAATCATGATTTTGATGAAGATCTATATAAAGATTTAAAATCAGAATATCTTAAAAGAACAGATCTGGAGATGTTATCAGATCATATAACAAGGCATTTATATGTTGATGAGGCGATCTCCTTCTTTGACGAAATGGGAGCGTACATCGGATTACTTACAGGTAATTATCCCAGCGCGGCCAAGGCAAAGTTGAAAGTAGCTGACATCGATTACAGGTTTAAATTCGGTGCGTTCGGTGAGTTTGACAAAGACCGAAATCAACTACCGCTAATTGCACTCAAAGAGGTGCAAAAAAATCTTGATATAGAAACAGATCCGTCAAAATTTATAATAATTGGTGATACTCCCCGGGATGTTGAGTGTGCAAAATATGCGGGGATGAAGTGTGTGGCCGTAACCACAGGCAGGTTTTCAAAAGAACAATTAGAAGTATACGAACCGGATTTAATTATATCTGATTTATCGGAGCCTGAAGAGTGGTTCAAAAAGTTATTAATGAACTAGTCCCACATCCAGCCAAAAATAAAGCTGATTTGTACTGACCCGTAGAATTTTTTTGGATCAAAATTAGGCACGGTTTGAAGTTCAGAATCTACAAACACCGGTGAACCGTCAGGGCTTAGTTGAGGTTGCGCGGGTTCAAGAATTTGTAATCCATTCTCGAAGTAGTAGAAATTGTAACCAAACTGGAAACTCTGCAGATTTGCAAAATTACTGTTAAAGTCGATACCGAGCTCTGCACTTCCGGATAATCCAAGGCGCCAATCTCCTTCGCTCCACCCTGTAAAAACATCATTTGGTCGCTCAATTGTTCCATATCTCACGTTGTTGTTCTCTCTGAAACCGTTGTCGTTACGGTCATTAAAATAGGGATATGAAAAAGCAAAAACGGGTCCCCCACTCAGGCTGCCAAAAAATCTAAAGTTGTCAGTTATATCTTCTGCGAGAAATCGTTTCTTTAATCCAATAGAGACAGGAAATGCTATGACTCTTCGATATTTTTCGGGAACTGTTTTCGTACCAAAGAAATAATCAATAAATGTTTGTTCACGGGGATCTTTCAGCCCGGAAATTTTAAAAGTTAAATGCGCTTCGGTATATCTGCTCACAACTTTACGATATTGCCCACCAACACCGAAACCAAAATCATTCGCTCCGAATACAAATCCGAACCCGGATTTGTAACCTTCATCGTATAAATTTTTAGGAACGTCTTTTTTTCTAACTTCCGGTTCTCCAAACTGAGCGAACACATTTGATGTAAAAAGTAGCGTAAAGCTCGCTAAGGTTAATAAAAATAACTTTTTCATATCGGTAAAGTTTTGCATGAAAAGAAAGGTAACACAAATTCAACGAAAAATAACGGATTTTCTTATTGCCTTAAGTCAATAACATGTTATTTTCAGCCAAAATTTAATATGAAATAAATACTGAGTATGAATTCACATACCACGTTTCTGGTTTTTGGTCCGGCTGCAACACTACGCAGAATGTCTGATAAGATGTTTAAAGAATATGCACCGAAGTTCATTTATGAGCACAGCAAAGAAGGAGACAAAGATAAACTTTACGTAGCTGTTTACGAGGAGTATGAAAAGCAGATAAATTCAAGTGTTACTCTCACATGTATATTTGAGAATACTTCTGATCATAATAAGATCGTTCTTAAAAAGACAGGTGGGAGAATGGGATTCAGAGGTAGTTCCTTATCCGAAGAAAGAAATGTAGAGTCGAATGTTGTAGACTTTATCATCGATTTTGGTAAGCGCTTTGGATTAACTGTTCAGGAAGAACAAATTTCTGATATTCCGAAAGAAGATAAAGAAGACGAGTAATGCAAAACACTCTTAATGAGTGGACTGTACTTTCTATGCTGAAATGGGGAACTTCCTATTTCGATAAAAAGGAAGTTAAATCATCTCGATTGAGCATTGAGTGGCTGTTGGCGTATGTCCTGCAAATAAAACGATTAGATTTATACCTTAAATACGATCGGCCACTTTCAGCAGAAGAACTGGATACGCTGAGACCTTTTGTGCAAAGAAGAGCAAATCATGAGCCCTTACAATACATAACGGGAGAAACAGAGTTTTATAACTCAACTCTGAAGGTAAATCCAAGCGTACTTATTCCCCGGCAAGAAACAGAGCAACTTGTTCATATTATTTGTGAAGAAAATAATAATAAAGAAGACTTGTCAGTCTTAGATATTGGAACGGGTTCCGGTTGTATACCCATAGCGCTTAAAAAGGAATTTGAGTCATGGGATGCTACTGCCATTGATATTTCTGATGAAGCTTTAACGCTTGCAAAGCAAAACGCTTCTTTAAACAAAGTAGATATAAATTTTATCCAACACGATTTGTTCAATGCTGAATCTGATATTTTTGATTCAGGTTTTGATATCATTGTCTCAAATCCACCATACATTCTTGAAGAAGAAGAAGATGGTTTGGATAAAGAAGTAAAAAACTTTGAACCACATCTGGCTTTATTTTGTAAAAGCATGACAGATATGTTTGAAGCAATTGAGAAGTTCTGCTCAAAAAATCTCAAAAAAAATGGCAGGGTTTATCTGGAAGTACATGAAAATCATTCTGATGAAATTGTTCAGATTTTCAAGTCTTTAAAATGGAATGTTAAGGCGATGAAAGATATGGATGAAAAGAACAGATTTTTAGTGGCTTCAAAAGAGTAATTAATCGTAGAAAAAGCGCTTTTTAAATGTAAAACTCAAAATGTGGAAAACTTGTGGAAAAATAATTTTAAGTTATCCCTCCCCTCCGCTGAAAGGTCTCATTCTTTGTTAAGGCAATGTTACGGTATGTCAAGTTAAAAATTAACGTTCTTCATTAATTTTTTTACTCTCTTGTCTTGCAATGCCTTACAGTGATTTCATAAATGTGGATAACTTTTGAATCTTCATGTTTATTGCGTTTGACTTGAGCCAAATAATTCTTCATTTTCAATTCAAGATTTTAACAAGCCGGCATTTAATTGCTGTGGATAACTAGCCTTTCGTCTGGGGTTAATAAGAAAATTTTTTTAGGAGATTTGGAATTGAGGATGATATCTGCTGAGGAAGCATGGAACGAGTGCTTAGACATTATTAAGGATAACATAAGCTATCAGAAATTTAAGTCTTGGTTTGAGCCTATCAAACCGATTTCTCTTGCAGATAATACGTTAACCATTCAGGTTCCCAGCCAGTTTTGGTACGAATGGCTGGAAGAGCATTACTATTCAATGTTGCGTTCCACGCTCGCAAAAGTTTTAGGACCGGAAGGTAAGCTTGAATATTCTATAGTAATGGAAAAGTCTGAGCATTTTGAACACAACCGTTCAATTCGTTTGCCTCAACGACCAATGGGCCCGGTTGAACCTCAGGAAATGAACGGAGGTTATAAGGATTATTATCCGGAGAGAATTGAAAATCCATTTGTGATTCCCGGAATCAAAAAGACAAAAGTAGATTCGAACTTAAACAGCTCTTACGTTTTTGATAGATTTATTGAGGGTGATTGTAACCGTTTGGCTCGATCAGCAGCCATGGCAATTGCTGATAATCCCGGAAGTAACTCTTTCAATCCGCTTTTTATATATGGTCCAACAGGGCTTGGTAAAACTCATCTTGCACAAAGTATCGGAAATAAGATAAAGCAAAAGTTCGGGGACGAAAAATCTGTGCTCTATATTTCTTCAGAATCTTTTACTAATGAATTTGTTCATGCCATCAGAAATAACCGTGCAAGTGAGTTTTCAATGTTCTATCGAAATATTGATGTTCTGATTGTAGATGACATTCAGTTTTTCAGTGGAAAAGAAAAAACTCAGGAAGAATTCTTTCACATTTTTAATGCTCTTCATCAGGATGGTAAGCAAATTATCTTAAGTAGCGACAGGGCTCCAAAAGATGTTCCTGATATTGAGGAAAGATTGATTTCAAGATTTGGATGGGGATTAAGTGCCGATCTTCAAATGCCGGAATACGAAACCCGTTACGCAATTCTGGAGCGCAAAGCTCAGGATAATGGGATAGAGATCGATTCCGAAATCATTGAATTTATCGCTCATAATTTCAAATCAAATGTTCGGGATCTGGAAGGAGCTATCATAAAGCTTCTTGCTCATGCATCTCTTCAGAACATCGATGATATAGATTTGGCTATGGCAAAGCGTGTACTCAAAGACATGGTAAAAGAGTCCAATACTCAGATTTCCATAGAATCAATTCAGAATTATGTGTGCGATTATTTCGGGATTGATACTAATAAAGTTCGTGAGAAAACCAGAAAGCAGGAGATTGTTGAGGCACGACAAATCGCAATGTATTTCTCCAAGAAATATACAAAGTCGAGTTTGAAAACAATTGGACTTCACTTCGGAGGACGTGATCACTCCACAGTAATCCACGCTATATCAACTGTGGAAGAAAGAGTTACTACAAGCCATAAGCACAAAAAAATGCTTGATGAATTGCAGCAGCGCATCGAAGTAGCCAGCCTTTAAAATCATGGATAAGCTCGTAATAAAAGGGCTCAAATTTCATGGGTTACACGGGGTTTTTGAACAGGAAAAGATCATCGGAAATATTTTTGAAGTTGACTTAGCCTTTGGTCTTTCACTTCAAAAAGCAGGCGAAACTGATAACCTGGATCATACCATCGATTACGCTAAAGTAAGGTTGCTTGTGGAAGAGATCATGAAAAGCCATTCTCTCAATTTGATCGAAACACTGGCGCTAAATATTGGGGAAAAGCTTTTTAAAGAATTTGATTTGGGTAATCTGGAAGTGAAAGTAAGAAAACTCAATCCACCCATGGAGGGAGAAACTGAATACTCTGAAGTCACAATGCAATGGCCCCGGTAGTAATAGCGTTAGGATCAAATCTTAATAATCCTCATCAACAGCTGCTAGATGCAAAAGAGTTTTTAAAACAGATCAGCAATACTGAAATTGTTTCTTCATCTATCTACAAATCTGAGCCGGTTGGCCCAAGTGTGAATGACTTTTTGAATGCAGTCATTAAGATCGATACCGATCTAAGCCCATCTCAATTGTTCAATGAGCTCAAAAAACAAGAGAAAAAGCAGGGCAGGCCATCCCGTTATCCAAAGTGGACATCAAGAAACATAGATCTTGATATAATTGTATATGATAACTTGGTGCTTGAAACAGATACCCTTATTATTCCTCATGCCGAGTATAAATTCAGAATGTTCGTTCTGTTACCTTTAAAGGAGATTTTTCCGGATTGGAGGGATATAAAAAATGCTCAGACTATAGAGGAGATGATTAAAGAAGCTCCTGAAATCAGAATAGAAAAAACAAAGTTAGCCTGGTAGATGTCGAACCATTTTGATTTTATTGCTATTGAAGGTGTTATCGGAGCGGGGAAAACATCGCTTGCTCATTTACTAGCAGAACGAAAAAATGCCAGAATTGTACTGGAAGAATTTGAAGACAATCCGTTTCTGCCAAAGTTTTATGAAGACAGAGAACGGTATGCTTTTCAAACACAATTGGCTTTTTTAGCGAGCCGGTTTAAACAGCAGCAAAATATGATGAGCCAGGATCTGTTTAGCCAGATCACGATCTCAGATTATATTTTTGATAAAGACAGAATTTTTGCGCGTTTGAATCTGGATCAGGATGAAATGGCATTGTACGATAGTATTTTTAATATCATGCAGGGAATTGCGCCTCAGCCTGATTTAATTATTTTTATACAATCGTCGGTTGATCGCTTGATGGAAAATATTGACAGGCGGGGAAGAGATTATGAGCAACATATTACCAGAGATTACTTAAAAGAACTGAATGACGCCTATAATCATTTTTTCTATCACTATAACAGATCTCCTTTGATCACAATAAATGCTTCGGAAATAGATTTTGTTAATAATGAAGAGCATCTGAATTATATAGAACAACAAATTTTTGAGATGCCGCTGCATTCAAAAACACATATTCATATTGCACCATAGACATGTTATTCAAGTTATTACTTATTATAGGTTTTATACTTTTTTTAAGATACGTGAACAGAATGTTCTTACCTTCCAAGAAGAAAAATAGCCAATTCAATCCGTTTCAGGGATTTGGAAATACGCGGTCGACCGGAAGTAACAACAAGAGAAAGAATATCGACCAGATTGAAGACGCTGACTACGAAGACATAACCAATAAAGAAAATTAAATCCATGAATTTCGAAGAGAAATTAAATCACGGTTTCGAACTACTGAAAGACAAAGATATTGACCATGCGTTAGATATAGCGCGAGAACTTCAAAAAGAAAACGAAGATTCTCACGAGGCATATTACTTAGAAGCATTGATCTTTCAACAGCTTGAACAATTTGATCTGAGTTTAAAAAACATTGACAAAGCGATTGAATTGGATAATGAGCAGGCCGCTTATTTTAATTTGCGGGGAAATATTCGCATGAATAAAGAAGAGCTGAAGGAAGCCGAAGAAGATTTTGACAAAGCAATTGAACTTGATGATTTTGCCGGAGCTCACAGAAGTAAAGTAATGTTAATGCTGATGACGGAAAGAGGAGCAGAAGCAATTCCTTATACTATCGACCGGATCAAGAAATCTCCGCAAGATCCTGAAAATTGGATCCTAATGGGAGATATGATCAAACGCGGAGGCCAAGCTGATAAAGCTGCTACTTACTACGAGCAGGCGCTTAAGATCGATCCTGAGAATGATTACGCACGCAGACAGCTCGAAGAAGAGTAATTGAGCTTGTCATTTCGAACGGATGTGAGAAATCTAAAGATTTTTTTAACATCCATTTCTAGATTTCTCCCTATGGTCGAAATGACAAAGAAGATGATAAGTAATATTTCAAAACTTCAGGATGAATCGAATCGTCTTAAGATCACATTAAGAGATTCGCCTACGCCTGAAGTGCTGTTCAAAAAATAGCATTGAGCGTTAAAGCCTGCTTTGATTTTTCAAGGCAGGCTTTTTTGTAGTTTAAAAGGTATAAAGATGTTGAAGCGTCTTGACGGTGTTAAAGTGTTAGGGTATTTCTTTAGAAATTTTCACCCTAACACTTTAACACCTTCACACTAATTATCCATTCTTCTAATGCTTTTTTATGAATGTAATAGTATCTTTGACGCCTACTAAGCTCACGTGGCGGAATTGGTAGACGCGCACGCTTGAGGGGCGTGTGACTTAACGGTCGTGATGGTTCGACTCCATTCGTGAGCACTTAAATAAAGCCTGTTTCAATTTTGGAACGGGCTTTTTACTTTTGAATATTCAGCTTTCTAATCTGAAGCACTGGCCATTCTTCTAATTTCGGGTTATTCTCTTCATCATAAAATGCCCACGGACTGTTTGCTATGAAATAAAGGATTCCGTTTTTGATGATGCCAAGTGTTGGTTCATTTAATTCTGGAACAGCTCTGTCTAGAATTTCTAAAGATGAATTGCTGATATTAACTTTGGCAAGCTGAAAAGGTCTGGTGCCATTCTGCATTAAATACAGCTGACCGTTAGAAAAGTAAAGCCCATCAGTTCCGCGTGTTAATTGGGCTTCTGATATCACAGGAGTTATCTTTTTTGAAGAAAGATCCACAGAATACACTCCGGTTATATAATCAGATAAGTAAAGTATGTTTTCTACTCCCAAAGCCAACCCTTGGAGATTAAATAATCCCTCAGGCTTTAAGAATTCTTCGGGTTTATCAGCCTGCTTTGTAATTTTGTAAACGATCGGCTCAGAGGAATCAGAAATATATACCGCGCCGGTTTCAGTTGTTACCAAGTCACCAAATGCATGATGACCTTCCACAGTATAAGATCGAATTAACTGTTTTTTCTTTAAATCAATTTTAAGTACTGCAGATTTCCCATCCAGAGAATCGGAATATTCACAGTAATTAGGAAGAGCAGAAGTGCTAACCCAAAGCATATTGGAATCCTGTTTATCGAAGGCCATTCCCATTGCACCCCAGAATCCAAATTTCTTTAGATCCAAAATGGGTTTATGTTTCGATCCGTCTCTATTGAATGAAGAAATAAGTCCGCATCGGACATCAGAAACCAGAAAATTACCAGATTCAGGATGAATCGCTATGCCTTCAGGATGAAAGCCTTTTTCTTCAAATTCGAAATGAAGAGAACTGTTGAGAATCGGTTTATTCTGTTCATCAATCTGAGAGAGAAGTTGCTGATATTCCGGTAATGTCTTTAGTGGCGCTAATTTTTCATCTTGGTCAAAATCATTTACAGCATAAAAAGAAGAGCGATATTTCAGAGTTTCAACCGCTTTGTCATGTTGATCATTTAAAGTATAGGCTAAAGCAAGATTGTAAAGAATAGTTCGGTGATTAGGTCTTAATTCATTCGCTTTTTCCAGATGCGAAAGAAATGCAGAGAAATTATTTTCTTCATATGCTTTGTTTGCTGCTTGATAGTATTCTCCGGCGGTTGACTGTGCCTGTAACACAGGAGAGAACAAAATCAGAACGGATAAAAAGATTGAAAATCGCATAACATAATTGAGATGATTATGCAGAATAATAATCAAATGAAAAGCGGAAATGAAAAAAGTTAATTCATATTCAATCCTTCTCTATCACACAATTGGATTTTCTTTGATAAAAATTTCTTATCCATCTCATGCTTTGAAAGATCAAAAGCGACCTGATAATAGGATTTAGCAATTCCATATTGCTTGTCATCCAAAAGCATCGCTCCTTTTGCGGCATAAAATAAGTGTTTGATAGTATTTGAAATATTCTCTTCAATCTCATCTAATTTTTTGAGACCGGCTTTCGAATCTTTCCATTTACTTAACGCAATTGCATAATTTATTTGAGCGACCGGATTATCATCAAAAGCTGTCAATTTTTGATAACAAATAGTTATGCTTTCCCAATCTGTAGTTTCAAAGCTTTTTGCCATACAGTGAATGGAAGAAATAGTAGCTTCAAGATGATAAGATGAGATACTTTTTGTATTTCGTGATTTGGCAAGCAATAAGGTGCCGGCATGGATCATTTCCTTATCCCATAAAGAACGATCCTGAGTTTCCAGTTCTATCATTTCTCCATTAGCGTTTATTCTGGCCGGGAATCGCGCCATCGAAAAGTAAATAAGTGCTAGCAACGCATAACTTTCAGGTTGGTGATCACCATCAATACTTGAAACTAAAACTGCAAGACGTGAAGCTTCGAAACACAGATCTTCATTGATCACCGAATTACCGGAAGTCTGTTTATAACCTTCATTGAAGATCAGGTAAATGATGGTATGAACGGTGTCAATTCGTTCCTTTATTTCGTGAATAAAAGGAGCGTTCAGGTCAATATCCTGTTCCTGAAGAGATTTTTTAGCTCGGTATATTGCTTTCTTGACCGCGCCCGGACTACTTAGCAATGCATTCGCAATTTCAGAATTATTAAAACCTGATAAGATCTTAAGGGTCAACATGATCTGTTCTTTCTTGTTCAGAAAAGGATTACAGCATGCAAAAAGGGCTCGCAGTTGACTGTCTTTGATCTCTTGATCTAAAAAAAGTTCATCAACTATTTCTTCCAGTTTCTCGCCTGCAAATTGTTCATTCAGACGAGTTCGGTTGCTTCTTTTTTTAAGTTCGTTGATGAGTTTATTCTTTGAAACCTGCATAAGCCAGGCTTCGGGTTGTTCAGGAACGCCTTTTACGCTCCAGGTTTTCATTGCAGCCAGAAAGGTTTCTTGAATAATATCTTCGATAAGAGTGGAATTATCGAACCCAAACAAGCGAATCAGAATGGAGAACATCTTTCCCGACTGATGTCGAAAAAGATGTTCTATATTTTTTGAATCAGAATATGTGAGTTTGGTATCCACTTACATTTTCATGACTTCCCGAACTTCAACACTTCCGCCCAATCCCAAAGTGGGACATCCTTTAGCTAGTTCAGTAGCTTCTTCCAAGCTATTTGCATTAATGATGTAGAAACCGCCTAATAGCTCTTTCGATTCTATAAATGGTCCATCAGTTACTACTTTATTTTTCCCCGTTATAGTTTTAGCATCGGGAAGCAATGGCTCGCCGGAATCATAATGGTTTCCAAGATTCTCTATCCAACTCATATGCAGTCCAATTTCTTTCTGCATGTCTTCGGGCGACATTTCATTAAAAGCCTCTTCACGGTCAAATAATAATAGCATGTATTTATTCATGTTCTTTCAATTTTTTAAAGTTGATGTTCACTCTGATAACAAATCAGAATTGAAATGGGGACATAATTCAGAATCAATTCCTTGCTTTAAATCGAACGGCCATACCTCCGCCTCGAGCCATATTTATTTTTAGGGTAGAAACCGAGTTTACGATCTGTCCATATTTGATCAATAACTGAGGTCTTACTTCATAGTCTGCAGCCGGACCATCAGAATAGATAATGGCCTCATATTCTTTTCCATCATCCAGAAAACTCAGATCCACAACATATTCCCGTGCATTTTCATCTGTTACAGCGCCCAGATACCAATCATCAGAATTTCGGTCTTTTCTTACAACAGTAACATGTTTCCCAATTTCACCGGCAAGCACTTTTGTGTATTCCCAATCGGTAGGAACATCTTTTATAAACTGAAATGGGATAGGATAATTTTCATAGTTATGGATCAGGTCAGCAGCCATATGAAGCGGACTGTAAATGACTACATAAACGGCAAGTTCACCCGCCAGAGTAGAGTGAACTCTGTTCTTTGGTCGACCTTCTTCATTATCTTTCAATAAAAGATCGAGTACTCCGGGAGTATAATCAAATGGACCGGAAAGCATTCTGGTAAACAAAATAGTTGGGATGTAATCCGGAGGATTTCCTCCGTCTCCACTCCATGCATTGTATTCCTGTCCACGGGCTCCTTCTCTGGTCATCATGTTTGGCCAAGTTCTGCGAATTCCTGTGTCTTTGATCGGCTCGTGAACATCCAGCATAATTCCGTGTTCTGCCGCTTTTTCTACCACTTGTCGATAATGACGAACCATATATTGTCCATGATGCCATTCTCTGTTCGCTATCATATCCCCAACATATCCGGATTTGATAGTATTGATTCCTAATTTTTGATAGTAATCAAAAGCATCATCAATCTGAGATTCGTAGTTTTCGATTCCTGTTGAAGTTTCATTATGCATGATAATATTGGTGCCTTTGGATTGAGCATAATCAACCACTTCTTCAAGGTCATAGTCCGGATAAGATTCAGTAAAACTGAATTGATCAGCATTTTTTGTCCAGTCGCCATCCCAGGTTTCATTCCAACCCTCAACCAACACTCCGTTGAACCCGTGTTTTGCAGCGAAGTCGATCCACTCTTTAGTGTATTCAGTAGTAGCTCCGTGCTTTTCGCCGGAGTGCCAGGTCTTTCGGTTCAGATGCATATCCCACCAAATACCGACGTATTTCCCGGGCTCGATCCATGAGGTATCTTCAATTTTAGAAGGCTCATTCAGGTTTAGTTCAATGTAATTGTTCACTAAACCATCCAGATTTTCATTTACTTTGATGGTTCTCCATGGAGATACAAAAGGAGTTTTCGCCCGAACTTTATGTTCAGTTCCATCCATCCAGGGAAAAAGCGTAGCCTGCAGTTTATTTTCTCCACGGTTGATCAGTGACATTGAAGAATAATCCGTTAAAGCAGCTTCATGAAAACTCAGATATAGTCCGTTATCTGTTTTCATAGTTAGCGGAGTTGCTGCAGTATCAATTTCTGATGCTTTTGAAGCAATGTTCAGGTGTTCATATCTGTTCGGGATATAAGCTTGTAGCCACCAGGAATCATGATCATCGGCTAATACGAATTCTGTCTTTTCTTCCATGATCACAAACTCATTCATAGCTTCCTGATCCGGCCATTCATAGCGAAACCCAAGTCCGGTATCATATAATCTGAAAATGACATTCATTCTTTTACCGGAATCATGTTTTAGATAAACAGCTAATTCCTGATGATTGTCTGCAATTTCTTTCACTTCACCCCAGGGCTGTGTCCATGTACTGGAAGAATCCCTTTTTCCATAACCGATTATTTCGAAGTTTTTACTTAGATCTTCTTCTTCCAACACCATACCCAGATCAGAAGAAAGAATTACAAACTCGGGACCTTTATTTAATCGGTAAGTAGGAACACCGCTCTTTAGCTCAAATATTAGTTGAAGTTGGCCTGATGGAGAATCCAGTAATTGAATGGGAGAAGTTGCTTTCTTTGCCATTCTGTCGATTTTGGTGTTCAGACAGGATGTAAAAACAATTAATAAAAAGATCGGCACAAATCTGAAAAGGGTAGACATTTCGTAGTATATAAGTGAGTGATAAAAAGGAAGGTACTAAATGAAGTCATTACTTAGAAAATGAAATGGAATTAGCGGTTAAAATTGTTAACCATTTGTGATATAACTCTATGTCTAAATATGTTACTTATAGAAAACAAAAAGAAACATGAGAAATACTATGTTTAAGAAATTATTATTTACGGGGCTGTTTTTAAGCCTTACATCTTTAACTTTTGCACAAAGCGAGAGTATGGAAAAGAAACTGGAAACGGCTACTTTTGGTGCCGGATGTTTCTGGTGTGTTGAAGCTGTATATGAGCTGGTAGAAGGCGTGGAATATGTAGAATCCGGTTATTCCGGTGGACACGTTGAAGATCCTTCATACAAACAAGTAGTAAGAGGAAATACCGGTCATGTGGAAGTGGCCAGAGTTCACTATGATCCTTCAGTAATTTCTTACGAACAATTACTGGAAATTCACTGGCACTCGCACGACCCAACTACTTTAAACAGACAGGGAAATGATGTTGGTGAGCACTACCGTTCGGTAATATTTTATCATAATGAAGAACAGAAAAGAATAGCAGAGGCTTCATTAAAGAAAACAGACAAATCCGGTTTATGGGATGATCCGATTGTCACAACCATAGAACCTCTCAAAAACTACTATGTGGCTGAAAATTACCACCAGAATTACTTCGAGAACAATCCTAATGCAGGATATTGCTCATATGTAATTGCTCCGAAGATCAAAAAATTCAAGAAAGAGTTTAAGCATTTGTTGAAGAAGTCTTCTTCATAATGAAAGGTAGTATTTGATTTTAAAGCTCGTTTCTGAAAAGAAACGGGCTTTTTTATTACAAAAAAAAGCCCTCCGAAATCGAAGGGCTTATAAATGCAAGTAGTGAAGACCTTAGTCCTCGTTAGTTTACTTATTCATTAGTTTTTTAAAGTCGTTGAGTGTGCCACGCACAGCATCAGCCGACTGATGCATAAGATCGGTTTCTTCTTTAGTTAATTCAACCTCAATTACTTCTTTGATTCCGCCTTTGCCTAATTTCACAGGAACGCCGATGTAAAGATCTTCTACACCGTACTGCCCATCAATATGAGCACAAACCGGGAAAATTCTGTTTTGGTCAAGAAGTATTGCTTCCACCATTTGAGCAGCAGCAGCACCTGGAGCATACCAAGCTGATGTTCCCATCAAACCAACAATCTCTCCACCGCCTTTTTTAGCACGGTTTACAATTTCTTCCAGTCTTTCATCAGAAATGAAGTGTGTAATTGGCATTCCGGCAAGCGTAGTAAATCTTGGAAGAGGAACCATAGTATCACCATGTCCACCCATTAACAATGCTTGAATATCTTTTGGAGAAACGTCTAGTTCTTCAGCGATGAATGCGCGGTAACGAGCAGTATCTAAGATCCCAGCCATTCCCATTACTTTCTCGTATGGAAGTCCGGAAGCATCTTTAGCAACCTGAACCATCACATCTAAAGGATTAGAAACAACGATAATGATCGTATCAGGAGAGTGCTTTACCAATTGCTCAGTTACGCTTCTAACAATGTTTGCGTTGATCTCTAAAAGATCGTCACGACTCATTCCCGGTCTTCTCGGAACACCGGCTGTAATCACACAAACGTCTGAATTTGCAGTATCTGCATAATCAGTAGTTCCTTTAACTCTTGTATCGAACAAATGAATCGGTGATGCTTCCCACTGATCTAAAGCTCTTCCCTTTGAGGGGTAAAATGTTTTATCGTCTTCTTTGCGTTCCAGATCAACGGCGATCACTTCTTTGGCGAAGTCTCTTTGAGCAACGCTTAATGCTACGGTTGAACCAACATTTCCACCTGCTCCTACAACTGTTACTTTCATTAGATTATTTGTTTGTGATTAAGTTTTATGAAAATACCTTTCAGACTCTAAAATTATGAATTATATATGATGAATGTTGAATTAATTCGATTTCAGAAATCATAATTCAGCATTCAAAATTCTTAATTTCTTCTCGAGTCTTTTCCCCACATCAATTTATTCCTGAGTGTTTCAAAGTAATCCTGACCGGGTAATCTTATTAAGTTAAATGCCAGATCAGAAGCAATGATCTCAACTTCCAGTGGAAGTGTATCCACATTACAATGCACACCATCATATGAAAACGAAACATCGCTTTCCTGTTCTTCTACTCGGATCTTCAATGGTTTGTCTGATCGAACTACCAGAGGCCGTGTAGTTAGCGTGTGTGGATTAATAGGCGTAACCAGCATCACTCCCGATCCCGGAACAACGATCGGTCCTCCAGAAGATAAATTATATGCAGTTGAGCCTGTGGATGAAGCAACAATTAATCCATCCGCCCAATACGTATTGATCAAACTGCCGTCATATTCAGCCGTTATATTGATCATGGCTGTAGAATCTTTACGGGCGAATAAAAATTCATTTAACGCATAATATTCGTTGCCAATAGTATCTACGGCTTTAAGAAAATGACGCTTGTCAATGGTGTAGTTCCCACTTTTTACCTTTTTAAGTGCTTCATTGAGATCTTCAAATCTGGTATCGGTCATAAAGCCCAAACGACCACCATTTACTCCCAAAATTGGTTTGGAAGAATGGGACGAAATTCTCGCCGTATATAAAATTGTACCATCTCCGCCAATTACTATAACCACATCACATTCATCAATAGCGTCGTTGTCAGAATTCATTTTTTGAATTACATCAGGATTATAAAGACCGGTAAGCGTGCAAGTCTCTTCAGAAATCAAAAGAGAAACGGAGTTATCACCCGCCCAATCGATTGTTTCTTTAAGAACTTTTTTTACTTCAAATTTATTGGGATTGGCAACTACGGCAAATTTCATATTAATTTGATTCATTAATAGTTACCCCGTCAAATGAAATATTCCATGGATGTTTGGAGATCAAAATCCCAGAGATGGTTGGCTTTGACAAAATAAGAACAGGCATTTTCCAGGTTATTGCCTTAGTGGCGGAAGGAAAATAAATAGTTGAAAAGGTGACATCTTCAGTTACGGCATACGATGAATTCATAACGATGGTAACACCGGTGCTTGATATTTTTTCGGCAATGGCATCAGCAAGAAATACTTCTGCCGGATTTTCTGTGTACGCAATATATGCTGTACGTTTTTCCAAGCTGTCGGATTTCGGTGACTTATTATGGAAAGTTAATTCACCCAATGCACTTTCAAAATCATAAAAATCATCATTCTGATCAGTTATAAAAGAAAATAAAGAGGTGTTACCGGATTCAGGATTGTAGTAGAAATTAATTTCATTATTAACTGACGGATCGTAAAGCGAAAATGCTGATTCAAACATAAAATCCAGAGACCCAGTTGAATCGGTAACCTGTTGAATAGTGCTCGGCCCTATTTCAAGCAGCGCATCTAAAGAGCCTTTGGCAAAATCCTGATATAAGTCAGCTTCTTTTTTCCCATGGGTAATGTCAATACGAGTTGGAACAGTTTGTTCCTGAAAGTAATCGTCATTAGAAGCAAGTATAAGAAGGTTATTTTTTTTCTGAGCCAGATAATAAATCCCGGTTCCGATAGGCTGAACAATAGGTGTTTTGTTTGAAGGAAGACTTTCTCCCGGATAAACAGAAGCCAGTGGATGAGCCAGTTTCTGCAAAAACCGGCTGTCTTTTTTAGCTAACTGCATTACCAAAGTTGAGTCATTTGAAGCAGAAATCCCCTCAATAGAATTAATGGTTCGGTTTGCAGGAATTTTAATGTATGTCTGTTCGGTGTGAAATGAATTAAATCCTTTTATGGATGTAAATAACTGAGCAGCATTATCAGGAACCAGAATTGACGCCATTCTTTCAAAGTTTTTAACGATGTCTTCAGGAACTACCTGTCTTCCAATTCCGCTGGTAAACCTGGAGTCACTGTGATAGAATACATTATCACGAAGTGTAAAAGTATACCGGAGAGAATCCCGGCTGATCGTCCATTTTTTAGCTATTGCAGGCTGGATGACACCTTCTGAATCAATTCTGGTTAAGCCATCATAAATCAAAGAAAAAACCCTAAATTCACTGCTGGTAGTTCCAAAAAGAGGATCTAGCGTTCGGATAGCATTTAGCTCACCTATTTTGATAGCAGTAAAGTCGTCCTGAACTACCGTTTTTTCAGATGATAATTCATTATTAGTCTTTTCGCCGGGCAAAATTCCCGAAGAATCATCAACAATGGTTACTTCAGTGCTTTTTCCGCAGGAAACAATCAGAAAAAGTAAACATACTATGCTTATCGCTTTAAATCTCATAAACTAGTTTTTTAAACCTTTTAAACCTTTAATGCCTTTTACCGCTTTTTCATTCAATAAGTTGGTGTCATAACTCTGAACACGGCCATTTTTTTGCTGATGATTTCGGAGAGCGATTTCTACCAGTTCATCAATAAGCTGTTTAAATGAGATGTCAGACTTTTCCCAGAGATAGAATGAAAAAGATCCCGGAATAGTATTGATCTCATTGAAATATACTTTTTTGGTTTCAGCATTTACCAGAAAATCTAATCGTGCAACTCCGCTCGCTCCGAATGTATTAAAAGTCCGAATAGCCAGTTCTCTGATTTTTTCGGTAAGTTCAGAGGAAATGTCAGCCGGAATAACACGATCCGCAGAAGCCATTCCTTTATCGGCACCTTCTCCACTTTGGTATTTGTCTTTAAAAGAAAGTGTTTCCGTTGTTCCCAAAGGTTTTTCGCATACACTGGCTCGGCATTCTTGCGCTGTACCTAAAACCGAACAATTTATTTCCATCAGTGGCTGAACAGCTTCTTCGATCAACAAGTGAGCGTCGTATCGGAAAGCCATTTCAACTGCGTTGATCAACTCATCTTGAGAGTCGGCTTTAGCCACGCCAATACTGCTTCCTAAACTGCAGGGTTTAACTATTAGCGGATATCCAAGGATCTCAGCTTCTTTGATTATTGTTTCCTGATCTGTTTCCCAATTTGATTCATAAAAATCCAGGCTGTCTGTTACCGGGATATCATTGGCTACACATACTTGCTTGGCCTTTACCTTATCCATCCCTAAAGATGAAGCCAAAACATCGCTTCCTGTGTAAGGCACATTAAAGAAGTCACAAATTCCTTGAAAGGCACCGTTTTCTCCTCCACTGCCATGAAAAGCGCAAACTACTGCATAAACAGGATATGACTTCGGTTTCGAAAACAATCCGGAAGAGTTTTGTTGTTTAAGGTGCGTTCTTCCGATGTCATCTTTAACAAAAGCGCATTGAAGAGCATTTTCTTCAAGTAATGATAAATCCTTGTAAGTTTCTAACTCTAAAAGCTGGTTTCCTGTAAACCATTTTCCGGATTTGCTGATGTACAACGGAACGAGGTTATATTGAGAGTTTTCCATACTGGAAATAGCTTGTATAGCTGAAAGCACAGAAACTTCATGTTCTGGAGAAACGCCGCCGAAGGCAATTATCAAATTCTTAGTAGACATAGAGATAATGAAATTTTTTTATTGATGGAAAATAGGGAATTGTTTGTGCTTTTCATTAACAATTAAACTCTTTCAAATTTGTTCCGACACAAGTTTTTTCTGATCTTCAATGTCCTGTCAAATCTTCAAAATACATACATGAAAAAAGTAATTTCGACCATAAATGAACTGGATTTTACAATAGCTGATCTGAAGCCGATGCCGGCTCCTAAAAAAGTGTTGTTAGTAAAACCAACCCATTTCGCCGTTGAGTATGTAATTAATCCGCATATGAAAGGTCATGTGGGACAAATTGATAAAATGGCTGCGATGGATGAGTGGGAGCATCTGAAAAACGGCTACGAAGAATTAGGATTTGATACACATGTACTCGAAGGCGTACGTGGATTGCCGGATATGGTTTTTTGTGCAAATCAGAGTCTTCCTTATATAGATGAGAGCGGGAATAAAAAAGTATTGATGAGCGTGATGCATGCCGATGAACGCAAAGGAGAAGTGCCGCACATTCAAAAAATGTATGAAGACAGTAGTTATCAGGTATTTCATTTAGATGGAGAAAAATTTGAAGATTTTGAAGGAATGGGCGATGCACTTTGGCACTACAAAACAGGTCTGATCTGGGGTGGTTATGGATTTCGTTCCTCACAAGAAGTGTACGACTTAATAGCTGATATGTATGATGTACCGGTAATAAGGTTGGAGCTGTTGAATGAAAAATTCTATCACTTGGATACTTGTTTATGTATTCTGGATCAAAAAACGGCGCTGATCTATCCGAAAGCTTTTACCAAGAATGGACTGGATCTTATCCATGCGTTATTCGACAATGTTATTGAAGCATCTAAATATGAAGCAGAGGAACTTTTTGCCTGTAACGCAACTTCTCCTGACGGCAAAAATGTGTTTATTCAGCAAGGCTGTACAGATGTAAACCAGAAATTAAGAGATCACGATTTTAATGTACATGAATTCAGTACTGCTGAATATCTGAAAAGCGGCGGCAGTGTATTCTGTATGAAGATGATGTTGTGGTAGAGTTCGAGCAGGATTCTAATTGATTTTCAAGATTGGCATGATTTAATTATTTGGTATTGTTTAGCTTGCAATAAACTGGTGAATCCTGTTCGTCCAGTAAATCCTTAACAATCCGGGTAAAAATGAAGCATAAAGAAATCACTCACCAAATTATTGGCTGTGCGATGAAGGTTCATACTACCTTAGGAAATGGCTTCCAAGAAAGCATTTATCAAAGATGTCTGGAGATAGAACTCAACAAAACTAGTCTTACTTTTACCAGAGAGTTTACAATGCCAATTATGTATGAAGGAGTTCAGGTAGGTACAAGAAGAGTCGATTTTCTGATAGAGAACGAAATTATGGTTGAATTGAAAGCAGTAATAGAACTTGAAGATGTGCACCTTAATCAAGCCAAAAATTATCTCGAAGTATATAATGTTGAATCTGGTTTACTTATAAATTTTGGAGCAAAAAGTCTGGAATTCAAAAGGTTGTTTAATAATCAAAAGAAGGACCAAGATTTATAAGGATTAAAGGATGCACAGGATTATTTTTAAAGCATTAAATAATTAAAAGTCTGTTTGTAAAATCCTGGTAATCCTGAAAATCTTGCCTTAATCCCGGTCCATTTTTTCTTTTCTTATCCGCTCTGCCTACTTTCATAGCAATAACTAACTAAATTTTGCCATGAAAAAGCTTTTCCTTCCTGTATGCGCACTTTTATTTGTTTTTGGGGCATGTGATCCTGAATTAAATCGTCTGAAACAACAAGCTGATAACATCACCATAATGCGTGATGATTTCGGAGTTCCTCATGTGTATGGCAAAACAGATGCTGATGCCGTTTTTGGATTGATGTATGCTCAGGCTGAAGATGACTTTCCCAGAATTGAAAGAAACTACGTATGGGCCATCGGTCGACTTGCAGAAGTAGAGGGTGAAGATGCGTTATACAGCGATCTTCGTGCTCGGTTATTTATGACTAAAGAAGAAGCTATTCAAAATTATAACAACGCTCCAGGTTGGCTTAAAGAATTGTGCGATGCCTGGGCTGATGGATTGAATTATTACCTTGCGACACATCCGGAAGTAGAACCAATGTTGCTCGAAAAATTTGAACCGTGGATGCCGATGTATTTTAGTGAAGGTTCCATTGGTGGAGATATTGAACGCGTTTCAACAAGAAGAATTCAAGCCTTTTACGAAGACAAGGCTTCTCTTTCGTTGAACGAGTTCGGAAACGGTTTAACTGTTGTTGATCCGTATGAAGAACCAAAAGGATCTAACGGAATTGCTGTTTCCGGAGACCTCACAGAATCCGGAAACGCAATGCTGCTGATAAATCCACATACCTCATTTTATTTTCGCGGCGAAGTTCATGCAGTGAGTGAAGAAGGCTTAAATGCGTACGGTGCAGTAACCTGGGGACAGTTTTTTATCTATCAGGGATTTAATGAAAATACCGGTTGGATGCATACTTCTACTTACACGGATGTGATTGATGAATTCAAAGAAACTATCGAAGAGCGTGATGGAAATCTCATGTACAAATATGGGGAAGAGTGGAGAGAAGTTGAGACAGATTCAGTCACGTTGAAATACAAAGATGGAAATGAGCTAAAAGAAAAAACTCTTCCAATGTATCGAACTCACCACGGGCCAATCACACACATGATAGATGATCAGTGGGTAGCAACGGCAATGATGTGGGAACCGGTGAAGGCATTAGAGCAATCTTATACCAGAACGAAGAAAGCTAATCATGCTGAGTTCAATGAAATGATGGAGATTAAAACCAATTCATCAAACAACACTGTTTTTGCTGATTCAGAAGGAAACATTGCATACTATCACGGGAATTTTATTCCAGTTCGGGATACTCAATTCGATTATACACAGCCTGTAGATGGAAGCGACCCTGCAACCGATTGGCAGGGACTTCATCCGGTAGACGAAGCAATCACTTTGCTGAATCCCGGTAATGGCTGGATCCAAAATGCGAACTCGACTCCTTTTACTGCGGCGGCGGAATTCAGTCCGAAGAAAGAAGACTATCCGAATTACATGTCTAGGATTTCTGAAAATTTCAGAGGGGTTCATGCGCAAGATCTTTTATCAGAAGCAGAGAATCTGACACTAGACGGATTGATCGATCTGGCTTACTCACCCAGAGTTCCTGCTTTTGAAGAGTTGATTCCGGGAGTGGTTCGGGCTTATGATCGTTCTAACAATAAATACGGAGTTCCTGAAGAAGCGATCGATGTACTAAGAGATTGGAATTTTGAAACAAACGCAGAGTCAGTGGCGATGACCATTGCTCATTTCTATGGGATCAACTTCATGCGAAACGGTGAAGCTCCTGATGGATTGAATTTCATGGAGCGATTTTCATACTACGGAACCAAAGCACCGTACAAAGAGCGATTGGAAATTCTGAAAGCTACTTTAGCCCAGCTGGAAGAAGATTTTGGCAGTTGGAATACAGCTTGGGGAGAAGTAAACCGATTCCAAAGACTAGACGGAAGTATTGCTCCTAACTTTGATGATAATCAGCTTAGCTTACCCGTTGGTTTTGCTTCCGGAAGATGGGGAGCGTTGGCTTCTTATGGAGCTAGAACCTACGATACTAAAAAGATCTACGGAACATCCGGGAACAGCTTTGTGGCTGTTTTAGAATTTGGAGATAGTTTAAAAGCGAAAAGCATCCTCGCCGGTGGACAAAGTGGAGATCCTGATTCGCCTCACTTCTTTGATCAGGCTGAACCCTACATCAACGCCAAATTCAAAGATGTAGCCTATTACCGAGAAGATGTAGAAGCCCGAGCAAAAGAGACTTATAAGCCTGGGAAGAGAAAAAACTAAAGAATATCCAATATCCAACAAGGAATATTCAATGTTGAATAGTTCGTCATCCTGAACCATGTTCTGAACTTGATTCAGTATTGATTCAGGATCTGTGTAGGGCAAATTTCCAATTAAAGCTCGTCATCCAGAGGATACTTCCGAAGGATCTTACAGGATTTCAAACAAGTTTTTCTGACCCACTCTTTTTCTCTCCCTATCAATAGGGAGAGAGACTCTTTTACTTAGCTATAATTTCGTTAACAAGTCCTCTTCCCTTGGCGAAGGGAAGAGACAGAGATGGGTTCGCAATTACCGGCTGTCCCATTTCTGCTCACTACAGATTTCGAATCAAGTTCTGAATGACTTTAAAAGAAAAAAATCTCCCTTTGAAGGGAGATGATTATCCAAACGGTTCTTTGGATAATCCGAGGGATGTGTGAAGTTTATTAATTCTTAAACCTCACACATCCTCCGTCTTTTGATCTGTTCGATCAAAATCCACCTCCTTCAAAGGAGGATTTTCTTTCTTACTAGTTTAATACTAGTTACTAAGCTCTGCTATGTGACGCCATTCTAAAGTAGAGGGCATTCCGAACCAGAGGTTTGGGATGAGGTTAAGTCTAAAAGATTCATAAAGAATATTAACTCTTGAAATGGTTAAGAGTTAAAGATTTGGTTGGTTTAAAATATCTTTCTCAAGCAATTTTAACTGAGTGTGTAAGATTATATATGGTTCTGTTTTACCTAAACTGATTTGTTTGTGAATTACATTTATAAATGTTCTAAGAGAATGTTTATATGGAATCGGAATAAATATGTTTAAAACGGTTGGAATCAGCAGTAATGAAATTGCTAAAACCCAACCAAAGCTTTTAAAAATAAAAAAAATTACAGCCCATCTAGCAATTCTAGCAAACCATAGAGTTCCGTACCACCATGGGAGCATGACTCTTCCTGAATGCTGATCTATTTCGAGAGCTCTTGAAAATTCTAAACAAGCTCTTTGGATAGTGAAAAGGTAAACCTCCCAAGAAGTCAATATTAAATATGATATGACAAGTTCCATAAATTGAATGTAATCATTTTACACTTATATTTTTAAATGATTAATAACTAAGAATGAACATGAACATGGGTTTATCTAAGAAAAAAAGCCTCGCATTAAAAAATGCGAGGCTTTTGAAATCAGTTAATCAGTGATCAAAGTCAGCGATCAATCTTCACCCAAAAACGGATATCTGTAATCCGTTGGAGTTACAAAAGTTTCCTTGATCGTTCTTGGAGAAACCCAACGTAATAAGTTGATCATAGATCCTGCTTTATCATTGGTTCCGGAACCTCTTGCTCCACCAAATGGCTGCTGACCAACAACGGCGCCTGTCGGCTTGTCATTGATGTAGAAGTTTCCGGCAGATTGCTCCAATCGTTTGGTTGCAAGCTCGATCATATATCTGTCCTGACTGAAAATAGAGCCTGTCAATGCATACGGAGAAGTGTTATCAACCAGCTCAAGCGTTTCTTCGAATTTGTCTTCGTCGTACACATAAATGGTAATAACCGGTCCAAAGATCTCTTCGCACATAGTTGTGTATTTCGGATCTTTAGAAAGAAGAACGGTTGGCTCCACGAAATATCCTTTCGACTTATCGTAGTTACCACCTGCGATCACTTCTACATCATCACTGGCTTTGGCATCATCAATGTACTTTGCAATGTTGTCGAATGATTTCTCATCAATAACGGCATTTATGAAATTACTGAAATCTTCCGTGCCACCCATTTTGAACGACTTAAGATCTTCAACCACATAATTTTTCACATCTTCCCAAAGGTTAGACGGAATGTAAGCTCTGGAAGCCGCTGAACATTTTTGTCCCTGGAATTCAAAAGCACCACGGGTAATTGCGGTTGCAACTTGTTTTGCTCTGGATGATTTGTGAACCATGATGAAATCTTTTCCGCCTGTTTCACCTACAATTCTTGGGTAAGACTTATACTTTTTGATGTTCTCCCCAATCGTTCTCCAGATACGCTGGAATACTCCGGTACTTCCGGTGAAATGGATTCCACCAAAATCTTCGTGTGAGAAAATTACATCTCCGGTAGTTGGTCCGTCCACGTAGATCAGGTTGATCACGCCATCAGGAACACCTGCTTCGCGGAAAACTTCCATCAATACATTTGCAGAATAGATCTGAGTGAAAGCAGGCTTCCAAACAATGGTGTTACCCATCATCGCTGCAGAAGTTGGTAAGTTACCTGCAATAGCTGTGAAGTTGAATGGAGTAAGTGCGAATACGAAGCCTTCCAACGGACGTTGTTCCAATCTGTTCCAAACGCCATCTGATGATTCGGGTTGCTGAGAATAGATCTGAGTCATGTACTCAACATTGAATCGTAAGAAATCGATGATCTCACATGCAGAATCAATTTCCGCTTGGAATGCATTCTTTGATTGACCCAACATTGTAGCTGCATTCAATTTTGCACGGTAAGGACCTGCTATCAATTCAGCAGCCTTCAGGAAAATACTGGCTCTGTGTTCCCAACCCATATTTGCCCAATCTGCTTTCGCTTCCATAGCGGCATCAATTGCCTGCTTAACATGAGAAGCATCACCTTCAGAAAAATGACCTAAAATATGCTTGTGGTCGTGAGGTGGAGACATTGGCTTTTTGTTATCGGTAGTAACTAATTCACTTCCGATATACATTGGAACGTCAATTTCTTTTGATCGAGCTTCTTTAAGTGCAGCCTGAAGTTCTTCTTTTTCAGGAGAACCCGGAGCGTAGCTCAAAATAGGTTCGTTGATTGCCGGTGGGACGTTAAAAAATCCTGTTGCCATGGTTTCTGCTTTCCGTTTTGAAATTCAAATTTTTAGAGACTTAAATATACGGTTTTCCCGATGGATTATGAAGAAAGGATAGTTAAAGGTTATTTGTTATTGGGAGGAGTACTAATAACCATTAACAAATAACCAGCTACATTCACAGCTTCTCCAAAAACTCTTCCGCTGTATCCAAGCGACTCTGTAAAGTCTCTTCATCCATCTTGTCCAAATTACTAAGCAGCATATTTAATCGTGGATTTCCCTCAAAGAAACCCCGATGCACATGCATGAACCTCCAGAATAAAGCGTCCCAAGTTTCATTCCAGTCCGATTTACCGTAATTACTCATCTTCTTTATGTAATTACTGCTGCTTATGTAAGGTTTCGTTGCCATTAATCCACCGTCCGCAAACTGACTCATTCCATACACATTTGGAACCATCACCCAATCGTAAGCATCTACATACATTTCCATAAACCATTTATAGACTTCGTCCGGATCAAATTCACAGAGCAACATAAAATTACCAAGGACCATCAGTCGTTCAATGTGATGATTGTATCCGGTTTTAAGAACTTTCTTGATAGTGTCATCTACAGGTTCAATTCCGGTTGTGCCGTCATAAAATGAATCCGGAATTTTTCGATCAAATCCCCAGAAGTTTTCGATACGTTCCTGAGTGCCTTTCTTTTCATACAACCCCCGCATGAATTCCCGCCAGCCTATGATCTGACGAATAAATCCTTCCAGCGAATTAATTCTGATATCGTTTTCTTCAGCATATTTCAAAGCTTCATCAACAACAAACTGTGGAGTTAGCAATCCAACATTCATCATAGGCGTGAGTACGCTATGATTCAGTATTCTTTTATCAGATACAATGGCGTCTTCATATGGACCGAATTCATCAAAACGCTGTTTAAAAAATTGTTGAAGCCATTTCCTTGAACCTTCGAAATCAGTGGGATAAAGCTGGATTTCAACCAGTTCTCCGTAGTTATCAGCGAAGTTTTCTTCTACGTATTCACGAGCTTCTTTATAAAAATCCGTTTCGTTTGGGAATTCAATATTTGGTGGAGTTTTCTTCTTAGGATATTTCTTTCGGTTTTCTTTGTCATAAGTCCAATAACCACCTACCGGATTATCCTCTCCTTCGATCAGAATGCCACGTTTTTTTCGTTCGTCTTTATAAAATGAAGTTTGGAAGAATTTCTTCTCCTTGGTACCGAACCAATTCTTAAGATCATCTCTTGTATTCAGAAAAAGCTGATTCTCAAACTCTTCAATTTCTAGATCGTATTTCTTAGCAGAATCAGTAATCCTTTTCTCCAACCAATTATCAGTAGGATTCAGTAAGCAGATCTTTTCAATTCCTTCATCTGAAAGATGGGCATAGAGCTCCCGAATATCAGATTTAGAATCAATCGCTTCGATGTATTCAACATCTTTATCCTGATCTTTCAACCAGGACTCATAAAACTTCATGGTCGCCCGATGAAAAGCGATCTTTTGTTTATGAAATTTATACTGATTGAAGAAGAGTTCTTCCTCTATCAAATAAATTGAAAAGCCATTGTCCAAAAGGGGACTCTTTTCAAAAAGCTGATGCGGAAATACTAAGTTTACTGTTTTCATGGTAAATTTTACCCCCTCCTTTGTTTCCTCCCCAAGTGGAGGAAGACTTTTTAAATTAGTATGGATCTAATTTAAATAGCTTCCCCTCCTTGGAGGGGATTGAGGGGAGGGTCATTATTTAGTAGTTTTCATTTTTTTGCTTCTCCTGCACCTTTCACTGCAATACTTCACACTGTCCCAGTTCTTTTCCCATTTCTTTCTCCAGGTGAATGATAGCCCACATTTAAGGCATATCTTTTCAGGTAAATGTTCTTTTTTATGAGCCATCAAACAGATCCTTTGGATGCATCAACTCTTTTTTAGCTTTATTCCAGAATTTGAAAAAAGATTGATAATATCCTTTCACCGGAAACATCCAGTCTCGGGGTTCTTCATTTCCGGAATAATTATTCAAAGGATGTTCTTTGAAGTAGATATCTGAATCTGGTAATGAGAATTCACTTTTCAGGTCTTTAAATTCACCTACGTAGATTTTGAGACCTGAAATATTTTCTCCAAGATCAGTTATAAATTGAATAGAGCTTTCAGACACCGGGTACTTCTCAAAAACGGAAGGTTCCAGTAGTAAAATGCGATTCGTATCTTCGTCTTCTCTCCACTTAGGATCCATATTATAGAAATTGTAGATCAATGTGGGTTTTTTCGAATCAATTTTGATCTCTTCGGACTTTGGAAGTGGTGTTTTTAACTTAGGAAGGACTAAATTCTTAAGCGTTTCGGGAGTTTCCATATCACCAAATGCTTCGTATGGCACATCAATAAAAGTCCCACTTTGATCGGTATAACAATACTTGTTGATGTTGTCCTGATTGGCTACATATTTCTTATTACTATTTGATCCTGCAACCCATTGCCAGCTAAGTACGTTACTTGCCCAGTCGCCGTCTTTCAAATGATAGTACATCCATTGAGCCGGAACTTTCCAGTGAGACTTTCCCATATTGCAACATATAGCAGCAATGTACATCCGCACGTGATTATGCAGATACCCGGTTTCATAAAATTTTTCGATAGCATCATCTATAGCTTTGATTCCGGTATTTGCTTCTACAATTACTTTTGGCATTTGATGATTTTGGACATCCGGTTGTGGATGTCTTAAATCAGAATCGATTTCTTTACCTTTTTCAATCCAAACCAACTGCCAATAGTCACGCCATGCCAATTCCTGCAACCACTTCTTTATTTCATCGGGCTCAAAACCACGATCCAGTGTTCGCTTCATCACCTGCTTGGTAGAAATAACACCTCTAGAGACATAAGGGGAAAGCTTACTTACATCGCCGTCTATAAAATTACGTGTTCTACCGTAATTAACCGGATCTACCTGATCAATTTGTTCTAAAATCTCACTGTACTTATTTGTAAACATGGTGATTTAACAGTGGGTAAAGAGAAATAATTTCAGAAATTCAGAGCCGGGATTTTATCTGACTATTATTCATCACGCTTTCCCAATCAGATTCTGAGCAATAATACTGGATGAGAGTACGCCCGGTAAACCGGCTCCTGGGTGAGTTCCGGCTCCAACGAAATACAGATCATCAACATCTTCGGATTTATTATGTGGTCTGAACCATGCTGATTGAGTCAAAATCGGCTCCACTGAAAATGCCGAGCCTTTGTGGCTGTTTAAAACATCTCTGAAATGGATTGGGTCGATATAATGCTCAGCCACTATGTTTTCCTTCAGATCAGGTAGATAATTTTCCTCCAAGAAATTCAAAATAGCATTTCGATATTTAGGAGCAAACTCATCCCAGTCTGTTCCACTGTCCAAGTGAGGAACAGGAGAAAGTACATAAAACCCTTCGTGACCTTCGGGAGCAATACTTGAATCCGTTATAGTCGGCATATGCAGATAGAGAGAAAAATCATCAGCTACATGCTTTTTATGGAAGATATCATCCAGTAAACCTTTGTAGCGTTTACCAAGAATGATATTATGATGTGCTAATCCTGAATCCAGATATCTTTTCTTAGTTCCAAAATAGATCACGAAAAGCGACATGCTATACTTGGTACGATCGATTTTTCTATCCGTGTATTTTTTTCTGTGCTTGGAATCGATCATATTCTTATAAGTGAATCCAACATCAGCGTTGGAAACTACAATATCAGCATCCAGAATTTGACCGTCTTTCAATCGAACGCCTGTAGCTTTGCCATTCTTAACCAGAATCTCATCCACCTCTGTTTGCAGATAGAATTTACCTCCCTGTTCTGTAATCAGCTTTTCAAAAGCGTTTACAATTGCTCCGGTGCCGCCCATCGCATAATGAACGCCCCATTCTCTTTCCAAATAATGGATCATGGCATAAATAGAAGTCGTATCAAACGGATTCCCACCAACCAAAAGAGGATGAAAAGAAAAACATTGTCGTAAAAAATCATCCTTAATGAATTTAGAAACGTACTTATAAACCGTTTTATAGGACTGTAGCTTAATCAAATCGGGAGCAACTTTCATCATATCCATAAACTTCAAAAAAGGCTGATCGGCAAGCTCCACAAATCCTTTTTGAAAGATAGCTTTAGTTGTCTTTAAGAACTTCTCGTAACCGGCTACATCACCCGGACTTCTTTTCTCAATTTCTTTGATCGTAAATTCATGATCATTGTTGTAGTCAAATTTTTCGCCATTATGGTCGAATATTCTGTAGAAAGGATCGCAGGGTACAAATTCAACATAATCAGATCTTTTTTTACCTGCAGTTTCCCAAATGTCATCAAACATAAATGGTGCTGTAATTACTGTAGGACCTCCATCAAACTTGAATCCGTTTTTCTCATAAACGTAGGCACGTCCACCAAGCTTATCTCTTTTTTCTAAAATGGTTACATCATGCCCGGCGGATAGCAAACGAGAAGCAACTCCTAACCCTCCGAAACCACTTCCAATAACAATGATCTTTTTCTTCATGCTGAATTTTTATTCGGTTCAATCGCTAAACCGAAAAACACAGGGAATCAATCCCGAACTGATCAATCGTTTTCGATTTGTTTTACAAAACCATTAAATCCTTTTCTTTTAAGGCTTCGCATTTCTTTTTCAGCTTTGTTACGGTCTTTATAAAGTCCAAAGTAGATCCTGTATACTGTCCCCGAATTAAGATTCAGGGTTTCAACACGGCTGCCTTTTATCTTCTTTGATTGTATTTGAGCCGGGGCGAGATCATTATAAGAACCAAGCTGAACAGTGTAAGTTGGAACTTTAAGATCTGTAACCCGAGAGTTTTTCAAGTCTCCTTTTACTAAATAAATAGTGACATTTGCTGTTCCGGGACCAATCATATCTACAGCTTGAGCAGCTCCTTTTGACAAATCAATAATCCTGTCTTTAGCATAAGGACCCCGATCGTTAATTCTAACACGGATAGATTTTCCATTGTCCTCATTAACTACAATAACTTCTGAATTAAAGGGGAGTGTGCGATGAGCAGCCGAGATTCCATTCATGTCAAACGTTTCACCATTTGCAGTTAGCCTGCCATTGAAGTTAGGCCCATACCAACTAGCTACTCCGGTTTCAATTAACGCTCCTTTTTTCGTAGGAAGATCAGATGTGGCAGGTGTTTTTGACCCGGTTCTATCCCCGGATATTGAATCCGATTTGATTCCTTTTTTTGTTACCCCACAGGAAATGGCAAAAACTGAGATACAAATTAGAAGGAATAGTTTATTAAAAGCCCGCATAAAATATAGATGATGTTTCAGGAAGATAACTAAAACAAATCCCTAAATACCACCCGAATGGGTAGTGAAAATTAGAAACCTGAAAATTAGATTCATTTAAACTCTAAATCATAGAACTATGTGTTATACAAAAATTATCGGGGCTCTCGCTACATTATTGATGATACCCATTATTGTAAATGCACAAGGAGTAATACTACCCGCATCCGGATTTGCGACAAATGGAGAAATATCTCTTGTATTTACAGCAGGAGAAACCATAGTTGGTGAATTTGGCAATGAATCTATTTCACTGGCAGTGGTTAGTATTCCCGATCTTTCAGTTATTCCAACTTCGATAGAAAATCCTGAAGATCTGCCAAAAGAATTTGGATTGAGTCAAAATTATCCAAATCCATTCAACCCTTCTACAACTATCAATTATGCACTACCGGAAGCATCCGAAGTATCGATCGACGTGTTTAATGTACTAGGGAAAAAAGTGGCCAGCCTTGTGAATCAAAGAAAAACTGCAGGCGTTCATTCAACGCAATTTCAAGCCGCTAACCTTTCAAGCGGGGTTTATTTCTATACGCTAAGGATAAATGGCAAAGTGTTGAAATCTCAAAAGATGTTGTTAATAAAATAAATTAAATATTATGAAATCAATTCTACAAAAATTAATAGGAAGTGTTGCTGTAGTTTTAATAACAGCGATCAGTGTTTATGCTCAGGTGCCACAAGGATTTAATTTTCAGGCGGTTGCCAGAGGCGCAAATGGAGATATTCTTGCTGATACTCAACTTGGAGTACAAGTTTCGATAATTAAAGGGAGTGAAGATGGGAATCCACTATATCAGGAAGCTCATACAGTCACTACAAATCCGTTAGGTTTAATTCAAATAATAATCGGAGAAGGAACAGCTGCTGAAGGACAGGTATTTTCTGACATCGATTTTGGTAACGATAATTATTTTGTAAAACTGGCTATTGATCCGGCCGGAGGTACAGAATACGCAGACCTTGGAACTACAAGATTATTATCGGTTCCGTATGCTTTAGTTGCTCAAAAAGCTGTTGAAGGCGGAACAGGGTCAGGTGGTGAGATTACTGAATATAATTTGAATACCAGCGAAAATGATACTTCTTTTATTATTGATGTGACGGGGAATAAATCAATTGAGGGAGCATTAAAAGTTCGTTCACAAACAGATGGACAGAATAGAGGAGTTGACTCAAGAATTGTTAGTTCTTCAGGGAATGAGAGCGCACAATTAAGTCTTTATGGCAGAGCTTCAGGAGATGGTTCAGGTCCTCACTTTGGAGCATATGGTCTTGCGTTGGGATCAGGAGGAGGAAGTAATTATGGGACATATGGATATGCCCTTGGAACAGGAAAGTTTAATTTTGGAGCATATGGTGTAGCGTTAGGTGATGGCTCCGGTGAAATTATTCCTTTAGGAGAAGAGGTTGATGGGAATTTCGGTTCTTATAATATCGCAGGTGGATTTTATTCCAGCGGAAACCTGAATGGAAATGTTGGAGTTGAAGCCCAAGCCTCCGGAGAAAATGGAAGTAGAATTGACTTTGGTGTTATTGCCAGAGCCATAGGAACCGGAAGCAGTCCAAACATTGGTGTTCGTGGAGAAGCGTTTAATTCACCGGAGCAAAATGTTGCACTTGAAGGTGAAGCAAGCGGAAGTACTTCTAACTTAGGTTTAAGGCTAAATGTATATAACGGAAGTTCTAACATTGGAATGGAAGTAAATGCAGATACAGCAGCTATTTTTAATGGTCATTCAGTAATTAATGGAGATCTTACTGTAAATGGAAACATTTTTGGCTCCGTTGGAAGCGGTAGTGCGAATGGTCAAACTCTGGACTCACTTTTCCTTTCAACTCAACCGGAAGCAGAGTATCAGCGGAATACGGCTTTTTATCCCGGATTTATTCGTAACACAGATCAAGATGGAAATTTTGTAACTCTGTCAAGAAGAGCCTTGCAATACGGGGATACTGACTCAGAGGGTACAGGGTTTGTATATAATTGGTTTAATAAAGGAGGCATGCAGGTTTCACAAGAAGACTATGCAAACGGAGAAAGAAGTGCAGGGATGAACGGCGGATATTTTTACATGGACATTTATCAGAATGATAACTTTTATGTACCTCTGCAGTTTGGAATTCAGAATGCTGCAGAAGGTGGTAGATCATGGTTTGAAATGAGTTCGCTAGCCAGACAAGAAAATGGATTAGGCAGTCTATTTAATATTCATATTTCGAATGATGCAAATGGCAATGACCCTTCTGGTGAATCTTCTCAAGTAACGATGTTCGGAGACACAAGCCCGAATTTCCAATACGGAGGACAATCCTGGGAGAATAATGATCTGGCGTTCTTAAATATTTTCGGAAGCACCCCTAGTGGAGATGGATGGTATCTCACAAATGCAGAGATAAATGTAGCTTCAGATGGTACTGATGAGTGGGGAGCTATGAGTCTGAAGAAGACGAATATTGTTGGCCAAACAAGCCAGGAAACTATTTTGTTGGATGGTGGAAACGGTAATATCAATATTTCAGGAACATTGAATCAGTCTTCTGATGAACGATTGAAAAAAGACATCCGAACCATAGATAATGCTCTTGAAAAAACGCTTGAAATGCGCGGAGTTTCATATACATGGAAAACGGATACATCTAATGAAGATCCACAAATTGGAGTGATTGCGCAGGAAGTAGAGAAGATCTATCCGGAATTTGTACAGACTGATGAAAACGGCATGAAATCGGTGAACTATGCTCAAATGACAGCAGTACTGATCGAAGCTGTAAAAGCTTTACATCTTGAATTGCAGGATTTGAAAGATGATAATGCCACTCTTCAGGCAAAAGTTGACAAGCAACAAGAGCTTGAACTCAGATTGTCACGAATCGAAAAATTAATTAGTTCCGGAGCTTCAAATCCATCAAACTCATTAACTGAAGATTAGAAATAATCACAGGATTTAATACCTGAAGATAGAAGAGGGATCAGCTTCAGGTGTTTTTTCTATATAATAGAACATAAAAGTAATTGTAGCTTGCTTAACATGTTATGGTTGATGGGGGGAACCCGCTTGAGTAAAATCGAGTGGGTTTTTTTGTTTAATTTTGGTCGAAATTAAAAGGGCTGTATCTTCGTAGCAATCTAATTTATCTACAGAATGTATATTACTTATTATCTGATTGCAGCCAACGCAATAATTTCTTTGATCGGGTTATTTATGTACCCGAAAGTAATTGAAGTTGGAATGATGATGCCGTACCGGACTATCAGAAACAAGTCTTGGTATGAGTTGATAACATCCGGATTTGTGCATGGAAGCATATCTCATTTGTTGTTCAACATGATAACACTCTTTTTCTTTGGGCCGGTTTTAGAAATGCAAATAGGAGAGGTTCAGTTTCTGGGGCTTTATTTTACAGGATTGATCGCATCTTCAATTCCGTCTTTAATAAAACACAAAGACAACCCACAGTATGCAACGCTGGGTGCTTCAGGTGCAGTTGAAGCCGTTCTTTTTGGATTTATACTACTATTCCCTTTTGAGCCTCTTTACCTGATGTTAATTCCAATAGAAATCCCTGCCCTTTTATTTGGTGTCGCTTTTATAGGTTACAGTATCTACGCCAGCAAAAAAGAGGGAACTATCAATCATGAAGCTCATATAGCCGGTGCAGCTTGGGGTATTTTTTACATGCTTGCCTTTGTTTCCTTCGCGCTCGATCACGTACTATCGATGTTGGGACTAAATTAGTAATTCGTACCTAGATGTTAGGCTGTTGATACTATCTAACATCTAAGTACTAATTACTATATTTATCCATTCTTGCTTCTGAAATCTTTCATGAAATCAGTCAAAGCTTTTACACTGCTCAATTCACAAGCATTGTAAATACTAGCCCTGATACCACCCACACTTCTGTGTCCTTTAAGAGCAACAAGATCGTGAGTTTTTGCTTCCTGTAGAAATGTTTGTTCCAGCTCCTCTGAAGGCAATCGGAAGGTAACATTCATTTTTGATCGAGATTCAAGCTCAGCAGTTCCGCGATAAAAATCATCTGAATCAATAGTACTGTAAAGAAGCTCAGCTTTTTCTGTATTTAGTTTCTCAAAATGCTTTAGACCACCTTTATTCTCCAGCCATTTAAGAACTAAGCTTACCAGGTAAACAGTAAATGTAGGAGGTGTATGAAACAGCTTAGCAGTGTGTGTGCGGTAATCTAGCATAGTTGGGATATCAGATTTGCTGATCTTTGCCAGAAAATCTTTTCTGATAATAACTACAGCAACACCGGATGGCCCCAGATTCTTCTGTGCACCAGCATAGATCAATCCATACTTATCAATGTTGATAGGACGGGAAAGAAAATCTGAAGAGGCGTCACAAATTAAAGGCACACCATTGGTTTCCGGCTCTGAAGCGAACTGAGTTCCGAAAATTGTGTTATTAGAAGTGTAATGAACAAAGTTGGCACCAGGAGTTAAGCTCAGATCTCCGGAAGTTGGTACTCTATTGAAATTTGAATCCTCACTGCTGAAAGCAATATTTACGTTGCCAAATCTTTTGGCCTCTTTAATTGCTTTTTGAGACCACGCACCTGTATTGATGTAATCAGCTGTTTCCCCCTCGTTAAGAAAGTTCATCGCAACTTGAAGAAATTGTAAACTTGCACCACCCTGAAGAAATAGGATCTCAAAATCATCTCCAAGACCAAGGATATTTTTAAGGCTTTCTGTAGCGTCTGTATTCACTTTGATGTAGTCCGGACCGCGATGGCTCATTTCCATTATAGAAGAACCGGTTCCATTGTAGTTTAACAGTTCAGATTGAGCTTGTTCCAAAACTTCCAGTGGTAAAGCAGCTGGACCTGCACTAAAATTGTGAGCGCGTTTCATGTATTAAGTGAATGTGAGTTAAAAAGTGTGAATTAAAAATCCGGATCTTAATTTAGGCTCGAACCAGGTAGATTTTGGAGGCATCAGTAATCCTGCATCAGAAACATCAACCAGTTCTCTGATATTGGTTGGATACATGCTAATTGCCATATCAGCTTTACCGGAATTAACCAGTTTCTCCAGTTCTTTAGTACCTCTGATTCCGCCAACAAAGAATAGATTTTTATCTGTGCGTTGATCCGAAATGTCAAGTAATGGTTCAAGCAAATGTTCCTGCAACCTGGCTACATCTAATGATGATGCAACATCAGATTTATCACTCTCAGGAAGAGAAAATGAATACCAGACTCCATCCAGATAAACACATATATCTCCTTTATGATCAGGTACCGGATTTGTTGTTTCTTTCAGTTCAAATTTCTCCTTTAAGAGGCTAAGAAAATTATCAGGAGTGGAATATACGATGCGGTTATAGGAAAGAATCTCCATTTGCTGCATAGGAAAAACCACAGCCGGGAAAAAATTATACTCTTCCTCTCCCGTATGATCCGGGTTTTCCTTTTTCATTTGAGCAGCCGTTCTTGAAGCACTTGCGCAACGGTGATGTCCGTCTGCTATATAAAGGTTTTTGATCTTTGAAAAGGCGTTATCAAATTCTGTGTTGTTATCTATTTTCCAAATCAGATGCTCTACATCTTCAATAGTAACCTGATATAAAGGCTCATTATCACTTACCGATTCCATCATTTCAGAAATTCCGGCAGTGTCGTCAAAGGTTATCATAACCGGTTCGGCATGTGCTTGCTGAGTAATTATATGCTTTGTGCGATCATCTTCTTTGTCAGGTCTGGTTAGCTCATGTTTCAGAATAACTTCTTCATCATATTCGGCTACACTCACACAACCAAAGATTCCTGATTGAGAACGTCCTCGCCAGTTGAGTTTATAAACGTAAAGAGCATCTTTTTCCTCCTGTACAAAATGATCAGAGTTTAAAAGGTTCGATAAATTTTCCGCTCCTTTTTTATAGACTTCTTCGGCATGAATATCTATGCTCTCTGGAAGATCAATTTCAGGACGTATAACATGCAGGAAACTGTCAGGCTTGTTCTGTGCTAATTCTCTGGCTTCATCTGTATTGATTACATCGTAAGGAACGCTTATGATATTTTTTGCAGATTCAGGTTTAGGTCGCCATGCCTTAAAGGATTTTACTACTGCCATACGTGATATTAATTTTGAATTTGATGTATAAATAAAGGTAATTAAAAATCATCTTTATTTAAGTGAAAACACCTTATTTTTAAAAAACTATAAAACTAAACTACCTGATAGATGAATACTGATAATTTAAACCCTGAACAACAAGATCAGCTGCTGTGTATGATGTTAATTCAACAGCATCAGCAAATTGCTATGATGGGACTGGGAAAGCTTCAAAATCCGGCAACAGGCGAAATGGAGAAAGACCTTTCTTCAGCTAAATACGCCATTGACACTCTGAATATGTTAGATAAATATACAAAAGGTAATCTTCCTCAAGAGCTGAAAGGATTTTTGGATCAAACACTGACCACTCTTCGTTTAAACTATGCCGACGAGAAAAAGAAAGGAGAGGGTACACCTTCAGAAGAGTCAAATAGTGAAGACTAAAAAAGTAGAAGCAGCCGGTGGAATTGTTTTCAGAAAAACCGAAAAATCCCAAACTGAAGTTTTAATGATCTTCAGGAATGGTTTTTGGGATATTCCGAAAGGTAAAAGAGAGAAAGGTGAAACCATTGAAATGTGTGCGAGAAGAGAAGTTATGGAAGAAGTGGGTGCAGACTCGCTTCCATTAATTTCAAACGAACTGGTTTCATCAAAACATTCTTACAACCAAAAAGGAAAAATCTACCACAAGGTGACCTATTGGTTTGCTATGCATTTTGAAAAACCACAATCGTTTATGCCTGAAACATCAGAAGGAATTGAGTTGGTTGAATGGGTAGAGCTTAATAAAGCGATAGATAAAGTGGGATTTAAAAACCTCATTCCTGTTCTGGAGGATTTCAAAGTAAAAAACTAACGGACATAAAAAAGGCGTGATTGTTGCCAATCACGCCTTTTAATTTGATCTGAAAATGTATCAGTTACTGAGTTTAAATAAAATCGGTAAACTCATCTGAACTTGTACAGGTCTACCCCGTTGCATTCCCGGAGAGAACTTAGCAGTTTTAACAACTCTGAGTGCTTCTTCGTCACACCCACCGCCGATTCCACGAATAACTCGCGGATTAACAACTTCGCCTCTTTCGTTAACTACAAACTGTACAGTAACACGACCTTCAATACCAGCACGAATTGCAACCTGAGGGTATTTAACTCGTTTTTGAAGACCAGCCTGTCCACCTTTAAGTTCCGGCATGTTTTCCACAACTATAAAGATTTCCTCTTCTTCATCTTCTGCGGGAGGAGGAGGTGGAGGTAAATCCATTGGTCCGTCCAAATCGAACTCGGCTATATCCAGAATCTCGTCTTCGATGATCTCATCGTTCGGAACCTCAACCGGGACCGGTGGACGAGGAGGTGGTGGTGGTGTTTCAATTTGCTTAGTTTGAATCGCCTCTTCCATTACAACTTCTTCCTGTTCATCAATCGGAGGAGGAGTTGGAGGGGGGCTGTATAAGTTAATTCGTACAGCTGCAATGATAAAAAGCAACGCTACAATCAGACCTGCTTCCAGGAAAATATTGTATGATCGCTTTAAATCAGCCTTTGAATCTTTTCTTCTGTTAATCATAATTAATGCCTTTTTTCTTGAACTTTAAAGAAAATGATATTTCAGTTTGACTGCAAGTTATATTTTGATGTTTATGTAAAAAAAACGTGATTTAACCACATTTATTCTATTAAAAGGGTTTAAATACTATCTTTTTAGTTTAAAGCTTACTGATTGCACCATTTTTACTTTGACTAGTATACCATTTTGGACCCCAGGAGAGAACTTTACCAGTTTAATAACTCTAAGAACCTCTTCATCAAGTTTTGGGTGAACACCACGTATGATTTCGGGGTTGGTAACATTCCCTTGTTTATCAACAATAAATTGTACCATAACCCTGCCCTCAATACCGATATCTTGTGCAATTTCAGGATATTTAATTTTGGAATATAAAGCCCGCTGTCCGCCAATAATTGAAGGCATTTCTTTTAAAAAAGTTACCGGCTCATCGTCTGTTTTATTGTCAGGTTTTAGGGGTTCTGGTATTCTATCAGAGAAATCTCCAAACTCTGGGAATTCCGGGATCTCAATATCCATTGGATCATCGTTTGGTTTGGGAGTAAATATCATTGGTTTTTGAGGAGCAACTTTTTCAGGCGGTGTAATGGGAGGAAGGACTAGTAAGGTGTCAGGAATCAAAGGCTTTTGATCAGAAATGCTTGATTTTTTTTGAGTCCCGATATTCGTATTTGTAGCAGCTATCAAAAATAAAAGCGAACAAATAATTCCAATTTCAGAAAGAATGAAATGATTTTTCTTCAGGTCGAAGTAACGATTCTTTTTCATAAAGCAAGAGATTTGATTAGTAGTGTGCTCTGGTAATAAATCTCTTTTAGGAAGATGTTAGTATAACATAATCATGCAGTATTAGCTTTATCAGTAGAGAACATTGATTTGAATAAGAAATGAAGTACAAAAATTGCAAATAGCGCACCCAAAGCATCAGCTACAAAATCCAGAGTTTCAGGGCTTCTGTTGGTTGGAACTACAAATTGTAGAAACTCGATCATCAGACCATAAAAGCAACCAAGAGAAAATACTTTCCAAAGGCTGGGTTTTCTTTTCGTGTTACTTGCTCTGAAAAGTCCAACAAGAAAAGTCCAACCTGCAAACATGATAAAATGCCCCAATTTATCATAATCCCAAATGTTCAAAGAGAGCGATGTTTTAGATGGATAGAGAGTAGCCACCAATATAGATATGGTTGTGAAAGCTACAAGAATGCCAAAAAACCGTTTATATTTAAAAATAATATCGATGGGTTAGTCCTGACTAGATTAAATGAATTGGCTCAAGTTCAGAGTTTGAGTTGTTAAAATGAATAACGGCTTTTTGTTTGCCCTCAATTAGTGCTTTAATGCATGCTGAATCAGGTTCTTTCAAAGCCAACAGGTGTCCACCGACTTTACCGGCAAGTATATCTCCGAAACCCGCCCGGGAAAAAATTCGGGTATCATATCCCGTTAAATATGCATCGCCCGAAGTTGTTCCCAAAATACAAGGAAATCCTTTCGACAAAATGGTGATATTTTTTTCTTTCGCAGTTTTGGAAACCTGTATCAATCGGTCAAACCCATCTTGAATATCTGAACCTAAAAGCTTTTTCAATTCACCGGGGTGAGGTGTGAGAATCCAGTTGGTGTCATCAGGTTTTTTCCAACTATCAGATTCTGAAAGAGCGAAGAGGGCATCGGCATCGATAACAGCGTTTCCATTAAAATCAGAAAGTAATTCTTGAACAAAAATTATGGTTTCAGGATCTCTGCCAAGTCCAGGGCCGATTAATAATGTTCCGGGCTTTTCATTTAAAATCGATCGTACCTGCTCAAAGTGAGAAATTGAGAAATGAGTATCTGCATCAGAACCTATAGGTTTTTTGATGATTTGAGTCAGGTTCTTTTCATAAATGTTGAGTAATCCCTTTGGGGTGATCAGAACCACGGCTCCAACTCCTGTACCCCAGGCACTTTGTGCTGCTAAAACTGCTGCTCCGGTTAGTCCTTCTGATCCTGCTATTATATAAAGAACTCCTCCGTCATATTTGTGTTCGCGCTGCTTTTGATCTATTTCTGACTCTGTAAACCAGTCTTCATGAATTAAATAAGCAGACTTCTCTTTAAAGTGATTTGGAAATGGAAGCTCACACAGTACAATTTCACCTGAATGTTCAAATCCGTCATTCAGATAGAATCCTGTTTTTAGTGCTCCGAACGTAATCGTAAAATCGGCAAGTACAGCGCTTCCCATTTTTCTGCCGGTATCAGTGTGTAAACCGGAAGGTAGGTCCAAAGAGAAGATCGTTTTTTTTGACTGATTTAATTCATTGATCAATTCGTCATAAGGAGAGCGGACATCAGAGTTTAATCCGGTACCAAACATGCCATCCACCACAAAATCATACTCTCTGAAACCGTAGTCGGATACCCATTCAACAAAATTGATGTTTACTTTCAACTTTTTAAGCAGGTCGAGATTCTTAGAAGTGTCTTTACTTAAAGAATCAGTTCCTCCAACAAAACAGATCGTAACCGGATGATCTTTTTCAGAGAGAATTCGCGCTACAACTAAAGCATCTCCCGAGTTATTTCCTTTTCCACATATAAACAAACCATGAGATTTGGAATCGATTTCAGACAGGATGAAATCAGCAGCTTTAGTTCCTGCGATTTCCATCAACGTGAAACCATCAATTCCAAATTCATTGATGGTTCGTTCGTCCATTCTCCGGCACTGTTCCGCAGAACAAAGATGATATGGATATGGAGGAATGTTCATTTGTTATAGAATTATGAGTCATTCAGAGCGATAGCGAAGAATCTTCACTTATCAGTTTTAGAACATTTTGAAGATCCTTCGGAAGTTTTCTAAGGATGACAACTTAGTTAATAAGACCTAGCAAACAACACTTTCTGTTTCGAAGGCTTTCCTGTAACCATGCATTTACCTTCCTTCCCATCAGTTTTTAAGGGAATACAACGAATGGTTGCTTTGGTTTCATTTTTAACAAGTTCCTCAGTTTCTTCAGTTCCATCCCAGTGAGCGTAAATGAAACCGCCTTTTTCTTCCAGAACCTTTTTGAACTCATCGTAAGTTTCTACTTCTGAAGTAGCTTCTTCTCTTCGTTTCTTAGCAGCTTCAAAAAGATCAACCTGAATGGTTTCCAGTAATTCCTTAACCATTAAACCAATTCCATCTCTGGATTCAAACGATTTGCTTAAAGTGTCACGACGAGCAAGTTCCACATTTCCTTTTTGGACATCTCTTGGTCCGACGGCAATTCTCAATGGAATTCCCTGAGCTTCATGCTCCGCGAATTTGAAGCCCGGTTTGTAATTATCTCTGTCGTCCAGTTTTACCCGGACTCCAAGATCTTTAAGCTCGTTGTAAATAGAATCACCATACTCAAGAACAGTTTCTCGCTCTTCATCACTTCTGTAAATCGGAACGATCACAACCTGATTCGGAGCTAATCTTGGAGGAATAACCAAACCCTGATCATCCGAATGCGTCATGATCAGTCCACCGATCAATCGGGTTGAAACGCCCCAGCTTGTTGCCCAAACCAGTTTGTGATCACCATCACTATCCTGAAATTTTACATCAAAAGCTTTGGCAAAATTCTGTCCTAAAAAGTGAGAAGTTCCTGCTTGCAATGCTTTGCCATCCTGCATCAATGCTTCAATACAATAAGTGTCCACGGCACCTGCAAACCGTTCGCTCGCAGTTTTTACTCCGGTTATTACCGGCATGGCCATATAATCTTCGGCAAAAGTTCGATACACTTCCAGCATCTGAAGTGTCTCATCTACTGCTTCCTGTTCGGTTGCATGTGCGGTATGGCCTTCCTGCCACAAAAACTCCATCGTTCTCAAGAACAGTCGGGTTCTCATTTCCCAACGCACTACATTTGCCCATTGATTTACTAAGATCGGAAGATCACGGTACGATTGTATCCAGCTTCTGTAGGTATCCCAGATAATAGTTTCTGAAGTTGGTCGAACAATAAGCTCTTCCTCTAATTTGGATTCCGGATCAACTTCCACTCCGCCATCTACAGCTTTTAATCTGCTGTGAGTGATAACGGCGCACTCTTTCGCAAAACCCTCTACATGTTGAGCTTCTTTTGAAAGAAAAGATTTTGGAATAAAAAGAGGGAAGTAAGCATTTTCGTGTCCGGTATCTTTGAACATTTTGTCCAGACCTTGCTGCATGTTTTCCCACAGAGCCATTCCTGTAGGACGAATAACCATACATCCACGCACCGGAGAATGTTCAGCAAGTTTGGCTTCCTTTACAACATCCAGGTACCATTGTGAATAATCTTTTTCTCTTTTTGTGATCTTTTGCGCCATAATTTTCTGTGCAACCCTGTCAGGGTTTCTGCAATTTTTTATTCGTGGATAATATCTCTAAACCCTGACAGGGTTTAGAAAAACCAAAGGTAACAAACTTAGAAGTGAGTTATAGCAGATTTCCCTGAAAAATTGTTTACGGTTGATGTTGGAAGTCCTTATATTTGGAGTTCTTTGAAAAAAAGAAAAGCCACGAAAGCTCTAAATCACAAATTGTCATTTGGAATTTGAGTTTTGAAGCTTTCAATTTATTGACAAATGGCGTGGTAGCTCAGATGGTTAGAGCGCACGACTCATAATCGTGAGGTCGACGGTTCAATTCCGTCCCACGCTACTCTAAGTACAAAAGCCCGATTCAGGAATGAGTTGGGCTTTTTTTATATTTAATTTTCTATAGTTTAAGTTTTAAAATTTAACGTATCGAAACACTGAGGAAGATATTATGAGAAAATTTGTAATCGGAATATGCTTTGTTTTGTTCTTATTGGCACCATTTTTTTTAAAAGCACAAGGAACCTTTGCCTTGGCAGAAAATGGAGTGACTATAACTTGTGATGGTGCAAATTCTGGTGATACGGGTGTAGTGGGTGGGATTACATATACAGCGGTAGACAAGAGCCTTTTAGTTTCAAAGAGAGACGCCGATGAAGACTTATCAGTCGTATGCACAACTCCTGTTACGGATATGGAAGAGATTTTTGATGATTTTGATACTTTTAACCAAAATATAAGTAGTTGGGATGTGAGTAATGTAATCAATATGACTGCTATGTTTTCTGGAGCACGGCATTTTGATCAGCCTATTGGAAATTGGAATGTGGGTGCAGTTACTGATATGAGCCGCATGTTTGCTGGAGCACGGCATTTTGATCAGCCTATTGGAAATTGGGATGCGAGCAACGTAACCAATATGTCTAGCATGTTTGCTGGAGCACGTTCTTTTGATCAGCCTATTGGAAATTGGGATGTGAGCAACGTAACAACTATGTCTAGCATGTTTGATGATGCAACTTCTTTCGACCATCCAATAGAGACCTGGAATACAGGAAAAGTTACTAGAATGAATAGTATGTTCAATAGGGCAATAAATTTTAATCAGGATATAGACAGTTGGGATGTTAGCATGGTGACTTATATGGGGTATATGTTTGCGACTGCGGCTTCTTTTAACCAATCTCTAAACAGTTGGGATATGAGCTCTGTTACCAATACAATCTTCATGTTTCTGCGAGCGACTTCTTTTAATCAAGATATAAGCAGTTGGGATGTAAGTAAGGTATCAATTATGCAAGGAATGTTTCAAGGTGCACATGTATTTAATCAAGATATAAGCAGTTGGGATGTAGGCTCCGCTACCAATATGAAAAGCATGTTTGAAGGTGCATCCGTATTTAATCAAGATATAGGCAGTTGGGATGTGAGTTCAGCAACAAGAATGGATGGCATGTTTGAGGCTACATCCACTTTTAATCAAGACATAGGTAGTTGGGATGTGAGTTTGGTAACAGACATGGACGAGATGTTCAATGATGCTTCCAAGTTTAATCAAAATTTGAGCAGTTGGTGTGTTACTAATATTACTTTTGAGCCAAGTTCATTTTCAACCTCTAGTATGTTAACCTCTGAAAATAAGCCCGTATGGGGAACTTGCCCAAGTACGGTTTCAAATGAACCTAACAAAGAATCTCCTTCAGTTTTCGCTCTACAACAGAACTATCCAAATCCATTTAATCCATCAACTAATATTCAATTTGAAGTTCCTGAAACGGCACTAGTTACTCTAACGGTGTTTAACTCACTTGGGCAACAAGTAGAAGTATTAGTAAGCGGTATACGGCGAGCAGGAGTTCATCAAGTTTCTTTTGATGCGAGTGACCTAGCTTCAGGAATGTATTTTTATCGATTAACTACACCTAAGAAAGTGTTTACTGAAAAGATGCTTCTTGTGAAATAAGTGGAATATTATTAAAAAAGCTCAGCTTGGAAATGGGTTGAGCTTTTTTATTTAACCGGGTAGGTTTTATTAAATCCGTAACATATTTTCAAAATCAGGGTATCAGTTAACCGGATTTTATTCGGTTCTTTAAAAAACAAACTAACATCACGTGAACAGGTCAGACCAGCTCGAACTCATTTATATTGCTCAAAATGTATTTCTGAAAGCGTACGAGAAATACGAAGAAGTAGTACAGGATTTGTCTGGTGAGGAAAAAGAGCAGTCCAATCTGATCACTTCTATTCACGATTCACTCCAGAATCTGAACCGAAAGATCAAGGCTCATCTGAATGGCAAGATCGATATCAACAAACTGTTGGATGAGTTTAATTTTGAAAAAGGAATTCTAGAAGGGGAATTGGATCTGGCTCAAAATGCCAATCCGAGAGTAAAGAGACTGGCTAAGAGAATATTAGTAAGTATCGACGAATTTCTGGAAAAAGCGGGAACCGGGAAAAAGTCACTGATTCCCAAAAGATTCAAAGATCCAAGTCAGTTCAAATCTAGAAAGATCGCTTATTTGTTATGGTTAGTTGGATTTTTCGGAACGCTTGGCTTTCAACGTTTTTATCTGGAGAAATATGGTACGGGACTTGGTTGGTTTGCCTCAGGCGGTGTGTTTGGGTTGGGCGCAGCTTATGATCTGTTTACTTTGGGTAAACAAGTAAAGGAACACAACAACATTGTGGAAATGAAATTCCATGAGTTAAGGCAATCCGATAAAAAGCATCAAATTTCCGGCAGAGCTGATGATTTCTATCCATAAAAAAAGCCGACCCCAAATCAATGTAGGTCGGCTAATATCATCTACAGACGGCTATTACCCCATTTGCAATTAAAACATAAGTCTAACACTCAACACGCTCAATAGTCATATTTACGTAATTTGTGTACGTGTTTTTATGTAGACACTGCGTAAAAGCCAAAACTCAAATTACAAATAACAGCAATGATACTAGTTTGCATCATTACTGAGGGCGTAGCGGACAAGGCTGGCTGTATTTTTTAAACCGAGTTTTTTGAGAAGATTAGTGCGGTGTTTGTCTACCGTTCGGGGACTTATAAATAGCTTTTTTCCGATTTCTGAACTGGTTAAGCCTTTTACGATATATGAAAGTACTTCCTGTTCTCTGGGTGTAATGGAAGATCGTTTTCCTTTTTTAAGTCTGGATAATCGTAAGTATTCTCTGGTCATCATTTTTGAGAATTGCTTACCGAGATGCGTTTCTCCTTCAGAGATCTTTTTTGCAGCTTCTGTAAGTTCGATCTTGTCGGCCGATTTCAGGAGTAATCCATTTGCTCCGGAATCCAGAAATTCATTCAGTGTTTTTTCTGAAGCATTATCAGCCAGGATTAAGATGTTGGCATTAGGGTAGTTGCAGGAGATCTTATTAGCTAATTGAATTCCACTTATTTCAGGCATATCAAAACTTATGACACATAGTTCGGGTAACACGTTTTCGTACGCTGTTAAAATGAGTGCACCATTATCTATTTCGCTGAGGATGTCAAAGTCTGCCTCACGAAGAATGGAGCTTAATCCATGCCTGAATATTTCGTTGCCGTCAGCAACAATTGTGGTAATAGTACCCATGAGACCTCCCCAGGCTCATTGGTTTACAAATGGACAGCTAATTTAATTAAAATAGTTGGTTAGGCAAGAATTATTTTTCTTGATGTTATGAATCAATACATATAATGGGTCATCCTGAACTTGTTTCAGGATCTTACGGAATGGCTTAGTTTAAATATCCGAGCATCAATTATTTTAATGTATCATACCAATCCCATTATAAACGTATTGCTAGCTTATCCGAAGTTGGTCAAAAATATAGATAGGCTTTGTTTTAAGTCATTAATAAAGATTCAAGATGTGTTCCTTACAAAGATCCTGAAACAAGTTCAGGATGACCCCACTTATTTGCTACCATTTTTGCCAGAATATTAAAGACCCATTAGAATCCAAAAACTTAACCAGCTTTTTATACTCCAAAGCACCGTCCTGAACCAATTCGTTTTTACCAATCCATCGATCAGTGAATCCACTTTGCCGTGTTTTAACGCATTATGCTTTGGTACGGAAAGGAAAAATGTAGAAAGCCAGATCAATATTACAAGATAGAAACCAAAAGTATTGAGAGTTGTCCAGTCTTCCATCCATGCAAGAACGCCTGAAGTTGCAAGTTCAATACTCATAAATGGCATCACAATAATTCCGGTTCTCACAGAGTGATGCTTATGGAATTTTTGGAAATTCTCTTCATTTAAAAAGCGGAAAGATGGATAATGAACTAATTGCACGTACCATATCAAGCCGGTCATAAAAAAAGTGCAGAAAGTATTTATCAAAAAAATGGTTTCAAGCGACATCAAACAAGCTATTCGTTATTGTATTCCTTATTTTTGGCGATCTTATAACCAAAGTTTTCATTCTACGATTCACTTTACCTAAAAATGACTTTAAAAAGAACACATACCTGCGGAGAATTAACAGCCGAGAATATCGGAGAAGAAGTAATATTAAATGGCTGGGTTGGCCCACGTCGTGACCTTGGCGGTGTGATCTTTATTGATCTGCGTGATCGCTATGGAATTACTCAGGTTGTTTTCACTGAAACCGATGAAAAATTACATGCTAAAGCAGAAGAGCTACGTGCTGAATATGTTGTAGGAGTGAAAGGTAAAGTGATTACCCGTGGCGATGAAAATGTGAATCCGAATTTGGTTACCGGAGAAATTGAAGTAGAAGCTACAGATCTGATCTTTTATTCAGAAGCAGAAACTCCTCCGTTTGAAATTAAAGATGGTATTGCTACAAATGAAGAAGTTCGTTTGAAATATCGTTATCTGGATCTTCGTCGTGCTGAGATGCAGGAAAAAATGATGCTCCGTTCAAAAGCATATCATGCGATTCGGTCTTATTATCATAAGAATGATTTCGTTGAAGTAGAAACGCCTGTATTGATGCGTAGTACTCCCGAAGGCGCGCGCGATTATTTGGTACCGAGCAGAGTAAATGAAGGAAAATTCTTTGCGCTTCCACAAAGTCCTCAGACGTACAAGCAGTTACTGATGGTTTCAGGATTCGATAGGTATTTTCAGATCGTGAAATGTTTCCGCGACGAAGATCTTAGAGCTGATCGTCAGCCGGAATTTACTCAGGTGGATGTTGAGATGAGCTTTGTAACCGAAGATGATATTTACACCTATCATGAAGGCTTGATGAAAATGATCTTCAAGGAAACGATCAATGTTGATATTGAAACTTCGTTTCCCAGAATGACTTACGATGATGCCATGAATACATATGGTTCTGATAAGCCTGACACTCGTTTCGGAATGGAGTTCAAAGACTTCTCTGATATTGTTAAAGATGCGGAATTCAAAGTGTTTTCAGGTACAGTTGCAAATGGTGGCGGAGTAATAGGAATTACAGTTCCCGGACAAGGAGAAATGGGTCGCGGAGCTATCGATCGTTTAACAGACCGTGTTAAAAAAGAAACCGGAGCAGGCGGACTGATCTACATCAAAATGCAGGAAGACGGGCCGATGTGCAGCGTTGGTAAATTCCTGACTGAAGAGATCGTTTCTGAAATGGTAGAAGCTTCCGGTGCAGAAAAAGGAGATCTGGTATTGATTCTGGCAGGACCAAAACCTGATGTCTTGAATCAACTTGGTCAGCTTAGATTAATGATGGGTAAAGATCTTGGTTTGATTGATAACTCTAAATTCAATCTTTTATGGGTTACTGACTTTCCGTTATTGGATTGGGATGAAGAAACTCGCAGATATCATGCCATGCATCATCCGTTTACTTCACCAAAAGAAGAAGACATGGAATTAATTGATACGGATCCTGCTGCCGTTAAAGCCAGAGCTTATGACTTGGTATTAAACGGAAGTGAAATTGGTGGTGGTTCGATCAGAATTCATAACAGAAAAGTACAGCAAAGAATGTTCGAGCTTCTCGGAATCGGAGAAGAAGAAGCAGAAGAAAAATTCGGTTTTCTACTTTCAGCATTCAAATACGGAGCTCCTCCACACGGTGGTATCGCTCTTGGTTTGGACAGAATTGTGATGTTGCTGACAGGAGCAAAAAGTTTGCGGGATGTTATAGCTTTCCCAAAAAATCAAAAAGCTCAAAGCATTATGGACAACAGCCCGGATGTGGTAGATAAACACCAATTAGATGAATTGCATATTCAGATAAAAAAGAAATTGAGCTGATGAAAACAGGCGGCATTGACGGGTGCAAAATCGGATGGCTATTTATTTCTTTTGATAAAGGAAACGAAAGATGGGAAGTGCTTGAAACCAAGGAGCAGTTAGAAGAAAAGTTTCTTGAGACGGATCGTGTGTTTCTTGATATGCCCATTGGTTTAGAAGACGAAGAATATACTCGTGAATGCGATGCTTTAATGAGAAAAGAAGTAGGCGGAAGTTATTCTTCCAGCGTTTTTTCTCCGCCAATTCGTCCGGCGTTGGCCGCTCCCAGTTATGTTGAAGCAAATATGATCAGCTACGAATACACAGAGAAGAAGCTGTCTCTTCAATCCTGGAACATCACACCAAAGATTCAAATGGTGGATGATCTGCTTACTACTCATAAAGGACTTGAAGAAAAAGTTATGGAAAGCCACCCAGAGCATTTATTTCAGATCCTGAATGAGGGTGAAATCTTTCAAAAGAAAAACCTGAAGAAAGGAATTAAGCACCGCCTTAAATTGATAGAAGAGGAAGAGCCTGTTGTAGATGATTTTTTTCGGGATATCAAAGAAGAATACAGACGCAGTGAAATCGCTGAAGATGATATTGTAGATGCAATGGTGTTGGCTCTGTTTGCAAAATGGTCAAAAGAAAAGCCCCTGAAAACAATTCCGGCAAAAGTTGAGAAAGATGCGATGGGATTGCCTAAAGCCTATCACTTTGTTTGAGTGAAGATTTAAAACATAAGATGTAAGAGTGGCGAAGCATTTCTAACATCTTATGTCTAGTATATAAAATCTATTTCAGGATTTTCTTATACTTTACTCCTGCCTTGTGTACAAAATTTATGCCGTTGAAAGCCGCAATTCTGTAGGCTTCACTGTATGTTGGGTAATTTAAAACATGGTCAATAAAATAACGGATATCACCACCCAGGTTCATAACTGATTGACCCAAATGAATGAGATCACTCGCTCTTTCTCCAATAATATGAATGCCAAGAATTTTAAATGTCTCCTGATCAAAAACGATCTTAAGTAAGCCGGTTTGTTGATTACTAACATCACCCTGAGTAATGTTTTTATAGTAAGCTCGCCCAACAGCAACATTAAAACCTTTATCAATTGCTTCTTGTTGAGTAAGGCCTATATTCGAAATTTCGGGAATTGAGTAAATCGCAAAAGGTATTTGATCAGGCATTTCCAGAGTGTTATCCTCACGGAACATTTCACATGAAGCTATTCTTCCTTGTGAAAAAGAAGCAGAAGCTAACCTTGGGAAACCGGCTACATCTCCAGTTGCAAAAATATTTTCTACCGAGGAACGGAATGTCCCGTCAGTTTTGATAAAACCTTCATCATCAAGTTCTACACCAACTTTATCTAACTTAATTCCATCTGTATTGGGTAGTTTTTTTCCTAAATAAAGTACGTGTTCTGTTTCTAGAACATATTTTCTACCCTTTTCGTTATCATCTTTCAGAGTGTGCATTACTTCCACGGTTCCACGAAGATCATTAACTCCAATGGATAGGTCTCTGACTTTTTCTATGATTTCGATGGAGTTATCAGCTAGTACTTTATTCAATTCCGATCTGATATCATGATCCAGAAATGGAAGGAATTCTGAGGTGTAACTGAGAATAGTTATACGTGTTCCAAGTGATGAGAATGTTGTGGCGTATTCAAGGGCATTTATTCCACTGCCGATAATTACCATCCGACGAGGAATGTGAGTTAAAGAAAGGACAGAGTTGTCATCAAGCACTATCTCATGGTCCACTTTAAAACCATCCGGAGCTTTATTATGGCTACCGGTTGCAAGCATGATATATTCAGCTGTAAATTTCTTTTTTTCTCCTTCCCAGTTCTTTACTTCCACGGTATGTTTATCTACTAAAGAACCATAACCTCTGTAAGTATCAACTTCATTTTTGATGAGGTCATTTTCAACTTTTTTATTTTTACTTTCCAAGATCTGATCTTTGTAAGAAAGTAAGTCTCCCATCAAATATTTAGAATAGGGTTTTTCTTTAGCTTCTTCCGGAAATTGGTTCTGATATCGTTGAATGATCCTGGAGGTTTCACGCAAAGCTTTACTGGGAACGGTTCCTGAATTTATCCATGCTCCACCTAAATGTTCCTGATTGGCTTCAATAACCAGCACCTTTTTATCAAATTTGGAACTTTGCATCGCGCAAGAAAATCCTGCAGGACCGCTACCAAGGATAATTACGTCGTAGTCGTACTTTTTCATAGTTAGTGTAATAAATGTGAGCTTGAAAGATAGCCCATTTTTAACCCTAAATCAGATATAGAATCAGCTAATAGTGTAAACAAATTGAAAAGATAGACACTATATATAGTGGCAGGAACGAAATTGACCATGTCATTGCTTATTTTAATAAGCGGAAAAAGTGGCATCAAATTTGTAGATGCTAAAGAATAGAAATTTAAATTAACAAAGAGGAACCATGGCTTACGAATTACCGGAACTACCATATGCTTACGATGCATTAGAACCTCATTTTGATGCAAAAACGATGGAAATTCATCACACTAAGCATCATCAGGGATATACAAATAAAGTTAACACAGCTCTTGAAGGTCATGCTTTTGCAGACCTAGATATTGAGGAAGTACTAACCAGAATTAATGAAGTACCTGATTCAGTGAAGCAGGGAGTCATCAATAACGGTGGTGGTTATGCAAATCATAAATTGTTTTGGAATGTTCTTTCACCAAACGGTGGCGGAAATCCAGACGGAGATATCGCTGAGGCTATAACCGACACTTTTGGTAGCTTTGATAAATTCAAGGAAGAGTTCAGCAATGCCGCAGGAACACGTTTTGGTTCCGGATGGGCTTGGTTATCAGTTGATGGAAGCGGAAACCTGAAAGTACATTCTACAGCAAACCAGGATAGTCCTTTAATGGATGGATTGACTCCGGTTCTTGGATTGGATGTTTGGGAGCACGCTTACTATTTAAACTATCAAAACCGGCGTCCTGACTATATTTCAGCTTTCTGGAATGTGATCAATTGGGATCAGGTAAATGAAAACTATAAAGACGCGAAGTAATCTTTTTAAAGAGATTCGTATCTTAACTCCAATTTAATAGGAGAAAGTATGCAATTTGGATTTGGAATGGGGCCGGATACGTCCTGGATGAGAGAAGAACTCACTCAATTTGGTGTGGAAGAACTCAAAACTCCGGAAGATGTAGACCGTGCAATGAAAGAGTACAAAGGCACAATGCTGATGGCGATAAATTCGGTGTGTGGTTGCGCAGCCGGAAATGCCCGCCCAGGTCTTGGAATTGCTTTAGAAAATTCTGAAGCAAAACCGGATCATATGGTTACAGTGTTTGCCGGACAAGATAAAGAAGCAACTGCTCATGCACGCGCTTACTTCAGTGAGTACCCACCATCATCACCTGCATTTGCATATTTTGTGGATGGAGAAATTAAAGCAATGATTCCTCGCCACAGAATTGAGGGCAGAACTAGTGAAGATGTAGCTAATGATCTAAAAATGGTTTTCGAAGCCTTTGGAAAAGAGAAGGATGAAAAGTAAAAACCTTTAAATGATCACTATTTATTTAAACCCTGAGTATTAAAGTACTCAGGGTTTTTTATTTTAGTAAAATTAATAAGTGTCGATAACACTGTTTGTACTAAAATTTTGGGAACTGAATGAAAAAAGCAATTATCGTTGAAGATAATTTACTGATAGCAGTTGTTTACAGGCATTACCTCGAGAAAATGAATTACAAGATCATTAAGGAAGTAACAACAGGGGAAATGGCTATTGAAGTATTGAGTACGGAAAAAGTTGATATTATTATCATGGATATTATGCTGAATGGTATAATAGATGGCATTGATGCTATGGTAGAAATCAGAAAGCAGACGAATTGTCCCGTGATCTTTGCCAGTGGCAACTCTGACTCATTAAATATGAGCAGAGCCTCTGAGGTTTCAAATTCGATTTTTTTGATAAAACCGGTTACTGAAGACGATTTCACAAATGCAGTTTACAAAATGACAGGAACAACAAAACCGGCCTGATCACTTTCCGCTACCGAAATCCACTTCTTTACCGTCTTTAAATATTCTTAATCCATCAGGATTACTTTTTGAGCCATTGGGACCATATTCGGTAATACTAGCAGCTAACTCTTCTTCAGTTCTGGGTTCACCAACTTGTCTGGGTTCATCTTTATGGAATGAATCCACATGCAGTGTCTGAGTCGGGAACGCAAACTCAACACCAACTTCTTTGGCTAGTTTCAGCACCTCGAGAAAGAAATTATGCTTTTGCTGTAATTCGGTACTCCAATCAGGCACTTTAAAGAATACATATATCATTACATCTAATGAGTGGGCCCCGAAAGCATTAAAATGCACTTCATAAAAATCCTGTCGGAAATGAGGATTTGATTTTACAATCGCTTTAATGCCTTCCACAAAAGCTTCCATCTGTTCAGGAGAGGTTGAATAGGTTAGATTAAGAGTGGTCAATAAACGACGATATTCTCGTAGCCCTAAATTATCAACTTCGTTATTGGAAATATTTGAGTTTGGAACACTAACAAGAGAGTTATAAAAAGTTCTTATTCTGGTAGACCTGAAGCCCACTTCTTCAACAGTTCCTTCTACACCTGCAACTTTTATCCAATCACCTATTCTGAAAGGTTTGTCAACAAATATAGTTACCGAGCCAAAGAAATTAGCTAAAGTGTCTCGCGCTGCAAGCGCAACTGCAAGTCCACCAATACCAAGCCCTGCTATTAAAGAAGCAACATTATATCCGTTGTTTTGGAGGATTAGAATTATCCCCATCACAAGAACAAAAAAGCGGAGTGTTTTACGAATCAAAGGGACAAGTTGATCATCCAGCTTAGTTTCAGTTTTTGAAGTGAGCACTCCTAAATATTTAGAGAATACATCTGAAAGATTATAGAATAACCATATAAATCCTACTGAAACAGCTATTTCAAGAATAAGTGAGAGGTAGTGATTAACCGTAACAGATAGTTGAAGGTTGGTAAATGTTGCCAGCCAGAAAAACATCATGAAAATAAAACCCGAAGGCTTGTCTATTCCGTCAATCAGGTCGTCATCCCAGGTAAACTTGGTCTTTTTGGCTAACTTATGGATGTAATTTTCCAGGATAAATTCGAATATTTTTCGGAAGATCAATCCGAGTAGAAGCCAGCAAAAAACAGCTAAGTATTGCCAGATTTGTATTCCAAACCAATCTTGTTTCAAGGATTCGGGCAATTCCCCAACAACAGCCTGAACTAAAGATGAAAAAGTATCTCGATATAATTGAGGGATTTGCTCAATAGTGGCTTTTGAGAATACCCATTCATTATTTGTTTTGGTAAGATAAACCTCAGGAAGCTCATCAAATAAAATATACTGCTGCAAACCGGAGAGACTATCTACAAAATTTCTTGTATTTGGGACGTCTTCATATTCAACTAATAAACCTCTGGCATCAAGTACTTTTTTTAATTCGGTAGCAAGTTCAACCCGCTCTTCTTCAGATCCTTCCAGCAATTTCATGGTTGTTGCTGCTTTTTTCAGATCCATATGCCCTGTTTGTTGCCAATGCAAAAATGTGTGCAAAGACTTCTGCGGCGTAGACAACAGCTCTGACTGCGCATTTTGAAAAGCTATTACTGATCCTGACAATAAAAACAGCAAAGAAATAAACCCTGACGCAAAAAAACGTTTTAAACTCATAAATAAATCCAATTAATTGACAGCAAATAAAATAAAGAATGTTTCGGCGGCATTAAAAGATGAATAATAAAAGAAAACGGGTAACAAAAAACAGAAAAAGCCGTAGCTTCAGGAACGCAAAATTTAAATAGACTAAAGGGCTGATTAAGAGTGATCAACAGAAACTCTTACATATTAATATTGCTGGGGATTTTGGGATTTACCGGGTTCGTGTTCCTGAGGCCTTATACAGATTTCTACGCCGGAGAGCCAATTTCTGAAAGCAGAAATGAAGTAGAATCAAAAGTAACTCAGTTGTCTCAGGCGTTTGGTTTTTCAACAGATAGTCTGGAAGTTTTCACGTCAAGAAAGCAACACGTCCGATATTTTGATGCTATCAATGATACTCTTGATGATCAGTTCACTCCCTATGAGTTGAATCAAAGAGAAAGAAATCTTCAATCCTGGGTCAGTGTAATAGGAAAAAAAGGTGCTGTAAATGAAACTATTATCAATCCAGGGGCTCTCTTTGAATCTTATGGAAGATTTAAAATGCGTTTTTCCAATTCAGGAAGGATAACGCGGCTTTCTTCTAACGAGTTTGCACCCAACCCTACTTTTCTGAAGGGGAGTTCTCCTATTGAGATTGCTGAAACGGTGGTTGGCAATATTCTGGGTTACGATCTTAGTATGTACAAATTTCTAAGTTCAGATGAAGATACCAGCTCCATTGCTCAGGAAGAGCTAAACCCGGAAACACCAACTCAGGTCTCAAATAGTTCGTTTAGTTCGGGATTGGTGTTTAACTGGATTAGTAAAGGGGATAACCTCGGGCTTCCTAACACGCTGTCCATAAATCTGGAATCAGTAATTAAGGAATATGAAGATGAAAATACGTTCAGTACTGAATTTGGATATAAGATCAATTCATTTGTAGCAAAGAATGAATTTGAGCCTGAAAATTTTGATGCTTCTCTTACGCAACAGGCCAGTACATTTACATTTGTGTTTTTCGGGTGTCTGATCTTGATTGTGGCATGTGCTTTTACAGTAGGGATTAAGAACATCTTCAGAGGAAAAGTTGAGTGGCGAAGAGCTTTATTCATGTTTGCTACAGTAGGGTTAGGAGTATATGGATGGCAGGCAATGTTTGCGATGAGTTCATTTATGCCATTTTATGAAAATACTGTTTTACTTGGAGCAGCAATAAACAGTTTGGTTTTTGGGTTAGCAGTTGGTTTATATATGGCCTTGGCATATGTGGCTTGGGAAGCGTTGGCAAGATCTCAGAAGCATGCTCAGCTTGATGTTATCGATGCTCTATGGCAAAGAAAGTTTTTTGTGCGGGAAACCGGATCCGGTCTAATTCACGGTTTTGCACTTAGCGGAATTATTATTGGACTTTTCAGCCTGATGGTTTTTGCACTGGGTTTATATTTCTATCAAGCTGATAGTCAGTTTGGCTTTACTGAGCCAAGTAATGAATTTCAGTTGTTAACAATGAACATGAGCAGTTGGACTACCACCTGGTTAGTTGTTTTTGTACAGATCGGTTTTGTATATGGGTTAGTGCATCATTGGATTAGCAATAAGTGGCTTGCTTTAATAGTAAGTATATTATCAAGTGCGCTGTTTATATCAACGTTAGGAAGATTGATCGGAACAAATGGAGAATTTTTTCAGGATTATTTAGTTTTTCTGATTGTCTCTGTAGTAACAATAATTGGTTACCGGACTTATGGAATTCTTACTGTGTTAACAGCCTGGTGGGTTTTTGCAGTTGTGTATATAATCACACCATATTGGAATTCTCCAAGTATTGAAGTTGCATACATATCCTGGGCTCAGGCGGGAATTATAGTAGTACCCCTTATTTATGGTTTAATTTCATACCGACTTGGTACCCCTCTTTCTGAAATAGGAGATTATGTTCCAGAATACGAAGAACGGATTTCACAACACTTAAGAGTAGAAAGAGAGATAGAAATTGCGAGGGAAAGTCAGTATAAACTAATGCCTGTAAAACCCCCTCAGGCAGAAGGGTTTGACGTTCACGGGTTCTTTCTTCCTTCTTTTGAAGTAGGCGGTGATTATTTCGACTATGTATTAAGCGAAAACGGAGATGGTTCTGCAAAAGCGCTCACAATGGTTGTTGTAGATGTTTCCGGTAAAGCAATGAGAGCGGCTATGCCCGCAATCTTTACAAGTGGATTGCTTCTCTCTAGAATGAAAGAAGACTCTCCGGCCGAGATCTTGTCAGAAGTGTGTGAGCCTATTTATAGCCGTACAGATAAACGAACTTTTATAACCTGTGCGATGGCAAGGTATGATCTTGCTACTAAAATGCTCAGTGTAGCCAATGCAGGACATTGTAAGCCGATTTTAAAGCGAAATGGAAAAGCTGATTTTATTCAAACACCGGATCCTAAACTACCTTTAGGAATTAAGCCGGATGTGAAATACCAAAACCTTGAATTCAAACTTAAGAAAGGTGACTTTTTCTTGTTATACTCTGATGGGTTACCGGAAGCGGCAAACGAGAAAGGTGAATGGTTTGGTTTTGATGAAGTTCCGGCTCTTGTGGAACGTATTGACACAGATAACCTTTCTGCTAATGAGATAGCTCAGGAAATTAAAAGAACAGTGCAAAAATTCAGTAATTATCAGCTAGCTGATGATACAACTGTAATTTGCTTAAAAGTATAACTAATAATTAAGGCCGAAAATTATGGCTCAAGAAACAGATTTCTCATTCAACGTACCGCCGGAGTTTGAGAAAATTACAAAGAACATAAAATCGATTGCTATCGGTTTAATAGCGGTAATGGTGATATTCTCATCTTTTTATACAGTAGAAACAGAAGAGGTTGGAGTTATAACCAGATTTGGAAAGTATGTTTCCAAAGCACAACCCGGTTTAAACTTTAAAATCCCGTTCATAGACCAAGTGCAATATGTACCTGTTCGAAGACAGCTTAAAGATGAATTTGGTTATAGAACCCTTAGTGCAGGGGTTAATTCAACATACAGAAAAGCCGGTTATGGTGGTGAATCCTTAATGCTTACCGGTGATTTGAACCTGGCAGATGTTGAATGGGTAGTTCAATATAGAATCGATGATCCTTACAATTATTTGTTTAAGGTCAGGAATCCGGATGAGACACTTCGGGATATTTCAGAAACTGCAATGCGTCAGATCGTTGGTGACAGAACAGTTGATGAAGTAATTACTGTTGGTAGGGCAGAAGTCGAGTCAGAAGCAGAGTTGATTATTCAAAAAATTTGCGATGAATACGAGCTGGGTATTAAGATCGAGCAGTTGGTACTACAAGATGTGAACCCACCGGATCCTGTAAAGCCTTCTTTTAATGGGGTAAACCAGGCTCAACAACAAAGAGAAACTTTGATCAATCAGGCTCGGGCAGATTACAACCGGGTAATTCCACGTGCTGCCGGAGAGGCTGAGCAAACTATTCAACAAGCCGAAGGTTATGCACTTAATCGTGTGAACACTTCTGAAGGGGAAGTTTCCAGATTCAACGATCTGTACTCAGAATATATAAAGGCTCCGGAAGTAACCAAAACAAGAATCTTTTTAGAAACCATGGAAAATATTCTTCCTAAAATGGGGCAAAAAATTATCACTGACGAAAAGGGAAATAGTGTGATTCCATTGCTGCAACTTCAGATGGACGGCGCAAAAAAGACAGTCCAAAATAACGGAGGAAACTAATGAAAAAGTTATCAGGAATAGCATTAGGAGTCGTAATAGGTGTTTTAGCTCTCGTAGCTTCTCAAGCTTTATACATAGTTAGCGAGAGAGAACAGGTTATTATAACTCAGTTTGGTGAACCTATAGGAGAAGCTGTCACAGAACCTGGGTTGAACGTAAAAATTCCATTCTTACACAAAGCAAACTTCTTTGAGAAGAGATATTTGGAATGGGATGGCGATCCAAATCAGGTACCAACGAAAGATAAAGTATTCATTTTTGTGGATACTTATGCGCGCTGGCAGATTACAGATCCTCTCAAATATTTTGAGACGCTTGGTGATGAAGACGGCGCTCAGTCAAGACTTGATGATATTTTAGATGGTGAAACCAGAAATGCAGTTGCTGCTAACGATCTGGTTGAACTTATTCGAAGCACGAATCGTGATCCTGCACAACCAGATGAGATAGCTGACATTGTGAGTGACTCTCTGCAAGCCATTAATGTTGGGCGCGACGAAATTCAGGAGCAAATTCAGAAACTTGCTAACGAAAGAGCTAAAGACCTGGGTATTGCGGTATTGGATTTCCGGTTCAAGCGAATCAACTATGCTGAAGAAGTACGTCGTACAGTTTATGATCGTATGATCTCTGAGCGTAACAGAATCGCAGATAAATTCCGATCTGAAGGTCAGGGTGAAGCATCTAAGATCAATGGTGAAAAAGAACGTGAGTTGAAAAGAATTCAATCAGAAGCGTTCCGTGAAGCAGAGACCATTCGTGGTAGAGCCGATGCACGTGCTGCTGCTATTTATAACGATGCATATAACAAAACTCGCCAAGCCAGAGAATTATATGCATTTGTAAAAAGCATGGAAGCTTACGGCAGAACAATTGACAAGGAAACTTCACTTATCATATCTACGGATAGTGAGTTTTACAGATATCTGAATTCTATCGACTGATAGTTCGAATGATTAATTTTATCAAAAGCGAAGTCTTATCAGGCTTCGCTTTTTTTATTTGGTTTGAAATCACTCTTAAAACTCTCATGGAGTTCTAACTTCCCGGATGGATTTTGTTTTCGGGCATATAAAAGAATACAGATCAGAATAAAAATCATCCCTAAAATTCCCAGCATTCCGGCTTCGGGTCCAAACTTACCACCCGTCCAAATATCAGGTCCGATTTCGTTTGTTTGGAGAACAGATCGTCTTCCATCAAGTCCGCTTACAGGTAATCCATAAATTCCACCCATTACCCAGTTCCATGAAAAGTGAATTCCTATAGACATCGCCAGTCTTCCTGTCAATAGAAATGGAATGGCGAGCATCAAGCCTGCCAGAACAATATTAAAGGTGGAAATTGTCGATGCATTTGGGTTTCCTGCATGGGCAAAACCGAAAAGTACTGATGTTAAAATAATAGCAATCCATGAAGCTTGTTTAGAAGTAATTTTTCCGAAAGTAAATCCTTCAGCTAAGTTTTTTATCGGATAACCGCGGAAAATAAGTTCTTCATAAAACCCAACTGAAAGCATTGTCATGAGGTATGTAAACGCCGACCATCCCCACATTTCAGTTCCTGCACGTTCCCAACCGTAGCCTGTAATTTCCAGCCATGAAAAACCATATTCGATCGAAAAAATGATGGTCTGGGCCAGAAAAGCGATAAAAACTCCGAGCCCAAACTCTATCCACCCTACTTTTGAGACCTCGAGACCAATTGAAGAAACAGGCCTTTTATCCATTCCCTTTACAACAAGAAAAGCAGCTAGGAAGCATCCTAAAGAGATGGAGAGCGAAGCAACCCAGCTAATGGAGATAAGGCTAGATGGTCTTATGAAAAGAATAGAAATAACCAAAAATACCACAATTCGAATTCCGGCCCGGAACCTCTGTTCAGAATTATTGTAAAGAATATTCATGGGGGTTGGCTTGTTATTAACTTGTTCAATCCATTCCTTAAAATACTAACTCTTTAAAGAACTACATCATTATGAAAAGATATGTTTTGCATACCGAGAAAGAAATTATAGAAGAAAATTTTAGTGTTACATCTTCATCAGAGTCGCTATTTGAGCCTTCCTATAATGTTTTTCCGGGATCTCCAATGCCTGTAGTTTTTCATGATTCTGAGCGGGAAATTAAATCAGCTGTTTGGGGAATTAGTTCAAAAAAAGAGAAGATCACAAGCTTCAGCAAAAATGAAGTAGAGGAAAACTCGATCAAAGGACTTGAGTTAAATCCCTGTATAATTCCGGCAAGCGGCTTTTACTTATGGAAGCAATCCGTTGATGATAAATACCCTTTTTATATAAGAATGTTGGGAAGAGAGGTCTTGGGGTTGGCAGGACTTTATCAGAAAATTGAAGACAAGAACGGAAAGAAGTCATTGGAATTCGCAGTTATTTCAAAAGCATCAAATGTTTTACTCCAACCGTTAGAGCCTACAATGCCTTGTATTTTAGATCCCGGGAATTTTGAGCAATGGATAAAAGGGAATGAAAAAGAAGTACTGCAATCTCAGTTTCAGGACACACAATTAATACCGGATTTAGCTGTATACAGAGTGCCTGAATTGGTGAATGATCCATCAAATAATTCTAAGGAACTTATACAGGCTATCCCAAAGCTGAGAGACGATGACTAAAGGAAATTTTGATTCCATAACTGATTCAATTAATATTCTTAAAACTTTAAATAAGCGGAGGAGTTATGGAAGGCAAGAATATGGCAGTTTGGTTTGAAATACCTGTTCAGGACATTCAAAGAGCTAAAAAATTCTACGAGACTATTTTTGATATTCAGCTCTCAAGTATGGATATGGGAGATGAATTTAAAATGGAAGTTTTTCCTGGTGACCAGGACTCAGTAAGTGGCGCATTGGTATATAATGATTCATGGTACAAACCAAGCAAAACGGATGGTCCTTTGCTTTATCTGAATGGTAACCCTGACTTGCAAACTGTTCAGGATAAGATTGAAGCGGCCGGTGGAACCGTTACGATCCCAAAACGAGAAATTTCTCCCGATCACGGCTATATGGCTGTTTTCGAAGATACTGAAGGGAATAGAGTGGCATTGCATTCTAATAGCTAAAACTGGATTCTGATTGGAAACTTTTGACATAGTAATGGTTATCGCCATCATCCTTTTTGCAAGGCTCGGGGTGCGCTTAGTTTATAAATGGCACAGTCAAAAAAAGGATATAGATCCTGAAGAGTGACGAAACAAATAGCTTTTGATATGCGTAATTCCCCTGCAACAAAAACTATTTATTATGCGCTACATTTCGACCAACTTGTTTAAGAAAATTTCATTCCTGGTTTTAACTGTTCTCTTTACATCAGTTGCTTATGCTCAATCGAACATCCAGAAGGGAATTACTTTATTTGAAGAAGGAAAAATTGAAGAGGCTCGTTCATTTTTTAAAACCCATCTCAAATCAAACAAAAAAGATGCGGAAGCGAACTTCTACATGGGGCGTATTTATTTTGATGAAGATGAATTCGGAGAAGCAGCTGACTGGTTCGAAAAAGCAGCAGATTACGATGAAGGAAATTCTAAATATCATATGTGGCTGGGTCATGCTTATGGTTCCAGAGCCCAGAACGCTCCAACCATCAAGCAGCCTTTTTTAGCAAGGAATTCCAGAAAAAATTATGAGAGATCAGTTGAGCTTGCGCCCAAAAATATTGAAGCCAGAGAAAGTCTGATCGAATATTATTTACAAGCTCCGGGGTTTCTTGGTGGAGGAGTTGATAAAGCGGAGAATCAAGCGAGCGAAATAGAAAAACTCGATCCGATAGCAGGCGGAATGGTATGGGGTAGAATTTACACATATACAGACCAAGTTGAGCTCGCGCATGAAACCTATTCAAACTTGATCAAAAATCATCCTGATGCAATGCCTCCATATTACATGTTGAATACTTACTACTATAATGAAGGCGAATTTGAAAGTGCTGTGCAATTAACAACAAGTCAATTAGCTCAAAACGACACTATTCCAATTATTTATGTTAATCGAGGGAATTCATTACAACAACTGGAAAGATTTGATGAAGCTGTAGATGATTATATAAAAGCCCTTTCTCTTGATTCAACATTGTATACAGCTCATTATCAGATAGGTAGATTAGCTGCGGTATCAGGAACTCGTCTTGAAATGGGAGAGGAATCTATAAGGAAATTTAACTCCAAAACAGACATTTATAACAACGCTACTTTAGCTTGGGGTTACTATAGATTAGGTGCAATTCTGGAACATAAAAAAGAAATTGAGTTAGCAAAATCCTCATATGAGTTTGCTCTGAAATTAGATAAAGATCACGAGGAAGCTAAAAAAGCATTATCGAAGCTCAACTAGTCAGTATAAACCAACCAATTAGTGTTTGATATTAACAGAAGGAGCTTGTTTTAAGGAAGCGAAGTAGGCCGCACCCACAATACTGGCTTCATTTTTGAAAGTGGCAGGTTTCAACTTAGTGTTGATCTTAATAAAAGGGAATGTCTTTTCGGGCTTTTTACTTACTTGCCCACCGAGTATAAAAAGATCGGGATGGAAAACGCGTTCGTAATGTTCCAAAGAAGCCTGCAATCTTTTAGCCCAGGTTTTTCTTTTGATACCTTCTTTTTTCCGAGCTTTGTTAGAAGCCTGATCCTCAATTGGTATTCCTTTGATTTGCATTAATCCAAGTTCAGTATTTGGAAGAAGTGAACCATTATTGAAAATAGAAGATCCTACGCCTGTTCCTACCGTTAATACAATGGTAGTTCCCCGTTGATTTTTACCGGCACCAAAAGTCATTTCAGCTAATCCCGTTGCATCAGTATCATTAATGACATTTACATTACAACCGGTAATTTCTGAAAAAAGATGATTGGCATCAGCGTCAACCCAAGCTTCGTCTATTCTGTTTGCAGATAATACAATGCCTCTGTTCATTGCTGCTGGGAAAGCACAACCGATTGGGCCATCCCAATCAAACTGCTTAACAATGTGATGCATTTTAGAAATCAACTTATGGGGACGGGAATCTTCAAGTTCACCCGTAGTTTTTTTCTTGGATATTATTTCTCCAAGAACGGTATTTACTATCGCTCCTTTAATTCCATAACTGCCGATATCAATGCCAAGTACTTCCAAATTGTTAAATATATCTGTTAAGCTTTTTAATCTTAGAAAACACAAAGAATTCTCTGTGTTCTTTATGGTTAAAAATCATTTTTCAACCATTACCCAGCCTTTATTCTCCACCATGTCCTTAGCATACTTCCATTTAATACCTTCTTTCACTTCACCGGTGGTGGTATTTTGAATACTAACTTTATCATTTCGTCCGGGTTCGTCTTCAACTACAACAGGTTTACGTTTTACGTTTGGTCCCATTGGTTTTTGCTGATTTCCGTTCTGTGATTGCCCGCCTTGCATTCCCATATTAGTAGAGTCTGCCTGACTTGCTTTCATTCGGCTGGTGTCAAATCTGGATTTTTGTTTCTGTGCTTGCTGAAGGCTGTCATTATTGGCTTGTCCTTCCGGGATTGATTTCCAAATGGTGGAAATCACTTCAGTATTGATCATTCCGATCAATTGTTTGAACATATCAAAAGCTTCGCGCTTGTATTCCAATAGTGGATCTTTTTGTCCGTACGCTCGAAGTCCGATACCTTCTTTTACAGAATCCAATTCGCGTAAATGTTGCATCCACTTGTCATCGATAGTTGCCAGAACAGCTGTTCTTTCCAGAGCCCGTGCAACTTCTTTACCTTCGTTTTCTAATGCAGCGTCAACATCTACAACCACGCGCATTCTCTTAATACCGTCTGTAAAAATTACCTGAACTCTTTCAGGACGATTTTCAGCTTCACTTTCTGCAATTCGTTTCATCACTTCGTAAAGAGGTTTCGCCATACGCTCTTCTTTTTGGCGATACACTTCCAACGCTTTGTCAATGATCTTGTCAACAAGTTCATCCGGATTCATTTTTCTCCAGGCTTCCTCATCAAACTCAACATCTACGGCAAGGTTGATCAGAATTTCCTGATGAAGACCGGTATAATCTCCTGCAGCAATATGCTCTTCGACAAGATCTTCAACGAAATCCTCCAACATATCCATGATATCAGAGATCAACTGGTCTCCGGAAAGAGCGTGACGGCGACGTGCATAGATCACATTACGTTGATTGTTTAATACATCATCATATTCCAGCTGCTTCTTTCTTATGCTGAAGTTATTTTGCTCCACTTTTGATTGAGCTCGTTCCAAAGATTTTGTCATCCAAGGATGGGTAATAACCTCACCTTCTTCAAAATTCAATCGGTCCATCACATTGGCAACACGGTCAGAGCCAAACATAGACATCAGATTATCTTCCAGAGAAACATAAAACTGAGACTCACCCGGATCACCCTGACGACCGGAACGACCACGAAGCTGCAAATCAATTCGACGAGATTCATGACGCTCAGTACCAAGAATTGCTAAACCGCCATTTTCTTTTACTCCGGGAGCTAATTTAATATCGGTACCACGACCTGCCATATTCGTTGCTACGGTAACAGCACCGGGCTGTCCCGCAGACTTTACGATTTCGCTCTCACTAGCGTGTTGTTTCGCATTCAATACATTATGTGGAATTCCTGCTCTTTGGAGCATTCTACTCATGGTTTCAGAAACATCAACGCTGGTTGTACCAACCAAAACAGGTTGTCCTTTTTCATGATATTCACGAACCTTTTCAATAGAGGCGTTGAATTTTTCACGCTTCGTTTTAAAGATCAGATCTTCTTTATCATCGCGCTGAATAGGTCGATTCGTAGGAATCACTATAACGTCGAGATCATAAATTTCGTTGAATTCACCTTCTTCCGTTTCAGCAGTACCGGTCATGCCTGAAAGTTTGTGGTACATTCTGAAATAATTCTGAAGGGTAATAGTAGCGTACGTTTGCGTAGACGCTTCCACCTTTACTTGTTCTTTTGCTTCAATTGCCTGATGTAAGCCATCAGAATAACGACGACCTGAAAGTACACGACCGGTATGTTCATCAATGATCTGAACTTTTCCATCCTGTACGATATACTCATCTTCTTTCTCGAAAAGGGTGTAAGCTTTCAGAAGCTGATTTACAGTATGAATTCTATCACCACGTTCTGCGAACAACCTGTGAAGCTCATTGAAACGCTGCTCTCTTTCCTGACGAACTTCTTCTTTAGCTTCTTCTATTTTTTTCTCTTTGTATTCGTCGCTGAGTTCTTTCTGTTTTACTTCTTCAACCTTTTCTGTTTCAAGCTGTTTAATTTCTTCTTCGATGTCCGAAGTTTCAGCACCTAGGTCAGGAATTATAAAAAAGTCAGGATCTTCTCCTTTTTTGGTAATGAACTCACGACCTTTTTCAGTCATTTCGATGGAGTTCAATTTCATATCCACTGCGTAATATAAATACTCGTCTACCTCAGGCATGTTTTTGGCATTATCCTGAAGATAGAATGCTTCTGTTTTTTGAATCATCTTCTGGATACTAGCCTCCTGAAGCATTTTTCTGAAACGTGAGTTCTTTGGAAATCCACGTTGCGCTCTGAATAACGCCAAACCGGCTTTTTCTTCATCTCCGGCTTCGAGATGTTTTTGAGCTTCCTTCACTAACTCAGAAACCAGTTTCTTTTGGGCGTCAACCAGCGATGCCATTCTTGGTTTCATTTCCTCATATTTATCCGATTTGTTATCGTTTGGAACCGGACCCGAAATAATAAGTGGTGTTCTTGCTTCATCAATAAGAATGGAATCAACCTCATCAATAATAGTATAGTGATGCTCGCGCTGAACCAATTGTTCCTTTTCGATTACCATGTTATCACGCAGATAATCGAAGCCGAATTCGTTATTAGTTCCGTAAGTAATGTCTTTGCGATATGCTTTTCTTCGGCCTTCAGAATTTGGTTCGTAATTGTCAACACAAGCAACTTCCAATCCGTGGAAATTGAAGATAGGTTCGTTCCATTCGGCATCACGCTTTGCAAGATAATTGTTAACCGTAATTACATGAACACCACGTTCCGCAAGCGCATTTAGATAAGCGGGGAAAATAGCTACAAGTGTTTTACCTTCACCGGTTTTCATTTCTGCGATCTTTCCCTGATGAAGTGTAATTGCACCAACCAGCTGTACATCGTAAGGAATCATATTCCATTCAACCTCATCGCCGGCTACTTTCCAGCTTTTACCGACAAATCGACGGCAGGTATCTTTAAGCACGGCATAAGCTTCGGGCAAAATGTCATCTAGTGTGTCTTCAAGTATATCGAGCCACTCTTGTTCCAGAGTATCCAGTTCATCGGATAACCTTCTGCTCTCACCTTGAGATAAGTTTTCAATGTCATCCATTTTAGCCTTTACTTCTTCTATTTTTATAGAAGTTTCGGCGGTGGCATCCTTGATCTTTTGTTTAAATTCCTGAGTCTTTGCTTTCAGTTGTTCATCGCTCAATTTCTCCATTTCAGGTCCCAGAGCATTGATTTCATCTACAATGGGTTGGATAGTTTTGATGTCTTTTTCACTTTTGGAGCCAAAAATTTTGGTAATAACCTTTCCGATCTTATCTAACATAAACTGTGCAATACTTTTAATAAAAAATGATATGTATGCTATTTACATACAGCATGATAAATTACGCAATTATTGTACCAATTTTTTATAGGATGTAGGATATAAATAGTAAATAGTGGTTGTTAGTAATAAAAACCATATATTGCACACTTACACAAACAATTATATAAGTAAATTAATATGAGTACAGGAACAGTAAAGTGGTTTAATTCAGATAAAGGATATGGTTTTATAACACCTGACGAAGGTGGAAAAGACTTATTCGTACACCACTCTGAAATTCAAACTGATGGCTATGCAGAATTAAAGGATGGTCAAAAGGTAGAATATGAAGTAGGCGAAGGTCAAAAAGGACCATGCGCGAATAATGTTGTTGGTTTATAAGCCAATCATTACGTAGTTCCTGACTTAAAGAAAGGAATTTTCGGAAGCTTGCTTCCAACATATAAATTAAAGCCTTGCTCTGTTTACAGAGCAAGGCTTTTTTTTATGGAATTATTACCTGGTTTAAGATTAAACAGGAGAAAATGTGCAACATAAACCAATCAATTTCATACAAGGTTCAAACTAAATATCTAAATCAGTTATGAAGACCGTACTATTGTTGTTTTCCCTTGCTTTATTTGGAAATGAAATAACATACTCAAGACAAGTTGGTAATATAAAAAGCAGTTCTGAAGGATTTGAATCACAGTATAAAACCCTAGTCAAGAAACACGATTTAATTACATTAGGGATAGCTGTAATCAAAAACGGAAAGGTAATTTGGACAGGATATTTTGGAGAGGAAAGTCCAGGTGAACCAGCTTCTGAAAATACACTGTTTGATGTCGCTTCAATTACCAAAACTGTTTCTACTGAAGCATTTCTAAAACTTGTTGATCAGAATAAGATTTCCCTTACAGAATCTATGTCAAATTATTGGATAGATCCGGATTTAGAAGAAAGTTCGAAACTCAACGAGCTTACACTTTATCATACATTAACTCATACTGCAGGTTTTAGGAATTGGAGGTTTTTTGATAACGATAATACACTCAAGTTTATAAATGATCCAGGAACCATATATGGTTATTCCGGGGAAGGATTTGAATACGGAGTTAGATATGTAGAGTCAAAATTGGACACAAAGTTTGATGAATTGGTTCAGAATCTTGTATTTAATCCACTAAATATTTCCAAAGCTTCAATTAGTGTTCAAAAAGACTTATTTAGCAGCATAGCAAGACCAATTGATGAAAACGGTAAATTTTATGGGTTCTATTGCAGACCTAATGGCTGGTGCAGAGGTGAAGGGGAGTACTCTGCAGCTGGCGACCTGGTAATATCAGTTGAGGACTATGCCAAATTTATGATATCGGTTATGAATGGATCAGGTTATAGTATTGAATTGATTGAGAAGAGAAATCAAGTTCATACAGAAACCAATTTGGTGGATTGTAAACTTCTAAAAAACACACCATGCCCCGAGAAGCAAGGATATGGACTTGGATGGAGAGTACTTGATTACAAAAATAACAAGCTTATTACTCATGGAGGAAGCGATTGGTCGGAAATAGCCCTTGCTTATTTTTATTTAGCTTCTAAAGATGGAGTTGTTATTTTTATTAATGCACCAGCTCAAAGAGGTCTGAATGCAATGCCCGAAGCTATTGAAATAATAGAGCCAAACTCTCCCATGGCTGTTCATTACAGGATGAGATTAGGTAGGAATTAGCGTAAGAAAACAGCAAACCCCTTTCATGAAAATGTACAGATCGTCAGCTTTTACTATTCAAACATCAACTTTGCTTTTGTATAGCTTAATTCTCGATGAATTGCATTAAAATTATCATTATTTCCAAACCATTTTAAGGCTTCTTGTTTGCTGATATTCGTTGTTTTGTCAACTAAATAGGAGTGCCAGCTGCTAAAAGGCCAGTTATTAGGAGTTTTCACAAAACCATGATGTACGGGGTTGTTATGAATGTAGGCGATTAAGCGAACAAAATATTCATCTGAATCAATGAGCTTACGCTTGAAATTGGGAATGAAGAGACTGCCTTTGCGGTCGTATTTCTTATTGATGGATTTGGTATAAGAATTAAAAAGATTGGAGAATTGTTGGCTAACAATACTGTTCTGAAAGAAAAAAGATTGGAGAATTGTTGGCTAACAATACTGTTCTCCAAACCTCCAAGGTCTGGCAGACCTTGGAGGTTTGGTTTATCTTTTTTCTTTCTGACAAATTCCAATATTTCATCTTCTTTTCTAACCCGTATCATCAGATGTAGATGATTAGGCATCAGGCAATAAGCAAATGTTTCTACTACAGGATGAATATAATATTGGTAACGTCGCAAGAAGTATCGAAAATTTTCATCACACCGAAATAAGTTTTCATTTCCATTGGCATGTGTCCAAATGTGATAAGTATTTCCACTTTCAAGTGTTATCCGAGGTTGTGCCATGGTTCTTGAATTGTTTAAGTTGTTCAAGTAAGACCGATAAATGCTTGATTCCTTACAAAATATTATTGATTGCTTCTTGAAATGATAAAACCCTCAAAAACGTTATTCACAGAAAGACAAAGGGTTAAAAGATTTGTATCTTCCAAGTCTACTCGAATTTTTAAAATTATTCTGAAATGAGCGACAAATTTAAAAGCACTAAACAAACATTTGAAACGGGTAATGGGGAAGCTACTTTTTTTAGTCTTCCTAAGCTTACTGAAATGGGTTATGATAAAGTCAGCCGACTTCCATTTTCAATAAAGATCTTATTGGAAGCCGTGTTGAGAGAAAACGATGGGTACGCAATAACAGATGCGGACATCGAAACACTGGCTACCTATAACGCAGAAAGCCCGGAAGGAGAAATTCCATTTAAACCATCGCGTGTGGTTCTTCAGGATTTTACAGGAGTACCTGCTGTTGTTGATCTTGCGGCACTCCGTTCTGCTATGCAGCGAATGGGCGGGAAAGCAACCGATATCAACCCGCAAGTTCCTGTTGATCTGGTTATTGACCACTCTGTTCAGGTTGATATGTTTGGCCAAGACGCGGCGCTCATGTTCAACGTTGAAAAAGAGATGGAGCGTAACAACGAGCGTTACGAATTCCTGAAATGGGGTAAAGAAGCTTTCGATAATTTCAGAGTAGTGCCTCCGGGACGTGGAATTGTTCACCAAGTGAATTTAGAATATTTAGGTCGTGGAGTATTTACCCGCGAAGAAGCTGACGGAACCAAAACGGCTTATCCTGATACTTTAGTAGGAACCGATTCTCATACAACAATGATCAACGGACTCGGTATTTTAGGTTGGGGTGTTGGTGGAATTGAAGCGGAAGCAGCAATGCTTGGTCAGCCTATTTCTATGTTGGTTCCTGAAGTAGCCGGAATGAAATTAACCGGAAAACTTCGTGAAGGCGTAACAGCTACAGATCTTACTCTTACTGTAACACAAATGCTTAGAAAGCATGGCGTGGTTGGTAAGTTTGTAGAATTTTATGGTGACGGCATCAGCAACATGAGTTTACCTGATCGTGCTACTATCGCAAATATGGCTCCGGAATATGGTGCAACGATGGGTTTCTTCCCAATTGACAGCGAGTCGCTCCGCTACATGAGAAGAACCGGTCGTTCGGAAGAATTAGTAAGTCTTGTTGAAAATTATACCAAAGCTCAGGGACTATTCAGAACAGATGATACTCCTGACCCTGAATTTTCGACTACACTTGAATTAGATCTGAGTACGGTAGAAACTTCTTTGGCAGGACCAAAACTTCCGCACGACAGAATCACACTCAGCAACATGAAGAAGGCTTTCGAAACTTCTTTGACCAGTGATAATCCAACGATGGGCTTCAATCTTGCTCAGGAAAGACTCGCCAGCAAAGGTTTGTACAAGAACGGTCAGGAAATTGAAATGACTCATGGTGATGTAGTAATTGCTGCTATCACAAGCTGTACAAACACTTCTAATCCAAGTGTAATGTTAGGTGCAGGTATCGTAGCTAAAAAAGCTGTCGAACGTGGACTAAAAGTACCGGCTTATGTGAAGACTTCTCTAGCTCCGGGATCGAGAGTAGTAACTGAATATTTGCATGAAGCAGGTTTAACTGAATACATGGATAAGCTTGGATTCAATTTAGTTGGATATGGATGTACAACTTGTATCGGTAACTCAGGACCACTTCCGGAAGCAGTTGAAACGGCAATTAAAGAAGGAGATCTTATTGCAGCCGGTGTTCTTTCCGGAAACAGAAACTTTGAAGGTCGTATTCATCCATGGGTAAAAGCTAATTTCTTGGCTTCACCTCCATTAGTGGTTGCTTATGCACTTGCCGGAACGGTTAATATTGATATGAATAACGATCCGATTGGTAAGGATAAAGATGGAAATGATGTTTATCTGAAAGAGATCTGGCCAACAACAGAAGAAATTGCAGTGCATTTAGACAATGCAATTCGTCCGGATCTTTTCGATAAAATGTATTCCGATATTTTCGAATCTCCGACCTGGGAAGAAATTCCTGTTTCAGGGGGAGATCAGTTTGCATGGAGTGAAGATTCAACCTACATACAGGAACCACCTTTCTTTATGGATATGAAGGAAGAGCCTGAGCCGATCAAATCTATTGAGGGAGCTTGTGTTCTTGTAAAAGTTGGTGATTCCATTACAACAGATCATATTTCTCCGGCAGGGAACATCAAAGAAGATGCTCCAGCGGGTGAATACCTGAAAGCACATGGAGTAGAAAAGAAAGACTTCAACTCTTACGGATCCAGAAGAGGAAATGACCGCGTGATGACACGTGGTACATTTGCTAATGTTCGATTTAAAAATCAATTGGCTCCGGGCAAAGAAGGTGGATTTACTGAGTATCATCCAACCGGTGAGATCACAACGATCTACGATGCTTCATTGAAGTATAAAGAGAATAATACTCCACTGATTGCCATAGCAGGAAACCAATATGGAACGGGTTCGTCTCGTGACTGGGCTGCTAAAGGTACTAATCTGCTTGGAGTGAAAGCAGTTATTGCTGAATCTTATGAAAGAATTCACAGATCTAACCTGGTTCAGATGGGAGTACTTCCTCTTCAATTTAAAGAAGGAGAAACTCCGGAATCTTTGGGCTTAGATGGATCAGAGACATTTACTATTCATTTGAGCGACGATATAAAAGCTCGTGAAGATGTAAAAGTAACTGCAGTAACAGAGGATGGTAAAGAGATTAGCTTTACTACAAACAGTAGAATAGATACCCCGGTAGAGGTAGATTATTACCGAAATGGTGGAATCCTCCATACTGTGCTTTTAGATTACTTGAAGAAAAGTAAAAACTAATAGTTAATTCTCTTTTTAAATTAATTGAAAAGCTCCGTTTGTGAATACAGACGGAGCTTTTTCTTTTTTACATAAAAAAACCTGATATTGGAAAAATTTAACTCGGGTAAAAGTGCAGAAAATAGAGCACACTAAATTACTTGTTCATTCCATTCAAAGCATTGGCAGGGCAGTAGAACTTAAAGAACTTCTTGTAAAGAGCATGAACGCAATACAAACTGTATTGGGTGCAGAAGCTAGTACGTTAATGTTGCTCGATAAAGGAACAGGAGAGTTAAATGTGAGCATTCCCACCGGACCTGTTAAAGATGAGATAACGGGTTTTACCATTCCTAAAGACAAAGGAGTTGGTGGCTGGGTGATTCAAAATAATAAAGCTTACTTAAGCAATGATGTTTCGAATGATGATGCTTTTTGGCAAGATCTTAGTGCAGATTTTGAAACCAAAAGTCTGCTCTGTGTTCCATTAAGAGATAGATATGGGGAAGCTTATGGTGTTTTACAAGCTGTAAATAAAGAACATGGTCTTTCATTTCACGAAGAGGACTTAGAAGTATTTAAAATACTTGCTGAACATATTTCTTTAGCAATCCAGAGAAACAAAGAATATGATGAGATGGAAGCAAAGCTTGAGAAGAAAACACTACTTCTGTCAGAGACTCATCATCGGTTAAAGAATAATTTATTTGCTATTTCAGCACTTATGGAACTGGAATCCAACAGGTTGAAACAAGGAGATTCTATTGATGTTCTGAGAAATGCCAGCTCCCGGCTTAAATCTATAGCCCATCTTCATTCGTTATTATATGAAGATAGCGATACTAATGAAGTAGGTCTCAGTGTGTTTCTAAACCATATAATTGGCAATATTAATAGTATCTACAATCGAAGTGAAAAAGAAATCCGGATTGAAGCTCAGATAGATGATATCGAAATATCGGCTGATTTATCTATTTTATGTGGGCTCACTTTAAACGAGTTACTTATCAATGCTTTTAAGCATGCTTTTTTTGATAGAAATACCGGTACAATTAACATCAGAGTCAGAAATATAGCGAACGAAAAAATTCAACTGAACCTGTCAGACGATGGGATTGGCATGCCTGACTTAGAAAATCGATCAAATCACTTATTTGTTGTTCATGCTTTTGTTAAGCAAATGAATGCAAAAATCACTCAAACACCAAGTGATACTGGCACTAGTTTCTCTGTAGAAATACCATTATAAATTTCTATTCTTCCTATCTTGTAAATTAATAATACTACTTTTGTTTTTTGGGTTGAAAAAAGCATCTTAACAGTTTATAAATTTATGTCTGAAAACCATCAAAATATGAGATTGCTGCTCCATGCGATTGAGGGAATCAATCGAACAATGGAGTTAAAACAACTTCTTTTGAAGTGTATGGATTCGGTGTGCTATGTAGTTGAAGCCGAGGCAAGCTCTTTGATGTTATTAGATAATACTACTGGAAGATTACATTTAAGTGTTCCAACAGGACCTGTAAAAGATGAGATAAAAGGGCAAATTATACCAAGAGATAAAGGGGTTGCTGGTTGGGTTTTAAAGAATGAGAAGCCATACCTGGTCAACGACATGGCAAAGAGCAAAGAGTTTTTTGGAGATATAAGTAAAGGGTTTACTACAAGAAATATGATTTGTGTTCCTATGTTCGATTCAAGGAACAACGTAATTGGAATTATGCAGGCATTGAATAAAAAAGAGAGTCGGGAGTTTGCTGAAAAAGATATTCCGGTTTTAGAAACATTGGCAGCACATGCAGCTCTATCTATCGAAAAAGCTAAAGAAGTTGATGATCTCAAAAATACAATCAAGGACAAAGAGCATCGATTAAAAGAGGTTCATCAGGGTTTTGAGAATAGCTTATCGGCATTAAATGCGCTGGTTCAATTACAGGTTCCGTTGCTTAGTGATGATAATGCTAAGTTCTTGATGAAGTCTACCGGCTCCAGAATTGAAACAATAGCCCATGCTCATAAAATCCTGTTTAATTCAGAAGATAATGAGTTAATTGACGTAGGGTTTTATTTGGGACATCTTACATCAACGATTGTCGAAATATTCGGAGATTATGACAAGGACATAAGCTACAATCTGGATATTGATAAAATAGAATTAAAAGCCAGTATAGCACTAACAGCAGGCCTTATTATAAATGAAGTTATTCTGAATATGTACAGGGATGCTTTCATTGGTTATGATAAAGGTAAGATCGCAATTGCTGTAAAAAAGGACGGTGGAGATAAGGTTTTAATCAGTATTTCGGATAATGGAAACGGTATTTCTGAGTATCTGGATGGAACAGTTGCAGGGAATCTCGCTTCAGTTGTAATTCAAACTTTGGGCGATAAGCTTAATGCAGAATCCAGACAGCATATGAATGAAGATGGAGGAACAACATTTACACTGATATTCTCAAGAGAAACAACTAATCCACCTTTAATATAGTCCTTTCATAGTAAATACTTTCAAGGCAATTTTTTTCAAAGGCGTTCTTAAAATTAGCTGAATCAATATCTTACTTAAAAAAGGGAAAGATTGCTTTCTTCCCATTCTCATATTCCACTCAGCTCTGCGGGAAGCTTTTTTTACGATCTTTTTTTGTTGTTTTTGATACTCAGATAAGATCTCAGTGTCTTTTTCAGAATTCATCTTAATCTTGAATAAAGCCTTTGCCAATATTGAAGCACCAATCCAACCTAAATTCATTCCTTGTCCACCAATAGGACTTACTACATGAGCTGCATCCCCACAAAGAATAACACGGTCTTTAAAATAATTCTCAGCAGAAAAACTCTGAACCCCAAAACTACTGATCATAGTATTTTTGAGTAATTTCAAGTCAATACCAACTCGTTGTTTTACAAAATCAGCCAGTATATTTGTAGTTGGAGAATTAATATATGAGTCGGTTTTAACCACCCAACGACGCATGTTATCCGGAAGAGGAAAAGATTCTATCAAACCTTGCTTAGGTAGAAATACTACTGCTTGGTTTTCAAAAGAGGTATTGTCATCAAAGTCACCCATTATGTAAGTGTCGGTGTATTGCTCGCCTCCGTAAAGGATGCCCGACTCCTTACGAACGAGACTGTTTTTGCCGTCGCAGCCGATAATATATTTTGAGATGATGCAATATTCCTTTCCCTCTTTTTGATACCAACACGAAGCTTGTTCATTAGTTTGATGGAGTCCTGTTACATTAGCTCTAGTGATCAAACCTTCAGGGTTTAGTTCAAGGAATTTGTTAAGCAGAATTCTTTCAGTATAAAACTGTGGGCAAGCCAGAATAAAATTAAAAGGTCCTTCAAGTTGATCGAAATTGATGCTTCCTAGTACTTTATTTCCATTATGAGCTAGACCTTTTTTAATAGAAATTCCTTTTTCAAGAAACTCGTTTACCAGCCCTGTTTTTTTAAATAATTCCAAAGAGACAGGATGAATCCCAAGAGATCTTGAATCCTGAACAGGCTCAGCTCTTTTTTCAAGAATGGTACAGTCTATTCCTTGTTTAGTAAGACAAATTCCCAGAAAAAGTCCTACAGGTCCACCACCTACAATTGTTATATCTGATTTATTCTTTTTCATAGATTAAAATCAATCTGTAGGGAATAATCCGGCGTATTTTCCAATTGTCCGGAGCAATTTTAGACAACTCATCGAATGTATAACTGCGTTTTATTGAAATTCGTCCATCATATGAAATGAATGAATTTCTGAAGAAAAGTTTAGAGAGCGCTGTAAAAAAAATATAGCCTAAATCACTTCTTTCAATGTCATTAAAAATGACTTTTTTTGTGGCAAGAAGTTTTGCTTCGGTACAAATAGTTTCGAAAGAAGGTTGATCTAAGTGATGGAGTAGATGATTCGAAATGACAAAGTCATATGAAGCTTGCTCATTAACCAGATCTGTAGATAAAGCGTGTCTGAAATGTATATTTGATGGAATTTCTAAGGTTTTGATATACTCTAAAGAGCGGGGATCAGAGTCAATAGAAGTAATATTTAGATGAAAACCATCTTTAGCTGCCAACTCTGATATTTGTAAGGAAATATCTCCACCACCGAAACCTATATCCAATAAGCTGGCTTCTCCGTCTTGTTGCTCTAATATCGGCTTAATTTCTTTTTTATAGATCAGATCCCATCTTGATAAGAGTTTATTGATCGTTTGAAATTGGCGATATGTATTTTTTAATTTCTCGGAATCACAGTTTGGGTCATCCATTAACTCCTGAAGCTCAGGTTTTCTATGACTTAAAAAAAGGGGCATCAGACTACCTTAAGTAATCCGCTTTCAATGGTAAGCCCCGGACCAAAAGCCATTGGCAAAACTGTGGAGTTTTCTTCAGGATTGGAATTCATCAATTCATGCAAAACAAAAAGAACGGTAACACTACTCATGTTTCCATATTGAGCCAGAGTTTTCCGGGATGCTGCGACCTGATGTTCTTTGAGGTTTAAACCGGACTCTATTTTATCTACAATTGCTCTGCCACCGGGATGAATAGCCCAATAGTCAATATCAGAAAGCTGAAGATCATATTTATCAAAAAGAGGCTGGATAACTCGTTTCAGATTGCTTTCAATTATATCAGGAACGTAAGTCGATAAGATCATATCAAAACCATGATCTCCAATATCCCAGGCCATATCTTTTTCTCCGTTGGGAGTCAGAGAAGAAGCAAACCCCTGAATTTCGTAGGAAAGTTTCGGAGGTTTTTTTTGGCTTACCAATACACCTGCGGATCCATCCGCAAAAACAGATGCTGATATCAGGTTATCTAAATCTGTTTTCTGTTGAAAATGCAGAGAGCATAATTCGGTGGCTATAATGAGGATCACTGCATCCGGGTTGTTCTGACAAAAAGAGTGAGCCATTTTTAGTGCAGGGAAAGCTGCAAAACATCCCATAAAACCTAAATGAAATCGTTCAGTTGAAGGTAACAGTCCGAGATGTCTAACTAGATCATAATCTGGTCCCGGCGCATAAAAACCGGTACATGAAACCGTAATTACATGAGTGATGTCATTTTTCTGAAATTGAGGGTTGTTCTCCAATAACTTTTTCCCGGTTTCTACAAATAAAGAAGATGCTGAGGTTTTATATACCTCATTCCTTTCTCCAGTAGTTGGAGTAGAGGCAACGGACCCGTTCAGGTAAGGGTTTTCTTTTTCAGTTTGATGGAATTCATTTATAACAGAATGACGTTTTTCAATACCTGATTGCGAATATATTCGATGCAGAATGGCTTGAGTTTTTCTGTCTTTAGCTAAAGCAGATTTCATGATTTCCCGAACTGAATCCTGAGAATTTGACCCTTCAGGTACAGAAGTTGCTATGTCGTGAATATATACAGGCATCGTTAAGTTATATTATACAACTAACTCTACGAATTTGTATCACGAATAGTTCATGCTTTAAGTGAGGAAGTGAGGAAGTGAGGAAGTGAGGAAGTGAGGAAGTGAGGAAGTGAGGAAGTGAGGAAGTGAGGAAGTGAGGAAGTGAGGAAGTGAGGAAGTGAGGAAGTGAGGAAGTGAGGAAGTGAGGAAGTGAGGAAGTGAGGAAGTGAGGAAGTGAGGAAGTGAGGAAGTGAGGAAGTGAGGAAGTGAGGAAGTGAGGAAGTGAGGAAGTGAGGAAGTGAGGAAGTGAGGAAGATTTTTTAATAAGATTTGGAATCTAAACATAAAATCGAATCTTCACTAATCACTAATCACTAATCACTAATCACTAATCACTAATCACTAATCACTAATCACTAATCACTAATCACTAATCACTAATCACTAATCACTAATCACCAACCGTCAATCTGTGAAAACGAAAGTTATGAAGAATTGCTGCGACAGATAATCCTGAAATCAATCCAACCCATAGTCCTTCTGGACCAAAATCTGAAATTATTCCCAGATAATAGCCAATAGGAAAACCAATCAGCCAGTAGGCAATAAAGTTTACGATCATTGGCCTTCGGGTATCTTTTAAACCTCTTAAAGCTCCAAAGCCACCAACCTGAAGCCCGTCTGAAATTTGAAATAATCCTGCCATAAATAACAACGATACTGACATTTTACTTACCAAAGGGTCGTCAGTATAAATGCTGATTATTGCTTCCGGAATTGAGAATAACATAATTGCAGTTAAAGTCATTATAGAGCCACACATAGCAATGCCTACGAATCCGCGAAGTCTGGCATTTGATAAGGAACCCTGTCCAATCGAAAAGCCAACACGTTGAGTAATTGCCATGGATAGGCCGAATGGAATCATAAATAAAGTGGCTGCTACATTTATTGCAATTTGATGAGAAGCTGAAGCTTCAACGCTTAGTGTTCCCATCAAAACACTTACACTGGCAAATAATAGAATTTCCATTGCGGTACTTGCTCCGTTCGGAATTCCAACACGCAGAAATTCACTAAATATTTTTGGATCAGGTCCTTTGGTTCGGGCAAAAATATCAAATCTCTTAAATGGTTTAAACCTCATCATGAAACCAATAAAAATAATTGCTGCAAAAAGATTAATTAATGAAGTCGCATAACCTGCACCAACAGCTCCCATGCCGGTTATTCCAAGCCCGCCATACATAAATATATAATTGGCTCCGACATTCAGAACCAGACTTATAGCAGCGATGTACATAGCAGGTTTGGTTACAGATAAACCTTCGCTGAAATAGCGAACTCCGGCATATGCAAACAAAGGCAACAGTCCCCATGAAATGGCTTTCAGATAGTCAGTAGCGATAGGCACAATCTCGCTTGTAACCCCAACTAAGTTCATAATTATATCCAGATTTCGAGTAAGGAAAAAAGTGGGGATAGTGAGCAATAAAACAAGCCAAAACATTTGTCGGGCACTTGTCCCAATTTCCTTAAACCTTCGGGCTCCTAAATGTTCAGAAACAATAGGATTGATTGCTATCAGTGTTGCCATACAAAATATGGACAAAGGCAGATACATGGCATTACCGATTGCTACTCCGGCAAGATCCAGCGCGGAGAGATTTCCGGCCATTACTGTATCAGTAAAGTTTAATCCCATCCGCATTAATTGTGTGGCAATAATCGGACCACCTAATTTTAGAAGAACAGAACTTTCTATTTTTATTTTTGAGGAAGTAGCCGGCATGTCAATTTCTTAGCCGGTAATGGTACGAAGAAGCAAGATGAATGGTAAACTATTCTGTTTCTTTTCCTGTAAAAAGTTCAAAACTTAATGTAAATGTTGTTCCCTTCCCAACTTCTGAAGTAAAATTGATCTCACCACCGTGTTCTTCAACTACTTTTTTGCTGATGGCCAGACCTAACCCTGTTCCGCTTGATTTTGTACTGAAGTTTGGAACAAAAATAGAGCGTTCATTTTCTGCCGATATTCCTTCTCCATTATCGGTAATCTCTATATTCGCTTTGTAATCAGTATGCAGACTTTTTAATGTGATGATTCCTTTGCGGCGTTTGGGGATAGCTTCAATTCCATTCTTAACTAAATTGATAATTACTCTCTGCAACTCATCTTTAACTCCATTGATCCAAAGTGGGGTTTTGTTCAAACTAAGTTCGATCTTTATAGACTCTTCATTTGCATATAGTTCAGCTACATTCTGAAGGATGTTATTTAAGTCAATTTTGGTGAACTCCTGTTCCAATGGTCGTGCAAATTTTGAGAAATCAGAAGCAATTCGGCTTAAAGATTCGATCTGATCGATCATATTCGAATTTATTTTGGCGACTTTTTCTTTCAACTGTTCAGGATCAATATCAGTTGCTTTAACCTGACGCTGTAAATGTTGAAGATTTAACTTCATTGGTGTGAGCGGGTTTTTGATCTCATGAGCTACTTGTTGAGCCATTTCTTTCCATGCAGCCTCGCGTTCGGCTTCCACAAGATTCTTTCTCAGTTCCTGTAATCGATAAACCATCAAGTTGAAAGCATTGGTTAGAGCTCCAATTTCGTCATTACTTTTAACAGGGAGTGTGGTTTCAAGGCTTCCATCAGAAATCGTTTTTATTCCTTCACTCAATTCTTCAAGTGGGCTTGTCATTCTGTTTGCAATAAGAGCGGCAGCAAAGATGAAAATTCCGAATACCAGAACAAAAAGACCTACCAGATAACTTATAGTGGTAAGAAGCTGTTCGTTAAAAGTAGGTGTTTTTAAAAAAGTGGGAATCGCAGCAATATTTGTGATCACGCCTTCTTTTTTTACAGGAGTATATCCGATTAAAAATTCGAGATCACCAAGTGTGAATTCCTCAATTTCTATTTCGCTTCCATTGTTAACTATAGCGTTATATACATTCCAAGGTACCTGAGCCGGTAATAAATGCTGAGAAAATATCTGTGGTGCAGTTGAGCCAATCAGGGTATTGCCCTCAAAAAGAACTGCATCAGAATTAATGAGTGTACTGGATAGTAAAAGTGTCTGATTAATATCACTCTCTTCACTATTTTCAAAAGTTGAGTTTATACCCACGAGTTTGTTTTCCAGTTCGTCAATAGTTATTTCCTGGCTTTGGTTTGTAATTGCTATGGAAGAGGTTGCAATTAGTGCGGTTAAACATAGCAGAGAAGCGATCATAAAGCGGTCAATAAGCCTGTCTCTGAATTTTCTGTTAGATTCAAAGATCTTAAAATCTCTCCGCCACTGAAGAAGAATTGATATTATGAAAATGGAGATTAGCAGATAAAAGAAAAATCTCAGTATGGAAAAAACATGATTGAATAAAGTAACTTCTAAAGTAGAAACTTTAACTACTTTACTTGGCGATAGCTTCCAGAAAAATTCTACAACCTCAGCTCCATGAATGGTCTCAGAAGTTACAAACAAAGAATCCTGATTTAGTCTGGAATCAATTTCATCTGAGAGCATAGAGTAATTCGGAATCTCTAATGGCAATCCAGAGAGAGAGTTTCTGGTTAATTTTTTATCCTCATATTCACTTAAAAGAAAAGTGGAGTAGGTGTCTTCTTCTTTTTTGCTGGCAACTACTGCACGCAGGGGTTTTCGGTATTGAGGTTGTTCCTGATACACTGAACATATAATCCATCCCAATTTTTCCTCGCTTGTTGGAGATTTGAAAAATGGAATCCAACCTTGCCTGAATGAAGTATACTTTGCAGGAGGTTGTTCTAGGGGATTTCGTCGTATTATGGGTCTTATTCGATCTCTTCTAATACGCTCTTGAACATATGGCACTTCAAGACTGAACATATCATAGGCTTTTGTCCAGCCGGGTGCATTCAAATTAGAAGTAAATTCAGATATAGGATCTCCATTGCTGTCTATTAATTGAACAGAAAACGAAAATGTCTGCCAGTCAGGATTTTGGCGAAAAAGCATTTCAATCTGGGAATTGAACTCTGAAGTTATCAAAGACTCATTATTTGTAGAAGAGAGTTCAAGTTTTGACAGTACTTCTTCCAAAATATAAAGTGTTTCCAATGTAATGGCGTCAATCTCCAGTTCGCTTTCTTTTGCAAAATTTCTCGCTTCACTTTCCATGGCATAAGATCTCCATTCCATTTGGCCATAATAAAACGGAGTGTAGGCTAGTGCAGACGAAACAGCACAAATTAGAAGAAGGAGTCTTAGCCGTGATTTGGACCTAAGGTTCAAAAAACCATTCCATGAAAAGTAAGAGATACTTGATAGGATGAGAAAGAGGACACTTGCCAATACAGGGATCCATATTTTCTCTGAACTCAGATTGTTAAAGTAAAGGACTATGAGTGTCAGGAAAAAACTAATAGAAAGCAGAGCAACAGATATAAATCCTTTTGTACGAATCGATTTTAACAGAAAAGTGAATAGATAAACGGTTGACCATGAAGCTGCTATCCATAGCAAGCCTGCAAATAAGAAGTATAAAATGACACTGAGTTCCGGAACCAGATTTAGATCGTTAAGGTTGAGAGATGTTTCAGCTGCGATTCTAAAGAGAGATAAGGATATGCCAACCAATACCAATGCAATCAAAATACCGATTACAGAATTTATAATTACCCCATACTTAAAAGGTAGTTTGTATTCGAAGGATTTATTGGAGTAATAGAAATCCGTAATGAAAACAGCAAATGCAAATGCCAGGAATGAGTTAAGTCCCAGATAAAAAAGTTCGGTTTGAACAGTTTGCTCACCTAATACAAGATGGAGATCCAGAAATGGCAAAAGAAGCCAGCTCAGAATCCAGAAAATAAATATTGAAGCTGTAGATATCAGAAAAACTTTTTTTGGATCATAAATAAAGGACAGAGAAGAGAGAAAAAGCTCCGTAACAAATATTATCAGAACAATAAAGATCAACCGCAGTTTTGAATGGTCTGCTTTTCTTGACTCCAAAAATATTTCCATATCATTTTGAGTAGCATAAATCGTTGCAGAAAAACTACCTTCTTCAAATGATTGATCGGTCTTAAAAATCACTTCGTCTGGAAGGGGTTCATTTACACTAAAATGGACAGGGAAATTAAACCCTATTTCAAGAACCTCTGATATACTAAGTTCGGTATCACTACCTAGATCCAGTACATTAGTTTGTTTCAGTTTTTTAGCAGTGGTAAGAGAATATGAGTTACCTGAATCATCTTGAAGCCATTGAGTTGCTTTGATTGCCAGAACATTTTGAATGTTAATGACTTCTGTCAAAATAGTATCTGAGATTGAGACCGAGTTATTATTCGGAATTCTAAAACCAGTCCACACCAATGCTTCTGTACTATCGCTTAATTCTACTCCCCAAAAATTAGTGTCTTTACCGATCAGGTCGTGTATTTCTTCATTGGAAGAATCTTTAGAAAGTAGTGGCGTAATTTTTTCTCCTAGCAATTTACTTTTACTTTTGAAATCTGTGATAAATCTTTCTAATGATTTAGCAGCAGACCCTACATTCTGGACTGCCATATTTTCAATATCGGTCTCGGAGGGTGGGTTGGTATAAAAGTTAACTTCTAGAACTACCAGGCTTAATACACTCAACAAAAGAAGAGAAAAAAGTGCGGTAACTTTTTTGGATTTTATAGCTTTCACTTTTAAATAAGGTTAGGAATATTGCTATCGTGTTTACCCTTAAGCACTGAAACTATAGCTTTAGATGCAAGCATGCCTATTGCTTCTCTGGTTTCAAAAGTAGCACTTGCGATATGAGGTAAGAGTACACAGTTGGGTGCTTTAAGTAAATCAGGATGAACTTTGGGTTCATTTTCAAACACATCTATTCCGGCCCCTGCTATAGTTTTGCTGTGCAGAGCATCAGCAAGAGCAGACTCATCTACTACCGGTCCACGGGAAATATTGATCAATATAGAATGTGAAGGCATTAGCTTAAAAAGCTTCTCATCAACTAAATGATGTGTTTCATTTGTTAGAGGGCAATTTAAACTTAGAACATCAGAACTTTTAGCAAGTTCCTCGATTGATGAAATATATGTAGCATTAAGAGAGTGTTCTATTTCCGAACTAACTTTGGAGCGATTGTGGTAGGTTATGTTCATTCCGAAAGTACGAGCCCTGTGTGCGAATGCCTGTCCGATTCTTCCCATCCCAACAATTCCAAGTGTTTTACCCCTCAACTCCATCCCCAAAAAACCCATTGGCTCCCATCCGGTGAATTTTCCTTCTCTTAAATATCGTTCAGCCTCATTAAACTTTCTTGTTACAGCCATAAGCAATCCCATAGCGAAATCCCCGCATGCTTCAGTAAGAACATCAGGAGTGTTGGCGACTTTTATTCCAAGAGTTTTGGCGGACTCTACATCTATGTTATTATAGCCAACAGCGAAATTTGCTACTATTTTAAGGTTTTGAGCTGCTTCTAAAACTTTTTTTGTAACGGGAGTGGAAAGCATGCAAAGCAGAGCGTCATAATCTGCAATAATATTTATGAGGTTAGTTTCATTTTGAAACTCTCCCTTTGCACCAACTTTTACTATTGCGTGTTCCCGAAGATAGGCTAAACTTTTTTCAGGGATCGGCTCTGTAACAAGAACTTTCGGAATTTGTTGAGCCATTTCAATTTAATTTACTTCATCTTTGATATGAGTGATCTTTGCATCATTCCACATTTTTTCGATGTTATAGTAATTCCTTTTCTCTTCACTCATTACATGCACTACAATGTTGACATAATCTAAAATAATCCATGCTCTGGAGCTTCCACCTTCTTTCCTCCAGGATTTTTCTGAGCATTTATTCAGTACATCCTCCTCTACAATATCCGCTAGTGCTTTTACCTGAACATCAGAGTTACCATGGCATATTACAAAAAACTCTGCCAGTGTGGTTAATTCAGAAACATCTAAAACCGTAATATCATTAGCCTTTTTACTTAATAAAGCCTCTGTAATGGCATCTAAAACTTCATTTGTTTTTAGATTTTCTTCAGAATAAGCGTTTGAAAATTGTTCTTTTTTAGGCAATGTATCTATTTAAGTTTAATTAGTGTTTAGTTTCTGATAATCTTTTCCAAGTACAACGGTGACATCAAGATAAAAATCATCTGATTCTTCCCGGATTATATTTTCCTCACTCACACCAAGAGCATTAGCAACTCTCTTTGCATTATTAAATGCTGAGCTCCTGGAAATTACAAAAGTATTCTCTACATCAAATCGTTCAAAATTTCCCACTTCTACCACATCAAACCCGTTGTTTCTTAGCAGATTTGTAAAATTATTCGCTATACCCGATTCTCCACATCCATTTAAAACTTCTAATTGTATAATAGAGCCAATTAACTCAGAAGGTTGGTCAGCTCTTTGATTAAAAATTCTGGGATATATAATGCGAGTGAAAAGAGCAAGCAACAACCCAATAAGAAGAACGCTTAGAAACCCAATTGCTGAATTTAAATAAAGATCTTTCGTTGTTGAGTTCTTCTCGTCTTGATTTTGAGCCATTCAGGAATTAATAGAACCTAGAGTTAAAGCGATTAAAATTGTTATAGCGGTTATACCCGAAAGGAGAAAGCCCATAAGGACTATAAGGTGTTCTTTGGTATTGAAAACTTATAGTTGCCCGATCGGTAATTTTGTAATTTAATTCCGCATTACTGAGCATTACTCTTGGTTCATTTTGGCTTACACCGTATAAATTGTTACCACCAAACGGGGAATGAAAAAAGGAAACGTCAACCCGTCCATGAAGCCTGTCACTGAAAGCAATATTCATCGTGTTGGTGTATGCATTCAGGTTTTGATAAGAGCCTCCATAGGAGCCAAAGCTCATAGAATACGAATGGCTCATCTGAACTTTGTTTTCAAAAAAACCAGCCAACTTACTTTGAACAGTTGCGCTTTGTGTATTAACTACAGCTCCTCTATAATCAAAAGGCTGAGAAACATCGCCACGCATTTGAGCGTTGGTGTCCAAGGTTAGCAATATTATGATTGCGGGTAAAAAGTAATAAAGATGTTTTTTCATGATGAAATAATTTGGTTCGTTAACGTTGAACCGTACCTATAAGTATAATCAAACAACACCTAATAATAAATAGGAGTTCAAATGAAGTTGAATTGAAAAAGAATTAATAAAACGCTATCTTTCTCAACTTTTGAAAACAGCAATTTAAAACTCCATTCAACCCAAGGAGAGATGAAACTCACCGATTTTAGATACGAACTAGAAGGATTAAACGTACCAGAAGAACCGCTAAAGAAAAGAGATGATGCTCGTCTTATGGTTCTTAACAGAGCAGAAGAGACTATTGAGCATAAAAAGTTTTCTGATATACATGAATATTTAAATGAGGGCGATGTTGTTATCTATAACAATACAAAAGTGTTCCCGGCTCGCCTGAATGGTAAAAAAGAAAAAACTGAAGCTGACATAGAAGTGTTTTTGTTGAGAGAGCTTCAGCCGGAAAATATGCTTTGGGATGTTTTAGTTGAGCCTGCGAGAAAAATCAGAATCGGGAATAAGCTTTATTTCGGAGAAGAAGATGATGAGCTGATGGCGGAAGTTGTTGACAACACAACATCAAGAGGTAGAACAATTCGGTTTCTGTTTGACGGTGGCTATGATGAGTTATATGAAAAATTAGATGCGCTTGGCAAAATGCCTTTGCCTCCGTACATAGAAAGAGAGCCTGTTGATGAAGATAAAGATAGATACCAAACTGTGTATGCTACAGAGAGAGGAGCAGTTGCGGCGCCAACCGCTGGAATGCATTTTACAGAAGATCTGATCAAAAAGATCGAAAAGAAAGGAGTTGAGATGCTCCCGATCACCCTTCATATCGGTTGGGGAACATTTCGAAATGTAGAAGTGGAAGATCTTACAAAGCACAGAATGGATTCAGAAAATTATTTCTTATCCAAAGAAACTTCTGATAAAATTAACGTTGCTTTATCCTCCAAAAAGAATAAAGTAGTAGCAATTGGAACGAGTGCAGTTCGTGCTATTGAAACAAGTGTAATGGCAAGTGGGATGTCAAAGATGGGAACCGGGTGGACAGATAAATTTATTTATCCTCCTTACAATTTTAAAATAACGGAAGGTTTGATTACCAATTTTCATCGCCCGGAATCTACTTTGCTTATGCTGGCAGCGGCATTCGGAGGTTACGACTTCATGATGAAGGCGTATGAAGAGGCAAAAAAGGAAAACTATCGCCTGTTCTCATTTGGCGATGCAATGTTGATCCTTTAATTGAAATCGAAGGCGGTCATAATTCCGGCTGCCGGGTCAGGAACTCGTTTGGGTTCCGATGTGCCCAAGGCATTTATTGAAATTTCAGGTAAAACTATACTTCAAAGATCCATCGAGTGTTTTCTAAATATTGATGGAATGATGCAGATAATAATTCCGGCTCCCCAAAAATATATCAGCACCTGCGAGCGTATATGTTCCGGGCTGGAAGCCGGGGCAATTAATTTCGAAGTGGTTGAAGGTGGTTCTGAAAGACAATATTCGATCTGGAATGGGCTAAAGGTTCTCAAATCCGAGGTGGAGTTGGTTGCTGTTCATGACGCCGCTCGTCCCTTCGTTAAAGAAGAATTTGTTTCCAGTTGTTTTGTAACAGCGGATAAAGTTGGTGGGGCAGTATTAGGGATTCCTGTTAAAGACACCATAAAGGAAGTAAAAAGAGATCTTGAAATCAGAAGCACGCCGGAAAGAAGTTCTTTATGGCAAGCGCAAACGCCTCAGGTTTTTAAAAAAGATATGATTGTTGAGGCGTACGAATCAGCATTAAAGGAAGGTTTTTTAGGGACTGATGATGCGTCTTTGATTGAGCGTATCGGAGGTGAAGTAAAAATGGTGATGGGAGATTCTGAGAACCTTAAAATCACATATCCGATGGATTTAAAAATGGCAGAATTGATAGCGGAGGGTTGGAATGAGTAGTATGAGAATTGGTTATGGATACGACGTGCACAAACTAGTGCCAAACCGAAAGCTAATACTGGGTGGGGTTGAGATATCTTATGAATTAGGGCTAGACGGGCACTCAGATGCTGATGTTCTGCTTCATGCAATAACTGATGCGTTATTGGGAGCTTTAGCATTGGGAGATATCGGAACCCATTTTCCGGATACAGATCCGAAATATAAAAATGTAGACAGCAGAATTCTTCTTCGTGATGCTTACAAGCTGATTCAAAGTAAAGGGTATACATTAGGAAATCTGGATGCAACAGTAGTTGCTCAGGAACCAAAACTGAAACCTTATATTCTTCAAATTAGAGAATTGATTTCTTTAGATTTGAATACGGCAATTGAAAATGTATCCATAAAAGCTACCACTTCTGAGTGGCTTGGTTTTGAAGGTAGAAAAGAAGGAATTTCGAGCTCTGCTGTGGTTCTTCTATCAAAGGTAGATTAAATGGCAGATCAGGTTGTTCAAAATATAGTAGATTGGATTAATGTGGTTCCACCAATAGGGATTTACTTGATCTTTTTTGGTATTGCATATCTTGAAAATCTGATTCCCCCAATGCCGGGAGATGTGATTGTTGCTTTTGGTGGTTATCTAGCTGCCGAGGGCACAGTTTCATTTATGCTCTTGTTCGTTGTAACTGTATTTGCTTCTGTTATAGGTTTTATGAATATGTATTGGTTTGGAAAGAAGTGGGGGTCTCAAATTGAAGAGAATCCCAAGAGTCATCTTTTATTGAAATTCATTGACTATAAGTATTTCCAAAAAGGAAAAAAATGGATGAATAAATGGGGGCAGTGGGTTGTGTTTGGTAACAGATTTTTAGCCGGGACGCGATCAGTTATTTCTCTTACCACAGGTATGAGTGGTTTGAAAGTTTCCTATACTGTGATGAACTCATTTCTCAGTTCAATTTTGTGGAACGCTCTGCTTCTTGGGGCAGGTTGGTATGTTCAGGATAATTGGGAAATAATTGGAAGGTATTTATCCAACTATGGAAAATTAATTTTAGGTGGGATTATTGTAGTAATAGCACTAAAATTCTTAGTTTTCAGGTCTGGAAAAAAGAATGAGGGAAGCGTAGAATAGCTCTGTATTTTTTTACAAGGACTTGTTGACTATATGATGAACTATGAGTATTTTTCCAGTCTTTCGAAAAATGCCAGTGTAGCTCAGTTGGTAGAGCAACGGTTTTGTAAACCGTCGGTCGTCGGTTCGACTCCGGCCACTGGCTCATTCATTGATTTATTGAAAAGAATTTGGGGAGATACCAAAGCGGCCAACTGGGGCAGACTGTAAATCTGTTGTCTTACGACTTCGTAGGTTCGAATCCTGCTCTCCCCACGCAAAAGCGAGCGTAACTCAATTGGTAGAGTGTCACCCTTCCAAGGTGAATGTTGCCGGTTCGATCCCGGTCGCTCGCTCATTGGAATAGAAGCCGATATAGCTCAGAGGTAGAGCACTTCCATGGTAAGGAAGGGGTCGTCGGTTCAAATCCGACTATCGGCTCTGTCGGTAATCGTTTTACAAATTTAATTAACACAAACAAGACAAAGACATGGCAAAAGAGACCTTTCAACGCACCAAGCCGCATGTAAATGTGGGAACGATTGGACACGTAGATCACGGTAAAACTACGCTAACGGCGGCAATTACGACCGTAATGGCGAAGACATATGGTGGTGTAGCGCAAGCATTTGATCAAATTGATAACGCTCCGGAAGAAAGAGAGCGTGGAATCACGATTGCAACGGCACACGTAGAGTACGAATCAGAAGATCGTCACTACGCACACGTAGACTGCCCGGGTCACGCGGATTACGTAAAGAACATGGTAACGGGTGCGGCGCAGATGGACGGAGCTATTTTGGTAGTAGCAGCCACTGATGGTCCTATGCCTCAAACACGTGAGCACATCCTTCTTGCGCGTCAGGTAGGTGTACCTCAGGTAGTGGTGTTCATGAACAAAGTTGATCTTGTAGACGACGAAGAATTATTAGAGTTGGTAGAATTGGAAGTACGTGAGTTGCTTTCCAGCTACGAATTTGATGGCGATGAAATTCCTGTGATCCAGGGATCAGCCCTAGGTGCTCTTAACGGCGAAGCTCAGTGGGAAGAGAAAGTAGTAGAGCTGATGAAAGCTGTAGATGAAACGATCCCAACTCCGGAGCGTGATGTAGACAAGCCGTTCTTGATGCCTGTGGAAGATGTATTCAGTATTACCGGTCGTGGAACCGTAGCAACGGGTCGTATCGAGCGTGGCGTATTGAAGCTGAACGATGAGATCGAGATCGTAGGAATTGTAGAAGCGCCGATGAAGAGTGTAGTAACCGGTATTGAGATGTTCCGTAGATTGTTAGATCAGGGACAAGCTGGTGACAACGCAGGAATTCTACTTCGAGGAATTAACAAAGAAGACTTACAGCGCGGAATGGTGCTGTGTAAGCCGGGTACGATTAACCCACACAAGCAGTTTGATTGTGAGGTATACGTACTAAGCAAAGATGAAGGTGGAAGACACACGCCATTCTTCAAAGGATACCGTCCACAGTTTTACTTCCGTACAACGGATGTAACGGGCTCTTGTGAGCTTCCGAGTGGAGTGGAGATGGTGATGCCGGGAGATAATGTAAAGCTCTCCGTAACACTGATCCAACCGGTAGCGATGGAAGAAGGCCTGCGCTTTGCGATCCGCGAAGGTGGACGTACTGTAGGTGCTGGTGTGGTAACTAAAATTTTAGACTAAGCACTACCAGCTAAGCGAATTTACGGAAAAAAGTAGGTGGTTTTACCATCTGCTTTTCCGTGTATAAACGGGCGTAGCTCAGTTGGTAGAGCACTGGTCTCCAAAACCAGGTGTCGGGAGTTCGAGTCTCTCCGCCCGTGCAATTAAATAAAACGAATAAGCATAATGGCTAAATTATCAGGAATTTTTGACGGTGTTGTAGGTGAGTTTAAGAAAGTAGCATGGCCTACACAGAAAGAACTTATTGACAGTACTGTAATCGTTGTAGTTTTCTCGATAATTCTATCTGTATTTATATTTGGTGTTGATCAGGTATACAGTACTGCTTTAGAATACATTTACAATTAAGAACATGAGTGTTGAACTAGTACATGATTGGTATGTAGTACGTTGTTTCTCCAGTCATGAAAATAAAGTAAGAGATTTTCTTGAGCGTGAAATAGAAGAGCAAGGTTTAGAGGACAAAGTGAAGGAAGTGCTTGTTCCAACTGAAACCATTGTTGAGATCCGTGGTGGAAAAAAGAAGACAAGAGAAAAGAATTTTTTCCCTGGATACATACTGCTCAACACTCATTATGATGAAGAAGTAAACAATTTAGTACAAAGCGCTCCGTCCTGCTTAGGATTTTTGAAAGTAGGAAAGACGCAAACTGTACCGCATCCGCTGAAAAAGCATGAAGTCCAAAGAATTATAGGACGTGTTAGAGAAGGTGGAGAAGAGAATGCAAATATTGAGATACCATTTAGTGAAGGTGATCTCGTAAAAGTTATTTCCGGACCATTCAAAGATTTTGATGGCACCGTTCAGGAGGTTAACACCGATAAGTTAAAACTGAGAGTGATGGTTTCCATTTTTGGACGCCGAACCCCTGTAGAAGTAGATGTGAACCAAGTGGAATCCACTACTTAAATTAAAGAAACTAGTTGATGCTAGCTATTACGCAACCAAACAGAAGTTACTAATCATTTAGGATCCTGATAATCCATGGCTAAAAAAGTTGAAAGAATCCTGAAGCTCCAAATCGTTGGTGGACAGGCAAACCCTGCGCCCCCAGTTGGACCGGCTCTCGGTCAGGCTGGAATTAACATTATGGAGTTTTGTAAAGCCTTTAATGCTAAGACTCAGGAAAAAGCCGGAACTGTAATTCCAGTTGAGATTACTGTATACGCTGACAAGTCTTTTTCATTCAAAACAAAGACACCGCCAGCGCCAGTACTACTCAAGAAAGCTGCGAAAATAAAGTCCGGATCGGGTGAACCTAACCTTAAAAAGGTTGGAACAGTTACCTGGAGCCAATGCAAAGATATAGCACAAGAAAAAATGGAAGACTTAAATGCGTTTGACATTGAAGCTGGTGCCGAAATGATTGCAGGAACGGCTCGGAGTATGGGTCTAAGAGTAAATCGCGATAAATAAGGAGTTGTGATTATGGCAAAAAAAGGAAAGAAATACGAACAAGCCGTGGCATTAGTTAATCCGGAGATTGAATATTCTCTGGAGGAAGCATGTGATCTGGTTAAAAAAACTTCAAACCGAAATTTCGATGCTTCGGTGGATATTGATATCCGCTTAGGTGTTGATCCGCGACACGCCGATCAAATGGTACGTGGAACTGTGAGCTTGCCTCATGGTACAGGTAAAGAAGTTCGAGTTTTAGCTTTGGTAAACGAAGCAAAACAAGATGAAGCCAGAGAAGCAGGTGCCGACCATGTTGGTATGGACGAATACATCAAAAAAATTGAAGAAGGTTGGGCGGATATCGATGTGATAATCGCTACACCTGATGCAATGGGAAAACTCGGTAAACTGGGAAGATTCCTGGGACCGCGTGGGCTTATGCCAAACCCAAAAAGTGGAACAGTTACTATGGATGTAGCTGACGCTGTTAAAACGGTGAAAGCCGGACAGATAGATTTTCGTGTTGATAAATTCGGAATTCTACATACATCCGTAGGTAAAATAAGTTTTGACGCAACTGCAATTAAAGAAAATGCTGAAGCATTTCTTTCAACTGTAATGCGCTTAAGACCTGCATCCGCTAAAGGACTATACGTGAAATCAGTTTTCATGAGTAGTACTATGGGGCCAAGCATACCTATAAGTAGAACCGCAGTTACATCCCTATAATAGGAGGAATTAAGAATTATGCCTACTGCAGAAAAAAAAGCAGTCTTAGACGAAATCACAGAAAAACTTAATAGTGCTAATGGTATTTATATCACTAAGTACACCGGTATGTCTGTGGCAGATGCTAACGAACTGCGTGGAGAATTCCGTAAGGGAAATATCTTCTTCAAAGTTTACAAGAATAAGCTAATGAAACTTGCTATGCAGGAAGTTGGAGGGTACGATAAAGTACTTCCTTCTTTAGTAGAGCAAAATGCATTTGCATTCGTTGAAGATGAATTGTCCGCACCGGCTAAAGTATTAAAAGAGTTTACTAAGGATAAGAAGAAACCAGAATTTAAAGCCGCTTTTATAGATGGTGAATTCTATTCTTCTGATAAATTAGAAGCTCTCGCCGCAATGAAGTCTAAAAACGAAGTTATTGGCGATATACTTGGTCTGTTGATGTCACCTGCACAAACCGTAGTAAGTGCGCTTACTGCACAAGGTTCAAACCTTGTTGGTGCTGTGAAAACTATTGCCGAAAAAGGCGAAGAATAATATTTATACAACATGTCGCAAGACATTAAAAATTTTACTTTAAAAAACAACTGGAGATAAAAATGGCTGACGTTAATAAACTAGCTGAAGAGCTTGTCAACCTAACTATCAAAGAAGCAAACGAACTAGCAAAAGTTCTTGAAGAAGAATACGATATCAAACCTGCAGCTGCAGCTGTTGCTGTTGCTGGACCAGCCGGAGGCGGAGACGCTGCTGGTGCTGAAGAGCAAACTGAGTTTGATGTTGTTCTTGAAGCTGCTGGTGGAAAGAAAATCGCTGTGATCAAAGAAGTTCGCGGAATCACTGGTCTTGGGCTTAAAGAAGCTAAAGAACTTGTTGATGGCGCGCCTAACACTATCAAAGAAGGTATTGCTAAGGCAGAAGCTGAAGAGATCAAAGCTAAGCTTGAAGAAGCTGGAGCTACAGTAGAGCTTAAATAAGCTTTTTTACAATATTCGCACGTAGCCGATATCGTGAAAACGGTATTGGCTATTGGCGTCTATATTACTTAACCCTGTTATTTATAGGGTTTTTACCGTTTAATTTACCTTCAACAAAAAGGAGAGGTTCCTTTTGAGCAAGAAGATGCAAACTATTCCAAATACGGATCGCCAATCTTTTGGGCGAACAAAAGAAGTTTTAGAATATCCTGATTTTCTGGATATCCAATTAGAATCATTCGAGAAATTCGTTCAACTTGATATTGCACCAAATGAGCGTGTAAATCAAGGACTACAACGAATATTTCTGGAAAATTTTCCAATTCAGGATACTCGGGAAACTCATATACTCGAATTTTTATACTACAATGTTGATGTTCCGAGATATACTATCAAAGAATGTCAGGATCGTGGATTAACCTATTCAGTTCCATTGAAAGCAAAGCTACGCCTTTCATCTGTTGATGATAGCGACGAGGCCAGCGAAACAATAGAGCAGGAAGTATTTTTGGGTGATCTGCCATGGATGACAAACCGTGGTACTTTTATCATAAATGGCGCAGAGCGTGTGATTGTTTCTCAGTTACACAGATCTCCGGGCGTATTTTTTGGTCAATCAGTTCACCCTAATGGTACTCAACTCTATTCCGCTCGTGTAATTCCTTTTAAAGGATCATGGATTGAATTTACTACTGATATCAGAGACGTATTATGGGCGTACATCGATCGTAAGAAAAAGATCCCTGCAACAACATTATTACGTGCACTTGGATATTCTACCGATCTTGATTTACTAAGCCTTTTCGAGCTTTCTGAAGAAGTTAAAGTTGGAACTAAAGCGAACTTCAAAAAGAACCTTGTTGGAAAACGACTTGCACAAAACATCATCGTTGAAGAGATGGAAGAAGTTGTTGATGATGAGACAGGTGAAGTTACAGAAGCATTAAACCGTAAGATCATTTTCGAACGTGATCATGAATTGACGGAAGATGATTACGGAATGTTCGGTGAAGTTGATCAGAAAATGGTATTGGTTCAGAAGATCTCTTCGGAAGAGTCTGAGCGTTCCGTTATGATGAACACACTTCGAAAAGATCCAACCTGGGACGAAACTTCTGCACTAGGGGAAGTTTATCAGCAAATCAGATCAGGTGAAATGCCGGATCCTGAAACAGCTCGTTCTATTCTGGAAAGATTATTCTTCAGTGATAAGAAGTATGATCTTGGTGAAGTAGGTCGTTACAGATTAAATAAACGACTACGCTTAGAAGGAAATGAAGATATCCAGTATCTATTAAAAGAAGATATTGTTGCTATCATCCGAGAAGTCATTCGTCTTAAGAATATGAAATCTCAAGTTGATGATATTGATCATTTGAGTAACAGACGTGTAAGAACTGTAGGTGAGCAATTAGGACAGCAATTTGCGATCGGTCTTGCTAGAATGGCAAGAACAATCAAAGAGAGAATGAACTCTCGTGATGCTGAGCAATTGACTCCACAGGATCTTGTGAATGCTCGTACCATTTCAAGTGTAATTAACACATTCTTTGGTACTAATCAGCTTTCACAGTTTATGGATCAAACGAATCCTTTGGCAGAATTGACGCACAAGCGTCGTATGTCTGCTCTTGGACCAGGTGGTCTAACTCGTGAGCGTGCCGGTTTTGAGGTTCGTGATGTTCACTACACTCACTATGGTCGTCTTTGTCCAATTGAAACTCCTGAAGGTCCGAACATTGGTCTGATCTCATCACTTTGTATTCATGCAAAAGTGAATGATTTCGGATTCATTGAAACACCTTACAGAAAAGTTAAGGACAAAAAAGTTTCTAAAAGTGTTGAGTATTTAGCTGCAGAGCAGGAAGATGAGACAGTAATTGCTCAGGCAAACGCTGAATTAGATGATAACAATACTTTTGCTAATGATGCAGTATTCTCAAGAATGCGTGAGGGTAACTACTTAGTTGCCAAAGCAGAAGAGATCGAATATATGGATGTGGCTACAAATCAGATCACATCTCTTGCAGCTGCATTGATTCCATTTATTGAGCATGATGATGCAAACCGTGCCTTGATGGGCTCGAACATGCAACGTCAAGCAGTTCCATTATTAAGACCAGAAGCACCTGTAGTTGGTACAGGATTGGAGCACAGAGCTGCTCGTGATTCTCGTGCTATTATTACTGCAGATGCAAAGGGTGAAGTGGTATATGTTAGTTCAACTGAAATTCGTATCAAGTACGAAAGAGATGAACTGGATCAGCATTGTTATTTCGATGGTGGTATTAAAACATATGATCTGGAAAAGTTCACCAGAACAAACCAGGATACTTGTACTAACCAACGTGCTATTGTAAAAGTAGGCGATAAGGTTAAAAAAGGACAAGCTATTGCTGATGGTTGTTCAACTGACGGTGGAGAACTTGCTCTTGGACGTAACTTACTTGTGGCTTTCATGCCTTGGAGAGGTTACAACTTTGAGGATGCGATCGTGGTTAGTGAGCGCATTGTTCAGGACGACATTTACACTTCTATCCACATTACAGAATTCGAACAACAAGTTCGTGACACTAAGCGTGGTGAAGAAGAACTTACTCGTGAGATTCCAAACGTAAGTGAAGAAGCAACTCGTAACCTTAATGAAAAAGGTATTATCCGAGTTGGAGCGAAAATCAATCCGGGCGACATCCTTGTTGGTAAGATCACTCCAAAAGGTGAAACAGACCCAACTCCGGAAGAAAAACTTCTTCGTGCAATTTTCGGTGATAAAGCCGGTGATGTAAAAGATGCTTCTCTGAAAACTCCTCCGGGCGTTTCAGGAACAGTTATCAATACAAAGCTTTTCAGCCGTAAGCGTGATGAGTTAATCTCAAGAAAGGAAGAGAAGAAAAGAGTAGAGCAAGAGCAGGAAAGACATTCTGAAAAACTTGCAGAACTTAATCAGCAATGGGCTGATAAAATGTACTCTCTTCTAAGAGACAAAACTTCTCCGGGAGTATTGAACTACAGTAATGTAGAGTTGATCCCTAAAGGTGAGAAGTATAAAAAATCAGTATTTGAAGAACTAGATCCAGTAAATATCAATGAGAATATTGACTGGGCTACAGATCAGGACTTGGTAGAAAAAGTAAGACTACTGTTTGCTAACTATCGTGACCTTCGTCGTAAGATCGACAGTGAGGCTAAGCGTCGTACGTTTGCAATTCAAGTAGGAGACGAACTACCTCCTGGAATCATCCAAAAAGCTAAGATCTACGTTGCTAAGAAGCGTAAGCTTCAGGTAGGTGATAAGATGGCTGGTCGTCACGGTAACAAAGGTGTTGTTGCTAAGATCGTACCACAGGAAGACATGCCGTTTATGGCTGATGGTACTCCTGTTGATATCTGTCTAAACCCACTTGGTGTACCTTCTCGTATGAACCTTGGTCAGATCTATGAAACGATCCTAGGTTGGGCAGCTAAGAAACTTGGCGTTACTTTCGCTTCTCCAATTTTTGATGGAGCTACCATGGATGACGTAAAAGGAAAATTAAAAGAAGCAGGATTACCTGAAGATGGTCGTGTAAATCTTTACGACGGTCGTACCGGTGAAGCTTTTTCTCAGAAAACAACGGTTGGTTACATCTATATGATCAAGTTGAATCACTTGGTTCAGGATAAGATGCACTCCCGTTCAATCGGACCATACTCATTAATTACGCAACAGCCATTGGGTGGTAAAGCTCAGTTTGGTGGTCAGCGACTTGGTGAGATGGAGGTTTGGGCACTGTATGCTTATGGTGCTTCAAGTATCCTTAAGGAAATGCTCACTGTAAAAAGTGATGATGTGAAAGGGCGTTCAAAAGTTTATGAAGCTATCGTAAAAGGTGAGAACCTTCCTGATGGTGATGTGCCTGAATCATTCAAAGTATTGCTTCGAGAGCTTATGGGTCTCGGACTTGAAATACATATTCAATAATCACTGTTAATTATTTAATGGAGGAAAACCCTTGCCAATAACGAAAACATTAACAGTTACCAACGACTTTAACAGCATCGGAGTATCACTTGCTTCGGCTGAGACAATTTTGTCACGTTCACACGGTGAAGTCTTAACGCCAGAAACGATAAACTACAGAACCTTTAAGCCGGAGATGGATGGTCTTTTCTGTGAAAAGATCTTTGGACCGGTTAAAGATTATGAGTGCCACTGCGGTAAATACAAGCGTATTCGCTACAAAGGCATTATCTGTGATCGTTGTGGTGTTGAAGTAACAAGAAAAGCTGTTCGTCGTGAGCGAATGGGTCATATTACCCTAACCGTTCCTGTTGTACACATTTGGTATTTCAAATCTTTGCCAAATAAGATTGCATACTTATTAGGTATGTCCTCTAAGAATTTGGATCGTATTGTTTATTACGAAACTTTCGTGATCATCAATCCTGGTGTTGCCCGTGATTTGGGTTATGCTAAAGGTGATATGATTTCTGAAGAAGAGAAATACGATATTCTTGATCAACTTCCGGAAGATAATTACGAACTTGATAACGATGATGAAGACAAGTTCATAGTTAAGGAAGGAGCAGACGCACTTGCTGCAATGCTTGCTGATCTTGATCTTGATGAATTAGCTTACCAATTGCGCTACGAAGTGAAGCATGAGACTTCACAAATGCGTAAGAAAAAGAAACTAAAACGCCTTCAGGTTATTGAGTCTTTCCGTGCTGCTGCAGAGCACACAGAAAACAAACCAGAGTGGATGTGCCAGAGTGTGATTCCGGTAATTCCACCAGAGTTAAGACCTCTTGTACCTCTTGAAGGTGGTAGATTTGCTACTTCTGATCTTAACGATCTATACAGAAGAGTGATCATAAGAAACAACCGTTTGAAGAGATTGATGGACATTAAAGCTCCTGATGTAATTCTTCGAAATGAGAAGCGTATGCTTCAGGAAGCGGTTGATTCACTATATGACAACTCTAGAAAGTCAAACGCAGTTAGAAACAACAATCGTCCGCTAAAATCTCTTAGCGACATGTTGAAAGGTAAGAGCGGTCGTTTCCGTCAAAACCTTCTTGGTAAGCGTGTTGATTATTCAGGTCGTTCTGTAATTGTGGTAGGACCGGAACTCAAAATGCACGAGTGTGGTCTTCCAAAAGAAATGGCAGTCGAGCTTTACAAACCATTCATTATTCGTCGTTTGATAGAACGCGGTTATGTTAAAACCGTTAAGAGCGCGAAGAAAGTAGTAGATCGTAGAGATGCTGTGGTTTGGGAAGTACTTGAAAATGTAATTGATGGACACCCGGTAATGCTTAACCGTGCTCCAACGCTTCACCGTTTAGGTATTCAAGCGTTCCAGCCGGTGCTTATCGAGGAAAAAGCGATTCGTCTTCACCCACTAGCGTGTACGGCATTCAACGCCGATTTCGATGGTGACCAGATGGCGGTTCACTTACCACTTAGCCACGATGCAGTGCTTGAAGCTTCTGTATTGATGCTTGGTTCTCATAATATTATGAGTCCTGCAAGTGGTGGGCCTATCGCAGTTCCTTCTCAGGATATGATCCTGGGTCTTTACTTCCTTACTAAGCCTGCAAACGGCAAGAAAGGTGAAGGAAAGACTTTCTCAGATATGGATGAAGTTCTTGTCGCTTTTGATCAGGGACAGCTCAATCTGCATGCAAAAATTAATGTTCGTGTTGATGTAATCAACGAAGAAGGCGAAACTGTAAAAGAAGTTGTTAAAACCTCTACAGGACGTGTGATCTTCAATCAGATTGTGCCTGAAGAAATCGGGTTCATGAACAAAACTCTCGGTAAAAAAGAGCTTAGAGTTCTGATTGGTGATATCCATTCTATTGTTGGAACTTCACGTTGTGCTGCATTCCTTGATGAAATGAAAAAACTTGGTTACGAAAATGCCACTCTTGGTGGACTTTCATTCAGCCTTGATGATATCATCATCCCGGATGCTAAAGCAAAATTAATTGATGGAGCCAAAGATGAAGTAACTGACATTCAAGGTCGTTACGAAATGGGTTTCATTACAGATAATGAACGCTACAATCAGGTAATTGATAAGTGGACAAGTACTACTAACCGAGTTTCTGAAACTCTATTCACAGCTCTTCAAGAAGATCGTGAAGGTTTCAACCCTGTATATATGATGGCTGACTCCGGAGCCCGTGGTTCTAAAGAGCAGATTCGTCAGTTAGGTGGTATGCGTGGTTTGATGGCTAAGCCTCAAAAGAGTTCAATGCAGCAGGGTAACGAAGTAATTGAGAATCCGATTCTTTCTTCTTTCAAAGAGGGACTTTCGGTACTTGAGTACTTTATCTCTACTCACGGTGCTCGTAAAGGTCTTGCCGATACCGCACTTAAAACTGCTGATGCAGGTTACTTAACTCGTCGTCTTGTTGACGTTTCTCAGGATGTGATCATTACTGAAGATGACTGTGGTACACTTCGTGGTATCAAGATGTCAGCTCTTAAGGATAATGAAGATATCATCGAAAGATTGGAAGATCGTATTATCGGTCGTTTCTCTCTGCATGATATTCATGATCCAATCACAGATGATCTTATCTGCGAAGCAAATCAGATGATCGACGAATCTGTAGCTAAGAAAATTGCTGAAACTTCTATTGAAGAAGTGGATATCCGTTCGGTACTTACTTGTGAAACCGGTCGTGGTGTTTGTGCAAAATGTTATGGTCGTGACTTAGCTCGCGGAACAGTTGTTGAGAAAGGTGAGGCCGTTGGTGTTATCGCTGCTCAATCAATTGGTGAGCCTGGTACACAGCTTACACTTCGTACTTTCCACGTTGGTGGTACGGCTTCTCGTCTTGAGGCAGATTCACAACATAAAACTAAATTTGACGGTAAAGTTGAATTCGAAAATGTTCGTGTTGTAGAATATGATGATGGCGAAGAAGAGCATAGCATTGTATTGAGCCGTGCTGGTGAATTGAAAATTGTAAATGATGAAGGTCAGGTCTTAATCAGCTATAACGTACCTTATGGTAGCGAGATGATGGTTGAAGAAGGCGACATGGTTCCAAAAGGAGCACAGCTCTGTAAGTGGGATCCATACAACGCCCTGATCTTCTCTGAAATTGATGGTAACGTTGAGTACAAAGATATTATTGATGGAGTTACTTCTACCGATGATACTGATGCTCAAACTGGTCACCGTGAAAAAGTTATTACTGATTCCAAAGACAGATCTCTTGTACCAACACTAGTTGTTAAAGGCGCAAAAGATGTGATTCGCGAAAGTACTCTTCCGGTTGATACTCACGTAGCTATCGATAATGGAGAGAAAGTTTCTGCAGGTCAGGTAATCGCTAAGATTCCTAGAGCAGCATCTAAATCTAAAGATATTACAGCGGGTCTTCCTCGTGTGACTGAGCTTTTTGAAGCTCGTTCGCCAAGTGAGCCGGCAGTAGTTTCTGAGATTGATGGTATTGTTGAAATGGGAGGCCGTAAGCGTGGTTCTCAGGAAGTATTTGTTAAATCAAAAGACGGTACTGATGAGAAGAAGTACTTGATCTCTTTGAGCAAGCATATTCTTGTACAAACCAACGACTTTGTGAAAGCAGGGCAACCATTATCTGATGGTACAATTCCTGCACAGGACATTCTAAACATTCTTGGGCCATACGCTGTACAATCGTACTTAGTAAATGAGATTCAGGAAGTTTACCGTCTACAGGGTGTAAAAATCAATGATAAGCACATCGAGGTTATTGTAAGCACGATGATGCAGAAAGTTGAGATCACTGATCCGGGCGATACAATGTTCCTTGAAGGTGATAAAGTTGATCGTTTTGAAGTTAATACCAGAAATGACGAATTGATCGGTAAGTTTGTTGTAACCGAAGAAGGTGGCAGTGAGCTTAAGAAAGGAAAGATCCTTGATCGTCGTCAGGTAAGAGACATCAACAACGAATTGATCAAAGAAGGTAAAGAAGAGATCCAAACTCGTGAAGCTGAACCTGCAATTTCTCGTCCAATTCTATTGGGTATTACGAGAGCTGCACTTTCTACTGAAAGTTGGTTATCAGCGGCTTCTTTCCAGGAAACTACGAAGGTACTTACTCAGGCTTCTATTGAAGCTAAGAAAGACTTCTTACGTGGACTGAAAGAAAACGTAGTTGTTGGACACAAAGTACCAGCCGGTACCGGTCTTCGTGAGTACAATGATCTTATCGTTGGACCTACTGAGGAAGTTGATGAAAGTGACGCAGAAGTTGCAGAGATATTTGAAACTCTGGGCGGAAGCGATGAGGAGAAAACAGAAGCTTAAGTTAGCTCCAATTAACTTTTATCTAAGATAAATTGAAAAGCCCCTTCAGAAATGAAGGGGCTTTTTTTTGTTCATAAACTCAGAATTTAAAAAGATTTCAGAAGCAGTTAAATGTTGATAACTTTAATCATAGCTCAGAAAGAGTTAAAAAAATTAGCTTAAGTCGATAAAAAATATTATTGTTTACTAAAATAAATAAAAAAGCTGACTCAGCGGGGTTGTGGATAACTTAAGCTGAGAATATTATCTACAGTGCGGGGGATGAAATGAAAAGATTGCTATGTTTCATACTTTTTTGGGGGAGCCTGAATCTTGGAACTTCTTTTGCTCAAATTCCCGGGAATAATTCTAATTCTCCGGATCAACAAACTGAAGAAACAAAGTATGAACGCTATTATGAAATAGTACTTGAAAACGCTTTGTCTGAATATTATGAAAATGGCTCTTTTCTGGTTGATGTGCAGGCAGCGGTGGAACGTGTATTGGTGGCAAGTGGCTATGAAGTAGTAGAGGAATTACCTCCACTCGAAATAGAAAACCTTCCGGGTTTACCAGTAATACCACCGGGATTAAAAGCTACCAGAACCAGCAGGGATAGTATAAAAGTCACTGGTTTTAACTCCAGTTTCAGATTGAATCAGCTTACCATACGCATCCTCATAGATACATCCTATACACAAGAAGACTCGGAGTTTATAAGTGAAATGGCAGGAATGGTTGCAAATGCCGATCGATTTCGTGGTGATATTGTAACAGTAGAGAGAAAAATATTTCCAAATCAGCAAAGGGGAACTGCTTTAGCTACAACAACAAAAGCGGATACTGTATTTATAGGCCAATCAAATGATGGAGTTGAGTTAGCTGAAAATAAATTTTTAGGTATAGATTGGAATAATCCTAAACACTTGATGTATGTGATACTTGGTTTATTTATCCTTGCAATAGCTCTTCTGATTTGGGCACTAATGAAGAGATCAAACTCTGAAAATCAAGACTATAGTGCTGTAAGCGAAGAATTAAAAAATCTTCAGGCAAGTTTAGAATCAGAGGAGAGACCGAAAGACGAACTGAGAGAGTTTAAAAATGATAAACAGGCGAAATTCGAAGAAGAGAAGATGTTTATCATTAACAGAACAGTTAGTGAGCCTGAAACAGTAGCAAAATTAATCGAAGACCTGATAAATGATAATGAAGATGAAGGTCTTGTAAAAGCTGTACGAGCAATATTCAGTACTGATCCAAAAATTATAGATGTTCTTCAGCCATATCTTGATGATAAGATACATGATTCAATTCTGTTCGGATTAACGAATATAGAAACGATTCCCGTTAGTGAGAAAGCAGAAGAAGTTACAGAGTTCAAGAAAAAATTATTGGCTCTAAAAATTTCAAAAAATAAAGGAGATGATGATAATCACCTTTTCGAATTTCTGAATCAACTTACCAACCAGCAGTTGTTACATCTTATCAGAGGGGAGTCGGATGAAATGATTGCGATTTTACTTGCTCAGCTACCCGGTGACAGATCAAGTTTCGTCTTACAAAAACTGGATGAGAATAAGAGAATTCCCATAGTTCTTAAAATGGGAAAAATAGCAAACATACCGATCTCAATATACAAGAAAGTAGCTGCTCATTTTTCTCACAAGGCTCTTACAGTTTCAGATATGAAATATGTAGCTGCTGATGGTGTTGAGAGCATTCTGGATACCATTGATAATCTACCTATAACGGAACAGCAGAGTTTTGTTAACTCAATAGCAGAGAAGGATTTGAATCTCGCCAAGAAAATAAGGAAGTACTTTGTAGCTTTTGATGACATTCCAAATGTTAACGATGAGATTCTTCAGACTGCTTTAGAAGATTCGACCACCGATGATTTAATAAAAGCTCTCTATAATGCAAAAGAACCTACAAAGGCTAAAATATTGAGTGTCAGACCTGATCGTGAAAAGGAACTCATTTTAAGTGAATTAAAGAATAATCAGGAATTCACATCTATTGAAACTGAAGGGGCCAGAAAGAATATTCTTTTACTAATAAGAAAAGTTCTCAAAAGCAGGGGGTAGAAAATGAATGTTAAAGTACTTCCTGTTATTAGAGTTATAGCATTTTTGTTTTTCGTTTCTCTGATGGGTAGAAATGTATTTGCACAGTCTGATGCAGTTTTGGTAGAGAAAGCTGTGGCTAAATTGCAGGATATGACATCTGATATACCCTCTGATGTAAGGCGAGTAACGGTATATCGACTAAACTATAATGAAAATTATCTGTCAGAAGAAACGGTAGGATATATAGTTTCTCGTATAGAACAAACATTCAGGGAATATTCAGCTCTTACCATTATATCCCCACCTGAATTAAAGCCCACGAATGAACTCAAAATATTTGGAAGAGATTCTACTATCCAAATTTCAAATACGAAAGGGCGAAGTCTTGCCGAGTCTAACAGTGAATTGCTTTTAGAAACGGCTCAAAAGTATTCATTACATGCTTTAATTGAAGTCTCAGTTCAAAAAAAGGCTATTGAGGGTTTTATAATTAATATAAGAATGATAAGACCTGAATCTCAGGAAGTTGTTTGGGTGAAAGCTCTTATATCAAATCAGGTATTTCCAAAAGAGGATATAGATAAAGGGAAACTTATCTTTATAAATGTAGGGGTAGAAACAATTATTGGTGAGAGTTTTAAAGTAGACAGTACTACTACTGATGCTGAACAACAGATACTTAATTTTAACGCATCTGTAACCTTCCGGCAACCTATCGATAATTCTGTTTCTTCTTATTTTGGGATCAGGGGTGGAATTAACATTTATAAAGGAACCCAAGACAGCCTATACAATGCTACATTGTTAAATCTAGGTGTTGTTTTTCATTACGGTTTGGGAGAAGAGAACGAGTCAATAAATGCAAATCGCTTGCTGCTTACTCTTGATGCTGATGTTCGTTTTGCACTAACAAAATATGAAGGAAGCATCTTTACGATATCACCAGGATTACAATTTAACTTCACAGAATCTATATCAGTAGGTTTATATGCCAGAAATATAATTTCAGGTGATGAGCTAAGGGAGAAAGACGTAAATCAAAGTATAACATTTAATCGGTTAAGTTATGGCTTACAATGTGTCTTTAGATTTTAGAACAAAATTTAGATTAGCGATCGTAGCTGTGGTTTGTATAACTATTACCAATTGTGCTACAACAGAGCAAACACCTGAAGAGAGTAGCTCGGCAGGAATTACGCCTGAAACACCAGCAGAAGATTCTTCTACTTTAGTTAAAGAAGGTGCCGGAGCGAGTAAGGTTTCAAATTCAATAAAAGTAATTTACAAAAACAAGAATACAGACTTGGAAGTAACACTAGATCCAAACAAAGAAGACTTTTTTCTGGATCTTAGCGGAATGAGTCCTGCGGAGAAAGATACTATCACTATTGCTGATTCTACACTTATTAAACAACGTGCAGTTGATATGCAAAAATTACTGTCCTCATTCAGGGCGGCGCAGGATCTGTTTTACAAAGGAGAGTACAATGAAGCTTTACTAAAGGTGAACGAATCACTAAGAGTTCAGGAAACTGCAGACGCTTATGGCCTTAAAGGGACGATCTATTTTATGTTGAATAGAAAATCAGCGACCAGAGAAAACTGGGATAAAGCAGTTAAAATGAATCCTGATATAATGATACCGAATATTCCTGAACTTGAAGATATTATTAAAGATATAAAAGGGGATACAGAACAATGAGATTATCACTTACAAATATTTTAGGAGTATTTTTTAGTGTTGGGATTTTAATTTTTGGAGTGACAGAAATCACCGGTGCTACAGGATATATAAACTCGATTCCTACGCTAAGTAAATATCAGTTTTTGAATATCCCAAGTTTATTCATAGTTCTTGGAGGGGTCTTAAATGCGGTATTCATTACCTATCAACCTAAATATGTAGGACAAGCTCTCGGAAGTGTAGTTTATATGTTTAACCAGTCAAAAATATCTCATAAAAAGCTGAGTGACGATCTGAAAAATATTTTGGAGTGGAGTGATCAAGTTAAGGCAAACCGAATCAAAGCTATGAGTTCTCTGGAAAAAGAAAATAATGACGAAGTAACCGGGTATTTCTTTTCTTTGATAAATACTAATTATACAAATGATGAGATCAAAGAATTTGCCGGGGTAAGCATTGAAGAGCATTATTATCGGAAAATGATTGTAGTTGATGTGCTTAGGGCTATGGGCGGAGCAGCTCCGTCATTTGGAATGTTCGGTACATTGTTTGGGCTGGTTGTGATGCTGGGTCAACTTGAAAACCCCTCAGGCATGGGACCCGGCCTGGCTGCAGCATTAATAACAACGCTTTATGGGATTTCTTTAGCCAGGTTTATTTTTTATCCAATAGCTGAAAAGCTTAAGAATATTGCTCAACAAAACCGGTACCGTGAATACTTTATGTTGGAAGGGGTCTTACTTATTAATTCAAAGAAATCAAGCTTCTACATTCAGGATAAATTAAAAACATATCTGAGAAGAGATCTTAAAGATCTGAAGAAAAATGATAAAGGTTAAAAGATTTGAATCTCAGAGACTTACATAGAAAAACAGAGCTAGATACACATACTGAGGATCAGGAATGGCTGCTAACATACAGTGACATGATCACTTTGCTATTAGCATTTTTTGCTGTGCTTATTGCAGTATCATATGTAGACCTGAACCTATGGGAACAAATGAAGCAAGGTTTAAGATCTGAAATAAATAAACAGGAGAATGTTCAGACCCCTCTGGCTGAGGTTAAAAAAGACCTCGACGAAAAACTTACAGACGAAAGAGAGGCTGAACTGGTTGATATTACTTTAGATCGAGAAGGAATAAAATTATTTTTCAACTCAAGTTCATTTTATAACTCGGGAGAGGCTAACCTGTTACCTACAGGACAACAGATCATAGATAAAGTAACTCAGGCTATGAATGATCTGGGTTACTATAAATTTAAAGTAGATGTGGAAGGACATACTGACAATGTCCCGATCAATACTCCAGTTTATCCCTCAAATTGGGAACTCTCTGTTGCAAGAGCATCCGGAGTTGTGAAGTATTTTATTCAGGAAGGTATTGAGCCTGAAAGAATTAAAGCATCCGGTTATGCAGATACAAAGCCTATCGTACCTCATGTAGATGAAACCGGAATCGATATAGTTGAAAACAGAGCTCTAAACCGAAGAATTGTGATCAGAATTTACTACTGATCAGTCAGTTCCAATTTCCCAATCTTTCCTGAGCCTGCAAGCCAGGCAGATTTTCCATCAGGGGTGAAACGTATTGTATAGAAAGATTCTTCGCTGATTTTTTTCCAATTCAACCCCCCGTCTTTTGAATAAGAAATACCAGGCGTTCCAACAGCGATAAGTTCTTTTCCATTACTTCCCGGGATATATCTTACTGATGAACGGTAAGATGGTCCTTGGCCATCTGCTATGAGTGTCCAGGTTTTACCCCCATCTTTAGTAATAGCTTTGTTCTCTGTGTTTTTATTTTTCTGATTCCAGTCTCCACCGACTATTATCCCATTTTGTGAATCATAAAAGTGACTTGAGAAAATTCCGGTCATTTGACCTCCCTGAACGATTGGAGTATTATATACTCGCCATGTTTCTCCTTTATTTTCACTATGAAAAACCCGTGCTCTTGTTCCTCCAGAAACCAACCAAACGTTATCTCCGACAATATTGACATTAGAATTACTTGCTGCAAATCCTGCTTCTCCGGTTACTACGATGGGAAGAGAGTCACAGGGAATTTTCCTCCAGTTATTACCACTATTTTCGGTAATTATTACAGAAAGGCAATCCCCAATTGGGTCTCCCACGGCTACTCCAAATCCGTTTTTGGAAATAGTCATAGCATTGTAGAATGTTGAAGGATTATCCTCCTTATAAACCAATTTCCAATTTTTTTCATTTTCAGTACTTTTATATAACAAGGCAGGTGAGGCTATACTCAGGACGAAAACTGCACTATCTGTTACAGCGATGGATCGAAACTCGGGTCTTAATTTATCATAGCTAATCGTGTCAATCTCAAAAGATAAACCTTCGGTTTTGGTGAATCCAACCTGACCATTTGACCCAGCAAACCACATTGTTTTTTTATCAATGGCTTCGATGGCGCGAATGCTAACGTCGGGTATTTCAAAAGTAGTAATTTGGAAATCTATCTCTTTATTCCGGGAACAAGATGAGGTTGCCACTAAGATCAAAGTGAGAAAGAAAAAAGCTTTCATTGGTAGATGGTTATTATCGTATAACAATATCAGCGAGCATATTGTTAGTTAAAGATAAGGTAAAGCAATTTCCCTTATCTCAAAAAAAGTTAGTGAAATTTCTTCCCATCTTTAGCTTTATCCATCAAAATTGATGCCGGTTTGAATCTTGGGCCAAAATCTTCAGCAAAGCCATTTAGTTTTTTGGCAATAGTATCGGCCCCTAAATGATCAATGTACCTGAAAGGTCCACCAAGGAAAGGAGGGAATCCTAAGCCTAAAATTGCTCCAAGATCTCCATCAGTTGCTGATTTAAGAATCCCTTCTTCCAGACAATAAGCAGCTTCATTTATCATGGTTAATGCCATTCGGAGCTGTGCAGTTTCCATATCAGGGTTTGTTCTGTTTGTACCACCGAAGTATTTATAGATTCCGGTATTCACTTCTTTTTTCTTTCCGTCTGAATAAGAATACATCCCTTTTTTGTTCTTACGACCCAAAAAGCCTTCATCAACAAGCTCCTGAGCTTTTTCAGAAGACTTAGCTCCTCTTTTATCAAACATCGGCTTCATAGTTTCTCCAACATGAGCGCCTACGTCAAATCCAACTTCATCTAAAAGAGCCATCGGACCGACGGGGTATCCAAACTGTTTCATAGCTTTGTCCAGAAATTCAATGGATGCTCCTTCTTCCAGTAAAAGCAAAGCTTCATTCATAAATGGAGCTAAGATTCTGGTGGTATAAAATCCGGGACCGTCATTTACAACGATGACGGTCTTTCCCTGCTTTACGCCCACTTCATAAGCAGTTGCAGTAACCCAATCTGCAGTTTGTTCAGTAGTAATGATCTCCAGGAGGGGCATCTTCTGCACCGGAGAGAAATAGTGCATACCGATAACGTTTTCCGGATGTGATGATGCTTTTGCGATTTCAGAAATTGGAAGCGAAGAAGTATTAGAAGCGAAAATTGTATCACCAGAAGTTACTTCTTCCACTTCTTTTATGATTTTATGCTTCAGATCAAGGTCTTCAAACACAGCTTCTATAACAAGGTTCACTCCATCAAAACCAGCATACGAATCTACACCGGTAACCCGGCTGGCAATTTCATCTCTTTCAAACTTAGTGATGATCCTTTTTTCTGATTTTTTATTCAGATCTTCCCATATACCCTGTTCTCCTTTTGATGCAGATTCGAGATCACGATCTTTTAGCAGTACTGAGTATTTCCCTTTATTAATACTTACGTCAGCAATTCCCGAACCCATTAATCCTGCTCCAAGAACACCGATCTTGTTAACAGATTTTACCAGAACTTTCTGAGGGTTTTTCTTGGCGTTGTTCATTGCAAAAAACAGATTCACCAAAGCTCTGGATTCCTGAGTTGCTCCCAGTTCACCAAAGAGTTTCGCTTCATTTAGTAAACCTTTTTCTTTGCCGTGCTTATAGCCATATTCAACAGCATCTAAGATCTTTTCAGGAGCAGGGTAATTTCCTCTTGTTTGGGCGAGTGTTTGTTTAAGAGCCTGTGAAAAAACGATCTTACGTCCGAGGCCATTACCCTCGATCATCTTTTCCATAGAAGTTCTTTTATCTGTTCGCTCAAATTTGCCTGATGAAACTTTGTGAACGGCTTTTATGGCAGCTTCTTCCAGAGCATCTTTATGAACAAGTTCATCCACTAATCCCATTTTATAAGCTTGACGGGCATAAATATTTTTTCCGGTTAACATATAATTCAGTGATTTCTGAATGCCGATCAATCTCGGTAGACGTTGAGTCCCTCCTGTTCCGGGAAGAATACCCAGCTTCACCTCAGGCAAGGCCATAATGGTTTTGGAATGTCCGGAGGCAATTCGATAATGACAGGCCAAAGAAAGCTCCAGGCCGCCTCCCATACAACTTCCATGTATTGCCACCGCTATTGGTTTTGAAGAGCTCTCAACTCTGTTTAAGATCGCGTGCCCATCCAGACTTAATTGCTCTATCTCTTCAGCTGTTTCCCGGGCTTTGAACATTTCGATATCGGCACCGGCAATAAAGTTATTTTCCTTACCGCTGATAAGAACAGCCCCTTTAAGTGATGCATCGGATTCAAGATCATCAAGAAAATTTGCAAACTGATCCATCATAGCTTCATTAAGCGTATTTACTTTTTCTCCGGGCTGGTTTAAAGTAATGACCGCAACATTTTCTTTTTTTGTGATGTTTAAATAGCTCATAATTGGATATTAGAATGTATATAAAACCTATTGCTCAATCCCTTCTATGTTAAGAGAAGCTCAGGAATTAATTTCTTTTGATTTCAAAAATTGATCATTGTCATTTATCCTTGATATCTCTCAAGGATCATTGCATGTCCTTGTCCACCTGCGGCACAAGCGGTAACCAAAGCATATTTCCCCCCTTCATGATGAAGACGATTAGCAGCGGTTGTGACAAGTCTTACTCCGGTAGCACCAAAAGGATGTCCTAATGATAGAGAACCGCCCATAGTGTTAATTTTATCCATTGGAATCTGTCCAACTTTCGAGTCTCTGTTTAAAGACTCTTTAGCAAAATTCTCAGAATCCAATGCCGCCAATACGGCTAAAACCTGACCGGCAAAGGCTTCATGAATTTCAAAAACGTCAATATCTTCAAGTTTAAGATTCATTTGATCCAACACTTTTGGCGTTGCATATGCTGGACCGAGTAGCAATTCATCTTTAGGATCCTGAGATACAAAATTATATTCTCTCAAATACGCTTTTGGTTTTAGGCCTAACGCTAACGCCGTTTGTTCCTCCATTATAAAAGAAGCAGATGCGCCATCCGTTAAAAAAGAAGCATTTCCGGCTGTAATAGTTCCGTGAGGCTTTATAAAAGCAGGTTTTAACTTTGCCAGTTTTTCAATAGAAGTGTCTGAACGAAATCCATTGTCATTGTTAACAACAGAAAATTTAGGTGGAACCTTTACAGGAAAGATTTCATCATCGAGCAAACCCTCTTGCGTGGCTTTTGCAGCTAAATGGTGTGAGCGCATTGCAAATTCATCCTGGTCCTTACGCGATACACCAAATCTTGCTGCCATTCGGTCTGCACTTTTACCCATTGTTTCTCCGGTAGAAAACTCAGCAATAGCAGGTAGTTCAGGGAGAAGGTCTTTGGGACGAAGTCCTTTTAAGAATTTCAGAAAATCTAAGGGCGACTTATACTTTCTTGCTTCCAGTACTTTTTGCCGAAATTTTTTCTTAAACCGAACCGGAATGTCTGACATCGTTTCTGTTCCTCCGGCTAAAATGATTTTGGCTTGTCCCGATCTTATGAGGTCAACTCCACTGGCCACAGCTTGATTGGAAGAAATACAAGCCAATGCTATTGTAAACGCGGGGACTGTGTTGGGTATGCCTGCTCCCAAAGCACTTTCTCTAGCCACATTACTGGTGCGAACTTCTTGGATTACATTCCCCATAATTACCCGGTCGATGCTAGAGGGGGCAACAGCATTACGTGTTAAAAGGCCCTGAATCGCATAACGACCGAGGTCATAAGCAATAAGATCGTTGTAATCTGTACCTGATTTTAAAAAGGGAGTTCTGATTCCGTCAACGAGTACCGCAGTAAAAGGATAGTCTTTCAAAATAGTTGGATTTATTTCAGCTTTCAGCCATAAGTTAACAGTGTTAACCAAATAATCAATATTTGTTGAAATATTTCTTTGTCTGCATTATAAATGTTCATATATTTGTCGCCCTTGATAGGGCGATTAGCTCAGTTGGTTTAGAGCACCTCGTTTACACCGAGGGGGTCGGGGGTTCGAGTCCCTCATCGCCCACCATTTGTTTAAATAACAAACACCAAATTCCAAAAGCCACACTGTTTTGAAACAGTGTGGCTTTTTTTGTTTTATAGCAATGTTTAGTAGCAGCTCCTCTTTCGTTAAAGAAAACAAAGATGTTTAAAGAAACATTAATGGTTGATATGGTAATTATCACTAAATTGATGTAATGTAGTATAACCATTAATCCTGCTCAGAAATTAGTTTGAGATCTAATAACAGTTCAATAGGTTTTGGGGAAACAGAGAAGCGGCTTCAGCTTCTGTATCAGATCACGTCTCAGCCCAAAAAAGATTTAAACGAGCAGCTAGATAATGCATTGGAGTTAACTACAAAATTGCTGGGGATGGAAGTGGGCATAATCAGTTCTATCTCAAAAGAGTCTGAAACATATAAGATAAGAAATTTCTTTCCGGTAGATTCAGGTCTCTCTGTAGGACAAACTTTCGATCTCGGTAATACCTATTGTAGCATAACGTTGGAAGGCGATGATGTGATTGCGATCAATCATATGAAAAAATCAGAATATGAGCGTCACCCATGTTATAAGGCTTTTTCTCTGGAAGCATATATCGGGATTCCAATAATCATTGACAGAGAGTTATACGGGACTATAAATTTTTCGAGCTCTAATCCGAAAAAAGGAGGATTTGTTCCGTCAGATTATACTTTGATGAAGCTTTTGAGTGAGTGGGTTGCAGCTACAATAAAGAGGGCAAGAACAGTAAAAGCTTTAGAAGAAAAGAATGAACGACTTGAGCTGATCTCAAAAAATAGTGCAGATTTGATCTGTTTACATAACATGGATGGTATATATACTTTTATATCCCCTTCTGTAGAGAATATTTTAGGTTTTAATTATCAGGAGTTACTGGGTACAAATCATGCTGATCTGATCCATGAAGATGATCTGGAAAAACTGAACCAAGCACCGCGTAAAGAATTGGAAGAGAATGGGGTTGTAACTAATGCCAGATATAGAATTCGGAATAAAGCCGGGGAATATATTTGGTTCGAAAGTTCCGTTTCAACCGTTAAGGATATTGATGATAAACCAATAGGTTTACAGTCGATTTCAAGGGATGTAACAGCCAGAAAGAAACTTGAGCTGATGTTCGAAAATGCTCAGGAGATGGCACATGTTGGAGGATGGGAATTCGACTTGATTACAGGAGAGATCTTTTGGACGGATGAAGTGTACCGAATTCACGATAAAGAAATCGGATCAAAGCTTATTCTGGAAGAAGGTATGGATTATTTTCCTGGAGAAGGTAGAGATAAACTTGCAATGGCTATTAACAAAGCCACTATGAATCACGAAAAGTATGATATCGTGCTTCCGTTTATATCAGAAAAAAAAGTTTTCAAATGGGTTCGTGCAATAGGTGAACCACATATAGTTGATGGGACTGTGGTAAGATTGAGTGGTACGTTTCAGGATATCAGTAAGCAGGTTAATTATGAGAAGAGAATAATTGCTCAAAATGAAGAGATGCTCAAGCTCACTGAAACAAGAGATAAGCTTTATTCTGTTATTGCACATGATCTTAAGAGTGCCTTTTTTGGAATCAATGGGATGATCGATCTTTCTATTGAAGAATTGGAAGAAGACAAAAGTGAACGAGGGATAGAAAGAAGTTTAAAGAATTTATCTCTGGTACAAGTTTCTTCTCAAAATGCATATGAACTGCTTGAAAATTTGCTCGAATGGATCAGGGTTCAGAATGGTGAAATTAGTGTTAAGAAAGAAAAAATAAATATTGCTCAGCTATTGTCAGACAGTATTTCGATTTTTGAAACATCTGCAGCAAAAAAAAGAGTAACCATAAGTATACAGCCATACATTCTAAACATTATGGGTGATGCAAATATGCTGTCCACTGTTTTCCGAAACCTAATATCTAATGCAATTAAGTACTCTGAAAAAGATGGAGAGATAAATGTGGGTATAGAAGAGAATGGGCATTCTGTAGCTGTCAGCATTAAGGATTCAGGAATTGGAATGAATGCTGAAATTAAAGATCAACTTTTTGATAAAGAAAACAGACCGCAAAGAAGAGGGACGCTATCTGAGAAAGGAACAGGATTGGGATTATTGTTATGTAAAGATCTTGTAGAGGCACATAACGGGACAATAACCGTTATTTCAGAAGAAGATAACGGGTCAGAATTTATCATTAACTTGCCCAAACTCTGACAGAAGCCATTAAAAGGATTTTTTATAAAAAAAAACTATATTAAACAATGCACTCTCTATCTAATGGCGTGTTATTATGGAAATTAAATTTGTTAAACGTTCGGCAATAAATTCTTCTAAGAAAAGAAATTCGAAGTTTAAACCTCTTCTTGAAGCTATCGATAAGCTGAAACCGGGCGGTCAGGCACTCGAGGTATCTTATACAAGTGATAAAAATGTAAACTCAATGCGCACAGCAGTTTACCAACATAGCAGAGTTAAAAATATTAAGATCAAGAGTAAAAAAGATCCATCCATAAAAAAAATTCATTTTTACAGAGAAGAATAAGGAATGAGTTTTTTGGCTTTGGTGTTGATTTCCTACATTATGAGAAGACACCAAACAGCCCTGAACCATGAGCGAAATTACTACTAAAGCAGAGACAAAGGACGTCAGGTTTTCGAGAGAAAATGTGGAGCTCCAATACCTTAAAGCCAGAAGCTTTACACATAAAATAGTTGAGCCTTTAGAGACTGAAGACTTTGTAATCCAAGCTATGGAAAATACAAGCCCAGCTAAATGGCATTTGGCACATACCAGTTGGTTTTTTGAGACTTTTGTATTAGAAAAATATCAATCTGACTTTGAAAGCTTACATCCCCAATACGCGTATTTTTTTAACTCATACTACTTGCAAACAGGAGTTCCGTTTTCCAGAGCAAATCGAGGCCTATTGTCGCGACCTACAGTAAAAGAGGTGTTCGAATATCGCGAGTATGTAAATGAAAAGGTTGTAGATTTTATACAGAATTGCGATGATAAAATTTGGGGAGAAGCATCAAAAGTAGTTGAGATCGGGATAAATCACGAGCAACAACATCAGGAGTTGATCCTTACTGATGTAAAGTACTTACTTGCGCAAAATCCGTTGCTTCCAATTTACAAAGAAAGAGAAACACCGGACTCAGAGACTCCGGGGGAATTGAAATGGATCACGTTTGAAGAGTGTATTGTAGAAATCGGAAATAAAGGCGACGAATTTACCTATGATAATGAGCATCCGGTTCACCGAACTTTTATACAGAACTTTGAACTCGCAGACCGATTGATCACAAATCAGGAGTTTCTTGAGTTCATAAATGATGGCGGATATGAGCGGTCAGAGCTTTGGCTGGATGAGGGATGGACTAAAGTGAAGTCAAAAGAATGGAAGTCACCACTTTATTGGTTTATAAGAGATGACTCATGGTTCAATTTTACACTTTCAGGAGCCAGAAAAGTAGCGCTTAATGAACCTGTAACTCATATAAGCTATTATGAAGCAGATGCTTTTGCAAGATGGAAAGAATGTCGTCTACCAACTGAACAGGAATGGGAATATGCATGCGGTGATCTCGAAGTAGACGGAAATTTTGTAGATCGAAATACTTTTCATCCTTTAGCTTTGAAAAATTACGAAAGTGAATTAAAACAAATGTACGGTGATGTATGGGAATGGACTCAAAGCAGTTATTCTCCATATCCAGGTTATAAACCTTTAGCGGGGGCGTTAGGTGAATACAACGGAAAGTTTATGGCGAATCAGTACGTGCTGCGTGGTGGTTCTTGTGCTACTTCAAACTCTCATATCAGAAAAACGTACCGCAATTTTTTCCATGCTGATGCAAGGTGGCAATTCTCAGGAATAAGATTGGCAAAATAAAATCAATGACTGAAACAGAACTACTGTCCAAAAAAACTTCAATGCTTGAGGAAGTGATCTCAGGTTTATCTCAGGAACAAAAAACACTACCGAGCAAGTTCTTCTATGACGAAAAAGGCTCGAAGCTTTTTGATGACATTACTGAGCTGGAAGAATATTACCCAACTCGTACAGAGAGAAAAATTCTGGAAGAAAATGTGAATGAGATAGCAGAATACTTAGGTAAAAAGGTTTTACTTATAGAGCCCGGCAGCGGAAGTAGCTCAAAAACGAAGATCTTGCTAGGGAATATGGAAAACATCTGTTGCTATATACCAATGGATATTTCAGGGGATTATCTGTATAAAGTTGCTGAACAATTACGACTGGAATTCCCCAATATTCAGATTTTACCTCTTTCAGCAGATTATACTAAGCCATTCGAACTTCCTGAAAGTAGTCCTGATGCCAGAAAAGTAGTTTTTTATCCCGGCTCGACTATTGGAAATTTTAAAATGGAAAAGGTTCAGCAATTCTTAAAAGTTATACATGATATTATCGGTAATGATGGAGCTTTTCTGATTGGGGCAGATCTTAAAAAAGAGATCAGTGTTCTGGAAGCCGCTTATAATGATTCAGAAGGAGTAACCGCTGAATTCAATAAAAATATACTTACTCACTTGAACAGAGAATTGGGTGTTTCATTCAACACGGACTTATTCGATCATAAGTCGATCTGGAATAAAGAAAAAGGGCGTATTGAAATGCACCTTTTTGTGAAAGAAGATCATGCTGTTGAATTGGGAGAAGTGGTCATAAATTTTCAAAAAGGGGAATCTATTCATACTGAAAACTCACATAAATATACTTTAAATGGTTTCGCAGAAATGGTTTCTGAATGGTTCGAGGTAGAAAAAGTATGGACTGATGAGAGAAATTATTTTAGTTTACAATATTTAGAGCCGAGGTAGTGAGAAGTCATTTCGTTAATGTTATATATTTCGATAACAGAAATTCTCTAAACAAACTCAAAATTATATAAAGAGTCATCCTGAACTTGTTTCAGGATCTTTGTAAAGAATAGGCCTTGAATCTGTCTTAGTATTCATGAACAAAGCCCATGTTGTTTCCTTACTAACTACTGACATCAGTTCCAGAGTTTGGAAGCAAAAGCTTAGAACAGGGTCTCTATTTACCTAAAAGTATAAACTACAATTCTTTTTTTAACACAGAATATATGATACTATCTCAGATGCTTTAGGTAGAGAAAAACAGTTAAAGAATTGGCACAACAATTGGAGATGGAATCATGCAAAACAGTAGAATCCGAAATTATTAGATTGCTGCGACATTAATCTCTGAGTCGAGAAATCAAGCCATTCCGTAAGATCCTGAAACAAGTTCAGGATGACCCTATTTTTTAATTAAAGTTAAGAACCGTATAAGAATAAACTAACATCTACAAGGATGACCTCGATCACACTAAACCCCAGCCCATTTCAGATACATGTTTCTCACTTCTTCAATGTGCTCCTCAATGGTTTCTACTTTCCATGCTGAGGTATCAATCTGAGGATGAATGGTAGCCGTGATCTCGCCTTGCTTTGCCATCAAAGATCCACCCATACTTAGTCTGTCATTTCCATCAAAATAAATCGGGACAATCGGATATCCTAAGTCGATAGCCATTCGGAAAGCACCTTTTTTGAAAGGTCCAATTTTGCCTTCGTGCTTCCGTGAACCTTCGGGAGCTAAAATCAGATTTAGATTATTCTTTCTGAGCCTGTTATACGTTTTTTGTAGAGTGGCGATCGCGTGTTCTTTATCAGAGCGTTTGATGAAAACCTGTCCGGTTAATCGCCCGATAATAAAAAAGAAAGGGATATACTGGAGTTCCCATTTTATTACGATTCTGAATCGTTCCAGAGCCAACATCAAAACAGCAGGTATATCAAGGGTTGAGCAATGGTTAAAAATAAAAATGACGGGTTTGGATGTATCTTTCCTCAAATCGATAAGATGGTAATCTATTCCAAGTAAATAGAATATTGGTATTCCCATATATCTAGGAAAAGTTTTAACGATCCAGTTGGTAGCCTTTCCAAAGGTCAGGAGTACTATAATAGTTACCAGTATTGATACCAGTAGCAGAATTAACATGAATACGAACATCGTAATGATGCTTCGAACATATTCAAAAGAGGTCAGGGTTGTTTGCATATTAGAAAGTCAGTATTCAAAGCTACATTTCCAACTATCGAAATGCATCCTGAATGTGATTAAATTCGGGGGCTTCATTTTTTTTCTGTAGAATGCCGATCACATCAAAGCGCATGGGAGAGCCGTCCATTTTTCGCTCATACATCCAGGCTTCTGCAGCTTTAAAAACATGTTCCACTTTTACTTCAGAGACATATTCTTCAGGTCTGCCATATTTATCGGAAGAACGTAGCTTTACCTCTATAAATACAATAGCGGTGTCATCATAAGCGATTATATCAACCTCCGATTTTTCGAAAAAATAATTTCTTTCCAGAATCCTCCAGCCTTTACTTTCCAGATAAGCACAAGCGAGTTCCTCGCCTTCATTTCCAATTTCACGGGTAGTTTTTTTAGTCATCAGACTTTTTTCCAATCAATGATTCTTTTACTTCTACTAATTTTATGAGCTGTTTCAAAAAGCCTAGATTCTTTTTGTTGATGTAAGGGAGAAGAGCTCCTGTAAATCGTTCGAACATTTCCAGAAACTCGTTGTAGTTTTCGATACGCTGTTTAAAAGCCTTACTTTCATCATCATTTAGTCCGCCTGATTCAAGTGTTGCGATACATTCCTTTAGTTCAGTACGAATAGGTTCGATTTCTCTTTGCTGACGTTCTCTGATGATTGTTGATACTATTTTCCAGACATCGGTTTCTGCAGTATAAAAATCTTTGCGTGTTCCGGATTTTTGAACTTTATGGATCAATTCCCACTCCAATAATCTGTGGAGATTCATATTTGCATTGCCCCGACTGATATCAAGCTTATCCATGATAGTATCGGTATCCAGAGGATGTGATTCAGCATACAGTAGCGCGTGAATCTGTGACATCGTTTTATTGATGCCCCAAGCGGAAGCCATATCTCCCCAAAGCTGAACAAATTGATCTAAGGCATCAGTATAAGCTTGTGTTCTTTTCATGAGGAGAAAATAATCAGAATTAAACTGAAAGAAAGATTTCTTTATTAGCTATTTCTCAATTTGTCAAACAACCGCTTTACCTGAAGATCTCCAAAACCATAAATGCTTTCTTTTTTATGAAATTCCCGGAAAACAGGACCAAATTCATCAGAATCTGTTTCTTTCATTATGTTCAGAAGTGTTTGTTCCGGTCTTCCCAATGAGCCATCATTCGGAAACCGTTCTATGTTTGCTTTTGCTGCATCTTCTAAGAAGGGAAATTCTTTAGAGTGTTTTACAGCCATACTTAAAATCTCAGCATGGTTTTGATTCTGATATAACTCCCAAAGAGAAGAAAACAGCTTCACCTCGTTATCAGACAATTGGACTTTAGATTCATAAACGTTTGCTAAACCATCAGCGTTTAAACCGCCGAAGCCATACCGAATATCAGTGTGTGGACGAACAAGAAATACTTGGGAAGGAGTTACGAAATTGTGAATTAAATGAGACACAAACCATAAGTTAACCTGACAAAAAAGATCATCTTCAAACCAAAGATTGATAACTGAATTATCTGGTAAGGAAATAATTTTTTTAAACTCGGGTATTACTTCTTGATGGTAGAATTCTATATCTGAAGGGTAAGTGATACTCAAATATTCCGCTCTTAGCTCAAATAGCTGATCTAAAGAATTCGCTGATACATCACCATCCACTAAACATTCTCTGGCTACGACTAGCTCGCCATTTAAAGAGTCCGGAAATTGGTCTTTTAAAGCGTCGCCATTAAGGATGTGGAATTCTTTCATGTCTGTTTAGAGGTCTTCAAGAAAGGTGATGCGATTCTTGCTAAGGTCAAAAAAACTAACTTCAGAGGTGTTCCAGGGAGTTTGTCTGCGTATTTGTTCAACTTTTATAACTCCTGATTCGATAAGTTCCTGATACAAGAGTTCGATATTTTCTACTTCAAACTTCACATCAGTAGAGATCATGTCTTCAGGAAATTGAAACTGAAGATGCATGAATAAATTATCCCTCCCGACTACAGCATAATCAATTTCCCCCTCCTGATATGCGGAGCTGTCATAAACATTTTTAAATCCTAGTTTTTCTTCATACCACTTAATATCTCTGTCAACATCAGCAGAAGCCAAAACAGGGCTTATAAATTTCAGTTTTGGTTTTGAGGATTTGCTCATATCTCAAATGAATAGTAAAAGAAGAATCCCGATTAGTGCGGGCAAGCCTTGCACAAAAAAGATCTTTTTGCTGACTGTTGCAGCTCCAAAGATTCCTGCAACTGCTACACAGCTTAGAAAAAATAAGGCCACATTGACCCACCAAAAAGGGTTTTCTATAAAAAAAGACCAAATGAGTCCGGCTGCAAGAAATCCATTATAAAGTCCTTGATTGGCGGCCATATTTTTAGTCTTGTCAAAGAAATCAGGTGGAAACCCTATGAATACTTTTTTAGCACGGGTTGTCCATGCAAACATTTCCAGCCATAAAAAATAAAGGTGTAGAAATGCTACAAATCCAATGAGTATTTTAGCTGCAAGTTCCATAAAAATGAGTTTAGTTATGGGAACCTACTTTGAATCAGTTTAAAATCAAAAATTCAGTTCAAACAAAGAAAGAGATTCTCCATCATTCTTTATATTCTCTTTGTGCAAAAAACCGAGCTTTATCAGCAAATTTTGTGATTTGATGTTAGTTGGAGTGGTAATTGCGTATATGGAAGGAATGGATAATTCATTTTCCGCATAATCTAAAACATGCTTCGAAGCTTCAAAAGCAAATCCCATACCTTCATAGTTTGGTAGCAAAGCAAACCCCAGATCCGGAAATTCCAAAAAATCTCTTTTAATTAAACCGCAAATTCCGACTGAAATATCAGAATTCTTATCACTTACATTAAATAAACCAAATCCATGTTCGGAATAACTTTTAATAGGACCTGTAGAAAGATAGTTTTCGGCATCTGAAAGAGTGTGAATTTTTTTGTCTCCAATAAATTCCAGCCACCCGGGAGTATTCACAATTTCTAAAATAAATGGAGCGTCATCTAAAGTAAATTCTGATATAAAGAGTCTTTCCGTGCTTATTCGAAAATTTTTCATTAGTTCAGCTCATGAGTTAGTTTTAAAGCCCAGTTATCATTTTGTTTCCGAAGATTTCTGAGTGCGTGTTTAATGATCCATGTTCTATCTTTTGTAGCATCCGTACTCCATTTTTCGATAATCCTTTTGGCAACTTCTGGATTGTCTTTCAAAATATCATTAAGACAATTGGCCACAGATTTCTGAACATATTTTGATGGATCATCTTTAAGGTTTTCCAGAATAGGAAATAATGGAGTCGGATCATCTATAAACATCTGAAGCTTGGTGGCCCAAGGTAACCTCGGTCGACCGCCTTCACTTGATAACCTTCGGATGTGTTTATTGGAATCCAACGACCAAGTTTCCATTTTATCCATTGTTTGTTCAGGATATTTCTCAATAAAGGGCCGGATGGCATATTCACCGGTATTTCTCTTTGTGATCTCTTCTATGGCTTTCATGGAAATATCAAAGTGATCTAACCCATACTTTTCTACAAATTTTGCAATGGGCATGATCCAGTAATATTCTTTAAACATTCCGGTTTCTTCATCGTTTTCCGGGCCAAGTATTTGAAGCAAAACTTCAACTTGTTTTGGGTAATCATCTTCCAAATGGTTGATTAGTTCATCGGCTATTAATTCCACTCTGTCTTTGAGTTCTAACCCATCAACTCCTGTATCTACTTTTTTGATGAAGGAAGAGGAATTAAAGTTCGCACTGACAGAAAGAAGTTTTTTCGAAAGCTGTTCTGCCAGTTCTTTATCGAACCAAAGTTTGAGGGGTTTGTAGGGCATAGAAAAAAGTAGGTTGGAGCAGAATTTACAGGATTACAGAATTGGTATAATTAAGTAAACTAAATTCTGTAAATCCAGAAATCTTGATAATTCTGCTTCAGATTTTATTGGACTAACGAACTACCCCAAACTCCCCAATCCCTTTTTAAACCTCTCCATAGCGTCTTCAAGGTCATTCATCGATGCTGCGTAACTCATTCTCAATCCGTTCGGTTCGCCAAAAGCGTCACCAGGAACGAGAGCTAAGCCGAATTCTTCCAATAAATACATACAGAGTTCTGTTGAGGTTGCAATCTTGCTTCCGTCCGGTTTTGATGAATTCAAATAATGAGAGATATCAGGAAACACATAAAACGCTCCACCGGGTGAGAAGCAACTTACTCCTTCAATGGCATTTAAAGAGTTAACCATGAAATCGCGACGTTTTTTAAACTGATCACGCATCGCTATTACTTCATCCAATGAACCATTATATGCTGCTTCTGCTGCTTTTTGAGAGATAGAAGAAGGTGCAGAAGTTTCCTGACTTTGAATCTTGGACACAGCACTTACAACTTCATTGCTGGCTGCAAGGTAGCCTAATCTCCAGCCGGTCATTGCAAACCCTTTGGAAAATCCGTTCACTAATAAAACTCGATCTTTAAGATCAGGAGCAACATTTAAAATACTGACATGATCGCTGTCAAAAACGATATACTCGTAGATTTCGTCCGAAACAATATAAATTTGAGGGTGATTACGAAGCACATTTGCCAAGCCTTCCAGTTCTTCTTTGGAATAACACGCGCCGGTAGGATTTGAAGGCGAGCATAGAATGATTGCTTTGGTATTGTCTGTAATAGAATCTTCAAGCTGCTGTGGTGTAAGTTTAAAATCATTTTCAAAAGATGTTCTTACCAACACAGATTCTCCTTCTGCCAAACGAACCATTTCAGGATAAGAAACCCAGAACGGAGCAGGAATAATTACTTCATCGCCTTTATTTACGATAGCCAATAAACCAAAACCAACAGATTGTTTTGCACCATTAGAGCAGATGATCTGTGACGGATCGTAATCCAAACCATTATCTCTTTTCAGTTTTGCAACGATCGCCTCACGTAATTCCGGAGTTCCTGTATTCATTGTATACCCATGAAAACCATCATTAATGGCTTTTATAGCTGCATCGCAAATATGTCGCGGAGTTTTAAAATCAGGTTCTCCGGCGCTGAGAGAAACTACAGACTTGCCTTGTCTTTTTAGTTCTTTAGCTTTTCCGGTGATCTTTAAAGTTTCTGACGGCTGAAGGTTTTGTGCCCTATTGGATATCATGCGTGGGATGATTGGAGTGTAATTATTGTGCAGGCGGAAAATCCCAAATAGTTAGGTAAAAGGGAAACGTTATTTCAAGAACAAAAAACAAAATTTAAATACGAAATAACAATAAGATGAACCTGAGAGGGCTAGGCAAGCAGCTCCTTCAGGTTCTGCTGAACAGGACTCGCTATTTATTCAGCTTTTCCAGTAGAGCTTTTGCAACTCTCTCGGGCACAAAGGATGAAAGATCACCATTCCAGTGAGCGACTTCTTTTACCAGTGATGCCGAAATGAAAGTAAAATGTTCATCGGGCATTAGAAATACAGTGTCCACTTCCGGGGCTAATCTTTTGTTGGTAAGTGCCATTCGGAATTCGTATTCAAAATCAGAAATTTGTCGAACGCCTCGGATCAATGTATTCGCTTTTACTTTTTTGGCGTGATTTACAAGCAATCCTGTAAACTGATCTACTTCCACATTTTTTGCCCACTCTTTTCCCTTCAGGCACTCTTTAATGAGTTCCACTCTTTCATCGCCTGAAAAAACAGCATTCTTTCTGTGATTTACAGCAACAGTCACTAAAACCTTATCAAAAAGATTGGTAGCGCGTTCCAAAATATCGAGATGCCCAAACGTGATGGGATCAAAAGAACCGGGGTATAAGGCAATGTGTTTCATAAGAGGAGTTTATTTAGAATCTACCGGATGCTTTTCAAAAATACTAACGGTTGTTCTGCCGTAAGCTTTGCTGAAGAAATGATGAGGATGCTCTTCGTAATTGTGATATTTATCATGTTCCAGAATAAACCAACCATCTTCATTCAGCCAATCATTGTCTAAGATTTCGGCAATCATTTCATCCATCCACTCATACCAGTATGGTGGGTCACAGAAAATAAAATCGTAGCTCATAGTTCTGTTTTCTAAAAACTGTTGAACATCTGAAACCACGGTTCTGATATTTTTTTCGATCTCGAAATCAGTAGCTACTTTTTCGATCAGTTTTATATTATCCGGTTTAATATCTACGAAAGTAACTTGCTTCGCCCCGCGGGAAATTGCTTCAAAACCAAGATTCCCTGATCCACCAAAAAGATCCAGAATCACAGAGTTCTCCAGATATTTGTATGCAACGATCTTGTTAAAGATGCTTTCTTTGGTTCGATCAGTCGTAGGGCGTACATCTAATCCTTTCGGGATTGAAAATCGTCGTCCTTTAAGCTTTCCGGTAATTATTCGCATGAAGTAATTTTTGAGTAAATATAAGGAAACAACTGTAACACTATAACACCCTAACACAATAATGTGCTAAAGTGTTAGGGTGTTATAGTTTGGTTTTTGTAAGGTCAGAAATCCAGGCTTAACAGAATTGCCGGAAAAGCTGCCGCAAGATCAAATCCGTAGGTTTCTTCTTCTGCTTCAACGCCGATAGATTCTAAAGAATTCAAATGTGTTATTTCAGAAGATGGATCCCAAAAACTTTGAAGCGTTTGTTCTGTTTCATGTGTATGGTGACCAAACAGAAATATATTTTCATGTAAGCCATTCATCCAGGAAGAATTTGTGGCTTGTTGTAACCAATGGTAGGGAGTATCAGAAATTTGATCGAACTGGAAGTAAGTGGCTGCTCTGAATTTGCCCAACATAAAAGAAGTCATTGTGAGCACATTTTTATGACAACCGATCATCATAAATGAACCTCCGGGTTTTTGAAAAGAAGACCATTTTTGTGCAATCTCAAAATCGCTGGCAAAATCTGTAACCGCAATTTTTTCTGTAAGGTCATTGAAACCCTGCATAACTGCCCTTCTTCTCAAACAAAGAAATTTAAATGAAGACTTACTCAAACTGTGCCATGTAGGCTCTACGTCACCACGGTCAATTCCCTTCATTAAAATTGAAAGATGATCCTCACGTTCGTCGGCATTATCATAAACAACTTTTGGAAGAGCTGTCCAGCATTCTTCTCCGGGATGAGTGAGAGCGCGAACAGATTGAATACTGTTCTCTTTGAAAATGCGCTCAAATGTTGTCTGGAGTATAGGAAAGTATTCCTCATTTCGTGTAGTGATGGCTCGGTTTACATCAAAATTAAAGTCAAACGAGCCTATACGAAAAAGGTGCTTGCTGTTTTGAGGATCGTTGAGAGCATAAAAAAGTCGATCAGCAAAAAAACAAACACCCAGGTTTGAGGTGGATTCGCTCATTAATTCCAGCTAGGAGCATTTCGCATTGTAGTTCTTGATAAACTACCGATTGCGTCATCATAATCTTCACTTGGATCCTCTAGCAAATACAGCGGAGGACGAATAGTATCGTTTACAGAATAGATGAATCGTTGTTGATCTCTTGGTGAGTAGATCAACTGGCCTGGAGTAAAGGCCTCACCCTGATACGAAAGCAAGCTGTCAGAGATTGAAAGCAAAGCAGAATCGCTTTGTACAAATTGAACCACGGAATCCAAACCGCCTTCAGCAGGAGGATACTTTCCATAACGTACATCATACTGAATAAGAACATCTTTAACGGTGTTCATATGATAGCGAACACGTTCAGTCATAGCCTCACGCTCAAGTACTTTTTGATATGGTGTTACGATTGAATCATATAGAAACCAGGAAAGAGCTAAAATTAGGATCCCTAAAACGATGCTTAAAACTTTATTGCGCGTATCAATATTCATTTGAAATAAAAGTCAGTTAATTGTAAAGAATTTTGGAACTTTGAGAGGGTAAAAATACATTCGCACCCATATATATGCAACCATTGTAACTGATGTAAATGTAAATCTGTAATTAAGTAATGCCTGCTATGCATAAAAGGTGTTTTTATTACATAAAAAAACAAGTTTAGCTTGAATAAAAGAGTACTTCAATTAGCCATACCTAATATTATCAGCAATATTTCCGTACCCTTGCTGGGGGCAGTGGATACAGCAGTAATAGGACATTTAGAGCATGTTTATTATTTGGGAGCCATAGCGGTTGGGAGTATTATCTTTGATTTTATTTTTTGGGGATTCGGTTTTCTGAGAATGGGAACGACAGGATTGGTCGCTCAAGCATACGGCGCAGAAAACATTCACAGAACAAAAGTAATTCTCATAAGAGTGCTTTTGGTGGCACTGGCCGGTTCAGTAGCTATATTGTTACTGCAGTATCCCTTAATTGAATTTTCTTTGTGGGTAATAGATGCTTCTCCGGAAGTTGAAGAGTACACTCGTATATACTATAAGATCAGAGTATTTTCGGCTCCGGCTACCTTAAGTCTGTTTGCTATAAACGGTTGGTTTCTTGGAATGCAAAATGCACGATATCCGATGATCATAACCATATTCCTGAACATCCTGAATATTGCACTGAACCTGACCTTCGTATTCTATTTTGGAATGAATGTTGATGGCGTTGCATGGGGAAGTTTACTTTCCAGCTATTTAGCAGTTGTGCTGGCGGTAATTCTATATCTGAGCACATATAATAAAGTAAAACTTAAAGTTTCATTGAGTGATCTGATCGAACTTGAGGAATTGAAAAAATTCTTCAGCGTGAATCGGGATATTTTTATCAGAACCTTGTGTCTTATTTTTTCATATGGCTTTTTTACGGCTTCATCAGCAGAAATGGGAGATGTTTGGCTGGCTGCAAATACGATATTACTTCAGCTTTGGTATATAAGTGCTTATGCAGTTGACGGTTTTGCATATGCCGCAGAAAGCTTGGTAGGAAAATATGTGGGAGCTATGGATTTCAAAAAAATGAGAAAAGCTATTTGGACATGTATGGCATGGGGATTGGGATTCGGTGTTGTGGGGACATTATTTTATGCAGTATTTGATCGCGAGTTGTTATCCATTTTTACTGACAAACCGTTGGTCATTGAAACCGCTATGATAGTAGCCATCTGGTTAATTATAGCTCCATTGATCAATAGCATATGTTTTATTTGGGATGGTGTGTATATAGGAGCAACTTCAACGGGAGCAATGCGAAATTCAATGTTAATCGCTACGATCGTATTTTTTGTTCCTGTATATTATTTAGTGAAACCTTTTGCGGGGAATCATGCGTTGTGGATCGCAATGACTTCTTTTATGGTTATAAGAGGGGTTACTTTAACACTATTTGCGAAAAAGGAATTGTTCTTAAAATTTCAACATAAACAATGAGTTCATGAAACAGATACTATTACTTAGACATGCAAAATCGAGCTGGGATCACCCCGGGCTGGATGACTTTGACAGACCGTTAGCCAAAAGAGGGTTAAAGGACGCTCCGAGAATGGGAAAATTTCTAAGAAAGACAGGAAGAATTCCGGACCTTATCATTGCATCCACAGCACAAAGAGCCAAAGAAACTTCTCAGCTTGCTGTAGAAGGAATGAAAGAAGATGAAAATATCATCAGCTGGAACAGTGATTTGTATTACGGAAGCATGAGAGATTATTTGAAAGCAATTCAATCAGCCGATGAAGAAGTTGAACGAGTAATGATTGTCGGACACAACCCTAAAATGGAAGATACAGCCGGAGCATTGATTGGTTCTGAACGCCCTTCCGATGTTCGTATGCCCACTGCTGCTTTAGTGTGCGTGAATACATATGCAGCTAGTTGGGATCAAGTACAATGGGGAGGTTGCGAGCTGGAGTGGATGATGATTCCCAAGGTGTTGAAAGAAATCTGATATCGGCACGAACTTGCTAAACATTTATATGCACTTTGTTTATATTCAAAAACGAAAACCAATCTACAATTCAAGAATTAATTAAGAATGAATTTTCAGCAAAACTACTTTTTTCTATGTAAAACTCCACTAAGCGCAGAAGGTGCTGAAGATGTTGAGGTGATAACCAGAGCTGAAGACAGTACAGATTTTTCTCGAGTGTTTAAGGAATATGAAGAGAAAAGATCACATGCGTTTAACAGCGACAATATCTACAGTGTGGTTCGCGCTGATGATATCTATGATCTGATCCGGATGCCTAATGAAAAGGATGCGAAAGAAGAAGCATACGAAAGAGCTACTCCTGAGATCATTACAAATCTTCAACATCGTGCAATGCAAGGTAAAGATGCTAATGCAAAAGCTATTTTGAAAGAAGTTTACGATCTGGAGTAAAAAGGCTTTTTCGTGCTAAATGGGAACATTTTCCTTCTTTTAGGAGTTATAATAATAGCAGAAATGATAAACAAAGCTAATTATTATGAATGACTTAACAATTGAAGGAAATTGGAATCAGGTTAAAGGTAAATTAAAGCAAAAATACTCTGACCTTACAGACGATGATCTGAAGTTTCAAGAAGGAAAAGAAGACGAGCTTTATGGTAGACTACAAGAGAAGCTTGGGAAAACAAAAGATGAGATTAAAGAATTAGTAGCTTCTTTATGAGATTAAAAGAAGCTGATTCACAAAATTAAGGAAGTCGAAATGGCTTCCTTTTTTTATGTCTGATGGTTGCAGTTCGGAATCATCAGAGATATTTTAATGTACTATTAATAATCAAAGAAATTAACGACTGGAGAATATGGAAAATTTTGAATTTGATTCTGAAATGCTGTTGGATTTTGTGCTCACCTATGCGCCTAATGTTTTGAAAGCAATTGCAGTTCTTGTATTAGGGCTTTGGGTAGTTAAACTAATCAGCGGAGGAATTAAAAGAGTATTCAATAAAAGTAATGTCGATCCTTCCTTACAAGGGTTTCTAAGAGGGCTGATATCAATGATACTCAAAGTGATGGTTTATATTACTTCACTTGGGATGTTGGGTATAGAAATGACCTCATTTATTGCAATTCTGGGTGCTGCAGGTTTGGCAGTTGGATTAGCTTTGCAAGGAAGTTTATCCAATTTTGCGGGAGGAGTTTTGATACTCTTTTTCAAGCCTTTCAAAGTTGGAGATTTTATCGAAAGAGGCTCAGAATCAGGAACTGTTGAAAAAATTGATATTCTTCATACCATTTTGAACACACCTCAAAATCAGACAATTGTTGTTCCAAACGGACAGCTCGCAAATTCTCCTGTTACAAACTATTCAAATAAAGAAACAAGACAAGCTCGGTTTTCGGTTGGTATCAGTTATGGAGCGGATATTAAAAAAGCACGTGAAGTAATATTAAGAGTATTGAACTCAGATGAAAGATTGTTGAAAGAACCGGCTCCGGTAGTGGTGCTAACTGAGCTGGCCGATAGCTCGCTTAATCTTTCTGCACGGGCCTGGACTAAAAACTCTGATTACTGGCCTTTTTTCTGGGAAAATCTTGAAAAGATCAAAGAGGAACTGGATAAAGAAGGTATTGAAATTCCGTTCCCACAAAGAGACATTCATGTACATAATGTTGACTAAATAATTTTATCAGCTTAGCTAAAGCCGGTTCTTTGAGCCGGCTTTTTTTATATCAGAAAACTGATTATAAAAAAAAGTTTATAAATACTATCTTATTCAACTTATATAATGCAGGCATGAGCCGAATCAATGAACCAAGTGGAAAGGAAGGTTGCTATTATGAACCTGGAGCAAGATAAAAATACAGACAAAGACACCAACGATTCACCCGAGAATCCGGAAGTAACAAACGAAGAGAGTTCAGCTGAGGAGAAAACAGAAGCTCCTGTAGCAAAAGAGGAAGAAAAGGTTGAGGAACCGGTTTCTTCAGAACAAGAAGAGGAATCCGCAAAGGAGGCAGAACCTTCATTAGAAGAAAAGGATGAAGAAGAAGTTGTAGAAAGTGAAAATGAGGCAGCTTCCGATAAAGAGGAAGAAACCGAAACATCGGATTCTGAAGAAGAAAATAACTCTCAGGAATATTACACAAAGATCTTGAGCAAGATCAAAGAGGTTTTGGAAACTAAAGATTGGGGATTGATCTCAAATGAATTTTCAAACCTCTCTTTACATATTGGGGAAGGACCAGAACCTGATGAAGAATCAAAAGCCCTGCTGAAAGAATTTGAAGAGTTAAGATCTGATTTCGAAGAGCGGAAAAAAGCTCACTATGAAGAGTTGAATAGGAAAAGAGAAGAAAACCTGAAGAAAAAGAAAGAGCTTCTGAAGCAGTTTGCTGACATTGTTAATGAAGAAAAATGGACAGCAACAAAAGAGGTTTCTCAGATAAAAAATAGTTGGGACAGAATTACTCAAATCCCAAGAGATGAAATTGATGCATTGAATGAACGATTCGATTCATTCATGGAAGAATTTGACAGCCACAAGGTAGATCGTCTTGTAAAAAAGCTTGAGAAAGAAGAAGATAATCTGACATTGAAGCTTCTTTTATTAGATAAAATGGAAGCTTTGAATGAACGTAGTGATGATTCAAAAGCCGATTTTAAAGCTTTGACAAAAGAATTTGACGACCTTCACAGTCAGTGGAGAAAAATTGGAAGAGTCCCTAATGAAAAGAATCAGATGGTCTGGGACCGATTCAATACTGCTGAAGATGCCTTCAACCAACTTCGGTTTAAGAATGATAAAGCCTACCGCGAAAAGATTGAGAAGTCTTTAAAAAAGAAGAAAAAACTTATTGCCGAAGCTGAGGCTTTAGTTGATAACGAAAATATTGCAAAAGCGGCGCGTAAGGTTAACAAGCTTCATAATGCGTGGAAAAAAGCCGGTAATCTTCCCCAAAAGGATGAAAATGAATTGTGGGATAAATTTAAAGCTGCAACAGACGCTTTCAATGAAAAGAAATCTGAAAATATTGATGTTCTCAGAGAACAGGAAGAAAAAAACTATGACAAAAAGCTCCAGTTAATAGAGCAAGCTGAAGCCATACAGGATACAGAAGATTTTGATAAGGGTCATCAAACAATGCAAAACCTGATGGACCAATGGAAAAAGATAGGGCCGGTTCAGCGCAAGAAGTCTTCTAAGATCTGGAAGAAGTTCAAGGCTGCGATGGATGTATTCTATGAGCGTCGTAGAGATCACTTTAAAGATCGTAGAGGAGAAGAGAAGGAGAATCTTGAAAAGAAGAAAGAAATTCTAAGCAAGCTTAAGGAACTAGGTTCTCATGAAGATCCTGTGAAAGCAGTTGAAGAAGCAAAGAAATTACAGGATGATTTTAAAAATGCCGGCTATGTTCCGATTAAATCAAAGAATAAGATCTGGAAGCAATACAGGGAAGCTTGTGATGTAATTTATGAACGATTCAGAGCCAGTGGTTCTGATTTGGGAATGGAGAGAGAGCTGGCTTCGGAGGGAGTAGAACCTGAAGACAGGAAGCAGGTAATAAAGCTACGCAAAGAGAAAAATGCTATTCAGAAAGACGTTTCTAAACTGGAATCAGAAAGCATACAATACGAAGAGGCAAAAACGTATTTTAAACCAACAAATAAAGGCAATAAACTCAGAGATGAGTTGCAGGAAAAGATCGATAAAGTTGGTGAAAAACTGGATAGTAAAAAGCAAAGAATTTCAGAAATAAATCGTGCACTTCGGGATTTAATGACTTCAGATGAAGAGGAATAACGGAAGAATTAGATTATTTGAAAGCGATAGTTATATTTACCTATTATTACATCTAACAATACGTTGATATTTGGAAAGCAACATCAAAATAAAACTTTGGGGAGTAAGAGGTTCAACGCCATGTGCTAACCCTGAAAATATGAGGTACGGAGGTAACACTTCTTGTATCCAGATATCCATTCCGGGAATGAAAGAGTTGCTTATAGCTGATTGTGGAACAGGTTTCAGAAATCTGGGCAACGAACTGGACTCTAATGGCAAAAGTTTAATGGGGAAGATTTTTATCACTCACCCCCATTGGGATCACTTGCAAGGATTTCCTTTTTTTAAGCCTTTCTATGATCCAAGAAATCGTTTTGAAGTGTATATGCCTCCTCAGGATGGAATTGGGTGTAAGGAAATTCTTCAAGGTCATTTGTCGAATACTTTTTTTCCGGTTTCGATTGATATGCTTGAGTCAGAACTTGATTGCATTACTTTTGAAAAGGGTAAACTGAATTTCAACAAATATACTGTTGAGTTCATGTGGGCAAACCACACAGTGCCAACCGCAATATTCAAATTTAACATTGAAGGGACTATAATTGTTTTTGCCCCTGATAATGAGCTTCCTGTTAATATAGATTCTGATAACAAGGCATTTGTAGATGAGTTCAGAGCTTTTGTAAAAGGAGCTAACGTGCTAATTCATGATGCACAATTTACCAAAGAACAACATTTGGATAGATTGGGTTGGGGGCATTCGAACTGGGAAACAGTTATTGAACTGACGAAAGATCTTGGAATAAAAAGATTATGTTTTTCTCACCATGATCCGGATCATAGTGATGATACTCTGGATAGGATAAACTCTAAAATTGCGAGTATCAAAGGCACTTCATATGATGAAGCTAAGGTGATACAAGAAGGACAGGAAATATACCTGCCCTTCTAAATACCATTAAAAATTAGTTTAGAAGTAGTATCTGACACCAATTCCACCATCAGCATCACCATCAGTATCGGGAATCAAATTGATTACAGGTGCAACTTCGAGATAGAATTCCAAAGGGGCTTCGGGCGCTAAATATGATAGTCCAAGAGGGATACGTGCTCCGAAGAAAGTATCATTTGCAAAAATTGCACGAGCACCTAAACCATAAAAGAAAGCCAAATTACCTTTTTCAACTTCCAAAGGCTTATGCCATTGATGATCAGCGTGTATATAAATGGCGTCATTTCCTGATAATGACCAAGCCAGACCAACATCAAATGCAGTGTTTTGACTTGTCCAGGATTTAAGCGTAATACCGGTTGGCTCACCGATCATTACACCAAGTCCGGTTTTTCCTGCATTGGTATCCTGAGCAGTAGAATTGACTGTCAAAAGACCTGTAAAGACTAAGGTGAAAATTAAAAGAAACGATTTTTTGATTGTTTTCATTTTTTGGTTAGTTAGTTCGTATTCAAAGAGTTAAAGGATATATTTAAGATTTTAGTTCCAATTATTAACAACAACTAATACTAGTGAATAACAATAAAATTATCGTTTTCGTAAAAAATGCAGTGCCGGGAAAAGTAAAAACACGTTTGGCCAAAACAATTGGGGACAAAGAAGCTCTGGAAGTGTATTTGAGATTACTGGGAATTACTAAAAAAGAAGTTTTAAAAGTAGATGCAAAAAAAGAGGTTTGGTATGCATGGGAGATTGGTAAAGATGATATTTGGGAAGAAAATAACTTTGCAAAAAAAACTCAGACCGAAGGAGATCTTGGAGAGAAAATGAAACATGCATTTAACCAATCTTTTAAAAGCGGTAGCGATAAAATTGTACTGATCGGAAGTGATTGCCCAACTTTGACAAGTAAAATTATGGAAGAGGCTTTTGCCAAACTGGATGATAATGATGTTGTTTTTGGTCCGTCAGAAGATGGGGGTTATTATTTAATTGGAATGAGTTCGTTCAAGCCTGAAGTTTTGGAAGGTATTGATTGGAGCACGGAAAAAGTGATGCAACAAACAGAACAACAAGCCCGGGAAAATAACATCTCTCTTGCGAAGCTCGAACCATTAAATGACATTGATAACGAAGAGGACTGGCAAACGTATTTGGAAAGTTTAAATTAGAATGGTGAGTATAATTATACCGGTTTTTAATGAAGAGTCTACTTTAAATGACTTAATCCCATATTTGCAAAACGCTATAAAAGATAAAAATGCTGAGCTGCTATTAATTGATGGAGGTAGTAGTGATAATACAGTTCAGATATGTAAAGAGCTTGGTGCAACCATATATACCTCGCCACTTAAGGGAAGGGCTTCTCAAATGAATTACGGGGCAGAGAAATGTTCGGGTGATATATTATATTTTTTGCATGCAGATTCTCTACCTCCGCTAAATTTTATTGGCGACATTTTGGAAAGCATAAATGAAGAATATATAGCCGGATGTTATCGTCTGGCTTTTAAGCCGGAACTTCCATTGCTAAAGTTATATGCCTGGTTTACTAAATTTGATAATGATCTATTCAGGTTCGGAGACCAAAGTCTTTTTGTTACAAGAAAAGCATTTGAAAAGATTGGAGGCTTTGATCAAAAATTAAAAGTTATGGAAGACCAACAGATTGTCGTTGATCTAAAAAAAGAAGGAAAGTTTAAAATTGTGAATAATTCAATTATTACTTCTTCGCGCAAGTATATGAAAGTAGGGGTTTTGAAGCTTCAACTGGTATTTACAATTATTGTAATTTTTTACTATCTGGGTGTAAGTCAAAAGGTTATGTCGGATTTTTACGCCAAGCAAGTTCAATAAGGTGTTACCAAACTGTAAAACCTTGAATTCTAACTACGATTGAGTTAGAATTTTCTTATAATTGTGTTCATTATAATCGTTAGCAATTTATCGTTATTTGAAGAAGTTAATCCTACTCCTGATCGTTTTAGTTATCCCATTTTGTGTGAACGCACAAGTTCCATTTGAAAGAGCTGAAACGGATGCCGGTATTATCGGCTTATCAATTACAAATTTTGGAACATTAGGTAAACCTGATGTGAGAAATAATCCTGAAAGCGGCTCAAGTATGCGCTTTCCGAAATCTACGGGAACCGAACACTTGTTTGAAGCCGGAATTTGGATAGGTGCGGATGTGGGAGGTCAGATCAGACTATCTTCGTCTTCTGTAACCAATCCAGCCGGTTATTCCAGAGGAGCTCAAGGGTTTGAATTTACTTCTGAATCTGTAATTACTCGTAGAAGTTCTGATCCCAATAATGAATTCTTTTCTGTCTCAGCAGTTAGTGAGCGTGATATTTTAGCATCTTTTACAGATCGTCGCAGAAGTGTGAACGGCACAGAGATTACCGGGCATGATAACCCACTGTTTACAGATGTAAAATTAGAGAGCTACAATTGGGGATTTCCTTTCACAGAGAACTTCACCATTCTGAAATATGATATAACAAATAACAGCGATATTCACGCTTTGCCCGAGACATGGGACAGCGTGTATGTAGGAATGTATGCAGATCTGGTAGTACGAAATGTAAATAGTACTACCGAAACCGGTGGAGCCTTTTTCAATAAAAACGGTATTGGGTTTATGGATTCACTAAATACCATGTATGCATTTGATGCCGGTTCGCCGGATGACCCAAGTATAAACACTTATGGTGCGGTTTCAATAGTTGGTGCCGAGTACAGAGACTCTTTTTTCCACCCTGATAATCCCGATACATTAGATGGTAAGTTTACTCAAACGGGCTTCAATGTTCCTGATCTGGGGCCGAGTTATTGGTTGTTCAGTGCCGGAGCAGGGGATTTTACCGCTCCCTCAAATGATGGCGATCGATATGATAGAATGGCTCAACGGTTTCCTTATGAAGATAACGAGCAAAATCTTAGAGAAGACGGTCAAAGTGGTAATGGAAATTATATTTCATTTATTTCTATGGGGCCTTTCCCACAGGTGGAACCGGGTGAAACTATTACTGTTTATTTTGTATTTAGTGCCTCACTAAAGCCGGATCAGTTTCAAGGGCAAGCGGGTAAGTCTGTTGACACCGAAGGTTCCAGGGTTAATATGGTAAGTACTATCAATTCAGCCAATAGTGTATTCAGAGGTGAGGATAAAAATAAGAATGGTGTTCTTGATCCCGGAGAAGATACAGATGGAAATGGCGAGTTAACACGATATTTATTTCCAACACCGCCTGATAACCCAAAGACAAAAATTGTATTAGAAGCTGGAAAGGTGTCTATTTATTGGGATAAAACAGCCGAAGAGTCTGTAGACAGGGTATCCGGAGAGATGGATTTTGAAGGGTATCGTGTATACAGTTCAGATCTTGGGCAGGACATAAATCCAAACTCCAGATTGATCAGAGAATTTGATAAGCCAAACAACAATATTGGATTTGATGTGGGTTTCAATGAGGTAGAACTTGATGAGCCGGTTACTTTTGAAGGAGATACTGTTGAATATTACTACCGCTACGACTTAACTAACCTATTAAGTGGTTGGCAATATCAGGTTTCAGTAACTGCTTTTGACCGTGGTGATTCAGAATTTGGAGTTGAAAGCCTTGAAACCAGTACCAATTCAAACGCTGTGCGTGTTTTTCCGGGAACTCCGGTAAATACTAATTTCGGAGATGATGGGTTTGAGGTAGGAGTATATCCAAATCCATACAAAGTGAATGCAGCTTGGGATGGACCTAGTGAAGGAGATCGCAAGCTCTACTTTTATAATTTGCCATCAAAAGCAGAGATCAGAATTTATACTATTGCTGGAGATATTGTAGCAGAATTTGAACATGATTCTGAAACTTATACCGGAGACATCTCATGGTTCGATGATTTTAGTAACGATCCACGAGTGCTTCCCGGTGGAGAACATGCCTGGGATTTACAAAGTGAAGCGAATCAAATCTTAACAACGGGTTTATATCTATTTACCGTTAAAGATGTAACTACAGGAAAAATAGAAAAAGGAAAACTTACAATAATCAAATAATACTTATTACTATGAAAAAACTGATACAATTTTTTGCAGTAACTATGTTAGTTGCTTTGCCGATGTTTGCGCAAGCTCAGGACACAGTTTCTGTGAAAGAATTAAATACGTACGAGGGACTTACTGAGTATTCACAGAATGCTCTACAAGCGCACCCATTAAATGGTGTTACTGTAACTTACACAGGTGTAATCGTTTCCAATCCTAAAACTTCCGGGAATGCAACACCTAATGATACTAACAGTGATGGCGTAATTGATGACATCGGAAGGATACATGTTTTCATTACAGATACAGCTGCTGTAACACAAGGTAGAGCAGGAATGTCCATACAAATTGTGGAAAGTGATTACGAGTTACTTGAAGGTTTCCAAAGAGGAGATGTGGTTACTTTTGTAGGCCGAATGACGTTCTTCAATTCAACTGTACAAATGACTGCAGATGAAGCGTCGCTTCAGGGAACAACATCTATCAACTTTCCGCAGTATGCAGAATTACTTGATCCGTGGGAAGTAACTGTAGATGAACTTGTTACTGCAAATGGTGATGGTACTTTCCAGATGGATATTGAAAGCTATCAAAAGTACAACAACGCTTATGCCAAAATAACCGGCGCAACTGTAAGTAATATTTCCGTTGGTAGCAGAGTTGATTGGGCATTAAATGAAAATGGTTCAAGAATTTACATGTATGATATTTCTCTTCGTTTCAGAAATGACAGAGGTTTGGGATATCTGCCTGAATGGAACTACAGAAGATTGCCAGGTCTGGAAGACGGTTCTGACGGTAATTTTGAGCCTCCTGTAGCAGGAGCGGTAGTAAATGTAAGTGGTTTCTTAAATCTGCAAGGCGATGATCCTGACGGTACCGTTCCTTCAAACCAGATTTCATGGAGCATGAGTCCATTTGAAGATGGTGTACTTTGGACAACTGATGATAGCTCAGGAGAGCCTTTAAGATGTGTTGATGGCGAGCTTTGCAATGGCGAGACTTTGAACTGGCCAAGTGATGTTGAAGTTGTAGGTCTTCCTCCAAGTTTCAGCAATGCAGCTCAATCTGATTCCACCGTAACTTCTTCTGACGCTGTTACTGTAAGCGTTGATATTGTTGCTGATGGCTCTGCTACAGTTACAGGTGCTAACATTGTGTATTCTGATGGAGACACTACTGTAACTGCTGCAATGACAAATTCAGCGGGTAATACTTTTGAATTTACACTACCTACTTTTGATAACTTCAGTCCAGTATCATTCTATTTTGAAGCTACAGACAGTGAAGGATTAACAGGTAGAGATCCTATCTCAGGAAACTATGGCTTCTTTGTACAGGATGAGCCTATCAATTCTATTGCTGTGATTCAAACAACAGCTGATGGAAAAGCAGGTGCAAGTCCGTTGGATGGAGCTGGAGCACTTCCGGTTGATATTTCAGGAATTATTGTTTCTGACAACTCTGATGGAGTAATTATTCTTCAGGAAGCAGCAGCAGCGTGGAGTGGTATTTTCTTAGAAAGAACTTCAGCTACACAAGCTTTGGTAAAAGGAGATTCTATCACGGTTACTTCTGCGGAGGTTTCTGAAGCAGCGGTAGCAAGTAACTCTTTGACCCTGACTCAACTGGTAAATCTTGAGTTTACTGTAAATTCTTCAGGAAACGATACTGATCAGGTAATTCCTGTTATAAGTACTGATACTGTTCAGGCTTTACAAAACGGTGGCGAGCTTGAGAACTATGAAGGAATGGTCGTTAAATTTGAAGATGTTGAACTAACAGCAAGAGGATCTTTCGGTGAGTATACACTGCAAAACTCTGATGCTGATTCAGCAAATGGAGTTCAATTCAATGAAGATATACGTTCAACTGTTGTTGGAAACACTCAAGCCAGAGGAGATTACAATGAAACAGTTAGAGCAGGTAAATCGCTCGATGCCTACGCTGTTGTAGCAGCTTCTTTCGGAGCTCCTAAATTCCACCCTAGAACAGCTGCAGATATTATAGCTGCTGATGGGAATGCTTTTACTCCGTTACTGGATTTCTCCTTAACAGGACCTTCAGACAGTGCAAGTATTGTTGTTGATAAAGCATCTTTCGAATTTACATGGAATTCATCTCAGGATTTTGATGGTGACGATGTGAGTTATGTATGGAAGCTATACAGTAGCGATACAACCACAGTACATGTTGATGTAGATTCTGATTCAGAAGGATCAGCAAATGTATCAACTGCTGATTATGATGATGTAGATACGTTCTTATCTGAGCAAGGTCTTCAGAACGGAGAATCGGAAACTTACTTATGGACAGTATTTGTAACTGATGGTTCGGATACACTACAAGTAAGAAGTTCATTCTTTGACGATTACGCACCTATTTTCAGAGTGTTAACTTTGGAAAAAGCACTACTTACTTCAAACGATTTCGAATCAGGTACTCCTGATGCTTTTGCACTTGAGCAAAATTACCCGAATCCGTTTAACCCAACTACAAATATAAAATTCTCTCTACCTAAAACGGCAGATGTGAGTCTTACTATTTATAACATGTTGGGCCAAAAAGTAAGCACGTTAATTAATGAAAAAATGAACTCTGGATTCCATATCGTGCCATTTGATGCAAGTAACTTATCAAGTGGAATGTATATTTACAGAATCAAAGCAGGTTCATTCACCAGCACTAAGAAAATGCTGTTGATTAAATAAACATTTTGAAATGGAGCTACCTGTTTCAATCAGGTAGCTCCATTCTTTTTTTAATAATTTATCTCTTGAAAACACACGCACTTTTACTTCTATTTTTATTTTCGACATTGATCTATTGGAATGGATGCAATGAGACTATAAATGGAGAACTTTCAGAAAACCAACCACCATCAACAAATTTGACTGTAGAAAGGATAAATCGTGGAAATGATTTTCGTTTGTCCAGCCAAATTCAAATTTCGTGGTTTGGCAATGATCCAGATGGATTTGTAGCAGGCTTTGAGTATGCTATAAATGATACTTCTGAAGGAAATTTTACATTTACGACAAAAACAGATAGTGTTTTTATTCTGCCGATCACGTCAGGGCAACAAACGGATGACGTACTTTTTAAAGTAAGGGCGGTTGATGATAAAGGATTGGCAGACCCTGTTGGGGCATCATTGGTATATCCAATAGTTAATTCAATCCCCCAAGTTTCGATCAATTCCAATCAATCTCCACCGGATACATTATTTTCTGTATCCAGTTTTGGATGGAACTTTAGTGATCCCGATGGATTGCTAAATCTTGCAAGCACAGAAATTGCTATAAATGATACTATAAATGGATGGGTTAACATTCCATTCACTGAAGATGATGACGGACAACTATTTATATCTCTTGAAGTAGATAACTCTACAGCAGGAACGAATGATGCACAGGTTTTTCTTGGAAGAAGCTATTCAACGCTTCAAGTAAATGGAGAAAATTTAACAGTTCCGGTTAATGTTGGAGCACGAAACACATTTTATGTTAGAGCTGTGGATGCGGCTGGTTCAGCCAGTGAATTAGATTCTTTGTCATGGTATATAAAAGAGCAGAAATCAAACACGTTGTTCTTAAATGATTACTCAGGACCTAGTTCATCAAACAGACAACAGTTTCATTTGAACTTATTACAACAAAACGGAATCTCTCCAGATATCTGGATAATAAATGATGGAGATGTTTCACAGGATAAAGTAGCACTTTCCAGTGCTTTTCCGGCAGTTATAGACCCGACTTTGATCAAAACGCTTTCCAAATGGGATCATATTTACTGGATATCAAATGATCTGGATAGAAACATTACATATGCTCAGGAAATTTTAGATGAATTCTTTGATAACGGCGGTACTTCTTTTATAAATATTCCGATGAAGAATATTGATGAGGAGGATCCTGTTTTTAATTTCTTACCTGTGGACTCAATTCAGACCGGACAATTTCTGATTCTGGAAGATTCTCTTGTCACACCAACCGATGCTGCTATTACAAATACGCTAAGAGTAGAATCCGGATCTTTTGCTTTAAGTGGTGTGTTTCCGGTAAAAGGGGTGAGCGGAAGCACAAGTTTATATCAGGCTAATTTTGTAAGAAGAACAGCAACTGGCGGGGTTCGGGCTTATAATGATTATCAATTTGTTACCATAGAGAATACTGAAGGGAATGTTATTTATTTCAGTCTTGATTTGTCGAACCTTAATGGGAATAACAATATTAGTGATATGATTCAGGAAGTTGTCATAGAACGTTTAGGCTTTAAACAATAGAATTATGAAAAGATTAAAAAGTGTACTTATAGCCTTATTTTTTATCGGAGTCGGTTCGACTGTTTTTGCACAAACAGGTGGAATTAAGGGCATTATAACTGATGCAGAAACCGGCGAAACATTGATCGGTGTTAATGTATTGATATCCGGAACCAGCTTTGGTGCAGCAACAGGTTTGGACGGAGATTACGAAATTGATGATATACGTGCCGGAGAATACACTGTAAGAATCACCTACATAGGATACGAAACGGTTCTTCTCACAGCGATCAAAGTTGAAGAAGGAGAATTTACCGAGCTTAATTATAAATTGAAGTCAAAGGTACTTACTTCGGGTGAAGAGATCGTTGTAATTGGTGAAAGACCGATTTTTGATGTTGAGAAATCAACAACCTCCTCTACCATTTCAAGAAAAGATATTGAAGCTGCTCCTGTAAGGAAAGTTGAAGATGCAGTTTCTCTGCAATCAGGAGTAATTAAAGATCCAACAGGATTATATATAAAAGGTGGACGTGCTTACGAAACTGGTTACGTAGTTGATGGAGTTTCTGCTCAGGATCCTTTGGCGGGGACAGGTTTTGGTTTAGATCTTGGAGCAAATTCGTTCAGCAATATCGAAGTAATTACAGGTGGAGTTGGTGCGGAGTACGGAGACGTTACCTCAGGAGTTGTATCAGTAAAGACCAGAAATGGAGGCGATACTTATGAAGGAAGTTTTTCCCATAAAAGAGATAATTTTGGCTCTAATGTAGAGGATCACCAAGCCAACTATTTTCAGGATGTTTATGAGATCAGCATTGGAGGCCCGGGTGTTATCGCTGAAAAACTATTACCCAAATTAGGTCTGGATATCCCTGGAAAAATTACTTTTTATGCCACCGCTCAGGTTGCTTTAGAAGATGGATATACAAAAATTGCAGCAGATCAAATCCAATCATCTATATCAGGCTCAGATTTTTGGTCGCCCAGACAAGGTAATCGTTGGAATGGGATGTTGAAGCTTACTTATAATATAAAGCCGGGAATGAGGTTGCAAGCGGCCTATCAACGTTCGCTTACTATCAATCAGAATACAAGAATGCTTCAGATTACAGGAGCTGATACTCAGGTTCAGCCGGGCTTTCAGTTCGCATTTTCAAATGGGTTTTTAGACAATGCGAATACATACACGCATGATTCAAATCTATCTTATTTAAAATGGACTCAGACCCTATCAACTTCATCTTTTTATGAAGTTCAGGTAAGCCGGTTATTTACACAATTGAGGGCTGATGCAAATGGAAGAGATTGGCGCCCTGATGTAGTTGATGGTGAATTCGATCCGGAAAGTATCGTAACTTTCCCGGGAAATGAATTTGAAGGAACGGATGATTTTACTTACATCCTTGCAGGTCCCGGCTATTTTAATAATGGCGGAATTGCAACGCTTTGGCATGATCATTTTGCAGAAGAAATTACAGTAAGATCAAGCTACACAAAATTATTTGGTGGTCAACAAAATCAACTTGTAATAGGTTTTGAATCAAAATTCAATGATTATCAATGGATTGATATTACTCGCCCCTGGATTGGAGCACCAATCAGAATTGACGAAAACACAGTTTCTGAAACCTTCAGAGTTGGCGAAAATTTTGATGCCTGGAGAGTAAAACCTAATCGTGGTGCGTTGTTTATCACTGAAAAAATTCGTTATAACGGATTGATAGCAAATATTGGTGGAAGGTTTGAATATTGGGCTCCCGGCCGATATGTGGATGAGCGTGTGGAAGAAGCACTGGATCCTAATGTATTCTCAACCATCCCAACTTTTGTTGCTGAGCAGTATCAGGAGGATAGTAAAGAAATATTTGGCTTGAGATATAAATTTATTTTCCTGCCCAAAATAAATGTGTCATTCCCTGTAAGAGAAAATCAGGTTCTATTCTTTAATTATGGACATTCTGCAAGAATACCTCATCCGAGTTTTGTTTATGCAGGTTTAGATCCATTCTTTCAGGATCAGTCTGATCTCCCAAGTTTAGGAAATCCGAACCTGAACAGAGAAGTAGATATTTCTTATGAAATAGGTCTTCGAAACCAAATTACTTCCAATGATGCTTTGAATATTTCTGCATTCTGGAGAGATAAATATGATTTTGTTACCTCACAAAGCATCAGGGTTAATGATGTTGACGGAAGACCTGTTACTAAGGCGTTCAGAATAAATGGTGATTATGCAAGATCGAGAGGTGTGGAAGTTTCTTACCTGAAGAGATACAGAGATTTATTAAGAGGCCAGCTTTCTGTTACTTACAGTCGTGCGGAAGGTTTGAGTTCTACAAATGATGATAATTTAAGCGGAATTTCAGGAAGCCAGAATGTTGGAAATAATATTGAGACACCATTGGCTTGGGATCGTCCATTCGATATAAAAGGTAACATCACATTTACACATGCAAGAGAAAATGGAATTTTGGATAGTCCTATTTTAAATGACTTTCAATTATTTGTTTCGGCAGTATGGAGAAGTGGTGCACGTTATACTCCTTTCGAAAGAGTTGGAACGGAAAGAAATCCAATATCAGGAGAAGAAAACTGGAGGCCGATATACGAGCAAATAGATGACCCGGCAAAGAGATACAGTGAGGTTGGACCTGCCTGGTTCTATATGGACTTCAATCTTCAAAAATGGTTTACAATCGGGGAAACGAGAGTATCTACTTTCTTAGAGATATCAAACTTCCTGAATAACAAAAGCGCAGTAGTTATTAATCCGGTAACTGGAGAAGGCTATAAGCAATATCCAAGCAGTCAGGCAGAGTTAATTGCCCTCAGAGATGACCGGTCATATGACGTTCCGAATAATGTTAGGGATCCAAGATATCTGGACCCTACTGACAACGGCTTACCGCGCTACGAAAACCCAGCAAACTTTTTACAGCAAAGACACATTGTCTTTGGTCTTTCAATCAACTTTTGATGAAAAATTACTCTAACTTTATTTCACTCTTTATTGCCGGATTGTTTTTGTTTTCCGGTACGCAAACATTTGGCCAAACATCTTATGGAGATGACCGCTCTGGAACGGAAGGCTTTCAATTCACTAAGATAACAGTGGATGCAAGAAGTGCGGGAATGGGAAATTCCAATATGGCTGATGCAACCGACGGTTCCAGTTTATACTGGAACCCGGCAATGGCATCGAAGATAGGAAGTTCTTTTGCCACCCTTTCTCATACCGAGTATTTGGTTGAAACTAACCAACAGTATTTTGGATATATCCATAAATACAATGATTTTGCTATCGGAGGGTCGATCCAATACTTCACTTCGGGTGATCAAAAGGTAACTACGGAAACCCAGCCATTTGGAGATGGGCGTACATTCAGAACACACCATCTTTCTGCAGGTTTAACCGGCTCGCATAAGATTACTGACCTCTTTAGTTATGGTATTTCTTTGAGATATTACTATTTGAATTTCTTTGACATAACCTATCAGACAGGCGCTATTGATTTTGGTTTTTCATACGATGTAGGAGAAACAGGTCTGAGATTTGGAGTAAGTGTCAATAACTTTGGTTTTGAAGCTTCCCCTGATGGAGAAGTATCGAATTCTACTCCAGAAGGCGAAGAAACAAACGAGCCTGAAAGCGAACTTTCACTGCCAACACGTTTTATTATTGCTGCTGCTTATGATCTATACGAATCAGAGCAAAACAAAGTGGTAGTAACAGCTCAAATCAATAACCCAAGTGATAATTCAGAGGAACTGAATATTGGTGGTGAATATAGTTTTATGGATCAGTTCTTTTTTAGAGCCGGGTATGAGTTTGGCAATGAAGAAAGAATACTACCAAGCTTTGGAGCAGGAGTTAAAATTCCTTTTTCCGGCAAAACATTAAAAGCTGATTATGGCTTTACTAATTTTGATCGTTTAGGAACAATACACAGAATTTCGTTAGGATTTAGTTTATGAGAGTAATGAAGAAATTAGGATTTTTATTAGTACTTCTTGCTGTGGCAGGAGCAGGTTGTGACAATATCTTTGGTTCAAAGAATGACGAAACAAATGAAGAAATTTTCGACGAAGGGAAGATAGATCCTCGTCTTGAGAATGTGGACGGTTATGCACCTGTACTTCCTTTCTGGGGAGAGTTTGATGCACCAAATGATGTGCACATTGGCTTTGACACCTTCGTATATGTTACCGACAACGAAGGGGTTCATTTACTTGACAGAGCTGATCTTTCACCGAGAAAGACTATACAATTACAAGGAGCCAATGCTGTAACTCAGGACCGGTTATTGAACATTTATGTGTCAGCACGAATTGATACTATTATTGACAAAAACGGAATACCAACTACGTTCAATCTTCCGGCTGTTTTTAAGATCAAGAATATGAATGGAGCAGGGGATATTCAATTTGTTGATACACTCATTTTTCCTTTTGATGATGCCAGCTTAAGTACCTCAGCTGCACAAAATGCTAGGCTTAACAAAAACTCATCAAATAATTACGAAAATGTAGAAATTACGGGCTTAACAATTTTAGCTGACAATTCTGTTTATGTATCCCGAAGAGGGCCTCAGAATAGTACCAATCAAATTGCAGCACCGGATAATACAGTTCTTGAATTTGCCAGAATTGAAGAAAATGGCGTTCCCACAAATAAAATGACCAACGTTCGTCAGATCACTACTTTGAATCCTACTAATCCATCGCTTAGAAGTGCAGTTCGTTTAAGTTCAATAGCTTCTTTCGTAACTCCTCCTCAAAGAGACAGGTTAACAGATGACAGAAGCTTTTTAATTGCTCAGGCTTCTCAGGCTCAGGATATTGATTTCAGAGTTCTTTGGATAAATGCTGTAGAAACAACAGATGGTCTGATATTTCAACAAAATTCGTCACTTCTTGCCCAGGATACATCTCAGGCAAATGGATTTTTATATGAACCGGGAAAATTTCAAATGCCAACTGATATTGCATTTTCGGGTGATGATGATGCGTTTATTTTTGTTGTTGACTCTGAAACTGACTCCCTTTATCAATTTCAATCTAACGGACAGGAAGGGGTTAATCCTCCGGTAGGAGCAGATGCTGACAGCAAGAAAATACTTGTTTCCTTCGGTGGCGAAGGTTCAGGCCCAAAGCAATTCATTAATCCAAGTGGCGTGGCTTACTACAGAACTATCGTATATGTAGCAGATACAGGGAATAACAGAATTGCCAGATTTAAACTAACTACAGATTTCGAATAATCTGGAATTTGAGTTAAGGTTCTTTCATTCAAAAACAATGAAAAATTTATTATTAACACTTTCGGTTTTAATTTTAATTGGTTGTTCACCTGAAAAAAAGCAACCTCAGTTATTACTGATATCTTTCGACGGATTTCGGGCAGATTACTTATCGAAAACAGAAACACCAAATTTCGACCGCCTCATTAAAAATGGCGCAACTGTAGAGGGTCTGATACCGATCTTCCCAACGAAAACCTTTCCAAACCACTATGCCATTGCCACGGGTTTATATCCGGAGAACAATGGATTGATCGGTAACAACATGTATGATCCTGAAATGGATGCCAGATATTCTATGGGAAACAGAGAAGCGGTTGAAAATCCGGATTGGTATTCAGGTGAACCGATCTGGAATACCGTAGAAAAAGCAGGTAAAAAGGCAGGAACTATGTTCTGGATTGGTTCCGAAGCTCCCATTCAGAATATGAGACCGAGTCACTGGAAAAGCTATGACGGAAGTATTCCTAACGAAGCCAGAATCGATACTGTACTTAAATGGATGACTCGGGAGCAAGATCCTGTAGATTTTGGAACACTCTATTTTAGTTTTGTTGACAGTCAGGGACATCGCTATGGTCCGGATTCAGAAAAAGTGATTGAAGCTATCCAACAAGCTGATGAATTGGTTGGATATTTGTTGAAGGAAATGGAGATTAAAGAATCCATTAATTTAATGATCGTTTCAGATCATGGGATGATCGAAGTGTCTCCATCAAGAAAAGTTATTTTGGATGATTTCATCGACGTGAATAAAATTGAGATCATATCGTACTCTCCTGCGCTTATGTTTAATGTGGAAGATGAAGGAGAGGAAGAGGTTTTTGAAAGCTTGAAGAAGAACGAAGAAAATTTCAAAGTATACCTCAAAGAAAATATTCCGGACCGTTATCATTTAAAAGATAACAGCAGAGTTCCGGAAGTTCTTATGGTAGCGGAAGAAGGATATACGATAAATACGAAGCAGTTTTTTGAATCAAGAGGTAGTGATTATCCAAGCGGTGGCGCGCACGGTTTTGATAATGCAAATCCTAAAATGGATGCAATTTTTGTAGCTTATGGACCGGCATTCAAAAAAGGGGTAAAACTAAGTCGCTTCGAAAACATTCATCTTTATGAAGTTATGGCGAAAATATTGAATATTGAACCAGCTCCGAATGATGGAGATATTGATGCTGTTATTGAGATACTTAAATAATTTGAATTGCATCTAATGCTTCAGCCTGAGATATTCCGAATCATCTAATGAAAATACAAAAATAACATAATGCCCTACATTGTAACTGAACCTTGTGTTCAATGTAAATATACTAACTGCGCTGCTGTTTGCCCTGTAGACGCTTTTCGGGAAGGACCTAATTTTTTGACTATCGATCCAAATGAATGCATTGATTGCGATGCATGTGTTTCAGAATGTCCGGTAGAAGCTATTTACCCGGATGACGAAGTACCTGAAAAATGGGAACACTATATAGAACTAAACGAACGTCTTGCTGAACAGTGGGAAGACAGAGTAATCAATGAAACTCAGGACGCTCTCCCCGATGCAGATGAATGGGCAACCAAAGAAGATAAATTAGGCGAGCTTCAGGAAGAGTGGTAATCTTTTAGTGATTGGTTAATGGTTATTTGTTGTTGTATATCAATAATCGTTAACTAATAACATTACTCTAACAATTTCTATTATCTCAACACCAGATTTTTCTACTCCCCAAATAATGGGGATTATAAATGCCACTCCTGATTCATTCAGCGATGGTGGTAAGTACATTCATGTAGAGCGTGCACTCGACAGGATCCATATTATGCGCAGAGATGGAGCTTCTATCATTGATATTGGTGGCGAGTCTACCCGTCCGGGATCGGATCCGGTTTCTGAACAGGAAGAAATAGATCGGGTTATTCCTGTGCTTGAAAAAGCTGCACAGACATTCCCTGATCTCATTTATTCTATTGATACAACTAAGTTCAAAGTAGCTGAAGAAGCACTAAAAGCCGGAGCAGGGGTCATAAATGACGTAAGCGGTTTACAAAAATCTCCAGCTATGGCAGAACTGGCAGCTGAACATGACGCAGCCTATGTGATAATGCATTCTCAGGGAGATCCGAAAACAATGCAGGATGCTCCGAAATATGATGATGTAATAGAAGATTTACTTCAGTTTTTTGAAAACAAGATCGCATTTGCTCGGTCAAAAGGAGTTCAGAAAATAATTATTGATCCGGGTATTGGCTTTGGTAAAACTCTGGAGCATAATTTAAAATTACTCGCCCATCTTGATAAATTCACAAAAATTGGCGTTCCTGTGTTAATTGGAGCATCACGAAAATCGATGATCGGAAAAATTCTGGATGAGAGACCTACTGATGATCGGTTGATCGGAACGGTTTCAGTTCACTATGATGCACTCATGAAAGGAGTAAAAATACTTCGTGTGCATGATGTTAAGGAAGCTTCCGATTCATTACGTATATTCCAAGCAATTCAATCACAACGCTAGACGGCTACTACATTGTTTCCCATCGGATTTTTAGAATTCGGAATAAAGGATTTCATCGAAACCCTCATTATTGCAGGGGTTCTGGTATATCTGTATCGATGGATCAAAGGCACTTTTGCAATTCAGGCTACTATTGGGATATTTTTTGTGATCCTGATCAATTTTATCATTCGTTTACTGGGTTTTGAAACTATCAATTTTATTCTCAAAAGTATTCTGGATGTTGGTATTCTGGCGGTGTTCATTCTTTTCCAACCGGAAATCAGAAAGCTTTTATACAGAATTGGTAATAACACCAGTTTCGATCGCTTCTTTACCAGAACGGGATCAAATGAAATGATCGATGAGGTAATTGATGCCACAAAAAAAATGGCTAAAGACAGAACCGGAGCGCTGATCGTGTTTGCCCGTTCTTCTTCGCTACAGGACTTGGTAGATGCCGGGGTAAAAATTGATTCTGCGGTAAAAGCCGAGTTACTTACCACAATTTTTCAGAAAGACACCCCGCTTCATGATGGCGCGGTAGTAATTCGAAGTAATAGAATTGTAGCTGCAAGTTGTTATTTGCCCATCTCACAAAATCCGAATATAGCTCAGTCTTTTGGTACACGTCACCGTGCAGCGGTTGGAATAAGTGAAACCAACAATGTTTTGGTGCTGATTGTATCGGAAGAAACAGGGCGTGTTTCTCTTGCCAGAAACGGGACGCTTAAAAGTGGATTAACCATTCAAAAACTGCGTGCCGAAATGGAAGAAACCTTCGGTAAAGGTGAGTTTGATTCAGATATGAGCTTTGGAGCTTCCCAGACAGAGATGAACTTGAAGTAGTGATACTATTTCAAATTAAAGTCCCAAAGCAAAGTTTATATTAACTCCTAAGTTTCTTGGGGAGAATTTGTTAGGAGAATAGGTTACATCTTCAGATAGCCTTCTATCTGAGAAAGGGTCTATATCATTTCCGAAGCTTGTAAGAGAATGCCGGTAATAAGGTGCTAATTCTATAGTCAATTTGTTAAATGAAACTCCAATTCCTAGACAAACAGTACCGCTTAAACCATACTTCTTAAGTTCAACTAAGCCGGAAGCTCCGGGATATTCCGAATTTAAGTTTATATGATTTATAACTCCCAGATCAAAGTAAACAGAATATCGTTGTTCTTTGGTTGATTCCAATAATTTTAAATGAGACTTAAAAGGTATATCTATAAAATGGAACTCCCGTTGAGTTTCAGTTATAAAACTAGGCCCTCCGGCACTAATTCGGGCCTGTTCGTAGTAAGAATTTCTTGTATAAGAAACACCACTTGATAGGTGAAAAGATTTAAATACCTTTAAACGAGCTTCAAATCCAACCCCGATACTTTTAGATGCTGCACTGCCCGCCGGTTCACATCCTTCAATGCATCGAGGGAATTGTCTTGAATTAAATTGTGTGGGAAGATAAAAAGACCCAACATTACTGGAAAACAGAATCTCTAAGTTCGAGTCAGGTTTTTCGTTTTGTGCAATCAAGCTCGAGGAAGTTAATATCAGAAAAAGTAAAGTAGCTATGAATTTCATAATAATAGAGATTGAATTAATATAGTTTACTAAACGTCTGATTTTATTTCAAATAGAATATCGTGCACATTTATTCGTAATTAATAGATTCCCTATTTCTGATCCTTAATTTACTCTTTCCAAAAAACTAACATCCAGGTAATGGGTAATTAGGTTCAGATATGAGTTTTGAAACTTCCCTGACAGAGATGAACTTGAAGTGATTTTTGATCACTCACTTATTTTTATTTACGGATGTAGAAGTCTTTCTTGTATAAACGGCTAAATTCTAGCTACTTAATTAGCGCCAGCAGATCCTTCAGTATCTGTATAATTCGGTTCTGTTTTTCATTCTTAAAAATCTTCTCTCAAAGTCGTACATTTAGGGAGATAGAAGTTTCCATAAAAAACTAACTCCATGTCAGATAATAATTCCGGTAAAGAAAATTGGAAGAAAGGTGTAGAAAAACTGCTTAAAGGTGATAATGCAGAATCTTTGAACCGACAAAGTCCTGAAGGTTTTGAAATTCAGGCATTGTATGATTCAGAAGATGTTTCTAAGAGAAATACTGACCCGGGTTATCCGGGAGAGTTTCCTTTTACGCGAGGACCGTATTCAAGTATGTACACTCAGCGTCCGTGGACGATCAGGCAATACGCAGGATTTTCAACTGCAGAAGAATCGAATAAATTTTATCGTCAGGCGCTCGAAAAAGGACAAAAGGGACTTAGTGTGGCCTTTGACCTTGCAACGCACCGTGGCTATGATTCTGACCATCCACGGGTAGTTGGTGACGTTGGTAAAGCCGGAGTTGCTATAGATTCGGTAGAAGACATGAAGATTTTGTTTGATGGAATTCCGTTAGATAAAATGTCCGTTTCTATGACGATGAACGGTGCAGTGATTCCGATCATGGCAGCGTACATAGTTGCCGCAGAAGAGCAGGGAGTTTCTACCGAACAATTAAGTGGAACTATTCAGAATGATATTCTGAAAGAGTTCATGGTTCGGAACACGTATATCTATCCGCCGCAGGAGTCTATGCGATTGGTTTCGGATATCATCGAATATACAAGTGAAAAAATGCCTCGCTTTAATTCGATCTCCATTTCCGGATATCATATGCAGGAAGCAGGAGCAGATTCCGCGCTCGAATTGGCTTTTACGCTGGCTGATGGTTTGGAATATGTAAAAACAGCGGTGGAAAGCGGACTAGATGTAGATGCTTTTGCTCCAAGATTATCTTTCTTTTTTGCGATCGGAATGAACTTCTTGATGGAAGTGAGTAAGCTGAGAGCTGCCAGAACGCTCTGGGCAGAATTGATGAAAGAACATTTTGAGCCAAAGAATCAAAAGTCATTGATGCTGAGAACGCATTGCCAAACATCTGGCTGGTCATTAACTGCTCAGGATCCATTGAATAATGTGGTACGAACTACCATCGAAGCTATGGCTGCCGTTCTTGGCGGAACTCAATCTCTGCATACCAACAGTTATGATGAAGCAATTTCTTTGCCGACGGAAACTTCATCCCGAATAGCGAGAAATACTCAGACCATCATTCAGGAAGAAACGGATATCACACACACCGTTGATCCACTCGGAGGTTCGTATGCGATAGAATCCATGACTCATGATCTGAAAGAAAAGGCTAAGACCATCATCAATGAAGTGATGGAAATGGGAGGAATGGCAAAAGCTATAGAAGAAGGCTATCCGAAACGAAAGATCGAAGAAGCTGCGGCCATCAAACAAGCCGGAATTGATAAGGGCGACATCACCATAGTTGGCGTGAACAAGTACGTAAACGAAAAAGAAGATCCGGTAGATATTTTAGATATCGATAACACCGGAGTTCGGGACGGACAGGTTAATCTGATCGATGAGATCAAAGCTAAGCGTGATAAAGTAGCCACCAAAGATGCTTTGTTAGCAATTACCGAAGCGGCTAAATCAGGCGAAGGAAATATTCTGGATCTTGCTGTGGAAGCAACACGAAAAAGAGCCACTGTTGGAGAAATTTCTACAGCACTTGAGCAGGCCTGGGGAAGACATACCGCCACCAATCAAACCATAAAAGGAGTGTACGAAAGCGTGTATAAATCGGATAAAGGATATCAGGAAATAAAGTCAAAGATCGATGCATTTTCCGAAGAAGAAGGTCGCAGGCCAAGAATTTTAGTAGTGAAAATGGGACAGGATGGTCACGATCGCGGGGCTAAAGTAGTAGCAACAGCATTCGCAGATATGGGTTTTGATGTGGATGTGGGACCGTTATTCTCAACGCCGGAAGAAGCTGCTAAGCAAGCCATCGAAAATGATGTGCATGTGATCGGTGTTTCAACACTGGCTGCCGGACACAAAACGTTGATTCCCGACTTAGTAAATATTCTCAGAAAAGAAGAAGCCGGGGATATAATCATTGTAGCCGGTGGCGTAATTCCTGTTCAGGATTATGATTTTCTTTATGAAGCCGGTGTTTCTGCAATTTTTGGTCCCGGTACGAATATTCCAAAAGCTGCTTCAAAAGTAATTGATGAAATCAGAGCTAAAAATAAATAGAGATATTAACAATTCAGTTTCTATATCATCTTTTTATAAGTCATTCCTGCGGAGGCAGGAATCCGGATTGATGTATTCAAACCACTTTTTAATCAATATAATAAATGAGATTCCAAGCATTCGCCGTGGAATGACTAACCTTTGTTTGAGAGCTGAGTTAGTAAATAGATTTGAGATATCATGACCATTGACGAACTTGCAAAAGGAGTTCAGGAAGGAAAACGGCGACATTTAGCCAAAGCCATTACTCTGGTTGAAAGTAACCGTGAGGCAGATCAGCAAACTGCTCAGGAACTGATCAGTAAAGTAAGATCAGCTAAGGAAACCATTCGTGTCGGCATTTCCGGAGTTCCCGGAGTGGGAAAAAGTACATTTATTGAAGCGCTCGGAAATCTGTTGATTGAAGAGGGTTTGAAAGTTGCAGTATTGGCTGTAGACCCAAGCAGCCCCGCAACCGGAGGAAGTATTTTGGGTGATAAAACCAGAATGGAGACTTTATCTTCAAAAGAAGAAGCCTTTATTCGTCCTTCGCCGACTTCCGGCACATTAGGTGGAGTAGCAAAACGAACCCGAGAGTCCATGATGCTATGTGAAGCCGCCGGATATGATGTGATTCTGGTTGAAACTGTAGGAGTTGGTCAAAGTGAATTTGAAGTAGCTTCCATGGTAGATTGTTTCTTAGTGTTGATGTTACCGGGAGCCGGAGATTCACTCCAAGGAATCAAAAGAGGAATCATGGAGATTATCGATATCCTTGTGATCAACAAAGCGGATGGTGATCAGGAAAAGATGGCAAAGAATGCCGTTACGGAATATCAAAACGCATTTCATTTACTCACTCCCAAATACGATGGAATTGGAGTAGAATTTTTGACTGTTAGCTCCATCAAAAAGAAAAGAATTGATGAAGCATGGGAGAAAATCCAGGGATTTATTTCTGCATTAAAGGAGAAAGGAATTTTTGAAGCTCAAAGAAAAGAGCAAGAACTGAACTGGTTTAAACGATTGGTAGAAGATGAAGTGTTAAGGAGACTCTGGGGATCAGAGACAAATAAGAAAAAAGCAGCAGAGCTTGTTGAACAAATTAAAAAAGGAGAGATAACTCCTGTAAAAGCTGCTTATGATTTTTTGAGCTCAGAAATTAGCAGATAAACACAAAAACAGTAGCAGAAAAGCGCTTACAATTCGTATATTTAAAATCTTACAACCTTCAAAGCAGAATATTTTTAATGGAAGCAACAGAACAACTGGTACCGCCCCTAACTACATTAACAGAAGACGAGCAATTATTAAAAGATGCCGCAGCTGATTTTGCCCAAGCCTCAATAAAGCCTTTGGTAGAGGAAATGGATGAAAACGCTAAACTTGATCCGGGTCTTATTAAAGAATTCTTCGAGATGGGTTTAATGGGAATTGATATTCCTGAAAAATATAATGGTGGCGGTGGTACTTTTATGATGTCTGTTGTTGCTATCGAACAGATATCAAAAGTGGACGGTTCTGTTGGTGTTTTTATGGATGTTCAAAATACATTGGTAAATAATGCCTTTGTAAACTATGCATCTGATTTTTTGAAAGAAAAGTATTTGCCACAGCTTGCCACAGAGAAAGTGGGAGCATATTGCTTGTCTGAAGCAGGATCCGGAAGTGATGCTTTTGCGTTAAAGTGTAAAGCTAAAGAAGATGGTGATTCCTACATACTGAATGGTGCAAAACTTTGGATCACTAATGCGAATGAAGCAGATATTTTTATCGTGCTTGCCAATGTTAATCCGGAAGCTGGATATAAAGGCATTACAGCGTTTGTAGTAGAAAGAGGATTTGAAGGTTTTTCAGTTTCTAAGAAAGAAAATAAGTTGGGAATTCGAGCCAGTTCTACTTGTGAGATCTTGTTAGAAGATTGTCGCGTTCCTAAAGAGAATGTATTAGGTGATGTTGGGAAAGGATATAAAGTAGCTATTGAAACGCTAAACGAAGGAAGAATTGGGATCGGTGCCCAAATGGTAGGTATTGCTCAGGGAGCTTTTGATGCCGCTTTGGGATACATACAAGAACGTAAACAGTTTGGCAAAGCTATTGCTGAATTCCAGGGAGTTCAGTTTCAATTAGCACGCATGGCAACAGATATTGAAACAGCTCGTTTACTGGTTTATAACGCGGCCAGAATGAAAATGGCCGGACAGCCTTTCCTTAAAGAAGCTGCAATGGCAAAATTTTATTCATCTGAAGTTGCTGAAAGAGTAGCATCTATGGCTGTGGATCTTTACGGCGGAAATGGATTTGTTAAAGAATATCCCGTTGAGAAATTTTATAGGGATGCCAAGATCGGAAAGATCTATGAAGGAACTACGAACATGCAACTTATGACAATTGCTAAGTTGCTGCTTCGATAAGTGAGTGAGTAAAGGGAGCTTCGGCTCCCTTTTTTTATTTCAACGAATTAATCATCGGCGCATCTGAAACCAATATCTTCAGAGCGAACATCTCTTAAAGTTCCGGTTCTCCAGTAAGTTCGATTGGCGACCATACTTTCATAATAACTTCCGCCACGAATGATACGAACAGCGTCTTCATCCAGACTATGTTTTCTTTCCGGCATTGAATAGAACTGATAATAATCTCCGATCCACTCAAATACATTGCCACTCATGTCGTAAATACCCAGATCATTGGGTTGTTTTGTTCCAACTTCAATTGATTCACTTCGATTTTCATCTTTTGTCAGAGCTACAACATAAATTGAATCAAGAGTTGTTGCACCTGATACTACTTGATTTTTTCCACCTGAACGGGCTGCGTATTCCCATTCGGTTTCAGTAGGTAACCGATAGCCAAAAAATTCACAAAAAGCTTTTGCTTCGTCCCAAGTAACGTAAGCTACGGCTCGGTTTCCCCTTTTTTCCAGATCAGATTCAGGTTTTTCCAGATTAGCTTTCTCAGCGAAGTAGTCGAACTGTTGGTAAGTAATTTCATATTTACTGATCTTAAATTCATCAACTTTTACCTGATGAACAGGTATCGCATCTGTATTTTTTCCTTCATAAAAATCTCCATAGTAAAAAGAACCACCTTCTACCGAGACCAACTCCGGTTTGTAGTTTTTATTCTCGTTCAGTTTGAAAAATGAACATCCCGAAAGAGAGATCAACAGAAAGTAAATAAGTAACTTTTGTAACATAGAAATTTAATATACTATCAAGATAGTAGAATGTAAAAAATTTCTGCTCCAGAATGGAATGGTTTAAAGTATTGAATAGTTATAAACCTAAATATACCCTCTATAAACACTATCGCAATGAGTACAAGAGAATCTGAAATTCTTGAATTAATAAAATCGTGCAGTAAAGACAAAGCATCCGAATCAGAATTGGAAAGTTTGTTTTCTGAGATTCTGAAAAAATATGATAGAACTAAGTCTCATCTGTCACTTTTGGAGAATGCAACCAAGCACGATTACGATTCCATCTTAATAACAGAATTGAACTTAGAAGAACCCGGGCCGCGTATTGTTTATGTGAACGACGGATTCACTAAAATGACCGGTTATTCCAGAGAAGAAGTGATCGGGAAAACACCGAGAATTCTACAGGGAGAAAAAACAGACAGACATGTTTTAGATCGCTTGAAAAAAAGGTTGATAGACGGGCAGGCATTTTTCGGACATACTGTAAATTACAGAAAGGACGGATCGGAGTTTATTAATCAATGGGACATTCACCCTCTTACAAATTCAGAAGGTGAGATAACACACTGGGTTTCTTATCAGAGAGATATTACTGAAAGACAAGAAACCAGTAAGGTGCTTTTTGATGCCACAATAGATTTTGAAGAACTGGAAGAAAATTCAAAAAGAACATTTGTTGATCTTGATGTACAGGGTAACATCATCTCAAGCAATAAATCTTTCCGTGAAATTTTAAAACGAGATGTGGATGAGCTTAAAGAGATCAAGATCTGGGATCTAGTAGCCGAAAAAGACAATGCAGAAGTTAAAGAGCTTTTTCAGGATTTTGATGCTAATGTAATTTCTGATGATAATTATACTTGGGAATTTATAAGTGAAAGCGATCAAAAATTGATGCTGGAAGCTGATGTTAAATCATTTGTAAGTAGTGATCATACAGTTATCAGAATTCATTTTGATAACGTTTCTTTGAGAAATCGTGTTATAGAAACACTAAAGAAAAAAAGCGAGAACATTGAAGACTTACTAAAAAGTCATGATGAGTTCGTAATGAAGTTTAAGAAAGATGAAAATGGTGAGATCTACTGCAGCTATGTATCAGAGTCTTACCAAACAATTACAGGGCTCTCGCAGGAAACTTTGTTAGATCAGGGAATCGAATCTGTAGTTTCAAAAAAGACAGCGGATGTAATAAGAGAGAGCTTAACCAAAGCTTTTGGTGGAAAGCGTTGTTCCGAAAAATGCGAGTATGTGGGGAAAAATGATGGCACTATTGCTATGATACAATCATTCAAGCCTATCGTAAACGAAAAAGAAAATAAAGTGGAAGCAGTAAAATCTGTAGCTCTTTTAGAGTTAGGAATAGATTAAGAAATAAAGCTCTGAGGGTTAATTTAATGCTCTCCTTTCATTACCTTTAGGTATGGATATACAAGAAGTACAGGATAGAATAGTTAAAGAGTTTAGTTTATTTGAAGACTGGACCGAGCGTTATAAATATATCATCAAACACGGCGAGAAGCTCGAAGAACTGCCTGATGAAGACAGAATTGAAGAAAATTTAGTTAAAGGCTGTCAAAGTCAGGTTTGGCTTACTGTGGACCTGGATGGTAATAAACTGAATTTTAAAGCAGATAGTGACGCTGCTATAACAAAAGGTTTGGTTTCTTTGGTGGTGAGATTATACTCTGATCAAACACCTGAAGAGATATTGACTACAAACCCGGAGTTCATTTCTAAGATCGGTATGCAGCAGCACTTATCTCCAACCAGAGCTAACGGTTTGGCTTCCATGGTGAAACAGATGAAAATTTATGCCATGGCTTACAAATCAAAGTTGCAAACGTCTTGACCAATAGAGAATAATTGCCGTACTTAATTCAATATTTCAAGTATGGCAAATAACTTCTCACTTACAGGTATAACAGATACTCAATCTGTTAATTTACAAGACTATCAGAAAGACGATGGTAAGTTATTCAGATTACCGGTTCTTGATGTTGTTTCTTATTCAATTGCCATCATTTGTACTCTTTTCTTTCTGATCTTTGCGATCGATGAATCCATGTCAGTGTCATGGTTCTTTATTTCTGAGATCATAGCACTATGTTTAATTCCGGTTCTTTCAAGACAAGGATTTGAAACAATTGCAAAATTTCTGCTCATCCTTTATGTAGATATAGCGATAATAATACTCAGCTCAATTTTTGACGGGAAAGCAGAGATACAGTATTTCCTGATTCCCGCTATGGGATTATCCATTCTTCTTTTTGAGTCCGGACACAACAGGATCAGAAATGTTTCCATATTTATATCTGTGATTTCATACTTCATCATAGATTTTATAGCTATAGACAGAGTATCTCTCAGCCCGGAAACAATTGATTACGTAAGATGGGGAGTAATAGCTGCAGCCTTTGTAACTACATGGATTATATTTAACACATTTTCAGAATCTAAAGAAAGAGCTGAACAAATTACCAGAGAGTTTTTAGAGAAAGAGAAAGAACTGAACAGGCAGTTAAGCCTTAAACAAGATGAGCTTCAGGAATATATCGAAAAACTGGAATCAACCAGTGAGCAGCTAAAGAAGAGTTCTTCAGCAAAATCTGATTTTCTTGCAACAATGAGTCATGAAATCAGAACGCCAATGAATGCTATTTTGGGGATGACAAATTTCCTTAAAGAGGATAATCCCAGAAAAGATCAGCTTGAATCGATTAATATTGTAGATTTTTCAGCCAAAACGCTTCTGAGTTTGATCGATGATATTCTTGATTTCTCTAAAATAGATGCCGGAAAAATTGAGTTTGAACAAGCTGATTTTGAACTAAAAGAACTGGTAAGTACTGTATCAGAATCGTTTAAAACCACTGCTGTAAATAAAAAGGTTGAGTTAATAACAGAGATAGGTGAAAATCTTCCGAAATACCTGACAGGAGATCCGTCAAAGCTCATTCAAATACTTAATAATCTTGTTAGCAACGCTCTGAAATTCACTAACAAAGGGTATGTGAAAATTTTTGTACAATGTGTTGCAGAAAAAAATAAAAAAGTAGATGTTGAGTTCAAGGTTACAGATAGCGGAATTGGGATTGAGGAGTCCAGATTGGACTCGATATTTGAAAGCTTTGTGCAAGCTGATAAAAAAACAAAAAGGTTGTATGGCGGCACCGGCTTAGGATTAAGCATCAGTAAAAAGTTAGTTGAACTACAGAATGGTTCAATTACGGCCAAAAGTACTATGGAAAAAGGCAGTGAGTTTACTGTTCTGCTTACATTTGGCAAACCCGAAAATAAAGAAAATACAGACGCAGGTAGAGTGGAAATTCAGGAAGAACACATAGAAGGGCTAAAAGTGATAGTCGCAGAAGATAATCTTGTGAACCAAAAGGTTATGCAAAGCTTCCTAAGAAAATGGAAAGTTGATGTCACTATTGTTTCCAACGGGCTTGAAGCCATAGATGCATTGAAGAATAATGAGGTCGACTTGATACTTATGGATCTGGAAATGCCTGAAATGGATGGTTATGAAGCTGCAACTGCCATTCGTAATCTGGAGGATGCAACTAAAAAGAACATCCCGATAATAGCATTAACGGCAGCAGCGCTTAATGAAGTAAAAGAAAGAGTGTATTCGGTTGGCATGAACGACTTCGTTACCAAACCTTTCAATCCGGTTGAACTCAGAAGAAAGCTTTCTGAAATAAATAAAGCTATTTAGATGAATCGAGATTTCGTTTCATAATTATGCTTATATCTTCCCTTCCTAGATCATCCATCTTAGCAATTACACTTTTCTGGTCCTTATCAGACTTGTTCTGATTAAATTTGAATTTACCTTCCATTTTTGAGATCTCAATTTCCAATCCCACAATCGCTTTTAAGTCAGTATTATATTCCTTTTCGGGGACTTCATTAAGTTTCCAGTCTGTATTTTCCTGATCTTCATGAAAATGTGTGAGCTCTTTAACCATTTTGTTCAGCTCAGCCGGATCTTCGATGATCTTAGGTTTACCGAACACATGAACAGTTGCGTAATTCCAGGTAGGGACTTCAGCTCGGTTTTCATACCAGGCCGGCGAGATATAGCTGTGCGGCCCCTGAAACACAATTAGTACATCTTTTGTCTCATCTAACTTTTTCCAGTGCTTGTTTGCTTTCGCAAAATGAGCGATCAAAGTTCCATGTTTGCCTTTTTGTCTGTGCACTAAAAAGGGGAGGTGAGTAGCTTCAGGTTCATCTTGATGCTGACTAAAGATGACTCCGAAATTATGTTCTTCGATCAGGTCAAAAAGCACATCAGGATTTTCTTCTTTAAAGGAAGAGGGTGTATACATATAGTTTTTCAGCGAAGATACTACATAATTTATTTTTGTACCTATACGTATTAAGAGTAAAAAAAGCCGATTCTTATTTACGAACCGGCTTTGTGTAAAAAATTTAGTCTAAATTATTTACGACCACTTTTCTTTGCTTGACCAACTTTCTTCGCAGGAGCTGTATTCTTAGCTGAAGATTTAGTTTGGTTGACAGCAGGCTGTTTAAATTTATTAGCCATTGCTTTATCCATTGGATGTTTTGGTTATGTTCTCCCACCTGTTTTGGCGAAATCGTAACCCATGATCAGACTGTTTTAATTCTGATCATTAAATAATGGTACGAAGAATTTTGATTATTTCAACTAGTTTTAAAGCCGGATAAAAAATATTTTTTTGGTCAGTGAATATTTCATGACAATCACTTTTTCTGTTATTTTAAAACTGATAAAGGCGAAAGATTTTAATAATTGAATAAACGCAATAACCGGGGTTGATTGAACATCAGATCAAATTGAATTCATTTTTCGAGACTACATATTTGTTTTCTTCATATTCAGCTGAGCATCTGTTCTTGTTGGCCGGATTCGTAGTTTTCTTTGTGTGGTTTATTCGTTCCTTGAAACAAAAAGCTGAAACGACTCAACAAAGGATACTGCTTGTTCTCGCCCTGTTTCTTGCAGTTCTGCAATTGGCGAAGATTCCTTTGAATCACTACACAGGTGTTTTTGATGTCACCAAAGATATCCCTTTACACATGTGTAATTTTCTACCCATGATCATGATCTGGGTGTATGCAACCAAAAACAGAACCGTTTGGGCTACGATCTTTTTCTGGATCATATTGGGAGTTTCCCAAGCCAATTTTACTCCTTCCGTGGAGTTCTCATTATTTCATTATGATGCCATTCGGTATTGGATGGTTCACCTGATGTTGGTTTTGCTGGGACTTTATCCTGCGATCGTCTGGGGATGGGATCTGGAACTGAAAGATGTGGGCAGGTCATTTATAGCTTTAAATGTGGTAGCAGGTGTGATCTATTTTTTAAACCTGATCCTAGACAGCAATTATCTGTATGTAATGGATAAACCACCGGGAACTACTTTCTTCAGCCTGCTTCCTGAATGGCCGGTCTATATTCTGGTTCTGGAAGCGATCATCATCGTTTGGTCGCTGATGGTTTGGGGAGCATTTAGGATGGTTAAAAAGCGAGTAGTGAACTCTAATCAAGTTAAATTGTAATTTAATATGGATCCAATTTTCAATCTTTAAGTTCAATCAGAGATGAAGGAAAAAGTTAAAGAAGAATTACAGGTCGTCATTATAGTAATCTCATTTCTAGTACTGTTCTTTATTGGAATAGTAATTCTAACAATTATAGATGGAGAAATAAATTTCTTAGACAGGTTACAGTACAAGGATCAGGTCTTATCAAATATTATGATCTGTCTTTTTATAGTAGCATATATTTTCTCATTATTTAAGATTTCAGCTTCACTCTCATATAAGCTGGTAGATAGGATTTTTAAGAACGTAAATACGAAATAATAACTTTTAGATATGTTTAATATCCTTAAACGAAAATAAGCCCTCAGCGCTGTGAAGACGCGTTTTGGGCTTATTTAGGTGTACACCCGACAGGAGTCGAACCTGTAACCGCCTGATTCGTAGTCAGGTACTCTATCCAATTGAGCTACGGGTGCATTTCAATAAAATTAATTGAGAGCCTTAAAGATAAGGACTTCTTTGTGGCTTCACAATCATTTTTTCCAATAAAAAAAGCCTTTCTGTGAAACACAAAAAGGCTTTGAATTTTGATGCTTGAAGTTTGTTATTTAAGCTATCAATATCTGTATTGATCAGACTTATATGGTCCTGTAATCGGAACACCAATATATTCAGCTTGTTCTTCAGTTAGTGTTTCTAACTCAACGCCAATTTTAGATAAGTGAAGTCTTGCAACTTTTTCATCTAAAGATTTAGGCAGCACGTGAACACCCGGTTCAAATTCTTCCGGTCTGTTCCAAAGTGCGATCTGAGCTATAGTCTGATTTGTGAAACTGTTACTCATCACAAAAGATGGATGTCCGGTAGCATTACCAAGATTCATCAATCTTCCTTGTGAAAGAAGCACGACTTGCTTTCCTGATTTCAGAGTGAAAATATCAACCTGAGGCTTAATGTTTTCTTCTTCAGAATTCGCTTTTAACCAGGCTACGTCAATTTCATTATCGAAATGACCAATGTTACCAACGATCACTTTGTCTTTCATGATTTCGAAGTGACGACCTTTAACGATGTCTTTGTTTCCGGTTGCCGTAACAACGATGTCAGCACGTTTAGCAGCTTCATCCATAGTCTTAACTTCAAAGCCATCCATTGCAGCTTGTAGCGCACAGATCGGATCAATCTCAGTTACGATAACGCGGGCACCGGCTCCTCTCAAAGAAGCAGCAGTTCCTTTTCCTACATCACCGTATCCGGCAACCACGGCAACTTTTCCTGCCATCATAACATCGGTAGCTCTGCGAATTGCATCCACAGCTGATTCTTTACATCCGTATTTGTTATCAAACTTAGATTTGGTAACAGAGTCATTTACGTTGATTGCAGGAAGTGTAAGTGTTCCTTTTCGCTCTCTTTCTATCAAGCGAAGAACACCGGTAGTGGTTTCTTCAGAAATTCCGTTAATGCCATCCACTAATTCCGGATATCGGTCTAAAACCATGTTGGTAAGATCTCCACCGTCATCCAGAATCATGTTGAGAGGTTGTCCGTCAGGGAAGAATAAAGTTTGCTCAATACACCAGTCAAATTCTTCTTCGGTCATTCCTTTCCATGCATAAACCGGAACTCCGGAGTCTGCAATAGCAGCAGCTGCATGATCCTGAGTTGAATAAATATTACAAGATGACCAAGTTACATCTGCTCCTAATTCAACAAGAGTTTCAATAAGTACGGCAGTCTGTATAGTCATGTGAAGACATCCTGCAATTCGGGCACCTTTTAAAGGCTGCTCAGATTTATACTCTTCTCTCAATGCCATTAATCCGGGCATTTCAGCTTCAGCAAGTTCTATTTCCTGTCGGCCGTATTTGGCTTGAGAAATGTCTTTTACTTTGTATGCTAATTTTTCTTTTACTTCTGGCATAATTTATTGTCTAATCTATGATTGTTTATTGTCTTCTATAATTACTTTGGCTTTCATATAATCTCCAGCGGTTCCATTTGACCCTACTTCAGCCTTTATAAGATAACCATTTGGATCTATAAATATCTTAAATGGAATCCCAAAGCTGATCACCTTAGGTCCTACTGCATTTTTGTCCAGAACGAAATTAAAATCGTAATTTTTGTCGTCCTTAAAAGCTTGCACGTCTTCAGGTGTATCGCTGTCCTGTAGATTAACAGCAAGTACAACAAAGTCGTCTTTATATTCTTTTCTTAAAGAATCCATGGCCGGAAAAACTTGCAGACAAGGTCCGCACCATGTTTCCCAGAAATCTATCAAAACAACTTTACCTTTATAATCTTGAACAGAGACTTCATTTCCATTCAAGTCAGTAAAAGTCGAGTTCCAGATGATCTCGCCAATTTTTAATTGTTCATCACTCAGTTCTCGGGGATTTTTTCGAGACTCAGTGCACGAAGAGATTAAGAGTGTAATAAAAAGTAGTCCGGGTAAAATATAGTTTTTCGTCATTTTCATATTTGTTTAAACAATAAAAGATAAGGCAAAGTTCTGTGAGAATTAAATAAGAATAAGGTAGAAATGTGTATGAATAATCACAGAAGCCTAAAGAAAATTGAAGTGGGGAAGTTTACTTAAATATTAAAATATTTTTAATTATACTGATCGAGGACATCCATTAACTAATAATTGAAGACTTATGAAAACAAAAAGTTACTATAGCTTATTGGGATCATTATTTTTTGTGTTCTTTTTTGGAGCACAATCTTTAGTGGCTCAATATACAGTTTCAGGTAAAATTACAGATGCAGAGACAGGCGACGCACTTATTGGCGTTACCATATACGACCAGGTTTCCGGAAACGGAGTGGCAAGTAATATAGAAGGAATGTATTCAGTTACTCTTCCTTCCGGTTCTGCTACACTTAGAATAACTTCAGTGGGTTATTTAACTCAAAATATTGAAGTTACAGGTTCAAGCGGAGAAGAAGTTACACTTGATATTCAAATGAAGTCTGATGTGGCTAATTTGGACGAACTTGTTGTAACAGGTCTTGCTTCTTCTGTTAAGAGATCAAATCTGGCAAACTCAATTACAAAAATTGATGCCGAGGATCTAACACAAAGAGTAAGTCCACAAACATTGGATGGAGCTTTTCAGGGAAAGATTCCCGGTGTAGCAATTCGTTCTCAGAGTGGCGCCCCCGGTGGAGGTATTAGTGTTCAAATGCGTGGGGTTAGTACACTGGGAGCCGGTTCTTCTCAACCTCTTTATATTATTGATGGCGTTTATGTTAACAATGATGTAATCACCAACGGTAGATTTTTGACAACCGGTGCGAATAGTAGTCAGGAGGATAACTCTTCAAACCGATTAGCAGATATCAACCCCGATGAAATTGCAAGTATTGAAGTGCTTAAAGGCCCTTCTGCTGCTGCTATTTACGGTCAGCGTGCAAATGCAGGTGTGGTTATTATCACTACAAAACGTGGGAAATCAGGCGATACTAAAATCTCTTTTTCTCAGGATGTAGGTTTTAACAGCGCTCTGAATTTATTGGGAGTACCTTCGTGGGATGAAGCTAAAATCCGAAATTATTATGGCGGTAGTAACCCAACAGCTGACGCTCAGGTTGCGGCATATAATGCAGCAGTTAGTAGCGGTAACATATTTGATTATGAAGAAGAAGTGTATGGTGAGACCGGCATGATTTCGGAAACGAATCTTAGTATTTCCGGAGGAAATGAAAAAACGACTTTCTACTTAACAGGAGGTTTCCGTGGTGAAGACGGGATAATCCAGAAAACTGGTTTTGAGCGTAATTCGGCTCGGTTGAATCTGGACCATAGATTGAGCGATGATATCAGGGTATCTAGCAGGTCAAGTTACAGCTTTACTGATAGCCAGAGAGGTTTTACAGGTAACCAAAACGGATCAGGAGGTTCTATTGGATATGCACTCTCGTTTATTCCAACCTATGCTCAGTTGCATGCTAACCAGAATGGAGAATACCCTAATAACCCATACTTTAGCGAAAATCCTTTATCGCTTATTGAAAATGCCACAAACGATCAAACGGTACAGCGTTTTATTCAAGGAATTCAGATTAATGCTGACCTGATCAAGAACAGTAACGGTATTTTATCACTAAGAGCAGATGGTGGGCTGGATTATCTAACTTATAACGGTCTGGTACATATGCCTACTTTCTTACAGGCACAGCAAAGTTCGGCAAATCCGGGAGATGTTGTTCACACAGCTGAAGATAACATCAATACTAATATTCAAGCTGTATTGAGCTATGCAACTACGGTAGCTTCAGGCGAAAACGAATTTAACCTGAATACTCAGTTAGGTTTTTCCAGATTTGATCAGGAACAAAACCGACAAGTAGTTCGTGGCCAGGGATTAGTTTCCGGTGAAACAGGAATTGCAAATGCCAACGTACAGTCTGTTATCACTCAGACTAAACTTGAAGTGTATGACCTAAGTTGGTTTGCTCAACAAGAAGTTAACTGGGATGATAAGGTAATTGGTACTTTTGGTGGCCGATTTGACAGATCGTCATTAAATGCGAGCCAAGACGAATATTATTTCTTTCCTAAAGCTTCATTAGCATTGAACCTGACAAATTTTGAATTTTTCGATTCAGATTTTGTTAATCAGCTAAAACCAAGAATAGCTTATGGCGAGACTGGTGGCTTACCTAATTTCGGAGTTTCTTTCGGAGCATTGATTCCTGGAAATGAGGGTGGCTTACTTGGTACTTTCGTGAGCAACCGAGATGTAGATCCAAATTTACAACCGGAAAGAGCTCAGGAATTAGAATTCGGATTAGATGCTTCTGTTTATGATAATCGAGTATCATTTGAAGCGACTTACTATATAAAAACAGTAGAAGACTTAATTCTGGATGAACGAGTTCCTACCTCTTCAGGTTTTTCTCTAAGAGCGAGAAATGCTGCTAATCTTAAAAACAAAGGTATAGAACTTGCTCTTAATGTGAATCCGATCAGAGAGCAAAACCTAAACTGGAATTCTACAGTTCTGTTTTGGACTAACGAATCTGAGATCACAGATCTTCAGATACCGGCATTTACACAAGGAGGTTTTGGAACCAGTCTTGGAGGCTACTTGCTTCAGGAAGGGTTTTCTCCAACTACTATTGTAGGTAATCCTGCACTACCGGGTGAAGCATCGCTATTCACGGTATATGGAGACGCACAACCAGACTTCGAAATGTCATTCGGTAATGAATTCAAGATTTATAAAAACTTTGATTTCAGTTTTTTATGGCACTGGAAAAAAGGTGGAGAAAATATCAACCTTTCTCTATTCCTGACAGATTTAGGAGGTACTTCTCCTGATTGGAACGAACCGACTGATACTCCGGGAGTTACTGTGGGGCAAAGTCGTACTGCTCCTGCCGATTATATAGAAGACTCTTCATATTTGAAGCTTAGAGAAGTAGGTTTGTACTACACGGTACCGGTTGCCACAATAGATCGTCTATTTGGAAACTCTGTAAATGGAATTAAAATTGGAGCCTCAGCTAATAATGTATTGATGTTCACGGATTACAGAAGTTACGATCCTGAAACATCGGTATTTGGTACTCAGGCGGTTAACAGTTCGGTAGAAGTATCTCCGTTTCCTTCTTCCCGACAAGTGGTTTTCCACGTAAATATTGATTTTTAATCAGAGAGGATAATAACAATGAAATTATTTAATAAACTATTTATAGTACTGCTAATTGCAGGAATTGCATCTTGTGATTTTCTTGATCCAAATGTAATAGAAGATCCCAATAATTCTTCATTATCAGGGGTTCTTGAAAATGCGACGAAACCTCAGCTTCAAAATTTAGCTACAGGTTTAGAAATACGGCATAGAGCCGGAACAGGCTCGATTAATATTCTGAGCACATTTGGGCGTGAAATCTATCCGACCTTTGCTTCAGATCCAAGATTTATTAACCAATGGATTGGACAGGATTCAGAAGCAACAGCAGAAGGTGATCCAAATTTCTTTGGTTCAGGTGGAACTTATACAACACCTTACAGAGCAATTAAACAAGCTAATGTGTTGATCGAATCTGCTCAAAATACAGATGTAATAACAGACGCTGAAAGAAATGGGATCTTAGGATTCGCAAAAACGATCCAGGCATTCCAATATTTAATTCCTTTAAATGCACAATTCGACAATGGAATAAGAATTGATGTTGCAGATCCAGCCAATTTAGGGAGCTTTTTAAGCTACGATGATGCCCTACAGGCGATTAGAGACCTGTTGGATGAAGCGGAAGCAAACTTAAACAGTGCAGGAGCAGAGTTTGTTTTTGATCTTACTCCCGGTATGTCTGAATTTGATACACCGGCTACTATGGTCGATTTAAATCGTGCAATAGCGGCTCGAGCGGCAATTTATGCAGAAGATTGGGGAGCAGCGGTAACAGCAGTAGAAGATGCAGCTCCGTTTTTCGAATTAACTGCTGACGAAGCTGTATTAAATAGAGGAGGGTATTATTCATATGGAGATCCACCGGATATATTTAATCCATTTTTCTATGAAAGAAACACAACTTCTATTCAGTTGCCAACCGTTCACCCTGATCTGATTAACGATGCAGAGGCAGGTGATGCTCGGGTTGCTAATAAGTTTTTTCTAAGAGATGAACCGGTTGTTCTGCAAGGCTTAACAGCAAATTACCAGGACAACAGATTTGAAGAAACAGGAGATCCATTTCCATTTTTGAGAAATGAAGAGTTGATTTTAATTTATGCTGAAGCATTAGCACAAAGAAATCAAGGAACTGATCTGGCAGATGCTGTTGATGCAATTAACGTCGTCAGAAATACTTGGGGACTTGGTAATTTTGTTAGTGCTAATCAACAAGATATCATTGATCAAGTACTTTTTGAGCGAAGATATTCTCTTTGGTTAGAAGCTGGTCATCGCTGGATCGATCTGAGAAGATATGATCGTTTGGATGATTTACCATTAGATGGTGGTAAGATCTACACCAAGATTGCAAGACCACAATCTGAACTTTAAAAAAGAAGTTTGTAGTAATATTAAAAAGCTCTCTATTCAGAGGGCTTTTTTTTTGAATATGAATTATCTTAAAAATATGCAGAATAAAATATATGACTTCACAATTGTTGGAGCAGGAATAGTAGGGCTCTCTACCGCATACAAACTTTCATTAGCAATACCAGATGCAAAAATTTTAGTTCTTGAAAAAGAGAATAAAGTTGCTGCTCATCAAACTGGAAAGAATTCAGGGGTGATACATTCAGGAATTTACTATAAACCCGGAAGTTATAAGGCTAAGAATTGCATTAATGGTCGTCATCAACTAGTGGATTTCTGCAATCAGAATAACGTCAATATTGATATATGTGGAAAAGTTATTGTAGCAACCGAAGAAGATGAGCTTACGAGACTGGATGCGATTTACAATCGTGGTCTAGAAAACCAGATAGAAGGTTTAGAAAAAATTGATCCATTACAATTATCTGAAATAGAGCCATATGCTAAAGGAGTGGGAGCGATTAAAGTACCTTGCGCAGGCATAGTAGATTATGCCGGAATGTGTGTAAAACTAAAGGAAAAGATCGTTCAGGGTGACGGAGAAATATTTTTCGGAGAACAAGTTGTTAATATCAAAACCGAAAAAGATTATGTGGAGATAGACACTAAAAAGAATAAATACAGAACCGGTTTTGTAATTAATTGTGCCGGTTTGTATTGTGATCATGTAGCAAGATTAGCCGGAGTAAAATCACCAATTCAGATAGTCCCTTTTAAAGGAGAATACTACGAACTAAAATCTGAAGCTGAATATTTAGTAAATCATTTGATCTATCCTCTTCCACACAAAGACTTTCCATTTCTGGGCGTTCATTTCACCCGGATGGCAAACGGAGGGATAGAGTGCGGGCCTAATGCTGTTCCGGTTTTTAAACGAGAAGGATATAATAAGTTATCTTTCAATATGAATGAGGCGTTGGAGATGATGAACTTCTCAGGATTTTGGAAGCTCTCTTTTAAACACTGGAGAATGGGATTAGATGAGTATCACAGATCTCTTTCTAAGGCCGCTTTTGTTAAAGGTTTGCAGAAATTAATTCCCAGCATAAGAAAAGAACATCTAAAAGTGGCACCTTCAGGAGTCAGAGCCATGGCTTTGAAGGAAAACGGAGAAATTCTTGACGATTTCTATTTTGAGATTGCAGAAAGACAAATTCACGTTTTGAACGCGCCAAGTCCGGCTGCAACTGCAGGTTTGGCAATTGGAGATGAGATTGTTAGTAAAGTAAAAGATTCGTTCGCAGTTTAGATTTCGTTATAATAAAAAAAAATAAAACTGAATAAGATTGATCAATAAAGACGCACTCAACAGAAAACTCTATGCACAGGACGCATCCATGTATCAGGAATTACCTGAAGGGGTAGCGTTTCCTAAATCAATAGCTGATATCCAATACCTCGTTAAGAAAGCAAATAAAGAACAGTTTTCTATAACGGCAAGGAGTGCCGGAACCAGCTTGGCAGGGCAAGCCACCGGGGCAGGGGTAATCATGGATGTTTCAAAATTCATGACAAAGATCGTAGAAATAGATCGTGAAAATAAAAAAGCAGTTGTTGAACCAGGGGTGATCCGAGATTCTTTAAACGGGGAAGCAGGTGAGTTTAGTCTTTTATTCGGGCCGGATACATCCACCACTAACCGCTGTATGATTGGAGGGATGATTGGGAATAATTCATCAGGTTCATTTTCTATAAAGTATAAGACAACAAGAGAGCATGTGCTGTCAATGGATGTTGTTTTAAGCGATGGAAGTCGGGCCAAATTTGAGCCTCTTTCTATGTCGGAATTAGAGGAAAAGAAAAAACTGGGGAACTTAGAAGGAAGTATTTACCGGGGAATGATCTCTTTACTCGAAAAAAATAAAGAGCTTATAAAAGCTAATTATCCGCATCCGGAGATAATCAGAAGAAACACAGGGTACGCTCTGGACAGGTTACTTGAGATGGAGCCTTTTTCTCCCGGCGGACAAGCTTTTAATTTATGTGAATTGCTGTGTGGTAGCGAAGGAACATTGGCAATGACAGGATCAGCTACTTTAAATCTTGTTGAAACAGATTCTATTCAAAAGATAGTGATACCTCATTTCAATACTATTCATGAGTCGATGTTAGCTACTATCGAGGCAGTAAAATATGAACCCAGTGCCGTTGAGCTTATCGATAATATTATTCTGAACGCTACAAAGGGAAATCCGGAGCAATCTCAAAACAGATTTTTTCTGGATAAGGAGCCTAATAGTATACTTGTAGTACAATTTACAGGTAATGATGAAGCCGAAATTGATTTGAAAATAGATCAATTGATACAATCTCTCAGCAAAAAAGGGCTAGGATATTCATACCCTGTACTATCGGACGTATTAGAGATGAAAAGCGTTTTTGACCTGAGAAAAGCAGGGCTTGGACTGTTAATGGGGCTAGGAAAAGAAGCAAGATCACCAACTTTTTGCGAAGATACAGCAGTTCGGGTTCAGGATTTACCTGAATATGTGAAACGCTTTCAGAAAATTCTGGATAAGCACGAAACAACATGTGTTTTCTATGCCCACGCTTCAGTTGGTGAGCTGCACCTTCGTCCGATGATAGATACGATGACTGATGAAGGTATTGAAAAAATGAAAGTGATGGCCGAAGAAATTGCCGAGCTTGTTGGAGAATTCAGAGGTTCTTTATCCGGGGAACATGGAGATGGAAGAGCGAGAGCTCCATATATTGAAAAAGTTCTTGGGAAAGAAATGATGCCTGTTTTGAAGCAGGTAAAAGAAATCTGGGATCCTAACTACGTATTCAATCCGGGTAAAATTATTGATGCAAAACCTATTGAAGAAGATTTAAGATTTTCACCAAAATATTATTCTGAATCTGTTAGCACAGAATTTTATTGGCGAAAGGAAGGTAGTTTAAATGAAGCTTTAGAACTTTGTAATGGTGCCGGGGTATGTAGAAAACTTTCTGTCAGTGGTGGCACAATGTGTCCATCTTATATGGCAACTACCGATGAAAAAGATAGCACAAGAGGTCGGGCTAATGTATTCAGGCAAGTTTTTGAAGGCCAAGAGCCGGATAGGTTCAAATCCAAAGAACTAAAAGAAGCTCTAGACCTTTGCCTGAGCTGCAAAGCTTGCAAAAGTGAATGTCCGGCCAACGTGGATATGGCTAAAATGAAGGCGGAGTTCATGAATGGGTGGCATCAAAATCACAGAAGTACAGTTGGAGAAAAGTTCTTTGTAAACTCATCAAAACTGTATCCTTTGGCGGCTTTATTTCCGGGATTTTCAAACTGGGTATCAGGTCTTGAGATAACTAAAAAGTTGTTGGAAAATATTGCAGGAATATCTTCATCAAGAAAACTTCCTGAATTTTCAGATCAAACTTTCAGGTCATGGTGGAAATCTTATAAAAAGAAAGAAGCACCTGAGAAAGTAGCGCTAGTTGTAGACCTCTTTACAAACTATCACGAACCTGAAGTGGCTAAATCAGCAGTATTTGTATTAGAAAAAATGGGATTTCAGGTTATAGTTCCGGAAGTAGAAGAACTTGGCCGACCTCAATTATCAAAAGGATTTTTGAAAGAGGCTAAAAAAATCGCTCATAATGCCATTTCAGAATTAAAGGAATTAGCAAATAACGAGATCCCAGTAATAGGGTTGGAGCCATCCGAGATATTAACGGTAAAAGATGAATTCCTGGATCTGTGTGATGCACAATATTTAAAAGATGCACGTCAAATTGCTAAATTATGCTATACTTTTGAAGAGTTTTTGGCTTCAAACATAGAATTGCTTCCTGTATCAGAACCTAATGAATCTGTAATTGTTCATGAACACTGTCATGCTAAAGCGCTTACCAAAAAACGATTGTCAAAAAAAGTACTGGAGCATGTTGGGTTTAAGGTTACAGAATTAGATGCAGGCTGTTGTGGTATGGCGGGAAGTTTTGGATATGAAAAAGATAAGTTTGACTTGTCTATGGAAATCGGAAGCCAACGATTATTCCCTGCAATTAAAGAGGATGATAATCGTAGCAATGTATGTGCTTCGGGGTTCTCTTGCAGACATCAGATATTTGACGGAACAGGAACGAAAGCAAAGCATATAACTCAATTGGTTTCCGATAAAATTTAGTTAGATTGATGTCAATCTAAATGACCCTATATGAAGAATATTGTACTAATTTTTGGAATCAGCTTGATAAGCTATACTGCGAATGCGCAAATCGATTATTCTACTGAGATAGCTCCAATTTTCACCAATAACTGTAATAGTTGCCACGGAGGTGGAGCGAATAATTTTGATTCATCTCCCTATGATGATTTGATTTCAAGTACAAGCCCGTCGAACAGGTATAATAAAAAACATATCATCCCAAATGATGCTGCAGGAAGTCCTTTGGTAGATAAAATAGAAGCAAGTCCGGATTTTGGAAGCAGGATGCCACAAGGTGGGCAACTTTCAACTGATGAAATTGCAAAAATCAAGCAATGGATCAACGAAGGTGCGAATGAACAAGTCCAAACATCAAACGAAGTTGTGACTGATTATCCCGATAAGTTTGAACTTCTTGGTAATTACCCAAACCCGTTTAATCCGAGTACAGTAGTTCAGTTTCGTTCACCGGTAAATACAGAATTTCGGATTACTGTTTATAATGCGAACGGGCAACAAGTGAATTCATTGGTTGGAAGAGCTGTTGTTGGACAAAACGATTTCTCAGTCAACCTTTCCGATCAACCAAGTGGGGTTTATTTTTACAGAGTTACAGCAATCTCGAATGTATCCCGCAATATGATTGGCTCGGGAAAAATGACTTTGATCAAATAGTTTAATTCTTAAAGGTATTCCGTGAGATCAATTCTTCGGCGCTTTTAAGAGAATTTTCTGAAATCTCAGAACCACTCATAAGGCTGGCAACTTCGCGAATATGTTCTTCATTGGAAAGTGAAAGTATTCGTGTAATGGTTCGGTCTTCAGTTTCCTGCTTATCAACTTTGTAGTGATGGTGCGCCTGACTGGCGATTTGCGGCTGATGAGTAATAGCTATGATCTGACAATTGCTCGACAATTTCCGCATCGCTCGACCTACTTTCTCGGAAACCTCCCCACTTATACCGGTATCAATTTCATCGAAAATCATGACCGGCAGGCTTTGTTCTTTTGCCAGAATAGATTTTAATGCCAGCATTACTCTGCTGATTTCTCCACCTGATGCAATTTTAGCAAGAGGTTTAGGTTCTTCACCTTTATTTGTTGAGATGAATATTCTGATATCATCGCAGCCTAACTCGGTGCATTCTACTTGTTGACCGTCTATTTCTACCCAGCCGTTATTTGCAAATTGCCATTCAACAGAAACCTTCAAATTTGCATGTTGAATTCCTAATTGAGCAAGCTCGATCTGAATTTGTTCGGATAAATGCTCTCCGATCTGTGTTCTTTTATCATGAAGTTGTTTAGCAGCTTGAGCTAATTTTATCTGTTGGGCTGAAATGGATTGTTCAATTTTTTCAATCTCCAGATCAAAGTTATCAGCAATTGACAATTCTCTTTGAATCTCATTCAGGTAGTTGATCAGATCAGGGATATCTCGCTGATATTTCTTTTGAATTCGGTTTAATTCACTTTGACGTTGACGAAGTTCTTCTAATCTGTTCGGATTGAACTCGATCGTACTTCGGTATCGTTCTGCAAATTGAATGGCTTCATTGATACTTACACGAGCAGCATTAATTTCTTCCAGGTAAGTTGAAAATTCAGGCTCAATTCTGGTTAGATCTTCAAGATTCAGTTTTAAGTGATTTAATAGCTGAGAAATATTCCCGTCATCACTGTTTTCCATTTCAGATATAGCAGCTGCTTTTTGATCGAGTAATTCTGCGTTATCCAGAAGGTTCATTTCAGCTTCCAGTTCTTCCTCTTCTTCTTCCGAAAGCTTGGCGTTTTCTAACTCATTTACCTGAAAGCGATAAAGTTCTGTTTTTTCCTGTAGTTCTGATTCTCTTTTCTTTAACGAAGACAATTCTTTTTGAAGGGTCTTCATCTTTGCAAATTCTGCTTGGTAAGATTTTAAAACTGGATCAATTTCTCCAAAACCATCTATCACACTGCGATGATTTTCTTCTTTCAACAAGAGCTGATGATCGTGTTGTCCGTGCAAATCCACTAGCTGATCTCCAACTGCTTTCAGAACGCCAATGTTTACAGGAGTGTCATTAATGAAAGCCCGACTTCCTGTTTGACGAATTTCTCTTCTAAGGATCAAATAATCAGCAAGCTCAACTTCATTATCGGTGAGTAAATTCTTCAGAGTTTCGTTTTCAAAATATTTGATAGTCGCTTCAGAGATGGCCTTATCAGCTCCGCGACGGATGACTTCTGTATCAGCTCGTTCACCCAGTATCATATTCAATGCACCAATGATGATCGACTTTCCGGCTCCTGTTTGTCCGGTGAGGATATTTAACCCTTGCCCGAAACTAACTTCCAGCTCGTCAATTAAAGCAAAATCTTTTATGTGCAATGATTGTATCATTGAATTATGAATTTTGGATTATTAATTCTGAATTGAAGATTGTGACGTTTTTATAATTGATGTTATAATTCTGATTATCTGATCAATTTCACTCAAGTATAAAGATACATCAATATTAGTCAAATCACTTTTTTGAAGAAGTTTTAACCAATATGCTGTTTCTCTGGCTTCTTTTGATGAAATAGACATTTTATGAATAAAATCTTTTCTAGATTGTGCTGCAATGGCTTCCTCAATATTTGCACCAATGCTCGTTCCACTTCTTAGCAGTTGTTTTGATAGTACATATTCTCTCTCTTTTTTTAAGGAAATATATAGCTGGATTATTGATAAAGAGAAATCAAAACTTTTCTGTTGTATAAGGTTATCTTTAGGCATAATTCAAAATTTAGAATCAAAAATTTAAAATTCTCTATAGTTAGACAGCTTGGAGTCATAATCCTTACAAAAAAGATAAAGTGAGTAGAGAAGAAGAAGAAAAGAAAACCACAGTTTACGAATTTAAAGTACCGGAAGGACAACAGGAATCAATCCGCCTTGACGTGTATATCACAAATTTTGTTGAAAATGCTACACGGACTAAAGTTCAAGAAGCTATTAAGGATGGATATGTTCAGGTAAACGGAAAAAAAGAGAAACCATCTTATAAAATGTTGCCGGGGGATGAGATCTTTATCGAATTACCAAAGGCTCCGCCACCAGAAGCAGTCGCTGAAAAGCTAGATATCAATATTGTATATGAAGATGATGATATCATTTTGGTAAATAAAGAAGCCGGAATGGTGGTTCATCCTGCTTACGCCAACTGGACTGGTACGTTAGTAAACGGATTGATGTATCATGTGGATGAACTAGCCGAAAATGAGGATAATGATCTTCGCCCGGGAATTGTGCATCGTCTGGATAAAGACACCAGCGGATTATTGGTAGTTGCTAAAAATGACGAAGCTCTTGCCAATCTCTCCGCAAAGTTTGCCGAAAAAGATGTAGAGCGAACATATTGGGCGATAGTTTGGGGGACTCCAAAAGAAGAGGGAACCATTGAAGGAGACATCGGACGTTCCCGACACGATCGTAAATTGATGACTGTGTTGCCCGAAGGAAAAGGAAAGCATGCCGTCACACACTGGAAAGTTCTGGAATATTTCGATTATTTGAGTTTAGTGGAAGTAAAACTGGAAACAGGTCGAACACATCAGATCAGAGTTCATTTTAATCATATTGGACACAATGTATTTGGGGACAAAACCTATGGTGGAACTTCCGTTCGATATGGTTCCAACACCGGGTCGAGAAAAGTGATGTTCCATAAATTGATTACTGGCTTAAACCGACAAGCACTACACGCTAAAACCTTGGGATTTGAACATCCAACCACCGGCGAAAAAGTTAGTTTTGATTCTGAACTGCCAGAAGATTTTTCTCATGTATTGAATACGTTGAGGGAGAACTGTAAAGCGGAGTATTGAATCTCATTTAGCAAAACTTGAAACTTATTTCTTTCTAAATAGTAGAGGTTATAAATTTTTCTACTATATTTGTTCTACAATTTAGTAACAAACCTTATGAAAGAAACAAAACTTGGAGATTTCGAAGAAACGCTACTGCTCATTGTAGGAATACTTGAAGATGAAGCGTACGCATTCAAAATCGCCGAAGAATTCGAGAACCAATTAAATCGCTCCGTATCCATTGGTGCAGTTCATTCAACCTTAAGCAGATTGGGTGACAAAGGATTTTTGATCTCAGAAATGGGAAAACCCACTGCTGAGCGGGGCGGTCGGCGTAAGCGTATCTATGAAATTACAGGAGCCGGTCAACGAGCACTTAAAGATTCCAGAGACATTAAACTTTCCTTGTGGAGTCAATTTCCTGCCTTTGCCAATCTTAAATTCAATGCGGGATAAATGAAGCCGCAACCTCCAAAATTCGCCAAACTTTTTCTTTCTTGGTTCCTAAAAAAAGAACTGCGTGAAGAAGTAGTCGGTGATTTGGAAGAGGAGTTTAATGCATTGTTGGAGAATCATTCTCTCTTTAAAGCAAAGCTAAAGTATTGGTTTCAGGTGCTGAATTACCTGCGACCGTTTGCTATCAAAAACTTTAAATCACCTGAAATTTATCCTGCCATGTTCTCTCATAATATCAAAATCAGTTACCGCACACTTCTTAAAAACAAGACTTTTTCTCTAATAAATATCGGAGGGCTTGCCCTCGGTATGACGGTAGCCATTTTTATCGCACTCTGGATTTATGATGAGTATTCATACAACACTAATCACCAGCATTATGATCGAATAGTACAGGTTATGCGCAAAGATATATCTGATAATGGTGTACAGATCAGTAGTTCGCAGACTGGTGGATTAGGTATAGAAATGGAGGAGAAATTCCCTCACTATTTCGAGCAGGTGGCGATGACATTTTTTCGTCCTGCACCACAATTACTACTCTTTGATGATGAACATTATCGGGAAATGGGTTATTTCTTCCAAAAAGATATTCCTCATATTCTCACCTTGAATATGCAAAAAGGTACGAGAAGTGTGCTTGAAAATCCCGGTAACTTAATTATATCAGAGAGTCTTGCCGGTAAAATATTCAATGAAGAAAATCCAATGGGGAAAACCATTTCTTTGAACTCAAGCACAGATTTAATCATTCAGGGCGTTTTTGAAGATTTGCCTGAAAACTCCACTTTTGGAGATGCTGACTTTTTTGGTTCTATGGCTTTGTTATATAATGAAGACAGGCCTTATGTCTGGAATAATTACAATATGAAGGTCTTTGCTTTGCTCAATGAAAATGCTGACCTAGAAGCTGCATCTCTCGCCATAAAAGATCTATTGAAACCTTATCGGGATGCAGGTGATGATCCAAGAGAATTATTCTTACTTCCTATGAAAGACTGGCATTTTTATGCGACCAATCAATTTGGTGAACAGGTTACGAGTAAGCTAGTTCAGTTTATACGGCTTTATGGAGCGACCGGAATTTTTATTCTACTCATTGCGTGTATCAATTTCATGAATCTGAATACTTCCAGATTCCAAACACGTGGAAAAGAAGTGGGAGTTCGAAAAGCAATAGGTTCGCTCCGTTCTGAAGTAGTAGGTCAGTATTTAACAGAGTCATTTTTATATACATTTGGAGCATTAATTATATCACTATCGTTGGTTTACTTGTTACTCCCTTCGTTCAATTCTTTTGCCGCCAAAGAAATATCCTTTCAATGGGTAAATCCTATGTTCTGGTTGATAAGCCTAGGATTTAGTTTGAGTGTAGCTTTAGTTGCAGGCAGTTATCCGGCGTTATTTCTGTCGTCTTTCAGTCCGGTGCAGGCACTTAAAGGTCGGCTTAGACAGGGAAAGAAAAACGAGCGTTTGCGACAAGGATTAGTAGTATTTCAATTTGCCATTTCTATTGTACTGATTATTGGTACGATCACTATACATGAACAAATTCAACACGCGAAAAACAGATCGACCGGATATCAAAAAGAAGGCCTGATAACAATGACAGGTAGCCAGTCTGTTTATCAAAATTACGACGTGTTGAAATCTGAATTAAAAAATACCGGAGCAGTAGAAGAAGTAGCCTTATCAAATTATCCGCTTACAAACACATTGGGAAATAATGGAGGGTTTAGACTTTCAGACTCATCTGATGAAATTCCGGTAACATTTAATACGATTTACGTTAGCCCGAAATATGGGGAGGTTACTAAATTTGAGTTAATAGCAGGTAGAGATTTTTCGAGTGATTTAGAAGATGAATCTGCGAATATTATTCTAAGTGAATCAGCCATTCGAGCTATGGGATTAGAAAACCCACTTGGAAAGCAACTGAGCTCGAATAGTGAAAGAAACGGTCATACCACATTTACTATTATTGGAGTTGTTAAAGATATGATCAAAGGCTCTCCATTTGAAGAACCTATGCCATTAATGCTATTTACCACTACCGACCCAATGAGGTATATGTTTCTGCGAGCAAATCCTGACGTTTCGCTTGGAATAGTATTATCAGAAATAGAAGAAATTTTTGAAGAAGTTGTTCCCGAACATCCATTTGAATATGCCTTCGCTGACGATCAATATCTTACCAAATTTAAAGCTGAAGAGCAGACCGGAACACTAGCAACATTATTCAGTGGTTTAGCCATTTTGATCAGTTGTCTTGGGCTGTTTGGTTTGTCAGCATTTATGGTTACGCAAAGAGTGAAAGAAATTGGAATTCGAAAAGTACTCGGCGCTTCGGTAACAAATCTCTGGACCCTTCTTACAAGAGATTTCGGAATTTTAATTACACTAGCCTGCTTGGTTTCTATTCCAATTGCTTCTTATGTGATGAATATCTGGCTGCAGGATTATGAATATCGGATTCAAATTTATTGGTGGATTTATGCAACAGGAGTTTTTGCATGCTTATTAGTTACCATGCTAACCGTGAGTTATCATTCTATTAAAGCATCTATGGCTAATCCGGTGAATTCATTAAAAACGGAATAGCTAAGTTACAAAAGGCTTGCAGTTTATACTCAAAATGCACCAACTATACGTTCCGACGCAGAGCGTGCGGAACGATGGGAAGACTGTTCTCATATATTGAATATGCTGAGGGAGCACTGCAAAGTGGAATACTAGTTGAAAACTTTATCCCCAGTGATTTGATTACTCTAATTAGTTAGTTAAAGCCTCAAGCAGTTCATCTAACCTTTCAAGGGTTGAAGTCATACCTTCTTCCATGCCCATATTTATGACGGTTTCCAGATCTTCTAGAGATTCATAATTAACTACAGTTGTTACTACAGCATGATCATTCGATTCTGAAAATTGAACGTGCCATTTCGCTTTTGGTAGATCGTGATTAATGTTTCCTTCACTATCAGAAAAAGCATCCACAGTTCGATAGTCATCGATTGGGTTTATGCCATGATATTCAGTGTAACCCCAATATTCCGTTCCGTTTGGTTCCACCATGGCATAATGCCAATGACCACCCTCCCTAAAATCCATTGATTTGGTTTTAGTTGTGAAAGGCTTCGGGGCAAACCACTGATTCAGAAGTTCGGCTTTGGTATAGCAGTCCCAAACTAATTGTCGTTTAGCAGCAAATTCCCGTTTTATAGTAAGCGTGTTGTTTTCCTTGTCTGCAAGGAAGTCGAATTGAAGATTAGCTTTCATTGTTTTCTGATTTTAGTTTAGTTAATAAGTCATCAAGTTGGTCGAATCTGTTTCCCCAGATCTTTCGGAATTGCTCCAGCCATTGATCAACTTCTTTCATTTTATCGATTTTAAGTTCGTAGTAAATTTCTCTGCCCACTTTCTCTTGTTTCAGCAATTCACATTCATTCAGGATCTTTATATGTTTTGATACAGCCTGTCGTGTAATATCAAACTGATCAGCAAGTGCATTCGGAGTTAATGCTTGTGTAGCAATTAAAACCAGTATTGCTCTTCTGGTCGGATCCGCAATGGCTTGAAAAATATCTCGTTTCATAAAAGTCGGTTGATTATGCAATCAATTGGTTGCATAAATATACGCAACCAATTGGTTTCTTAAAATTATTTTTTCAGTTTTTCTAAAATTTCTCGAACTCTTGTGAATTCCCCTTATCTTTAAGGAAACATCAAAACCACTTTTTATGCCGAAGAAAGACATTAATATTTCAGTAGAACTTGATCAGGATAATGTACCCGAGAACATCATTTGGAATGCAGATGATATGGATGGAATGGGTGAAGCAAAATGCAGAGCGATGCTACTTTCGCTTTGGGATTCTGAAGCTAAAGATACTTTAAAGCTGGATCTGTGGACGAAAGACATGACCGTAGATGAAATGAAGATCTTTTTCCATCAAACGCTGGTAACAATGGCCGATACATTAAAACGTGCTACCAATGACGAACGCATTTCAGGAGATATGATGGATTTCTGTAATTATTTTGCTGAGAAGATGGAGATTAAAGGGAGCTGAAGGTGCGGTAGTGAAGAAGGTGCGATAGTGTTAAGGTGTTATAGGGTGCAGGCTTGGCTTTGCTCCTATAACACCTTAACACTGTACACTATGTTATTGGTATTAACGTAAGCTCTAAGATTTAAGCTCATTAATACTTTTATAAACTCCTTTTCTGATACCAGGCGAAAGTGTATTTACGAAATGAGGTTGAGCTAGTGATAAAATCTCATTCTTCAATTCGGGATATTTTTCTACTACCTTCATCATGCCTTGAAAAGCATAATATCGAACAGAAGATTGTTTCCGCACTTGTTCCCACAGAGTTACTGAAATATCAAATAGCAAACTCTCGAAGTCTTCATCTAACTCCATTTTCAACAGAATTTTCAAAAGCTCTCTTTGGTGTCCATCGTCCCGATACGGAAGTACATCTATTATTTTTTGGATAAAAGGTTTAACTCTTTGATCATTTTCTTTCATGATTCCGGCAACAAGCCATGCTGCTCTCCACGATAAATTCTCTTCATTTTTGAGAGCCAATTTCAATGCTTGATCAAAAGATTCCGGATGACTTTCCATAAACTCTACCATCTCAGACTTTCTTCTTCTAATTAAAACAGATCGAAGAGTTTCACTCATATTCTATAAACCAATAAAAATTGCAACGAATATAGCGACCAAGGACATTCCCATAATGATTAGAAAAGGTTTGATACAAAATGAGAACCATTCTTTAAAGCTCACACCCGCAGCAGTTATCATAGCTAGCAATGCTCCGTTTGTTGGGGATATCATATCCATCATTGCAGCTCCATACTGATAACACAGAATCATTACCTGACGAGACATACCAATTAAATCAGATAGCGGTGTTAACAGAGGCATCGTTAATACAGCCTGACCTGAATTACTTGCAACCGGTATATGTAGTAAAGCTTGAGAGACAGTCATTCCAACCGCTGATATTGCAAGAGGCAGATCTTTCAAAGGATTAAAAAGTCCGTATACAATGGAGTCAATGATTCTGCCTTCGTCAAGAACTAGAAATATACTTCGTGCCAATCCAACAACAACTGCGGCAAAGGCAAGTTCCTGAAATCCGGTTGCGTACGCTCTTGAAGTTCCGTTCATGCCAAGTTTGCCAATAATTCCGCAAACAATACCCATCACAAAAAACAAAGCTGACATTTGGTTGTAATCCCAATCCCAGGCCAGAATTCCATATACCATAGTAGCAAAAGTGACTGCTACTAAAATCAGAATAAAAGTAGAGCGTAAAGGAAGTTTGAAATCTTTTTCAGGAGTTTGAATTTCTATTATTTCATCAGATTTTCCTTTTTTGATCACCCAATAGATCCAGAAACTAAGTACGATTGCAAACACGATCATTCTGAACAGGGTACCGGAAAATGGTTGTACTTCTGCAATTTTTTGAGCCAAAAGAACTGCGAATGGATTCATTGGACTAAATGCTGCACCAATGATCGCAGAACCGGCACTTATGGCAAGTACTCCTGTTTTGGTATATCCAATTCTCTTTCCCATCACTATCAGAAAGGGAACCATGGCTATTATTTCCTCGAAGGTGTTATTGAGCAATCCCACTGTAGCAAAAGTAATTCCAACAACAATGATTACCCTGTCTTGTGTATGTTCGAACTTAGTCACCAATGCATTTATGCCATCTGTGAAAGCACCGGTTTTATCAACAACTACGAAAGCGCCACCAATGATCAGAATTAAAACAACAATATCTGCACCAAAAATAAGTCCTTCAGGAACTTTTAGTATAGTTTCGAATATCCCTACCGGATTAGAATCGATCTCCTGATAACTATTTGCCACAACAACTTCACGACCTGTAGTTTCATCTGTAACTCTATCATATTGTCCTGCTGGAATAATGTGAGTAAGAACAGCTGCCAGTGCGATGAAGATCAACAGAATGGCCAATGGATGTGGAAACTCAACTTTCATAAATACCCTGATTATTTAGTTTGAAGAAAGTAGGTAAAAATCGAGCAATTAAGAATTAGGCAATTAACAATGTAAAAATCATTGTTAATTGGTTATTGAATGCTTAATTGAACAAAATACTTCCAAAACTAACGGCACTTTCCCGTTCAGTTTCATCCCAAAGATCTCTGGAAAGCACTTTTCCATCTAACTTGGGAAATGCATTCAGAAAAGCATAAAGAGGAGGAAATCCACAAATTCGGTAAGGATCATAATCAGAACTCATGATCTCCAGCATAGTTTTAGGATCGTTATTTGCACTAACTTCCAGAAAGGCTTCATCAAAGGCTTTTACTTTATCGAATAGTTCAGATGCGGGTTGTTGGTCACCGAATTTCTTCCCAAAGTGAGCCAGATCTCCGCTTATAAGAAAAAAAGTATCCGCATCATTGAATTGCTGATTCAATAAATAAGTAAAGGCTTCTATCTGATGAGCTAGAAACCCATTTTTGGCATAATATAGTTGATCAAAATTACCAACGAGAATAGGAATAATCTCAAAATCATGGTGCCAAATATGATTCAGAAATAACAGAGGTAGTTCAATGCTGTGTTCGATTCTGTGGGCCCGATCAGAAAATGAAGTTCCGAATATTTCGTCATGGGAGGTTTGTTCCTTTATGAGGGAGATCGTTTTTTTGTCTGCTTTTACCAAGCCATTTGGTAAGTCAAAGTCTTTGTTTGAAATAATGAAAGGCTTATTGGAGTATTCATTGTTATACAATCCTGAATAATGAGAAGTAGCCAGAATAAATATCCGCTTAGGCTTTAGATTTCTGATTGCGGAGAAAGATTTAACGTAGGCTGCCATTCCAAAACGTGGATCTATATGCGGAGCATAAAGTGCTTTAGCGGTATCGAACGAATCTGAATGGTCATGATTTTCAAAAGCATCATTTAGAAATTCAGTGAGCTCTTCTGGATCGGCAGGATAAGAAGTTCCGACGGTAACGGATCGATGAACTTCAGCTCTTTCATATTCACTTTCTATAAGTTCTGCATGTTCAGTAAAATATTCGGAATCCAGTAATCCATTTTCATCCAAAAACCGGGCATAACCCAAAATTTGTTCTTTGGTAACTTCATCAGAGCTGAATTTAATAATGTCGTTAACTGAACGTGTTCCATCCATCAAAGAAAGAATGGGCTCGGCATCAGTAGGCAAAGCAAAATCAGGAGTGGAATAGCCTAACTGATCATAAAAATAGATAAACGATCTTCCGTTATCCTGAATAGGAATTCGTTGAATATCGTATCTGAGAGGGGGGATCTTTTCAGTGAAAGAATTAAATAGTTTGTCAGGCATAGCTCAAAATAAAAATATTTATTCGCTAAAAAAGAATTAGTAGCTCAAATTTTTAACCCACCCCCGTCCCCTCCCTAATCTTAGGGAGGGGTGCTCCGATAGGAGTGGGGAGGGTCTGAACGACAGATATAAAAGTAGGGACGCAAAATTTTGCGTCCCTACGGTGGTGTATATGACGCCAAATAAAAAAAACTCTGACACTTTCGTATCAGAGCTTTAAAATGTGATAGACTTTAAATCAGCCGGGAACATTTACAGGATCATTACCGGGAGCAATGGTGTTTTTTTCCCTTATTTGCCCGTTAAGACCTTTAATACTGATCTCTCCACCGCCTTGATTGTGTAACATTTCTTTGGCAGCTTCATAAGCCTCTTCCTGAGTGTCATGCAAGGTGCTCGCTTTACCGGCTTCATGCTTTTCGTTTACCCACTTTCCATCTTCATTTTTATAAATTGTTCTGTCTTGTGGCTTGCTCATTGTCTCTTGTATTAAGTTATAATTCGCTATTCATTTAATGAAAGGCGTTTATAGGATGATTTGTTTCAAATTCTATTCTTGAAAAACTGGGAGACATAAAAAAGCTCCGACACTTTCGCATCGGAGCAAATTTTTAAATATCTAGTATTGAATTAGATAAAGATGTCTAACATCTTATATCTAATGTCTAAATACTATTATTTCTTTTCGTCTTCTTCGTCTACAACTTCGTAATCAGCGTCAACAGCTTCTTCGCTTTCAGCTGATTCACCATCGGCAGATGCTTGTTCACCAGCGCCTTCAGCACCGGCTGCTTCAGCTTGAGATGCAGCGTAGATTTCCTCAGAAGCACCGGTCCAGGCAGCATTTACCGCTTCGATTCCGGTATCAATTGCTTCTAGGTCTTCGGCTTTATGAGCTTCTTCCAACTTAGCAATAGCGTCTTCGATTGCTGTCTTGTTGTCTTCAGAGATCTTATCACCGTACTCATCAAGTTGCTTTTTGGTTGAGAAGATCAGACCATCAGCCTGATTCATTTTCTCTACTTTCTCACGAATTTGCTTGTCTTCTTCTTCATGCTCTTTAGCAGCATTTTTCATCTTTTCGATTTCCTCATCAGATAACCCTGAAGAAGATTCGATTCTGATTGTTTGCTCTTTTCCTGTTCCTTTGTCTTTTGCTTTGATGTTGATCACACCGTTTGCATCAAGATCGAAAGTAACTTCAATTTGTGGCATTCCACGAGGAGCAGGAGGAATTCCGTCTAAGTGGAAACGTCCTAAGGTTCTGTTATTTCCAGCTTGAGCACGTTCACCTTGTAATACATGTATTTCCACACTGCTTTGGTTGTCTGCAGCAGTAGAGAATACCTGTGATTTACTAGTTGGGATCGTACTGTTTGCTTCGATAAGCGGAGTCATAACGCCACCAAGAGTTTCAATACCAAGTGTTAGTGGAGTAACATCCAGAAGAACTACATCTTCAACATCTCCTGAAAGAACACCACCCTGAATGGCTGCACCAACGGCAACAACTTCATCAGGATTTACACCTTTACTTGGATCTTTACCAAAGAACTCTTTAACAGCTTCCTGAATTCTTGGAATACGAGTTGAACCACCAACCAGAATTACCTGATCGATATCGCTCTTGCTCATTCCCGCATCTTTAAGCGCTTTCTCGCATGGGGTGATAGAGCGTTTTACAAGATCGTCAACTAATTGCTCAAATTTAGCTCGGCTTAAGTCAACATTTAAATGCTTTGGTCCGTCGTTGGTTGCAGTAACAAATGGTAAGTTCACATTTGTTTTAGCTGAACTTGAAAGTTCAATCTTAGCTTTCTCAGCAGCATCTTTAAGACGTTGCATTGCCATTGGATCTTTGCGAAGGTCAATTCCTTCATCTTTCTTGAATTCATCTGCTAAGAAATCAATGATACGAGCATCAAAATCGTCACCACCAAGATGCGTGTCACCATTGGTTGATTTTACTTCAAATACACCATCACCAAGATCAAGGATAGAAACATCAAATGTACCACCACCAAGGTCATACACTACGATAGTTTGATCAGTTTCTTTTTTATCAAGGCCGTAAGCAAGTGCAGCTGCAGTTGGCTCGTTTATAATTCTTTTAACTTCAAGTCCGGCGATTTTTCCGGCTTCCTGAGTTGCTTTACGTTGAGCATCGTTAAAATAAGCAGGAACTGTAATAACAGCTTCCGTTACTTTTTCACCGATATACTCTTCTGCAGTCTGCTTCATTTTTTGCAGTACCATTGCAGAAATTTCTTGTGGAGCATATTTACGGTCGTCGATCTCAACACGAGCTGTACCGTCATCGCCTTTAACAACTTTGTATGCAACCTGTTTTGATTCATCTTTTACTTCGTCGAACATACGACCCATGAATCGCTTAACAGAAGCAACTGTTTTATCCGGGTTAGTGATAGCCTGACGTTTTGCAGGAGCACCTACCAAACGTTCGCCATCTTTTGAAAATGCTACAACAGATGGAGTTGTACGTCCACCTTCAGCATTCTGAATTACAACCGGCTCGTTTCCTTCCATTACGGAAACGCATGAGTTGGTAGTTCCTAAGTCAATTCCTATGATTTTTCCCATTGGTCTAAAATCTATTTTTTTTATGTGCCACGAAAACTCGAAAGCACAAAAGTTATTTGTTGTTCTTGTTTAAACTAGTTATTCGTTCCGACGCTGAGCGTGCGGAACGAGAAAATTCAATATTTATGTCTTGCTCCAATGCTCTGCGTTGTAGCAAATTTTTGATTTAGTGACATTTACAATGTCACTTTACCGGGATTGATTGAGTATCCTTCAAATTTTCTGATTTCGGCATACTCACTGTCAATACTCCGTTTCTGAAACTGGCGTTTACTTCTGCTTTGTTTACATTTTCAGGTAAAGCAAAAGAACGAGCAAAAGCACCACGAGTTCTTTCCTGTCGTTTAAATTCTTCTCCTTCTGATAATGTAACTTCGCGCTCACCTTTTATAGTGAGTACGTTGTCTTTTAGGGAAATTCCGATCTCTTTTTTTGAAAGCCCCGGAAGATCAATCAGAATCTTGAATTCATCATCACTTTCAACGATGTCACAATCAGGAGCAAAGTCTTTATCTTCATTGGTCAGCGGAACTACTTTTTCCACAAACTGTTGGATGTCTTTTCCGAGTTTGGAAAGATGTTTTTCCACCTCAATACCGAATTCTGTAAAATCTCCCATGATGCTCACCTCATTTAATTAATTTCAAGGAGAATAGAGCAAGCACAATGCCAACTTAGATGGGTTTAAGACAAACTGTCGCTTTGGCAGGCCACGCTATGCGTGGGATTAAAAATTATAGAATGAAAAATTAAAAATATTCGGTAGGCTTTTGGTGCTAAAAATAAGTATGATAAATCGAATCAATAATGAGAAGAGGGATTATGACTATTTCAATCGAATTTTTGAAAGACTCGGGTAGAAGTGTCGTTACTGATAAAAATACCGAAACAGCTATCGAAATCTTGTTAGCTGCTATAAATGATTGGCCAAGTCCTGTTGAAAATCTTAATGATTTTAAAAGTCAAGTATCGAAAACTTTAGGTGGTTCAGTTACTAAGGAAAAGATTGAAGCTTGTGTTGCTAATTTGAATGTGGTTTCTGATGCTTGGAAAATTGAATCTCTAACGCAGTTGTTAGATATATTCAACTTGAATAAGAAGGATTCATCACGGATATAAATCTACAGCTTGGTTAACCAGTAGGTGAAACTTTATTGATCAAAGGTTCTACTTTTAAGTTACCAGCTAAAAAGCTCTTAAAGAAGTTCCTCCCTTGAGGGAGGTGCGATTTTCGACTTGTCGAAAAAGCGGAGGGTGTCAAGTGCTTGTAATCAAGCGGACACCCCACAGAAAGTTGAAAGAACCTGTTTGAACTTTCATCGCCCCTCGTGGAGAGATTTTTGTTACTTAACCAATACCATTCTCTGAGTTAAAGAAGTAGTCGGCGTTCTTAACTGGTAGATATAAATACCACTGGAAAGATTGCTTGCATCAAATCTTACGGTGTGACTTCCGGATGTTAAGTTACCATCAACCAAAGTTTCAACTTTCTGTCCGAGCATATTGTACACGGTAAGTTGAACTTTCGCGCTTTGCGGAAGCACAAAGGAGATATTTGTAGATGGGTTAAAAGGATTTGGATAATTTTGCTTGAGTACAAAACTATCAGGAGTGTCTTTTCCTTCATTTTCAATTGAAACAGGAACAGTTCCGTTTGCCCAACCCGGAGTTCCACCCAATCTTGACGAAGCCATCCAGCTTTCTGCTAATGTGTTATCAGAACTTGCATCAACTAGTTCTAATGTAGAACCATCACCATCAGCTTCGATTGGCCATGGAGCATCATCTGAATAGGTAAGAACATCTACAAGTCCACCCAGAGCATTGAAAAGTCTTAGTTCTTCTCCGGAACCTGAAAGGTTAAATGAAAAATCCCCGATATAGTTTCTGGCATCAGAATTTACGGATTTGAGCTTGGTAGTATCATCTGCAATTACAATGTAGCCCTGAGCTTTCAGGATGGTATTGTCCGGTATAACATATGCGTTAGAATCTACATCGTCTTTGAATACCCAGCCTGATATATCTATATCAGAATCCATAGTGTTAAAGATCTCAACCCAATCTCCGGTTCCGAATTCATCAGAAGAATTATAATTGATCTCGTTAATAACCAAGACGTCAGTGATCTCTGAGAATTGAGCCTCTACTGTTACCGGACTATCTGATAATGGAATCGTTAAAGTCTGAGATGCAGGTTGAGATTGACCGTTTACAACCCAGGCAGAAATCTGGTAACCGAGCTGTGGTTTGGCTTGGAGTGTTGCATCTGTTCCCTGAAAATATATTCCACTCCAGTTTGAAGATGAAATGTCAGGATTGATAGAATTAATTTGTACGGTTCCGTTTGCAGATGAAAGCAAAGTAACACTGGTTGTATCGTTTCCAAGTGTGTCTGCTATTTCTGAGTAGATGAAATCAGGAATATCTTCTACATACCACTCTGTGACGGTTTTAATGTATTCCATATCATAATTTGTTGGTCCTCCAATATCGTACCAGCCATCTGTCCAGCGAGCAATATCCCGTGATATTTCCGGATTAATTGCAGTATCAATAGAGTCGATCAAGCCCATCATGTATTCAGGCTGAAAAGAGGTGTTCAGAAGATCTGCCAGACGATTTAAAAAAATCTCTTTATATCGATCATTTTCCAACATTCTGCCCAATATTTTATAACCTCCTGTACTTCCGCTCATAAAATCTCTCAGTGAGCTAACAAACTCATTTGGCTCGTCGCCTAAATTCTCCCACCAATCAAAATCATATGAAATGTAGTGCCATTTTCCACCCTGTTGACGGGGTCTCCAATAGCGAACATTATTGGGATCACCATGAGAAGTATAAAGCTGATAAACCCAGTGATCTGTAAAACTGTCAAAGTCTATCACAGATTCAGCATAATTGAAGAAAGCATCTCCGGTCAGAGTTTCGTCATTAAAATTATTAAGAAGTTCATTGTAAGCGATAGCATCACCGTCGGTTACTTCATCATAATCTTTGATCATATCGATGTCATTAAAACCATATCGAGATTCCACAAAATCATCATTCTTTCTTTCGTAGATATTATAAATTCCCCAATACTGTCCGTTTATGTAAAGAACGGCAGGTTTATATGACTGCATTGCATTTTTATGATCCCATTGGATATTTATGGTTCTCATAAGTTCATTTAATAATCTAGAACGTTCTTCAGCACCGGCTCTTAAAGAGAAGCCATCGTATTCCTGATAATCGTTTTCCGGGAAAAGAGGATAATTCAGTCGGTCTAGACCAAACCGGTCATTGTTATTAATAATGAAAGATTTCTTTGGAAATCCACGACTGAAATTTCCACCGATCTCTGCTTCTGCCATAAATTCGAATTCCGGATTTCCAAACTCGTTCATGTATTCGATATGGAGTGGATATTGAAAATCTTCCCAAAAATTAGCTCCAAAGAAAGGATACTGACCATTGGTTTCAGAAGAATCACCAATCACATACATTCCTTTATCATAATCGAACAGCGAATCTGGTTCCATCACAAAAGAAACAACCGGTATAGTGTGTTGCTCTTCAAATAAGTACGTATTTGTAATGGTTTCACTCGCTTGTTTTCCGGATTCAATTGCGATAGCACGAATCACAGTAGAAGTATCCAAAGAAATAGGCGATGAATAAAGAGGCGAATTTGGAGTAGGGACTGAACCTCCAGTCTCATATCTGATCTCAGAATTACCCGAAGCTGAAAGCCCAACAGTTATAGTTCCTGAATAGAATCCGGTTTCCAGAGAAAAGGAGGGAGCATCAGAAACTTCAGCTACTTCGCTGCCATCATTCATAGCATTTGGAGTCGGGTTTAAGAACGCAAAAGAGCCAATACCATCCGTTTTACGTCCCAAAGAAATATCAGTGGTTTGTTCACCGAAAGAGAGAGAGTCCAAAACGGTAGTTCCATCTGTATCAACAAGTGCGATGTGCTCCCCGCCGGCACTTAACTTAAATTCAACGTGATGAGCTCCCTGCTCAGAATCATTGTCCAGCCAAATGATCAAATAACCGTTCGCATTTATAGTAGTCTGTGCACTGGATGTGCTTGGAATCTGCCATTTTGTAAGGTCATCCGGATCATCTGATAAATATAATCCTGCAAGGTTAATAGAAACATTTCCGGCATTATAAATTTCAATCCAATCATCGAACTCTCCTTCATTATCAGCTATAATTGTGGAGTTTGAAGCCATGATCTCATTAATAGAAAGCTGTGCGAAAGCAGGGGCAGAAATAAAAATTAGAAGTAGTGTAGCTAGGGTGTAGCGAATATTCATAAGTGTTGATGCTTAATAATGATTTCCAATGAAAGAAAAATTCTCTCTATAACAATGAATTTTAACTAAATATAGGAAGAAATCTAAGCATGAAATTGTGAAAAGTCGTTTCCTGACCCCTTTTTGGATTAGAATCGCATAATAATTAGTTGGTAGTCATCCAATCAAAAATGTAATCAAGAAAGCCATTAACAAATTTTTTGTCCAGTTGAGGGTATTCGTTTGCCAAACCGGTATTTGCTTTTTGAAATAGATGATTGGCATCATCAAAGATCTTAATTTCGAATTCAGTTCCTGAAATTTCAAGAGCTTTTCTGGTTCTTGACTGATTTTGAGTAATGGTGACCTGGGTATCTTTCCCTCCAAATAATACTAAAGTTGGTATGTTAATTTTCTCAAGATCATCAGTAGGTACATAAAAAAGTAATGATCTCACCTGAGGAGAGCTGTAAATTTGAGCCAATTGTTCAGTCTGATTGTTGACCATCGCATCGATATCAGGGATAGAATTTTTTTGAGCGTCAGGTAATGCATTTAATAATTCAGAATAAGCCTGATTGTAACCAACTTTAGCTGCTTCAATATCTTTTTTGAAGGCAATGGCTTTCATCAGGTTTTCTCTTGCATCGATCTCTTTTTCAACAAGGCTTTTCTCAACAGGAGAAGTTGCATATGCAAACTCAACCTGATAACGAAGTATTTCACTTAAAGGAGGAGCTGTAGATCCCATAAGTATAAGTTGATCGACTGCTACATTTTCGGCAGCCACTTTCCCGGCTACAACGCCGCCCTGACTATGCCCAAGTAGCGCAAAGCGTCGGAATTTGTTTTCTGCATCGTTTTGAAAATATGACATAATAGCTTCCACATCTGAAGCTAGATCCTCTAGTGTGGTGTTTCCAAAATTTCCTGTAGACTCACCAACTCCCCTGTCGTCGTATCTGAAACTTGGAATCCCTTCTTCTGCCATACGTTGTGCCATATCAGAGAATATCTTGAAGCCAAAAACCTCTGAATCACGATTTTGTGCACCGCTACCAGAGCTCATTATCACAAGAGGCGCTTTAATATTGCCTGTAGGTAGTGTGAGTGTTCCACCAATTTGTATTTCGCCATTAGAAATGTTCAGATCTGTTTCATTTTCAGGTTTTGATGTTGTAGTTGTCAATGAAGTTCTTTCTACAGAAAAAGGAGTGGTAGGACCGCCTTGAGAATAACTTCCTGATATCTTCTTTTCTGAGTCAAAACTCCCTGAAAAAATACCCGTAATTTGTCCCGCATTGAAAGTCAGGGAAACAGAGTCTCCGGTTTGTGAAACAGGATCTAAATTTAAACCTATAGCTCCTTGTTGGGGTATATCTAATGTTCCCGAGTAACCCTCAGAAGTTTTATCAATTTTGAAAATGATCTTTAATTCACCTCCGGGAACAGTTATACCGCCTTCCCAAATTCCCTGAAGAGAATTCTGAGCAAAAGTTTGTGTAGAGTACATTAATAGAAAGAGTAAAAAAGCAGAGAAAGATTTCATAATGGCTCCTAATTAGAATTTTTAATCTTATTAAAGATTTGATAAGAATAGATGAGGGGAATAATGGCAAGCAAAATTACTGAGCCAACAATAACATATAATGAACCTTTGAGAGTTGGAATAAATGCGGTTATCGCCATAAACAAACCGCCAATGATCCAAAGCCTGCTTGCAAAACGATGAGTTTTTTTCCAGACTTCCGGGTCTTCTAAAGTCCAAGGAGTTCTTAAACCGATAAAGTAGTTTGGCTTGATAGAGTTCATGTAATTTCCCGTAATTGCAATCAAAACTCCTACACTCACAAGAATAAACTGACCAATATCAGCTTCTATATCAAAAGTTTTCATCATTACCATTACATACACTCCAATAAGAAAAAGAGAAATTACTATTCGAATAGCAGCAATAGGCTTTTGGGTGTTTTTAATTCTTTTTTTAGGATCGATGGCAGGAATGATCAATAAGAAAAGGTAGGTTGCAAATGCAATTCCCGGTAATAAAAATGCATTTATCCATTTGGGGCCAAAATCGTCAGCTTCACCTGCAGCATTAAAATGTACTGGTACTATATCAGGCATGTTCTCCCAAAGTATAAAAGAAGCTATAAATGGTGCTAAGAGCAAAATTATCATATACCATTCTTTCTTTAGTGTGTTTTTGATATTCATGGCATTAATTTGAGTTCATTAACTTAAAAAGCCATTGTGTGGCTTCTTCCAGAGCAGTTGTATCCAATGAATAAACTATAAATTGTCCATCCCGTTCTGAGCTCACCAAGCCTGCATTTTTCAAAAGGTCCAAATGATGAGAAATGCTTGGCTTTGAAATTTCAAATGCTTCGGCTATTTCTCCTGCTGATAAATCTTTTTCCTTCAAAAGATCCAGGATCTGTCTACGAGTGGAATCGTTTAATGCTTTAAATAGTTTATTCACTTAGATAATTAGATAATTGTCTAAATATAGATTATAAAAACGAAGATTCAATAGAAAGGTTTCAAATTAGTTTTGGGCTATCCCGATAACACCACATGCAATTCGTGCACCGGCATCTCCGGATGGTTGAGAAGTCAAATCATCTTCTCCGGCATGTATGATAATTCCGCGACCGATGATTTCTTCCAAAAAGATATGATTATCTATGTAGCTAAGTGTGGTTGTAAATTGCTCCCCTTCACTTACCAAATTTCCCATATCTCCGACATGACGTTTTTCCGCATCTCTTGAATTGTGTTGCATTTCGTCAGGATCAAAGTGTCCGCCTGCTGAAGTGGCGTCCGAAGCGGAGCAATCACCATATTGGTGGATGTGAAATCCATGTTCACCTTTGGAAAGACCGGTTATCTGAGCAGTGATCTTAGTTCCGTTATCAGTCTTGCCAAAATTGACAGTTCCTGAAATATCGCTATCACCTACAGAATGGATTACAGCTACAGCTTTTTGAATCTGAGGTCCGTCAAATTCTTTAACTACCTCAATTCTCTCTGTTTTGGTGCAGTTTAAAATTAGTGCAAGTGCTAAAAATGTTAATAGATTCTTCATGTCAGTTAATTTAGTTTTTTAATTAACAAAGAGAATTATTACTTCATTCACCTTTAATAACAACTTTTCTGAACTCAGCAATTCTTGCTAATTTAGCTTTTAGGTCATTAAAAATATCAGGATTGGATAATTTGAATCGCTGAATTTTCTTTTTCTCCTTTAGATTTCGGACCAGCTCGTTCGCTCTTTTAAACATTGTAGAAGTAAATAAACTTACCAGAAAATATCCCCATGCCCAGATTGCAGGTACTCCGGCAATTAAAAGAATACAAGTCACCAATAGATAGAAAAGGGGGAAGAGAAAAAGGCCCAGAACGAATTTGATGGAAACATCGAAAGCTTTGTCTTGGATCTTGTTTTTGATGATGTATCGAGCAGGTTGGTACGGGATAATTCCATTCAGCCATACAAGCAGGTAAATCGGTGCCAGAAGAATTCTTTTGATGATGGGTAGTTTTACTTCAGATAAAGCTCTGACGCTCAGCTTATTTTTCTCGGCTACTTCCAATACTCGCTCTGCATCTGATATCAATTCAGGTGTTTGCAGCTCTTCCGCATTCTGAACCAAAGTATTCATGTACTCATTATTCGAAAGTTTTGCTCTGTCGGGTTCCATTTCATCCAGCGCGATCTTTATAAGAGGATACTGATCCAGTTTAGGAACATGCATAATCAACGGTTTCAGATTATCTGAAGTTTGATTTTTTAAACTGTTTGCAGCACTCCGCTCACTTTCTTCATATTCTTTTCTATAGTCCGAAACTTTGATGGGATCTCCGAAAACCACACGTACTTCATTCCTGGAATTTTGGTGATCGCTGTAATTGACACCAACAGGCTGAACATACAGATCCAGATTCCAGTCATTTATAATTTCAGCGTCAAAAGCTATGCGTGTGAACCCTTTGCTGAAAGGACGAAGCCGGCGTTTCAGATCATGGTTTGCCTCAGCAAATACCAAAACAGCTTCGTTGTTGCTTAAAAACCTGATACAGGTCTCAAAAATCTCATTGTTCTTTTGGATATTGCTAATACCGTCTCGAACTCTGTAAACGGGCAGTAAATTCAGAGACCGAAGAAACCAATCCATAAATTTAGATTCGAATGCCTGAGCTCGGGTCAGAAATGAGGTGGTTTTATAGAAATGTGTAGTTACCAACAATGCATCCATAAAAGAATTCTGATGGTTTGGCACTAACAAAATAGGCTTACCTTTTGGGATCTTATGTTTGTCTATAATTCGGATCCGTTTATAGAAAAACTTTAGTCCTGTTCGTACTACACCAAGACGAATAAAATTGTACCAAAGAAAGTTTTTACGCATTAGTAATCACGCGTTGAATTGATTTTTTTCCGACCGACCAGTACCAACCTAAGCTCATTCCCGCAAGTATATGCCAGATTCCCCACCAGGCTGTAATAAGAGCCATGCCTCCAAGTCCGTCAAAAAAGTTGAAAATTAAAAGTAAACCCAATCCCGAGTTTTGAATTCCTGTTTCAATAGAAATCGAACGTCTGTCAGCTTCAGGAAGATTAAAAGCTCTGGCAAGTCCATATCCTGAAGTTAAAGCTACAGCATTATGGATAAATACCAAAAGCAGAACAAACTGTACATATGCAATAAAATTGTCAAAGTTGGTCCAAAAGGCAACGATCACAAATCCGGCAAAGAAAATCACACCGAAACCTTTGATCCAAGGACTGATCTTTTCAGCTATTGCTGATTTAAAATGACGAACGATCATCCCCAAAATAAGTGGAATCCCAAGAATCAAAACTATGATCTCAAAAACTTTGCCAAGGTCCAAGCTGATCTCCTGAAGGATCGCGTTTGTTGGAGAATACAAACTTGCCCAAAAAGTAAAATTCAGAGGTGTCATTACAATAGCAAGTAATGTGGCAATGGCTGTCATACTTACAGAAAGGGCAGCGTTTCCTTTTGCTAACAAAGAAAAAAAGTTAGAAATATTACCTCCCGGACAAGCGGCTACCATAAACATTCCTAAAGCAATACTGGGAGCGGGTTGCATAACCCAAACTAAAACGAATGTGAGAAATGGAAGTAGCAAAAACTGAGAAAACGAACCTATGAGGGTAGATTTTGGATTTTTTGCGATGTCTTTAAAGTCTTGGATAGTAAGCTCTAAAGCTACACCAAACATGATTACGGCAAGTGATACATTCATCACCATTAAGCCGCCTTCCCCGAGATTTAATTGCAGAGCGTCAATAGATTCAGTCATGCAGTGAATGTAAAAAATAAGTGGGTTTTATTTAGGGGGAATTTTACAAGTAGGGTCGCAAAATTTTGCAACCCTACTTGATATCAATAAAGGCTACCCTAAAAAACCTTTAACTTTTAATAATTCCGCATTCAGGATTGCACCACCTGCAGCACCTCTGATGGTGTTATGAGCCATGGCTATAAAACTGATATCAAATACTTCTGATTCCCGAAGTCTTCCCATATGCAATTGCATTCCGCCTTCCTGATCAGCATGAAGTCTGGGTTGTGGATATCGGTCATCCTCGTGCAGTTTAATCACTTCTTTGGGTGAAGAAGGAAGGTCCAGATCAGCAATCGGGTTTTCCCAGTTCTGAATTGCTTGTTTTACTTCATCGATGGATGAAGGAGTCTTTTTAAATTTTACTGTTGCCGAGATCATGTGTCCGTTGATGGCAGGAACACGAGTTGCAGTTGCACTTAGGTTAATTTGTGGCTCAGAAAGTTTCCCATCGGTTAATTCAGATAACAACTTCTGAGTTTCCGGTTTGATCTTCGACTCTTCTCCTGAAATAAAAGGAACCACATTGCCTAAAATATCTAAACTAGCAACACCCGGGTAACCAGCTCCGGAAATGGCTTGCATTGTGGTTAAGATTACGGTATCAATTCCAAAGGCATCATGAAATGGTTTCAATGCTAATGAAAGTGGAACTGCAACACAGTTGGGATTGGTAACAATCCAGCCGGAGCCATCTGTAGTAAATTTCTGGGTTTTGATGAGGTCTATATGATCAGGATTTACTTCCGGAACCAAAAGTGGAACGGTATTATCCATACGGAAGTTTTTGGCATTCGAGATCACAGGAATTCCTGCTTTAGCAAACGCTTCCTCAATCTCTCCGGCAACGGAAGAATCCAGACCGGAGAATACAAAATCAACGTTTCCGAATTTCTCCGGTTTACAATTAGCCACGGTCATTTCTGCAATAGAGGACGGAAGATTGACATCTTCGATCCAATTAGCGGCGTCTTTGTATTTTTTACCTGCGGAGCGTTCTGAAGCACCCAAAGCATCAATTTCAAACCAGGGATGATCTCGAAGTAAACGTATAAATTTTTGTCCAACTGCGCCTGTAGCGCCTAGAATACCAACTTTCATTTAACTAATTTGGAATAGGTTAATATGTGAATTAGGAATACAAAATAGATATTCCTAATTCCTAATTCCTAATTCCTAATTAATCATCTAAAAAAGCAATTAATTGGATGATTATATCGATAATGGTAATTGTAAATCGTTATCTTAAAAGCTTATTCAAAATCAAAAACAGAGTTAGAACTCAATGTCGAACTTAGATAGCCTGGACAAGATCGTTTCACTGGCAAAAGCACGTGGTTTCATTTTTCAATCTTCAGAAATTTATGGCGGACTCAGCGCTGTATATGATTACGGCCCATTAGGTGTGGAACTGAAGAACAATATCCGCAATACCTGGTGGAAAGAAATGACGCAGCGACATGATAACATTGTTGGTGTTGATGCGGCTATCTTCATGCATCCGAAAGTGTGGGAAGCCAGCGGTCACGTAGGCGGTTTTAACGATCCGATGATCGATGACAAGCAATCTAAAAAACGCTACCGCGCTGATATGCTGATCGAGCAGTATATCGCAAAGCTGGAAAAAGACGGTAAGCAGGATGAGGCTGATAAAATTCAGGAGCAGTTAGATACCACAGGAACTCGCAAAAGTTTGACTGAAGATCTGTACGATATCATCATGGAAAACGAAATTCGTTCTCCGGACTCCGGCGCTTTCGACTGGACCGAAGTTCGTCAGTTTAACTTGATGTTCAAGACCCAGTTTGGTTCTACATCTACAGAAGAAGACGGTGTGTATTTACGTCCTGAGACTGCACAGGGAATTTTTGTGAATTATAAGAATGTGCTAGACACAGCCAGAGTGCAGGTTCCTTTTGGAATTGCTCAAACAGGAAAGGCATTCAGAAATGAAGTGGTAGCCCGACAGTTTGTTTTTCGAATGCGTGAATTCGAACAAATGGAGATGCAGTATTTTGTAGAGCCGGGTACCGATGGTGATGCTTATGAAGAATGGCTGGAAAAGAGATTAGCCTGGCACAAAAGCATTGGAATCAGAGAAGAGAATTTAAGAACAGCTCCGCATCCGAATGATAAGCTTGCGCACTACGCCAGAGCAGCTGCCGACATTCAGTATAAATATCCGATCGGTTGGCAGGAAGTGGAAGGAATTCATAACCGCTCTGATTTCGATCTTACACAGCATCAGGAATTTTCCGGAAAGAAATTGGAATATTACGATCAGAAGAATCAAAAAAGATATATGCCGTATGTTATCGAGACTTCTGTTGGTCTTGATCGGTTGACGCTTATGGTTCTTTGTGATGCGTATCGGGAAGAGGAAATAGATGGTGATTCCAGAACGGTTCTGAAACTGGACCCGAGATTAGCTCCTGTACAAGTTGGTATTTTTCCATTGATCAAAAAGCCGGAATTACAGGAAATAGCTCATAAAATTGAGAAAGAGCTCCGTGAAGATTATTCTGTTCAATACGATGAATCAGGATCTATCGGAAAGCGATACCGAAGATTAGACGAAGCAGGAACACCGTTCTGTATCACCGTAGATTTTGAAACGATAGAAGATGATAATAAGGTAACTATCCGATACAGAGATGATATGAGTCAGGTTCGAATTCCAATTGAGAAAGTTGGTGAGATAATTAGGGATGGTATTAAGGATTGGAAAGTTAGTTGATGTTTAAAAAGTTTTCATTAATTATTGTCATTCTTATAATTCTCACTGACATACTTTCTGGGCAGAGGTATGAATTTAAAGAAGCTCTAATTAGATATTCTTTTGAAGATTCAACCTTTAATTATGAGTCAATTGTAGAGGGAAAAATTGGGTTATTTGATTCTGAAAAAGGAGTTCTAGTTTTTGGAATTCCTTTGCAATATGTAATCACAGTGAGTGATTCCTTAGGGATGGTTCATAATTTGAATTCGAATATCATGTTAAATCACCAAGGTCTTTTTTGGGGAGACTACGATATGAATTCTAATGGGCAATATAAGGGGGATACTAGAGGTCTTTTAGGTTTGCAAGGGAATGAGGTAACAAGAGGTTTTGCGTCTCAAACTCTAATATCAGTTGAAGAAGAATTAGACTTTATTGAAACTAAATTAACCTTCAAGTTGGAGTCTATACCTAGCCTGGAAGTATTTGGTAATGAAAGTTCTTTTCTCAATGAAGAAATTGAAATTTCAGTAACAATTACCAAATTCAATGAATCAAACTAACTGGAAATCCTCCTTCGAAGGAGGTGTCACGCGAAAAGCGTGACGGAGGGCGTTGTAAAGCTTAGAAGTTTTAGAGCTTTACAACACCCCTCAGATCAAATCGAGAACTGTCGATTTGATCGTCTCCCCTCGAGGGGAGAATTACTCAAATGAAAGTTATCGTTTTGTGTTTTTGAGATTTTGTGGCGTTTTTTCCTCAAAATTAATAGCTGAGAAATGGTAGCATTTATAACTTTTCGAAAACATCCCAACTACGAGGCGTCAGAATAAACTGTTCATTTTTTAATTAGCTACCTGATTAGAAGCTAATCAGCCACACTGCCCGGAAGGTCGATAATTACTTTAGTGCCTTTTCCGGGAACGCTTTCTATTTGCAATTTCCCATTCATAATTTCGATGTATTTGGTTGCTGCCTTCAGACCAAACCCGGTTCCTTTTTCATCATTAGTGCCAACGGTGGTTACCCATTCTTTACTAAACAGGATCTTATTCAGCTTTTCCTCAGTTATTCCAACTCCATTATCCTCAATCGTTGTAATGGTGCGATCACCTTTTTTTGTCAGATCAATTAAAATGGATCCGTTTTTTGGGGTGAACTTTATAGCGTTATGAAGAATATTACGTGTGACAAAAGAATAACTTCCCTGGTCTGCATAAATTGGCTGTTCTAAATTATTTGCAACGAGATCTATATTCTTGGCCTCTATGTTGTGATGATAAAGAGCCAGAACCTGAGTCCATGTTTTTTGAGAGTTGAAAAGCTCAGGTTCGATTCTTTTATTTTCGATCTGTGCTTTTGACCATTGTAAAATATCGTCCAAAAAATTAAGGAGGTTATCTACTGTTCCGGACAGGTCATGGATATAGTAGCTTAATTCTTCTTTAGAAAATGTTTCTAACTCGATCAGATCCAAAATTCCGTAAACACCTGAAATCGGGCTTTTGATATCATGCGCTATAATCGAAATAAGGCGGTTATTTATTTCATTTAATCTCTCCAATTCATTCCTTTGCACCTCAATTTTTTTGTAGTACTGAATCAAAAGATAGGACATGGGGTAAGAAATCACAGCCGGTATTATAGAAGATAAGGAAAGCCCGAAAGCATTTAATTTCGATCCGGTTAGCATACTTACAATTAGGTAGAATGCTACAGAAATAGTCACAGAAATAACCATCACCTTGAATGGTGATAGCATCAGCTTTGCTAATGTGTCTCTTTTTGGCATCTAAGAAATTTTTTCCATACGAACATAAGTTTTTATAGTACTTGTACCAACTCAATTTTAGTTAAATGATTTTAGCTTTATTATTATAAAACTCGTTTAAAATCAGCTCGTTCTTATTGAGTTTTATTGTTCAAGTGCCGTTCTTCATATAAAAGTTAAGTTACTTATGGAATCTTTTGTAGAATTTTTTGAGAATATCCCGACTGAATTTAGGGCCGGATTATTGGTTGGAGGTATTTTTCTGTTCTGGATCATTGAAGGAGTTTTTCCACTGTTCGAATTCGGATATAAAAAAGTTCGTCATGCCGGAATAAATTTATTTCTGAATGGATTGTTTCTGGCGATTGGGCTTGCCTTTGCGGGATTATTGGTGTGGTCGTCTGATTGGGTTACAGCAGAAGGATTTGGAGTTCTTCAATGGATCGAAATGCCGTTATGGGCTCAAGCTATAGTCGGAGTTTTGTTATTAGATTTCTTCGGAGCCTATCTGATTCACTGGATAGAGCACAAAGTGGTTTTTATGTGGAGATTTCATTTGGTTCATCACAGCGATACTACCGTTGATGTAACTACAGGTTTACGTCACCATCCCGGAGAAGCCGTATTCAGAATGGTATTTACAATAATCGGTGTGATTTTGGTCGGTGCTCCGATCTGGATCATATTTTTGTATCAAAGCATTTCGGCGCTTTTTGCACATCTTACACATGCTAACATCAATATGCCCAGAAAGATCGATCGGGCGTTATCATGGATTTTCATTACACCGTTGATGCATAAAGTTCATCATCACTACACGCAGCCTTTAACAGATACCAATTACGGAAATATTTTCTCCATTTGGGATCGCCTGCTCGGCACTTTCGCTCAGGTTGATGAAATGACTGAGCTGAAATATGGAATTGATACTCATATGGATCCCAAAGAAAATGATAATCTTGGGAATTTGTTAAAGATCCCATTTCAGCAATATCGCCCGCCGGTGGGTTCTAAGTTTGGTGAGGAAGAAGAAAATCCCGCCACAAAATCACAGAAACACTAAAGGTATAAATTTTTAAATTTTGTGGTTTAGTGTTTCCGTGGCCAAACCAAACTAACTCCAATCCCAACCACAACCACAACAAAAGCACCCAGCGGATTCAACCACAAAAACTCAATGGCTTTTGAATATCCTTCCGGAGTTTGGGTCCATGGGAAAAAGAAAGAATAGTCAGCAGTAGTAGCATTGTAGAAAAGTCGATCAAAAGTAAATACAGAGGCCATTCCCGAAAGAAGTCCAATCAATGCTCCGTTTCCATTCGCTTTCTTTACCCAAAGCAGGAGAATAAAAACTCCTAAAATAGAACCATAGAAATAGCTTCCTATCTGATTGATCAGCTCGATAATGGAACGGGTTTCACCGAGAACGAGTGCTGAGCCTGTGGCGATGACTCCCCATAGAACAGTAACCGATCGGGAGGATTTTAAGAAGTGCAGTTCCCCGGGATCATCAGGACGGAGCCGCTTGTACCAATCTACAATAGAAACGGTAGTAAGAGCATTCAATTCTGAATCAATGGAGCTCATCGCTGCTGCGAAAATTCCGGCTACGATCAAGCCTACCAAACCAATAGGAATATATTTCAAAATGAAATAAGGAAAGATGTAATTAGTATCATTCACATCCGCCTGACGGATTTCTGCTTGAAGAGCCAGTTCTTCTTGTCTGGCGGTATTCAAATCAGCATCAGCTTCCAGAAATGCTTGCTGAGAAATCATGTCTCGATTCTTAGCAGCTTCAACTGCTAATCTCTGCCGGTTTTCTCGAGCTTCTAAATATTGTTGTTCTATGATCTGTTCTCTGTTCAGTTGCTCTTCAGTTTGGGCAACAGGATCGGTGGAACGGAAAGAGATTGGGGCATCATTAAAAATGAAGAACACATACAGCATCACACCTAATAAAAGAATAAAGAACTGCATCGGAACTTTAGCATAGGCAGAAAGCAACAGAGATTTTTTGGCTTCTTTAGTATCCGAAGTGGTTAAATATCGTTGAACTTGTGTTTGATCCGTTCCGAAATAAGAAAGCATCAGAAATAAAGCTGCAAAAACACCACTCCACACATTGTACTTTTCGCTAAGATCAAAATTCAGATCCAGAGCAGTTAGTTTATCCAGGCTTCCGGCAAGATATAATGCATCACCAAAACCAACATTTTCAGGAAGATTTACCATCACTACAAAAAAGCAGAAGACGAGACCAAACATCATCACAGCCATTTGCTTTACGTCTGTTTGAATCACTCCGGCAACTCCTCCATACATTGTGTAAAGAGTGGCGATCAAACCGATAATAAGAATTGTTGCGGTCAGCGGAAGTTCTAAAAGCAAGGCCAGTACATAACTAGGAGCTGCTATTACGGCTCCCAACGCTAATCCACGGGAAATCAAAAATAATCCGCTTGTAGTGAGTCTGGTTTTAAGACCAAATCGTTCTTCCAGAACCTCATAAGCGGTAAAGGCTTTCATCCTGCTGAAGAAAGGAACCAAAAAAATACAGATAAGGATCATTGCAAAAGGAATGGCCAAATAAACCTGTACAAATCGCATGTCTTCTACATAGGCAATTCCGGTAGTTCCTATAAAAGTTATGGCGGAAGCTTGTGTGGCCATGATCGAAAGCCCCGCTGCCCACCAGGGCATACTTCGTCCGGCAAGTAAAAACCCTTCGATGTTTTCAGCATCTTTACCACGTCGGGTTCCGTCCCAAATCGTATACAATAAAAAAAGTGAGAGTACTGCCCAGTCTATCCAATGCATATGTCTAGTTTTCCGAAAGGATAAATGAAGTTAAAATGGGATAATTATAAGTCATCGAAGCTCAACTTAAGTAATTATTTAAAAATAGAGTAAAAGAACTTGATTTTTAATTAGGGGTAATGGCCTTTTTACTTGTCGTATGTAAACAAAGAGGTGATAAAAAATAAAACCCTTAAAGAGTTCATGGAAGTACTTGTATTTGAAAATAAAGAATCCGGTTCTTTATATGCTGCTCAGGTTATTGCAAATAAAGTGTTGATGAACAATTCTGTAAATGAAGAAACTGTACTTGGATTGGCAACAGGGTCAACACCGACTGATATGTATAAAGCGTTGATAGAAATTAATAAAAGTGGCGTCAGCTTCAGCAGAATTATTACATACAATCTTGATGAATACTATCCAATGAAAAAGTCGTCACCTCATAGTTATCATTATTATATGTACGATCATTTTTTTCAGCATGTTGATATACATGAAGAAAATATCTTTATACCAAATGGTGAAATTAAAAATGAGGATCTCTCAAAATTTTGTAAAGAATATGAACTATCTATAAGGAGAAATGGAGGGATAGATATTCAGGTTTTAGGCCTTGGATTAAATGGTCATATCGGATTTAATGAACCTGGTTTTAGTATGGATTCATTAACTCAGAAAGTAACCCTTAGTGATACTACCCGAACAGCTGCAGTGAAGTATTTCGGAAAAAAAGAAGAAGTGCCTTTTCAAGCTATTTCTATGGGAATAAGTACGATTCTGAATGCAGATCATATAATGCTGATGGCTTGGGGAAATGAAAAAGCAGAAATTGTAAAGGAAAGTATTGAAGGACAGTTAAGCAAAAATGTTCCCGGTACCTATTTACAAACACATAAAAATGTAACGGTAATTCTTGATAAAGAATCAGCTTCTAAGCTAAACAACGACAGAATTTCACTAATAGAAAGTAAGTTATCATAAACCAAATCACGGAGTAATATGAAAAAAATAAAATCAATCATTTTAACTGCATGCATGATTATGCCTGTTGTTTTGATGGCTCAACCGGAAACACCAATCGAGGAGTGGACAGGAAGAACTGTTTTGTTTATCGGGGCTCATCCTGATGACGATGGAGGTTCTCACGGAACAATGGCAATGTTGCAGGCAAACGGAAACGAAGTATATGTAATGCTTTTAACAACAGGTAATGTTGGAACCGGTGATCCTACAATGACTCGCGATCGCCTATCAAAAATTCGACGCCAGGAAGAAGTAGACGCTTTAAAAGAACTTGGTATACCTGAAGAAAATTACATCAATTTAGGTTATACAGATGGAATGGTTGAGTTTGCCGACAAAGAAGAAGTGGTAAAGCAAATTGTATGGTGGATCAGAAAGTTAAAGCCAACAACAATGATGGCTTTTGATCCGGGATACGGATATCAGCAATGGCATAAAGCAGATCACAGAGCAGCGGCCTACTTAGCAGTTGATGCAGCAAGAGCTGCAGAATGGAGGCTGATTTTTCCCAGCCAGATCATAAATGAAGGTCTTGAGCGCCATAGCGTTACAGATTATCTGTTTTACAGTACTACCGCCAATGCATCTAACACAACAGTAGATATTTCTGAATATGCCGAGAAAAAGGTGCAGTCGCTGTCTAAATATATTAGCCAGTTTACTTCTGCATTTGATAATTATGTTGGTCCAAATATATCTGATCTGCCCGGGAATGAAGGCAAGGAATTTATGGACAGACTAAGAAGAAGAGTATTCGAACGCGGAGCTGTAGATGGAAAGCCTACTGAAAGCTTCAGATATTATAAAGGCGCTCCGGATGGAGCCGGCTCAAGAAGAGATTGAGTAAATTTTTTCTGAGGTTAATTTTCTAAAGTAAGCAATAACCTTGTGTTGTTGCTTACTTCCTTTAAGGAACTTCTCATAAATTCAGGTTTCAATTTCACGAATATTTGACTAATTAATTAGAATGACATCAGTTGACTTGTGGGTGAAATAATAAATTAGTCGACGATAATTAAATAGGAAGGACTAGCTACAAATAAGCATGTTACTATTGGCAATTTTAGCAAATAGTAAAGGAGATAACCGATCCAGTGATTTAAGTCGGGTGGAAAGAATACGTAAAGGAGACAAAAAAGCATTTGAAGCTTTATTCTTTGAGTACCATGAGCAGTTAAGCAGGTTTGCAAATTCTATTACAAAATCCAGAGAGTTTGCCAGGGATGCTGTTCAGGATGTATTTCTGAAAGTCTGGAGAAACAGAAAAGAACTAGATATAAAAGTATCGGTAAAAGTTTATTTGTATCAGGCTGTCAGAAACCAGTCATTGAATTTACTAAGTAAGCAGAAAAATCAGCAGCGATTAAGAGAGAATTTCCTGAGTGAAGTCAAAAGTATTCGTAGCGAGGAATATGTAGAGGCCGCTTCGAACAATGAGCATCTGGAATTAATAAAAAGGGTGTGGGAAGTTGTTAGCCAAATGCCGGAAAGAAGAAGGTTAGTTTTTGAATTGCACAGAAAGCATGGTTTCAGTTATAAAGAAATTGCAAGGATTCTTGAAATAACAAGAAAGACGGTAGAAAATCATATGTCTCAAGCGCTGCAATACCTCCGAGACAATATTGAAATAAATAAATTAAAATAATTATAGGGGTATTGGTTTTTGCCTCTGTCTAATAATAAACAAACTTAAAAAGTGAAGTCAGAATTGGATATAAGCCTTTTAGCAAAATTTTTAGCTGAAGAATGTGATAACAAAGAAAAACAGTTAGTGTCTGACTGGTTATCTGAAAGTTCAAAGAACCGTGAAACAATGAAGGAATTTGAAAAAATATGGGAAGCTTCCGAGCATTCCGATTCCTCCGAAGATGTTTTTGACAGCAACTTAGAATGGGTTGTACTGCAGCATAGAATTGAAGACGAAACTATGAATTTCAATACTAAGCATGTAAATAGCAGTTCTTGGTTGTCTTTATATAATCCTCTTCTGCCAACATTAAGTAAGGTTGCTGCTTTATTTCTAATAGCAGCTTTCGTGGGTCTGTTCTTTATTGATCGTTTTTATGTTGAAGAAGTACAGCCTCAGGAGCCAACGCTTAATGAGATTTCAATGGAGAAGGGGTATCGCGGAGGAGTAACTCTTTCTGATGGAACAAAAGTATATATCAACTCCGACAGCAAAATTATTATCCCGAACGTTTTTAAATCGGATAAAAGAGAAGTTTTTTTAGAAGGGGAAGCATTTTTTGATGTAGCTAAAAATCCTAACAAGCCATTTCTTATCAAAACAAAAGGAGCTGTTGTGGAAGTTCTGGGGACTTCTTTTGCCGTTCGTAATTATCCCGGAGATAATGTAATTCAGACAGTGGTTAGAGAAGGAACGGTTTCTTTTAGTTCAGATGATAAATCAAAGAAGAATAGTGTGATTCTTACTGCCGGGAATCTGGGAAGGTTGAACCTGGAAAACAATGAGATTAAAACAGAGTATGTCAGTGATGTTGATTTCTACCTTAGTTGGAAAGAAGGGTATTTGACCTTTAAGAACGAAAAAATGAAGGAAGTCGCAAAACAACTAGAAAGAAAGTATGACATCGAAGTTGTTTTTGATTCAAAAGAAATCGCAGATATGAATTTAACAGCAGAATTAAGAAGCAGATCATTAGCAAGGGTTTTGGAAACAATATCTATGTCATTAAAGATCGATTATACCCTGCTTAAAGATCGAGTAAGTTTTGAGTTATCTGATAGCTCAGATTAATAATCAGTTTTAAATAAAAATATTCTGGAAGCGCTTTTTTCGCGAGTTCAAAATATCAATATTAACAAGTTACAGAGGAAACGTATGAGACCATTAGTTAATAAAATGATACGGGTTACTTCTTGCTATTGTCTAATTGGAGTATTTTTGCTTCAGTTCGGGAATCCATCAAATGTAAGAGCTCAGTTAATAGCTTCTTCATCAAATAGCATTCAAGCAAATAGTTATTATCCTGTTCATATATACAAAAACAGTATACCTGAGCTACAGAGCTTAATTTCTATTGACAAAGACAATGCTTTGCTAAAAGATGTGCTAAAAGAAATAGCAAAGAAAACCAAGCTTGGTATCGCTTATAATTCAGATCTTCAGGTTCTTAATAAAAAGGTCTCGGTTAAATTTGACAAAACCAGAGCTGCAGAAATCCTGGAATATGTTCTTATTGGGACAGAATATGAAGCAGCAATATCAAATACCCGTGAAATATTATTGATAAAAAGAAAGGCGCTTAATGATAAAAAAGTTCTTGAAATAGAAATTTCAGGTGTGGTAAGAGATGCGGACACCGGTGAGCTTTTGCCAACAGTAAGTGTGTTTGTAAAAGGAACCAGTATTGGTGTCACTTCAAATATAGACGGAGAGTTTGAAATAACCGTCCCTGATGACTCTGAAATACTTGTATTCAGATTTGTAGGGTATAAGGAACTGGAGATTCCTATTACCGGAAACATGTCGAATTTGCAAATTGAAATGGAACCTGATTTACTGATCTTTGAAGATGTAGTTGTTGTAGGTTATGGTACTCAGCAAAGAGAAGAGGTTACAGGCTCAGTTGCTTCAATACGAACTGAAGTTCTTGAAAATATACCTGTTTCCAGTTTTGAAAATGCTTTACAGGGTAGACTGGCAGGAGTAAATGTAGTTGAACCTACAGGTGAGCCGGGTGCCAGTCCTGAAATTACCATTCGTGGAGGAGGCTCAATTACAGCAAGTAATGGCCCTCTTTATGTTATTGATGGAGTGCCGCTTTCACGAAACTCGGATTTGCAGGTAAACATCCAATCTCAAAGAGGTTCATTTCAGGCGCCAAAATCGAACGCATTCAGTTCATTGAATCCTAACGATATAGAATCTATAGATGTTTTGAAAGATGCTGCATCAGCCGCAATATATGGGTCCAGGGGATCAGGCGGTGTAATATTGGTAACTACCAAAAAAGGAACACCCGGTATAAACCGAGTAACAGTAAGTATGTACGGCGGGGGCTCATCAGTTGTAAATAAACCTGATATGATGAATGCTGAGGAATTAATTGCTTACACAAAGGATGCAAGAAATAACAATTATCTTCAGGAAATTGATCGGGGCAATCAACCGGCAAATCCAAACTATGATCCCAACACAAATGCTGGAAGGCCAAATGTTGCAAATTTTTTGATTCCTGAACAGTATGTAAATTGGAATGGAACAGATACAGATTGGCTGGATGTGGTACTCAGCTCTTCTGCACAACAAAATTACCATGTATCTGCAAGCGGAGGTACGGACAAAGCTACTTACTTTCTTTCAGCAGGATATTTAGATCAGGAAGGGATCATTGATGGTTCATCATTTACCAGATATAATTTCAGAGCAAATGTCAGTTATGACATTTCGGATAAAGTTAAAGTAGGTTCAGTAACCAATGCCGCTCTTTCTAACCATGATCGTTTACCGGCTAATGCTCCTTATTTTGGGCAACCACCAGGGATTATTTATTCAGCATTGGTGCACTCACCTGTTGTAGCTCCTTATAATCCGGATGGAACTATTAATCAATTAAATAATCAATCCTATCTGGGTGGAGGTACAACCACAGCGAGTAATCCATTGGCTATCCAAGAGTTTATTTCTGAAGAAATAAAAAATAACAGACTCTATGGTAATGTATATGGTACTGTTGATATAAATGAGAACATTACATTTAAGTCACTGATAGGATATGATGTAGACGATTATCAGTCTTCATTTTATAGAGGAACGCAATTCTTATACAGAAACCAAACCACCCCTCAGCCATTTGCACAATCAAGTGGAGCAAATGGATTTAACTGGTTATGGGAAAACACAGTTAACTACCAAAAGACTTTTAAAGTAGATCATAAGGTTGGAGTTTTGGTAGGATATACTGCTCAAAAACAAACTAACGAAGTAAATCTGGTTACAGCCAATGGTTTTGTAGATGATCAAATACCAAATATTGCCGGAGGTATCGTTACAGGTGGAGGAGTAAATGAGTCTGAATGGGCTTTGGCTTCTATGTTAGCTCGCCTTAACTATGGTTATAAAGGAAAATATCTGGGAACATTTACAATCAGATCAGACCGGGCTTCAAGATTCGGCTCTGATAACCAAACAGGTATATTTCCATCTTTCTCCTTGGGTTGGAGGTTAACAGAGGAATCGTTTATGGAATCTATGGACGCATTCAATGAACTTAAGTTAAGAGCCAGTTATGGGGTAGCAGGTAACTTTGAGATAGGAAACTATAATTCAATCAGTTTGCTGAATAGTGTGAATTATCCTGAGAATGGAGTTTTATTTCCGGGCTCTTCACTAGCTACTTTAGGTGATAGCGATTTAACATGGGAAACCAGTTATCAAACAAACTTTGGAGTTGATTACGCTTTATTGAGTGACAGGATCTATGGTAGTATTGATTATTACTTTACTATCACAAAAGATTTGCTATTATCAGTTCCTGTACCCCCATCAACCGGGTTTGATCAAGTTTTAACAAATGTTGGAGAAGTTGAAAATGAAGGGTTTGAATTTTCAATAACATCAAGAAATTTGGTTAATGAATTTCAATGGTCAACCGATTTTAATTTTTCTACCAATAGAAATACTGTTAATAAGTTGGGACCTTCTGGAAATGCAATTTTACCATCTGGTGCTGCCGGAGTAAGACATATTACACAAGTCGGATCTGCTGTAGGTAGCTACTACGGATATTTGGTAGATCGTATTTATCAAAATCAGGCAGAAATTGATGCGGACAATAATAGTGCCCCTGGTGGAGATTATGACCTGCTTGCGGCGGACCCAAGACCTGGTGACTTCAGGTTTAAAGATGTGAATGGTGACGGAGTAGTGAATGCTGATGACCGTACTGTTTTAGGAAGTTATCAGCCGGACTTCATTTACGGTATCTCAAACCGGTTCAACTATAAAAACTTTGATATGAAAGTGTTTATACAAGGAGTAGTTGGAAGGGAAGTATTGAATTTAACCTCGCGTCACCTTCTGAATGGAGAGGCTAATTTTAACGCTTACGCTGTACTGAATGACAGATGGATTTCTGAAAGTGACCCCGGAAACGGAAAGTATCCGCGTGCAGACAGAAGCACCGGAACACACGGAAATAATAACAGGGCGTCATCATATCAGGTTCAGGATGGTAGCTATGTAAGCTTAAAGAATATTCAGATCGGATATAATTTGCCGGTAGAAAAGCTGAATAATATTGCGAGGAAGGCAAGAATTTATATTTCTGCAACAAACTTAGCGATTTTTACAGATTACATAGGGTTTAATCCTGAAGTAAACTTGCAGTCATCAAGCAGTCTAACACCTGGTGAGGATTACGGTGCATATCCGCTTGCCAGAACAGTTCAACTTGGTATCAACCTTGAATTTTAAAAGCATACTTATAACAGGAGACATTATGAAGAAACTAATATTAACACTGTTCATTCCGCTTTTATTTATTTCATGCGGAGATGATTTTACAAACCTGGGACCTCTTACAGAGAGAAACGTCAACAATTTTTACAAAAATGAAACGGATTTCCAGCTGGCAATTCGAGGTGCTTTGGATGGACTGCAAAGCAGGGAAACATTTGGAGTAAACTTTGTTTTGTTTATGGAAATGAGAGCCGATAATGGTGCCAACGGCGGTGGAGCAACCGGCTTGGCTGCAAGTCTGGAGCAACTGGATACTTTTACTGATTTACCATCGGGTGAAGAGATATCGGCAACGTATAACGCAGTATATAAGGTTATTGCAGGAACCAATAATATTATTGCAAGAATAGACGATGCCAGCTTTGATAATGAAACAGTTCGGGATCAGATTAAAGGAGAAGCATACTTTATCAGATCGTTACTTTACTACCATATGGCAGTAATATTCGGAAATGTGCCGCTGCAACTAGAAGAGGTCACCTCCCCTGATGTTGAAGTAAATCAGGTAAGTGCAACAGAAATATATGATCAAATCGCGATTGATCTTGCTATGGCTGAAGATCTTTTGCCTGAAACCGGAAGAATCACTAAGTGGGCTGCCGCTTCTTTATTAGGAAGAGTGCATCTTTCCAATGGCAATAACTCTGCCGCAGTTGCTCCTCTTCAAAGAGTGGTGGATTCAATGCAGTTTGAACTGGTTCCCGACTATGCTAATCTGTGGGGCGCTGCAAATGAAGGTAACATAGAATCTATTTTTGAAATAGAATATATAACCGGCAATGTTGGAGAAGGCAGTTCTTATACAGATAACTACACACCTCTTGGTTTTGGTGGTGTTGGTGGAGGTGGAGCACCTCAAAATGTAACAGATGATATTATCGGAGCTTATGAAGCCGGAGATGAAAGGTTTGATGCTACTATTGATACTACAGATCCGGCTAATCCCTGGGTAAGAAAGTTTATCAGTAACCCAACCGTATCTTCCGATGGCGATAATAATTGGATGGAACTTCGTTATGCTGAGGTTTTATTGAATCTTGCAGAAGCTTTAGGTGAATCTGATGCTGCATACGACCTTATTGACGAAGTCCGAGATCGGGCGGATTTAGGGGGCGTTGATCGGACACCGGCAGGAGGTACTTTCGAAGAAAAACTACTTCAGGAAAGAAGAGTTGAATTTGCTTTTGAAAATAAGCGATGGGCGGATCTTAAAAGATTTGATGCAGCTAAATCTGTGATGTCGGCTCATTTAGGAATCCCTGAAGCCCAGGTTACTTTATTGTTTCCAATACCTCAGGCAGCAATTGATGCGTCTCCGGATGATATGACGCAAAACCCAGAACATCAGTAAAGTGTAGCTTTATAAGCCGGAGTCTGCATTTGTCTCCGGCTTATTTTTATCATTTGGGATATAAATCTATATCGACGTGTTGGAATATCCTTTTCAGTAAAGACTTATTTAACCTTTTAGAATCACATTATGGAACGCAATCGTTATTTAGTTGGGCTTATTGTATTAACATTTTTTGTTATATCGTTTTTGACAAATATAATCGGGCCTTTAGTTCCTCAAATTATAGAGGACTTCGATTTAAGTCTTACTTTGGTTGCCGTACTACCGTTCGCTTTCTTTATAGCGTATGGAGTAATGTCGATTCCATCAGGAATATTGATTGAAAAATATGGCGAGAAAAAAGTCATGATTTTGGCTTTTCTGATCGCATTTTCCGGTGCCTTACTATTTGCTGTGTTTCCGCAATATATTGTAGCGGTATTGTCACTGTTTTTTATCGGGTCAGGGATGGCAATGTTGCAGGTTGCAATAAATCCATTATTAAGAGTTTCGGGAGGCGAAGAAAATTTTGCTTTTAACTCTGTTATGGCTCAGCTTTTCTTTGGACTGGCATCCTTTTTAAGCCCGTTAGTGTATTCCTATCTGGTATTGAATATCGGGACAGATGACATGGGTTTCTTCTTATCAATACTGTCAGATTTGGTTCCTCCAGAACTCCCCTGGATCTCTTTGTATTTGATTTTTGCATTGGTTTCTATCCTGATGGTGATTGTAATTATTCTATCCAAGTTTCCTGAAGTACTTAAAAACGAAGACGAAAAAGTTGGAGCTTTAGAAACACATCTGGAAATGCTGAAGAACAAAAAAGTAATATTGTTCTTTTTGGGAATATTCGCATATGTAGGTGCAGAACAAGGCGTTGCAAACTGGATCTCGGAATTTTTGTCTTCATATCATGGATATGATCCTCAAACGACAGGTGCAACTACGGTTTCATGGTTTTGGGGAATGATGACAGCAGGTACCGTGCTGGGACTGTTTTTATTAAAAATCATGGACAGTAAGAAAATTCTGGTGGGCTTCACTTCAATGGTACTTCTTTGTTTGGCTACAGCATTATTTGGTAGTGGAGAAATTGCACTCTACGCATTTCCCGCGATCGGTTTCTTTATTGCTGTTATGTGGCCAATTATTTTTTCACTTGCACTCAACTCTGTAGAGGAACATCACGGAACCTTCTCCGGGATTTTAGTAACAGGGATTGCAGGGGGTGCTGTTGTACCACTTATTGTTGGTTCTATTGGTGATATGTTCGGGTTGAGAGTAGGTATGTTATTTTTATTTATCGCTTTTGGATACATACTAAGTATTGGTTTTTGGGCTAAACCTCTGGTAAATAATAAAACCATCGATTTTGCCGGTAAAGAATAATATCAATTAGAAATAAAAGAGAGAGGAGAGTCTTGAGCACGGGAACTCTTATAGGAATTGATTTAGGTGGTACGAATGTAAGAGCAGCTTGTATTCTTGATGATGAGATTGAAGAAATGACTTCAGAACCGATCTCAGGGAAAGAAAATGCTGAATTACTGATAAATCAGATTAAAGGGATGATTTCAAACTTATGGAACTCAAATATTGAAGCAATTGGAATAGGAGTTCCAAGTGTAGTGGATGTAGAAAAAGGGATTGTCTATGATGTTCAGAATATTCCTTCATGGAAAGAGGTTCCCCTTAAAGAAATTCTGGAAGAAGAATTTGGCAAACCGGTTTTCATCAACAATGATGCTAATTGTTTTACACTCGGCGAAAAATACTTTGGCGAAGCAAAAAACTATAAATCTGTTGTGGGCTTGATTTTGGGTACGGGCTTTGGTTCCGGATTAATACTTAATAATATCTTGTATTCCGGGAATAACTGCGGAGCAGGAGAAGTGGGAATGCTACCTTATAAAGATTCTATATTTGAGCACTATTGTTCAGGACAGTTTTTTGAGATTCATAAAAATACAACTGGACAAGAGCTTTTTAGCAGAGCCCAAAAAGGAGACACAGAGGCTTTGGAAGCTTATAATGAATTTGGTGCACACCTCGGAAATGCAGTGAAAGTGGTTATGTATGCATATGACCCGGAGGTGATAGTTCTGGGTGGGAGCGTTTCAAAAGCTTTTTCCTTTTTCCAAGAAAGTATGTTCAAGGCTATGGAAGATTTTGCCTATCCAAACTCCATCAGAAATTTAAAAATTAAAACTACAGAACGGAAATCGATCGCGGTATTAGGGGCAGCAGCGCTTGTATTAGACCATCAGTTTCTAAATAACTAGGAATGTCATGAAATCATCATTATTAAAATTAAGCGGTAAAAGATTTCTATTTGTGGGAGTTGTTCTAGCCTTTTTAAGCTGTACAATGCCATCCGATTCAACTTTGATCCCTATAACTGTAGAAAATAATACACCGGGAACGCCTCAGCTTTTTGGAGTCCCTGTTCCTGAAGGCGATTTGTATTCTCCTGACCATGTAAGAGTGTTAGACAACAATGGCAATGAAATCCCTTCTCAAATCACTAAAGTTACGACATGGGAACCATCTGATAACAGCATAAAATGGCTTTGGGTGTTCTTTTTTACAGAAGAGGGAAGTAAATACAGCGTTGAGTATGGAAATGATATAAGAAATGCCCGGGATTATGATCAGAAATTAATAGTAAAGAATAACCAAAGACAGAATGGTGAGGTTGAAATAAATACAGGTCCTCTCAGGTTTGTAGTAAATAAAGGTGAAGGTGGCGGGTTTCAAAATTCTCCGGCAGGTAGTGGTTTTCTTGATAAGGTAGAACTGGATATTGATGGAGATGGATTTACAGATGATGATATCATAGCTATGGGAGAAGCAGGAAGAAGTTCTTTTCTGGATCTTCTTGACGATGCAGGAATTGACAAGTCAAAAGCGGTAGTACTAAAAACAGTAAAAGAGTTAGGAACAGGTCCGCTGCATGCCATTATCCGTATTGAAGGAGAATATGAATACAAGCGTGGTGACAACAATAAAGCTCCTTTTACAACCAGAATTCATGCTTATGCCGGTAAGAGCTATATAAAAGTTCAACATACATTTGTATACACCGGAGAACCCGATCAGCATAAGAAACAAGAAGGAGAGTATGAAGCCATTGCAACCGAAAACGGTAAAATAATTGATGAATCTATACTTAGGAAAGATGCCGGTTTCACAAAACCAAATGACAGAATTGAAGCTACCGGTATATCTCTGAAATATAATATGGATGAATCAAGGACGGTAACCTCAGCTTACTATGACGGTAAATGGTGGGATACTTCAACAAGTACAGTTGTTCAAAGTCCTTTATCTGATTTCGCTTCAGTACTACAAACTGGACCAAACACTTCTCAAATTCCGGAGCTTAAAAATTCATCTCCCGAGGAAAGAATGGAGAATGAATTCAGTTTAACTATAAATGTTGACGGTACTACTGATATGAAGAAAGAAAGATCGCCGGGATGGTTAGATATTTCAGACAACAAGTGGGGAGTTACTGTTAGTTTTCAAAGCTTCTTTGAAGAATATCCGAAAGAAATTGCAGTAGATGGAAATAATAACAAAGTAACAGCCTACATCTGGACACCGTCTGTAGACCCAATGAGTTTTGCAAGAAAAGACAGCGATAATGATAGCGGTATGATCGCTAATTTCGCTCAAGGTCTGGCTAAAACAACAGAAATAGTATTTAACTTCCATAAGAAAAGCGCAGTCGAAGATATTTCAAAAGATGTACAGCGCTTTATGGACTCGCCGGTAACTCACGCTTCTCCGGAATGGTATGCTGAAAGTGAAGCATTTGGTAAAATGACAGAGAGCCTTGATAAGTACGCTGCTTATGAAAGAGGTATAGATTACAAGTTGAACTGGATGAAGTTCAATCAACAATGGGAACCTTGGTTCGGTATGCTTAACTACGGTGATAACCTGACCTATTTTTATGGGTATGAGTGGTTTCAGTGGACAAATAATGAGCCTGGAAATGATTATATGTGGTGGTTACAGTTTATGAGAACAGGAAATCCCATGTATTATAAAACAGCAAAGGCAGCGAGTGCACACACAATGGATGTTGATAATATTCATTGGCCTAAGGATCCGGTATATTTTGGCGATACAAATGAATCGTTGCACGCTTTTCAACATGAAGAGCTACCGGAAGGATCACCTTATGTAGGAATGGGAAGGAGACATGCTTCTCAGCACTATACGTCATTACTTAGTGCACATGTATGGGTTCCCGGATGGACCACTTCTTACTATTTGGATGGTAATCACAGAGGTCTTGAAGTAGCTAAGCTGACGGGAGATTATTATGTAAAAAGAGTTTTTGGTGAACATGGATTAAGAGGCAGGCGACTATACTTATCTGTATGGAATTTAGCTGAGATCTACGATGCAACAAAATCAGATAAATACTACAACGAGCTGGAAGACCGAGTAAACCTAATGCTTGAATTACAAAAGCACCCTGATCAAGGTGGGGAGCTTGTGATAAACCGCTATGGATATGCTCAGGTTTATGTGAGTAACGGTTTAAGAAAATACTACCAGTTTACTGAAAGTGAAGAGGTGAAAGATGCCGTTGTGGATCATGCCAGAACGGTCAGAGACGTGCCACCACTAAACCACGATATGGAATCATACCTTTCTTCAATAAGCAGCTTGGTTTTAGGATATGAATATTCCGGTGAAAAGAGTTTACTTGATGAAGCAGTTAGCCGGGCCCGATATTTAAAAACCGAAGAACTGGTCCAGGATTTTAATTCATATCAAAATCAAAAGATCCTGGCAGATGCTTTGGAAGAAGCAAGTAATTTCCCAAAAGACCCGGGAGCAAGAAGACCTCCGATATGGCAGATAACTAATGGTTTAAGAGTTTTTGGCTGGACAAGTATTTATAATGTACCTTACTTGGAATATTGGATGGAAAAAGAAAACTATCCTGCAGAAAAGTAACTTTAGCAATATAATTTTATGCAAGATTTAGGGAAAAGAGCAGGCTTATTAGGTGGAATACTGGTATTTGTGATCCTCCTTTTTTTACCTGTACCGGAAGGTCTTTCTGATGCTGCGTGGAAAACAGCTGCAGTTACGATTTTAATGGGTATATGGTGGATAACAGAAGCTATACCTATTTCTGCAACAGCACTTCTTCCTATTGTACTTTTCCCTGTTCTGGGTGTATTTAGTATTGGCGATGCAACAGGCCCTTATGCAAACCCGCTTATCTTTTTATTTATGGGAGGGTTCGTAATTGCTTTGGCGATGGAGAAGTGGAATCTGCATAAACGAATAGCGATTTCTATTGTAAATTTTGTAGGGATAAAACCATCTTCAATTATTATTGGATTTATTATCGCATCCGCTTTTTTGAGTATGTGGGTAAGTAATACGGCAACGGCAATCATGATGCTCCCTATTGCTATGTCAATTTTGGAATTGCTGGATAAGAACGATAAATCTGCTAAGATCAACTTCGAGATCGTTTTAGTTCTTACCATTGCTTACGCTTGCAATATTGGAGGTATGGGAACTTTGATTGGGACACCTCCAAATGCATTATTGGCTGGATTCGTGCTTGAAAACTATAATATAGAAATCAGTTTTCTGGATTGGATGATGGTAGGTGTGCCGATCATGATTGTATCACTTCCACTGATGTACTTTATACTTACAAAATTTGTTTATCCGATTAAGATCAAAGAATTGCCCGGCGGGAAAGAACTAATTCAATCCCAAATGGAGAAGCTTGGTAATATTTCCAATCAGGAAAAGAAAGTAGCCGTAGTGTTTGTTTCTGCTGCATTGTTGTGGATGTTCAGGCCGTTGCTGTCCTCGGTAATACCTGGTTTGTCGGATGCAGGAATTGCGATCGGCGCAGCCGTTGCCTTTTTTATGATTCCTGCAAATTCAGAAGAGAACCGTTTTTTGCTTAAATGGTCTGATACAAAACGATTGCCATGGGGTGTGTTAATTCTCTTTGGAGGAGGATTGAGTATGGCATCAGCTATAAGCAGCACAGGACTTGCAACATGGATTGGTTCGGGAATTGGGAGCCTGAATACCTGGCATATCATCTTGATCATTTTAATTGTAATTGCGCTGATCGTATTCCTGACAGAAATGACAAGCAATACTGCCTCAACAGCGGCATTTTTGCCAATTTTAGCTTCCGTTGCTATTGGATTGGGTGAAAATCCATTTTTACTGGCAATCCCAACAGTATTGGGTGCAAGCTGTGCATTTATGCTTCCGGTTGCTACACCCCCGAATGCCATTGTTTACGGTAGTGGAAAAATAAGTATCCCTGAAATGTCTAAAGCCGGATTATGGCTCAATCTTATGTTCATACTACTGCTTACTCTCGCCTCTTTAACACTGGTAAGCTGGGTATTCGGAATCGAAATAGGTGTTTTACCCGAGTGGGTTAAATAATCAGGGTAAATTAAAAAGGGAAGTAAAAATCCAAAAGCTCAGGATAAACACAATTCCTGTTATAAAAACAGCTGTATAGATCTTTGTCCAGTTGGTAGTTGAGTTTTCTTCTTTCATGACGGATTATAGGGATTGATTGCTACAATTTCTCATTAAATCATACAGTTAATTAAGCCTTCAGATAAATTAAATTATTTAAGTTATTTTACAATATTCCTGAATGGGTTGAGTTCAAAGTGATAAACATATAAATAAGCTGTAATAATTAATTGATCTTTAGGCTTTTCCTACTCTTAACTTTTTTCATCGCAAATGATTTATACGCTCAGAAATTTACAATAAGTGGTTTTATAAAAGATAAAGAGACAGGGGAAGCTCTTATAGGTGCAAATGTATACAACTACGATGAAAGGAATGGGACTTCTACTAATAAGTTTGGCTTTTTTAGTTATACAAGTAGCGCTGATAGTGTTTCAATATTAATCAGCTATGTTGGTTACAAAACTGAAGAACACTCATTTTTACTAAACTCAAATATTGAAATAGAGGTTTTATTAGTTCCCGGTAATTCGTTAGATGGCATAACAATCAGTGCTGAAAGTAAGGTTGAAGATATTACTCAAATGAGTAAGATTACGTTACCTGTTCAACAAATAAAATTAATGCCCAGATTGCTCGGTGAAGTGGATGTTTTAAAGTCTGTTCAAATGTTGCCAGGTGTACAATCCGGAACTGAAGGAACCAGTGGATTATATATCAGAGGAGGAGGACCTGATCAAAATCTTATATTATTGGATGGTGTACCTGTTTACAACGCATCTCATTTATTCGGATTTGTATCAGTTTTTAATGCCGATGCAATAAATAATATCGATGTTGTTAAAGGTGGATTTCCGGCAAGATATGGAGGTAGGCTTTCTTCAGTTTTGGATATAACTTTAAAGGAAGGAAATACAGAAAGAATTAAAGGAGAAGGTTCCTTAGGTATAGTTTCTTCAAAGGTTACTTTAGACGGGCCAATCAATGAAAACACAACGTTCTTAGTTTCCGGAAGAAGAACATTTGCTGATCTGATTGCAAGGCCGATATTGAAAAGTGCAACGAATGGGGAAGTAGATGCAGGGTACTATTTCTATGACCTGAATGCGAAAATAAACACCAAAATTTCAAGCAGAGATAGAATTTATCTAAGTGCTTATTTAGGCAGGGATAGTGGGTTTGGAATAAATTCAAAATCTGATACCGTAAGAATTCAAAATGACGAAGAGACTATCAGAAATAAGTCTATCGACGAATACGGTTTGAGATGGGGGAACTTTACTTCAGCTTTAAGATGGAATCATATTTTTAACTCAAAGCTATTTGGAAACCTAACTCTTACAACAAGTAATTACTATTTTGATATTGATAACAAAGATTTTGATTCCAGTACAGATTCTGAAACGACTGTTATAGAAGAATCAGGATTAAATTACTCATCAGGAATCAATGATTTAGCCGCCAAGCTGGATTTTGAATATCAACCTTCAAATAATCATGACATCAAGTTTGGGGCAAGTATTACAAGACACAAATTTAACACCGGAGCTTTTGAATATAGCTCAAATTTTGAATCTGACACTACTCTAGTAAATAATCCTGTTTTTAGTAACGAGTTCTTTGGATATTTGGAAGATGATATTAGAGTATCAAATAAATTTAATGTAAATCTGGGGCTGCATTATTCCGGATTTGCAGTAGATAACAAAATCTATAAATCATTAGAACCAAGATTAGCGTTCAGGTATCTGTTACCAAAGAATATTGCAATTAAAGGTTCTTACACAAAAATGTCACAGTATATTAATCTTTTAACTAATTCAGGTCTTGGCTTACCAACAGACTTATGGGTTCCATCTACTGATAAGATTCCTGCTCAGAAAGCAACTCAGTACTCATTGGGTTTGGCAAAGAGTTTCCCAACTTTTGACATTACTTTAGAAGGCTATTACAAAACGATGAATAATCTAATCGAGTATAAAGAAGGTGCAACCTACGTATCTACAAATGACGAATGGGAAGACCTCGTTGTACAAGGTAAAGGTGAAAGTTATGGGGGAGAGTTATTCATTCAGAAGAAATTTGGTAAGTGGAATGGCTGGTTAGGTTACACTCTGTCTTGGAATACAAGACAATTTGATAATCTAAATTTCGGCAAAGAATTTCCATACAGATATGATAGAAGACATGATATAAATTTTGTTGGCATTTATAATCTAAAAAAAGGTGTAGAACTTTCGCTTGGATGGGTTTATGGTACAGGGAACTCAGTTACTTTACCCACGAATAGGTACTCTTCAATAAATAATCCCGATGGATTTCCTCACTTTGATATAGAATTCTTTGGAGAAAGAAATGGATATAGAATGGCATCATATCATCGATTAGATTTAAGTGCCAGTTGGACAAAACCTACTAAATGGGGAGAACGGACATGGAGCTTAGGATTTTATAACACCTACAACAGAAGAAACCCTTTCTATGTTGATATAAAAACCACAACTAAGTTTAATCCGGAAACAAATCAAAGTGAACAAACCAAAGAATTTGAGCAATTGAGTCTTTTCCCAATTCTTCCTGCAATTACATATAGTTTTAAATTTTGATAAGAGATGAATAATCTAAAAACACTGCTACTATTTATTTTTTGTTTATTTAGTTGTGATTATTTCATTCTGGAAGTTGACTTGCCTGAAGATGAACCGAAGTTGGTTATAAACTCTTTTTTTCATCCTGATTCAACAATGGAAGTTTATGTTTATGAAGCTCTTTCAATACTGAATACTGATTTTAGTAAATCACCGAATGGAGTGGAAGTAAGGCTTTTCAATGAACAAGGAAATCAGGTGGCAACTTTTACAAAGAAGGATACAACTACAAATAACAAATATGCTCCTTACAAAAGTAATTTTTATCCGATAGCGGGAGAGAAGTATCGAGTTGAAGCTGAACTTGATGGATTCCCTGTTGCGTTCAGTGAAGAAGTTATTCCCATAGATTCTGCCGTAGTAAATAAAATTTCACTAAAAAAACTTGAATTAACTCCCGATTCTCTTTCATATTCAACCAAGTACTCTTTGTCTTTCAACTTAGAAGATGGAAGCGAGAGTGATTACTATGAAATTATAGTACAAGAAAGGTATAGAGGAATTAACGGACCAACTTATGGCAATGTAATGATATCATCTAAAGATCCTGTGTTTAACCTTTTCCCGGAAGGTTTCTCACTAATTTTTGATGACAAACTATTTAATGGATCATCAAGATCTATAAATCTGGAGTTCACTTCTTATGATTATGGCTGTATTTCCGGAGAAGAATGTTATGATGATGATACTCGGCTAATAGTTAGAAAGACCACCGAAAGTTACTTTAAGTATAATTCCAGTTATGATCTTTATGGAAGCCTGGAAGGAAATCCTCTTGCGGAACCCGTACAGATATATAGCAACATTAAAAGTGGGTTTGGAATTTTTGCAGGATTTCAATCCAGTATTTTTCCTTTAGATGTTCCTGAGGATTAACCTAATTTCTCTAAAATTCTGAAACTCTCCACTCCTTTATTTAATAAAAGATCCAGAACAGAACAACCTTCTACAAATCCGGGATAGGCTTGACCATATACCGGATGTTCTTTAAGAGCTGTTTCTGCTTGCTTAGTTTGACGCTGGTAGTTTTTGGATTGATGCTCCAGATACAAAACATCAGCAGATAAGTTTTTCATGGTTTCGTCCGGAAACGTGCTGTAGCCTTCAACTTTACTAGAAAGCTTGTACTCAATTTCAATTTCCAGATAGCGAAGTAATCGTTCAAAAAAATAAAGATTGAACTCCATCAAATACTCAAATTCGAACGCTTGTTGAATGTCATGATAGAGCTCATCTTCAAAATGATCGAAGTAAGTAGCGTTTCTGTAATTGTGAAGAATAGCATTCCAGAAAGGCTCGAACCATTGCTGACTATGATCTAGTCGCACATCTTTGATGGCTTTTTTACGATCTTCTGAAACTACAGGTAGATTTATCCACTGAGAATCTTCTTCATTTCGAATTTCCGCCCGATGCGTTCTTCCTTTACGAGACCATTTTTCCACATCCGTAAAGATAACCCGATCTGCTTTCAACATCGAAGCCAGGTCGTATAGATTGGGAGCAAATTGGGGTGTAAGAATCGTCAGAATCATAATTTTATAGAGCTATAACACCATAACACTTTAACACAAAAGGTAAGTGTTAAAGTGCTAAAGTGTTATAGTCGCTCTTATAAAATGAATGCCTGATTCTGAACCTTATTATTCCTTATCTTTCAGGCTTAGAAATAATAGAATTCATCAAAATTTAGTTAGAAAATATGAGCGTTCGCGTACGTTTTGCTCCATCACCAACAGGATTTCTTCACATCGGCGGTCTCCGCACGGCATTATATAATTATCTGTTTGCCAAACATCATGGCGGGACTTTTGTTCTTAGAATCGAAGACACCGATCAATCTCGTTATGTAGAAGATGCTGAACAAGATATTATCGATTCGTTGGAATGGGCCGGTATGACGATCGATGAAGGTCCGACAAATCCAGGAGAATTTGGTCCGTATCGACAGAGTGAGCGAAAGGAAATGTATCACAAGTACGCCAAGCAATTGATCGAAAGTGGTCATGCTTATTACGCCTTTGATACTACCGAAGAGATCGACCAAATGAGAGAGCGATTAAAAGCTTCCGGAAACCCATCTCCGAGCTACGATTCTATCACGCGTCAGTCGATGAAAAACAGTTTAACGCTTCCTCAGGATGAAGTAGAAAAAAAGCTGGAAAACGGCGATGAGTATGTGATCCGTTTAAAAGTACCGAGAAGAGAAACAGTGAAGTTTGAAGATCTTATTCGCGGAATTGTTTCTTTTGAGACTGCGGGATTAGATGATCAGGTTTTAATGAAATCGGACGGAATGCCAACCTATCATTTAGCGAATGTGGTGGATGATCATACGATGAATATCACACATGTAATTCGTGGAGAAGAATGGTTGAGTTCTGCTCCAAAACACATGTTGTTATACAATGCCTTTGAATGGGAACCGCCAACGATGGCACATTTGCCATTGATCATGAGCCCAAGCGGTGGAAAGCTTTCTAAGAGAAAAGCGGAAAGCGAAGGAATTCCGGTAAACACCAAAGATTATATAGCCGGAAATTATGAGCCGGAAGCACTGATCAATTTCTTAGCGTATTTGGGATGGAGTCCGGGCGATGATTCTGAAATTCATGATATGAAAGAATTGTGCGAGCTGTTTACGCTTGATCGCGTTAGTAAAGGCGGCGCGGTATTCAATTACAAGAAGTTGATGTGGTACAACGAGCATTACATTCGCGAGACTTCTGTTGCTGACTTACTTCCAAGAGTAAAAGAATTAGCTGAAGATGCAGGTTTTGATACAAAGGATGACGAGTACTTAGAAACCGTAGTAGGTTTATTGCACGAACGTGTTTCCAAAGTAGACGAGTTTGTAGAAATGGGCTCGTTCTTCTTTGAAGCTCCAAAAGAATATGATGAAAAAGCACTGAAGAAATGGAAAGACGATAGTGCCGGATTAGTAACTGCTTACAAAGAAAAAGTTGAAGCTTTATCTGATGTTGAGTTTGAAGCAGCTACTCTGAAATCCAAGCTCGAAGAAACCATCGAAGAACATGAAGTTGGTTTCGGAAAGCTGATGATGCCACTTCGAATTGCGGTAACGGGGCAGGGTTTCGGTCCTGATTTGTTTGCTTCTCTAGAGCTTCTTGGAAAGGAAGAAGTGTTGGGAAGAATTGATGTTGCTTTGGAGAAGTTAGGGTAGTTAGTTGGGTCATCCTTGTAGAAGTTAGATAATCCACTTACAAAAATTGAATTGTTTATAATTGTGACTATTTCAGAACAAGCTTCCAACTACACCGACCTTTAGAATTATTGGTGGGCAAAGAACGCAATGAAATCGACGGCTCCGAAGGAGCAATCATTACACTTCTGGCTGATTCGTGAATATGCATCATACGAACGAAGACCTTTTGTAATGATTAGTCGATGCAATGGAGTTTGCGCCAATAATTCTTGTCGGGAGTTTTTGGTACTGGAGCCTGTGCTGAGGAAGCTCAGTATCGGTACAAAAGTACATAGAACCAATGAACCGAATCCTATAAAAGGCTTAACCTAGCACAAGGCTACCTACTTTTGTCTTGATACAAAAGTAGCAAAAGATCAAGCCGAAGTATTTAAGACGGGCTTACTGATCCTGCGCTGAATAATCCTAAAGGTCTCCGTTCGATCAGATGCAGTTCTAGATTTCTCACCAGAAAGGATTATTCCTGCTTCGCAGACGCATCCGGATTACGCTCTCTTCTCCGTCTTAAATACTAAGGGCGAATTTTTCGAGAACGATCACTATTAATCTGTCAACGAATTACCTGACATTTACAATCCCGAAACAAGTTCGGGATGACATATTTATTTCTTTAATATTTTCATGCACTAGAGAATAAAAGTCATTCTTAGGATACTTCCGAAGGATCTGCAAGAAAATGAGCTTTGCAGATTCTTCGCTATCGCTCAGAATGACTATAAAAAGAAGTATTAGCGTAAACAAAAAAGGCTCCCGATCAATGATCAAGAGCCTTTAAAATGTTCAGAAAGTGAAATTACTTCTTCTTAGTAACAACACCACCTTTTTGACTGTCTACTTTTACCGTGTAATTATTTCCACCGCTAATGATCCAGCGAACGGTTACTGAGCTCATCCCCGGAATATTCGCTACTTCAATTCGCTCGGGTCTGAATTTCTGTTCGGTAGTTTGATTAAGATCTCGGTTCGTAACGATCATTCCTGCTTCAACCGTTGCTCCTTCAATGCTGATGATATCTGGTGGCATGATGTTGTTGTTTACATCAATACTTGCGTGAGTCGGCATCAATCTGCTGTTTGTTACTACGGCTGTTACTTCTCTTAAACCGCCACCAAGATTCTTTTCGGATATCTCATCAATGGTTAGTTTTGGAGTGTGATACGCATGATAAATCGTAAATGCCATATTTCTGTGGGCACCTTGTTCCAGTAAGAATCCGGGATGAGCACGACCAAAGTTTTTCTTGAATCCACCGATCTCGATCTTTCCATATTGTGGATGATCATATTCCGTCCATTCCTGCATAGCATCACCAAACAGTAAATACTTATTGAACTCATAAGAATCGGTAGCTGAGCGGTCGTTGCTTTGGAACATTTCGTAGCTGGTCCATAGCTCATTGGAATACGTGAATACTCCACGAACGCCATAGAACCAATCTAATTCGCCACCAAATACATCATAGAGATCATCATAAACCACAAGGTATCTGTAGCCCGGAATCAAGCGTTCGCCCATTTCACCAATGGCATCATAAACCTGAACATCCTGGCGATTGTATGTACTGATGTCTTCTGCTACGCCGGGACCACGAAGGATCATTCCGCCTGAGTTATGATAACTTTGAGCAGCTGCAATATTTGGTCGCTCCATTACAAAATCCATAACTGCTCTGGTTTCAGGAAGAGAAAACGGATATTTATGTGCTCCGCCCTGGATGTGATTTGGTTGCCAGTTCCAACCCCAATCACGGTTTGGATCGTAATAACCAACTCGATCTTCGTTGATTCTACCATCATTATCGTTATCGATTCCTTCAGAACCCAGATATTCGTAATCACCGAATTCATCATCAGGAACGCGAACCATCATATTTGGATAAGTAGGATGAGCTCTGAAATTTCCACGAGGATTTTTGCGGCGCATTTGAGTAATACTTCCGTTTCCATCAAGATCATCAGGTTGATCTTCATCAACAAGCCCGTCACCGTCATCATCAATTGGTTTCAGGCCTGATCGAGGAGAACTTCCAGTGTTTGGTTCGGTCATATAATGCTCACGTGCATCCGGGTTAATGGTAGGCACTATGTAGAAGGTTTTGTCATTTAGGAGTTCGGTTATAAACTTCACATCTCCAAAAGATTCTGTTAAATACCATGCAGTATACAATGACATTTCCGTTCCCTGAATTTCATTCGAGTGGATATTTCCATCGATATAAATTGCAGGTTTTCTGTCCGGATTTCCATTTTTGAAGTTGGATACCGTCAGCATCCAGATGTCTTTGCCTTCATAAGATTTACCAATAGAACTTCTTTTGGCAAGATCAGGATATGCTTTTGCGATACGTTCTGTGAGTTCACTAATTCCCTGATAATTGTAATAGTGATTCCAGGTTGCTTCCACTTTTGGATTGGAAGGTGTTCCTGCTGCGGGGAATACTCCGTCAGTAAGTTGAGCTTTTGCTGTGTTTGAAGTCAATATCATCAAACCAAAAACAAAAGCAGTAAGTAGGGTATATCTAAATTTTTTCATGATTCTGTTACTTAATGGTTTGTTCTTTGGTTGAAAATCCTGTCATCGGTGAGCCGGATGTAATAGTAACTTTTCCGGAACCTCGAATTAACCAGGTCTTAGTTACGGAGCCATCAGCAGGAATTGAACGATCAAAATCCTGAACATCTCCACTAATCAGGCTCATGTTGTTTCCAAGTTTGATCTGTGTCATAACTCTTCGAACCCAATTATTACGCTGACCCAATTGTGACGCAGTAGGGAAGCTACCGCCGTTATAAACGTCAACAGTGATACGGGTAAGATTTTTCCCGGCGCTTTCTGTTTTGAAATTTACAAGTTCCACCGCTGGTTTCATGTTGGCAATTTCCATAATGAAATCAGTGTGACTTTCAGCTAATGAATCCAGAATGTTTGCAGGAGGTGTCATCATAGTAAATGGCTTGATTCCTCCCACTTCCACTTTTTGATTCGGAAAATCAGGGTGGTCAACTTCTGTCCATTCAACAAAAACATCTTGTCCCTCAGCTTTTGCCCAAGCTAAATGTTTAACATGATCATTATCGAATTTTTGAGCTTTTCCGTCCTCGTCTTTCACTTCGGGAGTCCACCAACCCGGAGTGCTGAAGCTGAATCTGCCGTAGTGGTAATAAGCCCATTGGAAGAGATCTCCTTGCTGTGGTTCACCGGAAGGAGCTTTTCCAAGATTGGTTTTATCATTATAAAGATCAGAAACCATTTTATTAACGGTGATATCATCTGATAACCATCCTGAAACCACTCTTTTTGAAGCGGCACCTCTGTTAAACTTAAGCGGATCAGATAGATTATTCTCCGGTCCGAAAGAGATAACAGCGAAAGTATTTCGGGCTTCTTCAAACAGGAAGTCCAGTACTCCACGAGTTTCATTTTCTGATACAGGGTTTTCACTTGATCCGGGTTTGAAATAAGGGAAGTCATAGGAATAATTCTGATTGATATTTACTCCTCCTTCGCCATCTTCATTGAATTTGCCATCTTCATCATTATCTCGGCCTTCAGTAAACACTTTATAAGAACCTTTTTCACCGTTGTCAGCATCAGCTTTTACCATTACTCTAGGATCATCTTTGTGCATGGTCCAGCTACCGGTTTTGTCAGCTACGCGCATCATGGTAATAAAATTATCTCCATTCAAGTCATCAAAACCATCTTCATCATAAAAACCATCACGGTCGGCATCAGTAGAAGTCATGTTGCCATCTCTTTCATATTTCAGTTTGTTGAAATACTGAGTAGCTGCATCAGGATTGATCTGAGGAAATACATAGAATGTTGTTGATGCTAAAAGCGCTTTTGTTTCCTCTGTATTTGCAGTAGATAAGAGTTGCTCTGCAAATCGAAGTGTGAGTTCCGTTCCTAAAATATGGGATGCTTTTGCCCCGCCAATTACAGCTATTGCGGGATGATTTTTTATATCTCCTGAGCCAATGGTAAGTAGCCAAACATCTTTGCCGCCTTTTGTTTTAGCGACTGATGTAAGTTCCGTTATATTTTTGTTGGCGTTGTTTAGCGCCTTCATTTTATTCGTCAGTTCTGAATAAGAACTGTACCCTGTTTGGGCTTGAGCTGATGCAGGAATAAAAAATAAACCAACAAGCATAGTAAAGCTCAAAACCCGGACTGATATTTTCATCATGTAAATCCGTTTAGTTTTTTTGATGTAAGAAAGTCCTCACTTAAAAAAGCATTTCAAAATTACAGCTGTAAAAAGATTATAAGCTGAATGGAAAAAGTTATTATTTCACAATCACAATAAGCACAAATGGCAATTAAGTGTGATATCTTTTATTGTAACTCACTCTTATAAATATTTAAGCAGACGAAATTTATGAAGAAATATATTCTGGGATCATTGTTGGTTTTGGTAAGCTGTACTTCCGTAGAAAAAGTAGCTGAAAAAGAAATTTCAGACAATGAGACAAAAGACCTTGGTAAAACAGAGCAACTAGCACAGATCTTTCAAGATTCAGACACCTTCAGTAAAACAATAACCGGTTTTATGCTTTATGATCCGGAAGCTGATTCTACGATCTATGCTGAAAATGAAAACAAGTATATGATCCCGGCTTCCAATACAAAGTTGTTTACTTATTATGCCGGATTAAATGTATTGGGAGATCGAATTCCTGCATTGAAGTATGTAATTAAAGGTGACTCATTGATCTTTTGGGGAACAGGTGATCCTTCTTTTCTTCATCCTGATTTTGGAACAGATGATGTATACGATTTCCTGAGTTCATTTGAGGGAAACCTGTATTTCTCGGACAGTAATTTCAATGACGAAAATCTTGGACCGGGATGGTCATGGGCAGATTATAATTCCTATTATTCAGCAGAGAAAAGTCCGTTTCCTATTTATGGCAATGTTGCCAGAGTTACCATTGAGCATATTGAGGAATACCATCTTGCAAAAGAAAACGGGGAATATCTGATCAATCCAAAGATCTTTAATAAATATATCGACGAAGGAGTTTTAAGCGACAACGGCAGATTTGTACTCGAAAGAGATAGGGTTGGCAATGAATTTGAATATGCTTTCACTTCGGATACTTCCAGATATGAGACGGATAAACCTTTTCACTATTCACCGCAACTGATCGTGGAATTGCTTTCTGATACGTTGAACAAGAGTGTTGAGTATTTGCCAAAAGCCAAGCTTCCTTCAAACCATGAGATGATTTATAGTATGGAATCCGATTCTCTGTACAAAAAAATGATGCTCCCCAGCGATAACTTATTAGCAGAGCAGATCATGTTGATGATATCAGGTGTTGTAGGGGATGAACTGAACAGCTCTGCAGGTATCAGATATGTGAAAGATAATTTTTTGAGCGACTTACCTGATGAAGCTAACTGGAGAGATGGCTCAGGTTTATCCAGATATAATCTGTTTACTCCAAGAAGTATGGTTGCTCTTTTGGAGAAGCTTGATGAAAAAGTTGAAGAAACTCAGCTTTTAGATGCTCTTCCTCAAGGTGGTAAACAAGGAACTATAAGAAGATTGTACGCGAATAAAGATGGCGGTAAACCTTATGTGTTTGCTAAAACGGGAACTCTAAGTAATAACCATTGCCTGAGTGGTTATGTGATCACGAAATCAGGGAAGAGACTTATCTTCAGTTTTATGAATAATAACTATGTGATCTCAACCAGAGAAGTTCAAGCTCAAATGGATGAGATTCTCTGGTTTATTTATCAGAATTACTAAGCGTCTTGTGGTTTAACGTCTTTCAGCATTCTCAACTTGATCTTAAATACACCATAAATCACAGTCATAAATGGGCTTATGAGATTGAAGAAAGCAAATGGCAGATAAGTAAAAGTATCTACACCAAGAACTTTAGAATGATAAGCTCCACAGGTATTCCAGGGAATTAAAGCTGAAGTAACGGTTCCGGAATCTTCCAGTGTTCTACTTAAATTTTCAGGAGCCAATCCTTTCTCTTTAAATACATCCGCATACATTCGTCCAGGAACTACAATGGCAAGATATTGATCAGACGCTGTAATATTGAAGAATACACAAGTTCCTGCGGTTGTGGCTATTAAAGCACCGGCAGAGTTAATTCCACTGATAACGCCTTCAGCAATTCGCTTAAGCATCCCGCTGCGTTCCATCACTCCACCAAAGATCATCGCAGACAAGATCAACCAAACTGTTCCAAGCATTCCGTGCATACCACCCGAGCTTAAAAGACCGTCTACAATTTCATTATCGGTAGTAAAACTGATGTCTCCATACATGGAAGTCATAATACCAACGAAGCCTTTTTCCCATGTGCCTTCACCAAATTGCGCTACTTCCTGAACTAAATTGGGTTGGAAGATCAATGCAAATACAGCTCCGAGTAAAGCGCCTACTGAAATAGCAGGAATAGCCGGCATTTTTTTAGAAATTAATACCACCATGATTACCGGTACCAGAAACAACCAAAAATTGATTTCAAATTTCCCGGAAATAGCATCCAGAATAACTTGAGTTTCTTCAATTTCAATATTTCCACCTTTTATAAACCCAAGAATTAGAAAGATCACTAAGGCAATAGAGATTGATGGGACAGTCGTATATGCCATATATCGAATGTGCGTAAATAGATCTGTTCCTGCCATTGCAGGGGCCAGATTAGTTGTATCAGAAAGAGGAGACATCTTATCACCAAAATATGCACCCGATATAATTGCACCTGCAACCATGCCTACGGGAATCTTTAATACTGTTCCAATAGCAACCAATGCGATACCGACGGTTGCAGAAGTGGTCCATGATGAACCTGTTGCTACTGAGACAATAGCACAAACCAAACATGCTGCAACCAAGAAAATGGAAGGATTCAGGATCTGTAATCCGTAATATATCATAGCAGGAATAATGCCACTTAATAACCAGGTTCCTGCAAGAGATCCAATGAGCAATAAAATGATCATAGAAGACATTGCAGAACTGATGCTGTCAACAATTCCTTGTCTGATTTCAGCCCATTTAATACCCAAACCAAGTGCTACAAGCGAAGCAACTCCGGCAGAAAGCATCAATATAATTTGGTTGGACCCATCAAGAGAAGCGTCCCCGTAAATACGAACATTGATGAATAACGCGACGATCAAAAAGATGATCGGAATAAACGATTGAAGAAGTGTCGGTCGGTCGTATTTATAGGTCATGGTAAAAGTAAAAGTTGATTCTTAAACTGAATAAAACATAAAGTGGTGTGAATAAACGTCGATTTTTAACTAAAAACCAATTTAAAAGTATTTTCATCAATAATTTCACCGGTGCTTGAATCATATCTGCGCTCCGTAAATTCAGCATTGCCATCATAATCCACTAAAAGAAGAGTGGAGCACAAGGTTCCGTAATTGTCTGTTTTTATGAAGATGGAAGAAACAGCTTTTTCCCATTCATAAGGAATTCCTGTAGATGGTAACTTATCATCCTGAGCAGTTTTGCTGTTAGTCAGAATCTTAAAAAGATCTTCTTTGGAAAAGTCTTCCTTAGAAGTGACTTCTGCCAATGCTTTTTTTGCATGGTCTAATTTTGGCCAATTCGTATCCAAAAGAGCATTGCTAACTCCATGAATTCCCGGTTTTACTTCAGTGATCAAGTTGTTCTCATTCGAGAAATGAAAAACTGAATCTTTGTTTCCGATCAGTAGATTGAACCCATTATATTCTTCAGCTTTTGTCTGAATCTCTTGTAAATATTCTTGTTCATTTACACCGGATTTTAAAAAGTCCAAAACCAAATCACCTCTTGTAGGTGCATTATCTTTGATATTCGAAGGATCTCTGTAGTTAGTGAGTGCTCCCCATTTTCCTGTTTCGGAAATACCCATCCAGGTACCATTAGCTTTCAGATCCTTACCTGCGAGTATGTTCGGGAGACCTTCTTTAACCCAAAACTGAGCTTTCCTTGTCGGACGCTGATAAAATTCATCTCTGTTTGCTGCTACTATTAATTTGTAGCGAGGATGAGTTTTATACGAAAATGCGATCAGACACATAAATATAATGACAAGTTTGGTTTTATAATTCGAATGAATCTAAGCATATTCCTGCAACCATTTCGAAATTTTGCGTATAGTTCAAAATGTTTTCTGAATCAAATAATCACTTTAGGGATTTACTTTTATTAATAGTCGGGTGTTTAGGAGCTGTTTGGTTTTACTATAGCTATCCGAACCTGGATTCTATGTCTACGATTAAAAATAGTGTGTCAAAAGAAGCAGTTATCTCAAAAAGCGATTCAGTAATTACTTCCTGGCAGGTTTATTCCAACAGCACGTTACCACGTATTGAAATGGAGTCGTATCGTGGGATCATAGATTCTCTCCAACATAAGTTTGGAAAAAAAGGATTCAAAGAATTAGTGGGTAAAGCTGAGTCCAGGAATTTTCCTTTATTCTACTGGGGTATTGATAATTATCTGAAAGAGGATTTTTATAATGAAGGACCCCGATTTTCTTCAGCTTCACTTACACCTGCGGGAGAAATTTTTTCGTATTCAATGAGTAGTGAAGCTATTCTAAAAGCTCGTCCATATAATAACAATACGATTCGTCAGGCACTGGGTTTAAATTTTGAAACCACGGTTGAAAATAAAGCAATTCAGGATTCGCTTCTAAGTGAGCTTCTAAGATTTCAATCTGTAAGTGAAGAGGATTATAGAAGCTACGGACAGATCAGGAAATTTTCAGAAATGTTGGGTGCCGACCTTCCTGAAGACGGAGACTTATTTACTCAGGACCAGATATGGAACGGAGTCTCCGGTTATTTGAATGATACGTATTGGAAAAAGTATTCCTTTCGAAGAGATTCTTTAGAATTTCAACAGTCTCAGGGACTACGGTTTGTGAGGTTATTTTTAACTTCCCGGGATTCTGTTTTAGGATTTCTTCCAAAACTTCAAGTAGATCTTTTACCCGCCGGTGGAATTAAGGCCATTACATTTGATTTGGCAGATATTGATATCCCTTCCCGTCCATATTCTGATATAATGGATGTAATTATTCAATTTACATTTTTGTGCCTGGGTATATGGTTGATCTCGATTTTTTATCTCAGAATTAAAGCAAAAGCGATTGATACACAGCCTGCTTTTGTAATTTCAGTATTAGCCGGGTTTATGTTCTCTGCCACACAATTTCTCAGATACGCTAACGAACTGGAATTCAGTAGCGACGCAATTCTGAATGCATCTTTACCGGATCGGCTGTTTATCACAGGAATACTGGGAGCTATTTCCGCTGTTTTATTCTTTGTATTAACATCCATCAGTGATTCAGTTACTCGTCAGTATTGGCCGGAAAAGTTAAAGGCTTGGGATCTTGCAAGACGAGGATTTTTTAAAAATAAGCCTGTTGGTCGTTCAGCTATTTTATCAATTTGTATTGCCGGAATGTTAGCCGGGCTTTGGGCGGTATTGGTTCAGGTTTTCCCGGGAACTCATATTACCGCTGATGTAAGGTTGCAATCATCCAATTTCGCATTTCCATCCATAGCGGTACTGATGGAGAACTTATTGGGAAGTTTACTAGTGGTTATTTCTTTATTGATGATACTTGGAAATCAGCTTTACGCGATAACTAAAACCAAATGGCTTATTCCTATACTGAGCGGGTTTATATTTGCATTGTTTTTGGAATTCTTTATTTCCTTAGACGTTCATCCGTTCAATTATTCGTTGATCATAAATTTTGCTATTGGAGCTGCTTTCGGCGCTTTTTATATCAGGTATGGATTTTTGACGATGGTTTTATCGTTATTCATTTTTGTCGGTATTTTTACAACCAGAGCCGGTTGGATAATGCCCAATTCTCCTGATCAGAATTTGTTCTACATATTTACCTCACTGGTATTTGGGATCTTTGCTCTGGGTTTTTACTTCGTAATCAAAGGAAGTGAAAAGAAAGATCTTCCTGATTATGTGCCCACTTATATAGAAGATCAGGCAAAAGAGCAGCGCCTCGATCAGGAGCTGGAAATTGCTCAAGCTGTTCAAAAGACATTTTTGCCATCAAGAGTAGAGCAATTGCCGGGAATCGATATAGCCGGAATTTGTGAACCCGCTCAGGAAACAGGTGGTGATTACTATGATATGATTTCACTTGGTAAAAACAGAATGGCTATTGCTATTGGGGATGTCAGTGGAAAAGGAATCCAGGCTGCTTTTTACATGACTTTTGTAAAAGGAGTACTGCATAGTTTAAGTGCTCTTATCTTATCACCATTGGAGCTTTTAAATCAACTTAACCGACTATTCAAGGAAAATGCTACGCGAGGTACTTTTGTGTCCATGATCTATGGAATACTGGAAGCGGATAAAAGAGAACTTACTTTTGCACGGGCCGGTCATAATCCCATGCTGATTGTGAGAGCTAACGGAGATACAGATTGGCTGATGTCGAAAGGAATTGGTATTGGGGTAACCAATAGTTTGTTATTCATGAAAGGGACAGAGGAGTCAATACTTAAGCTGGATGAGGGAGATGTAGCCGTACTTTATACAGACGGAATTACAGAAATGATGAATATAAGTAATCAGTTTTATGGGGAGGAAAGGCTGGAAAAGGTTGTAAAAGGAGTTAGAAAAGGAGCGTCGAGTAGCATTCTGAATATAATAATCAGTGATGTAAAAGAGTTTAAAGGTGTAGCAAAACAGCACGATGACATGACACTGGTTGTTATAAAAGCTGATTCATCTGTAAACAAATAGTTTCGTATATTTAGGCATGAAATTATTAAGACTAACAATACCTTTATTACTGGCATTTTTAATCGCTGGAACAACTCTTGCTCAGGAATCTTCAGTGGATTCAGGAGTAGAATGGCAATCTTTAGAAGAAGCACAAAAGAAAGCTAAAGAAAGTGGTAAAAAAGTACTCATTTTCGGATATGCTGATTGGTGTACCTATTGTATGAAAATGAGAAAAGAGACGTACCCTGAAGAGAATGTACAGAAATCTTTGTCTGATGATTTTATACCGGTTCAGATCAATGGTGAATCAGAGGAAGAAATAGTTTTCAATGGAAAAACTTATAAATCTTATGAGCTAGCCAGATATCTGAGACTGACATCTTATCCAACACACTACTTTTTAAATTCTGAAGGTAAGATAATCGGCGCACAACCCGGATTTCTGCCTGCTGATGTATTTTCTCCACTTATGGATTATGTGTCAGAAGATCTTTTCGGAAAAGTGCCTTTTCTGGATTACATGGAAAAGAAAGGAATAAAGCTAGAACAAGAACAAAATTAAGCATGAGTCTAAGCCAGTCGGTAGAAGATTATCTCAAAGCAATTTATCTTTTAGAAATAGATGGAGTTGTTGCAACTACAAATAATATTGCTGAATCACTCTCAGTTTCTTCGGCTTCCGTTACTAATATGTTCAAGAAGCTGGCTAAGCTTCAACTTATCAATCATAAATCCTATCGAGGAGCCGAACTTACAAAAGCGGGAGAAAAGATAGCTCTTGAAGTAATTCGACATCACAGATTGTTGGAATTATATCTAAAAGAGATGATGGGTTATTCATGGGATCAGGTGCATGATGAAGCTGAAAAGCTGGAGCACCATATTTCGGAGCAGTTCGAAGATAAGATCGCTGAATTGTTAAATGATCCTACTCATGATCCGCATGGAGATCCAATACCATCTAAAGAAGGAGTAGTACCGGAAATGGCGTCGTTAGCAATTACTGATGCCGAAGAAAATGAATCTTACATCATTGGAAGAGTAAGAGATCAGGATCCGGAGTTATTGAGATTTCTGGAGAAAAGTGGAATTATTCCGGGTGTGAAAGTTACAATTCTGGAAAAGACCCCTTTTGACGGACCTGTGAAGATCAAACTGGAAGACAAAGAAACCACCATTGGAAACTCTGTAGCCAAAGATGTTTTTTTGGTAGAACAGACCTGAAAAGTATTTATTTAAGCAGAGTCATTCGTTTTGTTAGTGTAGTTGTTCCCGCTGTAAGTCTGTAAATATAGATGCCCGAGCTTAAAGAAGCAGCATCGAAAGTAACTGTATGTTCACCCGCTGGTCTGAACCCGTTTTCCAAAGTTGTGATTTCAACTCCCAGCATGTTATAAATAGTAACAGTGACATCCGAAGGTTCGCTCAAAGCATATGAAATACTGGTCGAGGGATTGAAAGGATTTGGGTAATTTTGTTCAAGCCTTAATGAAGAGGGAAGGTCCGTTATTATATTTTCGTTTGAAGTAGCTAATGCCAGCTCTTCTTCAATATTTTGATTTACCGCTTCAAAGTCATTGTTAACATAGCTGGTCCCTTTATATGTTATATCACCATTTGCATTTATAACTACTGAACGGTCATAAGAAGAAGCATTTCCATAGTAGTCAACCAGAACATTTTCACCATTTAGTAAAAGTGAATAAGTAATTCCTGTGACATTTTTAAAATTGGTAACTGTAGCTGCCGATGTATTCCAAGTATCAATCCCTAATGCAATAAAGTTTTTTTCGTTCTTAAAATTCTGATAGATTTCGGTTTCTGTGATGGGGCCGTTATCTCTGCAATGAGGGCAATTAGCTCCAAAAAAGAAAATATAAACTACTTTTCCTTCCAGATCAGAGAGAGCTATTTGTTCATTTTCTAAAGATGTCAAAGTAAAGTCCGGAGCTTTTTCTCCTACGCTAACCTGCGCTAAACTCTGGCTGGATATGAATAGCGATAATACGAAAAGCCAAATAACTACTTTCATGATAACACCTCAAAATTTTGCTAATTCTTCTTCTATTAGATCCACAACAGTTTCAATATCTCTGTTTACAAACTGAGTTCCCTGATAAGCTATTGTTCCATCTGCCGCAATTACTACTGATCTGTCATAATCTGATGTATTCCCGTAATAATCTACCAGACTTTGTCGGGCATTAAGAAGTAAAGTATAGGTGATATTAGTAGCACTTTTAAAATTCCGAACACTTCCGGCGCTTGTATTCCACGTGTCTAAACCAACAGCTATAAAATTGGGATTATCGGTAAAAGCCTGATGGATTCTGTTTTCAGTAACCGGTCCGTTATCACGGCAATGAGGACAATTTGCACCGAAGAAAAAGAGATAAACAACTTTTCCTTCCATTTCTGATAAAGTGAATTGTTCATTATCTAACGAAGTGTAAGAAAAATCAGGAGCAGGTTCACTTTGATTCATCGGGGGCTCCTCTGAAACTGATGTCTCAGAGCATGCAATCCCAACAAGAAAAAGGATAGAAAGTAAAAAGCTTGAATATTTCATAGTAAAAGGATTAAAATCTGGTAGTAATTCTAAGTTCAGCGCCTTCAAAATCGAGGATCTCATAGCAGATTCCGGAAGTACAAGCCGGTCCTCCTCTTCTTTTACCTACGAATAAAGTCACTGTATTGGATGTATTGATTCTGTAAAGAGAATTAAAACCCAGCCAGGTTCTAGTGTCAGTTTCTATTTCAGGGAAGGTATTTGGATTATCAGTTAAGCCCGGTTCTGTTGTTGCTTCAAAAACAGCGCTTATATTGAAGTCAGAAGTGAATCCAAAAGAAAGAGAAGCAAAGTAGTTTTTAATTTTATCCGAACTACCAAACTCATCATAAGTCTGATATTGCAGATCTACGATAACATTCTTCGAGTTCTGAAAACTTTTATCGGTAATTAACCCAAGCGACCATCGATTATCCTGTCCTTTTTGCTCATCAAGAGCAAAATCAACAAAAGACTTTAAAGAAAATTGATCATTAAATTTGTAGAAACCTTCCAGGAAGTATTCCCGGTATTCTTTTTTATTAAACACATTATTCACCGTATATGCGTAGTTCGCAACTAAAGAATGTCCGTCTTCAAATGAATAAAAAGCTTCGGCCTGAACACCCTTTTCACTGGCGGTATTTGGTACATGTGTGCTTCTGTTTAAAACGGGATAAGTATGTTCCTTTATAAGCGAAGGAGGATCATTAAATCCGGATGATTGTAATCTAAAATTACTATAATTTTTATACTCAAAACTCGCTCCAAAGGAACCTTTAAAATAGTTTAGTCCGGAATACAGAGCATAACTTTGATCGCTCTTTAAAGAAAAAAGATCGGATTCGGTATTAAATGCATATTCCCCAAAAAGTTGAAAATTAGCAGGTAGTTGTATGTTGGTCATGAGAGAAGCAAACTCTTCAAAATCAGAAGAATTTGGAGTATTTACTCTCATTACTGCGCCACCTAAAGACAGGTTTTCAGCAGGAAAGAAGTTGGCTTGAAAAGCTTCCAGCAGATCAGGTCTTCTTAAAGAATCAGGGTCAAAGTTTGGAGGAAGATCATTCTGAAGGGGTTCGGCTCTTAGTGCTTTTATCTCAACCCAATCAAAACCGGCATCAAAGGCAATCCCCTCCAGGTCTCTGAAAAAAGCATATCGGGTTCTGTAAAAGTCACTTTCAAAAACAGATCCCGGAATATCGTAGCTCCTCAATAATAAACCCGAGCCAATAGTTTCATAAAAATTACCAAGCCGAATTCTGAAATTATCATCCTGATATTGAAATCGCTTTTGAGTTAGTTCAAAATAATTGCGTTCAGTATGAGGAGAGAGAAATTGTTCAGCTTTTCCAAACAAACTGAATTTTCCGGAATCGTAATAAAGATTTAATTGATTGTAAGAAGTGGATAGGTCTGTATCTTGCTCAAAAGGAAGGTTGCCATATTGAAACTCAAATGTGTTGGTTCCATAAAGTTGACCAAGAGCGAACGACCAAGGTGTTATCACAACGAAGAATGTAAGAGCGATTATTTTTGCAAAACTCTTCATTCTTCTAAAAGCTCAAGAATTTTATTTTTGATCTCAACTTCTTCTCCTGTTTTATACCCTTCGTGGAAATACACGATCTCATTGTCAGCATTTACAATTAAAAGCGTAGGAACAGCAGTGACTCTTAGTCTCGCCATAACGGAACTGTCAGAATCTCTGAGAACAGGATATTCGACACCAAGAGATTTAATGAAAGGTTTCACTTTGGCTTTATTTCTCGGGCCGTCAATTGAAATTCCGATAAACTGAACCTGAGTATCATCAAACTCTTCATCCATCTTAACAAACTCAGGAATGGATTTAACACAGGGTTTACACCATGTTGCCCAAAAATCTATAACTGTAAGATTCTCTCCTTTAAGTTGATTATAGCTGACCGTACGCCCGTCCAGGTTTTTTAACCGGAAATTGGGCACTTCATTTTTAGAATGTACAAATCCGCCAAAAAGCAGTGACAGAAGTAATAAATATTTCATGATACTCTGTTTTTTTCAAAATATGACCAATACAGATCATAAAGGTATCACGAAAATATAAAATCAGGAAAGATGTAAGACGTAAGATGGTTTTAACAAAAGTCTTACATCTATACTCTACTTCACCCAGTCTGCTATAAACACATTCGTTGATCGATCACCACCATTAAATCGGTTAGATGAGAAAACCAGTTTCTTACCGTCATGAGAGAACATTGGGAATGAATCGAAAGTATCATCAAAAGTAACTTGTTCAAGCCCGGTTCCATCCGGATTGATCATAAACAGATTAAAAGGAAATCCTCTGGTTGAATTATGATTGGATGAGAATATTATTTTTTCTCCGGAAGGATGAAAAAAGGGAGCCCAGTTTGCGTTCCCCAGATCTGTGATCTGACGCATATTGGTTCCGTCTACATTTACGAGGAATAATTCCATATCTGTAGGTTCGACCAACCCTTCAGCAAGAAGAGAAGTGTACTTTTCAACTTCGGCGTCCGTCTTTGGGCGGGATGCTCTGAATATCAATTCTGTTCCATCAGGAGAAAAGAAAGCACCGCCATCATAGCCAAGTTCATCTGTGATCTGAACAACATTAGATCCGTCAACGTCCATAATAAATAATTCCAGATCACCGGTTCTCATTGAAGTGAACACAATTTTGCTTCCATCCGGAGATACAGTTGCTTCAGCATCGTAACCGGGTGTTGTGGTAAGAGTGTCAATGATCTCACCATCCAGATTAGCTCTGAAAATATCATAACCTTCATAGATCGGCCACACATATGCTCCACCCGGACCTCGTTCCGGAACTTCAGGACAAGCGATATCGTCCATATGTGTAGAACCATAAACAATAGTTTCATCCGGTAAGAAATATGAACAAGTAGTTCTTCCCAAACCTGTGCTTATGATCGGAGCTTCAAATCCGGGTTCATTTTCTTCAGCATCCATATAAAAGATCTGATCACATTCGGTGTCCCATTCAGGATTATTAGCCTGAAAAACCAACTTAGTATTATCGTAACTCCAGTAAGCTTCAGCGTTATCACCGCCAAATGTGAGCTGTTTAATATTTTTTAGATGGATCTCTTTTTCGTATCTGAGAGCATCATTTTTTTCAGATGTACAGTTTAGTAGTAAAAGAGTTAATAGAACCGGATAAATAAACTTCATAGTATAATTTGATAAAAAATTTCAGCCCCAAAAATACTACAAAATTAGATAGAAAATGAAGTTTATAAATATTAAAGATTGGAACGTTTTATATAGTTGACTGTAGAAATCAGTAACAATATTAACTAACAGAATACAATGAAGAACTCAAGAGTTTTATTAATGATCACATTAGTAGCATTAACATTTGCTGCATGTTCAGAGAAATCTAAAACAGAGGCCGAAAAAGCCGGCGATCAGATTGAAAATACTGCAAAAGCTATAGGTAATGATTTTGAGGAAACGAAAGATCAGTTTATAGCCAAAGCTGAAAAAGAGATCGAGGAGATCAATGAGAAGATCAAAAAGCTGGATGAGAAAGTTGAAGAAGGCTCTGATGATGTAAAGAAAGAAACCAAAGAAGCCTTAGATAATTTAAAAGAGGAAAAAGAAGAACTGAACCAAGAACTCAGTGAGTTGGAAGATGCGACCAAAGAAAATTGGGAACGTCTTACCGCAAGTATAGAAGATGGTTTTGATGACCTGAAAAGAGGTTATAACAGCTTACTGGAAGACATGAAAACAGGCTAAAGACTGTTAAAAAAATAATCCACTAAAAAAGCCCTTTCTAGCAGAGGGCTTTTTTTATGCATCAGATCTTTATTTGAAGAGTAGCATAAAGTGTTCTCGGAGGAGAAGGAATAATTCCCGGACCGGGATAACCTGTTGCTCGTCTTGTAAAGTAAGATGAATTTAGAATGTTGTTTACTCCTGATTCCAGAGAGAACTGTTTGTATGACCAGGATAGAGAAAGATCGAGCACATCATAAGCGGGGATTTCGCCTTTAATTCCGCTTTGGTTATCTCTTACATTTTGTAAGGCATTTGATGCGTCTGTAAACTGTTTGGAAATGTAAGTATACTGAACAGATCCCAACAGATTTTTAAATCCGAAATTGATACCTGTTTTAAGATTTAGAGTCGGAACAAATTCAACTTCATTGCCCTCAATTCCGGCAATTTCAGAATCTAAATATTCCGATTGGGTAACTGCTGTATTGGCAAAAATGGTAAGTTTTTTATTTGGTGATGCTGCATTAAAAACCGAGAATAAATCGATTTCGATAAGGCTTTCCAAGCCGTACATAAAAGCCTCTCCGATGTTGCCACGAAACCGGACGATTCTGCCTGTTTCTTCCTGCTCACCGTCAGCATTAGTTCGTGTTTCTGCTCTTAATACTTCTCCCAAACGGTTTTCATATAACAATCCAAAAACACCAATATCGTAAGAAATACCATCCCCGATTGTACCACGGATTCCAAAGTCTGATGAAAAACCACTTTCATCGGTTATATTTGGATCAACCTGAAAGCTGGGATTTATAATTCTGATATCATTAAAAGTAACGGAACGATAGTTCTGCGAGAAATTCCCGTAGAGATCCGTATCTGAGTCAGGCTGATAACTTAGTCCGATTCCAAGTAGTACAAAATTTCGTTCAAAAGTTTTCTCTTCTTCAAAGGTCTGATTTTGGATAGGATTTCCTGCCAGATCGAAATTTACCCGTTTATAAGAACCTTCACTTTGGGTTTTGATATACTCAAATCGAAAGCCCGGAGTGATCGAAAAATTATCTCTAACATAAAAAATATGCTCTCCAAACAAAGCAAGGTTTTGGTTCGGAAAGGTGAAGTCAGATTGTCTTGGGTAATTCGGAAATTCATCATCTGCCAATGAAAAATCAGCTTCACTTGAAGCTGTTCCGGGCCCCTGGACCGAAGTATTCTTTGATTGGTAATATTTTGATCCTAAAAGAAAGACAGCATTTTTGTTTCCAAGTTTATACCGCTGTAGAAAACGGGCTTCCACTCCCCAGTTATTGAAATCTCCTAAGATGAGATCACGCGGCTCGTTCGGGTCGTCTTGCTGAGAAACTCTGTTTGTACGAAAGCCCACTGATTTTCTGGAAGCATTTAAACCAAACGCAGTTACACTCAAGCGGCTTTGATAGGTGAATCTATGATCTAGTTTCAAAGACGCCAATTTCCAATCAACCTCGAACCAGTTTCTTTCGCGATTGCTGAATTCAGGATCATTGTAAAATTGAGCATCCGTAAGCCCTCCGGGCTGTTGAGCAAGATATCCCAGATAAGTAAAATCAGCACTAATTTTTGTTTTATCAGACAATGCATACTCAGTAAATAAATAGACATTGTCAGATTCAAACTCAGAATTTGGTCGAAAGCTGTTTCCTTTTTTATAGTTGTAATATCCCAGATAGCCGAGTTTCTTGTAAGTGCCGCTCACACTGTTATGGGAAGTAAAAAGTGTATTGGAACCGATGGACTGGCGGGTTGTAAATTCAGCAACTTTGTCTTCAACCGGAGATTTCATTCTGAAATTAACCAAACCACCAAATTGCGTTCCGTATTGTAAAGAAGCGGCTCCGCGTATGACCTGGATTTCTTCAAGTGCCTCTGCCGGAGGCGTATAATAGCTTTCGGGATAACCAAGTACGTCGGCGCTGATGTCATATCCATTTTGTCTGATATTGAAGTTGGAAGACCGATTAGGATCCAATCCACGCCCTCCGATATTTAGTTGTAATCCCGCATCATCAGACTCAAAAATATTTAAACCGGAAACCTGACTGTAAATTTGCCGGGCGTTATTTGAGGAAGTATTCACCGTCATTTGGCTAAGGTCAACAACTTCATTTTTTTTACCGGCGTAAATCGAGGTTCCTTCTACTTCACGTAGCCGTTTTATTGAAAAGATTTGTTCTCTTTGGTTTACAACAGCTACTTCAGATAGTTCACTGGAGAGTTTACTTAGCTTTATATTCAAGGTTTCAGTATCAGAACCAAGTTGTACAACACGATTTGTGATCTCATAACCTAAAGCAAAAAAGAACAAGTTATATTTTCCATAGGAGAGATCCGGAATTTGAAAAAAACCTTCTTCATTCGGTTGGTATGATTTACCGGAGTTTTCTTCATAGATTTCCACTTCAGGCATAGGATCTCCTGTAGCCAGGTCTGTTATATATCCCGAAATAGTAAACTGGCTAAATGCAGGAATAGAGATAAGACAAAATATTACAAAAAAACTAAAGTCCTTTAATCTCATCGTTGAAGGGAAGTATCCATTTTTTAGGTTTCAAATTTCTTTTAATTGTTGTGAGATCGATTTCAGGATCAATGTATGAAGCACTTCTTCTGCCATTAAGAGCAACAAAACTCTCAACATAAATTTCAGGATCTTCGATTCCCTGATTCTGATAATGCTGTTCCAGATGTTGAGCATATTCAAGAATGAAATCAGGCTGCGTTGACATCTGTTTTTCCTGAAAGCGAGTCAAAAACTCGGTGTTATCTACATAAAATCTTTTCTGAGTAACCGGATCAACAACCTTAAAATTTGCATATCCTGCTTTTTCAATAAGCATTACTCGCCACGAGAATCTGTAACCCTCTTCAGTCCAGAATAATTCTCCCGGATAGAGTAAATATCTGAATGGAAATAAGAGTTGAAAAAGAAAAAATACGGATATAATTCCAATGCTTATTTTTTTGGTTGTTGAGTTCTTAAACGAATATCGAACAGAGTTGTTAAAGGCATCTAGATCTTTTTTGAAGAATGTGGAAATCCGATCGAGAATTCGGGTATGTAGTCCGGCATCAAAAAAGATCAAAGCGCTTATGATCATGATGTAGGGAAACATTCCTATTGGGAACAGAATTCGGGTTAGAATGTGAAAGATTACAACCAGCACAAAAGCGAAGGTTCTGGTGCGTTTGAACAGAAGTAAAAAAGGAATAGACAGATCATAAAGAGCGCCTCCCCACGCAAAAGCAAAGTGTATCCACGATTGTTGCAACAGATCACCGAGTAATGGAATGGAGTATTTTGCAGGAAGCCAGATCTTTAAAGGCATTGCCTGAAAAAGCCAGTCGGAATTCAGTTTAGCTAATCCTGCATAGAAGTAAACAATAAACAGAAGTAGTTTAATAGCGTCGATCGTCCAGGTGGGAATAAATTCAGCTTTTAGTTTTGCGTTTCTCGCAGCATCAATTGAGAAATAAGTATTAGCCGGTAGAAAAATCATCAAAAAACTGAGAATACTGATGAAATAATAGTGATTCAGATAGGTGGTTTTGTCCATCAGTTCTATAAAAGTAAAACTGAGGAAAAAAGTAATGACAGTAAATCTATATTTGAAACCGAGTGAAATAAAAATGGCAGAAAGCCCGCATACAGCAAAAATTATATAGGTCCATTCGCCGGGCGGTTGAACCCATTCAAAGCCATAATAGGAGAAGAAGAAACTCGGCTCGATATATAGTTTTTGAATCCATCCGTTTAGCGCAAACCGAGCGATGCTTATGAGCATTAACAAACCAAAAAAAACTCGAAAAACCGCTAAAGGAGCGGCTTTCGAGTAGGAATTAAGATATGTACTAACTGAAGCTTTACTCAAAGATCAATCACCGTCAGCATCCACGTAGTCTACATTGATATTCAATGCCTGAAGCATATCTACTTTCAGGAGGATGACATTTTTTTGGAGCTCATCGTATGTTTGAAGCATTAAAGAATTATCAATCTCAACCTGATCAGCAAAACTGGAATTCATATTCTCAGCTTTATTTCGGCTTAACTCAAACTGTTGATTGATAAGCTGGGTCAGATCAGTTCCGTTTTTAATGCTGTTAAGAAAATCCAGATAATCACTCAGGCTAAGTCCTGAAGTTTCTGAATTAAAATGCTTTCCGTTAAAGAAGTTTTGAGTTGCAGTTAATGACTCCATAAATAGTTCTTTTGAGAATTCTCCGCTATAAAAGCCTTCCACATTTTGAGGAAGAGGAGTTCCGGAAAAAACACCTGCAGGAATTCCGATTTTGCCTGCGCGCAGATTCTTTTCGTAGTAAAAGATAAAGTCATTCACCATCATGTCGATGGATGAGTTAGCTCCGTTTCCGGAGTTGTTTACAAACTCATCTCTGAATCCTGAGTTCCAATCATTTAAAACTACATCAGTCAGCGAGTCTATCCTGTTTACCAAATCCACTACATAATTTCGGTAATCAGAAGAATTTTCTCCGGAGGTATAAAAAGAGAGTATTTCATCCTCGTTGCCGGCTAGTCCGTAAAGTAAGTAGTCAAGAGTTGGGAAACCCTGTTGATCAATCTCAGAAGGTAATTTCAAGTTATAGTTGCCTTGATTAATGTTCTCTTTTACTTCAGCAGTATCGACAGGATAAATATTCAGATTATTACGGTACCGGATCTCCATCGTTTTGGAGGTTTCAAACATTGACACATGTTGTAAAGCAAGGTAACCGGCTTTCCATTCATCTCGAAGTGATTCTAAAGCTTGTTGATTAGGATTTTCAGCAAAACTATTACCGGCTGTTTTGAGAGATTCTGTCTTTTCGGAAAAATCTGATAGTGCAGGAATAATGATATTATCAGCCCAGTTCTCAAGTATTGCTTTTCGATCAAAATCGTCAGGGTCAGGACCTGATGGATTCGTTTCTGTACAACTTGAAATTATAAGAGATGCTGATAAAAAAAGAAGGAGATAACGTTTCATATATAAATAAAAAAGCTGCTAATAATTGTATTAGCAGCTTGGTTTTTAAAATTTAGTTTGCAGCTTCTTCAATGGTGAAATCGAACTTTGAAGCTATCTCTACAGAAATATCCTGAAGAGTTTGAGGAGTTACATCCCATAAACCGTTTCCGGCTTCCAACAAGGAGATAAAACCATCAACTTCAGCTTTGGTGAAATATGGCTGACCCGTTCCCGGCTGTCTGGTAAATTGTAAACTGTATACAAAACCATAAGCTTCTGAAAGATCGTGAAAAGCAGCGCCAAAGTCAGGATTAGCTTGTTCCAGTACTGTTTTACCTGACTGCAAATAATAAACAGCTCTGATACCGATGATTGCCGAGATCTGAGCTCTTAATATTTCAGCTTGTTCGTTTCTAAGCTCATAATCTCCTTCAACAATTGCTGCTCGTCCTAATGCAAAAGCATCAAAAATTGTTTGAGCAATACCGGCGAAATCATCATCACCTTCTACTCTTCCCACATACTTATTTAAAAAACTGTCGTCCTCACCAATTGTTAAATTTGGGTTTGCTGTGTTTGAAGAGTTTCCATACAAGTATCCGAAAGCTTCATCCCACTTATGCTCCATATTGGTGTAAACTTTACCCTCAGCTGTTATTCCATTGCTGTTGTCTTCAATATTAGTTCCTGCGTCGAGTACTGAGGTACTAACATAATTATTAAGGATTTGATCAGACATAAGTCCACCGATCAAGCTTTTAGCTACCAATTGATTGTACTCAAATCCTTTGGCGCTTACATAGCGTGTAGATGAACCATCAGCAATTTGTCCGGCAACACCCGGTTGAGCCTGAATATTTTCATTTGGAAATACCTCATCAACCTGAGCATTTAACCATGCTTCGAATTGTGATTTAATTTCCGAACTAACTGCTGTATTACTAGAAAAGAAGTCTGTTGAGGCGGCTACTTTACTTTTAACATTTTTTGTAGCGGCGTTTAATTCAGCATCTGAAAATGGATTAGCATCAGTTCCACTTTCCGTTTGATTTCTAAACATTTCCAATAAAAGTTCTTTAGTAGTATTATCGAAATCTGTCATGGCCGAAGTTAATTCACCAGACATTTTTATACGTGTAGTTTGACCTGAAAATGAAACAGTGGATTCTCCATTTCTGGTAAATTCATAAGTTTCGGGGGTAGCGATCTCGTCGTTAGTGTTATTAGTATCGCATGAAATGGTGAAAATAAATGCTGCAATAATCAGCAGACTTTTTGATAGATTCATCGTTTTTTGAAGAATAGTAGTTGTAGATTTTATTTAGAACGAATCTAAGTTAAGGACTTTTCGGAACGTCCTCAAGCTTTATCTAGAATAAATCTAAATAAAATTAAAAAGGGGGGATTGGCAGTAATCTAGAATATAAACGAAGCTGATAAGGAAGCTCCAAGATTTGAGGAAGAGTCAAAAGAAACGGCTGGTTCTATAACAAATTTGCTTTGGTTGAGCACATTTGTAAAAAACCCGACCCCAAACTGAAATGCAAAGTTTTTATCATCTGAAACAACACTATTTTGATTTCTGGATACTTGAGTAAAGGGAATGAAAGAGATTCCAATTAATGGAATGGTATTAAAAGTATTAGACTGTTCTTTCTTATAGGCTATGGTAAGCCCTGCTCCAAAACTTGAAGAATTAAAATCTTCATAATTAGCATAAGAACCCAGAATAGAAAGAGCAACTTCTATGGGAAAGTCTTCTTGAGTTTTGAGACCCCACAGTGTTAATGCGCCGCCTATCCCAACAGCTTTAGAAGCAAATTGATCCTCAGACTCCTGAAGATGTATTGATGAATATTGAACAGAGATATCTAATTTTTTATTCAGCGAAAAAGAAGTCCCCATTGCGTGAATAGAAATATCTTCAGCAAAAGAAAACGAAGGGGTTATGGCAAGTGCAAATCGTTCTTTATCTAAATAGAGAGATTGTGACATTAAAAAACTGCTAAATAAGAAAGCAATTAAAAAGGGGGAAAAGATTCTTTTCATAAATTTAGTTCTTCTGATCTCCGGTGGATAAGTGTTCAAAAACCTGTGTAAAAATGCTTTTTCCGATCTTTAAAAAGCGTTCCTGATTGCCAAGTGCAAGATATCCAAGTACAGACCGAAGTTCTTTGAGCAGAACAGGAGGGTTGGTGATCAGAGAATCCTCTGCTATGATATGATCCCAATCCATTTTCTTTTGAAATTTTACACCGGCTTGTACCATTGAGATATAGTACACATTTGCCATCAATCCGTAACCAATGGTTGTAGGATGTAAACCGTCAAGACTGAAAATTCCGCCTTTTATGATCTTTTTGTCTTTATCCAACCTCAGGAATTCGGTGTTTACTGTAGCTTCATCTTTTTGATTTACCAAATGTGCGGTTGCAGGATTTCTCTTTAAAGCACTAACAAATTCTTTAGGGTAACCTCGCAATAGTTCTCCGCCCAGTCTTCTGTTAGCCATGCCGGCGACATTTCGGGCAACCGGAACTACAAACCAATCATATTCTTTAGCTACTTTTTTAATAATATTATTGAATTCATCTACTGCCAAATCAATTTGAATAGCTTCATCTTTGGTAATAAAGGGATGTTTATCCGGATCAAAATCCTCATCCCAGATCCAGAAACGCGTGTAGTAATCGAAATAGCCCAAGGCCTTTTTTGAAACGCTGGAATTTACGCCTCGAATTACCGGTGGAATAGTGGGATAAGGGATGGTTGGTACAAAAACTCGTTTCGCTCCGATCTTTGAGATCCGTTCAGCTAGTTCCCGGTATTCCATTTCAAAATGCTCGGGGCGGTAAATAGAATGCTTTCTGTTTGGTGTAAAAGCTTTCATGTCTTCCGGTTCCGACCAGGTCAGATTTAAATTCACAACCGATCCCAATGCATTATTATGTCCTAAACAAACGATCAGGTTTTCAATCCCGCCATTTTCCTGAAGTATTTTCGCATTATCAATTTGGGAGTTTTCCTGATAATCATTTCCAAGTGTTGGATTTAACACTAGCCTTGATGTGGTATATTTTGCATGTTCAGGAAGCACACCAAAAACAGAAAAACTTTCTTTATTGTTTTGAATGTATTCTCTGCTTTTTCGCTCGTTAACTATCCAGGAATCATTGATGGCAAATCCCCAAATGGCCTGATTGTGGTATGGAGTTATCTGATTCACTTTCAGGTCTTTCATTCCACCTTCCCAGTACTTTTTAATTCGTTTCAGAGTTCTGAAAGTATGATTAGCTGCAGGGAGATATTCTCTCCAGTCGATCTCACTGCCGAATTCCTCCGAAAGTCCACGAATCAAAACTTCGAGATTTATAGGAATTCCGGCCTGTGCAGTAAAATTAGGTTGATCAAACTGAGGTGTTGGCTCAAAACATCTAGCTATAAATGAAGGAAAGTTGATGTCGGTACGGTAAATACCACCGTTGTTAAAACCTTGAGAAAGGCTGTCACCGATTACGACCAGTTTATGTTTTGGATCTTTTTTTCTGAACATTAATAAGAAGTCCCCTCTGGAGAGGGGATTTAGGGGTATGTTTCTTTTTAAAATTGCGACTAATTAATCAAATCACAAAATGAAATTTTTGGAAGCCACAGAATCATTAAAAGTAGATAAGGAAAAAAGTGGATAAGTAGAGTAAGTACCTTATTCCCATATCTACTTATCTACACAATCAGTATTTTCCGAATAATTTAATGCGCAATTTTATTTGTGCTTTCGTGGCTAAACCAAATCAGAAAATGAATAACACCGATAAAAACCGATTACAAACTTTCCGTGAGGAGAGAGAAGAATTAAATGAGAAAACCCTAAATGCCGGACATCTTGGAATCAAGCGGTTCTTTAACATGGATGCCAATACTTATCGTGACGGAGCTTTGGATTCCAAAACCAAAGAGTTGCTCGGACTTGTTGCTTCGTCGGTACTACGATGTAATGATTGTATCGATTACCATTTGGAGCAATGTGCCAAAACTGGTTCCACCAAAGAGGAAATTCTGGATGCTATGAATGTTGCTTTAATCGTTGGCGGTAGCATTGTGATTCCCCATTTACGAAGAGCTGTTGAAACCATTGAGATGATTGAAGAAGAAGGAGCTTTTCAAAAACAATAACCTATATTCAATTTCCAAATTACAAATTAGCTTGCTCAGATATAGAGAATGGGTGCTCTTGTCATTTCGACCAAAAGGGAGAAATCTAAAAATTTCTTTAGAGCAGAAACTTAGATTTCTCGTTCCACTCGAAATTGTAGAAGTTAGGTAGTTCGCTGACAAAATTTCTTTATACCAACCTCAATATTGCAGTCAGGTCATCCCGAACTTGTTTCGGGATCTTACGTAAAGACTTTTAGTCTGATCATGTTTACCATCCTCTTAAGGTATCATACCAATCTTCTAACTTTGGATTGTTTTGCTTTACCAGGTTCCATTTCCACTGTTTATCCCAATTCTTTAGTTGCTTCTCCCAATTTATGTTTCCACACTCTTGAATGAATGTTATTGGTAACTCCGATATAAATCGTAGTTCTTCGATAATTAGTAAGAAAGTACACATTGCCTTTGTTCATAGAAAGTAAGACTGTTTCAAGAGCAATTCCTTACAAAGATCCCGAAATAAATTCGGGATGACCCTATATATTTTACCGTTTAAAAACTGTCATCGAATTACCTAATATCTACAAACCTGAGATTACTTCCGAAGGATCTGCAAAATTATTCAAATTCATATGCAAATAGATCATTATGCTTGTACTCAAACCCCAACTCTTTTTTAATTCTGCTGCCATTTACCAGTTTCTCATCCGATCCGCCTGAATCAAAAGACGGTATTTCCAGTCCTGATTTTTCGGCAAGTTTGGTATAGAGTTCTTCTTTGGTTGGATGATGATCGCTGCAAACATTAAAGATCTCGTTCTGGGTTTTGTGGGATAGAACAGAAATAGTAGCAGCGATAACATCTTCTCTGTGAACCAGATTTACCGGCGCATCACCACTTGAAATTCCATCACGCCCGGCGAGATATTTAACGGGATGTCGGTCTGAGCCAAAAAGTCCGCCCAAACGAAGAATGACAGAGTCTGGAATGATTGTTTTTAATTCGCCTTCAGCAGCCAGTATCACGTTTTCACTTTCCGGATCAGGAAGGGCGTCTAATTCCGTCACAATTCCCATCCTTTCTTTATAAGCGGATGTGGAACTATAAATGATCACTTGTTGGTTTGTTGAAGCAAGAAGTTTACTGAGTTTTCGGATGTGTTTTGGATACTGAGAGCGCTGATCACATCTTCCCGGAGAAACTGAAATGACAACGGCATCAACTTTGGGGAGATCAGTTTGGATGGAGTCTTCTTTTTCCAGATCAAAAATGATTGGTTCAATTCCTAAAGAGCGAAGGGAGGAAACTTTTTTAGCAGAACGGGTAGTTCCGAAAACTTTGGTATTCTGCGAGATCAAAGTTGTTGCAAGCTTGGTTCCAACCCAACCACAACCAATAATTAATACAGAATCTAAATCAGCAGACTTCATAAAAAATTCACAAAAAAGTGAGTTATTAGTTAACTGTACATAAAGTAGATAAAATTTCAGGCATGGCTAAATCAAAGACAGGAATATTTTTAGTAAATCTGGGTTCTCCGGATAGTTTTGAACCCGAGGATGTTAAGGTTTATCTGAGAGAATTTTTGATGGATAAGAGGGTAATTGATGCACCCGAAATTATCAGAAAGATGATCGTAGAAGGAGCAATATTGCCATTTCGGCCTAAAGAATCCGGAGAAGCTTATGAGTTGATCTGGTGGGAAGACGGTTCTCCATTGATCGTTATCACTGAACAGGTGGAAGCTAAATTGAAGCAAAGACTGGGTGATGATATTCCCGTTAGTATCGGAATGAGATACGGAAATCCATCTATAGAAGCCGGTATTGAAGATCTTCTAAAGCAAAATCCTGATCTTGAAACCGTATTTTTAGTTCCGCTCTATCCGCAATACGCAATGGCGACGTCAGAAACAGTGATAGAAAAAACCAAAGATGTTATTCTGGCTAAGTTTCCTCACTTACATACGGTAATAAAAGACCCATTTTTCAACGATCCGAAATACATCAAGGCGTTGGCGGAAAGCATGAAGCCGTATATCACCGATGATATTGATCATATTCTCTTTTCTTATCACGGAGTGCCTGAGCGACACATTAAAAAAAGAGATATCACCGGAGATCACTGCCTGAAATGCGAAAATTGTTGCGAAGTAAGCTCTCCGGCTCATCAGTTTTGCTATCGTCACCAGGATCTTATGACCACAAAACAGGTTGTTGAATACCTTGATCTAGATGAGTCAAGGTACAGCACGGCTTTTCAATCAAAGTTAGGAGTTGATCCGTGGCTGTTACCGGCTACCGACAAAGAGCTTGAACGTCTTGGAAAAGAAGGAAAGAAGAAAGTAGCAGTAGTTTGTCCGGCTTTTGTATCGGATTGTATTGAAACTTTGGAAGAGATCGGTATCAGAGGTAAAGAAGATTTTATTGAAGCCGGTGGAGAAGATCTGGTTTTGATTCCATGTATCAATGACAACGATCTTTGGATCGATGCTCTTGAAGACTGGAGCAGAAAAGCTCTGGAAATAGCTCCTGAGTTAGAACGCGTTTAAATGAGTACTTCTTCCTCAAATACTATTGCAGTACTTGGAGGAGGTATTTCAGGTTTGTCCACGGCCTGGTATTTAAAAAAGAAAGGTTTTGAAGTAACTCTTTTTGAAGCTCAGGAAGATACGGGTGGAGTAATACGATCTGTTTCAAATCAATATTCTGTTTTTGATTTTGGACCTAACACCATCAGGGATAAAACCGGATCTGTTTCTGAAATGATTGAAGAGCTGGGTCTTGAAGACGAAATGCTTTCAATGTCTGAAGGTTCAAAAACCAGATTTATTGTTAGGAACGGAGAACTGAAAAAGATAAAGCAGAACCCGATTTCCTTTCTGTTTTCTGATGTGCTTAGTTGGAAAGGGAAGAAAGAGCTTTTTTCTGAACCAATCAGAAAATCATTGAACTCTGAAGCCGACGAAAGTATCGGCTCTTTTCTGGAAAGACGAATAGGTAAAGAAGCTGTCGAATATCTCGCGGATCCTTTTTTCTCGGGAATTTATGCGGGTGATATTTATTCGCTCAGCAAAAATAAATTGATCGGTAAACTAGCTGATTTTGAACAGGAATACGGTTCGCTCAGCAAAGGGTTTCTGAAATCCCGAAAAGAAAAATCATCTTTTAAACCCAAGGTGATCTCTTTCGAAAAGGGAGTTCAACAATTAACCGATAAGCTAACCGAACGTCTCGAAGATTCAATTCTTCATGAAGAAGTAAAAAACATTCAAGTTCAGCAAAGCAAGTTCAAAGTTACTACCGCTGATCACGAATATACTTTTGATAAGGTTGTAAGCTGTCTTCCCGCATATGTGTTGAAAGAAGTATTGAAAACGAATGATCAGAAATTGGAAAATAGTTTGTCAGAGGTCAACTATTCACCAATGCTTTCAACTCAGCTGGTGTTTAAAAAAGAAGATCTGAATCTACCGGAAAACGGATTTGGTTTTTTGATTCCGAGAAAAGAAAGCATCCGATTACTTGGTGCGATTTGGAAATCAAACATCTTCCCTGACCAAACAGAAGACGAATATGTACATCTAAACCTGATGACAGGCGGTTCACACGATATAAAAGTGATCGATCAGGATATCAGGGATATTGAGAGAGAAGTTATTGAAGAGTTTTCCGGAATTATGAATGTGAAAGGCAATGCTGAAATGGTTTCTTCAAAATTATGGAAAAAAGCCATTCCTCAATTTCATGTAGGTTTTGCTTCTGTTGAGGAGTCAATAGACAGATTTCAGAAAGAAAACGAAGGGTTTTATATCGGTGGAAATTTCCGTTGGGGAGTTTCAGTCTCTGACTGTGTGGACGGAGCGAAAAATTTATCTGAATTCATATAATCTTCACATTCAGATCGTATTTTAGCGTGAATTTGGTCCAAACTATTTTTTAAGCAGATATGAGATTTTCAGCAATAGGTATTTCTCACTGGAAAAGTGAGGTTTCTATTCGTGAGTTATTCTTTATTGATAAACAAAGACGCGAATTTCTGGAGTTCAATACCAGAAATATTCCCGGCGGTGTTATTATTCTGGATACTTGTAATCGAACAGAACTCTATGCGTTTTGCGATCCGGATGTTCTCGTTTCAGCATTATGTAAGGCTACAAATACAGATGCCGACTTTTTCAGTAAACACGGATACAGCTATTCTGAAGAAGAAGCATATCAGCATTTGTTTAAAGTGGGAGTTGGTATGGATTCACAGGTTCTTGGTGATGTACAGATCATCCAACAACTAAAAAAAGCTTACAAAGAATCTAAAAAGAATCTTTCAGGTGAGTTCCATCAGTTGATGCAAGCCGTTTTTAAAGCTCATAAAAGAGTGCGTACTGAAACTGATTTTGGTAGAGGAATGGCTTCGGTTGGATTCGTTGCCACTCAATTAGCATTAGATCATTTCAAAGACCTGAGCGATGTTAACATTTTGTTGCTGGGCGCAGGGAAGATGGGTAAAGTGACCTGTAAAAATCTGGTTTCTAACGGAGCAGAGCATATTTCTGTGATCAACAGAACCATAGAGCGGGCTCAAAGTTTGGCCTCCTCATTCGATATTAAGGCTCACACTTTTGATGAATTGGAATCTGTAGTTGCAGATTCGGACCTGATCATAACAGCAACAGGAGCAACTTCTCCGATCCTGAAAAAGGAGCATTTTCCTGAAGATGGAAAAGCGCGTTTAATATTTGACCTGAGTGTGCCGAGAAATGTAGAAGAAAGTGTTTCTCAAATAGAGAATGTAACTTTAGTTGATATGGATTCTATACATCTCGCAAATAAAGAAGCGATTGAGAATCGTAAGAAGTCAATTCCTGCGGTAGAAAAAATTATTGCTGAGGAATTACATCAGTATGAACATTCGATCGAACGAAATAATTACATTCTTCCAAGGATCAAAGAGATCGATCATCACTTAAGTTCCATTACAGATCATGAACTGGATCGCATCAAAAATAAAGTGGATGGAGAAGCCTTTGAGGTCATCGAAAAACTTACCGGTCGGATCAAGAAAAAAGTAATGGCGATTCATATCAATCGAATTGAGAATGAATTAGAGGAGCTTCGAAATGAAGCTTAAAATAGGCACACGTAGAAGTAAGCTTGCACTTTGGCAATCAAATTTGGTTGCTAAAAAACTAAACGCCCTTGATGTACAAACCGAGCTAGTTGAGATAGAATCGTTTGGTGACAAGGAACAAGATCTGCCACTTCATAAACTGGGCGACAAAGGTGTATTTACAAAAGCACTGGATGACGCTTTATTAGACGGAAAAATAGATCTGGCGGTGCATTCACTGAAAGATGTTCCAACAATTTTTGAAGATGGATTACAGCTAAACGCAGTACTTGAAAGAGCAAATCCCATTGATGTACTTGTAGAGCCATTGAACTACGAGAAAGGAAATACTTCCAGAACTATTGCTACCGGGAGCATCAGAAGATCGGCATTCTGGAAGAACAAATATCCTGAAGATGAAGTTGTTGATCTTCGTGGAAATGTGCCCACAAGATTAAACAAAGTTGATACTCTTGGTTGGGATGGAGCTATTTTTGCTCATGCCGGTTTGGAAAGATTGGGATTAGGTGAGAGAATCAGTGAAGAATTACCGTGGATGATATCTGCGCCTTCGCAAGGAGCAATAGGAATAGTTTCTAAAGAAGATTTTAAATATTCTGAAATTGTATCTGTGCTGAATGATGACAACACCAGAATTTGTGTAGATATAGAACGAGCGTTTTTAAGGACATTGGATGCAGGTTGTTCATCTCCGGTTGGAGCTTTAGCTGAAGTGAAAGATGGTAAGCTGTTTTTTAAAGGAGCAGTTTTGTCCGTTGATGGAAAGCAAAGGGTGGATATTCAAGAAGAGATCGAATTAAGAAATGCGAATGAAACTCTGGGAGCAGAATTCGCAAAAAAAGTAATCAACGAAGGTGCAGCTGATCTTCTTAATGGTAACTGAGATCAGATGCCATGCCAAAGATCCTTTTTACACATAAAATCAAACCGAAACACCTTGATGAACTAAAGAGCGCTAAATTCGAGTTCGCTGACATACCTTTTATAGATGTTCAGATAAAGGACTTTGACACAGAAAAAGTCAAAGAGATAAAATCTGATGTCTGGGTGTTTACGAGTAAGAAAGCAGTAAAATCGGTAGGCAAAAAGCTGGAAGAGTTGGAAATCCCGGAATTCGTTTTTGCAGTGGGCTCATCAACTTCAGAAAAGTTGGCCGAACTTGGAATTAAGGCATCAGTTCCTAAAAATTTTACAACAGAAAGTTTAGCTCATGAAATTGCAAAGTATCCGGTAAAGAATGCGATTCATTTTTGTGGGAATTTGAGCGATTCAAAACTTGAGAAATTATTACAGAAAGAAGGATGTTTAGTTAAAGAGATCGAAGTCTATGAGACTCTATTGACACCAAGCACAGTAGATCTTTCAGAGTTTGACGCTGTGGTTTTTTTAAGCCCAAGCGCATTTAATTCCTTCTGTAAACGAAATGATCCCAAAAAGTTGAAAACGGTATTTTGCATCGGAAGTACTACAGCGGAAGCCGTTAAAAAATCATACGAACGACTAATTGTTACTCCGGATAATTTCACATTTGCTGACTTGGTAGAAACTATAAATCAAAAATATAAGAATGTCATTTCCTGAACTTAAAAATACTTTATTTCTGGATACTTTAGCCGGAAAGGAAACTCCCAGACCTCCGGTTTGGATGATGCGTCAGGCTGGAAGATATTTGCCGGAATACATGGCTATAAAGGAGAAATACGGCTTTTTTGAAAGAGTGAAAACTCCCGAATTGGCAAGTGAAATTACCATTCAGCCAATCGATATTGTAGGAACAGACGCCGCTATTTTGTTTTCAGATATTCTGGTTTTGATCGAATGTCTGGATATTGAAGTACAACTAAAACCGGGTTTCGGACCATATTTGCCCGATCCCGTTCGTACTGCATCAAGAGTGGAGCAGATAAAGATCATTCCGGCGGAAGAACAACTTAGCTATGTTTACGACGCACTGACTTTAACTCGTAAGGAATTAGATGGCAGAGTGCCGCTGATAGGATTTGCAGGCGCACCGTGGACATTGTTTTGCTATCTGGTTGAAGGTCAAGGCTCTAAAACTTTTTCTACAGCAAAGTCATTTTTGTTTTCACAGCCAAAAGCAGGGAAAAAGCTACTGGAAATGATGACAAAAATAACGATCAACTATCTTCATCAGCAGGTAAAAGCGGGAGCGCAGGCATTACAAATATTTGAATCCTGGGCAGCTGCTTTAGGACCGGATGATTTCAAAGAATATGCACTTCCATGTTTGAAGGAGATTGCAGCAGAAGATTATGGCGTTCCGTTGATCATGTTTTGTAAAGATGCGGAATGGGCATACTCTGAGTTCAGCGAACTTAATGTAACCGGGCTGGGAATCGGCTGGGGATGCACTCCTGAAAAAGCTCGTGAGTTTGCCAATGGAAAAGTAGTTCAAGGGAACTTCGATCCTTCAAAATTGCTGTGTGATCCTGAAGTCATTCAAAACGAAGCGACTGAAATGATCAACAGATTCGGCTCGCAAAATTATGTTGCAAATCTTGGTCATGGGATACTTCCAAATGTTCCTGTTGAAAACGCAAAAGCATTTGTAGACGCTGTAAAAAATTACAGATCATAATGAGCGATTTGGTTTCAAAAAAAGAGGAGTTCATTAAATTTGTTTCTGATGTTCAGGAACATATTTGCGAAAAAGTGGAAGCCATCGATGGAACAGCTAAATTTCAAATTGATGACTGGACCAGAGACGGATTTGGCTATGGAAGCACCAGAGTTATAAGCGATGGTTCGGTAATTGAGAAAGGAGGAGTAAATTATTCCGTTGTAGGAGGAGAACTTCCCAAAGCACTGCAGGAAAAGTTTGAAGTGGATGAAGCTAGTTTTTTTGCTTCCGGTATTTCATTGGTTCTGCATCCTCAAAATCCCTTTGCTCCAACGGTACATGCCAATTACAGATATTTTGAGTTATACGATCGTGAATCAGAGACGCTGAAAGATCTTTGGTTTGGCGGCGGAGCTGATATGACGCCTTATTATCTGTTTGATGAAGACGCTGGTCATTTTCATAAAACACATAAAGATATTTGCGATCAATTTGATGAGAGTTTCTATCCTAAATTCAAAGAAGAGTGTGATAACTACTTTCTGAATCATCACAGAGAAGAATCCAGAGGAATCGGCGGTATCTTTTTTGATTATATGCGTCCGACGGAAGATTTGTCTTCAGATGATATATTCGAATTCGCCAAAACAGCCGGTTTTGGTTTTACGGATGCCTATCTTCCAATTTTGGAAAAAAGAAAGGATATGGAATTTACTGAGGAGCAAAGATATTGGCAGGAAATACGAAGAGGCCGATATGTGGAATTCAATTTGATTCACGACAGAGGAACACTTTTTGGTCTTAAAACAAAAGGGCGTATTGAATCCATCCTGATGAGTTTGCCGCCAAGAGTGCGTTGGGATTATAATTTTACTCCCGAAAAAGACTCAGAAGAAGAACGATTATTGGAAAGACTGAAAAACCCTGTTGATTGGGTGGGCAAGTATTCATTCCTGCCTTCGCAGGAATGATTTGGTGAAAGAAACAGACAGAATATTATATTGGACTGAAGTTTTAAAAAATTTAGAAGATCAAACATGAGTTTTCCAAATACGCGACTTAGACGATTAAGAACAAATCCAGCCATCAGAGCGATGGTTGAGGAGAATTCACTGAGTCCTGCCGATTTTATAGCTCCGTTATTTATTGTTGAAGGAAATGGAGTAAAGGAAGAGATTGAAAGCATGCCGGATTACTTCCGCTATTCGCTTGATAGGTTACAACCTGAGCTGGATGAACTAGCAGAAGTTGGAATCAGATCTCTTTTATTGTTTGTGAAAGTTCCCGATGAGAAAAAAGATAACAAAGGAACGGAAGCACTCAACGATTCGGGATTGATGCAGGAAAGCATTCGTTTTATCAAGGAATCTCATCCTGAGTTTTTTATTATGACGGATATCGCTTTGGATCCATATTCTTCATACGGTCATGACGGTATTGTTGAAGACGGAGAAATTCTGAATGACGAAACCGTGGAAGTTTTAGCAAAGATGTCGGTAAGCCATGCAAAAGCCGGCGCCGATATGGTGGCTCCTTCTGATATGATGGACGGGAGAATTGGAGACATAAGAAAAGCATTGGATAAAGCAGGATTCTCAAACACAGGAATAATGGCGTACAGTGCTAAATATGCATCATCTTTTTATGGACCCTTCAGAGATGCATTGGATTCCGCCCCGGGATTTGGAGATAAGAAAACCTACCAAATGAATCCTGCAAATCTGCAAGAAGCACTTCGTGAAGTAGAGCAGGACATCGAAGAAGGAGCAGACATCGTGATGGTAAAACCCGGAATGCCTTATCTGGATGTGGTAAAAGCAGTATCAGATAAATTCAATATTCCGGTATCGGTTTATAATGTTTCCGGAGAATATGCGATGATAAAAGCAGCGGCCAAGCAGGGTTGGCTGAACGAAGAAGAAACGATGATGGAATCACTTCTGGCATTTAAACGAGCAGGCGCAGATCTGATAGCAACCTATTTTGCTAAAGAAGCCGCAAAGATCATCAATAGATAATTTAGAATTGTTGTAGAAGCGTATCGAATACGCTTGAATGAAAAATTGGAAAAATATTTACCCATGGAAAACACCAACAGCAAAGCATTATTCGAACGAGCGCAAAAAGTAATTCCGGGTGGAGTGAACTCTCCGGTTCGGGCATTTAACAGTGTAGGCGGATCTCCGGTTTTTATAAAGCGTGCAGAAGGTGCTTATCTTTTTGATGAGGACGGAAATAAATACATAGATTTTATCGGTTCATGGGGACCAATGCTCCTCGGTCATGCAGATCCTGATATTGTAGATGCTGTTCGTGAGACTGCTTTGGGATCGACTTCTTTTGGTGCTCCAACTCAGTTAGAAGTTGAAATGGCAGAATTGATCACAAGCTCCGTTCAGGGAATTGATAAGATCAGAATGGTAAATTCCGGAACCGAAGCAACAATGAGCGCCATTCGGGTCGCCAGAGGGTTTACCGGGAAAAATAAGATCATCAAATTTAAAGGATGTTATCATGGTCACGGAGATTCATTTCTGATAGAAGCCGGAAGCGGTGCGTTGACGATGGGGCAGCCAAGTAGTCCGGGCGTAACTGAAGGAACAGCAAAAGATACATTGAATGCTGATTTCAATGATATCAATTCCGTAAAAGAATTGGTTGAAGCCAATAGTGATGATATCGCGGCAATTATTTTAGAGCCCGTTGCAGGAAATATGGGATGTATTCCTCCGGTAAATGGATTTCTTCAAGACTTAAGAGCATTATGTGATGAACATAACATAGTGTTGATCTTCGATGAAGTAATGACCGGATTCCGTGTTGATTTCGAAGGAGCTCAAAAAGTGTATGGAGTGACTGCCGATCTTGTGACTTATGGAAAGATCATCGGCGCAGGACTCCCTGTCGGTGCTTATGGTGGAAAGAAAGAGATCATGGAATACGTAGCTCCAACCGGACCGGTTTATCAGGCGGGAACGCTTTCCGGAAATCCACTAGCAATGGCTGCAGGCTTGACCATGTTGAATAAGCTGAAGAATAATCCTGATGTATATGAAGATCTGGAAAGAAAGTCAGACCGAATTGCAGAGGGAATGACAAAAACATTGGAAACTCACGGAATTACGTTTGCAGCAAACAGAGTTGGCTCGATGATCGGTTTATTCTATTGTGAAGGACCTGTGACTTCATTTGCTGATGCCAACAGAACAGACAAAGTACTATTCAGTAAGATATTCCACGGAATGTTGAAACGAGGTGTTTATTTACCACCATCACCGTTCGAAGCTTTTTTCTTATCCAATGCACTTAGCGATGAGGATATAGAGTTTACATTGAATTCTTTTGAGGAAACTATAGAAGAGATTTCAATTAAGAATGTAACAATGGATCATTCTTAATTGATCATCGATTATCTCGCTCTGGTTCCGCACGCTCTGCGTCGGAACCAATCGCTCCGACGCGGAGGTTGTTGAGCAGTTATTTTTAGAGAGTTACTTATCTAAGAAAAAGTTTGTCATTTCGACCAGAGGGAGAAATCTAAAAATCTCAACGAAGTTTAGTAGCCTGTAAGATTTCTCAGTCATTCAGACTTTGTCTTCATTCAACTCGAAATGACAGCAATTGTGATTTTCTTAATTGGTAATCAATTATGTCGTTCTGGTTCCAGACGTTCTGCGTTGGAACCAATCACTCCGACGCGGAGCATCGGGGCGAGGTGGTTGTCGAGTAGTTATTTTTAGAGAGTTACTTATCTAAGAAAAAGTTTGTCATTTCGACCAAAGGGAGAAATCTAAAAATCTCAACGAAGTTTAGTAGGCTGTTAGATTTCTCGATCATTCAGACGTTGTCTTCATTAAACTCGAAATGACAGCAATTGTGACTTTCTTAACTGGTAATCGATTATGTCGTTCTGGTTCCGCACTCTCTGCGTTGGAACCAATATCAAATTTAAAAATAAGGTGTTAAGAATTCACTCCGACGCGGAGCATCGGACCGAGACGAACAAACTAGTATCGATGTTTGGATATTGGAATTTGAATATTGGTTATTGCAGTTTAACCACTGTGCATCCTGCGCCACCAAAATCCTCGCCGGCAAGTTTAAAGCTTTTGATATCATCTCGTTCATTTAAATAAGAATGAATCTGATCTTTCAGGATTCCATCGCCTTTTCCGTGAACGATCTCAACCTGATTCATTCCTCTGAAAACAGCCCGGTCTATGTAATGCATTACTTCATCAATGGCTTTGTCAGTACGGAAGCCCCGAAGATCTATAGAAGGTTTAACGGCTTCGTTGAGTTTAGAATCGCCCTGAATAATTCCTGAACTTCGGGCTTTTTGTTTATTCTTTTTCTTTTGAACTTCAACCTTGATCAGATTCTTGTATTTGGTTTTAAGTCGTAATCCATCCGCTTGAACTACTGCCTGATTTCCTTTTACCTCGACCAATTCCCCGGTAGTATTCCCATCCAGAAAACGAACATGATCACCAACAGAAGGAGGTTTCTCGGACTTTCTGAATCGTGCTTCTCTTTTCTCTTTGATCTCATTCAAAGACTGCTCGATATCCGCTTTTTCCTGATCGATTCCGGAACGAATATTTTTCAGAGCTCTTTTTCCCGTCTTCTTTTCTTCTACGATCTGTTCTACCGCTTGCTCCACTTTACGGTTTGCCTGATCCATTATAGACTTAGCTTCAGTAAGTGCTTTCTGCCGGATCTTTTCCTTTTCTTTATTTACTCCATCCAGTTTATTCAAATAACGATTTCGATCTGATTCCGCTTTTGATTTAAGACTCTGAAACTTGGCCTTGAGTTCTTCAGCCTGCTGGGTTTTGGTTTCCAATTCGGTGATCAAGGATTCCATTTTGTCTTTAGCTTCACCCAATAACGTTCTGGATCGTTGCAAAACTTCCGGTTTTATTTTCATCCGTTGGGCGATCTCAAAAGCATAACTACTACCCGGAATTCCTTTTTTAAACTTGTAAGTAGGAGATAGTGATGCTTGATCGAATTCCATAGAACCATTCACAGCTTTCTCATGCTCGTGAGCAAACACCTTCAGTGATCCGTGGTGAGTTGTTACGATCACTTTGCATTGGTTTCTGAGTAAGTGTTCAATAAAGGATTGGAACAAAGCTCCGCCCTCCTCAGGATCAGTTCCCGCTGCAGCTTCGTCGATCATTACCAGGCTTTTGGGAGAGAAATTATCCAAAGTTTCCTGCATCCATTTTAATCGGGATGAAAACGTGCTCAGGTCATTTTCAATGGATTGATCATCTCCCAGATCCACAAAAAAGCCGTTAAAAATGGGGAGCTCCGAAGTCGGATCCGCAGGAATGGCAAAACCGGATTGAACCATCAGTGCTGAAATACCAAGCGTTTTCATAGCAACAGATTTCCCGCCGGCATTTGGTCCCGTAATCATCAAACATAACTCATCAGAAGTAAGGTCAAGATGGAGCGGGATGATCTTTTCTCTATCTTCTTTTTTTAGATTCAGATTCTTAAGCAACAAATTTGTGTTGAAGGCCTGCTTAAGTTTGATGTTAAAATGCGGCGAAATGATTGGGACTTCAGCTTCCAGCTTGATTGAGATCTTGGCCTTAGCTGCAATTACATCAATTTGAGCCAAAGTTCTTGAGTTTTGCTTGATGTAGCTTGAATTAGAACGTACATGATTCGTTAGTTCTTTAAGTATTCGCTCAATTTCCTGCTGTTCTTCAACTTCAAACTGACGAATTTCATTATTCAGATGAAGCGCCTCTACCGGCTCCAGATATACGGTTTGTCCGGTAGCAGAAACATCATGAATAAATCCCTGGATCTTTCTTTTGAATTCTGCCTGTATCGGAATCACCATTCTACCGTTTCTGATAGTGGCTCCTTCATCAGAAGCCATCCCGTCTTTGTTAGCCTGACGCATCAAACGATTGATGGTAGAACGAAGATCATTTTTTTTGGAGTTTAGTTTTTTGCGAATCGACTTTAACTGCGGACTGGCATCATCTCTGAGTTCGCCATTTTCAGTTACTTTTCCTTTAATGGAATCTTCCAATTCCTTCATTGGAATCAGGCGATCACAAATTAAAGCGAGCTTTGGTTTCTCCTCTTTTCTATGACTTATGAACTTCTTTACAAATCTGGTGGTCTGGCATAGTCTTAAAATATCTACAAAAGCAGTTAAGGGAATGATACTTCCATGTGCTCTGGACTGAGAAAGATGATCTCTGATTTCCGGGACTTCACCCAAAGGAAACGGATCGGGATCGAGCAAGATGGTCATCATTTCATTTGTCTGAGCAAGCAGATCCTTTACCGTTTGCTCATGATTTGATGGATGGAGCTTTTCGAGAAGCTCAACACTTTGGTTGGACTGTGCGACATCTATGGCTGCAGAGCGAAGTTGCTCGTAGCCAAGTTTTTCTAATAATGAAGAAGGGTAAAGCTTCATCGGAATTTTTGAGAAATTAACCTTAGGTTCTGGTAACCAAAGATAACTCTAAATAAGTCCGGTATGAAAGTCCCAATTTTTCAGGTTGATGCATTTGCAGGTCATATTTTTGGTGGGAATCCCGCAGCAGTTTGTCCCCTCGAAGAATGGCTGGATGAAGAAACAATGCAAAATCTCGCTCAGGAAAATAATCTATCCGAAACAGCATTTTTTGTAAAAAATGAAAATGAATATGAATTGCGATGGTTTACTCCGGAAGTGGAAGTAGATCTTTGTGGTCATGCCACTCTTGCAACCGCGCATGTGTTATTTGAGCATCTTGGGTATTCAGAAGATGAAATTCGTTTCCAAACCAAAAGCGGATTATTAATCGTTAAAAGAGAGGGAGATCGCTTGATGATGGATTTTCCTACTGATGATATGCCTCAAGTAGATCCACCCGCAGTTTTATTTCAGGCTCTTGGGATTAGATCCGATCATGTTTTCTTTACTGATGATTATATGGTCGTTTTAGATTCTGAAGAAGAAGTGCAGAATTTGGATCCTGACTTCAGACTTTTATCAGAAGTAAATGCGCGTGGGGTTATAGTAACTGCACCGGGAAAAGAAGTAGATTTTGTATCCAGATTTTTTGCGCCAGGAGCAGGAATTGATGAAGATCCTGTAACAGGTTCAGCGCATACAAAATTAACTCCGTATTGGTCTAAAAGATTGGGTAAAGATGTTATGGAAGCCCGGCAGATCTCAGCCAGGGTTGGTGAATTAACATGTAGAAATAAAGGCGCAAGAACTGAAATATTAGGTTATGCAGTTACTTATATGATCGGAGAAATATATATCTGATGGGGTTTGAACTTCTGATTTTTATTGGATTGATAGCGGGACTAGTTGCCGGATTAATGGGAGTTGGTGGAGGAATTATTTTTACCCCTGTACTTTATTTTCTGTTTGAAGAAGCCGGAGTTGAACAACCTGTTTTATGGACCATCGGGTCTGGACTTTTTTGTACTTTTATAGCTGCATTGGGAGGAACAGTCAGACAGTACATTCAAAACAATTTTTTCCTTAAGGAGGGAATTCTCCTGGGGATTCTTGGTATGGTAGGAGTTTATCTAGGAAAACTTGTTATAACCTCATCATATTATAACAGAGAGCAATTTGCCATATTCTTTAGCCTAATGCTACTTTATGCAGCATATATGCTTTTCAAAAGAGGTTCTGACAAAGGAGATGAACTTAAAAGAGAATATTCTAAGATAGGATTCAAGGCTGCTTTAACTACCGGGGGTGCAGGTGGTTTTGTTGCTGCATTGGCAGGAGTTGGGGGAGGAGGTATTATGGTTCCCATTATGAATCTTGTTTTCAAACAGCCATTCAAAAAAACAGTAAGTGTTTCTCAGCTTGGAATGGTGATCATGGTTTTTTCAGGATGGTTTCAATTGGCTTTACTTACTCCTGAAGGAATTGGGATTACCGAAAGCACTATTGGCTTCGTAGATTTCGGAGCGTCTCTGCCATTATCGATCGGAGGCTTGATAGGAGGCTTTGGAGGAGCTCTTCTTAATCAAAAAATTCCCAGAAATTTTTTGCAATGGGGATTTGCTGTCCTGGCAGTAATTATGGCGGGCAGATTGATCTATAGTATCATTTAATTCAGACTGATGAGAATCGGGTATATAACTAAAGAAGATCCTAATGATGTTCGGGCTTATTCGGGAACACATTATGCAATGTATCAGGCGCTTAAAGGAGAGTTTGAAGAGGTAATTCCGTTTGGACCGGTTGATCACTGGTATAAAAATATTGCGAAGCTGAAAGGGAAGATCCTGACTTTTGGTAATAAGAAAGTATTCAAATTTCAATATGATATTAAGCTTGCTCAAATACATGCAAAGCAACTGGATGAAAAGATCAGAAAACTAAAACCGGATGTATTACTGGGTTCGTTGGTAAGTCCTGAGGTAGCTTTCCTGAAAACAGACGTTCCGCTTTATTTAACTACTGATGCGACCTTTCCGTTGTTACAGGATCTTTATCAAAGTCATTCCAATCTCCATTCTCTATCCATAAAAAATGCACTGGTACTTGAGCGAATGGCTTTTCAGAAAGCCCGGAAACTAATGCTTCCATTAGAATGGTTGTCTAAATCAGCACAGAATAATTACCGAATTCCGAAATCTAAAATTGAAGTAATTCCATACGGTTCTAACCTGGCTTCACCTACAGAAAATGAAGTTCAGACTCTCATCAATGAAAGAATTAGATCAGAAGAATTGACTTTTCTTTTTGTTGGAGTAAGATGGGAAGAAAAAGGAGGTCCGGAAGCAGTAGGGATCATAAAAGAACTAAACCGCAAAGGTATAAAAGCCAAATTGATTGTTGTTGGCATCACTCCTGAAATAGAAGAAGAATGTGTGGAAGTAATTGGTTTTCTGGATAAGCAAGACAAAGATCAATTGTCAAAATTGATAGAACTGTATCAAAATTCGACCTTTTTTATTCTGCCAACAAAAGCGGAATGCGTAGGGATGTCGTTTATTGAAGCTGCTTCTTATGGCTTACCGGCAATTGGTTCAATTGTTGGCGGAGTTCCCGAAGCTGTAATCAACAAAGAAACAGGATTGATCTTCGATCCTGTAGAAAATCCATCAAAAGTTGCTGATGAAATTTCTGAACTATGGAGTAATAAGTTTAGGTACGAGGAGATGAGTGCACAAGCCCGAAAAAGATATTCTTTGCAAATGAATTGGAAAAACTGGGCAAAAAGAGTGAAAGAAATACTATCTAAAGAAGTTATTTAGCAATTGTTTTACCACGCGGAGTACCTTCTCTGATCGCAAGTTGTCCACAACCCGCATCAATATCATCGCCACGACTTCTTCTTACAGTAGCTCGTACTTCATTTTTGGAGAGTTCCTTCATGAATTTGTTTAAACGCTCTTCCCGGGCACGATGTAAGGCTACTCCGGCAACATTATTATACATGATGATATTTACCTTACTAGGTGCCCATTTTACAATTCGGGCAAGATTTCGGGCGTCTTCTTTGGAGTCGTTGAATTCATCAAACAACAAGTACTCATAAGTGATCGGGCGTTCTGTCTTTCGGTAATAATGACGAACGGCTTCTTCCAGACTTTCCAGATTCATAGAACTGTTTATCGGCATGATCTTGTCACGCTTTTCATCACTTGGTGCATGAAGAGAAATTGCGAGATTAAAGGGCTCTTCATCATCAGCTAGTTTCTTGATCTGCTTTGTAAGCCCAACAGTAGATACAGTAATTCGTTTAGGAGAAAGCTCAATTCCCAGAGGGTCGGCAATAATGGAAGCAGAATTCACCACTGTTTTATAATTATGTAATGGTTCCCCCATCCCCATATAAACAATGTTTGTGATCTTTTTGTCGTATTCTTTCAAAGAAACTTCATTGATATACTGAACCTGGTCAACTACTTCACCATGACTCAAGTTTCGAAAGAAACCCATCTTTCCGGTTGCACAAAAAGCACATCCAAATACACATCCAACCTGAGAAGACACGCAAACCGTTAATCGGTTAGCAACACCGTCGTCATAAAAATCGGGAATTAAAACGGCTTCAACTTTATAGTCTTTATCTTCATCAGCCAGCTTAAAAAGGAATTTTATAGTTCCGTCCTTAGATTTCTGCTGATCAGAAAGTTGTATGCGATTTATATAAGCAACTTCTTCCAGTTTTGTTCGGAGGTCTTTTGATAAATTGGTCATCTCCTCAAAAGAAGAAGCTCCTTTCTGGTAAAGCCACTGAAAGATCTGATCAGTTCTGAAACGTGGTAATCCAAGTTCAGAACAGAAATCTGACAGTTCTGTTTTGGTGAGTGATTTAAGATCGGTTTTCTGTAAAGTATCTACTGATGTCATAGTGTATTAAAGATAAGCAGAAAGCGTGCCAAGGACTAGAAACAAAAAAGACGAACCAAACCGGTCCGCCTTAGGATAAAAGATGCAATGAATTTAGTTGAAAGCCTTAGCCGCGGCCATAAGAATCCCACCGTCAATTCGCTCCTTATAGTTTGGGTTTACATACGAAAACTTAATTGTTCCTTCCTGATCAACAAGAAATACAGCCGGTGCGGGAAGTAAATGATGATCATACCCCGAATCTTTTTCAATGTCTATATCAAAAGATTTATATCTCTCTACTGTTTCATCATCCATTTTAAAAGCAATTCCAAAAGCTTTGGCAGCCGTCATTGGAGCATCAGATAAAAGGGTGTAGGTCAACTCGTTTTTATCCATTGTTTGTTTCAGGAGCTCAGGTCGATCGGCACTTATTGCATACACTTTATATCCTTCTTCGGAAAGATCGTCTTCAATTTTTTTCAGATCTGCTAGATGACTGTTGCAATAAGGGCACCATCCACCTCTGTAAAACACAAAGATAGTAGGTTGATCCTTTACGATATCTCTCAGATTCAGGTTTTCACCGTCAGTATTTTTCACAGATACATCAGGGATGGTTGAACTTATGAGTACCGGATTTACTTCTTCGGCCGACATCGCGTAATCCTGAGCGGTTGATGAAGTTGAAAAAAGTAAAAAGAGAGCTAAAACAGGAAAAAAACAGGTGCTAAATTTGCGTAAAGTCATTGTTAGTCAGTTATTTATGATTGTTTGGAACATTTTGTATTAGAAAATCATTGTAATAATTATAAAGACTAACTTTGTAACAAGAATATAAAATATGAATTTGGAAGAAGGGTACAGCCTAATAACTGAAAAACTTCAAGAATGGTTAAATACAGCCATCGAGATGTTGCCAAATCTGGCGGTAGCAATACTTGTATTAATAGTTTTCTACTTTATTGCCAGTTTGATCAAAAGATATGCAGGTAAACTTCTGCATAAAGTAACTACCAATAAAACAATTGTGGGATTAGCCCAAACTGTTTTAGGAGTCGCTGTAATTGGTGCCGGTGTATTTATCGCTTTGGGAGTTCTGAATCTTGACGGAACAGTAACCAGTCTGCTTGCAGGTGCAGGTATCATTGGATTGGCTTTAGGTTTCGCATTTCAGGATATAGCAGCAAATTTCATTTCAGGTATTTTGCTATCGGTTCGCCACCCATTCGGGATTGGAGATATTATCGATAGTAATGGTTATCTGGGAACTGTCCAGAAGTTGAATCTGAGGAATACCATTATAAAAACCCCTCAGGGTCAAATCGTTTACATTCCGAATAAGGAAGTATATGAGAATCCGTTTATGAACTATACTAAAAATGGAGAACGCAGGATAGACTTGCAGTGCGGTGTGTCGTATGGGGATGATCTGGAAAAAGCCAGAAAGATCACACTGGAAGCAATCAACAATCTTGAAGGAATTGATAAAAACAGAGATGTTGAATTTTTCTACGAAGAATTTGGCGGCAGTTCCATCAATTATGTGGTTCGGTTTTGGGTAGATTTCAGAACTTTACCGGATTTTTGGTCACCAAGAAGTGAAGCAATTATGGCGATCAAAAAAGCGTATGATGAAAACGATATTATGATTCCATTCCCAATCAGAACGTTAGATTTCGGAATAAGAGGTGGAGAAAAACTGAATTCTGTGCTTAAAAGCGGATCAGATCTATCTTCTGAATCTTAAAATTTAAAGCCGGCTGTTTACTACGTTATTGTAAACAGATCCAAAATTGATCTCGAAACCAAAAGAGGCACCAAAATTATATGAAGTTGCCTGGTTTCGAAGATTCAATAACCTCTCGGCATCAGACAGATCTCCTGCAGGAATTGAAAGTTGATCATTAATTACAGAATATCGACCTGATACATTGAAAGAGAATATGCGGGAAACTCTCATATTAACTCTTAGGTTGAAGTTTAAACGGTTCTTACTGAAATCGTGCATGTAATTGCCAAGTTGGATTTCACCATCAATACCACCCCATGGTTGGGTATATTCAGCTTCAATATTTAACTCTTGGCGCAATAGAAATTCTTCTGTTTTAGAAAAGATGGTAGTGTCAGAATAAAAGTTTTGTTCAGCCAGCATACCATATCTTATCGTAATTGCACGACGGTTGAATTCAGAATATGGAAACAGACTGTATTCAATAGTTGGTGTAACAGCAATTCTAAGATCGATATTATTCTGAGTTGAAGACTGACCTCTGAAATAAGAACCAAAAGTCCAATGATCTGAAAGGCTTCTACCAACCAACCCAAACACATTTTGTTCTTCGGTGGTAAACTCCTCTCTTTCTTCATTACCTAAAGAATCAGTAGAAATGAACACACGTTTATTATAATTTTGCCAATAGTTGAAACGAACCTTCCAATTTTCGGTAGTACGCTGAGCTCTAAAATTTCCGTTTAAGCGATAACTTTCTCTGGACTCTTCTCCGCTGACATCAGCATTTGCACCTAATTCAAAATTCCATCCGTTCCATGGATCATTAATCTGCCCTTGCGAAGTGGCTCTCGTCTCTTTTGTGCCAACATAGCTTACTTCTAAATCCGTAATTATATCTTTTTCAGACAGATAATTGACAAGCCCAAGTTGAACGTACTTCACTAGCCTGTTTCTCATAAGTTCATCAGTATCAGATTGAGGAGAAATGAAAAGAACGGTTTTATCTTTATCCTGAAATTCTCCCAGACCAATATAATCCAAAGTAAATTGGCGTCCGCCACCACCGGTTCGCTCAGATGTAATCAAAAGTTGAACTTCAGCAACACTTTGATCCCTTACAAAATTAACATAGCTGATCTCACTTCTGACAAAGTCATCGTCGCAGCCTCTGCAATCGATATATACAGTTAATGTTGAATTATTTATTTGTGCTAAAAGGGAAGTTGGTACGATAAAAAATATTAATAGAAAAAGCGGAAGTAACCGTTGCTTAAGGAGCATTTGTTAGTTTTAAAGGTATAGATAATGTTAATCTTAAATTTAAGGAGCTAACCACTTTATTGGTGCAAAAAGTTTATAAAGGGATGTAAAATTTTATAATAAAGAAAGGCTGGATGCTAATGCCCCATTAAGCTCTGAAATGCACTCATTCCCAAAATTGCCAATGTAACCCACAGCCCGATAGTATGGGGTTTACATTTTCCCAAAGCTTCCGGAACAAGATCAGCAAAAACCATCCAGATCATTGCACCGGCTGCAAAACCCAGCCCGAATGGGAGATATTCTCTGAAAGTTTCAACGAAAAGAAAAGCGGGTATTGCCATCAGAGGTTGTGGTAAGCTCGAAAAGATGCTCCACCAAATAGCTTTCATAGGAGATGTCCCATTAGGAACCATAACAAGACTAATAGCCAAACCTTCCGGGATGTTATGAATGGCAATTGCAATAGCTATAAAAGCGCCAAACTCCATGGTGCTGGCAAAAGAAACTCCCACGCTTACACCTTCTGCAAAAGAATGAACAGTCATGATACCCAAAAAGATCAGCATCTGCTTTCTTTTTCCTCCAACAACATCTTCTAAACCTGGCGTAGAGCGACCTTCCAGCCACTTATTCGCTAATACGACCAGAATAACACCGGCAAGCATTCCTGATATTGTCATCCACTCACTTTCATTATAACCTTCGAAGATGAGACTGTAGCTGGCTGCAAGCATAAGTCCGGCAGCAACAGCATTTGACTTGCCTAGAAAAGAATCAGAAATATTATCAATAAAAAAGAAAGGTAATGCTCCCAAGCCTGTTGCAAGGGCAGTGATCAATGCATAAATAAATACTTGAACAACGGGTAAGTCGATCCATTCCATCTCAGAATATAGGTAGCTTCTGAATTGAAAGCAGACCATTCTGAAATTTAGAATGGCATTAAATAGGCTTCATTAAGTCAAAAAAATAAGAGATGAATTTGGTATACTTTGAGTAATTAATAAATCGGCAGGTGCATGGTAAATCAAAGTCGTCGTTTTGTTCGGCCGCGACAAAAACTGGTTGAATTACTTAAAGAAAAAGGAATCAAAGATCCGAATGTACTTATGGCAATCGGTAAGATTCCACGCCATAAACTGGTAGATACTGCTCTTCATCACAGAGCATATACGGATAGTGCACTGCCAATTGGTTTGGGGCAAACCATCTCTCAGCCTTATACTGTTGCCGCTCAAACAGAATTGCTGGAATTGTCAAAAGGAGATAAGATTCTCGAGATCGGAACCGGATCAGGATATCAGTGTATGATACTTTGTGAACTGGGGGCTGAAGTATACAGCGTGGAACGACATAATGAATTATATCACCGGGCAAAAGAAGCGATGAAAGAAGAGGGATATTCGCCACTTCTAAAATCAGGTGACGGAACTCTAGGCTGGTCAACCTACGCTCCATACGACGGCATCATAGTAACAGCTGGCGCTCCGGTGGTACCTGATGATCTTATCAAACAGTTGAAAGTTGGGGGAATATTGGTAATTCCGGTAGGAGATGACAAAACACAGAAAATGTTGAAAATTACAAGAGTATCCGATACGGAATACAAGCAGGATGAGTTCGAGAATTTTAAATTCGTTCCTTTGATCGGTGAAAAGGGATGGGGAGAATAATGAGAGATAGTCAGAAGGATAAAACTACATTTAGAGAAGCTCCGTTTTTAGTTATTAAAGGTTTTTTGATGGGTTCTGCAGATATAGTTCCGGGCGTGAGTGGTGGAACCATGGCTTTGATTCTTGGGATCTACGAGCGATTGTTGAATGCGATCAAAAGTGTAAACGGACCTTTTTTAAAAGCTTTTTTCTCTTTTAAATGGAAAATGGCTTTCCGGGAATTGCATATCATGTTTTTGATCTTTTTGTTTGGTGGAATTTTTGCAGCTCTTGCCTTTTTTACCAAAGTAGTTCCACTTCAGGTTTATATGTTCACTCATCCCGAAATTGTGTACGGACTATTTTTTGGTTTGATACTGGGCTCCATCTACATCTTATACAAAACGCTGAACGAGGTAAGTTGGGAAGAAATTCTAATGAGCATTGTTGGAATTGGTATCGGGCTTTGGATCGTTTCTTTGGTTCCTGCCGATACTCCTGAAAATCCTGCTTTTGTATTTTTAAGTGGTATGATATCTATCTGCGCAATGATACTTCCCGGAATATCAGGATCTTATTTGCTTCTTATCATGCGTAAATACGATTATCTGCTTTCAAATATCGGGATGATAGGTGGTTCGGAAACTATGGATGGAATTATAGGATTATTACCATTTTTACTGGGAGCTGTAGTTGGTCTCGCAGCTTTTTCGAGGTTTTTATCATGGTTGCTCGGGAAATATCATTCACAAACTATTTCAGTGTTAATTGGGTTTTTGATCGGTTCACTATTTGTGATCTGGCCCTATCAGAACAGAGAATTTGTTGAACAAGTAAGAGATACTGAAGAGATCGAATATACCAGTGAACGGGCGCAAGAACTGATGAGCTCGGAGACCAACGAAAATCTGCCCGAATACCAGAGACTTGGTAAAGTTATAAACCCGGATGCTCAATTTGATGAGTTTAAAAAGGTAGAAGTTGAGACCGTTAAAAAGAAGATGATCAAGTCGAACCCATTTCTTCCGGGAATCAGTGAAAACTCTGATCCGGAAGCCAATGTCTGGGGTGGAGTAATCGGAATTTTGATCGGAATGATAATGGTTGGTGGATTAGATTATCTACGAGAGAAACACTAAGCGCATCTAAGCATATTAGAAGTAGAAACTTTATAAGCTGTATTTGATACTATTAGTAAATAGAATCAAATATTGCGTATATGAAGATTTCGAAAGTACTTATTCCAACCGATTTTTCAGAAAATTCAAAAAAAGCGCTCAGGGCTTTAAGAATTTTTATAGATCACTTTGATTGTAAAGCAGATCTTATTCATGTAGTACCGCTATCCGCTTATTTAAATGACAGCATAAGTAAGTTGGGACTTCCTTTGGATATGGGTGCTGATATCTATCCTAAGATTGCAGAAGACGCAAAGAAGAGGTTGCAGGCTTTTTCTGAAGAATACCTTGATAAAAATTCGACAGGAAATTTGATCGTCGAAATAGATCGAAAAGCCTCCAATTCAATTCTGCAACATGCCGAGAAAGGTAATTACGACATGATAATTATGAGTGCAAGAGGTGGGCACTCTACGGATTTTCTTCATGGAAGCACTACGGAAAAAGTAGTAAGAAACTCAAAGATCCCGGTTTTGGCATTGAGTAATGAATTTCATTACGATAAAATTAAAACAATTTTGGTTCCTACGGATATATCAGACTTTTCTTTTGAAGTAGTTCCTGTAGCTTTTGAAATGGCTAATAAATTTAATGCCAGTCTTAATTTTCTGAACATTGTGGAACTATATAACTCCGGAATGTTTATGGAACCTATAGATTCTCAGGAACATTCAGAGAAAATAAACTCATTTAATAAAGAACATTTGTATTCAGGATTGATGGACAGGTTAGAGAAGTTCTTCAAAGAAAATACTCAGGATCAGTTCTCAATAAAAAGAAATGACGAGCCTTTTTATGACGAGATCGTTAAGACTACAGGAACAGAGAGTATCTCAATACCGGTTAGAACGGTGATAAAGAAAGGAATGGTAGCTCATGATGATATCATCGATTACGCAAATGATTATGCAGATATGGTGATAATGAGTACTCACGGAAGAACAGGTCTTTCAAGATTTTTTCTTGGATCAACTGCTGAAAAGATTACAAGAAACCTTGAATCACCATTGCTAACGTTGAAGCCGGAACCAAAGAGTTAGGCTTATACTTAAAACTAATTTCCTCTTTTTAATCCGCGTTCCGTAAATCGCCATTCCGGAATCGACTCATTGATAACACGATTACTCCAGATGAGTTCTGTTTTTCGGTCAGCTTTCAGATCGAACATGGTCATTTTATTGGCACGCCAGATGTTCGCATCCACATTTGTGAAATCTTCGGCTTCCAGTCGTTTGATCATCTCATCATCTTCATCGAAATACTCAGCTTTCTCTAAAGAATAGCGTTCGGTATTGATGTAGAATTTGATGTAGGCATACTGCGAATTCTCTTTTTTTACTGCTTTGAGAACAGCGGTTTTATTCTTTTCCTGGATCAACTCAAAATCATAGTCATCAGGGTTTTGGTCACCCAGATCTTCGTAAGTAAAATCACTTCCCATGAATCGGTCTGCTTTTTGGGATGCAGTAATTGTTTGAATACGACCTAATGCCGGTAGATATAATTTCTGTACTTCATTACTTCCGTCGCTTAATGTAAGAAAACCGGTTCCCCGAACATTGGCGGGTTCCTCGAACACAAGAAGGCTTTTTTCCTGGTCAGCTTCATTAAACGAAAAAGAACTGATAGATCTGTTTCTGGTATTTCCATTGCTGTTGTAGATGATCATTCGCATATCCGTTTTTTCGAAGGTGATCTTACTACGACGTGTATCTACTTCTTCAAAGATCTCAGTAGCACGCTCCGAATTTTGTGCGACTAATAAGGTTGAAAAGAGAACTGAAATAAGAAAAACGGATATAGATCTGAGCATAATTGTGGTGTTTTGAATGTAAACACAAAACATAGTATCGAACATTCATTCCAAACTAAAAAATCTCAATAAAGTCCGAGGAGTGGTTTTATGAATTCGTTGAAACTTATAAAGATGATTTTAAATCAGTGTTACAAAAAAAGAGCTTTCAAATAGGTTCTAAACCTTGTAACTTTGACGCCCTTATTCGGGGCCCGTAGCTCAGTTGGTTAGAGCAGTCGACTCATAATCGATTGGTCGGGGGTTCAAGTCCCTCCGGGCCCACTTGAAATTCAATACATTAAAAGCCGTTTAATTGTCAATTAAACGGCTTTTTTGTTCTCTTTAGTCAATTTAAGCTAAGTAAGCTGAGTGAAATAATTTCATTATTAGCTACAAATTCCGTAAATAGTTGGTACAAAAATGGGTACAAAAGTTAACTGTACCCCCAACCATTAGACTAATTGTAGACTACCGTGGCTAGCTTAAAGAAAAGAAATGGCACTTATTACATACGCTTTTTTAAATCTGTAGATGGAAAACCTTCGCAAAAAGCTTTGAGTCTTGGTACATCTCAAAAAAGAGAAGCTGAAAAACTATTAATAGAATATGAGGAAAGGTTTGAACGAGGAGAGATTGACCCGTTTAATGGGTGGTCTCCCAAGATAGAGGCTGAGAGGAAAAGAAAGAAATTATCAGGTAAGTATATTTCATTGGAAAAGGCTACAGATCTATTTATAAACGCAAGGAGTCAGGCTAACCAAAGAACAAAGGATAATTACCGAAAGCATTTAAAGATGTTAATGGAAGTCTTAGGTAGGACGATGCCAGTTACTCAGATCGTAGAAAGTGATATTAGAAATTTATGTTTTCGGTCTGATCTAGCTGCTGCAACCCAAGCGAGCTATTTAAGGCACTTTAAAGTCTTTTTTAAATGGTTGTTTGAGAATGATATTCTGAAGGTTGAATTGACTAAGAATATTAAAGCTCCACGTATTCCCCAGAAAATTACACAGAAAACAGTTTCAAAAGAGGAACTGGAGTTAATATTTGAAGCATTCGATAAATACTATAAAATGGTCATTGAAAAAGGACATGTAACGAAACCAGAACAACAGCGACTTTGGTTCAAGCCAATGATATATACAATCTACTACTGTGGACTAAGAGCTAAAGAAGCCGTTAATCTCACCTGGAAAGATGTGAGTATTAAAGAAAAATCTACTGATGGAGGTTTTGGAATAGTTCGAATTTCAAACACAGGTAAAAACACAAGTAAGTCAGGTAAGGAAAGAATTATTCCAATAAGAAAGCCAATGTATCCATGGATACTACAATGGTATAAAGATCAAGGTAGGCCTAAAGACGGATATGTATTCCCAAGCGCAACAGGGTTTGATAAATGGCATAAAATGGATACTCTTGCATTATCTAAGTCATTTAAGAAATTCGTAAAATTAGCTGAAAGAGTGCCTAATACTATTACACTTCATGGCCTTAGGCATTCATGTGCTACAGACCTGTTAGCAAAGGGAGTACCTGCTGTAATTGTCCAAAAAATACTTGGACACGCTTCAATAAATACGACTATGATATACGAGCACTTGGATGTAAGTAATATTTCAAATGCTATAAAAGGAATAGAGTAATTACGCTCTCAAAAGAGATAGTTGTTCGTACTTTGAAGGTGCTATTTCCAAATTTATAAGGGAAAATATTAGTGATTAAGCTTATAAAAAATGTTTCAAAATGTTTCATAATATTCCAAAATCTTTCAAACTATTACTATCTGTTCCAAAATGTTACAATATCATTTAAACAATTGACGCTTATTTTTTGATGAGATAGTTTAGGTACATAGATTAACTAATCAAGGTACCATGAATAATCCAACTTTAGATAGAATTGAACAAAAGTTAGATTTACTGCTCAATTCTAAAGCACATCGAATAAATGAAAAAAAGTATATCTCAGCTAGAGAAGTTGAAGACCTTACCGGTTTAAATCATCGGACGGTTTTAAATCGGTCCAATCTCGATGAAGATCATCCAAGATTTATTCCCTCAATACAATTTGGTGGCAGTCGAAGGAAATACTTCGAGCGAACAGTTATTGAACGAATTTTCAAATTGAGGTGAAATTATGAAGATTAATATGGTTAAAACATTTTATGAGAGAACTTTGGATGTTCTGGTTTTTAATTTACCTCTACTTGGTCACTCAGAATTGAAATTATTATTAGTTATAAATAGAATAACGCAAGGTGAAAACTTTGGATCAATAGCTTTAAGTATTGAAGACTTTATAAAAATTACCGGGATGTCCAGAAAAACTGTAATAAATGGGATGAAGGGGCTTAAATATTTAAACCTAATATGTATAGATAAAAAAAATAAGCCTCATAAGTATTCAATCAACAGACATGAGGTTTTAAAAATTTCACAAATAGAATCGCAAAGTTATTTAGAGTACAATAGTATAGTTTCTGATACTTCAATAGAGGAAGAAGTAAACTTTAATCGTTCAGAACTTCCACTTTCAGGGTTAAAGCTTACCAAATTATGGAATCAATACATGTCTTTATACTTGGATTTCAACGACGAGCTGCATAAAAAGTGTATTCAGAGTACTATAAATAAATATTCAGACGCTTTATACGGTATTGAAAAGTATATATGTGATAATCTAGATTTATTATATAGTAATGAAGATTTGTATGAAGTATTTGGGCTAAAGGGGGAAAAATAATATGAGTTTAATTATGTTTGAAGTCCCATTTACAAGAATGCCCAATATTATTATTGATAAATATTTACCAGACCTTCAAGGAAGTGAATTAGCAATTCTGAGTGTAATATGCAGAAAGACTATAGGGTTTAATAAAGTTAAAGACAGAATAGCACTTACTACATTTGAAAAATTGAGCGGTCAGGCTAGATCAACTGTAATAAAAGCAGTTAAAGAGCTAATTCGAAGGCAGTTAATCGTCAAAGATACCAGTACTACACCAACTACATACTCTATCAATTCTGAGTTATTGATATCAGATAATTTTAACCCAAAAGAAGTAGTTCAAAAATCAAACAGCGGTATGATAGTTGAACCAGAAATGGTAGTAAAACCAAACCGACAACTAGTTCAAAAATCGAACACTCAAAAGAATACAATTAAAAAAAAGAAAGAAGCTACTACTAGTAGTGTTGTAAGTGATAATGTTTTAAAAGTAATTGAAGGCTGGAATAGAAGATTTACAAAGAAAGTTGATTACGAAGACCAGTATTTGATAAGCAAAATTCATTTTTGTCTAAATGAATTCTCTGAATCTCAGATTTTGGAGGCAATGGAGAACCGTTCTAATGCTGATTATTACAAGAACAAAAAACCTTATCTACTAAATAACCCAAACTGTTTCTTTCCCTATCCGGAGACGATTCGAACAGACATGGTGAGGGGGTCAAAAAGGTTGTTTACATATAAGGAAATGCTAGATTTGGTATTTATCAAAGGATATAAGGAGAGTGAGTTCAAGATTAGACAAGATAAAAAAGATAGTAATGGAAATCCTTTAAGAGAACTTAAACGGAAATAAATATTGCTTAACGATGATTTTGAAATTAGTAAATACTCTAAAACTTTAGAATACATTTTTCTAATTATTTGATAACTGTATATGTCAAATGATGAGTGTTATAATTTTTCCCTTCTTAGTAGTTACCCCATTTTGAATTAGTGATATTTTAGATTATCTATAAATAACAGAACTTTATACTGTTAAGTAGGTAGAAATTCGCCTTTTCTTATGAATAAATTGAAATAAACATTATGTGGTCGGATAACGAAACAACAGAGGATCTGCTTGGATTTGGGGTTCACTCAGAATTGATCTGTGATTTAATCAGAAATGATAACCTTATGCCTCTTACAATTGGTTTATTCGGAGATTGGGGTAGTGGAAAATCAAGTCTTTTGAAAATAATAAAGGAGCAATTGGAGGATGATAAGGATACGTTAGTTCTATATTATAATGGATGGGTTTTTGAAGGGTACGATGACGCAAAGGCTGCATTATTAGAGTCTATAGTTAAAGGTTTTGAGGAGAATAAAGGTTTTGGTAAAAAGGTTAAGGGTAAGGCCAAGGAATTGTACAAGTCTATAAATTGGATGCGGATTTTGGGCTTTAGTTTCAAGAATATAGTAGTCCCAGGTACTACAGCGCTTATGACGCAGGGAGTATCACTAATTCCGTTTTTAGTATCAAAATTTCAAGCAATGAAACCGGAAGATTTAGGCAAACAACTTACCGGTGATAAAGCTCTGGAGACTCTTAGTTCATTTGTAAAGGAGAAGGATGATGGTCCAGAGATGCTTGTTCGTGAATTTAGAGATCAATTTGCGGAATTAATTGAAGAATCAGGTGTAAAGAGATTGATTGTACTTATAGACGATTTGGATAGATGTACTCCAGATCGAATAGTAGAAAATCTTGAAGCGATTAAATTATTTCTTAATGTTGAGAAAACAGCCTTTGTGATTGGTGCAGACCCAAGAATAGTAAGGCATGCAATACAGTATAGATATCAAACCGGCGGGGCAAATTTGGGAGAAGATTCTCGCATTGTCGATGACTATCTCGAAAAATTAATTCAGGTACCATACTATGTGCCAAAACTTTCAAGTTCAGAGGTGGAGACTTATTTGTCATTACTGATTTGCAAAAAGGATTTAGAACCTGAAATATTTGATAAAGTTTTGGCTGAGTTCGAAGGATTCAAAGAAAAAAATAGATATAGTATCTTTGGTATTTCAAATTTAAAAGATCATTTAGAAGAGAGATCATTCAAAGAATTGGAAGTGCAAATAAGGGATGTTTCAAAATTAGTATCCATAATTACTCAAAGCCTTTATGGAAATCCAAGGCAGATCAAAAGATTTCTAAATACGTTTACTTTGAGAAGGAAACTTTCAGAAATAGCCAAGATTTCAAACTTTGAAGATTCGATTTTGGCAAAACTAATGATCCTTGAGTATTCAGAATTGAACTTGTTTAATATTCTTTTTAAGTGGCAAATGCTTCAAGAAGGCAAGCCAAAGGAATTAGAAGAATTAGAGCAATTAGTCGAGAATGAAGAAGATCAAATTGGAGATGAACTTAGAGATTGGAATAAGCCTAAGGTAATCCAATGGTTGAAAACCGAGCCAAAACTTGGGACAAAGGATTTGAGAGATTATTTCTGGATCTCCCGCGATAAAATAAGTACTACTATATCGGGAGCAAGTATGATCCCGCCTGTTGTTAGGAGTGTATTTGAGTCCTTAATACAGGTGGATATTCCAACGACCTTAAAAAGAGAGATGATCAAAGATAACTACATGAATTTTATAGATACTGAAAGAGCATCATTCATGGAATTAGCATCTGAAAATTTATTAGCAGAGTCTTCAAAGAAAGAGCATTATGAAGTTTTCCATCTATTAATCGAAGAAGGGGCTACTGAAGCAGTTGATGCATACATAGAGGTTTTAAAAAGCATAGCAAATACTAAAATACCCGCAGGAGTTGGAGAATCAATGAAATCATTAAAAATGAACCCCAAATTAAATGAAATCCTAACAGAACGTTTTAATAGCAATAGGTCAAAAGCAGGTAAGGCATTTAACTTAGATTGATCACATGGGTACTTCAAAATCATATACTTCATCTTTGAAAGGCCAACCCCAATGGGGGCAACTTAGTAGTTCAATGACAAGGAACTGTATAGGTGGAAAGATCCCTCAAAAAAGTATAAGTGGAATTCTTTCAAATTATTCTGGAGTTGTTCAAGGTAGTAAAAGATCAGGATCAGGCGGGGGTAGTAATTATAGAATAGGTAAAAGTGCTGTAAAAGCTGCACAAGGATTAGGAGGTTTTTTTAATAGTATTTCTTCGGGTGGAGAGGGTAGGAATCTACAAGAGGTTTTAAGAGAATATGGCCTTGATGATCTTTCCGGGAAGACAGTATCAGAAATAGTAAATTTTCTTCTGGAGAAGATCAATGGAGTAAGTTCAACAAAGGATGACTCAGCAGCAAAAGAAGCTACCAAGAAAATACTAGCGGAGTTTGCGGACCAAGCCAATTCAATCGATGAGTTAGAAGAGAACTTAAGTAAGAAATTGGAAATTGAGTCTATTGAGGAAATATTGATAAAATACTATGGGTACTACATTCATGAAGACCTATCCAGAATGTTTTATGAAAAATTGGTCAAAGAGAAAGGTAAATCAAATTGTAATGGTTTATTTCGGGAAATCAAGGACTATATAATGTCCCGACTTACAAGGTTAAATAAAGAAGGTAAATTGAAAAAAATCGATTTCTCATCAGATAAATGGAAGAACCTTATTAAAGACATATATGATAGAGTAATTAAAATCTTTGGTGATGAATAAAATCAAGGTTGAAATATTCGCTCCAGTAGCTAAGGAATTTTTAGGCATTTATTTAACCTTTACTGACATAGAGGGGGTAACAAGACAGGTACAAATGCGAGTTGGATTTCGAGATCTTTATCAGTTCTTAAAAAATGATAATTCCGTATATATAGATTTCTATTTAGTGGCAACGATAGTCTATGGAATAGACTGCCTACTTAAGAGGTATTATTATTCGTACGATGGCTGGTCAAGAGAAATTTCTGTCGAAATCCCTGTTTTTGAAAAGGACTTATGGAACGGTAAAAAAGATGATATAAATGAATTATTGACGTTTCTTACCGGAGATTATTGGGACGTTAGCTTTAAACATTTAGGACAAATAAAAGTTTATCAAAAGGGAAAAAGAGAAAAAAAGAAGCGCCGCTTTGATCAAAAAAACTATGCATCCGTAAGCCTATTTTCAGGAGGATTAGACTCACTTAGTGGCGTGGTAGATGCAATTTCATCAAGTGCAAAAAAGCAGAAAATACTTTTGGCGTCTCATTATGATTCGAATTCAGGGGGACCCAATAAGGATCAAGTAAGTTTGTTTAATGAGTTAGTTAACATCTATCCTGACAAAATTGATTGGGTACAAACCCAGGTATCGATCTATAGAAAGGATTTAAAAGGAACATATATTGATGCGGAAAACAGTTACAGAAGTAGATCACTATTGTTTATAAGCATTGCAGTACTTCTTTTATCAGAATGTGAAAGCTCGAATGAACTTCTTATACCTGAAAACGGGTCAATCTCGTTAAATCACCCTCTGACTAAATCTCGATCAAGCTCATTAAGTACTCGTACAACCCATCCATATTACCTGAACAAATTGCAAGGAATTCTTGATGAGTTAGGAATGGATGTAAAGATTAAAAATCCATTTGAATTCAAAACAAAGGGAGAGGTAATAGACGGGTGCAAGGATCTTGAGAACCTTAAAAAACTGTATTTGAAATCGGTTTCCTGTGGAAAAAGAGGTCATAGGTTTTATTGGGATAATCCGACCGGTACTGACCATTGTGGAGTTTGTATGCCCTGCATATATCGTCGTGCTGGATTACATAAGGCTAAAATGGATAAGCAGCTCTATGGTTCGGATATTCTAAAAAAGGCAAAGGACCCAAATGACTTCCAAGATTTAACTGCTTTGTTGGAGTTTTTGAATGCCAATTATTCGAAACAAGAAATAGAAACAAACCTGTTGATTAATGGTAGCTTATCCCTTGACAATTTAAGTAACTATGCAGATGTAGTAATTCGTACTATTGATGAAGTAAAAGTCTGGATAAATGACAAAGGTAATGCCGATCTCAAAAATCTAATATGATAGATACTCATTGTCACATTGATCAATATAAAAATCCAATTGAAATTGCTGATGAATCAGAGAATAAGGGAATAATTACTATTGGAGTGACGAACCTTCCATCGCATTACGAATTGGGTTTCGCCCATACAAGGGGGTATAAGAAAGTTCGCTTAGCATTAGGCATGCACCCTTTATTAGCAAATGAACACGATAAAGAGTTTGAGAGGTTTTCTCGGTTATTAGATACAACATCATATATCGGCGAAATAGGGCTTGATTATTCAAAGGAAGGGAGAAGTACAAAGGAAGTTCAGATCGCAACCCTAAGGCGCATTTTTAGGTTAATTAGTGGGCGTAAAAAGATAGTCAGTCTACACTCTCGGAAAGCTGAGGAAAAAGTGTTTGAGTTACTTAATGAGTACCAGATTAAACTTGGAATCTTTCATTGGTATTCTGGGCCAATAGGTTTGATTGAATCAATTTCGAATGCTGGTTACTTTTTTTCTGTGAATACAGCTATGATTGAATCTAAGAAAGGACGAAATATTATATCCAAAATCCCTAATGAAAACTTATTAGTAGAAACGGACGGGCCATTTATTCAATATAAAAGTCGGGAGGTTCGCCCGACAGATGTAAAGTTTATATACGAATTTTTAGCTGAAGATAGGGGGCTAAAGCTTGAAGAGATGATAGGTTTAGTTTCAAATAACTTTAAGCATCTCATTAATAGACTGAAGGAAGTCAACCCAAAAAGATAAATATATATGTACAAATAGTGTGCTTGATTCATTGACAAATAAACATAAAGGGAGTAAACAAAGAATAATCAGCCGATCGTCAGTTAGATTTTAATAGTGCTTCGTTTAAATCTCAGACACAAACGGGAATAATCTGAAATTTTACTTTTATATAATTATTAATTTGTAGTATAGTTCGACTCAATTTTAAGACACTATGCAAAACCAATTTTCGGGCTCAGTAATAACACAGGTAGATCAGATTATTCAATCTGCTATTGAAGCGAGTGCAAGTGATATTCATCTGGAGCCTTTCGAAAAGAAGTATCGATTACGATTTCGAATTGATGGTGTTCTTCAAGAGATTACAGAGCTGCAATTATCTCAAAAAGATGCAATTACTTCACGGCTGAAGATTATGGCAGAGTTAGATATTGCAGAGAAGCGCCGACCTCAAGATGGTCGCATTAAAATAAGAGCAAAGCAAGGACAAGATATAGATCTGCGTGTTTCAACCCTACCTACTCAATACGGAGAAAAGATCGTACTTCGGATTTTAGATAAGGGAGCCCAAGAACTTAGTCTTGACTCACTGGGGTTTTCAGAAGAGGTATTGACAGTTTTTAGAAAAGAGATCAACAACCCGTACGGAATGATATTGGTAACGGGTCCCACAGGTTCCGGGAAAACGACAACATTGTACTCAGCTCTAAATGAAATTAACTCTGAACAGGTAAATATTACCACTATTGAAGATCCTATTGAGTACAATCTCGAAGGCATTAACCAAACTCAGGTGCATGAAGAAATTGAACTGACTTTTGTAAATATTCTCCGATCTATACTACGTCAGGATCCCAACATAATTATGGTTGGGGAGATCAGAGATAAAGACACTGCAGAAATTGCCATTAGAGCGGCGCTTACAGGCCACTTAGTATTTTCAACGCTTCATACCAATGACGCATCTTCGGCGGTATCACGTCTGGTAGAAATGGGGGTAGAGCCATTTCTTGTTTCTTCTTCGGTGCGGATGGTGATGGCACAACGTCTCGTTCGGAAAGTTTGCGAGCATTGCGAGACCAGTTATGAACCTGATTCCGTCCTGGTGAAAGAACTCAGCTTGGAAGATCATAAAGAGTTTAGAAAAGGAGCTGGATGCCAAAAATGTAACGACTCAGGATTTAAAGGAAGAACGGCGCTTATTGAACTTCTTACTATGAGCGATGAACTAATCTCTCAAATAAATAACTCAGCTAATTCTTCAGAAATAAAATTAATTGCAACAAAACAAGGTATGCGTACTCTTAGAGGTGTAGGAATCCAAAAAATACGTAAAGGGCTTACAACGGTGGAAGAGGTGTACCGAGAAACCATGCTTTGAGCAAGGGTGTAACTTCATTATTATTTATGTATTCTGCGGAGTAACATCATTATTGTAATTCATGAGAATACGACATTTATATTTTTCAGCACTTTTTATTTTTGCAGCCACGCAAGTAATCGCTCAAGATAGCCTTCAGGTTAATACTGCCAAACAAGACTCGAGCTATGCTGAGTACCTTGCTTCGATAATCGATACTCAACAAGTTAAAATTGATGTTACAAGTATTCCTAATCCTTTACTAAAAGAAGCTGAGAACCTGAACATAAACAGTATTCCTGCAAGGGATTTTCTCAGAGCGCTTTCTATTCAGTATAACATCAATCTGGTTGTTTCCGAGAATCTGCAACAACCGGTAACTGTACGTTTCGCAAACATCCCGGTGATTGAAGTGCTCATTTTTGTTGTTCAGGAATATGGAATGCAGTTAAAACAAAACGGGAGTGTATTTCGGGTGAGTTCTTACCAACCTGAACCTGTCGTTGAAGAGTCACATGAACCGGTTATCCTTTTTGAAAATGGTTTGTTGACCCTTGATTTGGAGGAAACCTCTCTTCAGGTTTTGGTTCGAAGTCTGTCTGAACAAACCGGAGAAAACATCATTCTTCGAAATGGAGTCAGAGGTACTATCAATGGGTTTCTTCAGAATATCGAATTTGAACAGGGATTAAATACCATCCTTCAAAACAATGGTTATTCACTACGCAAAAGTGATGGGGTATTTGTCATTGATCGTATTGGATTCAGATCTTCGGAATCTGGAGAGAATTCCGGGGATACTTTTTGGATACAGGTAGAGGACGGCTTGATCACGATGGATGTGGTAAATGCAAACATCACGGATGTAATAAGAGAGATTGGCTACCAAACAGATGTTAGCATGATTACTTATGGACTACCACAGGGGCAAATCACCGCTAAAACCTCTAACCTTACCATAGAACAAGCGCTGAATTATATGTTCAGAGGTACATCATTTACATACCGTAAAGAAGGGGATATTTATATTATAGGAGATAAAGGTACGAGTGGGATTGCTTCAACGAAACTGGTTCGGCTAGAACATATTCGTTCGGATGTGGTTATTGATCTGATTCCGGAATCCATCAAGCAAAATGCCAATATTCAAATAGTAAAAGAGCAGAATGGATTGATGGTCATCGGCACCAATGATGTGATTCTGGAGCTGGAGAATTTCATACAAGAGTTGGATTATCCGACTCCACAAATAATGATCGAGGCGTTAGTCATAGATGTACAAACTTCTGATATGTATCAACTGGGACTATCGCTTGCTCAAGGCTCAGCGCCAGACAGTTCTAATTTCAACCCATTTTCAGCTTTTTTTGGACAAGGTTCCGATCAAAGCGGTGGACTTAGGGCGCAAGGAACTGGAGATGATATTAACAACGCTTTTGGCTCTGGGGGGAATCTGTTCGGTATAGCAAATTTAGGCAAGCTTCCTAGTAACTTCTTTTTCAGAATTCAAGCGCTTGATCAGGAAGGGCTCATCAATATCCGATCACGTCCACAGATTTCAACGCTAAACGGGTATGAAGCAAGTATTGAAGTAGGAACTACACAATATTTCTTGCTGACAACGACAACGCCTTTGCAATCCCCAAATCAAATTGTAACCCAGGAAACGCAACGCTTCGAAGAGATTGAAGCCAATGTGCTGCTTAAGATTACTCCATGGGTGAGCGCTTCAGGAGAAGTAACTGCTGAAATTCACCCGGAATTTAATACTCCAATTGGGCAATTCAGTTCAGACGTGCCCCCGACAATCAGTCGCAGAGTGCTTGACTCTACGGTACGTCTTAAAGATGGGGAAACCATCATTTTGGGTGGATTAATACAGGAAGCTGAAACAGAGAACATTAACAGGGTGCCTATCTTAGGAAGAATCCCTTTGCTTGGTCGTTTGTTTAGAAATAAAAGCACGAGCGTGACTAAGTCTGAGTTGGTAATTTTTATTACTCCTCATGTCTTTTACGGTGATGAAAATGACAATGATCGCTGGCTCAGACTCCGAGAGAAGATGGAACTGAGTATAGATAATTGAGCCATGAATCTTCCATTCATAGAACAAAGAGTTATAAGCGCCGAAATAATTGATGGTCAACTACTTTGGGTTGAATTAAGTAAGCTAGGATCCCGGATAAAAGTTATTCAGACTGGAGAACTTCCATGGGAAGCTTCATTTCAAGAAAGAGAAGAGACTCTCTCTGGCTTAAAGAAGCAAATTCAGGGCGATATCTATTCGGTTACGCTCAGTTATTCGAAGTTGCTAAAACAAGTGATTTCAGAAGAGGTTCCATTTTTTGAGTCCCCAGAGGAAGTAGAGCACTGGATTAAGAACAGAAAGGATGAGCTATTCAGAGAATCAGTTGGAGAGGTTCTCATTTCTGACCATTTGGTTGATATAGATGAGGATGTAAGGCGAGTTATTTTTCAGCTAGTGGATAAGGAGCTTGCTGGTCGTTCAGAACAACTTTTTAGAAGCGCAGAGCTTCCAATAAATCATCTTTATACCGGAGCGACCGAATTTGGGCATTGCCACATATTAAACCCTGAAGTTGCGGAAGGTTTTCATTCGGTATTACATAAGAAGGAGCGTAAGTGTTTTCTATTAAGCTTTAAAGAAGGGATGCTACAACAGGTTAGTGCTTTCGCGGATACTGAAGACGTGGGCAACTCGTACTGTCTGGATCAGGCTCATGGCTTTATTCAAAGCGAAGAACTAACGCATCAACTAGAGACCGGTTCAACTACATTGTTTATACCTGATGTATTGAATTCATCAGAATATTCGAAACGAAGTGTACAAACCATTACCCCTCATGACGGGAGAAAAGAGTTTGATGAGCTCCCTCAAAAATATAGCACTGCTATTGGAGCGGGAATTAAATCGTTGTACCCGGGGCTGGATCAATTTGAGTGTATATCTGATGATACTAAAGCCCTGGCTAATGAAACGCATGACAAGTTAACATTCAGAAAAACAGCAGTATTACTCGTAGCTCCACTAGCACTATTCTTTTTAGGTAGCTACGTATGGAATTCCGTGGTTGAATATCAACTTCAGGAAACTTCTCAGGTCATGGAAGCTATTGACGACAAGTTAAGTATTGTTCAGCAGCAACGAACAGAAGTGCAGGCATTGTTCAGTGTGTATAAAGAATTTCAAGGGGTTACCGGACGGGAGACAAATACAGCTAAAGTATTTACCGCTTTAAATCAGACTATCAGGGAGAAGATAACTCTTGATAAGCTCACGCTTTCAATGAGTTCAGAGCCGTCAAAAGCTCAGGTGATACTCACAGGAACGGCTGAAGAAGAAACGGCGATATCATCATTTATGAAGAGACTTTCTTCTCACCCGTGGATCAAAAATCCTATACTGTTAAGCTCAAGTCTTTCTAAAGATGGGCAGGGCACAGAATTTTCCATTGAAATTGAGGCGATAGTAGAATGAACAGTTTTATGAAATATCGCTGGAAGATCGCCACTGGTAGTGTCTTGGTAATGTGTCTTGTCAGTATTGTATTTTTGCTTCTACCGTATATCAGTGCTACGCTTGAGCAAGATCAGGTCTTAAAGTCACAGAAGGAGAATATAGCTTATATGACTGACTGGAAAGGACAGCTCAGTGAGATTGAAAGGCAGAGAGAAGTTCTTGAAAAGTATGTTGGAACGACGGAATCTGTCATTCCTTCGGCGGATGATTTCCCGGACATTATTGAATATTTATTTACGACTTCCAGGCGGAGTAACGTTAAGATTCAAAAATTAACTCCTCTTGAAAGCGAGCAAGAATCATTAATGGAGCGTCGTGTGACCATTGATTTTAAGGGTAGTTATAATGGTATCGCCGGGTTTATTAACAAGATTGAACAAAGCTCTTACATTGCAAGAATCGAGCGTTTTGAGTTGATAAAAAAAGACAACGAAGAGTTAAGTGGTTCTTTTGAGGTGTCATTTATTTTGAGCGGGGAACAGCTATGAAAGACTTTCTGGAAACAACGGTAGGAAGGATCTTATTAATTGGAATTGTTGTAGTGATATGGGGGGTTAATGTGGTTCAGTTCTCAGATGTTTTAGGTAACAAGGAAGAAGTTGCCCTTCAACAACAAGATGATATTGATTTGAGTAATTTATCTTTAGTAAACCGAGAGCAGTTTGTATATAAGCAGGCGAATAGAGATCCTTTTGAGTTTTACCCACAACCAGTTCGGCGGCAAAACCCTGAAACCAACCCAGTTGAATCCTACATTCGTCCACGTATAGCTGTACTTGGCGTAATGGATGAAACGATCATGGTGCTGGATGCGACCCGAAGTATTATTGTGGTAAAAGAAACCGATGTATTTAACGGCATTACAGTCAAGTCTATCACTCAAGACTCCGTAATTTTTGAACATGAAAACAAACCTTTTGTAATTAAAGTCAGATCATAAGCCTTATGAAAACGAATACATTTACAACCATTATCGAAGATGAAGATGGATTTTCCCTCTCTGAGTTACTTATCGTACTTGCCATTATTGGTATCCTTATTATGATAGCCGTTCCATTGTATCAAAATGTAACAACCAGAGCTAAAACTACGGAAGCTAAAACCCAGCTCAATTTCTTGCATACCCTTCAGCGCACTTATCATCTGGAGAAGGACGTCTACGCCGATAATTTTGATGCTATCGGCTTTGAACAAGAGAAGCTTATTACCGAAGGAGGCAAGGCTCGCTACATTATTGAAATTGAAGAGGCAGAGCCAAGAACGTATACGGCTACTGCTACATCTATTATAGATTTCGATGGGGATGGGGTGTTTAATAAATGGAGCGTGGATGAAAATGGGATCGTTGAGCAAGTTACCCCGGATTAAGTGGAAAGCCAGTTTTTCACCATAATTACAGGACTTGCACTTGGAATAATTGGCTCATTATTGAGCTTTTATTATCCGGAAATTCTTTCCAAAAATATTACCCCACTTTCAAAATCTAGCTACAAGATAACCCTCAGCTTTTTAGCAACTCTGGGATCGATAGTACTCATTTGTCTGATTGAGCCGGCTGGTGCAAAAGAATGGGTACAGTGTTTCTTTATTTTTCTTTTTTATGTCATTGCATGGGTAGATGGGTATTCAAAAATTATTCCTAACAGGCTACTTTTAATGTTGCTTATTCTTGCCAGTATCAATCTCTGGTATGAACCCGAGATCCAAAAAGTGTATGCTTTCCTTACGGTAATCTTTGCTTCTTTGCTTATTTATTGGATTGGAAAACAGTTTGCCTCAAAAAGGATTATTGGTTGGGGGGATGTAAAGTTAACAACAGTTTTAGCTTTATTCATAGGTTGGGAGTTTATATTAGTGATTTACATGGGGGTAGTCCTTGCCGGAATGATGGCTGTGATAGGAGTAATATGTAAAAGACTTACTAAATCGTCTGAACTTCCACTTACACCTTTCTTATTTATTGGATTAGTAATTAACAGCATCTTTTGTTTAAGTAGTGAACTAAATCTGCTCTCACTATTAAAGCAGATTTAGTTTTTAATAGAATTATATAAATATCAAAAAGAGGGACAGGGTAATGTTAACAATATTTTACAATCCTGACTGAAACAAAAAGCCTCGAACTATCTCTTCCAATTATTAAATCCTAGTAATATTTAGAGAAAAGTATATGAAAAGATTAAAGTTGGTCATTTCATAGTTTTTTGTAAAAATTTGCATGAGTTTCATAGCATTTAGGATTAAGGTTAAAAGCAAATTGTTACGAATTATATCACTGAAGAAATAACTCAAGAAATTAGAGGGTACAATGAACAAAATACTTAAAAAGAGAACTAACAATACATGTAATCTGTGGATATTTATTGGCGTTATAATAATTATTATATGTACTCCTGTACAAGTATTTGGGCAATCCGGAGATAATGAAAGTTTAAACATTCAAAATGTGGCATTTCCATCTCCTACTGCTGCATCTATCAAAAAATTTGAAGATTATCCGATAAGCTACGCAACAGGAGTGCCTCAGATTTCGATTCCTTTATATGTAGCATCAAGCAGGAAATTAAGTATTCCCATTTCTCTAAGCTATCACGCTTCGGGCATTAGGGTGGAAGAAGTGCCTGGTTGGGTTGGTTCAGGGTGGTCATTAAATGCCGGGGGAGCTATTGTGCGCACTGTAAGAGGATTACCTGATGAACAAACAAATGGGTATCTGGAAGAAGGTTATCAAGCACATAATTTTAATACCAGCTCTGGTTCGAATCAATATAAATCTGATGTGGCTACCGGAACTGTTGATGCCGAACCAGATGATTATAGTATAAGTGCACCGGGTTTGTCAGGTAAATTTACTTTCAAATATGATGGTACCATTGTAATGCTCCCTCATCAGAACCTGAAGATTGAAGCTGATTTAACTTCCATATCCAATGATATTGCCAAGTTTACAATTACTAAAGAAGACGGAACGGTATATACTTTTGCTGAGAAGGAAGAAACATATATGGTGTCAATTAACAGATCCGGAGGAGATTTCGGATATGTGCCTGCCAAAACGTATACATCAAGCTGGTATCTTACAAAAATAGAATCGCCCTACGGTGATGATGAGATAACATTAAGCTATGAAAACTCAGGTGTTACAACAGAGCATACCGTAACCATTTCCACAAATCGTACAAATAATCTATATCATCCAACCTGTTCTGTTTCAGAGAATGATAACGATATTAAAAACACAAACAGAACCTATAATAGATTCCTGAAAACCATTACCACCTCAACGGAAAAGATTCATTTTAATAGAGATGATACATTCGGGTTAAGTTCAAGAACAAGATTAGAATCGATATTAGTAGAAACTAAAAACGAAGCCTCTCGATTAAAGAAATTCGTAATGGACACCGATACTGTTGGAAACCGGTTAACGTTGGTAAGTGTTAAGGAATATGGAATAACAGACAGTGATGGACTACCTGCCTACGAGCTGGACTATTACAATACGTATACTCTTCCAGCTTTTAACTCCTACGCTATAGATCATTGGGGTTATTACAACGGGGAAACAAGTAATGATACTTACATACCCGCGGTTTATGTAACTGAAGAGTCCGAGTCGCTGTCAGGAGCTGATCGGGATCCGGTATTTGCTTATGCGGTAACCGGGTCATTAAAAAAAATCACACTACCAACCGGCGGGAACACCTCATTCGTATATGAGTTGAATGACTATTACAAAAACGTATCTGCAAAAAAAGAAACAGGAGGGGGAATTCGGATAAAAAGCGTAACTACACATGACGGTATTTCCTCCGCTAATGATGTGGTTCGCACCTATACTTATTTGAGTCAAAACGATGCGTCCAAAAGCAGCGGGTATTTAACGGGCGGGCCGATAGAATTGTATGAATACACGCCGATTGATGGCTCCAATCCTTGTCCTTATGTAGTGAGAAATTCCAAAGCGACGGGTTTAATAGGGGGACCTCCGGTAGCATATACAGACGTTCAGGAATATCTAGGTACAGTATCAACGAACCAAGGCTATTCTAAATACGATTTACAATATAGTTTACACAACGGACGGGATGATAAAACTTGGAAAAGAGGACGTGTTAAAGAAATAGAACAATTTAAATCTGATGATACAATTGTACAGCATCAGGTCAATACGTACAACTTTTCAGCAAACCATGTAGACACTTCCTACGCCGTTGAAGTAAACGTAGTATGGGTAAACCCAACCACCGGTATAGATACAAGCTACTCCACAAAGAAAATCCCATTCAACTCATATACTCAATATAAGAGTAAGCAGACAAACGAAGTGTTTGATGCACTCGGCGTTAATTCTTTTACAACAGTAGAGGATTATATATATGATTATAACTCTTCTGATAAAATCCTGAAATTGAGTGAACTGAAACAAACTAACTCAGACGGATCTGTCCGTAAGAAAACATTCCGTTACGGCTATGAAGAAAACTCAGGAATGAAAACAGCAAACATGCTCTCCCAGCTTTATTCTGTAGCTCTTGCGGATAACTCAGGGAACATTCTGTCCAAAAGTTGGTCAATCTGGAGTGAATCTGTTGCTGGTAACAGCAACTGGAATGTGAAAGAACAATGGCAATGGGAAGGCTCGAATACATCCGATGTTACAGCTTCGGAAGATCCTGATTCCGAAGCTGTATTAATGAATAAAGTTAATGCATACGATGTCTATGCAAACCCCTTGGAAATTGAAGACAATGCAGGTACTAAAACAGCCTATGATTGGAGTGAAGACAGTACTGTACCCATTGCAATGTTTCAAAACGGAGATAAAGACGATATCTTTGCACACAGTTTTGCGCTGGATGGTTTGGATGAAAACATTTGGACTGAAACTGATGCTAATAATAATGTTACTACAACATGGAGTATTGAAGATGGAAAGCTCAAGATGTCTCATCCCGGAAATGTTGCGTCTATCTGGAGCACTGATTATATAAAAAGTTCATTAATTGGTGAATATTCAGGGCGAACTGCAATTGAAATGGATGTCAAAATTGGGAATAACACTGACCACTCATTAGTGATTGGTATTGGTGGAAGTAGTTATCTTGGAAAAAATGGGGGATCCGAAAATCTGGTTTGGGCTTCATTTAAGTATGGAGATTGGTTTAATTATAACGGTTCTACATGGGATACTGTTTCTACTAACTTTATTACAGGTCAAACTTATAATCTAAAAATTATAGCTGATCCAGGTTCAAAAAAGGTAGACTATTATGTAAATGGAGAAGTTGTTGCATCAGGACTTAATGGAAGAGTGGCATCTTCGGGTGTCCAGGTATTTAGTATTGGTAATTATGGCCGTTCATCTACTGCTACGAGCTGGCTCATCGACAATGTCCGTATATACCCTGAGGAAGCCGAAGCTGTTTCTCAGGAAGTAGACCCACTGTTCAGAACTCCGTTAGCTATGAAAGGTGTTGCAGGAAGTACCAATAGGTTTACTTTTGATAATTTTGGAAGATTAAACGAAGTTTTCAATCCCAACGGAGAACGCGTAAGCCGGAATGTATATTTTTATTCATTGGATGGACACACTTCCTTTGATGATGAGGATCCAAACAGAGTAGAGAGCATCACTTATAACGATCCCACAGATACTACTGACAAAACTATATCGGTAGGTTATCTGGACGGTCTTGGTCGCCCAATTCAATCCCAAACCAGAGCCACTGATGGCACAGCAATCATAACCGGTACCTTGTACGATGAACGAAGTAGACCACATATTACAAGCAGACCCATTGAACTTGATATAGACAGTTACACGAACGGTTTTGTAAACGATTTGTGGGGAACAGGATTTGATGGAGACGCCGGTGAGGCTTTACCAACCAGCAGCGAAATTTACCAATACTACGCATCTGGTTTTAGTGGAACTACAGATGCCAAATATGCCTACGTCCAAACTGAATTTGAATACAGTCCGTTGGGAAGGGTAATCGGTTCTAGTAACGCCGCTAGTGCGCTAAGGCTTGGACAAAACCAGTCGGTGATTGAATATGGGTTAAATAGCGGAACTGAGGATTTCTCCGGATTTACTGATGAGGAACTTTCCAAAACTGTAAGTACCGATCCAAATGGAAATCATAGCTTTAGTTTTACTGACGGTTGGGGCAACACCATTGCCAGTTTGGTAGATATGAATGGAGATAGCACAAAAAGCGGTACAGATCTGATCACTACTTTTGAATATGACATGCTCAATCAGCTAAAAAAAGTAACTGCTCCTGAAGGCGATACCACTACCTACAATTACAATCTGCTCGGACAACTCATCGAAAAAGAAATGCCGGATAAAGATGATACCGATGAGTACCGTTATGATGACCGGGGAAATCTGCGGTTTACCAAACACGCTAATCACAAAGCAGAATCACAAAGCGAATCGAAAAATTTGAGCGGATCTAATAGTGTAACAAAAACTATTGTTGCGAACACAGCTGGTGTGCTTAGCTTTAATTTCGAATGGATAGATATGTACTCTGGAAACTATACTATTACCATCAGGAAAGTCTCTAACGATTCCACTATTTATACCACTACGATTACTACTGAAGTTGGAAGCATAAGTACTCAATACTTTGATGTGGAAGCAGGAACTTATGAATTCCATGGTTCAGGGACAGCTTCAGAAATTCTAAGAGGTGGTTACTTTTCTTTTAATTATGAGCGTTTTACTTACACTAAGTATGATGATTTAAGTCGCCCAATTGAAACAGGAGAATATATGGGTAATATCCTTTTTGAAAATGCCAACCTAAATAACGCAACATTCCCGACCAGTTACGAACGTTCCGATGTTAAATACTTTTATGGAGAAGATTCGGTCTATTCCGGAGCCAAAAACCTAAAAGGGAGACTGAGTCTGGCCAAATATCGTGATTATAATACCGATGAGTGGGGACGAACCTGGTACAGTTACAATAATCAGGGTTTGGTGGAATGGATCATACAGGATTTGCCCGGAAGTGGTATGGGTGAGAAAAAGATTGAATACCGCTATGATGAATTAGGCCGCATGACCGAAATGGATTACCAGGCCGGAGAAAGCGACGAGTACTATTACCGTTATAGTTATGATCATTTAGGAAGACTCAGCAAAACAGAAAGCCGTAGCAGCAGTGGTGGCAGTTGGGTAGAAAATGCAGAATATATTTATTTTGCTGATGGACAATTAAAAGAACTGAACTTGGGAGGTAGTACCCAAAGTGTAGATTATACTTATAATTCTGCCGGATGGTTAAACTACATTAACAGTCCCGCAGGATTCAGTGAAAGCAGCGGCGGGTTTTTTGATGATCGATTCGGACAGAGTATGACTTACGACTATGCCGGAAATATTGATACACTCACATGGAATCAAAGCCAGAATAGCGGACAGTTAACCTACTACTTTAGCTACGATCGTGCCAATCGCTTAAATACGGCTAATCAAAGTTCCGGAAATGCATGGGATGTTATTAATGAATTCAATAAAAATGGAGTAATTACCGATATTAAACGTTGGAATCAATATGGTACATTGGATAATCAATACGAAATTGAACTCGTTAATAATACGAATCGAATAGATAATATCATTGATTGGTATATTCTCGAACAAGTATATGTGGACTATGATGCTAATGGAAATATGATCGAAAACGGGTTATATCCTACAAAGTTGGAAAGTGTTCGTTACGATTCCCGTAATCTCCCATACGACTTAACAACTAATGGAAACACGTTGTTTTACTCCTATGATACTGAGGGACAGCGCGTGTCCAAGAAATTCGGAAGTACCACCACATCCTATATTCGTGGAGCGGACGGACAAACCATCGCCGTCTATGAAAATGATGTGGTTCAGTTCCATAATATGCTTGCGGGTTCGGATGTGATTGGAACGTGGGATGGTACCGAACGAAGATATTTCTTAAAAGATCATTTAGGATCAGTAAGAACCACCGTAGACCAATCCGGCAATGTAGACGGCTACGATGATTACTACCCGTTTGGCTTAGAAATGCCCGGTAGATCAAGTACTAGTTCAGGTAATGATCATGATTATAGATTTACCGGTCATGAACGCGATGAGGATGCAGGACTAACCCTCGACTATATGATGGCGAGGAACTACGATCCCATCATAGGGCGATTCCTCCAGATTGACCCGCTTGCAGATCAGTTCCCTGGATGGAGTCCTTATAATTATACATTCAATAACCCATTGATACACACGGACCCTGATGGAAAATCTCCTTGGAGATTAGTTAAAATGGGGCTGAATATTGCAAAGAGAAGCTATAAAACGTATAAAAAAACTGGTAAGTTAGATGTTAAAGCTGCTGCTGTTGATGAAGTAGTATCATTAGTAGATAATGTTAAAACGTTAGCAGATGGCGAACTTAATATCGATGATGCTTTTGCTATAATTGATTTAGCGACAGGATTTGGTGGTGAGGCAAAGAAAGCTGTTCAATTTGCAAAGAATAAGAAAGCTGGTAAAGCTTTCGAAAAGAAAGTTGGAAACACTTTAGATGGACCAAAAGCGGAACAATTAACTATTGAAGCGCCAGATGGAACAAGGACTAAAGTAGATTTCGCCCAGAATAATAATGGAAATGTTAGTTTGATTGAGGCTAAAGGTTCATCAACAGCTCCTCTCACAAAAAATCAGAGAGCAGCGCATCCTCAAATACATGAAAGTGGAGGAACTGTAAGAGGAAATAAAGGAGATGTAATAGGTTTACCAGCTGGAACAAAAATTCCTCCAACGAAAGTAAAAGTAGTCAGACCAAAGGATATAGATAATTAAAACTATAATGAATACTCAATTATTAAAGAAAAATTTCATTGATCAATTATCATCAGTGCTATTAGAAAAAGGATTTAACTATATTAAATCAAAAGAGGCTTTCATTTGTAAAACTGAATTTGGTCAGAAAAGATTTGCTATAACTACTTACGTTTATTCAAGTAGAGATGGGTTTGAAATTAACCCTGGTTATCACCTCAGGTTTGATCGAGTAGAAGAATTCTATCATAAAATTTCTCAATTTGAAAAAAAATATCACAGTAACACAGCTACGATTGGATGTTCTCTTGAAAATCATTTAAACAATGGGGAAGATAAGTTTAGATATTACATCTCTAATTTTGATGATATATATCAAGCTTCTGAATATTACACAAGCATATTTGAAAATTTAGTAGATCCATTTTTCGAAAAATATAAAAGTTTGGAAAGTTTAGATTATCTAATAAATAGCAAACCTGATAAAGAATTATCGATAATCAATCCAATATTCAGGGGGATGAAGGGTATCATTATTGCTTTTTTTCTCGAAAAAGAGAGTTTATTTGAATTAATAGATACATATTCTAGAAGTTATGAAACTATATATGGAGGCTTTTATAAAGCTGAATATGATAGATTAGTAAGATTAATCACCAAAGATCTCTGAAGTCTCCTTCTGTCACTTAATCTCGTTCCGTAGCTCTGCTGCGGAATGCTAAAAGCGGCACCATAAAGAGCCTCGTATTTTACTTTCCCCTTTTTCTTTATAAGCTATATCTTAGCGTAATCTTTCAGTACTTCTTATCCGAAGGACCTACTCGGTTAATAAATAATTTCTCGTAGATGCCCTATAAAATTGCTATATAAGATACGGGTTAAGCATTGATTAACATTTGTTTACAATTAAAGATGTAATGAAATCGCTTGGGCGAACTCTTTGTGCTATTAATAGTAAGTAATCTACATCACTTTGAAATTATTATCGCTTAAAGTGCTTTTAGCATTTTTCTTTTTCAACGTAAACCTACTAGCACAAGACATAGAATCACAAATGCCGTCTCCAACGGCCGCTACCCTTGCGAAATATGGAGAAGTTCCTATTAATTTATCGACAGGGCAGGCAAATACAAATATTGGGATTTTTTCTATTTCTAGCTCTGATTTAAGTGTTCCTGTTTCGCTTTCGTACTCCACTTCAGGGATTAGAGTTCATGAAGTTCCAGGTTGGACGGGCACAGGTTGGACTTTAAATGCAGGAGGAGTAATTACGCGTGTAGTTAAAGATATTCGAGATGAGTTGGCTTATGGATATATAAATACAGGAAATGACTCTCAATTTATCGAAGCTGTTGACTCACTACTATTGGAAGATGTTCAATCAGCCAGTATCGGAAACTATCTGAAAACTTATATAGGGTCAAATTTTGACGCTGAACAGGATGTTTTTTACTACAATGTAAATGGTTTTGCAGGAAAGTTTGTATTCGCACCTGGTGGTGAAATTTACACACTGGAGAATAGTAATCATGCAATAGAAGCAATAGGGGTTGGAGAAATAGACTCAGATATTACCTCAAATACAGTAAGTATAAAAGCTTTTAAAATCCGAACTCCTGATGGCACTGTATATCACTTCGGGACGAATAGTGCTTCGAAAGAACTTCATAATCCATTAATAGCATCCTCCAACTATGTAAATGCTTGGTACCTAACAAAAATAGAAAGTGCAAAAGGTGATGGAATTATATCATTTTTATATGAGAGCGCAGCAAACAACACAGTGAAAAATTACGGTGTTGAGGCGGAATACGGTTCTTACACAGCTCAGCAAACTCCAGCAAATATAGATGGAGATTCGCCTACTTCATCTGTGACAAGCAGAAAGTATTTGAAGCGAATTGAATCTAATCATCAAAAGGTGGAATTTTTCAGAAGTGCCGTTGATGGCACGATAGATAAAACTAGATATGCCGTTTCAGATGTTAGCCTTGATTCAATTGTGGTAAAAACATTGGAGGATATACGAATTAAAAAATTTAAATTTGATTACACAATTACTCCATTAAAAAGAATGTATTTAGATTCACTTGTTGAAACTGGAGCTAACGAAACAACTTCCAAAACACATTCATTTGAATATTACAACAAAAATGATCTACCCGGAGACCGCTCTACTAAAGCTATTGATCATTTTGGATATTACAATGGAGAAACAAGTAATGACACATATATCCCCGAAATAATAGCTTTATACGAGGCGGTTAAAGACTATTATTCTGGTGCAAATCGTGAAGTTGATCCTGATAAGGTATACTACGGGGCTTTAAAAAAAGTAATTTACCCTACTGGGGGTTCTACTTTATACAGTTATGAACCAAATTCCTATAGTGAAGTAATTAGTTCTACTATAACAGGAATCACCGATGATTACTTAATTACTACAGCCAAAAAAGACGAAGACTTCTTTTTTGATGACCCATATACCCGGATAGAGTCTGACACATTCAGTGTAAATTCAGCTCAAACAAGAAGGCTAAACTCATCTGGTAATTGGGATAGCTATTCACCAATTGCAGGAGCAATTGTAAAGATTGTGAATACAAACGGGTGTGGCACTAACAACTACACCAATGTTGACATAGCTATTGATAAAATAGGTTCTTTGGAAGGCTATCTTTGGCAAATTCCAGTAAGTGAAACAAACTTTACAATCAATGATGAAATTGAACTTTCTAATGGCGACTGGATAGTAAGTGTAGCTCAAGAATGTGATGAGCTAAATACTGTGCAAGTAAACATTGATGTAATTGAACATAAAGCAGTTCAAGAAAAATTTGGTGGTGGTTTAAGAATAAAAAAATTGGAATCCAATAGCGGTATATTGTTAGATACCATCACGAAAGAATTTGTATATGGAGATACTTTAGGAGAACCTGAGTCTTGGGGGATACTACAAGAAGAACCGGATTATGATTTCTGGTTTCCGTCCGAAAAAGGTTATATCCAATACTTTCCTCCGGGAGGTTCAGGACTGCAAGATCTTTATGGGTTTTATGCTAGGATGGCTAATCCTGTTCAGGGACTAGGAGGAGATGTAAGAAATCAATTATACTATAATAAAGTTTTAGAAAAACATGGAACAAATGGTAGTGGAGGATATATAGAACACGAGTTTTCTTTGTACGATGAAAACCCAGTAGCTCTTACCATAACAGACAATAAAAACGCAACAACAGTAAATACAGAAGTTTTTCCCGGCGGAGCGGATTTATCGTATCGAAGTGGGAACAGGAAAAAAGTTTCTGTTTTTTCCCAAGCTCAGAGCACTCAGGAAATAACTGAATATACAACAACGTATTACGATTCCGTATCAGATACAACCGATGAAAGGAAACTGAAAAAATTCAGAAAGATTGAGTATTACAAATTTAATGAATACAGTATACTATTTTCGCCGGGGCATAATTATGCCATTTGGCAACATCCTTCTAAGGTAACTTCAAAAATATACAATGGAAGTGGTCAAGCAATGACCACGATTGAAGAAACTTTGTTTGAAAATTTAGAACACAAACTACCAACAGAGATTACAAGCACCAATTCTTTAACGGGAGAAAAAAGAGTAACAAAGTATACATATGCCCATGAAGAGTATAGTGGGATGGTGGGATTAAATATGCTTTCGCAGCCGTATTTGGTATTAATAGAAGATGGTACGGGAACAGTGTTGAGTAAAAGCTGGACACGTTGGAGGGACTGGGGAGGAGGAGCATGGCGTCCATGTGAAACTCTTGTTTGGGATGGTGTGAGTTCTACTATTTCAAAAACATGTAGTGTTGATCAATAAGGAAACAGGAGCCATATTATGAAACAAATACTTACAATTACGTTCTGTTCATTTTTTCTTGTTGTGATGTCACAGCCAGTTGTATTTGCCCAGATAATTCAGCAAAAAATTAATTCCTATGATAGTTTTGGTAATCCCTTAGAGGTTGAGGATGCCAAAGGGGTTAAGGTCTCCTATGATTGGAGTAAAGACGGAACCAATCCCATTGGTATTTTTAGAAATGCAGGCAAAGACCAAGTGTATGCGCATAGCTTTGCGCTGGATAGTTTGGATGGATGGTCGTTTACGGATGTTGGGGGAGATGGTGATACACAGGTGACTATTTCTGAAGGGAAGTTAAAACTTAAGAATTTCGCCTCAGCGACAAATGGAGAAGTTGACCGAATATATTATGATCATGGAAGTGAGCTTACAGAAGATGTAGTATGGGAGTTTGATGTGCGAATCGCTAACAGCAATAACTGGGATCTTACAATAGCAGCAGGCGGTAATAGTTGGGATAGAGGATTAGGGAGTACGGAAAGAGCAGTATGGTCGTCCATCAATAATGAAGCCTGGAAATATTATGATGCAACCTCAGGTTGGGTTACTATAAAGTCAGGATTACAGATCAATCAGGTATATCAATTTAAAATTGTTATGAGGCCTGGTGTAGAAAAAGTAGATTACTATGTAAATGGAGAGAAACTGATAGATAATGTAGATTTTAGATTTACATCATCTGGTATTCAGAACTTTGCTTTTGGGAATTATGGGTACGGCTCAACCACTACGGAATGGTTTATCGACAACGTGCGTATATACCCGGAAGGAGCACAAGCGCAAAGTCAGGAAGTAGATGAAGTGCTGGGAACAACGTTGGCTGTTAAAGATCCGGCTGGATTTACCAGCCGGTATGAGTACGATGACTTTGCAAGGCTTACTAAAGCGTATAATTCCAATGGAGAGCTTGTAGCCAGTAATAGCTACTATTACTCTTTAGAAAATAACAGCAATTACTCCTCAAGCGATCCTAACCGGGTAGAAAGCTGGACACATTATGATCCTGCCAATCCCTCTAATGTAACCAAGAGCGTAAGCTATATGGACGGGCTCGGGCGAAATCTGCAAAATCAGGTTCGTGGAGGAAGCACAACCATTATTACCGACACGAGGTATAACGAACGAGGGCTTCCCGAAGTGACGTCTCGGCCTTACCAAATAGCGAATCAAACCACCTATAAGCAGTATGGGTTTGAAGGGGATTCTTTAGGTATATTTGTACCCGGGAGCGCTTTACCATCGAATTCTTCTATTGAAGACGAATACCAGTCTCTACCAAGTGATGATGAAGATTACGCGTATTCACAGATCCAATACGAAGCTTCTCCCCTAGCGCGCACGCAGAAAAGTACGCTTCCCGGGCCTTCCCATAAAATGGGAAGTGATAAAGAAATGGAAATGTCCTATGGTTTAAATACTACGGAAAGTTTTACCATTAATGGGAAGACGTGGGCCGCCAACACTCTCAGTAAAACCGTGAGTAGAGATCCTGAAGGCAATGAAACCATTACCTATACCGATGGGTGGGGACAAACCATTGTAAGTGGGACAAATATGAATCCTGCTTCTGATGATGTACTGAATAAATCGAGTTCAGATTTAGTGACCTATTTTGAGTATGATCTGAAAGGAAACTTAGTACGAGTGGAAGATCCTCGTGGCCTCGCAACCACTTATAGCTATAACCAAAAAGGGGAGCTAACCAGCAAGAAACTGCCTGATCAGGAGTATTCGGTGGATTATAAATACGATGAGAAAGGGAGATTAAGATTCACTCAGGACCCAAATCAAAAATCAAGTGAGCAGGATATTACACAGTCATTGAGCGGTGGAACTTCTATAACCAAAACTATTGTAGCCAATAGTAACGGAGTGCTTAGTTTTAACCTCAGTTGGTTTGATCTTTATATGGGTAATTACTCTATAACCATCAAAAGAACAGATGATAATTCCACTATTTACTCCACTACTTTTTCATCAGAATATGGAAGCATCAGTACCCAAACATTTAATGTAGGTTCTGGTACCTACGAATTTAAAGGAGAAGCGGAAGATCCCGGCGATATTATAACCACAAGTGGTGCATTTGAATTCGAGTCCAATGATATCTACACCTACACCAAATACGATGAGCTGGATCGTCCAATAGAAACCGGAGAGTACGCAGGGAGTACAAGCTTCAGTAGCGCAGATCCTGATACAGATACCTTTCCAACCTCCGGAAATGAAGCTAATATTCAGTATTACTACGATGGAGATCAGGCTTATAGCGGCTCTTTGACACCTCAGAATATGCAAGGGAGAATCAGTAAAGTAAGCTATAGAGATCTTAGTGTATCTACCACCACATGGGGGCATACCTATTATTCGTATAACTCATTAGGATTAGTTGAATGGGTTGTACAAGATTTACCAGGGCTTTCAGTTAAAAAGATTGATTATGACTATGATGAGCTCGGACGCTTAACTCAAATGGACTACCAAGCTGGGGTTAGCGGGGAGGAATTCTATCAACGCTATACCTACGATGCTTTAGGTAGAATGGAAAAGGTAGAAACCAGTACCGATGGGAGTACATGGATCAAGGATGCTGAGTATACATCGTTTTTTGCGGACGGACAACCCACCCAGCTGAAATTAGGTAACAGTAACATACAAACAGTGGATTACTTATATACGGTACAAGGTTGGTTGGATAAGATCAATGATGGATCCATCTCCACAGGAACCAATGGAGATCGTTTTGGTATGAATCTGGATTACGATTATAGTGGCAATATTGACCTGCAGCAGTGGCGGCAGGTAGGGACTGCGGGCACTAACCAGAATACACTCAGCTACAGCTATAGCTATGACAACGCCAATCGGCTTACTGCTGCAGATTTCTCGGGATCAGGATATAATTCAGATGCGTTTGATCTGGAGTGGATGAATTATGACAAGAATGGAAATATCACCGGGTACTTGCGTCGAGATAATAATGGAAATATTGGCTATGACGGAATCGGGTATTTTGGACTAAGTTATGAATCTGGAACCAATCGGCTTGATGAGATAGTAGAACAGATTGATTATTTAGACTTTGACATCGATCATGACGCCAGCGGGAACATGACCAAGAACATGCTCCAAGGCTTTACCTCCGTAGATTATGACTGGCGAAATCTCCCCGCTCAGCTTATAAAAGGCGCTAATACCCTGCAATACGCCTATGACTCTGAAGGCAACCGGGTGAAAAAGAAAATGGGAAGCACCGAAACGCATTATGTGCGTGGAGCAGGTGGGGAAACCATTGCCGTCTATGAAAACGATGTGGTGCAGTTCCATAATATGCTTGCGGGTTCGGATGTGATAGGAACGTGGGATGGAACGCAGCGTAGATACTTTCTGAAAGATCATTTAGGTTCGGTGCGAACGACGGTAGATCAATCTGGTAATGTAGACGGTTATGACGATTACTACCCGTTTGGCTTAACTATGCCAACACGCTCAAACAACTCGGCCAATGATACCGATAAGTATAAGTTTACCGGGCATGAACGAGACACCGACGCCGACCTCACTCTCGATTACATGATGGCGAGAAACTACGACCCCATCATTGGGCGATTCCTGCAGATTGATCCGCTTGCAGATCAGTTCCCAGGTTGGACACCGTACCATTATGTATATAATAATCCATTAAACCTGATTGACCCCACGGGGATGGCTGCTGAAGAATGTTGTTTACAATTATTTCTAGTTGGAGCTAAAGCTGCTTTAAAAAATAGATCTGTTTCAGTTGATTACGACATCAAAGTAAGTGGTGGTTTTCAGGTTGCAGCGGAGTCAAGAAATGCTGGTCTTAATGCTGGATTTAATTTTAATTTAGGAAGTATAACTCTGTTTGAGTCTTCAGGAACTGTTGATCTTTCATTAGATGGGATTGAATTCTCAAATACTAATAATGATTTAAAAACAAAAGGTGATGATGTAGAAATAACACAAGAAATTTCTGGGTCAGCTCCTTTTATAAGTGGAGGTGCCGAGCATAAGTTTTCGCTTAAAAAATCAGGTGAGAACACTACTGTTTCGAACCAAGAAGTAAACTTATCACTAGGGGTTGGTGCTGAAAAAAGTACAGATTCAATAAACTTAAAAACAGGAGATAGGTCAATTACAAATAAAATCGAAGCATCTAGAAATACTGCTTTTATATTTGGATTCAAGAGGTCTCTAAGTATAAAAACTGGTGAAAGAAAACCGGTAGAAATAAATGACTAAATCTTATAAAGGATTAACTTTTCTAATATGTATGTTTCTTTTTTCGCTTAATTGTCTAACTAAGCGAGAAACTGATTTTAAAAGCTATTTTGAAACTGGTGAATTAAAGTCAATTACACTAAAAAATGACACTAGTTTTTTTTACAAGGGATATTACAAGTCTGGAGAAATCAAACATGAAGGTCCATTGTCAAAAAAGAACAACAGAGAAGGTCTTTGGAAGTACTATAATCGTAGTGGTTCAATCATTGCAAAAGGTAATTATAGCAATGATTTGAAAATTGGAGAATGGACTTACGAAAAATACCTTTTGGTTTGGGATATTTATATACACCCAGATAGTTTATACAAGTTAAATGTTCCTGTAGATTGGAAAATTGAAGAAAACCCTGGGATGGATTTAATTTCTTTTTATGAAGATTCAAGTAAAAAAAGAGTTAAAAATTATTTCAATGTTACGGTATTAAAAAGTAATCTAGAATTAGATGAAATGAGTAAGGGAAATATAAAAGAATTAGGAAAGATCTTTGAAAGTTTTGTAATTTTATCAATGTCAAACATAGAAATAGATAATAAAAGTGCTTGGTTTGCAAATATTCAGATAAACGAAGGTGATTCTACAATTTTTGCACGGCAAGTATTTATTAAAATGGATGATAGCTTTATTAACATTAACTTTTTTACAGATAAACAAAATCTAAAATTTTATGATGAAATTATGTTTAGTATAAGATCATTTATAAACTAAAAGTTTAGAACATGAAGTTTAGGCAATTCTTACTAATCAATGGAGTTTTATTTGTTATTCCCTTTTTATTGGTTGTTTATTCATTAATTAATAGTGAATTTCAAATTATATATGAAGGCGAAGTCATGAACAGTTTGCTGTTTAAGGCAAAACTACTGATAGTAGTTATTTTTATGTGGCTATCTTTTAGTTCAGGCTCTTACTTAGTCTATGAAATGAAAAAAAGAAATTAACACTTAGAGATTATAGATACTCCAAGCCGTTGATGGGGTTCAAGCTGCGGGCATGAACTTTATAGAAGGCGATGCGGATACAAAAGCAAAAGTTATTATTGGCGGTTTAACCTCGTTCCGATTTCTAAGAGTAAAGCAATTTTTTAAGTAATTGCATGAGCATAGGTTTTTACAAAGGGAGTTCCCCTCTTAACCACCCCCAAGCTCTCTTAAGTCTGTGACTTAAAGAGTGGAAGTTAAGCAAGTTTGTAACTTGCATACATGCAATGCTTATTAAATTATGGGATGCCGTTCAAAATCCATAATCACCAACAAGTTCACTTTATTACTTTTGCGGTAGTAGATTGGATTGATGTATTCACAAGACCATCATACAAACAAATGGTTATTGAAAGTCTGGACTATTGCAGAACGAATAAAGGGCTACAAATACATGGTTGGTGTTTAATGACAAATCATATCCATCTGGTAATAAGTGCAAAAGAAGGGTATAGTCTGTCGGATATTTTAAGAGACTTCAAAAAATATACCGCAAAGGCTATTATTAAGGATATGGAAATTAATAAGAAAGAAAGCCGAAGAAGCTGGATGCTTTGGATGTTTAAAAAAGCAGGCAGAGAAAATTCAAATAATCAGACCTATCAATTTTGGAGACAAGATAATCGACCGATTGAAATTACCTCCAATAAATTTTACAATCAGAAGATGGAATACATACACTATAATCCGGTGAAAGAAGGATTTTGTTTTAAGCCGGTAGACTATCCATACAGCAGTGCACTATGGTACAAAGAAAAGAAAGGTTTGCTTGCAATGGATGAGGTTTTGATATGAAAGAATATGCTAAGGATGTCAGTCACAGACTTCCGTTACTGGTGCCTTCAGGTTACAAACATGAAAGAGCTAAGGATAAATAAACAGCCTATTTAATCAAATACTAATTCCATAAATGAAAGCTTATCAGTATTATGGAGTGTGAAACAGCATCAGGAAATAGCATTAGACGAACAAGGTTCAGCTCTTATAACAGTGCTAATAATAGCACTAATTGTTGCCCTCTTTATTGGAGCAGTTCTGGGAGGGATTTATGTGCAATCCACATTCATTCAACAAGACATTGACCGGACCAAAGCTTTGTACCGGGCAGAACAACAGATCTATGAGTTTTTGTGTTCAGGACAAGAACTGGACTCTACAGGAACTATTACATCAATCAATTACGGCGGTTTTTTAAAAATCAGTTCATTTTCTCAGGTTAAAAAGCAGAAAATAACATTGGAAGTACTTGCAGGAGCAATTCCGGATTCCGTATTTAACTACGCCATTGCCCTTAAAGATACCAACTCATCGCTAAGTGTGACAGGCTCTACTACTATCAATGGAGATATAGCCTCAGGATCTAATCAGATCGAACGGAGTACGTTTAAAGGGTTCCCATTTCGAGGAAGTTTTAGCGGCGAAGCTAAAAAGAAAAATATGCGAGACTTCTTTCCATCGTTTAGGTATAAATATATAGAGGAGCAACTGGATAAACACACCTCCTTTTTTGAATCAGAAAATAAGAGTCAATTTGCAATAAGAGATCTTAGCGAACTGGCTCAATCACAGGAAGGTGATACCCTTTATTTTTCTGGTTCTCAGGAATGGAGTGTAAACCAAACAACTACTTTTCCTAAAGACATTGTGGTTTCAGTGGAAGGAAACCTGAGCATTACCGGAGATGGTAACTTAGGAACATACACCACATTCATTGCAAGGGATACCCTGAGCGTAGGTGGGAGCATAACAGCTACACACGCAATCTTAAGCGCCGGAACATTCATGGAATTGCGGGATCAGGTTTCGATGAACGCTCAGTTAATATCCAGAGGAAGAATACAACTCAGAGACCAGGTGTATCTGACTTATCCGAGTATGGTATACACATCCACTATTACGTTTCTGGGAGAACAACAAGAAATGATTCACTTACAAGGCGAAAGCACTGTTGACGGAACGCTTGTGTACCCTATCGAAACAGGAAGGTTTAATCAGGAACAATTCCGGATCAAGATCGATGAAAACGCCTTGCTAAGAGGGAGTATTTACAATCAAGGTCAAACGGAGTTAGACGGAACGGTGTATGGTTCTGTACTTACCAAGCAGTTCTATTTTTATGAACCTCCTACTATCTACATTAATTGGATCAAGGACGCAGAAATAGATATTACTCAACGGTCCCAAGATTTTATAGTTCCTATTGGGTTTTCAGATTCCACCAAATACGTGATTCTGGATTGGAAGGAGGTTAATGAATGAACTGATAAAAGATGAAGCGGGATACAGTTTAGTAGAATCCTTGGTGGCACTTTCCTTATTGTTGGTTGTACTGGTTCCGTTAACTATGTTTCTTATTTTTATAGGTGGAAATACCATAACCAAAGATAAAATAGTAAGTTTCAATCATGCGCGAAATCAGATGGAAGAGGTAATTGCTACGGAGTCCGACAGTTCTTACATCTTAAAAGCTGATGAAAACTGGTGGATCAAAACCAAAGTGAATAAAGAGCAGGATCTATATACGATTACAGTTTCGGTCTTTAAAAGAGATACTTTACGTGAACCAAGTATTGAATTAGAAACAGGGAGGTTATGGTACAAAGAATAGGTAAAGAAGAAGACGGCTACACGCTGGTTGAAGTGTTGGTTGCGATTACCATTATTTCCATTGTACTAGGAATAGCTTCTACCGTATTTGTTTTTGCAAATGGGCAGCTAAGCCGCTGGTCTTCGGATGTAGCCTACTATAATAATCTTCATATAGCTCAGTCTCAGATCTACAAGGACGTAATGAGAGCCGATGAAGTTGTGTTTACGGATAGCTCGCTAGTCGTTCAAATGGGCGAAAGAGAAAAGCGTTACAATTGGGTAGATGGAAGAGTCCATTTGAACGGCATAGATCTTTCAGATAGCGAAAATGAAATCGATAGTATGTACATTCGACTAAGTAATGTTGATCAACAAGTAGAATCTTCATCAAGGAAAATGAGCTGGAAAGTGGTACAGGTATCAAGCAGCAGAAAGATTGAGATCTCACAAATCGTTCAAGCCCGAAATCCGTTATACTGGAAACCGGTAGTTAGAGAATAACCTATGGGAAATCTGCCTCCACATATAGCCAAACAACGCAAAGGTAAAAATGCCGGCGCAGGTGTGCTTTCCAAAGAAATTAAGTTGCCCTTTCTTAAAGAAGTACCCGACAAAGAAGTGATCGAGTTCACCCGTAATCTAGCGGTAATGCTCAAGGCGAAACTGCCACTGGTAAAGGCGCTGGATACAACCATCAAACAGATCTCTCATTCAAAGTTCAAAACCATTGTAGAAGATGTTCGCAAGCAAGTAAAGAAAGGACAAAGCCTGTCTAAAGCTTTTGCAAAACACCCCACGATCTTTGATACCATTTATGTCCAGTTAGCTGAGGTAGGAGAAGTTTCCGGCGTCCTTGATGATATACTGCTTCGGCTTTCGGCCTATCAGGAAAAAGCCCACAAATTAAAACAACGAGTTCGTATGGCGCTTGTGTATCCTTCGATCATTGTAGGAGTAGCGGTTTCAGCAGTTACCTTTCTGCTCGTGTTTGTAGTTCCTACTTTTGTAGATATGTATCAGGATTTTAATGCAGAGTTACCGGGTCCGACCAAGATCATTTTATCAATTAGCGAATTCTTAACCGGAAATATTCTGTTGTTATCAGGAGCGCTGGTACTTTTAATGTTTGGATTCAGCTATTTTTCAAAAACACTCAAAGGTTCGAATCTGATTGATCGTGCTAAACTCGGTATTCCATATTTCGGAGAGCTCTATAAAAAAAGCTTAGTAGGTCAGATCACGAAAACTTTGGCTACTCTCCTCCAAAGTGGAGTCACACTTTCAGAATCGATGAGAGTTCTTAAAAATTCTTCTACCAATTCTATACTTACCTCCGAAGTACAACTAATGTCAAAAGCCATCACGAAAGGAAAGAGCCTAAACAAATCACTGGAAAATAGTGTCATATTTCCAATCATTGTAACTCAGATGATCAGTGTAGGAGAAGAAACAGCAAGTCTCGATGACATGCTGAATCAAGTAGCAGACCTGTTTGAAGAAGAAGTGGATATTATGGTAGAAGGATTAACCTCAGTTATTGAGCCCGTTCTTATTGTATTTATAGGATTGATTTTGGGAGCTATAATTGTAGCGCTTTACCTGCCTATTTTTGAGTTGGTTAATGTGGTTGGGTGATGAAATATATTCACTAATGAATCTTAAAATTGGTACAAATACTGGTACACAATTTACATAAACAATCTTAAAAATATGTTAAAATAAATGTATAAGTCGACTCATAATCGATTGGTCGGGGGTTCAAGTCCCTCCGGGCCCACAGTTTGTTTTAAATAACAAGCATCAAACTACAAAAGCCACATTGATCTTAGATCGATGTGGTTTTTTTGGTTTTGAAGCAGGGAGGATAGGTAAGACGGTTCAAAGCTTCTCATTCGGATCAAAACTTTCTAACTTCAAAATCAATAGGAATTAAAGACTAGGCTTTTATATTTTCTTCAAATTTTAAAAAGCTTGGTTATGAGAAAGATTTTCAATTGTTTTGCGGTACTTTTTTTATTCACAATTTCGGTTTCAGCTCAATACAGAAATTTTGTGGAACTCAAAGACAGCACAGTTATCAGAGGAAAGGTGGAATTGAGTACTAAACTATTTAGATCCTCCAAAATAATTGTAAACGATACAACTGAAATCCCACTGTCTAAAGTGCACGCTTACCAAACAACGGATGGTTATTTTCGAAGAATGTACAGCGGTTATGGGGATAGTTTCGCAAAACGGTTGGAGAAGGGAAATATAGATCTTTTTACGAGAACTCAATCTTATGGAGGAGGAGGGTCTTTTGTTCCTGGTCCGAATGGTACATCTATGTTTGTTGGCGGTGGAATGCAGTCCAGCCAGGTAGAGTATTTTTCAAAAGATGGTGGTGAGTTACAAAAGGCCAATGCACGAAACTTGAAAAGAGCTTTATTTGATAATCCGGAGAGTATGGAATATCTGAAGAAAAGAGACGGAATGACTGTAGTTCAGGTTTTAGGTGTAATAGCAGGCGTAGCAATTGCAGCAACTTCGTTGGCTTCTCAGTCAGATAGCGAAGAAATAAGTATGCCTCCCGGGGCTTTTGTTGGGGTTATGGTAATTTCAGGAAGTAGCTGGATTCCTTATCTTCAAAAAAAGGAACTTACCAGAAAAGCTATAAAAGCTTATAACAGGTAGAGAAGTTTAAGCCTCATTATTCATAGCTTCTTTCAGTTATAGACTTTAAAAGAGCTAAAGTTTCTTAATCCAGCTCGTTTAAAAAGGAATTCCAATCACGGGTATTTAAGTAACCTGTCAGTTTTTTGCCCGGACAGAGTGTTTCTGCATAATCTTTATGAGTTTGTATCTTTTCGGCAGGAACTGTTTCCTGCTTTGCTAAATATGCAGTCACGGTTTTAAGGGACTCAATTTGTTCAGCTTTCACTTCCTGCTCTTCAAAATTCCCAAGTAACACGACAAGTGCATGACCGGTTGGATCGTATGTGGTATTGGTATCACCGCGATAATTCAGTGGTCTGCCTTCATATATTTTACCATCTCGTGCGATTACATAGTGGTAGGGAATGTCATTCCATTTCCGGTCAGAGCGGCTCCATTTTTGTAAATTCTGCAAATAAGAAACCGTGTTTTTATCGTCCGGAAACATCTCCCCACCGTGGTGAATGGTGATATAAGATATTTCATGTTCCAGGCTTGAATCAACAGAATCAGTTCCACCCCAGTCTTCCTGAGTGATCAACCAGTTTTGGGCAAATTGGTTTTGGCTGAATAAAAATAAAAGTAGCAGACTTAGAAAAAATTTCATGGGTGACCACAAGTTTTGTTAGGGGTTTTCTTCTAATGAAGTGTACAAGGTACAAAAATAAATAATCATCAAAACAGGAGACAGTCATGAGAAGAATTATAACAACCGCATTTCTTTTGTTGCTAATTGGAACACTATCCGTTCAGGCACAGAAAAATGATCAGCAAGAAAGACGTAAAGAAATAAAAGAGCGTTTCGAAAAAAGAGGTGGACAACAAGGACAAATGCGAAGAGGACAGCAACCTATGTTGGCAAAATTAGATTTGAACGAAGATCAAAAAGAGCAAATAAAAGGTATCATGCTGGAAGGAAAGCAAGAAAGTCTTCCTTTAGAAAATCAATTGAGAGAGAAAAGAGCAAGATTACGAACTCTTTCATCCGGTGATACTTATGATGTTTCTGCACTCAATAAAGTAGCTGATGAAATGGGTGATCTCCAGGTTAGTATCCAAAAAATTCATATTGCAAAGAAAGGAGAGATCAGGGCATTGTTGAATGACGAACAAAAAATTAAGTTCGATACCATGCCGGAAAGAACACAGAAAATGAAGCGACAAGCTTTGGTAAGAAAGCGCCGTTAATTTGACAGGATTAATGGCAGCTGGTTAGAGAGAGAAGCCATTCTTCGAAAGAAGAATGGCTTTTTTATTTGAGCTATGTAATATTTTTACTGATCTGTATGATATCGGAAAGAACACCTGCAGCAGTAACTTCTTTTCCAGCTCCGGGCCCCTGAATTACAATGGGTGAATCGGCATAGCGTTCTGAATAGATCTGGATCAGATTATCCGTTTTTCGCAGCCCTCCTAAAGGTGAATCCGTGGGGACTTCCTTAATCCCGATTTCAATTCCTTCGGGAGTGAATTCCCCCGTGTATCGAAGACGTTTATTGTTTAACAATGCTTGTGAGTTTCTGTTTTTCCAATGTTCATCATAAAAAGAGAGATGATCTAAAAAACCGTTGACCTGATAATCTATGAGTTCTTTTGGTACCAATGATTCCACTTTGATCTGATCCCTTTCAAATTTATACTCACAGGTTCTCGCCAGGATTAAAAACTTACGGGCTACATCTTCTCCGGAGAGATCATCTCGAGGATCGGGTTCTGAATAACCTTCTTTTTTAGCAGCTTTTATAATCTCACTAAAAGGAATTCCTTGTTGAAGTTGATTAAAAATGTAGGTCATAGTACCGGAAACAACGCCGGATATTTTTGTTATGGAATCGCCCGATTCAATCAAATTATTGATGGTACTGATGACCGGCAGTCCGGCGCCCACAGCAGTTTCGTATTTATATTGAGCCTTCCCCGGGTTTTGAAAAACTTTAAGATCCTCAAAATAACTCTGTTCAAACGTGTTGGCTCTTTTGCTGGGTGTTGTAACATGGATTCCATGAGTGAGAAGCCTCAGATACTGACGAGCTACAATCTCACTCCCGGTTGCATCGATGAATATGAGTTCTTTCGGATAGCGAACGAGTTTATTTGTAATATTTTCCCAATTGGTTTCTTCTTTAGAAGAATTAAGTTTTTCACGAAGTGAATCCGGATCAGGGTTCCAAATCACATTCCTGCTGTTGCAAACCCCAGTAATTTTGATCTTAAACTGAGTATTATTGAGAGCTTTAATTTGTTGAATTAGAGTGCTGCCAATTGCTCCATTCCCGGCAATAAAAACAGGAATAGTTTTTTTACTCTTATAAATGGATATGTTTTTTTCGGTTATTGAATTAAGTGTGATGCTCATAGGGGTAATAAATAGAATGATAAAATGATGTCAGATGTTTATTGATCAGGTCGAATTCGATCAAAAAGGCATCATGACCGTAATCGGACTGGATTTCTTTGAATTCGCAATTAGAAATTAATTCGGTAAGTTCTTGTTGCTCAGCAATGGGATAGAGAATGTCTGAATCAATACCAAGGATCAAACAAGGTATTGTCAGTGAACCTAAGACTTCACTAAAAGAGCCGCGATCTCTTGATACATCATGGGAATCCATAGCTTTTGACAATGAGATGTACGAATTGGCATCAAAACGGCTGCTAAGTTTTTCTCCCTGATAATCTAAATATGATTCTACCTCATACTGATTTTTGGATATGTTAAAGTCTCTTCGAAACTTCTGTTCATAATTTTGAGGAGAACGGTAAGTAATCATTGCAAGTGCTCTGGCTGCAGATAATCCTTTCTGTGGAGGGACTTTGGGATCATAAAATCCATCTTGCCAATGTTCATCAGCATAAATAGCTTTTCTTTGTGCATGACTGATTCCGATTGCCCAGGGAGTATGAGATTTCCCCATAGCAAGTAATGCTAAAGATTCGATTCTAGAATCTATCAGTCCGAATTCCAAAGTAACCATTCCGCCCATCGATCCGCCAATTGCCAATTCAATGCCTTTAATGCCAAGATGATCAAGCAGTAATTGTTGATGTTTCACGATATCCCGAATGGTAATTTCCGGAAAATCTGCCTGATAGGGCTTCCCGGTTAATGGTGAAACAGAAGTGGGTCCTGTTGATCCGTAACAACTGCCCAGATTGTTTATACATAAAACAAAGTGTCTGTCAAGATCAATAAACCCGGTAGAGTCAAAAAAACCGTGAAACCAATCTTTTGCATTAGAACTTCCGGTTAATGCATGACAGATCAGAATCACGTTGTCCTTTGTTTCGTTGAGTGTTCCCCAACTATTCCAGGCAATGTCTAATGCAGGAAATTCAAACCCGGATTCGGTAGTCCGGGCTTGATTAATTGTTGTGATATTTGGTTTGTTGCTCATAAAAATTCCTTGTCGAAATACATTAAACAGCGACAAGTTCCTGAGACTTTAGTAGTGCTTGTTCAAAATCAGCTATGATATCATCGATATGTTCGATACCAACCGAAACCCGAACAAGATCTCCCTTCACACCTGATGAAGCTTGCTCATGTTCAGTAAGTTGCTGATGTGTGGTAGAAGCGGGATGGATAACTAACGTTTTAGCATCTCCAACATTAGCCAAATGACTGGCCAATTCCACATTTTCGATGAAAGTTCTGGCGGTATCAAAACCACCTTTTACTCCAAAAGTAAATACGGAACCAAACTGTCCGGTAGCCAGATATTTCTTTGCTCGTTCATGATATTCATGTTCTTCAAGACCGGTGTAATTTACCCAGTCAATGAGTTCATGCTCATCTAACCATGTTGCTAGTTTTTTGGCATTTTCATTATGTCGTTCAACTCTGAGCGACAATGTTTCAAGCCCTTGCAGTAAAAGAAAGCTGTTGAAAGGTGATTGAGAAGAACCAAAGTCTCTGAGCCCTTCAACACGGGCCCTGATAGCAAATGCAATATTACCAAAAGGACCTTCGTCACCAAATACTTCCCAGAATTTAAGTCCATGATAGCCCGGAGATGGTTCGCTGAACAACGGGTATTTACCATTTCCCCAGTTGAAATTTCCGGCATCTACGATCACACCACCAATGGAAGTGCCATGTCCACCAATCCATTTTGTAGTTGATGCAGTTACTACATTTGCTCCAAATTTGATTGGTTGAACTAAAGCTCCACCGGCGCCAAAAGTATTATCTACCACAAGGGCGATCTTATGTTTTTTTGCCAAGGCTGACAATCCTTCAAAGTCAGCGATATTTCCTCTGGGATTACCGATCGACTCAACGTAAATGGCCTTTGTGTTTTCATCGATATGCTTTTCAAAAGCTTCAACAGTATCCTCTTCGGCGAAGTTAACATCGATTCCAAGTCTGGGAATGGTAACTTTAAACTGGTTATAAGTTCCACCATACAGATTTTGAGTGGATACGATGTTATCGCCTTTCTGGGCCAGATTTGTGATGGCCAGAAATTGTGCAGCTTGCCCCGATGAAGTTGCAACTGCAGCCGCGCCACCTTCAAGAGCAGCAATTCGTTTTTCGAAAACATCTGTGGTAGGATTCATTATCCTGGTGTAGATATTTCCGAATTCTCTTAAACCGAATAAACTGGCAGCGTGCTCAGTGTTTTTGAAATTATAAGAAGTGGTTTGGTAAATCGGAACAGCCCGTGATCCTGTGGTTGGATCGGGTTCTTGTCCTGCATGTAATTGTAGTGTCTCAAATTTTTGTGAACTCATTGTATTGTATTTTTTGATTTATAATTAATAAAAAAGCCCCTTTCGGGGATGAGTCCGAAAGAGGCTTACAAATACAGTAGAGCTCTTCGCACTCATCTTTCTCAGTACAATATTTGTACTAAGCAGGATGTAGCACCTTTTCCCGTACAAATTTGTACAGGACGGTTGCCAAGGCTTCGCAGGACCTGATCCCTCCACCTTTCTCGATGAGAATGCATGATGTTAAAGAACGAATGAAACTAACAGCCAATAAAAAAGTCCTTCAGATCATACACTCTAAAGGACTTTGAAAATTTCTTTTCTAAAATATAAAAGCCCTAGTGAAGTGTTCGCATATAGCAACACATACACATCATTTCTCGGGCGATATATTGGTTTGTTAATTTCATTGCTTCAAGATTACGAGTTAGATTTTTAGAATGCAAGAATTAATATTAGCCGGGAATCGTTGAATTATTTATCGGGGATATCTGAGATTTAGTATTAAGGCGGGGCTAATATGTTTTCATTTTTATTTACTCGTCACAGACTTTAATATTATGATTCAATGGTACTTAGGAAGCCATAAATTTTCAAAAATATTATATGTTTTTACATGGCTCGCAAGTGTTTACAGATACTTCCGGCTTGACACTTTCGCTTTTTATACTATTTTGTAAGCGGATTTATGGGTTGTGAAAAGAACGAATATGGGGTACAGAACAGAGACTGAAATTCTGAAGACGCAGGTTCAAAGCTTATATATTTTAGATAAGATTTTCCGGAAAAACTTTGATTCGCTACAGGAGTTGGTGGATCTGATGCCGGGTATATTCCATGTAAATGATAAAAGTGATCTCACTATCGGCCATTTAAATAAAGCGGGAGAAGAGTGGGGGCTGCTTTCGAAAGAAGAGATCAATAACATGGGCTTTGAGTATTTTGAAAAAAATATACATCCAGACAGCCTGAAGTATGTGGGACCAAGATTCCTTGAGTTTTATGAGAAAGCCGATGATGATCAGCTTCATGCAGAATTCCAGAAAATTCGCAATCCCAGAACCGGGGAGTTCGACACTTTTTTTACCGTTTGTAAACCTTTCAAAGAGCATAATTTATTACTCACTTCCTCAAATCCGATTTCAGGAATTGATTCGGTAACTCGCAGAATAGAGCGCATTGCCGGTGAGGAGATGTATGTGAGAAAGCATTTTGACGAATTTCGATCGCTTACAAGAAGAGAAAGGCAGGTTTTAACCGGGATAGCGCAGGGATTTAGCAATAAAGATATTTCGGGACAGCTGTATATAACTTTGGAGACGGTAAAGAGTCATCGAAAAAACATTAAGAAAAAAACGGGGATTCCAACAACGGCAGGATTGGTTCAATTTGCTATAGCGTTCGAGCTGATCTGAAAAAATCACCAGAAGTGGGGATTTACAGCACCGATGGAATCGAATATTTTAACAAATAAAAAGACATCATGAAAAAAATTCTCTTTTTACTCATTGCTGTATTAGCAACTCAAACTACAACGGCTCAGAATATCCTGATAGTTGATAATACAGATAAAAACCCTTCGGGTTCGAATTATTATTCAGATCTGCAGGAGGCCATAGATGCGGCTTTATCCGGAGATTTTATTTATATATTACCAAGCCCAATTAGTTATGGGAATGTGGAAATTCAAGATAGGGAAAGACTCACTTTAGTAGGTCTGGGCTATAATACATCTGCCATAAATAAGAACTTCAATTATGGTTCAGAGCTGGGAACGATTGATGTTGATAATTCATCGAATCTTGTATTTAAGGGGTTGCAAATAAACAATCTCTCTCTTGATAATCCGAATACTACAGACCCTTCGTCTACTATTGTTGTTCAAGGATCTGTGTTAGGCGCTATTAATGCCAATTTTGTACAAGGGCTTACAGTTTCTAACTCTTATATCGATTTATTTACTCTTAGCAATGATGACAATACGGCTATTATTTTTCGTCGTTGTATAATTAACCCCGCAGGTTCTTCTGATAAAGATATTAGAAACGGAAATTTCCATAACAGTATATTTTTTGACCTCGATATAGGATCAATCAGTAATAGTACCTTCAAAAACAATATTTTCCTAAAAACAACACACTTTGGAAGTGGGGTAATTGAGGATAACAACAATACATTTCTGAATAATTTTTTCGATATAACTCTACCACTCAATGAGGGTTCTAATTTTGCAGAGAATAACGTGGTAAATGAAGCTCTCAATCCTACTGATATTTTTGCAGATACTGCCGTTTCAAATAGTACAAATGTATTCGATCTGAATTGGGATGTTACTCCAAAGCTAAGCAGTTTATTGAATGCAGGAACAGATGGAGCGAATATCGGCCCGTCTGGTGGAGCAGCTCCATTTTTAAATTCCTTATTTTCTTTACCATTTGTATATGACATTATAATTCCTACTGAAGTTAAAGCCGGTGAGGATATCGAGGTTACCATCAAAGCAAAAGGGAATTAAGTCGTGAAATTCCTTGCAAACGTATTGTTGGTGATGCTTTTAGCATCACCGTTAATGGGCCAGACGATAACTCAATTGGAATATTTTTTCGATTCTGATCCGGGTTTTGGAAACGGTACTTCTATTTCCGTAACTGAAGTAGATGGTGAAGTGAATTACGAAGGTTCCATTATGGCTTCGTCTCTTTCCAGAGGATTACACACACTTTTTATTCGGGCAAAAAACAGTGACGACGAATGGGGATTAACCATTAAAAAACTCATTTTAGTGGATCAGGGAGAAGCGAGAGAAATAGAAGCATTGGAATATTTCTTTGATGAAGATGCGGGTCATGGAAGTGGAACGGCTATTCCAATTACTGCATCTGCGGAAATCGATAAAGAAGCCATGCTTAGTACTGAGGGATTATCGGTAGGTTTGCATACAGTTTTCATCAGGGCAAAATTTACAGATGGAAACTGGGGCATGCCTATCAAAAAACTTATCCTGATCGATCAAAGCGATCCTGTTTTAGTTAGTAATATTATATCTGCAGAATATTTCTTTAATACTGATCCCGGTTTTGCCGTTGCCACTCCTATTTCTGTTAATGCAGGAGCCGATATTGAAACCACGTTTACAATTCCATCAACAAACCTGCCTATTGGAGATCAGATCTTGTTTGTGAGAGTTATGAATGCAGACAGTGTATGGGGAATGTACTCTTCTGAAGTTTTTAATTTATCAGAAGTGGCCAGCTTAACTTTTGAATCATCGGATACATTAGAATACTTTCAGGACAGTCCTGAATTGCTAATAGCCGGTGATCTTGGTATTTCTTCAAGCACTGATATTTCAGCTGACAGTGCTATCATAAAAATATCGAAAGGTTTTCTGGAAGAAGATTCATTATTCATAGACGATCCGGGTTCTCTTGACATTGATTCTGTAGAAAGTGGAATAAAAATATCAGGAAATGCTTCTCTGGAAGATTATCAGGATGCAATAAGGACAGCGTATTATATCAATAATAATGAAGTTTCAGAGAAAGCTGACACCTTAAAGGAATTGTCTATAACTGTGTATTCGGGAGCTTTTGCATCAGAAGCTGGTATAAAATATGTAGAGGTGTTAGATCAGATCATGACATCTAATGAGAATGAATTGGGTTTGCCAAAAGAATTCAGTTTAGAGCAAAATTATCCAAATCCATTTAACCCAAGTACGAATATTGAATTTGCGCTACCTGAACAAGCTGAAGTAAGCCTGAAAGTGTATAATCTGCTGGGACGTGAAATTTATACTCTTGTAAGCGGAAAAATGAATGCCGGAAATCATAAAGTTGAATTCAATGCGTCGGGTCTTTCAACAGGACTTTATTTTTACAGAATACAGGCAGGAAGCTTTATTCAAACCAAGAAGATGATGTTGATTAAATAAAGGTGAAAATAGATAGTTTGTGGATAGGATTTCTAAATTCAAAAATTGACATACCTGTAGATGTTTTATAATTCGTTGACAAAAATTATTCTGCTTAAACGTCCTGACATTTTTAGAAAAAGTTTCCAACTACACCGACCTTTAGAATTATTGGCGAGCAAAGAACGTAATGAAAGCGACGGCTCCGGAGGAGCAATCATTACACTCAGGCTGGTTTGTGAATGTGTATCATACGCAGGAAGACCTTTTGTAATGATTAGTCGATGTAATGGAGTTCGCGGCAATAATTCCCTTTCTAGTTCAAGCGTCACGCTTGGACGAATGTTTTGCAAGAAATGCACAAGCGAGACGCTTGCGTTAGTTTGGGGCTGAGGAAGCTCAGTATCGGTACAAAAGTACATAGAACAAACAAGTAGATACTTTTTCTCAGACTTAGCTTAACACAAGAGTACCTACTTTTGTCTTGATACAAAAGTAGCAAAAGATCAAGCCGAAGTATTTAAGACGGGCTTACTGATCCTGCGCTGAATAATCCTAAAGGTCTTCGTTCATTCTGAGATAATTAATACACTCTTCACCTGAAAGGATTATTCCTGCTTCGCAGACGCATCCGGATCACGCTCTCTTTTCCGTCGTAAATACTAAGGGCGATTTTTTCTAGTATTATTACAACTAAACTGACATCTACAATTCCGCAGCGAAGGCCGGAATCTGGATTTAAATTTTAGCCACGGAATTTTTTGCAAACTCTTTAGTTTTTCTAAATCAATACCCGAAATTTCGGACCATATTCTCATTTTCACGCCACTTATCACGGACTTTTACGTGGAGATCGAGGAATACTTTTCTTCCTACAAATTCTTCGATGGATTCCCGTGCAGCAGTACCGAGTTGTTTTATAGCTCGTCCGCCTTTACCGATTATCATTCCTTTCTGAGAGTTTCTGTTTACGATCACTTCGGCGTTGATGTAGTCGAGATCTTCCCGTTCTTCATAGATGATAACATCCACAGTAGCGGAATAAGGGAGTTCTTCATGATACTGAAGAAAAACCTGTTCACGGATCAATTCTGCAGCAAAAAACCTGACAGGATGTTCACTCAATTCGTCTTTTGGGTAGAATGGAGGTCCGGGTAAAAGAAGTTTGGAAATGCTTTCCATCAATCCCGGAACGCCTTCGCCATTTAGCGCAGAGATATAAACAGTGGCATTAAAATCGAAATAGTCATTCAGATCTTTAGCCAGTTTTTCTACCTGCTCTTGGTTAGACTCGTCGATCTTATTAATTACCAGAATCACCGGTTTTTTCATCTGTTTCAATGAATCAAAGGCATATTCCGGCATATTGTTTTCCTTTGCTTCAACTATGAAAAGGATTACATCGGCTTCTTTTTCAGCTTTCTCAACAAAGCGCATCATCGCTTTTTGAAGCTCATACTTTGGATGGATGATCCCCGGCGTGTCCAGAAAGATGATCTGTGAATTTTCCTCAGAATGAATTCCGATAATTTGGTGTCGGGTAGTTTGTGCTTTATGAGTAGTGATGGAAAGTTTTGTACCCAAAATCTGATTCATTAACGTCGACTTCCCGGCATTGGGTTTTCCAACTATCGCTACATATCCTGATTTGTGTGGGGTGTTTGTATCACTCATTATGACTCTTCCTTTGTTTCCTCTCCCGCGGAGAGGAAGACTCGTTGATTAAATTTCTACTTTTGTTAAAAAGCTTCCCCTCCGGCGGAGGGGATTGAGGGGAGGGTGTTGTTTTTTCTTTATTAGCTATAATCCATTTCTCAATTTCTTTCACTACATAATCAGCATTCTGCTTGGTATCCTCTTCCGAAAACCTCAAAAATGTAATTCCCAACTGCTCCAATTTCTCTTGTCTTTTTTGATCATACTCGACTTTATAGTCATGTGAACTTCCATCTATTTCGATCGCTAACCGAAGTTCTTTACAATAAAAATCTACTATATAATTTTTGATAGGTCTTTGCCTTCTAAATTGATAACCCAGTACTTGCTTATTTTTTACAAGCTTCCAAAGTTCAATCTGGCCGGGTGTGGAATTCTTTCTGAGTTTTCTGGCTTTCTCAATTAGATCTTTTCGGTATGAGGGGTAGTTTTCAGGAGACATTTTGTAATTTATTGAAGTTGTATACATATCAAAATTAAAATTTTGACCCTCCCCTTAATCTCCTCCCGTGGAGGGGAAGCTCGTTGTTGAAATTATATTTGTATTAAAAAGTCTTCCTCTCCACGGGAGGAGATTAAGGGGAGGGTTTGAAAAATGTGTTAAGCCCCTATAATCCTCAAATAATTCTTAACTGTAGTGTCCAAGCCATCAAATATTGCATCACTGATTAAAGCGTGACCGATACTGATTTCATTCAGATGTGGTACAGTGGCTATGAACTTTGGTAGATTCTTCTGATTTAATCCATGTCCTGCATTTACTTTAATGCCAAGTTCATGTGCTTGTTCAGCTGCTTGCTTTAATCTCTCCAGTTCATGGTCGGCCTCTCCGACTGAAGGGGCGTTTGCATAATTTCCGGTATGTAATTCGATGGCATCTGTTCCTAATCCAAAAGCCAGATTGATGTCTTCAGGATTGGGATCCAGAAATAGGCTTATTTCAATATCAGTTTCCCGAATAGAAGGAAAAACACGTTCTTTAAAATCATCGAAAACCGCGTTCATATTCAGTCCACCTTCGGTAGTAAGCTCTTCTCGTCCTTCAGGAACTAAGGTGCAAAGATGAGGATCTATGTCTTTTAGAATAGAAAGCATTTCATCAGAAGCTGCCATTTCAAAGTCCAGTTTACCGGAAACGGATTCTTTTAAAGCAACCACATCTTCATCTTTAATGTGTCTTCGATCTCCTCGTAAATGAAAAACGATACCTGAGGCTCCGGCCTTCTCACATATTTCAGCCGCAACAACAGGACTAGGGTAACCCTCTCCTCTTGCATTTCTTAAAGTTGCAACATGATCTATATTAACCAGTAAATACATTAAATTGCTTTAATTTAGGGTAAATTTTTAGTTCATTTGTACTACATTAAGATAGTGATTTATAATCAGCTTTTTCATCAAAAGACGGCGAATGTCAGTTAAGCATCTTTTATTAATATGGGTACTTTTTGCTGCATGCGGCATGGTTAAAAGGGGTGCGATTCCATGGGAAGAACGTGCTAAAAAAGCTGAAGTAGAAAAAATTGAAGAGTCAGTCAGGCCCGAAGTAGCTATTTCTGTTTCTTCTTCTGCTCCTGCTATAGAATCTACTACTTTATCGAAAGATGAAAAGAAGCTCAGAAGTAAGTTAGATGAAGCTTTCAAAGACTGGAAAGGGGTACCGTACCTGTTGGGTGGAAATGGATACGATGGAGTGGATTGTTCGGCCTTCCTTCAAATTGTATTTGCTGATTATTTTGAGGTTAAGCTCCCACGCGTAACTGTCGATCAAATGAAAGTGGGGAAGTCGGTTAAGAAAAATAATATCCGTATAGGAGATTTAGTGTTTTTTAAGACAGGTAGAAAAACAATGCACGCTGGGGTAATGATCAATGATCAGCAATTCATGCATGCATCAACAAGTTCGGGTGTGATGATATCAGCACTTCAGGAGAGATACTGGAATGATACCTATTTAACAACCAGGAGAGTACTTTGAGTATAACAGATAGGTTTTCAGTCAAAAGCATCAGCATAATAGCTGTTTCAACGCTTATAGTATTGATCGTATCCAATCAAGTTCTGATCCAGAAGATCTTAGATGAAAAAAGGGATGATGCTACAGTAATTAATTTAGCGGGACGACAACGAATGCTGAGTCAGAAAATCGCTAAAACAGTTTACCTGGCCGAGAATAATGATATTGATTTAGAGGGCTTAAAACGAGATCTAGAGATATGGTCTGTAACTCATAATGGTTTAAAGAATGGAAGCGAGGTGTTAGGTATTGAAGCCAATCAAAACGATTTGATCCAAACTCTATTCTCTGAAACAGAACCTCATTATGAAGCAATAAGAACCTCACTTAGTGATTTTAGCAGCAAAGAAGAAGTAATTACGGCTATTCCTATTATTCGGAATCATGAAGAGCAGTTTCTTGAAAAGATGGATGAAATAGTAAAGACATTTGAAGCTATTTCCAACGAGTCGGTTCGTACGCTCATAAGACTGGAAGTAATACTGGGGTTGTTTTCGCTATTTGTAATTGGTGGTGAGATTTATTTGATCTTCAGGATTTTCATAGCTCGGATACAAAATAAAAATGAAGAACTTGAAAGATCAGTTCAGGAATTGTCAGAATCCAAGGGTGATTTGTTCGAATATGTTCAACGGTTTGATCTTTCACTTAAAGCCATAAATGCGGGATTGTGGGATTGGTATTTAGAGGATAACAGTGAATGGTGGTCGCCCAGATTTTATGAATTGCTTGGTTATGAAGATGGAGAAATCGAGCCAAGCTACAATACATTTCTGAATATTTTGCTACACCGGGATGATAAAGAAAAGGTTGTGGATGCAGTTGAACAACACTTGAAAAGAGGAGCTCTTTATAAGCTGGAAATAAGAATGAAGAATAAATCCGGCGAGTATCGATGGTTTGAAACAGTAGGTCAAGCGAGTTTTGATGCAGATGGTAATCCTGTAAGGATGGTTGGGTCAATTATTGATATTGATGAACGAAAACAAATTGAACATGACCTTGAAGCTAGTAATGAAAAAATTCAAAGAGGCATGGCACTGCTTTCAGAAACCCAACAAGCAGCCAAAATAGGTTCCTGGGAAGTTGATCTCGCTACAATGATAGCTTTCTGGTCAGATGAAGTATACAGAATACATGAGATGGAAAAGGGAACACCAATCAAGGTAGAAGAAGGAATAAATTTTTATAGGGAAGATTTCAGGCCTGTAATTCAAAATGCAATAAATAATGCTATTGAGAACAGAAGTTCTTGGGACGAGGAATGTATTCTGTTAACAAAAACCGGCAAGGAGATTTGGGTAAGAGCTATAGGGCACCCGGTTTTTGAAGATGGGCAGTTGACAGGTCTGCGCGGTTTATTTATGGATATTGATGAGACGAAAAGAAAAACATTGGAACTGGATGAGACCTATGAGAAACTTCAATTATCAGTAGAAGCGGGTCAGATAGCTATTTGGATATGGGATATGAAAACCAATGAATTGGATTGGAATGATCAGGCGTACGATGTTTTTGGAGTGACAAAAGATTTTGAACCTACTTTCGAGAAGTTTAGCTCCATGATTCATCCGGATGATTTGAACTATGTAGTGGAATCCTCCCAAAAATCTATTGAAACCGGTGATAAATTCGATATACAATTCAGATTCAATAAAGGGAATGGGGATGAAATTATATTAAGCGGAAGAGGAGATATTGTCCGGGATGAGGAAGGTAATCCCATTCAAATGATCGGTATCAATATGGATATTACTGATCGAAATGAAATGGTTGAGAATCTTAAACGACAGGAATCTCAGTTGAGAAGTTTTGTTGAACAGGCTCCTGCTGCGGTTGCTATGTTCGATAAGGACATGAAGTATATTACTGTCAGCAACAAATGGTATGAGCACAACAGGATTGAAGGACAAAGTATCATCGGTAAATCTCACTATGATGTTCTTCCGCAGGTTAAGAAAAGAAAAGATTGGTTGAAAATTCATAACCGGGTGTTAGCTGGAGAGGAGTTATCTAAAGGAAAAGATCAGTTTACAAGGATCGACAACTCGGAAGTCTGGATAAGTTGGACAGCGATTCCCTGGCATAATGCTGACGGGGAAATTGGAGGTATGATTCTTTATGTTTCTGATATTACTAAAGAGGTTGAATATACCGAAGAGCTTGAAAACGAAATTGAGGCAAGAACACAACAAATAAGAAAACAAGCTGAGAATCTGGAACAGGTGAACAAGGAGCTGGAATCTTTCAGTTATTCAATCTCACACGACCTCAGAGCTCCACTTCGGTCAATAAATGGTTTTTCTGATATTCTAATGGAAGATTATGCTGAGCAATTGGATGAAGAAGGAAAAAGACTGATGGGAATAGTTAAAGAAAGTGCGGTAACTATGGGACAACTGATTGATGACATACTTGAGTTTTCCAGATTAGGTAAGAAGAAAATTCAGAAGTCAGAGATAGATATGACTAAACTTTTTGAAAGTGTTTGTGAAGTAGAAACAGGTTCATATTCAGACAAACAAATAGACCTAAAAATTGATGACCTGCCTAATGCCCAGGGGGATGTAGCGTTAATCAAACAAGTTGTAGTGAATCTGGTTTCAAACGCATTCAAATATTCTTCAAAAGAGGATAAAATAGTTATAAATATCGGACTCGATCAAAGCGAAGAAAATGAGGTTGCTTATTTTATAAAAGATAATGGAACGGGTTTTAAGATGGAATATCATGACAAATTATTTGGAGTATTTAATAGGCTCCATTCAAAAAATGAATTTGAAGGAACAGGAGTTGGCCTGGCAATTGTAAAACGTATAATAAATAAGCATGGAGGGAAAATTTGGGCAGAAAGTGAAGAAGGAAAAGGCTCAATATTTTTCTTTTCGTTGCCAAATAGTTAACATAATATCAATCAAAAACAGAGAAGAATGGATGTAAATAAAACAGTAGAGATTTTATTGGTTGAGGATAATGATCATGATGCAGAAATGGCACTTCGTGCCCTCAAGAAAAATAATATAAGCAACAAAATCACACGATTGAAAGACGGGGAAGAGGCCCTTGAATTTTTGTTCGGCACCGGAGATTTTGAAGGCAGAAGTGTTCACAACCAACCAAGAGTGATTCTGCTTGATCTGAAAATGCCAAAAGTAGACGGTCTGGAAGTTTTGAAAGCAGTCAGATCAAACAAAGATACAGAGAATATACCCATCGTAATGCTTACCTCATCAAGAGAAGAGCGGGATGTTGTAGAAGGCTACAAACTTGGTGTAAACAGTTTTATCGTTAAACCTGTTGAGTTCAATTCATTTATGGAAGCCGTTAAAGATATTGGTATTTATTGGTTGATACTGAATGAGTTGCCTTAGTAGCAAGCTTTAAATATTAAGATTAAACCTGATAATGATAAAAAAGATACTCATTATAGAAGATTCTCAATTTGACTTTGAGCTTATGCTCAGAGAATTGAATATGATGGAACAGGATTTTGAAGTGAAATTGGCAACTACAAAGCCTGACTTCGAAGTACTGTTAAGTAAATGGGTGCCTGATCTTATTATTTCTGATTATGATCTTAAAACTTTTTCGGGAACAGAAAATCTGATTCATGCAAAAAAAGTAATTCCCGGAATACCTGTAGTTATTCTGTCTGGAGATATTACCCGTGAGCAGGAAATAGCATTGCTTAAAAACCGGGCTAATGATGTACTAACCAAAGATAATCTCAAACGTCTTCCATTTGCAATAAAACGTATCCTGAATGAACAAAAGGATAAAAAGAAACTGACCAATACTCTCGCAGAGCTTGAAGAAAACCTCAAGTTTCAGGAGGCTTTAGCGGAGATTTCTGTAAAACTGAATTCACTGGGTTCTTTTACGAAAAAAATAAATCAGGTAATAAAGAAGCTTGGAGAAACGGTAGATGTTTCAAGGGTATACATTTTTGAGGATTTTAATTCCGGAAACAACACCAGAAATACTTTTGAATGGTGTGCCGACGGTGTAGCTCCTGAAATTGAGAATTTGCAAAACCTGGATTATAAGAATGATATGCCCTCACTTAAACCCTTGCTGGTAAATGATGGATTAATGGCGGCGGAAGATATTCATGATTTGCCGGCTGATATGGTAGAGGTTCTGGAACCTCAGAATATTAAATCTTTGATCGTATATCCAATAAGCGTTGGAGAAGTCTTTTATGGATTTATCGGTTTTGATGAAGTCAGAAAGAAAAGAGCCTGGACAAAATCAGAAGACAAGCTCATAAAATCGATTTCCGGTTTGGTCAGTAATGCCTTTAGTGAGTATAAGTCTGAACAAAAACTTAAAAAATCCAATAAAAAACTGAATAGGTTATTAGATGAGAAGGAGTTACTTGTTGGAGAAGTGCATCACAGAGTAAAAAATAATCTTGCATTGATCTCCGGATTCTTACAATTGGATCAAATGGATTTAGGTATAAAGGATAGAGATGAGATCATTTCAGCGAATATTCTTCGGATAAAATCTATTGCGATCATTCACGAACTGGTGTATGAGTTAGGAAATTTTAGTGATATCTCAGTGTCTGAAACGGTAAAAAAAGTTCTTATTGTAAGTTTTATTCAGGAAAGAATTCAGGATGTTCAGGTAAATATTACCACGAGCAATAAAGGGATTAAGTTTAATATCAATCAGGCCGTGCCATTGTCGCTGTTACTCAGCGAGATGATCTTTGAGATTTTCCGTTTTAAAGGAGATAAGAAATATAAACCAGCAGAAGAATTGCGTGTAAATATTTTCCAGGATGATGTGAACATTCGTATCAATTTAATAGATAAAGAACTCGCCAGAGTTGCTGATTTACTATTAAAAGAGAATGATCAAAATTTTTCAGAGATATTTAATGTGCTCGCAAAGCAACTGGGGGCATCCATAGAGATCAGCCGGAATCGAGAATCAGTTATAATAGGATTTGAATACAGAGATGTAAAAGGGTCGAGTAGCGCACTTACCAAATAAACAATTGTGGGATTTACGAGCTTCTTTCGTTAAATAAGTATCTCATCATGTGCTCATACTCATCACTGAGTTCAATTTTTCTTCTTGCCATCATCGCTTTCATAACTTCAAGAGCTTTATCAAATCTGAATTCTGGGTTTTTAACTCCATCAAGCCACGTAAAAGAAGGGATGTATTTTGGGGGGAAATCAGAAGTAAAAATATTGGACGAAACCCCGCATGTTGTACCCGTAGACAGCATTGAATTGATAGAGGTTTTAGAATGGTCACCCATTACTGTTCCAAAAAACTGAAATCCTACCCGATAAAATTCTTTCGTTTCCCAATCCTGGATACGTACAAAGTCATAGTTGTTTTTTAAGTTGGATGTATTCGAATCAGCTCCCAAATTACACCACTGTCCGAAAATAGAATTCCCAACAAACCCATCATGAGCTTTATTGGAATAGGAGTGAAAAATTGTTGAAGAGACTTCACCACCAACTTTGCTAAATGGGCCTATTGTAGAAGAATCATATATACGAGCTCTCATTTTTACAGTGGCATTATTACAAACTGCAACCGGACCTTTCAAAATAGCTCCTGCTTCAATTACAGCATTTGGTCCGATAAAAACCGGACCTTTATCCGCCATAAGGATTACTCCCGGTTCTACTGTTGCATCTTTTGCAATAAATATATTATCCGGTTCAACCAATACAGTACCATTAGCAATCTCTGATCCTTTAATTGATGGAATATCAAGAAGCTTGATATCTTCCATTATTTGTTTCCCATTCGACTCCAGTAATTCCCATAGATATTCTACAAACACCGGCTTAAAGTCCAGTTCAGTTCTGTTTGCTGATTCCAATATCGAATAAGTTAATTCTGTGTGTGGTTTGTCAGACATAAAACAAACCGGTTCGTCATTATAGTAAAATGCTTCATTAATTTGTGCCTTAGCCAATAGATCCAATAACTTTTGAGAAGGAAGGAATCTGGAGTTTATGTATAAACAGGCTTTGTCTTTATCCGGGCTTGGGGACGGGAATAATTTTTTAAGATACGGTTGTGCTTCCCACGCTATTGAATCAGGGTTTAGAGAGTATTTCCATTTTTCAAAAATAGTCAAAATTCCAACTCTGAGATCCCAAAGAGGTCTTGTTAAAGTTAGAGGTTTAAACCTTCGGGCAATAGTATCTTCAAAAAAAATTATCTGCATCGTAAAATTATTAGAGACTTATATAAATAATGTAGTAGTTAATATCTATATTTACATGATAGGGTTAAAGCACTAAAAAAAATACTATGTGTGGAATTGTTGGATATATTGGAAATAAAAAGGCTAGCGACGTAATTATAAAAGGCCTTAAAAGGTTGGAGTACAGAGGGTATGACTCAGCCGGGATTGCTTTATTTAATGGCAAACTTGAGATAAAAAAAGGAAAGGGAAAGGTTGCAAAACTTGAAGCTCTCCTCTCAGATGAAGACCATTCGAGAATAGGAATTGGACATACCAGATGGGCTACACATGGAGAACCCAATGATATCAATTCTCACCCGCACACAAGTAGTTCAGGGAAGTTAGCACTTGTTCATAATGGGATAATTGAAAATTATAATTCGCTTAAAAAAGTTTTAGAATCAAAAGGACACACTTTTTATTCTCAAACCGATACTGAAGTTTTGGCAAAACTGATTGAAGATATTTATTCCAAAAATCCGGGCGACTTCAAAAAAGCGGTGCAAATCGCACTTGCTCAGATCGAAGGAACTTATGGTGTTGCGATCATCCATGCTGATTTCCCAGATCAATTAATTGTTGCAAGGAAAGGTTCTCCGTTGTTATTAGGTGTGGGTGACGGTGAGATGCTTATTGCTTCTGATGCATCGGCTGTAGCGGAATATACAGATCAGGTAGTTTATCTTGATGATGGTGAAATTGCAGTGATCAAGAAAGATGGATATCAGGTTCATACATTGAATGATGATTCTTTAATAAAAGAAGTTCATGAATTAGCACTTAGTTTGGAGGAGATTGAAAAGGGTGGATATGAATTTTTTATGCATAAAGAGATCTTTGAACAACCTAAGGCTATTTCAGATTGTTTAAGAGGTCGTCTGGATGTTGAAAGCGGAACTATTACACTTGGTGGTATTAAGGATGTATTAGAGAAAATTGCAGATGCTAAACGATTGGTAATTGCAGCTTGTGGAACAAGTTGGCACTCAGGAATTGTAGGGGAATATTTATTTGAGTCATTGGCTAAAGTATCTGTAGAGGTTGAATATGCATCTGAGCTACGTTATAAAGAGTCGTTGATTGGTGAGGGAGATGTGATGATCGTTATATCACAAAGTGGCGAAACCGCTGATACTTTAGCAGCATTAAGGCAAGCAAAAGAAAATGGTGCTCTTGTAATTGGAGTGGTTAATGTAGTGGGTTCTTCCATTGCCAGAGAAACTGACGCCGGAGTATATATCCATGCAGGTCCTGAAATTGGCGTGGCGTCTACTAAAGCATTTACAGGTCAGGTAACAGTTCTTACTTTGATGGCTATAAAACTGGCTCAGGTTAAAGGCACTATTTCAAAGGAAAAAGCTAGTCAATTAATTAAAGAATTGAGCAAAATTCCTTCTAAAATCGAAAAGATATTAGAGAAAAGTAGTGAGCTGGATGAGGTTTCTAATTTGTTTTCCTACGCTCCCAATTTCTTATATCTAGGGAGGTCTTTTGGGTTTCCAGTGGCTCTTGAAGGAGCGCTCAAGCTTAAGGAAATATCTTACATTCATGCAGAAGGATATCCTGCGGCGGAAATGAAACACGGACCAATTGCCTTAATAGATGAAATGATGCCTGTTGTTGTAATAGCGGGAACCAATCATACCAATGATAAAATGGTGAGCAATATAGAGGAAGTCAGAGCCAGAAAAGGAAGAATTATCTCAATTGTTACAGAAGGCAACGAAGAAGTGGAAAACTTATCAGAGTTTAGTTTTTCAGTACCAGAAACGGAAGATGAATTATCACCCTTATTAACAGTTATTCCACTACAGATTTTATCTTATAATATAGCTGTAAACAGAGGTTGTGATGTCGATCAACCCAGAAATCTGGCAAAAAGTGTAACTGTGGAATAAGTATCCGATGTTAAATTTTTGAATAAAAAAAATAATGTGGATAACTTGTTTTTAATTCAGGAATTTGTTTCTTTCAATTCCTTGAATGTTCATGGTTAGTAAATAAAGAAAATGAAAAACTGGAAAGCTCTGATTTTCAAAATTACAGTTTTAGTGCTGGTTGGGATCGTAATTTTTACCGCTTAATTGAGAAGTTTGAAAATTGAAAAGACTTATTAAACTCTACTTAATTCTGAATTATTTGTGATGAATAGCGACTTAGATTTGTCATATTTAGAAGAAGTTACAGGAGGGAGTTCAGAGATGATTGTAGAGATGCTTCAACTTTTTGTAAATGATACTCCTGATCAATTATCCAATATAGAATCAAGCGTGAAGGAAGCAGATTGGGATGCCGTCAGAGCAGAAGCCCATAAACTAAAACCTACTTTTCAATATGTGGGGATGGATGATACTCATTTGCTGGTTGCAGAGGTAGAAACAAAAGCCAGAAACAGAGAGCAACTTGAACGTATACCTGAACTTGTTGATTCAATAAAACGAAATTTCAACTCAGCACTCGTTAGTTTTGAAAGCAAGATAGAAGAGCTTAGTTCTTAGCTTTGTAGACCATTTGCAGATGGTCGATCCCGTCAACCAAATAAACATCACTGTCTCCAATAAATCCAAGTTGTGAGTAGTAACTCTTGAGCTTTGCCTGTGCTTCGATCCTGATATTACTATTCGGAAAGTTTTTTATACAGTAGTTAATACTTTGTTTGATTAGCGCTTCTCCTAAATTTCCTCCTCTTTTTTCTTTCGATACTATAATTCTTCCAATGGAAGTTTCTGCATCATATTTAATATCAGGTGGGAAAATTCTGGAATATGCTACGAGCTCTTTGCTTTCATAAATAAGAAAATGAGAAGCTTTTTTATCATATCCATCAAGATCTGGATATATACAATTTTGCTCTATTATGAAAACATCCTGTCGTAACTTTGTCAGGTCATATAATTGATTAGGTGTAAGCTCTTCAAAGCTGGAAATAATTTTTTTCATGAATATCTAAACAAAATAAGTAAACTCGCGTAAGCAAAATTGAATTTTAACCAAACTATACCATTATGATTTGGGCTTGGCTTTTAAATAGCGTAGCTGTTTTTGCTACATCAAAAATACTACCTGGCGTTGAAATAAAAAACTTTTGGAGCGCTATTGTTGTGGCTGCTCTACTTGCCATTGTAAATACCTTTCTTACACCTATTATACAGCTAATTGCACTTCCGGTAACATTGATAACACTGGGGTTGTTCGCTCTTGTCATAAACACATTGATGATTATGCTGGTTGATGCATTAGTTGATGGATTTAAGATCAAGAATTTTTGGTGGGCACTTCTCTTTGGAATCGTAATGTCGTTGGTAAGCGGAATTCTTTTCAGAGTATTTTAAATAAAAAAGGCAGAATGATTTCTGCCTTTTTGTGATCCAGAATTATTTAAAATCTCAAAGGTTGCTACAAACTGCTTCAGTAAATGAATCTGTAGTTCCTTTACCCCCAATATCCATAGTACACTTAACTTTTTTCTCTACTAAAGTTTTGTAAATAGCTTTTCGGATATTTTCAGCAATTGGCTTCTCATCAAGATGTTCCAGCATCATTAGCGATGAGAAAAGTAAAGCAATCGGGTTAGCTTTATTTTGCCCTGCTATATCAGGCGCAGATCCGTGAACAGCTTCAAACATGGCAGCGTCATCTCCGATATTAGCAGAACCTGTTACGCCAAGTCCTCCAACTAATCCTGAAGCTAGATCGGATAAAATATCTCCGAATAGGTTTGTGGTAACTACAACATCAAATTGTTCAGGTCTCATTACCATTTGCATGGCCATATTGTCTACGATCAAATCCTGAAATTCAATATCAGGAAAATCTTTAGCTACGGTTCTCCCAACTTCTAAAAATAAACCGGTAGTCAGTTTCAAAATATTTGCTTTATGGACAAGAGTAACCTTTTCCATTTCTTTAGTACGTGCGTATTCAAAAGCTGCAGTAATAATTTTTCTACTGGCTTCTTCTGTTACTACAGCAATACTTTCGGCGTGTTTGTTTTCATCGATCCAATGCTCTTTACCGATATACAATCCCTGTGTGTTTTCTCTGAATATCACCATATCCACTGATTTGAACGGAGTATCAACATTTGGAAGGGTAATAGCAGGACGAATATTGCTGAAGAGGTTGAACTTTTGTCGCAATGCCACATTAATAGATCTGAAACCTGTACCAACTGGAGTTGTAAGAGGTCCTTTTAGAGCTATTCTGTGTTCTTCTATCGCAGCAACAGTTTCATCAGGTAACGGATTACCTAGTTTACGATATGCTCCTAATCCGGCCTCGCATTCGATCCAATTAATTGGAGCACCGGCAGTTTCTAAAATTGTTTTTACGGCAGCTGTGATTTCAATGCCAATTCCGTCACCCGGAATAAGTACAACGTTCTTCATGAAGAGATTTTAGATATTCAATGTTCTTTTGTTAAGCAACAAAGATAAGCACTAAAAACGTTCTTTGTGATATATTCTGAAAAAGAATCTAGATGGAATATGTGACTCTGTATATTTTACCGGAATCATCATCAGAGATGAGTAAGGACCCATCGTCTAACTGAAGAATGGAAACGGGGCGGCCTTTTATATCTTCCTCTCCAGCCAACCAACCCGTGATAAATGGTTTATAATCTGTTGGGTTTCCTTCATCATCAAAAATAACCTGAGAAATTTGATATCCAACTTTTGAACTGCGGTTCCAGCTGCCATGCTCTGCAATAAGAGCTCTGTTTTTATAAGTGGTTGGAAACATATTTCCGGTATAGAAGATCACACCAAGTGGAGCAACATGTGCACCTAGCTCCTGAACAGGTTTTTTAAAACGATCAGCCATAAGTTTTCCATCTTCTCCAAATTTCGGGTCCCATACATCATTTCCGTGTAAATAGGGGTAACCAAAATGTTGATCTTCCCCTGTAATTTCATTTAACTCACAAGGAGGAATGTCATCTCCTAGCCAGTCCCTGCCGTTATCTGTAAACCAGATATTTCCTGTCTCAGGATGCCATGTAAATCCTACTGTATTTCGAATCCCCTTAGCCACAATTTCATGTTCAGAACCGTCTGCATTCATTTTGGTAAGAGTAGCAAATAGCGGATTATCTTCTTCATGATTACAAATATTACAGGGCGCTCCAATCGGTACATAAAGTTTGTCATCCGGACCAAAGGCTATGTATTTCCATCCATGATGCCCTTCAGTTGGCAGTTCATCTGTTACTAAAACCGGTTTAGGAGAATCAGCATAATTTTGATCGATATTATCAAAACGCCAGATCTTACTGACTTCTGCTACAAAAAGAGAGCCATCTTTATATGCAACTCCGTTTGGTAAGCGTAATCCCTCAATGATCGTATAGACAGAGTCAGCCTGAAAATCATTGTTGTTATCTACAACAGCGTACACTTTACCTTCGCGGCGCGATCCTACATAGAGTATGCCGGAATCGCTCATCGCCATTTGTCGGGCATTAGTAACACCTTCAGCAAATACAGAAATCTCAAATCCTGCTGGGGCTTCCAGATACCCTAAAGAAATAGAAGGAGGACCACTTTTTTCAGGGATCAGGTCTTTAGCTTCTTTTGAAGAACAGCTGATTAATAGTGTAGCTAGTACAAAAATTAGAATACGCATAGTGAAATATTGTTAGTTTCTCAGAATCTAAACAAAAATTCCATTTTGATAAGTAAAACTTTAGATGCGATCCCAAACAAACTGAGGGGTTAGTCGCGCCAGCCATGCAACAAGCATCCATCTTTTCGTGATGTAAACAATATTCCTCTTTTTATCGAGTCCTTTGATCATTTGCTTAACGGCTTTATCCGTTTCGGATACCCAAAACATGCGTGGCACATTTTCGGTCATTTCAGATTTTACAAATCCGGGTTTTATATCAGTTACAGTAATATCAGCAGGTAAGCGTTTCGCTTTTTGGCGAAACCCGGTCATATAATTAGATACAAAATGTTTTGAAGCTGTATAGACAGCAGCTTTATATGAAGCAAGATGTGAGGCAATAGAGGACATTCCAACTATGTGTCCATGACCTTGTCTTCGGAAGAAATCAAACGCAAAATGAAGACCATGTGAGAATGCGAGAACATTAACTTCAATGGTAAGTTTATCCGCTTTCCATGGGGACATAATTTTATCTACTCCCACTCCGGCATTCAGGATCATCATATCCATTCCGCCCATTTCATCAATTAGATCTCGATAAACATTTTCAGCTTTTTCAAGATCGGTGACATCTAATGTCCTAATGAAAGCATTCTCACCAATCTCTTTTTGGATTGATTCAAGCTTTTCAGTTCTACGACCCATCAAACCAACTTTGTTACCTGCTTCTGCGAGTTGAAGTGCGAGTTCACGGCCAATTCCGGAAGTAGCACCTGTAATAAGTATATTTTTCATTCGAATGTTTCCAGACTTTCGGAGAGATAATTTGTAAGCGGAAGTTGTGTAAGTACATTAAACGTATTCAAAAACTCAATATATTGTTCCACCACACGTCTGTACGATTTAAGCTCTAATTCCTTCAATTTTAGTATCCCTTCTTCGAGTTCAAGAATAGTAAGCGGATTATTGTTCTCGATTTGACTAAGATTTTTTTTAAGGGTGATCAGATCCAATGCGTTTATTCTATCAGTGAGAATTTCATGTTGAGTTATCAGGCTTTTCAGGTATTCGTATTCAGTAATTCTTTTTACTGAATCCTGAAATTGTTCAGCAGCAAGCTCACCTTTAAGTTCAATCTCGTCCAACTTTCGCTCAGCTATCTGATTTTTGTTAGATTTGAAGATCGGAATACTTATACCAAACGCGATACCGAAGTCAGAGTCCCGGTTTGTTTCGGGATAATATTCAGTTTGGAAATAGCCAACATTAAAATCGGCTTTCTCTAATTTTACTTCGCTTTTCGCTACTTCAATTTGCTGAGAAATGAGATCCAGTTCTAAAGAGGAGAAAGAATTTAAAGCTACTTCGTCAGAAATATTTTCAATTGCAGTTACAGAAATCAACTGCTCATGGTTCCATTCAATATCCGGTTGTTGAAGTAAAGAAGTAATCTCTCTTTTAGTTTGTGAAATAGAAACATTAAGATCTTCCTGATTTGTAATAGCATCTACCTGATCAAGTTTCGCTTCTACGAAATCTTTAGCAGTAAAAAGAGAACTTTCCATATTTGTGCTAAGAATGTCGACTCGCTTTTGAATTAATGAGTACTTCTGTTCTTCAATTTCCATTAATTGAACATCAAGGAGATATTCAGCAGCAAGTTCGTATCGCGCCTCCAGATTTTCCTGATACTGAATCTTCTTTCGTATTGTTAATTCCTTTTTGGTAGCATTAAAAAGAGCATTATTGCGACGTATTTTCCAGGGATTTCCGGGTCTGAACCTTATGGCATACTGCTGATCTTCTAAAGTAAATTCATCGTTACTGAAACGGAATTCAAGATCTTCTACAACAGGCAGACGGTAATTTCGTGGAGAAATAAAATCAATGGAGGCGTCGTACCCTTGAGTATTAATATCTTCAAAGGCTGTTAATAAAAAATCGGAGACCGAAGTTTGGGCAAAAGCAGTATTCCAACCTGAAAAAAGGAAAGCTAAAATGAAAAATGTAATACGTTTTGCCATTACTTAACGATGATCTGCTCACCCACAACGAGTGGATTATCCTCAGGAATTTCAATGAAGATCTCGAGCCCGAATGTAGTAAGGGAGTTATCTTTTTCCATGATTTGTGGAAGTTCCACAACGGCGCCAAATCCAATGATCTTTCCCTGAATTTGCAGGTTAGGTTGTTCCAGAGATTTTACGGTAACAATTTCACCCAGTTCTCTGTCTCTTTCTTTTTTACCAACTAAGTAACCAACAACTGAAGTAGGATGTTTAGGATTTATTGAAACAAGGGAGGTAAAAGCTTCTACTTCTTCTCCTTCTTTTACGTATACATTTTCAATCACTCCGGAGAAAGTAGCGAACTTATTCAGTCGTCTTTCTTCACGAAGTTTCCACTCCAGCTCTTCATTTGCCAGTTCTATTTTAGATTGAATTTGAGACTGATCGAATTCGTCTTCCTGTTTCAGATCCAGAATTCGAATATCTAATCCCTGAAGTTCCAGGTTTCCTTTTTCCCGGATAGACTTGATCTGGAGTTTAAGGGCTGTTAAAGAATCGGTAGATACATCTTTTGAGATCGTTCGAGTAAGCTTATTGTTAAGGTCTATTTCGTTTTGAATAAGCCTTATATCATTTTCAATTTCACCTTTGAGGATAGATTTTTCAGACTCTAAAAGCTTTATTTTTGAATCAAGTAATGCTTTTTTCTCTCTTTTTTCTGATTTGAAAAGCTCAATTTCTTTACTGAGTTTCTGGATATCCAGATTTAATTGCGGGCTTTCTACTTCAATGAGTTTGTCACCTTTTTGGACTTCCTGACCGGGCACTACAAAAAGGTTTTTTATAATTCCGGATTTTTCCGCATTGATCTTATATGCTTTAGAATAGGTTACCCCAAGAAAAGAGCTGCTTCCTTTAAAGTAAAAGGAATTGACGGTCATCAGCGTTGCAAATGCAAGGAAAATGAAAACATAAAAGGAATTTACTTTACGCATAATTACCTCTAATTAGCTTCCTGAATGTTTTTGAATGTAACCCGAACTCTTGTAAGAGATTCTATTTTCTGGAGCTCGGTCAAAAAAGCTGTATTGTCAGCGTCCAGATTCATTTCGATTTCATATTCATAATCAAACCGTCCGGAATTTCTGGAAGTAACTTCAACATCATGAAAATCTGCACAGTACTTTCCGATTACACCGGTAACTTCTGCTAATTTTGTAGGGTCAGAATCACTGAGTCTGAAAATTAAACGCCCGCGCATACCGGTTTTTGTGCTGAAAGGGGTAAAATGAAGGATCAATGCCATGGTACAGTAGATAATAGTACCTGCAAATGCGATCGTATAGCCAAAGATCCCAATAGCCAGACCAACACTTAAAGCTGCAAATATAAATAAGATGTTTCGGGCATCCTGAATTCTGGTTCTGAAACGAATAATAGCGAGTGCACCAAATGCTCCAAGACCACGGGCTAAACTATCACCAATTGCCATCATTACCATGGCAGAGACGATTGAACCTAAAGCCAAAGCCTGAAAGAAGTTTTTAGGATACTGATGTCCGGTAAAAGTTACTTTGTGGGTAATAGCAATGATTGATGAAAGCACAAATGCCCAAATCAAAGAATATGTTACATTCAGTAATGTAGGATAGTCATAAACCGGTTGATCCGGAAACAGTTCAAACATCTAAAAGAGGTTATGCTGATCTTATAGTTAACTCAAAGAGTATAACACTCTTTTTGACTTTAAGAAACTATGCTGCTTTTAATTCAGGAACTTTATATTTAGCAAATTCAAAGAGACCAAAAAGAACTCCACAGTAAAATAGATCTCCTAAAACAGTCATATGAAAGAAAGGAATTGCAGCTACATAACATGCGACAAAGCCTGAGAGAGTGAGATCATAAGTCGGAGTACTGATCCATACTCCGAAATTTGAGATTATAAAGAATAGCACAGAAGCGGAGAAAGCACCACCTATAACTCTTTTAAAGTTCACTTTTTTGAGAATAAAAATACCTGCAACTACAATTGCTATCATAGCACCGTAAGTCCAGTAAAAGCCCGGAGAGATCAATACAAAGCTTGAGTAATAATCAGCATAGAGTATATTATTCACCAAAAGATCACTTATGAAAAATGCCAATAGAGGAAGTATGAAAGCTAATCTTTTATTTGAAAAATAAGCTGCTCCGAATAATGACATTGCTCCTATAGGCGCAAAATTGTACGGGTGAGGAATCATCCTTGAGATTGCAGCTAAAAGTAAAAGTCCGGTAATTATAAGTAATCGCTTATTCATATAAATTTTTTTGAGTGATCCCCTAAAATAAAAAAAAGCATCGTCTCAATGAAACGATGCTTTCAATTCTTTTGAAAAAATTGTTTACTTGCTGTTCAGCTCAAGGTTTAATGTAGCTGTTACTTCCTTTCCAACAACTGCATCTGAAACCCAGTCTCCGGTTCCAACACCGTAGACATTACGGTCAATCACAAATTCAGAGGTAATACCGGCTACTTTACCGCCTCTTGGATGATCCATAACGCCCAATAAAGTGAAAGGCATTTCGATTTTTTTAGTAACATCTTTAATAGTTAAATCACCATGAGCTACAAATTTATTGTCTCCTTTAGATTCAATCTTTGAGCTTTTGAAAGTGATTTTCGGATATTTTTCTGCATTAAAGAAGTCGGCTGTTTTCAAGTGACCGTTTCTTCTTTCATTTCTTGTATCAATACTGTTAACCATAATTTCTACATCGATCATGCTTTCTTCTAGGTTAGCAGGATCAAAATTTACGGTTGCATTGTAATCATGAAAAGTTCCGTTAACAGGTGTAAAGAAGTGACGTACTTCAAAGTCAATATTACTGTGAGATTTGTCGATTGTCCATGCAGTGGAAACATAATTAACTGCTGCAACAGACATTAGTCCAAAAAGTACTAAAGATAAAAGTTTAATTGCCTTGTTCATTGTTCTAAAATTTAGGTTGATATTAGTTTCAGTTCTAAAACCAAAACGATTTTTAAATAATTCATTTAATGTTAAACTATTTTTCATCTTAATGATAATTATTTTTACCTATTGATCAGATAGAGAAAGTATTATTTGGCAGGGCTGGTAAACTTATTTCCCTTAATTCTGAACCTCCAGGGTAATTTCGCATCCTCTCCGGCGTAATCTACTCCAACTCTAGGGCTTGAAATGATCTGATTTTGTTTTATTGAAACTCCTCTGTCTTCAATCCAGATAAGATTGCCTTGAAGATCTTCTCCATAGTTTTTGGTTGTAATTCCTAAAGCCTGAGAGGCAATTCCGGGGCCACCACCAACAGATCTTTCCAGTTTTGACTTTCCCCTTCGCTCAAGAATAGTATCAATTCCATCTAATGGTTCTATTCCACGGATCAAAATGGCATCAGCATTTCCTTGGGTGTTTGTAACCACATTAAAAAGATGGTGAATTCCATAGCAGAGATACACATAAGCAATACCGGGTTCTCCAAACATGATCTTCGTTCGTTCCGTTTTTCCATGAATATGAGAGTGACAGGCTTTATCAGTTCGTCCGTTATACGCCTCAGTTTCAACGATCAGTCCTGAAGTAAGAATTCCATCAAAATTTGTACAGAGTACTTTTCCTAAAAGGGCTTTAGCTATTGGAACGGGATCGTTTCCTGAATAAAAACTTTGGTCTAGTTTAGAACCTGACATCAATCCAAATCGGCGTAAGGGTTATCGGTAACCGTTGGTTTATGACTTTTATAGGTATCGTAAAAGGCTTTTGCTATAGTAGCTGAAAGAACGAAAAGAAAAGCGCTGTAAAAAATCCAGATCCCGATTACAACAGCAATAGCGTATCCCTGATAAAAATAGCGATACGAACTGAATGCATATTCCAAGTAACCACTGATTATAAATCGGGCAATTTCGAATAGCATCGTATAAGCCAATGCCCCGATCAAAGAAATATTTCTGTCTATTCTTCGCTCACTGAGATATCTAAATACGATATAGATAACTATAAAAGTAAAAAGTATAGGGACTAGAAAGTTTAGAAAGTCGTAAATCCAGGGGAGCTCAATAACTATTTCTGTAAAGGGGACTTCAAATTGGCTGAGGTTGATGAATGAAACAAATGATATAATTAAAGTGAGAAAAAAAATGAGAGCACCAAAAATTCCAAACCAGAAAAAATTGTAAACCACCTGCATTAAAGGATGTTTACGTTCTTCGATCTCAAATATATCAAACAAAACATGTTTAACAGCGTGCATTAATCCCTGTGTAAAAAACAGCAGTATTATAGTGCCAACAATACCAAAAACCTGACGGGCACTTACTAATGGGTTTAATACATTTTCAATAGTTTGCGAACCCTGAATTACATCTGAGGTTTCAGCCTCGTAGGAGAAAGTTGGTAAAAACTCACTACCGTACTGAATGATAAGATCCAGTGCTTCATCATAATTTAGCACATAACCTACTATGGAAATCATGATCAAAACAAAAGGAATGGAGCAGATAAAAAGATTGAAGGTGATAGCTGAGGCACTGAAAAAAAGATCTTTCTTACCTACTATCTTTACTAATCTGTTCCAGAAATCTTTGAAGTTATCCAAGCTTACCAGGTTCGTTTGTCAAAGGTGCACCTTTGAATCATAAAATATACGTGTTAGTCTTCTAATTCAAAGCAATAATGTAGCATAGTTTTTAAGTCAATTCATTGGTATGTTTAAAGCCGGAATTTTACGGATTGTTAGTATAAAAGAAGTTTAAGCAAAAAATGGCAGCAAAGAAGCAAACCCCATTAATGAAACAGTACTTCGAGATCAAGGACGAACATCCGGGTACTATTTTACTATTCAGAGTTGGGGATTTTTATGAGACTTTTTCAGATGATGCTGTTTTGGTGAGCAAGGAACTGGGCATTACACTGACGAAAAGGAATAACGGTGGAGATCAAACTCCGTTAGCCGGCTTTCCTTTTCACTCTTTAGATAGTTATCTGCCCAAGTTGGTAAAGAAAGGCTATAAAGTGGCTGTTTGTGACCAGACTGAAAGCCCTGATGAAGCCAAAAAAGCAGGGCGAAAGATCGTAACCCGAGAAGTTACTGAGATCACCACTCCGGGTGTGACACTTTCTGAAAAATTACTGGAACACAAACGAAATAACTATATAGTATCACTTCACTGGACAAAAGACAGAGTTGGTGTAGCATTTTCTGATATCTCAACCGGGGAATTTGGATTAAGTGAAGTGAGTGAAAGGCAACTGGATAGTTTATTGGCAGCTATTCAGCCTTCAGAAGTTTTGGTTTCTTCAAAATTGAAGAACAAGCTGGAAGATGCATTCCTGAAGTTCAATATCACTTATATCGAAGACTGGGTATATGAAGGGGATTATGGATATAAGATCTTAACAGAGCATTTTGAAGTTCATTCGTTAAAGGGATTTGGTGTTGAAGAACTGAAAACAGCTCATGTTGCTGCAGGTTCTTTGATGCATTATATGCAGGAAACTCAAAAAGCATATTTGAGACATCTGCGAAGATTATATGCGTATGAGAGTAACGAGTACATGTCTCTTGATCCTGCTACAAAAAGAAATTTAGAGCTTACTGCTAGTATTCAGGATGGAAATGTAGAAGGGACGTTGATCTCTATCATGGACAAGACGTGTACGGCCATGGGTGGTCGACTTCTTCGAAGATGGATCATGCGTCCGCTTAAAAGATTGAAGCCTATTCAACAACGCCTGGATTCTGTTGAGATTTTCTTTTCGAAACATGATGTGAGATCTCAACTTCGGGAAGAATTGGAGCAGGTCGGAGATTTAGAGCGTCTGATTTCCAGAATTTGTGTTGGAAGAACTAATGCCCGGGATATCGTTCAGCTGAAACTTTCACTGGCTCAGATTCCGGTTATCAAAAGTCAGTTTGCCGGTTTTGATGATCCTTTGCTGAAAGACATTTCTGGGAGATTGAAATTATTAATCGATCTTCAGGAGCATATCACTAAGACACTAGCTGAAGAACCTCCTGCGAGTATTCGTGACGGAAATATGATCCGCGATGGTTATAACGAAGAATTAGATGAACTTCGGGATATTGCAAAGAATGGAAAGAAATACATAGCCCAGATTAAAGATAAGCTGGCTAAAGAATCAGGAATTGCTTCGCTGAAGATCGGTTACAATAAAGTATTCGGCTATTATATTGAAGTAACGAATGCCCATAAAGACAAAGTACCGGAGCATTTCATCAGAAAACAAACTTTGGTTAATGCTGAGCGATATATCACTCCGGAGCTTAAGGAAATTGAAGAGAAGATCTTATCAGCTGAGGAGCGTAGTAAGACACTCGAATATGAGCTTTTTGAAGAAGTAAGATTATACGTTTCTGAGTTTGCAGATGATATCCAGCAAATAGCTTTTGCGCTTGCTGAACTGGATTGTATCCAGTGTTTTGCTGAAGTGGCTTTCAAAAATAATTATGCAAAACCGGAAGTAAGAGATACTGAAGAGATCTCTATCAAAAAAGGGCGACATCCTGTTGTGGAAGAAACTCTGCCGATGGGCGAACCCTTTATTCCGAATGATATCGAGCTGAATAATTCAGATCAGCAGATAATGATCATTACCGGACCGAATATGGCGGGTAAGAGTATCATACTTCGACAAACAGGATTGATCGTTTTGCTTGCACAGGTCGGTAGTTTTGTACCGGCTGAATCTGCTACCATCGGGATGGTTGATAAGATCTTCACCAGAGTCGGCGCTTCTGATAATTTGGCTGCCGGAGAAAGTACATTTCTTGTTGAGATGAACGAGGCGGCAAACATTCTGAATAACGCCACTCCAAGATCGCTCATTCTGCTGGATGAAGTTGGTCGCGGAACCAGTACTTTCGATGGATTGAGTATTGCATGGTCGTTGGCGGAATATTTGCATAATCATGCTCCTGTTGCCGCAAAAACATTATTCGCTACGCATTATCACGAGTTGAATGAGTTGGAACAAATGTATGATCGTACCAAGAATTTCAATGTTCAGGTAAAAGAACATGACGGAAAAGTGATCTTTTTAAGGAAACTGGTTCGTGGCGGCGCTGATCACAGCTATGGAATTCAGGTAGCAAATATGGCGGGACTTCCACAGATCGTGATCGATCGGGCAAAAGATATTTTGAAGAATCTGGAAAGTCACAGTCTGGACATCACAAACAAGAATGGTTCCCTGGAAGGGAAGGCATCCGCACAAAAAGACGCTGCAAAAAACTTATCAGACAAAATTGAAAAGCAGGATGAGATCGAGCAGATGAATTTATTTGCCACTCATGTGGATCCTAGATTGGAAACGGTACTCAATAAACTGGAAGCCAGCGATCCAAACCGAATGACACCGATCGAAGCCCTGATGATGATCACAGAATTGAAGAAAATAGTTGACCGCTGAAGCGGGATTAAAAATGAACGATAAAGATTTGAAATCTGAAGCAAATAGATTAGAAGAAATTCTTAAGAACAAAACTATAAATAAGGTCTATAGAAATAGGTCGAATGAAGTAGTAATTGAATTTAACGACGGGACAAGATTCTTTATCGAAATTGATGGAAAAGAATTAGAGTTTAGTATTACTTAGAATTCAAGTCCCCTCTTGAGAGGGGATTTAGGGGTGTGTCAGAAGTTGATAACAAGCTATATTGAGCTATCATGCCAAGAAGAAAAATAATACCATATAATCCCGCACTTAAAGAACTTGCAAGAAAACTTCGCAATAATGCTACAAAAGCTGAACGTGTTCTATGGCACTCTCTTAGTGGAAAGCAATGTTTCGGTTATGACTTTCATCGCCAAAAACCAATTGGGAATTATATAGTTGATTTCTTTTGTCAGGAATTAATGTTGGCTATTGAAGTTGATGGTGTGTCTCATGATCAGGAATCAGTTCAAATTAAAGATCGACAAAAAGAAGAGTTTTTAAATAGCATTGGAATTGATGTTCTTAGGTTTCAGGATTCTGATATTTATCCTGAAAATAGAGATGCTTTAAGGGCAATTGAAGAGTATGTGATAGAATTTGAGAAGATAAACAAGATTGACACACCCCCAACCCCCTCTCAAGAGGGGACGATTAACTTTTCTGCGAAAAGTTCTAATCATATAAAAAAGTAGTGCGATTGTATTTTTTAAATAAAGATATTGATAATAAATAGACTTAAAATTTAAGATTGAGAAGATGACTTCAGTCTATCTTTCATCTTAAATCTTTAATCTTACATCTAAAAATTGAAAACCTCCGCCAAACATATCGCTGATCGAATACGATTGATGATCTCCACCAAACAGTTTCAGGTTGGGGAAGTGTTGCCGTCTACCCGGGAGTTAGGACAACAGCTGGAAGCTAGTTTTCATACCGTTCGGAAAGCATATCATATTCTGGAAGAAGAAGGATTGATAAAAGGTGAGCAGGGAAGAGGCTTCACAGTTACTAAACAGACTTCCATGCTGGATAAAGCTGAACGTCTGGAAATTGGTGGCGGAAAAGTTCAAGCGTTAATTGAAGAACTGGTTGGATTTGGGCTTGATGATTCCGAAATAGAACTCTTGTTTCAGGAGCAGTTGGATTTTATGGAGTGGCCGGAACGAATTCAGTCGTGCGCTACCGTTGGTGATAACAAAGAAATGGCTTCAATGCTTTCCAGTGCGATCAAGAAACAGGTTGGAGTAAAAAGTAAGGTTCTGGATATTACCGAAATTGAAAAAGCAGCTTCTTATGATGCGCTGTTTGTGCCGATCAAATTCATGAATAAGTTCAGAAGCTTGAGCGAAACCATGATGATCATCCCAATCGTGCATATGTTTGATCCGGAAACATTGTATAAAATTACAGAACTTGCTGCAATTCAAACCATCGGTTTGGTAACTTCTGATGATGAAAGTATTGCAAAGATCATCAACGAGTTAAAACTGATGATTCCGTTTGAAGGGTCGTTTGTAGCAGGAAGTATTTATGGGCGATCATTGCCGCTTTTTGTTAGGGAGACAGATCTTATCTTATACACTCAGGAAAGTGCGAAACTGGTAGAGCAGAAAGTGCCGGAGAAAAGCAGGATCCAGTTAAATTATAAGCTTTCAGACCGAAGTGCAGAAATGATTCGCTCGGAGCTTTGGGATCAGTAAAAGACAATTAAGAATTTTAGAATTAAGAATGAGCAATATATTTTGTCATTTCGAGTGAATACGAGAAATCTAAGTTTATCCTTCGAAGAGATTTTTAGATTTCTCTCTCCGTTCGAAATGACAGAGATGTTCATTCTTAATTCTTCATTGAATCATTGATAATTGACCATTAAAAAGACTATAAAAAAGGCCATCTCGGCTATTGAGAAAGAGATAGAAGCGGTACGGGAGACGCCATCAAATGATGTGTTGACCAATGGTGTGCTACAAAAGCAATCCGAGAGCCATATCTATGTTTTTGAAACTACGAATCAGGGATTGCGATTTGCGGAAGAGATCAGAGCCAAGCTTCGCAGTAAAGAACTGGAAGTTCATGAAATTGATTTTAAAGATGGGAAAGTGTGGCTGGATTTCCCGGAAGATTTTGGTCCAACGATCGATGAAGTTTATTTGGAGTGGGAAAATGATTTTGTGCTCAAGAAAATGGAAGAACATTTATATACACTGGAAGACAAGTATAAGAAAGTCGACCAGCTGAAATCATTGTTAGAGCCGGCGAAGCATTTCAAAGAAAACGGTTCAGGTTATTCAGTAAAAGTGGATGAACTCAGAAATGATTCTCAAACTGAAGCTATCGAAAAGGCGGTAAAAAATAATGTACTGTATGTTTGGGGACCTCCGGGAACGGGTAAAACAGCAACACTTGGATTTATAGTCGCCAATCTTTTAAGAGAAGGAAAGCGTGTTCTTTTTGTTTCCAACACTAACAGAGCAGTAGATGTAGGTTTAATGAATGTGATCGAAGCATTGTATGAGATCGAGCCGATGTTTGATCTTCAGCAAACAACCAGATTTGGAGAAGCCGCTCTTCAGGATGATCGGCTGGAAAGCATCTTATTTGAGAATCAGGTAAAGATAAAACTGGACGGAAGAAAAGCAGACGCCGTACAGCTGAGTACGTCATTGGAGAATTATAAAAAGCTTCAGGCTCAGATAGACAAAATGATGCTGGAAGATGAAGAGATTCCTCAAAAAATGGACTTGGAATGCCAGCTTCTTGGTGAGAAAGTAGACAGAGAAGGCGGTATCGATGCGATGGAAGAAAAGATCGATAAACTGCTGAATTTGAATGAGCGCTATGAGCTGAAGAAAAAGCAATTAGTTGCCACAACAATGGCGAAAGTGTGTACTTCAGAGCTTTTCTGGAATCTCAGTTATGATGCCGTTGTAGTAGATGAAGCATCGATGGCAGGCGTTCCATATTTATTATTGATGGCAGCTAAAAGTAAACAGCATCTGGTTATCGCCGGTGACCCGATGCAACTTCCTCCAATTGCGATTACCAATGATCCGGAGTCCAGAGCCTTTTTGGAGCAGGATATTTTCACATTTGTATCCGGGGCTGAAACGACGGAAGATCTGTTTCTGTGGCATGATGAAAATCCTGATTTTACTTGTTTCTTTGATACTCAATATCGTTTAAGATCCGATCTGGCCGGAGTGATCAGTTCGGTCTTTTATGACGGAAGACTGAAATCCGGAGAAAAAATTCTGGAACGGGGTGCCAATAAAAATTCGGTGGCCTTGGTAGATTCTTCAAAATACGGTCCATACATCGAGCAGGAAAAAGGGGGAAGAAGTTTTAATCCTTCAAATGAAGTTCATTTAAAGCTCATTGAACAGAGTGTTAAAAAACTTTCTCTGAAATATGCAGATGACAGCATCGGTGTGATCGTACCATTCCGAAGCAGTGTGTACACCGTTCGCAATCATTTGAGAGAGGAAGGATATCGTTATGTGGAAGTTGGAACCATTCACACATTTCAGGGAAGAGAAAAAGAGGTAATTATTTTTGATACGGTAATGAGTGGTGAACTTCAGAACGGAGCTTTAAGACATTATTCTGTTCGTCCTTTTGACGAAACCAAAAACGGACTAAGTGTTCCAAGATTACTGAATGTAGCGTTTTCCAGAAGTAAAGAATTGCTGGTGATCATTGCTGATCTTCAACACGTAGAAAGAGTGTACGGAAACAAATTTCTGGGCAAGCTGCTTGGTTCGGTTAAGGAGATATCGCTTTAGGAATTAAGAATAAAGAATTAAACATGTAAGATTAAAGATGAAAAATAAATGTGTTGTCACATTTTTAATTTTTCATCTTTAATTTTTAATTCTACAAATAGCTTTGTTTCCATTCTTTGGCAATCAGGAATGCAAGTTCCAGACTTTGCTGATAATTCAGTCTTGGATCACAAAATGTTTCGTAATTATGACCTAAGCCCGATTCATTCAATCCTTCCGCTCCGCCCACACATTCCGTAACATTATCGCCGGTCATTTCGAGGTGAACACCACCTAAGTAGCTGCCTTCGGCACGATGGATCGCGAATGAAGATTTGATCTCTTCCAGTATATGATCAAAGTTTCTTGTTTTGACAGCATCTTCTGTTGAGAAAGTATTTCCATGCATTGGATCAGAACTCCAAACTACAGGAAACCCTTCTTTTCGGATAGCTCTGATCAAAGGTGGTAATTGATCTTCAATTTTGTCTTTTCCAAAACGCCCAATGAGCACGATCTTTCCGGCTTCATGAGTAGGATTTAAAGTCTCGATCAATCGTAATGTTTCGTCAACAGTGAAAGGAGGTCCAACTTTTACGCCAATCGGATTCTGAATCCCGCGGAAATATTCCACATGTGCTCCATCCAGATCACGGGTACGATTTCCTAACCAAACCATGTGGGCACTGAGATTAAAAAATCCGGTTTTACGAGGTACTTGTCGGGTTTGTGCCGCATCGTAATACAAATTCAGAGCTTCATGAGAAGTGTAAAAATCAGCTTTTTGAAGATTATTCACTCTGGTTGGTGAAATAGACTCCATAAAACGCACGGCTTTGGTGATGGAATCAACCATGGCTTCATACTCTTTGTAATACTCATTATTGAGCATGAAATCCATTTCCCATTGTTCGGGGTGACGCAGATCAGCAAAGCCCTCATCAGCGAGAGCGCGTAGAAAATTGAGAGTTAAACCTGCTTTATGATATCCTTCTATCAATCGGTTAGAATCCGGCATACGAGCTTCTTCAGTTGCCTCAAAGCGATTGATAAGGTCGCCACGGTAGCTGTGAATTTCTTTTCCGTTTACATTCTCAAAATCATTTGATCTTGGTTTGGCATATTGACCGGCTATTCTACCAACTCGGTGAACCGGAACACCCATTTCATGGATCAGGATGAAGCTCATTTGCAGCATTACCTTCAGCATATTTACGATCTTAGGCGAAGTTACCAGATCGAAACTTTCAGCACAGTCGCCTCCCTGAAGTAAAAAGCTTTTACCTGCAGAAACTTCTGCAAGTTTGGCTTTAAGTGCTTCGATCTCCCAGGATGTGACCAATGGAGGAAGTCCTTTTAGTTGAGAATAATTCTCTTCCAGAAGCTCAGAATTGCTGTAGGTTGGTAATTGTTTTACTGTTTTCTCCTTCCAGGAGGTTGGAGACCAAGTGTTTTTGATTGTCTTTTCCATGAAATAATTATTATACATCAAAGGTATAAGAAATTTTAAGCTAATGCTTTCTAAATAATCCCTAACGCAAACGAAAAAAAATTATCTATATATTCTAAAAAATTAGTTCAATAAGGGTTGTTACTTGATGATAGAAACAAAATATAGAATACTTGTTGTAGATGATCATCCTGCACTGGTTACATTAATAAAGCACAAGCTTATTCACAGAGGCTTTGAAGTGCTGACAGCACAAAACGGTGAAGATGCATTTGAGCTTGTAGAGAAAGAGAGTCCGGATCTGGTTATTACAGATGTTGAGATGCCGGTTAAGAATGGCTATCAATTATGTTCAGGTATAAAGGAAAATGAAAGGTATAACCATATCCCTGTAATTCTGGTTACTTCGCTAGTGACGACAGATTCTTTGATGAAAGGCATCTCTGCAGGAGCAGATAACTACCTTACGAAGCCATATGATGATTACACACTGTTTAAAAAAGTAGATGATCTGTTAAAGCAACCATCCTCAAAGATCAGTGAAAGAGAACATGTTAAAGTTGAAGTAGAAGGCAAAGAATATGAAATAAAAGCGGATGTAGAACACTTAATTAATTTATTGGTTTCTACATATAAAAATACGCTTGCTCAGAATGTGGAGCTTGAAACTATAAAACAAAAGCTAAAGGCAATAAATCAGGAATTAGAGCTGTCTAAAAATGAGCACCTTGACCTCTTACAAAATATTTTTCCGGATAAAATAGCTGAAAGTTTATTGGCTTACGGAACAGTTACCCCAGAGCGTTTTAAAAATGTTACTATCATGTTTACTGATTTTGATGGATTCAGTAAAGTTGTTCCGAGCTTAAGTCCTGAAGAATTGATCCAAAGCCTCTCTTTTTATTTTGATAAATACGATGAGTTAGCTGAAGAAAATAATCTGATAAAGATCAAAACTATTGGTGACAGTTATATGGCTGTTGGCGGACTTCCTGAAGTTAACAATACTCATGCTATTGATACTGTGCTAACGGCATTAAAAATGAAAAAATTCATGAGTCAATTCCATGCAAAGAAAGATGAGTCCATTCCGGTATTTCCTTTAAGAATTGGAATTCACACAGGATCAGCTGTAGTGGGGGTAATTGGTAAAAAGCGTTTCGCATACGATATTTGGGGAGATGCAGTTAATCTTGCATCGCGTATGGAACAAAGTGCAGATCAGGATTACATCAATATTTCTGAAAGCACCTATAATGAAGTGAAAGAATATTTTGTCTGTGAAAACCGAGGAAATATTGAAGTCAAAAATATGGGTACAGTTCCTATGTATAATTTGAAGAGGATAAAACCTGAATATTCAGAAGATGAAGAAGGGTTTGTACCAAACAGAATGTTTGTGCGTGAATACAGAACTCTGGGACAGAAATTCGAAAATGTAAACTAACCTTCACAAAATTGAATGAAGGTTCTCTGCAATCTGTTTCGTATACTTCAAGTTGGCTTAAACCCTAAAAAGTAGAGTTCATTGCAGCAGAATATTATAGTCAGAGGCGCGCGCGAGCATAATCTTAAAAATTTTGATATAGACATTCCACGGGATCAGTTTGTGGTGATTACGGGTTTGTCGGGCTCCGGAAAATCTTCCCTGGCCTTTGACACTATTTATGCTGAAGGTCAGCGCAGATTTCTGGAATCACTTTCTGCATACGCTCGTCAGTTTTTGGGAATGATGGAACGTCCCGAAGTAGATTTTATAGATGGACTTTCTCCGGTAATTTCCATCGACCAGAAAACCACCAATCGAAATCCACGCTCAACAGTAGGTACGGTTACAGAGATCTACGACTTTCTCCGATTGCTTTACGCCCGAGTCGGAATTCCATATTCTTATGTTTCCGGAAATAAAATGGAAAAGCAATCTGCCGATCAGGTTGTAGCTTCAGTGATGGATATGCCCGAAGGAAGCAAGGTTTATTGTTTAGCTCCCGTTGTGCGTGGAAGAAAAGGGCATTACAGAGAGTTGTTTGAGCAGACGATCAAGCAAGGGTTTCTAACTGCACGTGTTGATGGCGAGTTGGTTGAGTTGGAGGAAGGCCTCAAGCTGGATCGATACAAAACTCACAATATTGAAGTGGTTGTCGACCGGTTTGTAATCAGCCCTAAAAGTGAAAAGAGAATTTCGGAGAGTATCCGTCTTGCACTGGAAATGGCTGACGGAAATGTAATCCTTGCCACTAAAAAGGGCGATGAGTTTGAAGATCGGTTATTTTCTCAGAAGTTGTTCGATGCAGAAAGTGGAATCGCTTATGAAGATCCTGCTCCTAATCTATTTTCATTCAATTCACCGTATGGTGCTTGTCAGACTTGTGATGGGTTGGGGAGTACTTATGATGTCAGTTGGGAGCTGTTGGTTCCGAATAACGAACAGTCGATCGAAGATGGCGGTCTCAGATATTTAGGGGCACCCAGAGATGTGTTTGTATTCAAACAATTGAAAGCTGTTCTGGAAAGCATCAACAAAGATTTCGAAACACCTTTCAAAAAGTACTCCAAAGAAGATCTTGATCTGTTGATGAATGGGGGTGGAGACCATAAGTATTCCGTCAGCTATGAATTCAAAGACAGTAATGTAACCTATAAGCACAAGTTCGAAGGGTTACGGAAAATGATCATTGATCAGTATGAAAACAGTAAGTCTCCGAAGCAAAGAGACAAAGCTAAAGCATACATGAGTAAGATCACTTGTCCGAAATGTGGGGGCGGACGATTAAACCAGGAAGCACTTTCGTACAAAATAGATGGATATAATATTCACGATCTGGTACAAATGGATATTGACGGAATACGTGATACGCTGTATGGAATCAAACTTAGCGAGCGTCAGCAGTTAATTGGAAGTCAAGTATTAAAAGAGATCAGAGACCGACTGGATTTCCTGCTTAATGTGGGATTGGATTATTTAAATCTGGATAGGGAAGCACAAACACTGAGTGGTGGTGAAGCACAACGTATCAGATTGGCAACCCAGATCGGAACGCAGCTTGTAGGAGTTCTCTACATACTGGATGAGCCTAGTATCGGGTTGCATCAAAGAGATAATATCAAGCTGATCAAATCTTTGGAAATGCTCCGTGATCTGGGAAACAGTGTATTAGTTGTGGAACATGATCGTGAAACCATTGAACATGCAGATTTTGTAGTTGATATGGGACCGGGAGCAGGAGTTAATGGCGGACATATTGTTTCTGCAGGAACACCGGATGAATTGGCCAAAGACTCGATGACTGCTAAGTTTCTCCGTGATGAAGAGATCATCGAGCTACCGGAAAAGTATAGAAAAGGCAATAAGAAAAAGATCACCATAAAAAATGCTCGGGGACACAATCTGCAGAATGTTGATTTGAAGGTGCCACTTGGGAAATTTATTTCCGTAACCGGAGTAAGTGGTAGCGGGAAAAGTTCATTGATCAATCAAACGCTGGTTCCGATTCTTTCCAATCATTTCTATAAATCCAAAAGTGTTCCCCTTCCTTATGATACGGTGGATGGTCTGGACAATATTGACAAGATCATTTCTATAGATCAAAGTCCGATCGGCAGAACTCCAAGATCAAATCCGGGAACGTACACCAAGGTGTTTGATCATATCAGAAGATTGTACGCCGAGCTTCCGGAATCTAAGATTCGAGGATACGATCAGGGAAGATTTTCTTTCAACGTAAAAGGCGGAAGATGTGAAACTTGTCAAGGGGATGGAGTTCGAAAGATCGAAATGAATTTCCTTCCTGATGTTTACGTGACCTGCGAAACCTGTAACGGAAAACGATACAACCGGGAAACGCTGGAGATCTTCTATAAAGGAAAAAGTATTTCTGATGTGTTGAAGATGCCAATTTCTGAGTCTGCTGAATTTTTTGATGCACAACCGGCGATCAGTAGAATTCTGAAAACGCTCACTTCAGTTGGATTGGGTTATCTAACACTTGGTCAATCAAGTACTACACTTTCAGGCGGAGAGGCACAACGTATAAAATTGGCAAGAGAGCTTTCCAAGATTGGCACCGGAGATACCCTTTATGTGATGGATGAGCCAACTACAGGATTACATTTTCAGGATGTTCGAATGTTAGTGAATGTTATCCAGAAGTTAGTAGACAAAGGAAATACCGTTATGGTAATCGAGCATAATCTTGATCTCATTAAAGCAGCAGACTGGATTATAGATCTTGGTCCGGAAGGCGGAAAAAGCGGTGGAGAAATTATAGCCGAAGGAACCCCGGATAAAATAGCTAAAGTTGAAAAATCACATACTGGGCAATTTTTGAAGCAGGAGTTTGAGAGACTCAATAAGGCTGTTGCAGTGTAAGAAATAAATCTTCAATTTTTTTTCACTCTCACTTCTTTTGAATTTCGGAACCTTTTTCGTTTTTTGTGCTGATTAAAAAATTACGGGGATTTATGAAGGGGTATAAAAAGCTACTCGCACTAAGTGTGTTTATGGTTATTGCTTTTCCAAGTTTGGGGCAAACTAAATTAATTCAAGAATCATTTTGGAGTAAATACTCCATAAGAAATTATGGTGTTGATGATGGTATTTTTTCGCAGCAGGTTTATAAAATACAGAAAGATAAAAAAGGTTTTTATTGGATTGTTAGCAATAGCGAATTATTAAGGTTTGACGGACTGGCTTTCAAAGATTTCGATAAAGGAAGTGATGGTGGGACTTTGTATGATATGGATGAAGACTCAAAAGGAAATAGTTGGATTCCTTCTATCGGAGCAGGGTTATATAAGTTTAATGGCGATTCTTTAAAATCTTATGTCAGCCAAACCGGGGAATTAACAAAAGCGGTATTGGTCGGAGAGAATGATTCAGTATTCGTTGGAACTTACGGAAACGGACTAAAAGTATTTTATCAGGATTCTGTATATCAAACCTATACAGCCGAACATGGATTAGTCGGAGAAGAGATTTGGACATTGGAAAGGGATAAAGGTGGCAGGTTGTGGATTGGAACCAATACCGGGGTATCTGTTTTACACGAAGGGATATTCAAAAACTTTACTACAGAGAATGGCTTACCGGATAATAGAGTTCGGACAATTAAGGCTTTGGAAAATGGAGAAGTCTGGGTAGGAACTGACAAAGAGGGGATTGTGATTTTTAAAGATCAAAAACCCACTAAGTATTTACATACAAAAGAGGGGTTATCAAATCTTTTAGTTCAAGATATAGAAGAAGGTGTAAATGGCGATGTTTTTATTGCAACTTTAGGGGGTGGTGTAATACGATTCAATAAAGAAGTAAAAGAAACTATTTCAAAGAGTGAAGGTTTGATCTCTGATGAAATAAATACTATTGAAATTAATTCGGATGGATTGATATTGATAGGAACAGAAGATGGGTTATCCGTTTTAGTTCCAAAATTCTTCCGCACACTTTCTTTAAATGGGAAAGATGCTTTTGAAGAGGAAGCAGTCACATTAAACCAAGATGGTGAGGGAAGAATATGGTTAGGTACCTATGGAAAAGGATATAGAGTTTATGAGGATGGAAACTGGTCAACATTAGAGAATCCCCCACAAGCAACAAACGGGTACGCTCAATCTGGCACATTGGATAGTGATGGTAACTTATGGGTGGGAACTCAGGGTTCTGGAGTTTTTAAAATAGAAGGAAACAGTTTTGTTAAAAAATTCACTACCCAAAATGGACTTTTGGATGATTATGTGAGAGGGCTAACATTTGATAAAAGTGGAAATCTTTGGGTTGGAAGTAACAAGGGAATAAGTGTATTTGACTCTGAGAATAAGTTGATTCGCACGTATTCAACCGCTGAAGAAATTCCAAACCCATTTTGTATAACGCTAATTACAGCAAATGATGGTAGTATTTGGTATGGCTCTTATGGAGGAGGAGCTGTTCGATTTAAAGACGGTAGTTCAACAATATTCGATACCGAAAAAGGCCTTAGGTCGGATCAGGTTTTGAGTATTTACGAAGACTCAAATAATGATATTTGGATAGGAACATTCAATTACGGTTTAAGCAAAGTAGTAGGAGATAGTTTATTCACGTTTAGTCCAAAAGATGGTTTGCCATCCGCTAACTATGCAGGAATTATGGAAGATAATTCGAATACGATGTGGCTTGCAACCGGAAATGGCATTACAAAAGTATCATTATCCGATCTAAACCAATATCAAAATGGAAGCTTATCCATCTTACCTTATCATTATTTTAATAAGGAAGACGGGCTAATATCTGACAACCTTCAGGCAGCTAATAATTCTACTGTAGAAAAACTAGAAGATGGAACTCTTTTGTTTGCATCTATTGACGGAGTATCGGCAGTAAATCCTGAAAAAAGTAATTTTGATGTATCTACATTTCAACCCTACATAGATGAAATAATAATTGACGAAAAGATCATAGAAACACAAAGCTCTTTTAAATTAAAACCAGATGATAAAAAGCTTGCTATTTCATACTCAGCAATTAATTTTTTAGCTCCCAATAAAACTGATTTCAGGGTACAGTTAGTTGGTATTGATGAAAATTGGGTAAACGTAGAAGATCGAAAAACTACTTACTATGATTATTTGCCGGATGGAGATTATACATTTATAGTTTCGGCTATTGGTCCCGATGGACAATGGAGTGATCGAACAGCAAGTATAAGTTTTACAGTTCTTCCTCCTTTTTACAAAACCTGGTGGTTTATGTCGCTAGGCTTGCTGGGCTTTATAGCTATTGGCGCAGGAGGTGTTCAAATTCGTTCGAATATGAAGCTTCAAAAGCTAAACAGGGAGTTGGAAACTCAACAAAAAATACAGAAAGAAAGAGAAAGAATATCCAGAGAGTTACACGATAATGTGGGTTCACAAATCACTAATCTGATAACCGGAATCGAGATAAGTAATCTTCATGTAAAAAAGAACCAACAAGACGAAGCTCTTTCATTATTAGAAAATCTGGATAGTGACGCGAGAAGTGCGATGACTGATTTGCGAGAAACTATTTGGTTGCTTGATAAGGAGATGGTTGAGTTTGGAGCTTTTGTTGAACACCTAAATGGGTATTTAAATCGCCAAAAGCGTTATTTAAATGGCTTAGAAATAAAGCTAAAATCCTCTATTGATAATGGGTGTGTACTAGAACCCGGACAATCGATGAACCTTACCCGCATAATTCAGGAAGCTTTAAATAATTCCAGAAAGTATGCAAAGGCTAGCGAGTTTATCATTTCTTTTAGATTAGAAAACCAAAAACTCTACGTTAGTTTAGTTGATGATGGTATGGGAATGGATCTTGATCAAGCGATCAATAAAGGGAATGGAATAAAAAATATGTCCCACCGAGCAGAGGAAATGGATGCCAAATTTCAAATAAAATCTGAAGGAGCTTCGGGAGTTGAAATTGAAATGTCTTTCGAGGTAAAAATACCCTGATAAGGGTATTCTGTTTTCTGGTGGTTTTTAGTTTCTTAAAATATGAGTATAAAAATAGCCATAGTTGAAGACCAGCAGAAGATCATCGATCGTCTTATACAAAGACTTTCTTTTTTTGATGATATTGAAATCCTTTTCACAGCCTCAGGAGATAAGCAGGCAATGGAGTATCTGGAGAAACTTTCTCCTGCTGATTTGCCTAAAGTGATATTAATGGATATCGAAATGCCCGGAAAATCGGGAATAGAGTTAACTGCTATAATTAAACAGCACTATCCGGAGATCGATATTTTGATTCAGACGGTGTTTGAAAATGACGAGAAAATATTCAAATCTATTCAGGTTGGCGCTTCCGGTTATTTATTAAAAGACGATCCTATTCAGAAGTATGTAAATGCTATTCACGAACTTGCGGATGGAAAGGCTGCATTATCTCCACTAATAGCTTCAAAGGTGATGAATTTTGTAAAAAAGTCTACTCAATCTAGAGAAGAAAAGGCTAAGGAAACACAACAAGAATTCTCATTAACAGATAGAGAAATAGATATTCTGAAAGGCATTGTTGAAGACTTAACTGAACACCAAATTGGTGAAAAACTTTTTATCAGTCATCATACGGTTAGAACTCATATCAAAAATATCTACAAAAAATTGCACGTCCACTCTAGAGCGTCCGCTGTAAGATTTGCCATTTCCAAAGGATTAGTTTCCTGATAAACGGGAAATTGGATTTTGTAAATCCGATTGTTTTATTCCCTTTTTAAGGCTTTTCAGAAAACAGTTATTATTTTTGAGCATGATCAAAACTGATCAAGTAAATAATAAAACAGATTAATCAGACTGGCTAGCTAAAGTATTAAATACAGACTTAGCTTAAGTTGGTATTCCCAAGTCTTATAGATATCAAAAGATTAACTTTAAAGCCCCGAGCTGGGTTTAAAATAGATAGTGATGAACTAAAATAGCTCATCAATCCTCAGCCTGAAAACGAAGATTCTAAGAGAAGTTCTGAAATAAAAAAAGGCCACAGACTACTAATCTGTGACCTATTCAGGAGTGACTCTAAGGTCACTTTAGTTTTTTGAGTTTAGAATGCTAACCCTGCTCTCAACATGATGCCGGTGCCTGCATCACTGCTTTGTAGAGTAAGTCCGCCGGTTATAAATTTGAAACGGGCGCGTGCACCAAGCTCCAGCCAGTTTTGTGCCTGAGCCATACCTGTTGTAATGTTTCCATTACTGTCTGTTTCAGTATTAGGTTCAAAATCCACTAAACTCAGAAGGTTATAGTAGTAAGAAGCATAAGGTGAAATTTTGATATCAGAAACTACAAGGTTGTATCTGACTCTGGCCATCAATGGAACGCCAAGCCCCGATCTGTAAATGGTTTGAGTTGCTGTATTACCGCCTCCGGTGTCAATGGTGTTTTCTTCCTTATTAAAAACAAGATATGCACTTAATCCATAATCAAAAGAAAGAGGCAGGCTGGTTAGCTCAGATAAGTCTTTATATTTATTCCATTCTATTCCTCCACCAATGGCACCACCGAGGAAATATCCCCAGAAATTTCTTTCTCCGTTTTCATCGCCATTAAAGAAAGCTGCACCAGCGCCACTAACTTCAGGATAGCCATGTGCACCTTTACCGGAATGGGTAATAAAACCAATGCTACTACCGGTAAAAGCATTGTCAGCAGCAGCAATAGAAGAAGGTGAATTGTTGCCTGTTGTTACTCTTACATTTCCCGGAATGTCACCATAACACGCCGATCTGGCTGGTATTCCTCCACGGAATGCAGCATATCTATATAATTGATACAGATTTTCCTGGATCACTTCCTCCTCTTCGGATTGGCTAAGGTCGATATTTCCATCATCCAAGACGTCACCTGTTCCTTCACGTTGGTAATTATTACTAAGCACTTTTATTTCTACACGACGGTTTTCTTGTCGTCCTTCTTCTGTTTCGTTATCGGCAATTGGTTCTGATTCTCCATATCCTTTCGCTTGAATACGTTCTTCAGCGATTCCACGATCAATTACATAGGTACGAACTGCTTCAGCACGAGATTGGCTCAGACGTTCGTTGGAGTCTTCTCTTCCTACATTATCGGTATGCCCACCAATTTCGATTACTAAACCGGATTTCTCCATAATATCGAACAATCGATTCAATTCTTCCTGGCTTTCATCTCGGAGGTTTGCACTACCGGTATCAAAGTAAATATTGCGTAGTACGATGCGGGCACCTTCTGTAGCTTCATTTAACTGGAGGTCTTTTTTAACTTCCGAAGATCCGTCTTCAGAATCTGCACCTTCTCTCAAATCAAGTACTTGGGTTTGGAAGAGATAGCCTTTTTGATTTGCAGTAATCAAGTATCTTTTTCCGTACGGTAGAGTAACCAAATATTCTCCGTTTGTAGCTTCGCTAGTGATGTATCCTAACTGTTCGTTAGTGTCAATATCGCTCCAGAAAAGTGTAGCTTTTATGGGTTCATTATCTTGATTTGTAATAACACCTGAAATATTAACTACAGGTTCAGGACGGAATTCCTGAGGGATTGGCATTCTGAACAAATCACTTTCTCCATAGCCATCGTTGTTGTTTCCAGTTGTATTTCGGTTAAAATAAAGATAAGAGCCAGATGACGGCACAGAAATGTATAGGTCATTTAGTACAGTGTTAACTTCTTTACCCATGTTTTCGGGTGTGGTCCAATTATCCCAACCATCACCAATTCTACGGGTTATGAATAAATCATATCCTCCAAAGCTCGCATGACCTGTAGAAGAAAAATATAATGTCCGTCCGTCAGAGCTCAAATATGCTCCGCGTTGATTACTTTTTTGCAGGTTAATACTCGAAGGAAGTTTTTTTGGGGTTGTCCATGCACCATTTCTAAGTTGGCTTATATAGATGTCGTAGTGATCGCCACTCCCGCGGCCAATTCGATTTTCTTCTGAGGTAAATAAAAGAGTTTTTCCATCTGGCGAGATAGTTACATCGGCTTCAAAGTATTTGGAATTAATTCCGCCGCCCATATTACAAGGTGTTGTCCAGCGGTTACCTTGATTGTAGCTGTAAAATAAATCGCCACCACCGAAATAGCCGTCGTAGTTACCAAAAAGAATCATCATATTTCCATCATTGCTGATAATCTCCGGAGCTTCATTTCCGGTTGTAGTTATTGGAGAAGGCATCAACGAAGGTCGTTGCCATTCACCATTTGCTCCACGATTAGAAACCCAAACGTCTTCTCCACCTCGTCCTCCGGGGCGGTCGCTTGAGAAAAAATAAAGCCTGTTGCCGTCAGCACTGATTCGCGGACTGCTTTCTCCGTATTGAGAATTTATCCCATCACCAAGGTTTTCTACTTTAATATCTTCTATCGGTTTGCGAAGAATAGAAATGAGTTCATTTACCTGGGCTTTATTTGCTGATTTAAAACCATCACGATAAGCTTCATACATTTCAATTGCTTTATTCCAATTTTTTAGAGCAACATAACTTTTTGCAGCCCATAGGTAGTATTCGGGATCGTCTGCCGCTGCTCGTTCATATCTGACAGCTGCCTGGTCATATTTTCCGTCATTGTAAAGATCTGCTGTTGATTGGGCACTTACTTCAATTTTAAGATATCCGGTAAACAGTATCAGAACTGATAGGTATTTTAAGATTTTCATATTGTACTCCTGAAAGTATACCTCGCAGTAAATTTTTGCGAAGTGGTTAAAATTGATATAGAAAGATGCTTGTAGATCAGAAGTGTAGAAATACCCGACTCAGGGTATAATCAATTGAGAATTAGAAAAATACCCCGAACAGGGTATGTATTGTAAATGACATGTACGGTTAATTGTGGCACCCTAAATAGGGAGGAGTGACTATTAAATTAAAACAAACTGTTATGAAGCATTACTATAAAAAACTCAAGAAGAACATACTTTTAATTACAGGTTTAATGCTGCTTTCAGCGATCACACATACAGAGCTAAAAGCTCAGGTTGTTGCCGGGGTAGATACACTTAGCAAAATTTCGGGAAGCTGGCAGTACTATGATTTTACAAGCCAACAAGCTTTTTCAATTGAAGACACCGCAACCTACACGCCCGATTTTTGGGGCAGTAGTAACGAAGGAGTAAACTTTGGAAAGGAGTTTTCGTCATTAATTCCGGGAAAAAGAGTTTTGCTTTTGGGAACTGGAAATATCGATACCGTAACAACAGTACCAACATGGACGGATGCCGCACCCTGGATCGATACAAGTTGGGACTTTACAAATGGTACCCAAGGTCAGCCAATTTCACCGGGACAACTTTGGGTGGTTTATACTAGTGAAGGTTTGTACGCTGTGATGCAAATAGATGCTTTGCCGGGAGGGAATTTTGGAGATAGTTTTGTTTTTAAATACAAGTATATGAGCGAAGGTGGTACCACTTTAGATGAAACAAATTTGAATTCATCTGACCAATTAGTTGGTTCTGCAACCAGTAATTCAGGAAACGGTTTTGACCTGTCTGGAGAGATATCAGGTGAGCTTGAAGATGCCAGAGATTATTTACCTGATTTTGTCTTTGTAAACAATGAAGGAGTCAATTTCGGTAATGAGGGAAGTACATCTCTTTCTTCCACAGGTAGAAGATTTATGCTTTTAGGAACTGGAAATTTAGATACACTCAAATCAGTTCCTGCTAGAACCGATGCAGCACCTTGGGTAAGTGTCTCATATGACTTTTCAGATGGAACAGGAGGTCAGCCTATTGCTGTAGGACAACTATGGGGAATTTATACCAGAGAAGGAAACTATGCTGCAATTGAAATAACTGCATTACCGGGAGGTAATTTTGGGAGCTCTTTTGATTTCAACTACAAATATCAGCCGGATGGGAGTCGGTTTTTTGAAGAATCCGAATTTCAAGCTCCTGATCCGGTTCTGTCAATTGCAATTGAAAGTGGGAATAATCAAACAGCCGATCTAAGTTCACAACCTGCAAATCCTATTGTAGTATTGATCACTGATCAGGATGGAGCAGTTGTAATTGGTGAGACCGTTAATTTTGAAATTACTAACGATCCGATAGGAGTAAATGAAGAGGGAACAGTTACTCCGTCTGATGTGAGCGATACTTCAGGTTTAGCAGAAGCAACTGTTACTGTAGGGGGCAAAGAAGGTATTTATACTATAAAAGCATCTTTAGCTTCAGATGATACCAAGTTTGTGGAATTTACAATAACCGCAGAAGAAGAAGTGACCGGACCGCAGCCAACTACACTTGTGATCACGGGTGGACAAAATCAGGTAACGGTATTGGGAGATACCATTGCAACTTCTTTAGAGGTTGTTGTGATCGATGATATCGGCGAACCAATGAATGGCATCACGGTAACATTCGAAGAAGAGACTATTCCAGATGGAGCAGTTTCAGGCAGCTTTTTTACACCGGATGGAATAAATGTAAATCAGGCTACAACATTTAATAATCGTGCATACATGGATTATTCATTAGGTGATAAACAAGGTGATTATTTGATCAACGCATATCTGGCCAATTATCCTGCCGTTGATTCAGTCGTATTTACAATTTCAGGAGAGCTGGTAAAAGCGCCAATGAATTTTACTGCTAATGCCCTATCAGGAGTAATAGATTTGATGTGGGATGTTGCTGAGGGAGCTAAAGAATACAACATTTACAGAGCATTGAATGATGATAATCCTGCGAGTGCATCATTGCTAGCGACCATTTCCGGTAATGTGTCAACAGACGATAATGTAACCCCGGGGGAGACCTATTTTTACCGTGTATTCAGTGTAGATGCGTTTGGGAATGAAAGTGAGCTTGGAGCCGGACCAGTTAGTGCAACTCCTGAAGTTGTGGGAGATGTAGTAGTGGGTACAGCAACTATTATCAAAGATGAAGGAGCGTGGCAGTTTTTCGATTTCTCTACTCAATCGGTGTCAAATCAAGAAGAAAATGGTGGATTTGTTGCTGATTTCAGAGGAACAAGTAATGAAGGTGTAAACTTTGGGAGAGAAGGAGCTCCATCTATTTCAGGAAACCGGATTATTCTTCTTTCTGGAGAAAATCTAGAAAGTGTTTCGGCAATTCCATCTTGGACAAACGAAGAACCTTGGATCGGAACTACGTGGGACTTCTCAAACGGTACAGGTGGGCAGCCAATATCTGTTGGTCAGCTTTGGGGAGTTTATACCAGTGAAGGACATTATGCAGCCATGGAAATCACAGAAGTACCCGAAGCATTCGGTACCAGCTTTTCATTCACATATAAGTACCAACCTAGTGGCTCAAATCAATTTGAGGAAGTAGAACCGTTGATCCCAAGTGCATTATTAAAAATTTCCGGAGATGAGCAGATCGGAAATCCTGAAAAAGCACTGGCTCAACCACTAATGGTGCAAGTAGTGGATGAAAATGAAACTCCTGTAGAAGGTATAACAGTAAACTTTGCTGTAACTAAGCTTCCGGAAGCAGCAATGAGTTGGGGGCTAAGTGCGAACTCGGTAATTACAAATTCAGAAGGGCAAGCCAGAGTTATACTTACACTCGGAGACAAATTAGGCGAATACGAAGTTACCGCCTCTGTTGATGAACTTGAATCTGTAGTATTCAGTTCTTCCGCAGTTGAAATTCCTGCTCCTGATGCTGTGACCTTACTTGAGGTCAGGGATGGTTTCCGGGCAAACAGCTTGATGCCTCTTTGGACACAAAGTAATAGCGAAAACTTCCTTAGATATCGTATATATATGAGTACTGAAGATGGAGAATTGATGTTAGTTGATTCAACTCGTACAGGAAGTCTGTTCACGCAGGATACTGCAAAAACGGTAAATGATTTGACGGCACTTCAGGATTATTCATTTGCAGTAACAGTAGTTAATGCGGATCTGCAGGAAAGTGAGTTGTCCAACACACTAACTAATTTCCCAAAACCGGTTCCTGATCAACCTAAAGATGTAGTTGCAACAGCAGGTGACAGAGCCGTTCAATTAAGTTGGGCAGCAAACGACAGTGCTTACTTTGATTATTACTATGTGTATTCAGGACTAGATGGATTCGGTGTTTTTGCAAACGATACTTTGTATGGATACAATAATACAAGTCTCGTGATCAGCGGATTAGAAAATAATCAAACATATCAATTCTATGTAATTGCTGTAAACAGATTCGGACAGGAAAGTAGTTTCCCTGAAAAGATAACAGCTATTCCAACTTCTACATACGAGGAGGAAGAAACAACACTTCCGAATTTGATAAACGGGATCTCTTCCTGGGCTGATATTGATAATGATGGAGATTTAGATCTATTGATCACCGGTCAGGAAGGTGATGATGAAGATCCGCAAACACTTTTACTAACAAATGACGGCACAGGAGAGCTTACAAATTCAGATCAAACATTTGAAGGAGTTGCCAATAGCACCGTATTTTGGTTCGATATTGATCAAAACGGGTATGTTGACTTGGTACTCTCAGGTGAGTCAGCTACTGGTCCGGTTACTAAAGTGTATCTGAATAACGAAGGAACATTTACGGACTCCGGATTTTCTTTACCCGGATTCGAGGATGGAATAGTTTCCCCTGCTGATTACGACAGTGATGGCGATATAGACTTTCTTGCTGCAGGGAGCGTTGATGGGAACCCTCAGGCTTCGCTTATTAAAAATATGGGTTCCGGCATATTTGAGCCTGTTGCCTTTGGCTTCGCAGGTTTTAGTATGCCCGCTGCAAGTTGGGGAGATGCTAATGCTGACGGAAAACCTGATCTATTTATCACAGGAGCCGATTCTGACGGAAATATTGATGCTATCTTATATATGAACTTAGGGAATGACTCTTTTGTAGCGTCTGAATCCGTTTTTCAGGGTGTCATAAACGGTACAGTAGCATTCACCGACTTTGACTTAGATACGGATCAGGATGTTCTGATTACGGGTTATACTGATGCAGCTGGAACAAATTTGTTTACCGGTTTCTATGAAAATACAGGAGCAGGGTTCGATCTGTTTTATTCAACCAACTCAAACCAGTCGGATAAAAGAAAGGTTGGCGGACTTTCGAAAAGCCGGGCTGTTGTTGGCGATTATGACAATGATGGTGATCCTGATGTGTTGATCAGCGCTGAAGGTGAAGCAACTATATTTAATAACAACCGTGGCGATATCAACGAAGAAAAACTGAATGTATCAGGCGCAGGCTCAGTAACATGGGTAGATTATGATGGCGACGGTGACTTGGATATAGTTATATCAGGAGCCAGCTCAAAAGTCCTTTCAAATAACACTTCCATTAAAAATACTGCACCATCTGTGCCGGAAGGTTTAATGTTTGCCACTGCTCAGGATACTGTGAACTTGATTTGGAACGCCTCTTTAGATGCGCAAACTCCAACTAAATCCTTAACATATAACGTTCGAATTGGTACAAGTCCCGGAGCTTCTGATGTGCTTTCAGTGAATGCAGATCTTAGCACAGGAAAGTTAAGAACTCAGGCAAATGGAAATGCAGGCTACAAAACTTCATTATCTTTAAGAGGTTTACCAAACGGTACATATTATTGGCAGGTTCAGGCAGTTGATAATGGGTTTATGGGATCAATGTTTTCGCAAGAAAAACAATTTGATGTGACACTGAGTACCGTTTCGAATGAAACCGAACAAGCTATTCCTTTAAAAACAGAGTTAGCTCAAAACTATCCGAATCCTTTTAATCCAAGTACTACTATAAATTATACACTTAGAAATGCTGGTCCGGTAAATATAAGAGTGTACAATGTTACAGGGCGTTTGGTGCAGGAACTTGTTAATGATAGAAAGAGCGCAGGCGAACATGTTGTAAGCTTTGATGCAAGCAATTTAGCCAGTGGTATATATATCTACAGGCTACAAGCCGAAGGGAAAGTTTTAATAAGAAAGATGACACTCATAAAGTGATATAGTTAATATAAACTACAAAAAGGCTCCTTGAATAAAACTCAGGGAGGCTTTTGTTTTTCAAGAAAAATATTGATTAAAGCCTTTCATTGTATATATATTACACTCTGTGAAAATTTTCAGAACACATATCACTAAAACATACAGTCTGGTAGTAATACTACTTGGATTTGCGCTTCATTTTGTTGCTCCTATTCAGGAAAATAAAACTCATTCAGAATTTACTTCATGGTTAGATGCTAAAGTAAAATCGGAAGAGAATGCCGAGATCAGAAAGCTTATTTCAAATTTAGCTGATGACGCAGACGAACTGGATTCAGTGATAAGGAAAGCTTCAGAGATCGTATCAAAAAACAGTGAGGATTTTGAACTGCCATTTGGTAAATCAGATGATTCGGATGTTTTGGAGGTTATCATTGATGAGTGGAATGCTTATCAGAGCTCTTCCAATGGTATGGGCAAAGCAGTTGTAGTTGAGAATGTTAAACCAAATGCTGTTTCTCAAAAAGAAGTCGCCTCTCTGAAAAAGGCTTCAAACTCTGTTTCAGAATCCTGTATGAACAATCTGGTTAATATTGAAGCCGGATGGAACACATTTTCACAAAACACTGCTTACACACCTTTCTTATCAGGGGTAGCGATAAACGCACCTTAGTACCCTTCGGGTAAATATCCAATACCCAATTCCAACATTCAAAAAAACAAATTACAGAGTTCAAATTTTGAGTTCTATTTAGACTAAGAGTAGATGATTTATCTCAATTCTTATGTCTTAAATCTAATATCTAATTACAAACAATCTAAAATCTAATCTTATGCAAGGAAACGGATTTAAAATCGGTCTCATATTCGCCTTTTTGGCTTTGACATTATGGTACCTATTTCCAACTCTCCAGTATAATCTGGAACAGAAACAAATAAGTGAACTTTCTCCATCTGACAGTGCTCAATATGTAGATGAGAACAGAGAAAAATTAGCAAGCATTAAAGAACGAACTTTAAACCTTGGTCTTGATCTGCAAGGTGGAATGTACGTTATGCTTGAAGTAGGAACACCTCAGCTAATACTTGAATTGGCCGGCGAAAATAAAGACGATGCTCTTGAACAAATAGTAGCGGATGCCAGAACAACAGCTTTGGCCAATGACTCAGATTTCATCGATGAAATGGCGGCTGCTTTCTCCACAGAGAATGAAGGTGCTCGCTTAAGCCGTTATTTCAGAAACGACGCTGCGGAAATAACCCGACGTTCATCTAACGATGAGATCGTAACATTTCTTAAAGCACAAAGAACAGAAGCACTCGACAGAGCTATCGAAATTATCCGGACACGTGTGGATAGATTTGGTGTAACTGAGCCATCTATCGTAAAGCAGGGAACAGATAGAATCGTAGTTGAGCTTCCGGGCGTAGATGATAAAGAGCGAGTTCGTAACCTTCTGAAGGGAACTGCACGTCTGGAATTCAGATTAGCAGCCAACGCAAACGATTTCAGTTCTTTCATCAATCAGGTGTATGATTATTTCGATGAGAAAGCTGCAGGAGAAGAAGGAGATAGCTTAGATACAATTCAGCCAAATGCTCTGCTGGAAGTTCTTATTCCAAGTCAGGGAAGTCCATATGTTCTCGGATATGCTGAAGAACAAGACACCGCAGAAGTAAATGCATTACTAAACGATCCTGAAGTAGATCGCATGCTTCCAAGAAATACTACCATTATGTGGAGTGCAAATACACAGCCATATACACAGGGTGGAGCAGAAGTTTTTTCTCTTTATGGAGTAAAAACAGATATTGAAATGACTGGAGATGTTATTGAAGAAGCAAGCGTACAGTTTGACCCGGCAACCAACGTTCCGGAAGTTTCAATGACAATGAATGCAGAGGGAGCCAGAGACTGGGCAAGAATTACAGGAGCCAATATTGGTAAGCCAGTAGCTATTGTACTGGACGGTTTTATATATACCTATCCAAACGTGATTTCTAAGATAAATAACGGTCGTTCATCCATTACCGGAGTTGAAAATGTAGGCGAAGCGGATGACTTAGTAAACATTCTGCTTTCAGGTGCACTTCCTGCTCCTTTGGAAATTGTTGAAGAACGTACTGTCGGTGCTTCACTTGGTCAGGCTTCTATTGATGCGAGTTTAAATTCTGTATTAATTGGTTTGTCGATCGTGGCAATTTTTATGATCGTGTATTATCGAACAGGTGGTGCAGTTGCTGATTTGGCATTATTGCTGAATATCGTGTTCATTTTGGGGATTTTAGCCGGCTTCAAAGCCACGTTAACACTTCCGGGAATGGCAGGTATCGTTCTGACCATTGGTATGGCGGTAGATGCAAACGTACTGATCTTTGATCGTATTCGTGAAGAGCAACGCACCGGAAAAACCATCAAAGCTGCAATTTCAGCAGGTTACTCAAACGCGATGAGCGCAATTTTTGATGCCAACATAACTACGGGTTTTGTAGCATTGGTTCTTTTGAGTTTCGGAGTTGGTCCGATCAAAGGATTCGCTGTAACACTGCTTGCAGGTATTTGTTGTTCATTATTTAGTGCAATTATCATTACTCGTGTAGTGGTAGACTATTTGACACGCGCTAAATCAGACGTAGTAAACTTCGGTTAATCAACAAAGAAATTTAAAAGAGTAAAAAGGATATAATTATGAGATGGTTTGAAACACCAAATTTTGACTTCGTTAGTAAACGAAAAATAGCTTACGTGATCTCCGGGATATTGCTTGCGATTTCCATCGGGGCTATTCTAACGAAAGGATTACAGTACGGAATCGACTTTAAAGGCGGTAAAGAAATAGTCTTGAAGTTTGAAAGTGCTGTAGATGTAACTGAGATCAGATCAAGTTTAACTGATCCGTTGGGTTCTACTCCGGAAGTGAAGCTTTTCGGATCCGAATCTGAGGTGTTGATCAGAACAGATAACACAAACACAATCGAAGAGATAGAGACCGTAGTTCGCTCTACCATGTCTCAGCTTTACCCGGATAACGACGCAATAACTGAGAAAACTGACAGTGTTGGACCAAGAATTGCAGAGGATCTTAAATCAGGTGGTTTACAAGCAGTGATCTATTCTATGATAATAATTTTTGTGTACATTCTGATCAGGTTCCGTAAGTGGACATTCTCGGCCGGAGCGGTTGCAGCATTATTCCATGATGTGATCATAACGCTTGGTGCATTCACATTGTTAAGTGATGTGGTGAACTTCAGCTTGCTGATCGATCAGAATATTATTGCAGCATTCTTAACTATTGTAGGTTATTCTTTGAACGATACGGTGGTAGTTTTTGACCGTATTCGTGAGAACAGTATCGTGCATAAAGGCATGGAATTTATTCCAATGGTAAATAAAAGCTTGAATGATACGCTAAGTAGAACTATTATCACTTCGGTTACCACCTTGTTTGTGGTTGCTGTGCTGTTTATTTTTGGCGGCGAAGTGTTAAAAGGTTTTTCTTTTGCACTGTTAATTGGTATTGTACTTGGTACGTATAGTTCTTTATTTGTTGCCAGCTCTTTGGTAGTAGAATTAGACTCCAAAACCAATAAATAATAAGTTTTAAAAAATAGGATTATGAGCTTTAATACATCAGAACGCTACAGTAGCGTGGTTATCGAATTTAAAGGTAACGTAATGGGTGGACCCGATGCGGTTAGCCTGAACGAAAAACTTCATGAGCTAATTGATGCCGGAAAAACCAACATTGTAGTTGATCTGGGGAAAGTAAAGTTCATGAATTCATCCGGACTTGGAATGTTAATCGGTGCGCTCACAACTATGCGCAAAGCCGGCGGTGATCTCAGGATCGCCAATGCTACTGATAAGATTGAAAGTTTGCTAATTGTGACAAAATTGATCACTGTTTTCAAGCATTTCAAATCAGTAGAAGAGGCAGCAGAATCATTCAACGAAGGTTGAAAAGTGTTTTCTAAATAGAACCTGAAAGGGGTGTAGATAACTACACCCCTTTTTTATTGTTAATAGTTTTTTTAAAAAGATATGTCAGTAAGAGTAGTAATTGGTGCCCAGTGGGGCGATGAAGGAAAAGGAAAGATCGTAGATCTGTTAAGCGATAAAGCGGATTTTATTGTTCGCTATCAGGGCGGAGCAAATGCAGGTCATACGCTTAAATTTGATGATAAAACCTTTGTGTTGCATCTGATCCCATCCGGAATTTTTAACGGTTCCGGTGATTGTGTGATCGGAAATGGAGTTGTTATTGATCCTATCGCTTTGGTCAAAGAGATCAAAGATGTGCAGGAAATGGGATTCAGTTTAGAAGGACGCTTCTTTATTAGCCAAACGGCGCACGTAATTCTGCCTTACCATAAACTTCTCGATCAACTGAAAGAAAAACGACGTGGCGGAGATGCCATCGGAACAACTGGACGTGGAATTGGTCCGGCTTATGTAAGCAAAGTTTCCAGAGTTGGAATCCGAATGGTAGATCTTTTGGATAAAGAAGTATTGAAAAAGAAAATTGAGCAGAACATCAGAGATATAAACTTTGCGCTGGAGAATCTGTATCAGGAGCCAACACTATCTGTTGATGATTTGGTGAATGAGTTGGAAGACTCCATCAATATTTTGTCTCCGTATATCTGTAATACTACCAATTTATTACACGAAGGTTTAGAAAGTAACAAGTCAATTTTGCTTGAAGGTGCACAAGGATGTTTGTTGGATGTTGATCACGGAACCTATCCGTATGTAACTTCTTCATCACCAACATCAGGCGGTGCTTGTACGGGTTCTGGTGTTCCACCAACGGCGTTGACGCATGTAATGGGAATTACTAAAGCCTATTGCACTCGAGTTGGAAACGGCCCTTTCCCAACTGAACTTTTAGGAGAAACAGGAGAAGAACTTCGTAAAAAAGGTCATGAATTCGGCGCTACTACCGGCCGACCAAGACGCTGTGGATGGTTAGATCTGGTTGCTTTGAAATATGCATGCAGAATTAACGGTATCAACGAACTTACGCTTACCAAGATGGATGTAATGGACGGCTTTGATGAGATCAAAGTGTGTACCGGATACAAGATCAATGGTGGAGAGGAAACCAAAGTATTCCCGCTGTGCTTGGATGAGATCGAAAATGTAGAACCAGTTTATACTTCCATGCCGGGTTGGGATAAAGACATTTCAGGAATGACGAAATGGGACGAACTTCCTGATGCTGCAAAATCATACATCGATTATATTGAAAAGTATCTGGGAGTGAAGTTTACGATCATTTCTACCGGACCAAAGAGGACAGAGACGATAGTTAGGTAGGTTTGAGATTTAAGATTTAAGACATGAGATGTAAGATATAAGACATACGATGTCTGTTTTCTTAATCATGCTGTCATTTTGACCAAATGAGAGAAATCTTAATGATTTTTTCAACTAGTTCCGATGCTCTGCGTCGGAACTGTTTGGACTTTCATCTCCCCTCAAGGGGAGATGAAAGTCCAAAATATATTGATTATGCGTATCAGATCACTTCCCGCAAAAGAAATGATGATGGTGATGTCCGAATACGGCATGGCTTACATACGGCTCCGCATAAGCAGTAGCAGTTGCCAGTAGCAAAACTATGATCAGAGCGCTTTTTTTGTATTTCGGATTTTCAGAGTTTTTGAGTTTCCAGGCTACAAAACCAAGAATAGCTGTTAACAGTATCTTAAAGAGTCTGGCTTCCCAGCCTATATAAGGACTAAATCCCCCGATGATCCAAAAGAACAGCAGAGCTGATCCGGCAAAAAAGAAGGCTTTTGAGTTTTTCATGATTTCCCCATTTAAATAACAGTGACTATAATAACACGGATAATTTTCGTGTTGGTTTCATCTGCTGATGTATATCCATCTGCGAGGAACGCAACTGACGAAGCAGTCTCCTGTTAAGGTCGAAGTATTTTGACCCCATCTGTCTTCCCCTTGAATAAGGGGAAGGACTCGTTGATTGAGTGCTGAATATGTTTAGAAATTCCCCTCCTTTTGAAAGGAGGGGCGACCTACTTCGACAATAAAATGTGAGTAGGAACTGGGGAAGTCAGGATAAACTCTCGAATGGAAGTAAAAATTCGAAATGCACTAATGAGAAGTCAATTCAATTTGGTATTATCAACCGCACAAAAAAACTTGTTATGAAAAAGCTTTTACTATTTACTCTCTTATCGATCTTATCAACTTCTGTGTATGCCCAATGGCCTGCGGAATTGATCATCACTCCTGAGAAAACGGATTATCAGGAAACTTCTACTTATGCGGATGTAATCAATTTCATTAAAGCACTTCAACCTAAAACAGATCTGATGCATTTGGAATACATGGGGAAGAGTTTAGAAGGAAAAGATATTCCGGTGGTCGTGATGGCAGATCCTAAAGTGAGTTCTCCTGAAGAAGCAGAGCAATCGGGAAAGCCGGTAATGTACATACAGGGGAATATCCATTCCGGAGAAGTGGAAGGAAAAGAAATACTTCAGATCCTGATGAGAGAAATTCTGCTTGGTGATAAAAAGTATTTACTAAAAGATCAGATTATTGTTTTTGCCCCGATCTACAACACAGATTCCAATGATAAAATGGATGTTCAGGTGAGAAGGTCCCAGGAAGGAAGTCCACAGAAAACGGGAATTCGTGCAAACAGTCAGGGTTGGGATTTGAACAGAGACGGAATGAAAATGGAAGCACTGGAAACCAACGCCATGATCCAGAATGTAATTTTGAAATGGGATCCCGAAATATTCGTGGACCTTCATACTACCAATGGTACATGGCATGGATATTCGTTGACTTGGGCTCCGAGTTATCACTCTGCAGGAGAGAAAGCTCTGTATGAGCTTACCTGGAACGAAATGCTACCTGAGGTTACACAAAAGGTTAAAGAAGAGTACGGCGTATATTTGGGTCCATACGGTGGTTACAGCTTGAGACAAGGATGGCCGCCAAAAGCTTTGTACACGTACAATCATCATCCGAGATATTTAGTCAATCAAATGGGATTACGAAATAAGATCGGGATTTTAAGTGAAGCATTTGCTCATGAGCGATTGTACCAAAGAATGAACTCAACCAAAGCTTTTGTGACGGAAATTTTGGAATACACAAATGAGAATGGAAAGCGAATAGCTCAGATCAATGAAAGTGCAACTCAGTCTGCTATTCAAAATGTTCTGGATAATGCAGGTAAGAAAAAGAAGGGAGTCCGGTTCCGTATGATTCCTCTTGAGGATACTTTTACGCTCCGAACTTATAACTACATTCCATATATAACAGCTGAAGGTGATACAAGCTACATCAGGTCAGGAGAGATCATTGAAGTTCCTGATGTGCAGAATTACAGCAAGTTTGAAGCAACTGTAGAAAGTACGATTCCAAGAGGGTATATCATCCCAAAAGAAATGAAAGCAATTGCAGATCATTTGAAAAAGCAAGGAGTGATAGTCTCAGAGATCGAAAATCAAAAAGAATACGAAGGAGAAGTTTTTGAGATCTCAAAATTCGAAAAATCGCAGCGACAGTTTGAAGGTCACAATATGGCGAGAGTTGAAGGCGACTTTAAAGAATCTACCAAAATGGCCAATGAAGGAGATTTTTTAGTGGATATGGCTCAGCCGCTCACCAATCTGATTTTTTATATGTTGGAGCCACAATCCGATGATGGACTGGTTACCTGGAATTTCTTTGATGAGTACTTTGAGAAGAATGGAGTAAATGAAAAGAATGTGATCTATCCGGTGTTTAAATATTTTTGAGAAGAAGCTAATAGCTGTTAGCTGACAGCTATTAGCTAAATCTAGCTCATCTTATTTACATCATCTTCATTCAGCATTTCTTCATACGGCCCGTCGAAGGGTTCCCAGAGTTCGATCTTATAACCATTCGGGTCCATGATCCAGCCGAATTTTCCATATTCTTCGACCTGCATTTCTCCTACTATTTCCACTCCTTCTTCTTTTAGAATTTTGAGAAGTGCTTCCAAATCATCCACCCGGTAGTTGATCATCGCATCTTTTTTACTGGGATTAGTGTAGGTAGTATCATTTTTGAAAATACTCCAGGCGGTGTAGCCCATTTTTTCTTTGTCTTCAGCGTGTCGCCAGATAAACGTTCCACCCCATTGTCCCGATTTGATACCAAGATGCTTATCGTACCATTCGTTTGTTGCTTTAGGATCTTCTGCTTTTAAGAAAACCCCACCGATACCTGTCACTCTTTTTTTCATTGTTTTTTTACTTGAGTATTAAATTTTCAGTCATTCAGAACAAGCCTGTTCCGAATACGTTCGGAACGGCGCAGTGATGAATCTGTACTTCATTGGTTTAGACACTGTTTCTTTTTGTGCAGACTCTTCGCTCCGCTCTGAGTGACGTAGTCTTGCCATCCTCACTCATTATGCTGGTCAAACAAGATCTGATTCCCATCCGGATCTTCAATACAAAAGTGACATGGTCCTTTCTCTTCCTGTAGTGATTCCGATTCCATCAGGAATTTGACGTTATCATCTTCTTTAAGCTTCTTGTACTCCGATCGTGCATCTGTTGGATTAAAAGTGATGATGTTCTCATCAAACATTCCCTGAAACAGACCAATTTTAGAATGTCCGTTTTCCATAATGATCCAATTATGCTCAATCGGTCCGGTTCCCTCAACAGGAGTAAATCCGAGCTTTTCGTAAAACGCTTTTGAGGCATGAATGTCTTTCACTGCAAGAGAAAGAGAGTGGTTGTTTGGGTTTACTGATTCTGTACTCATAATAGATTTTATATAGGTTATTTTTTGATTGCAGATTCATATTTATCGATCCAGTCCTGAACCGACATCTTTTGCACCAATTCCGCAATTAAGTCATACGGAATTTGATCCGGTTTTTTGAAACGGATACAGATCTTTCCCATATCAAGTTTCGTTTTTACATGATTGGGATATTCTGAAGTAAACCAATTCAGTAGTTTTTCATCGGAATAAATACCCATATGGTACAATCCGATAAAATTCTTTTGCGAAGCAATGCTCAAGAACGGAAGTGGTAATTCAGGAGAACAATGATAACCGTCGGGATAAATGGAATGTGGAACCACATAACCGATCATTCCATAGCTCATCGTTTCTTCAAAACCCTCCGGAAGATTATCCTGAATGGTTTTTCTGAGCTTTTTCATAGCTGAAACCCGTTCTTCGGGAAGCTCTGCGATGTATTCGTTAGGTGTGGATGCTTTGCTTTGCATGGTGTAAATGATTAATTAATTTTATTCTGAAGCAGCTAATTGTGAATTCTTTAAAAGAAAAGCGCTCAGTAAAGAAATGATTAGTCCAACCGGTAAAATTTCCGAGTAAGTGATCAAAATTCTAAAGAAAGTGTTTGAATACATTTCTTTATAGTATTCATTTTTTTCCATCTGTTCCTGAATTGCTTCTTCACTGGCTCCATCTGCTTTCATATTATTGATCATTGATGATTGGTACTGTTCAATAAAATCATCGCTTCCGGCTGTTTGCATATAAATTTCCCAGTTGGCAACGTAGATGGTTCCTGCGATCAATGAAATATAAAGCCCGACCAAAAAAGCAGTTTTAAATTTAATTACTCCACCTAAATTTTTATCTCTGTATTGTTTTATTGCTACAAATATTATGGATAAAGCCACGATCATGACCAAGTATCCCATTACTTCATTTTGGGAATGAGAGAAAGCATCTCCAAGTACTACAAATACCAGGTAAGAAACCGCAAGGTTAATTATGCCTGCTATGACTCCATAAATAAAAACGATCTTCTTCATAAAATTTATTTTGTTGATGTTAATGTACACCGAAAGATTAAGCAATTAACAGAAAACGGGAATCACCCGAAAGTATGATTTTGCAAAATTCGTAGGAATGGGTGAGCTATCTATCATCATCCTGAACTTGTTTCAGGATCTTATGATGGGGCTGTGATTATTATCTCTGCAAAGACAAGATTAGAAACCTCACAAAGATTCCGAATAAGCTTTGGAATCACTAAAGCAAGGAAAGGATAAAACACAGAGTGCACAAAGGTTTTGAGATGAAGAAGCTTAATTATTCTTTGTGGTCTCTGTGGTTAGAAAGTGTGGGTCCAGACCAATCTGGAATCTTATTTACAACTTTAAACCAGTGACTAGGTCATTTCTACGAAGCCCTGCTTTGATTGTTATCTCTGCAAAGACAAGGTTAGAAACCTCGCAAAGATTCCGAAACGAGTTCGGAATGACCTTATTAGGCTTTCTAATTTCAAGCATCAAAAACAACAAGCAAAATCGAAGTTAAAACCGCAAAAATAGTTCGGATTATATTCGATCGATTCCATCTTCTCTCAAAATGATCTCGCTCTATTTTTAGAGAAACTTCGTCTAGAGTTTCAAGATCTAGTTTTTGAACTCTGTTATTGAGAGGGATATTTATAGAAGCGGTAGGAAGTTGAACGCCTAAAAGGTAGAAAATCGTAATCGCTAGTACAGCTAAAAGTTTATATCCCTCATAAACTTGTACTCCCTGAATCACCAAAGCAATAATTGAAAGAACAGATCCCACCCAAACTATCATAAAGATCGGATTGTTATTTTGGATGATGAGATCCATTCCCCGAAAGGCTTTCAAAAAATTACGATCATCTAAGTTTTTGATACCAGGCATTACGACCAAAGAAAAAGCCAACAGAAATCCGGCTACTAAAGAACATAGAATTGTTGCTGTGATAAATGTTATTTGTAGAAGATCCATGAACAAATTTAGAAAAAAGAAAGATCAATGACATTCTGTATTAATAGTCTTAAAAATCTAAACTGTATATAAAGTTTAGGATTTTAGGTGAATCCAGATCTCCGGCATTCGCATGGAGATGACCGATATTTGTTAAAATGTCGGGGTCTATTTTTAAAGTTTATTTATAGCAACCCAAGACTTGTCATCCTGAACTTGTTTCAGGATCTTATGGTGGGGCTGTGATTATTATCTCTGCAAAGCCAAGATTAGAAACCTCACAAAGATTCCGATCCGCCAGCTGTCGGACGGAATGACTTTAAGCTCAAAATCACTCAATAAGCTTCAATGACTTCGCTTTTTCTACTGCCTGAGTTCTGCGTTTTACATCCAGTTTTTCGTAGAGGTGGGAGAGATGGGTTTTAGTTGTATTTACAGAGACAAAGAGTTTGTCGGAGATCTGTTTATTGGATAATCCCTGAGCAACCAATTCCAATACTTCCAGTTCCCGCTCACTGATCTTTAAATACCGGATGGCTTTTTCGTTTTGCTCAAAAGGAGGAGGTTCAATTTTAGTTTGATTGGTCAGCTTTTTCCCGACCCACAATCCAAGTCCTGTAAAGATAATTGCAATCAGGAAAACGAAAACTTCGGTAGAAAGCTCATGCACAAAATATCGATACTCGAAATACTCCAACAAGAAAACGAGTACTGCTAATGAAAGACCATATATGAGAATGGTTTTTTTCATGGATTTAAATACTAATTCGTAAAAACCCACCCCTCAATCCCCTCCGGGGGAGGAGAAGCTTAGTTATTTTACTACCAAACCTGAAATACATTTTAAGCGGGCTTTTAAATTACTTCAATAACTCTTCCGGATTCAACCCTTTCAAATCATCCGTTACATACTTTCTTCCTTTTCGGATGAGTTCTCCATCCAGAAATACATCTGCACCAATACAAACCAGATCCCAGTGAATGTTACTGGAGTTTCCGTTTGGTGCAATCTCATAATCTTTACCAAGTGTAAGATGATTGGAGCCATAGATCTTTTCATCGAACAGAATATCGTACATCGGCTTTTCGATCACAGGATTGGTTCCAAAGCTGAATTCCCCAAATCGTCTAGCGCCTTCATCGGTGTCTAAAATATCTTTCAATGCATCATTGTTGGATGAATCGAAATCCACAACCACACCGTTTTCTACAACCAGCTTCACAAATTCGAACGGTTTCCCCTGATACACCGAAGGAGCATAGGTAATGTGACCATTTACAGAATCCAGGATCGGTGAAGTGAAGATCTCTCCATCAGGAATGTTATGAGCACCAAAGCACGGAACCCAATTCTGTCCTTTTACCGAAAACTTGATGTCAGTTCCTTCGCCTTTCAAATGAATTTCATCAGTAGCGCGTAATCTTTTTTCCAACGGTTCCATAGCTGATTTCAGCTTCGCATAATCAACTAAACAAGCATCATAATAAAACTTAGTGAACTCACGCGTTGGAAGTTTGGCATTCATCGCAAAAGCCGGAGACGGATAGCGCATGATGCACCACTTGGTATTGTTCACTCTTTCATCAAAATGAACAGGCTTCAGGAAGTTTTCTGAATAAGCTTTATTTGCTTCTTTACTTGCCTGAGAATTCTCATAGATATTCTCAGAAGCACGAATTCCGATAAAAACATCCATCTGCTTCATAAGAGGAAGTTGATCCACAGAAGCTTGATTCTTCCAAAAATCGGTATCGCCTTTCTCAACTAACAAACGCTGCGTTTCTGTATCCTCGATCTGTACAAAAGGATGCGAACCTTTATCACGGATCTGCTCTACCAAAGCTCTTAATAAATCAATTCCGTTTAAGCCTATGAGTTGAACCATTACATTCTCACCTTTCTGAAGTTGAGTGCTGTGTTCAAGAATAAGTGTTGCGAGGTCTTGGTCTTTTTGTGAAATCACGTTTGAGATTGTAAATGTTAATATTGAATATGGAACTTATCCAGATATTGAGAGAATAGCACTTCTTTTAAATAATGGTCCTTTCATTCCAAAAACTTCACAAATTTCTGAACGGCTTTTCCACGATGACTTATTAGGTTTTTGATATTGGGATCCATTTGAGCAAAGGTCTCAGCAAAATCATCAGGCATAAAAATCGGGTCATAGCCGAAACCTTTTTTACCAATCTGCTCGTTGATGATTTTCCCTTTACAGACTCCTTCAAAAGTCCACTCTTTCCCTCCATCAACTAAAGCCACAACAGTTCTGAATTGTGCAGCCCTGTTTTTCTTTCCATTCAAGGCTCCTAGTAACTTCAGTACATTGTCTTGATAAGTGGCATTTTCTCCTGCATAACGTGCAGAAAAAACCCCGGGAGCTCCGTCTAATGCTTCTACCTCTAATCCCGTATCGTCAGAAAGAGCGGGAATTCCGGTTTGTTGATTTACATAACGAGCTTTTTTGAGAGCATTTCCTTCAAGCGTTGGCTTATCTTCTTCTACTTCTTCAAGATCGGGGAAGTCGAGAGCAGAAAATACATCAATTCCCAGATGAGTAACTAACTGCTTCATCTCTTCGATCTTATTCTTATTTCTGGAAGCAAGAATCAGTTTATCCATCCAAGAGCTCTTCTTTTCGGGGGTTTAGTTTGTAGTAAAGATTGATAGCACTTCCTACGGTCAACATCGCATTCAGAACGGTAAATATAAGATCTTCCGTCAGGATAGAGTAAACGGTAAGCAGTAAACTTGAGGATACATACATCAGTATAAAAGCGAGACTGATATCTGTTTTACCCATTTTGATGGTTTGCCAGGTTTGTGGTATCCACGCCCCGATCAAAATGGCAAATCCTGCCCAACCTAATAGTTCAATTCCGCTCATAATGTATGATTTTGAATTTCTTTGATTGCTTTCATATCTAATCTTGGTCCGTATTGAGATACGATTTTGGAAGAAGCTAAACTAGCTAATTTACCTGATCCTGCATAAGTGTGTCCATTGGTGATCCCATATAAAAAAGCACCAGCAAACATATCACCGGCCCCGTTAGTATCAACAGCATTTACTTCATAAGGTTCGATATCAATAAAAGTATCTCCGTCAAAGATCATAGCACCGTTTTTACCTTGAGTGATCACAAAGCGTTTGGCGATTTTTTTTAGTTCCTCTCTGGCAACATTGATATTAGAACTGTCTGTAAATTTGAGAGCTTCTTCTTCGTTACAAAACAGCAAATCCACAGAGTTTCCAATAACTTCATGAAACAATCCTTTAAATCCTTCCACAATTGAAGGATCAGATAAAGTTATAGAGGTTTTTACACCATGTTTTTCGGCTAATTGTTTGGTGAGCTTCATGGCTTCAAATGCTGTTGGTGAAGCCACCAAATAGCCTTCCAAATAAATGTATTCCGATTGTTTGATATCCTCTTCGCTTACTTCGTCAGTTGAGAGCGAAGTTGTGATACCAAGAAAAGTATTCATGGTTCTGTCGGCGTCATCGGTAATCATAACAAGACATTTCCCGGTGATTCCCTCTTCTCTATTCATGCCATCCAGATTGGTTGAGATACCGGCGTCAGCCAGGTCTTCTAAATAGAATTTGCCGAATTCATCATCAGCAACTTTACATGAATAGAAAGCTTTACCTCCGAACTGTGAAACAGCCATGACGGTATTAGCCGCCGAACCACCTGATTTCCTGTTTGATTTTTCAGGATTGATAGCTCTGATAAGCCGGGTTTGCGTTTCTTCATCAACTAAAGTCATTAAGCCTTTTTTGATTTCATGGTCAGTGATGAAATCCCTGCTTACTTCAAAATCGATATCAACAAGTGCATTGCCAATACCATATACATCATATTTTTTTGTCATGTGCTGTTTTAGAGAACGTTCAATTTTCAAGAGATGGAAAGTACGGACAGTTACCGTTCTTTAAAAACCGTTAATTGCTGCTTAACTTTATATTCAATTTCCTACATTCTGATTATGAACAAATTCCAAGAATTTTTGCAGCAAAGGTTGATCTCAGACTTACCCGGAAAAAACGCACAGAATTTGATGCGTCCGGCGCCAAAGATTGAGCGCAAGAATGAGATGACTTACAAACCGTCTTCCGACAATTTCAGAAACAGCAGCGTTTTAGTTCCTGTAATAACATGGACGGAAGAACCCGAAATAATGTTCACTTTAAGGACAGCCGGGATAAAGCACGGAGGTCAAATAAGTTTTCCCGGTGGAGGAAAGGAGGGAGATGAAAGTATAGAAGAAACCGCTTTACGTGAAGCTCATGAAGAAACAGGCTTAAAACCGGAAAATGTAGAAGCAGTTGGTCGTTTAACGCCTCTTTTTATAAATCATTCAGAAAATATGGTTACTCCTGTAGTTGGTTTCATAAAAGAAGAACAGGAATTTTGCGCAAACCCGAATGAAGTCGATGAGATCTTCTCTGTTCCAATTTCAAAGTTGGTTAATGGAGAGTTTTCAAAAGTTGAAGATTGGAAGCTACGCGATCTGGACTACAGTATTCCACTTTGGGATGTACATAAAGTGCCTCTTTGGGGAGCAACGGCTATGATGCTAAGCGAATTTGTAGAACTGTATAAGGAGTTTTTGGAAGAATAGTGATTGTCATTTCTGTGAATATCAGGTAATTTGGTGACAGTTTAGAAGCGATCGTTCCTGAAAAACTCGCCCTTAGGATTTAAGACGGAGATGAGAACGTGATCCGAATGCGTCTGCGAAGCAGGAATAATCCTTTCCGGTGAAGAGTGTAATAACTTTCTTAGAATGAACGAAGACCTTTAGGATTATTCAGCGCAGGATCAGTGAACCGTCTTAAATACTTCGGCTTGATCTTTTGCTACTTTTGTATCAAGACAAAAGTAGGTGCCCCAATACCTAAGTTAAGCCTGTGAAGAGAATTCTGTTTCTTTGTTAATGTACTTTTGTACCGCTACTGAGCTTCCTCAGCACAGGCTCCAGTACCAAAAACTCCCGACTAGAATTATTGGCGCGAACTCCATTACATCGACTAATCATTACAAAAGGTCTACGTTCGTATGATGCATATTCAAGCATCAGCCAGAGTGTAATGATTGCTCCTTCGGAGTCGTCGATTCCATTGCGTTCTTGGCTCGCCAATAATTCTAAAGGTCAGTGTAGTTGGAGGCTTTTTAGATTTTACGCATTTGTTCGACATGACATATAATTCAAACCAACTCAGAAGCTTTTTTACCTAAGTTCATTCCTAAAGCCACGCCCATGCCGCTAAGTCCGGCCGCAAGTACACAGTTCTTGTCAATATTTTCTAAGATATATGATTTGGATTCGGTAAAGCCCATAATTCCGGACCACTCTTGCTCTATTTTCCAGCCTTCGGGTAATTCCAAAGTATCATTGGCAAAGCTGACAAGGTATTTTTTGATCTCTTCATTTACTCCAAACTCAGAAGTGGTTTCGGCGTCGTGATTGACGTTTCGACCTCCGCCTATCAGAATTCTGTTATCGCCGACATTTCTGAAATAGACATATCCTTTATTGTAATGAAAGGTGCCTTTCCATTTTAGCTGGTCTATTTCTTTGGTAATAAAAACATAACCTCTACCGGGTTTTATATTGATTTGAGGAAAAATTTTATCTGTAAATGCGTTGGTCGCGATGATCAATCTGTCTGCCTGAAAGCGGATTTGAGATTGAGAGGAAACAAGATTTTTTTTAGTATCAATATGGTTGATATTCGTATTCCATCTGAACTCTATTCCGGACTGAATGCATTTTTCATATAAAGTTCGGATCATCTTACCGGGATGCAGCATCCCTTCCACACGATTGTAAAAAGAGCGAAATGATAAATAAGTCCCTGCTTCAAAAACTTCTTTTTCACCGATCATTTCTTCCATAATAGAGTTCAATCGGGGTACGTAGTCTGTTAACCTTGCGTATTCATCTGAATCTGTGAATATTTCCCATCCGCCACAGGAATCATAGTTAATGTTTTCATCTCCAAGAGTTTCACGCAGCAAAAGTAATCCATTATAACGATCCTGAATTCGTTGTTTTATAACTTCTTCAGTTTCTAGTTCCAGATCTGAAACCAGTTCACCAACACTACCAATACAGGCAAACCCGGCATTTCGGGTGCTTGCTCCAATGGGATAAAATCCCCGATCAATTACTAATACTCTTGCATCAGGATTTTTTTTCTTAAAAAAATAGGCGGAAGAAAGTCCGGTTAATCCGGCACCTCCTACTATCAGATCATGTTTCTGATTATAGAGTTCTTCTTCCCAGTAAGATCTTTTAGGTTCAGGCATGATTATTTTTTCAACACCAATGCCGCCATTAACGGAGCTGCAGTTAAAAAGAATCGATCATCCACATTATATTTAGGGTGATGCCAAACGTAAGTAGACTCCGACTCTTCACTTCCACTTCCGACAAAAAAGAATGCTCCCGGAAAAATCTCTTGGTAAAATCCAAAATCTTCTCCCGCCATACTGGGTCGTTCAACTTCAATTGCAGCTTCATTTCCGAATAATTCCTGTGTTGTTTCAAGAACATTCATGGTCTCAGTTTCAGAATTTATAACAGCGGGGTAACCCCTGCGATAATCCAATGAATAACCTCCTCCATGAGCTTCAGTAATTCCTTTTAACAGAGCATGAAGTCTCTTCTCGATCATATCTTTAGTGTCATTGCTGAAAGTTCGTACGGTTCCATACATCCGTACTTTTTCAGGGATGATATTATGAGCAGTTCCACCTTCTATTTTGCCGATGGTAACCACAGCTGATTCGGTTGGGTCAACAGAACGACTGACTATAGTTTGTGCTGCTGTGATGAAATGCGACGCTATAACAATGGGATCTACTGCTTCATGAGCACGAGCTGCATGACCGCCTTTTCCGGTGATTTCAATATCAATTTCATCAGGGCTGGCCATGAATTCCCCAACTCTGATCGCAGCTGTACCGGGTTTATGGCTTGGAGAAGTATGAAGACCATAAATAGCATCAACATTTTTTGATTGAAGAAATCCTGTATCACACAAGAGTTTTCCTCCACCGGGAAGTTTTTCTTCTCCCGGCTGAAATACTAAAAGAACGGTTCCTTCAATTTCGTGTTTCAATTCCATCAAAATTCGGGCAACACCTAACAAATTAGAAGTATGAGCGTCATGTCCACAGCAATGAGCAGCGCCTTCATTTTGTGAAAAGAAGTCTTTTTTAAAATCTCCTTCCTCAGTCATAGCCAGCGCATCGATATCGGCACGTAACGCAATAACACGGTCTGATTTCTTATTTCCTTCAATAATACCTACACAACCTGTTTCCAAAGGACTTTCATATGCAATTCCAAGTTCATCAAGCTTAGATTTGATGAATTTCGTTGTTTCAAATTCCTTATAACTTACTTCAGGGTGTTGATGCAGATAACGTCTGGTTTCGATCATTTCCTGATGAAAATTTTTAGCGAGGTCTTTTATTTTGTTGTGAAGATTCATGCTTTTTATGGATAAAATTAGATGGAGGAATAATATATATACTTAGCTATCAAATCTGTAACTTTAGATTAAAGCGAGCGTAAGGAATCTTTGTGTATTCAAATAGAAAAATATGAAAAATAGATCCTGGGAAATAATTGTTGCAGGCCTGTTCTTATTACTGGTGGCTATTATTATCACTTCAAAGGCTGATGATAATAATCATTCACATGATGAAGAAGAGAATAAGGCAAGGACAACGGCAACGGCTACATCTTCAGAAAGATCAAGAGCTTCTACCAGAAGTGTAACGGTTATTGACGTTGAAGAACTTGCGAAGATGGAAGAACTTAAAGAGCTGGAAGAACTGAAATCTCTGGATGGACTTGAGAAATTAAAAAGCTTAGCGGCACTAATTCCTGAAGAAGCTAAGCAGGAGATGATGACCGAACTAGACGCTGCTTTAAAAGAACTTGAAGATGACAGCTTTTCCATCAACATTGATCTGGCTGAAGGTCTGTTGATGCTTAAAAAAGAGTATAAAGTAACTCCGGGTGAATGGAGCAATGTGTCGCCGGGAGTGTATGCATTTACTGAAGAATTTGATGCAACAGGATTGGATGATATTTCTGTTCAGTTAACATCAGGGTCAATTGTATTGGTTGGTTCTGATAATCCTAAAGCATCTATAACTGTAAAAGCTTCAGGGGATATAGCATCAAAAGAATCATTGAAAGAAATGGTGTCGGTATCTACAAAAAAGAACGGTTCTTCTGCAGAACTCAGAGTAGTTAATACTAAAAGCAACGATTCAAATATTCAGGTTCAAACCACTATTTATATCCCGTCCTCATTGGATATAACTTCTTTTACAAGTGGCGGACATATTGAAGCAACAAACTTTCAAGGCGACGTAGAATGCAAAACTTCAGGTGGACATATAACTTTGAAGGACCTTTCGGGTGATATAACAGCATTTACAGAAGGCGGACATATAAAAATGTCAGATTCAAAAGGAGACGCATCATTGAAATCTTTGGGTGGACATTTATCAGCTGTTAATTTTGAAGGTGATCTGGAAATGAGTACATCCGGTGGAAATGTGTCGGGTAAAGATCTTTCGGGAAGTACGAACGCATTTTCAAGCGGAGGAAACATCAAGCTGAGTTTCCTGAGCGTTGGCGGAGATATACAAGCCAGAAACGGAGCGGGACAGATAGATCTTTTTCTCCCTGCTGATGCTAACGTTGACCTTAACGTAAACGGCACTAAAGTAGAGATCGATGAAGCCTTTCCTTTCAATGGAAGCAAAAAGAAAAGCCAGATCATAGGAAAAATTGGCAAAGGTGGAGTAGAAGTTGTAGCCAAAACAGGATACGGAACGGTATCGATCAATAAGAATGAGTGAACGCCCTGATCATTACATAACAAAAGACGGTTCCTCCACACTCTATTCCAATACTTACAATCAGTATTTTCACAATCCAAACGGATCTGTTTCCGAAAGTAAGTACGTTTTTTTCGAAACGTCCAATGTTCCGGATGCTTTAGTCCAGAACGAGGAAGTTACAATTTTCGAAACCGGATTCGGAACCGGATTAAACTTCCTTTTACTGCTGGATTATTATCTCTCAAGGGAGTGCACTTCTAAAGTTGAATTTCACAGTGTGGAAGCTTTTCCAATTTCAACTGATGAAGCTGAAAAGCTTAATTACGCTTCTTTTTCGGATATTGCAGAACTGGAACCGGTTTTGAGAAATATATTCACAGACCTTAAAAAGGGGATGAATATCATTAAACCATTGCCTGATGTTGACGTGACTCTGTTCTTATTTATAGGGAAGTTCGAGGATTTTGAAGGCGAGGTAGTACAAGTTGATTTCTTTTTCCACGACGCCTTTTCTCCTGAAGTGAATGAAGAATTATGGACCAAAGAAACCTTCGAAAGGTTGAAAGAACTTGGCAAAGAAGATTCCGTACTTAGTACCTATTGCGCAGCTTCAAAAGCGCGGGCAGCGATGGCCGTAGCAGGATGGAAGTTGGCCAAAGCGAGAGGCGCATTGGGCAAGAGAGAAATGACAATTGCTTCTCTGTCTGAAAATAATCTGGCCGATTATAAAAGGGTAAACGAAGAACGACTTATCGAGCGATTCAATAATGGAGATCTTGATCGCTGATTGAGTGATTTATTTTTTGTCACTTCGAATGAATATGAGAAGTCTAAAATTTCTAAATAGTAACAAAATTTTTTAGATATCTCACATCCGTTCGATATGACAGAGGTAAAACTACTTAAAGAAACCTCTTTCAAGAAAAACTTACATATCGGATATGCTGAATTCCATTTAGTTCATTAATGGTTTTCAGTTCATCGTCTTCAAGCTTTTTATCTATAGTTAAAGCGGTAATGGCATTTGAACCTTTTTCAGTTCTTCCTAATCCAAGAGCACCGATATTAATGCTTTGCTTAGCCAAGGCTCCGCTTACAGAAGCTAACATACCCGGAATATCCTGATTTTGGTAAATAATAATATCGCCTTCTAAACGAAGCTCAATTCCGTATTTATCAATTTGAACGATTCTGTAATCATTATCACCAAAAACTGATGCTGAGATACTGCGGTATTCTGCTCCTTCAGCAAAATTAATAGTAACCACATCGTTAAAAGTTTTTCCTTTGGAGGAAAGAATTTCTTTGATAGAAAATCCGCGCTCATCTGCAAAATGACGTGCATTGATCAGATTTACTGAATCTTCTACATAATTAGTAAGCATTCCCTTGAGAATACCGTCGGTTAATACATCTGCGAACTTTGCACAATCTCCGGAATATTCAAATTCCAGACTACTGGCATGTTCGGGAGAAAGCTGAACAGCCATTGCACCAAGCTTTTCTGCCAGTTGCAGATAAGGTTGTACTTCCGCATTGGTTAACAGCGAAATTGACTTGCCATTCAAACTTCCTTTATAGTTTTTGTTCTCCAGCGCATCCGACATTTGAGCAGCAATTTGTTCAGCTACTTTTTCCTGTGCTTCTTCAGTTGAAGCTCCCAAATGTGGAGTACAAATAATACCGGGGTGTTCCAGCACTTTATAGAGTTCTTCAGTTGGTGGTTCCTGAGAATACACATCCAGTGCAATTCCACCAACAACACCGGAATCCAGTAATTCAGGCAAATCGGATTCTTCATAAATTCCACCACGTGCACAGTTCACCAAACGGATTCCTTTATTGAGTTTATCTGCATTTTTCAGAGAAACCAATCCTTTCGTTTTTTCAGTAAGAGGAGTATGAACAGAAAGAAAATCAACAGTTCCCAAAAGGCTATCTATATCAACTAGTTGAATTCCCATTTCAGTAGCATGTTCTTTAGTAGCAAATGGATCATAAGCCAAAACTTCCATTCCAAATGCCTGCATTCTAAGCGCTACTTCTGATCCGATCTTACCAAGGCCTACAATTCCCAGTTTTTTTCCATGAACTTCAGTACCCATATATTTTTTCCGATCCCATCCTCCGCTTTTTACAGTAGAAACTGCTGTGGGGATATTTCTTGCCAAAGCGATGATCATTCCACAAGTATGTTCGGCAGTAGAAATTGTGTTTCCATCAGGAGTATTCATTACCAGCACTCCTTTTGTGGTTGCCGCTTTGATGTCAATATTATCAACTCCCACGCCGGCACGTCCGATCACTTTCATATTGGATGCTTTTTCAAGCAATTCGAGAGTTACAGTAGTAGCACTTCTGACAACCATTCCATCATAATCCCCAATCCGGTCAAAGAGTTCTTCTTCAGTAAGTTTTCCGGGTTGATCTGCTTGAATACCTCTTGATTTAAAAACCTGTGCACAAACAGGGTCTACGCTATCTAATAAAAGTACTTTGAATGACATTTTATAATAGTGGGGTATAAGTTATTCTTTGATAAAATCCTGAATCAACTCCTGAATTTCAGGGATTCCCTTTCGCGAACTGGCTGAGTAGCCCAGAATAGGGACTTCAATATTCATTTCTGCAAGAATATTTTTAACTGCTTTTTTTGATTGAGCGAATTTGTTATTCGAAAGCTTATCTGCTTTAGACATCAACACGCAAAAGGGCATTTCGTTAGATGCTAGCCAATAGAAGAAATCCTGATCAAGGGCAGAAGGTTCATGTCGTGCATCTATCACAGATAGAATAAGCCTTAAACTTTGTCTTTCAGATAAATACTGTCTGATATTGCGTCCCCAACGCTCTCTTTCTTTCTTAGGCACTTTGGCAAAACCATAACCGGGAAGATCCACAAAAAAGCAATCTTCCCCTATTTGGTAATAATTCATTTGCTGAGTTTTACCGGGCACATTGGAAGTGCGTGCAATGTTCTTACGATTCACAATTGCGTTTATTAACGAAGACTTTCCAACATTGGAACGACCTGCAAAACAAACTTCCGGAAACTCATCCGGGGGGCATTCTTCAATTTTGGTGGCGCTGGTTATGAATTTAGCTTTACCGTTAAACAAGTTCATTCTCTTCCTTTTCAACACCAAAATTTACGGGGACAGGATAGTTGCTCGTAAAGCAAGCAGTACAATAATCGTGACCCGACGGATTTGCTTCCTTAACCGCATTTACTAAACCATCAGCGGATAAATATCTTAAACTGTCTACGCCTATTTCTTCAGCGATCTTATCTACATTTCGTTCAAATTTATTAGCGATAAGTTCTTCAGGACTTGGGAAGTCCATTCCGTAATAACACGGACTGATAATTGGAGGAGAACTAACCAAAAAGTGAATTTCTGCAGGATTACAAGCACGAATCATATCAACCAATAAACGGGAAGTTGTGCCTCTTACGATAGAATCATCAACAATAATAACGGATCGTCCTTCAATGACGCCACGAACGGGATTGAATTTCGTTCGAACTTTTTGCTCTCTTGATTTTTGTCCGGGAGAAATAAATGTTCTTCCTACATAGTGATTACGGATCAAGCCAATGTCATATTTACACTCGTGGCCCATTTTCTGATTCTCATTTGCATATCCGATTGCTGCGGTGTTACTGGAATCAGGAACTGAAATGATAACAGGCTTTTTGGAAGAATCTTTAATGGTGACAACTTCATCTATAGGATGTTCTTTTGCTAAAGCCTGCCCTAAATTTCTTCTGATCTTATCAACCATTTCACCGAAGATCATACTGTCCGGTCGGGAAAAATAAACATATTCAAAAATACACTGGCTTGTTTTAGTGCCTTCTTTTGGTTCAATAAAGTATGATTTTACTTCTCCGGAATCAGAAGCGTCCTGATCAATTACCACAACTTCGCCTGGTTCAACATCGCGAATGTATTCAGCATTGTTGATATCAAAAGCACAAGTTTCGCTGGCTAGGCAGAATTTCCCGTCTTTTTTTCCAAGTGCTAAAGGTCTGAAGCCGTTAGGATCTCTTACACCGATCAATTTATCATCAGTCAGTATTACCAGACAATATGCTCCTTCAATTTGATGCAGAGCGTCCATTATTTGTCCCATCTGATCCTGCTTCAAGCTGTGTGAAATCAGATGAAGGATCAATTCGGTATCGGAAGTACTTTGAAATAGAACACCTTCTTTTCTAAATCTCGAACGAATCTGTTTTGCGTTAGAGAGATTCCCATTGTGACCGATGGCCAGATTTCCGTTTCTGTAATGAACTCTGAAAGGCTGGATGTTTGCCGGGTTTTTAGAAGACCCGGAAGTTGAATATCTATTATGCCCGATAGCTGAACGACCCTTCAAGATCTTGTTCATGATCTTTGGTTTATCGAAAACACTAAGCACCAAACCAAAATCTTTATAAGAAGGCATAACCATGCGTTCTTTGTCTTTGTCGTAGTGACTGGTAACAATTCCGGCTGATTCCTGACCGCGGTGTTGAAGTGAATGCAGGCCGTAATATGTGGTTAGTGCAGCTTCTTCATGATCAAAGATGCCAAAAATTCCACAATACTCGCGAGGTTTGTCGCTCATTAAAAACTCCGAATTTGGATGATTCTTGAGAAGATTAAAGATAAGAAATGAAAAGCTTAATGTTGAATTAGGATGTGGCTTTTTATTTCTTTTAAATATCGCTTTTTATTTATCCTTTTTTAGGAAGAGTTAAGAAAAAGGTGGTGCCGACATTTTCTTCACTTTCAAAATAAATTTCACCATTCATTCTGAGTACGAATTCTTTGCATAAGCTTAAACCAAAACCATTACCCAACTCCATATTAGTGCCCAGGCGTGTTTTTGACTTATCTTTAAAGATCGAGTCACGTAGATCTTCAGGAATCCCAATACCGGTATCCTTGATAGTGAAGGTAACAGAGCCATTATCTTCAGTGCAATCAAATTCTATTGAACCACTTGATTGAGTGAATTTAATACTGTTAGAAAGAAGATTTCTAATAATGAGTTTGAAAGCGTTCAGGTCCACAAAAGCAATTGTTTGCTCAGGGACTTTATTTGAAATAGTCAGCTTTTTAGCATCTATCTCAAATAGTTGTTTAGAAATTACATCATCAATAACAGGCTTGGTATCAATATCCTGTGGATTTATTGTGATACCTGACATTTGTTTTCTGGCCCAAGCAAGCAGGTCATCCAGAGTGTTTATATTTTTTTGAAGTGTGGGTTCCAAACTAATCACCAGATCTTTAACCTCCTGAAGGGATAGCTCACTGCTGTTAATCATATATAAAATACCTTGCAGCGATGCCATTGGCGAACGAAGATCATGTGCTACAATAGCGAAAAGTTTATCTTTTGTCTGATTAAGTTCTTCGAGTTCTTTTTTCTGATTATTTAGAACCAGATTTACTTTTTTACGATCAGCTCCAGATCTGAAAACCACATACAATAGAACTAATATGATAACTATAACTACTACTGCTGCGATATTAAGATTTCTTGTGAGAATTAATTGTCGTTCCTGAATCCCCTGTTTTTCTTCCAGAAGGCGGTTGATTTCTGTTTGTCTGTTCAGCTCAATTTCACTCTCTAGTTCTGAAAGTGCGGCATCTGATTCTTGCTTCGCAATACTATCTGAAAGAGCTTTAAAATTCTCGAGTGCTTTCAGTGCCTGAGCGGTTTCTCCTGCTTTTTTGTTGGTTAAATAAAGTTTTTCATGAAGTTGAACTATATAGAGGTTTTGATCCAGATCAGTTGCTACATCAAGTGCTTTTTGATACCAGTTAATTGCGGAATAAGGCTGAGAGAATTTTTCATACAGATCTCCTAATCCTTTGTAATTAAAATACAATCCCTGAGGGATTTTAAGATCGATACAGTACTGCAAAGATTCTTCAAAGGCGTCTTTAGCTTTTGTAAACTGCCTTTTGTTGCTGTAAAGAACTCCCAGATTATAGACGATCTGAAAAGGAGGTGTATCAGGTCTTACTTCTTTATTTAAAGCTAAAGCCTGTTCGTAATACTTTAAAGCTTCGTCGTATTTCTCACTATTGCTATAAGTATTACCCAGATTTAAATAGATTCTGAGCAGATCCGGGGTATAACTATTTTTTAATGCTATAGTTTCCGCTCTTTTTAAATAATACTCAGCGCGTTCATATTGCGAATAAGAATTATATGTATCTCCCAGGTTATTTAGTGTAATCGTCAAAAAAGAAGAATCTTTTGTTGATTCTGCAAACTGTAATCCTTCAAGATAGTTTTTTATAGTATTGGACCTGTCGCCAAGTTTGTGATAAGCACCCGCCATGTTTACATGAATGGCTGCAATAGATCGGGACTTTTTATCAGGAGGGAGGAACTCAATATAGTTTAAGCCTTTTCTGAAAGATTCAATTGCCAGTTTAGACTGTCCTTTATAATTGTAAGCCGCAGCCTGCGTATTATAAAAATTGAAACGTAATTTACTGTCAGGGAACTGATCTATAACTTTATTTATGGAAGTAAGAGCAGAATCGATTTGTTTCTTAATCAGTAATATTTCTGCCCGTTTTACCCCTGAAAATGCTAATCCGTATTCATAATCAAATTGTTCAGACAGGAAATCTACGGAATCTAGTTTTTGATAAGCCTTTGTAAAGTTACCTATATCCATTAAGTGTTCAATGTCCGAAAACATTGACTTAACTTGATTGGTATCACTTTGGAACGTTTGAAAAACTGTAAATACATTGCTGTATGAGTTAGCAGACAGTACTAACCAAATTCCAAGTAATAGAAGTAGTTTTGAAACCCGTATTTTTTTAGCCACGATAGAAAATAATTACGTGATTATAGCATTCTTAGGGCCAAAAAAAAAGCCATTCACATTGGAATGGCTTTATATGTGAAAATTTAAGTAAAAATAAAGTCAGGCCAGAGAAGCCTCTAATTCGATATCCACACTTTCAAGAGCACGGGAAACCGGACATGCTTCTTTTGTAGCCGATGCAATTTTTTGGAATTCACTGTCGCTTAGTCCGGGAACATCAGCTTTGGTTGTCAATTTAATTTTCGTGATTGTAGGTGTGCCGTCTACCATTTCTAAAGATACATCGGCATTAGTTGAGACACTTTTGGAGTTATGACCGGCGCTGTGCAATTCATTAGATAATGCCATTGAATAACAGCCGGCATGTGCCGCACCAATAAGTTCTTCGGGATTAGATTTGCCTTCATCTTCAAATCTGGATGCAAAAGTAAAGGCAGCTTCTGACAATACCCCGCTTTCAGAATTAATAGATCCGCTTCCTTCTTTCAAGTTTCCGTTCCAAACGGCTGACGCTTTTTTAACTGGCATAATATACCTCTGGTAAAATGTTTTGGTTTTTTTTCACTATACCAAACAGTAAGCTGTACTAAGAAATTCCAATTCCGGATTATTCACTAGTGTTAAAAAATATAAGCTGGCTTGATGCTCCAGCATATGCAGAAATAACTATATTTCCGTTAGTGAGCTTAATCGGATTTCTAAAACTATGACTTTCAGGAGGGATGAGATATTCGTCCAGCAGATCTCCTTCAATACTGTACAGATATATTTCGTCTTGCGTATTATATAAAAAATTACCGGCCTCAGTTTCAATAATTTCGGAGCTGGTAAAACTAAAACCGCTTAATGAAGTATCCCACTCAATATTTAAGTTCTTATCTGTTTTGTATCCCCGACTTCTATTATCAATAAGTAAATAAGATCTGCTTTTATCCAGAAATACACCGAAAGAAAGAGGAAGAGTTGGGTAATCTTTTTCCTTAATAGTCTTTCCGTTAATGTCGGCAATTTTGACGACACCACTTAAACTATTTGTATTTGCACCCACAAAGATGGCTTTATCATTAGAGATTTTGCGAACTGTAAACCTTCTAAATTCAGATTCTGTAACTTCTTCATTTATTTCAGATCCATCTTTAGATATTTCAAATGTGGAATGTTTGGTTTGTAGTTCATCATCAGAGGCTAATAGAAAATAGTTGTCGTCGCCTTCAAAAAGGGAAATTGAATATCTTTTGTAATCGGTAAAACTCAGTAATTCTTTCTCCCATAACATCTCTCCATCCGAATTAAACTTGAATGCTGTATACATATTGGAAGCCAATCCTAATGCGACTATTGAACCGTCTGAAGTGTTAATATATTTGTCAACAGAATTTAAAACAAAAGAGCTGCTACTTTTTGGGCTGCTGAATTCATTAATGTGAAGTGCATTTCCTTCGTTATCCCATGTTGTAATGGCATTAATGTATTCATTATTCTGTGAATCGTAATAATAGCCTACGCACATGAACCCTTTTTTGGTTGCCATAAGAGATTCGCATGAAGAATCTCCATTTTCATCGGGATAAAGTAGACTGGCATCAACCATTTTTTCGACGGTGATCGCTTCGGTGGACGGCTCGAAATTAAACCCATTTTTACAAGAAGTGATAGCTATTAAAACCACTAAAAAATACCAGTATTGATGTGAAGGTATACTATTTTTCGATGTCATAATTCTGAGATAGATTTAAAGAGTAAAATAAATTTTGTTAGCTACACCTGAATTATTGCTGCTGATAAATATTTATACCTGCATTTAAACCAAGGTGGTATACAACTATAGCATCATTATTTCCACGAGAAAGAACCTTACGAACAGTGGGGTAGTTTCCATTATGTTCTATGATATTTCTCGACAGGATTTGTCCTCCGGTTCCTATAACTGAAATCACATAAGCAGTATAACTACCGGGAGAAAATGATCTTTCTTCCATTATTGCATATTTGTGTTCTGCTATTGAGGCAGGGCTTATATGGCTATGTGAGTATTCCGGGGTATAACTCCATTCTGTTTCAAAATTTGAATCTAATTTCAATAAGTCCCCAGAGTAAGCAAAGTAACCGTTTTCTGAACCTTGAGCTTCATTCAGATAACTTACTGCTAAAGGGATATTTAATTCTGAAAGGAGTTGCAGGTTTCTGTCATAAACTTTCAGATCTGTACCGCCATCATTTGGGGAAGTATAAATCTTCTTTCTTGAAGGGGTGTTGATAATGTTAAAATTATTATATGTGAAACTAGGGTTTTCAATATCCTCCAGAATATTTCCGTTGGTATCCAAAGTTACTTTTCTAAATGTGCCAGAACCAAATTCATACGGATATGCGACTATTTCTCCATTTGCTTTATGTGTTCCCAATATAAATCTATCATTATCGGAGTAATCAATAGTTTGTTCCCACATAAGATCTCCGGCAGTAGTAAACTTATAGACGTGGTAATCAAACTTTGAAATGTTTTCTGCATCTCTTGCGGCAGCAAAAATCACAACTTCATCCGCGTCGGTAGTTACCAGATCCAAATCGTCACATTTTGATACATTTATATCTGAGTATTTTCTTTTCCATAGTTCTTCACCATCAAAACTAACCTTTAACAGGAAGAGTTTCATCCCCAGACATGAGCTGTCAAGGTCTTTATAAGCACCAAGTATAACTACCCCATTAGAAGCCAGTTCGGCGTCAATTACATTAGTTCGTTCAGTGCCGATTTCGGTTTCAAAATTGATACTTTCAAGAGCAGGATATTCTTGTTCTTCTACTACTTCAGGTGATGTTCCGCTATCCGAGCAAGCTACAAACCCAATAAAGATTAATGAAAGAAAGGCAATAAAGTTAAGTTTTTTAATCATGGTACTATCATTAGTTATATAATAAGCCATTATAGAAAAGAAGCTTATAAATATCAATTATATAACTAAAAAGGATGACTACCTGTGTTACTCTCTGCTAAACATGGAGATGGATAAAAATCCAATCAATGGTCCGGTAAAAATCACCAAAAATACCAACGGACTTTGAAAATGTGCCCACATTAAATTTACAAGCTGGATACTTATAATAGTTATTGCAAAACCAATACTGTTAACAATGGTAAGCCCTGTGGCGATGTAGGAACTTTCTGTTGATTGAGCTACAAGTGTGGAAAATTGAGGAGAGTCCGGAATCACAAATATTCCCCAAATCAATAGAAGACCCAGAAATACCCAGACCGGTGCATTAAACATGAAAGGAATTAATACAGAGCACAATCCGGAGATTAAAAGCGAAATCTGAGAAACTAATTTACTTCCTTTTTTAAGAGAAATATATCCACCAACAGAGCAACTAATTCCTCCAATACCAATAATAAAGGACGACCACAAGGGGATGTTTATTACGAAGCCGTGGTTCGATAGCGCGTAGAAAGCAAGTAAAGTAGGAATGAAAGCCCAGAACGTGTACAATTCCCACATGTGTCCGAAGTATCCGAAAGCAGCAGACCGAAAGTTTGAGTTTTTAAACAGGGTAAGAAACATAGAAGGATTGAAAGAATTTCTTCTTACACGATAAGGACCATCAGCAACAGAAAAGAAGAGCATTAAGCCTCCGATAACAGATAGAACAGAAGTTCCAGCGATCACAAATCTCCATGGTAAGTCGCCACCGAGGTATTTAAGAAAGTGAGGGAAAGCGGTTCCTAACACAAGTGCTCCCACCAAATATCCCAAAGCTTTTCCAAGACCTTCTCTATGCCAGTCCGATGCTATTTTCATTCCCACGGGATAAATTCCGGCAAGAAAAAAACCGGTAAATAATCGGGCGAACATTACTTCTGTAAAATTTGAACTGTAAATGGTCAGAATGTTTGCCAGCGCTCCCAAAACAGAACAGACTAAAAATACTTTTACGGGAGAAAATCTGTCAGCGACGCTTAAGACTGCAAAAACCAACGTTCCGATGATAAATCCCGATTGTACAGCCATAGTGATGAATCCCACAAAGATCTCCAGCAAATTAAGTTCTTCGATGAGTTCAGGAACAACGGCATTTCCGGCAAACCAAAGAGAAGTTCCTGCAAATTGAGAGAATACAATTACAGGAAGAATATGTTTGGGGATGGACGTGTTAATTTGCATAGAAGAAGAAAAGGAAGAATCCATTTAAAATATACCCAAATAGTAAGATTGATTTTAACGCCTTGATAATGAATATCTATCATATAGAATGAAATGATTTTTTATGTTGTTAATGGATTAAAACTGTAAATAAAAAGGATTATGTCAGATAAAGAAAAAGAAAGCTCGGGAACATATAACGCAAATGATATTAGTAAGTGCCCATTTCATAATGGCTCAATGAGCAAAGATGCCGGAGGCGGAACCAGAAATAAAGATTGGTGGCCCAATAAACTGAACTTGAATATTCTACGCCAACATTCTTCTAAGTCAGATCCTATGGGAGAGGATTTTGATTATGCAGAAGAGTTTAAAAAACTGGATCTGAAAGCTGTTAAAGAAGATCTGACAGAATTAATGACGGACTCTCAGGACTGGTGGCCTGCAGATTTTGGACATTACGGACCGTTAATGATCCGAATGGCTTGGCATAGTGCCGGTACATACAGAGTAACTGATGGTCGCGGCGGTGGAGGAACAGGAATGCAACGTTTTGCTCCTCTAAACAGCTGGCCCGATAACGTAAATCTTGACAAAGCTCGTCTATTACTTTGGCCCATCAAACAAAAGTATGGAAGAAAGCTTTCGTGGGCAGATCTGATGATACTTGCCGGAAACGTAGCGCTGGAATCTATGGGCTTTGAGACTTTCGGTTTTGGCGGCGGACGTGAAGATCTCTGGGAGCCGGAAGAAGATGTATACTGGGGAGCAGAAGGTGAATGGCTGGGAAATAAACGCCACAATGAAGAAGGAGACTTGGAAAAGCCTCTTGGTGCTGATCACATGGGATTGATCTATGTAAATCCTGAAGGTCCTGATGGCGAACCTGATCCATTAAAAGCAGCTGCTTTTATCCGACAAACTTTTGCCCGAATGGCGATGAATGATGAGGAAACAGTAGCGCTTATTGCGGGTGGACATACATTCGGAAAAACGCATGGTGCTGCACCTGAGTCCAACCTTGGAACAGAACCTGAAGCTGCAACCATTGAAGAAATGGGATTAGGCTGGAAAAATGCTCATGGAACCGGAAAAGGTGCTGATACTATCACAAGTGGATTAGAAGGAGCATGGACACAGAAACCAACAGAATGGAGTAATTTATATTTTGACAATCTTTTCAAATACGAATGGGAAAAGTATAAAAGCCCTGCAGGAGCATGGCAGTGGAGACCGGTTGATGGTGGTGGAGAAGGAACAGTTCCTGATGCACACGATCCGGATAAAAAGCATGCACCGTTTATGTTAACTACTGATCTGTCTTTAAAAGCAGATCCAGCTTATGAGAAGATCTCAAGAAGATTTTATGAAAACCCTGATGAATTTGCAGATGCTTTTGCACGTGCTTGGTACAAGCTGGTTCATCGTGATATGGGGCCAAAATCCTTGTTACTTGGGCCGGAAGTTCCGGAAGAAGAACTGTTATGGCAGGATCCAATCCCGGAAGTGGAGCACGCATTGATCAACGAAAAAGATGTTGAAGGTTTGAAAGCTGAAATCTTGGATTCAGGATTGTCAGTTTCAGAACTGGTTTCAACGGCTTGGGCTTCTGCATCTACTTATAGAAACTCTGACAAAAGAGGTGGAGCAAACGGAGCAAGAGTTCGTTTAGAGCCTCAGAAAGATTGGGAAGTAAACAATCCTGAGCAATTGGATAAAGTGTTGAAAGTCTATGAAGGGATTCAATGTGATTTCTCAAAAGAAGTTTCCATGGCAGACCTGATCGTTTTAGGTGGATGTGCCGGAATTGAAAAAGCCGCAAAAGAAGCGGGACATGAAATTTCAGTACCATTTACACCAGGGCGCGCAGATGCAACTGCTGAGCAAACAGATGTAGAATCATTTGCATGGTTAGAACCTGCGGCAGATGGGTTCCGTAATTATTTTGCACCAAAGCATAAAACTACAGCAGAAGAAATGTTAGTGGATAAAGCTCAACTTATGACTTTAACTGCTCCGGAAATGACCGTATTGGTTGGTGGAATGAGAGTTCTTGAAACCAATTTTGACGGATCAAAGAAAGGGGTATTTACGGACAAACCCGGAACACTTTCCAATGATTTCTTCGTAAACCTGTTGGATATGAATACAACATGGCAGGCAACTACAGATGAACAAAATGTATTTGTAGGAAGCGATCGAAAAACCGGAGATGTAAAATGGTCAGCTTCCAGAGCAGATCTGATCTTTGGTTCTAATTCAGAACTCAGAGCAATTGCAGAAGTATATGGTACAAGCGACTCAGAAGAGAAGTTTGTAAACGATTTCGTAAAAGCCTGGGATAAAGTGATGAACTTAGATCGATTTGATCTGAAGTAATTTAATCCGAGTTGATACTCGCTCCGATGGTCTCCGTCGGAGCGAATCTTTTTTATTGCAATTAGTTCAAATTAAAGTTGAATTAGAGAGCGAAGGAGCCGTATATTTGCAGTCCTTCAAAAGCGAGAATAGCTCAGTTGGTAGAGCACAACCTTGCCAAGGTTGGGGTCGCGAGTTCGAGTCTCGTTTCTCGCTCATTTAAAGCCTTTCAGATATAGTCTGGAAGGCTTTTTTTATGTCTGATGTTTTAGCAAGCTGAAGATTGAGAGTGGACTTGCTTGAAATATCGGTCTGACGGCTTGAGTCCGTCTGACCGAAACCTGTTTATGGCATGGAGCATTTCCATCAGACGTGATATCCGTCAGATGGAAATTTCTGATAGTAATCTGCAATTTATATTTCCTAAGATTCTTTTTCTTTAGCTCTCATCTTTTGGCACTCACAGTTAATTCCATATTCTTCACAAAGTGGGTGATCCGGAGCAGAAGAAATTCTTGCTTTACAAGGTCCGCGGCCGTGATGTATCATCAGGTGTGAGAGATCAGTCCAGTTTTCCTGTGGAAATAATGCCATCAGATCACGTTCGATCTTGTCGGTATTTGATTTATGCTTCGTCAATCCAAACCTGTTCGAGAAGCGCTTAACGTGTGTATCAACTACAACGCCTGCATTAATTCCAAATGCATTACCTAGTACAACATTAGCTGTTTTACGAGCAGCTCCGCGTAATTTTAAAAGATCATCCATATTCTGTGGAACCTTACCATCAAACTCTTCAGCTAAAATTGTAGAGGTTTCTTTTAATGATTTCGCTTTATTTCTGAAGAAACCGGTTGTTCTTACCAACTCTTCCAGATCCTCAATGGGAGCGTCTTTCATTAATTCCGGAGTTGGATAGAGTTCAAATAATTTAGGAGTTACTTTATTTACACGAACATCGGTGCATTGCGCACTTAAAATTGTAGCAATCAACAGCTCAAAAGGATTTCGGTGATCTAATTCACACTCCGGATTTGGGTAATAAGTATAGAGTTCATGTAAGATCTTTTGAGCTCGTTCTTTTTGCTTCTTTGTTTTTCTTGGAAGTTTTTGCTTCGACATTTATAGATTATTTTTAAAGCTTTGATCAATTCAGATTTCAACAAGAATAGAATCTTAGATCATTCCTGTAGATGTTAGGTAATTTGACGACAAAATTTCTTTATACCAACCTCAATAGTGCAACCCGGTCATCCCGAACTTGTTTCGGGATCTTACGTAAAGACTTTTAGTCTGTTCTTGTTTACCATCCTCTTAAGGTATCATACCAATCCTCTAACTTTGGATTGTTTTGCTTTACCAGATTCCGGGCATACGCCGCGGAATGACTTTGAATTTCATCCTAATTCAATTTCAGGTTCTAAACATAAAGATTGTACCATAGATAAGGAACTTATGTGAAATATAGTTTCTAAATTCCCGCCATGAATTTTTCCGGTAAAAATAATCGCCCTGATATTTATGCATTAATAGCTCTGCTTACTTTGATGCTGATCTATATTTGTAGTTTTGTAGATAGACAGATCATTGCGGTGCTTGCATCACAGATAAGAGTAGATCTGAATTTTTCGAATACTCAAGTGGGTATTCTTTACGGACCTGCTTTTTCATTGGTTTATGCTTTCTGTGGAATTTTTATGGGAAGGATGGCAGACCGCTTTTCAAGAAAGTATATAATCCTATCCGGATTGTTGATATGGAGTATGATGACCTTTGCGAGCGGTTTTGCGAACTCCTTTGCTTTCCTTGTTTCTGCAAGATTTGCTATAGGTATCAGTCAATCGGCTTTGAGCCCGTCTGTGTATTCCCTGCTTGCTGATTATTTTAAACCGAAGCACAGAGCCAGAGTTTTTTCGGTGTACGCTTCAGGAATCTTTATTGGCGTGGGACTTTCTTTTTTGATAGGAGGAACCATTGCTGAGAATTACGACTGGCGGATTGCATTAAAATCAGTTGGTTTACCTGGAGTTGGGCTAGCAGTTCTCGGATATTTTTTATTGAAAGAACCATCCAGAGAAAAATCGGAAAATGGGGGAATTCTGGATCAAAGCTTTATTGAAGTACTATCATTTATTCTCAAAAAGCCAACCGTTCGATATCATCTGATTGGATTTTCATTATTGGCGCTAAGCGGATATTCTATTTTGGCTTTTATCGGAACCATATTAACGGATGTATTCGATTCCTCAAACCTGATCAGTAGCTATGGTTGGTTTATGTTTGCTACCGGAGTCAGTGTTAATCTTTCAGGTTGGATGGCGGATAAGATGGCATTGAAATTTGGTGAGGAAAAGAGATTTTTTTCCGGGATTGTAGCAGCACTCGGAGGATTGCCATTTTATTATTTCGGGTTATTCGCTGAAACTGCTTTAATGGGATTGATACTGATCGGAATAGCGAATGTAATTTCGTCATCCTACAACGGTGTAGCTGCAGCTTTGATTCAGGATTTTGTGGGATCGAAAATGCGCGGTGTTGCCGGTTCTATTTATCTGTTTGTGGTAAGTATAGTGGGATTTGGAATCGGTCCACCGGTAACGGGTTGGTTGATGGATCATATTTTTACCGGAGCAAAAGGTCCTTCTCAGGCTATGTTCTCGGTATTTCTTGTTTGCGGAATACTTGCTACACTTTCCTTTCTGAAGGCTATGAAAAGTTTTGCAGAAGATAAGGTTTAACAAAGGCTGTTTTCAGTTGTTAAACAAGTCTTTCAAATGCGAGATTGAGTTCATAATCTATTTAAAATTGAACAGCTGAATATTTATTCGGTAGACAAAAGATTGATCTGAAAGATGATGTTGCTATATGGAGGAATCCCTTCAGCCCCATTCTTCCCATATGCATATCCTGAAGGTACAAATAACGTAATAGCCCCTCCTTCATTAATTTTTGGGATGCCTATCTGCCATCCAACAATGAGTTCATCCAATGAATATGAAACAGGTTCTTTTTTCAAATCGATTACTTTGCCGCTAAGAAGTTTTCCCAGATAAGTAATCGAAACTCTGCTACAGGGATTTACAGGTTTTCCTGTTCCTTTTTTATTAATTATATAACGAATACCTGTGCTGTCAGTTTGAGCGTCTATATTGTTTTCAGATAAATATTCGTCAATAATTTCAATGTCAGTTTCAAGTGTTCTTTGATCAGTTTTAAGATCGATGGAACCATCACAAATATTTTTTTTAATGCAGGTATTCGGAACCAGAATTATCGAAAGCAGAGGTAGTATCAGAGCTTTTTTGAAGATCATGAAATAAAGTGAAATTTTGTACTAAAATTAAGAAGGTTTGTAGAACAATGATAAAGGTTATTATACTTCGCTCAACGCCTCATTCAAAGCTTGCAAGCTCTTTTTAGCATCTCCGAAGAACATTTGGTTTTTTTCTTTGTAAAATAATGGGTTATCTATGCCTGCATAACCAAAACTCAAACTTCGCTTAAAGACGATCGTTCGCTTGGCTTCATCCACATTCAGAATGGGCATTCCATAGATAGGACTTCCAGGCGAGGTTTTTGCCATGGGATTTACAACATCATTTGCTCCAATCACAAGTACAACATCCGTAGATGCAAATTCTGGATTGATCTGATCCATGTCATACAATTGATCATAAGGGACATCAGCTTCAGCTAATAATACATTCATATGACCGGGCATCCTTCCTGCAACCGGATGAATTCCATATTTCACCTGTACTCCGCGTTCTTCAAGTTTAGTAGCTACTTCTTTAATGATGTGTTGAGCCTGAGCAACAGCCAATCCATAGCCGGGTACAATTACAACTTTGGATGCATAAGCAACCTGAATGGCAAGATCCGTAGCTGAAGTTTCTCTAACTGTTTTGTCACCATCAGACCCTGAGTCTTTTTCTATAGATGAACCTCCGCCAAAACTTCCGAATACTACATTGAATAGAGAGCGATTCATCGCTTTACACATAATTTGTGTAAGGATTAATCCTGCAGCACCTACCAAGGCACCGGAAACGATGAGCAAATTATTACCGAGTACAAATCCCGCCATAGAAGCAGCAAGTCCCGAATAGGAGTTCAGTAAAGAAATTACCACCGGCATATCAGCTCCGCCAATTGGCAAGACCGATGTAATTCCTATTAAAAGAGACAGACCAAGTATGATCCAAAAAATAGTTTGATTTGCAGGATCGTAAGTAAAAACACCGATCAAGACTACAACTCCAATCATAGAAGCAATGTTGATGAAGTTGAACCCGGGAAAAGTAATCGATTTTCCTGATATGAATCCTTTCAGCTTTCCAAACGCAACAAAACTTCCTGTCAAAGTCAGCGCACCGATAAAAATACTAAGTCCGGTTGTAACCAGACCTGAAGTCCCCATCACAGAAGGATCAGCATATTTACTGAGTTCTCCCCAGGCCACTAAAGCTGAAGCACCCCCACCAAATCCGTTAAAAACTGCTACGAGTTCCGGCATAGCTGTCATTGCTACTTTTTTAGCCAGAATTATCCCTATCAAACTACCAATTAATACTCCGGCAATGATCCATTCAAAAGAAACAATTTGCTGATCAAAAAGAGTAACTATGATTCCGATCAACATTCCTGTTGCTGCAAGCTGATTTCCTTTTCGGGCAGTTGCCGGGGATCCAAGCAGTTTCAATCCGCGAATAAAGAAAGCGGTAGCGATGAGATAAATTAATTGAATTGCATCGGGTAAATAGTTGACAATATAATCCGGAAGAAACTGACTCATTTGTCATCTCCCTTTTTCTTGAACATTTCAAGCATTCGGTCGGTTACCATAAATCCACCAACTACATTTATTGTAGCAAAAATAATTGCTGCTACACCAAGAATCTGAGTAAGCAATCCTCCTTCACCGCCGGTTACAATAAGCGCTCCTACAATGGTGATTCCTGAAATTGCATTAGCTCCCGACATTAAAGGGGTATGCAAAGTTGGGGGCACTTTCGAGATCAACTCAAAGCCTATAAAACAGGCGAGAACGAAAATGAATAAAGAAAAAATGAGTAAGGACATATTGAATGAATTAGGAATATTTGAATTAGGAATATGCAGCCTATTCCTAATTCGTAATTCAATTATTCTTAATTAATGGCGAAATAATCTCGCCGTTATGGGTTATCGTTGTGTTTAGTAGAATTTCATCTTCAAAATCAAAATGTGGCTTTCCATCTTTTAACAGTAGATTCAAAAGAGCCAATATGTTTTTTGAGTAAAGCGTACTTGCGTGGTTTGCCAGTTGACTGGGAAGATTAACAGGTCCAACGATCTTCACTTCATTCACAACTTGTGTAGTTCCAGCTTCAGTAAGTTCACAGTTTCCTCCATTTTCAGCGGCCAGATCAACAATCACTGAACCGGGTTTCATTTCAGCTACCATTTCTTTGGTGATCAAGAGTGGAGCCGGTCGTCCGGGAATCAATGCTGTGGTTATAATGATATCCGATTTTTTGGCATGTTGATGGATCAGTTCACGCTGTTTGAGTTTGTCGTCTTCAGTGAGTTCTTTTGCGTAACCACCTTTGGTTTCTGTTTCTTCGTCGGATAATTCTACCTCAATAAATTTAGCGCCCAAACTTTCTACCTGTTCTTTAACTGCAGGACGAACATCAAAGGCTTCAACAACCGCTCCCAGTTTTCTACAAGTTGCAATGGCTTGTAATCCGGCAACTCCGGCTCCAAGAATCAGAGCTTTGGACGGTGGGATGGTTCCAGCCGCCGTCATCATCATTGGGAAATATTTATCGAGTTCATTAGCAGCGATCAAAGATGCTTTGTATCCGGCAATAGAGCTCATAGAAGAAAGAGCATCCATATTCTGAGCTCTGGAGATTCTTGGAATTGCATCCATGCCTAGTGATGAAATTTTATGCTCTTTTAGAAATGAAACAAGATCCGGGTTTTGGAGTCCCCAGATAAAGCTGATTAAAACAGATCCACTTTTAAGTTTACTCAGATCGTCCTGTAATGGAGCCTGAACAGATAATAGAATATCAGCTTTGGATAGCAATTCTTCTTTAGAAGCACTAATGGAAGCTCCTGCTTCTTGGTAGAAACTGTCCGGAAAGTTAGAAGCCAGTCCGGCGTCTTTTTCAATCCAAATTTGAAGGTGGTCATTATTAAGTTTACGAACAACTTCCGGGGATAGAGCAACCCTTTTCTCATGTTTTGCAGTTTCCTTTAATACCGCTAAGATCAAATCTAACCTCCGCTAATGTTTTCGATCACAGGTAACATACGAAATGGAACTTTAGGAGAAAATAAATAAAAAAGGGGTTGAATAATTCAAAAAATTATACATCTTATTATCAATTAAAATAAAAGTAATGGGTTATGAGTAAGGGAAGAATCCTGTTCATTCTGGTAAGCATATCTATTATTATTTCTTGTAAGAATAAAAGTGACCCGGAGAGAGGAACTGAATTTCCGCAAGAGTTTTTAGGAGTTTGGGAGGCAGATCAGACACAGGATCCTGATAACGAAGGAATATTTACTCATTTCAAAAAAGATACGGTAACATATTACGGGAGAATAGGCGACGCTGATGATCCTTCCACCTGCTATTTTACAAGCCCACTTTTTGAAATAGTAGAGTTTGAAGATGATTTATTCACATTAAAAGCAATTGGCATCGATGAAGAGGAGGAGCCTTTAGGGGAGCTAACTATTCGAATAGATGGAAACATAATGGAATGGGTTTTCGCTGAAGACGATAAAGATCGTTGGAATAGAAGACCAACATTAAGTACTGAAGATCTTACGCCCCCATGTGAGGGTTTTAAAGTAGCAACTTTAAATAATCAAATATTCTATCAATGAAGTATTCATTAATTACTCTTTTAGTATACTCAATATTGATTTTGGGATTTATTTCCTGCAAAAATAACAATGATTCTGATGATGGTTTGATACCGGAAGAATTCCAAAGAATGTGGGAATTCGATGAAAACGAATCTGGTGATGGCTATTATTTATTTTTTGAAGAAGAAAGCCTCGTAATATATGAAGATGCAGGCCTTGAGTGCATGTATAGATATACCGATAACCTGATTTCTCGGGATGGAGAAAGATACACATTCCGGGAAACGGATTTCGAAGATAACTCGACATACTCAGTATATCTTAAAACAGTAGATGGGACACTATGGGCAAGCGGAGTGAGAACATTCGAAACCAAAGAAATTTACGTTAAGTCAGATAGTTCAAAAAGCTCATTCGAACCTTTTTGTACAGACAATTTCAAAAGTAAAGAGAAGCCAGAGATAAGCAGATACGTATTTAACAAAGAACTACCTGTTTATGTAGTGACTGAATTAAAATAAGGTGTAACTTTCTATCAGATATAAAATTTTAATAACTGCAAACTCGATAAACCCATAATTAGATGAAAATTTCAGCAAAAAAATTAAGTTTATTATCACTACTCATACTTTTGAGTATATCCTGTAAAGATAAATCAGAAGACTCTGAAACTGGAACTGAATTTCCTTCTGAATTCCAAAAAGTCTGGCAAGATGACGAGTTTACATCTGATGGCGATGAAATAGGTATTTATTTTACAGATACTAAAATTGGTTTCTGGGATTATGATGGAGATGATTTTGATCAGGGTGACGATTGTTATTTTATTTCTGAAGAAGCTACATTAATTTCTTTTGAAGGAGATATCTATACAATAGAAGTAGAAGATCCGGATGGTACAGAAAGAATTGAAGCAGAAATAACTATAAATAATGGGAAGCTAATAATTGATGATCCTGAAGAAAGCGAACCCTTTAGCCACACAGACACCGGAGATTCTGTAAGTGACCTTTCTCCACTATGCCCGGGCAATTTAGCTAAAAGACTAAGTACGCAAAATAAATCAATACCTTTTCTTAGATATTGATTTACTGAATGACTATTAAAGTCATAGACACATTCAAATATATTGAAGCCTGATTTTTTGTACTTTAATAAAGAACAATAAATCAGGTATTTTTTATGGAAGACATCGCAGGTAAAACATTTCAAGTAGTTATAGTTGGTAGCGGACCGGCAGGATTAACAGCAGCGCTTTATGCTGCAAGAGCAGATCTAAGCCCATTAGTATTTGAAGGACCGGAACCGGGCGGACAGCTGATGACCACTACTGATGTAGAAAATTTTCCGGGATATCCTGATGGAGTGATGGGACCTCAAATGATGGATGATTTTCGTCAACAGGCTACTAAATTCGGAGCAGATTGTCGTTATGGATACGTAACGGATATCGACTTTGAATCTCGACCTTACAAAATGGTAGTCGATGAAAAGACAGAAATAAAAGCACATACCATTATCATTTCTACAGGAGCATCTGCAATGTGGCTTGGTTTGGAAAGCGAGACTCGTCTTCGTGGAAAGGGTGTTTCTGCTTGTGCTACATGTGATGGAGCTTTTTTCAGAAATCAGCATGTAATTATTGTAGGTGGTGGTGATACTGCCATGGAAGAAGCTACTTTCCTAACTAAGTTTGCCAGCAAAGTAACCGTTGTTCACAGAAGAGATGAGCTCAGGGCTTCAAAAGCTATGCAAACCCGAGCTTTCGAAAATGAGAAGATCGAGTTTATGTGGGATAGTGAAGTTGAAAAAGTTTTAGGTGAACAGGTTGTGGAAGGAGTGAATATCAAAAACAGAAATACCGGTGAAATCACTACTTTGGATGATGTAACAGGTGTATTTATCGCGATCGGCCACAAACCAAATACAGACCTCTTTAAAGGTGTTCTAACTATGGATGATGTTGGATATATCCAAACCAAAGGACAATCAACAAAAACAGATCTTCCGGGAATCTTTGCTTGCGGAGATGCTATGGATTCATTCTATCGTCAGGCCGTAACTGCTGCAGGTACAGGATGTAAAGCTGCTTTAGATGCAGAACATTATTTAAGTAATGAACTCAGCAAAGAAGCTATTGCCGAAGAGCATTGGAAGTAAATAACTCCGTGCAGGAAAATCTAATATCAATATTATCTGAAGCGGGAATAGAGGATGAGCTGATTCAGGAAATCCAAAAAGTGGGTTTTCCTAAAACAGCCCGCTCCGGAGAACTGATAATAACTCCCGGAAGTACTTCCATGCATATGCCAATTGTACTTGAAGGATTGCTAAGTGTAGTCAGGCAAGACGAAGATGCAAACGAGATACTTCTCTATTATTTAGAAGGAGGAGAAACTTGCGCGATGTCTCTTGCATGCTGTATTGAAGGCAAAAGAAATGATTTTAAAGTAACAGCTGAAGATAACTCTGTTCTTTGGATGATTCCTATGAACTATATGGACGAATGGATTCAGAATTACAGGTCTTTCAGAAAATATGTGTTCAGCTCCTATCAAACTCGTTTTGATGAATTACTTGAAACCATCGACAGCATTACTTTTCTTAATTTGTATGACAGACTGTATAAGTATCTGTTAGACAAAAAGCAGGCAACGAAATCGTACGAGATTAAAATGTCTCACGAGCAAATTGCTCAACATTTGAATACTTCCAGAGTTGTTGTATCCCGCCTTTTAAAACAACTGGAAAATGAAGAGAAAATAGAATTGGAAAGAAATCTGATTTCCATTCTTTAATCTCAAAGCGCCTCTCTGAAAACAATTATCATCAATCTCATTGTTTGTAACTAATGTTACAGAGTGTGGTTGTTTATTTATGGATCTTATTTCCATAACAAAAAGATATTTAAACAATGGAATTAATAGAATTTTTAAGACAACCATGGCCGTGGTATGTGGCCGGACCTTTGATCGGGTTAATCGTACCAATCTTACTAATAGCGGGAGGGAAACTTTTTGGAGTCTCTGCAAATTTACGTCACGCCTGTGCAGCTTGTGTACCCGGAGATATCGAGTTTTTCAAATATGATTGGAAAAAATCAGGAAAATGGAATCTGGTATTTGTAGCAGGAACCATATTGGGTGGTTTTATTGGAGGATGGCTTTTAAGTAATCCTGATCCAATTAATATTTCTGCACAAACCATTACAGACTTAAAAGCTTTGGGGATTTCAGATTTTTCAGGAATGCTGCCATCTGATGTTTTTAACTGGGAAAATGTAGCAAGTATTCAGGGTATTATCTTGATGATCGTCGGTGGATTTTTAGTGGGATTCGGTGCCCGTTACGCCGGTGGTTGTACATCAGGTCATGCAATATCCGGACTGGCTGATCTGCAATTGGCTTCATTACTGGCAGTTATAGGTTTCTTTGCCGGTGGTTTGTTTATCACTTACATCATCTACCCATTTATATTTTAATCGAACTAAGACATGAAGAATTATATAAAATATTTACTAGCAGGAATTTTCTTTGGAATCGTATTGATCAAATCTGAAGTAGTATCCTGGTTCAGAATTCAGGAAATGTTTCGGTTTGACTCATTCCACATGTACGGCATAATCGGATTGGGAGTTGTTGTAGCTATGATCTCCATCCAAATTATAAAGAGAAAGAACATCAAAGATATGGAAGGGAATGCAATTACGATTCCGCCAAAAGATCCAAAACAAGTTACCCGGTATATTGTAGGAGGCACACTATTCGGATTTGGCTGGGCATTGACAGGAGCTTGTCCGGGACCATTATTTTCACTTGCAGGAGCAGGATACAGCATTATGATCGTTCCAATCTTAAGCGCTTTAGTTGGTACCTGGGTGTACGGAAAGATCAGACCATCACTCCCTCATTAATTAATCTTCAAACAACAGAATTATGTATTTCAAACAAGTATTTGACAAAAAGTTAGCACAATATGCATATATAATAGGATGCCAGAAGAATGGAGAAGCGATTGTAATTGATCCGATGAGAGATATAGATCAGTATCAGGAAATTGCATCTTCGGAAGGACTAAAGATCACCCATGCAGCTGATACTCACATTCACGCAGATTATGTTTCCGGTTTAAGAGAATTCGCCGAAAAGGGAGTAAAAGTTATAGCCTCTGATGAAGGTGATAAAGACTGGAAATACGAATGGCTGAACGGAAGTGATTATAATTATAATCTCGTTAAAAATGGAGATTCATTCAGTATTGGCAACATTAAATTTGATGTAATTCATACTCCGGGACATACACCGGAATCAATCAGTTTTCTGGTAACAGATGGCGCTCTTACTGACGAACCAATGGGTATTTTAACCGGAGATTTTGTTTTTGTAGGAGATGTCGGTCGCCCGGATCTTTTAGAAACTGCAGCCGGTGAAAAAGGAAATATGAAACCGTCTGCACAAACACTGTATAAGTCGGTTGAAAAATTCAAAGAGCTTCCGGAATATTTACAAGTGTGGCCCGCTCATGGTTCAGGAAGTGCCTGCGGTAAAGCGTTGGGAGCAGTCCCTGAATCTACCGTTGGATATGAAACCCGTTTCAGTCCCGCATTTAAAGCTGCTAAAGATGAAGAATCATTTGTGGATTTTATTCTGGACGGACAGCCGGAACCACCTCTTTATTTTGCGAGAATGAAAAAGCTGAATAAAGTTGGTCCTTCTGTGCTTGGCTCGCCAATCGAACTTCCGAAAAAAGTAAGTATTCAGGAAATGGTTGACAACGACATCACTATAATTGATACAAGATCTAAGCACGACTTTGCAAGTTCTCATCTTGAAGGCTCTATAATGGCTTCCTTTGATAAGAATTTTAATACGATAGCCGGTTCTTTTCTTGATGGAGAAGATGAATTTTATCTCATCATCGATCAGGATAATCTTCAGGAAGCTGTCAATGATCTGGCTAATGTAGGATTAGATAAAAGCATAGGGTTTGCAACGTATAACGATCTGGAAAGCTGGAATGGTGAAATAGAATCTACCAATTCAACAGATTTTGAAGGATTATCAAAGCAGATGAATAAAGGTAATATTCAAGTGTTGGATGTAAGAAAAGCTACCGAGTATTCAGCCGGACATATTCCCGGATCCATTAATATTGCACACACAAGATTAGCTGCAAATCTGGATAAAATCCCACATGATAAAACGATAGCAGTTCATTGTGCCAGTGGACAAAGAGCTTCATACTCCATTTCTCTATTGAAAAGTAAAGGATTCGATGTGATTTGGGTAGATGATCTATTCAAAAACTGGGTATCTGAGGTAAAAGCATAATGATTCTATCCTGGATTGGTGCTTTATTGGTCGGACTTTCTTTAGGCTTGATGGGTTCAGGAGGATCGATCCTTACGGTCCCCATTCTGATCTATATTTCCGGAGAGCCTGAGAAAGCTGCTATTGCCGAATCATTGGGAATAGTTGGGTTTATCAGTTTAATAGGCTCCATTCCATACGCATTAAAAAAGCAGGTAAACTGGAGAAATGTGATCCTGTTCGGTATTCCGGGCATGGCGGGGACATATGGCGGCGCTTATGCTGCAGGTTTTGTATCAGGGACTTTTCAACTGATGCTGTTTTCTTTTGTTATGATTCTGGCAGCGGTGTTGATGCTGAGAAATAAAAAGGTCACCGATGTTGATCAGTCTCTTGACAAGCAACAACCATGGTGGATCATAGCACTGGAAGGAATTGTAGTTGGTGTGCTTACAGGATTGGTAGGAGTGGGTGGTGGATTTTTGATTGTGCCCGCGTTAGTTATATTAGGCGGATTACCCATGCATGTGGCGATTGGAACCAGTTTGGTAATAATCGCTTTAAAAAGTTTTAGTGGTTTCTATAAGTATCTTGAAGTTTTAGAATCGGTAAACCAACAAATAAACTGGGAACTGGTTTTAATTTTCAGCTTGATCGGTGCAGTAGGAAGTATTGTCGGCAAAGTTGTAGGATCTAAAATAAGCGGTGAAAAACTGAAGAAAGGTTTTGCGATATTTCTTCTTTTTATGGGTGCTTATATAATTTATATGAACGTTTAATCTGAATTAATTATTTATTGAAGAGATGAAAAAATCTGTATTGATTATACTTATTGGATTAGTTTTAGCTTCAGCATATGCGCTGATCTATTTTCAAAAAGAGCGCGAGTTACATGCTATTTCTTCTGAGCAGGCAATAGAGAATAAAGCTCAGGTTGAGGGAATCATAATCGACGTAAGAACAGAACGGGAGTATGGTAACGGAAGTTTAAAAGGAGCTCTTGTAGGTTACAATTTAACTTCAGGTGAATTCGAAGAAAAACTCGACTCATTAGATAAATCCAAAACCTATTATCTGTATTGTGCTTCAGGCAACCGAAGTGGGAAAGCAGCCGAGATAATGAAGAAGAAAGGTTTTGAGAACGTACATAACCTTGGCGGCTACAATGATCTGGTAGAAGCCGGCTTCGAAAAGAAGTAATCTTATTTATTCTATATGCAAGCATTAATGGATCTGCTAAACCAAACTCAAACCGCAGTAGCGGTAATAGGATTGGTAGTGCTTCTGCTCTATGAACATGCTCACCCATTTTTTGACTTCTTCAAGGATTCCGGAAAACAGCGCTGGAAACATTTGCTCAGAAATGCATCTCTTGGAATAGTAAACGCAGCGATTACCTCATTTCTTTTTGTGGGGATTTGGTTATGGGCTTCCAATTGGGCAAATACCAACGACTTTGGAATTTTGAATTGGCTTGCTTTGCCGCCATGGGCTCATGTAATTGGTGCTGTTTTATTGATGGATACATGGACGTATTTCTGGCATGTGATGAATCACCGGATTCCATTCTTTTGGAAATTTCACCGTGTTCATCACTCTGATCCAAATATGGATGTAACCACTGCAAACCGATTTCATACCGGAGAGATCATCTTCTCATCTATTTTTCGAACCGGAATTATCGTATTTATCGGATTGCATATCTGGGAATTACTGGTGTATGAAATTTTATTGATCATTGTGGTACAATTTCATCATGCAAATATCGGAGTGCCGGAAAAGCTGGATAGATTCCTGCGGATATTTATCGTAACTCCGGCTATGCACAAAGTTCATCACTCCAGGAAGCAATCAGAAACGGATTCTAATTACAGTTCGCTATTTTCGTTCTGGGACAGAATCTGTAAAACGTTCAATCTGAATGAAGATCCTCATTCCATACATATTGGGTTGGATGAATTCGATTCCGAAGAAGACCAAAAAGTAAAAGGATTGTTCTGGATGCCGTTTAAGAAGACAGACAAATAATGAATCTTAAAGTCCCACCCGTTATAGTAGTTGCAATCACTGTATTTTTAATGTGGGTTATTGAGAAATATCTGTCAGTGGAATTTCTTGCATTTAATACTCCGAAATGGATCATTATTTTGACCTCAATACTTGGTATAGCTTGTATTGTGCTGGGAGTTATTCAATTTTCTGTAAAGAAGACAACAGTAAATCCCCATAAACCGGAGGACTCAACTTCTTTGGTCAGTTCCGGGATCTATAGTATTAGTAGAAATCCAATGTATCTCGGGATGTTGATCCTGCTTTTGTTTTATGGTCTGTTTCTGGGGAATGGACTCGTATTTATGATGCTTCCGGTATTCATTTGGTACATGAATTCATTCCAGATCAAGCCAGAAGAAGAGATGATGATTGAGCTATTTGGAGATGAGTACAAAGATTATCAGAAAAGAGTAAGGCGCTGGATCTGAATTACTAGACAAAAAGAATATGATAAAGCCTATTTTTTATTTTTATTCTCATTATACATGTAGCGAACAAAGAAGTAAGTAATTATGCTGGGAGCTAATCCTTTGGTAAACTGAAAAAGAAAATTCAGCCAATCATTTGAAATCGGAACTAAAGAAACCTGTTGAAAGAGAAGTTCGCCGTAAGGCTGATTATCCAGAAAAAGAGTAGATATAAAATTCCAACCAACATGGAGCCCTAAGGCAAGAAAAATAGAATTAGTTTTAAAATAAGAATAAGCCCAAACCGCTCCAGATACACCGGTAATAACGAATATGTAAACCATCGGAATCAGACCGGCTCCAAACATCCCATAAGAAAACCAGTGGTACACTCCGAATAGAATTGCTGAACTTAAGATGGCTGCTTTGTTATTAAATCTGCTGGCAAGAATATAAAGTGCGGCCCCTCGAAATAGAAGATCTTCGGTTAAAGCTGATTTAAGATGATACCACAGCGAACCAAAAATATGAGATAAACTGATATTGGTTTTTAATTCCCACTCAGTAGATAAAACATACGTTTCGGTCAGAATTAAAATGCTTTGAACAATACTTATAAATCCAAAACCCAATAAGAACTGAATTGATCTTTCGGAAACAGGAGTAAATCCTAATACAGATAAATTCTTTTTTTCAAGTAAAAATAAAAGGAGCCAGGAGGCTCCTAAAATTATAAGTATTCCAATCACGTATTAGCTATCTGAAGTTATTTCTTCTTTTTCTTGCCTACGGTTTTTTCTTCCTTCTCTTCTGTTTCTTCAGCTTTAGCTTCTTCTGTATTTTCTTCTTCCTCATCTTCGTCTTCGGTGATCTCGATCACTTCCGCATCCACAGAATAGTCGTCGTCTTCTGGATCTACTTCTTTTTCAACTAAGATCTGGTAGTCGTTGATGAACATGGCAAACATCCCTATAGCAGAAATAACCGGAGCCATTGCTCCAACTAATGCGGCGCCACCAACTCCAAATGCCAACTGCGTTTGAAAGACAACTTCGCCTTCTTTATTCTTGATGATAAGCTTTCGGGCACTTCCTTCTTTTATCAATTCACGGATAGAACTAATCACTTCGTTCACTCCGCCCTGTATCTCTTCGTAGACACGTTTAGCCTTGGATTTTGCTTCTTCTTTCTTCATGATATGTGTGATTTATGAAAATTTTTGTAAGGAATAGCTTCCGAACTTGTCTTACTACGCAGAACAATAAAAAAAGATACAGAATAATAATATGCTAGCCAGAGTATTTTGCGCATCCACTGTAGGTGTAGATGCGCGCATCATAGACGTAGAAACTCATCACACTAACGGAATGCCAAAATTCTTTTTGGTAGGATTACCAGACCGTGCTGTGAGTGAATCCAGAGACAGGGTGGAAGCAGCTATCAGAAACACAGGATCTTATTATCCGTTGGGAAGGATAACTGTAAATCTTGCTCCCGCCGATCTTCCAAAAGAAGGAAATGCTTTTGACCTGCCCATAGCAATCGGTTTGTTAAGGATGTCAGGACAGATCTATACAGAGAAACTGGAAGAAACAGTTATGCTCGGTGAATTATCACTTGATGGAAAAATCAGACCTATTAAAGGAGTTCTTCCGGTTGCAGTGGAAGCCAAGAAGCAGGGTTTCCAATATTTGGTGGTTCCTAAAGAAAATGGCGCTGAAGCAGCAGTAGTGGAAGGAATAGAGATCTTTGCCTTTGATCATATAAATCAGGTTAAAGATTGGCTGGAAAATCGAGGGTCGATGGATCCGCTGGAAGTAGACGTGAAATCCTTTTTCAATAAAAAAGGTCAGTCAAAGATCTTAGACTTCTGTGATGTGCGCGGACAGGAAAATGTGAAGCGAGGTTTGGAAATTGCAGCAGCCGGTGGACATAATGCAATTATGGTCGGTCCACCCGGTTCAGGGAAAACAATGATGGCGAGAAGAATTCCGACAATTTTACCTCCACTTTCTTTAGAAGAAGCTTTGGAAACGACAAAGATCCATTCGGTATCAGGGATTTTGGATGGCGGAAAAGCACTGATCACTTCTCGTCCTTTTCGGGCTCCACATCATACCGTTTCAGATGTGGCACTAGTCGGTGGTGGAAGTATTCCTATGCCGGGAGAGATTTCGATGTCGCATAACGGAGTTTTGTTTTTGGATGAGCTTCCTGAATTCAAACGAAGTGCGTTGGAAGTGATGCGTCAGCCACTGGAAGATGGATTTGTGTCTATTTCAAGAGCAAGAATGAGTGTGACCTATCCAAGCCGTGTTATGTTAGTGGCTTCTATGAATCCTTCTCCATCGGGAGATTGGTATGATGCTCAGGATATGAATGGAGCTTCTTCATTAGCGATGCAACGGTATTTGGGCAAGATCAGTGGACCGCTTTTAGATCGAATCGATCTTCATATCGAAGTGAACAAAGTGAGTTATGATGAGCTGTCAGGGAAAGCAAAAGGGGAATCATCCCAAGAAATAAGAGAAAGAGTAGTTAAAGCCAGAGAAGTTCAAACCAAACGATTCTTCGGATTGAAGTCGGTGTACTCGAATGCACAAATGAATACCAGAATGGTTCGGAAAGTGTGCAAGTTGGATGATTCAGGCTCAGAAATACTGAAGAAAGCAATTACTTCACTAGGACTTTCAGCCAGGGCTTACGACAGAATCCTAAAAGTATCCAGAACTATTGCTGATCTGGATCATTCAGAGAATATAAAACCAAATCATATCGCAGAAGCGATCCAATATCGAAGCTTAGACAGAGAAGGGTGGCTTGGGTGAACAAAAAGAGAATAATGAATATTGAACAAGGAACTATGAGGTTAGATTTATGGCAAATAGAAAATATGATTTAGAAGAGCGATTAATATCGTTTTCGATTGAAGTAATAAATTTAAGTGAAGAGTTACCGAAAACTTATGTAGGTATTCATTTTGCAAAACAAATCACTAGAAGCGGAACCTCTCCTGCATTTCAGTATGCAGAAGCATCTGCTGCGGAATCTAGAAAGGACTTTATTCATAAGCTGAAAATAGGTTTAAAGGAATTGAGAGAGACTTTTGTATGTCTGAAGATTGTCAAAAGAAAACCACTTGTAAACTCTGAAGAATTAGATTGGCTTCTAAAAGAGTGCAATGAATTGATTTCTATTTTTAACTCAAGTATTAAAACAGCGAAGAAAAATCATTCTTCAATCAAATCATGATTAATTATTCCTTGTTCAATATTCATTATTCAAAGACTTCGCATGTTTATGCGGTGCGATTGATGAAACAAATTAATTATTTAAAGGTTAAGGGTAATAACAACTTAATGTGTAATAAAGTAAACAAGTATGAGAATGGAGGCAGATATGAAAAGTGAAAGATATACTTATTCGAAAAGTGGGCTTGTATTCGCACTGCCTGTTCTTATTATTATTCTTTATTTCTTGTTGACGATCTAACAGTTGATTTCAGTTAATTAATTGGATAAGCTTTCAGCCCTTTTAATAATTAAAATTACGTGCTGAACTCTTGTCATCTTTTGCAGAAATAGCATTTCCAACCGCTGTTCGACAAACATTTACTTATGAAGTACCAACTCAGTTCCGAAAGGAAATAGAAGCTGGAGTACGTGTCTGGGTTCCGTTTCGTTCTCATTTCGCGATTGGAGTAATTGTTCAACTTCACGACGAAAAACCTGAGTTCAAGACAAAAGAAATAAAAAAGGTTCTGGATTCGGAACCGATCTTAACAGAAAAACTACTCAAACTCACAGAATGGATTCACAGATTCTATTTTTGCAGTTGGGGAGAAGTCATTCAGGCTGCGCTGCCTGCGGGATTAAACTTTGTATCCAAAAAAAGGCTGAAAGTCGGAAGTGAGGGTGGACTTAATCTCAGAACGGAAGCAGAAAAAGAAATTATAGACGATATCCAAAAAGATGAATCTATAACTCTGGATGCAGCAAAAAAGAGATACAAAGACACTTCGTTAAATAAGGTTTTCAAAAAATTACTGAAGTCAGGTGTTCTTGAGATTTGGGAAGAGCCGGATATCAAAGTTACGGTAAAAACTGAAAGAGCATGGGATTGGAAGGAAGGTAAAAACAGAAAGTCTGCTATTGAGTTTTTGGAATCACAAGACAAGAGTTTTAAATGGATGGAAGCTCTGGAAGTGTTTGCTTCTGAAGAAGTGCCCATTCGAAATTCTGATACAGATAATCTGGGGATCAACAATTACTCGATCAAAAAACTGAAAGATGAGAATTGGATACGACCAATAGAATTAGAAGTTGAACCGGATACATTAGATTTAGAGTTTAATCCGGACTTGATCAAAGAACTGAACAAAGAACAAAGCTCGGTTTTTAGTTCTATCGAAAAATCGATCAGAGAAAAGGAGTTCAATAATTTTTTATTGAAAGGAATAACCGGAAGCGGTAAAACAGAAGTATACATTCAGGCACTAAAACAGGTATTGGAAAGTGGAAGAGGCGGAATTGTTCTGGTTCCTGAAATTGCACTTACTCCACAAACCGTTTCCCGTTTTTACAGGATATTTGGTGAAGATATTGCGGTGCTACACAGCCGAATGAATGAAAGAGAGCGACTTGATTCCTGGAGAAAACTCCGATCCGGAGAAAAGAAAATAGCCATTGGTCCTAGGTCCGCAATTTTTTCTCCCGTTCAGGATCTTGGGATCATTATTCTGGATGAGGAACACGATAATTCCTATAAACAGATCGATCCGGCGCCAAGATATCATGCCAGGGAAGTGGCAATTATGCGGGCAAATATGACTGATTCAGTAGTTATTATGGGATCTGCTACCCCAAGCATGCAAGCTCTGGAAATGACCAAGAAAGGGAAGGCAGATCTGCTTGAACTTACAAAACGACACGAATCTGCAAAGCTTCCGGGAGTTGAGATTTTAGATCTCAAACAATATACCGGAGCAATGAAAGGGGAACTGGCGGTTCCGTTGCATTTAGCAATGAAAGAAGCGTTGAATAAAAAAGAACAAGTAATTCTGCTTTACAACCGACGTGGATTTGCCAATTACTTACAATGCGAAACTTGTGGACATATTCCACAAAGCCCGGAATGTTCTGTAAGCCTGACCTACCACAAAAGGAAAAACCAGTTGATCTGTCACTATTCGGGCTATTCAAGAAAAGCGGATACTAATTGCGAAAAATGCGGTTCAGAATTTCTTTCAGAACAAGGATCGGGAACCCAAAAAATTGAAGAGCAACTGGAAGGGTTATTCCCGGACGCTAGAGTTCTTAGGTTTGATCGTGATTCAACTTCTAAAAAAGGAGCGCACGAAAAAATACTGGATTCATTTGGAGCCGGAGAAGCAGATATTCTTGTTGGAACTCAATTAGTGGCCAAAGGTTTGGACTTCCCCAATGTGACAGTCGTAGGGGTGACAGACGCAGATACTGAATTAGCATTTCCATCTTTTCAATCTTCGGAGAGAATGTTTCAATTACTGAGCCAAGTTGCAGGAAGGTCAGGGCGAGGAACTAAGCCGGGAAAAGTATTTATTCAAACTCGTCAGCCTGGTAATGAAGCACTTAAATTTGCTCAGAAACATGACTACGATGGATTTTCAAACTCAGAACTTGATTTCAGAAAAGCTTTGAACTATCCACCGTACTCAAGATTGGTAAAGTTTGTTCTGAAAGGAAAGAATGAAAGTCAGGTTCGGGTTTCAGCTTTCAAACTTAAATCGGTACTGGAAAGATTGGTTCCGGATTTTGATTCTCTGGGACCTTCCCCCGCGGCCATTGCCTGGATGAACCAGTATTATTTGTGGGAAGTGATGGTGAAACTCCCGACTGATAGAGGAGGAAATTTCATCGAAAGGCTATTGGATAAAGTAATGGAAGTGTATGAATTTGAATCAGAAATCAGTACAAATATTGTGCGTGTAAATATCAATGTGGAAGCAATTCGGTAATTATTTTAATCCTGACAGGTTTTGAATGGTAAAGTTTAACTACAAAGACGCAATTAACTAACCTGTCAGGATTAAAATTAAAAAGTCAGAATTATTTGGATCACCATTTTTGAAAATCAGTTTTTAAACTTGCATTCCGCCATATAAAGTTAGTATTTACGACCTGCTTTAAACGCAATTTATAAATAGATGGGCGAAGAAAGGGTAAAACTTGCAAAGAGTAATGAAGACGTTCAGAAGTTCATGAAGAATGTTCTGAAAGATGCACGTGCTCTTGAAAGAATGTTGGAAGAGGATTGGTTTGAAACAGACGTGATCCGTATCGGGGCGGAACAGGAATTGTGTCTGGTCGATGAGCATGGTAAAGCGATGCCAAATGCCATGGAAGTAATGGATGCGCTGGGCGAAGGGAACTACACAACCGAGATCGCTAAATTCAACATCGAAATAAATCTGGAACCGCTGGAATTTAAAGATAATTGCCTTTCTCAGATGGAAGAAAATCTTCAAAATGAGGTTGCTTACGTACGTGAAAAAGTACAGGAATTAGGCGGAGATATTTTATTGACCGGAATTCTTCCTTCCATCCGGAAATCGGATGTTGCGATTGAAAATCTGACCCCGCTTCCGCGCTACAAAGCGTTGTGTGATGCCATAGATAATATGCGGGGGAAAGAATATGAAATTCGCATTCAGGGAATGGACGAATTACTCATGAAATTCGATACTCCGCTTCTGGAGGGGTGCAACACCGGATATCAGATCCATTTGCAAATTAAACCTGATGAGTTTGTTTCTAAATACAACATCGCTCAGGCAATAGCAGCTCCTGTGTTAGCAAGTGCAGTTAATTCTCCAATACTGCTAGGCAAAAGATTATGGGCAGAAACCCGAATCGCTCTTTTTCATCAATCGGTTGATACCCGCGGAGTGGGTGATCATTTAAGAGACTCACTGCCAAGAGTGACTTTCGGCTCGGATTGGCTGAGAGGAAGTATTCTGGATATTTATAAAGAAGATATTTCAAGATATCGGGTGCTTTTAAGTTCAAATCTGGAAGAGAATGTGGACGAACTTTTAAAGAACGGAATACCGCCAAAACTGATGGCTCTGAATGTTCATAACGGAACTGTTTACAGATGGAACAGACCTTGTTACGGAATCGGAGGAGGGAAGCCTCATTTGAGGATTGAAAACAGAGTACTACCATCAGGACCAACGGTTGTGGATGAAATTGCAAATACTGCATTCTGGTTAGGATTGATGAATGGTATGGAGGATGCATATTCTGATATTACCAAAGTGTTGGATTTTGATAATGCCAGGTTGAACTTTTTCGCAGCTTCTAAAATGGGACTGGATACAAAGTTTATCTGGACTGATGACAGAAAAGTAACTGCGCGTGACCTGATCAAAGAAGAATTATTACCGATAGCCAGAGCCGGTCTTGAAAAAGTGAATATTCTGGAATCTGATATTGACACTTATTTAGGTGTAATTGAAGACAGAGTAGAAAGTGCACAAACAGGATCATATTGGGTGGTAAAATCTTATGGCAAGCTTATCAAAGAGAATAACAGAGAACAAACACTTTCGACGATAACCGGAGCAATGGCTAAAAATCAACAAAAAGGGGAGCCGGTTCATAAATGGGGTTTGGCGCGAGTGGAAGATGTGGCATTATGGAAGCCTTCTACTTTATTGGTGGAAGAATTTATGACTACCGATCTTTTTACGGCGCGTAAAGATGATCTGATTGAGTTCGCTTCAAATTTATTGGACTGGCGGAGGATCAGGTATATTCCCATTGAAGATGATCAAAAACATTTGGTTGGATTGGTTTCGATGCGGATGGTGTTGAGAGAATATTCCAAGGCCGCAAATGAAGAAGGAGAATATAAAAGTCATGCAATAGAAGACATTATGATCAGCAACCCGATAACCATACATCCGGAAGCTTCGATCATAGAAGCGATGGAAATTATGCAGGATCAGCAAATTGGATGTTTACCGGTAGTTAAGAACAGCCGGTTGGTTGGTATTATTACAGAAGATAATTTTTTAAATATCAGCAGAAGACTGATCAAAGCATTGGCAAAAGAAAACAAAAGTAAGAAGGAAAACTGATTGGAAATATTGGCTGAAAAAAAAGAAAAGAATACAAATTCAGTTTCATACAAAGACCGAATAATCGGGAAGCTTGAAGGGAAAACTCCGGGGCCATCAATTATTGCGCTTGCAGGAGTTCATGGAAATGAACCAACAAGTATAAAAGCAGTAGAACATGTGCTCGAAAAGATCAAAGGTCTTGAAGACAAGTTCTGCGGCAACTTTATTGGTATAAGAGGAAACCTAGAAGCACTGAGTAAAGGCGAACGTTTCATAGATGAAGATATGAATCGTATTTGGTTTACATCCATACTAGACAAAGTAAGGAGAACCCCATTTGATGAAGTGCTTACTGCCGAACGTAGAGAAACCAAAGCAGTTTTAGAAATTATAGATCCGATTATCCTTAATGAGAATAAGAAAGAACCTGTGATCTTTGCGGATCTGCATACTTTTTCAGCAGCAACGGGTTTATTTGCCATCAGTTCCAGAGAAAAAAAGAATGTAGACCTGTTGAGTAAATTGAATGTGCCTTTGATCTTTGGCATTGAAAAAGCTCTGCATGGAACCGCACTAAAATATATTCAAAGTACAGGGAATATCGGTTTCGCATTTGAAGCAGGGATGCATTTTAGCGAAAGTGCGGAGTTCAATGCTACTGCAGGGATCTACGCACTTCTGAATGCGTCAGGATGTCTGGATCTTTCGTACATTCCGGATTACGAACCATATCATGAGTTTTTAGCTCAGCAAACAGCCGGTCTTCCTAAAAAAGTAGAGTTTATATATAAACATATTATAGAAGAGGACGATGATTTTGTAATGAGACCGGGCTTCAAAAACTTTGATAAGATTAAAAAAGGTGATTGGCTCGCCAATGATAAATTAGGCAGAATTGAAGCACAGGCTGGAGGGTATATCTTAATGCCACTGTATCAGGAACAGGGAAATGATGGGTTCTTTATTGTTAAAGATCTGGGTTGAACCACAGAGGGCACAAAGGTTTATTATGTTAGAAATGGAGAAATTAAACAAATTGTCTAAGGATGTAATTGGTGAGGCAATAGAGGTTCATAAAGAGCTGGGACCAGGTCTTTTAGAATCGGCATATCAAGCTTGTTTGTTTTATTCTCTAACTGAAAAGGGCTTAAATGTGGAAAAAGAAAAACCAATGCCAATCACGTATAAAAATATTGAATTAGACTGTGGCTACAGAATCGATTTGTTAGTGGAGAGGGAATTAGTAGTAGAGTTAAAGGCTGTAGAAGAATTGAATAATATTCATATTGCTCAAGTTATGAGCTATCTTAAAATGAGTAATTTCAGATTAGGTTTGCTGTTAAATTTTAATGTCAAATATTTGAAACAGGGGATCAAAAGAATTATAAATTAAATCTTTGAGTGTTTTTCGCTTAAAGTATATCAAAATGTAAACAGTGATTATTTTATATGGATAAGATTGAACAAGAAAGAAAAACTATTATAAACTCTGTGACCTCTGTGGTTTACTAAAATGAAAAACGATTATCAATTTGTAGATGGAACACGATTATCTTCAGTTATAGAAGCACTGATCTTTGCCAGTGAAGAACCTATTTCGGGGCAGAAAATCAAATCCATTATTGTTGAAAATGAAGAACAAATAGAAATTTCTGAAGATACAGTTAGCGACTTTGTTGATAAGCTGAACACCCGCTATGATGAAAACGGTTTAAGTTTCAGGATCGAACGTATTGCCAAAGGGTATACTTTTGTAACCCAGAAAAAATTCCATTATTGGTTGAGTATTTTTCAACACGAAAATGCCTATCGAAAACTTTCTCAATCGGCCATCGAAAGCCTTGCGATTGTAGCGTATAAGCAACCGATTACGAAGCCGGAAGTTGATCAAATCCGTGGAGTGGATTCAGGGTATATTCTTCGACAGTTAATGGAAAAAGCACTTATCGAAGTTTCCGGAAGGTCTGACAGCCCGGGGAAACCACTCCTTTATACTACCACTTCACATTTTCTGAGACACTTTGGTATCAATTCTGTAGAGGAACTTCCGAAGCCAAGAGAAATTGAAGAAATACTTAAAGATGATGATATGGCTGAGCATCGACAGTTGTTGTTAGAGCAGTCCATGATAATGGAAGAGGAAGAAGATGGCTCAATTGAAATAAAAGAAGACCCCGAAGAAGGGAATGAGACAGAGGATAATTATGAGAATGAAGAAAATGAAAATGACTCAAAAAATGAAGAGGAATAATGAATAAGAAGTCAGGACGAGGACACGCCAAAGGAAAAAAAGACACGAAAAAGAAAAAATCGGGGACTTCACCAAATCGCGTAGATCAGAATTACTCACAGGATGAAGAAATTCGCATCAATAAATTCATCGCACATGCAGGTTTGTGCAGCCGAAGAGAAGCGGATCAATATATTACCGATGGTTTGGTGAAAGTGAATGGTAAAACGATCACCGAAATGGGAACCAAGGTTCGACGTCAGGATGTGATTGAGGTAAACGGCCAAAAAATTCAGCTTGAACCATTTGTGTATCTGCTGTTAAATAAACCGAAGAACACCATCACAACAACGGATGATGAAAAGGGCAGAAATACCGTTTTGGATGAAGTTGAAAATGCAACCGGAGCAAGAGTATATCCCGTTGGAAGATTAGACAGAAACACAACCGGGCTGCTTATTTTAACGAATGATGGAGACCTGGCTCACCGATTAATGCATCCAAGTTACAGTGTCAGAAAGACTTACGAAGTGGAAACGGAACGAATTTTGTCTGATGAGGAGTTAAGTATGTTCAAAACAGGAATACCACTGGAAGACGGAGATGCAAAAGGACACAATGTAAAACGGTTCATGGATGCTCCGAAAATTTTTCAACTTTCTGTGTTTGAGGGGCGAAACAGGCTTATTCGTAGGATGGTGGAACATTTTGGGACAGAAGTTACTAAGCTTAAGCGTATTGAATATGCGGGCCTAAATTTAAAAGGAGTTAAAATGGGTAGGTGGCGCTACCTCAGACAAAAAGAAGTGAACAACATCCGTGAGCTCGTAAAATTAGAAACTTTAGATTTTAAAAAATAACAAGCTGTAATGGAATATGATAACTTATCAATCTCGTCGGGACAAATTCTTACAGAAGAAAATCTCCCCATAAAATATGATCTGTATTCACCAATCAGTGGTACGAGAAAAGATTTCCCTGTTATTATATTTCTGCATGGCTTTAAAGGATTTAAAGATTGGGGTCCATTCCCGGATGCATGTGAAGATATGGCCAGACATGGTTTTGGAGTACTGGCAATCAACTTTTCTCACAATGGAATAGGTAACGGCAGAACAGAATATGAGCGATTAGACCTATTTCAAAAATCCACGCTTTCCAAAGATCTGGACGAGATTGGTTTAGTGATCAGAGCTCTTCAAACGGGTGAAATTGATGATTCACATTCCAATTTGAATACAGACTCAATCGGAATTGTAGGGCATTCCAGAGGCGGACATACAGCAATTGCAGCGGCTGCAGAATATGAATCTGTTAAATGTTTGGTAACATGGGCAGCTGTTGCGGATTATTTAGATCGCTTTAGTGAAAAAGAAATATCTGACTGGAATGATAAAGGCTATACGATCTATAAAAACAGCCGAACCGGACAGGACATGAAAGTGGACAAGATCTGGTATGAAGATACCAAGGAAAATGCTGATCGATTAATAGCGCTCCGTAGAGTCAAAGAACTTGTAATACCAAGTTTATTCATTCATGGAAGAGAAGATGAAGATGTAGCTCAATCCAATTCTGAAGAGTTAGAAATAGCATGTGGTTCAAAAGAAAAAGAGCTGAGGCTTATCGCAAAAGCCGGTCACACATTTGGTGCTTCCCATCCGTTTGAAGAGGAATTTTTTCCGCCTCAGTTTAAAGAATTGGTAGACCTGACCGGAGCTTGGTTCAGGCAGTATTTGAGGTAGTCTACCTGTTGATGTCTAATTTAAATTTGATCACTTTACCAGAATAGCGACTTGGTTGAGTGGCAAGATAAAAATTATCACTTTCATCTTTCCAGTAGACTTTTCTAATTAACTCATCATCCTTACCGCTAAAAATCATTTGAGAATCAAGAAATTTTAAATCTTGAGAGTAAACTTCAACATATAATTCATGATAAAATGACTTATTACGAGGGTTTTCAACAACTACATAATTCAATATTTTTCCATCTGAATTTTCAAATAACCCAACCGAACGCAGGTTAATATAACCAGCAACTTTTCCATCAGGGCCACTAGATGAAGATTCGTTCTTTCCAGTGCCTCTATATTTGACCCTGTTTTGACGATAATCTTCTATATCAATTTCTTCGAAAGGTTTTAAATCCCAATTATTGCCATTCACCTGACCAGAAAAAGTCCATTTATTGTTTGTTTTTTTATAGATCAGTAAACTCTTATTATAAATGAAAGGGGAGTATAAAAGAGTGTTTCTATTTGGAAAGACTACTTCACCTACGTGTGTCTTTGTTAGTAAACCAGCACTCTTGGGATTATAGTTTACTCTATCCATGAGAGTTTTTCTATCACCCAAAGAAAATTTTCTTTCCATTGAATTAATATCATAAAAATGCATTAACGAATCTATCCCGTCTAACAGTCTCATTGATTGTTCTTGAGAATTGGAAAATAGAAAAAGCATAGTATCCTCATCATATTTAAACATTCTCATTGGGGTGTTAAAATCATTAGGTCTTATTGGAAAATTAGATATTTCTTTTCCTTGTAAATCAGTGATCATGAACCTAAAATTCTGACGATCAGCTACATATATATACTCTTTTTTTATATCTAAAAAATAAGAGTAAATACTATTGATTTCACTTGGTCCTCCCCCATTCCTAATTATTTGATCAATATACTCACCATTACTACTTAATTTAATAACACTATTCTGAATATTATCGAAGAGATAAATATTATTATTTTTATCTGTAGCTATACCATCTACAGCTCCTATTAAGAATGATTTTTCACTATCAGTTATTTCAAGCACTTGCTTGAAGTCAATCTTAAGGTTTTGAGAAATAACGATAGGGGTAAAGCTTATCAATAAAGAGAGAAAAAGAGTTATAAATCTAAACATACCAGATTGAGTTAATTGAAAATCGGAAAAGTAACTATGTTATTAGTCAGGTTGACAATTATTGCAACAACCACCTGTGAGATAACAAATGCCTAAAGAATCACTACATTCTTTTCCCCCGGCTTGATTTGAAAATGCTTGATAGCATCCGTAGTAATCACATATAAAACATTCAGGAATGGAGGTTTTTTTATCTTGTTGTGCAGTAGTGTTATAAGTGATTAAGCTAAAAGCAAAAAAGGAAATTGAAAAGAATAATATTATTTTAGAATAAGAGGGCTTAAAAAAAGTCATAAAATATATAGATTAAAGGTGGTTTAATTTTCCGACTTTTTAGGTCGGAAAGTATGAAAGTTGAATGTTGTGGTTCTGCCTTAGAGTAGTTAATCTTTAATCTGGAATTTCTTTGCCGCATTCTGCACCTAAAAGATGACAGCCATATTCAGAGTCATCACAATTTGTGCTTCCAGCTTGATCACCTTCTGCGTCTGTACAATCATCATAGTAGTCACAAACTTCACATGCGATGAAAAGATTATTATTATCCACAGATGTAGATTCTGAGTAAATATTGAGGCTGCTAGCTATCAAAAAGAAAAGTATGCTAATGGAAAAGATAAATTTTGAATTTATATATTTATACATAATTAATGGTGTTTCGTTAAATGTTCATTTAGAATTGCTTTTTTTTCTGCTAGTGTTAGTTATAACATTGTTTGCAATTTCAGAATAAGTATAAGATGGGGAAGCGGGGTTGTAAAAAATCAATCTCTGAGATGGGAGGTTAGTAGAATCAACCATTTTGACATTATAGTGCCCCCATTTTTTAAGACTAACAATCCGATTTACATTTTCAATTCTATCAGAATAAATGAATAGGTAAATTTTTGGTGGTGATATCTTATCAGTTACTAAAGAAATATATTCGTCAACATTAACAAAACACCCTGAGCATGCTTTATCTGATATTTTAATTCCGACCAAGAAATTATTTTTATCTAGATTATTCAAATCAATTTGATCTAAAATAGGAAGGAAGTGACCATTCACCTTAGAGCTATACTCTACACGGACGTTGTTCTCTTTAAATGTTCTGAAGTCAGTTGAAAACAAATAAAATGAACCTAGTATCAATAAAATTAAACTTATACTATTTAAGATTTTGTTTTTCATGACCGAATAAAAAAAATTATCTATAAAAATCAAATATCAATTAGAATTTCAGTAAGTTTTGTGCTCCTTAGGTTTTACAATTTCCTTTAACTCTTTTTACACTCTCTTCGCACAATAAACTTGATTACCTCATAGCATAGTCTCACTTTATCTTACTTTTGAAATTTTAAATAAATAAGTAAGAAATGAACTACGGTATTAAGTTAATGGGTCGGTTTTTCGCCCTTTCTCTTTGTTTTGTGCTTGTTGTTTCCGGTTGTAAGTCTTCCGGTGCGGCTACAAAATCAGGGAGCTCCTCAGCAGCAACAAAAAAGCCACCTGCCAAAAAAGGTGATCTCAAAAAATTCAGTGAAGTAATTACTAAAGACGCCAAAACAGACGAAGGTTTGTTTAATGTGCACAAAGTGGACGACAAGTATTACTTTGAGATTCCAAACGAAATGTTGGAAAGAGAAATGTTACTTGTCAGCAGAGTTGCTGGTTCTGTGCAAAATCTAAGTTTTGGTGGCGCAGGTCAAAAAGCTCGTGGACAACAAGTAGTTAGATGGCAAAGAAAAGAAAATAATATTTTACTTCGTCATGTTTCATATTCCAGTGTCGCAAATGAAGATGACCCAATCTATAAATCCGTAAAGAATAATAACTTTGAGCCTGTTGTTTACTCTTTCAAAATTGAAGCAAATAATGAGGACACAACGGGTATAGTAGTTGATGTTACAAGCCTTTATACATCAGATGTTGCCTTAATAAGTGGATTAAGCGGTTTCCAAAGAAGGAATTTTCAGGTAAGAAGATTGGACGGAAGTCGTTCTTTTGTAGAGAAAATGTCCAGCTACCCGGAAAATATAGAAGTTCGTCATGTACTTACTTATGATGCCAGTAGTCCTCCGGATAATGGTTCTACCAATACCATCTCATTGGAAATGAACCAATCTATGATTTTGCTGCCGGAAGAACCCGCTCAGCCAAGAAACTGGGACAGGCGTGTAGGTTATTTTTCTATCGGACAGTATGACTATAGTTCTGAAGAGCATAAAGCAGCTACGAACCGATTTATTACTCGTTATCAGTTAGTGCCTAAAGACAAAGAAGCTTATTTGAGAGGAGAATTGGTTGAGCCGGTTGAGCCGATCGTTTATTATTTAGATCCGGCAACTCCTGAAAAATGGAGAAGTTATTTGATCAAGGGTATTGAAGACTGGCAGGTAGCTTTTGAAGAAGCCGGTTTTAAAAATGCGATTATTGGTAAAGAAGCGCCAACACCTGAAGAAGATCCTGAGTTTTCTCCTGAAGATGTACGCTATTCTGTAATGCGATATATCACAAACCCAATTCAGAATGCACAAGGTCCTCATGTTCATGATCCAAGAACAGGACAAATTCTGGAAAGTGATATTCTTTGGTATCATAATATTCAGAACTTATTAAGAAACTGGTATTTCATTCAAACTGCTGCGTCCAATCCGGATGCAAGAAACGTGAAAATGTCAGACGAGATCATGGGAGACATGCTCCGTTTTGTAATGGCTCACGAAGTTGGACATACACTTGGGCTACCACATAACATGGGATCAAGTCCCGGATACACAGTAGAACAATTACGTGATCCGGAGTTCACTTCAACTCATGGTACAGCACCTTCTATTATGGATTATGCTCGTTTCAACTATATCGCACAGCCGGGTGATGGAGTTACTCACTACTATCCTCAAATTGGTGAATATGACAAATGGTCTATCAAATGGGGTTACACATGGTTTCCGGATATCGAAAAGCCGGATGATGAAAATGAAACTCTGAATGAGTGGATAGTTGCTAATGGCGATGATCCTTTATACTGGTTCGGTTATTCAAACGGAGCTGATCCGCGTTCGCAAACAGAAGCGATTGGTGATGACGCTATGAAAGCAAGTGAGCTTGGATTGGCAAACCTTCAGGTTATAACGGATAATCTTATCTCGTGGACAGAACGTGATGGTGAAGAGTTTTCAGATCTCGCAGAATTATATGCAAATGTTCTTGGTCAGTGGAGACGCTATATGGGACATGTTACTACTTATGTAGGAGGCGTTTATCAAACCTACAAGACATATGATCAGGAAGGCGAGGTGTATGAGTTGGTTTCTGAGTCAGATCAGCGCAGAGCAATGGATTTCTTGAATACACATGCATTTTCTACACCAACATGGGCTTTCAATAAAGATATATTGAATAGAATTGACCAATCAGGTGCAGTGGAAACATTCCGCGGAGCTCAAGTTGGGGTTTTAAACAATCTAATGAGGCCAGACAGGCTTGCAAGATTAGTAGAAGCTGAAGCAAGAGCTGATGGTGATACTTACACTCTTACTGAAATGATGGATGCGACTAGAAACGGCATTTGGGCTGAAGCAAGAGCAAAGCAAAATACCGGAATTCACAGACGTCATTTGCAACGGGCATATATTGAAGTAATGGGCAATCTGTTAAACGAAGAACCATCAGGATTCTTTGCACGCTCAGTTGATGTAAGCCAGTCTGATATTCGTCCGGTTGTTAGAAATGAACTTGAAATCTTAAAAAGAGATATCAATAGTGCGTTAGCCGGTAGATCTTTGAACAGAGATACAAAGAATCATTTCGAAGATGCACGAGCCCGTATAGATGATATTCTGGACGGAAACGACTAAAAATATATTTTCAAATTAAAGGGTAGCATGTGCTACCCTTTTTTATAAACACAAATAAATAGAACATGAAAAAATTATTAACGATCAGTTTTGCAATGGTTCTCTCACTTATGGTGAGCAATGTTGGGTTAAATGCTCAGCAATTGGATATGGAACTCTTAAAAGGGATGGAGCCTAGAAATGTTGGGCCTGCGGGGATGAGTGGTAGAATAACTGCCATCGATGTTGTTGAGTCCAATAACGATATTATGTACGTAGGATCTGCTTCCGGCGGTGTTTGGAAGTCAGAAAGTGGAGGAATTAAATGGGAACCTATTTTTGATGATTACGGAGCAGCTTCAATCGGGGCTATCGATATTCATCAGAAAAATCCCAGCATAATTTGGGTTGGAACCGGAGAAGGAAACCCGAGAAACAGCCAAAGTAGTGGCGCAGGGGTTTATAAAAGTATAGATGGGGGACGTTCTTTTGAATTGATGGGATTGGAAGGAACCAGAAATATTCATCGTGTTATCGTTCATCCTGAAAACCCTGATGTAGTTTATGTTGGTGCGCAAGGATCAGCCTGGGGTGATAGTGAAGATCGTGGTGTTTTTAAAACTACTGATGGTGGAAAAACCTGGGAAAAAATTCTTTATGTAAATACCAGAACAGGTATCGGTGATATGGTAATGGATCCATCAAATCCGAACAAAATTTTCGCAGCGATGTGGGAATTCAGAAGATGGCCATGGTTCTTTAAATCCGGAGGAGAAGGTTCAGGACTTTATATGACCTTAGATGGTGGCGATAGCTGGGAAGAAGTGACTTCTGATGATGGTTTTCCGGAAGGAGAACTGGGAAGAATGGGAATCGCAATAGCTCCCGGTAATACAGATGTGGTTTATGCGCATGTTGAGTCAAAAAAGAATGCAATTTACAGATCTGATGATGGCGGTTACACTTGGGAACTTCGCCAAACCGTTGAAAAGGATGGAGAGGTTGGAAACAGACCATTTTATTACGCAGAGATTTATGTAGATCCATTTAATGAAAATACGGTATATAGCATTTATACATACATCTCAAAAAGTACAGACGGTGCTCGTTCTTTTGAAAGTTTGTATCCCTATTACAATTGGGTACACCCGGATCACCACGCTTTTTGGTTAAGCAAAGATAATCCCGGATTTATGATTGATGGTAATGATGGTGGTTTGAACATTACATATGATGGCGGAGATAGCTGGAGATTTATAAATAATATTCCGGTTGGTCAATTCTACCATGTAAATGTTGATAACAGAATTCCATACAACATTTATGGCGGCATGCAGGACAATGGTTCCTGGCAAGGTCCCGCTTACGTGTGGCGCTCAGGCGGTATCAGAAATGCGTATTGGGAAGAGCTTTTTTTCGGAGATGGTTTTGATGTGATCATGGATCAAAGTGATGATCGGTATGTTTTTGCAATGTCACAGCAAGGAAATATAGGCCGTGTTGATCTTGAAACCGGATCCGGACGCTTTGTCCGACCTACACATCCGGACGGAGATGAACTACGATTCAATTGGAATTCAGCAGTTAATTTCGATTCTTTTAACGATGAAACCATTTATTTCGGATCTCAGTATGTTCATAAAAGTGACGATCGTGGTGAATCCTGGACAATTATTTCTCCGGATCTGACTACAAACGATACTACAAAGCAAAAGCAGCATGAAAGTGGTGGTATCACCATGGATGCTACAGGAGCTGAAAATTTCACTACTATTCTGGCAATTGAACCTAGTTCTCTTGAACAAGGATTAATCTGGGTAGGTACAGATGATGGGAAAGTTCATATCACCAGAGATGGCGGAGAGAACTGGACTGACCTCACTAAGAACATAAAAGGAATTCCGTCAGGAAGCTGGGTTGCTCAGGTTAAAGCTTCCAAATTCAATGCAGGAGAAGCTGTAGCAGTGATCAACAATTATCGCAGAGATGATTGGGGAACCTATGTAATGCACACTAAAGACTATGGCAAAAAATGGACAAATATTGCCAAAGACAAAGGCATGGAAGGTTACGCACTTTCTTTTGTGCAAGATCCTGTTGAGCCGAACCTTATGTTTGTAGGTACTGAGCTTGGGCTTTATGTAAGTATTGATGGAGGAAAAGCCTGGACTAAATGGACAAACGGCTACCCAACCGTATCAACTTACGATATGGTAATTCACCCACGTGAACATGATTTAGTAATCGGAACATTTGGACGCGCTTTTTGGGTTCTGGATGACATCCGACCACTAAGAGATCTTGCCAAAAATGGTGCTGATGAACTGGACAAAGCTATCAGAGTTTATGCAGCTCCGGATGCATATCAGGCAGACTGGAGACAAGCCAGAGGAATGCGTTTCTCAGCAGATGGTGTTTTTTCAGGGGAAAACAGATCAGGTGGAGCCCGTTTAACTTATTCTGTAAACAGCGAAATGCTGAAAAAAGATGGTGATGAAAAGGAAATGAAATCATCAGACAGAAAAGAGAAAGTTAAAGTAGAGGTTTTCAATATGTCGGGTGAAAAGATCCGAACTTTTGAACGCACTCCGGAGCACGATGGTATAAACAGAACATCTTGGGGAATGGATAAAGCAGGGATTCGCGGTGCAAGCAGACGTAAAGCGAGACCAAACGCTCCTGAACCTTCAGGTGGAGATGTATTACCCGGAACGTACAAAGTTAAGTTTACTTATGGTGAATTCTCTGACTCTACAACTGTAAAAGTTATGAGTGATCCGAGAATTGAAGTTTCCATGGCAGCTCTCAGAAAAACGGCTGAATTAAGAGATCAGGTTGCTCAATTAAGTGCTACTTTAGGAAAAGCTACTAATCAATTAATTGATGCAGAAGAGATTGTGGAAACACATGAAGCTCTTGCAAAAGCTGATACTCGTGATAAAAAAGAGTTGAAGGAAATTAATGAAGCCAATAAAGAGATCAAGAAGAAAATCGAAGATCTTATGAATATGGTATTCGGAACACCTGATGATCGTCAAGGTATTACGAGAAATCCTGAACCAACAACCATGCAGGCAATCTTTGGTCCTTTCCGTTACTTAGGTAACGATTACGACGGTCCGGGAACAACGGAAGCAAACCTTCTTCGTTTAGCAGAAGAGGAAGTTGAGGAAGCAATCACTAAGATCAATGCGTTCTTTACAGAAGACTGGCCGGCATACCAGCAGACAATGGAAAATGCTGACTTCAGTCCATTCAAAGAATTCAAAACAGTGGATATGGACTAAGCTTTGAATAATGAATATTCAATTTTGAGTTTTGAATATTGATGTGAAACCCCCGATCAGAAATGATCGGGGGTTTTTTATTATACATATTAAAAAAGGCAGTAGGGACAATTCATGAATTGTCCCTACTGCCTTTTTCTCTTTGAGAAACTATATACTTTGCTAAATCAAAAGAATAGTAAACGAGGACACCAAATTTAATATCCTCGTAAGTTATTCAATTAATCATTCGTCCAGATTAGATCAAAGTCTACTTCTTCCTGACTTTTAATTTCAGGATTAAGATTAGTGATTAAATGTTGTAGTCTTAATTTGTTGTAATGACGACCATGAGCTCCACGGATTCCGTGACGATTTCCGGGGTACATCATTAAGTCAAAATTCTTATCCGCTTTGATTAGTGCATCAACCAACATGGTTGTATTAGCAGGATGAACGTTGTTATCAACTGAGCCGTGAATAAGTAAGAGCTTTCCTTTCAATTGATCTGCATAGGTCATAGCAGAACCCACATCATAACCTTCTTTATTGGCCTGAGGAGTATTCATATAACGCTCTGTATATATAGTGTCATAACTTCTCCAGTCAGTCACAGGAGCGCCTGAAACGCCTACATGGAAGATGTCAGGGTAACGAAGCATAAGTAACGCAGTCGCATAGCCGCCATAAGAATGTCCATAAACTCCAACACGATCTTCATCAGCATAATCACGTTCGGTAACCTGTTCAATTACTGCTGCGTAGTCATCAATTTCAAGAGTTCCTAACTTCCCATAGTGCAAGGTTTGAAATTCCTTTCCGCGATTCCCCGAACCTCTGTAATTAGCACGAACAACAATAAATCCAAGTTGAGCCATTCTTTGATAGCCATCATAGGTTTTGTAAGTGTTGGTCACATCCTGATATCCCGGACCACCATAAAGTGGAAGTAAAACCGGATACTTTTTTGAAGGATCAAAACCTTTAGGTTTGTAAACTAAAACAGGAAGTTCTGTCTCGCCATCAGCAGCCATCATTGTAGTAAATTCAGGTTTTTCCAAGCCTGCTTCTTCCACATTGCTGATGTCGGCTTTCATAATATTGCGGATCATCTTTCCGTCATTGCTGTAAAGATTAGCTTCGTAAGGAGAGTCGAAAGAAGAGTGATTACACACATAATATTCGCCGGCTTCATTCATGCTTACACTATGGCGACCATCACCATTAGAAAGCTTTTTCATATTCTTTCCATTCATATTTACAGAATAGAAGTAACTGTCTAATCCCATGTTTTGGTAAGCAGTGAAATAGATCTTTTTATTTTTCTGATCAATATTTTCAATGTTTCCAACCGGGAAATCTCCTTTTGTAATTTGATTGATAAGTTTCCCGCTAAAATCGTAATGATAGATGTGATTGTATCCACTTACTTCAGAAGTCCAGATAAATGTTTTGTTATCATCCAACTGAATGAAATTATCATGAAGATTTATATACGCATCTTCTCTTTCTTCCAGAATGGTACGAACTTCTTTGGTCTTGATATCATAAGCAAGAAGTTCGAGGTGATCTTGTTTTCTGTTCAAACGGCGGAATGTTAATTCACTACCATCATTTCTCCAGATTGGTCGAACAATGTATGTATCCGGGTCGCTATTTGTGGGAACTTGTTCTATTTCACCGGATTTAATATCAACGATAAAGAGATTTACAGTAGGATTAGTTTCTCCCGCTTTTGGATATCTCATTTGTTCAAGTCCGGCTTCAAAAGTAAGCTCATGAACAATCGGAAATTGGTGCACGTCTTTTTCCTGATACTGGAGGTATGAAATTTTTGAATTATCAGGAGAGAACCAATAAGCATCACGTTGTCCAAATTCTTCAGGATATACCCAACTAGGACGACCGTTCATTTTCTCTTCACTTCCGTAAGTGAGTCGCTTTTCTTCTTTTGTTTTGGTGTCAACTACATAGATGTCGTATTCCTTGATATAAGCGAACTTGGTATAATCATGAGAATAAGTACCATTCCAAAGCTGGCTTCTTTCCATTCCTCTCATCAGTTCATCGGTATAAAGAGGACGCTCAACTTCAGGTTTGAAAAGCTTTCTGAGTTTTTTGTCTTTTAAGTTGAAAACATAGTCAACCTCATCTTTAGTAAAAAATATGGCTTTATCATCCATTACAAATTCAAAACGATCGAAAGGCAATACAGAAGTATTGGCGTCTGAAGTGGCATTGTATTGGCTAATCAGCGCTTCTGAAGTTGATTTGTCAAAAAGTAAGGTTCTTTTTTCTGTTTTTGGATTTACTTTATAGAAAACAGTATTACCATCATCGTCTTTTTCTGTTTCCATATATCCCATATCTCCGGGAAGCCAGTTCAAGCTGGAGCCGTCAAAGCTGACAAAGCCACGCTCGCCCATTTGTGCATAAAGTTCCAGACCGGTTTGAGCAAAAGCTCCACCGGATAAAAATGCCAGTATAAGTAGCGTAAAAAATGAATTTATTAATCTTTTCATAAGAGGATTAAGTTTAATATTGATCTGCAGAAAGTAACGCAGAAAATTTGTGTTTAAATATAAGGCTTCTGAATTAAGTTGCCGTCAAATTGAGTAAATGGTTTTTGGGGGAATTGGTGAGAATTCCTATTTATGTCGGCATGTGAAATCTTACGTGCTTACATAAATAGACAAAGAAATAACATATTGAATAATCAAAGATGAGTTACTACAACATCAGAGATCTTTCGTCCCAGAAAACGTTCTGCCAATTCCTGGAAGCGTTGAGGGCGATCACTTACGAAACATTGAAATTCTCCACCTTTACTATTCAAGAGTTCAAGAGTACTCAAAGTGTTTTTCGCTGTTAGGGCTATTGAATCTGCAGAGTCTATTATTTTAATGTTTTGCGATTTCAATATAGAAGGGATTGCTTTCTTAAATAACGGATAATGTGTACACCCTAAGATCAATGAATTGATATCTGATTTATCAAAGGCAGTGAGGTAGTTTTCCAAGGTTTTTGTGGCAACTTCGTTATCAATCCAGCCTTCTTCAGCAAGTGGGACCAACAACGGACAGGCTTGCTGTGTTACTTTGATTTCAGAATTTAGAGCGTGAATGGATTTTTCATAGGCTTTTGAGTTTACCGTTGCCAAAGTACCGATCACACCAATATGATTATTTGGTGTTTGTTTGAGTGCCATTTCAGTTCCTGATGTAATTACATCTAAAACAGGAAGAGAACCGGTTTTTTCTTTTATTTCATTTTTTGCAGAAGCAGATACGGTATTACAGGCAATGAGAATCATCTTAACACCTTTGGAAAGTAAAAAATCGGTGATCTGGAGTGCATATTCACGAACGGTTTCTTCAGACTTTATTCCATAAGGAACGCGAGCCGTATCTCCGAAATAGATGATATCTTCGGTCGGTAAAGCTTTAGCTACTGCTTTTGCAACGGTTAATCCTCCGATTCCTGAATCAAAAATTCCAATGGGTGCGTTCTTGTCGGTGCTCACTTGTTGTTTTATAAGTTATTACTGAATGTAATGGAAATGTAATAGAGTTTTGCCGGAACTCCATCTATCTTAGTATGATTATCGTAATTGACACTGAATACTTCATAGATCAACTTCAGGCAAAGTTGTTCCCTAATATAGAATCTTATTTTTTTGATTAGAAAAATTCATCTACAAATTTTACTAGCAGCTTTTATTACTTCCTTTGGAACTGAAATTGCTGCACAGGTTAAACCGGATACCCTGAAGGCTAAACTGGATGAAATTACCGTTGTTGGTTTTAGCGGGAACAGAAGCATTATGGAAACTCCAGGGTCTATTTCTTATTTAGACAATCAGCAGATTAATGGTCTCAGCGATCAATCACTTGTGTATGGACTTAACACTATTGCCGGAGTAAAAATGGATGAGCGCGCTCCCGGTAGTTATAGAATTGCCATCAGGGGAAGTGCAATCCGTTCGCCGTTTGGAGTCAGAAATGTGAAAGTGTACTGGAATGACTTTCCGCTTACGCTGCCATCAGGAAGTACACCTCTTAATTTGTTGAATAATCAGAATATAAAGCAAGTTGAGGTGATAAAAGGCCCGGCAGGAAGTATCTATGGAGCGGGAACAGGAGGTGTTTTGTTGATCAACAGCTTCCCGAAAAACCCGCAAACAGAGCGAATTGTTGACGCTTCAGTTGGTGATTTTGGTTTATTCAAATACGGAGGGGAATACAATACCAAAAATGAGTATATGATTACTCAGTATAAGTATGCTTCTCAGGTTTCTGATGGATACAGAGACCAATCTTTTTTTGAGCGCAGAACTTTTGAAACCGGAGTAAAAGTATTTACCCCTTCAAATGTATTGGTGAGTGTTTCGACGTTATACTCAAATCTGAAATATGGAATACCGGGAGGGTTAACACTTGAACAATTTCAAAATGATCCAACTCAAGCTAGGCCAGCAACTGCATTTGCAAAAGGAAGCGTGGAGCAAAACGCATCTATTGATCAAGAAGATTTTATCATTGGCGCTAATGTGGTAAGCGAATGGAGTGAACATTGGTCAGGTGGAACTAATTTGTTTGCCAATATCAGTTCGTTTGAAAACCCATTCAATTTAGATTATAAAAGTGAGAGCAGAAAAAGCTGGGGAAGTCGTCCTTGGGTGCAGTACAAAAATAGATTTGGGGACAGTGATCTTAAACTGAAATTGGGAGCAGAGAATCATTTTGGCAACAACAATGCCCGAAATTATGAGAACGACGGAGGAGTTAGAGACACTCTGAATTTCGAGGATGAGATCGAAATAAAAAACAGAACTATGTATTTGGTGGGGGAGTTAGATCTTCCGGGAGAGATTTTTATTAATGCAGGTATCAGCTATAACAGTGTTACTTACGATATAAATCGTATCGCAACAAAAGAAGGCGGGGTAAATCCGAGTCTGGTTTCAAAAGACTTTGAAACGGCTATTTTACCAAGAGTAGCAGTTGCTAAGAGATTGAATAATCTTACTACTGTTCATGCAAGCGTTAGCGCAGGTTTTTCTCCCCCAACGTTAGAAGAATTTCGAACTAATGATGGAGATATAAACCTTAATTTAGAACCTGAAAAAGGCATTAATTATGAGGTTGGGATTCGTGGAAATACAACAGACGGCTCATTTAGTTATGATGTAGCTACTTTCTATTTCAAGCTGAAGGAAAGCATAGTACTTACAGAATCTCAACGGGATGGAACATTAGCTTTCGCAAACGCAGGGAGCACCAATCAAACCGGATTTGAATTTTCCACCAATTGGATAGCCATCAATAATAAGAATGGGTTTTTAAATCTGCTAGAGATTCAAAGTTCATACACTTTCCATAATTTCAAATATGATAACTATGTAAAAGAGGGAGATGATTTTTCGGATAACCGGTTACCAGGCGTGGCTCCACATACCTTTTTTACATCTCTTTCAGCAGAAACAAATATCGGTTTATACGGGATGTTATCCTACAATTACACAGATGAAATTCCATTGACCGATGGAAATACACTATACTCAGATCCTTATCATTTAATGAAAGGAAGAATTGGTTTTAAGCAAATCTTGGGAGAGAAATTCAATCTGGATATTTACGCCGGTGGCGATAATCTCCTCGATGAACAATACAGCTTGGGCTACGATATAAATGCTTTTGGAAATCGATTTTATCAACCCGCTCCGGGAATTAATTGGTTTGGGGGAGTGAAGTTGAATTATTTGATTAATTAGGAATAGTTGAATTAGGAATATAAAATAGCGTATTCCTAATTCCGATATTTTATATTCCTAATTCCCTCAAAACTTCCTCGCAATAACCACGGTTTCTTTAAAGGTACGATCTCTTCCGGCGGTGCTGTTGTAAGCTTCGAATAACACGATATAAATTCCCACTCTGTTTTTGTTGCCGGAATCTGTTAATCCATCCCAGATCAGGTTACCGGTAAATCCTGCTGGCTTGCCGTCTGCTAATTCACGGACTTCACGGCCGTACCGATCATAAATTCGGACTCGTAGTAAATAATCAGCTTCATCCAGCGTGTAATCAATAGATAAGAAATCCTCAAACCCGTCATCATCCGGAGAGAAAGGATTGGGAGTAAACGTAATTCCTGAGTTACCGGGAGCAGAACCGGGTTCCTGAAAAATAGAATTTTGCTGACCCGGAGTTCCTCCGCTTACTTCTGTACTGGAACTCCAGTTACTTTCATCGTTACTTGGTCCGGCGGGATTTATCTTTTCCAGAGCCACACCATCAACGCTTACACGATTCGGATTTTGCCAGCTCTCATCATAAAAAACAGAATCGATGGTAGTTTCCGAACTGTCAGAAATGAAAATCGCATCTCCTGAAGCTGACAAGCTTAAACTGGAACGATCTACCTGCATGGTAAACTGATCCGATTGAGATTCCAGACCAAAATATTCGGCGAGTTGACTTTCAGAAAAATCAAAGGTTTGATCTTCAGAATAGATCAGAAAATACCCTTTAGGCTGAATCCACTTGAATTGAGAAGAAACCGGATCAAGTCGATTAACTTCATTATCCTCATCCGGAGCATCGTTCAGATAGATCTCTTCTAACGAAATGGCGTAATTCTGAGTATTGTATAATTCAATGTATTCGGTTTGATCCGGCAGGTTGTCTTCGTCGTCAGAAAGCGGATCATACAAGATCTCATTAATGACCACAGAGCCGGGAGTGATTTTTTGAGAAATCTGTCCGGATGCAGATGAATTTACATTCCCGACTACATCCGCAAGACTTGTAATTGAAACTTCAATGTGTTCATTCGTCGACAACCCCGAGCCATCCACTGTTACTTTATTTGCTTCCGCTGGGGAGAAATCAAGTACAGAACGTTGTTGTCCGCCGGCACTTATCGTACTTCCTGAGATGTCCACAAACTCCGAAAAAGCGATAACCACATTACTGTTTTTCTGAAGCTTTGCAAAAATGATCTCAGGAGAAATAGTATCTAACTGAAAAACAGAATTTTCAACACCGGCACTGTTTCCGGATTCGGAAGTGTTGCTGTTCCAGTTGTTGGGATCATTGGAAGCTCCATCAGGATCTTTTTTCTCAGCAGAAATTCCATTCTGATTTCCCCCAAAACGTTCGGTGTAAAACAAGCTGTCTATGGTAACTCCGGATTCATTTTTAAGGATAATTCCATCGCCGGAATCGTTGAGTGATGGAAATCCTGAAAGGAAAATTCCGTTTGACAGTGAGCCGGCAAAATTCTGTCGATCCGTTAACACCACATAATTTCCGGCTTCAAGAGAAATTCCTTCAGGCAGCGTGGCGGAATTATCAGTAGCATCAGAAATTGTCCAGTTACTCAGATCGAAATTGTTGTCAGTTCTGTTGAACAGCTCGATGAATTCCGGAGAGTTTTCATTCTCTTTTTGATAAAGAATTTCGTTGATGACAATATCAGAAGGTTGGGAAGCGGAAAATTCAAGATAACGAACCGGGGTGGAGATTTGTGCATTCGTGTTTCCGAAAATGTCCCGCTGATCGTTTATCGTTATGGAATACGTAGTTTCATTTTGCAATGTCTCATTAAAGATCAGGTTAATCTGATTTCTATTCTGAGAAATCGAAGAAACAGACAGGGGTGGTGAAAATGAGTAGTTTGAGACATTTTGTGCAGCAGCTTGTTCCAGACGTTCATCAAAAACAAGAGTAACAGAAGTGTTATTCAGAGCAAAAGCATTTTCTAATGTGGGCGCTTCGTTATCCTGGCTCACAAGGTTGGGCTCAGATGGCGTGGCAAATTGAGCAGAAGGGCTATCACCCCAGTTTTCCTGATACTGACCGGTTACAGAAACAGAGCGACGCTCCAAAGAAACTTCATCGCCTCCCCAGTCTTGATTGTAGGTTAGTGAGTCCAGAGTAATCCCGTCGGCATTTTTTAAGACGATAGCATCAGTAGTATTATTCAAGGTTGGAAAACGGCTTCCCATTACTACTCTTCGGTTTGGTTGACCTACGTTGATTGAACTGTCGGGAGTTAAAATTATATATGGATTATCCGGAAAGCCTGAAGTGGGTTCTGATTTCCTGAAGAAGAAATCTTCGTTTGTTAAAACCACTTCGTTGCCGGAGTTGTCGCTTAAAGTCCAGCCTTTCAGGTTAAATGCTTTATCGGTTGGATTATAAATCTCCACAAATTCGGTAAGCGACCCCGGGGGATCATATACAAATTCATTGATAAATACGTCGCCCGGTTCGGCTGTTTCTGTTTGTATGTACTGAAAGCTCCTGCTTATGGACGGGTTTACGTTGCCAAATATATCTGCCTGATTATAAATGACAATTTCTCCACCACTGGGTGTATTTGGGATTCCTCCTTTAACAACAAGCTTTACAGAGTCAGGCTCCAGGAAAGTAGCGACAAAAAAATCGTTTTCTCCTTGAACGGCTTTGGTGTTCAGAGCGATTTCGTAGTTATCAGGATTACCGGCAGACTCGGGATTGATGCGTTCAGTGAATGTGAGGATAAATGTAGAATCATTAACGATGCTCAACGTTTCCAGATTTGGAGGTGTATTATCCTGTTCAACTTCATTTTCCATTCCGGCTGTTCCTGAATTTGGATTGGGTGAATCGTCCCAGTTTTCCATAAAAACAGATGGAGCAGTCGGGCTTATGCGTTCCAGCGCCACATTATCGCCGCCCCAATCGGGTGTGTATTCTAAAGAATCAATAGTGATGCCGTTCTCATCGTAAAGACGAACCTGATCAGTTGTGTTATTGAACGCCGGAAGCGAAACCAGTATAGCATACACATTCCCAAAAACACTTTTGAGAGCAGCTGTATCCGAAGTAATAACTACAAAACTGTCTGGAAAAATGGCAAAATCCTGATCGGAAATAATGCTTAGAGAACCATTATCACCCAACTCCCAATCTTTCAAATTGAGCAAACGGGATGAAGTGTTTTTCAATTCCACATATTCTTCAAGTGCTCCGGATGGATCTTTTAAAAACTCATTTATGATGACATCACCGCTCTGGTATTCTTCAAATCTGAATAAGGTGATGGTGGTATCGGCCAGAGTGATTTGGTTGTTGGAATCTTCTATTGAAGTAATACCAAGATCAAAAGAGCCGCTTGGTAAGTTGCTGCCAAATACCAATTCAACAGAGGAAGAAGATGGCTGATCAATAGATGTCGGATTTAAGTTGCCGGGCGAAATCGTAAAATCGGAGTTTTGTATGGTCGCAGGATCGTAATCTTTGCTGAAGGTTACATTAATGGTGCTTGCGTTCAGTAAAGATGCGTCATTAACTTGAATAGGTGGTATATCAATTTTAAAATCGAAGAAAAATTTATCAGCTCTGGTTGCTGTGTATGTGTTTTTGAATCCAAAAAATGAAGTAGAACTGTAGGTGTTGTCCGTACCCGTTGCTTCTTCTTCAGTTACACCGGAATATGAATTTGCCACAGAAAGCGCCCAGTTTCCCGAAGCGTCTCTGTTCACACGAACTCTGAAATCGCCGCCACCTGAAATATCGGTTGTTCCGGTTAGTACTTCTCCGTCTTTGGCTCCGGCAGTAATTCGGAATAGTCTGAAAACATCTCCGGAACCATCTTCTCCGGCCTGGAGCATATATCCATCTATAGCCTGATCGAAGTTAGCAGAGTCACTCATCAGGTATATCTCAGATTTGTTTCCATCTGAAGGATTGAATCCATCTAAACGGATAAAGAACTCCCAAAATCCTATTATGTTTGTTGATGGAATGCTCAACTGAGAAAAGCCGGCGGAAGCTGCATCCTGTTGAAGTAACACGTTGCCGGATTCAGTTACAAAAGTGAAGTCTGCATTATCTCCGGTCCAGTCAGAAATGTCCTGATCAGTAAAGTCATCCTGAAAATTTGCTGATTGAGCAATAATCAGAGACGGGATAAATATAAGAATTACAATGATGAGACCTCTCATATCCAGAGAATAGCAGAGTGAAAGCACTTAATCAACAAAAGCTAAAAAAATGCTTTAAAGAAGGTTCAAAAAAAATAGGGTAAAAGAATATTCCATCTTTCACCCCTGGAAGGACATTGAGGGTTGGGCCCTCAAATGTATGATTAGTAATGTTTCTCTCAACCGTATAGTTAGACAGTTTCATGAGGAAGTCCTTACAGATTTTTTGTACCTTTTTAGAGAAATTTTTTCCGACAGTTAAGTCAATTAAAAACAGTAAAAAGTATGCGTAGCTTACCATTTGTAATCGATCAGTTGAACGGTGGGTTCATGTTAGTAGAAGGAATTCTGAGCGTGAAAGGCCAAAAGTTGTTTATTGAATTCCAGAAAAAAGATGCCGTAATGGGCGCTTATAAATCTGATTTAGCTACCATTGAAATTCCATTTTCAGAAATTGATATGATGGAATTCAAAAAGGGATTCTTTTCATCGAAATTGATCATTCATGGAAAAAACGCTAGAGCTCTTACTGAACTTCCGGGAGATGAGCTTACTTCAAGAACATTGAAGGTGAAGAAAAAGAACAGAGAGGTTGCTGCTAATATTTCTTCAAAAGTAAATCTCGAGCTTTCAGAAATAAAATTGAAAGAGTTAGATGAGTGAATAGAAAATCCTCCTTTGAAGGAGGTGTCCGCCAGTTGGCGGACGGAGGATGTGTGAGGTTAATGAGTTAATAAACATCATACATCCCTCGGATTCAATCGAGAACTGAAGGGAGATTTTTTTCAAATATACTTCTCGGCCCAGGTTCCTAAAACTTTTCCTATATACACGCTGTCTGCTTTTTCAGATAACAGGTGATCTGCTTTATCGAGAGATATAAAACTCTTCGGATGTTTGGCTGCAATGAAAATTTTTGAAGCATTATCTATTCCTACTGTATTGTCGATAGGAGAATGAAATACGATCAGAGCTTTACCAAGGTTATGAATAAATTTTTTCATGCGGGTTTCTTCAAGATCATCAATGAACTGCTTTTTGATGGTGAACGGACGTCCGGCCAAGCTTACTTTTGCTTCTCCTTTTTCGTTGATCTCATCAAGACTCATTTCAAAGTTCTCTTTAACATGTGCGGGTTCCGCAGGTGCGGCAATGGTTGCAACAGCTTTTACTGCTTCCATTTTATGAGAAGCCTGAAGTACAGCGGCACCGCCTAAAGAATGTCCGATCAATATGGAAGGAGCTGACAACTCTTTATCCATGTATTCATAGGCCTTAACCAGATCATCAACATTGCTTGAGAAGTTAGTATCAGCAAAATCTCCTTCGCTTTGTCCTAACCCTGTAAAATCGAAGCGAAAAGTAGCAATTCCAATTTCCACTAATGCTTTTGTGATATTGCCTACTGCTTTCAGATCTTTTGAACAGGTAAAGCAATGAGCAAATAGGGCGCATGCTTTAGTATCTCCATCAGGTAAATCAATTTTTGCGGATAAATTCTCACCAGTTGATCCTGTAAACTCTATTTTCTTGGATTCCATGCTTTTCTATTAAAGATTATGAATATTAAAAATGCCACTAAAACACAGAATCACAAAAAATAATTAGTCTAATTTATTTAAGTTAGAGCAATCAAGTTAACGTCGGTAAGCCAAAATCTTAAAAGTAATTATTTAGTGCTTTCATGATTCTGTGGCTTCATAAAAACATAAGATATGAGTAAAAACATTCCCCCTTTTCATCTGGCTTTTCCGGTTAAAGATCTGGAAGAAACGCACACCTTTTATACTGAAATTTTAGGTTGTTCAACAGGAAGATCATCTGATCATTGGATCGATTTTAATATGTGGGGACATCAGGTAGTTGCTCATCTCAGTCCTGATGAAGCCAAAGAATCAGCTAAAGGAGCTGTAGATGGAAAAGGAGTTCCGGTTCGACATTTTGGAGTTATTCTGGAAATGGATGAATGGCAAGCACTGTCTAAAAGAGTAGAGGAGGCAGGAATAAAATTCATCATAGAACCCTATATCCGTTTTAAAGGAGAACCCGGCGAACAAGCAACCATGTTCTTTCTGGACCCCAGCGGAAATGCACTTGAGTTCAAGGCATTTGGAGATAAAAGCCAGATCTTTGCTAAGTAATCTGCTTTGCAGAATTAAAAATGAAAAATTATAAATTTTGAATTGGAGAAATAGATATATGCCAGATATAGGAACTATTGCTTTAGCATTATTAAGTATTCAATCCGCTACTGAGATTGCTAAACTTCTTAAAAATGCAGATTCATCTTTAGAAAGAGCAGAGATAAGATTACAAAATTAGTGTAAGCCAACATTGAGAAAAGCCTAGTTTTCAACAACCTTCATCTCGCTGATCAAATATGTTCCGAAAGTCACTACATTTCTTGATTGCCAGTGTTCATTGAGTTCGCCTTCAGGATTGTAATAAGAAAAAGATCTGGAGTTCTCACCATCAAAAGTAAAAAATTGGTATGCCCTGGAAATATTTGAAATACTTCCAGAATTTCTGTTTTTGATCTCTGATTGGTCGGGAATGTTGTATACTCTTAAGTAGTTGACGAACTCTTCAAAATCATCCCAACCCAGAGTTGGCTCAATTTCTAAAACTTTGACAACTTCTTGTTTTTCAGGATCCGCTGAACTGAATTGAGTAACTTTTCCAGCCCAATTCGTGTCAGTTTTAACGAAATTATATTTCACAATTCCATTAACAACTAAAACAATTTCTTTAGCAGGGTTTTGCTTTTCTACCTCTTGGTTAGGTATATCTTCGTTCTTTTGTTGTTCAGCGGTCTCTGTTTCAGGTTGAGCAGGAACCTCTGAAGTTTTACAAGCAGACAGATTTAATACTAATAATCCGACGCTTAAAAAGAATAATATTCGTTTCATTATACAATCTCCTTCTCTATAGCTTCAATTCGATTAGCATATTCTTCCCATTTTGAATACTTATCCGTAAGATCCATTTTTATATTTTCATATTCTAATGAGGTTTTTTTAACTCTGTCAGCATCATCGTAGAAATCAACTTCTGCCATTAAAGCTTCAATTTCATTTTTTCTGCTTTCAGCTTGCTCAATCTCCTTTTCAACTTTTTCTAGTTTCTTTTTAATGGGATTTACTTCTTTACTGATCTTATTTCTTCGTTCAGCTTCTATACGACGTTGTTCTTTTCTGGAAAGAGAGCCGTCATCTGAAGATGCTGATTTAGCTTGTTCTGACACACCTGAATTTTTTTGAGTCTCAGCTTCTTCCTTTTTCTTATCAAGGAAGTAAGAGACATTACCAAGGTAAGTACGAACTCTGTTTGTTTGGACTTCTAAAACCTTATCAACAATAGGATCTAAAAAAGCACGATCGTGAGATACAATTACACAAGTTCCTTCATATTGTTGAAGAGCTTGTTGCAGTATGTTTTTACTACTCATATCCAAGTGGTTTGTAGGCTCATCAAATATGAGAAAATTGGCAGGGGAGAGTAACATTTTTGCCAGTGCCAACCGGCTTTTTTCTCCACCGGAAAGAACTTTCACTTTTTTGAAGACATCATCGCCACGGAAAAGAAAACTTCCTAAAATAGATCGTAAACGGCTTTCTTTTTCGTTAGAACCGGCACTCATCATTACTTCAAGTGCGTCCTTTTTTAGATCCAGATCTTCTGCTTGGTGTTGAGCAAAGTAATTTGTGGTAACTTTATGTCCTTCGTTTCGTTCTCCGCCCTGAATGGATTCTATTCCTGCAAGAATTCGGATCATGGTCGACTTTCCTGCGCCATTTGGTCCAACCACTGCAATTTTATTGCCACGTTCGATCTCATAATCCAGCCCATCAAAAACCACATTATCTCCATAGCTTTTCTTGATGTTTTCCAATCTCATCACAACCTGACCACTTCTTTCAGGTTCCGGGAAGCTGAATGACACATTAGCCAGTTCGTCTTCAACTTCAATGCGATCTATTTTCTCAAGTTGTTTAACGCGACTTTGAACCTGACGAGCTTTAGATGCTTTATACCGGAAGCGTTCAATAAATTCTTCCGTTTCTTTGAGCTCTTTAGCCTGATTTTTCTGTGCATTGATCAAAAGCTCACGTTCTTCTTCCCACTTCCTTTCGTAAAAGGAGTAATTTCCTGAATAGTCGCTCATTTTTCCTTTTCGAAGAGCAAGTGTTCTGTTAGTGATGGTATCCAGAAACGCCCTGTCGTGCGAAACTACAATCACAGCGCCTTCATAGGAATTCAGGAAGTTCTCCATCCATTGCAGAGATTCAATATCCAAATGGTTTGTAGGCTCATCCAAAAGAAGGTAAGTAGGTTTCTTCAGAAGGAGTTTAGCCAATGCAATTCGCATCAACCAACCGCCACTGAATTCGGTGGTATTTCTGGAAAAATCTGATTCTTTAAATCCAAGTCCCATCAGAATCTTTTCAACATCAGAACGCAAAGTATAAAGACCGGAAGCTTCCAGTTTGGTCTGCAAGAGACCGTACCTTTCGAGTAATTTTTCGTGCTCTTCAGATTCAGGGTCTGTTTCCGCCAGCTTTTGTTGAAGTTCGTTTACTTCTTCTTCGAGCTCAAAGATCTCAGAAAAAGCTGTTTCAACTTCTTCGATTACGGTAAGCTCAAAATCAGGATCAACACCATCCTGAGGGAGATAGCCCAGGGTTTCTTCATTGGAGAGAACAATGGAGCCGGAATCCTTTTCCTGAATCCCCATGATAATTTTGAGTAAAGTTGATTTTCCGGCACCATTAGGGCCAACCAAACCAATTCGTTCACCCGGATTTATCAATGTTGAAATTTCGTCAAGTAAATCCCTGTCACCTAGAGCAAGAGATATTTTTTCTAATTGGAGCATTTAGTCATTTTATTCAAAGACTTCTAAAATAGCCATAAAATGAAGCCTTTAACACTAAAGCTTGATAATTTTTTATACATTGTTTTAGGATGAGTGTTTAACTCTGGGAATCTTCAGCTGAAGAAAAGCGCTGATAGTCATTCCTGCAAAGGCAGGAATCTGAATTATACTTTGAAACTGAATTTCTTTGCCTGAAATAAATTAAGATTCCGGGCATACGCTGTGGAATGACCATTGTATAATGAGAGTTGTACTTTCTCAACTCAGCATAAAATTGAATTAAAAACCAATAAATGACTTTACTGATATTTTATTTGATACTGGCAATAGGCGTTTCTTTCATGTGTTCTATTCTGGAGGCGGTTTTATTGTCAATTACTCCATCTTACGTTGCTGTATTAGAGAATAAAAATGCGAGTTCAGGTAAAATGCTTCGCAAACTCAAACAGGATATAGACCAGCCTCTATCTGCAATCCTGAGTTTGAATACAGTTGCTCATACCGTTGGTGCTGCCGGAGTGGGTGCTCAGGCTCAGGTTGTATTTGGAAATGCATACGTTAGCATTACCTCAGCGGTACTCACCTTATTGATTTTGGTGCTTTCTGAAATTATTCCAAAGACTTTAGGAGCCACTTATTGGAAAACTTTAGCCGTTCCATCAGCAAGAGTAACCGGTGTGCTTATTGTGATTACTTACCCGCTTGTAGTATTGTCAAGATGGATTACTAAATGGTTGTCTAAAGAAGAAAATCAACCGTCTGTAAGTCGTGAAGAGATCGGAGCAATGGCAGAACTTGGCTTTGAAGAAGGTGTATTTGAGGAAGGAGAATCCAATATTTTTAAAAACCTGATTCGGTTTAGTTCTCTTAAAGTTCATGATATCATGACTCCAAGAATTGTGGTGGTTAAATTTCAGGAAGATATGACCATCAATGAAGTTCTTGAAAATAAAGAGGAGCTCAGAGTTTCAAGAATGCCGGTTTTTGGAGAAAATGAAGAAGATATTACCGGATATGTTCTGAAGAACGATTTATTTCTGAACCAATCGGAAGGGAAGGGAGAAAAAAAATTAAAAGAAATCCGAAGAGATGTCTTGATCATCCCTGAGGTAATTTCTTTGAAAAATGTACTCGAAAAACTATTGGAAAACCAAGAACATATTGCAGTAGTGGTTGATGAATATGGAGGACTGGTGGGAGTTGTTACCATGGAAGATGTTGTAGAAACCTTACTTGGAATGGAAATAGTAGATGAGATCGATGCCATTGAAGACATGCAAAAGCTTGCCCGGGAAAAATGGAGAACCCGTGCCAAATCGCTTGGTATTGTTATGCCCAAATCATCTGCAAAAATTCAGCCTGTCAAATCAGATAAAGAAAATACTCAAAACAAAGAAGAGTGAATTTTCTGAGCTGTTTCAACCATAATTTCTCTATCAACTGCTAAATTCAGAATTCTTTTTTGCTTTGTGAAGGAGATCATGTCTAAAGAAACAGATTCTATTGCATTAAAAATATCATTGCAAAGTTCTGTTGTCTCAGAAGATCGATAGCCAATAATACTGATCAACCCTTTTTCTCTTTCAAGGTCAACGGTGCCGATCTCGATAAGGCTTTTAGCAATTTCATCCAGCTTTTCTGAATCAGAAAGAGCAATGGTAACCGAAGCTTCTGTTGTATTGACCACATCAACAGCTAAACGATGATCTTCAAGGACTTTAAAAACCCGGGTAAGAAAGTTATATCCCATAACCGTTTCATATGCACTCACCGTTAAAAGTGCCATGTCTTCTTTAAATGAAACCGCTAAAGCTTTTTGAGTCTGTGCGCTTTCTCTGATGATTCTTGTTCCTGTTTTGTCAGGAGAAAACATGTTTTTAACAAGAACGGGAATATTACGTTCCTGAGCGGGTTTCAGTGTGGATGGATGCAATACTTTTGAACCAAAGTAGGCCATTTCTGTGGCATCAAAATAACTGAGCTCAGGAATTGGTTTCGCATCTTTTATGAATCTTGGATCGCTTGTAAATACTCCACTCACATCTGTCCAGATCTCTATGCTTTTTGCGTGCAGTGCACCGCCAATCAGGCTGGCCGAATAATCAGAACCTTCAAAGCCCAGAGTAGTCGTTGTTCCGTCGGGAGCTTCACCATAAAAACCACCTATAACAGGTGTAAAGCCGCCATCAAGAATAGTTTCGAGAGAACCGATCTTTTGATTGATCAACCCAAAATTTGGATAAGCATTTCCGTAACTGTTGTCTGTTTTGATGATCTTTTTGGCGTCAACAAACTGTGTAAGTTGGTCGGTTGCCAAACCACATTGTGCAAGCAGATAAGAGGATATTTGCTCACCGATGGATGCAATGGCATCTTTCATTGCGGGAGTTAGCTCTCCTACCTTGTGAGTATAGGTTAAGAATTTGTTCAGCAATCCGATTTTTTCATTCAGCTTTTTCTCACAACTTTCTTCAATGAGTGCTTTTTTTGTATGTGGATTCTCCTCAAGAAAATTCCGGATAATTTCCAGATGACGAAGTTTGATAGACTCACCCAATTCTAAAGCTTCTTCTAGCTTATTATCCGCAGCAAGTTTACCGGCTTCAATAAGCTGACGTGTAGTTTTCGCAGTTGCAGAAACCACAACGATGGGATATTCATAATTCTTGATGATCTCTAAAACCTGCTTCCAGGTTTTGTGATCATTCATTGAGGTGCCGCCAAATTTGAGTACGTGTAGATCCATTCCGATATTTATTAAGCAATGAAAATAAGGGTTATTGAATCGGATTGCATTCTTAAAACTGGATTAAGTTCCATAAAATTAAATGATGACTTAAAGAACTGTTATCTTGTGTCTAAAAACATGAAAGTTGCTGTTATTGGTGGTGGAGCTGCCGGTTTTTTTAGTGCTATTTCTGCTAAAATACATAATCCTGATGCACAGGTAACGATCTATGAAAAGTCTGACAAGTTACTTTCGAAAGTTCGCATTTCTGGCGGAGGTAGATGCAATGTCACACGTCATTGTTTTAAGATCCATGAACTGGTTAAATTTTATCCAAGAGGAGAGAAGCCGCTTAAAAAAGCATTCGGGATATTTTCCCCAACAGACACTATTTCCTGGTTTAATGAACGAGGCGTTGAGCTAAAAACCGAGGCAGACGGTCGAATGTTTCCGGTAAGCGATTCTTCCCAAACGATCATTGATTGCTTAATGAAGGAAGTGCATAATTTGGGAATCGGAATTAAAACGAAGTCTGCCATCAAGACTTTGAAAGAAAGCAAAAACGGTTTATTTCTTGGTTTTAAAAATGGAGAAACCAAAGAAGTAGAAAGAGTTGTGGTAGCTACCGGAGGAAGTCCCCGACCGGAAGGTTTTAACTGGCTTCGTGAGCTGGAGCATAATATCGAAGAACCCGTTCCTTCTTTATTTACTTTCAATATGCCGGATGAATCTATTACCAAATTGATGGGAGTAGTTGCGGAGCCTGTGTCTGTAAAGATCATGGGTTCAAAACTTAAAAATGAAGGGCCTTTATTGATCACACATTGGGGAATGAGTGGTCCGGCGATCTTAAAGCTTTCCTCTTTTGGGGCCAGAGAACTGAATGAAATGAATTATAAATTTAAGGCTCTTATAAACTGGGCAGGAAAATTGTCAGAACAGGAAATCCGGGAGGTTTTAAAGGGAGTTGTGGAATCGCATGGTAAAAAGAGAATCCATAATGTGAATCCATTTGAATTGCCGGGCCGACTTTGGGAGTTTCTGATTGAAAAAGTAGAAGTAGGTGAGAATATGATCTGGCAAAATATGGGGAAGAAAAATATCAACAGATTGGTTCATGTTTTGATGAACGACGAATATTCAGTAAGTGGAAAAACCACTTTTAAAGAAGAGTTTGTGACCTGTGGTGGGATAAGTCTTCAGGATATTGATATAAAGACCATGCAAAGTAAGAAAGTGCCAAATCTCTATTTCGCCGGTGAAGTTTTAGATATAGATGGAGTAACGGGAGGATTTAACTTTCAAGCTGCATGGACAACGGGGTTTATAGCGGGGAAACTGAGATAAAAAACACCTAAGAGATGTTTAAAATTACTCTATCTCATCCGAAAAAGCAGTTCCTATCTCGTGACGTAAGTTATATCGGCTTTTCATTACTTCACCATAAGCACCGCAACTTCTTATCGCAAGAATATCACCACGTTTTAACTCAGGAATTTCGTAATCCGTTCTGAAAACGTCTGAACTTTCGCAAATCGGACCTACGATATCGTATTGCTTGTTGGCTCTTCCGGTTCGATCTGAAATGATCTGGATTTCATGTTTCGCTTGATACAAAGCCGGACGGATAAGCTCGGTCATTCCAGCATCAATTATGGCAAAGTTTTTCTCAATCCCTGTTTTGGTATAAAGTACACGGGTAATAAGGCTTCCTGATTGACCTACAACGGAACGCCCCAATTCAAAGTGTAATTGCTGGTGAGACTTAAGTTGCAGGTGATTTTCAAAAGTCTCGAAGAATTTTTTGAAATCAGGGATTCCACTATTATCTGGACTGGAATAATTTATCCCGAATCCACCTCCAACATTAATGATCGTAAGTTTATACCCTTTATTTTCAAAAGCTTCGTTTAGTTCGTTTGCTCTCAGGCAAAGTTCTTTAAAGGGTTTGAGTTCTTCAATTTGGGAACCAATATGAAAATGAATTCCAATTAGTTCTATATGCTTTAAAGATGGAAATAATTCGAAAATATCAGGAAGATCTTTTTCGTTGATACCGAATTTATTTTCTTTTAAACCGGTAGTAATATATTTATGAGTGTTGGCATCAACATTGGGATTGATCCTTAGTGCAACCTTTGCAACTCGGTTGTTCTGAGAAGCTAATTCGTTGATTACTTCCAGTTCCTGAACCGATTCTACATTAAAGCATAGAATATTATTTTCCAGACCGATCTCGATCTCAATATCTCGTTTTCCTACACCTGCAAAAGCAATTTTATCAGGAGAGAAACCACAATCTATAGCTCTTTCTACCTCGCCTCCGCTTACACAGTCTGCAGATAAGCCGGCCTTAATGACTTCATCCAAAATCCGAGGGTGAGAATTGGCTTTCAAAGCGTAGTGAATATGATAGCCTTTAGAAACGCCATGCTCGTTTATCTGATCCAGGGTTTTTCTGAACAGATTCAGGTCATAAAAATAAAATGGAGTGGTTCGGTCTTTGAAAGAGTCGAGTTGGTAGTTAGAAAACATCAGTGCGGCAAATTTGGATCTGGTTTTTGATCCGTTTCATTATCTGATGGATTCTTTGAATCAGCATCTTCTGAGACAAGACCTATGATTGTATCTCCTGCCTGAGGTGAAGGAGGATTATCCAGCGAAAAAGGCTCTATTGTATTTGAACTTGAAACCACAAATAAAGGTAGTGCTTTATCACCATATTTTTTTTCATAATTTTCAAAAGAAAATTCAGGAGTAATGGGGGTCTTTCGGATACCTGCTCCTGATCTCAAAAATTCTGAGATCTTATCAAAGTTCATCTCTTTTGAGAACAGCGTTCGTCCACCAAGGGAATCATTTGATTCTAATTCTTTTTTGCTGGCAGTTGAAAGCGGTGGTAATTGGAATACCGAAGAATTGCCAAAGATCTCTGCAAACTGAATAGCTGTTAATGAATTTACTTCATCGTTAGGAGTCAAGGCCAAAGTTTTTCCAATTCCATCCAGATCAATTTCGTCCATAGCATACTCGGAAAGAATATTTCCATAATAAGTATCCAGACCGGACTTTCTGGCTTTGGTTATATTTTCCCAGTTAGAATCAGCAACTAATACTTTAAATCCAAATTCTTTGATTGCATGGGCGATCATTCTGGCCCAGTTGTGAGCGCCAACAATAACCACGCCTTTTGGAGCAGCTTTCGCAACACCTAAGAGTTTTGCTACCGGACTCGCTGATAATCCATAAATGGTTACGGTAGCAATAATTACAATAAAGGTATATGGAACTAATTGTTCGGCATCAGCATAACCTTCCTGTTCTAATCGGAGAGCAAATACTGCAGATATTGCAGCGGCGACGATTCCTCTGGGAGCCATCCAGGCTACAAAGGCTTTCTCTCTCCAATTAAGATTAGAACCAAGTGTTGAAAAGAAAATCGCAGCAGGGCGTATTACTAAAATAAGAGCTGCTAAAAATAATGCGGCTCCCCAATTAAAGAATTCAAGAGCTGAAACTTCTAATCTTGACGCCAGAAGAATAAAAAGAGCAGAGATTAAAAGTACCTGCAGGTTCTCTTTGAATTCTATGATGTGTTTAATGCGGGCAGATTTCTGATTAGCAAGTATGATACCCATCACAGTTACGGTTAAAAGACCGGACTCATGCTGTAGATGATTCGAAATCACAAACACTCCAACAACAACCATCAGAGTTACCGGGTTTTGAAGATAATCCGGAATCCAGTGCTTCTTGAGAGTGAAGTACATAATTCCTGCACCAATTGCACCAAAGAATGTTCCGTAAGCCAGAGTTTGTATAATTACTAAACCGGCGTGGCCATCCATATTTGAAAAGCCACCTGATATAATAACTTCGAAAACAAGAACAGCCATCATTGCCCCGATCGGATCGTTTACAATACCTTCCCACTTTACTACAGAACCCGCGGTTTCCGTAGGTCTTACTTGCCTGAGCAAAGGCACAATAACGGTTGGTCCGGTTACAATAAGTATAGCTCCAAACAAAACGGATAATTCTAATCCCAAATCTAAAATATAGAGAGCGGCCAGAGAAGCTAATGTCCATGTAACAATTACTCCAATGGTTATAAGCTTAATTACCGTACCACCAATTTTACGGAACTCAGACATTTTTAAACTGAGTCCGCCTTCAAAAAGAATTATGGCAACGGAAATAGAAACAAAAGGACTGAGCAAATCGCCCATAAGTTTATCGGGATCAAGTAACCCGGTGACAGGTCCGGCTACAATTCCGAAACCTAATAAGAGTAAAATTGCAGGTAATTTTGTTCTCCAAGCAAGCCATTGAGCAGAAATACCCAACGCCAATACACTTGCAAGTCCAACAGCTATATATTCAGACATAAATTAAAGTTAGTTTAATTATCCATTTGGAGTATAAGTCGGAATAACTCTTTTTGCTAACAGAGCGTTTGTTTTTTATTGAGCCAGTTTGGATATAATTTCATCGATCGTTAGTTGAGCTTCGTCACTTTCTTTCATGTTTCTGAGAGTGAACTTCTTTTCTTGTAATTCATTGTCACCAACGATCAATGCAAATGAAGCATTTTCTCTATTAGCATCTTTCATTTGAGCCCTCATTGAGCGATCAAGATAATCCATTGTAGCTGATATTCCATTTTCACGAAGAACCGGAAGTGTTTTCAAGGCCCATCTGCGAGCATCATTCCCAAGGCTGACAATAAATACATCAACTTTTTTCTCATTAGCCAGAGAGATATCAAGTTCTTCACAGGCTATAAAAAGCCTTTCCATTCCGGCTGCAAATCCTACGGCAGGAGTGGGTTTACCACCAATTTCTTCTACTAATAAATCATAGCGTCCACCGCCCGCCAGAGCATCCTGCGAACCCAGATCAGGGCTTGTTAACTCAAAAGCGGTTCTTGTGTAATAATCCATACCCCGAACTAAAAGAGGGTCGATTGTATACTCAATATTTAATGAAGAAAGCATTTCACAAACCTGATCAAAGTGGGCTTTTGATTCTTCACTCAAATGATCACTTATAACAGGAGCGCTCTTAATGAATTGCTGATCTTCCGGCTCTTTAGAATCCAGTATTCTCATTGGATTTTTTTCAAGTCTCTTTTGAGAGAGTTCACTTAGCTCATCAAAATGCGGCTTGAGATATTCTTTTAAAACAGATTTATAGTTTTCTCTGCTTTCTGGGTCACCAACAGAATTAAGTTTCAGATCAAAATTTTTGATTCCAATTCTTTGATAAATACGCATCATAAAAGCAATACATTCTACATCTGCAACAGGGTTATCGGTTCCTATAACCTCAACACCGAATTGATGGAATTGTCGTTGTCTTCCTTTTTGAGGCCGTTCAGCACGGAACATAGGCCCAATGTAATATAGCTTTTGAGAACCACCTCTTTGATCCAGATGATGTTGAACATATGCTCTGACAACAGGAGCTGTCAACTCAGGGCGTAGCACATAATTACTTTCCCCTTTGGTAAATGCAAAGATCTCTTTCGTTACAATATCAGTAAGCTGGCCAATGCCTCGTTTAATTAATTCAGTTTGCTCCATAATTGGAGTTCTGATTTCTTCAAAATTAAACTTTGCTGCTTCTTCATGAATGATATTTTCCAGCGCTCTCCATTGTTCAACTTCGCCGGGAAGAATATCAACCATCCCCAAATGTGTAGTGTACTTTGCTTTCGCCATTAGTTAGTTCTCTTAAAATTCGATTTAAGATAAGGCTAGATAGTGAGAGTTTCTTTACTAATGAAAATCTTACATCAGTTTTTTATTCTTTTAACGACCCCTTTAATGATGCCGTTTACTTCCTCTGAAAGATTAAAAACCCAAACAGCTCCCATGTAAAGAATAGCCATAAATAGCGAACGCACAGGTACATCAAAATATATACTATGTAGTTTTGGAATTAATGTTGATAAATAAAGAACACTGAGTCCGAGGAGAATAATGCCACCGGTTTTTAAACTGAAAGGCTGTATTTTGAATTTTGTCCAGACATAGATGACCTTGATAAAATTGAAAATAAAAATTGAGGTAGCAGTTGCAGTAGCAGCTCCGGTAAGTCCAAACTTAGGAATCAAAATAAGATTTAAAACTACAGCGGAGATCATTAGCACAAAGGAAGCAATAAAATCAAATTTAAAGTACTTGGAAGAAATAATAATTTGCCCATTTGCACCGGTGACCATATCAAAAAGATTTGCAAGCCCGATGATTACAATTACAATACTACCATTAGAGAATGTGTCGGGCAACATTGAATACAAATTATCCATATTAGCGATAACGCCAATATAAATTAGAAGACCAAATAAAATCATGTTTAAGGATGATTGTTTGTAGACTTTTTCGATATTGGAGAAGTCATTTTTTTGAAATGACATTGAAATAACTGGAAACAAAATTTTAGCTATGGACTTCTTTGGAATGGTGATTACAGCACCAACATAAAGAGCTATAGCATAAACACCAGTTTGTTCTAAGCCCTTAAAAACATCAACCATAAGTAAATCAATATTTCCAACAAGAATCATTGTAAAACCACTAAAAAAAGAGTAAAAACTATATTTCTTAATACTACTCCTCATTTCTAAATCAAAAACAGAGGTTCGGAATTTGAAATTTACCAACCCTTTTTTAAAAGAATAGACTAAAAGGATAACATATTGAAGGAGATAGTTTCCAACGAAAAGAATTAGAAACTGGTCAAAGTTTATTAAGTCAAAGTAGAAGAGAAATAGAGTTATAATAACAATGATTCTTAGGAGAATATCCTGAAGAAAAGAAGCAAATACAGTATTAAAGGATGCTTTAATGAAAGCATTGAGTAGTCCAAAAAGAGTTGAAAAAACAACCATAGGTACCACATAAAAATAATACTCTGCTAGTAAAGTAGAATTCTTGTATACATCAAAAATTAAATTATCTGCAAGTGAGTATAGAACTATAAAAAGAACAAGAGCGAACAGTGGGGGGATTAAAAATAACCAGTATAATCCTTTATGATCAGAAGTTTTTTCCGATAGAGCAGGGAAAAATTTTATTATCGAGTTTGGCAAACCTAAACTCACAAGTTGAACCACAATCACCATAATGGCTATCATTGTTCTGGTTAAACCAAATTTTTCAGCTCCTAATATATTTGGAAATAATAGTATCGTAGATATAAAACCTAAAATTATACCCGTATAAGATATTATTGCATTTCGGATACTTTGATTTATTACTATTCCCAATTTTCCCTGAACTATTTTAGTGCTAAACCTATTGTTTAGTCTCTGTATTTAAGAATTTTACCTGGGTTTCCAGCTACAATTGCGTACTCAGGAACATCTTTTGTGATTACTGAACCGGCTGCAATTACAGCACCAGTATTAATTTTTACTCCCTTTAATATAGTTACATTGGCACCAATCCATACATCATTTCCGATATTAATAGGTTTCTTAGTATGAGCTTGATTACATATCAATTTCGTTTTCTTTATTCCATGATCCCTTCCCCAAATAACTGATTTTGGTCCTATTAAAACGTTATTACCTATATTTATTTCACCAAGAAGATGACAATGGGCATTTAGATAAAAATTGTCTCCTATAGTGATTTCAGGATCACCAATTAATCGACTAAAAGGTTCAATTACAGCCTCACCTTTAAATTTTACACCCTTGAAAACAACATTAGCATCAATCAGAACGCCCCTGCCTCTTAAAGCTTTTCTGATAAAAAAGTATTTTAGTTTCCGTTTAATTTTGCTAAACATCTTGATATAATAGATTTGATTGTTGCGATAAAATCAAAAAGAAATGGCTTTAAATCACTGAGCATAAAGACAGCAAAACAATTTATTTTTCCACCGAATAAATTGTAAGTAAAATTAGACCAATAGTGCTTTCTAGAAATTAGATTTAAAATCTCATGTTTAAAATATATAAAATGAATTCTATCAGTTAAATTTTGAATGTATTGAACATTCTTATATCCCAGAGCATCGTTCCACTGTGTAAGTTGAAGATTAACTCCAGAGAGAGTTCCTAAACGATGCCACATCATAGATCGTAGGTTTATTTCTGTTAGTTTAAAAGTCTCATCTCGAGAATCATATTTAAATTCCGGTTCTGCGATTCCATGAATATTCATCTTATCGAGTAATAACCTTCCTTGAGTAGCAACTATATTTGGAGCAGAATTAGCAGCGCTTGAAAAAACCCCAAATAAGTTAGGATATTGAGTAAGCTTTTTACCCACCCATTCATTTAAAATAACCCCTTTTTTTGATCGGTATGCAGTATAAGCATAAATGTTGCTATCATCTCCCGGAATATATTCTGAGGCAATAAATTCAACTCCTTGAGATAAATGTGTTACAATTTTTTCCCGAGCTTCGGATAGTTCCGAAGGCCCTGAAATAAAAACACTTCTGAATACGTCTGTTCCAATATCATTTCGAGTTGAAGGCTTAATGAGAATAGGAAATTTCAGTTGGTTTAGTTCATCTACGTCTGTTTTAGATTTGATTTCTAAAGTCTGGGGAAAAGGTATTGAGAGCTCTTTACAAACCTGATATTGGTAGTATTTATTTAAAGATCTTACAAGATTAGCTTCATTAAATGGAACAAAACAGAATCTATTTATTTCTTCAAAGATTTCTAAAAGTTGTTCAAGATGATTATCACCAGTGGGGTAGATAACAATTCTGTCATATTCATTTTCATTCTTAAGTATTTTAATGTTTTCTAAGAGTGACGAACTTGATGAACCAATAATTTTATAATCACTGATTTTATTGCTTTTTGTTGCAATAGATTTTTTTGTGTCGAATAACCAAATATCTTTTACTTTATTATCATAAAGTTCTCTTATTATTGAAAGACCATTGATATATCCACCCAATACCAGTGCGCAGTTTTTCATATTCTAATGAAGATTATTTCTTCCAGATTAATGCAACAAAATTAAAGTAACCGAATTAATTTGACTAATAAGCCAAGTTCAATAAAAAAAGGTTCAATAACCATTTTGACAAATAAAAATTTTCACAAAGAAAAAGCTTACATCATTAGTGTTTTTTGTAAGGATTTTTTGAATGTTGATTATGAAGTAGAAGTAGATGATTCTGTAAATGGATATCTCGTTAGTTACAACAATGTAATTATCACATTACCGGATGTTTTTTTTGGAAATTTTTATGAAGATGCCAATAAAAATGAACCTAATGTAGAAACAATAGTTACTGGTTTAGCCAAGCCTGAGACAACAGAATTACCTGCTTGGTTTTTTATATCACAAAAAAAAGAATCCGTTAATGATTATACTATTCCGGTAGATATATTCGGAATGGCATTTTTTCTTATGTCCGGATTTTCTGATCTCAAATTTTCAAAGAAAGATCAACATGGTAGAGATATTGGGAAATCTTCCTTTATAGCAAATTACAATTTAATTGACCGGCCTATTATTCAAGAATGGTTCACAGTTTTAAGTATAAATCTTTTTGGAAGGAAATTTTTAAATGAAAATGAAATACTTCCAAAGTACAAAACGCATATATCACATGATGTTGATCAACCTTTTGAGTACTTGGATTATACAATTCAGAGACTCTTAAAACGTGTTTTGGGAGACCTTTTAATTCGTAAAAATGCTAATACTGCGAAAAATAGAATAGAGTTATTTAAAAGAGTTAAAGGGGGGGAAGAAAAAGCAGATCCTTACAATAACTTTGAAAGCCTTCTCGAAGTGCTTAAGGATCATCAAATTAAAAGCACGTTTTTTTTTGTGGCGGGTGGTAAACATCCAAGTTACGATGTTTCATATAATATTGGGCATCCAGCGATTAAAAAAATAGTAAAAAAGGTTGCGGATGCTAATCATACAATTGGTATTCACCCTAGCTATGAGACTTTAAAAAATCCTATCTTGCTTAAAAAAGAAGTAGAGATACTTCAAAATATTTGTACTGATATTGGAATTCACCAAAAAATCGAGTCTTGCAGAAAACATTATCTTAGATGGAGTTGGGAATCAACTCCTAAAAACCTTTCTTCAGCAGGAATAAAGGATGACTATACACTCGGTTATGCAGACCATTCGGGTTTTAGAGCAGGTGTTGGATTCCCATTCAGAGCTTTTGATTGGGAAACGAAAAAACAAACAGATTTAATGATCCATCCATTAATAGTAATGGAATGTTCGTTGCTGGATCATAAATACATGAATCTTAATATTTTTGAAGCCGAAGAGAAAATAAAAAAGTATCAAAACCAGCTTAAAAAATTAGGTGGAGAGTTTGTAATTTTATGGCATAACCACCGTCTAATCGAAACTGTAGAACTAGAGTTATTTAAGAAATCGATATCATCGTAATATGCATATATTAATGTTACTGGATCATAATTACCCAGCAGATCAACGTGTAGAAAATGAAGCAGAATCATTAATTAAGGCAGGTTTTGAGGTTACTGTTCTATCAATCGGGGCGGATAAAAGAAGCGCCTTGGATACACATGAAGGTGCTAGAATAATTCGGATAAATATGCCGATTTGGCTTAGAAAAAAGCTTCGGGGTGCGGTTGGCTTTTTGGATATTTACTCTCATATAATAGCCTATTATGCTTTAAAAGCTTTTAAGTTATACCCATTTAACGCAGTTCATGCTCATGACCTTTACTTAGGCAAGGCAGGGATTTTGATTAAAGAGAAACTGAATATTCCCTTAGTATTAGATCTTCATGAGAACTATGTTCAGGCGCTTACACAATATGCTTGGAGTACACGTTTTCCGGGAAGCTGGTTGGTTTCAATAAAAAAATGGGAAAAGCTTGAAAATGATTGGCTAAAAAAGGCAGATTTAATCATTACGGTTATTAAGGAAATGAAAGAGAGGTACCTTGTACGGGGCTTCTCAGAAGAAAAATTGGTAGCTACTCCAAACACTCCAAATATTGATTCATTCAGATCATTTGATATCAAGGAAGACATTGTCTCAAAGTTTCAGGGAAAAACAGTGGTTCTTTATTCAGGAGGATTTGACCTGCACCGCGGACTATCCGTTGCAATAGATTCAATGAAATTTGTGAAGGAAAAGTATCCTGAATGTTTACTGGTTTTAGTGGGAGATGGAAGAAATAGATCTGAGCTAGAAGCTCAGGTAAAAAGAAACAATCTTTCCGGTTTCGTTCAATTTGAAGGGTGGCAGAAGCAAGAGAACATACGAAGCTATGTCCGTAGAGCTGATATTGGTTTGATACCGCATGTAAAATCTGTACAAACAGATGCTTCTATTCCACATAAACTAGGGTATTATATGTCTGAAGAGTTGCCTGTAATTACTTCAAATTGTAATTCTTTAGAAAGAATGATAAAAGAACATAATGCAGGAAGAGTTTTTGAATCAGGCAATGCTAAAGATCTTGCTAAGCAAATAGTATTTTTAATTTCTCAAAAGGACGAAGCTAGAAAATATGCTTTAAATGGTAAAAAGGCTGTCGAGAAAGACTTTAATTGGAATTCAACAGTTCAACCTCTGATCAAGTTTTATAAAAACTTAAACACTAATTGAAATAATTCCTGATTTCAACAACTATTTCTTGAGATGTGTACCGTCTTCATATAAGTCTTCCCATTCTGTGCCGGGCATTTGCTTGTTAGAAAGTCTAAGGTCTGCATTACTGTGGATTACAGGGAGAGCCAAGTTCTAGATTTATTGAAGTAAATGGGACCCCGCTCTTCCTCAAAACCACTCATGACATGGTCATAAAGTTGACTTGTGTGATAGGTTTTTCAGAGACTTCTGACTCCCTCAAAGCTTTTGATACTACAGCTGCTTTAACAAATTGAGGTCTGGCACCAACAATGGTAATAATTGAACTCATTATAATTTTTTGTTCGGGATATCATTCAAAGATAGGGTTACAAAATTACATTGTTAATGAAAATTGGGATTAAAAGTTCATCTATAAATTCGTTATTCTTGATGCATTCCATTTTAAAATACTGAAGATGTCATTTTCAACAACGAATAAAGTTTTAATATTAGCACCACATACTGACGATGCAGAATTGGGTTGTGGTGGAACTATGGCCCGCTTTTTTGAAGAAGGAATCGATATTTACGTAGCGGCGTTTTCTACTGCCAGAGCTTCTCTGCCTGAAGGCTCTGATCCGGACATGCTAAAAAAAGAGTTTTTAGCCTCCATGAGGATATTGGGGCTCCCGGCATCAAATCTGCATGTTTATGACTATCAGGTACGAATGCTTTCTTATCACAGACAGGAAGTGTTAGAAGAGATGGTGAAACTAAAAAATTCAATACTTCCCGACTTGGTTTTGGTACCTTCAGGAAGCGATCTTCATCAAGATCACGAAGTGGTTTACAATGAAGGATTACGAGCTTTTAAAGATGTTAGTATTTGGGGTTATGAATTGCCTTGGAATCATGTAAGCTTTTCAACACAAGCTTTCGTTAAACTTAGTCAGCCACACTTAGATAAAAAATGGGAAATGATGCAGGTGTATGAGTCTCAGTTTATAAAACAGCGACCATACTTCACAAAAGAATTTATGGAAGGCTTAGCAAGAGTAAGAGGGGTTCAAATTGGAGAACCATATGCTGAAGCTTTTGAAGTTGTTCGCCTGAAGGTCTGAAAATATATTTTTATGGAAAAGCTTACTCTGGAAGATATAAAAGAAAAATTATCTGTTAGTTTCAAATTCAAAGGAAATAATGAACTTGAATATGTAGATAATTTCAAGAGTATATTAGATGCAGATGAATACTCAATTGTTTGGTGTAGTCCTGATAAAGAAAATAAGCTAGAACTTATAAGCCAAACAGCGGCAAAGTTAATTATTTGTGATAATACTGTACAACTGAACGCATCTTTGCTTGAGGAAAAAGGATTTATAATAGTTGAAAATCCGAAGCTGGCGTTTACCAGATTGATGCGAAGTGTTTTTCCTGTTAATTCAGAAACAGGTATACATAAATCAGCAACTATTCATCCTGATGCTCAAATTGCATCTTCAGCATACGTTGGTCCTAATACATACGTAGGAAAGTGCAAGATTGGAAAAAACACGGTTCTGCAAGGAAATAATTATGTATACGATAACACCACTATTGGAGATGAAGTGGTTATTGAGGCAGGAGCGATTTTAGGAGCTGAGGGTTTCGGAATGGCAAAAACTGATGAAGGAAAATGGGAGAGGTTGCCTCACATTGGAGGATTAGAAATCCATGACCACGTAGAAGTTGGAGCAGCAACCACTATAGATAGAGGAACATTAGATAACACCGTAATTGGTGCAGGTACGAAGATATCCAAGTCGGTACATATTTCGCATAATGTTCAAATTGGTAAAGATTGTTTGATTACTGGTTGCGTTGCAATAGCAGGATCTACAACCATTGGAGATAATGTCTGGATCAGTCCAAATGCTACATTGCTTAATAAATTAAAAATTGGAAATAATGTTTTCATTTCAGTTGGAGCAACCGTTACACAGGATATAAAAGACAATTTTCAGGCATTAGGCAGAAAGATTTTACCGAAAGGGTGATATAGATTTAAAATTTTATGAAAGTAGAAGACATTATCAGAGAAGTTCTTTACATAGATGAAACAACGGAGCTATCAGATGACATTGGTCCCGGGCAGCTGGAAGCTTGGGACTCTTTGGGGCATGTGAACATTATCACAGCTATAGAAGATGAATATGATATTGAAATTTCACCCGAAGAGATTGGAGAAATAAACTCTATTGCTGAAATTAAAAAAATATTGATCAAAAAAGGTGCCATACCAGAGTAATGAAAGTTAACTCAATAGTTGAAGGCTTTTTTTATAATTCAGAAAAGACTCCCGATAAAACTGCATTAATATGGGGAAACGAAAAGATTTCTTATGAAGAGATTTCTGAATGTATTTTAAAAGTAGCAGGTTTCCTGAAAAATCAAGGGGTTTCTGAAGGGGATAGGGTCGCATTTTATGGTGAAAAAAGTCCTTTATTTTTATATACATATTTTGCAACACATTTGATCAAATCCATTGCAGTTCCTCTCGATATAAAATTACCTAATGATAGACTGGCCGATTTAATTTCTCAGACAGAGCCACGTATACTACTTCACCCCACAGATATCAGCCATTCTTTTAAACAACATCCGTTTGGTAAGAATCTATTAGATGCTGAGCCACTTAAGAGTTTAGAGTTTCCTGATAAGGATTTGACAGCGGATATACTTTTTACTACCGGAACAACCGGAAGCTCGAAGGGAGTGAAGTTAACACACCATAATATTTTAGCGGGAGCTGAGAATTCTAATATATTTATTGGTAACAATTCTTCTGATACTGAGATCATACCTTTGCCATTGCATCATGCATTTGGGCTGCGAAGATTAAGGACAAATATGCTACTTGGAGCTACGGTAGTACTGATAGATGGTTTTATTTTTCCTAAGCTCTTTTCTGATGCAATAGAAAATTACGGAGCTAACGGAATATGTATGGTCCCTGCAGGATTTTCAATTGTGAAGAAGCTTATGAAAAGAACCTATATCGATTATTTTAAAAAATTAAAGTATATAGAGTTTGGTAGTTCTTCGATGGAAAACTCTGAGAAAAAGGATCTGGCTGAAGCTCTCCCTGACACAAGAATTTGTATGCATTATGGTTTAACAGAAGTAGCTGCTAATATTTTTATTGAGTTTCATGATGACGATTCAAAATTGAATGCCTTGGGAAAACCGAGTCCGAATATCTTGGTTAAGATCGTTAGTGATGACGGAATAGAACAACCTACTAAGGAAGTTGGAGAGATCGTAGTAAAAGGAGCGGTTCAAACCCCTGGATATTGGAAGAAGCCTGAGCTTACTAATGATTCCTTTATAAATGGTTGGTTCAAGACGGGAGATCTTGGATTTGCGGACGAAGAAGGCTACATATTTTTGAGTGGCAGAAAGGATGATGTCATGAATATTGGAGGGAAAAAAGTATTCCCAGGAGAAATTGAGGAGATAATTAATCAACATATTTTTGTTAAAGACTCGGCATGCATATCAGTGAAAGAAAGTGGAGTGATAACAGGTGAAATGATCAAAGCTTTTGTTGTGCCTGAAAACAAAGGAAAGCTTGATTTAAAAGAGTTGATGAGCTTTTTAAGAGAAAAGCTGGAGCCTTATAAAATCCCAAGCGAAATAATTTTTATTTCCAGGATCCCTCATACATCTTCAGGTAAAAAGCAAAGAGATAAGTTGAAGTGAAAAACTCCGGACTATTTTCTTTGCTCTATTTGGTCGTCTAATATTTCGGTAAGTCGGGTAGATAAATTATTAAAACTATACTTTTCGACTTCATCTTGATCCTGTTCAAAAAGAATCTCTCCGTTTTGAGAAGCATTGTATACTCTTTGGATAAATCGATAAACACCTTCATCATCATTGTGGTCAAAAAATTCCCCAATATTTGTTTTTTGTACAAGATCTGATGCAGCGCCATCAATTGGTCCGATTCCAAGAACTGGTTTGCGTGAAATCATATACTCAAATACTTTGGTAGATAATGCAAATTTACTATTCTTTGATTTGCCTATAGTTAGCAACAATAAATCTGATTGAATGGCCAAGTTCATCATTTCTTCATGTGAAATGTAATTACTAAAGCTAAACTTAATTTTAGAGGAGGTCTTTTTTAACTGGGCCTGAATATCAGGGTCAATATTTCCATAAAATTCAAAGGCGATATTGTTTGCTATTTCAGGATTTGATTCTTCGATCTTCTTAAGAGCCTTTATAAGGCTGTCTGGTTTTTGATTGATCTTCATACTACCGAAATATCTAATCGTAAATTTTGAGTTTGCTTCTATCTGCTCTGTATTATCGATAATATGATCGGGATCAAAACCATTTGTGATCCGGGTAACTTTAGCTTGGATGTTATTTTCAGGAAAAAAACCATTATTAACTACAGTAATATGATCTGCTTTATCCAATACAGCTGTTTCAAGCTTCCGGTTCCTCTTTTTTGCTCGTTTACTCTGAGGGTTATCATCATAATAATATATGTTCGTCCAGGGATCTCGGAAGTCAGCAACCCATGGTAGCTTACTCCAGTCAGCTAATTTCTTGGCAACTAAATTGGTTGTAGGTGGCGGAGAAGTTGACAGAATAATATCAGGATTTTCTTGACGAATAATTTTTTTCCCAAGTGGAACAGCAAACCATTTCCATGTAAATTTTGCATCGGGAACCATAAGATTGAGCCGGGCCCAAACAGCAAGTTTTGATTTCCAGCTAGTGTTTTTTCTATAAAATATAGATGGATTACTAGTCTTCTCTTTTTTCTTATGACCGGAACTAAGAAGCCCAACAGGCTCGATAATATTTGATCGGTATACCTTACATTTTTCAAAAATTGGGTGATCAGCTTCTTGAGTAATTCCCGAAGCTGATTTCTTAGTAGTAAGTATTACTACTTCCCAATCATTTCTTAAAAGGTATTTTACAAATCTGGAAATACGGTAAGCTCCTACTCCTGCAAAAGGATACCAGTAATAAGATATGATGAGTATCTTTTTACGACTCACCTAATTTCTTTCTTTTAAAATAATTCAGCCCAAATAATAGAGCAATCAAAATTTGAAATCCCAGACTAACCCAAGACAATGTTACACCAATTGAGTAAGATTTAGGCTTGAACTCTAACTTTAAAGTATGCTCACCTTCAGGTATTTCAAATCCCCTTAGAACAAAATTAGTTTTGTAGATAGGAATTTCATTTCCATTCAATGTTGCGACCCACCCAGCCGGATAATAGATCTCACTTAGAACTAAAAATCCGGGCTTACTTCTTTTTAAGGCTAGTGTCATTTCTGCACCTGTATATTCTGTTACCTCTACTTTAGATGTACTATCAGATGATGTTGAAAGAGTCTCTGTAGTCTCGACAACTGCAATCGAAGAATAATCGACATTTGGTTGTTCAACAAAATCATAAGCTTCATTTGGAGTTGCAGCGGTTACTAATGAATCTACAAAAAAGGCTTTGGGTAATAATTTTTCATTTTTATAAACAGTACCTCCTGTGCTACTGAAAACAGGTGAGAGGCCAGGAATATTTAAACCCTGTTGATAGGTTATATATTTGATATTTAAAGCACCCAAAAGGTCAAGATTTAAACCGGCATTGCCTTTAAATAGTGGTCCACCATTTGCCTGAAGATCAGCAACAATACTGAGTTTTGCACCTGTATAACCCCCAATAGTTGGGTAAAAGTAAGAAGGAACTGCATTACTGAAGGCTCCATCCATCAACGGGAATACTCTGTATTCGTATTCACCATTATCAGAATAAATGTTATCCATAATATATTGATCAGTATCTCTTTTCTGAGATTCTATATAACGCTCAGGGCTAACATTCGCATTTACGATAACTTGCTCCGGGACATAGCGCTTTCCTACACTTATCATGTCGAAACCGGTTACAATTATTAATCCAAAGGATGCAATGGCAATTGAGATCTTTTGTTTTAGAGTCAACCAAATTATTGCGCATGAAAAGACTAAAAACAATCCAAACCTAAACAGGTCTTTATTTGCTCCTTCTTTCCTGTCAGGTACAAAATTTTGATCAACGTAACTGATAGCACTTTGTCTAACCTGAGGATTATTCGGGTTAACGTTATTTTGTTGAGCTATTTGATTAGCAATATTTTCTACCTCTCCCGGCTTAGTAAAGTCCATAGTTTTTACCTGGATCAATACAAAAGCGAATATAAATAGAGTTACACCTAGTGGGACGTATAATTCCTTTAATGAAGCAGATTTATTTTTTAAAAATTCAAAAAACCAGGAAAGACCATAAATAGCTACAACGGAATAACAAAAGGCGGTGAGAACAAGCCAGGTTTCAGGGGCTCTGAATTTGTCAAAGAATGGGATGATATTAAATGCCAGTTCGTTGATGAGCGCAAAGTTTTCTCCCCAGGAAAAAATAAGAGCCAAAGTGCCGGCACCAAAGAAAACGAACATTGTCTTTCCTTTTTGTTTGAATAACGCCATCAAAAGGAAAGGCAGAGTTATAGCTCCAAGATAATGAGGGCCAGAAGTCACAGACTTAGGACCGAAATATGTTGGCGAAGCTCCCCCAAAAATTTCAGGGACAAATAATGTCAATGATTCTTTAATTCCCTGAGACCAGGCAAAAGCATAGCTTGTGGACAAACCGGAAGAACCATCAAGTGCTGAACCACCTCTTATGCTAAATTGAGAGTATTCCTGAAGTGTTAGAAAACTTCTCGCATGACCCATTATCCCAATTATTCCACCAACGAATAATAAAGCGGTGATAAAGCCAAATTGTTTAAGATCTTTTTCTTTTATCAATTTCCAGGAATCCGATATCCAAAGAAAACCTATTAAATACATAAAGTAATATGTTATCTGTGGATGTCCTGCACGAACTTCTAAGGCCAAAGCGACTGAGAATAAAAGTAGGCCGGCTAATTTATTTTTTGAATGAGTAAGCTTCCAATAACCGGCTAATATCCATGTTGCATAGGCGAGTGCTGCAAATTTTGAAGTATGACCCGCGCCAATAATAATAGGGAAATAGGTGGTTAAAGAATAAAGCAAGCTTCCTAAAACCGCCGTAAGAGGCTTAAAGCCCATTAGTATCAGCAAAAAGTACATGCCTGATAGCATTATCCAATAAGGAAATGCCGGATAAATAGAATGAAATAATCTATAAAGGTTATCTAAATGTGGTACAGACTTAACTATAGAAACAACATATGCGGGCATACCCATATACATATTTTCAACCCACAGAGGCTCTTCTCCATATTTTTCTCTGTAATCTATTACTGATTCTGCTCCGGCTCTCCATTGAGTAATGTCGTGGCGTTGAAATTCTTTACCTCCAATCGTAGTTGCGGTAAACAGAATAAATGGCACCAAAAAAAGAAAAGACAGGGCAATCAGGTGCTGTTTTACTTCCGAAAGATTGTAGAAAAACCCTTCATTCGTGTCTTGAGTATCAGAATCTTTCATAATATTATTCAATTACCTTTGGTACTCGGAAGTAATCTGAATCAGCATCAGGAGCATTCTTGAGAGCGTCTTCATGTGAAAGCGGCTCTTTTGCTTCATCTTTTCTAAACCGGCTATCAAGGTCGATTACATGTTCCAAAGGAGCAACATTGGAAGTATCTACTTCATTTAAAAGCTCCATGTATTCTAAAATACTGCTCATATCCTTAGCATAGGACTTTGCCTCTTCATCAGTTACCTGAAGTCTGGCAAGGTTAGCTATATAATGAACATCTTTTTCTGATACAGACATATAGTATTAATTATTAATTTAAATGAGGGTGAATTTAAGAAAGATTAAGTGAAAGGTTAATTCTATATTCAAAAAAAGACCTAATGCTTGGGAAATTATTGAAATTATACCCATTTTCGATCAGCTAATTCATTAAGAATGATAAAGAAGAAAATAACAATTAAAAATTCATCGGGTTTGCATGCCAGACCATCCGCTGCATTAGTAAAAACTGCGAGTAAGTTTACTTCGGATTTTTTTATTCATTTTTATGGTTATAAGGTTAATGGGAAAAGTATTTTAGGTGTTATGACCTTAGCTGCTGAACACGGAGCAGAACTAGAACTTGAATTTGATGGGAGTGATGAGAAAGAGGCTATGAAAACGATTACTGAGCTGATTGATAATAAATTTGGCCTTAAGGATGAGTGAAATTGAGAGTGTAGATCATAAAATTATTAGTGGAATACCAGGAAACTCTGGAATTGCTATTGGCAATATTGTCTGTATCAACAATAAGAGACGAAAAGTGCTTCCAAAGTCTATTTCTGTTTCGGAAATAGATTCTCATCTAAATAATTTTAAAGCTGGAAGAACGGCTTTAGTAGCTGAATTATCTGATATGTTAGAATATCTGGATGCACAATCAGGTTCGATTATTGAGACTCAAAAACAAATTGTTTTGGACTCCGAAGTAGAAAAAAGAGTGGAGTCTATGATAAAAGATGAACTGCTCTCCAGCGATTTCGCAGTTTACAAAACTTTTTGTGATTTCATTGAAAGACTAAAAGAAAGTGGATCTGAGCTTTTTCGACAACGAATAGTAGATCTGGAGAATCTTAGAGACCGCTTTATTGATGTGATTTGTGACGATGAAAAAAGCTTTTCAATTAAAAAAGGGACTATTCTTGTAACTAAAGAGCTTAGTCCGGCAGAATTAGTGACCCTTCACGCCGACGGGTTATCAGGGTTAGTAATGGAAAAAGGGGGGATTACATCTCATGCGGCCTTAATTGCTCAATCACTTGAAATTCCATGTATAGTTAGCGCAAAAAATGCTACATCTAAAGCATTTAACACAAAAGGAATATTAGATGGAAGAGAAGGGCTTCTGATTCTGGAGCCGGAAAAGGAGATGCTGGATAGTTATAAAACTAAACTTAAAAAGCTAAAAAAAAACCAGAAGAGATTACTTGATAACATCAATGAGCCTTCTCTAACTAAATCGGGAACAGAATTTTTTCTTTCTGCAAATATAGAATTTGAGTCAGAGCTGAATCAATTGAAAAAATATAATGCTACAAATATTGGTCTGCTCAGAACGGAAGGGTTGCTTTTCAGTAATAAAACTGAGTTCGATGATCAGATAAGATTTTATGAATCAGTATTATCCTCCACAGAGGGTAGTGTTACATTTAGGCTGTTTGATGTAGGTGGGGATAAATTAAATGCTAAAATTCCGGAAGAAGCTAACCCCTTCTTGGGTTGGAGGGGCATTAGAATGCTTTTGGATGAAAAAGATCTATTGGAAACCCAACTTAAAGCACTATTGATTTGTGCAGGTAAAAATAAAGGCCGCGTAAAGATTTTAATACCGATGGTCTCGGTTGAAGAAGAAATACTTCAGCTCAAAAAAATAATCACAAAGCTACAACAGGATCTATCCAATTCAGGGCATAAAATTGATACTAAAGTAGCTTTAGGTGCTATGATAGAAGTTCCAAGCGCTGCGTTAAATGCAGAAAAGCTTGCAGAACATCTGGATTTTATGAGTATAGGAACAAACGATCTTACTCAGTATACCATGGCCGTGGATAGAGGCAATGAAAAAATATGTTCGCTGTATCAGCAACAACATCCTTCACTTTGGAAGCTGATCAAGATTACTGCTGATGCATCAGCTAAAACAAGTACTGAAATTGCAGTATGTGGAGAATTGGCAGGAAATGTGCTCGGAGCTTGTGGATTGATTGGGTTGGGAATCAGAAATTTAAGCATGATCTCAAATGCTATACCAAAAGTAAAAGAAGAACTTATAAGTCATAACGATTCGGAGTTTAAAGAACTTGCCGAATCCTTTTTGGCGGCATCAAACACAAAACAAATAAAAGAAAAATTCGAAGACTGGAGAGTTCATTAAATGAAGATCAGTAAAGAACTAATAAATAAAGTAGACTCCGGAAATATGTGGGGATTGATATCAAGTTTTCCAAATCATTGGAATGAAGTGATGAAGCTCACTGAAGATATTACACTCAATATTGATAGTACAAAAATTAGAAATATTTGTTTTTCCGGCATGGGAGGTTCTGCCATTGGCGCAGATCTCATCAGGGCATATTCTTTAAAGTCATGTCCTCATCCGGTTCAGGTAAACAGACATTATGAAGTCCCAAATTACATAAATGAAGAAACATTGTTTATAGCTTGTAGTTTTTCAGGAAATACTGAAGAAACTTTAACAGCTCTTTCATCAGCACTGGAAAAAGGAGCACAGGTTATAGGAGTTACTTCCGGAGGTACATTAAAAAAACAAGCCATAGAACACGAATTTGATTACATACAAATTCCTGGCGGTATGCCTCCAAGAGCGGCTTTGGCCTATAGCTTTGTACCTCTTTTTAGAATATTTCAGACATTGGGATTTCTGGATGAACCAAACAGTGTTTTGGATGATACTTATAATTTATTGAGAGACGGTGTCTCGAAGTTTACAGATGTTGATGATAACGATGCGTTGGCTTTAGCTCGTGAGCTTAATGAATCACTTCCTATAATTTACAGCGATGCTTTATTGATGGAACCGGTTAACTTGCGTTGGAGAGGACAGATTGAAGAGAATTCCAAAATGCTAGTGTACGGAAATCTTATTCCGGAAATGAATCATAATGAAATTGTAGGTTGGGAACATATTGCTCATCTGGCAGGTAGACTTACAGTAGTAATGCTGAAAGATCAGGATGACAATCCAAGGGTTTCTAAGAGGATGGAAATAGTAAAAGAGTTGGTTATGGATCAGGCTTTATCCGTTATTGAAATTTCAACCATAGGAAACAGTAGATTGGAAAGAATGTTTTCTTTAGTGCAACTGGCAGATTGGGTAAGTATGTATTTAGCATTGTTAAATGAAATTGATCCAACTCCAATAGCAAAAATAGATATCCTGAAAAGTAAACTTGCAGAAGTTTAATAATATTTAAAATCCCAGCTTTGTTTGATAATAAATTATTTCAACAAGATCTTACCACTACTTGGATAGGTCAGGAATTAATACTTCTCGAAGAAATTGATTCAACAAATAATTATGCAAAAAAAATAGAAAAAGCTGTTCCTGGTACCGTAATCCTAGCTGAGGATCAAACAACGGGGAAAGGTCAACACCAAAAAATCTGGACTTCAGAGCCGGGGAAAAATCTTACCTTTAGTATTGTCTTTACACCTACAAAAGCTGACAGAATCTCACTTTTGACATTGGCATGTGCTTCAGCAATTGAAGATGTAGTTTGTAAGTATTTTGATGATTGTTCAATAGACCTGAAGTGGCCCAACGATGTAATTTGTGATGGGAAAAAAATATCAGGACTGCTTACAGAGGTTATTCATAACGGAAATAAGATAGACAGAGTTATAGTTGGGATTGGACTGAATGTTAATCAGGAAAAGTTTGAAGGAGAGTTGAGCAACACAGCTACAGCTATGAAAGCTATTTCAGGTAAAGAAGAATCGCGGGAAAAATTGCTTTGTGACCTGCTCGTACGCATTGAGTATAATTATCAGAGATGGGTAAATAGCAGTATAGAGCTTATAAAAGAGATTAACCCAAAACTGCAAGGTTATGGCGACTGGATCACTTTAGAGGTAGACGGAAAAGCATTATCAGATAAAAATAAATTCTTAGGGATGAACGAACTTGGTTCTCTTCAAGTGTTGAATAAAGAACTTGGAGTGGATACCTTCTCCTATGAGCAAATCAGAGTACTTGTTGATTGAACAAGGAATTTCAAATAAAATAGACAAATATTTTTCCGTAACACCTAAGGTTGTTATTGGGGTAAGTGGTGGTGCTGATTCTATGGCGCTGTTGTATGCGTTCAAGCAGTTAGAGGTTTCCTGTTTTGTTGTACATATCAACTATGTATTAAGAGGAGTTGAGTCTGATAAAGATCAGGAATTAGTTGAGCAAATGTCTTTTGAGTGGGGGTTTGAATGTTGCTCTGTGAGGTTGAATACGGAGGAAATGCAATCCGGTAATTTCCAAAATTGGGCGCGGAACGAGCGATATGAGATCTTCAAGGATTTAGCAGAGGAAGTAGAAGCAGACGCTATTGCAATTGCTCATCATCAGGATGACCAAGTAGAGACAATCATTCAAAAGTTATTCAGAGGAAGTAGCCCGGAAAACTGGACAGGGATGAGAGAATGGGATGCCCCCTTATTTCGTCCATTACTGGAGTTTAGTAAAGAAGATATTTTGGCATATTGCAACACAAAGTGTATTCCTTACAGAGAAGATGCGAGCAACTCGAATCCAAAGTATTCAAGAAATTTTTTAAGAGGAGAGTTTGCTGATAAAATGGATAATTTGTTTCCCGGATGGAGACAAAATGTACTGGGACTTTCCGATTTTGGAATGTTAAATGAACAAATGCTGGATGAACTCTCAGAAATTTATCTTGAAAAAGAAAGACTAAAGTTGGCGCCATTAAAAAAAATGGACAAGTTTTTAGCCGGATCTCTGATCAAAAGATTTTTAGAACAATTTATTCCAATCGCATCAAAGGGAATTATAGGCGAAACATATGCTTTACTTTCTGCCCAGACAGGATCAGAATTAAAAATATCAGAATCTGTTATTCTTGTAAAAGACAGAGATTCTATCGCTTTACAAAAAGAAGCAGAGTTTACTAAGGTCATAATCACAGAGAAAGATATTGAGGAAGTATTTTTAGAGCAGGGTGTTGAACTTCGGTTATCCGATCAGGTTGATTCGGACTTATACTTGGATGTGAGAAAAATATCATTCCCATTAACTCTCAGGCGATGGCAAAACGGAGATAAAATTCAGCCGCTTGGGATGACAGGTACTCAAAAAATATCTGATCACTTGACGAACAGGAAAGTTTCGACAGTAAACAGAGAAAAATCTTTGGTATTGAGCGATTCAGATGGTACTATTTACGCAATTATTTTTAAAGGAAACGATCCGGGCTCGGGAACAATTTCCGAGCTTTGTAAAGCAACCGATTCAACAAAACGTTATCTTTCGATAACAACAAAAAAGCAGGCATGAGTTATTACTTACCGGAAACCGTTGATTGCAACGGCGATACATTTAAAGTTTTTATTACCAAAGAAGAGATTGAAGCAAGGGTCTCTCTGTTAGGAAAAAAGTTAGACAAAGATTTTGAAGGCAAACGTCCGATATTTATCGGAATTTTGAACGGAGCTTTTATTTTTCTTGCTGATATCATGCGGAGCGTTTCAATTCCTTGTGAGGTTGATTTCATGAAGCTTTCCAGTTACGGTGATGAAAAAGTTTCTTCGGGTCAGGTGACAGAGCTCAAAGAGATTGACGCCAAAGTTAAAGGAAGACATGTGGTTTTGGTTGAGGATATAGTTGATACAGGGCTTTCTATGAAATACATAGTTGAAAGAATGAATAGTTATGATCCAGCTTCTGTTTCTGTGATTACACTTCTTCATAAAAAAGACGCTACAAAATATGATGTACAAATTGACTATGTGGGTTTTGAGATACCTACAAAGTTCGTTTTGGGCTACGGTTTGGACTTTGCTCAAGAAGGTAGAAACTTAGCTCAGATTTATGTTCTGGATTCAGAGCAGGAAAGTTAAATCTTAGATTGATTAGAGGTATTAACTAACGTATATTTGTTGCCCTTGTAAAGGAGAGGTGGCTGAGTGGCTGAAAGCGCTCCCCTGCTAAGGGAGTTTATATGGAAACATGTAACGAGGGTTCGAATCCCTCCCTCTCCGCAAGCCAATGTAAAGTAACCCCACACATAAATTATGTGTGGGGTTTTTATTTATCTATCATGTTCAGCCTGATCCCTCCAATTCTTATTCCTGTAATTATATTTTTTGCTCGCATTATGGATGTGAGCCTAGGTACTCTTCGTATTGTAATGGTATCACGAGGGTATAAATACAAAGCCGCTTTATTAGGGTTTTTCGAAGTGTTGATCTGGGCTTTTGTTGTTGCAGAGTTACTGAAGAACCTTAACAATTGGGTAAATTACGTAGCTTATGCCGGAGGATTTTCTGTAGGAACTTTTGTTGGTATGTACATTGAAAGTAAAGTAAAAGTAGGTACCATCATTGTACGAATTATTACCCAGAACAAGAGAGAAGAACTAATAGAAAGTTTGAAAGAAGCAGGCTTTACAATAACGAGTATTGCTGCCGAGGGAGGATTTGGTCCGGTAAATATTATTTTTACAGTACTCAAGAGAAAGCGTTGGAATGAAGTTGTTTCTATAATAGAAAAAAATGACCCGGGTGCTTTTTATTCATCTGAAGATGTTACATACGCAAACTCTTCCTTAGATCTGAATAAACTTGACTCAGATCGTGGGGCTACCAATAGATTACTGGGTCTGCGAAAAGGAATCTAAACATGGATGCCTTGGATTTAGTTGGGCTCTATTAGCTTTTATTTTAAAAAAGTGAAGACCTCTGAAACTCTTCTAATTAGTTTTTTACAATCTTATTGAGTAATAAGAAGGCAACCAAAAACTAACACTTACGAGGTACAGAACATGTTTGATGAAATCAAAGAGGTCTTGGTACAATCTTATGAGACTTTTTTCAATGAATTAGCTTCCTTTCTCCCCAACATTATTGGGGCATTGTTGATTCTGATAATTGGTTGGATAATAGCAAAACTAGTAAAAACAGCAGCGGTAAGATTACTCAAATTAATCCGTTTGGATGTAGTGACTGAAAAGGCCAAGATCGATCAATTTTTGAAAGATGGGGGAAGTGATAAATCAGCAATAGATATTTTAGGAGGTATTATTTACTGGTTAATAATGTTGATCGTGATCTTAGCGGGGCTTAATACTTTAGGATTAGGTGTAGCATCTGAACTTGTAAATCAGATAATACTGTACATTCCTAACGTTATCGTAGCAGTTTTGGCACTTATTTTTGGGGTTTTCCTGGCCGGATTTATTGCTCAGATCGTAACCACTTATTTATCTAATGTGGGTGTAGAAAACGCATCTGTTGTAGGCGCAGTTGCTAAATATGCTATTATATTCTTTGTAGTATCTCTTTCACTTTCCCAACTTAATATTGGTGATGAACTCGTTTCAAATGCTTTCTTATTATTATTTGGATCGGTTTGTCTTGCTCTTGGATTAGCCTTCGGTTTAGGAGGAAAAGAATGGGCAGCCAAAATGATCGATAAAATGAGTGACAGGGATTTGTGATCTGATAGTTTAATAGATAACCTAAAAGCCTTTCCAATCCGGGAAGGCTTTTTTTAATTCAAAGCAATTTTTGTCATCGTTACCAATGAGGTGGGCTTTCTACCGTGAGAGAGTTAAGGTTTTCCGGAAGGTGATAAATTTTTGTTGATGTTTCATAAAACCGGTAATTGAAAAACCTCATCAAAGCGTCTGATAACATTGAATTAAACGAAATAAATTGGTGTTAATAATATAAATTTCAAGAAAAAAAGGGATAGTAATGATTAACAGAGACACCATACTGGAACTAAATGAGATTGCTGGAAAAATTAGTATTTCAGTATACATGACAACCAATAGATCAGAGCCGGAAGCCGGGCAGGATTCTTTGCGATTTAAAAACATTTTAAAAGATCTGAGAAATGAACTATCCGAAAAGGGAGTAGATGATAAGAACATTGATGAGTTGTTATCAGAAGCAGATAGATTACAAAACGAGTCAGAATTTTGGCGATATAATGATGAAGGTCTAGCTTTATTCATCACAGAGGACTTTTTTAGATATTATCGCTTGCCTTTCAAAACCGACGAGAGAATACTGATTGATAATCACTTTTTAGTTACACCATTGATTCGAATGATGACTCTGGAAGGTACTTTTTGCATTTTATCTGTAAGCCAAAAAAATGTTCGGCTATTAAAATGCACCAGTGAAACCGTAGAAGAAATAGAACTAGAAGAAGCACCTTCTAACATGGAAGAGTTTAGGAAGTTCGATGTATATCAAAAAAGTGTTCAACAACATTCCGGAGAAAATAGAGGAGGAGCAATTTTTCATGGTCACGGCGGTGGAGATGATGATACTAAAGTGGTCGAGGAATATTTGAGAACCATCGAAAATGAAGTCACATCAATCCTGCGCAAAAAAGAGGATCCCCTGATTCTTGCAGGAGTGGATAAGGCTGTGGCTCATTATCGAAAAGGGAATCATTATCATAGGATAATGGAAGAGGCAATCATTGAAAATCCTGACCTTCTGAACGATAAGGAGCTCAAAGATAAAGGTTGGGAACTGATACAGTCTTACTTTTTGAAAGGTATGTATGATGATTTGGAAAGATTAGGAAACGCATCAGAAACGGATAAATATTCGGGAGATTTACATGAAATTTTAGAAGCGTCTTACTTCGGAAAAGTAGATACGCTCTTTATTCCTACGGGTAAAGCTGTATGGGGTAGTTATAAAGCCGAAGAAAATCAATTCAGCATGATGGATTCTGAGAACGGTGAATATAAAAGAGACTTGCTGAATGCAGCAGCTATATATACGCTTAAAAAGGGTGGGAATGTTTATTCACTTAACGAAGCCGAAGTACCCGCAACGTCAGGTATGGCAGCTATTTTTAGATATGCCTGACCTGATTTTTAAGAATAGAAGTTCTAAGTACCAATCAGAGTTACCACAATCTTTCGTGAGCCTCCATGATTACGATGTTCACAAAGGTAAATTCCTTGCCATGTTCCAAGGTTCAATTCGCCATTAGTGATGGGAATACTTACAAAAGATCCCAGCAATGAACTTTTTATGTGAGAAGTCATATCATCGGTGCCTTCTAAAGTATGCTCGTAAAGGCTTATATCTTCCGGAACGGTTCTGTTGAAAAATGTCTCAAAGTCTGTACGGACGGTAGGGTCGGCATTTTCATTAATCGTTAAACCGGCGCTCGTGTGTTGAATAAAAACCTGCATAATTCCGGCATTCATCTTAGCGACTTCCGGTACTTGTTGCAGAATTTCCCGGGTAACAAGATGAAAACCACGGCTTCTAGGCTTCAAAGAAAATTCTTTTTGAAATACAGTCATTTTTTGTTGGTAAGATAACAGATGTAGAATCGTTTTTCTATACGATGGAACATGGAGCCATTTGTATTAAATAGCTAAATCAGAATTCTTCCCTTCATGCTTCGAAAAGAGAGAAAAAAGAAACCCGCACAGAGATTTATAAAACTAAGGGATTTATAAGCTGAAATAGATTAGCTAGGTTTGGCTTTTTTAATTGATTTCTCGGCTATCTCTCCACAAAACCGCTTCCAATACTAAAATTCATTTAAGTATTAATTATTACTTATTTCTCATACCTGATTTGGAAAGTCCTTAACTTATAAAGCTCAAAAAGAAACGATTCATCAACGAGAATTCCGGCAGAATACTAAAATAAAGTTGTGGAATTACTCGCCTATTAACATCAGGAATGAAAAGACTACTTAACCTCTATCGGTTCGATTTCTCGGAACCGGTAAATTATAAAACAGAAATTTTATCAGGTGTAACAGTATCACTGGCACTGGTTCCGGAAGCAGTGGCATTTGCTTTGATTGCAGGACTGTCTCCACTTACAGGATTATATGCTGCGTTTGTGATGGGACTTGTGACATCGATCTTTGGTGGTCGTCCGGGAATGATCTCTGGAGCTACCGGGGCTGTTGCAGTTGTGTTGGTTACTTTAGCTCAATCGCATGGAGTAGAATATATCTTTGCGACAGTCGTTCTGGCAGGCTTAATTCAGGTAACAGCAGGAATGTTAAAGCTCGGTAAATTAATGAGGTTGGTTCCGCATCCTGTGATCTTTGGTTTTGTAAATGGGTTGGCTGTGATCATCTTTATGTCTCAATTAGCTCAGTTTAAAACACCCGCAGGTGACTGGATGACCGGAGATTCTTTATATATGTTACTTGGTTTAGTGGCGTTAACTATGCTGATCATTTGGGGATTACCCAAATTAAGTAAAGCACTACCGGCTTCTTTAATTGCAATTTTAGTGATTTTTGGAGTGGTAGTAACCTTTAATATCGACACAAAAACAGTGGGTGATATTGCATCCATAAAAGGTGGTTTTCCTCCATTTCACATACCTGAAATCCCTTTTACTCTGGAAACTTTAAAGCTGATTTTTCCATATGCATTGATTATGGCAGGAGTTGGATTGATCGAGAGTTTGTTAACGCTGAATATTGTAGATGAGATCACAGAAACCAGAGGTCATGGAAACAAAGAAGCTGTAGCTCAGGGCGCAGCAAATATTTTATCCGGCTTCTTCTCTGGAATGGGCGGTTGTGCAATGATCGGTCAAAGTTTGATCAACACGTCGGCAGGAGCAAGAGCTCGTTTATCAGGAATTGTAGCTGCGGTAATGCTTTTGGTTTTCATTATGTTTGGATCAGGTTTGATCGAGAAACTACCAATGGCAGCGCTTACCGGCTTAATGATTATGGTTTCGATTGGAACTTTTGAATGGGCTAGTTTCAGTACAATTAACAGAATGCCTAATTCTGATATTTTTGTAATGGTTTTAGTGACTTTAGTTACAGTATTCCTTCATAATTTAGCTCTGGCTGTAATTGTAGGTGTAATTATTGCAGCGCTTGTATTTGCCTGGGATAACGCAAAAAGAATTCGCGCCAGAAAAAGAATTGATGAAGATGGAGTAAAGCATTACGAGATATATGGTCCTCTTTTCTTTGGCTCGGTTACGGTGTTTAACGAAAAATTCGATGTACTTAACGATCCTGATGAAATCATCATAGACTTTGCTGAAAGCAGGGTTGTTGATATGTCTGCAATAGAGGCTCTGAACAAGATTACAGAACGTTATTCTAAAGTCGGCAAAAAAGTGCATCTTCAGCATTTGAGCAAAGATTGCATCGCACTACTTGAAAATGCAGAAGCCATTATCGATGTGAATGTATTGGAAGACCCGAAGTATAAACTGGCTGTAGATAAGATTTAATTGTAGTAAATTTTGAATGATTCAACTCCTTCATTTGTATATTAAGTGATGAAGTACTGGAAAATATTCAAGAAGACGTTATCGCAATATGGTGTTCAGGATGCTATGAATTATAGCTCGTCCATAGCATTCTATCTTATCTTTTCATTGCCCGCAATTCTTATCATCACTATTTACATTGCAGGTTCTTTCTATGAAGACCAAGTTGTGAGAAATAGTCTTCTTGAGCAGTTTAATAACTTTTTTGGGCAACAGAGCGCAGAGGCAATCGACAAGATCCTTAGAAATGTGAACGAAGCAAGCGATTCAGTGATAAACCGAATTATTGGTTTTTTAACACTGATAGTAAGTGCTACTACGGTTTTTGTGTCACTACAGGATGGGATCAATAAAGTGTGGGGAATTGTAGCTAAACCGGATAGCAACCTTTACAGAGTATTAAAGAACAGATTACTTTCTTTAGCAATGGCTGTAAGTGTTGGGTTTTTGCTTCTGGTTTCATTGGTGATAGAAGCTTCATTGAATTTCTTTGACTCAAAAGTGATAGAAATTTTCTCTGAGTCAGAATTCTATATTGCCAACACTATTAGTTTTAGCTTTTCTGTGATCGTAACAACATCAGTATTTGCCTGTTTATTCAAAATTATTCCCGATGCAGAAGTAAAATGGAAGAATGTATGGATGGGTGCACTTATCACAACAGTGCTGTTTGGAATCGGGAAATATATGATAGGTTTCTATCTGGGAGTCAGCTCATTCGGCAGCGTATACGGCGCTGCGGGGTCTTTAGTGATCCTTCTTACCTGGATATTTTATTCTTCTATGATCGTTTTGTTCGGAGCTCAGTTTACAGCTGTATACTCTGAAGAAATAGAAGGAGGGATTAATACCTCAGAAAACGCAGAATTAGAAAGCGAAAACAGTTGACTATTTTATTGGTACCCAAACCTCTTCCAGCGATTCCGGGTTTTGAGGGCCAAGATATCTCTCATCAAGTACTTCAAAATGAGGACGGTGATCCAATTCAAATTCTGAATCAGGAAGCCATTTCAGATGAATAAAATTCAAAGTCTTCTGAAAGTCAGCCATTGTACCTTTGTGAATAAACACGGCATATTTGCCACCTGGTAATTCCAATGTTTCCATTTCTTTCGGTACCGATTCAAAATTTTGCACTTCAGTTGCAGCCCAATATTTAAATATTAGTTTGGGATGAAAATCAGAATAGCTGAACAGGTTATTATATATCTGAATCGAGTATTTTTCTCTACCTACTTTGTTTTCGATGGATTTTACCTGAGGCATAAATCTTTGCCAAAGTCCCGGAGCTCCATAATCTGATATTGAAGTATCAATACTCATACCTATCAGCTTTTTAGGCTGAGCTTTCTCTATTCTGTCAAACATAAAAGAATATAAACGGCATCATCTAATCTCTTCAATCTGCTCAAGAACCAACTTATTTTTAGTTAATTCTTTTATCATAAAGTTCGGATTATCGGACATTTGGCTTGATGTATCAGTTATGGTCAGAAGTCGGTTTTCAGTGTTAACTTCCCATTTAGCAGGTTTAAAATAGTGACCATCGTTTGGAGCCAGATAGTAAAACTCAGCGTCGCCTTCTTCAAAAAATTTATATTGCATCCTGAACCAGGCAAAAGGGAATTCTTTGTAGTCAGAAGGGCGATAAATTCCATTCACAGGATGGATGTAACCATTTTCATCAACGTTTTCTTCATGAGAATGTACCCAGTGTTGTTTTAATAATTCCACATCTAAAGTTTGGTCTTTCTCATCGTCTGAAGTTAATGAACAACTATTTAAAAAAAACAGGATTAGTAATGGTATACCAAGTTTAAGTGATTTAAGTTTTAAGTAAGACATAGATATTTAACTAATTACCATAATAAGAATAACAGACCATGTAGTATTATCCAAATTTAAATCAGCGCTAAAGTTTTATTTATTGCTTCTTTCAAGTTAGAATGAACCGAGAATTTTTCAGCATAACTATTCCATTCAGAAACAATATCGTTAATCTCGTCCAGGATTTTCGGCGCTTTTTTAACATTCATTTGGTAGGCAACATCCAGAAGATCTTGTCTGGTAATATCAGATCGTTTTCCATTTATGCTTAATGAGTGCTGACTTACCCACTGACTTCCCGGACGATAAGCATGACACACATCGTACGCCGGAGCTAGTTTCCATTTTCCATCTTTGTCCATCATAAAAGCAAAGTTCTTAGTATGATCGTCACAATTACGGCTCATTACATTAAACACCATGCGTCTGTACATTTGCTCTGCCTGAGGGTACGACAGACGAAGCATTCTCATAGTTTCGAATAACTGCTCATAACTGTATTGAAGCACATTATTGAAATCGAAATGGCGAAGTGCACAGAATGTTTGAACATGAACTTTATCTCCCTTCTTTGTTCTGTCAAAGCGCTTGGTCATGAAGTGAGCTCGGTCATTTTCTTCAAGCAAACGGGATTCCATCATTTCAATGCCGGCTTCTTTAGCCATTTCATAGTAAGCCATTTCAACCCGGCCATAACCGTTCGAGGTGCCAAATTGTTTATCAATCACTCCGTCGAACTTGATCAGCCAATGTTCGAAGCCTTGAGGAGCAAAATACTGTCCGCTTCGGATCTCTTCCGTATCTTCATTGAAAGCAATTACCGCTTTAGCTCTTGCTCCACCTGCAGATGTTCCTATTTTAAGAATATCATAAAACGCACGTTGTTCTTCCCGATTAGTAGAAAGATTAAAATTTTTCCTTTTACTCAGGATCTTTTCAGCAACTTCAATAAGTGAATTAATCTCAAGGTTTTTAGAAACACTACCGGATCCTCCCTGAGCAGGTTCTATTTCCAGAGCGCCCATACCTCTTTTACCAATAAAACAAAGTGTCTCAACAGGATTTAGACTATCAGTTGGCCTGCCTTGGGTAGTTAACCAGGTATTGATCAATGCATTTCCATAATGATCCGGAAGGATGTCAGCTAGCAAACCCGGCAATCCTTTAAAGGTTTCGTTGTCTCTTAATTCCGCAAAACTAAAAATCCTCTTCTTTGCATTCATAATTGGTAATTTGATTGGAGACAAGTCTATATTTTCAGAGAGAAAAGAAGGCTCATATTCGAAAGAACCAAGTCTGGTGGTTGGATCCCAGGCGACAGCTCCTATTCTTTTACCCCAAATATTTATATAAGCCGTCGTAATCATTACCAATCTACTCCGGGTTCTTCAACTTGAACTGAAGATTTTGATGCACGTTGTCGGCTATCTTCATTTTTCTTCGCAAGTTCCAAAGGACTTACTCGTTTTTGTACCGTAAAGGCTTCCAGGGTATGAAGAAGATCCAAAGCTCTAAGTAATTGAATGAACGTGATCATATTTACCCGGGTGCCTCTTTCAAACTCGCTTAATGTGGATCGATTGATATTCGCTTTTTCAGCCAGGTCTGATTGCGTAATATTTTGTTCTAAGCGATGATGCTTAATGTATGCACCTAGAGACTCTATAACAGCAGTGTCACTTAAAATATGCCAATTATTATTGTATATATCCATCATTAATGTAAATATTTAATATTAATGTATGTTTTTTCCATCAAAGTCGCATTTTATTTAAGAAAATGTTTTTAAAACTCAAAATAAGTGAAAATAGTATATAGGTAATATATAAAATTTAATATAGTAATTAACCAACATTAAGCATAATATATGTGTTTTGTGACGGAATTACCCATCTATTACCAAAAATTAGATCATTCGAACTCTTTGAATGAGCTAGGTGGAAGGGGTAAATAATATTTCTAACAATTTATTCGTGAACTAAATAAATAAATATTTCATAATCATTATTTGTTCAAAATAGCTGTATATTTAAGGCTTGCTACTTTTAAGGAATTCTTCGCATGCAGGAATCGGGTAGTGCAAATTTCATTTCAATAAGAATAATGTCACAAGATTTAAGAAATATCGCCATCATCGCTCACGTAGATCATGGCAAGACCACACTGGTAGATCAAATTTTAAAACAGAGTGGAACGTTCAGAGAGAATCAGGAAGTCGAAGATCGGGTAATGGATTCAGGAGATCTTGAAAAAGAACGTGGGATTACAATCAGCTCTAAAAATACAGCGGTTAATTGGAAAGGAACTAAGATCAATATTGTGGACACTCCGGGTCACGCAGATTTTGGTGGAGAAGTTGAGCGAATCCTGAAAATGGTAAATGGAGTTATTCTATTAGTGGATGCTGCTGAAGGACCGCTTCCACAAACAAAGTTCGTTCTTAGAAAATCATTAAGCTTGGGATATAAGCCCATTGTACTGATCAACAAAATCGATAGAAAAGATGCTCGCCCGGATGCGGTTCTAGATGAGATATTTGATCTTTTTGTGATGTTAGATGCAACGAACGATCAGTTAGACTTTCCTGTGCTTTATGCTGTTGCAAGAGATGGTATTGCAAAATTAGAATTAGAAGAAGAAAGTGACAGTTTAGCTCCTTTAATGGATACGATTGTTGAGCATGTACCTTCTCCGGCACAGCCTGTTGATGAAACGTTCAAAATGCTGGTAAGTAGTATTGATTGGAATGATTATGTAGGCCGAATAGCGGTTGGAAGAGTGGAGCAAGGGACTATAAAACTTAATCAGGAAGTTGCTCTTGTAAGTGGAAAAGGTGATCAGAAAATGAAGGGTCGCGCTACAAAACTATTTACTTTTAATGGTCTGAACAGAGAGCCTGTTGAAGAAGCATTCGCGGGTGATATTGTTGCTTTGGCTGGTTACGACTCAGTTAATATCGGTGACACTTTAACAGCGGCATCGGATCCTACTCCACTCGAGTATGTTGATTTAGATAAGCCAACTATTGCAATGTATTTTCGTGTGAATAACTCACCATTTGCCGGGCTTGAAGGAAAGTATGTTACTTCAAATCAGATTAAAGATCGTCTTGAAAGAGAAGTTCGTACTAATGTGGCAATGCGTGTTGAAGCAACGGACAGTCCTGATGTTTTTAAAGTTTCCGGACGTGGAGAACTGCAAATGGCAATTCTTATTGAAACGATGAGAAGAGAAGGATTTGAATTCTCAGTTTCCAGACCGGAAGTATTGATGCAGGAAATTGATGGAGTAATTCACGAGCCGGTTGAAGAAGTAGTTGTGGATGTTCATACTGATTACAGTAATCGTGTGATTGATAACCTCCAACAGCGTAAAGGAATTATGCAGGGAATGAGTCAGGAGGGAGAGAATAACAGAATAGAATTCAGAGTTCCATCCAGAGGCTTGATTGGTTTTCGTGGCGAGATGTTAACTGAAACCCGAGGTACTGGTATTATGCATCAGCAATTTGATGCCTACGAGCCTTATGCTGGTGAGATTCCGGGAAGAAATCGCGGAGCTTTGATTGCTTTAGAAAAAGGTGATGTGACTGGTTATGCTTTGGAAGGAATTCAGGACAGAGGTAACTTTTTCGTAGAACCGGGTGATAAAGCCTATATGGGAATGGTTATAGGTTTAAACAACAGGACTGATGATATGGTGGTAAATGTTGTTAAGAAAAAGAACTTAACTAACCACCGTGCCACACAAACTGCAGACTCAGTTAAAATTTCACAAGCTAAAAAGATGAGTTTGGAAGAGTGTATAGAATTTATTGCCAACGATGAATTACTTGAAGTAACGCCGGAAAGCCTGAGAATTCGTAAGAAATATTTAGATCACAACGAACGTAAGAGAGAAGAGAAGAAAAAAGCGGGGGTTTAAAGAGGCTTGACTTATTGAATGAAAATCTAATGATTCGTTATTCATTAGTTTTTTTGGATATAAATCCTATTTTCAAAAGCCTTTGATACCATTTCAATTGCTTTTTTGCTGCTAAATGACCTTCTTTGCGGGTTATTTCACTATTGTTTAAGACGAAACAAGTTTGACATAGATAATCTTGTTTACCTTTATAAATAGCAGGCTTTACTTGAACAATAATTTTACCAACAGGGCGCTCTTCTCCGTTCTTGGTGCCACACATACCACAGTGTTGAGCTGATTTCTCTTTGGTGTCCCGAAATTCCACTTTCTGTCCTTCTTTAGATTGTTTGTATGTAAGAACATCTATACTGATTATAACATTATAATTTATTAATTGAACGCACAATCTCAAGAAAAAAATTTACCATTTACTGAATGTAGATTATTTGTAGAGATAGGATCTGATGTGATGAATGAAAAATTAGGAATAGTGATGGTCCTAACTCTTAATTTCCCATTCATCATTTTGAATTTCTAAAAGCTAATTACTTGATTAATGTTAGTTTCTTAGTGATGATGGAATTTCCGGCTTGCAGGCGATAGATATACATTCCTGAAGACAGGTTTCGCGCATCAAAGTTAACCGTATGTCTACCCGCAATTTTGTTTTCTCCATTCAGCAGTGTAGCCACTTTTCTACCTAAAATATCAAACACTTCCAGAGTTACTTTGCCAGAGTTTGGAACACCGAATGCTATTGTAGTATTTGGATTAAATGGATTTGGATAGTTTTGACCAAGTTCTACGATTGTTGGAATTCCAAGTTCATCATCGGTAGATAAAGCAAGCCCATCAACATTGATTATAAAACGGGATGTAGATGAACTATTTTCTCCAACATAACTAAAAGGAGTTGTTGGTTTATTTAACACACTTAAAGGAGTATTAGAATCAATAGAAGCATCAAAATTAATACTGCCATCTATATTCAGATCAAAATTCGAGCTGGTTTCACTATCAAAAAGTTCGAAACTAGTATTTCCACTTAAATTGCTGGCAACCCAGGATAGCGTAAGAGAAGAATTAACATTTTTAGCTTCTATGTTTACATTGATTCCAAAAGTTCCAAGTGCTTCAGGAATAGCTTGTATACTCATTGCGGGTTGATCCTGTAAATTGGTTGCTAATGAAAGTGTTGTATCGTTGAGAGAAGACAATGCAAGAGCGTCATATTTATCAAACGAAATACTAGCCATGCTTTGACTAAGAATAAGAACACTTGCTTTGGAATAGTATTTTCCATCAGAAAGCGTAAACTCTATCTTTGAAACAGGATTTTCTTTTCGGTAAACACCGCCGGAAGTTTTAACAGAATCTGTAAAAACTAGTTCTGGGTCTTCGTTTGTAGCTTGTACCCAAAATCCTTGCCAGGGAGCAATCTTACCATCAGGAAGAGTTCCTGTAATTCCATTCCAGGTTAAGTATGCACCTTGTCCGCCACCCGCTGAATCACTCCATACGTAAAAAGAATTGCTGATGCCTTTTTTTGTCCATCCAACAGGAGCGCTCCAGTCAATAGATTCAGCATAAGGATTTCCTACAAAATTCCAATTTGATCCTGAGGTTGAAAAAGCCAGATTTGCTGCTGTTCTCCCGGTATGTTGTGGAAGATTAGTGCTGAGTTGTTTGGGGAATGTATCCGGAGTTCCATTGTTGTCGTCATTAGCAAAAACATAAACCATCACACCTTGTCCGTTAGCCAAAGGCTGATCAATAGAAGCTGGAATATCCCATTCCTGAGTAGTGGCGTTCCATAAAAAAACATTCGAAGAATCGGCGGTTACACTTGCTCCGGAGAACCCTTGGGTACGAATATTTCCGAGTAAGCTGTCTAAGGTAGCGCCTTCAACCGGACTTGCCAGCATTCTCCAGCCTTCATTTCCTGTAATTGCCAGTGTATTGAAATCAGATCTTTGGTGGAAGGGATATCCGGTGCCTTCATTAATAGTCCAAATGGTAGCAAAGTCCCAGTTAGTGAAAGTAGCTCGTTGTCTCATTTGTTGGGTAGTAACTCCGGTTACGCCGGCAGAGCTGCCACTTTCAACACCTATGTTTACACCACTTGCTTCTTTATCCCAATAACTACTTATCACCCTGCTTCCACTTTGGACTCTTGAAATAAAACCGGCAGGAGTGAAGTTACTTGTAACGGCTCCGGTCGAGTAAGAGTTAACAATCGTACTGTCATTTGTTCCGACAAAACCGGCTGCACTAAAGGTTGAGTGGACATCTCCATTAGAATAACTATTGATGATATCGCCACGATTGTATCCTACTAATCCACCCGAGGTATTATTTCCATTTACATTTCCTGTTGCGTAACTCTTTGTTATATAACCACGGTTGCTTCCTACTAAACCCCCAGCATAAAGACTTGTGGATGTTACGTTTCCGGTTGCGTAACAATTGATAATTGTAAGATAACTGCCGCCGGCAAGTCCCCCGACATCGCTTCGTCCGGATACAGTTGCTGTAGAATAACTGTCACGTACTATTGTTTCTGAAAATGATGATCCTATTAAACCACCCACATCAGAATCACCGTTTACAGTTCCGGTTACATACACATTCGTTACAGAGTTGCCATCAAGATCTCCGGTAAGTCCACCTACAGATCTGTCTGCTGTAATATTAACATTAGTAATACCGAGATTAGATACAGAACCTTCACGAATAGTACTGAAAAGACCGACATTATCAGCTTCAGGTCTATTTATAAACAGACCGTCAATCTTAAAATTATTTCCATTTAAACTCCCCGTAAATCTGCTGCTAGGAAATGCTATTGGAACGAACCCCGCTCCGTTATTCCAATTTTCGGTATCGGTAGCATCTATATCATTGATGAGTACGAAATGAGATCCCAAATTCATATTCATAGCTTGAAGCTGGTTAACATCAGCAATTTGATAAGGAAAATCTTCGGTACCAAATCCTCCTGCATATACATCAGAGGGAACAGCATGAGAAGCAAATACTTCAACCGGATCTCCTTGGTTAAAAACATCGCTTGGGGTAACTACTACGCTTAAGAAAAATGCTTTATCAGATTCCTGAACGATATAAGAAACTGAATCTGCGTTTTCAATAAGTTGTCTGTCGGTGCCCATATTATCTTTCGAACGAAACCACTGAATGCTTGAAAGATATTCAGGATCGTTATCGGCATCAGAATAGGAATAGGAAGCCGATAGGGAATTTCCAACTTCTATTGTCCCCGATATCGCCACATTATTTGCGATAGGAGCGTTTGGTGTTGGTGTTTCAAAAGTTCTTAAAAAAGGATAGCCGGAGTTATAATCAGGATGTAATCCCCAAACACTTTTTAGTTGCCATGTAGCAAAAGTAGCGACAGTTTTCATTTCTGAAGTGGTTTTTGCAGCGCCTACAGCAGAAGTACTTTGGCCGCTTGTTTGAGAATCCCAGAAGCTGTCTACAAAGGAACTTCCAGTTGCTTCACCAACTAAACCACCAATAGCGCTTGTTCCGTTGTCAACCAAACCAATGGAGTAACTTTGATCGATAGAACCATCATCCTTTAACCCTACCAGACCTCCGGACTGAGTGTTACCCATTACATGGACATTTGCATAGCAAACGGCAATGTGTCCTTGATTATTATGGCCTACTAACCCGCCAATTGCAGAATTAGCTTGAATATCACCTGTTGCATAACATTGCGAAACAGAACCGGTATTTTCTCCAATTAAAACTCCTGCAAAATCATTGGATTGGATAGCAGTATTTTCGGAATAACTTTTCATAACAGTCCCATTATTTTTTCCGACAAGAGCACCCGTCCTAAGCTGACCTTTCACATCCGCATTTGTTAATTGGGTATTTGTTACCATTGAAGATGCTGAAGTAACACCAAATAACCCGATCATGTCTTCTGAAGTACGGTTTATAAAAAGGCTGTCAATTGTAAAGCCGGCTCCATCAAACTTTCCCGAAAAAGAAGTGTTGTTATTTCCGATAGGAGCAAAACCTGCTCCACTGTTCCATGTTGAAGTAACAGCAGCATTGATATCGTTATTCAGAATATAAAATGATTCTAAGCCTGTGTTGATGTTTTGTAATTGATCGATAGTTTCAATTTGAAATGGATCATTTTCGGTTCCTAAACCTCCCGCAAAAATAGAAGCCACACTTTGTGGAGTAAACTTCATAACAGGAGAACCGGCAGCAGTAAGATCATGAGGAATGACTTCAACGCCGATGTAATGGGCTCTATCAGCTCCGGTTATGGTGTAAGTTGTGTCGTTGGCGCCTTCAATAAGTGTTCGATTTGCACCTGCAACATCAGATGAGCGATACCATTGGATTTCAGGAATGTATTCAGGGTCGCTATCAGCATCAGAATAATCGTATGTTAATGCCAACATACTATCTACTTCAATAGCTCCTGATATAGATAGATTAGAAGCAACAGGAGCATTTGCTGAAACTTGAAAATCTTGGAAAACGCGTAAAATTGGATATCCGGAATTTGAATCAGGAAGTGTTGCCCAAACTGTGTAAATGTCCCAATCTGCTTGTTGATAGGTAAAAGGATCGTTCATTTCAGCTGTAGTTTTATCTTCTCCACCGTTAGAATTTGTTAGACCGGATGATTGAACATCCCAAAAGCTGTTGACTACACTTGCGTTTTCTCCGGAAATACGACCTACTAAACCACCTTTTGTTCCGCCACTCGTTACAGACCCTTTGGCGTACGAATTGGTGATAACTCCTCCACTCAAAGCTATTAAACCACCCGCATCTCTGTTTGATGCGTGAACATTACCTAAAGCAAAACTATTTGAAATATTTGTGGATCCTCTTCCTACAATTCCACCTGAGTAAGTACTTCCCGAAACAGACACATCTGTAAAGCAATTATTAATAGCACCTAAAGATCGACCAATCAATCCCCCGGTTGCTGAATTTCCTGATACTCTACCTGTTACTGAAATATTAGATAATACTCCAAAGCGATCTTCCCCTACAATAGTACCTGTGTTTGAAAACCCAGAAATATTTACGTTGGATAAATGAACGTTTGAGATAGTGGCATTTTCTATATATCCAAACAAACCTACATACGATGAACGATCAATAAAAAGACTGTCAATTCTATAAAATTGACCATTAAAGGTGCCGGTAAATCTGTTGGAAATGTTTCCAATCGGTTCGAAGCCGTTTCCGGCGTTCATGGTATCGGTACGGGCTGCATTTATATCATTAACAAGAATAAAATTAGCACCCAGATTATTCTTCATATTTTGAAGATGCTCCAAAGTACTGATTTGAAAAGGATCACCTTGAGTTCCGCTTCCACCGGCAAACTGAGCAAAGGAGATGGATGGGGTTAAAACAAAAATAAAAAGTGAAGCGATAACCATCCACTTTTTTATAGTTATATGGAGTAAAGTGGGTGATTTTTCGTTCATAACAAAGTTTTTGAATTTAAAATAAAGTGATATCTAAAGTGAAAACTAAAGTCAATATAATAATCAAATGTAAAATGTAGATTAATAAATACTGTAAATAATTGTGTTACAAGAAATCGTTGAAATCGAAATTAATTTGTATAAAGGAGAGATGAGGTTTTGCTTCAAACAGGTTGTAGTTGGTAAACAAAGTCCAAAAAAATCATCCTTAAAACATTTACCGATTATTTTTTCGCTAGTTTCAAGAAAGAATTCAGGTATTGATCATCTGATTAAAAAAAATAAATCCGCTAAATATTATTTAACAGATAATCATCCCATCCCATAAAACTCAGCTTTTTCTTTGTGGTAGGGCTCAAAGATTTTTTTTAATGATTGATGTTCTGGAAATTCAAGATTCGAATCTTTTTGGATTAGCTGTTTAGCTTTTTCTTTGGCTTGAGCTAAAATGAATTGGTCTTCTACTATATCGGCAACTTTAAAATCAGGTAGCCCGCTTTGTTTAGTGCCGAGGAAGTCTCCTGGTCCACGAAGCTTTAGATCAGCTTCAGCAATCTTGAATCCATCATTCGTTTCTTCCATAGTTTTAAGACGAAATGCTCCTGCTTTGCTCACTTTCACATCAGGCATAAGAATGCAATAACTTTGTCGCTCGCCCCGACCAATTCTTCCTCTAAGCTGATGAAGTTGTGATAAGCCAAATCTTTCGGCATGTTCAATGATCATCACAGAAGCGTTGGGCACATCCACTCCAACTTCAATTACGGTTGTAGAAACCAAGATCTGAATTTCATTACTAATAAAAGCTTTCATAACGGCATCTTTCTCGTCGCTTTTCATTCTGCCATGCAAAAGTCCCAATTTAAAATCCGGAAATTGAGATTTGAGTTTTTCGTATCCCGCGGTAGCATCTTTAAGATCTAAAGCTTCAGATTCTTCCACCAATGGATAGATCACATAAACCTGACCGCAATCATTAACTTCGGTTCGAACAAAGTCCAAGACCCCTTCTCTTTTTTTGTTTCCGCGGATAGCGGTTTTGATTGGCTTTCTTCCGGCAGGTAATCCTTTGATGATGGAAATATCCAGATCAGCATAAACCGTCATCGCCAAAGAGCGGGGGATAGGAGTTGCACTCATCACTAATATATGAGGATGAGATCCTTTATTCAGAAGTTCGGCTCTTTGCTTCACCCCAAAACGATGTTGTTCGTCAATAACGGCAAGTCCGAGTTTATGAAATCTTACGTCTTCCTGAATGATGGCATGCGTTCCAACCACGATCTGACATCCACCACCTTCTAGATCTGTGAGTACATCCATTCGAAGTTTCGATTTTTGTCCGCCCACTAAGAGGCGAACATTAATATCCAGTCCTTTCAAATGATCAGCTAAAGTTCTGTAATGCTGTTCAGCCAGAATTTCAGTCGGTGCTAAAAACGCAGCCTGAAATCCGTTATCTAAAGCCATGAGTAAAGCACCGATAGCTACTATTGTTTTTCCGGCTCCAACGTCGCCTTGAATAAGTCGATTCATTTGTTTTCCGGATCGGACATCCTTTTTAATATCAGCAAGAGAGGAAATTTGACCATCAGTTAATTGAAAGGGCAGGAGTTCATTAAAATATTTCGATGTATAGTTTCCGGTTTCTGAAAAAATGTGTCCTGACTTTCGTTCTTCTACAGTATGATGAATTTTTTCCATACTCATTTCAAAAAGAAAGAGTTCTTCAAACTTAAATCTGTTCAAAGCTCTTTTGTGCTCTGAGTGATCTTCCGGAAAATGGATCATTCTGTAAGCTTCAGCTCTGGATGGGAATTTCATTTCATTTACCAGATTCTGCGGCAGAAATTCATTTATAGTAATTTGATTAAGAAGTGTCTCAATCCAACCTGCTACAATTTTATTAGTTAGCCTTGTTTTGCTGAATTCTTTATTGCTGGGATAAATCGGGACAATTTTGGAGAAATTGCTGACATCACCTTCTTCAGATAGTTTATCTACTTCAGGGTGTGCAATAGTGATTGCTTTTCCATAGCGTTTAGCGGGACCAAAAAAAGCAACTAAATCTCCTTCTATAAATATCTTTTTGAAATAGGAAGCCCCACGAAACCAAACTCCTTTTACAATTCCGGTTCCATCATTAATGGCTATTTCCAGTCTCTTACTTCTCTTAAAACCGACTTCCTGAAGATTTACTACTTTACCAACTACAGTAACTTCTTCACCCGATCCCATCAGATGCTTGATCTTCTGAACGTTACTTCTGTCCAGATAACGACGGGGGAAAAAATTCAGCAGATCACGTTCGGTGCGCAGACCTTCCGAGGCGAGAGCGTCGAGTCTTTTGGTACTTAATCCGGAGAGTTTTGAAATAGACAATTGACAGACAGAATTTTTAGTCAAAATATCTGATAAGCGAGCAGATTACAAGTTGATTTCAGTGTAATTATGATACAAAAAAATACCAGTCCTATTCAGAGACTGGTATTTAATAAGTGGACAGAAATGATGGTTATGGAGGTTTTACTCCAATGCCCTTCACTCTAGTCCTTGGTTAGTAAATTCGAGTCAGCTAATTTTATTCCTGTGTTTTGTCAAAACGCAGTTTTTTATATGCATACGCTCCACCAGCTGCAGCAAGTAACCCAAGCCCACCATCAATTGGAGCCGGAGCCGGGCCATCTGGTAAACCGGGAGGTTGAGCAAAAATAATAGTTGATGCTATTAAAATGATAGTGAGGATTAATAGTGTAAAGAGTATAGTTTTCATAATTAATGGCTTTGAGTCGTTAGCATGGCTATTGTTCACGCTAATAGCTAATTATTTGATAAGGGTTAATTTTTTGGTGATTGTAATGTTTCCGGCTTGCAATCGGTAGATATACATACCAGAGGACAGGTTTTGAGCATCAAAATGTACTGAGTACCTGCCGGCTGATTTATTTTCTCTATTCAGAAGCGAGACTACTTTTCTACCGAGTAAGTCAAACACTTCTAAGGTGACTTCTCCGGCTTCCGGCACTCCAAAAGTAATAGTAGTACTAGGGTTGAATGGATTGGGGTAATTTTGCTGAAGTTCCACAGAAGTTGGAAGCTCTTTCATAGGTTCGTTACTTACTGATGTTGCCGTAGTTATCCTAACTAAGAAACGAGCCGCGGATGCTGAGCTTTTTGATTTCATCACATTTGGGGTGAATGCACCACGTATGATTTGAGCTCTGGTTGTAGAGTCTTCGTTTTCACTCTGAAGTTCTTTGGTGAGGTTTTCAATCCTGAAACTATACGAAGAAGCCTCTCTTAGATCGATTTCTTCACCTGTTTTAGTATCTGCTAATGTTATTGTCATCTCAGTAGGAAGATTTTTTGGGCTCCATGAAAGCTCAAAGATTCCCGATAGATCAGAGCCCTCGAATCCTAAAGGAATAGAAACAACTTCAAGTTCGATTGGCAACGCATTTATATCTAAACCGGTGCCATCATTTAGCTGAGTAAAGAGAGAAAGATATTCACCGTTTAGTGACTTAAGTTTGTAAGTATCATATCTGTCTTTCAGGATAGAAGCTTTGTCTTGGAAGCTCACTATAGTAGATGAAAGTTGATCATTTCCTTTTAGAGTTAAGGAGAGGGTAGAGGCTGGTTTTTTCTTTAGGAATACTCCTCCGCTACTACGGATTTGATCTGTGAAGGAAAGAGTTGGATTTTCAGCATTTGATTTGACCCAAAATCCTTGCCAGGGGGCAATTTTTCCATCACCTTGTGTTCCAGTGATTCCATTCCAGGACAGGTACGCCCCTGCTCCTCCGTTAGCTGAGTCACTCCATACATAAAAAGAAGCATCCAGGCCGGTACGTGTCCATCCGGAAGTTGCGTCCCAATCGATGGTAGTACCGTAAGGATTACCAACCAGATTAAATCCGTCACTGGAAGGTGCGCCGGTGTCCGTATAAGTAATACTGGCAGAAGTAGCGCCTTCGTTTTGGCTACTATCGGTAAGCACAGTTTTAGGAAAACCGCCTTGAATGCCGGCAGTTAGAGGATCATCATCTTCAAAAACATACACAATAAAGCCCGAACCTGCTGCAGGTGCATCTGTTGCATTGGTAATGGAGCTAAAAGCGGATGTGGTTTCATCGTAGGTAAACACATTAGAACCGCCGGATTCTGAGTCTGCTCCGGTAAAACCCTGAGTAAACACACCCGAAAGCAGTTCTCCGTAAGAAGCTCCACCTGCCGGAGTACTTACTAATCTCCAGCCTTCCGCTCCTGTAATAACTGTGCCAAAAGGATGAGTATTATTGCTTGTAGTAACATTCCCGTTAAAATTTCCGGTAAAGTTATTTGATGTAGCATCTATAGTGGTAGAGCCACCTTCTTCATTAAAAGTAAAATTAGCAACAAGGTTAGTTTCATCTTCGGATAGTGCCTGAAATAAGTTTTGCTGAATTTGTAAAGCCGATCGCTCAGTGCTCCACAATCTCAATTCATCCATCACACCATTCAAATATTCAGAATCTGATCCGTTTTGCCCAATATCAAGAACGTTTGCTGAGGCCGTTACAGGGGCGCTTCCGGTTATGGTGCCCACATTTGCGCCGTTTACGTAAAAGGTGGCGTCATTGGCCGTACCGAAAACCACTGCCAGATGACTCCATTGTCCGGCCGTCAGGCTATAGGAAAGATCGTAATCTTGTACGCCAACCGCTGAAAATCGCAACACCGAATTATTGAATCCGAAACGATACGCACCTTCTTTCCCAAGAATTTGCTGAAAAGTTGCGTCTATAGTAGTTGGTCTCACCCACGCCTCAATAGTAAAGCTGTTAGTAAAGTCTAGCGCATTATTGTCGGAGACTTCCAGAAAATCACCGGCACCGTCAAAGGCAAGGCTGCGACCACCCGTACTAACAACACTGTTGTTTTCATACCAAGTTATTTTATTGCCTACAAAGGAGGCCGATATGATGTCTAAATCGCCATCATTATCCAGATCCGCTGCATAAATATCCCAATCACCATCGGCTGTGGCACTTACCAAGTGTTCGGTGAAGGATGGATTTGTGGCTCCATCGTTTTCCAACCAAGCAACTTGATCACCGGTATAATAAGCAGATATAATGTCGTTATCGCCATCGCCATCCATATCTGCGGAAAATATGCTTTGGGCTCCATCAGCAGTGGTAGTTATGATTCTTGTTGTAAAGGAAGGGTCGGTGGCACCATTATTTTCGTACCATGCAATTTTATCATCAAATTTAGAAGCTGATAAAATATCTATGTCTCCGTCATTATCTAAATCGCTTGCAAATATGCTATAAGGATTATTGGCATTCGTACCCACTACATGTTGTGTAAAGGAAGGATTGTTAGAACCATCGTTTTTATACCAATAAATTTTATTATCTACTAGTGAAGCAGTAATAAAGTCAATATCGTCATCACCATCTACATCTTCAGCATATACCGTCCAAGCTCCATTGTGGTTAGTACTTACTACTTGTCTTGTAAAGGAAGGATCTGAGGCACCATTATTTTCATACCAGACAATTTTGTCACCTGTAGTTGAAACATATAAAATATCGAGATTTCCATCGTTATTTACATCTGTGACATACACATCTGTAAGGGCACCAACATTGGTAGTTATTCCCCGCTCGGTAAAGCTTGGATCGGCAGTTCCATCGTTTTCGTACCATACTAGCTTACTAGGATTGTAGGAAGCGGATATAATGTCATTGTCGCCGTCGTTGTCTAAATCAGCGGCGTGCATGGCATATGAATAACTGACGCCCGAACTTAATATGTGTTCGGTAAAGCTTGGATCAGCAGCGCCATCATTTTCGTGCCAGGCAATTTTGTCATCAGAATCAGTAGCCGTTAAAAGATCGAGATCACCATCTCCATCCATGTCTGAGGCATACACAGCGGAAGCTCTTTCAATGTTTGTATTCACTACACGTTTACTGGATTCTACAGCACCAAAGTTTCCACCACCTGTGGTTACACCAAACAATTCCGGTGAGGTAGTGGCAGCACTGTCGGTGGTACGCTTAACGCTTAAGGTATAATTTCCACCTATTACAGCAGGTACTGAAATGTTGAGTTGAGTTTTACTTCCATTAGTAATGGTTGCTGTAGTAGCAGTTCCTCCTCCTGCAGGGGTAAAACTGATTGAATTATTGGCTGTTACAGGATCGAAACCTGAGCCGTATATGGTTAAAGAAGCCCCGGTAGTTCCACTTAGTGGTTGTAATTGTGCAATAGCTGGTGCTGGGTAGGTATTTTCATACCAAGCAATCTTATCGTCACTTTGTGAAGCGGATAGGATGTCGATATCGCCATCGCCGTCTACATCGGCGGCATAGATGCTAGATGCCCCGTCTGCATTTGTGCTCAGCACTAATTCGGTGAAACTTTGATTACCGTCATTTTCATACAAGGTTATTTTGTCGTCTCCTTTAGAAGCAGACATAAGATCGAGGTTCCCATCTCCATTCACATCGGCTGCAAATATGCTATAAGGATCGACCGTGTTCGTACTTATTACGTGTTCAGAAAAGGAAGGATCGGCGACTCCATCATTTTCGTACCAAGCTATTTTATTGTCATGAAAGGAAGTGGACATAAGATCGATATCACCATCGCCGTCCACATCTGCGGCAAATACGTTGATTGCTCCATCTGCGCTTGTACTTACCACACGTTCGGTGAAGGAAGGATTGGCTGCTCCATCATTTTCGTACCAAGCAATTTTATCATCGCTAACAGAAGCGGACATAAGATCAATGTCTCCATCGCCATCTACATCAGCTGCATTTATGCTGTAAGCACCATCAGCATTTGTACTTACTATGCGTACGGTGAATAAGGGATCGGGATTTCCATCATTTTCATACCAAGCAATTTTATCGTCAAACTGAGAAGCCGAAAGAATATCGATATCACCATCACCATCCACATCCGTAGCAAATACACTCAGAGCGAAATTTGCGCTCGTACTCACAACTCGTTCAGTGAAAGCAGGGTCGGCCGCTCCATCATTTTCATACCAAGCAATTTTATCGTCGCTATTAGATGCAGATAGCAGATCAATATCACCGTCACCATCTACATCAGCAGCGTACACACTTTGCGCACCATTAGCGGTGGTACTTATTACTTGTTCGGTAAAAGAAGGATTATTTGCTCCATCGTTTTCATACCAGGCAATTTTGTCGTCTGTAACCGAAGCGGACATAAGATCAAGGTCTCCGTCACCGTCCACGTCTGCAGAGAATACGCTCCAAGCCTGATCAGCATTAGTACTCACCACACGTTCACTGGATTCTACCGCACCAAAGTCTCCGCCTCCGGTAGATACAGCAAATAAGTCTGGTGAGGAAGCAGTAGTATTATCGCTTGCCCGTTTTACACTTAGGGTATAATTATCACCTGTTATTAAAGGCACGGTAACCGTTAGTTTTGTAGCACTTGCAGCAGTGACTGTGGCTGTTTTTGGGGTTCCTCCTTTTGTAGGTGTAAAGCTCACGGTGTTATTAGCGGTAGAAGCATCAAATCCTGAACCGTATATAGTTACAGAGGTTTCCGAAATTCCAGTTAGAGGTTGTATTTGTGTAATAGCTGGTGCAGGAAGAGTATTTTCGTACCAAGCAATTTTATTGTCTTCTAAAGAAGCGGAAATGACATCGAGATCACCATCGCCATCAACATCACTCGTAAATACGCTAATTGCTTTATCTGCGCTTGTACTCACCGCTCGCTCGGTGAAGGAAGGATTGGCTGCTCCATCGTTTTCATACCAAGCGATTTTATCATCGCTAACAGAAGCGGACATAAGGTCGAGATCACCGTCGCCATCAATGTCTCCTGCTAATACATCAGTAGCTCCATCGGCATTCGTACTAACCACACGTTCCGTGAAAGAAGGGTCACTTGCTCCATCGTTTTCGTACCACGCAATTTTACCGTCTTCATAAGAAGCAGACATAAGGTCAAGATCGCCATCGCCATCTATATCTCCGGCATATACGCTAAATGCTCCATCGACATTCGTACTAACCACACGTTCCGTGAAAGAGGGGTCACTTGCTCCATCATTTTCGTACCAAGCTATTTTGTAGGAAGATGCGGATAAGATGTCGATGTACCCGTCACCGTCTACGTCTCCCGCATAGACACCTTTCGCACCATCAGCATTAGTGGTTACCACATGCTCGGTGAAGGAAGGATTGGCTGCTCCATCGTTTTCGTACCAAGCTATTTTGTGATCATTAGTGGACGCAGATAACAGATCTATATCTCCGTCACCGTCTACATCTACGGCGTATATTTCTCTAGCTACTATTGCAGTTGTACTAACCACACGTTCTGTGAAAGAGGGGTCACTTGCTCCATTATTTTCGTACCAAGCTATTTTATCATCGCTAACAGAAGCGGACATTAAGTCAATATCACCATCGCCATCCACATCAGCAGCAAATACGCTGTAGGCTCCATCGGCATTTGTGGACACTATGCGTTCGGTGAAGTTTTCGCTCCCATCGTTTTCATACCAGGCAATCTTGTCGTCTGAACTGGAAGCGGACATTAAGTCAATATCACCATCGCCGTCCACATCAGCGGCATGTAAGTCGGTAGCATCATTGGCGTTTGTACTAACAATGTTCTCACTGGAACCAACGGCTCCGAAATTGCCACCACCGTTTGATACCCCAAAAAGGTTTAGTGTAGTAGCGGTAGCAGCATCACTTATCCGTTGCACACTTAAAGTGTAATTACCAATGGTAACTGAAGGAATAGTAACTGTAAGTTTTGTAGTACTTGCAGATGTAATGGTTGCTTTGGTGGCAGTACCGCCCCCAGCAGGGATAAAGTTAACGGTGTTGTTAGAACTTGCTGCATCAAATCCGGTACCATAAATTGATAAAGAGCTGCCTACTGTGCCATTAATTTGGTGTAGCTGGGTAATAGACAGCGGGGCAGAAGAAGAGGTATTTTCATACCAAGCAATTTTGTCGTCATTAGTGGACGCAGATATGAGATCGAGATTGCCGTCGCCGTTTACATCAGCAGCAAATACACTATTGGCACCATTAGCGCTCGTGCTCACCACTCGCTCGGTGAAAGCTTGATTTCCATCATTTTCGAACCAGCTAATTTTAGATCTGTTAAAGGAAGCAGTTGCAATATCGATGTCACCATCACCATCTATATCTCCCGGATATAAACTTCGAGCTCCATCTACGCTTGTGCTCACTATACGCTCAGTGAAAGAAGGATCGGCACTGCCATCATTTTCATACCAAGCAATTTTGTCATCGCTAAAAGAAGCAGAAAGTATATCGAGATCGCCGTCACCATCTACATCAGCGGCATGTACATATTCTGTGTCTCCGGCATTTGTGCTTACTACGTGTTCAGTGAAATTTTGGTTCCCTTCGTTTTCATACCAAGCTATTTTATCATCTAAAGTGGAGGCAGACATTAGGTCAATATCCCCATCTCCATCCACATCTCCGGCAAATACGCTGTATGCTCCATCGGCGTTAGTAGTTATCACATGTTCGGTGAAAGAAGGATTGGGAGCACCGTTGTTTTCGTACCAAGCAATTTTATCGTCATTAGTAGAAGCAGACATTATATCGATATCGCCATCGCCATCCACATCAGCTGCAAATACGCTTTTGGCTCCATTGGCATTTGTACTCACAACACGTTCGGTAAAAGAAGGATCGGTAGCGCCATCGTTTTCGAACCACACTACTTTATCGTCATTTTCTGAGGCAGAAAGGATGTCAAGGTCTCCATCATTATCTACATCGGCGGCAAATACACTTCTGGCTCCATCAGCGTCTGTACTCACTATATGAGTAGTAAAATCTTGGTTACCATCGTTTTCGTACCAGGTTATTTCGTCACCAAACCGAGAAGCAGACATAAGATCGAGGTCCCCATCGCCATCCACATCGCCTGCAAAAACACTTACAGCGAAATTAGCATCTGTACTCACTATATTTTCGCTTGAACCAACGGCTCCAAAATCTCCCCCGCTGGTTGTTAACGAAAACATGTCTAACGAAGTGGTGATGGCATTGTCGCTTCCCCGTTGTACACTTAGGGTATAATTACCACCAGTCATCGCTGGTACGGTAACCGTTAGCTTATTAGCACTTGCAGCAGTAACCGTAGCTGTTGTAGCTGATCCGCCACCGGCAGGGATAAAACTAATGGTATTACCTGAGGTAGAGGCATCAAATCCTGAACCGTAAATAGTTACAGAAGTACCGGCGGTACCGTTAAGAGGTTGTATTTGAGTAACATCATAAGAAGGAGGAGCATTCTCATACCAAGAAATTTTTCGGTCAACATTAGAGGCGGACACGATATCAATGTCGCCATCACCGTCCAAATCTCCTGCATATACACGTCTGGCTGAATTAGCGGTTGTATTTACTAAACGTTCGGTGAAGGAAGGATTGGTAGCTCCATCATTCTCGTACCAGGCTATTTTGTCATCTCTTGAGGAAGCGGACATAAGATCAATATCGCCGTCGCCATCCACATCAGCTGTAAATACGCTGTAGACTCCATCGGCGTTTGTACTTACTACACGCTCGGTGAAAGAAGGGTTTGCAGCTCCATCATTTTCGTACCATGCAATTTTGTCATCGATACTGGCGGCGGACATAAGATCGATATCGCCATCGCCATCCACATCAGCGGCATGTACGCTATAGGCTCTATCAGCATCCGTACTTATTACACGTTCGGTGAAAGAAGGGTTTGCAGCTCCATTGTTTTCATACCAGGCAATTTTACCGTCGCTAAAAGAAGCTGAAAGTATGTCGATATCGCCGTCGCCATCCACATCAGTGGTGTAAATGCTGGTTGCACCATCAGCGGTTATACTTACCACTCGCTCGGTGAAGTTTTCGCTCCCATCGTTTTCATACCAAGCAATTTTATCGTCGTCTCGTGAAGCAGACATAAAATCAATGTCTCCGTCACCATCTAAATCAGCGGCAAATACACTTCTGGCTCCAAGGGCGTTTGAGCTCACTATGCGCTCGGTGAAATTTTCGTTTCCATCGTTTTCGTACCAAGCTATTTTATTATCTCTTGCGGATGCTGAGATGATGTCAATGTGGAAATCACCGTTTACATCGACAGCATATACGCTGTTCGCTCCATCCGCATTGGTACTTACCACATGCTCAGTGAAGGAAGGATCTGTGGCTCCATCGTTTTCGTACCAAGCAATTTTATCGTCATTAGTAGAAGCAGACAAAATATCAAGGTCGCCATCACTATCCACATCAGCGGTAAATACGTCATTAGCAGCATTGGCATCTGTGCTAATTATACTTCCACTAGAACCAGTAGCTCCAAACCCTACTCCTCCGGTACTTACGGAAATTAAATCTTTAGAGCTAGAACCAAAAATAGTGTTATTGTCGATGTTTGGCCGTTGTACGCTAAGAGTATAATTACCACCGGTTAGTGTAGGTATGGTAACAATGAGCTTAGTAGCACTTGCGGAAGTAACTGTGGCTGTAGTAGCTGAACCACCGCCAGCTGGAGTAAAGCGAACGGTGTTGCTTGAGGGAGAAACATTAAATAGTTCACCATAAATAGTTAAAGAAGTACCCGGACTACCGTTAAGAGGTTGTATTTGAGTAATGCTTTGGGCATATACATTTTGAGGCGCACCTGTCAGTACTATTAGCACAGATAAATATGCTAGTATGCTAGTTACTCGAGGTTTAGAACTATTAATATAGCTATAGAAGAAGCCTGTTTTATTCATAATGATGCATGTATGTGAGTAAAATTTGGACAAAAAAATGCAGACAAGTGTTTCGCATAAATCGAATGAAGCTTACTTGATTAGACACCGCTTTTTGATTCTGTACCCGAATTTTTATTAAAGAATTTCTAACGCTTAATCATAGCGAAAGACTGGATATTTTCACTTATACTATCCTCTCAATTATTTTACTTATTCTATCAAAATAGCTGTATGTGGGTTTTAAGAGCCGTTAGTCTCACTATTTTACTGTTTTCTTCAGTGCGGGTTCTTGCCTTTCAGCCAACGCCTGTTCCATTTAATTGGGATGATATTTCAAGCCAATATCAGATTCGGAATTATTCTATAAAGGACGGGCTTTCTATCAATTCCGCGAATCAAATTATTCATCATACAGATGGGTTTATTTATGTAGCATCGAATGACGGGCTTGTCCGATTTGATGGAGATCGTTTTGTGGTTTTTGATACGAACTCCGATCCAACAATGCAGAGTAATAGAATTTCATGGCTAGAGAGTGGGGGAAATGAAGAGTTATGGTTTGCTGATGTAAATGGTAGTCTCTACATGTTAAAATATGGGGAGGTTGTATGGCTCCAAAAAAAAGAGGCTTTTAAAGATCTAGAAGTTTTGAAGTTGGATGTTACAGCGGATGGAAGCGTCATCATTACAACAAGTAAAGGGCTCTACGTGCAGAAAGAAGGAATTGATTTTGTACGGTTCAACGATGAAAATACTCAAGCAGAAATAAAAAATAGCTTTTCAGTTGATGGGGGCAGATTAGACTTTCTTACAGAAAATGGGTGGTTTTATGTACACGATAAGAAAGTAACAAAAGTAATGGATGCTGAGTCATTGTTAATTCCGGTTGAGGATGTTTTCAAAATGAAAATGACAAAAGATGGAGTTAGATGGCTTTTAGGATATCACAATCAATTACTAAAAGTAGACGGTAATAACAATCAGAAACTCTATATATATGAACATGAAAACTCAGTTATACTTTGGGATTTCATTGAAGTAAGCGATAAGGAGCTTTTAGTTGATACAAAAGAAAAGTATCTGAGTTTTAACAGAGAAAACGGCTATTTCAAAGAAATTGAAAGTGAATCAACATTAAGTGAACATGTTGAAAATATTGATTGGAAACAGGTAGAGCGTTCTGAATCAGTTATACGATTTCAGAACAGTATTTATGTTAGTGGAAAGAAAGTACTGAATACTCAACGTGGAATAGTCTATTTAACAATCGATAAAGAAGGTGGAATTTGGGCTGCTACAAATGGCGACGGCATTTATCACATCACTCAAAAAAAGATCATCACCATCGGTGAAGATGAAATACCGGGATTATTCAATATATATGGGTTGCATGAGGATGGGAATAATATTTGGGCAACAAGTTTTGAAAACAACATATTTAAGATTTCCGATGAAGGGTTTACAAATTGGAACAAAACAAATAGTGCACTTGCTTATACTTTTTTCAGATCGGTATTTGTGGATGAAAATGAAACCGTTAAGGCTGGTAATTTTGATCTTTGGGAGTATCAGGATCAGAAATGGGAAAAAAACACGGCTTTTGAAAACGATGGTAATTTAATTGATGTAATAGCTAAAGATTCTAAACAAAGAGAATGGATAGGTACTGCTAAATATTTATATAAATTTGATGGCACAAGCTATGTTCCATTTGAAGACAATTCAGGAGAGCGTTTAGAAGGGATTCGCAGTATTAAAGAACTTAAATCCGGTGAACTTGCAATTTCTACAGCAGGCTTTGGCTTGGTTATCTTAGGTACGGATACATTGTTCAGATATATAAACAAAGAAGAGGGGTTGAGCAGTAATCTTATCCGTGACTTTTATGAATCAAGCAATGACACAGCATGGGTTGTTAGCGAGGACAGAGGCCTGAACAGAATAGTTCATTACCAATACAGGGATATAAAAAAGATTGAATATGTGTTGGCAAGCGATGGTTTAATCGATAACTCTTTACACAAACTAATTGATGATAAGTCCGGCTATTTCTGGATAAACTCAAATAGTGGAATAATGAGAATAAGCCAAAGAAACTTAAACAAATATTTAGATGGTGAGATAAATAATTTAACTGTAGAGAGTTTTACAGAGGAAGATGGTTTAAATAATATTGAAGGAAATGGTGGAGTACAAAATGCAGGTCTTTTAACTAAAGACAATAAACTGATCTTCTCGAATCAATCAGGATTGGTTTATACACGACCCGAATGGCATGTTGAAAAAAATAAAAAAGAGCTGGCCATGCCTATGTTTGAAACTGTTTCTTTTTCAGATTCTGTTAAAACCCTATGGAATTTATCGGAAATTAATTTCTCAAGAGATGTTCGAAATATTCAGGTGAAGTTTACTTTACCCACATTTAGCGTCACTAAAAATCTGGAACTTCAATATAAGATGGAGGGTGTCAATGAAGTATGGGAAAATGCCAGCTATGAAAGGATAGCTGTGTTTACGAATATCCCATCGGGTGAGAATAAACTGTCGGTCAGGGGCAAATTGAAAAGCTCTGATGAGTACTCTGAAGCTTCAATGCGGATAAATGTGGCCCCCTATTTTTATGAAACAGGTTGGTTTTTGGTTCTTTCACTATGTTTTTTGGCTGGAGTGTTTTACCTCGGTTATAAAGCTTTGTTAAAGCAGTCCAAATTTCGAGAAATGAAATTAGAAGAGCTTGTAAATGACAGAACAAAAGAATTATTGGAAGAAAAAGAGAAAACGGTAGAGGCTCTTCAAATAATCAAGAAGTTGGATGAATCAAAGTCTCAATTTTTCACAAATTTTACTCACGAACTAAGAACTCCACTTTCTTTAATTCTAAGTCCTTTAGAAGAAATGCTGGAGAACAATTCAATTCAAACTAATGGAAGTAAAGTTCCACTTTCTTTAATGATGCGGAGTGCAAATCGTCTTAAAAGTTTAGTAAACCAGTTACTAGATGTCTCAAAACTTAGTTCAGGAGAAATTAACTTAACTTTTCAAGAAGTAGATATTGTAGAAATGACAAAGCGTATTTCAGCACAGTTTGAATACGCTTTTGAGAAACAGGGGATCAAGTTTTCAATAGAATCTACCAATCAATCAAACTTTGTGTTTCTGGATGTAAGCGCATGGGAGCATATTTGTACTAACCTGTTGGGTAATGCACTAAAATTCACTCCTGATGGAGGAAATGTCTTTGTTTGTATAAATAATGAAGATGACTTTGTTAAAGTTGTATTTGAGGATTCCGGATCGGGAATCGCAAAGGCGGATTTGCCATTTATTTTTGATCCATATTATCAGGGGGACTCATCAATAGAAAAATCAGGAGGAACAGGAATTGGTTTGGCAATTGTGAAAGGGATGATAGAAAAAATGGGAGGCGAAATACTTGTTCATTCAGTAAAAAATGAGGGTACTACCTTTGATGTTATTGTAAAGAAAGGCAAAGAGCACATTTCAGAAAATCACCAAATCATAAGTGAGTCATATAAAAACATCGACAAAAAGGACTCTGCACTTATTGATGTAAATATTAATGATGAATTAATAGAGAGTAAAAGCATTTCTGAAACTGCTCCGAAAGTGCTACTTGTAGAAGATAATGAGGACTTCAGAATTTACCTCCAGTCTCTAATTTCTAGAAATTACAATGTGAAGGTTGCCTCAAATGGTAAATTAGGACTAGAAGCCTTAGAAGATTTTCATCCTGATATCATTCTGTCTGATATTATGATGCCTGAGATGGATGGATTTGAAATGATGAATGCAATAAGAGGGATAGATTCATATAAACATATCCCTTTTATTTTTCTTTCAGCAAAAGATAGTGATTATGATGTGCAAAAGGGACTGAATATGGGGGCAGACATTTACCTAACGAAACCCGTTCAAAACAAGCTTTTGTTAGCCCAGATCAAAGTTTTGTTGAGAAGAGAAAGAATGATGAAAGCGAGTGGGGAAAAATTAGAACAAACTGTTAAGAATACTTTTACTATCAGAACAACTGATATTATTAAAAGGCATCTTGGTAATCCGGATCTTAATATAGACCTGATAGCTGAAGCTCTATCAATGAGTAGCGCATCATTATATAGGAAGTGGAGGAGCGAAAATGATGAAACTATAAATCAAATCATTAATAGGTTTAGATTTGAAGAGGCATTAAAACTTATAGAGGATGAGGGCCTCAATATTTCTGAAGCATCTTATGCTGTTGGGTTCACAAACCTTTCATACTTTTCCAGAGCCTTTAAAAAAATGTATGGGCTTCCTCCTCAGGAGTATTTGAATACAGATAACTAGCAAAAAAATCCAAAAAGCTTCAAACCATCAAATTATAAATTGATATAAAGTTATGTATCAGTTAATAAATATTTGAAACAATATAGAAAAGAAAATCCTTTAATTTGATGTTTCATGGGGTATTCTGAAATATTTAAGAAATAATGTTTAGAATTATTTTTAGAAGTACAGAAAAAAGCTATATATTTGCAAGCTCTAGATTTGATGGCAATAACCAAACAATTTGAACCGTGCCAACTATACAACAACTTATTCGAAAAGGTAGAAAAAGCAAGACTCGAAAGACAACTGCTCCTGCAATGCAGGGATGCCCTCAAAAGCGTGGCGTTTGTACTCGTGTTTACACAACTACCCCTAAAAAGCCGAACTCAGCTCTTCGTAAAGTAGCTCGTGTTCGCTTAACTAATGGAATTGAAGTTTCAGCATACATTCCTGGTGAAGGTCACAACCTGCAGGAGCACAGTATTGTGCTTATCCGTGGTGGGCGTGTGAAGGATTTACCTGGTGTACGTTACCATATAATCCGTGGTACACTTGATACTGCAGGTGTAGATGGAAGAACTCAAAGCCGTAGTTTGTACGGAACTAAACGCCCAAGAGGGTAAAACCAGAATTTTAGATTGACCGACGATGCGTAGAAAGACAGCAGAAAAACGAGATGTACAGCCGGATCCAATTTTTGAGGATAAGCTAATTACACGTTTTGTAAACAACTTGATGAGAGACGGTAAAAAGAACGTTGCTCGAAAAATTGTTTATCAGGCATTTGAAATTATTGAAGAGAAAACCGGCGAAACCGGTATAGACATTTTTAAATCAGCAATGCAGAATGCAACTCCGGTTGTGGAAGTTAAGTCTCGCAGAGTTGGTGGAGCGACATATCAGGTTCCTATGGAAGTTCGTCAGGAGCGTGGTACTGCATTGGGAATGAGATGGTTGATTAGATCTGCTCGTTCCAGAAACGATAAGTCAATGTCATTGAGGTTGTCTCGTGAATTGATGGACGCTTCAAACAATGAAGGTGGAGCAGTTCGTAAGAAAGACGAAGTTCACCGTATGGCAGAAGCAAACAAAGCATTCGCTCATTTTAGATTTTAATAGTATTTCAAGATTATCATGGCAGAAGTAAAACAACAAGACCCACAAGTTATCGACAAGATGCGCAGAACGCGTAACATTGGTATTATGGCTCATATCGATGCCGGAAAAACCACAGTTACTGAGCGTATTCTTTTTTACACCGGTCGTAGTCACCGTATTGGTGAAGTGCACGATGGTGCTGCAACTATGGACTGGATGGAGCAAGAGCAAGAGAGAGGTATTACTATTACTTCTGCTGCTACTCACTGTATCTGGAAAGATCACCGTATTAATATTATTGACACACCTGGTCACGTAGATTTTACTGTAGAAGTAGAGCGTTCATTACGTGTTCTTGATGGAGCTGTTTTTGTGCTTTGTTCTGTAGGTGCTGTTCAGCCTCAATCTGAGACTGTTTGGCGTCAGGCTAATAAGTACAAAGTTCCTTGTATGGCATTTGTTAACAAAATGGACCGTACCGGAGCTGACTTTTATAATGTAGTTAGCCAACTTGACGAGAAATTAAATGCTAACCCGATTCCAATTCAAATTCCTATTGGTTCTGAAGAGAACTTCAAAGGTGTTGTTGATCTGATCAACATGAGAGGAATTGTTTGGGATGACGCTTCTTTGGGTGCTAAGTACGACGAAGTTGATATTCCTGAAGATCTTGCAACAAAAGCTGCAGATTACAGAGTTCAGTTGATCGAAGCTATTGCTGATCACGATGAGTCGTTGATGGAAAAATATTTGATGGAAGAAGAGATTTCAGAAGATGAAATTCTTGCAGCTATCAGAAAAGCAACTATTGCAAAAGATATTACTCCTGTAATGTGTGGAACTGCACTGAAAAACAAAGGTGTGCAGGCAATGTTGGATAGAGTTATTTCATTCATGCCATCTCCGCTAGATGTTCAGGCTGTAAAAGGTGTTAAGCCTCATACTGAAGATGAAGTGATCAGAGAAGCAGATGTAAACGCTCCTTTTTCTGCTCTTGCATTCAAAATCATGACTGATCCTTATGTTGGTAAGTTAACTTTTGCCAGAGTGTACTCAGGTACATTGGAAAAGGGGTCATATGTATTGAATTCTTCAACAGGTAAAAAAGAAAGAGTAGGGCGTCTGCTTGAAATGCACGCAAACTCTAAGAAAGATATTGAAATAGCTCAAGCTGGAGATATTGTTGCTGTAGTTGGTGTTAAAGAAGTTTACACCGGTGATACCCTTTGTGATCTTGATGATCCGGTTATCTTGGAGCAAATTACATTCCCTGAGCCAGTGATCAAGCTTGCTGTTGAGCCAAAAACTAAAGCTGACAGTGAGAAACTTTCTGCAGGACTTCAAAAACTTGCAGAAGAAGATCCGACATTCCAGGTTAGAACTGACGATGAAACTGGTCAGACTACTATCGCCGGAATGGGTGAGTTGCATTTGGAGATCATTGTTGATCGTCTTAAGCGTGAATTCAAAGTTGAAGCTAACGTTGGTGCTCCTCAGGTATCTTACAGAGAAACAATCTCTAAAGCAGTTGAGCACAGAGAGCTTTACAAAAAGCAATCTGGTGGACGTGGTAAATTTGCTGATATCCAGTTTGAAATTGCTCCAATCGAATATTTTGCTGATTACGATGGTAAAAAAGATCGTATTTCAGAAGAAGATGGATTTATGTTCATCAATGAGATTGTAGGTGGTAATATTCCTAGAGAATTTATCCCTTCAGTTCAAAAAGGATTCAAAGCAGCGTTAGAAAACGGTATTCAAGCTAACTACGCTGTGCAAAACGTTGGTGTAAGACTTTTTGATGGTTCTTATCACGATGTGGATTCTGATCAATTGAGTTTTGAGCTTGCAGCTAAGCTAGGATTTAGAAATTCTGCTAAAAAAGCGAAGCCTCAACTACTTGAGCCGGTTATGAAAGTAGAAGTAACTACTCCGGAAGAATATATGGGTGATGTTATCGGTGACCTTAATAGTCGTCGTGGTATCATTCAGAGTATGGACAATCGAAATGACGGTTCTGTTGTGAAAGCACATGTTCCTCTTTCAGAAATGTTCGGATACTCAACTGACGTTAGATCTTTGACTCAAGGTCGTGCGGTTTACTCAATGGAATTCGAAGAGTACACTGCTGTTCCTGAAAAGATTGCTCAGGAAATTATCGAAAGTCAATCATAAAGAAATTTAATAAAAACAAGACAAAGACATGGCAAAAGAGACCTTTCAACGCACCAAGCCGCATGTAAATGTGGGAACGATTGGACACGTAGATCACGGTAAAACTACGCTAACGGCGGCAATTACGACCGTAATGGCGAAGACATATGGTGGTGTAGCGCAAGCATTTGATCAAATTGATAACGCTCCGGAAGAAAGAGAGCGTGGAATCACGATTGCAACGGCACACGTAGAGTACGAATCAGAAGATCGTCACTACGCACACGTAGACTGCCCGGGTCACGCGGATTACGTAAAGAACATGGTAACGGGTGCGGCGCAGATGGACGGAGCTATTTTGGTAGTAGCAGCCACTGATGGTCCTATGCCTCAAACACGTGAGCACATCCTTCTTGCGCGTCAGGTAGGTGTACCTCAGGTAGTGGTGTTCATGAACAAAGTTGATCTTGTAGACGACGAAGAATTATTAGAGTTGGTAGAATTGGAAGTACGTGAGTTGCTTTCCAGCTACGAATTTGATGGCGATGAAATTCCTGTGATCCAGGGATCAGCCCTAGGTGCTCTTAACGGCGAAGCTCAGTGGGAAGAGAAAGTAGTAGAGCTGATGAAAGCTGTAGATGAAACGATCCCAACTCCGGAGCGTGATGTAGACAAGCCGTTCTTGATGCCTGTGGAAGATGTATTCAGTATTACCGGTCGTGGAACCGTAGCAACGGGTCGTATCGAGCGTGGCGTATTGAAGCTGAACGATGAGATCGAGATCGTAGGAATTGTAGAAGCGCCGATGAAGAGTGTAGTAACCGGTATTGAGATGTTCCGTAGATTGTTAGATCAGGGACAAGCTGGTGACAACGCAGGAATTCTACTTCGAGGAATTAACAAAGAAGACTTACAGCGCGGAATGGTGCTGTGTAAGCCGGGTACGATTAACCCACACAAGCAGTTTGATTGTGAGGTATACGTACTAAGCAAAGATGAAGGTGGAAGACACACGCCATTCTTCAAAGGATACCGTCCACAGTTTTACTTCCGTACAACGGATGTAACGGGCTCTTGTGAGCTTCCGAGTGGAGTGGAGATGGTGATGCCGGGAGATAATGTAAAGCTCTCCGTAACACTGATCCAACCGGTAGCGATGGAAGAAGGCCTGCGCTTTGCGATCCGCGAAGGTGGACGTACTGTAGGTGCTGGTGTGGTAACTAAAATTTTAGACTAAAGAGGTTCTGATCCGTGGCAACACAACAAAAAATCAGAATAAAGTTGAAATCATACGATCATAACCTGATCGACAAATCAGCTGAAAAGATTATTCAGACTGTGAAATCAACCGGAGCAGTTGTATCGGGTCCAATCCCGCTTCCAACGCGCAAAAGTATAATTACTGTTAACAAGTCTGTGTTCGTAGACAAAAAGTCTCGCGAGCAGTTTGAATACAGATCTCACAAACGTTTGATCGATATTCTTTCAACAGGTTCACAAACAGTAGACGCTTTGATGAAGCTTGAGCTTCCATCAGGTGTAGATGTAGAAATTAAAGTTTAACTGAAAGGATCAGAACACGATGAGTGGTTTGGTAGGAAAAAAAATTGGGATGACAAGCGTCTTTGACAGCCAAGGAAGAAGTATTCCTGTTACTGTTGTTGAAGTACCAGCCTCTGTAATAACCCAAATCAAAACCGAAGAAACTGATGGCTATAATGCTGTTCAACTTTCTTCTTTTGACAGAAAAGCAAAGAACGTATCTAAGTCTGTAAAAGGACACTTTGATAAAGCAGGTTCAGAAACTAAAGCTGTAGTTAAAGAATTCAGAGATTTTCTTCCTGAAGGACTTGATGTAGGCGATGAACTGAAAGCAGATGACGTATTTCAAGTTGGCGACGTAATTGACGTTGCAGGAACTTCGAAAGGACGTGGATTTACCGGAGTTATTAAGCGACACAACTTTAGTGGTGTTGGTGATGAAACTCACGGTCAGCATAACAGATTAAGAGCTCCCGGTTCTATTGGTGGAGCTTCAGATCCTGCGCGTGTATTTAAAGGAATGAAAATGGGTGGACAGCACGGAAACACAAGAGTTAAGGTTAAGAACCTGAGTGTTGCCAAGATCATTGCTGAGTCAGACTTAGTTTTGATCACCGGAGCTATTCCTGGTCCTAATGGTGGATACGTAGAATTATTATCGAAACCGTCAGCATACTAAGATCATGAAATTAGATATATATAAAATAGACGGAAGCAAAACGAGTAAAAAAGCTGAGCTTAGCGATTCAATTTTTGCAATTGAGCCTAACGAAACTGCTTTGTACGAAGATGTTCGTCGTCATATGGCGAATAAGCGTCAAGGTACTCACAAGACTAAAGGTCGTAGTGAAATAACCGGTAGTACAAAGAAAATGTATCGTCAGAAAGGAACCGGTAATGCCCGTAGAGGTGATATAAAAGCTGGTATTCTAAGAGGTGGTGGAACCATGTTCGGACCACAGCCACGCGATTACAGCTTCAAATTGAATAAGAAAGTTGTTCAATTGGCTAGAAAGTCGGCTCTTTCAGTGAAAGCTTCAAAAGAAGCGGTTACTGTTGTGAAGGATTTCACTTTTGAAGCTCCAAAAACTTCTGAAGTAGCAAATATGCTTTCCGCTTTCAAATTAGATGGCAAGAAAGTTTTGATCATTACTTCTGAAACAGATATGAACATTTTTAAATCTGCCAGAAATATTCTTGGAGTAAGTGTTGTAGAGGCTAACAAGCCTAATACTTACCAAATATTGAATGCAGATATGATTGTAATTCAGGAAAGCGCAGTATCAGTTCTTGAATCCACAATTCAACCTAAAACTGAAGAGGCTGCAGCATGAGTATCCTAATCAGACCGGTAATTACCGAGAAACTAAGCCGCATCCAGGAAGAAAGCGGTAAAGTAACTTTCGAAGTTGCTCAAAAAGCAAACAAACCTGAGATTAAAGCTGCTATAGAAGCAACTTATCCGGGTGTAAAAGTTGCTAAAGTGAACACAATGATTATGCCATCTAAGCCGAAAGGCAGATTTACAAGAAGTGGTTATCAGGGTGGAAGAACTAAAACCTGGAAAAAGGCAATCGTAACATTAAGAGAAGGCGAAATCGACTTCTTTGAAGAAGTATAGATCTGAATAGTTATGGCTACAAAGAAATTAAAACCAAACACTCCGGGAACCAGGCACAGAATTGCTCCTGTATTTGATGATGTTACTGTTTCATCTCCTCAAAAGAGTTTAACAGCTGGTAAGCATCAATCCGGTGGACGTAATCATCACGGTAGAAAAACATCTCGTCACAGAGGTGGAGGTCATAAGCGTAAGTACCGTATCATTGACTTCAAAAGAAACAAGTTTGATATACCGGCAAAAGTTCAAACGATCGAATACGATCCGAACAGAACTGCCCGTATTGCACTGCTTGCTTATGCTGATGGTGAAAAAAGATATATTATTGCTCCAAATGGTCTTAAAGTAGGAGATACCATTATTTCAGGAGAAAGAGTAGAACCAGATATGGGTAATGCTCTTCAACTGAGATTCATGCCTCCGGGTACTTTTGTCCATAACATAGAATTGGCACCGGGAAGAGGTGGTATTCTTTGTAGAGGAGCAGGAACAGTTGCACAATTGCTGGGTAAGCAGGAAAAATATGTAAGTGTGAAACTTCCTTCTGGTGAAGTTCGCATGATCTTAGGTACTTGTATGGCTACCGTTGGTACCACAAGTAATCCTGATCATATGAACACTACGAAAGGTAAAGCAGGACGTAGCCGTTGGTTGGGTCGTCGTCCTCAAACTCGTGGTGTTGCAATGAACCCGGTTGATCACCCAATGGGTGGTGGAGAAGGTAAATCTTCCGGAGGGCACCCACGTTCGCCTTGGGGACAAATGGCCAAAGGTAAGAAAACAAGAAACCGCAAGAAGTTGTCTTCTAAGTACATTATTAGAAGAAGAAAAGCTAAGAAATAAAGAAATAAAGTATGCCACGTTCATTAAAAAAAGGGCCTTTTGTAGACTACAAGCTTCAGCGTAAAATTGACGCTGCTAACGAAGCAAGTAGTAAAAAAGTGATCAAGACCTGGTCTAGATCCTCTTTAGTAACTCCGGATTTTATCGGTCTTACTATTGCAGTACATAATGGCAAACAATTCATTCCTGTTTTTATAACAGATGAGATGGTAGGACATAAGCTTGGTGAGTTTGCGGCTACAAGAACTTTCCGTGGTCACCCAATGAAAAAGGCTAAATAAGGTAATTTAGAAATGGATACACCAGTTTTAGAAGCACGCGCAGTGCAAAGACATTTAAGAAGAGCTCCTCGCAAAGTAAGATTAGTTGCTGATGCAGTAAGAGGATCTCAAGTTGACAAAGCTCTAAAGAGACTTGAATTCACAAAGAAAGGTTCAGCGGCTGAAGTTGCGAAAGTGATTAAATCAGCAGCGGCTAATTTGCGTGACAAATTTCAGGAAGAGCGTTTTGATGATGAGAACTTAGTAGTTAAAACTATCTATGTTGACGAAGGAGTAACGTTGAAGAGAATTCAGCCGGCTCCAATGGGTAGAGCTCATCGTATTAATAAACGTAGTTGCCACATCACAGTTGTTGTAGCAAAGCGTGACGAAGAAACTGTAAAAAACTAAACGGGTAGTAACTTGGGACAAAAGACAAATCCAACAGGTTTTAGATTAGGCATCATTAAAGGATGGGATTCTAACTGGTATTCAGATGATAACCAGCCAAATCTTATCATGGAAGATGAAAAGCTACGTGAGTATTTACGTGCACGTCTTCGCAATGGTGGACTATCAAACGTTATTATTGAAAGAACTCCTAAGCGTATTCTTTTAACTCTAAGAACAAGCCGTCCGGGTGTTATCATCGGTAAAGGTGGTGAGCAGATCGAATTGCTTCGTGAAGAGCTAAAAAAGATTACAAGTAAAGAAGTTCAGATCAACGTAAGTGAAATTAAAAGACCTGAGCTTGATGCCAGTTTAGTTGCACAGAATATTGGACAACAGTTAACAAGTCGTGTTTCTTTCAGAAGAGCGATGAAAACTGCAATTGCTTCTGCAATGAGAATGGGAGCAAAAGGAATTAAAGTAAGATGTGCTGGTCGTTTGGGTGGAGCTGAAATGGCTCGTACCGAGCAGTACAAAGAAGGTCAGATTCCGTTACATACAATTAGAGCGGATATTGATTACTGGAACACAACTGCCAATACTATTTATGGTTCAATTGGTGTAAGTGTTTGGATCTTTAAAGGTGAAATTATCGGTGATGTTGATTTAACTCCTGGCGCGCAAGCAGCTAAGGAAGCAGAATCAAAAAGAGGCCGAAGAGGTGGAGACGATCGCGGTAAGAGAAACAACCGTCGTCGTAGCAGAAACCGAAATAGACAAAATAATTAACACAGCTAGATAGATAACGATGTTAGAGCCAAAAAGAGTAAAACGCCGTAGAGTACATCGCGCTAAGCTTAAAGGAAATGCGAACAGAGGACATCAAATTAATTTTGGTGATTTTGCTCTGAAAGCAATGGAACCTAAGTTTATTACGTCTCGTCAGATCGAGGCTTGCCGTATTGCTATTGCACGTTCTTTGCAGCGTGACGGGCAAACGTTCATTCGAATTTTCCCGGATCAACCAATGACAAGTAAGCCAGCCGAAACTCGTATGGGTAAAGGTAAAGGTGCTTTGGATCACTGGGTTGCAGTTGTTAAGCCGGGCAGAATTTTATTTGAAATAGCCGGTGTAACTGAAGAAAGAGCTCGTGAAGCTATGCGTCGTGCATCTCACAAGCTTCCAATTAAAACTAAATTCGTAGTTCGCAGAGACTACGTAGGTAAATAGGAGGCGGTACGATGAGTAAAGCGCATGAATTAAGAGATTTATCTATTACTGAATTAAGTGCACGTTTGAAAGATGAAGCGGAAGCACTACAAAAATTAAAGTTTTCAAAATCGGTAACCGGACAGCTGGAAAATCCTGCTCGTATCACAAATCACAGACGTGAAGTTGCCAGATTGAGAACCATTATTAATGAAAAAAATAGTGCTGAATAAGCGTTAGGATCATTATGGCAGAATTAGAAAGAGCACAACGAAGAGAACGAACAGGTCGTGTTGTTAGCAACAAGATGGATAAAAGCATCACGGTTGCTGTAGATCGACAGATTAAGCATGCTATTTACGGCAAGTTTATCACTAAGACTACGAAGTACATGGCACACGACGAAAACAATGAAGCGAATATTGGGGATACGGTTCACATTATGAGTACCCGTCCTCTTTCCAAGCGCAAGACATGGCGCCTGGTATCAATCGTAGAAAAAGCTAAATAAGGACTTATAAGCGATGGTACAAACGCAAACAGTATTACAGGTAGCAGATAACAGCGGAGCTAAAAAAGTTATGTGTATCAAGGTGTTGGGAGATTCCCGCCGACGATATGCACGAGTTGGAGATTTGATCTCAGCTTCAGTAAAAACTGCACTACCAGGCGGTAACGTTAAGAAAGGTGACGTTGTAAAAGCCGTAATAGTTAGAACTAAAAAAGAGTACCGCAGAAAGGATGGTAGTTATATCCGTTTTGATGAAAATGCTGCGGTAGTAATTAACAAAGACCAAGAGCCTGTAGGCACACGTATTTTTGGACCTGTTGCTCGCGAATTGCGAGAAAAGAGTTTCATGAAGATTGTGTCACTAGCTCCGGAAGTACTTTAAAGAGGTTAGAGTAATGCCACGAAGGTTTAATAAACAAAAGAAATTGCACGTAAAGAAAGGCGACGAAGTTAAAATTCTCGCTGGTAAAGATATTGGTGAAACAGGCCGTGTGCTTATGGTTTACCCAGACAAGGAAAGAGTTCTTGTTGAAGGTATAAACATGAAAACACACCATGACAAACCATCTCAGGAAAACCAGCAAGGTGGTCGCTTAAAAAGAGAGGGTTCAGTACACATTTCAAATGTTCAAGTAATTGACCCTACAACAAAAGAACCAACAAGAATTGGTCGCAAGCGAATTGAAGAAGATGGCGGTGGCCGTTGGGTTCGTTATGCTAAGGCCAGTGGCGAAATTTTGGATAAATAATTTAGTGTGAAATAAAATGGCTGAAGCAAGACTATACACACAATACAAAGAAGAAATTACTTCGAAGTTGACCGAAGAGTTTGGTTACGAGAACAAAATGAGTCTCCCCAAACTTCAAAAAATAGTGATCAACGTAGGAGTAGGGGAAGCAATTCAAGACAAGAAAGTACTTGATACTGTTGTTGAGAATATTGCGCAAATAACAGGTCAGATGCCTGTTAAAACCAAGGCTAAGAAATCGATCTCGAACTTTAAGTTGAGAGAAGGAATGCCTATTGGTTGTAAAGTTACTTTGCGCGGTAGAATCATGTTTGAATTCCTGGACCGTTTGGTAAATTTAGCTTTACCTAGAACTCGTGACTTTCAAGGAGTTCCTGATAAAAGCTTTGATGGACGCGGTAATTATACAATGGGAATTAAAGAGCATACAATCTTCCCTGAGATTGATACAGATAAGGTTTCAAAAATGCACGGTATGGATGTGACTTTTGTAACCTCCGCAGAAACTGACGAAGAAGCATACGCTTTGCTTAAGCATTTCGGTATGCCATTCAAAAACAGAAATTAAGAGATACTCTATTATGGCTAAGAAAGCTTGGATAGCACGTAACGAAAAACGTAAAAAAACAGTAGAAAAATACGCTGAGAAAAGGAAAGCTTTGAAGGAAGCCGGCGATTATGAAGGTTTGCAAAAACTTCCCAGAAACGCTAGTCCTACTCGTGTAAGAAACCGTTGTAGCATAACCGGACGTAGCCGTGGTTACGTTGGTCGCTATGGAGTATCTAGAATTAAATTCCGTGAATTGGCTTTAGCTGGTAAGATACCAGGCGTAAGAAAAGCCAGCTGGTAAACATTATATCTGAAGAGAAATGAACGATCCGATAGCAGATTTTTTAACACGTATTCGAAATGCCCAAACTGCAGGGCATCGTAAAGTTGATGTTCCAGCTTCAAAGCTGAAAAGAGCAATGGCCAAGATCTTAGTTGATAAAGGTTACATTTCAAAGTTCATCAATATTGAAGATGGTAAGCAAGGCGTTATCAGAATGTTCCTTAAGTACGATTCTTATGGACATCCTGTAATTAAAGACTTAACACGCTTCTCAAAGCCGGGATTAAGAGTATATAAAGGTTCCAGTGATGTTCCTCGTGCTCAGAATGGTTTGGGAGTAGTGATCTTATCTACTTCAAAAGGTGTGATGACAGATAAAGAAGCTCGCAAGCTGAAAGTTGGCGGCGAGATACTTTGCACGATTTATTAAAACAGAGTTTAGATTATGTCTCGAATAGGAAAATTACCTGTACCACTTACCGAAAAGGTTGATTTTAGCATTGGTGCTGACAACATGATTACCGTAAAAGGTGATAAAGGTACCAGTACGCTTAAAATTCATCCGAATATTTCGGTTGAGAAAAATGAAAACGAAGTTATTGTAAAAAGAGCAAGCGATATTAAAGAAGACAGAGCTCTTCATGGTTTATATCGTGCTTTGATCAACAACATGGTTGTTGGAGTAACTGAAGGATATACAAAAAAATTAGAGATCTACGGAGTTGGTTTTAGAGCTGCAATGAGCGGCGATCTATTAGAACTTAACTTGGGTTATTCTCATCCAATTTTCTTTGTACCACCAGAAGGGATCTCAATTGAAGTTGACACAAAAACAAGTAAACAACCGATCCTGGTTATTTCAGGAATTGACAAAGAATTAGTAGGTCAGGTTGCCGCTAAAATCCGCTCATTCAGAAAGCCGGAGCCTTACAAAGGTAAAGGTATCAGATATTATGGTGAGCAGATCAGACGTAAAGCCGGTAAATCAGCTGCTAAATAAGGAATTTTGATATGAAAAAGTCTCAAAAGAAAACAGCACGTAGAAATAAGATAAGACGCAGAATCAGTTCTACTATTCGTGGTACTGCAGAACGTCCAAGACTATGTGTTTACAAAAGTAACAGCAACACCTACCTTCAGATCATTAACGACATGGAAGGCGCTACTTTGGCGGCTACCGAAGTTAAGAAAGGTGTAGAGAATGCTAAGAAAGCAGGCGAAGATATTGCAAAGCTTGCTAAAGAAAATGGAATTACTAAAGTAGTATTCGACAGAAGCGGATACAAATATCATGGAATCATCAAAGCGGCTGCCGATGGCGCTCGCGATGGTGGTCTTCAGTTTTAATCGAACGGTTTAAACAATGCCTAAAGTAAGAAGAAAACAATCTGTACCAGCTGCGAACCTTAACTTGGAAGAAAAGTTAGTTCACGTTAACCGTGTATCTAAAGTAGTTAAAGGTGGTCGTAGATTTAGTTTTAACGCCATTGTTGTAGTTGGTGATGGAAACGGTGTATGCGGTCATGGCCTAGGAAAAGCAAATGAAGTTTCTGATGCTATCCAAAAAGGTTTTGATAATGCAAAAAAGAACCTGATCCGAATTCCACTAACAAAGACAAAGAGTATTTACCATCCGGTAGTTGGTAAAGCAGGAGCAGGAAAAGTATTGTTACGTCCTGCATCTGATGGTACCGGGGTAATTGCAGGTGGAGCGGTTAAGAATTTACTGGATGTTGCAGGTGTTCATAACATTCTGTCAAAATCCCAGGGTTCTTCAAACCCACACAACATGGTAAAAGCTGCTTTTAAAGCTCTTAGCGAATTAACCGATCCGGTTGAAGTTGCTAAAAGAAGAGGCGTTTCACTTAACAAAGTATTTGAAGGTTAATACCTAATTAATTTTGATCATGGATCTACATAATTTAAAAGCTCCGGCTCCGAACAATAAGAACAGAAAACGCGTAGGTCGCGGTGAAGGATCTGGACACGGTGAACAATCAGGTCGTGGACACAACGGACAAAAATCACGTTCCGGTTTTAAAAGACGTCCTTGGTTTGAAGGTGGTCAGATGCCACTTCAAAGACGAATTCCTAAGTTTGGATTTACAAACCCGAACAGATCAGAAACACGTCCTTTGAATGTTCAAACTGTTGGTGAATTCATTGAAGCTGGAAAGCTTGGTGCAACTATTACAATTTCAGATTTAGTTGCAGCAGGATTGGCTCATAAAAACGACCATATTAAGTTGCTTGGAAGAGGCGAAATATCTACAAAAGTAGAAATTGAAGTTCATGCTGCCAGTAAATCAGCTGTTGAGTTGATTGAAAAAGCTGGTGGAAAAGTAAACGTAATCTAAAACTAATTAATCGGACCTAAGGGCTAATGAGTCTTATAGAAAACTTCCGCAATATTTTTAAAATCGAGGACCTGAAGAACCGAATTCTGTATACGATCGGTATATTGATGGTCTACAGAGTTGGTAGTTACATTACACTACCGGGTGTAGATGCCTCTGCACTTATAGCAGGAGCGGGAGATGCTTCGAGTTTATTAGGATTATTTGACCTGTTTGTAGGTGGAGCCTTTTCGCGAGCGGGTGTGTTTGCGTTGGGAATCATGCCTTACATTACGGCATCGATTATCATTCAGCTTGCAGGAGCAATTGTGCCTTACTTCCAGAAACTTCAAAGAGAAGGTGAAGAAGGACGGCGTAAGATCACACAGCTTACACGATATGGAACAGTAGTAATTACAGCGTTTCAGGCAATAGCATTCTCAATCAATTTGATTGCAACTGCACCGCAAGCCATCGTAGTAAATGAATTTGCATTCACTTTAACTGCAATGATCGTATTGACCGCGGGAACAGTGTTTGTGATGTGGTTAGGAGAAAGAATTACAGATCGCGGGATTGGAAACGGTATTTCATTGATCATTATGATCGGTATAATTGCGATACTACCGGCAAACTTCTATAACGAAGTTACTACTAAGACGAACTTAATTTTAGTAATTATCGAATTGGCTGCGTTAGTCGTAGTAATTGCAGCAGTAGTAATGCTGACCCAGGGCGTTCGTAAGATTCCTGTTCAGTATGCAAAAAGAGTAGTAGGACGTAAAGTATACGGAGGCACAACTCAGTACTTGCCACTAAAGGTAAATGCTGCGGGTGTAATGCCGATCATCTTTGCACAGTCCATCATGTTTATTCCGAGTACTATCGGCCAATTTTTTCCTGAAAATGAAACAGTACAATTTTTAACTGCATGGTCTGCTGATTTCACAGGCTGGACGTACTCAATCATTTTCTTTTTCATCTGTGTGTTTTTCACATTTTTCTATACAGCTATCGCCATTAATCCGAAAGAGATGGCTGATACTATGAAAAGACAAGGTGGTTTTATTCCTGGTGTACGCCCGGGTAAATCTACTGTAGAGTTCATTGATAATATATTGACAAAGATCACATTACCTGGATCTATATTTCTATCATTGGTAGCAATTCTTCCAGCCATTGCAACGAATCTTCTTGGAGTTACTCCGGGATTCGCATTGTTCTATGGTGGAACAAGCCTTTTAATTATTGTTGGTGTGGCATTAGATACACTCCAACAAATTGAGAGTCACCTCATGATGCGTCATTACGACGGGTTTATGAAGACAGGAAAGATTAAAGGAAGAAGAAGAGCGTAACAATGATCTACCTGAAGAGTGAAAATGAGATAGAAAAGATGCGCGAAAGTGCTCTGCTTGTCTCACGAACACTTGCTGAAGTAGGTAGATTAATTGAGCCTGGAATTGAAACAGGAAAGTTAGATTTAGTAGCAGAAGAGTATATTGCAAAGCATAATGCTCGACCGGCTTTTAAAGGATACGGTCCTAAAGGAAGTGAATTTCCGGGGACATTATGTATCTCGATTAATGATGAAGTTGTTCATGGAATACCGGGAAGCAGAAAGCTTGAAGAAGGCGATATTGTTTCTGTGGATTGCGGAGTAGAAATGAACGGTTATTTTGGTGATCATGCATTCACTTTCGCAGTTGGCGATTGTGATGACGAAGCGATTCGATTGTTAAGAATTACACTCGAATCATTATATAAAGGAATTGAGCAAGCAACTCACGGCAATAAGATGGGTGATGTTGCAAATGCGATCCAAGTCCATAATGAAAGTCATGGATTTGGAGTAGTAAAAGATCTGGTCGGACATGGGATTGGAAAATCTCTTCATGAAGATCCTTCAGTACCTAATTATGGTAGAAAAGGAAAAGGTGAACGACTAAGAGAAGGAATGACTCTCGCAATTGAACCGATGATTACCATGGGTTCCTGGAGAGTGAAAACATTGAATGACGGTTGGACAGTTTGTACAGCCGATGGGAGCCTGGCAGCTCACTTTGAACATGATATTGTTGTTCGTGAAGGAAAAGCTGAAATTCTCAGTACTTTTGATTATATTGCTGAGCTCTCACAGAAACATGAAAAAATAATGACACATGGCTAAACAAGAGCCCATTAAACAAGACGGAGTAATTTTAGAAGCATTGCCTAACGCCCAGTTCAGGGTAGAATTGGATAATGGACATGAATTACTTGCGCATGTTTCAGGAAAAATGAGAATGTATTACATAAAAATATTACCTGGCGATCGTGTGGCGGTAGAAATGTCTCCGTACGATCTTAGTAAGGGTAGAATCACTTACAGATACAAATAAGGTAGATATGAAAACAAGATCTTCAGTTAAGAAAAGAAGTTCAGACGACAAGATCGTTAGACGTAAAGGTCGTTTGTACGTAATAAACAAGAAAAACCCGCGCCATAAGCAGCGTCAAGGTTAATATAATAGCATTTATATATGGCACGTATTGCTGGAATTGACTTACCAAAACAAAAACGAGGCGTTATAGGCCTTACTTATATTCATGGAATAGGATTAACTACTTCAAGGCAATTGCTTGAAAGAGTAGGAATTGATCCGGATACCAAAGTTCAGGATTGGGATGAAGCTCAAGTAGTTGAGTTACGTCAAATTCTTGATGATGAATTTAAAGTAGAAGGTGCGTTACGAAGTGAAGTAAATGGCAACATCAGACGACTGATAGAAATTGGAAGTTATAGAGGTGTTCGTCATCGTAGAGGACTGCCGGTTAGAGGGCAGCGTACACAAACTAATGCGCGTACCCGTAAAGGTAAAAAGCGTACAGTTGCTGGTAAAAAGAAAGTAACGAAATAACAGAGTTTAATTATGGCTAAGAATCAATCAAAAACTTCAGGTGCAGCTTCTAAAAGAAAAAAGAAGAAGCAGGTAACTGATCCTAACGGAATGGCTTTTGTAAAAGCTACTTTCAATAATGTAATTGTTACTATTACTGATGCCGACGGAAACGTGCTGGCTTGGTCGTCTGCAGGTAAAGAAGGTTTTAAAGGCTCAAGGAAAAATACTCCTTATGCCGCTCAGTTAAGTGCTGAAACAGCAGCAAAAACAGCGTATGAAATGGGGCTTCGTAAAGTTGAAGTGTTCGTTAAAGGACCGGGTTCTGGTCGTGAAGCAGCTGTTAGAGCAATGTCTAGTGCTGGTTTGGATGTGTCTTCAATTAAAGACCGTACTCCAATCCCACACAATGGATGTCGCCCACCGAAACGTAGAAGAGTTTAATTAGTAAGTCTATTTATAATGGCAAGATATAGAGGCCCAAAACAGAAAAAAGCTAGACGATTCAAAGAAGCAATCTTTGGACCTAGTAAAGCATTAGAACGCAAACCATACGGTCCCGGACAGCATGGTAGATCCCGTTTTAACAGAAAATCGGAATATGCTATCCAGCTTGAGGAAAAGCAAAAAGCAAAATACACTTATGGGTTGTTGGAAAAACAATTCCGTAATCTGTATGAAGCAGCTAGTGCTAAGGAAGGCGTAACCGGTGAGATTCTGCTTCAACTTTTGGAAAGCAGATTGGATAACACTGTCTTTAGAATGGGTTTTGCAAAAACCAGAAGACAAGCTCGTCAGTTGGTAAGCCATAAGCATATTGTTGTAAACGGTGGAGTTTTAAATATTCCGTCTTACGCAGTAAAGCCAAACGATGTGATTTCTATGAGACCTAAATCAAGAAATCTTGAAGTTGTAGAAGATGCTCTTGACGGTGCATCCAGAAACAAATACAAATGGGTTGAGACTGACGTTAAATCCCGAACAGGTAAAATGTTATACGTTCCAACAATGGAAGAAATACCTGAAAACATAAATGTTCAACTTATTGTTGAGCTTTATTCTAAGTAATTCTAAAATTATATTTTTGATATGAGCAATTACAGTATCCAAATGCCAGACAGTTTAGATGTCGTTAAAGATGACGACAGCTTTGGTACGTTTGTACTTCAACCGATGGAAAGAGGATTTGGTGTAACTATTGGTAACTCTTTTAGAAGAGTACTTCTTTCATCTCTTCCCGGAATCGCTATCACAGCGGTTAAAATTAACGGTGTTGATCATGAGTATTCTAGCATCAAAGGCGTTAAGGAAGATGTATACGAAATCATTTTGAATTTCAAACAGGTTCGTTTTAAGCAAGTAGAGCAAAGTAGTGGTGTAATTCACATTTCTAAGAAAAGTGGATCTACATTAACAGCAAAAGACATTGCAGATGCTACTGCAGAATATGAAGTGTTGAACCCTGATTTGGTAATCGCGCACTTAGCTGACGATGCAGAATTGGAAATTGAACTTCGTGTTGGAAGAGGAAGAGGTTACGTTCCTGCAGAAGAAATGACTGTGGAAGATGACGATGTGAACGTGATACCAATTGATGCAATTTTCACTCCTATCAAATCAGTTAAGTTTGATGTAGAGAATGTTCGTGTTGGACAAAGAACGGATTACGAAAAACTTGTAATGGACGTTGAAACTGACGGATCAGTAAATGCGAAAGAAGCTCTTACTATTGCAGGTAAGATTCTGAAAGAGCATATCGAAAAGTTCATTACTGAAAAAATTGAAGAGCAATTCACTCAGGAAGAAGAAGAAGTGGATGCTGAAAAACAGCGTGTTGCTAACCTGCTTCGAACAAGTATTGAAGATCTGAACTTAAGTGTTCGTGCTTACAACTGTTTGAAATCAGCTAACATCAATTCAATTGGTGAGCTAGTAGCTCGTGACGAACAAGATCTTTTAAAATTCCGAAACTTTGGTAAGAAGTCATTGACAGAACTTCAGGAAGTTATTGAAGAAAAGAATCTTCAGTTCGGAATGGATGTATCAAAATTTTTAGACTAAGCGGTAGAGGATTAAACAATGCGCCATAGAGTAAAAGGTAGAAAATTAAGCCGTACGGCAGCACATAGAAAAGCTACAATGAGAGCTTTATCTATGGCTCTTATCAGAGAGCATAGAATCAGCACTACCGTTGCAAAAGCAAAAGAACTTCGAGGATTCATCGAACCTCTTATTACAAGAGCTAAAGAAGATTCTCATCACAATAGAAAGCAAGTCTTTTCTTCACTACAAAACAAGGATGCTGTAACTCAATTGTTTACAGAAATAGGTCCTAAAGTTGGAGACAGACCTGGAGGATATACACGTGTTATCAAAACCGGATATCGTCAGGGTGATGCTGCTGAGATGGCAATTATTGAACTCGTAGATTTCAATGATATCGCACCAGAAGGCGGTAAAACTACCAAGAAGAAGAGAACCCGTAGAGCTGGAAAATCTAACACTCCTACAAGTGCTGTAGCTGAAGAGACTAAATCTGAAGCTGCAGAAGAGGAGAAACAAGAAGTAGTTGCTGAAGCTGAGGTTGAAGAAACATCAGAGAAAGAAACAGAGGCAACTGAAGAGTCTGGCGAAGAAGAAAAGAAGTAATTCTTTCTAAGAATATTTAAGAAGTGTGTGGTAATTTATCAGACACTTCTTTTTTTGTGCGTTGTTTTTGATAAGGAAACGCATGATGTCAAAAAAAAGTGAAAATATTTCAAATAAAACTGGCATCAAATCTAAACATCCCTTATCTTTGGTTTCTGTCGCAAAAGCGATTTTTGTGACACAGTTCTTTGGAAATTATTGAAGCATAAGACAGATTGTTTGTGCGAGCTTTATGAAGTTATTCTTTTGAATGATGGAGTGTAGGGTCGGCTCACAGCGTATATAAATTTATTTTTTTTACAATGGAGAGTTTGATCCTGGCTCAGGACGAACGCTGGCGGCGGGCTTAACACATGCAAGTCGAAGGAGAAGGAAGGAGCTTGCTCTTTCTGGAGACTGGCGGACGGGTGAGTAACGCGTAGCCAACCTGCCTTTAACTGGGGGATAACATTCCGAAAGGGGTGCTAATACCGCATAAAGCAACTAGGTCGCATGACCTTGGTTGTTAAAGGTTTCGACCGGTTAAAGAGGGGGCTGCGTGCTATTAGTTAGTTGGTGAGGTAACGGCTCACCAAGGCGATGATAGCTAGGGGGTCTGAGAGGATGATCCCCCACACTGGGACTGAGACACGGCCCAGACTCCTACGGGAGGCAGCAGTGAGGAATCTTGCGCAATGGGCGAAAGCCTGACGCAGCCACGCCGCGTGCCGGATGAAGGCCCTATGGGTTGTAAACGGCTTTTAAGCAGGAAGAACGACCGGATTTCGATCTGGTGTGACGGTACTGCTTGAATAAGCACCGGCTAACTCCGTGCCAGCAGCCGCGGTAATACGGAGGGTGCAAGCGTTGTCCGGAATCATTGGGTGTAAAGGGTGCGTAGGCGGGCGTCTAAGTCTGGGGTGAAATCTTGCCGCTTAACGGTAAAATGGCCTTGGATACTGGGCGTCTTGAGTGTAGAAGAGGTAAGTGGAATTCGTAGTGTAGCGGTGAAATGCATAGATATTACGAAGAACATCAGTGGCGAAGGCGGCTTACTGGTCTACAACTGACGCTGAGGCACGAAAGCGTGGGGAGCGAACAGGATTAGATACCCTGGTAGTCCACGCTGTAAACGATGCATACTAGGTGTTGGCCTTTCGGGGCCAGTGCTGCAGTTAACGCATTAAGTATGCCACCTGGGGAGTACGTCGGCAACGATGAAACTCAAAGGAATTGACGGGGGCCCGCACAAGCGGTGGAGCATGTGGCTTAATTCGATGCAACGCGAGGAACCTTACCTGGGCTAAATCTACAGCGCTACCTCTGGAAACAGAGGGTTCTCTATGAGACGCTATAGAAGGTGCTGCATGGCTGTCGTCAGCTCGTGCCGTGAGGTGTTGGGTTAAGTCCCGCAACGAGCGCAACCCCTGTGGTTAGTTACCAGCACATAATGGTGGGGACTCTAGCCAGACTGCCTACGCAAGTAGTGAGGAAGGTGGGGACGACGTCAAGTCATCATGGCCCTTACGTCCAGGGCTGCACACGTGCTACAATGGATGGTACAGAAGGTCGCTACTCAGCAATGAGGTGCAAATCTTTAAAACCATTCTCAGTTCGGATCGGAGTCTGCAACTCGACTCCGTGAAGTTGGAATCGCTAGTAATCGCGTATCAGCAATGACGCGGTGAATACGTTCCCGGGCCTTGTACACACCGCCCGTCAAGCGATGGAAGTCAGGAGTACCTGATGTCGCCCCGGTAAGGGGTGCCTAGGGTAAGCCTGGTAACTGGCGCTAAGTCGTAACAAGGTAGCCGTACCGGAAGGTGCGGCTGGATCACCTCCTTTCAAGGAGAGCCTTGCTAGCTGGGTATATATACACCAGCAAGCGATGAACCTACACAACTACCATAAGTAGTTCGTTACAAACAATCTGTCCTATGCTGCAACAATGAAGGAAAGCAGAGCAGCGGAGAAGCCCTGAGGCCGGCGTTGGCTACCAGGTGCGATCCCCGAGTAATATTGGGGCTTGTAGCTCAGGTGGTTAGAGCGCACGCCTGATAAGCGTGAGGTCGGAGGTTCAAGTCCTCCCAAGCCCACTTTTCTGACCAAGGAAGAGGGGCTATAGCTCAGCTGGCTAGAGCACTGCCTTTGCAAGGCAGGGGTCCAGGGTTCGAATCCCTGTAGCTCCACAGAAATTGAAGTAAAAGTATTGAAGTAAGATGTGATGGTACTAATGAGCGGGTGCGTAACCCCGGAAGTCACATGGTTTTATTGAAAGAATGTTAGTTGCTGCGGGTGTCTTTCGAGGCCGAAGCGGTAGTTTTATAACAGCCTGCCCGTGCTACGGGCAAGTTCTTTGACATGGTGAAAAAGTATAACAATGTATAAAGAGCGGCAATCGATTGATTGTCAGCTCATATAGTATGTTTGAAGTGTTCGTTTTACGAACGCAGATAACATGCGCCTAGGGTAGCTGTAGGTGGTAGTACACCTGCAGCCCACAAGAGTAATAGCTCAAGCAATTGAGTATGTTCCTTGCGCGCACCCCAAGAGGGTAGTGCAAGCCATATAAAATAAGCAATTAAGGGCACACGGTGGATGCCTAGGCATGCAGAGGCGAAGAAGGACGTGTAAAGCTGCGATAAGCTGCGGGGAGTTGCAAAAGAACTGTGATCCGCGGATTTCCGAATGGGGCAACCCACTCTAATTTATTAGGGTATCCTTTCGAGGAGGCATACCCGGGGAACTGAAACATCTAAGTACCCGGAGGAAGAGAAAACAACAGTGATTCCGCAAGTAGTGGCGAGCGAACGCGGAGCAGCCCAAACCGCATCCTACGGGGTGCGGGGTAGTAGGACCTGCGTAATTTTTGTAATCTTAAATCGAAGCTGTCTGGAAAGCAGCGCCACAGAAGGTGAAAGCCCTGTAGGTGTACCGATTACAAAAAGGCGGGTATCCTGAGTAGCGCGAGACCGGTGAAATCTTGCGTGAACCAGCCGGCACCATCCGGTAAGGCTAAATACATCTGCATGACCGATAGTGAACCAGTACCGTGAGGGAAAGGTGAAAAGAACGCCGAGAAGGCGAGTGAAATAGTACCTGAAACCGTGTGCTTACAAGCGGTCGGAGCTGCATTTATGTAGTGACGGCGTGCCTTTTGTATAATGAGCCTACGAGTTGCTCCTGTTGTGCGAGGTTAAGCCCCTAAGGGGTGGAGCCGTAGCGAAAGCGAGTCTGAATAGGGCGTGCAGTACAGCGGGGCAGACGCGAAACCAAGTGATCTATCCATGGTCAGGGTGAAGCGGTGGTAAGACACCGTGGAGGCCCGAACCGGTTGACGTTGAAAAGTCTTCGGATGAACTGTGGATAGGGGTGAAAGGCCAATCAAACTTGGAGATAGCTCGTACTCCCCGAAATATATTTAGGTATAGCGTCTGGTTTTGTCTCACTGGAGGTAGAGCACTGATTAGGCTAGGGCCCTTCACCGGGTACCAACCCTAGACAAACTCCGAATACCAGTGATGAGCCGCCAGGCAGTCAGTCGCAGGGTGATAACGTCCTGTGGCGAGAGGGGAACAACCCAGACCACCAGCTAAGGTCCCTAAATACCGACTAAGTTGATCAAAGAAAGTTGAGTTGCTCAGACAACTAGGAGGTTGGCTTAGAAGCAGCCATTCCTTTAAAGAGTGCGTAATAGCTCACTAGTCAAGCGACTCGGCGTCGATAATAATCGGGCATAAGTCGGTTACCGAAGCTGTGGGATTTAACGATCGGTAGGGGAGCATTCCAGTCAGCGCAGAAGCAGCGCCCGCGAGGGGCCGTGGAGCGGCTGGAAGCGAAAATGTAGGCATGAGTAACGATAAGAAGGGTGAAAAACCCTTCCACCGTAAACCCAAGGGTTCCTGATCAACGCTAATCGGATCAGGGTTAGTCGAGACCTAAGGTGTACCCGGTGAGGCCGGGGAAGCCGATGGCAAAGCGGTTAAATATTCCGCTACCGAAGCCAGCGTATGGCTAAGGCGTGACGCAGAAGTGACACTCCCGCGTGCTGACGAATGCACGTTAAAGGGCGTAGGCCGGGGGGCAGGCAAATCCGCCTCCCGTTAAGGCTGAACCCCGACAGTACTCGGATTCTCACGATGAAGAGATAGTGGAGGTAATCATGCTGCCAAGAAAAGCGTCGTAGTTTGCTGGTTCTCGCTCGTACCCCAAACCGACACAGGTGGGTGAGGAGAGTATCCTCAGGTGCTCGAGTAATTCATGGCTAAGGAACTAGGCAAATTCGATCCGTAACTTCGGGAGAAGGATCCCCTGACTATGTCAGGGCGCAGTGAAAAGGCCCAAGCGACTGTTTACCAAAAACACATGTCTCTGCTAAGCCGCAAGGCGATGTATAGGGACTGACACCTGCCCGGTGCTGGAAGGTTAAAGAAGGGGGTTAGCTTCGGCGAAGCCCTTGACTGAAGCCCCAGTAAACGGCGGCCGTAACTATAACGGTCCTAAGGTAGCGAAATTCCTTGTCGGGTAAGTTCCGACCTGCACGAATGGTGTAACGACTTGGGCACTGTCTCGGCCATGAGCTCGGTGAAATTGTGGTATCGGTGATGACGCCGATTACCCGCAGCGGGACGAAAAGACCCCGTGAACCTTTACTACAACTTTACATTGGCTTTAGCTGTCGCATGTGTAGGATAGGCGGGAGACTTTGAAGCGGCGTCGCCAGGCGTTGTGGAGTCACCCTTGAAATACCGCCCTTGCCACAGGTGAAGTCTAACCCTTCCGAGGGAACAGTGTATGGTGGGTAGTTTGACTGGGGCGGTCGCCTCCTAAAGAGTAACGGAGGCTCCCAAAGGTACCCTCAGCACGGTTGGCAATCGTGCGTAGAGTGTAAAAGCATAAGGGTGCTTGACTGCGAGACATACAGGTCGAGCAGGCACGAAAGTGGGGTTTAGTGATCCGGTGGCACCGCATGGAAGGGCCATCGCTCAAAGGATAAAAGGTACTCCGGGGATAACAGGCTTATCTCCCCCAAGAGTTCATATCGACGGGGAGGTTTGGCACCTCGATGTCGGCTCATCGCATCCTGGGGCTGGAGAAGGTCCCAAGGGTTTGGCTGTTCGCCAATTAAAGCGGTACGCGAGCTGGGTTCAGAACGTCGTGAGACAGTTCGGTCTCTATCTGCTGTGGGCGTTGGAATACTGAGGAGGGCTGCTCCTAGTACGAGAGGACCGGAGTGGACGAACCGCTAGTGTACCTGTTGTGTGGTCGCATGCATCGCAGGGTAGCTATGTTCGGAAGTGATAAGCCGCTGAACGCATCTAAGCGCGAAGCACGCTCCAAGATAAGTATTCCCTATGAGTCTCCCGGAAGACGACCGGGTAGATAGGTGGCAGGTGTACGCATGGTGACATGTTTAGCCGAGCCATACTAATTAGACCATTGGCTTTGTTTATATGGTTTGCACCGCCGGCTTGGTGGTGCACCAAACAAGTAAGTATCCTCATTGTTAACACTTTTTCTTTATCCGCAAGGCGTATGCACGCCAAGCGGACCATGTCAAAGAACTTATATTTTTTTTATTGAATTTGAGTCCAATATACCGGACTCACCGAACTTGAAGGTGATTCTAGCGCAAGGGTCCCACCCGTTCCCATCCCGAACACGGACGTTAAGCCTTGCAGCGCCGATGGTACTGCACTCGTGGTAGAGTAGGTCATCGCCTTCTTTTTTTTCCCTAAACCCGATTCATTCAATGAATCGGGTTTTTTTATGTTAAAGAGGCAGTAAAACCCGTTAAATAATCGTATATTTAATAGCTACTATTTTGTAGAAATGATAAAACTGATAGAATGGATTTCAATTTTCAAGAATTTATAAAAGAATACAAACAGAGACTGGCAGATCTTTTTTCAACAGAAGAAGAGAAGCACGAGGATAGTTTAGTTCGGGGTATAAAGCCTGCTACTTTTAATCAAATCATGGAACTAGCTCCACTAGGAGCTTTTATTCCTTCTAAATACGACGGGTTTGGTGGACACACATCAGAAGCTCTTTCTATGCTTGAAGCAAGTTCCTATGAGTCTTTACCTCTTTCATTAATGATGGGAATTAATGGTGCTCTATTCCTTCAGCCGATTGCAAATTATGGTTCAGAGGAAGCGAAAACCAGTATCTATGACCGTGTAATGCATGACAAGAGAATGGGAGGTTTAATGATCACAGAACCAGATTACGGTTCGGATGCATTAAAAATGCAAACTTCGTTTACAAAGGTAGATGGTAAGTATAAGGTTGAAGGATTAAAACATTGGGCCGGTCTTACAGGTATGGCAGATTATTGGCTAATGACTGCTAGAGGTAAAGATCAGAATGGTAACTTAACCAGAGATATTTCTTTCTTTATTCATGATACAAGAAATGGCGGTATCGAAGTACAAGAGTATTATAACAATTTAGGATTGTATATGCTTCCTTACGGGAAGAACAAAATCAACATTCAGGTTGATGAATCTCACAAACTAGAGCCATCAAGTACCGGTATTACGATGATGTTAGATCTTCTTCACAGAAGCAGACTTCAATTTCCGGGAATGGGCATGGGATTCTTGAGAAGAATGCTTGATGAAGCCGTAGATCATTGTAAAGATCGTTTTGTAGGTGGACAAAGCTTGTTTAATTACGATCAGGTGAAAAGCAGATTGTCGGAGTTACAGGCTTATTTTACGGTATGTTCTGCTATGTGTAATTTCACAGGAAGTACAGTTCCTTTAGAAAGAAATACGTCTAAGATGGATCTGGAAGCTAATTCTATAAAGTCAGTTGTGACGGATTTCATGCAAAGAGCTTCGCAATCTCTTCTTCAGTTAACAGGAGCGAAAGGTTACAGGCTCGATCATATCGCAGGTAGATCTGTTGTTGATAGTCGCCCATTTCAAATTTTTGAAGGCTCAAATGATATTTTGTATCAGCAGATATCAGAATCTGTAATGAAAATGATGAGAAGAGTTAAAAGCTCTAATCTTTATGACTTTTTAAGTGATTTCGAGCTTACGATAAAATCCTCAGATTATTTCAAGGATGCTCTAAACTTTGAAATAGATACAAAAATGCCTCAACGTAAATTGGTAGACCTTGGTAAAGCACTAGGAAGAATTATTTCTATGGAGTTCACAATCAATTTAGGTGAGCAGGGCTTCAACAAAGAATTAGTTGATAATGCTGTTAAGACCTTACAGGATGAAGTGAATTCGATCATGTGTTTATTCAAACATGGGGGAGAGGCTTCTGTTGTTGAAGACTATCAAATCGAAAGTTCTTGGTTTAACCTCCAAACGGTACATGCCGAATAAAAAGAAACTAGTTGTTCTATCCGGTTCGGGTATAAGTGCTGAAAGTGGGTTGTCAACTTTCAGAGATTCAGGTGGTTTATGGGAAGGTTACAACATAAATGAAGTAGCTACACCTGAAGGTTGGTACAGAAACCCGGAACAGGTTTTAGACTTTTATAATCTGAGAAGAGAGCAAGCAGGTAAAGCACTGCCCAATAAGGCACACCTAAAACTTGTTGGCTTAGAGTCTTTATTTGATGTAGAAATTATTACACAAAATGTAGATGACTTACATGAGAGAGCAGGATCAAGTAAAATTTTGCATTTGCATGGTGAGTTAACCAAAGCAAGAAGTGTAGACAACGAGAACTTGATTGTTGAGATTGGGACGAACCCAATTCACTTAGGAGATGTTGGATCTGATGGAAAGCAATTAAGACCTCATGTAGTTTGGTTTGGGGAAATGGTGCCTATGCTTGAAAAAGCAGCTCAATTAGTTGAAAAAGCTGATATTTTGGTAGTGATAGGAACATCATTGGTTGTATATCCTGCGGCTAGTTTAGTTGATTACGCTCCCAACTATTGTGAGAAATTTATTATAGATCCATCAAACCCTGAGCTCTTTTCATATGATGGATGGACGCATATTAAAGAACGGGCTACTTCAGGAATAGAAAAATTAATTACAGAATTAGAGAAAGAACATGGCTAAGACCTCAGAAGAAATTAAAGCAATACTCGAACAATTTACTATTCCATTCTTTCATCTTGAAAAGAGATTTCCATTACTTCCCGGAAAAGCAGATAAAAAGGCTGAAGCTTTATTGTTAGGCATTTCAGAAGAAGAATTAAAAAGCTACAGAGAAAATATAACTCAGAATGCAAAGCAAGCGGCACTGGAACTACTGAAAGAAGATGCCATAATCGATTGTCTTGATTCCTTACCTCTTGATGGCTCAGAAACAATAGCAGTTCTAGGAGATTCAATAACTGAAGACGGACAAGGATGGTTCGAAATTTTAAAACAAGTTCTGGAGCTTTCGGTTGAAAAGGCAGACTTTACTTTTATCAATGCTGCAATCGGAGAAGAAACTTCTTCAGAAGCTTTAAAAAGATTGGATAGAGATGTTCTTATCAATGAGCCGGATTGGGTATTTATTGCTTTAGGAACTTATGATGCCCAGAGATTGAATATTGTTCCGGACCGAACTATAACCCCATTATCGGTAACCTGGGAAAATCTAGAGTCCATTCAAAATATTGTTGGTGAATATGTTTCCAATCCGGTTATTTGGATTACGCCAACACCTGTAATTTTAGAATTACTTTCAGAAAACCCTTTATATCAATACACAATTCAAGAGGAAGATTTACAACAGGTTCGGCAGCTGGTTGCCGGTAAAGACGGTGTAATTATAGATTCATTAGGAAGTAGAATGGGTAAAGAAGGTCCTGAAGCCTGGAATTATGTTGCTGATGGTTTACATCATTCATTAACAGGCCATATGAATACGGTTCGTTTGGTGCTTAAGAAACTATCAGATTCTAAAGTCGCGACCGATTAAAAATTCAGTCTGAAATTAACGATTTCTACCGCAGGATTTAGAGTAGAGCTAAAGTCAGTTTTCGTAATTTGAGAAGTTCGAATTAGGGTTGGATTAACAAAACCAAAACTGGTGTTATTTTCGAAATTCATTCCGATTAACCCACTGGCATTTTGATTTACATTTGCTGCTACAACAGGAGCAAAAGTTCTTTCAGCGAGTACAAAAGTATCAAAAATACCAAATCCAAATCCTGCCCAGGCACCTATTCCCGCTCCATACTGGAGACCGGTTGTAATTCTTTCATTTGCTACCAGTGTAACTGCAACTACAACTACTGATCCTAAAGCAGCACCATAAAAAGTATCGAGCAGAACAATGATACTACTATTATTTCCATCATTGAATAGCCCTGAAACCAGTACCTCTTGTCCGCCTCCGGTTGTAATATCATACGCACCCATTCCAACACCGTAAAGTGTACCTAGACCAACTCCTATTCTTAAAGCTGAGAAGTCGTCAGAATTAGAAAGGGCCATTGATGCTCCTCCGAGCAAAGTTCCTTGCACGGCACCGTTTAAAGTATTTCCTGCAAGCAATTCTACTGTTTGGGCGTTTGTAGAGCTGCTCGTTATACTTAAACTCAAAAAGAGGACTGCAATTAGTAAAGAAACTTTATTCATCTGTAGTGATTTTGTTATGCAAATTTAACGATTCTTGAAGTGCTATTCCAAAGCTATTCAGGATTATTTAATGCAACCGGTAAAATTTTTCCATTCATGAATTTATGCCCATTTAAAACAAAGTCTGAAATATAAGTGGCCATTTCTTTTGGTTGTACCGGAGCTTGATAACCTGGAAATGCTTTTTGGAGCATGTTCGTTTGCACTGCTCCTAGACATAAACAATTAACAGATATATCATCAGAAGAAAATTCTATACTTAAACATTCTGATAAGACACCTAAAGCTCCTTTTGCTGATGAGTACGCAGCCAAACCCGGAAATTTATCGCTACCCTGAAATCCACCCATGCTACCAATATTCACTATGTGAGATTCTCTATTAAGATACGGTTTCAGATGTTTGATAAGATTTACAGGGGCAAATAAATTAATATCGAAAATAGACTGCCACTCATCTGCTGCAGTTTCTGAAAAGGATTTGTTTATAAGAGTCCCGGCATTGTTTATCAGACCATCGATTCCATTTGTGTCAGCTACATACTCCAGTATTTTCTGAATATCATCTTTGTTTGTTAAGTCTGCCGGTATAATTTTTAAAAGAGGTGATGAAGCCTTTGATTTTAGTTCTTCGAGTTTTTCTGCAGACCTGGCAACTGCAATGACTTTGCATTCTGATTCGAGAAGCTTTAATGCTGTTTGATATCCAATACCTTTGCTGGCACCGGTAAGTACGATCGTTTTCATGTATGATTTTTTAATTTCTTAAAGTTAATGAATGCTGTTTGTATACAAAACATTTACTTTTTTATGTTAAAAGGGTTTAGAAAAAGCGCTTTTTCTCAATATCTTTGAGACCCTTATAATTCGAATTAAAAAGACTTCATGAGCGAGAATACATCGCATCCGTTGGTACCAAAGAATATTGAACAATTAAATAGGTATGTGGCGGGAAAAACTATCGGTGAAGTAAAAGAAGCCTACAACCCGGCAAAAATAGCTAAGCTTGCTTCCAATGAAAACAGATTGGGATGCAGTCCTAAAGTGGAATCAGCAATTCTAGAAGCGCTCAAAGAAATTCAGGATTATCCGGATCCGATCGCCAGGAAATTACGTGCAGCAATTGCTCAGCGAAATGGGGTTAAAGAGTCAGAAGTTATTCTTACATCGGGTTCAGAAAGTCTGCTTTCTATGTTATGCAGAACATTTTTTCTGAACAAGCAAAATGCGATTACAGCAAATGCTACTTTTGTGGGATTTTTTGTTCAGGCCGGAGTTAGAGGAATTCATTTAAAGATGATACCGCTAACAGATGACTATCGATTTGATGTAAAAGCAATGGTAAACGCTATTGATGATCAAACAAAAATGATCTATTTAGCGAATCCAAATAATCCAACAGGTACATACATAACTAAGACGGAATATGAATGGTTGCTGGAGCAGGTTCCGAATCATATATTGATCATTGCGGATGAAGCTTATTATGAATTTGCGGAAAATATTGAGGATTATCCTAAAGCTTTAGACTATAATAACGATAATGTGATCGTATTAAGAACTTTTTCTAAAGCATATGGTCTTGCAGGATTCAGGGTTGGTTACGGTATTGCTCGGGAAGAAATCATCAATAACTTGTTGAAGACAAAACTCACATTTGAACCCACAACACTTGGACAGGCAGCAGCACTAGCGGCGTACAATGATGAAGAATTCTTGAATAAGAGTATCAAAGTTGTTAATGAGGGGAAAGAAAGGTTATATAAGTTTTTTGATGAACATAATGTGAGTTATAAAAAATCGATTTCTAATTCCGTAATGATGATTTTGCCAACAGAAGAAGAAGCGATAAATTTTACTCAAAAGATGCTTGAATCAGGAGTGATCCTTAGACGAATAAATGCATTCGGTTTACCGGCATGTGTAAGGATCACCATAGGAATTGAAGAAGAAATGGATCACTTTGAAGAGTGTTTCAAGAAAGTAATGATTAATAGTTAAGAATTTATAAAAGTTACATGGCTACCAAAAAGAAAAAAGGTAAAGGTAATTCTAAAGTAGATTGGCGTGATGTTGCAAGCTTGATGCTAACATCAAGGGCAATGGACGAAAAAGAAGAGACGGAATTAGTTCCGAATAAAGATGTATTGTATCAGTTTTCAGCTCGTGGTCATGAACTTGGACAAATTCTTCTAGGTAAGCTACTAACGAATAATAATGATGCGGCAAGCGCGTACTATCGTTCCAGACCATTATTGCTTTCTTTAGGACTAGATCTTGAAGATGCTATGGCCGCACCAATGGGTAAATCCGGTAGTTATAGTGATGGAAGAGATATTGGAGTGGTGTGTAATAAACCTGATGAAAACTCTGTAAAAGTATTGCCGATGGCAGGCGATGTAGGATCTCAGTACACTCCTGCAATTGGTTGGGCTCAAGCAATTGAGTATAGGAGAAAAGTATTAAAAGAGAAGAAATATGAAGGAGCCATTGCAGTTATTCTGGGTGGGGATGGTTCGGTTGCTACTAATGGTTTTTGGTCAGCTCTAACTATTGCTACAACGCAGAATCTTCCGGTGCTATTTTATATTGAGGATAATGGTTATGGAATTTCTGTTACCAGTGAATTTCAAACACCTGGCGGGGTTATTACTGATAACCTCCAATCTTTCAAAAACCTCAGAATTATAGAGGGAGATGGAACAGACCCTGAAGAAGCGGCTAAACTTATGGAAGAAGCAGTAAGTTCAGTTAGGGATCGAAAAGGGCCAACTATGATCCGTTTAAAAGTTCCCAGATTAAATGGCCATTCATACCAAGATAACCAAGCGTACAAGCCGGAAGAACTAGTTGAGAAGGAAAAGCAAAATGATCCTTTAGATACTCTGAAAAAATATCTGGTTCCTGATACTTTGACAGAAAGAGTTTGGAATAATCTGGAGAAAAAAGCTAAAGAAACTATTGAAGAGACGGCAAAAGCTGCACTCGCCCGTCCCGAGCCGGATACATCAACCACAGAGAAACATGCGTTTGCTGAAGAACTGCAAACCATTGGAGGGGTAGCTGTTGAAGGGCATGAATTTCCTGAAGAAAGCGAAACACCGGCTCCCGAAAAACAACGAATAAATATTGTGGAAGCCATCAGAAGGACATTGGCTTACGAGCTTGAAACCAATAAAAAGCTTCTGGTTTTTGGTGAAGATGTTGGATTGAAAGGCGGAGTACATGCTGCCACAATGGATCTTCAGTCAAAATTTGGTGAAGATCGAGTTTTTGATACCAGTTTATCTGAAGAAGGAATTATAGGTCGTTCTGTAGGTATGGCGTATGCAGGATTGATGCCTGTGGCAGAAATCCAGTTCAGGAAATATGCAGATCCGGCTACCGAACAGTTGAACAATTGCGGGACCACAAGATGGAGAACAGCGAATAGATTTGCAGCTCCTATTGTAGTTAGAATGCCGGGAGGCTTTGCTAAATGTGGAGATCCATGGCATAGTATGAGTAATGAAGTATTTTTTACCCATGCAATTGGATGGCAGGTAGCAATGCCAAGTAATGCAGAGGATGCAGTTGGACTTCTAAGAAGCGCAATGCGCTCAAATAACCCAACTATGTTCTTTGAACATAGAAACCTCTTAGACGCAAAATATGCGCGTAAACCCTATCCCGGTAATGAGTTCGTAGTTCCTTTTGGAAAAGCTAAGCTTTTAAAAGAGGGAAGTGACGTGACCATAATAACCTGGGGTGCCATGTGTGAAAGAAGTGAGCAAGCTGTTGAAGTAACCGGAATTTCTGCAGATGTATTGGATCTCAGAACTTTGATGCCTTGGGATAAAGAAGCTTGTTTAAAATCTCTTACCAAAACTAATAGGTGTTTAATTGTTCATGAAGATAATAAGACAGCCGGTTTTGGAGCAGAAATTTCAGCCGTACTTTCGAAAGAAGGTTTTGATAAGTTAGACGCTCCCGTTGAAAGGATTACAATGCCGGATATTCCTGTTCCTTACAATGTAGGCTTAATGGAATCTGTATTACCCACCGTGGATAAAATTAAACAAAGGCTAGAGTATCTGAGTAATTACTAACCCAAATGTTACATGAGGATTTTATAACCTTCAGAAATGGTTATTGCTCATGTGTTTAGATAAATTCCGAAAAAGGAAAATCGGGTTACTGAATCTTGACTTTAGAACGTAAAATAATATCCAGCTTTTTATTTTTAGCTGTTTTACTTATTGGAATCGGCTTCATATGGGAGTTTTACTACACAGATATCAATAATGAACAATTTTTGGAAAGTAAAAAGGCTACTACAGTAGTAGATTATACCAACCAAATGGAAGTTGGTCTGTATCAGACTTTGATCTATCTGAATCTGATTTATGAAATACGCACATCAAAAGAAACGATAAGAGATGTTCGGGACGTTCCGCTTTCGAGCCAGACAAAGCTAGGCTATGAAAAAGGCATGGAGTCTTTTTATTCATCAAGTGAAGAATTACAAAAAATAATAGCTGATCGCCCAATGCTTATTGAGGAGGTATATGAGTTGAAGCAAAGAGTGATTCTATATGAAAGCTTATCTAAAGATTGGCTGGAGATGGAAGAAGATCTGATAACGCAATCAAATGTACTTTTCCTATCGTCTATTGCTCCTTATTTTTTGAATAATATCATTCCAAAATTCGAAGAAATCCGTTTGTTGACTATCAACAGACAGGATTTGATGATCAATGATCTTGATGAAAAATTGAGACGAGGGAGAATAATAAACTACTTTGCAACTTTTGTAATTTTAGTGATAAGCATTGTTATTGCATTATTTCTTTACCGATCAATAATTAACCCACTTCAAAAACTTTCGTATTCAGTAAAAAAAGTTGGAGAAGGGGATCTAGATCAGCGGGTTAAAGTAGAAAGCAAAGATGAATTCAGTTATGTGGCTAAAGCGTTCAATACCATGGCCGAAAACCTTCAGAAACAAACTATTTCAAGTACCTACTTAGATAATGTAATGGAATCTATCAATGAAGGGATCTTTGTGATTGATAACGACGGGGTTTTAAGACGGCTAAATGAGGCGGGTGTTGAAATGCTAGAACTTGAAAAAAGTGAGTTGATTGGCAAACCAATCTCTACTTTTTTTAATCTTATCCAGCCTCTTGAGGCATCGAAAGACACAAGAAAGGAAGAATATCAGTTGCAAACAATTCGGGATAATAAGGTGCCGGTACTTTTTTCTGAATCTGCTTTGCTTGAAGATGGAGAAAAAAAGGGAAGTGTAATTGTGGTTCGCGATATCTCTGAGCTTAAAAATGCTGAAAAAGAGATCAAAAAATCACTGGAAGAGAAAAACGTAATGCTTGCTGAAATCCATCATAGGGTAAAGAACAATCTTGCAGTAGTTTCCGGGTTACTTCAGCTTCAGATCATGCAAACACAGAGTGATGAGGTTAATAAAGTATTAACTGAAAGTCAGTTAAGAGTAAAATCCATCGCATTAATTCACGAAAAACTATATGGAAGTGATTCACTAGCTTATATAGAGTATGATAAATACATACATGATTTAGTTCAGAATATTAATTCTACATATTTCTTTGAAGAAAAAAATATTACTGTTAAAACAGATATAAAGGATGTTTCTCTTAATGTAAATCAAGCCATTCCATGTTCACTGTTGATTAATGAGGTTTTAGTAAATGCATACAAACATGCATTCACGGAAATTAACGAAGGTGAGATTAAGGTTAGAATAATTGAAAAAGAAGAGAGAGTTGAGGTTAGGATAACAGATAATGGTAAAGGTTTAAAGCCTTCAAAAGAAGGAAAGAAAAAAGAAAACTCCCTTGGTTTCACTCTTATGAAAACTTTAAGCGGACAGCTGGAAGGTTCATATTCTTTTGAAAACAGAGAAGATCAAAGCGGTACTGTTTTTACGCTTTCATTTAAAAAGGAGCATCGCTGAAAATAAGTACTGATCAATTTAGGTGAACTGATTCTTTAAAATGTCATAAGCCTATGGCTCATAAAATGAAAATTGTAAATCCTATTCCGTTCTACAATTATTGCACACCATCACAGTAGAGTAAAAAAAAGACCTCTTAAAAAAAGAGGCCTTTTAAAACTAGGTGGAAAAACTAATCACTGCTCTCCGAAACAGGTACACTGCAATCCTGCTGCTTCCAGAGAAATGGCGTGCCAGTCGAATTCATCACCATAATCATTTCGCTCCCACCAAAAAGGAAGCCTGGCTTTGGTTTGGTTGCCAACTTCATTCATAGTAGAAGCATCAAATAAACGACCATTTACCATCGTGTAGTGAACCGAGTTTGTATTTCGGATATCATCTAAAGGGTTTTTATCCAAGATGATAAGATCAGCTAATTTACCAACTTCTAAAGAGCCGATATCATCATCTAGTCCCAGATAATGAGCTCCGTTTAAGGTTGCCACTCTCAGTGCTTCCATATTGGTCATTCCACCTTGCGTCATCATCCACAATTCCCAATGAGCTCCAAGTCCCTGAAGTTGACCATGCGCGCCAAGATTAACTTTAACTCCGGCATCGGTTAATAATTTAGAAGATTCAGCTGTCTTAATATGACCATGCTCATACTCTTCGTCTGGAATCATAGTTCTGTGACGAGAACGCGGATCGATTACGCTTCGGGGAGTAAAAGTTAGTAGTCTTTCATTCTCCCAAACATTGTATTTTTGATAGAAGTAGTATTCACCGCTCATACTTCCGTAGTTTACAATGTGTGTTGGTGTGTAACCTGTAGCACTGTTGCTCCATAATTCCCGAACGTCTTTATAAAGAGGAACGACCGGAATGTTATGTTCTATTCCTGTATGACCGTCAAGAATCATGCTCATGTTATGGAAGAAAAAAGACCCACCTTCAGGTACAACCATCATTTCCAATTCTTTAGCTGCTTTCATGATTTGTTGACGTTGCTCTCTTCTGGGCTGATTGTAGCTTTTTACTGAAAAAGCGCCAAAAGCTTTGGTTCGTTTTAAGGCAAAAAGTGCATCTTCGTAATTATTGACAGTGGCTTTAAAAGCACCATCTGCGCCATACAGGATTACACCGGTTGAAAAGACTCTTGGTCCGATCATATTTCCGGCTTTAATAGCTTCGGAATGTGAAAATACCATTTCAGAATTTGAGGATGGGTCGTGAGCAGTAGTAACTCCGTATGCCAGATTTGCAAAGTATTCCCATTGTTGTTGAGGGCTTAATCCTAATCTGAAGTTGCCCAAGTGGGCATGAGCATCAACAATTCCGGGCATTATAGTTTTGCCGGAAGCATCAATTACTTTTGCTCCATCTGGAACAGAAACGTTTGCCCCGATAGCTTTGATCTTATTTGCTTCAACTACGATGGTCCCATTTTCTATAACTTCGTCACCATTCATGGTGATAATTCTGGCATTGGTAAATGCGATGGTTCCTTCAGGAATATAAGTATCTAGTTCCAAACCGATATTCAATCCTGTTTTGGGAGGCTCCGGCAAACTATCGGGTGCGCCTTCAACAAATTTGAAACTGTCTTTAAGGTCTACACTGAAATACTCTTCACCTAAAGTCCACATCAGTTTCTTACTGTCTGCTGACCAATGCATATGATAACCACCTTCTGAAGCAATTAATGAAACAGGAATTGATTTAGTATTTGGTGAAAGCTCAATTGTTTTTCCAGGAGAAGTCATTGGGGCGATATAGACCTTATATAAGTTTGAAAACGCCATCCATTTTCCATCAGGGCTTGGTACAAATTCATGCCCATAACTGGAAGTGAACAATGTTTTTTGATCTTCTCCATGCAAATCTACACTGTTGTAGGATTTGTTTATCGCACCGAAAATATATCCACCTGATTGGTATAGAATTCTGTCACCTGAAGCATTAAATCTTGGAAAAGAGCCATTAACATCAAGCATTTTCAGATCTCCTCCTGAAGTTGGAATAGTATAAATACCGGGATTAAGCGTATGAACGAAACCCTGTTGACCGTTTCCGCCTTCTCTTCTGAATACTATGGTTTTTCCATCCGGGGAGAAAGAAGGCTCTCTGTAAATTCCTTTTTCCTTTGTAAGCAGTGTTGGTCTTTTGTAGAGATCTTTTGTGAGCAGGTTAACAATGTTCAAAGCTCCCATATTTTTGTCACTCCAACTCACATATGCGAGTAACTTTCCATCCGGAGAAAAAGCAGGTTCAAATTCGAAATCAGTTTCTCTGGTAAGGCGTTTTGGTGTACCGTTCGGCAAAGCTTTGGTCCATAAATATCCGGCAGCGCTGAACGCCAATGTTTTTCCATCCGGAGAAGTAACCGCATTTCTGATAGCTTTTGCAGTAAACTTATCAGGTGCAACTTCTTGTTTAAATCTGGCCGCATTATAAATAGTATGGCTGGACTTTACTTCAAAAGGAATTAAAGAAGCTTCTCTTGATTCTACATTTATTTTGTTGATCTTACCATTTGCCCAGATTACGATCTCTTTTCCATTCGGCATCCAATTAAAATTGGTATACACTCCGAAAATCGCCCAAGCCTCTTGTTGGTCTTTGCTCAAGTTCTCATAGACAGGCCATTCTCTTCCTGTATCTAAATCTCGTAAAAATAAAACATTTTTAGTTCTTACTCTTCTAACAAACGCCAGGTGTTTGCCATCAGGAGATATTTGAGGTCTTGCAGCACCGCCGTTTCCTCCGGTAACGGTTTCGATATCACCTTCTTTAGTATCATATCGACGGATTACATAAATCTGGCTATTTGGATCTTTGTTGTATTGGAAAAATCCTCCGGGATAATTGTCTTCACTGTAGTAAATATACCTTCCATCCGGAGAAACAGAAGGCTCTCCGATATCCTGTTGCTCATTTTTCTTTTCCACTAATTGAATTCCTGAACCACCCGATTTATGATACATCCATATCTCACCGGCACCCAGAGAACGACTGGAAGAAAAGTGTTTTTTTGCAATGATGTACTCTCCATCCGGCATCCAGCTTGAGTTATTGAGTAAACGGAAATTCTCTTTGGTTACCTGTGTGGCGTTTTCTCCGTTTTTATCCATTACCCAAATATTGTCACCACCACCTGCATCACTTGTAAATGAAATATGCTTTCCATCAGGGCTAAATCGTGGTTGAACTTCAAAAGCATGACCACCTCTCAAGAGCGTTGCATCACCTCCTTTAATCGGCATAATGTAAATGTCACCCAAAAGATCGAAGACAATTTGTTTTCCATCAGGACTTACATCAAGGTTCATCCATGTTCCTTCAGAAGTTGTAAATGAGTGGCTGGTCGATTCACCCAGATCAGGATTGGAGATATCCCATGTTTCCTGAGCAGAAGATGTTGAAACAAATAGCAAAGCTAGAAGAATAGTATAAAGGTTTTTCATAGGACTTCAATAATTTATAGTTACAGCGATAATAGTATATATATACATAAAATTTCAGCGATTGTAGCAATTTCACAAAAGTAGAAGTTTAGCTTAACCATTATTAATTAATAAGGTCAATAATTATGTGCATATTGGACGGATTTTATTAAGAGACGGAGAATAATGAAATACTATTTGTTCATTATAGCTTTTTTGGGATTTACAAGCGCAGGTATAGCGCAGAGATATGATGTAAAAAGATACTCTGTAAATGAGGGAATGCCTTCGGGACAGGTTTATGATATTGAATTTGATGAAGTAGGTTTTGCATGGTTAGCCACCGCTTATGGTGTTGTCAGAACAGATGGTATTAATTTTTTTACGATTGGAGAAGAGCAAGGGCTAAAAGAGGAAACAATATCTGACCTTTTTATAGATAGTGAAGGTAATTTTTGGGTAGCTTCAATAGGGCAGGGAGTAGGGTTAATTAAAGAAGATACTGTTGTATATTTACAGGATTTGTCATTCCTGAATGATAAAGATGTGAATTATATTACAGAGTCACCTCTTGGGAAATTATGGTTTGGAACCAGTGAATCAGGAATTTATTCATGGGAAAGGAAACTCAATAAAGTAGATTCTCTAAATAGTTCAAACTCATCCCTTCCATCAAATACAGTTTGGGATATCTTTTTTGATGATTCAGGATTTATGTGGATTTCAACTCAGTCTGGTCTTGCAGTTTTAGATCGTGAATTGAAGCAAAAGATAAATTTTACAGAAGAAAATGGTCTGAATGGGTTTGCAGCATATCAAACCTATGAAACCAGTAATGGTAATAAATGGATCGCTTCAACAAACGGAGTTACCATTGTAAAACCTGATTTCTCGACGGAAAATATTTCGGAAATAAATGGTGCAAAATTAAACTATGTCTATAATATTATTGAAGACGATCATGATCATGTATGGATCGGTACAGAGAGAGATGGAGTTTTTTGGTATACGGAAGAGGAATCAAGACATATCACCAAAAAGAATGGGTTGAGTAGCAATTTTGTCTATCGTTTTGAAAAAGATGAACACGGAAATATTTGGGTAGCAACTGACGGAGATGGTGTTACTATTTTTAAAGATATGCAGTTTCAAATATTTGATTCAAATTCCGATTACGGAGCCAATGAGGTTTACGGAGTTCATAAGGCAAAGGATGGAACACTATGGTTTGCTAACGGTAAAGGCTTAACCAGTTTTAAAAATGGTATATTTGAAACTTTCGAATTTCCTGTAAAATATGAAAACGCTGAAGTGTGGGAGATCAAAGAGTTACAAAACGGTACACTTGTTTTACTTTCATATGAAAGGAGTTTGTTTACTTTTGATGGGACTAGTTTCTCAGATTATAAATTCGAAACTAAACAAATACCCGTTTATAACACCGATATTTTAATCGAAGAAGATGGAACGTTGGTTCTTTCAGGAGAAGAGGGTCTTTTATTTATACGAGACAACAAGGTAGACACAGTAGTAACAGCCGGAAAGGGATATTGGGATAGATATGTAAATATTATTTATAAAGATAAAGAGGGAATTTACTGGTTAGGTACCGAAAACGGAATTGTTGAATATAAAAATGGTAAACAAACTCGATATAGTAAAAAGGAAGGGGTAGAGGGAGCTAGTGTATATGAAATTAAAGAAGATGAATTGGGTAATATTTGGTTTGGCACCAATAAGGGAATTACAGTTTTTACAAAATTAAAAGAGCCGGAAAACCCATATTTGATCAGAACATTTGAAACAGATAAAAATTACCTCACGGAAACAATATTTATCCAATTTGATTCTTATGGAGGATTATGGCAGGGTACCAATGCCGGATTGAATTACTACAACCTGCATGACTGGGATGAGTCAGGAAAAACAAAAAGCATTCACTATTCGCTACAAGGATATGGAAGGGGAATAGAGTTTAATGGTTCATCCAGTTTAATTGATAATGAGGGAGATTTATGGTTCGGAACTGCAGAAAATGGGGTGGTTAAATATAATTTTACTCAAACTTCAGGGATTTTAAAACAGGACGTAGCTCCAAAACTTTTTTTTAATGATGTTTTTGTGAACGGAGAGGTGCTTGATATAAGTAATTCTGACCAAGAATCTATTGAACTAAATTTTGATGAAAATAATATTGAAATAGATTTTGGGGTACTAAACTTCAAAGATCCTCAGAGGGTAGGTTTTAAGCATAAATTGGAAGGATTTGATACAGAATTTGTATCGGATGGAGATGATAATACAAGATTGTATACAAACTTAGAGCCGGGACAATATACCTTTCAGGTTTATGCGAGATCTCCGGGCTCAGACTGGAATAAGGAACCTTTGAGTATCGATTTTATTATCAAACAACCTTATTGGTTACAATGGTGGTTTATTACTCTATCGTTAATGCTGTTAATTACAGCCCTTTATTTGATCGTGAAATTCAGGGTAGCTTATCTTGAAAAGAAGAAGTTAAAGGAATTAGTTGATGAGCAAACGATTGAACTTCAGGGAGCTTTAGAAGAAAAGGAAGTTCTTATAAAAGAAATTCATCACCGGGTAAAAAATAATCTGGCAGTTATATCAGGTTTATTAGAGATGCAAAGCTGGACCTTAGAAAATGAAGAAGCAAAAAAAGCTCTTAATGAATCCAAACTCAGGGTTTTAGCGATTGCTAAGATTCATGAAAATCTATACCAGAATAAAAATCTTGGAAAAATTGATTTCGAAGTTTTTCTTAAAGAGCTGAAAAATGGAGTTGCAGCTACAATGCAAGTGAGCGGAAAGGTTATTGAAATTGACCTTAAAGTGAAATCAAATATGATCAGGATCGATCAAGCTATTCCGTGTGGTTTAATAATTAATGAGCTTTTGACAAACGCATTCAAACATGCTTTTGAAGACGTTAATGAAGGTAAAATTGAAATATACTTTGAAGAGAAAGAAGAGTTTTTGTGTTTACAAGTTCGTGACAATGGAAAAGGAATTGACAAAGATATTTTGAAGAACAATAACTCATCTTTAGGGATTACTTTAATCGAATCGTTAGTGCTTCAATTAGACGCTGAATTTAATATCAAGAATGACAAGGGAGCCGTTTTTGAAATTGAGATCCCAATTACTGCTTGACCAGCTAATTTTTGGATTTGAATTTTTTGATGAAGTTTTTAGTGTAATCCGATAATACTAATCGCCCGCTCACTTCCGCTCTTTGGTCTAAAAGGTCTTCCCACTTCTCAGTACCTTTCCAAAGTACTTGCTTTAATTCCTGCATTGCTTTTGGGCTGCTTTTGGAGAGTTGTTCAGCTAAATTTGATACAGCCTCATCAAGTTCATTGGTAGTATCAAATTCCTTGTTGAATAATCCTTTTTGGGTTGCCCAAGTTGAATCATACCAAGTCGTGGCATCCACAGCCATGGTTGAAAAAGCTGAAGTTCCAACGGCTCTTTCTACAGCCGGGCCTACTACAAATGGTCCAATTCCTAAAGCCAGTTCACTTAGTTTTACTGAGGCACCTTTTTTTGCAAAGGTATAATCTCCTGCAGATGCAATTCCAACTCCGCCACCTACTGTTTTTCCGTGAACCCGAACGATAATTAGTTTAGGTGATTGGCGCATAGCATTTAAGACCAATGCAAATCCCATAAAAAACTGTTTTCCTGTTTCGAAGTCTTCAATAGCGATTAATTCATCAAAAGAAGCTCCTGCACAAAACGCTCCTTCACCTGAACTTTTAATTACGATCACTTTTATTTCGTTATTCTTACCAGCTTCATCGATAGTGGAAGCCAGCTTTCTGAGTATAGCTCCCGGTAATGAATTCCCTTTTGGATGAGAAAATTCGATGGTTCCGATATTGTTTGAGATGGTTAGTTCTACGTTTCCGTCTTTAGACATATTTATTAGTTCTTCAGGAGTTCAGAATTTCAGGAGTTCAGAATTGATCTTCCATAACTTGAAAGCATTTTACTCACTTCCTCAAGGAGGTTATTCAAGTATTGAGTAGATCCATATCCTAAATCTTGAGCGAGTATAAGGTAATATCTACATTCTTCCAATGATCCTTGTGCGATATTCATGAATCTTGCTTTATCTTTTTGGCCTCTTTTCTTGAATCCTTCAGCGATATTTGCGGCAATGGAAACAGAGGCTCTTCGATACTGCGAAGTAAGACCATAAAGTTCTTCTTTGGGGAAACCTTTTGAATAAGCATAGCTTTCAAGAACGAATTTATGCGCTTTCTGCCAAACTAAAAGGTCTTTAAATGTTCGTGCTGGTTTCATAGATAAAAATTATTTCAAGAGTTATCTAGTAAGACCAATTCAAAGCAATTCCTTACAAAAAAATTTTCTGAACTCCTGAAATTCTGAACTCCTGAACTCTTGAGTTTTGACCACTGACCACTGACTAAACCAGATCGATATCTAATTTATTTTTTCTTTTCACTAAAGTTAAAATGGTGTATTCTGCCACTAACACATCTTCCTGATTTTTAACTTCCACATCCCAAAAGACTACTCCAAAAGGGAACATGTCCATTTCCCGTTGTTGACGAACTGTTTTCCGTTTTACAATGAGTTTAGTTTGAATGGTATCTCCGGGTGCCACTGGTGCGAGAAAAGCAAGGTTTTCTAATCCATAATTAAGTAATACAGGCCCTTCATCCGGATGAACAAATTGTCCGGCAGCTGCGGAAAGCACGAAATATCCATGGGCTACAATTTTACCAAAAAGAGACCTTGAAGCTGCATCAGGATCTGTATGGGCATAGAAGTGATCCCCTGATAGGTTAGCAAAATCCTCCACGTCCTGATCTTTAACCTTTCGAACATCAGAAAGCAAAGACTGTCCCACTTCCAATTCCTCAAAATACATTTGGAATGGATGCTTCGGTGCTTCTTTCGTTTCTGCTCCTTTGATATGTTGATTAACGATGTTCATTAATGTTGTAGGTGAACCTTGTAGAGCTATTCGCTGCATGTTATGAAGCACAGCTCTGGCTCCACCAAGTTCTTCACCGCCTCCGGCTCTTCCTGGGCCGCCATGAACCATATGCGGCATAGGAGATCCGTGCCCTGTAGACTCACCCGCAGAATCTTTGTTGATCACCATAAAACGACCATGATATGGTGCGCAGCCTAAAGTGATTTCAGCGGCTATATCATCATCTGCAGTAAAAAGAGAAGCCACTAAAGAGCCATCAGATTTATTAGCTAATTGAATGGCTTCTTCGGTAGAATCGTAAGGCATAATGGTAGTCATTGGTCCAAAAGCTTCTATTTCGTGGACTTTATCAATTTTCATAGGTTGGTGACAAACCAAAACCTTAGGACTGGTGAAAGCACCTTCGTGAGTTCCATTAGAAAAAATAGAATCGGTCACATCTTCAAGTACAGCCAGTTGTTCATCAAATCTTTGAGACTGAAGACTGGAAGCCAAAGGTCCCATTCTGGTTTCTTTGTCGGTAGGATCGCCGATGGTAGTTTTCGAAAGGAAATTCTTTAGTGCTTCGGATACATCTTCAAGTCGTTCTCTGGGAACAATAGTTCTACGAATGGCGGTACATTTTTGACCTGTTTTTACAGTCATTTCCATCCCGACTTCCTTTATAAAAAGATTGAATTCTTCCATATCCGGTGTAACATCCGGGCCAAGAATAGAAGCGTTCAATGAATCGGCTTCCATATTAAACTGAATGGAATTCGCTACAATATTGGGATGAGATTTCAACTTTTTACCTGTAGTAGCCGAACCTGTAAAAGAAACAGAATCCTGACTGTTCAGGTGATCAAGAAGATCGCCAGGTTTATCGGCGGCAATAAACTGAACACTACCTTTAGGAAGAATTTCAGACTCAATAATATCTTTAAAGACTTCGTAAGCCAAGTATGATCCAACCGGTGAAGGCTTGATGATACATGGCTGTCCCGCCATAATTGCCGGTGCTAATTTTTCAACCATTCCCCAAACCGGGAAATTGAATGCATTGATATGAACGGCGATTCCATGCTTTGGAACACAAATATGTTGCCCTACAAACGTTCCTCCTCTGGAAAGTCGTTCAGTTCCACCTTCAACATGAAAGGGAAGATCGGACAGTTCACGACGGGCTTTGCTGGAAAGTACAAACATAGATCCATATCCGCCTTCAATATCAATCCAGGAATCTTTACGGGTAGCTCCGGTATGAGAAGAAAGTTTGTAATGTTTTTCCTTTCTTTCCATCAAATAAGCAGCCAAAAACTTAATTTTGAATGCACGTTCATGGATGGTGAGTTTACGAAGAGCAGGTCCACCGACAGTCCGACCGTATTCCAGAGCAGATTGATAATCGATATCAGCTTCAACTAATTGAGCAACCGGTTCTTCATTAATAGCACTTATAAGATCGGTTTCTGATCCTTCTTTAAGCCATTTACCTTGTATGTAACTCGTAACTTTCATTCTGTTTCCGTTTTAGATTCGGTCATTCTTTTAGGATTCTCATCCGCATCTTGTAATTCATCATATGATCTTTGAAAATTTTTCATCAATTCCATATAATTTTCAGTTCCTTTTAGGCGATCCTGAACCATCCTGTTAGCCAAGCTCTCATTTTTTGATTTTTTTATAAATCGATAGAATTCGAATTCGAGCAAATTCTCTTTTTCATCTTTCACAAAAATTTTCCCTTCAGAATTCACTCCAACAAATGTAAAGTGAGCTTTAGCAAAACCTCCACCTTCCGGAGTATATCGATGAATCTCAGCCCAAGATTGTTTATTGTTACCAAGTGCAGACATCACATTCCAGCAATAAATAGTGTCACCTTCTCTCCAATGCAAAATATCCGGATACCAGGTATGCGGAGGCTTTCCTTTTTTATCGTTTTTAAAAAATCCCATTTAATCCAAGAGTTTAGGTTTGTCTGATTCTTGAAGTTCCGTATATGCTTTTTGAAACGACTCAATTAATTCCATGTAATTATTAGATCCTTTAATCTCTAATGAAATTATACGATTCTGAAAACTTATATTTTTAGCAGCTTTTATAAACTTTCTAAACTCATACTTACTCAGATTTCCGGATTCTTTTTCTTCAATAATAATATAACCTTCGGAAGACAGGCTCTTATAAAAAGCGTACTTCTTATTTTTTTCCTCATATGAGTCTATATCAATTTCAAAAGGACCGTTTAGAACAACATTCATGTATACTAACTCATCACCTTCTCTCCAGTGCAAAACATCAGGATGAAGTTTATGAGGTGGTAATTTTTTTTTAGTTCTTATAAAAAATCCCATTTAATCCAAGAGTTTAGGCTTGTCTGATTCTTCTAGTTCAGAATACGCTTTTTGAAATGATTCGATTAATTCCATGTACTCTTTAGAATGATCAAGATCTTGTTCAATCCATCTACTTTTTAAACTTAGGTTATTGCATTGCTCTACAAACCTTTCAAATTCGATTTTATGTAGATGTTGTGTCTCCTTTTCTTCTACTATAATGAAGCCATCGTTGGTTAAGCTCTTATACAAATAAATTGTCATTGGAGTTACGCCGTCAATACGCATAACGACAGTATTAAACTTACTTTTACGCTCCATTTTTTGGAAATCAATATTTTCAATCTCATCATTTTCTTTCCAGTGAAGGACTTCAGGATGAATTTTATGTGGAGGTTTTCCCTTTTTATCGTTCTTAAAAAATCCCATGTGTTCGGTTAATGGTGATTATTATTGGTTTTAAGGATAGAGTAGAAAATAACGTAAAGCAAAGACTCTCCAAATAACTAATCACTATTAACTACTCTTCGATTTGCCCCAAGTTTCATAGTCAGAGCCCTGATCTTTTCTATCCTCAGGAACTTCTCTTAACGGCTCACACTCATTCAAAGTTTCGTGTAATTCCTTTGGTAGTCGTTGATACCAGCCGGTTCCTTCTGTTTTCCATTTCAGCATTTCATCCGAAACATCTTTCACGATTTTAGCAGGATTCCCAACTACAACTTTACGATCCGGAATTTCCATTCCTTCTTTGATAAATGTCAAAGCACCTACAATACAGCCGGAACCAATTTTCACATTATCCATGATTACAGCATTCATTCCGATAAGACAATTTTTACCTAGATGAGAACCATGAATAATAGCTCCATGACCAACATGTGTTCCTTCTTCCAGCGTAACCGTAACTCCCGGAAACATATGAATGGTACAATTCTCTTGAACATTACAGCCATCTTTGATTACGATCTTCCCCCAATCTCCACGAATAGCAGCCCCCGGTCCGATATATACATCCTTGCCGATAATTACATTTCCGGTCACTGCAGCGAACGGATGAACATAAGCACTTTCGTGAATTACAGGTTTATATCCTTTGTATTCGTAGATCGCCATTTGGCTTAGTTATTGGTGAAAGGTTAATGGTTATTCGGTTTGTCTATTGGTATCTATATAGTAAATAAATTCGTCTTCTCTGACGATATTGTCGTTTTTAGCTTTTTGTAAGTATCTGATATATCCATTTAGAAGTTGAATACAATCTGAAACTAAGCTTTTCCAACTTTTAAGTTCTTCTTCACTAATATAGTCACAATCAAATGCAGTAATAAGTTGGTTTATTAACTCGTAGGCTGAACCTCTGCTTTGTCTGCAGTATTGAGTATTTTCCTGATAGTGGAAACGACCATATCCTTCTGCTATATTATCTGAAATAGATCTTGAAGATCTGATCATTTGATCTTTCAAGCGGTACTTTTCATCAGGAGGAAATCTTTTTGTTAGTTCAAAGATGTTAATGCTAATTTTATGAGCAATCTGCCAAACTTTTAAGTCTTCAAAAGTTCTTACTATTTCTTTCTTATCACTCATAACCAATAACTATTAACTTACCTTCTCCAAAACAACAGCAAATCCCTGTCCAACTCCTACACAAAGAGTGCAAAGTGCGTATTTGTTATCAGAATTTTCATGAAGCTCGATGGTAGCCGTTTGAAGTAATCTTTGTCCGGTCATACCTAAAGGGTGACCAATTGCAATAGCACCACCGTTTGGATTCAGTCTTGAATCATTGTCTTCCAGTCCAAGTTTTCGGGTAACTCCAAGAGATTGTCCGGCAAAAGCTTCGTTGAGTTCGATGATATCCATATCGTCTAAGGAAAGTCTGGCGCGTTGCAAAGCTTTTTGAGAAGCTTCCACCGGCCCTAGTCCCATAATTCTCGGCTCAATTCCTGATACAGCAGAAGCAACAATTCTGGCTTTTGGTTTAAATCCATATTTCTCAACAGCAGATCCAGAAGCAATCAATAAAGCTCCGGCTCCGTCATTTAAGCCCGATGCATTTCCAGCAGTTACTGATCCATCTTTTCTGAATGCAGGTCTAAGTTTTCCGAGAATTTCAGCAGTTGTATCCGGACGCATAAACTCATCATGTTCAAAAACGATCGGATCACCTTTTCTTTGTGGGATTTCAACTTTTACAATTTCTTTAGCTAAACGACCTGAATCTCTCGCTGCTCCTGCCTTTTGTTGACTCCAAGCCGCAAATTTATCCTGATCTTCCCGGGATATCTTATGCATTTCAACTACATTCTCAGCAGTCATTCCCATTCCATCAGTTCCATGCATCTCATGCATTTTTGGATTTACAAATCTCCATCCGAAAGTTGAATCATGCATTTCAGTAGTTCCTGAATAAGGAGAGTTTCCTTTGCCTAGAACGATAGGACCGCGAGTCATATGTTCTACACCTCCGGTGATAAAGACATCGCCTTCTCCGGCTTTAATTGCATGAAAAGCTCGAATTGTGGCACTCATACCTGATGCGCATAAACGATTCAAGGTTTCGCCCGGAACTGATACCGGAAGTCCCGCAAGTAAAGCAGCCATCCGAGCAACATTTCTATTATCCTCCCCGGCTTGATTCGCACATCCCAGTATCACATCTTCTACTGAAGTCGGGTCTAATTCCGGATTTCTCTTCAAAAGTTCTTTAATGGGGATCGCTGCAAGATCATCCGCTCTGATAGAAGAGAGAGAGCCTTTTAATTTTCCAATTGGAGTTCTGATTCCGTCGATTATGTACGCTTCGTTTTTAGACATGAGATGGTAGTATTGAGTATTTAGAAATTAGTTTTCATCACCTAGTTCAAACTGTTAGACAGAGATTAGATCATTTTTTGAATTTCATTAATTGATTCTGATAAAACAGGCAATGAGTCTGGATTTAAAAATCCTAAATTTTTTGAGATGATAAGTTGAGTTTCGAGTTCAGAACATGACCCATATGCATAGTTTAGAAATAGTTTGAATTCTTTTTTTGATTTTCTTCCAGCTCCTTCTGCAATATTTGAGCCTAGAGAAACAACGCTTCTTCTAATTTGAGAAGTTATTCCAAATTTCTCTTCAGGTGGAAAATTCTTGGTAGAATTATAAACTTCAGTAGCTAATTCCACAGATTTTTGCCAAACTTTTAATTCTTTAAACTGATGCATAAAAATATTCCTACTATCAATACTAAAAATCTAACTACTCAATACTAACATCTAATGCTTCCCAGTCCTATAAACCGTGCCTCTAAAATCCGCAACTAGATCATCATTCTGATTCACAACTCTGATCTTATAAACACCGATGGTTCTTCCGTTTTGAATTTCTTCTGTTTCAGCAATTAGTGTATCACCGACTTCTACTTTTTTAGTGTAGTTGATATTATTTTCCAGGGCGACAGATACAGATCCTCTGGAGTTTGATGCAAATGCTAAAGCGCTGTCAGCTAAAGAGAATGTAATTCCTCCATGACAAATCCCAAACCCGTTGCACATTTCTTGTCGGATCTTCATAGATAATTTCACATATCCCGGTTCTGATTCCAATATCTCAATTCCCATCCACTGGGAAAAGGCATCCTTTTCCATCATGGATTGAATTATGTTTTTGTAGTCTCTGCTCATATTGTTGTTAGCTGTCAGTTATCAGGAGTTCAGAATTCAGCAGAGTTCTACTCATATTCTGAACTCCTGAATTCTGATCTCTACCTACTTTTCCCCCTTACCATTCTTTTCAAAAGTGGATTAGGTCTGTAGCGATCTTCCTGATATTCCTCATAAAGAGCATTCATTCGGCCTAAGACTTTTTCTAATCCGATCTCTTCCGCCCATGCAAGTAATCCTTTGGGATAGTTCACTCCGTTTTGCATTGCAAGATCAACATCCTCTGCTGAACCGATATTCATAAACACAGCATCGAAAGCTTCATTGATCAGCATTACGAGTATTCTGTGAAGGATTTCTTCGCCTAATTCTTTGTCAGTGTTTGGATCAGGATTTTTTGCATCCTCTCCGTAATTATAAAATCCTTTACCCGATTTTCTGCCTAACCAACCGGCTTCAACCAGTCGTTTTTGAGTAAATGATGGTTTGAACCTTGGGTCGTAGTAAAACTCTTTGAATACGCTTGATGTCACTTCATAATTTACATCATGACCGATAAGATCCATTAGCTCAAAAGGCCCCATTCTGAATCCACCGATCTCTTTCATTGCCCAATCAATGGTTGGAACATCGGCAACACCTTCTTCCAATATCCTGAGTGCTTCAGAATAAAAAGGTCGTGCCACGCGGTTCACGATAAATCCGGGAGTGTCTTTTGCCAGTACGGTGATCTTTCCCCAGCCCGAAATAAACTCTTTGGTTGATTGTGCCAGATCAGAATTAGTGGCTACACTTGGGATGATCTCCACCAATTTCATCAGCGGAGCAGGATTGAAAAAATGGACACCCAAGAACCTTTCCGGCTTTTTTAATGCTGATGAGATGGAAGCAATGGAAAGGGAAGAGGTATTGGATGCAAGCACACAATCTTTAGAAACAATTCCTTCCAATCGTTGAAATGCGTCTTTTTTGATATCAATATTTTCGACTATGGCCTCAATCACAAAACCACACTTTCCAAATTCTGTGATGTCTTCCACAAAATGGATTCGGGAAAGAATTCCATCCACTTCTTCTTGTGACATTCTCCCTTTTTCAACCTGACGGTTCAGGATCTTTTCCAATCCCACTTTGGCTTTTGGAAGCTGTTCGGCGTAAGCATCATACAGATAAACTTCATGTCCATTTGTGGATGCTATTTGTGCGATTCCGGCGCCCATCGTTCCTGCGCCAATAATTCCTACTACAGAATCTGTATTCATCATTCCAATAAGTTCTTTTACATTAAAGTCGAATCCAAGATAACAAATCTTAAGGGGAATTTGAGTATAGCATTGTAAACATCAATACAATTTGCTATCATAATGATATCATATAACAAACACAGTCATTATGCCTGATGTACTTATTAGAAATATCGATGAGAAAACACTGAATAAACTCAAAAAAAGAGCAGAAAAGAATAACCGTTCGCTTCAATTAGAACTTAAAAAGATGCTTGAAGAATACGCCGGAACGGATATGGACGAAGCAAGAAATATGGTCAGTGAAATCTTAGAAAAATATAGAGCTGAAGGAAGAATCTTTTCTGATAGTACCAAAGACATCAGAGAAGACAGAAATCGATGAAGAACTGCATAATTGATTCTTCAATAGCAGCAAAATGGATTTTCTATGAAAAGGACTCTGATCAAGCAGAAATTTTTTTAAAGAAAATAGATAGGATGCTAGTGCCGTACCTATTTCTTATAGAAATGAGTTCGATAATTAGTAAAAAAGTTAGGAAAAGGGAGTTAAGTATTAGCGAAGCCTTAGAGAAAAGAAAAGAGCTGGAAGATTTGAATTTCCAAGTATTTTCAGAAAAGGCAATTTTAAAATTAGCATTCGATATTTCAGTTTCTCTTCCAATTACAATTTATGATGCCAATTATTTAGCATTAGCGATCAAGAAAGAAGGAAAATTATATACCTCTGATAACAGACTGGTAAACGGATTATCTACTACTGTTTTTAAAGACTACGTAGAAAATCCACTATAATTAAAATTTCACTTCCCCTTAAACTCAGGTTTTCTTTTCTCTAAGAAAGCTGCAACTCCTTCATGATAATCTTCGGTACTTCCAGCTTCTGCTTGCAGATCAGCTTCCAGTTTCAATTGGGTTTCCAAGTCATTATCAAACCCTTCATTAAATCCTTTTTTGGTAAGTCCGTAGCCACGAGTAGGCATTATTGCGAATTTCTTACAAAGAGCCATCGCTTCATTCAGTAAATCATCGCCAGAAACTGACTTGTAGATCATTCCCATTTCAACCGCTTCAGGTGCTTTAACAGGTCGACCGGTAAAAGTGAGTTCAGTCGCTCTTGCAAGTCCAATTAATCTGGGAAGGATGTAAGTTCCACCACTATCAGGAATTAATCCAATATTCGAAAACGATTGGATAAACTTGGCTTCCTCTGCTGCAAACACCATATCACAAGCTAGTGCAATATTAGCTCCTGCCCCGGCAGCGGTTCCATTTACAGCGCAGATAACAGGTTTTTCTAAAGTCCTAATAGCTTTGATGATTGGGTTGTAAGTATGATGAACAACTTCACCAAGTTCGCGATCGGGATCTTTAGCAATTTCGGTCACTTCTTTCAGATCCTGACCGGCGCAAAACCCTTTACCATTCGCAGTAAGTAAAACACAACGGATTTCATCATTGGATTCAGCTTCCTTAAAAGCATCCTGTACTTCTTCAGCCATTCCGTAGTTGAAACTGTTTAATACATCAGGGCGATTCAGAGTTATGGTTAAAACGCCTTCTTCTAAATTGGTTTCAATAAACTGTAGACTCATTTTATCGGCTGTATAGAGTTTTGAAGTAGATAATTTGTTTGGATAGTCTGTGAAAAAAAACTGAAATTGAGCGGTTTGTAAGCCCTGAAATCGAATGGAACAACGGCATTAAACTGATCGAGAGGTGAGCTGAATTTTAATCCTTGAAGCAAAAAGCCAGTTCCGACCAAAACTTTATTCGATTTAACTTGAAGAGGCTTTATCTGAAACTGATGATTATAGTCAGGAATAAAATTAAATGAGATTTTTGCATCTTCAGAACGATTATTCTCTTCTACAAGAACCTGAGCACTTACTGAAAGACTTATTAAACAAAGAAATAAAGACAGGATGAAAAATTTACGTTTCATATGCATTTAAAATGTTCAAAGGGTTGATGACAAGAATTACAAAAATACTGTGATTTACAAGCCGTGGAACCAAACTGACTTTGAAGTTCAGTTTCAAAAGAATCACAAAAAGGGCAGGGGACAATCTTAGTTCCTGATAAACTCTTCAAAAAGTCATCATCGGTCACTGACTTTTCAGGAGGGGCGATACCATAATCTTTAAGCTTAACTTTGGCTTCATCCGTCATCCAATCAGTAGTCCAGGCTTCAGAAAAATCCAGCTTTACTTCAAAATCTTCAATGTCTTTTTCTTCCAGTTTTTCCTTCACCATTTTTTCGATGGCGTTCATAGCAGGACAACCGGAATAAGTTGGAGTGATCTTTACGGTCACTTTTCCTAAACTATTTATATCAACACTACGCGCGATACCCATTTCGATAATATTGAGAACAGGAATCTCCGGATCTGTTACCTCGCGGATATAATCCCAAATTTGCTCTTCGGTATGTAGGGTTTTGGTTGACATTTTTTAGTATTGAGATATTAGTACTTAATATTGAGATCAATTTAAGCGAAGCTAAAATCTAATATTTCAATACTAAGTACTGTTCCTATTTCCAATCAGCATCAGGGTGAGAACGTCTTAAAAATTGCATCTGAGCAAGCATATGACCTAAATGCTCGGTATGCATTCCCGTCCGACTTCCTGTCATCATAAACTGATCCCAATCCGGAACACTCAATGTGGCTTCAGTTAAAGTATCTTCCACTAATTTCTTCCACTCATCTTTGAATGATAACAGATCAGCTCCGTTTCCTTCTGCCAACATCATTTCATCAACGCCGTCTATGTAAAATAATTCTCCGGTGTACATCCAAAGTTCATCGAAAGCATCTTGCATTCTTTTGTTGCTTTCTTCTGTTCCGTCGCCAAGCTTGAGTACCCAGTCTCTGGAGTGTCTTAAATGATATTTGACCTCTTTAAAATGCTTATCGATCATTCCTGCAAACTGTTCGTCTTTAGCTTCTTTAAGTTGCTGATATTGAAAGTAACTGAAAGAACTGAACAAAAACTGTCGGGCAATGGTAAAAGCAAAATCGCCTTTCGGGAGTTCACACAGCTGGAGATTCGTAAATTCGTAGTCATCTCGGAAATAGGCAAAGTGATCTTCGTCACGACCTTCATCTTCAACTTCTGCAGCATAGGCGTATAGTGAAGAAGCATGTCCGATCAGATCTAAAGCCATGTTCGCTAAAGCAAGATCTTCTTCCAAAACCGGACCATGTCCGCACCACTCTGACATTCGCTGTCCAAGTATTAATCTATCATCGGCCAGCCTGAGCAGGTAAGCCATTTTAGATTCTTTAACTGATAATTCTTTCGTTGTATTCATTTGATAGTTATTGGTTATTAGTTATTTGGTTTCACAAATACACTAATAACAATTAACGAATTAGCTTCTTTTCTTTACGGCTCTTGGTACACTGTAAAATTGTGGATGTCTGTACGGCTTATCAGATGCCGGATCAAAAAATGATCCCATATCTTCCGGTGTGGAAGCAGTGATCTGATCAGAAGGAACTACCCAGATTCCGATTCCCTCATTCCTTCGCGCATACACATCACGGGCATTTTGTAGTGCATTTTCTGCATCCGAAGCGTGTAAGCTTCCGGCGTGCTCGTACGGTTTACCATTTTTAGGTTGATAAAAAACCTCCCACAGAGGCCAATCTTTTTCGTTGTTTTCGCTCATTAATTTGGATTTTGTCATATCGAGCAAAGCGAGATATCTAAAGATTGCTTTTAAATAGCTCTTTAGATTTCTCTGTCGACAAGCTCCTTCGAAATGACAATTCTTTGTTTAATTATCTTAAGAAGCCTTTTCGCGGCTTAAATTTTTCTTTCTGGCGTAGGCTTGTGCAGCTTCACGAACCCAAGCGCCATCTTCATGTGCTTTTCGGCGCGATTTCAAACGCTCGCGGTTCATAACACCATTTCCTTTTACTACGTCCCAAAATTCATCCCACGGAATCTCGCCAAATTCCCAGTGACCGGTTTCTTCATTAAATTTCAGATCCGGATCAGGCAGTGTTAATCCAACAGCTTCAGCTTCCATAACTACTCTGTCCACAAAATGCTGACGAAGCTCGTCGTTGGTATTTAATTTCACTTGCCATTTAAGTAACTCAGCACTGTTTGGGGAATTAGAATCATTTGGTCCAAACATCATCAAAGTTGGCCACCAAAAACGATCAACAGCACTTTGCACCATTTTGCGTTGAGCCGGAGTTCCTTCAGCAAGCTTTGCTACCATTTCGTAACCCTGCTTTTTGTGGAAGCTTTCTTCCTTACAAATTCTGAGATTGGCTCTTGCGTATGGGCCGTAACTGGAATGCGCCAACTTGGTTTGATTTACTATCGCAGCACCATCAACCAACCAACCGATAACGCAAACATCCGCATAGCTTAAGGTCGGATAATTGAAAATACTGGAATATTTAGCGTTCCCGTACAAATATTGATCGATGAGTTCACTGCGTCTCACTCCCAGAGTTTCAATAGCGCTGTATAAATATAATCCGTGTCCGGCTTCATCCTGTACTTTAGCAAGAAGTACTAGTTTTCTTTTTAGTGATGGAGCTCTGGAGATCCAATTTCCTTCAGGAAGCATACCCACAATTTCGGAGTGTGCGTGTTGGCTACCCATACGAATGATCTGTTCCCGATAACGCTCAGGCATCCAGTCTTTGGGTTCTATCTTTTCGCCGGCATCAATTCGGGCTTGAAAGTCGTCTAATTGCTGTTGTGTTTCCATGGTGTAAGCGCTTTTTTATTTCAGTGGCATAACATCCTTTAAAAGAATTACATTCCTTGAATATAATAAAAGCAGACTATTGATTTTTGTTTATTCATTTCCTTTCATACATTTTATACAGTTATTATTAAAGATCATTCCAAATTTAGATATCCGGAGATAAAATGGATCAAAAATGACGTGCTTAGCAACATTAATAGTTCTACTCAATGAAGTATAATTATCTAGTAAAAGGCAAAGCAGTCATTTATTTTCAAAATCGGATAAAAGTAGTAGTTGGGTAGACCGAAATTTCATTCAAGAGCTACAGCAACTCAATATTTTGCAGTACTGTTGAATGCCAACCTGAACAGTTTGTAAAAATATTACGATGAAAGATCAAGACAACGTATTGGAAAGAGAAATAGAAGAAGAATTTGATGACCATTTGGGATTACAGGATGTGGATTATGTGGAGCACTATGTAAGTAATGCTAAACAAACCGCTCACTATTACATAACCACTTTCGGATTTCAACTAAAAGCTTACTCAGGTTTGGAAACCGGAGTTCGGGATAGGTCTTCTTATTATTTAGAACAGGGAAATATTCGATTTGTAATTACAGCTCCGCTAAGCAGTAAGTCACCCATTTCGGAATTTGTGCATAAGCATGGTGATGGAATCAAAGATATTGCAATGCATGTGGAAGATGTAGATCGGGCTTTCAAGGAAAGCGTTAAAAGAGGAGCGGAGGTTGTTGAAGAACCACATTCAATAACTGATGATGACGGAACGATCAGAAAAGCAGCCATCAGAACCTACGGTGATGTAATTCACTCTTTCATTAACAGAACAGAATACGATGGAATTTTCTTTCCGAAATTTGTTGCCAAAGAAAGTCTGGTTAGCACCGAACCTGTTGGAGTTCAGTTTGTGGATCATTGCGTTGGAAACGTAGAATTAGGTGAAATGGACACCTGGGTAGCTTTTTACAGAGATGTGCTCGGTTTTACACAATACATCAGTTTTGATGACAAAGATATTTCTACCGAATACACCGCTTTGATGAGTAAAGTGATGGCAGGCGGTAGGGGAATGATCAAATTTCCGATCAATGAGCCGGCTGATGGTGTGAAGAAATCACAGATCGAAGAATATCTGGATTTCTTTGAAGGTCCTGGAGTTCAACACGTAGCTTTACTCACAGCAGATATTATTGATACGGTGACCAAACTTCGTGACAGAGGCGTGGACTTTCTGAAAGTACCAACAACCTATTACGAAGAACTGGAAGACAGAGTAGGCAAGATCGATGAGCCCATTGATGTACTCGCTGATCTTGGAATTCTGGTTGATAGAGATGATGAAGGATATTTGCTTCAAATCTTTACGAAGCCTGTAGTTGATCGTCCAACATTATTTTATGAGATCATTCAGCGAAAAGGAGCTCGTGGATTTGGAAAAGGAAACTTTAAAGCACTTTTCGAAGCCATAGAACGCGAACAAGAATTACGAGGAAACCTCTAAACGAATTATTAATTATGGATTATGAATTTTGAATGGCTGCTAATTCAAAATTCATAATTAAACATTCAAAATTAAGCCATGTATTATCACGCATTAGGAACCATCCCGCATAAACGTCACACGGTATTTCGCCGACCGGACGGAGAATTGTTTACGGAAGAATTATTCGGAGCAGAAGGTTTTCATGGAAACAGTTCATTGCTGTACCATTACCATATGCCGACTCGAGTGACTAAGATCGAGCAGGGAGCTAAGATCGAAGTAAAAGCGGCAGACGATCAAACACTTCGTCATCGTCATTTAAAGACCAAAGATATTCCAACTGGCGGAGATGCCATTACCGGAAGGAAGGTTTTGATGTTCAATAACGATCTTCAGATCGGAGTGATGCGACCAACAGACGCCATGAACTACTTCTATCGAAATGGAGAACATGATGAGCTGTTGTTTATTCATGAAGGAACAGGACATCTGCAAACCAATTTTGGGCGATTGGATTTCGGATACGGTGATTACATTTACATCCCGCGTGGAACGACTTACCAAATGAATTTTGATACGGATAAGAACCGTGTATTGACGGTAGATTCTACCGGACCCATTGATTTCCCAAAGCGCTATTTATCAGAAATGGGACAGTTTATGGAAAACTCACCGTTTTGCGAACGTGATTTCCGTTTACCACAAGAGCAACTGTTCTTTGAAGGCGATGGAGAGTTTGAAGTTCGAATCAAGAAAGGCGGAAGAATGCATCATTATACTTTTGGGCATCATCCGCTGGATGTAGTTGGCTGGGATGGATATTTATATCCGTGGATCTTCAACATCAAAGATTTTGAGCCGATCACCGGACGAGTTCACCAACCGCCACCCGTACATCAAACTTTCCGTGGACATAATTATGTGGTGTGCAGTTTTTGTCCAAGGAAATTCGATTACCATCCTGATGCCATTCCGGCGCCATATAATCATTCAAATGTAGATTCAGATGAAATGCTGTATTACGTGGAAGGCGATTTCATGAGCAGAAAAGGAATGGATTATGCGAGCATAACTTTACATCCCGGTGGAATTCCACATGGACCGCATCCCGGAAAAGCAGAAGCCAGCATCGGCGCTGAAGAAACCGATGAATACGCAGTTATGATCGATACCTTCAAGCCGATGTACGTCACTGAAGAAGCCATGCGATTAGACGATCCGAGCTATCCGTATTCGTGGTTGGATGGGAAGTAGAAACGTTCCATATATGGTGTCGTAGCATCCTGAAGGGTGCTATGCACTATACACACTGTTAGCACCTTTTATTTGTTTTCAAATGATTTAAATATTTCAATAATATCATTGAAGGTGTCTCTGTCATTATCTAAAACATAGTTTATATAAAGTTTTTTAGCTCGACCAATTGGTAATTTGGCTTTACTGGCAAAGTGATTTAATATAGGTCGACCTGGTATTAAGTTTTTCCATTCATCCGATGTCAAACTGGACTGAATACTATCGTGTATTTCTTGAACTTTTGCCTTAATTGAATCGCTTGCGAGATCACTTTCTACTCTCGTCAATTCTGCTGTTGCTTTCTCCAAAAGCATGGTTTCAATTTCTTCTTTACTTTTAGAATGACAGCTTTTAGGCATCAAATCAACATTACCTATTTTTGATCGAAGAAGTGCTGAAACGGTTAGTGAAATAGTGTATGACATAAGGTCATTAGCTTTTTTCCAAAGTTCTTCCTTTATTTTTATTGGATCAACCAACCATGAATCAGACGGTTCCATCTCACTAAAGATTTCAGCCCATATTGTTTCATCTAGAAAATAATTTTCAAGATGGTATTTATTCAAAATTTGAAACTTTTCAGTTTTTCTCTTTTCTAAATTTAGCTCTGTAAATGGAGGTAATGAGTCATGATCTGTGAGCATGAAAAATTCTACCCCCCAAACACTCTTGTTTAGAATATTTTCTTGAACTGTTTTAAAGGACTGGATGTCTTCTTTACCACCTGTTGGAACTAAAACAAGATTGGGAAACATTCCTTTTATGATACTTCCATAAACTTGTTTGTCAAGACTTGATTCCTTTCCTTCAATTAGGACTATTTTCTTTCCAAGTGCAACTATTCCGATTGAGTGTCCTAAAAGTCTTAGCGCTTGATTCGTCTCATCTTCTTCGCTTACTTTGATAGCTTGATTAAACTGTATATCATCTTTGGGTGGTGAAAGGAAAATCACTGAATTATCCAATGATGATGAGATAATATCAGGTGAATGAGTTAAGAAAATGAATTGATTGTTTTCTCCCACAGACCTCAAAGTTTGGATCATTTTGAAACTTAATTCGGGGTGTAAATGAATTTCAGGTTCATCAAAAATTACAATACAGTTTTTAGGCTTTCTTAGGATAAAATCGAATACAATATTTACAACTTCCTTTTCTCCGGAACTTAGAGAATTAAAATTGAATGTCTTTCCTTCATATTCATATTGGAGTTGTTGATTTTGTGATGAAGGTTCTTTTAATATTTTAGGAGCTAATAATTGAGTAAATGCTTCTTTAAATGGCTCTATGGGGTCTCCAAATTCAAGGTTCATAGATGTCTTTCCTTCTTTTCGGAGAGAAACAGCTCTATTTGCAATGTTCCTTTTTTGAAATTCTATGAGTTTAAAAATTGAATGGACAGTATCTTGATACCTGTTTTTAATTCCACCGAATGTGCTATTCCATCCTGCTTGTTCTTCATTTGGGTCAGGTAAGTCCCAAGTAAAAGTAAGTGGATTTATTTTTTGAATAGTTCTATCACTCTCGAAAAATATAACACTACTTTCCCAATTCCTTTTGAATCTATTTTTAGTCAAGGCAGCTTTTAATTTTGCCGCTTCAGTAGAATTGGACGTGTTTATTTCTTTTTGTCCCCAAGCATCCACTTCCTTTTTATCCGTAGCTTCAATAATTAAACTCATGTTCGGACTTACTGCTAAGTTTTGAATATGAGCAAGCACATTTTGAATCAATCTGGATTTTCCGACTCCATTTGGACCCGCAATAACTATTGTGTCTGACAATTCATCCACTTCAAATTTTTTAACGGGTAATACATTTGATGCTTTTATTGATGTTATTCTCATTGTTTTTAATCGGTGCTAACGGTTTGTGTATGGTACGTATCCCGCAGGGTATGCACTGTTGTAGCTAGTTTTTGCTTTTTTATGAGCAGACCCAAGTTCCATTAGGGTTGGTATGTGCTCCTGTATGCGCTCCACCACAAACCCAAGTTCCATTCGGATTTGTATGTGCTCCCGTATGTTCTCCACCGCAGACCCAGGTTCCATTCGGATTTGTATGTGCTCCTGTGTGTGCTCCTCCACAAACCCAAGTCCCATTAGGGTTGGTATGTGCTCCTGTATGTGCTCCTCCACAAACCCAAGTTCCATTCGGATTAGTATGTGCTCCTGTATGTGCTCCTCCACAAACCCAAGTCCCATCAGGATTGGTATGTGCTCCTGTGTGTGCTCCTCCACAGACCCAAGTCCCATTAGGGTTGGTGTGCGCTCCTGTGTGTGCTCCTCCACAAACCCAAGTCCCATCAGGATTGGTGTGTGCTCCTGTGTGTGCTCCTCCACAAACCCAAGTCCCATCAGGATTGGTATGTGCTCCTGTGTGTGCTCCTCCACAGACCCAAGTTCCATCAGGGTTGGTGTGCGCTCCTGTGTGTGCTCCTCCACAAACCCAAGTTCCATTTGGATTGGTATGTGCTCCTGTGTGTGCTCCTCCACAAACCCAAGTACCGTTTGGATTAGTATGTGCTCCGGTATGTCCTTTTATTCTCATAATTTTTTCAATTAGCTACAACTTATGTATACACGCATTGCGTGTATGCCTGTCTTATTTTATTGCGTATAAACATTCTATTTATACAATATGCGAATGTAGCTGATAAAATTATATGTTACAAAAAGCTTTATCATAGAAAACTCAAGAGTGATCTCGAGGCTGTCATTTAGATCCCGACAATTCGGGAGAGAAATCTAAGAATCAGTATTAAAGGCAATCTTTAGATTTCTCAGTCGGCAAGCTCGTGTTAGCAATTGAAGCTTCAACTAAGCATTTCCACTTCTTCCGAAGGAATGCCTTTGGCAGGGATGACAGTCTTTCTTTATAAACAAACAAGACCTCGTCATTCAGAGCGAAATCTAAGAATCTGCAAATTTGGATAATCTGAACATGTATGAATTTGCGCAGATCCTTCGGAAGTATCCTCAGGATGACATGCTTCCAAACCTTGTCATTTCGAACGGATGTGAGAAATCTAAACGTATTTTTAAAAGCTATTTTTAGATATCTCGTTCCACTCGATATGACAAAATCTTTGAATTATCAGCGAAGGGACTTAGTTATTAGTGCAGATTCTTCGTCCCGATATTTTGGGATCAGGATGACTTAATTAGGGGATAATTATTAAACATTGTCATCCTGAACTTGATTCAGGATCTGTAGGGATTACATTTCTAAGCTTACACAGATTCCGGATCAAGCCTGCCTTCGCAGAGCTTCGGCATAGGCAAGTCCGGAATGACAGCTGAGAAGCAAAGAGATGTAACATCAGTTGCACCAATCCTTAAAGCTCCTCATCTTCAGATGTTCAATTCAAAAAATTACATCCATGAAGAAGTATTCCCTATTCCTAATTCCTGTATTCCTAATTTCACTATTCAGCGAAGCGGCGGCCCAAACCCATAATCAGTACGAGATCTCATTCGAAAATGCGGTTCATCACGAAGCAGAAATCTCAGTCACCTTTCCGAATGTAGAAAATAAAGTGCTGGAAGTGAGAATGAGCAGGACATCTCCGGGGCGATATGCACTTCATGAATTTGCCAAAAACGTGTACAACGTTACTGCCGTAGATGGAAATGGAAATGAGTTGGAAATAACACGTCCAAACCCACATCAATGGAATGTAAGCGGTCATGATGGAACCGTGAAGTTCAGCTACACTTTATACGCGAACAGAGGAGGAGGGACGTACACCGGCATTGACGAAACGCATGCGCATATGAACATGCCGGCGACTTTTGCGTGGGCAAGAAACTATGAATACCGCCCGATCGAGATCACCTTCAACAAAAGAGACGACCTGAACTGGGAAATCGCTACACAGCTAAAGCATGTGGAAGGAAATACCTATTATGCGGAAGATCTTCAGTACTTTTTAGACAGTCCGACCGAAATTGCGGATATGCATTTCCGTGAAGAGAAAGTAGACGGGCAAAATATTCGTCTGGCTTTACACACTCCGGCTTCAGATAAAGAAGTGGATGAATATTTCGACAAGGTGATGGCGATCGTAAAAGCGCAGAGAGATATTTATGGCGAAATGCCCGAGTTCGATTATGGCGAGTATACCTTTCTGTCATGCTATATGCCCAACGCCAGCGGAGATGGAATGGAGCACAGAAATTCTACATACGTAGTGAGTTCAAAACCATTAGACCGACCTTTGGGAGAAACCAGTATCGGAACTATCTCTCACGAATTTTTCCATGCATGGAATGTAGAACGAATTCGTCCGGCTAGTCTGGAACCTTTCGATTTTGAAGAAGCGAATATGAGCGGTGAACTTTGGTTCGCAGAAGGATTTACGAGCTATTACACTGGTTTAACGCTTGCCAGAGCTGATATCAGAACAGATCAGCAATATGTAGAAGGATTGGATGGTGGATTGAATTATGTGATCAATTCTCCGGGAAGAAATTACTTTAATCCGATCGAAATGAGTTATCAGGCTCCGTTTGTAGATGCGGCGCGATCAGTAGATCCTGTGAATCGATCGAATACGTTTGTGTCATACTATACTTACGGTAGCGTACTTGGATTGGGGCTAGATCTTTCACTTAGAACTCTGGATAAGGGATTAAATCTGGATGATTTTTTCAAGCTAGTTTGGATGAAATACGGTAAGACAGAAGTTCCGTACACCGTTAAAGATCTTCAGGTTACTTTGGCAGAGTACGCCGGCAAAGAATTCGCGGATACCTATTTTAAGAATTACATATTCGACAGCAGGCTACCTGATTACAAGTCACTATTTGCGAAAGTAGGAGTGAAGCTAGAATTAGCGGAACCGAACAAAGCGAGTTTAGGCGAAACCATCCGAAAGCGAAATGATGAATGGAGAATGACTTCAAACGCAACGGTTGGAAGTCCGATATACAAAGCAGGCATAGAATCAGAAGATGTATTCATATCCATTGCAGGAACGGATCTGAATTCAGTACAAAACGTAGATGAGATCTTAGCAAATCATAAACCGGGAGATGTAATTAAAGTAGTTATCGAGAGATGGGGGCAAGAAAAAACCTTCGATGTTACACTGGAAGCTTCTAAACGATTACAAACTACTCTTGATGAAAATGCAGGAAGAAAAGAGGTGGAGAGGAGAAATGCTTGGTTGGGGTTGAAGAGGTGAAAGAGTGGATCAGTTATTAGTGGATAAGGGAATAAGTAATAGGTGTGGTAGCGGCTAACTTAGTTTTTCGTTGTAATCTCACAATTGATTTAAACCTTAAACAAAGAGACCCTTCAGGGTCGGGGAGCAGGGCTGCGTTCTTGTCATTTCGACTAGAGGGAGAAATCTACAAATAGTGGAGTAGGTTTCATAGATTTTTAGATTTCTCGGTCATTCAGGCTACGCTTTCATTCATCTCGAAATGACAAATCCGTCTCTGTCATGTCGAACGGATGTGAGACATCTAAAGATAGTCGATGCAAATTAGTAGCTCTTTAGATTTCTGGGTTATTCTGGCTGCGCCTTCATTCATCTCGAAATGACAAAAAGATGGTTTTCTATCTTCTGCTTTTGATATTCCTTTCATCAGCATAATCACCAAAAGGGTATAGTCCGAGTTCCTTATTAAGAAATCTCCATTCAGGATTTGCCGAGTTAATTAATTGCTGTTTCTTGTCTCGTCGCCACTTTTTGATTTCCTTTTCTCTTGCAATAGCATCATTTACATATTGAAACTCTTTGTAATAAAGAAGATTAAAGCAATGATATTTTCCCGCAAAAGTTTCGGGTTTCCGGCATTTAATCCATGTTCCAATATTCGGGATGGAATATCATTTGTTATACCTACATACAGAGTAGTTTTGCTAGAATTGGTTGTTATGTAGACATAGTAGGGCACAGTTGATAATTGCTTGGTTTTTTAAACAACGGTTCTGTCATTTCGACCAGAGGGAGAAATCTAAAGATATTCGATGCAATTTAGTAGTTCTTTAGATTTCTCGGTCATTCAGGCTACGCCTTCGTTCATCTCGAAATGACAGAGACTTTTATATTAACTTTTTTAGTCATGTCGAACCGAAAGGAGACATCTAGAGTTTGTTTTTCTTGTATCTAAAGATATTCGATGCAATTTAGTAGCTCTTTAGATTTCTCGGTCACTCGATTTCATCTCACTCATCTCGAAATGACAAATTGGTTAGCTATTATTCTCCTTTGTCTGTCGAACCGAAGAAATAAAATAAACAAGGGAGGACTTCAGTCCGAGGCGTAAAAAATCAGCAAAGAATCAGCGAAATCAGTGATCAAAAAAAGAAGCCCCTTATCCAGAGGCTTCTCTTGTTGTTAGCAATCTATAGCTGTCTCACAAAGTGAGCAGCAACTATAATCCAGTAAAAAAATCATGATTCTTGAGACACCTTTCCCAAGGCAACTCAAAAAATCAGTAAAAAAAACAGATCAATCCATGATCTTGCGCAAGAACGCGGGCTGATCAGAATCGTCTTTTTGAATACGCTCGGTTCTGCTTTGGAACGGAGCTATATTATCTCTGCTTCTAGTTTCCTGCTTTGGTTCTTCAGCGCGGTAACTTTCTTCTTCCTCATCATTTTCCTGTTCTTTTTGTCGAACGGAAAGATCACGACGCAGGTAAGAAGGAGTATCCAATTTCTTCAGATTCCCTTCTCCCTTGTAATAATCACTAGGAGTACGAGCAATTCTGCTTGGAACTCCCTGAGGTTTGATTTCCTGATTATTCAAAGCATTTTCTGCTGCTTTATTTAAACCTGCAGAAGCATTCGGTGCAACTTTCGCTGTAGTTCTGTCTTCTGCTAAGTCAAAACCGGTAGCGATAACGGTAACTCTGATCTCATCGGTAAATGTTTCGTCAAGAACAGTACCTAAGATGATCTCTGCATTGTCACCGGCTTCCTGCTGAACAATACTTGTCGCAGTAGTGGTTTCACGCATACCAAGAGCCGAACCGGCGCTGATGTTTACAAGAACGCTTCTTGCTCCGCGAATACTAACTCCATCCAATAACGGAGAGTTAATAGCAGAACGAGCAGCAATTTCAGCTCTGTCAGGACCTTCAGCTGTTGCTGATCCCATGATAGCTGCACCACCATCAGTCATTGTAGTTCTAACATCTGCAAAATCAAGATTGATCAGGCCGGGCATTAGAATCAAGTCGCTTATACCACGCGTTGCGTTATATAAAACTTCATTTGCCAGTGCGAAAGCATCCATCAATGTGGTGTTTTCGTCTGCGATGTCCAAAAGTCGTTCGTTTGGAATAACGATAACTGTATCACAATTCTTTTTAAGTTCTGTGATTCCTTCCAGTGCATATTTCTTACGGATCTTACCCTCGCAATCGAATGGAGTAGTAATAATTCCTACTGTAAGAATTCCTTTACGTTTAGCCATTCCTGCAACTACAGGTGCGCCTCCCGTTCCGGTACCGCCACCCATTCCTGCAGTCACGAATATCATATCCGCAGTTTCGATGGCTTCTTCAATTTCGTGTCGGTTTTCTTCAACCGCTTCTCTACCAACTTCCGGACGAGCTCCTGCTCCTAAACCGTTAGTAAGTGAGGTTCCAACCTGAATTTTTACATCAGCCTGGCTGTTTTTCAATGCTTGGGCATCGGTGTTAAGTGCGATGTATTCCACACTGTCGAGGCCCATATTTATCATATTGTTGATTGCGTTTCCGCCGCCGCCGCCTACGCCGACCACTTTGATCTTTGCGTTTTCCTGGCTTTGTTCGTCGAAAAAGAATCGAGTATTATGGTTAGCCATGATTACTCCTTGTTTTTGTATTTATTTACTGGATTGTATTTTGTAGATGATTGCTGTTTGCTAAAGTTCTTTGAACCAACTTTTCATACGGTCGGCGATCTTGTTCATCACCTGTTCCATATTTTTTCCGCCTTTTTGTGATGATGGCATCATTGTTTGATTGTTGCCCATGCCTGTTTTTAAAGCATGAACCACAAGACCAACACCTGTAGCGTAAATTGGACTGTTTACTTCTTCCACTAAACCGCCTGTGATTCCTAACGGAATCCCGATCTTGGCATCTATTCCTAAGATCTCGTTAGCCAGTGGACAAATATTCTTGATCAAAGATCCGCCGCCTGTAAGAACTACTCCTGCACTTAGTGCTTCTGAGTAGCCACTGCGTTTGATCTCGATCCCAACTATTTCCATGATTTCTTCCATTCTCGCCTGTATAATTTTGGAAAGAATGCTCTTTGTAATTTCTTTTGGTGGACGTCCGGCAATTCCCGGAACGGTGATCACTTCGTCTTCTTCGATCATATCAGCATAGCTTTCACCGTGCTTTCTTTTCAGCATTTCGGCCTGATCGTCAAGAACACTTAAACCAAGACGTATATCGTCCGTTACTTTCTGTCCGGCTATGGCAACAACTGCAGTGTGTCGGATGGTATTATCCTGGAAGATGGCTACATCTGTAGTACCACCACCGATATCCACCAACACAACTCCGGCTTCTTTTTCTTCTTCATCCAATACTGAATAAGAAGAAGCTAAAGGTTCCAAAATCAGATCTGCCACCTGATATCCGGCGCGTTCCACACAGCGATACATGTTTTTAGCTGCAGAAACCAAACCTGTGATAATGTGAACTTCTGCTTCCATGCGCATTCCGCTCATTCCAACCGGGTCGCTGATGCCATCCTGACCATCAACCACAAACTCCTGAGGAATTACATGAAGGATCTGTTGATCAGTAGGCAACATAATGCGCTGACAGTCTTCCAAAAGACGTTCAACATCATGTGCGGTGATCTCATTGTCTTTATTGTTGATGGTGATCACACCTTTACTTCTCATGCTTCGGATGTGATCGCCTGCAATACCCACATTCACAGAATTCACCTGAATTCCGGAAGCAAGTTCAGCCTGTGCAATGGCGTCCTTGATTGCGTTTACGGTCTTATCAATGTTAACAACCACGCCACGATTTAAGCCATCGCTGGGAGCTTTACCAACTCCAAGGATGTTGATTCTTTCGTGCTCGATGGAAGCAACGATTGCGCAAATTTTTGTAGTCCCAATATCGAGACCGACCATGATATTTTCTTGTTCAGACATTATTGATACCGCTTTGTTTGTTGATTGCTAAAATTGATTGCAGATTTTTTCTGGTAACTGTATTTCCTGACCCTCCTCTTAATCTCCTCCCCGGAGGAGAAACTCGTTGCTCTTTCTCTGATTTAGACCAAAGAGCTTCCCCTCCACCGGAGGGGATTGAGGGGTGGGTTCCTGGATCTCTATAAAGAGAAAAAACTTTATGTATATGAAATTGATTGATGTTCATATCTTACCCTTCCCTTGTTACCACTTGATTGGTAAATCTGAGATCTACCTGTTGCATGGTTTGGATTCCTTTCACCCGAATCACCTCCGTGTAAAAAGCTTCCCAGTTTTCAAGCTTAATTCTGAAGTCATTACTTCCGAATAAAAGCTTTACTCCGTTTTCCTGGCTCAGTGCTACAACGCCTTCTTCTTTGTTATAAGCCACTTCGCTGATGGTCAACCATCCGAATTTGTTTTGCTTTGCTTCCGTTAAAAAAGTGCTTATTTGCTTGAAAGCTTCACTTTTAAGAGTGTCAGAATCTGTGGAAGCATCAAATCCATAAACCAAAGGCAGATTAAACGTCTTATCTTCATAAATCGGAAGTTTTACTCCTTCAGCATCTACATAAGCTCTTTTTTCATCTTTAATAAGTAACGCAACTGGAGTACGTTCTGTAATTTCAATATTCAGATCGCCATTTGGTTCTATGTAAGGAGTCGCGCTTTTTACATAATCTATTCTTTCTACTCTTTCAACGATCTCACTCAGATCAAGACTATCTGGATGAACTCCAAATTCTACATTTGCAGCGTCTGTCAGCACTTCGATCTCTGTAATTACATTTCCGGAAAATGACAATTCATCAACAGTCACATTTCTGTTCCAATAGACAGCCGCAAGCACAGCAACTCCAACAACCAGCATAATTGCTGTAGCCCAGGGGAGAAGCTTACTCTTTTTCACGTCGCTATGTGTGCTGTTGACCGACACTAACTATTGAGCTCCTGTTTTATAGTTTCCGCTTTCCAATTCGTTTGCAAATTCTTCGCCGTATTTATAGATATCACCGGCGCCCATGGTTATGATGATGTCTCCGGCTTTTGAAATTTCTTTAAGAGTCTCTGTTACATCTGCTTTGTCCTCAACATAGATCACATTTTTGTGACCGTATTGTTCAGCAGTGTCAGAGATCAATTTTCCTGTTACTCCTTCAATTGGTTTTTCTCTGGATGGATATACATCCGTGATCAACAGTACTTCAGCATCAGAAAATGAAAGACCAAATTCCTTATACAGATCCTGAGTTCTGGAATACAAGTGAGGTTGGAATACAGCTACAATTCTACGATCAGGCCATCCTTTACGAGCTGCATTCAATGTTGCAGCAACTTCTGTTGGATGATGAGCATAGTCATCGATAACCATCACGCCTTGCTCTTCAACTTTCTTCTGAAATCTTCTGAATACACCCTGATAGCGCTCTAATCCTTGCTTGATCAGTTTAAAATCAATATTTAGCTCAATTCCGGTAGCTACCGCAGCCAGGGCATTTTTTACATTATGATCGCCGGGGGCTTTTAAAGTGATTACTCCAAGTTTCTGATCATCATTCATCACCGTAAATGTGCTGGTGAATTGATTCATTTGAATATCTACTGCACGAACTTGGGCTTGAGGGCTCAATCCGTATGAAATAATTCTTCTTTCCAGATCAGGTAGGATGCTTCGAACATTAGGATCATCCAGACAAACAATTACAGCTCCGTAAAAAGGAACTTTGTTAGCATAATCGATGAACGCTCCTTTCACATCTTCCAGATCATCATAGATATCTAAGTGTTCCGCTTCAATATTGGTAATAATAGCAATAGAAGGGGTGAGGCGAAGGAATGTTCGGTCAAACTCGTCTGCTTCCACAACGATCACATCACCTTTCCCTACAACAGCGTTGGTTTTATCAAAACTGTGCACTTTCCCGCCAACCATGATAGTCGGATCATAATTTCCATCCTGAGTCACGTGACCGATCATGGTAGTTGTAGTGGTTTTACCATGAGTACCTGCTACTCCGATTCCGAACTTCATCTTCATCAATTCAGCGAGCATTTCAGCTCTTTTGATGGTAGGAATACGATTTTCTAAAGCAGCTTTGGTTTCTTCGTTTTCAGTTGCTTTAACTGCACTGGTATAAACCACAACATCGGCGCCTTCAATATTTTCAGGAGCGTGTCCTAGATAAATAGTCGCACCAAGTTCTTTAAGGCGATCTGTAGTTTCATTCGAAGCCCCATCAGAACCGGTTACTTTATAACCTCTTTGTATTAAGATCTCAGCCATCCCGCTCATACCAATTCCACCGATTCCAACCATATGAATATGTTTGGTTCGTCCAAATACGGGTTGTGTTTGAATTCTGTTTTCCATCAACTGTTCTTCGATTTTGCGAGTTCTAAAATTTCTTTTGCGATCATCTTTGCTGCATCCGGTTTTGCAAGCCTTAGTGCAGCTTTGTTCATTTCCTTCAATTTTTCCTGATCTCTGATCAATGAATGAACCAGTTCAGGTAAAGCATTTATTGCGTCGGTATCTTTCAATAATTCAGAAGCTCCGGCATCAACCATGCTTTGTGCGTTTTGTGTTTGATGATCTCCGGCTACATTGGGAGAAGGAATCAATACACTGGGTTTCCCTGTCATCATAAATTCAGAACATGAACTTGCACCTGCGCGACTGACAATCAGGTCGGCAGCAGCATAAGCTTCCGGCATGTTGTCTATGAAAGCTGTTAAACGAATATTCTTGTTGTTTTCTAAGTCAACCTCTTTCATCAAAGCATCGATATATCGGTTTCCGCACTGCCAGATCACTTGTAGATCTGAAAGTTTGTCAAGGTTTTCTTTTACCGCTTCATTGATCGATCTTGCTCCGCCACTTCCTCCAAGAACCATCAATACAGGTTTGGAGTCATCAAAGTTGAAGGAGTTGAGACCGATTTTCTTCTCGACCTTATCCAAAGTGTTTCTGGTTGGATTTCCTGATTCCACGATCTTATCAGAAGGCAGATATTTCGCTGCTTCCTTGAAAGCTGTGAATATTCTGGATGCGAACTTAGCGAGCATTCGGTTTGTTACTCCGGGGAAACTGTTTTGCTCCTGAATCACTACTTTCACTCCACGCTTTCCTGCAACCCAGCCAACCGGTCCTGCGGCATATCCGCCACAAGAAACCATAACCTGAGGTTTGAAAGAGCTTACTATTCCAAAACTTTGAACCATACTTGTCACAAGTTTTAACGGGAACAGCATGTTCTTTAAAGTAAGTCTTCGGTGAAAACCACTTATCCAAACACTTTTGATCTTATAGCCGGCTTTTGGAACAGCTTTCCATTCCATATGATTTTTGGTTCCCACAAATAAGATCTCAGAGTCAGCATTTTCGTTTTTAATAGCATCAGCAATAGCAATGGCAGGATATACATGTCCACCGGTTCCGCCTGCAGCAATTAAGATTCTCGGATTATCCATAATACATAGTCCTCCGATCTTTATGATGTTTCGAAATATTCAATAAGATTCCAACCATCAATCCTGCAAAAAGCATACTGGTACCACCGTAACTTACAAACGGCATAGGAAGTCCGGTCACCGGAAGTAATCCACTTGCTACAGCGGCATTTACAAATCCATATAAAACGATAGTGAGTGTACAGCCAATTGCCAGAAGAGAACCAAGAGTGTCTTCCGCATTTTTGGAAATGAAAACCACTCCACGGAATAAAATAAGAGTGAAAATGAGTATCAAACTCATAGCTCCAAAAATTCCGTACTCTTCTGCTATAATTGCGAAAATGAAATCGTTGTAAGGAGCAGGGAGGAAGTCACGTTGTGAACTTTTACCTATTCCCACTCCAAAAAATTCTCCTTTAGCGATAGCAATATGTGCCTGCTGTGCCTGATATCCCGACCCCTGAAGGATCTTAGTACTTTCAATATCTTTAACCTGTGTGATGTAATTATCAATCCTACTTTGACGATTCTCAGATTGATTCAGGAGTAACATCCCGCCAAATACTCCGATCAATACAAGAGTTCCTAATTGCAAAGTACTGGCTCGGCCTATAAACATAATGATCAGACAAATTCCGAATAGAATTCCGGCACTACTGAAATCCTGAACGCCAATCAATGCGCACGTAATGCTTACCCAAACCATAATAGGAATAAAGCTTCTTTTGAAGTCTTTGACGTAATCCTGTTTTTCTGAGAGAAGTACACAGATATGAAGCAGAAGAGCTACCGTTGCTACTGTGGACGGCTGGAAAGTAAACCCACCAAGGTTTAGCCATCTTTTGGCTCCAAATTGTTCCGTTCCAAACATAAGAACGGCTACAAGAAGCACCCAACTTATTACCATACCAATACGGCTGAATTTAGCCAACGTGTGATAATTGATCTTCGAAACGATCAGCATTACAACAAAAGCAATTCCAAGCTTTATGATATGTCCTGTGATCAAAGTAAATGCAGTTGTAGACTTAGATTCAGCGAAGTAAGCTATTGAAGAATACACAGCCAGTACACCGAACATCATAAGCGCAACAACGGCCATCAGCAAAAAGCGATCGCTGCCTTGCTTACGGTTGTCAATATCTTCAGGGCTGGTGCCTATGATATTAGATAAGTTGCTATGTGGACTCGTGTATATCACTCGTAAATTTCAATGTTCAAATAGCAAATTCCATAACCTACTTCTGTAAGGCTTCTAGAATTTGGTATTTGAAATTTGTTTGTCATTTGAATTTTGGATTTTGTCATTTAGCTCTTCAGAGCTTATAAACTTCTTCTTTAAATACTTTTCCTCTGTGTTCGTAATCGTCGAACATATCGAATGAAGCGCATGCAGGACTCAGCAAAACAACTTCTCCTCGTTTTGCTACTTTTTGAGCTGCACGGACTGCTTTCATCATACTTTCAGCTTTTACAAAATTAGGAACCACTTCACCCAGTTGATCTTCAACCCGATCCTTTGATTCTCCAATTGCAATGATCGTATGAACCTTTTCTTTGATCTGATCAACGATCTCGCTGTAATCATTTCCTTTGTCTCGCCCGCCTAGAATCAATGTCATTGGAACTTGAACACTGTCTAAGGCAAACCAAACAGCATTTACGTTAGTAGCTTTGCTGTCGTTCACATATTTCACGCCGTCTACATCTCTTACTTTCTCAAGGCGATGTTCAACGCCCATGAAAGATTGAAGACTTTCGCGAATAGCTTCGTTTTTAATTTCAGCTGCACGAGCAGCTAAAGCCGTTGCTAATCCGTTGTTCAAGTTGTGATTTCCACTAAGGCCTACTTCATAAACCGGCATAAGCGTTTCTTCCTTGTTGTTGAATTTGAAGATGATATGTTCGTCGCGTACAAAAGCACCTTCCGGCACTTCATTGTTGTATGAAAAAGCCCATAATTTTGGAGCGTCTTCTTTTTTCTGAAGCGATTCCACATGGCTTTTTATGATCGGATCATCATAATTGAATATGAACCAATCCTCGTCCGTCTGATTTTCTGTAATTCTGAATTTTGAAGCAGCATAAGCTTCAACACTGTTACCGTATCTGTTTAAATGATCCGGAGTGATATTCAGCAACAAACTTATTGTTGGCTTGAATGTGTCAATATGATCCAGTTGGAAGCTGCTGATCTCAAGTATGAAGTCGCCACCTGAGCCATCAACAACATCTGAAAAAGCTACTCCTATATTTCCTGAAACAGAATGATCTCTTTTAGCTGTTTTCCAAACATGATCCAACCAGTTAGTAACGGTAGTTTTTCCATTGCTACCGGTAGTTGCTATAATTCTTTCATCCGTGAACCAACTTGCTGCTTCAATTTCTGAGTAGACTTTTTTCCCTTCATTCAGATAAAATTGAACTAATGGTGATTCTGTTGGAACCCCAGGGCTTAATACTACAAAGTCACCTTGTTTTGCTTTGTTCGAATGTCCGCTTTCTTCAAAATCGATTTGGGCATTTACAAGATTCTGTTTCCAGTCTTCTTTAATGATTCCATAATCAGACACAAAAACATCAGCTCCTTTTGTCTTAAGAAGAATAGCAGCAGCAATACCACTTCTGGCGGCACCAATAACAACGATATGTTTGTTAGCTACATTCATTATCTGATCTTCAATGTTAGAAGGCTCAAAATTCCCAGCATCACTGTAATGATCCAGAATCGAACTACGATCTTTTGTTCCGACCATCCTTTTTTCTCAAAGTGATGATGGATCGGGGTCATTAAAAACACTCGTTTTCCTACGCCATACTTCTTCTTAGTATACTTGAAGTAGGTAGTTTGAATGATCACAGAAAGCGTTTCAAAGAAAAATACACCGCATATGAAGGGGAGAAGCAGTTCTTTGTGAAGCATCAGCCCCAAAGCTCCAAAAGCTCCACCAAGTGCCAAAGAACCGGTGTCGCCCATAAATACTGATGCCGGATTGGTGTTATACCATAAAAATCCCATACAACCACCGATCAATGCAGCGCAAAAAATAGTGAGTTCACCTGCACCCGGTAAGTACATAATGTCTAAATATCCAGATAAGTCAGTTCTTCCGGATACATAAGCAAAAATTGCGAAAACAAATCCGCAGATCGCAGAAACGCCGGAAGCCAATCCGTCCAAACCATCTGTTAGGTTTGTGGCATTGCTTACCGCAGTTATCACAAAAACAGCAACAGGAATAAATATCATCCAGCCGAGGTCTTCTCCAAAGAATGCGTAATCAATATTCACGTTTTTGAGGAAAGGAACTGTTGAAAGCGTATTCACATCAGCAAAATCAGGATGGAAATACAATACAGCTCCTACAACAATTCCAACTCCGACTTGACCAACTATCTTAAATCGTCCGGCCAGACCACTTTTGTCTTTCTTCACAACTTTGATGTAATCATCCACAAAACCAACAAGCCCTAGTGCAATTATTACAAAAACGATAAGCCAAGCATACACGCTGTCCATTTTCATGAACAGGATAGAAGGAATGACCACCGCAAGCAGAATAATAACTCCCCCCATTGATGGGGTGCCTGCTTTAGCTTGGTGATGATCCAGGCCAATGTCCTCACGGATCACTTCTTTAAGCTGCATGTTGCTCAGCCATTTGATAATTCTTCTTCCTATGATCAGGCTTATGATCACAGATGTAACAGCGGCCAAACCCGTTCTTGTGGAAATATATTCAAATGCTCCGGCGCCCGGGAAGTCAAATGCAGTATCAAGCCAGGAGAATAATTCGTATAACATCAGAATCCTCCTTTGGCTTTAAGTTCGAGAGCTTCTTTTGCAACTAATCGGTCGTCAAAAGGATATCGTTTTCCGTCAATTTCCTGATAATCTTCATGTCCTTTTCCGGCAATAAGAATGATATCATTTGAAGAAGCCAGCTCAATAGCTTTAAAAATAGCTTCTTTTCGGGAAGTAATGGTTACAACATTGTCAGTGTTTTCAAATCCCTGCAAAATATCAGCGATGATCAGATCCGGGTTTTCAGTTCTTGGATTATCACTGGTTACAATAATTTCATCAGCAAATTCTGAAGCTGCTTTTGCCATTTCCGGTCTTTTGCCTGAATCTCTGTCTCCGCCGGCACCAAAAACGCAGTAAATAAATTGGTTCGGTATACGAGACTTTGATAATGTTTTCAGAACATTTTCAAGCGCATGAGGCGTGTGTGCGTAATCAACAATAACTTTCGGCAGAGCTGTTTCTGAATCTAAACTTACAGATTCCATCCTTCCGGGAGCTCCCGGCACAGATGAAAGTGCTGAAGCAATTCTCTGTTTGTCATGACAAAGTTCATTACAGATCATAAAAGCCTCAGCCAAATTAAACGCATTGAAATGTCCTACCAATGACGAAGATATCTCGGATCCATCGATCGAAATTTTTAGCCCTTGTGCAGAATTGCTTAAGACTTGGGCATTTTTTCCGAATGAAAGTTCTGAAATTTGAGCGGAGATCCCATCAGCCATAAAAGAGCCATAAGAATCATCCATATTGATTATTGCAGATGATCCTGGTTTCAATCCATCAAAAAGGATTTTTTTTGCAGCGGCATATTCTTCTATAGTCTCATGATAATCGAGGTGATCCTGCGAAAGATTAGTGAAGGCTGCTACTTTAAAATCAAAACCTCCCACTCTTGCTTGATGAAGAGCGTGAGAAGACACTTCCATCACTAAATATTCTGAACCTGCTTCAACCATCTTTTTCATATCGGCAGCAAGCTCTATTGGGTCGGCAGTAGTTAATTTGCTATCTAATGATTCCGTAAGGATCCTTTTTTCCACAGTTCCTAAAAGAGAAACTTTCTCGCCGAGTTTGGTAAGTGCTTGATAGACTAAAGTAGCAGTTGTGGTTTTCCCGTTTGTGCCGGTGATTCCAATGATCTTTAGTTGATCTCCAGGGTTTCCGGCCATTTTTTGAGCTAAAGGTCCTATCAATGATCGTGTATTTTCAACTTCAATCACACAAACTTCAGCATCAGTGTAATAAGATTCTTCACAGATAATAACTTTTGCTCCGCGATGGATGGCATCTTCCAAAAACATATGTCCATCTACTTCAGTGCCTCGTATGGCTATGAAGACAGAGCCTTCTGTAACCTGACGTGAATCCTGAATAAGCGGACCAACTTCGCCTTCCGGTTTAAAACGGGAAGTGTTTAAAGGATTTATAAATTCTATGAGATCACGTGTATTCAATCTCTATCCTCCATGGCTACAAGTTCAAGTGATTTTGCTTTGCCGCGGATGGTAACAGAACTGCCAAGTCTCATCATGTCACCTGCTTTTGGAAACTGTCGTTCAACAGTGCCGGAACGGTAAGTTTTTACATCTAATCCTAGTTCCGCTAAAATGGTGGTTGCCTGACGCATGCTCATTCCCCGAAGTTCGGGAACTTCTGCAAAGCCTTCTTTAACCTTCGAACTGTCAACAGGTAAATAGGTTTCCGATAAAGTGAGAATAATTTCGTTTTTTCCGGGAAGCGGGCTGCCGGGTTCAATATTTTGTGAAACTACATACCCTGATTTCCCTTCAATGGTATAAGGGATACCAAATTTCTTAAGAATTTCTTCGCTTTCTTCTTTTCCGATACCGATGAGAGAAGGAGCCTTTGTGATAAATTCAGGTTCTTCTTGTGGCAACATACTTCGTTGTATATCACTATCTAGACCTGCAATTCTTTTTGCGGTTTCTCTGAAAATAGGACCTGCGGTAAAGCCTCCATATCCACTTGTTTTTGGCTCATTCAACATGATAAGGCAAACATACTTTGGGTCTTCGGTTGGGAAAAACCCTACAAAGGAGGCGAGATATTTATTAGAATAACGCCCTTGATATACTTTTTTAGCTGTACCTGTTTTTCCGGCAATTCTCAATCCATCGATCTGTGCCCATTCTCCGGTTCCGGAATCTGTTACCACGCTTTCAAAAATCGGAAGTATTTTTTGAAGTGTTTTCTTTCTGGCTACACGACGAATTTCAACCGGAGTGTTATCCAAAACAACATTGCCATTTTGATCTTCAATTTTGTCGACCAGATAAGGACGCATTAACATTCCTTCATTAGCAAAAGCAGCATAAGCCTGAGTTACTTGTAATGGTGTAGCTAAAACTTCGTATCCATGACTCATCCATGGAAGGCTTACCAAACTCCAGTCGTATGGTTTGTTCAGAATTCCGGCTACTTCACCGGAAAGGTCAATATTCGTTTCAGCACCAAAACCCAGATTTCTGGCATATTGATAAAAAACTTCAGGCTTTAACCTCATGGCAATTTCAGCGGTAGCCACATTGGAAGATTTCTGAATGACTTCCTGAAAAGTCATATTTCCAAGTGGGTCGTGATCACGGAGAGTTAATCCATGAATTTCTACTTCGCCGGATTCAGGAGTTTCAAAAATTTCATTAAAATCTACCTTGTTTTGCTCCACTGCTGCGATTGCAGTCACCAGCTTAAAGGTTGAACCCGGTTCCACCATATCAGAAATGGCAAAATTTCTTCGGTTTTCATTTTCGTTACTGCCCGGATAATTAGGGTCATAAGTCGGATAGTTAGCCATTGCTTTAATGGCTCCGGTCTTAGGGTCTATAATAATTCCCGTTCCGTATTCAGCAAGATGCTTTTCCACACCTTTCTTTAGCTCATCTTCCAGAATAGCCTGAATGTAGGAGTCAATAGTGGTGTGGATGGAATGACCATTCTCCGGAAGTTTCTTTGGAGCTCCTACATAAGCGGAAATTTGATTTCTTGGGTCACGACGAACTTGCTGAACTCCATTTTCACCTTTCAGTTCTGTGTCATAATAGGCTTCCAGACCTGTTTTGCCATCCATGTTATGATTTACAAAGCCTAAAGAATGTGCGGCCAGAGAACCAAAGGTGTATTTTCTACTGAAACTCTCCTCAATGATGACTCCTTTAATATCTAATTCCCGAACGGCATCTCTTGAAACAGGAGACAGGTTCTTTGCAAGAATGATATACTGAGAATGTGAAGGAGCGTCACTAATTCTTTTCTTGAAGTAAGATGCAGACTGATTGGTTTGCTTAGCTAAAGTAACTGCTAATTGGTTGATCTGCTCCTGTGTAACGGACTTTCCATTCACATCTTTAACTTTAGGATCCAATGCGATCAGATAATTAGCAGCATTAGTAGCAAGCAGTGTTCCGTTAGCATCATAGATATTTCCACGTTGTGCGGGGATAGGAATGGAATCGATCGCTTGTTTACTCCAAAGTAAACGCAACTCTTCGCCTTCCAGATAATTAATGCGAACTAATTGAAAAGCCAATACACAAGGTATAAGTAACAACAGTCCGAACACCAAAAACATCCTGCTTAATATGGAAGTTCTTTCTGTCATCTACTTTTTAACCTCAATCAGTTTATCAGCAGGACCACCGTTTATAAAACCGGCTTTTTCTGCTTTCTCGTAGATTTCAGCCGGACCAACCATGCGGTCATACTGTAATTTTAAAGCATCATGTTGACTGCGCACTTTATTGTAGTCGCTTTCGAGTTTTTGGACTTCTTCTAACAAATTTTGTGTAGCAAAAACATGAGTCAGATACAGAAATCCGAATACACCTATAGCAATAGTTGTAAGAATCACTTTCCAGGGCTTAATATCCCGAATAGTTTTTCTTACCGACTTTCCTGCTTTTTTACCTGAAGATCTTTTTCCTTTTGGGGATGAAGATGGGGATTCTATGTCAGGTAAAGGAACTTTACGGAGGTTAGGTCGGGTTTCGCGCTTTTTAAGTGGGGATTGCACGATCATTGACTACCTCCGCTGTTTTTCTCAGCTATCCGGAGTTTAGCGCTCCGGGCAGCGGGGTTTTTAGCAACCTCTTCGGGTGAAGGGGTTATGATCTGTCGATTGACAGCTTTTAGTGGGGAAATTATGTTGCCGTAGAAATCTTTTTCGAGCTTTCCATCCAGATTTCCGGCTTTAAAGAATTTTTTAACAATTCGATCTTCCAGAGAATGATAAGACATCACCACAATACGACCGCCTGGCTTTAAAACTTCTAAAGATTGAGTTAGAACGTCTTTTAAAACGTCTAATTCACGGTTTACTTCAATTCGTATTCCCTGAAATACTCTTGCCAGCGATTTAACAGCAAATTTAGCAGGAACTAATTCCTTTACAATAGCTGCAAGTTCACCGGTAGTTTCAATAGGTCTGTTATTGATAATTTCTTTGGCGATCTGTCGACTAGCACGCTCTTCACCATAATGGAAGATCACGTCGCGAAGTGTTTCATAGTCATAGTTGTTAACTACCTGATAAGCAGAAACACCTGAAAGATTCCCCATTCTCATATCAAGAGGACCATCTTCCTGAAAACTGAATCCACGTTCTGCTTCTTTGATCTGATGCGTTGAAACTCCAAGATCAAGTAGGATTCCGGCTACCTGTCCTTTTACAGGGGGAGGTAGAAGTGTTGACAGATAGCCGAAATTGCCTTTTATCGTTTTAAATCGTTCATCTTCGCCGATACGAGCCGTGGCTGCAGCAATAGCTTCATCATCCTGATCGATGCCATAAAGTGTAGCTTTTTCGCCAAGACGAGCGAGAATTTCTTTTGAATGTCCACCGCCACCAAGAGTAGCATCTATATATATAGCGTTTTCATCGGTAATTAAGCCTTCCATACATTCGTGCAGCATTACCGGAATATGCTCGTGGTATGTAGTCATCTCAATCACCATCATTTTCGAGATCTCCGCCGAGCACTTGCTCAAAGATTTCTTCTATTGATTCAGCGCTTACATTCTCGTCGGCTTCTTCTAATTTAGCTGGGGACCAAATTTCTATATGTTCACCCATTCCGATAAAAACCACTTTAGAGTCTATGGCAGAATAATTGATGTGATCGGAGGGGAGGGCGATACGGTTTTGCTTGTCGAGGGATAGATCTTCAGCAAAACGGAGTAAATATCTTTTAACTAAACGGCCTTTTTTACTGAAGGAATTTACGGTAGAAAGTTTCTTTTCCACAGCTTGCCATTCATTTTCGGGGTATAGATATAGGCATTCTTCAGATTGACCGCGTACGATCGTGAACTTTTCTTGTGCGTCTGGACTGAGATTTTTACGTAGTTTGGCAGGGAAGGCTACACGACCTTTATCGTCTATAGAATGCTCGTATTGTCCTTTAAAACTAGGCACGATTCCCTCAGAGGTATTGAAGATTGCTAAATTATGTGATTCAGAAGTAGTCCCCACTATCTCCCACATCACCCCACAATGTACCCTAAAAATATAATATGTGTCAAGAAATTTGTTTATGAATGTTGAAAAAGTTTTCCACATTCATTTCAAAGGCTGTTTTAGTGTTTTAAGAAGAGCAGTGGGAGAGGGTGGGGGAGTTTTTAATATTGAATGTTGAAGTAGTTCTTGTCCGAACTCTTCCAGAGTTGGAAAGAGATAGTATTTAAATTTCAGAAAGGTTAACTCTGGAAGAGTTATTTAAATCCGAAAGGTTTTAGAATCAAATTTTGAATATTCTTAATGACCGCAAGATTCTCCCCTTGAGGGGAGATGAAAGTCCAAACAGTTCTTTGGACTTTCCGAGGGGTGTCATTGAGATTGGGATTTGTGCAATCAACGAGGGTTATGGTTTTGCTTCACTAAAAAATAGCTCACTACAGATACTGAATTACACTCACTTCGTTCGCTGTTCAGCATGACGAGGAATAATACTCATACTAAGTTAGTCGTCATCATTATAGATGTTAGCTAATTCGCTGACAGTTTAATAGTGATAATCCTAGAAAAATTCGCCCTTAGTATTTAAGACGGAAAAGAGAGCGTGATCCGGATGCGTCTGCGAAGCAGAAATAATCCTTTCAGGTGAGGATTGTACTAGTTTTCTCAGAATGAACGAAGACCTTTAGGTTTATTCAGCGCAGGATCAGTGAACCCGGCTTAAATACTTCGGCTTGATCTTTTGCTACTTTTGTATCAAGACAAAAGTAGGTATCCTATTCTAATCTAAGTGTGTTTACAGGATTCAGTTACTTTGTTGATGTACTTTTGTGCCGATACTGAGCTTCCTCAGCACAGGCTTCAGTACCAAAAACTCCCGACAAGAATTATTGGCGCGAACTCCATTGCATCGACTAATCATTACAAAAGGTCTTCTTTCATTCGATACATATTCAAGAATCAGCCTGAGTGTAATGATTGCTCCTTCGGAGCCGTCGATTTCATTACGTTCTTGCTACGTCAATAATTCTAAAGGTCGGTGTAGGTGAAATCTTTTTCTGAAATCGTCAGGATTTTAAACAAGAAAACTTTTGTAAGGAATTACACCTTTACCTGTCTTACAAAATATGGGCAAGGGTTATATTTACATTCTAAGCAATATTCAAAGAACAACCCTTTATATCGGAGTAACTTCAAATCTGAACCAAAGAGTTTAGAATCACAAGCAGGGAGAAGGGTCAAAATTTACTTCGAAATATAAACTCACTATTCTTTTATATGTAGAAGAATTTGATTCAATATCTGATGCAATCGCTCGTGAGAAGCAGCTTAAAGCTTGGAGAAAAGATTGGAAATGGGAATTAATTAAGAAATCGAATCCTGAACTGATCGATTGGTATCCTATTTTGAGAGGGTAGCTCGTTACAGATGCTGAATCACACTCACTTCGTTCGTTGTTCAGCATGACGAATAATATTAGTCAATCTTTGCTATTAGTCATCCTGAACTTGATTCAGGATCTGTAGGGTGTAAACTTTATTGCCAGATTGATTTTTAATCAAAATCGATCTTTCGTTAAACAGGAATCTTAGGACTACGTTTGATCTATAATAGAAGCTACCCTTCTGGCAGTGCTTTTATACCTTTTGAGTTGAACGAAATAGATTATGATTTCAAAAACTAGCACGGACAGGAATAGTAATATCACAAAGGACTGTTCCGAGAAGGCATAAAAACCAGATAAAGCAAGAAACAAAATAGGGTACGAATTCAGTATCCCATAAACTGTGACTTGAGAATCTTCTTCATCAATATATAGCATGCCGCGCATTAAAAGAGTGTAGCCACCCCTAGCATTTTTACTATTTGAAAAATAGGATTCACAAAACATAAATACATTGGCCGAATAGTTTCTAAATCCAATTTTAGCAAGGCTCTTATCATCATCAATTTTGTTAAGTCTTGCCTCTGTAATTCCAAATGAGATAGATTTGCACTTAGCACTATATTTAAGAATTGGAATCCCTAGTTGAAAATAAAATCTATTCCAAAAAGTGATTAGCAAGGTTTCAGCAATCGCAACAAAAAGCGTGACAAAAAATAATAAACTGAATATGTCTTCTATATTTATTGAGCTATCCATTTAAGTAGAAACTTCTAAAACTCCCTAACCAACCCCTTCACCAACTCCGCAAATTCATCTTTTTTCATTTCGGCGGCTTCTTTTACTTCGGCGTGATCCAGTTTTTGATCGGTTACTCCGGCAGCCGCATTAGTAATTAGTGAGACAGCAGCTGATCTAATTCCAAGTCGGGCAGCTTCCATCAATTCGGGAGCGGTACTCATTCCAACTGAATCTCCACCAATCATTCGGTAGGCTTTGATCTCTGCTTTGGTTTCGTAGTTAGGTCCTTTCACATAAAGATAGGTTCCTCGCTTCGTAGCTACCCCGACATCATAAGCTATTTGTTGAACCCGATCTGCAACCGGATAAAGGTCAAGCGACCACTTTTTAGAAGAAGGTGCTGCTTTCAAATCCATATTCTGTTTAATGATATCTTCGATCACCATGAGATCACCAACTCTGAAATCGAGATTAATGCCACCGGCGGCATTGGAGACAAGTAGTTTATCGGCATCAAATGCATAAGCCAGATGAACAGGAATAACCGTTTTATCAAATCCGTATCCTTCGTAGAAATGGAATCGGCCGGAAAATGCTAAGGTTGTTTTTCCTTCCACTTCGCCAAATATCAAGGCTCCGGAATGCCCTTGCACAGTAGATTGCGGAAAGTTTGGAATTTCTGAATATGAAATAACCGTTTGATTCTGAATTTCATCACCAAAATCCCCAAGTCCGGAGCCTAATATTACTACGGCTTCGATCTTATCGGGAAATCCCTTTTCAACAAGAAAGTCTTTAATTTCAAAAATATGATCAGGCAGGGACATAAGAATCTATCGCTTCAGTAATGTAACCGGTTTTATCGTCGTGACCGGTAAGTTTAATAATTGGAGTGCTGTCGTCATGGTAGCCTAAAATAGTATAACCTTCATCAAAAGCCAGTTTTGCCAATCGTTCGCGTTGCTGTTGACTTGTTTTAGGATCAAAATCGTATTTTGCAGCAAATTTTCGGTTTACCTGACTTCGGGTAGCGATCACATCACCGGCTTGCATAAACTTATTCTCTCCATCATTAAAAAGAAGAACCTGATGAAATTCTGTATGCCCGCCGATCTTTTCCACTTTTAATTCCGGATAAGCTTCATCTTCTGCATCTAAAAAGTGAAGATCAGCTTTAGCATCTATAAAAGAAACGAATTCCGTTTTTTCTTCATCGTAATACACTTCTTTGTTCATCACCTTTTCCCAGCCCTTTTTTGAAACCCAGATCTTAGCTTCAGGAAAAGTGAGCTCCCAATATCCATTCTCTTTGTGTGCCAGTCCACCGATGTGATCATAATGCAAGTGGCTGCAAACGACATCTGTGATATCAAACTCGGTCAGATCATGTGCTTCAAGGTTTTCACGAATAACATGAGGTCCGGTGTCTTCTCCAAATACTCCGATTCCGCAATCAAAAAGAAATTTTTTATCCGGAGTAGAAATCAAAAAGGGATTCAAAGAAATTTTGAGTGCACCTTTAGCAGGTTTATCATCTCTTGAGATCCGATTGAATTTTTTATCTAATCCTACCGAGAAAGTACCTTCATAAAGTGCAGCTGCGTACGTATTGATTTTATTTTTCATATATGATTTAAACTAATCACTCAATCACTAGTAACCAATAACTCCTAAGATTCAAACTTTTCGTAGGCGTTGATAATATCCTTCACCAGCTTATGGCGTACAACATCTTCTTCACTCAGATATACGAAATCAATTCCGTCCACATCTTTTAAAATATCCTGAACTGTGATCAAACCTGACTCTTGTTTTCTGGGAAGATCGGTTTGGGTAACATCTCCGGTAATGATCGCACGACTATTAAATCCAATTCTGGTCAGGAACATCTTCATTTGAGCATTAGTCGCATTTTGAGCTTCATCCAGGATCACAAATGCATTGTTCAAGGTTCTACCTCGCATATACGCCAGTGGGGCAATTTCGATCATATTCTTGGTGAGATAATAATCGAGTTTATCGGGCTCGATCATGTCCTCCAAAGCATCATAAAGTGGGCGAAGATAAGGATCGATCTTTTCCTTAAGGTCGCCGGGTAAAAAACCTAAACTTTCTCCGGCTTCAACAGCAGGTCTTGCAAGGATGATCTTTTTTACTCGTTGTTCCTTCATCGCTTTTACTGCAAGAGCAACAGAAGTGTAAGTTTTTCCGGTTCCGGCAGGACCAATTGAAAAAAGGATATCACTCTGGTTTGATGTGGTAACGATTCTTTTCTGTCCGGGAGTTTTGGCATGAACAGGAATCCCATCATAAGTATAAAGGATCAGGTCGCCTTCCTTGATGTTTTTAGGAAGAGGAGTTCTGGCTTTTCTTTCACCTGATTTAAGAGTGATCAGTGTTTTAACCTCGTTTTCAGAAACAGAGCCCTTGCGATCAGCAACACCTATCATGCCTTCAATGATATTCTTTACCAGGTCAACTTCCTCGCTGGAGCCAATTACTTTAACACGATTACCGCGGGCATTGATCTTTACTTCCGGGAATGATCTATCCAGAATCTGAATATTTTTATCGTGCAATCCGAATAGTGAAACCGGGTCGGAGCCGGAAATATCCACGACTTGTTCTAAGAGGGTACGTTCGTCTTCGATGGAACTTTGAATTGAGTTAGAATTAAGCAGTAAAGATAAGAAAAATAAAGCTCGCTATCAGCTTTCAAGCTTACCCATCAACTCATTAACTCTGGCTGTAATATCGTCAGCTTTAAAAACACTACTGCCCGCCACTAGCACATCAGCTCCGGCTTCAGCTACTTTTTCGATATTCTTTAGAGAGACTCCACCATCTATTTCAATTAAAAAACCATGACCACCTGCATCTCGAAGATCAGCAAGTTCCTGAAGTTTTTCATAGCTGGATTCAATAAAACTTTGTCCACCAAAGCCCGGATTTACACTCATGATCAAAACCAGATCAACATATTCAAGAATGGGTTCGATATTGAATAAAGAGGTAGCTGGATTTACAACCACTCCGGCCATAATTCCATGCTTCTTTATGTTTTGAATGGATCGGTGTAAATGAGGGCAGGCTTCATAATGAACTGAGATAAGATCAGCTCCGGCTTGCACGTAATCATCCACGAATTTATCGGGATCTTCAATCATTAAATGAACATCCATAAAAGCTTCAGGAGCAGATTTTTTTGCGGCTTTCACGATACTGGGTCCGTAACTGATATTTGGTACAAAATGACCATCCATGATATCACAGTGAATCCAAGTTACTCCGCCATCTACACAGTCTTTAATATCACTTCCAAGTTGAGTGAAATCTGCTGCCAGAATTGATGGTGCCAGGATGGGAAGTTGAAAATCCATTAGTCTTTTTTATTTGGTTGTGGAAGTTTTTTTGGGATTGGAGTACCGGTAGAGTCAATATTTACTACTCCACCTTCATCAGGTTCAATAGCTTCAAAACGCTCAGAAATAACCAGATCTATAGTTTCTCCTTCAATAATTTCCGCTACGTTTGGCGTGTATTCCAGAACCGTATTCGGGGTAACATCTTTAATCGGACGAAATCGTATTTCACCTAATCTGAGTCCTGCTTCACGAAGCTTTAATTGAGCTTGTGGAAGTCTTAACCCAATAATTTCAGGTATAGTTACAATCTTATTACCCAAACCATCACTTACAACAAGATCAATAGTTGTCCCTTTAGCAACCGTATCACCTTGGGGGATTGATTGACGCAAGATCACATTTTTGAATCGGGAAGATTCGTAACTGGTAGATCCTACTTCAAGGCCGTAGTTTTGTAATTGAATTTGAGCATTTCGAATGGAAAGACTTACCACATTCGGAACCACAACTACAGGTTTTACTTCTGTATTAACTGTGAGGTAAATTTTTCGGTTTGGCTTAACAATAGTATTGGCAGCAGGTTGTTGGTCAATCACATAGTTTGCCGGGAATGCAGAGTTAGCGCGTCTATCAGCAACTTCATACCTGAGACCAATGCTGGTTAATTCTTGTTCAGCTTCTTCAAGAGTGATTCTTGTTAGATCCGGTACAGTTAACCCTTCATAGTAGTTCGTATAACCAGGCATAATCACTTTATCAAAAAAGAGAAGAAAAAGTGAGCCGAATAGAACGATTCCCAGAATGGAAAAATAGAATTTCTTACTTGTGAATATCCGTTTGAGCATATTCCAAAAGTACGGCATTACAGACGATGTTAAAAGTGTAAGGTTAGTGAAAATGAATCAGCTCGCATCATATCAGCCGAAGCTTGTACTCTGGCATTTTTCAGTTTTACAGAAAAGAGTGCATCAAAGGCTGAAACTACATGGTTTATCACCAGAAGATTCAAAATGTTCCCTGCCCGGCGATAATTATTATTAAAACGGTCGGCTCGTTCAGCACCAAGTAAAAATAACGGAGAAGCAAGGTCGCCTTCATTATCGTAGAGATAATTATAATCGGGATTATTTACAGCTACATTTTCAGTATAAAAATCAGACCATCCACCTTCAAACTGATAGTATTTGCTAATTAATTCGTAGTATTGTTGAGATCCATATGCCGGTAAAACATGAGAAAAATCACCACTTCCACAGTTAGCACAAATTAAAGGTGTATCTCTTTCAATTTGCTGGAGAAGTCTGATGTTAATTTTATCCCAATCATTTCTGGTGTCAGTAAAATCAGGATCGACTGCATTTACCATCGTTCGGAGTTCTTCTAATCTGGAATGATCCAGTCCGTTATTATCATAATATCCAATTAACCATTCTGAATAAGCAACTACACTCCATTCTTTGTGTGTGAAAGCTTCATAAGCTCGTTCCTGATCTTTGGCTACATTGTTTCGGTTTATGTAATAGAAAATACTGAAAGCCTCAGTAGCCAGATAAATTCCAGCTCGTACCCACTTTCCGTTAGCAGCTTGTGCAGAGCCGGGCAATATAGCAGACGATAAGAATGCAATTCCTGATTGCGTCTGCAATGTACCTCTGAATCCTTCAGAAGTTGGTTGAAATGAAAAATCACTGATAGAAATATTTTTTGAAACAGAAGGTTCTTTAACTATTACAATATTGCCGGCAAGGTCGGATTTCAACTGAGCGAGGTTAACACTCGAGAACATGGCTGAAGTAAACAATATTAAAATCAGATTTTTCATAGCAGTTCGAAATCAAAAGTTAATCCAAAATGGAACAGGAGTTCACGGCCATAAGTAACAGTATTATTTCCTGTTCCTGTAACAAATTCATCAGGGAGAGTCAGTTGAAATTCATTGAATCCATATGAAGCACTTACAAAAAGCTTTAAGGGAAATAGATAATATCCATTCATCGCTAATCTGAGTTCTGTACCAATACCCGTTTTTAGCGAATTACTTGTTCCAAAAGGTGAATTCCATGCATTTCCGGCTTCAAAAAATATTCTGGCATACAGCTTATCAAGGGTATAAGGTCCTGCTTGCTTGGTAATATTTTTAAAGATTGGTGCAAAATATGAGAGACTTGTAAACGCAGTTCTGTCTCCACCTAATGCGAAGTAGGGATAACTTCGCATGCCAAGAAACCCACCAATATAATCAGTGTAAAAAGAATCATTCGGGTTATTGAAATAAGCAAAGCCTCTTGCTCTGGCTTGTAGTGCCTGACCGGAAGCTAGCTTGAATCCATATCGTACATGAAACTCTGTAGAATGATTTTTTGAAGTTTTGAATATTGGAACCAACGAGCCGTCTTCAATATCATATTCTTCCAGTAATTTACCGGGCTGGTATTGATAGCGCAGATAGCCCTTTAAACCGATAGGTGCAATGTCAGCATCTGTAGTGAACTCATAATAATCGACTGTATAAGCAGCTGATAAAGTAGTTCCTTTAAAGTACTCTGAAGACGAACCTGTTATAAAGGCCTGCAACTCGTTAGAATAAAAATTATCCGTTTCAACTCTGTATGGACTATAACCAATTCCAAATTCAAGCAAAGAACGCCGACTAAGCTTACTTCTGAAGAACAGGTTGGCTTCCCATATCTGATAAGCAATATCAACGTTTACGGTATCTTTTTGAGCACAGGAAGTACATGGAAACTCTTCAATTTGTAAACCGTCTTTGACATTTCTCCGTAGATTATAAAGTTCAAGAGAAACAGTAGGAGACCAGCTTCTTTTAATAAAGGGGAGTCCACGGTATTCTGCGATCAGAAAAAGATCCCGGTCCAATTCAAAAAGACGGTCTGGCTTAAAAAAACCTCCGATGCTTTCTGCCGGAAGAGAACCGACACCAAGCATCGCTCCCCCAAAAATACTTAACTTGTCTAACACATCCCGAGAAGCAAAATAGACACCCGGTTTAACATCACGAAGAAGGTTTTCACCAAGTTTGCCAAACTTTCCGTTTTTAATGAGAGAACCGTTACTACCATTTAATTTTGAATAGTTATCGAAACGGATTATCGGAAAAAATGAAAAGTCCGTAAAAGTGTCATCATATTCACGGTAAGAATAGTCATCTTCTGCTCCAATTGTACTCATTTCGAATTTATAAGAACCCGTATCTGCGACAGCATGTTCTGAAGGAGTGAATTCAGTAAGATCTCTATCATCAAAGTTATTTAACTGAGTAAAAGAATCTGTAACCGGAAAAGATTCAGTTTCAGAATATATGGGATTGTAAGTTCTGAGTTCTCTTTTCATGGAATCGAGCAGATGCTTTTTGATCTTATATCCATCAGCTTCATACTCAGAATAGTACAGGTTTCCGCTATTGTCTTTGAACGGCATAAAAGCACCACCGACTACATTTGTAACCTGTTCCGAAACTCCGGTTTCAATATCCATTTTGTGGATATTGAATATTCCGTTTTCATCACTTGAGTAAAATATATTTTTCCCGTCCTTAGAAATAAAAGGGTCCCGGGAATCAATGAATTCATTAGCTATGACCGGTTCAACAGTTTTTGTTGTTAAACTATACTTAAGGATAGAACGATTGCCCCGGTCGGCATATGCAAAGTAGATAGCGTTTCCGTCCGGACTCCAAACAGGTGTATACAAAGTTTCGCCGTTTTGATAAGAAGTCAGACGAATTGTTTCACTTGATTCAGGATCTAAAAGTATCAGATTCTGTGTTCCCTTGTTATACTGTATAGCTGCAATATCAGCTCCATCAGGGTTCCATGCAGGTGATTCTATTCTAGCTCCGTTAGTAAGCTTGATGTGTTCCTCAGTTTCCAAGTCATAAATAAAAATATCACGATATGATTCCCCATACCTGGTAGCTTTGTTAACGGAGTAAGCTATGTTTTTGCCATCAGCAGAGAAAGAATATGAGGTAGCAAGGAATATGATCAAAGGCTTTTCAGTTGCTGATGTATGTTGCTGATGTTGATCAAAAAGCTGATTTGAAACCTGAGCTATTTCCTTAGTTCCATTTTTATTTTTTAGATAAAGTGAAGCCAGGCTATAATCTCTGCCTTTATTAGACAGGTATGCTACTGAGTTTCCATCAGGTGATACTTTAGGATAAAAATTGAAGAAACCCTCTTTTTCAACATAGTCACTTTTGGTGGTGTTTAAACCTTCAATAGCTTTTGAATAGAATTGCTTTCGATCAGCTATCCAATCCTGAAAGACCAATTTGCCGGGTATTCCTGTTGCAATTTCAATGGCTTCGGCTACATTAAATACTCCTCTTTGTGCAAGTGCAGCTGATATTTCTCTGATTACTTCTTCTCCAAAGCGGTCTACCAGATAGATCACAAAAGCAAACCCCTGATTGTAAACTGTCTCCCTTTCAATACTGGTTTTAGAAGAGAAAGTGCCCATTTCTTCCAGACTGAAGTAGGTATCAGATAAAATTCTTGTGCGCAAAATCATATCACGGTGCGAATCCCATGTTTCATAAAGTAAACCTTGCCGTTGATATTGAGCTGTACCTTCGGCCAACCACGCAGGAACATTGATAGTAGCAAAGGGGAGGGTGGCAATTCCATTCGGAAAACCATATAACACGTCCGGTCTTCGAACATCTTCATAACTTAACCACTGAATGTACGAAATGGGATATTTACGCTTCCCTTTGATGGCTTTCTGTATTTGAACGATATGAGTAAATTCATGTGTAATTACGTTTCGTAGCCAGTTATGAGTTCCACGAAGTGGAGAATCTAAAGCCGGAAGCCATATATCGATCTTATTATCAAAAAAATAAGCTGCTCCGTTAGAATAATCATCCCTGTCTTTAAGCACGATACTTACTTTCTGATCAGGTTCAAGCTGATATAACTCTGTAATGGGTGTATAGATCTCTTCTGCGATTCGGGCAGTTACTTTTGCAGACCGGCTGTTTCCTTCCTGAAAGTGAATTAGAAAATGATCGCTTTCAATAGTAAACCATTCCAGATGGTTGTGAGAATAATCGTAATAAAGTGGGCTGGTCTGAGAATATACAGAGTGAATTCCGAGAGAAAAGAACAAGATTATTATGGACAGAACCTTTTTCATTAATGAGCCACCGCTATTTTAACGAGTTTAGATTCTGAATTTCCGTTAACAGTGGCTTTCACCATTGCGAAATAAACACCGCTTCCCCACCCGGATGTATTTATTGATATTTCTTCCGGAGAGCCTCCGTTTACCTGTAAAACATCTTTATAAACAAGCCTTCCGCTTTGAGTAATTATATTAACCTCTACTTGTCCGGCCTGCTCAACCTGAAATCTTAAATTGGTTTCCTGATCAGCAGGGTTAGGCCAGTTATATGTTTCTTTTTTATTCAGGATATTAAAAGAAGAATCCTCATTTTGAGGGGTATTCGAATTAATTTCAGCAGAAACTTTATTAAAAGAATTCCTGCCGTAGCGAGAAGGCCATTCTGAAGAAGTGAAATCATTAAATTTCCAGGCTTTTATATCACCTATATGGCTTACGGCATAAAGGGTATTCCCAATAAAGGCCGGATGAATAGGTTGAAAATTCTGGTCAGTTACTTCGCCAACAAACAAGGGAAATCCTTCAAGTGGCGTGCCATCTTTTTGGTATCCATAAATATTTAGAGAGAATTCATCCTGACCAACTATAAGAATATCCTGAATATTATCTCCGGTAATGTCAGCCAAAAGTGGGGTTCCGGTAAATTTCACATTTTCAGGTGCATCTACGGGCATATTATTTAGGATGGCTCCGTTTCTGTTATAACCGATCAAAAGATTATTCGTTTTATCGACACGAAGTATTTCAAAATTCTTACTTATTGCAGGCCATTCTGATGCATATTCAGAAAAAATTGTTGTGAAGGGATCTGTTTTTGAGGGATCAGCTAGTATGAAAGCATCATCTTCAAAAATATAATATACATTTTGCTCTTCACCTTTTATAAGACCTGAATATAGTCGATTGGTTGAAGCAGACAAAAAATCTATAATTGTACTTCTTTGAAAAGAAACCGTTTGACCGTTTATCAATGCATTGCCATTGTTGAAAATCTCAGACCTGAAACCGATAGGAGATTGTTTCGGAAGATTATTACCGGTGACAGGATCCAGAGCTACAGAAGTGAAGTCCAGAAAAAGTGAATCACCTGTTTGTGAGCTAATGAAAGCTTTATTGGCTGTCGTATCAACTTGCCAGATTTCATTGAATGTTTCTGTTCCCTGATTCCATTCAAAAGCAGTTACCAAAAAATTAGAAGCTGTTACAGGATTAAGTGCTGTTACGAATTCATTCCCAAGAAATGGCTGTTGATTACTTGAAGAATTAAATTCATAAATAGTATTTGACTGCTCGCCAATTCTGACCGCATCAATGTTTTCATTTTTCGGAATTACAAGAAAGCTATCTGGTCCGGAAGTATACAACCCCATGGAAAGGGGAAAGAAGTCATGATAAGAATTAGAAACAGTGTAATAATTTTCTTCGTTTTGCTTGATTGAAAGTACTTCAGTGTAATCAAATTCGGAATCAGTAAACGCCTCAATTTTAAAGGTAGCAGTTGGAAGGTTATCAGAAAAATCATAAAAACGTACAAATGTCTTTCCTCCTGAGTTGCTGTCTGTATCAGGAAAAGTCTTGGGGGTAAATTGATTTTCATAAAGAGAAACCTGACTACCCTGATTGACAACAGTAAAATTGTTACCACTCCACCAGAAATCAAATGGGATCCCGAAAGCAGCACTGTTATCTAAAGCACCATCCAGCGGTTTGCCAATATCCTGCGAACCTTCAGCTTCTTCCAGATCCACACCTCTGCGATCAGGGTTGCTGTTTACTCCTGAGTTTTGAGATATTTTCTTGTTTATAACAGATTCGTCAATGTGCCAGATCAAAATTCCGCCATTCAATTCCCGATCATCTGCAGTTCCTTCTTTGTCGTCAGGTCCAATATCTAAACCTCCAGGTAAGCTCCAGTCAAAATCGCTCACATCAATAATAACGCCTTGCTCAAATAAATCATCAAAATCTGAACCCTGGAAGACGAATGTATCATTGTCATTTGTGAAGGTTTGTTGAACTTCGCTTCCATCATTCTTTCTGATTGTTAAAGTAACTCCATCATTTCCAATATCTCTGTATCTGTTTTCCAGAAGGAAATATTCAGAGGATGAGAGATTGAACTGAGCAATGTTACTAAGGTCGTTTGAACTTGATGCTGTAAGTGATATCTCGCCTGTTGTTTGGGTCGTGATTTCGAACGGAGTAGTCCAGCCTAAAAAAGTTTTTTCCCAAGCTGATGGTTCAGGAGGAAAAAGTCCTTGATACGCAAAAAAGCTGGCTCCATCCATCAAGCCAAAACGGCCAATGCCGGAATCACCGGTTTCAGTATTAAAAAGATCAGGAAGCCCCAAATGACTACCGATTGAAGCACAAAGTAAACCATTTATTGAAAGAGGAAAAACAAATTCAGTATCCTGAATATCTAACCCTCGTCTGGATTCTGTTCTAGGGATAATTAAGGAATTAGTAACTCTGAAAGCTCCGTTATTTATTGAAATGCCGTCAAAAGAAGGTTGATTTAAAAGTTCAGCCAGATCATTCTTTTTCAACGTAATTGAAGGAATATCTTGAGGAGTGATGTCTAAGCTGGTACCAACAAGTTCTATATCGCGGCCAATTCCAGCATGAAAAATTATAAAAGCAGTATTTTCCGGATCAAGTCCTGTGGCATCAAAGCCACCATTTTCTTCAACTTTTGTCCAGGAATCAACAATAAATTGAGCTAATTTTTCATTGGTAAAAGTTTTTCCGGTAGGGGAATATTCCTTCATTTCTTTGTCTAGACGATAAACATCAGGAAGCACCCTGTAGTTGAGAGTAAGTTGATTATCGGAAGATTGTTCAAAGTAATTTCTTGCGAATTCGAGGTGAGCTTCAAAATATGATCTGTTATGTGGCAAAGGATCAATATTAGTGGGATCGTTTACCAGATAGGGAAGGCCGCCTTCAAAAACACCGGTTCCGGAGGTAAGGTCGTTTTCATCAGGCTGGAACTCGACCATGATAGCAACTATATCAAGCGTGCCGGTTGTTGGTACAGAATAGACCGCATCATCAACCATAGAAATCGAATGGCTCTTTTTCGGAACTATTTTTTGAGCTGAAGTCTGTAATGAAAATAAAAAGAGCATGCTTACAATTAACACGCTCTTTTTAAGAAAAAAATTAGAAACCGGCATGTATTTTAATAGTTCAGGAGAATACTAAAGCGTAAAGTGTTTGCCAGAGGACTTTGGGATTCAAGTGTTTTTATATAACTGAAATCCACACCAAATTGATTATACCTCAGGCCAGCACCAAAGGTAATAAATTCTCTGTCACCATTATCAGGAGATTCATAATAATAGCCTCCCCGAATGGCGAACTTACGATCGTACCAATATTCTAGACCTGCTCCAATCATAAACTGTTCCATCAAACTTACGCTGGTTCTGGTTCCCGTATTGGGATCAAATGGACGATATGTACCCCAAGATTCTATTAAAGCTTTCAGAGGAGCAACTGCACGGAAGGTTGTATCATCTTCTGTTACAATTGCTTCCTGGCGAGCCATGATCTTAGTAATGTCTACAGCAACAGTAAGTTCGTTGATTCTGTCTTCATCCAGCCCGAAATTTATTGCGGGACCAAATCGTAAAACAGTTGGAAGAGGATCTTTTTGAGCATTATCAGAGTACTGAATTCCCGGTCCTAGATTAGAGAGATTTATTCCAAAACTGGCAATAGCGTCAGAAGAACCAAAATCGAAAGGATCTGTTTTATAAAGTGCTGAAATATCTATACCAACACTTGATCCTGGGTTAATTTTTTGACCTCCAACTTGAATTCCGCTTGCTAAACTTGAGTATATAAGTCTTGCTCCTCCACCAAGGGCTAAATTCTTACTTACTTCTGTTCCGTAAGACAAACCGATTGCAAACTCATAACTATTGAATCTGGCTCCTTCTTCACCACCCTCAGTAGTATTAAGCTGTTCACCAAGATTAAGGAAAGTAATATGCCCACCTATGGTTCCAATACCTTCTACGTACTGTTTAACCACCAGATAATCATAGAACAAATCGTTTACTCCAAAATTTGCTAACCAGTTTGAATGCGTGAAACTGGCTTGATTATCTTTTTGATAGGCAAGACCGGCGGGATTCCAAAACAAAGCTGCTGCATTATCCGCAAGTGCTACACCGGTGTTCCCCATGCCGGCACCTCTGGAATCAGCTTCGATTTGTAAAAAGGGTACTCCTGTAATACCAACCTGAGCCTTAATAGTTGTGGTTGAAAAAAGTATAAAGAAACTCGTAATGAGTAATAATAAATTCCTGTTCATATCATACAAAGTGTTTGGATAAATATAACGTATTAAAATGATTTTTAATGCTCACTATCTTAAGATTACGAGCTTTTCGATTTTTTCGATTGATTGTTTTCCTTCCGGGGTTTCTGCTGTAACCCGAAGCACATAAATATAAGTACCGTTGCCCAGGCGATCATTATCCCTGTCACGGCCATTCCATGGAATATTGGCATAAGAATTAGATGTAATAAGTGATTCTTGCTTAATGTATTGTACCGGCTTTCCGCTAAGTGTGTATATTTTTATAGACACGTCTAACGGATTGCCCGGCTGATTATGTTCGAACGTAAACTGAGTTTTTGAATTCATTGGATTCGGATAATTGTAAATATTCCGAATCGAGAGTTCATTTTTGGGAGCAACTTCGAAAAAGATTTCTTTTTCGTTTGGATTATTATGTACATCCCATGCCCGAACTTTCAGCGAGTAACTACCCTCCGGTAATTGATCCAGAGGAAACTCGATACGCCCTCCAGTGAAATCATTTAAATTTCCCTCATAAAATTCATTGAGGATAAATGTTTGTGTAGGCTTTGTATCGATAGTAGCAATTATTTCATGTCCAACTCCTGTTCCTGTAGTGTTAATTCCTGAATTATCCTGAAGTTCAACGATCAGTTTAGGTGAATCGCTGACTAAATTTCCGTTTACAAATTTTTCATCGTTCAAATAAATATTCATGGAAGGTCCGTTTCCATCATTGACAGCGTCCGGATTTATGCCATCAAAAGTAATATCAGTAAAAGCTCCGCCGGCGTAAGCAGAAGATCCTTGAGCATATAAAACAATTCTGCCATTTTCAGTTGAAGAGCTGATATCTTTTGGTATTATAAATATCTGTGAAAACTGACCATTCTCAACGGTCACAGTACCTTTAAAAAGTAGATTGGTTTCTACATCATAAGTACAATCCCCATTGAGTACACAATTCCACTCACGGTCAGGAAGACTTACCGAACGACGTGCGTCAAATACTGATAAAACAACCTTTCCATTGTACGAGTTATCAAGTTGATTACTACTGTTTTCAATTCTGCCTGATATAGTAACTTGATCTAAAGCACGCAGCGAGATAGTGGTATCCTGATCGAGGACATCTGTACCATTGATTGAAGTGATAACTGCTTTTTGAGATGGAAGTTTGAATATTGTAGCCGGATCACCAATTAAAACGAATTTCTTGCTATTAGTTGAAGCACCAACCCGGGAATTGCCATTTCCTATAATGGTGTTTTTGGTTTCCCTCATAATATCTCCTAAGCGCTTGGGAGTACCATCCGATTTCCTTTCGGACATTCTTTGGGAAAGAGCCAGATTCAAACCAAAGTTATTACTGGAGCTAACAGTTGAGTTTGTATACACTACTCGTGTTGTAGTAAAGGAAGCAATTCCTCCTCCATTTACAGCGCTTACGAATCGTTCAGCTCCTGATTGATCGCTAGTATCGTCATACCTTCCAAACTGGCAAGTGGCTGTAACGAGTACACATAATTTATCAGTATTTGTTAATCCGGTTATATATTCTGAAAGAAAAAGCTCTTCATCTGAAAGGGTTTGTTCGTTGCCGTGACCTGAATAATTGAGAACAAGTGTTCCGTTATTTATAGCTCCAATGAAGTCCTGAGTAGCTTCAGGTATTTGTCGTCCGGCTCCGGTAATTTCAACCGGATATGAGAATTCATATACTTTATTCAGACGAATGCCCGGTTCATTAAGAGACATCATTTCAGCAGAAACGTCGGCATTAACAGTATGTATATCTCTGTTTGTGTTTTGTTCAGGGAAGTCATCATCAGCAGCAAATGTAAATAAGTTTTGCCATTCTCCGGCATTTGAATGAGCTTCGTATCTTTTAATTTTATCTATAAAATTTGATGCATCGGTAGAAGTTTGTGCAGTTATTCTTCCAATCCCAATATCCATTAAAAAACTGTTCTCGGTGTTGCCACCTCCTATATCCCCTTCAGAATCATCCAGATATCCAAAGAAATCGTCGGTACCAAAAGTTCCGCCTCCACTTCCTGTAGCTCTTACAGTTGATTGCTGACTTTGATATGTGAGAACATGATTTGTTAAAGCGTTTTCAATAATATCCTTAGTATCATAACTTGTATCACCAAAAAGAAGCAAGTATTGCGGTTCATTTTCTCCGCTGCTTACCGCTCGATCCCATAAAAATTTGACGTAATCTCTTATTGCAGAAGGGTCTTTTACTCCACTTGAGAATTCATTAAATATTTCAGTTTGTGTTACTAAAACAGGAGTAAACCCTTGCTCTTGCCGATATTGAGCCAATTCAAAGGCTTCCTCTTTAAGTTCTTCTGAGGTTACAACGATATAATCAGGGTAAGTAGCAAGGCCCTTTATATTTTGATTCTCAATTTGTTCTCCCATTGCGGGTGTTGGAAAAGTAGATTGAGCGATAATGGTTCTGCCTGTATTCTGAAAATAATCTACAACAAAATTATCATTGGCAGTGCTAGTTGCCGTAAGTAAAAGTGGGTTTGAAGGGTCAGTTACATCTAATACATATGGATTTGTATTAAACCCTTGCAATCTGAAAGTAACTTCTTGTTGGGGTACGGCCTCATTTATTGTATAAAATAATAATCGATCGGATTCCGCTACCAATGAGCGCTCAAAAGTCAATCTAATCCAATCAACAAAAGCTATACTATTTTGTTGCCGGTGAGTAACGGAAGCTGTTAAATCAAGAATACCATCATTAACAGAAACAGTTACATCTTCATTGATATTATATGGAGATGCAGCGTCTCCTTCACTTCCATTGTATCCTTCAGAGGAACTTGAGGAAGATAAACTGGATACGTTATTTTGAGCAACGTTGATGTTATTCAAGTCAACATCAAAGGTTATTAACGCTTCTGAACGAGCATACAGGCGCGCAGTAACATTTACATTTAAGATGTTTGCAGCTCCGAATAATGTGTCCTTCAATATGGAAACAGGAACATTGCTTTGGGTAGCTGAAATTGATTGACCAAGCCAATACCTTCCAGATTTGAATCTATCTTCAGGCTTTGTTAATTCCTCATCCTTCCAAATAAAATCGGTGAATGAACTAACAGTAGAAGTAGGATTTAAATTTGTGTTTGAAGGAGTTAAACGCAATCCGTTTTGGTCAGCTACGGTTAAATACACAAATTTATGATCTGAGTATGGATGTAAGCTGTGAACAAATTTATCCTGATTTCTTAGTACACGATGTGGGCTGTTTCCATAAAACAATAATTGGTCACCGGCATCAAAGGAACCATCACTTTCTCCTTCAACAATAATAGGAATTTGAGAAAAAGATGGTCTGTCAGCACCGCTCAATTCAGGAAGTTGATAGCCGTTGGTTCCCCAAAGCTGGATTTTCCGCGGATCTATATTTTCAACAGTTAAGCCAAGTTCATTTAAATAGTTTGCATCAATTTTGTAAATATGATTTTCAGTGATGGGAATTCTGAACCATATTCCTGATCCCAACGGAGAGTCTGTACTGATAGTTTTCTTGGAAGGAATAGTTCTCTTATTATTAGCTTTATAAACTCGGACCCTAAGCTTTTTGGTTATCAAGACAGAGTTCGATGTGTATCTGGCTCTGTGGAATAAAACCTGAGCTTTTTCAAATCCTCTGTATAATCCGGTGCTAGCAATTTCTACCGGCTCCACATTATCCGATGAAATAAAAGAAGCTGCAATTGTACTTTCTGAGAGAGAGGTGTTGGTTTCGGTAATACTTTGTTCAAGTATTTTGAAAGCCGGTTGTCCATTTATAACAGGAATTAGCAGCTGATAGGGCGGAAGAATTTTATCAATATCATTTACCAATTCATAATCAGTAAATGAGTTGGTTTCAGCAGTAATCTTTACTCTTTGCGCCAAAAGCGAAACAGAGAAAAAGAAAACGAACACCCCACAAAAAAGCACAAGCCTAATCTTCATTATTAATTACTATAAATAGATCTGAAAAAATTAATTAACGCACGTGGCGAATAAATAGTAGCTGTTCGAAATAGTAATATCAGAATTTAGACTTTAATGGGAAGCAGGTTGCCCTGTATGTAATAATTATTCGGTATTGGATGAATAAATAGTAGCTGTATTACAGTATATATGAGGGTTTAATTAAAATCTAGGTTGATAATATGCGAGTTCGTTTATAAAGTCAAACAAAAAAGGAGTTTTTACTCCTTTTTTATTTTAAATCATCTCTATAACTAGCGCAGAAGCACCACCACCACCATTACAGATACCGGCACAACCATACTTGCCGCCGGTTCTTTTTAAAGCATGTAATAATGTAACAACTATACGAGCTCCTGAACAACCTATTGGGTGGCCAATACTTACAGCGCCACCATTGATATTCACTTTCTCAGGATTGAGTTCAAGAATTTGGTTATTAGCAATTGAAACCACAGAAAATGCTTCGTTAATTTCAAATAAATCAATTTCTTTTGTTGTTAACCCTGCTTTTTTGAGTGCAATTGGAATTGCATCAGATGGAGCCGTTGTAAACCATTCCGGAGCTTTTGCAGCACTACCATGGCTCAGTATTTTAGCCATGGGTGTTAATCCTAACTCTTTGGCTTTATCAGCACTCATCACCAAAACCGCAGCCGCACCATCATTTATACTTGAAGCGTTTGCAGCAGTTACAGTTCCTTCTTTGTCAAAAACAGGTCGTAGAGACGGTATCTTTTCAAATTTTACTCGAGCAACTTCTTCATCTTTTTCTACTATTGTAACATTTCCTCTTCTGTCTGTTACTTTTACCTTAATCATTTCATTATCAAAATACCCCTTTTCCTGAGCATTTTGAGCTCTTTTATAAGATTCTATAGCAAATTCATCCTGCTCTTCTCTACTTATATTACATTCTTTGGCACAAACTTCAGCGGCATTACCCATAGCATAGTCATTATAAACGTCCCAAAGTCCATCCTTTAAAATTCCATCTTCTGTCTGAACATGCCCATATTTAGAACCGTATCTCTGTTTAGGGAGGTAGTAGGGGACATTACTCATGCTTTCCATTCCACCTGCTACAACAACATCGGCATCACCCAACCGAATCTGATCTGCAGCGATCATAATTGCTTTCATTCCTGAAGCACAAACTTTGTTTACAGTAGTACTAGGAGTTTTTTGAGAAAGACCGGCTTTTAATGCTGCTTGCCTTGCAGGAGCTTGACCAATACCAGCAGTAAGAACATTACCCATCACAACTTCCTGAACAACATCAGCTGAAATGCCTGAAGATTTAAGTAATTCTATGATAGCTGTGCTACCTAATTCAGGGGCTGTGAAAGATGCCAAGCTTCCGCCAAAAGCTCCAATTGGTGTTCTTTTGGCTTCAACAATTACTACGTCTCGCATGATAAAATTTCTTTAGTGATTATAATTCTGTAAGCGCTTTTTTAGCTGTCTGAAGTTACAAAAAAAGAAGGAATGTGTTGTTAAAAAGCTTGCTCTAAATCCTGAATAAGGTCTTCAGCATCCTCAATACCAACAGAAAGTCTGATTAGTGAATCTTTAAGCCCGGCTTTTTCTCTGTGTTCTTTCGGAATGGAGCCATGAGTCATTGAAGCGGGATGGCTTATAAGGGATTCTACTCCTCCCAAGCTTTCCGCAAGTGTAAAGAATCTTGTGCTAGCCATAAACTTTGTAGCAGCTTCTATTGAGTCATCTTTCAATGAAAATGAAACCATGCCACCAAAATCATCCATCTGTTTTTTAGCTAATTCATGTTGAGGATGAGAACTTAATCCGGGGTAATGAACTTCGCTTACTTTTGGGTGTTCGTTTAAGAAATCAGCAACTTTTTTAGCATTCGAAACTGCTCGTTCTACGCGAACTGCTAATGTTTTAATTCCTCTTAGAACCAAATAGCAATCCATTGGACCGGGTACAGCTCCTGAGGATTTTACCTGGAACAAAAGGTTTTCAAGAATTTCTTTGTTTGAAGTAGCTATTGCACCATGAATAACATCTGAGTGCCCCCCTAAATACTTTGTAGCAGAGTGAAGTACCGCGTCTGCACCTAGTTCAGCTGGTCTTTGCAGGTAAGGTGAAGCAAAAGTATTATCAACAACTGAAAGAGCATTATTTTCGTGAGCTATTGTAGATAACTGTTCAATATCAACAACTCTTAACAAAGGGTTTGTTGGAGTTTCAATCCAAAAAAGTTTTGTGTTAGGTTTAACAGTATCCTTTACAAGATCAAGATTAGTCATATCAATGAATGAAAACTCGATGCCATAAGGCTGGAATACTGATGTAAATAATCTGTAAGAACCACCGTATAAATCATCCGAAGCAATAATATGATCGCCGGGACGAAACATCTTCATTAAAGCATCCATAGCAGCGACCCCACTAGCGAAACAAGCACAGGAGTCAGTACCTTCAAGTCCTGCTATCATATTTTCCAGAGCAGTTCGTGTTGGATTTCCAACCCGGGCGTAATCATAACCTTTGTGAACGTTAGGTGCAGACTGAGCATAAGTTGAAGTCTGGAAAATTGGGGGCATAACGGCACCTGAAGTTTCTTCATTTTTTTGGCCCGCATGAATTGCTTTAGTGTTGAATCTCATTATTGGTTAATCCAGCTTTCTTTTAAACTTTTAAGATTTTCAATTTTTTCGGAATAGCTATTATTTCCGGTGTTTAACTCTTGTAGTTTCTCATAATAAGTAATGGCAAAGTCAGTAAGTGCAAGTGCTCTTTCTACGATACTACTTTTATCATTTTCAAAGGCAACTTGATGAACAGAGAAATAATTCCCGGACATATTATTGTAAAACACAGCCAGACTTTCTATAAACTCAATGTTTGAATTTTCAATTTGGTAAGCTTTAATTAATTCATTTTCAGCGTTTTCGGAAACACCTTCAATTTCAACACTTAAGTTGGTAACTGAAGACGTGTCTGAATTGGCATACGAAGCTTTTAGGTTTGAAAATAGTTCTGAAACCTGTTCATATAATTGAGTGCCATATACATTGTGCAACTTAGGGTCATTCGGGAATTCTTCAACAAGCTTATCTAGAAATGAAACAGCTTCCGCATTTCTACCCTGGCTGATGTAGGCGTTAACAAGACCAAATGCCACATTTTTGTTTTTTAATGGGTCTTGATCAGCTTTTTTATAATAATAAATTGACTGTTCAGGGTTTCCGGTTTCTAAATATAAAAACCCCAGATTTTGGAATATATCCAGACTAAGGGTAGCCAAAGATTCCGTCATTTTTAAAGTTTTAATAGCCCCTTCAACATCACTGCTATTATATTGAGCAATAGATAAAGATTTATAACTTTCAATATTTTCAGGTTCAATTGCAATCGCATTTCTGAAATGGCTTATTGCCGTTTGAATATCCTCAACAGATCCCTCTTTATAAGATTGAAGTCCATTCTTATGCTCCATTTCCCAATAATAGTTAGAAAGGCTGTCAGCTTCGGATTGCCAATTCATTTCGGGTGATGCAGTTTGATACACACTTATTGAGTCAAAAGATGAACTCATATTATTATAATTGAACTCTCGGTCTTGTACGGGTGAATCCTTAGCAATTAAGCCGTACACTTTTCCTTTTTGATAAAAGAGAAAAGAGGATGGTTCTTTTTCTATTTCAGCAGAGATTTCAGTAAGTGCTTGTTGGTAATTTCCCTCATTGATAAGATTTTCAGCTGAAAATTTTGAACCGGAACAGGAAATAAAAAACCCGATAACAAGTAAAATACTTGCATATCGGGTAATAGTTGGGTTTTTCATAGAATTGTATCTTTGAAGAAAAAACAGGATTACATTCCCGCTTTTTCCATAGCAGCTTCAGCTTTTTCATTCATACCAAGAGAGGTATACACCTGAAATAGAGATCTCCAATAATCTTTGTTATCGGGCTTTAACTCAGTAGCTTTTTCATAATATTTCATAGCCTCTCTCAAGTTATCTTTAGCTTCTGCTTCAATTTGAGCTGCTTTTTCATTATCACTGGTATCATTACGTTTTTCAAACAATGAAGCGGCTTTGTTTTGATAAACGATTCCTAAAGTGCTGTAAGCGTTTGCATCATCAGGACGAAGCTCAACAACTTTTTCCAATTCAGAAACAGCTCTTGCAATTAATCTATTCGCTTCTGTGCTGTTAGTAGAAATTTCAGCTCTTAAATTCTGAATTTTTTGTTCTGTTTGTCGTTTTTGTTCCCCTTCTTGACTTCTCAATTCTCTTTCCAACTCAAATATTTCGTCATATTTGGCAGAATTTTCATCGCTTATTGCACTACCCATAATATAAACCTGAGTACCTAATACTAAATGGTATTGAGGATTGCTTGGGTCTCTTTCAATTAGAGATTCGATGACTTCAATCGAAGCTTCATTATTCCCAAGATTCATATAAGAATCAGCTAATTTCTGAATTAATGAAATTGAATCAGGAAAAGACTCGATACCTTCAATAAGGATGTTGTTAGCTTTTTCATATTCTTCAGCCTGAAGGTATAACGTACCTAATCGATCGTAATCAAAGGCATCAGGACTATCTTTTTTAGTCAAAATATCTTCATACAAAGATATTCCTTTCTCAAGATTAGAATTGAGTCTGTATACCTCAGCAAGAACCTCATATGAGAGCATGCTATCAGGATTTATCACTATTGCATTTTCTAAATGATCTTCAGCGATATCATAATTTTGAGTCACTGTAGAGTCTCCGGTAGCGAATTTTACTCCGAGATTGTGTTCTGATCCCCACATTCTATCTATCAAAAGCTCAGATTCAACAGATTGAAGGCTTTCAATACCTTGTTGGTTGTACATTTGAATAGCAGTTAACAGATTTTCTCTCATGCTAGTATAGCTATCCTTTCTGTCTGGGATATTAGGATTGTCTTGTGCTATTTCTGAGTAAACTACACCTTTGTAATAGTATGCATTAGCGTTAGATGAATCTTCTAATATTGCATTATCTAAAGATGTTAAAGCAGCATCATAATTTTTGGTCTTGATTCCCTCTTGGGCTTCTTTTATTAAGGGGTTTGTATCTTCGCCACAACTAATAATTATAGTTGCTAAAACCGCAAAAGAAAGAAGTTTATAAAAATTCTTTTTCATATCAGTGTAAAATTGGTAGTGGTTGGTTTCAAATGGATTTAATAAGTTAACAAAATAACTATATAAAGCGCTTTCCGCAAAAAAGAAGGTGCATTTTAATTTCAAATTCTAAATAATACGAACTTATGAAAAAAGTGATTTCAACTGAAGCTGCACCAGCTGCTATAGGCCCTTATAGCCAGGCAATTGAACATAATGGCGTTTTATACTGCTCTGGTCAGATTCCTCTGGACCCTGCAACAATGCAAATAGTTGGAGATAATGCCTCAGATCAGGCGAAGCAGGTAATGAAAAACTTAGGCGCTGTTCTAGAAGCTGCCGGTTCAGATTTTTCTAAAATCCTAAAGTGTTCAATATTTCTTGATGATATGGGAGACTTCGGAGAGGTAAATGAGGTTTATGGAAGTTATTTCAAAAGTGATCCACCGGCAAGAGAAACGGTAGCTGTTCAAACACTCCCAAAAAGTGTACTGGTAGAAATTAGCTGCATAGCTATTGTTTAATTTTAAGCAGGAAACTTTTGTAGGTAAAGTTTCCTGCTCTATCGGAGACTTCCAGATATATATTGTTCTCAGGTTCTAAATTGAATTTGGGCAGATAAAATGTAAAAGAATTGTTTTCGTAATCATACTCAGGAATTCCTTGAGCACCATTGATCCTAAATAATGCGGATTTGAAGTCTATGCCGGAAAGGTCGTCATGGGTTTTGATCATATAGGTTTGCATGCCATTACCTAATGTCACTAACTCGGGCTTCATAATTTCAGGAGGGAGAGAGTCTTCCAAAACAATGAAATTACCCAGTGAAGGGATCTCGGCATTTAATGTAGTTCCTTTCACCCAGGAATCAATAAAGCTTGGTTCTTCATTTTGTTTGAATTGATATAAGTTTAATCGATCCATTCCCTGCATAGTTGTTGGTAATTGTACCTGAATAAAAAGGTTTTTTCGGTTAATCAATTCAGGAACCCCGATTTGTACGAAGAGTGTATCATTTAGAAATTGCACATCCTGAGCTAGGCTTAAAGTCTCAAAGAAAGTATTCGAATCTATCTTAACTTTGATTTTATAATCCGGAGATGTTACCGAATATTGCTTTTCTGCTCGTAATCTGGATATTGTATAATTTGGATCTCTAAGATCGACTATTTTTTGTGATGAGCTTGAATCCCAAGTTATCCATTGGTCAGGTTTTCTAAGATCCAGATTTAAAGTGTCATTCCGGATTATCCAATTATTAGTCCAACGTTCGTTAAATTCTTTGTGGGAATATCTGAGATCGTAACGAATTTCTTTTACTATAGGGATTACAGCAACACTTTGATTTCCGTAATAATCTCTCGCAACTACTTGATAAGTGCCTTGCTCAGGGGCTGAAAATTGAGATTCTTTTATTAAAAAAGGGTGAGCGAATTGCTCTTGCCCAAAAAGTCGTTGAAAACTTCTCCTGCTGCTGTTAACAGAGGTTACTCTATTCACAAACATGTTATCTGCTTTAGAAAAATCAAAACGATTTAATTTTTCATGATAAAGAGTCTGATCTTCAAAATTTAACATCAGATCATATACTGCGTACTTATTGTTTACCAAATTTGCCTGATCATATACGTTTGTTGATAATCCGAAATCTCCATCTACAAAAACAGTGTCAAAATATGTTGTATCGTTTTTAATATTAATTGGATCTATTTCAGCTGGGAAAAAGGAGCCAAATACTGTGCTTTTAATTGATAATGGTTCAATCAGAATTGAAGAGAAAATAGGGGCGACAGTATCTTTAACGGCTAGATTTGATAAGAGGGGATTTATCGGCTGATTTAAACTATTTCTGATCTCAAAGTGAAGATGTGGTGGCCCAATACCAGTTGAGCCTGTATATCCGATAATATCTCCTTTCTTCACTTTAATTTTTTGATCTTCAAATGATTGTTCAAATGTATAAGAGAAGTTGAGTTCATTTACACGTATAGAATCAGCGATTTCTTGTAATTGTTTGTTGAACCGTTGAAGATGTGCATAAACAGTATAACTGCCATCATGATGCTTGATATAAATAGCCTTTCCGTACCCTTTATTAGTAATAAGAAGTTTATTTAGAAAACCATCTTTCGACGCGTATACTTCATAGCCTTCTCGTCCCCAGGTTTTTATATCCAGTCCCGCATGGAAATGCGCAGATCGTGTTTCACCAAAAGTAGAGCTTAAAAATTTGCCTGAGTTCGTAGGCCACAGATAAGTGGAATCCTGTGAAAATAGGCTTAATGAACAAGCAAAAAGAAAAAAAAGAAGAGATAAATATTTCAAAACTACTTAACCGAAGTTGAAAGAGTTACTAATTTTTCTCCCAATGTTGCTGAAATTTGATCTCCGGAAATTACACGGGAAACTCCGCTTGGGGTTCCTGTAAAAATGAGGTCTCCGGGATATAACGTAAAAATTGAAGACAGATAAGAAATAAGATAGCTTATGGAAAAGATCATTTGAGAAGAGTTGCCGGATTGTCTGTTTACTCCATTAACTGAAAGATCAACATTTATGTTTCCAAGATCTTCGAATTCTGTAGCGTGTATAAAACGACTTACCGGGGCAAAAGTGTCAAATCCCTTTGCTACACTCCAGGGGTGCCCTGATTCTTTAGCTCTCTGTTGAATATCTCTGGCTGTAAAATCAATGCCAACACCAATGCCTTCTATAAAATTGTGAGCTTCACTTTCAGAGATGTGTTTCCCTTTTTTTGAAATTGCTATAACAATTTCTACTTCGTGATGAACATCGGAGCTTTGATCAGGAATTATAATTTCAGAACCATCAAAACAAAGAGCACTTTGAGGTTTTAAAAAAACCAAAGGAGAAGAGGGTACCGGATTGTTGAGCTCTTTAGCGTGTTCAATATAATTCCTGCCGATACAGTAGATTGACTTTGCTGTTAGATCAGTTCCGGGAATTGTAATCTCATTCATAAATCAAAGATATAAAAAAAGCCTCGCACAAAATATGTACGAGGCTTAAATTTTTCTCAGCTTGTTCAGCTTAAAGGCTCAACATTGATAAACTTTCTGCCACCTGATTTGATGGAGAAATTTACGTGACCATCAGCTACAGCAAAAAGAGTATCATCTCCACCACGCTTAACATTTAAGCCCGGGTGAAACTTGGTTCCTCTTTGACGCATAATGATATTTCCTGAGCGAACAAATTCGCCACCAAATTTCTTTACGCCTAATCGTTTACTTTCTGAATCTCGTCCGTTTCTAGTAGAACCTTGACCTTTCTTATGTGCCATTGTACTTAGATATTAGGAATTAAAAATTAACTTAACGCTTCGATAAGCTCAGCTTTCTTCATACTGGAATATCCAGTTAGTCCCTTTTCAGAGGCCATTTTCTTAAGCTCAGCAACGGTTAGCGATGATAGATCTGAAGTAGCTTTTTCAGCTTTTACTTCAGTTTTAGTTTCTTCTTTTTTTGGAGCTGCTTTCTTAGCAGTCTTTTTTGCACTTCCAGATGCAGAAATAGACTCAATTTGAATTTGAGACATTACTTGTCGGTGTCCGTTCAATTTCTGATATCCTTTTCTTCTTTTCTTCTTGAAAACAAGAACTTTGTCAGATTTAACGGTGTCAAGAATAGTTGCTGTTACAGAAGCTCCATCAACTACAGGCTTCCCAACTTTAACAGCGCCTTTATCATCTTTTAGTAAAAGAACATTGTCAAAAGTAACAGAATCTGAATCTACATTTTGCTTGTCAACAAAAAGAACATCGTTCTCAGCTACTTTGTATTGATGCCCGCCGATTTCTACTATAGCGTACATGGGTATTTAATTTCTTTTTTGGATTATTTTAGAGCTTACAAAGATAAGCGATTGTTCTCATAAAACAAAGCAAAAAACTAACTGTTCTTTATATTTTGAACTGTTAAATTGATTCAGATTTTAAAACAAAACTTTTATAGCTATGAGTAAGTTACCTTCGTTACACGAGCAGGCTTTCAAATACAAAAATACCAAAAGATTACAACATGATGGTGGGAGAGCTTGGATCAAAGATTCTCAGCTTCATGAGGCGCGAAAAGATGCTAATGGTAAATTTATGACCGTAAAAAAATCTTCTTAATTTATTAATGCCGGTTAGATACAATTAGATAACTGGTCTGTATTTTTTTTTTGATGGGTACAGGAGCATTCGTTAATGCAAAACTTAAACTAGTCTGTTCAGTCTTGGAATAAATATCGCATTAAGGAATTCTGAGAATTACTTTTAAATGGACTGAGGATTCAAATGAGAAATTTATTACTGCTTTTATTTTTAGGGTTCTATTCATCAGTAGCTTTATCACAACAAGCTCCTTGTTCTTCAGGAGAGCATCGCCAATTTGATTTTTGGGTCGGTGAATGGGAGGTAAAAAACCCCAGTGATCAGGTAGTTGGAAGTTCTAAGATCGAACTTGTTTCAAATAAGTGCGCATTACTTGAAAACTGGACCAATACCCGGGGATTAGGAGGTAAAAGCCTGAATTATTACAGTATTTTGGATCAGAAGTGGCATCAAAAATGGATTGGGTCTAATGGAATTCCCATAGAGTTTTCAGGCATCTATAATAAAGAAAGAAAAGCTTTGGAGTATTCCGGTGAAGGAGTTGGGCAGGGTGGAGTCCCTCTGTTAAATAAACTTACTTTTTTTCATTTGTCTGATGACCATGTAAGACAGCTTTGGGAACAGTCTACAGACGACGGCAAAACCTGGAACACGGTATTTGATGGTCATTACAGAAGAAAGAAGTAGCTTAATTAAATCTTAAGCTACTTTCGAAGTGGCTCTCTGAAAACCTTGACGGTTAATGTGTCCAATATATTTGCCTATGATTCGGACTTCTTCGAATACATCCGGTTCAACAATGATGTCATCATAGCTCTCATTGGCAGCTTCTAGACGCAATCCATTATTATCCCAATAGATCTTTTTTAAGCTGGTTTCACCATTGTACAGAACCGCTCCGATATCACCATTTTTAACATCGGTATCCATAAGCACTACAAGATCTCCATCATAAATATCAACATCTTTCATGCTAAACCCTGAAACGCGGAGTGCGAATAGTTGATCTAAGTTCGGGAATAGTGAAGACAATGTGATCTTTCCGAGATCAGCTTCAACGGCTTCTTGTAAATAACCGGCGGCAATAAGACCACGAATTGGAATTCCATCCTGATCGTCATAATCTTCCATTAAATTCTTTTTCTTCTCTTTGGGAAGGTCGTACTCTTCATCATTACGCTTAATCAGAAATCCTTTTTTAAGTAAAGCCTGAATGTTCTGTGTAACACTATTTGGAGAGCGGTAATCAAAATGTTCAGCAATTTCTCTGTAGGTCGGCCATACATCATATTCTTTTTTATATTCCACGATGTAATTAAAAAATTCCTGTTGTTTTCTCGTTAAATGTGCATTATCCATAGCATGATATTACTTAATGTGTAAAGTATGTGCAATAAACGAAGTTCTTTAATCAGTGTCAATAAAAAAATGTGTGTGATTCATGTATAAAATTATATCAGTCTTTGTTTTAACCTTTTTACTATTTGCTTGTGACCCTGTTAAGAAAGAAGCCGGTCGACTGCTTACTCAAGAATATCCGGATCTCTATGAAGCGGTTTACGCACGAGATGGTCAGGCTTTAATGGAATTCACCTCACATCAAGACGATAGAATTCGGGCACAAGCCTGGCAGGCGTTGATTAACACGCCGGTAAGTGATATTGATGCATTAATAGACTTGGTAAGCAAAGCAGACACAAAAGAGGCGTGGTCATCTCTTTGGTTAAAAGAGCTTTCTGAAGAACAATTAGAGAGATTGAACGAACTTTTTATAGCAAGCAATGCTTCCAACATAGGTTTGGTTTCAGCTTTAGGAGAGCTTGGAAATAGTCGCTCGCTTGAATTGCTTTTAGAAGAAGATGTACCACCGAATCAGGAGATGGAATTTCAACTAGCTTACGCCATTGGTCGTTTAACAGGAAATGTAGAAGCTACTGAAGAACAGCAAATTCAGATCATAGAAAGAGCACTATCTACAACTAACAGTAAAGCAGGTCAGGCCTATTTGTACGGATTTTACAGAACAAGAAATAATCAGGAAAAACAAGGGTTGACTCAAAATGCAGTTAACAAGATGATCGAGTTATGGAAAAACTATTATCCTGATGAAATAGGTTCCGATCGTTATATCGCTGCACTACTGATGAAAGATCACTCAGGTTTAGTATTCCATCACTTTATTGATAAAGATTTTATCTTGATGGATGTTCAACTAGCTATTGAGATTATTCAGGCAATTGGTAGAAATGAAGAAAATGATACTTACGCTCCTGTAGCCCTGAATGCTTTTGTTCAACATAAAAATCCAAATGTTGTTATTCAGGCTCTTCGGGTAATTGCTTCAAAAGAAGATTTTGCTAAAGAAATCAACAACTCATTATTAAATGCTACAGCGCTGAATGTTGCTGTTGAACCACATGTACGATTAGCCGGTTTCAATGCTTCGGTAAACCCCGGGAAATACATTGACGATTTACTACCTATTGGAACTGAAGACCCTTATCTACAAACACTCAGATATTCTGCACTTAAAAAAGTCTGGGATGAAGTGGAAGTTTTTGATTACTTAGCAGCGGATATAGATACCTCACAAGGATTGCTTTATAGTTTTCTTTTAAGAGAAATGAATACCCTTTGGGCAAATGCTGACGAAGAACTCAAAACCGAAGAGAGGGTTGAGAAAGCACATAACATTTTGTTTACAGCATTGGAAAGAGGAGAGAGAGCCTTTACAATGCAAGCCTTACATTCAGATGAAAACGTATTACCTGAAGAGGATTTTGAGAAATTAATAGCTCTTTTAAATGATAAATCTGTAGTTGATGATATAGATATTTTCCGGTCGGTTACTTCGATACTAAAAAATAGATTTGAAGAAGAATCAGAAGTCATGATTACTCAGTTTTATGAGAATGCAGGTCATGATCTAAAGCAAAGTTTAATAGCACAGGAATGGTCTTTCATAGAAGATTCTTTAGCTCCTGTATCGTTTAGAGTTCCAGGTTGGGACAGATTAGCTGACTTGGGACCAAATCCTGTTTGGGTGTTGGCAACAAAAAAAGGAGATATAGAAATTACTTTAGATGTGTTAACAGCACCGGCTACGATTTCAGGAATGGATAGCTTGATTATGAATGGTCATTATAACGGTGTCGCATTTCATAGAGTTGTTCCAAACTTTGTGATTCAGGGAGGGGATGTGGAAACAGGGTCAGGTTTCGGAGGCCCTGATTATACTGTCCCGACCGAAGCAAGTGCAACTCACTATTTCAGAAGCAAAGCAGGAGTTGCAAGTTCAGGTCCTGATACCGAAGGAAGCCAATATTTCTTTATGAATGTGTGGGCTCCTCATTTAAACGGACGCTATACTATTTTTGGAGAAGTTACTGATGGAATGAGCGTGGTTGATAGAATAACTCAAGGAGATATTGTCCAACGATCATATTGGAAATAGAGCGATCTGTTATTTTGCTTTTACCACCATTAGTTCACCCCAGCGAGTAGTGTATCTGTTGCTGAGGTAATTTTGATTCATCAGCCATTTGTTGCGATGCTCTTTCTCTTTATGCAACCCGGTTGAAGCAAAAGCAGCCTTATTTCTTCCAAACTTTGAGTTGATCTCATCCAAACATTCCATGAGCCTGAATTGTTGTTGGGTATATAAATGAGGATCAAAAAGATCCATTTGGACTTCACTGTTTGGCACAATTCCGGTTAACATCACAGCAGCTTTTTTATATTTGGTGTTTTCCATGTATACATGATTCACCAATCCTTTTGCTAATCTGATCAATGTAGGCGTGTTAGCAGTGGGTACTTTCAGAGAAGTGCCGGCAGAGTATTTATACTGGCCTTTCAGATTCGAATATTTATCTCCAATCAGCATAATTCTTAATAAAGAAGCTACCGAATTTTGGGAACGGAGCTTTTCAGCTGCACGGGAGGCATATGTAGAAATAGCTTCCTGCAGGTGGTCTAATTCATAGATCGGAGTTCCAAACATTCTGGATGTCAAAATTCCTTTTCGCTTATCCAAAGCTTCACCCATTTTTATACACGGTATTCCGTTTAATTCCAGAACGGTTCGTAACCCGGTTACATGTAGATTTTTTCGCACCCATTTTCGATTCTGTACGGTATTCTTTAATTGAAATGCATTTTCGATGCCGTGACGGTGCAGACGGACAGTCATTCCGCTGCCAATACCCCAAATTTTCTGGACAGGCAGATCTTTTAGATGCTGATCAGTTTCATCTTGGCTAGAAAGAGCAAGTACGCCATCAAATAAAGGATTCCTTTTTGCAATGCTGTTGGCGACTTTTGCCAATGTTTTGCTCGGCGCAATTCCTACGGATACCGGTAAGCCCGTCCATCGTTGTACGGTTTCTTTTATATAAACTCCGTATTCGTTAAGATCATCAAAAATGTTAGTAGAAACTCTGGCAAAAGCTTCATCTATACTATACACTTCAATATTATGTGAAAGTTGATCTAAAACATCCATTACTCTGTCCGACATATCACCGTAAAGAGCGTAATTTGATGATCGAACAACCACTCCTTTTTCTTTGAATAATTTTCTGGATTTAAACTCCGGAGCTCCCATTTCAACTCCGGCCTCTTTAGCTTCTTCTGAACGAGCAATTACACAACCATCGTTATTTGAGAGAATAGCGATAGGCTTATTAATAAGAGTTGGATCAAACACACGTTCACAAGAAGCATAAAAGTTATTGCAATCTATCATCGCATAAGCAGTAGGTAAATTATAAGGATCGATATTCATATCTATTCTTCCTCTAATCTGAACCGATGGATTACATGTGTAACCACTCCCCAAATCGTCCATGCTGTTTCTTTGTTAACGGCAATGGGTTGTAAGCTGGAATCATCAGAAACTAAAAATATACGTGAGCCTTGTTTAGCAAATCTCCGGATGGAGGGTTCTTCATCAATGGAAGTAACAATGATATTTCCATGACGGGGAGTAATTGATCGATCCACAATCAGAATATCTTTGTCGTGTATTCCCGAGCGCTGCATTGCATTTCCCTGAGCTCTTACATAAAAAGTGGCAGATGGTCTGAACACAACAAGCTCCTCGAGATTCAAGGCTTTTTCCAGATGATCTGAAGCCGGAGAGGGGAATCCTGTTTCCATTTTTCGGGCTAATTCAAGTCGGCCTGTTCTTGAGCGGGTATCTGTATCTTTTTGTGCTTCTATGCTTCTCATTGAGGGATTTATTTACATATTTAATATATGTGCATTATATGTATAAATACATTCGACCCAAAATTATTTCCGATATATTTTTCAGTTTTTGGACAGGGGCGTACAATAAATAATACTCAAACCTGCAACAAATAGACCACTAAAAACAGGCACTTTCGCGACAACAGGAATTCGCTGATCTGTAGACGAAGCTAAACTATACTGTATTTATATACCTGTTAAATGGGAGAAAATTCGGCGGTTTAATTTTATGAGACGCTTGTTTTAAGCCAAGCAAAGGATACTTTAAAAAGGATCACTCTGAGTTTAGTACATAGATTTTTTGGTACTAATAAAAAATAATTTAAAAAGTTTTGTAAGGAATGGTAGCTTAAACTGTCTAACTATAACGAGCCTCACTTGTGAAGCTCAATAATAAATGGAGAAAGCATGCAAGATCTCGAAAGAGTAAAATACAATATGCCGGACGGCGATGGCGAAGAAGGCGGAGGAAATCAATCTGGAGGAAACCCACCACCCCCACCAGGAGGCGGTAATTGAAAACCAGAAGCCTTAAAGTACTATTAGCTATTCTTCTTTTACCGGTGTTTGCACAAGCACAGGATGAGAAGAATAGCTTCTCATATATATGGAGTAACTACCAAACACAACCGGAAGAAATACGATTACTAAGGCCGGAGCATTTTAACTTTGGTGAGTTACGTAATGCCTGGGCAACAGCTGCAGTTATTAGGTCTAACTTTATTGTTAAGGATGTTGAGGCTGCAAGGTATTTTTATGATAAACACCTGAAAGAAAACTTACCTATATATAAGGACAAACATTTGGGTACATATATTGAAGTTGTTAGCGTTGAAGCTCTCTTATATAGGAAAGAATTCAGGTATGAAGAATCTGATTCTGTTTACAACAAAATTATTGCAACAAAGGACCTGCTAGTTACGGATGATCTGGTTAATGAAGTTGGTGGACAGATTGCCCTGGCCTATTTTCATAAAGCAGGATTGAAGAAAATGCTTGCCCAAAAAGATAGTGCTGAAGCATACTTTGATTTAGCCTTACAATGGGCTGAAAAAGTACAACGGGATGATATTAAGCACGATGCCCTTACTAATTACAGTTTGTTTGAAATTAGTACGATGAAGAATTTTGATAAAGCTGAGCAGCTGCAAGCCCAGGCTAAAGCTATGGATATGAAATATGCTAAAGCTGATATTCTGCAAAACATGGTACAAGCAAGCATTTTAGCTCATAAAGAGCATGAATTTGAGCAAGCTCTTGATGTATTAAAACAAACCAGGACTACAGCCAGAGCAAGCCAGGAATGGGAATTATGGGAAAATATGGCTTCTATGATCATGAGTATAGAAGTGGACCAAGAAAGGTATGAAGCACATATCACTTACCGATTTTTTGGCTTTCTTGGATTCTTATTAGTGAGCTTTTTTGGCTATTTGAATTACCGGTTGATCTATGAACGTAATAAGAAACTGGCTAAAGAGCCTGTTGAATACCACGAAAAGCGTATAGTTGGTATGTTTGGCAATAAAAGGTGACCCAGTTCACCTTTTAGCGAGGGGATTCGAATCCCCTTTTGACCAGGTGCATCGATGCACCTTATAGACCGTTGGCTTTTTCTTTGATGCGCATTTTCATGATCTTGTATTCGATCCATAGCTGCTCATCGTTTACGATCTTATCTGTATCACTTCCCTCCAGGATCTTTTCCATATCTTTGATCCATTCTATGAAGTTGCCTAATTCTGAACGCATCCGGGCAAGGTCCTTCTCTTCTACAATCTGACCAACACGGCTTTCCTGAACTTCTTTATATACCCTTCTGGCTTTCTCATATTGTGATTCTGGTTCGCTAACAACATTGTCTGGTATTACCGGATCCTCCTTTACAGTGATCTCTTGACCTTTCATTACATAGGAAAGCTCTTCCGCGCTCAATTTCTCGACAATTTCCTCGTAAGGAATCGCATTTCTAGACTTCCTGTTTCTAAACGTTGAGTGAACTATACCTAAAAAATCGGCTATTTCATCCAATGTACGCAGGTTTTTGAGCTTTTTTATACGCTCAATAACTAAGTCGATATTTAGGTCTTTTACTGTTGACAATGTCTACTAATCAAACTATAATTGTTTTGTAATTAATCACTAAAAAAGTTCACACATAATTTAAACCCTTCCGCTATGCCTACTAAAACAAACGGAAAAGCTTACAAGAGTAAACTTGAAATTGAAGTAAGAAACTTCATGCAGTCTCACAATGTGTACCAAACCGACATCGCAACATTTGAAGGTGTTGGCGATTCTGCGATCAATAATCGCTTAACTCGCTTAAACCCTGCTAAGGTTAAGGCGTTCAAACAACTGGTACTTAAAGTAAGAGACTGGAAAGAATCTCAGTTTCAACTTAAAGAGGCAGGATAAGGCCCCACGCCATTCCTACCACTTCTTATATGATAAGTGAATGGTTTGGAAATGGCAATACAGTAACAACAAAACCTTATTACACCTATTGAGCCTCATGAATAATAATAACAAGCCACATTTTAGTATTGAAGAAATCGTGTTTAACACGGCCCATCATGCCCCAAATGGGAAGAACATAAAAACTATTGCCGGAGATTGTGGAGCTGCTTATAACTACTTCAGCCGGATGGTGAATCCTACCGATGAGCAATGCAACCTCCCTGTCAGTAAGATCATCCCTTTAATGAAGAGTACGGATGACTTTACACTTCTTAAACACCTGGCGTTGCATACCGGCCATTTGATAGTGCCTATGCCTCGTGGCCTTAGAAAAGGTACAAACCCCAGAATGCCCATTAACGAGTATGCAGCACAAGCCAACGAACTTGTAATGAAACTGTACAAATTTCTGGCTGAGCCATCTGATGAGAAGCGAAAAGAACTGGACGAAATATTCCGAAAGCATATGGGCGACAGTGAGAACATGAGGCGAAGAGTTAATAAGCATGATTTAAAGCAGCAGGAATTGTTCTGATGAAAAAATTAACGCCAGAAGAATTACAAGATGATATAAGATCAAAAATCGAAGATCTGAACAACCTGATGTGTCTTTTATTCCATTATGGAATTGAGGTTAAAATCAGACATCAGGATTCTATAATGGTTGGGAATCATCCCCCACTAGCATATCCAGTATTTCAATATTCAGAAGCATTGTCAAAGAAAGCTGATAAGGTAAATGATATAAAAAATGAGGAAGTATAATGAGTATTCTAAACATCCATTTTGTACTTAATGAGCAGGATAAAGCAGATCTAAAGCATTACAGGAAGATGTATAGCGAAACCGGAGATAAATTCTGGAAGAGTGCTATTCAGTTTTTTGAGAATGGCAAAAAACGTGTTGAATCGCCTGAGTTTCGCAGAGCTTTTAATAAGGCTCAGAGCATACTGTTAGTTCTGCAAAAAGCAGGGTTAAACATGAGAGAGATTGCAGAACATATGGATGGAGTTGTTTCATCAAATACGGTATCGCAAATACTGAGAGGTGAATCAAGCTTTACGATAAGTACACTTGAAAAGATCATTGAGTGGCAAACAAAAAAATTAAGTGAAATCAATAACCAACTGAAAGCATCATGAGTGGATCTAATGGAATGAATTTGTGGGAAGTATCGAATGTAGCACAACGCAACCATATTGCACGTTTAACCGGCATGGAAGAGGAAACAGCTTCTGTTTGCCCCATTATGCCGGAAGGCAGATACCAGGGTGATCTGTTAGATGAGATTCCGGAAGGCTACTTAATTGAAGCGTACCATCGTGGTTGGTTGGATATCCATCCTGAAGTGAGTGAGTGGGTGGTTAATAACTTGATCAAGGAAGAGGCTGAGTGATGGAATACCACTACTTCTTTTCGTTCTATTTCCATAAAGGTGACGATGCCGGGCATGGTAACACTTCAGCGACTACAAGTAAGAAAATAACCACATTTGCTGATCTTGTGGATGTTCAGTCACATATAAAGGAAAAGAATTCATTCAATAACTGTGTGATTCTGAATTTTGACTTGCTAAATGAAGTGCAAATAGTTGAGGAGGAAGAAAGCTAATGGCTATTCATCAAATAAATGATCGCCCATTTCCTGCTTTATATCTAAAAGCAATTCTTCATAGGGAACACCGGTTGAGGCTGCATGTAATTTTAAGGTGGTCAGCATTTGTACCATCACTTTTTGATGTAGATCGTTTAGAGTTTCTTCTAAATCAGATATTTGGTCTACGTCTTGTTGTAAAGGTTCTCTTAGGTGACTTAGGATCTCTCTTTTTTCTTTGTCAGAAACTTGGTCATCAAGCATTCCTGCATTTACATCTAAGTGGACAGATACGTCTACTGTTAATAGAAATTTTGTGGCCTGAAGCATGGCTTGAATTTGAACAAGCCTGCTTTTCATTAAATCATAATCACTAAACATAAAATAACACCTATGGAAAATTATAAATCAATGGAAGAATGTACTGAAATGGCTGAGAAAATCCATGCCAAGGCTAAAGAGTTGGAAGAGCTTGCTCACCAAGCTGAGAATGAATTTGGTCTTAGAGTTAGAGTGGTTGAAAAGTTTAGCGACTTTTTATCGGATCCATCTTTGAAAAGAATAAGAATGAGTGTTTCTAAATACTTCCCTAAGCCCAAAGAGGAGCAAGAAAGCTAATGGGAGCTTCTCGCATAGATCATAACAGAGTATTACGGCTTGCTGAGCATTTCGATAAGCCTGAGATCGCTAAGCGTTTGAATATCAGTCTTAGAAGTGTGCAAAGGGTATTGTCTCACAAATCCGACTCCTCATCCGGTAGTGGCCCCACACCGTCTCTTCTTACTCCGGATGAGGAGCTTTTATTGATGAAAAAGTATAGAGAAAACGGAATGAGCTTTGCCAAGATCGGAGATCGACTAGGCATGAGCCGGCAAGCAGTGGAACAGAAACTATCAATTAAGAATGAATCAATTAAAAATTAAGAATTAGGAATATGAAGCCAATAGAATTTAAAGAAGCGAACCACAGATTTGCTGAACATCAAGATGAGTATCAAACATTACCTGCATGCTATGGTAGGCCTGAAATAAACCCTAAAGGGTATGTGATCACCTGTTGGAAAATGAGTTTTATAGAGCGCTTAAGAATTCTTTTTAAAGGTGTGATTTGGTCGTCTACAATGACTTTTCATCAGCCCTTACAGCCTCAATATTTCACTACAAAAAAAAGCGATCTAATTGCAAAACCTAAAATCAACAACTATTAAGAATATGGATAAGAAAGTAACAGAGCAAGATGGTATCAGTGAAAGTGAAGCAATGGATGTTGTTTCAGATAATGTGAATCAAACGGGCATTATGCAGGTATTTGATGCTGATAGTGGTGAAACGGTTGCTGTTAGCCCAGAAATGAGGAACTTAGCATTTGGTCTTCAAAGAGTTTTAAACTCAACAGCTTTGGTTACTGGACTAATAGTAAAGCAGATATCTGACCAGAAACTTTATTTAGCGTTTGATTGCAGCAGTTTTAAAGAATATGCAGAAACAGTTTTTGGATATGGTTATTCAGCAGCAAAAAGGTATTTAAAAATTGGTAATCATTATGGTCCATTCCTTCCTGATTTTGATATAAAAGGGGATACGTATCCCCTTCTTGAAAGTAAAGAAGTGGCTGAATTGAGTTCATTAGGTTATTCCAAGCTTTATGAACTCACAAAAATGGAGGAAGCAGACTTTAGTGAGGTGATGACGGAAGGCAAACTCATAATGCCTGATGGATCTACATACACTATGGATGAAATGAGAGAGATGAGCGCTCGTGATGTGATTGAAGAGGTTAGAAAGGTACGTGCTCCCCTACAGAAAGAAGTTCGTAAATATAAAGAGGATGCTTTAACTGCTCAGGCTGAACGTGACCAATACAAGAGTCAGCTTGAGAAGAATAAAAAGCTGATTGAACGCGCTGATGAGTTGGAGAAATTATACGGTGAAGAGGCTGTCCGTATTGGTGAAATTGAAGAGAATATACGCAAAGCTGACAGCTACCTGAGAGAGTGCGAAAAGTACTTTAATCGCATTGTAATTGATGATGAGGATCCTGAATCGGTAAAAGAACAGACTTTAAGCCTGATCAGGAGAGCCACCAGGATCATCACTTCTGCTTACCAAAATTATGACTGGATCACTGAGACGGCTGAACATCAGGTTTTTCCTACAGCTGTACCGGTTGCTGATATGAGCAAGGTGAAGGATCTGGTTGAGGATATGAAAGAGAATTAAGAATTATTCAATTAAGAATTAGGATTATGAAATACATGAGTTTTATCAGCGCAAGTTACGTGCCAAAGAATCAACTGGAGAAAGATCAAGTTGATCTGCTTCGAAAGTACGATAGAAAGCTTATTCATAGCGATGCGGACATGGAAGCATTTCAGGAAATGATCATTGAAGAGCTGAAATTACTGAATGAAGATAATCCAAGATGTGATCCTTTTACTCCTTCATGGCATGAATTAGGTGGTGATGAGCATGATTATTTCATTTCAGGAATACGAGTTGTACGGTTTAGAATCTATCAAATAAAGGAATAAAAACATGCCTAATTCACGACTACAGAATCATATTGGGATGGTTGAGAAGTACAAAAGCAAAGAATTTGTATGTGTACTTACCGGAAACCTATTGACGACTGAGCTTGAAACTATTGAGATCAGAGATAATGGAATTATAGAAGTGACTGCTTATTACGGCCATGAAGAAATTCCTTATTCCGGAACTCTCTTTGACGGTAAAACATGGGCTAAAATAATAGAATAATGAGTACACCTAAAATCAGCAAGCGAACCATAAAAAGCCTTAGATCTGCAGCAAGTAAATATTTCCCTGCAGGTGATAAGTACGACAAAGAAAACAGCCCTTACCATGTTTGGTTGGGTAACAATTTTGGCGTGGATTCTACTCTTGACCTAACCGATGAACAGGGCAAGAAAGCTCGTGGAATGATCGATGAGCTGATAAAGGACCAACGAAGAGCTAAGCACAGTAAGCGTACCGGTAACTGGCTGAGCGCTAACCAAAAGGATTATATGGAAGGTTTATTTGCTGATTTGGAAATCCCTGAAGGTCCACGTCAAATGGCTTTTATAAAGAAGCAGCTTGGTATGGCTAAGTCTCCCAATTGGCTGAGTTCGGGTGAAGCTACTAAAGTGATCACGGGCTTGAAGAGATATAAGAAGAGTTTGAAAAAGGAAATGGATAAACGATTGAATCCAGGAACGGATGCAATTATTAATAGTGACAATTGGGAATTAGGAATATGAATACAAGTAGCAAAGATACAGAGTTACAAAGTGACAAAGTTGAACAATTGTATGAATGTACTAATTGTGAATGGACTGGTAAATGTGATGAAAAGATCAGCAAACCAGATGATTCAGTTAGCCATTCAGCTTGGGTACTAGTTTGTCCTAATTGTGCGAATCCTGAATTTTTCGTTGTCAAAAAAATAGGTGTTAAACAATGAGTTCAGTTCAAACAGATTGGTTTGAGATTAAGAAGGCATTAGATCGTGCACCTTGGGGACAGAGTGATCAAGTGATGCAGCGCTTTGTTAATAGACTTGGTGTTAGTAAGCATACCATTTACAGAGAGATCAGATCCCGTTATGGAAAAGCCAAAGAAATAGAACGAGAAGTGCAGGTAGATCCTGATAATGAGCTTATTGAAATGATCTTTAATATGAAGATCATGGGTGAACTGATGCACCTAAAACGCCGTGAGATATCTACTGAGAACTGCATACAAATATTAGTAGATCGTGGAATTAAAGGAGCTGAGAATTTAACAGTTAGTACGGTTAATCGAAGATTGAGAGAAATGCAGTTTAGGGACAAACAACCTAACAAACGCATTGAAAGCCGTTATGCGAACCAAGTTCACATGATCGATTTCTCCAGAAGTAAGTACTTCCAGATCTTTGACTATGATGCTCGAAAAGATGATTACATGCTTACGGTGTCCGGAAAGGAATTGCACTATAAGGATGAGAACAATGATCGATTCAGAACATGGATCGTGCAGTACATGGATGACTTTTCACGTCTTAGAAAAGTGAAATGCTATGCTGAAATGAATGAGAGTGCATTGCTTGGCCTGGAGCATTTACGTTGGAGTTGGTTACCGGATGAGAGCTGTGAGCACTTATTGAAGTACTTACCTATTGAAATGTTCAGGAGTGATAACGGAGCCTTCCGGAAAGCTCAGGAAACCATCAACGCAATGGATGTGATGGGAATTAAGCTTACCAAACAGATGCCCGGACGAAAAGGTGGTACGGCTAAAGTTGAGAACCGTATGAAGAGTTTATGGCAAGAATTTGAATTGCCTTTAGCACTTAATTTAGGTCAGGGATCTAGAATTTGGTTAAGTGAGTACAATGAATTAGTGCATGAGTTTACCATAAAGGAGCACAATAAACAGCATCCGGTATTCAAAGACTTTACCAAAGGTGAATGGTATGAAAGAAGCCTGGCAGATCGTAGCCAAGTGCAACGTACTACTAAAGTGGATGTTATTAGAGTTGCAACCAGAGTAGAAACCAGAAAAGTTAATGAACATCTTCAGGTAAGCCTTAATAATGTGTTTTATGAAGTTCCGCAATACGTGGAAGGCTTGCCAACCATTAATCAAGAGATCCAAATATTCACCAACAAATATGGTGAATACAATGCCAAGTTTAAAGGAGATCCTGATTCACCTGTATTTGAATTGAGGGTATGGGAACCGTCTTATTGGGGTGAAATGGAAAGCTTTGCCCATACGGAACGCCGTAAAGCAGAAGATCGATTGGAAGCGGATCCACAAAATGTATCTGATATTATTGAAGGCATTGATGAAGATGAAGGCCAATTAGGCAACCAGTCGGAAGAAATATCTCTTCCGGCTGCACGATCTAGAAAGCCTACTTACATGAGCCCATTAGTGGATGATGTGACTGCAGATGAGTCCACCTTTAAGAAAAAGGCTGAGAAGAAAGGAAAAGTGTATAGAACGGAGTTGGATGCCAGGGCTTTTGTTGGTCGTCAAATTCAGGCTTATGGTTTAACCTATGGTGAAGTAAGTGCTTATTTCGAGCAAATCATGAAAGGATCCATCATCTATGAAAAAGAACTTTTAGACATTGTAAAACAGATTTACGATGACTTTGATAACGGGCTTTTAGCCTCTAACTACTAATACGAATACCTATGAAAAAGCTACAAATCGACATATTTAATCTGATCATACAAGAACGAAATGATATGGATGCAAAGAATGGTCCTTTGCAACTGAATCCTCACAGTTTAGATGAATGGGCAGATATGATTAAAGAGCAATCCACAAATGTTAAGCTATGGCAGATGTATGGGGATCGCATTAAAACACTTAATGAAGTGCTGAAGCTTGCCGGACTTTGTGCTGCCTGCCTGGAAGAACACATTGGCGAAGAGCTGAAGGCTTTAATGCCTGAAGATGAGGTAAAGATACAGGAGGCTATTAAGAACGCCCAGGTGTTTAAACTGGAACCTATAAAAAAAGCCGTTTCTGAGGCCTCGTAAACCAACCAGAAACGACTTTAATCATTAACAGATTCAATGAATCCATCACTTTAAATAATATCATCAATGTCATTAACAGTCAATAATATTCCAGGATTAGATCGCAGAACATTAAAGCACTATGGGTTAGAAAAAACAGGTGTATTTGCGTCTCCTAAAACACATCAAATTTTAACTGATCTGCAATGGTCGGTGGAAGATAATAAGCTTGTATTCCTTAACGGTGGTTATGGAACCGGTAAGACAACCATTGTGCGACAGCTAAAAAACCGGATGTTTGAAAAAGCTCATTTCGTGCATGTAAAATCGCTTGATGACCGTAAGATCACAATGGGAATGATACTTACCGCGATTATAAAAGATACTAGTACAGCCAAACCAAGACACGATGCTGAGAGTAGAGCGCGACAGGTGATTCGATTACTTGGGCAAAAAGTAGCTAATGAAAAGAAACCTGTTTGCTTGATCATTGATAATACTCCGGACCGTTTGCATCTGAATACGCTGAATGCATTAAAGCTATTGAGAGAGGAGGATTTTGCAGGGTTATCACCGTTGCTGTCAATTATCATTCTGTCGTGGCCGGAATTCATGTCACGCATCGCAAAGCGAAAGGACATCACTCACAGAGGCATGGAAATAAGATTAGATGCTGATAGTGGTTGGTTCACTTTTCCTGACAGAGTTAAATATCTGGAAGATGTATTTGCACATGCCATTACTGAGGAAGCCAGAAAGCGAATTGCTAATCTTAGATTTACTCCGGAGGACCTGAATTACTTTGTAACGGAATTGATGATAAAAGGCATGCAAGCCGGCTATAATGTTATTGATGATAAAGTGATTCAACCTTCTTTGAAGGAAACCTACGAAAAGCTTAAAGAGCAATACCACGATGATATCAGTTATTCAGCTATTGGTAAAAAAAGTGGTCATGCTGCATCTACTGTAAAGCTTGCTATTGATGAAGAGCCGGACCGTTCAAGTACGGATGTTATAAAGTCTGCAATCTATGAATTAGCAGATGAATTGAATGAAACAACTGATCAACGAAAAACCGCTTAGGAGATATCATGTTTAACATATTTAAGAGAAACCCAAGTACTGAGGAAATCGATAAATATCTGGATGAATTATTTGAATGTATTTGGAATGGCACTGAGCAAGATCGCTATTACTCATGGTTCCGGTTAGTGTCTCACATGCGTTGTTGGAACTATGAAAGCATCTTTATTTCCAGAGCAATGGCCAGAATGAACATGTGCAAAGAGAATAGATCACAAAGCTATATTGTGAACAATGGCGGGAGTCTTGTTCGTGTAGTTGAAATCAGTTAGGAATATTTAAATAACAATAAAAAAAGGAGTAACAATGGCTGCAAAGAAATGGATAGATCCAAACGGACTGGAGATACCAAGTAACCGTGTAACTAAAGAAGAAAAGAACAAAGAAAAAGTAGTTGATAAGTGCCACAAGCTGGCAAGTATTGCTACTGAAAAGTTAGCTGAAGCAAGGAATGAGATCTACGAGCTTGTAGAACAGTTTCTTGAAGAATCGGCTCATTATGCTAAGTTGAAGAAATGGAAAGGTAATGCCAGTATTACCAACTTTGAAGGTACACTTCGAGTAAAGAAAGACATTAAGAATAATGTTCAACCGGATGACAATATTCACATCTGTAAACAGATCGTTGATGAATGCTTGAGCTCATGGAGTAAAGGAGCAAAAAAAGAGCTTCAGGAAGTAATTAAGAGTTATTTCCATACAGATAGCAAAGGCGAATACCGACTTGAAAACCTTATAAGGTTGAAAAAAACAAAGGTTGATGATCCACGATGGAACGAGGCAATGAGCTATTTAGATAAGTCATTAAATGTGGTTTCGTCTAAAGCATATTACTCTGTTGAGTTCAAAAACAAGCTTGGCGAATGGGAACGTATTCCTTTGAACTTTCATGAGATCATGCCTGAAACATTAAAGGAAGAAACCGAAAACTCACAAGCTGCCTGATCATGCCTTACTTTGATCAATTAGATAAAATTGAAGCCTCCATGCGTTACATCTATAGCCATGTATTGGAAGATGATGAAACCCTGGAGGACTTCATGAGGTCCAGAGTTGACTACCGGCCAATGTACCGGCACTTCGTCCGGTATCACATCTATACTCATTTTAGCTGTACTTATAAGCAAATGGGAATTGCTGAAAGTCGTTTTAATGGTGGAACTGTTACCAACCATGCTACATTTATAAACTCTTTCGAGTCGATTAATAATACTGAAGGGCAGAAAAATCATAAAGGATACAAGCATGTAAAAAAGCTGTTTGAGGAGTTTGAGGGCTATTGGGAAGAGCTGCAGGCCGAACCGTTAAAGAGCAAGATCGTACGGTATTACAGCATTCCTCATCATGTACTAGCCTTAATTACGGCAATGGCTGTAGAGTTTGGCCATGTAGATATGCAAGCTTTTGAAGGCTTACACACTGAATTCAAAACAGTAAGCAAAGAGTTTATTGAATCGGAACTCAAGAAACTAGGGATTGCCATAGTATGAGTGGATATGCTTGCCCAAATTGCGGAAACAAAGGTTTTAAACCATCGGATGATATTAAGGATCCCGTGACTGTGACAAAAACGCACAAGTTTAAAACCTTTACTCAGCGTTACCGGGCTTGCTTTAATTGTGGCTACCGTTGGAAAACTATTGAGAAGTTTGACAGTGAAGTGGATCCGGGATTGTTTGATCAGAAAAGCGATTAAGAATTGGGACCAGGAAGACCTAGATATCAGAGTAAAGCTCAAGCAATATATCATAGAGCACATGTTGTATTTGCAAATTCAGGTACTGAATATGTACAGCTTTGGAAAGAAATATTTAGAGAATTATGTGAAACTGATGAGGTCTGGTATCCTGAAAATATTTACGGAATTAAGCCTCCAAAAAGCGATTAAGAATTAGGAATATGAAAGCGATATCACTTTGGCAACCTTGGGCAACATTAATGGCTAAGAATTTTAAAACTATTGAAACTCGTGGATGGAATACCAACTACCGAGGAGATCTCCTAATTTGTTCTACTAAAAACGGCTTAGCTAAAAAAGCGTTTAATGAGACTGTAGAACACCTTGGTATCAAAGAATTAGACTATCCATTGGGACAAGCTCTATGTGTGGTAAAGTTGTACGATGTTATACAGACTGATAGACTGAGCTTTTTCGATTATTTCTCTGAAGAGGACTTTGGGGATTACTCTCTAGGACGGTTTGCTTGGTTGACTGATAATCTAAGATTAATTAAACCTTTTCCTATTAAAGGTCAGCAAGGACTTTTTAATGTGGATGATGAATTCATTAAATTCATTCCATAATGGCCATTAACAAAACAAGGTTACGGGAGTACTTAAAGGAGCTGAAGGCTATTCAGGAAGAGGTAGGTGATACTAAGTTTCTGGAGCAATTTGAGGAACGTGTATTGGATGCCTTGGCCAGAGAACTTATCCGGGTGGAAGATGTTGAGTTTCTGGAGCGTGAAGTATCAAGACTGTTTAAGATAGACTTCTCCAAATTTGACCTTAAAATCCTTCAAAATTATAATACGACCTTAGATCTGGTTAATGAGTTGTACGATGATATTGGTGGCAATATGAGCCGTGAGTTTCAACAGCTGAGAGCTTTGGAACAGGTTCACCGACTCCAGTTAGATACTTATGCAGATTCTACCGTTAAAGCGATAGCTAAGATCATTCAAACAGGTGTAATTGGCAATGAAAGCTATAAGGATGTTGCCAGATCTATTAAAGCACTCAATGATGATAAAGCAGGTTACTATGCTGAGACATTGGCTAAGACTCAGATCAAACGATACGGACGACAGAGCCGATATCAGAAGTCTTTGATTGCAGGTGTTACCGTGTATGAATATGCAGGTGTGCTTAGAGTTACAACACGCCCATTTTGCCGTATTTGCTTGGGCAAAAGATTCCATATTGATGACATTCTAAAGATGAGTAACGGAAATTTAGACCCTGTACTAATTAATGCCGGTGGTTGGAATTGTATTCATGAACTGGAACCGGATCCAACTGCAAAGAAAGCAGATGCAATTTCCGGAAAGGTTTTTACCGTTACCGGTGGCGCTAAGATCTTTGGTGATGCTAATACAAAAAAGCAGTTCAATTTTAGTATTGGAGCTGATTCTTTTGGTGGTTACAAAGAGATCCAGGAATATGTAGATAAGATCCGGACGCTTTCTTTAAAAGGAAAAAGACTGGACCATATTCGAGGACATTACAGTGACTTGCAGGATCGCACTATTGAACTGAAGTTAAGAAGGATTATCGATAAACCTGATAATATGTATTATCAATACAACAGTGGTCCTAGAATAGTGTTTGAACGAAATGGTGAATATGTGTTTGCTTCAGCGCGAAAATTTCACACCATGTTTAAACCTGCAGGTGAAAAAGGTCAAGAACGATATCAAAAAAATCTGATATCTTTACTCGTAAAATTACACAGCATAGACTAATGACTATCAAAGAGCCGGAAATAAAGCAATACAAGAATGTAGCTGATCATGTTGCTGCAGTAGGAATGGATGCGTATCTGAGAGATGGCGACTGGATGCTGATGGTAACGCTGAGAGATGTAATTTCTGAGATAGACTTTACCACTGAATATGAGGATCAGGAATACAGTAATCATATTCAGGAAATAATTAAGCTAGCTGATTCACTGATCAAAAAGAATATGAATAAGGATCAATTGGCCAAGCTCGTTGATTTGAATCCGGATCTTCCAATTAAGGATTGGTTTGGGTGATGGCAATTAAGAATTAAGAATTAAGAATATGTCTGATACTACAATTGGAAAGCGATTTAAGAATCAAATTGAAAGACTTGATAATTGGGAAGAAATGGTCAAGGGAACAAAGACAGAGCCTGTATTATTATCATTGAAAATAGCATTAGAAGCTCTAGAGGTACAATATTTTTCTATTGAAGCTGTAGATCCATTGCCTATAGCAAATCATATGAGAAAAAGAATAACTGATTCGATAAACAAAATTGAAGAACAACTAGATAGAGTATTCCCGGAAGCATTCTAATCTCCTCTATTCACACCTACATTTACAGGCATTTCTAAGATCGTATATTTGTGATCGTTGTAGATGGTATTAACAGAGCTTTGTTCAAGGTTAACTAATGTGTAATAAGTGCTGTCATCTTCAAAACAGTGATTGTTTAACAGCCACTTTGCGTAATCCTGAGCCATTGATAATGCATCCGCTTCCGATTCTTTCTTATCCAGTGTGTTTGTTTTTGCAATAAAGAAGATGCTAAATCCATGAACCGGTCTGGTATCTAATGGATTACCCTGGCCAAACATTACTAGAATAGCAGGAAGCTTTATTCGAACTCTGGTCTTTGTATCAGCAAGCTCTTTGATCTGGCCGGCATACACTTCAACTGCTAAAGCTTTAGATGTTACATCTTCAGATGCACTAGCTGTTTTAATATGCTCAATAAGCGCTGTTCTGGTTACATCCATTATACTTCCTCATTTGATTTAACACGATCACTTCCGGTATCTGTAAACCATTCACCACCACCAAACCTTCTCGTTTTACTGCTCATGTTAATAGATCCACCGGCTTTTTCAGGTGTTGAAGGTGAAGCCGGTCTTTGTCCGTCCCGGAGAGCTGTAAGCATTTTGATGGAGTGTTTATAATCCACCACAATTTGTGGATCCCGTTCAAACTCAGTATCTCCATGCTTCAGCATAAATAGATTATACTTGGTGATGTGCAACAGATGTCTTTTAATAGGATCAGTAATTGTATCTTCAGTCACCGTTACATATTCACTGAGCTCATCTTCAGCCAATGCAACCTGGTTGGTTAGTGCTGCATCGGTATCAGCTGCAACAGTGTCCTCTTCCGCGTAATGCTCCCATTGAGGGAAGTTCTGCTTTACAAAATTATTTTCAATTAGTGCCATGATCTTATAATTCAGTTTGTATGTATTGATCCCCATGATCGAGAATCATCTTTCTAATGTTAGATTTATGGTTGTCATCCAATCCCCAAAATTCACGCACCACTTTACTTTTTCCTGCTCCAAGTTCGTTGTGGTATTTCGCTATTTGAGATTTCTTAGGATCAGCAATAAACATGCTTACACCATCCAGATCATCGAACACCACATGATCGATCTGTTGAAGCATACCGGTGATATGATCCATCGTCAGGTTTACCAGATGTACCGGTTCACCTTTAGCTTTACGGCGTGCTGCATATTGACTGGAATATAGTTTGAAGCTTTTACCTTCAATATCCTTACCCCGGAGTGTTCTTCCCCGGACCATTTTTCGCCATGCTAATCCAATGGCTGTAAGTAGCTCCTGATCTTTGAATACATCTTTGAAGCGAACGAGCTTCCGGATCTTCTCTTTGTTGTTATCAGGCACGGAACCATCCTCTTAATTGTGGTGCAGGTACTTTTCTCTGTTTAAGCGATTGGAAACCACCGGTAACTTTATATTCCCATATCTTTATATACATGGTTGCCATAGCATCAAGGCCATCAAGCTTTGTTTTTTTATGCTTACCAAAACGAACGTAATTAGAATTTTTAAATCGCTTATAATCTTCCGTTCCCATTACTCCGTTGCTGTATAAGATCTGTCCGGTTTGATGAGGATGAACCAAATTCAACATCCTGCTATCTTTATCAGATCCACGATGTTCTGTTTTAAGGTCCTTAGAATTATATTGGATGATCGGTAATACTTTTTGCGTACGCTCTCTCCATTGTTTGTAGTAAGGATCAGCAAAATTCCATTGGCTGAAATCATTCTCAAACAAAATGACTTTATGGTTTGGCATTGATTTTACCAGTTCAGCCATGTAATCAAATACAAGTTCATACCCTTCTTTTCTGAGGTATATATCTAGTACGTGAACATTATCTCTGTCATCTATACCACCGGTAACCATCCCTTTGTCGCATGCTGAAGGACTTTTCCCATGCGATGGATCAATAGCTGTAATGGAAGCTACGATATTGATCATATTCAGATATGGTCCTTCACGCAACCAATTAGGATCCATGATGTCGCCTTTCTCAATAGGCTCATCCATGTAGTCGCCCATCCAGATGTCATAAGCCATAGGCTTGATCTTTTTCTCCGGATTCCCGTCTCGCTTCTCTTTTAGGAATTCTGTTGAATAGCGTTCCGGCCAGTTCGATTCTCCTTCAGCATTTAATGCAGGAAGGCTGAAATGACTTTCTCCTGTATGATCTTCTTTGATCTTTACAATAGGTGCTTTCTCTGTAATGGAGTTACCCAAAGTAATATTAAGTCCATCCGGTTCCATCTGTCCCCAAGATTCTGAAGTAACAAAATCCACTACTTTGGCATTATCAAGATCAGACTTTACCGATGCTCTGTCGTACAAGTCATCATTGATGGAAAGCTTAAATCTTTTAAAGTCATCATCCACGTAACCACGAAGTCCAATTTCTACTGAAGTAGCAATAAGTGTTGTTTGTCCACCATTAGCCTGAAAGATGTGATAGCCTGCAGCATCTTGAAGAACTTCAATACCATAATCGTAGCAAAGGAGCTTATTCTTTTTAATGTTCCTGGATAAAGCTTTGGTTCTTTCCTGTGCCATAGTCTTTGTCCGGAGAGAGACATTCACAATACCACCTTTACCCATAGCGATATGACGGATTGGTTTAGCAATAAAGGTATATGCTGATTTACCAAATAGTCGAGCCCCGGAAACAGAATAGTTTCCTTCTTTTAATGAACGGATGTGCTTGTGAACATCATTGAATTCTGAAGTAAATATCTTTGGGAAATAGATCCTGCAAAATTCAAACTCATCAGCTTCAGCACGCTTCCTTCTCTCAGCTGCTTTCTCCGGAGAGAACTCTGTTTCTTCGACTGCAGATATAGCACCTTTCAGCAAGTCCTCAAATTTCGAGTCTAATTCCTTTATCTGCTTTTCTCTTATCATATATGCCTTTTGGGGTTTGCGTTGTTCTCAGGGAAAATTGAACGGCAATTGAACGGGGTTGCCGGGCGTTGCCCGGAATTAAGGATTAAAAATTAAGGATTAAGAATTTTCACGCTTATGAACATCATTTTATACAGTGAGTTTTGAGCGTTGGTAATTTTTGTATTCCTGTATTGTTTTCAGGAATTCTTCAGTTAGCAAATCAGGATTATGCTTTTGCAGGTATTCGATAAGCTCCGTAAGAAATCCATAAAGTACCGGTATCTGATTTTTTGGATCGGTCATCTCACGGAAATCTTTCTGGAGCTTTCTTAAACTGTCTGATGTGCTTGCATTAAAATTCGGATCACTTAATGTTTCATAGATCCTTTTGTTATAGAGCACTTCAATTTCTTTTGGCGAAACAGCATTTATTATAGAATCGGTGTAGTCTTTACGGTCATCGATCCAAGATTTCCCTGTTTCTTCGTCTACATCGTTTGCCCAATTGTTGATCGTTTGCCAATTAGGTTGGCCGTCAAACCAATCAGAGATCTTCCGGGGGCTCCATCCTTCAAATACATAGAGCTTTTTTGCCTGAGCAATTATTTTTGGTCCATATCTTTTAGGCATAGCTTATACGTTATAGGTGAAAGGATCTTGTTTAGTCCGGGGCTCTTCCTCAGCATCTACTCTCACGCCAAGTTTTCTCACATCTTCAGCATGAATTGGAAAACCAAACTCAAAAGCAGTCTTTAAATTCTCACGCCGTTCTTTCTTACTCATTGGATCCGGCTTGGCTGTTACTGCAGACGGATAGCGTTGGTCACCAAAATTACGGTCATGAATAATCTGAATAAGTTGATCAATAGCCTCATCAATGAAATACAGGTCATCCACTGAAATCTGTTCCTGTGGTTTGAATGGAGCCATGTTTTCGCCCACGTTCATACCTGCAGATTGTTTAACAGCATTGGCATGGCCAAGAATTGAAATAGCAATACCTGCATCAGCTGAGTCTTTAAACTTTTCGTGATCACCGGTAGTTCGATTTGACTCTACAATACTAATATCTGTTCCCTTTGGAGCTGTACCGCGTGAACTGGATGCAATAGAATTTACTGCATCATCAAGTTGTTGCTTAATTGTAGGATCAGATCCGGGAGGGTAATAACCTATTATGATACCTTCACCAAATGTTTCCAGGAACGAAGCCCAGGCTTCCAAACCAAATTCTTTTAAAATATAATCTCGCAGCACCGGCAACATCACCGGCATTTCATCGGTTTCGAGTACCAATGTTTCCGGAGGAAATTCTTCTAATTTCTTTCCCTGATCGATCTTTAGTTTACCATCACCTTCCGTATCGTATCTAAAATATTTCTGATCGAACGCTTTAAAACTTACCGGAACTTGTAAGCCATCGATTACCTCCCATTCAAAATCGATAACTTTATATTTGAAATAACGAGCCTCCATAATGGCTTTAAATAACGAACGCACTTTTATTCGTTTAAAAATGCTTTGATAAAACTCAGCTCTCTCAACATCTTTACTATTTTCCTGATCAAACGGGCTAAACTGGATGTCTTTCATGAAGCCTGCTTTTCTTCCCTGCAGGCAACCAATAACCTGACTATCCGTTTGGGACTCTTTCATCATGGCAATCAATTCACGATGAGCACCATTTTTGTAGTTCAGGTAAGCACGTTTATAAAATGATGGAGTGAAGGAAACTCTTCCTGATCCAATTTTTTTGTTTACAGTAATCATAAGGTTTTCTTAAACTATGGCGTGAACCCATCTGTATGGGGTGTAAATAGCGTTTGCTGCTCTCGGCACATCTACCTACAAAGCAAACCTAAAAGATTACTCCGCTAAATACCCTATATATCGTTCCATATAGCTATCTGGAACGCTTTCTCTTCTCTTTGTTTGACAGGACTTTTAGCTTGCTACCCATCTAAACAATCACTCATGATCAAAAAGATTTTTAACTATTTCACAAATAACAAAAGGAGCGCACCTCATGAAATCCCTGAAGGTATTTTTATTAATGATATTCTTATTGCCAACGCTGAGCCTGGCGAATGGATCAAGATTATCCCAATCGGATCTTACCCCTTCCATCACAACGGAGCACACGATGTTACCCGTGAGCATGTCGATCAAATGGTCGCCAATTTCAAATCTACAGAAAAAGAACTTCTTATCGATTGGGAGCACCAAAGTTTATGGGGAAATACAAAAGCTGCAGGATGGATCACTGACATTGAAGCCAGAGAAGACGGGCTTTACTGTAAATACCCTGAATTCACAAAAACAGCTAAAGCACAAATTGATGATCGTGAATACCGGTACTTCTCTCCAGTCTATAAACTTGAATCCATTAACAAGAATGGAGAAAGCATCGGAGCCATCGTGGATAGTGTCGCAATCACCAACCGCCCTTACTTCGACAATGAAATTGATCACATCGGAAATTCCGAGTCTACCGGTGAGTCTGATCATAATGAGATTCGGAACACACCTAAAAACCATTCGATTGATATGAAACTGAATAAAGAAGCTTTGGCCAAACTAGGCCTTGATGAGAACGCAACAGAAGAGCAAGTAAACGATGCTATTCTGAATTCAGCTGAACCTACAGCTGAAGAGACTACTGAAGAACCGGAAGAGGTAATTACTAATTCTTCAGAAGAGATGCCGCAATGGGCTAAAGATCTGAATAAGAAATTTGATGCCCAGGAAAAAGCAAATCAAGCAGCTCAAGTAGATGCTTTGATCAACAGTGCTATCACAGATGGGAAGATTGCCCCTGCAGATAAGCCTGCCTGGGAAGCAAAAGCGAATTCTGATTTTGCAGGAGCTAAAAAGCTTTTGGATGAGCGCAAAAAGAACAGCGCTATGCCTGCAGGTGTGAAAGTATCTGATGAGAATTCTGAAGATAAGAAGAGTAATTCTGTGGCATTTGCAGAATTAGTGGCTGAAAAAACTCCTCAGCTGGCAAAGTAAAAACTAGTATCAATTTAAAATAACTACAGAAAAATGAAGATAAGACAAATAAGCCCAAATGATCCTGTTACAAATATTGTGCTAGATGCTTTTGAGGAAGAAGCTCCGATATTTAATGATATTGAAGCGTACCAAGTTGGTGGTAATGCAGATAGCTTAGAGAAAGCCGGAGACGGTAAATCGCAAGCAAGCATCTTCAGAGATGTAAACAATCATGAAGAAAGAGCTCGCCCAACGTACGGTGATGTTCCGGTAACAAAGAAAATCGTATCCGGCGACTCCGGTGTTGATAAAGTGTATGAGCAACGTAATGTTGACATCGTTTCCAAGCTTGAAAGCAACACAAAACGTGACGCTAAAGAAGACGCGAAAGTGTTCCGATCCAAAATTTGGACCGGTGATAGTGCAACCGAATCAGATGAAATTGACGGTATTCATACGTTAACGCCGGCAGCAAGAATTGAAACTCTTGATAATGCAATCATACTGCCTTTAGGTGGTGATGCTGCCAAGCAATATCAGCAAGAGTTTTTTGAGAAATTCATTCTTACTCATGTAAATATGCCTTGGAATGAATTCTTTGCATACATGCCTGAATCCTGGACGTTGCGTTTAGTTACTGCAGCCAAGAACCTTGGGTATTACAAAGAGATTGATACCCCTGTAGGTAAAGCCGTTAAAATCGGTAAAGCCATCATCAAGTCTTATGGCTATGATGCTGCAGGTAACGAGCTCTTTGCTCCTTCAGATCAAGGCGTGCCCGGCTCCAATCTCACTTCTACTTTCACGTACGTGAAATGGGGTGAAGAGGAAAACCTGACTATGGCAACAAGCAAAGGTTTGGTTGGTGAGTATTTAGGTCTTGTAAAAAAGATTTATACAAACACCTGGGATCTGGATGCAAATCTAGTACTGCAGAACGATAAAGCTCTGTATCAAATCAAAGGATTCGGATTGAAGTTTCCTGCTTAGAATAGCAATAATCATTATACCGGAAGCTTGAATTGAAAAGCTTCCGGTCTTTAAAACAAACTCATTATTAGTAGATCATGAAAACCCAAAAAAGCATATTTATCACACTCGTATTAATGGTTTTTGCACTTTGCCTTGGTTCGCAAGCAAATGCACAACCAACGCCTGCAGATGCATCAAAAGTCATCAGTGATGCTGCCTCTCTTGAATACATTGAGTATTCAGGTACTGTTCAGTTTGATGATGACAGCACCGGAACCCGGTATAGTAAACCATTCAGCATTAACCGATTTGGAAGTGGGCCTGCATTTCTGAGCTTGGTTTCATCAAATCCACAAGACAGTGATGGAATTAATGTCTTGGTTGATTTTTTAGTTACACCGGATCTCTCCGGACTTACCGGTTATACCACTATCGATGATACAGTAACGGTGACTGCTTCCGAGACTAATTATTTAACCATTGGTGCAACCAACGAACCCTTATATAACATGTCTTATTGGGGTGTAATTAAGGTTACCGGTTTAAGTACAGCTAACAGAGACTCCACAGCTATTACATGGCGATTGAGAGGATACAGGCCTGTAGCCAGTACCAGAAACGGCCAGGTTAAAAATTAATATAAAACCCACTCATTATGTCATCAAAGAAGAAAGTTAAAGTATTTACCCACAACCGACACTTTACCGGACAAAGATTAAGCGTTCAGTTTGAGAACGGTGTTGGGGAAGCAACTAAAGAACAGGCAAAGTTATTAGTGAATGACTGGGGTTATTATTGCCCTGCTATTTCAAAGACTAAGAATGCACCTGAATGGCTTGAAGAGGAAGCTGAAGAGAATGATACTGATCAACGTCCGATCTCAGCAACAGCCAAAAATGATGATCTGAAAGCATTTATGGAAGAAAATGACATTGCTTACGAAAGTGATGACAATAAGAAAGATCTCAATGCTAAGATCGATGCCTGGTTGGAAGCTAAATCCGATGAGGATCCGGAAGAAAGCTCCGATGAAGATCCGGAAGAAAGCTCCGATGAGGATCCGGAAGAAAGCTCCGATGAAGATCCGGAAGAAACTAAGGATGAAAATCCTGAACAAACCAAAAAAGAAAAAACTGATAAGTAGCTTTATCACTCATAGAACCCTCGAAAAGCCGACTTAGAAGTAGGTCGGCTTTTTTAAAGATTATGAAACGTACCGAAACCACACATATCATTATTCATACTGCAGCATGGCCGGGCGATCCTTCAGCTGAAGAGATACGAAGAGTTCATGTTAAAGAAAATGGATGGGCTGATATTGGATATCATTTTGTGATAAGAAAAGACGGTACTATTGAAAATGGACGACCTATTTATAAAGTAGGAGCTCATTGCAAAGACCAAGGAATGAATCACAAGTCTGTTGGAATTTGTCTTAGTGGACATCATGACCTTGAGCTTTTAGAAGGCAATCAGAAAGCAGCTTTATTTTATTTGTTGAATGATCTGGTTGCACAATACGAAATTCCCATCCCAAACATTTTAGGCCACAGAGAAACCGGAGCTAAAAAAACCTGTCCCGGTAACAATGTGGATATGCTTGCAATCAGAAAAGAAATGGCATTTGGTGGAAGTTTAACTAAAGCCAAAGTACCAAATGATCTAAGGCTGAGTGACTTGCATATTGATACTTTAGATCTGTCAGACAAAAAAGTAACTATTGCAGAACCTGCAGATCCAAATGATTTTAAGATTCCCTTACATAAAAGGATCTCTCGATTTTTCCGAAATACAAAAGCCGGTAAAGTAATTACTACTGTAGCTGTTGCAGGTTTTGGTCTGCTGACCGGTATCAATTTGAATGACTTAATACCCCACAATAACATGGAATATTTACAAGCCATACCACTAGACCTGATTGTTGAATATGGACTTTATATAGTAGTGCTTCTTATTGGCCTATTCATTAAAAAGCCGGGAACGCAAAAATTCATTGAAGAAAAAATAGAAGCTGCTTCCCCTGTAATTGTTGCTTCCGTAGATGAAAAGAGTGAAGGTGGCAAACGAATTACTCCTAATGAAGTGAAGGATATTCTCTCAGCCATATTCAAAAAATAACCATAACTGATCAACGATTTTACAATGTCTGATGAACCAGTGAACGAAGACTTTAAAAAATATTTGGATACCAAGTTTGACAATCTGAATGAGAAGATCGATAAAGCTTTACGCTTTGAAAGCAGGATCAATAAAATTGAGATTGAGCAAAGTTATTTAAAGTCTGAACTGAACTCCAGACCTACGATCTATAAAATGATAAGTGCAGCCATCGTAGTACTGATGTTGGCGATCTCTATCACAACACTAATATTTCAAATCATCAAATAATGATACATCGTACCCTTTTACCGAAAAATATTTATCTGGTTTTACTGGATCAGATCACAGACGGAACCATTGCAACTTTGACAGCTCTTAAGGGTGCAGCATCTGTATATGCAGTACCTAAAAGACCGGAGGAGGGCATCGTTTTTTCAACAACCGCAGAAGACGTGGATTATGAAGAGATGGGCCTTGATGGAGTATTGACGCTCGTTGATTCCAAAGAAAAAAGACGTGGAGCTACTATAACGATTAATGAATCGCGTTGGTCCTTTAATCAAATGGCATTATTGAAAGGACAGGCTCTTTCCGATGTGAAATCGGATCATGAATTGAGTATTGATGCTGATGCCGATGCTACAGCTGTTACCGGTATTGATTTAAAAACTACCATTGAGAAGCAAAAATTTGCTTGTTTAGTGGAGTTTCCGGCTAATAAGTCAGATGGAAAGACTTTGTTTCTGTATATGCCAAAATTGGTGATAGCCGGTCAGGATCTGTCGCTTAACCTTACTCATGATCAGCAAAAACCACCAATGCAATGGAAGGCGCTTGCTCTTGAGACTGCAGATCCTGATGAGGTAACCCCACATCAGGATATCTATAATAAGATCACTGATAATGGTCTCTATTACTTCTTTGAAGGTAAAAAAGACGCTGTATAATCTTTGAACTATGAAAGCAACTAACGATCAAATCATTATTGAAACTCAGCACATGGTTTCTAAGAAGATGTTTGCTTGGAAGCTAGCTCAACACGCTATTCCGGCTGAAGCTCATCTTCAAACCAGAAATGCGGAGCTGAGAAAGAAATATAAACAACTCGTAGCTGATGAAAATCCACCTTTAAATAAAGATGGTACAGTTAATTTTGAAAAAGCTGATGAAGATATTGCAAATCAATTAACGGATATAAGTTTGAAGATCCTTAAAACAGATATGGATCGATTGTCTTGTATTCTTGAATTGGAAGATGAGCTTCCGGAAGGCTATGAGAATCAACGTGACTTGCTTGAAGAATGCATAGGGGCTTATGAGGTGATCCATGATATCATGGAGGTTTTTACCAAACGCTCTGGCAGTACTATTTCATTGCCAGAGCATGGGAACAACCTGATCCGGTTCAAGAGACCGAACGGAGAGATCTACGATCCCCTGGCAAAACCCAAGTAAGCATCATTGACATTATGTACCGGCTTGCCCGTGTGATTGAGGTAAGCTGGAATGAGTTTAAGAAACTTGAACTATGGGAGATTAAAAATTTAGCCATAGTAACCGGTGAACTTGTAGTCGCTGATAAGATTAATGAACTGGATGTTTTATTGGCTTACGAGCATATAACACATTCTGAAAAGCCCGGTGAACAGCGTGGCAACTATGAGCGCGAATTTAAGAAACCAGTTACGATTGAAGCTGAATTGTCTCCGGAAGAGTTTGAAGAATTTGCCATACATCATAACAATAGAGCTATAGAAGATTTAATAAATGCCAACCGCTGAAAATGAACTTATTTATGTAGTCCGTATTAATACGGAAGGCGAAACTGAACTTGTTCAGACCGGCAAAATTCTGAATAAAAATGATGATTCATTCAAGCAAACTGAAAAATCAGTAAAGAAATATCGTAGCTCATTAAAAGAGCTTGCAGCTCAGCAGGCAAAAAATGGAGGCTCTACAGCTAGCTTTAACAAGCGTAACTCTTCAGCAAGTAATTTACTCATTGAGCTTTCCCGTGGTGCTTCTGATGCTCAATATGGCATCCGTGGACTTGGTAACAACCTGGAGCAAGCTGCTAATATTGGAGCTCAGGCCTATAAGCATTTTGGTTCCTTTGGTGGTCTAATAAGAGGAATTGGAGCATCGATGCTTGGTCCTACCGGTATCGTTGTTGGTATAACTGCTATTACTACCGGTTTGGGGTTATGGGAAGCAGGAGTAATAAGTTTCAATAAAGAACAAAAAGAATTTATTGATCAATCTGACCAAGTACTGGAAAGAATCAAAAAACTAAGAAATGAATACAGCAAACTATATAATATAGGTGGTGATGGGTTCTTTGATACTGAACAAGAGAAATCAGACCTGGTATACCTTGAAGCCCTTTCCGGAAGATATAAAGAGCTAATAAAACAGATTGAAGATAATCCACTTGGAAAAGTTGAATCTCAGAACCTAAACTTTGCAGGGGTTTCAGATAACTCATTAACTGAAGCTCAAATTCAAGAATTAGAGAGACTGAATAACTTTCTTGATAAAACGCAGGAGAATGTTCGTGAGCTAAAACAAACGATATCAGATCAAGAGTTTTTATCTACCATACCATTAGTTGTAGAACTTGAAAATGACAAATTACGTCAACAAGTAAGAAATCTTTCAGAAGAAATTGAAAAAGAGTTTAGAGAATCATTAAGTGATCTGGATGCAATATTTACTGATTTAGAAGAATCATTTATTGAAACAAATAGCGAATTATCTAAACAAATATCGGTAGATCAAGATAAAGAGCTAGATGCTATTCAGAAGAGAAGAGAAGAACAACTTCAGGAACAAGGTCGTGCAAGATTACAGTTTGAAAAGACTATTGATCAAATGCGGTTGGCTGCTTTTAGAAGTACCGGAAATCAAATGCAAGCTCTGCAATTTGAAGAGCAACAGAAGATTGATGAGATTAAGAATAATGAGCTGCTTACTGCCAGACAGAGAAAAGAAGCCCTATACCTAATTGATGTTGAGTATAGCAATAAAGTTAGAGATCTGGCCAAGAAAGAAGCTGAAGAGAAAGAACGGTTAGAACAACAGCTTTTAGATGCGAAACTTAACTTTGCTACTACTTTAACCGGAAGCCTTACCGGTTTTGGTGAAGTAATTGCCGGTAGCAGTGAGAAGAATGCCAAACAGCGTTTTGAAATAGATAAAGCACTTAATTATGCAAGTGCTATCACTAACACAGCTGCAGCTGTTACACAAGCTCTTAAGACTCCATTACCTCCTCCTGGCCCTCAGATTCAAGCGGCTGCAGTAGGTGCAGCAGGTGCTATACAAATCGCTAAAATAGCTGCTACAAAATTTCAAGCCAGTGGATCTTCTAATTCTGCGGGTTCAGTAAGTTATAGAGGTTTTGACACATCATCTCCAACTTTTAGCAATCCTGAGCCTTCATCCAGGCCTAGAAATAATGAAGGTCAAAGTTCTGAACGAACAAGGGGCAAAGAAAGCCGAGAAATACGAATAACTAATGGATTTGGGAATCTGGTTCTTCTTGGCCAAGAAGAGATAGATGCTTCAGGTGGAAGCGATTATTTGAGAGGTGGTATTTAATGGCTGATCCAACGTACAGAATATATTATGGCAAGTTCCCGGATTTGACTTCAAATGAAATTCCAACTGCTCATATCCGTGAAGTAAATTTCCCATCTTATAGAATCGATCCGGGAAAACCAGGAGAGCCTAAAATTAGTTCACTCAGATTTACACTTGATAATTTAAGTCATGATGATACTGAGCGTTATGATCGATCCTGGGTTGAGACTAATTCGAGAAGTGAAGGCGAAGGCGCAACTCTTCCGGATCAGTTATTTTTTAAAGTAGTGGTAACCGGAACAAATATTGAATATCTGGGAGTTCTTTCCGGAAAATCTTACGGTGCATATAAAGCCACAGCAACATTCACTATTAAAAGTTTGCTGAGCTTTATACAAGAGAGCAAGCTAAAAATGCTTAAAGAATTTACTTTCGAGGGATGTGAATTGATCTCAAAATCCGATGCAGGAATTGGAACATCAGAAGTATCAGGTATTCCAGATGGGTTTGATCTTGAGTCAAATGCCATTGGATTAGAGTTACTTACATTCCGAATTACAGTAGCTTCATCTGCTTCTTGGTTGGCACTAAACATTAAAAATTCAATTAAAAATGGATGGAATTTTCACAGGTTATTAACTTATTCAAAACCAAGTAATCCAAGTCCTAGTTTTCCAACAAGAAATGCATTAGATAAACATCCAGTATATATAAAAATAGGTGAAACCACCTTGTTGACAACCCTTCAAGAATCTTTCCTATATCAGCAAGAACCAAATGGGTTTGCTGATTTCCAGGGTTCTATGAATTTTAATGTTTGGCATGCCAAAAATGGAAATATTCAAAATGGTGATCAAACAACATTAGAGAGGGGTCGATTTTTTAAAGATTCAGAAGGTACAGATTATGAAGTTGGTGATAAGGTTTCTATAACACTATATGAGTACAAATATTATGGTTTTTCTGTAGTAACTGATCGAGCTTCAGACGTTGCTGCACGTAGAATAGATCTTTTTGATGATGCAGAGTTTTTACATGGTTGTGAAGTATCATATACAGGTGATCCTGCTACACAATATGATGTAGAAGAAAGTGCAGAAAGTTATTTTGATATTTTGGACCGTACAATCCATTTAGTGGAAGGCAGGCTGTTAGATGTATTCTATAACAATTCTGAAAACTCCAGTATCTTTGATTTATCTCAAGCAAGCACTAAAGGCAGATATGTCTTCTGGTCAGACTTGATGCATTTTGGTTGGATAAATAATTCTATAAGCGAAACAATTGTAGATTTATCAATTCAGACGAATTCCTATCTGTTTATCAATGAAGCAGGAAGAATTGTTTTTCAAGACCGTTTAATACATGAGTCAACTCTGCCTGGATCTTTACCTTCAGGTTCATCTGAGGTAAAATTAGAAGACATTAAGCCTCTTAACGATGAAGATGACTCCAAAGGCTTTAGTTCATATGAGGTCACGTACAAAGATATACTGGAAATAAATAATCAGATTAGCAGTGAGGAGTTTAAAATATATGTAACTAAAGAAGGTTCAGTAATTCGCCCAGATTTAAGAAATACTGAACTGAAGGTTGAGAATTATAGAAGCTCAAATCTAGGAGTTCCGGGAAGTAATGATCCGTCTGAACTACCTGCATTTAGATATTCTCCTGAAGATGGTTCGTTTCCTGGTAGCTTAACTTTAGATGATTTTATAAACGATCCTATTACTCAAGCTGAAAACTTTGCTAAGTCGTTTAGTTATCCAGTCATAATTTGGGACATAGAAATAGGAATGAATGAATATCCAAATGCAGGTATTGGTAAGTATATTTGGGTAGCTATCGATGGAATTAATAAAGTGTATTTCATTCGTGAATTCCATCCGGATCCGGATCGCTTGACCATAGGTATTAAAGCACAATATGTTGGAGTATATGAGCCGTGAATGAAGGACAAATATACATATTGAGTGATAGTATTGCAGTCTGTACTATGCCTGATGGTTCTACTAAGCAAATAACTATTCAACGCCCTAATGATCCAAATAAACCATATAGAATTATCCGGCGTATTTTAAAAATTAGCAGTGATTATAGAGATCCGTTATATAGGCCTAAATCGGGTGCAAGAAAATTTGAACTTGAATTTCAGCTTTCTTACAAGTCTCATAGAATGGACTTAACCCCACTTTTAGTTGCTGAAAGTATATCATTAAAAGTGCCAACTTACATTTACAAAGATGATAGGTATTACTCTACTTTTGAAGTTAAACTCCTAAATGATCAGTTCATTGAAGAGCCAATAGACGGCTTAAAAGTAGCTCATTTAAGTAGTGAATTTAAAAAAAGCAATCCAGTTCCTAACTCTTCAGAAATATTAAGGTTTCAGACTAATCCCTATACATTTTCAGAATTTTTAACTGTACTGGATTGGTTTCAGCCAAATACAGTATTGGATGATGATAGTGAGCCAATACCCGGCTTTGCAATAGTCTCAGACACAGATGATGAATTAGGCTTTAGCGTTAAACCATATGAGCCGGCAGAGTTTCAAGATGAGCTTAATACAACTATAAAAGTAGGTAATAAATATTTTACGATAGAATCAATTTTAATGGAATCAAACGAGGTTTGATATGAGTACAAAAGAAATGATGAGAAAGAGTTCCGTGAAAACGGTATTAGATGCTGCAAACTCAGCTATTGAGCAAATCCAAACATCCGATACTAATGTACAATCAGCTATTGCCTTAGCAGCTGCTTTAGCACCTGTTAATGTACCAAGATCCGGAGGTGATGATCTCTCCGTGAAGCCAGGAACCGGCGGAGCTTCGTTAGATGATGTGAGTTGGTGGTTAAAAGACGGCGAAGATTTTCAATTACTAACCTTTGATGGCTCTGCTTGGCAGGAGTTCGGTAATCCCTTGCTGACTATTAGAAGTACCGCTGAAGGTTTGCTTTCGGCTATTATACGGGGAACCGGTAATTATATAGATCCGGATGCAGATTATGCCTTTTTGGGAGCCGGTGAAAATAACCGAATTGAAAAGGACGTTCAAAGAGATACAAATCCGGCATGGGGTTCCGGCTCTGGTGGTTTTAGAAATGTAAACTACGAATACGCAGGCGCTCTTCTTGGTGGGTATGGAAACATAAACGATGGGAAAATCGGAACCGTCGGCGGCAATACTTGCATGAACAGTTCTAATGATGGCTCTGCTTTAGGAAACAGAGTGGTTTCAGGCCGTCGTAGATATAATGTTACATCCAGCGGCGTTGATACCGATGGCGATGTGGGCGAAAAACCCTTTGTAATCATAGACGGCAGGTTTGGAGATCAGACCAGCTACTTCCCAAATGAACTAACCGACAACATCACAACTCGTTATGGAGCCGGTGCCACTCAGGATGCTAAAGGAAATATTTACTCAGCTTCTCATACTGCAGCGACTTGGGTTGGTGATGATGTAGGTGTTGCAAATGATCTTAGATGGGCTTTGCATTCCATTTGCGTAATTAAAGGGAATTCTGAGTCTTCTATTGGATATTTTCAAATCCTTAAAGCTATTTGGGATGGCTCAAATACGAAGATCTATTATGAGAATGCAGGTGAGGCTTATAGCGGATCTATCGAAAGCATTTATAGCTCATATGCACCTACGGTGCTCGTCAATGGATACCCTATGGGGAACGGAGCAGCAGCCAGGGGATTTAAGAACTCTGCAAGCGGATACGGCGCAGGTGTAGATGGCTATTTAGTTAACGCTTGGGCCCGTGGATCTTATGCAGCAGGTGAATCGGTTACTATATTTGAACAAGCTTTAGCCTCTATTGCAGTTGGATTCAATATCGATCAAAAAGGATTGTACGCTGCTGTATTTGGTGAGATTGTAACTAATTTAGGTAGGGCTACATTTGGCGGTGGTCGTGAAATGGAGTACCTGAATGATTACCAGCATGGTCATGGTTATAAAGCTATCGCAGATTTTCTCGGCCAATCAGTATACGCTGTTGATGATTTTGCAATCCCTGGAGATTCGCAGCATTCAAAACTGAACTTAAAGCGATTTGCATCCGGAAACTCATTAAGAGAGCTTACCATTCAGGGAGGCAATCCAACAGCAAATAATCAGATCGTACTTAAAGATGATACTGCTTACTTCTTTACCGTGAACATGGTAGGCCGTGAGACCGGTGGAGATTATGGAGCAATCACTTTACAGTTTATAGCTAAAAGAGATACAGGCGTTGCAACTGTAGCTGTATCGGGAGTAACCAAGACTTACGATTCAACTCCAGCTAATTGGGATGCTGATGCTGTAGCTAACACGACAGATGGATTAGTCTCTATCCGGGCCAAGTGCAATAACGGTGCGGATGCCTATTGGCAAGCAACGGTCTTTTGGGAGCAAATAACCCCGGCTACATAATGTCAACTTTATAGATTAAACTAATTTAATTTGTTGCAGTTTTGAACTTATTTTTTTGCGCGCCGGTTTCTTGAATGATATTTTCCAAAAATCTCTTTCTTAGAGATAAGAAACTTTAAATGCTTTAGATGATATTGATAGCTTACATTTTATTAGGCTTTATAGGAATGGAAATTGTTTCCTATTGTGTGCATCGCTGGCTTTTCCATGGCATATTTTGGAAGATTCATCAATCTCATCATACTCCTGATCACGGGCTATTTGAGATGAACGATATTTTCTCATTCGTTTTTGCGGGGATTTCTATGTGGTTGATAATGATAGGAGCGGATACCGTGTTTACTTCACCGGCTTTTGGAATAGGTGCGGGGATTGCTTTATATGGACTGCTTTATTTCATAATCCATGACTTATTCACACACAAAAGGTTTATGCCTTTTAAAAGTGATAACTGGTTTATGAAATTGGTGCGCAGAGCTCATCAGCGTCACCATCAGGATGCAGGAAAGAAAGGACATGAACCATACGGACTTTTTCTGTTTCCTTTTGACCGTTATCCGGAGAAAAAAAGAACCCGTCAGGATTGAGCTAAAATTTCTTCAATTTGCTGAAAGTGTCTTCTTTGATGAGCTTCATTTACAGCAAAGCAGGCACTCAAACTCATTTTAATAAGAGGATAAATGGGATTGCCTACTTTGATCTTCCCAAGATGAAGGTTTTCAGTACTCGCTTTATCAAGAAGTTTTAAATATCTGTCCTGAATAGCATCAAATTCTGAAAGCAACTCAGACTTATCCAGGTCTTTTATTTCTTTAGGTTCAAATGGAGGAATGGTAGGCATCGCTTTTTTATATTCAGGACTTACAATTTTTATAAACCAACGCAAGTGAAACGGGTGTTTATATGGACCGCTTCCTTTTTTCAGTCCTGAAGTATCACCAAGAATTTTATTCTCAAGTACAGCCAGATACTCCGTATTTGTTTTGATGAGGTGACTGATAATTTCTCCAATACACCATTTACCTTCAGCAGGTGGAGTATTAAAAGTTTGATCATCAATACTGTCTATTAATTCATGGATAGTTTTCTTGGCAGATGTAAAGCCTTGTATATAGAAGTCGTTTGTATACATTTGTTTTATATATTTAATGAATAAATAACTGATCAGCAGAAATTATTAGGGACCTTCGCAAGGTAATCATCAATGAGAAATAAAACTGACCTCTCTACCAAACTTATTGTTTGGCTTATAGTTCTTTTCAATGTTCAAATTATAAATGCTCAGACTGTTACGATAGATCCGGCTAGTGGATTCTATAACGATTCTTTAAAAATAACGATCCAGACATTCCCTGATACCTTAAAAGCTTATTACACGCTTGATGGCTCAGTCCCTGATACCACAGATCCTGTTTGGCAGGATTCGCTGGTGATTTACGAAACCAAGGTCTTAAGAGTTGCGACTTTTTCACCCGATTTTCTGGATACCAACCTAGTGTATCGGACTTATTTTTTAGACGAAGGAACAGAGCTTCCTGTATTCTCAATCACAACAGATCCTGATAATCTATTTTCTGACGAACGTGGCATTTATGTGGAAGGTACTAACGGTATTCCGGGATATTGCAGAAGTACTCCAAAGAACTGGAATCAGGATTGGGAACGTCCGGCAAGACTGGAGCTTTTCGAGAAAAACAGAGAAAAAGGCTTCGCGGTAAATGCAGGAATTAAGATCGGTGGTGGATGTACCAGGCTGTACGATCAAAAGTCGTTAGATATTTATTTCCGAAGCGAATACGGAACTTCCAAACTTGAATATCAGGTGTTTGAAGACAAGCCGATCACTTCTTTCGATCGACTTGCTCTTAGAAGTGGTGGTCAGGATTGGTATCGGGCTATGATCAGAAATGCAGCAACTCAATCAATGGTAAGAAATCGTATGGATCTAGGTTATCAAGCCTTTAAACCGGTAGCTGTATTCATCAATGGAGATTATTGGGGCATTCACATGCTCAGAGAAAAACAGAATGAAGATTTTATTGAGTCCAATTATGGCTTTGATGAGAACGAGTTAGATATACTTTCCGGTAGTGCAAATGTTAAAGAAGGAAGTTCAGATCATTATGATGCGATGATTGATTTTATTGGTAACAACGACATCAGCCTACCCGAAAATTATGATTGGGTGTCAGAGCAAATGGATATCGATCAGTACATTGATTATCAAATTGCTCAGATATATTGGGCAAACGGAGACTGGCCGGCGAACAATATCATTTTCTGGAGACCTCAGACCCCCGAAGGAAAGTGGAAGTGGCTTTTATATGATGTGGATATGTCGATGGGAAGTCATTCAAGAGGTGTTTATGATACTAATATGTTACAGAAATTGACTTCAACATCTAATACAGAATACGAAAACCCTACTTGGGCAACGTTCCTGTTTAGAAATTTGCTGAAAAATCAGGATTTCAGAAACAAATTCATCCAGCGTTACAGTATGCATATTAACACGACTTTTGAAGCCTCAAGGATGATGAGCTTTATAAATAGCACAGCCAGTTTGATCGAGTCCGAGATCCCACGTCATATGGACAGATGGACTAAATCATTTCGACTTGGTAGAAATATGGATTGGGAAAAACATCTTGGCGTAATCGAAGAGTTTATTAGTGAAAGAAAAGATTATGCAAAAATGCATTTAATGGATCATTTTGATCTGACAAGATTAAACAGTTTAGAGACCATTGTAGCACCTGCAGAAGCCGGGCAAGTTTATATAGAAGGAGTACGGTCTGACGAACTTGAATATGGACTTATATATAACTCTGTTCCTGCTAATGTGAAAGCTGTAGCAAATCCGGGATACACGTTTATCGGATGGAGTGGGGCACTGAGTGGCTCAGAAAAGGCGAAAGCTGTTTCGGTTTCTGAAAATACTTCTCTGACCGCACACTTCAGGAGAAATGAGATCAGCTCTACCGGTGTTGTGATAAATGAGATCAATTACAGATCAGCTGACGATTTTGATACTGAGGATTGGGTGGAGTTTTATAACAACTCAGACCAAAGTATAGATATTTCAGGATGGTATTTTTCTGATTCTGATGATGAGCATAAATTTACTTTTCCGACAGGGACTATTCTTGCTGCTGATAGTTATTTAGTGCTTACAAGAGAAGATTCACTGTTCAGAGAACTCTTTCCTGATGTTCAAAACAAAATTGGTGATATGGATTTTGGTTTATCCGGTGATGGAGAGTTAATTCGATTGTTTGATTCAAACGGAGCGATCGTTGATGAACTCACTTACAACGACAAAGCTCCGTGGCCGGTTGAAGCAGATGGGATGGGGGCAACTCTTTCATTAACCAATTCCGGATTTGATAATTCATTAGGTGAAAATTGGGCGGCTTCAAGCTCACATGGAACACCGGGACAATCAAATACGGATGTTTCAGTAAGCAATGAAGAAGAGTTGTTTGATGAGCTACCCAAAAATGTTTCTCTGAGTCAGAATTACCCAAATCCTTTTAATCCGGTTACAACTATAAATTATGGTTTAGATAGACCTGGAAGAGTTTCGATCAGAGTGTACGATATTACAGGAAGACTGGTATCAGTCCTTGTTGATGAAAATAAATCTTCGGGTAATTTTAGTGTTAGCTGGAATGCGACAGGCTTTTCATCAGGTGTATATTTCTATACTCTGGAAGCACTTGGACAGAAAGTGAGCAAAAGACTTACATTGATAAAATAAATGCAAAAGAGATCTTATTGATTTCCATCCCATTCTTGTAAGAAACGATCTACATATTCTTTCATAAAAGTATGTCGCTCTTCAGCTATTTTCTTGGCAGATTCGGTATTCATTCGGTCTTTCAGGAGAAAAAGCTTTTCATAGAAATGGTTGATGGTATGACCTTCATCTTTTCTGTATGCTTCAAAACTGGTATGCGAAACAGGTTCTATATTCGGGTTATACAATTCACGGGATTTATATCCGCCATAAGCAAAAGCACGAGCTATTCCGATGGCTCCGATGGCATCCAAACGATCGGCATCCTGAACGATCTTGCCTTCCATGGTTTTCATCGGCGTAGCAACTTCAGCTCCTTTAAATGAAAGGTCTTTGATGATATCAGATACATGATCGATGACTTCTTTATCAACCTTAATGGAGTACAGCCATTCGGAGGCTACTTTTGGCCCAACAGTTAAGTCTCCATCATGGAACTTATGATCTGCTATGTCATGCAACAATGCGGCGAGTTCAATTACAAGAGTTGAAACAGGATCGGTTGCTTCTGAAGCTAACCTTTTTGACATATTCCACACTCTTAAAATATGCCACCAATCATGACCTGAACCTTCTCCCTCAAGTTGGTTTTGAACAAATTGTGCTGTTCTTTCTATGTAGTCAGACATGTACAGAGCTCTGCAATTACATCTTGTTTAAGTTGATCAATCCTTTTCAGAGCAGCTTCTATGGTTTCTGGTTCGATTTTTCCTTCTTTCAGTAATTTTTGAATGATGGCAATAGCTTTCTGTGCTATATCTTCATCGTATTTAAAATTATTTCCAAATACCAAAACATCTACTCCTGCATTAATTGATTGTAGAATCGAGGTTTCCAGATCATAATTCGAGGTGATGATGGGTTTTTGAAGATCATCAGAGAAAACAACTCCTTCAAATCCAAGAGACTCACGTAGTAAACCTGAAACAGTTAAGTGAGAGAAAGTACCGGGCCAGGTAGAATCGATATTTGCATTGGTAGCATGAGAAACCTGGATTGCTCTGATGGTTCGTTGTTCAAACAGGTTTTTGTACGGAGTCAGAAAATCTTCAGACCAGGATGAGGTTATATTATCTGTTGAATCAGTTGGATTATAGTCAACACTATAGCCCGGAAAGTATTTAGGAACGCTTAACAATTTTTCGGTATCGTATTCATCTAAAATCAGGTTAGAGATTTCAGTGACTTTTTGCGGATCGGAAGAAATCAATGCAGCATCAGATGATTCTTTAGTTTTCAGATCCAATCGTGGATGTAAATTTGTATTTATTCCAACAACCATGAATTCCTGTGCAAATCTTCTGGAATTACTTATTACTTCGAGCGTATCTGAAAAAGAATTTTGCGCAAATATGTTTTCCATAGAAGGATATAAATTGTGCAATGCTGAGTGTTCGCTTCCATCATGTTCTACAGAAATAAAGGGCGGGTTTATAGAATACCCAACCAAAGCACTATTCAGTTGTAAGAGCTGATCAGGGGATTCAATATTTCTACTAGATGAATTAGTTCGGTAGTCGTAACCATATAAAATGACGCCTCCTAAATTTCTCTCCTTTATATCCCGAACAATTGGGCTTTCAGAGTTAATTTCAGGTCCTCGAAAACCTACAACCAGCATTTGTCCGAGCTGTTTATCAGTAAATGAAAGTTTTTTTTCAGCAGGTTTTTCAGAACTACACGAGTTGATAAAAAGTGCTGTTACTAAGATTAATAACTGAAATTTATAAATGGATTTATTCATCAATAAGGTTGTTTAATACTTCTCTTAAATTAAATGTCGCTCTGATATCATTATAACGGGCAATGTTTCCGTCCGGATCAATTAGAATATAAAATGGAATTCCACCACCTTTATACGCTTTAAACGTTTCCTGATCAAAACCATTACCGCCGTAAAGTTGAGGCCAGGGATTTTTAAATTTAGCAATATCTGCTCTCCAAACTTCTTTATCAATTTCTGTGGAAATACCAATAATTTCGAAATCTTCTCTGCTGAAATCACTATAAATATCTCTCATTACAGGAAACTCATCCAAACAAGGTTGGCACCACCCCGCCCAAAAATCCAGCAGTACATATTTTCCTTCATAATCTTCTAAAGTATGAGTATTTCCCTCTTCATCTTTCAGTGAAAAAGATTTTGCAGATTCGCCGGGAGAAACGGATTTAATTTCGTTATAGAAGTACGTTAAAAAGTTAGTGTATTCTTCAAATTCTGAGTATTCATCAAGGTAAGATCGGTAGCTTGGCTCGGCTTTTGAAAGCTCAATTTCGCCAATTCGCTCGGCTACTAAAAAAATCTTTGCGTATGCCTGTGCTTCTCGGTCATCTATCTGGGCTATTACTTCCAGACGCTTTTCGTTTAATTCCTCATAGGCGAGTCTTTTGATATCATATTCAGCAAGCTCTTTACCGTAAGCCCGATTCACGCTATCGTAGATTCCAAAAGTACGTGCATAGTAATGAGTTACATCCCGAATTCCGGCGCGTTGTGCTTCCAGAGATTTAAGAGTAAAAAAATTATCAGCTTTAGCTTGTTCAAGAATTTCTCTTCTTTCTGAGTCAGCATTAAAATTATCCTGCCCAAACCTATACTCAACTGATTTGATTTTGTTTACCAGTAATTCACCTTGTGCTTTCAAAATGAGGTGCTCAAATGCTGTTCCCGAAAGATTTTTTTCCGTAATCTGAATTTTTTTTGTACTTAATTCTAAAGCTGAATTTTCCAATCCGGCTTTAAAGTTATTCATCTCTTTCTCAATTTGTTTATCCAGACCTTCAGTTTCAACTAAATAGTTTTGATAAGATTCATAATCTCCTGCATGAATTGACTCAATTTCTACATCTGTTGGAAATGTGGCACGCGAAATAGTGAGTTTAAGATCATCTACAGGGTCAGCGATTAGCGGTAATGATTGATCACCTATTGTAAGAGTTAAATTTTGGTCTCTTTTAACAGGGATTTCCGCATTGAAAACACCATTTTCTATAGAGTTTACTTTATAAACTTCTTTTGGAGAATACTTGTAATGTAGTGGTTGTTCTGAAATTGAGATTTCAGCATCACCTAAATAATCTATTGTACCATTAACAGACATTGCTCCATTATCTCTTTTACAGGCACTTAATAATATTAGTGTTGAACAGAGAAATAGAACAAATTTTTTTATAATCATGGCAAGATTTGTGTCAGTTTTAAACTTATCTTAGCTAAGGATAAAACAATTATTTGAAAAAGGAATTAAATAGCGTTTTATTTCTTAAGATTTTCTAATGTTTTATTAAGGCAACAGCTGTAACAAACAATAGTTTAGATGCTCTTGTTAGCGAACGGAAAGAATTAAAATAAGTTCTTTCCTAAAATAATGGTACAAAACCATGCTGAAATGATCGGTTTTGGAATATGAACTGTTTGTGAAAGCATTTAAAAGGTAAATAATAATGATTCAAAATAATCTTAATAAAGATCTTGAGAGAAAAATAGATCTTTATCTTAATGGACGGCTATCCGAAGAAGAAACTGACGACTTATGGATAGAATTAATTCAGGATGGATATTATTTGGACTATATGAAGAGTGTAGCCAATCTTAAATCTATAATTGAAGAGAAGAGAGAACAGAAAACTCCGGGCGTTGCTATACAAATTAGAAAATATGCAAGCTATGTAACAGCTGCAGCTGTAGTAATTTTTGTTGGTGTGCTAGGTGTGATGAATTATTCTGCAGATAATACAACGCCTGTATCGCCTATTCCTGAAATTGGTTTAGACATTGTAAGAAGTGATGTTGGTGTTTCTGCAAATATAACTAATGAAATTATAAAGAAAGCAATACAACTTGCTGCGGATGGAAGTACTCAGGAAGCTAAAGATCTTTTGAGTACGGAATTATCCAGCGAAGAAAATCCAACATTAATCGCGGAGTTTTCTATTACTTTAGGTTCTATTCAGTATAATTTGGGAGAGTATAGAGAAGCAGCTTCTAACTTTAAGATTGTAACTGAGCAAGAAGGTATTGCTGAAAATATTCTTGAAAAAGGATACTGGTTGTTGGCAAACTCATATTTCCAACTAGACCAATTGGAAGAGGCGAAAATCGCTTTTCAAAATACTTATGATCTCGATCGGGAATACAGCCGAATTGCTAAAACTTACATAAACGCTTTAGATGCGATGGATGATAAGTAAAACCGTTACGCGATAGATTTTTTCCTGACTTTATACCCAACCAAAAAGCCTACGGTTATTAGTAATGACAATATATACTGTGAGCTTTTTGGTTTTTTTATAACCGGACTGGAATTTCCAATAAGTGTATAAGCTCCCCAATAATGTGGGTCGGCACTTCCGCCCCTAATTTGATCTATCTTTGCCAATCTCATAGCTTCACTTTTGGAAAGACCACTGTTTAAATAAGAGTAAAAATTAGTAGCAAATTCAGATGCTATTTTATCATTTACTTCCCACAGATTTAAAGCGAGGCTTTTCGCACCGGCATATCTGAGGGCTCTGCTAATACCCATAATTCCGGCCCCCTGCATATAATTTCCTGTTCCCGAACTACATGAATTAAGCATTATCAGATCATTTTTCAATTGGTTATCGAATAACTCATAAGCATAAAGTGCATCACCTTTGGTTCCGTTAGATAGTGCTGATTTTAAATATATAGTAGAGAACAAAGGGTCCTGGGCAGAAACCTCGCTGTGAGTTGCCACATGCAAAATTTTCGAAGAGTTTAGCTGATTTTGAAAAGTCTCTTCAGTAGCGCTATTTCCTATAAATATTTTTTTGGTTTCAAATGAAGTTAACACTTTTTCAATTTCACGGGCTTCCTGAGTTGCAAATGGAAGAGAGGGTAGATTTTCCTGGAAGTTGTCGAAATAAGAAATAGCAAACGCTGAAAAGTCTGTCTCTAAAGGGGATCTGGTATTTCTACTGTTGTCTATATAATCCTGAAGAGAAGTGAAGTATTTAAAACTATAATCCTCAATCATATAACTGGAGCTTCCAAAGCTAAATGATGAATTTGGCTTTTTGGTAGGCAGTACATCCATTGGAATTCTGTATAATTCATTATCTGGAATAACAATGATCTGTTGCACATAATCAGGAATGCTTTTCAGATCTAGTATTTGATAAATTTGATACAGAGAAGATAGTGAGGTTTTCCCTATTGCGAGATTATTTGCTGTTTCAGTTAATAGAAGTCCGATCTCATCAGTGAGTTCCTGAACAAAAAGCGTGGTATTTTCTTTTGAAATTGAACTGACATACAGTTTGTTATTCAATTCAGTATAATGAAGAATAAATTCATCATTTCTCATTTGTTGCTGGACTTTCCAAATAGGTATACTTACATCTTTATTTTTATGGGTTACTTTATTTGTCAGCAATTGTCTTTGAGCTGAAAGCCTGTCTATTTCAGTTTTTAATCTTTGCTTTGAACTTTCCTCAGCGCTTAGATAATTGTTACGTAATTCCTGAATAGTTTCAGCTAATTTTTTCTCTTCAGTAAGCTCTTTTTCAGTTAACTTTGAGGCTTTCAGTAGGGGATTATTGTACAAAGAAGCGTCATTAATAGTTTTAAGCTTATCGAGATAAACTATTGACTGTTCCTTGTAATCCAAATCTGTGAGAATAGAGATCATTAACTCAAAGGAATCAAGGTATTCTTGTTCTACAGTCCAAAACCCGGTTTGAGCTTCAACACTTCCCTGAGCTCGTTCAATGATCTGATCAAGTTTAGGTTTTAAATATGTATGTGCTTCTCTGGTTAATCCCTTTTTACGTAGAAGATCTGCATGTAAATTATGGTACCGTACTAGTACTTCAAACTCCAAATTGTCCAAAGAATAAATCCTGATTTCATCAATTGATGATTGAATTTTATTTAAATTATTTTGTTTTGAAGCTATTTCACCTTCAAAAATTAAGGCTTGTATATATTGTGGTATATCTGAGTTGGTTGATGCTAAATTTTTTACATTTTGAATTGTGTTTTGAGCCTCTTGTAAGGAATCTATTTCTATAAGTACAGCTATTTTTTTACTTAAAAGCTGTTTAGAACTTAGATAATCCTGACTTGTTTTTCGAAAAAATGTATTTGCTATATTAAACTGTTCTAGGGCTTTCTGATAATTTTCAAATGTCTCTAAATAATATTCTCCTAAATAATAATAAATAGATCCTAGTTCATAATTATCATTATTTAATTCTGCCAAACTTTGAGCTTTTTTAATAAAGGGAAGTGCACTTGTAGAATCACCTATAGAGTTGTAATAAACAAATAGGTTTTTATAAAGTCCTAGTTTTACTTTGTAGAATTCCTGATTCTGATTTTCTTCATTTTCTACTTCTTGCACCGCTCGTAGTAAAAATTGGGTGTAGTTATTTTTTTGACCAAGTTGTGCATAACAAAGTGCTAAATTGTTATAGAGTTGTGATTTAGGAATAGATGAATTTCGATCGTTATATAACCCTTCAAGGATTTCTTTTGCTTCCTTGTATTTGCCAAGGCTATACAGATTTGCACTTTGTTGTAAAAGCACATAATCCGTTCTGCTTTTCTGATTATAGTACTCCGAAAGTGGGATTAAAATATTTCGTTGTAAATACAGGGACTCAGAATAGTTACCGATATAACTTAATGCAAAGTCTAATCCACTAAAAATACCTACTTTTTTTTCCGAATTGGGATAGTATTCAGACTTAATCAGATCATCAAATATATTTGAAATCAGTTGATACCTGTTCGTTTCGTAAGCTGCTTTAAGTAAGTTGAAATTTGAAAACGAGACCTCTAAAGCAGAGAGATTGTTTTTTTTCCTATTATTAAGTTCAGAAATTATAGTTTTGAATTGCTCACCATTGAAATAAGAATTCACATAATCACTAAAAAGTAATGAGTACAGAATATAGGGTTTTTGCTTCGAGGGAATATCAGAGAGGGAAATAGGAGTTCTGTTCTTAATTGCATTAAGCAATTTGATTTCGTCTTCTGATATATTCTGAGCATGTGTAGCAATGAACTCTGAGTGAAATCTATTTATTTTTTCTTGCGGAAGTGGAAGTGAGAGGATATGTAACATGCTGGCATAGGATCCTGTCTCAAAAGTATAAAATTTGAGACGTTCTATTTTTAAAGAATCTTCCTTCTCCTTAATAGCACACTCATGAATTACAAATATTCTTTGTAATAGCGAAGAGCCTGATTGAGATATAGCTCTGCTTATAGTTTTATTTACTCCACAGTTAGAGCTGTATAACTCATTTAATGCCCAAAAACTCAGGTCTGATTGTTGAGTAAGTTTTATTTGCTCAATATATGTGTTGGCCTGATTTGTTATCGATATATGAGGATCGATAGGCTGAGAGGGCAATAAAAATGAAAATAAAAGGATTAAGAGCATAATAGATTATTTAGCTACATAGTAAAGCTCTTAGTCTAAAATTAACAGCAAAAATAAATCACATTTTAGGTTTTGTGATGATAGGCTGCGAGCTGTTACCACCGAATACAGCATCAGCAGGAGCCATAGTATTTTCGATAGCCGGTTCGTTGGTTTCGTCCATAAGTCCTGCATCGGTAACCGAAGCGCAAGCAAATGAAAGAGAAGCGATAGCAAGTAGTGCAAAAAGAGATTTAAATGATTTCATGATGTCGATATATATGTTTTGTTGTTGTGTAGAGAGTTATAAGAGTGTGTGAGGGATCACATTTTAGGTTTTGTGATGATAGGCTGCGAGCTGTTACCACCAAATACAGCATCAGCAGGAGCCATAGTATTTTCGATAGCCGGTTCGTTGGTTTCGTCCATAAGTCCTGCATCGGTAACCGAAGCGCAAGCAAATGAAAGAGAAGCGATAGCAAGTAGTGCAAAAAGAGATTTAAATGATTTCATGATGTCGATATATATGTTTTGTTGTTGTGTAGAGAGTTATAAGAGTGTGTGAGGGATCACATTTTAGGTTTTGTGATGATAGGCTGCGAGCTGTTACCACCAAATACAGCATCAGCAGGAGCCATAGTATTTTCGATAGCCGGTTCGTTGGTTTCGTCCATAAGTCCTGCATCGGTAACCGAAGCGCAAGCAAATGAAAGAGAAGCGATAGCAAGTAGTGCAAAAAGAGATTTAAATGATTTCATGATGTCGATATATATGTTTTGTTGTTGTGTAGAGAGTTATAAGAGTGTGTGAGGGATCACATTTTAGGTTTTGTGATGATAGGCTGCGAGCTGTTACCACCGAATACAGCATCAGCAGGAGCCATAGTATTTTCGATAGCGGGTTCGTTGGTTTCGTCCATAAGTCCTGCATCGGTAACCGAAGCGCAAGCAAATGAAAGAGAAGCGATAGCAAGTAGTGCAAAAAGAGATTTAAATGATTTCATGATGTCGATATATATGTTTTGTTGATAAATTTATAGTTAAGTACAAGAGAACGCCGATGTCCAATTGTTACAAATTCTTATGTGTTATTAAATAGTTTTTAAGCATATTTATAATCCACAACAAGAGTTTGAATTAGGTTCTTTGTTACACCATTAATCTACCGTTAAAATTATTTTACATCCAAATAATCATTAAAAAAAATTAATATTAAGGATATAATCGCCCTGCAAATAGTCAAAAAAAGGTTTTTGAAGTCAGCTACTTAGTTTTATATTCAGGCATAAATAAGCTAATTGAATTAAAGATTAGCATAACAATAACGATCAAAGTCTTTAATTGACAAAAGCTAGAGTTGATTATTCAGAGCTGGTTGAAGCTCTACAAAGCGGGGATGATTCTAAAGCCAATGAACTTGTTTCAGAAGTAATTGGTAGATTAGAAGACTATCTTATTGTTACTATGAGTGCGGATGCAAATGATGCAGGAGAATGCGTGCAGCAGGCTTTTGTGGATGTATTTGAACAAGTCCGTAAGGATAAGATTAAAGAGCCGAAGTACTTTTTCAGTTATTTAATAAAATCATGCCGGCACGAGTATCTTAGATACATAAAGAAGAAGCATAGATTTAAGTACGAAGAAGAGGCTCTTAATGAGCAATTTGTACCTGAACAGCAATATCAACGACTGATTGATAAAGAGCGACAGGAAATCTTAAAAAGATGCCTCGAAGAACTCCAGGAAAAATCAAGAGAGTTCATTGAGCATTTTATAGATAAACCGGATACAACTACTGAAGAAGCTAGTGAAGAATTTGATATGTCCAGCTCTAACGTCCGTACTAAAAAGCACAGGATATTGAGTAGATTGCACCATTGCTACAAAAGAAAGTCCAACGAATAATCAGAAACTAAGCAGGAAGCCATTTCCTGTAAAAGCTAGTTGATCTGACCATTTAACTAAATTTTTGGTGTGCTTACGATGAATCAAGTACAGGCTGATATCAAACAGTAATAGAAAACTTCCTTGAAGGACTACAGACTTCCCATAACCGGTTAGACGGTCATTATTTGTTTTAATTCCTTTATTCCAAAGCCAGGCGCCACTTCCTATATAAAGCAGATCTAATCCTGAATTTATCAGTAACAGGTTCTCGAAATGTTGCATTTTATACAGAGCATCACCATACCCAAGATCCGGGTCTATCTCTGATGCCCCTTTGTAGCCAAATCCGGCAATCCCGAGATTTACCAAATTCCACGCTGTATTCATTTGATGAAAATATTTGGAACTGTTGTCAGAACTATAATACCCAACTGAGCCCGAAAAAATATTTAGTGTCGCCCAGCTTCCGAGTACAATCATACCAGATTTTTGTGTAGAAATGGATTTTTTTAGAGTAGATTTTGTGTAAAATCTTTGATTTTGAGAGTGTAACATACTCTGGCCGGAGCACAAAAAAGTGACCACGAAAAAAATCCGGATGAAGTAATTTTTTTTGTAACAAGTTTTAGATGCTGGCATATTTTAAGTGAAATTTGATGTTTTTTTCCTTCTTTTTATTAGAGAAGTAATTTAAAAAAGCAGATAAAGCGCAAGGTATTTTGAAAACAGCAGTAAGAATCCGAGGTCAATTTTACAATCTTTTGACTTGATTATCCGCGGAAAAAACGTCAACATCAAAGCCTAAATAATAAAACTAAATCACGTATAGAATGTGGCTGAATATTAAATCGTTCGATGAGTACAAAGAAACCTTTCAAGAAAGCGAAAAAGATCGGTTAGCTTTTTGGGAACATGAAGCCGGAACTTTTTACTGGAGAAAGCGATGGGATAAAGTTCAATCGGGTGGGTTTGAAACAGCAGACATAAAATGGTTTGAAGGCGGAAAACTTAATATTACAGAAAATGCACTAGACCGTCATTTGAATACCATTGGGAATAAAACGGCTTTTATTTTTGAGCCCAACCATCCTGATTCATTCCGCAGAACGATTACATTTAAACAGTTGCACGAGGACGTTTGTCGGTTCAGTAATGTGTTGGAAAGCAAAGGTGTTAAAAAAGGAGACAGAGTCTGTATTTATATGGCGATGACACCCGAGCTTGTGATCGCTGCATTGGCTTGTGCCCGAATTGGTGCAGTTCATTCCATTGTATTTGCAGGATTTTCAGCTCAATCTCTTAGTGATCGAATTAATGACTGTGATGCAAAAATGCTAATCACAAATGACGGACTGAGAAGAGGTGATAAGCATGTTCCGCTTAAAGATATTTCTGATGAAGCGCTGAAAACCAGTCCTTCTGTTAAAAGCGTGATCGTATGTCAGCGTACCAACCGTGATATTGACTGGGTGGAAGGACGTGACGAATGGTGGCATAATTTGATTCGAAATGCTTCAAAAAAGCATGAAGCGGTAGAAATGGACGCTGAAGATCCGTTATTCATTTTATATACATCAGGATCTACAGGAAAGCCTAAAGGAGTTGTTCATACTTGTGGTGGATATATGGTATACACCAGTTATTCGTTCCGAAATGTATTTCAGGTTGGGGCTGACGATGTTTATTGGTGTACCGCAGATGCAGGCTGGATCACGGGACACAGTTATATTATTTACGGACCGCTATTTACAGGTACAACCGGAATTATTTTTGAAGGAACGCCTATTTATCCGGATGCGGGACGATTTTGGGAAGTAGTTGAAAAGTATAAAGTGACTCATTTTTATACTGCTCCAACAGCAATTCGTGCACTCATGAGTTACGATCTGGATTTCGTCAAGAAATATGATCTGAGTTCTCTTAAGATACTCGGTTCTGTTGGGGAGCCGATCAATGAAGAAGCATGGCATTGGTATGATGAGCATATCGGAAATGGAAAATGTTCGATTGTAGATACTTGGTGGCAGACGGAAACAGGTGGAATCATGATATCACCGTTAGGTGGAATTACTCCTACCAAACCTGGTTTTGCTACACTTCCGCTACCGGGAGTTTTTCCTGTGTTGATGGATGAAGATGGTAATGAAATTGAAGGAAACGATGTACAGGGAAATCTTTGCATCAAACAACCGTGGCCTTCTATTGCGAGAACAGTATATGGAGATCATGAGCGGTATAAACAAACTTATCTGAGCACCTACAAAGGTTATTATTTTACCGGCGATGGTTGCCGTAGAGATGAAGACGGTTATTACCGAATTACCGGTCGAGTGGATGATGTGTTGAATGTTTCAGGTCACCGATTGGGAACTGCAGAAATTGAAAATGCACTTGACGAACATGATAAAGTGGTAGAAACAGCTGTCGTTGGATATCCGCATGATATTAAGGGTCAGGGCGTATATGCGTTTATGATCTGTGATGAAGAAATAAAAGACACTGATGCATTCAAGAAAGAGTTATTGGATCTGGTAGTAAAGATTATTGGACCAATTGCCAAACCTGATCAAATTCAGATCGTTTCGGGATTACCAAAAACTCGTTCCGGAAAGATCATGCGACGTATTCTCCGAAAAATTGCGTCCAAGGACATGGACAATTTAGGAGATACTTCAACTTTACTCGATCCAAGTGTGGTGGAGGAGATTAAGGAGGGGAAGGCGATTTAGATTAAATTCCCAACAAATACCCAATTGGTAAAAAAGCCAGACTGATTATCAACAAGATCATTCTGAAGCGGGTGGAAACCAGAACGGGGAAGAAGAATAGTCCGTACGTGAAGGAGTGTTTGTGTAGCCAATCGTAATAATGTTGGCGGTGAGCTGAACCCAGAGCCATGGTTACGTGTCCGTGCAGAATAGTGATCATAAAAGGCAGAGCGAACATAAATGATCCTATGTATCTAAAGCTTTCATCCATGCCAACGAGCATAGCAGCATAATAATACGGCCAGGCAAAAAGAACCATCATAGGCACACTCAACAACCAGTTGATGATGACGATACGTTTATAATTGGATTCGGAAAGTTCGGACAAATCAGTTAAGAGTTATTAGTGATTAGTTTTGAGTGAGTTTTGTCATATTGAGCGGAGCGAGATATCTATGAATCAACCTAAAGAGAATCCTTAGATTTCTCAGTCGGCGAGCTCCTTCGAAATAACAGATATTTAAATTTTTGAAGCAATCAGCATTTCAATTTCACGGTAATCCATGTCAAACATTTTAGCTAAAGATTTTTTTGTAAGATGCTTTTTGTATGAGTACGTTCCGCTCCTTAAAGCAGTATTATCCCAAAGACATTCTTTCACTCCGCCGGCATCACCGATAGCCAAAATGTAGGGCACTAACACATTATTAAGTGCATAAGTGGCTGTTCGGGCAACATCAGAAGGCATATTGGGAACGCAGTAATGAGTTACATCAAAGGCTTTATAAATTGGGTTTGAATGCGTAGTTGCACGACTTGTTGCTATACATCCGCCTTGATCAATCACCGTGTCCACGATCACACTTCCGGGTTTCATTCCCATCACCATATCTTCTGTAACCCAACACGGAGAGCGATCTCCTTCAGCCATTGCTGCACCAATAATTACATCAGCGAATTTTAGTGCTGAACTTAAATACTGTTCATTTGCTACAGCAGTGATTATTCTTCTGTCCAGAGCATTTTCGAGTCGACGGAGTGCATTCAGATTGGTATCCATAACAAAAACCTGAGCTCCGTATCCTAAAGCGGTACGTGCAGCATATTCTCCTGTTATTCCTGCACCAAGAATTACAACTGTAGCCGGAGGAACTCCTGAAATACCTCCAAGCATAATTCCCTGACCCAGGCTCTGATTTTCCAAATAATGTGCAGCTTTTTGAACAGCAAGAGATCCTGTGATCTCGTGCATCATTCTGACAATCGGAAATTCTTTGTCGCTGTCACATATAAATTCATAGGCTATCCCAATCACAGATTTTTTGAGTAACTCCTCAAAGTAATTTTCTCTTTGAGTGCCAATATGCAAAGCAGAGATAATCGATTGATCCTGATCCAGATATTCCAGTTCTTCATCGGAAAGAGGTGCGACTTTAAGTATCAATTCAGATTTCTTAAAGACATCCTTAGCAGTATAAGCGATCTCGGCTCCGGCATCGGCATAATCGCGATCAGAGAAATTAGCTTCTTCTCCGGCTCCTTTTTCTATAAAAACTTCATGGCCATTTCCCCTGAGTATGGAAACTCCACCCGGTGTAAGCGAAACTCTGTGTTCATCATTAGACATTTCTTTAGGAAGTCCGATTCGAAGCGAGACCTCACTTTTAGAGCGAATGAGGTGTTTTTCGAGCGTTTTTAAACCAATCTGTTCAGTATCCAGAGGGTTGATTTCCATTAGCAGCAGAGTTTATTTTACATGAAATATACTAAAACGGGGCTGTCATTTCGAACGAATGTGAGAAATCCATAGATATTTTAAATGGATTTGCAGATTTCTCTGTCGGCAAGCTCCTTCGAAATGACAAAGTTATCAGCCTTCATTGATCATTGACAGAAATTGTTCTTCATCCAAAATCTCTACGCCTAAATCTTGTGCTTTTGTAAGCTTGCTTCCTGCAGATTCACCTGCTAAAACATAATCCGTGTTTTTACTTACGGATGAAGCGGTTTTGCCTCCATTTTTTTCGATGAGTTCTTTTGCTTCATTTCGGGAGAGTGTAGGCAATGTACCAGTCAATACAATTTTTTTCCCATCAAGGATATTTGATGCGAGTTCTTTTTCTTCAATTTCAAACTGTAGTCCGGCAGACTGAAGTTTTTCCAGGATCTTTAGGTTTATCTCATTGCTGAAAAACTCAATCACAGATTCTGCTATGCGTGGTCCGATGGAGTCGACAGCAAGGAGCTCTTCTTCGGTTGCGGATTGTAAATTTTCTAATGTTTTGAATGCTTCAGCAAGATCTTTTGCCACAGTTTTGCCAACAAATCGAATTCCGAGTGCGTAAAGTACTTTTTCGAATGGCTGATTTTTGCTGGATGCAATTCCGTTAATCAAATTCTGTGCACTTTTTTCAGCCATCCTTTCCAATGGGATGACCTGATCGATAGTCAGATCATAAAGGTCGCCGTAATTCGAGATCAATTTCTCTGACACCAGTTGATCGACTACAGATTCTCCCAAACCTTCTATGTCAAGGGCATCACGAGCGGCAAAGTGTTCAATTTTTATTCGCACTTGCGGAGGACATTCAGGGTTAATGCATCTCCAAGCTACTTCTCCTTCATATTTAATGAGTTTTGCATCACAGGCCGGACAAGTTTCGGGAAACTCAAATTCCTTCGATCGATCTTTTCTATCCGGATTCACTACGCTTATTACCTGAGGAATAATCTCTCCGGCTTTTTCTACTACAACAGTATCTCCAATTCGGATATCTTTACGATGAATTTCGTCTTCATTGTGAAGAGAAGCACGCTTTACAGTAGTTCCGGCCAACAGAACAGGTTCCAGTTCTGCTACGGGAGTGATGGTTCCCAATCGGCCAACCTGAAGAGTGATATCATTAATTACAGTGGTCGCTTGTTCCGCTTCAAATTTATAAGCTATAGCCCATCTGGGGAATTTAGAAGTACTCCCAAGTTGATCTCGTAAATGAGTTTGATTGATCTTAATAACCACGCCGTCAGTTTCATACGGAAGTGTGTGACGGAGTTCATCCCATTCTTTAATTACTTCATGGACTTCAGAGATAGACTTACACACTTTTGGAAACTCATTAGCAGGTAACCCAAATTCTTTTATGAGTTCATTTATTTTGTCTTGAGTAAGAGAAGCATCTTCTTCATCAAACAACAGATCAAAAGCGAAAAAACGAATAGGGCGCTGGGAAACAGCTTTGGGATCTTGCATTTTCAGAGATCCGGCAGTAGAATTACGAGGATTGGCAAAAGTGTTTAATCCTTCTTCCTCTCTTTTCTGATTTAAGCGTGCAAAAGCCTCACGTTCCATAAAAGCTTCGCCACGAACTTCAACAACATCAGGGAAATTCCCACTTAGTTGGAGAGGAATATCACGAATGGTGCGTACATTTTTGGTGATATCATCGCCTTTTTGGCCATCACCCCGTGTAGCACCTAAAACGAGTTCGCCGTTTTCGTACCGAAGTCTGAGAGAAGCTCCGTCAAATTTTAATTCAACAAGATATTCATAGTCGGAGTGCTCCAGAATTTTCTGAACTCTTTTGTCAAAATCATTCAGCTCTTCTTCATTATAAGTGTTATCCAGGCTCAGCAAAGGAACCGGATGTTGAACCGTCTCGAAAGTTGAGGAGGTTTCTCCACCTACTCTTTTTGTCGGGGAATTGGGATCATGAATATCAAATTCATTCTCCAATGCTTCTAATTCCTTAAGCTTTTCATCAAATTCTTTATCGCTCATAAAAGGCTGAGCGTCGTTGTAGTAAGCTTTATTAGCTTCCCGGAGCAGATCTTTCAGCTCCTTAACACGTTTCTGAGCCTGATCTTTATTCATGAAAAACTAAAATTGGATTCTGTAGATGATGCTGTCCGGAGCTGCTACCCCAAGGTTAGGAGGAAAGTTGTCTGTTGAGTTTTGCTGATACTCAGGAGCGCTTAAAATTTCTCTCGTGAGAACAATAGCATCAAAATTCGGATCAAAGTGATTTTGGCGAGGATTATTGATCACATTTCCATTATACATCAATAAGAAGCGGGAGTATTGACCTCTGACTCTTAGACTGTCCGTAAAATCAAAATAATAAGCTTCACCCTGGTCCATCCAAAAAGGATTAGTTCGATTATTAAAATCACTGGTTACACGAACAGGTTCCAGTTTGTCATAAGCAGCATATAGAACCACAGTTAAGGTTTCAGGAAGGACAAGGTTTTCGGATGTATTCAGGGAGTTGTTTTGAGAATTGTCGTCTACAGTAGTTGAATCGTTTGGAACAGTAGTTACATCCTGATTTGATGTAACAGGATCCTGTGCAGTTGTTGGTGGTTCTGAAACTTCTTCTGAAGAAAACATTCCAATGAGGTCTCCTCCGTAGAAATATCCTGCTGTGCCAAGACCACCAATTATCAGAATTAGAATTAATAACAAACCGATTTTAGAATTTGCAGGGGAAGCATATACTTTCTTACTCATGTCTGCCCAGTTAATGGTATCAACTGTAGGTCGGGTAGTTTTTGGTTCTTCTTTAATTATTTTTTCATTACTGGAATCAATTTCTTTCTGATAAGTATCGGCTGAGAGCTCTTCCGGATCAATACTTTTTTCATTGTCTACTTGCACTTTGTCTTTCTTTAGACTATATGCTTCTGATAGGGTCTCGGGATTGATAAGCTTGATCAAGTCATGGTCATAAGTGCCATTTTCTGTAGCTTCCAACGCTTTTAAAATATTAGCATCAGTTATTTTCAGAGCTTTAGCATATGACCGAACAAAGCTACGTAAATAAGTTTTACTTTCGCTTGAACTCTTAAAAAGAGTGTCTTTTTCGATAGAATTTAAAGTATGTACCGGAATCTTCGTTACCTCAAAAATATCTTCGAGACTGAGGTTTTTTTCCTTCCGTATTGTTTCAAGATCACTGCCCAAAGACATAGTAAACGGCTTAATTAATTCCTTTTGTAATTGTTGAAGCAAACTAAGTAATTAAAGTAGACTGCAAAAGCAATTTTTGTTAATTAAAATGAAATTTATTGGAACAGGTAATTAACTATATAAGGAGTTCGATTTCGGAACTTATGTTTCCGAAAGTATGTGCTATTTGTGGCTTTTCTCTATCTAAAAGACAGAATTTTATATGTAATGATTGTTCACAAAATAGGTTTGAGCGCGCAGTTAGCGGAAGAGCAGATAAAATAAATTTACCCGAATCTGTAGCAGGACGTTTTGCTTTATGGCAATTTGATAAAGGCGGATACTTACAGGATCTATTGCACAAATTGAAATATCATCGGTTAACGGGTGTAGGAGAGGACTTGGGTGCTATTTTGGGAAACACCATAAAAAATGAGCAAATACTGAATTCATTCAATGCTAATGAGACAAAAATTTTACCGGTGCCGCTTCATCGAAAAAAAAGAAAACTCAGAGGTTTTAATCAGGCTTTTTTTATAGCCAAAGGATTTTCAAGTAAGATGGAGTACGATATACTGAAAAAAGGAGTGGTAGAGCGTGTTAAGAATACAAAAACTCAAACAGGATTTACTCTGAACAAGAGAAGAGAAAATATTGCAAATGCTTTTAGAGTTGCACAGGAAAAAGAAATCTCAGGAAAAAACATAATAATTATTGATGACGTATTTACAACCGGAGCAACGGCCTTTGAATTGGTGACCGAGCTAGAAAGAGCTAAAGCAGGTAAAATTTTTATAGTAACTGTTGCTCAGGCATGAATTCGGTTATTGTTTAGGCTATATTTGAAAAATGAGTAGAAAAGTATCTAAATTTGAATGGAATATGGTGGAACTCCCAGATGGGATCACTACATCAAATGGGAACTGGTACCATACAACCAGCGAAGCTATTCAGCAGTATATTCCCGGGTTGCTGAAAAAACATGAAATCGAGAAAATCATAAAGAATGCAGATCACTGGGTCAGCAGTTCTAACGGACTATCTCTCATCCTTTATTTGGTACTTGTACTTCTTGGTGCTGATGCTTTTATATCTGCAGGGATCGCTTTGTTATTTTTTTTGTTTTGGTATTATAACACAAGCGCATTTGTAACCCCTGTTTTAAATGCAGTGGCAAGATTATTTCATTTTGATGGTTTCTTATATGTTGCTACAGCTGCTTCATTGATCTATTTATCAATGCAGGGAAATCAAACTCCTATGTGGGTTGGACTCGGTTTGTTCTTTCTATTTAAAGTGGGGTTGCTAAAAATGTTTCTTACATGGATCTCATCAAAGAGAAGTGCGCAAAAAGCAGCTCGTCAGGACAGAATTCTTAATATGCTATTGGTGAGATATGGAATCAAAGAAGGGCTTTACTCCGGAAATATTCAAAATATGCAGGATTCGCTTTTCAAGACTATAAATTATCATAAAACAAGAAAGAAGAACAAGTGAAAAAATTATTTTTTGCAGGACTCTGTTTATTTGTTCTTAACGGTTGTTCATCAACAGGATCTGTAGTCTCAAATAATACAAATGTCGGAACTGTATCTGTGAATGCATCTGAAGCTCATCTTGGTGATCCATCAAAGTGGTTTGCTGATGATGCACAGGAAAGTATTGTGAAACTCAATTTACCAGATGAGATTGGAAAACAAGTTTTAGGTCAGGTGATAACCGGATATAAAACTCAAACGGGGGATTTAAAGCAGGCAAAGAGTACAGAATCTCCAGATATTATTTTTGATATAAAAGAGATTACAGTAAAAAGAGGAAGGTTTACTTTTAATTTTTTGAAGCCGGGACCTGTTTATGTTATGAAGTTGAAAGCTGATATTGTTATTGATGGTCAAATTGTATCATCTGAAGCTAAAAAAGCTGTAGTTAATATGGCTTCAGTCATTTTTCCTGAAGATCCGATCAAGTTTATGAAGCCAAGCGAAAAAAGAATTACAGAATATCAGGTAGAAACTTTCAGGACGGGACTCAGAAAACTGTACCAAAGTCTATATTTTGATGCATTTGATATCTCACTCCGTTTATGAAGCAACTGTATATAATTCGTCACGGGGAAACCAAATTCAACAAGTCTCATCTGATGCAGGGAAGAGGGATCAATGCTTCATTAAATGATACAGGTCGTAAACAAGCCGACGCAATCAGCGTTTATTTGAAAGATAAGCCGGTTTCCAAAATTATAACCAGTAGTTTAAAAAGAGCTAAGGAATCCGCGGAACCTTTGTGCAGGTTATTCAACTTGAAACCGGAAGCATACACAGAGCTTGATGAGATGGATTTTGGAGATTTGGAAGGTAAATCATTTAATGAAGTTAAGTCAGACTTGATTCATCTACATGAAAGTTGGAGTTCGGGAAAACTTGAGACCGCGCCAAAAAATGGAGAGACTCCGATTCAGGTTTTTAAACGAGCCAATTCAAAAGCAGAAGAGATTCTTAAATTGTCTGATGATGAATGTATTGTATTTATTCTTCACGGAAGGTTGATCAGAATCTTACTATCAGAATGGTTGGGATTGGGTTTAAAGAATATGCATCAAATAGAACATCAGAACGGGGCTATAAATTACATTACGTGGCAAGAAAATGAATATAAAGCTGTGGAATTAAATATGATCTCACATCTGAAATAAAAATTACATATCAGATCAAGCCTAAACCTCATCCAAAGGTTTTCTTTTTGAAGTGACTAGTTTTCTGAATTCGGTAGGAGTGAGACCTGTTTCGCTTTTAAACTGATTGGATAAATATTGCGTGCTGCTGTAACCCAATTCATGAGCGATCTCGCTTACTGTTTTCTCATCATAGATAAGCAACTCTTTCACTCGTTCTATTCGCTGCTGAATAGAGTATTTCTCAATGGTTCGTCCTTCATTTTTTGAGAAGAGTGTACTTAAACTGGAGTAACTTTTACCGATCTCTTTTTCAAGATAATCGGTAAGGTTATGGAATGACTCCCCTGTTGTATGATGATGTATGTGATTGATCACAGAAATTTTGATTTTGGAGATAAGGCTGGAAGTTTCATCATCAATTAATTCAAATCCTTCTTCTTCCAATATTTTTGCAAGCGCTGTGTTATCGATTTCTACCGGGTTATCGAATTGCACTCTACCTAATTCTATCTGTTGAACTGGCAGATCTTGTTCTTCCAGTTTTTGGCGAACCACTTTTATACAGCGGTCGCACACCATGTTTTTTATTCGAATTTCAGAAATAGCACTCACAGGGGTAATTATTTTAATTCTGCTAAATGTAACTAAATTCTAAGGAATAGAATTCAACCGATTCTTGCCTGCTCATCATTAATAAAAGTGTTATCTTTAAACCTGAGTTTTGCTTTAAAAAAATCTTTAGAGTATATGCAAGGTCATTCCACGGCGTAGGCCTGGAATCTGGATTCTTTGATATATTTCTAATGAGTTTCAAACCACGATTTAGATTCCTGCCTCCGCAGGAATGACTAATCGGTAAGGTTATACGATATTTTAATAGAACTCAGTTTATAAGAACGTTTAAAAATTGATGAGACTATGAGCGATTTCAGAATTGAAAAAGATTCTATGGGAGAAGTTAAAGTGCCAAAAGACGCACTTTACGGAGCCCAAACCCAACGTGCACACGATAACTTTCCAATAAGCGGTATTCGTTTCAGCCGTGAATTTATTCAGGCATTGGGATATGTAAAGAAATCGGCAGCACATACCAATTCAGGATTGGATCTTTTAGACAAAGATATCGCTGATGCTATTTCTGAAGCTGCTCAGGAAGTAGTTGACGGAAAGCACGATAAAGAGTTCGTTATCGATATTTTCCAGACCGGTTCAGGAACGTCATCAAATATGAATGCCAATGAGATGATCTCTCATCGGGCAAACGAGCTGAGCAAAGACCTTGGAATTCATCCGAATGACCATGTGAATTTTGGTCAAAGTTCCAATGATGTAATTCCTACTGCCATCAGAATATCCGCTGTTCTTGCAGTTACAAATAACCTGATTCCGGCACTTGAGCATCTGCGTGATACATTCATCAGCAAAGGAAAAGAATATGCTGATGTAGTAAAAACAGGGCGTACACACTTGATGGATGCTATGCCTGTAACTATTGAGCAGGAATTTGGTGGATATGCACGTCAGGTTGATCTGGGAATAGAGCGAGTTAAATCAGCACTCGTCAGAATGACGGAGTTACCACAAGGTGGTACAGCAGTAGGAACCGGAATTAACACACATGCTGATTTCGGTAATAATTTTGCAGCAAAAGTTTCAGAACTGACAGGAATTGATTTCAAAGAAGCTGAAAACCATTTTGAAGCTCAGGCAACGGTTGACGCTCCGGTAGAACTTTCAGGACAGTTAAAAACAATTGCTGTTGGATTGATGAAGATCGGGAATGATCTGCGCTGGATGAACTCAGGACCAAACGGTGGATTAGGAGAAGTTCAATTAGCAGCTCTTCAGCCGGGATCTTCCATTATGCCGGGTAAAGTAAATCCTGTGATCGAGGAATCTTTGACAATGGTATGTGCTCAGGTTATCGGAAATGACAGTACTATTACAGTTGCCGGACAAGCAGGGAACTTTGAGCTGAATGTTATGCTTCCTGTGGTAGCGCACAATTTACTTCAGTCTGTTGAAATACTTGGAAATGCTGCAAGAAATTTGGCTGACCGTTCTGTTTCAAGACTGGAAGTACGCAAAGATGTTATTGCTGATATGGTTGGAAGGAACCCAATCTTAGTGACGGCTTTGAACCCGATCATCGGTTATGACCTTGCAGCTAAGATCGCTAAAAAAGCGTTTGCCGAAAGCAGACCTTTGAAAGATGTAGCAAAAGAAATGACAGATCTGTCTGATGAGGAACTGGATAACGCTCTGGACCCCATCAAGATGACGAAAGGCGGATTTACCGAGTAAATCCCACCAAACAGTGTTTATTGGGTTAGTGTTAATCAGGCATTAAATAATGTTCTGTTTTTGTAAGAAAAGCGCTTTTCCCGTATTATTGAGACCCCCGATTCGGGCTCTATTCTATTTATTTTGAACGATATAATTTTTGAAGATGGCAGAAACAAAGACGAAGAAAAAGAAGTCAACTTTTAGCGCTGCTAAAAAGAAGGAAATTCTTTCTGATTATAAGCTGGGCTGGTTGAGCCGACATATGTCTTTGATCGGCAGAAAGGAAGTACTTACCGGAAAAGCGAAGTTTGGTATTTTCGGTGACGGTAAAGAAATGCCGCAGATTGCCATGTCAAAAGTGTTCAAGAATGGTGATTTCAGATCCGGTTATTATCGTGATCAAACGTTTATGCTTGCCATAGAAGGAGTTACTCCGGTTCAGTTCTTTGCTCAGCTTTATGCTACTCCGGATACAGAATTGGAGCCAAGTTCAGGTGGTCGCCAAATGAACGCTCATTTTGCTACACGTTTGTTGAACGAGGACGGGACGTGGAAAGATCAGACCAAAATGAAGAATACTTCAGCGGATATGTCACCGACCGCAGGTCAAATGTCCAGATTGCTGGGTTTGGCTCAGGCTTCCAAAGTGTACCGAAACGAAAAAGCACTGAAAGGAAAAGAGTGGAAGAAATTTTCAAATAAAGGAAATGAAATTGCATTCGGCACCATCGGTGATGCAAGTACATCAGAAGGAGTATTCTGGGAAACCATCAATGCAGCCGGAGTTTTACAGGTTCCGATGATCATGTCGGTTTGGGATGATGGCTGGGGAATTTCAGTTTCCAAGAAATATCAGACTACAAAAGAAAGTATTTCTGATGTGCTCAGTGGTTTCCAAAGGACAAAAGATCAGGCGGGCTATGAAATTTTGACTGCAAAAGCATGGGATTATCCCGGATTGATGGAAACCTATGAAAAAGCAGAGAAGATCGCGCGTGAAGAGCACGTTCCTGTTCTGGTTCATGTTCATGAAGTTACACAGCCACAGGGGCACTCTACTTCTGGTTCACACGAGCGCTACAAAGATGAAGAGCGTTTGAAGTTTGAGGAAGAATTTTGCTGTCTTCAGAAAACAAAAGACTGGATCTTAGAAAATAAGATTGCGGCTAAAAAGAAATTAGAAGAACTGGAAGAAGAAGCTTCCAAAGAAGCCGCAGAAGCCAAAAAAGAAGCGTGGGATAATTACATCTCCCCAATCAAGGAAGACAAAAAGCAGATGTTGGAATGGCTGGCTTCTCTGAAAGATGAATCCGGTGCTGAAGGAATTGATGATCTCATTAAGAGATTGAAAATGGTTCAGAATCCATTTAGAAAAGATGTGCTTTCTGCAGGTAGAAAAGCATTATATGCAACAGCCGGAAAAACAAGTTCTACCAGAGATACGATCAAGAACTGGGTAAACGAAAGTACAGAAGCAAATAAAGAGCGATTTAATTCTCATTTGCTCAGCGAGACAGAACTTTCTCCGCTTAAGATCGAGGAGATCAAGCCGAAGTATACAGATGATTCAAAAAGAGTTGATGGTAGGGTTGTTATCAGAGATAATTTCGATAAGATCTTTGAAAAATATCCGAATACATTGGTTTTTGGTGAGGATGCCGGAAAGCTCGGTGATGTAAACAAAGGTTTGGAAGGTATGCAGGATAAGTACGGTGAAATTCGTGTTTCTGATACCGGAATTCGGGAAGCTACTATTCTTGGACAGGGAATCGGGATGTCATTACGTGGACTTCGTCCGATTGCAGATATCCAATATTTGGATTATGTGCTGTACTGTTTTCAGGGAATGAGCGATGACCTGGCTTCATTGAGATACCGAACAAAAGGCGGTCAGGCTGCTCCGTTAATTGTAAGAACCCGTGGACATCGACTGGAAGGAATCTGGCACTCAGGATCGCCGATGGGTGTTTTGATCAATGGGCTAAGAGGTGTGCATATTTGTGTGCCAAGAAATTTAACTTCGGCAGCAGGATTTTACAACACGTTGATTCAAGGCGATGATCCTGCAATGGTTATCGAACCGTTGAACGGATACAGGCTGAAAGAAATACGACCTGAAAATTTAGGGGAATTTACTACTCCGCTCGGAATTCCCGAGATCGTTAAAGAAGGAAATGATATTACTATTGTCTCTTATGGTTCTACTTTCAATATTATTGAAGGAATGACTTCTCAGTTTGATGAAGCAGGGATTTCAGTTGAATTGATAGATGTAAGAACTCTGCTTCCTTTTGACAGAAACCACATGATCGTGGAATCGCTGAAAAAAACAAACCGGTTATTAGTTGTGGATGAAGATGTTCCGGGTGGAGCGGCAGCTTACATTATGGCACACATTGTGGAAGAGCAGGGCGGATATCGTTATCTGGATTCGCGACCTCATTGTTTAACAGCTCAGCCACACCGTCCGGCGTATGCCACGGATGGAGATTACTTCAGCAAACCAAATGCAGAGGATATCTTTGAAGCGGTGTATGGAATTATGCAGGAATGTGAAAAAGACAGGTTTCCTGATATTTACTAAATCAACCACCTTGCCTTCAAGTGTAATTAATTACTGATAGCATTCTAAAAAAAGATTGTAAGCAATAGATGATCTTTTATTACTTTCGAGTTAATCAAAAGTGAAATCTGTAAACAATGAGTAATTATCATTTACTGCTAATAGTTTTTTGTATTCTTTATTTTGGTTCATGTGTCGATTCTGATGTCAATAAAACAGAGAAATCATCGCTTATGGATCTGGGTTCAGAGGTTGAAACTGTTCTATTAAATGAAACCAAATCTGTTCTTCAGAAATACGATGATTGGGAACACCAGGAATATTATGGAATAGATGTTTCACACTATCAAGGCAATGTGGTTGATCTGATGAGTTCCAGAGATAGCTTACACTTCATTATTTGTAAGGCAACCGAAGGTAGCAGTTATGTTGATCCCGATTTCCATTCCAACTGGAAAGTCATAAAAAGTAAAGGGTTTATCAGAGGAGCGTATCACTTTTATAAATTTGACACAGACCCGGTTACGCAAGCAAATCATTTCGCAAAACAGATTAGTGACATTGATTTTTCTGATATTGCACCGGTCGTAGATGTAGAAGAAGGAAGTTTAAGCAGTTCGATTGACGCCCAAAAAATGCATACTGATTTACAAACTTTCCTCACTACAATCGAAGCTTCTTTAAAGCGTAAACCTATTATTTATTCAAATACTTCTTTTGCCAATCAATATCTGACAAACTCTACATTTGGTGAGTACAGACTATGGCTGGCAGATTATACAAAAGGAAATCCTGACGTTCCTAATGCATGGAAAGAGAGTGGTTATTTGATTTGGCAAAAAAGCTCAAACTATCATGAGCGTTCGGTAACAACTGATTTCGATCTTTACCATGGAAAACTTAATGAATTGGTTCGCTGATGAAGATATCGATGAAAAATAAAAACCTAGTATTTTCTGTGCTTAGCGGCTTATTGGTTTTGGTCGCAATTACGGGTGTGCTGGAAGAAGCTTCTGTTAAATACGTAAAAGGGATTGCAGAGAAAAATCTTGGTTTTCTAGGATTGCTCACAGAGTTAAAATTACTCGTTTCAGGAATCAGTGATTTCGTCCCTTTTTTAAAAGAACACAATCAAACGTTCAATGAATCATTGGGTAAAGCAGAGCATTATCTGTTAATTGCCAATGTAATTTCGCTTACTCAGCTTATGCTCCTTGAAGTGAGCAAGACATGGTTTGTAAAAGGGTTAGTTATACTCTTGTTTGGATTGACGTTTTTGCCAAAATTGAAATCTTTACCAAAAAAATTATTCATAGTTGTATTGGCTGTATGTCCGGGGCTTCAACTTTTTTCGGTGAGCATGCATCAGCTTTCAAAGCCAACTACTATCGATTACGGCGAAAAATACCTGACGGAATTAAATGCCTCAGTAGATAGCTTGCAGAGTGAAAGAGCTCAGCTTATGCAGGAGCATGAAAATAATATGACAGAAATTGATAATGGTAAAAAGGGGATAAGGCTTTTTAAAAAACTGAAGGAAGATATTTCTTATGATTTGAAAAAGTCAGCTGCAACCATAAAAGGTGATTATTCTCAGATAAGGATTCTCTTACATAGTGGAGGAAAGGAGATTCTGAGAAAATTATCAATTTTTGGTACGATGGTATTCTTTTCATTATTCATAATGCCAATTGGATATTCAATTGTGGTTTACATTATCTATAAATCAGTTATTACTGCTGAAGTAAAAGAAGAACTGGAATCTATAGAAAAGAAGTTGCAAACAAGGTTTGTTGATACGCCGGCTTCGAAAATAAAATCAACTTTTGCAAAGGTTGAGAAAAAAGAGGAAGCAATTAAATCAGATGTAAAAGACGCAGAAAACAGAGTACAGCAAGAGGAAAACTCAATAAAAACGAATGTTGAATCTGTTAAAGAAGATATCAAAGACATCAAGAACTTAAAGAAGAAAGACTGAACTCTAAATCAACCCTCTTGCCTTCAACTCTAAGTATTTATTGATCGCATTCACGGATAACTCTTTGGGGGGAGTTAGGATAGTGTGAATTCCCCTTTGGTTGAGAGCTTTCACGATCTGACGCTTTTCATAACTGAATTTCTCTGCGATGGTTTTGGTGTATATATCTTCGATGGTTTTTGAGTCTTGTTCGATCAAAGATGTCATCTCTGTATTTTCAAAAAATACTACAACCAATAAATGATCCGCAGCTAATCGTTGTAAATAGGGGAGTTGTCGTTCCATCCCTGAATAGGTTTCAAAGTTGGTGTACAGAAGGATCAAACTTCTTTGATTGAGATGCGTTCGCAGGCTTACCAGCATTCTCTGAAAATCGGATTCCAGAAAGTTTGTTTTCAGATTATAAAGAGCTTCCTGAATTTTCCGGATGTGTGTTCTTTTCTTCTCCGGTTTTACAAATACAGATCTGTTATTGGAAAAGGTGATCAATCCGGCTTTATCTTCTTTGATCAGAGAAATATTGGAAATCACCAGGCTCGTATTAATGGCGTATTCAAGTAAACTCAATCCATCAAAAGGAAGTTTCATCACTCGTCCCATATCAATTACATTCACTACCTGTTGGGATCGCTCATCCTGATATTGATTGATCATCAAAGAGTTGGCTCGGGCAGTTGCTTTCCAGTTTAAGGATCGGATGTCATCGCCTCGTACATATTCTTTTATCTGATCAAACTCCATGGTATGACCAAGTCTGCGGATCTTTTTAATTCCGATGTCAGTCAATCGATTTGAGATAGCATACATCTCAAATTTTCTCATTTGCTTGAAAGATGGGAATACAGGCAGGATGGCTTTCTCAGAAAAAACAAATCGTCTGCTGAACAAACCGATCTTTGTTTCAGCGTACAATTTAAGTGCTCCAAATTCGAATTCGCCTCTTTCAGTCGGTCTTAATAGATAGCTTAATTTTTTGGAGTCATCAGGATCGAGAGTTTTCCGAATCTTGAAATCTCTTACCTGAAATTGAATCGGAATTTCATCAATTATAGTCAGAGAAACCGGAAAATTATATTGGTTGGAGCATGAAATAAAAATTTCATTATCATCACCATTAGACAGCTTTTTAGGAAGAAGGCGTTCAGCTTTAATTCCATTTTTTGAATACAAAAGCAGTAAATCTGCAATTGAAGAAACACCCAGAATGATCAGTAGAATATCACCGATAGCCTGAATTGAACTATAGAAATAGCCTAACACATAGCTGGAACTAACCAAAGCTATGGACAGAAAAAACCTATTATTAAAAAATAAGCTTTTAATGAAATTCACTATCTGGGGACCTCAACTTTATCTGCTAGTTGTTTAATGATCTGATCAGGAATTATGCCCTCCATTTCCTTTTCAGGGGTGAGCGTAATTCTGTGTCGGAGTGTAGGTACTATGACTTGTTTAACATCTTCAGGAGTGATAAAATCGCGACCTCTCATAGCGGCCCAAGCCTGAGAGGCTTTTAGAATAAACACAGATGCTCTTGGGGATGCTCCAATATAGATGGAACCGGAGTTTCTGGTTTGATGAACGATCTTAGCAATATATTCCATCAATTCTTTTTCAACGTGGATCTCTGAAATAACTTTTCTTTGAGCATTTAGCTCTGCAGCATTTACTACAGCATTAAGTTGTTCAATTTCAGAAGCCAGTTTTCGATTATAGCTTCCTTCAAGTATTTGAACTTCTTCTTCAATACTGGGATATCCCACATCGATCTTAAACAGAAAGCGATCCATTTGTGCTTCAGGCAGTCGGTAGGTTCCTTCATGTTCGATCGGATTCTGTGTTGCCACAACCAGAAATGGAGCTTCCATCTTGTAAGTATTTCCATCTACGGTTATTTGCTTTTCCTGCATCACTTCAAACAATGCGGATTGAGTTTTTGCCGGTGACCGGTTTATCTCATCAATTAAGACCAGATTAGAAAAAATCGGTCCCTTTTTAAATTCAAAATCCGTGGTCTTTGTATTGAATACGCTTGTTCCGGTAATATCAGCAGGCATCAGATCAGGAGTGAACTGAATTCTTGAGAAACCGGTATCAAGTGTTTTAGCAAATAAACGAGCCGTTAATGTTTTGGCTACTCCGGGGACGCCTTCTACCAGAATATGTCCGTCAGCTAATAAAGCACAGATCATGAGATCGATCATATTATCCTGACCAACGATAATCTTTTTGATCTCTGTGCGGATATTAGAGATCATATTTTGAAGCTCAGTCAGATCTAAACGACTTTCAAATGGAACTTCAGAACTGGAACTGGAAGAAGTTTCTTTGTTTTCAGCTTCCGGGTTTTCATTGTTTGTTATTTCTTCACTCATCGTTGCGAATTTTTATAAAAATTATCGATTTGCTCGGTTATGGAATGGAGCTCTTTATCGGTTACAGCTTCTTTTGTAGAAAATAGTTCAACTCTATGGAAGAGTTCTTTGGTTTGTTGTTCCGGTATCCCGGATCTTTGAGATACTTTTTTAATAGTTTCTTCAGTCAGTTTGTTTGTATCTATATTCAGATTTGTTCGGAGATAGTCTAAAAAGAAGGAATACTTTTTTTCAAACAGATCTTTATGTGAGCCTTTATTTAGATGAAGGTTTCCAATAGTTCTGGCAAATTCAATGCTGGTATTGGAAAGCGGCTTGATCTCCGGTATGGCTCTTTGCATTCGTTTACTCTTGAATAACAAATATAATATCAAGCCTGTCAACGCCAAAAGCCAGGCTCGTCTAAGATTGGGTTTTGAAACTATAAACCTGAACGGAGAAGAATAAGCGAGTTTGCCTACTTTGTAATATTCATCCCAGTAAGTATCAGTTTCCGGCAAATATGAAAGTGCCTTAAAAGCATAATCATATTTCTCGGGATTTTTCAGGAAGTAGTTGGTGAACAAAAAGGGACTTGTATGTAAAAAGAAAGCACCCTCGCCATGCTCTATCTTTATAAAATTGATATTGTCACGATTATCGGTACCCAGAATGACGGTTCGTGAAGTATCAAACACAGAGAAATACACTTCATTCAGTGTAATCGGAAAATTCCACCCGTTTGGTTTTTTTAATTCCGGATTCACAAAATTGAGAGGCTTTTTTAGAAGAGAATCAAGCGAATTTGCCGAAGGATTTATAAGAGGAAGTTTTTGGTTAAGTTCAAATCCCAGAGAATCCGCAAAACTGTTTTCCATTTTCCGCGCAGATATAAAAACATGACTTCCATAATTTACTTCATCCATTAATAACTGCGTTTCAAATTGATCCAAACTGAATTCTGTGTTAATGAAGATCCAGTTTTTTTGATCATAGTTGAGAGGTGCTTCAAAAATGGGAAATTGGTTTTCATTGATCTCATTATTTGGGAAGAGAACCGGGAGTTGCTCACTGAGGATATAAGCACCAAAAGGCTTTTTATCGGTTGATGAATAACTTTCGGACCAGTCCACGGGTGTAGGTTGCATCAACTGATACATTATGGCAATTAAAGTTAAACAGCCTAAAGTAAACAGATACTTTTTTTCTTTCTTATTCATGAAGACAGTTCCTCCCTGAGTTTAGAAAAAAGACTGTCTACTTTGGAATATCCTGATCGGTCGATCTCGAAATCACCATATTCAACAAATTCATAAAAAGTAGTGAGCTTACTGAACAATGGATTAACAGGGTGATCTCCTAACTCTCTCTCATAATCGAGATTGGTTTTTTCGATCGTCCAATGGATGAGTTCCTTTTGATTCAACAGCTTTAAAGTCATCAGATATACATAGCGTGTTGCCGCATGAAAATCAGAGTTTTTCAAAGCTTTTTCTTTAAGTTCCTCCAGATTCTTTTCTTCAATGTCCTCTTCGGATATCTGAAAAGAAATGGGTTTATCCGCACTTTTTCCTGTAAACACGGATGTGAGGTTTCCTTCCAGCAACTGATTCAGTAATAGAATAACCACTATTGCTATGGAAATGATCAATACAGCCTTGAAAATAAAATTACCGACAGGGTTCCCAATTATCGCAAAAAGAATACCGTACAATGCTGCTTTAATTCTGTCGAAAAGAGAAGTTGGATTTTCAAGTGCATCACCGTAAATAAAATCAGGATCGTTGTTATAGCTCTCAATGATTTCCGGGTGAGTTAAACGTATATCAACACCGGATGAATCGTAAACCACAGACTGAGGTTCCGATTGTCCGTAGCTTTGCTTAGTGCTCAAAATAGCTATGAATAGTAAGCACAGAACAGAAATAAATCTATATTTAGATACCGGTGTTTTAATCAGATAAGCCTTCAATTCTGGAGCGTAAATTTCCGCCTTCTTTTCTTTCATCTATATTATAAAAGTGAAGTGCAAAGGCAATGTGCATGGCTGCATAAAATCCTGTGGTTATTACGGAACTCAATGCTGTGAGTATGGAGATAATTGTTGAGAAAACTCCTGAGCTTGATTCCACTAATCCTCCATCAAAAGCGAAGGCATATATCAAGCCGATTGGAAGTCCAACAGCCAGACTTGCAAAATAGACCATGAAGTAGATCACGATCAACAGTGCAAAAGTGATCCACCAAAATCCTTTTGAAATTTCCCAGGACCGTTTCATTGAATCAAAAATATCTTTTTTCTCAAGAATAAATATTGCAGGAGTAAAGCTCAGCTTAATGGCTATATATATCCCGGGAATTATAAATAGGAAAAATCCAATAGTAATACTCAGGTAGATTACGATAAACAATAGTCCCATCCATACTATCAATGGGAAGATTCCTGAAGTTATGTGTTCCAGATCATTCTCTTTTCCTGATGAAGTTAATTTAAAGTGCTTCAGAGTAATTACAGACAATGCTGAAACAGCAACCATGGAAAGTATCAGGTTTAAGAAATACTCCCATCCGAATAAACTGTTGAAAGAGGCGGAGGTAGTTCCGATTTCAGAGATCGAATCGAACAAACCGGATGAATATTCCTGAAGAATAAAAGCCTGCACCACATAAAAAGGAACTACAAAGTATAGAATGGGTTTGCCTAAGGAAATATAGTTCTGCCTTATATAAAGAAAAGTATCTGATAAGATTCCACCCAGATCTCTGGGTTTTTTGAAAATGAAATTACTCATATAGTTTTTTCCTTTTTATATAAATTTGGATCGGCAAGTAAAAATAATAACCAATAATAAAGGTGAAAGATGTAAGAATAATAAGCAAGCTTAAAGCAAAAGGCATTTCGGTATATCGGGTTACAAAACTTTCCAACAAGCCTGCTATTATAAATACTGGCACCAAACTTATAAGCATTTTCAGTCCTTCTTTAGCGCCCTTTATAAAAGCAGTACTTCTTTTATATGTTCCAGGGAACACAAAGCTGTTTCCAAGAACAAAGCCGGCCGCTCCTGCAATTGCTATTGCACTAAGCTCCAATGCGCCATGAATAAAAATAACCAGCATGGATTCGGAAAGAAGATCGAAACTGCTAAAAAAAGTGATGAATGTTCCGACCATTACACCGTTTTTCAGTAAATGATAGGCCGTTCCCAAAGCGGTAAATATTCCAAAGGCAAAAACTATAAAAGAAACCCGAATATTATTAAAAGTGATTTGGAAGAACATATTAAGCTGGCTCTGCATCTTATAAATAGCAAGAGGATCCTGATTCTCAATATTTGTCATTGTAAGATTTATGTAACCATCTCCGAGGATCAATCGGGCAAAAGAAGGGTCATTCATTTGTGAAATCACTCCAACAGCGCAGAAAAAAATAAAAACAGCAAAGGCTATGCTTAGCTCTTTCAGTTTATAGGAAAACAACTCAGGTATCTCCCGGGTCCAGAAAGTTATTACTCGTCCGGACTTTTCTTTTTTATTCTTATAGATCCTGTTATGAGCCTGAACAGAGAGGTCATTGAGATAAAGAGTAGTATTACTGTTTGGATAAAGACTTTGTGCAAATGCAAGATCGTTATTCAACTCTATATACAGATCAGCTAGTTCATCAGAAGAGCTCTTGGTATTTTTTTTAAGCAACTCCTCGAAGTTCTTCCATTTATCAGCATTTTTTCTCAGGAAAGTGACTTCGCGCATGAATTTTTTTTGGGATATTTCTATGGTGTGTTGAAATCGTGTATCTTCGCTAAAATACTATCTTTTTACTAACAATTAATAACGAATTTTTAATGAGCAAAGTTGGAATTGAAACATCTCAACATGTACAGTTAAATTATAAACCTGCGGAAGTTGGCGACAGGATCATAGCTCATTTTATAGACGGCTTCGTAATTATAGCATATTACTTTATAGCGTTTATGGCATTTGGTTATGTTAGTTCTTCCTTTCAGGGAACATCGGAACATTGGGGTAGTCAGGAATGGATATTGATTGCTGTTCTGGCCATTCCGGTATTCTTTTACCATCTGATTTTTGAGGTTGTATGGAATGGAAAATCTTTTGGAAAATGGGTGATGGGATTACAAGTAGTAATGCTGGATGGAAGCAGCCCATCTTTCGGAAGCTATTTAATAAGATGGATGCTAAGAATTCTGGAAGTATCGCTTACAAACGGGATGTTAGCATTTATTACGGTTTTAATTAATGGAAAAGGGCAGAGACTTGGTGATATTGCTGCCAAGACGTGTGTTATAAAGACCAGAAAGAAAGTAAAACTGAGCGATACCATCTACTCCGAGATTGAAGAAGATTATGAAGTTACTTTTGAACAAGTATTAACTCTTTCCGATGAAGATATTACGACAATAAGAGAAGTATTGGCTTCAAAAAAGGACTACGAATACAACACTTGGTTTGTGATGGTTCAAAGAACGGCTAACATCATTCAAACCAAATTAGGGATTCAAAAAGCTGACCTTAAAGCAGATGATTTTCTAAGAAAAATCATAGCGGACTACAATCATCTGCATGGTTCTTGATGAATATTAGACAGGAAATCAATTATGGGAATTAATGAACTTAAGGATTTTCAAGTTGTTGCTGTAAGTGATGTTAGTGGAAGAGATGGAATGGGAATTGAAGTATGGTCAAAGGAAAAAATATTGATTGAGATATTCAGAGATGATGAAAATGAAAACTTTAGTATCACTCTTTTTGAGGAATCCCTGCCTTTAAAACTAATTGAAGAAAGTATCGAATACTTCAAACGTGAAATTCCAAAGGAATTCGATAAATAAATGTTGTCCTAGGTCCATGTGCAAATGAAGAGGAAGATATAATCCATAATAGCGCACTTCAATATTGAATATTCATTATTGGATATTCAATATTGTACTTAAATCAATCTATCAATAAAAACCGCTACCCAAACAAGAGGTAGGTAAGCAATTGAAGCAAACATCAGCTTGCGGGAATTTTCTTTTGTTCTTTCATTAAGGAATTTAATACTGTAGTAAAGAAATCCGGTAGCGAGTAGCAAACTAAGAACCAGAAAGATCATTCCTGAAATTCCCATCACAAACATAGCAATTGAAACAGGATAAAGAAGAATGGTGCAAATTAAAGACCAAAGAGAAGTTTTACGCCCGGTCTCATCATTTTTTGGAAGCATTTTAAATCCGGCGCCAAAGTAATCGTCTTTTAAACTCCAGGCGATTGCCATAACGTGCGGTACCTGCCACAGAAAAACGATTCCGAATAAAAGCCACATTCCCGGGCTCTCGATAGTTCCCGAAGCTGCAGCCCAACCGCCAACCGGAGGTAATGCACCCGGAACGGCTCCAATCACGATATTGAATGCAGAAACCTGCTTCATGGGTGTATAGGCGATCAAATAAATAAAAGTGGTTGCAAAAGAAATGGCTCCGGCCAGCGGATTGACTAATACAAACAAGTAAACGAGTCCGGAAAAAATTAAGATCAATGAGAAAAACATTCCGGAAGAAGCCGCTATTCTATTGTCAGGGAGTGGACGTTTTGCCGTTCGTTTCATTAGTCCGTCAAGTCGGCGCTCCATAAATTGGTTGTACGCTCCGGTTCCGGCGGCTATCATATATGTTCCGATGATAGCGTGAATCATCAATGCAAAATTGAACGAACTACCGCTGCCTAACACAAAGCCCACCAACATACTAGCCAAAACCGCAAGAGTAATACCGGGCTTGGTAAGTTGATGATAATCAGAAATTACATCTGTGAACGAACGTTCGACCTGAATTTTTTCTTCAATAGAACTCATAGAAAATCAGAAAATATTGAAATTTTTAGCATGCAAAGTTAATCATTTTCAAGGAGTATTGTTACCTTTAAGTATGAAATTAAATTCCTTTCAAAAAACAGCCATCACTACCGTATTTGCAACTCTGTTTCTGATACTTGTTGGAGGGATAGTAAGAAGCACCGGTTCAGGAATGGGATGTCCGGATTGGCCAAAATGTTTTGGAAGTTGGATTCCACCCACTTCAGTTGATGAACTTCCAAGCAACTACAGAGAAGTATTCGTAGAGCAACGAGTAGAAAAGAACGAAAAAATTGTCAGCTATCTTGAAGCTTTAGGGTTTAATGAAGTTGCCCATCAAATTGAAAATGATCCTAACATTAAAAGGGAAGAAGAATTCAATGCTACCAAAACCTGGATCGAATATTTAAACAGATTAGTAGGTGCGGTAATTGGGATTCTTGTGTTTCTTACCTTTTTACGATCTCTTAGTTATTGGCGCACGAAGAGATCTATAACTTTTTTATCTGCTTCCGCAGTAGTATTAACAGGTTTTCAGGGATGGTTAGGATCTATTGTTGTAAGTACAAACTTATTACCGGGGATGATCTCGCTTCATATGGTTTTAGCCATGGTGATTGTAACTCTCCTGCTTTACTGTGCTTATAAAACAAGTGAAGATCTTGTCAAAATTAGTATCGACAATTCGCTAAGAAAGAAGCTCTACATTACTTCTTTTGTCATTCTTGTGCTATCAGTTATACAAATGATACTCGGAACTCAGGTAAGGGAAGAAATTGATGTCATAAAAAACAGCCTGACAGATACAGTGCCACCTCGTTCAACCTGGATCGATTCACTCGGGCAGATTTTTGAAATACACCGAACATTTTCATGGCTGCTTGCAATCTCTGGTGGTTATCTCGGATTTATTTTGTGGAAAGAAGAGATTACCGGTCAGCTTAAAAAAGTGGGAATAACTAACGTGGCTTTGATCTTAGCACAGGTCTTGATCGGGGTTGGGTTAGCTTATCTGGACGTCCCGAAAGTTCTGCAGGTTCTTCATCTTGTGGGAATTGCACTCATGATCTGTTGTCAGTTTTTGATGATTCTGATGACTGGAAAGCAAAATCAAACGAAATCAGTCTAAAGCTTTTCTAAGAGATCATTCAAGAATACTTTTACTTCATTCAGGTCTTTTCTTACGTCGGAAGGTATCTCTGTTGAAGAAACAGATTCCGGTTCTTTTTCCTTTTTGAGCACTTTCTTTACACCGGCAGAAGTATATTTCTTTTCCTCAAGCAACTCTTTGATCTTGAATATGAGCTCGACTTCTTCTTCTTTGTAAGCTCTGTTTCCGGCGCTGTTTTTCTTGGGATTAAGTTCGGAATAATTTTTTTCCCAACTTCTTAAAACATGTGGAGCAAGTCCGGTAAGCTTACTAACTTCGCCCATCGAGTAATACAATTTTTTCATAGCGGGTATAAAGTGTATTTTGTCATCTTTAATTCACCAAAGAAAATCATTTCTGAACTATTTTAAAAGAAAGCATTTTGGAAAATTCAAAAGAAAGTCCTGAATTCGATATCAGTATTGTAGTTCCATTGTTTAATGAAGAAGAATCTTTAGCAGAATTAGTTCAGGCTATTGAAGAATCAATTTCAGGAACATACTCTTATGAGATTATTTTTGTAGATGACGGTTCAACCGATACTTCGTTTCAAGTGATAAAAGAACTTGCTTCAAAACACGGGGAAGTAAGAGGTATCAGTTTTGGTCATAATTACGGGAAAAGTGTAGCCCTACAAGCCGGTTTCGAGAAAGTGAAAGGCAAATATGTAGTTACCATGGATGCCGATCTTCAGGACGATCCTAATGAAGTCCCTGAAATGATCCAAATGCTAAAAGGCGGTTTGGATATGGTGAGTGGATGGAAAAAGGAGCGCTTTGATCCGATTTCAAAAACGGTACCCTCAAAGTTTTTTAATTATGTAACTCGCAAAGCGGCGGGGATCCATCTTCATGATTTCAACTGTGGATTAAAAGCTTATAAACGAGAGGTTGTCGATAATATTTATTTATACGGAGAGCTTCATCGATATATTCCGATGCTTGCCAAGAAAGAGGGCTTTACCAGAATCGGTGAAAAGATCGTAAAGCATCATCCAAGAAAGTATGGTACTACCAAATTCGGATTATCTCGTTTTATAAATGGTTTTTTAGACCTTATTACGATTCTTTTTGTACAACGCTATTTCCAAAAGCCGATGCATTTCTTTGGTACGTTTGGAATAGTATTATTGTTGTTCGGAACCGGGATCAACGCATATTTGGCAGTTCTTCGATTATTTTTCAATAAAGGAATTGGGGATCGACCATTACTATTCCTTGGTATTCTGTTGATGGTACTTGGTATTCAATTACTTTCTACCGGACTGATCGGAGAACTGATCAATATCAATCATGTGAAAAAGCAAAAGCCTAAGATTCGGGAGACGGTATAACCGGAGCTTCAGAGCCAAATTTCGCATACCAGCTAATATATAAGTAGCAAAGTATTGGGACGAAAAATGCTACTTGTAGCGTCCATATATCAGCAAAGAACCCAAACAGAGGCGGAATAAAAGCCCCACCTACTATAGCTGTACATAAGATTCCGGATCCTTGTGCGGTATGTTTTCCAAGTTTTTTAATTGCAAGAGTGAAAATGGTTGGAAACATAATGGAATTGAAAAGTCCGATACAAAGTACAGTCCAAACTGCAAGTAACCCGGATGAATTCATTGTGATAAATAATAATCCGACATTAATTAACCCATACAATGCAAGCAGTTTAGATGGTTTGATAATCAGTTGTAAACCCGAGCCTATAAATCGACCAACCATAGCTCCTCCCCAGTAAAGAGCTACAAAAGAACCTGCGAGTTGAGCCGGTGTAGCCTGATCGATTCCTGTTCCGGAAAGTAGTTCTGCAAGACCGGGCATAAATCCGCTATTCCGTATTAATTCAACGATATCAAGCGTCAGGAAATAGTTCACCAAATAGCTGCCAATAGTTACTTCAGCGCCTACATAAACAAAGATACCAACAGCGCCGAGCATCAAATGGCGGGTTTTTAAAGCGGTTTTATAACTGCCGTTTTTGTCTTCATCACCTTCAAGAATTTTGGGGAGTTTTATAATTGCGAAAATTATGGCCAGCAAAATGATCACGCCGGCAAGAATCAGAAATGGGCTTTGTACTGCGGAAGCTTCAGACACATAATAAGCTTGTTGCTCGGCCTCTGATAAATTCGAAACCTCTTTTGAACTCAAGACGCTACTACTCAATATAAAAGCGGCACTAACCAATGGGGCAATGAATGTTCCTAGAGAATTGAAAGCCTGGGATAAATTTAACCGGCTTGAAGCAGAACTTTCCGGTCCCAATGCGGCAACGTATGGATTTGCTGCAACCTGTAAAATGGTAATGCCACCTGCCAGTACAAACATTGCTAAAAGAAAAACTCCAAATATTCTGAAATCAGCAGCGGGGTAAAACAAAAAACAACCCAATCCCATTGTAAGTAGTCCGATCACTACTCCTTTTTTATATCCGATTTTGGAAATGATCTTTCCGCCGGGAATCGAAAAAACAGCATAGGCCGTAAAGAAAGCGAACTGTACTAATCCTGCTTCAAAATAGCTAAGCTCAAAAACATCTTTTAATCTGGGAATGAGAGCATCAACTAAAACAGTGATAAATCCCCACATAAAAAAGAGGGTAGTAACAATGATAAATGCAGAGCGATTGGTATTGTTGGTTGTACTCATCAGGGAATAAGTTCTTATTTCAGGATTTTCAAGTTCCAGAAAGTACTCACTAAAGTTATTTCAACAAAGTCATCTTTTTGATCATAATCCGGCCATCAAATTTCAGTCTGTAGAAATAAACACCGCTTGATAGGGAAGAAGCATCAAATTGAATGGAATGTATTCCTGCTGATTGTCTCTTACTGACTAAAGAGCTTAATTTTTGTCCCAGTAAAGAATAAACATCAAGGGTCACATTTCCGGCTTTTGGAAGTGAATAGGAAATGGTTGTTTCAGGATTGAATGGATTCGGATAATTCTGAGATAAACTGAAATCCTGTGGCGTTTCATCAAAATTATCTGTTGAAACAGGAGTATCTCCAGTTGAAGTATTCATGGACTTTGGTTGCACCATCATTGAAAAGCCGTCGGAGAAAGTAACCAATTGTTCTGCTGCAGATGGATTGTAAGCAACATAGGTGAGGAACCCTTCTTCATCCTTAAAGACAGAGTAAGATGGTGTGTCAGCAAATACATTCATTACCGGAGTTCCCATCTTTTTCAGGTTGTATAGCCAGTGCAAAGTATGCGCTCTGGATTCTCCATCAAAGGGTTGATAATTAGGATCAGCTAAATAATAGCTCAATGCAAGATCGGGATCAGCAAGTGCCAGATATTCCCAAAAAACATCTTTCCAAATAGTTGGTTGACCACCTCGTTCAGCGACAACCTCATTATAGTTTTCGATTACATAGTCAGAATTTCTGCCCAAATAGATGGAAGCGCTGGTTATTGGAAGGATATTTATTCCGTGAATAAATTCAGGTTCACCGCCAAACCATGTTCCGTGAACTCCTTTGCTTCCCCAAACAATTCCTAATGCTTTGTGGGGATAATTCTGAGGAAACACTTCATCTTCAACATCAAACCAGTATTGATCGATAGCAGTTGCCTCAGTAGAATAAAGAAAGATTCCAAGGTCGCGAATCTCTGGCTGACCGGTAGCTTGTCCCCAAAGAAAAGCAGCAGCAGCAAAATTCATAGATTCAGAACTGGATTCCTGATTGTTGCCATCTCCGAATGCACCGTGACCTGAAGCCCAGGAATGCCCGGCATAGATATCATGAGATCTTAAAAATGGGAATTGTGTATCGGTTCTGTCCCAGTTGTTGGCATCTTTAATTAGAAGATTTACCATGCCTCCCCAATTTTCCTGAGATGCCCAGCTACTGTCGTATTGAGCAATAGTTGCGGCGCTCATAACTGCATAACTTGCATGAAAATGGTGATCATTAATTTGATTATCAGCTCCAAAACCGGATGGATATCCTGTTAGCACATCCCATTCGGCGTTGTAAGAATATTCCTGAGACCCCCCGGCTGTAAACCAATCTTCTAATCTGAATTTCAGCTGGTCTATAAAATAATCTCTTTCGGTTGTTGCTCCCAGTTGATCAGCTATATGAACCAAATGAGAAAAGCGTCCCATGGCTTTTCCATTTTCATAAGTTGGGCCTACCGGCAAAGATTCATTTGCCACTTGTTTCACATAAGTAAGTAATTGAGATCGATCATAATCTCCCTGATCAGGAAGCGTGGGTAAAATTCCGGAAAATTTAAGGTCGGTCGAAAATGTATTTCCTTGTTTAAGCTTCATTTCACCTCTTGGAGAAGTGTAAGAATAACCGGTTAGTTCATCGTCAGAATGCTTCCATTGGTGGCGGTATAGGGCGGTAAGAGTTTGGTTCACGTTACCATCAGCGCTGTCCACAAGCTCAGTTTCATAAGTATAAGCGCTGGTTAATTCGGAAGAAATTTCATCATAATTCCATTCTATTTCACTATTCGTAACATGAGCGTATGCATGTTTTTGGAAAAATTCTATTGTTGCTGTTTGGGAGTCAGGTAGTAAGGCGACTGCTAGATAATCTTTGCCACTCAGAGAAGACTGAAAAGTTGATGAGCCTGACCAAGTAGAGCCCGAAGGAGCAAAAATTCCATAGTGTTTGCCATCTATAGTCAAACCTAAAACTTCATTTTGTCTGTACCATATGAAAGGAGTTTGTTGAGAAGCAACAATAGCATCACCTCCGGTTATTTTAAAAAACACAAAAGGTAAACCATGCCCCAGAGTTGCTTCCATAGATTTCGAGTTATTTTCCCAGCGAGCTGTAACGGTCCAGTCGCCATAGTCAGATGTTTTTGTTTCGGAAACGGCCAGTCCGTCAACGCCTACTCTAAGCTGAGGTGAAAATGGATAAATATAATCTCCCCCGGTTAAGAAAGAGTTTGTTGTATATCCTATCTGAAGTCCCGAGCTGATGGCCTTTGCATTTAAAGGATGCGCATATAGAACGCTGGAGTGGGCGTCATCAAAAAATGGAAAGATCAGGCTACTCCAAAAATCGTTGGTCTGAATAGGTTTAGAAAAATCAGAAGTTACTTTTGGCGAAATATTTTGACCATGTACATTTTGCGGCCCTACTGCTGCGGCAGGTAACGCAGTGCTGTAACTTCCTTTGCCGATGTTTACGGATTGAGCATTTACCATTGAGTTAATAATGGAAAAAGAAACTAGAAAAATCACAGTGTTAACTCGTGAGTTTTTAAAAAGCCTAAACCTGGAAGTAGAATGTGAATAGAAAGAAGACTTCATAAATTTTTATCCAATAATTAAGTGACTTTCTACCTCTTAAAACTTCATGATTTTTGTGGTAATACTAAAGAGATAAAATTCTGTCTTTGATAGTTAATGTCTCTAATAATTAAGCCAAATATTTGTGCACTTACCTTTATAAAGTATATACAACCAGTTTAAAATGAAGAATGCTTTAAAATGAACATGGTTTAATAAATCCACTCTTATCAAGAATAAAACGCACTTTAAACATCAGAAAAGCGCTTTTTTAGTAGCTGTATATACATTGTAAATATTGGAAATCTGTTCTGCTGATTTTACACTCCAATAAATAAATGAAATAGTTGTCATAAAAAAATCAGGAACTGCTAAACTCAAGCGCTAAATCCAAACAGTTATGAATATGAAAAAACCCATCTTGATTTTAACAATTTTGCTAGGTGTTACTACTTCAGTAATTGGTCAGGCTGAACAGGTGGTTGTCCAAAATACGGATGAGGGTTGGGAGCTACATGTAAATGGCGAACCGAAGGTAATAAATGGAATGAATTGGGATTATTTTCCAATAGGCACAAACTTCAACTATAGTTTATGGAATCAAACTCCTGAATTTATCAAGCAAGCACTTGATGATGAGATGGCTTTGCTTCAAAATATGGGGGTTAATTCCATTCGTGTATACACAGGAATTCCTAAAGAGTGGATCACTTACGTCTATGAAACTTATGGTATATATACCATGCTTAACCATTCTTTTGGTAGATACGGATTAACCATTGATGGAGTATGGCAACCCAATACAGATTATTCTGATCCACGTGTGAAAGCGCTTTTAATTGATGAGGTCACAGAACTAGTTCGAGAATATAAAGATACGCCAGGGTTACTGTTATTTCTTTTAGGAAACGAAAATAACTACGGACTTTTCTGGGATGGGGCTGAAACAGAAGATATTCCTATGGAAGATCGCAGATCTACAGTAAGAGCACGAGCTATGTACAAATTGTTCAACGAAGCAATTGTAGAGATGAAGAGGATAGATACAGGACATCCAATTGCGATTTGTAACGGAGATTTATTATTCATGGATATTATTGCTGAAGAAGTACCTGATGCCGACATCTTTGGTACGAACGTTTACAGAGGGCTAACTTTTACTGATCTGTTTGACAGAGTAGCTGATGAATATGGAAAACCCGTTTTACTCACTGAGTTTGGCTCTGATGCCTTTAATGCAAGAACGGTACAGGAAGACCAAGCGGCTCAGGCTCGATATCAGCTTAATAACTGGAAAGCTATTTACGAAAATGTTGCGGGACTTGGTGGCGCAGACAACTCGCTAGGTGGATATACCTTTCAGTTCAGTGATGGATGGTGGAAATACGGACAAACAGTAAATTTGAGCATTCATGATGTAAATGCTTCCTGGGCAAATGGCGGATATCAGTTTGATTTCCAGGAAGGCGAAAACAATATGAATGAGGAATGGTTCGGAATTACAGCAAAAGGTCCTACCAACTCACAAGGGTTTTACGAACTGTTTCCAAGAGCAGCTTATTACGTTTTAAAAGAGGTTCATCAGTTCGATCCTTTTCAAGAAGGAGTAACCCAAAACAGGTTAAATCAATATTTCGGTGATATTTCACTGGGAGACGCACAACTGAAAGCCAGAGCAGATAAAGCAGCTTTGGAAGGGAAGTCAGGCGGAGCAATAAAGCTAAGTAGATTTACAGCTGATTTCGAAACATACAATACAGGTGGAACTTTGATCACGACTCCTAAAGATGCAGATGCCACAGAACAAGTGTATCCAAACGAGCAGGGTTTTGACCATATGCAGTCTATTTACTTCGGAATAGAAGCGAATCCTGCGCCTAATGTTAGAGCTAATGTAGACTTCAATGTATTAGGAAATGTTCCTCTGAATCCGATTGACGAGATTTTTTATGAAAACAGAGGTCGGCCGGTTCAACTTGAAGGCAGAGACGGGCTAATTACAGATGAGTCCATGAATAGGCTTGCTATCTACAGCTCAAGTTTTAACTGGGATCAGGAGTATTTCAATCTTACTGGGTTTTACAGAACAGGTCATTATCACTGGGCTTACGAAGGAGACTTCTTTGGTTTGTATCCTGAAGCTAATTATGGACCAAATATTGATATATATAACGGAACAGCTCCGGCCGGAGTAGAAGTAGAAGGAAAGAAACAGTTTGATGGATTGAAATTAGCTTTCGGACCGGAACTTTGGTGGGGAGCCAATCCAGCTTTCTTACTAAAGTATTCAAAAACTTACGGGAAGACAGATTTCACAGGAATCTTCCACGAAGATCTTGAGCAGCAGGGAACAGATGTGAATAGTTCTTTTGCTATTCCACAGCCTAAGACCAGACGACTTTCACTTTATGCAGATAGAGAGTTTGGAAAAATTGGTTTAGAAGTTGGAGGTTTATGGGCAGGTCAACCATTAAATGGTCGTGAATTCCAACTCATAAGAGAAGAAGGAGACAGCACCCGTGTGTATCAGGATGAGATCAAGCCAATGGATAATTTCGGTGGAAAGATAAAGTTCACATATACCGGTGGTACTTTTAATTGGTATGCTCAATCTGCAATCATGGGTTTAGTTGCTAACGGTGGGGCAGATCCTACAATTACCTACACAGGCTGGAGGTTGAAAGACAGTGGAAGTGGTAACCAATATAATTTCCTGACAGGATTTACTTATTCGATCGGAAACCTTCAGATAGCTCCTAATTTTTTGTGGCAAAAACCCATCGAAGGACCAATTCCAAGTGATGTTGGTGCTCCCGGGCGTCCACGAAATATTTTAGCAGATCCTTTTATTGTAAGGTCAAACCGAGAGCAAATAGCAGGAGAGATTCTGTTTACCTATGATCAAACTCCGGGTTCATTCTTCTATGAATGGAATAACGATATGATGGAGGAATCAAAGTTTTCTGCAAGTCTGGGTTTTGTCTATCGTCACCTGCCAACTACACAGGATGCTGCAATAGGTATTCTGCCTGATGGAAGAACATTGTTTCCGTTTGATGGAGCTCCACCAGCAAGAGATCTTATAGAAGTAAATGCCCGAATTGTATCAAAACTAAACAGAGAAACGGGAATAATTGCCCTTTTATACGGTGGGAATGCACAAGCAAATGGAAGTGACCCAAGAATGTTGGAAAGATTTGGCGCAGATGTTCGAATGATAAGAAAAAAGCTGATGCTGAGTAGTTCAGTAAAAGTTAATGATTGGGGTCCATACGACTATCACCGAGATTTCAATCTTACGTACCCACTTCAATTGATGGCAGATCTGTCAATGAGCTTAGGTAAACCGGATTGGTTCAATGTTCCGCAAACTCGATTAGGTGTAAGAGGGACTTTTAGAACGCTTAATGATTTTTCACCTCGTTATGCTCCAACCTACACTACAAATGATGCTGGGGAACGTGTTCCGGAGCCAACTGCACCAGGCTTTGATAATGGAACTGAGTGGCAAATCAGTACTTATATCCAAATCGACATAAGAAATTAATGAGAGGCAAAAAGATGAATACAATCACTACAAAAATTATGACAAAGGTTATTTTTTCAGGCTTATTGCTAATTTTAATTACAACAGGTTGCGAACGATCAGTAGATGGACTAGAAGAAGCCGGCCTGACAAATAATCCTAATGTTTTTGTTGACGGATTTAGTGGAGGGTTAGAATACGCAGTTTTTCAAGGAGCTGTTCTTAATGCTTTTCAAGTAGATACCGAAGTTACATCTGATGGAATAGGTTCTTCTATGAGATTTGCAGTGCCGGATGTCAATGACCCGAGAGGATCATATGCCGGTGGTACATTTTTTACTACAAGCCCAAGAGATCTTTCCGAGTATAATGCATTGACATTCTATGCAAAAGCAACCGAATCAGTACCGCTAGGAGTTGTTGGCTTTGGGAATGATCTGGATCAGAATAAATTTACCGCTGAGGTTACTGATTTCAGAGCTAACACAAACTGGAAAAAATATATTATCCCAATTCCTGATGCTTCTAAGCTAACATCAGAAAAGGGAATGTTCTTCTACTCTTTTGGTCCAATAGAGGATAAAGGATATACAGTTTGGATTGACGAAGTAAAATTTGAATTTCTTGGCACAATTGGTCAACCACGCTTCGAAATGCTTGATGGAGAAGATGAGACAACAAGTACTTTTACAGGTGTTACAACTTCGTTATCGGGGTTAAACTCGATCTATAATCTGGCTGATGGTACAGATCAATCTGTTAGTTCAGCAGCAGCTTACTTTGAGTTTACATCCAGTAATACTTCAACTGCCGAAGTTGATGAGCTGGGAAATGTATTAGTAGGAGCTCAGGGATCAGCTGTAATTACGGCTTCTGTTGGAGGGATAGATGCAGATGGATCATTGACTGTAGAATCCCGTGGGACTTTTATTTCAGCCCCCACTCCAACAAGAGATGCCGCAAACGTAATTTCTGTTTTTAGTGATTCATACGATAATGTAGATGTAGATTATTACAATGGGTTCTTTAATGGCGATGGACAAACTACTCAAGGTGGTACAGGGACAGGCGGTGCAGATCTTATCGTAGACGGAAATGGTGTAATAAACTATACACAACTAAATTTTGTAGGCATCGGAATGTTCGATAGCGTCCCAAGCATTGACGCAACCGAAATGACTCATTTTCATGTAGACATAAAGGTTAATGAAGCTGTGCAATCAGGTGATTTTATCAGATTGCTACTACTTAATTCAGTTGGAGATGGTGAGACATCAGGTTCATTTACAATAAGCTCAAGCATATTGCTACAAGATTCATGGTTAGGATTAGATATACCGCTTAGCAGTTTCAACGGACTCAATGACCGTTCTGAGATTGGATTGATTTTCTTCGTTTCCGACAATACAGTTTCAAATATTTTTGTAGACAACATTTACTTCTTCAAAAATTGAAATTGGGGATCAGATAATTATGAAATCAATGCGATTACAAACAAAATTAAAGAGTTTAGCGATTCTGGTTTTACCACTACTCCTGTTTTTTGGATGTACTTCTACAGATGAAGGAACTGACTGGCAGTTGATTTGGAGTGATGAGTTTGATGGAGCAGCAGGCGCTACATTAGATCAGTCAAAATGGAATTTTGAAATCGGAAGAGGGCAGAATGGTTGGGGAAATAACGAACTTCAATATTACACTGATCGAACAGAGAATGCAGCTTTAGATGGTGAAGGGAATCTTGTAATTACAGCTCGGGAAGAAAGTTTTGAAGGCGCAAATTATACATCATCCAGAATAACTACTCAGGATAAACTCGAGATAACATACGGGCGTATTGAAGCTCGAATTAAAACGCCGTTCGGACAAGGGCTGTGGCCTGCTTTTTGGTTACTCGGAACACCTAATGGTGATGAAATCTGGCCACAGATAGGTGAGATTGATGTTATGGAACTCAGAGGGCAACAGCCAACCAAAATTGCCAGCACTGTTCATGGTCCGGGATACTCAGCAGGAAACGGGATCTCTGGCGATTACAATCTAACAAATAGTCGTTTTGACACTGAGTTTCATGTTTTTGCAGCCGAGTGGTTTACAGATAAAATAGATTTTTATGTAGATGGATTTCTTCATCACACAGTTACTAAAGAACAAATCGAAAACGCAGGAAATGAATGGGTTTATAATGATCCTTTCTTTCTGATACTGAATGTAGCTGTTGGGGGCAATTATGTAGGCTCACCTAATCAGGCAACCAGGTTTCCTCAAAGTATGACTATCGATTATGTCAGGGTTTACTCAGAATAATAGAGCCGTTTCACAAACAAAAATTTAAACTAGCTAACTACTTTAATTTCCGTGTCCATTTCCCTTGAAAAAATAAATGAAAAATCGTGGTTTAAAATATCAAACCATGATGCTATGCGTCCATTTTTTATGAGCATAGTGAGTGATTCTAACCATTGGATCTTTATTTCAAGTAATGGAGGACTTACAGCAGGACGAAAGAACTCCGAATACGCACTGTTTCCATACTATACCGATGATAAGATCACTGATTTAAAAGACATCACAGGGAGCAAAACTATATTCCAGGTTGCTACTGACGGTGATATTAAGATTTGGGAGCCTTTTTCAGTTAGAAATGAGAGCAAGTTTAAAACGACCAGAAATTTATATAAGAATCGATTTGGCAATAAGATCATGTTTGAGGAGATCAACCATGATCTGGATTTGACCTTCCGATATCAATGGAATACCAGTAACCTATACGGTTTTGTGAAAAAATCTACTTTGATCAATTCCGGTTCAAAAAACAGAAAAGTTACTGCTTTAGATGGCTTGCAAAACATAATGCCATTTGGCGTTAGCGCTGATCTGCAAACCAGAGCAAGTAATCTGGTAGATGCTTACAAAAGAAGTGAGTTAGTTAAAGATTCAGGCTTAGGTATTTTTGCTTTAAGTGCAATTATAGTTGATAAAGCAGAGCCAAGCGAAGCTCTGAAATCAAATACGGTTTGGTCATATGGTTTAGAGAGTGCCAAATATCTTCTTTCCTCAAAACAATTAGATGAATTCAGAACCGGTAAAAGAATTCAGCAAGAGACAGATATAAAAGGAGAAAAAGGCGCTTATTTCATTGAATCTGAGATCGATCTGTCCGGAAATTCCGAGAAGAAATGGTCCTTTGTTGCAAATGTAAATTTGGATCACGCTCATGTAGTAAGGTTGAATCACGAAATCAAAAATGATTCAGGTTTAAACAAAGTGATAGATGAGGATATTGAACGAGGTACTCAAAAATTAAAGCAGTTGGTTGCCGGCGCTGATGGAATTCAACTTACCAGTGATGTACTAAACGATACACGTCATTACTCAAATGTATTGTTCAATATAATGCGAGGTGGAACTTTCGATGAAAATTACAAGATCGAAAAAAATGACTTTGTTGCATATTTAAGAAAAGCCAGTAATCAAGTAGTTGAAAGGAACTCTGAATTCATAAACTCATTAAAAGATTCCTTTGTTAAAAATGAATTAAATCAATTGTTGGAAAATATTTCAGATGTTGATCTGATAAGGCTTTCCAAAGAATATTTGCCACTAAAGTTCAGTAGACGACATGGTGATCCGAGCAGACCGTGGAATCAGTTTTCTATCAATACGCATAGTGAAATTGATGGATCAAAGATCTTAGACTACGAAGGAAACTGGAGAGACATTTTCCAGAATTGGGAAGCACTGGTTTATTCATACCCGGATTTTTTAGAAGGGATGATCTTCAAGTTTTTAAACGCAACCACTTTTGACGGCTACAATCCTTACCGGGTTACTAAAGATGGTTTTGATTGGGAAACCATAGAGCCGGATGATCCTTGGTCTTACATAGGATATTGGGGTGATCATCAGATCATTTATTTGTTGAAGTTCCTTGAGTTCTATGAGAAATATGATCCCAAAGCATTAAGGACATTATTCGGAGAAGAAAGCTTTGTGTACGCAAATGTTCCTTACCAAATTAAGTCTTACGAAGACATTGTTAAAGATCCAAAAGACACAATTGAGTTCGATGAAGAGTCAGACAAATCAATTCGACAAAAAGTAGCAGAAAGAGGAGCAGACGGAGCCTTACTTAGTAGCGAAAAAGAGGAAATTCACCACGTTAATTTTTTAGAGAAGATCCTCGCTACTGTATTGGCGAAAGTTTCCAACTTTATTCCCGAAGCAGGCATCTGGATGAATACTCAGCGTCCTGAGTGGAATGATGCAAACAATGCGTTAGTGGGTAATGGTGTGTCAATGGTTACGCTTTATTATCTGAGAAGATTTTTGAAGTTTTTAGAACCTGTTCTGGAAGACATGGAATCTAATTCATATTCAGTTTCTGAAGAGTTAGCAAAGTTATTTGTCTCCATTAGTGATGTACTTGTAAGTAATCAGAAATTACTAAGTAACTCTATCAGTAATTCAGAAAGAGAAGAGATAACAGAAAAACTTGGACTTGCCGGTAGCGAATACAGAAATCAAATTTATGATCGCGGTTTTAGTGGTGAGACGGTTAGAATCGAATTAGATCAGATCAAAGGTTTCGTAAGTACAGCGCTCGAATTTTTAGAGCATTCTATAGAAGCGAATCAAAGGGAAGATGATCTGTATCATGCCTATAACCTGATGAGCATGGATGAAGACGGAATTTCTATTTCTCATTTGGATGAAATGCTGGAAGGTCAGGTTGCTGTACTTAGTTCAGGGTTTTTGAGTTCAAAAGAAGAGCTTAAAGTTCTTGATGCACTCCGAGCTAGTGCGTTGTATCGTGATGATCAACAGAGTTATATCCTGTACCCGAACAAAGAATTACCGGGTTTCCTCGATAAAAATACTATTTCCAAAGTAGAAATAAGTAAGTCAGAGCTTCTTAAAAAGCTTGAAGCGGATGGTAATCATCGAATCATTACAAAAGATGTTAATGGCGAATACCATTTTAATGGAAACTTCAGAAATGCCCGCGACCTCAAAAAGGGATTATCTGACTTATCAGATAAATACAAATCATTAGTAGAAAAGGAAGAACAACTAATTCTTGGAGTTTTTGAAAACGTATTTGATCACAAATCATTTACCGGCAGGTCAGGTACCTTCTTCGGATATGAAGGACTTGGGTCTATTTATTGGCACATGGTTTCTAAACTACACCTTGCTGTCTATGAAGTATGTGAGAGAGCTGATGCAGCCAATGTTGATAAAGATGTTGTAAAGAAACTTGCGAAACACTTCGATGAAATAGGAGAAGGCATTGGTGTTCATAAATTACCGGAATTATACGGGGCTTTTCCTACTGATCCTTACTCACATACACCGGCACATCGTGGAGCTCAGCAACCGGGTATGACGGGACAGGTTAAGGAAGATATTTTGGTAAGAATCGGAGAACTGGGCATTGAGATCAAAGATGGAAGACTGAGTTTTGAACCTTCATTTCTGAAAAAAGAAGAGTTCTCAACAGAAAAGAAATCATTCGATCTGGTATCAGTAGATCAGAACGAATATAAGATCGAATTACCTGAAAATACTTTAGCATTTACTTGTTGTCAGGTTCCTGTGATCTACCGGATTTCAGACAAAAATGGATTAGATGTGGTGCTAAGCGATGGATCTTCGAAAAGCTTCGAAACACCTGAGTTGGATGAAAATTTAGCGAGCGAAGTATTTGAAAGATCAGGAAGAGTAAAAAAGATCACTGTTTCATTACAAGAAAAAGATCTTCGATAAACCTCACTCAGAAATAATAACCGTAAACAAATGACAAAACTATTAACTGTAATTACACTTCTGGCTTCATTGCTGTTGATGGCTTGCGGTAATAGAACGGAAAATAAAATGAGTTCAAAAAACATTTCAGCAGAAGAGATACTGGGAAATCCGGAATATCAGGCAATTTCATACAGTGGCTACAGAGAACTTACCAGAGATGTAGTTCCAACCATAGAGGAACTAAAAGAAGACATGCTTTTGCTGGAAGCAATGGGCATCAAGATCGTCAGAACTTATAACGTATATCTGGATGCTGTTCCTAGATTGTTGGAAGCAATTTCTGAGCTGAAAAAAGAAGATCCCGAATTTGAAATGTATGTGATGATGGGAGCCTGGATCGATGCAAAAAATGCATGGACTGATAATCCCGATCGAATTCGTGATGAAGACAGCCCAAGAAACTCCAAAGAAATTGAAAGGGCTGTCAACTTAGCTGTTAAATATCCTGACATCGTAAAGATAATTGCAGTTGGGAATGAAGCAATGGTTCACTGGCAGGAAGAGTACTGGGTTGAACCGGGAATTATTTTGCACTGGGTAAGCCATCTTCAAAATTTAAAGAAAGAAGGGAAGCTCCCAAAAGATCTGTGGATCACAAGTTCAGACAATTTCGCTTCGTGGGGCGGTGGCGGTGAAGAATACCATAAAGAAGACCTGAATGAGCTGATCAGATCTGTAGACTACATTTCCATGCACACTTATCCGATGCATGACACTCATTACAATCCGGATTTCTGGGGAGTGAGAAAAAATGAGATGAATATTTCTGATGAAGAAAAGATCGAAGCAGCAATGCAGCGATCATTGAACTATGCCACATCTCAATATCAAAGCGTGGTCGATTACATGAAAAGTATCGGAGTTGATAAACCGGTACACATTGGCGAAACAGGTTGGGCTACCGTATCAAATGGTTTTTATGGAAATAATGGCTCAAAAGCTACGGACGAATTTAAAATGGGTAGATATCACGATCTGATCAGAGATTGGTCAGATGAGAATAAAGTTTCTGTGTTCTATTTCGAGGCTTTTGATGAGAAATGGAAAGATGCTCAGAATCAACTCGGGTCAGAAAATCATTTTGGATTAATAAACCTCCAATCAGAAGCTAAGTATCCTCTTTGGGAAATGGTGGATGCAGGAGTATTTGAAGGTTTAACCAGAGACGGAAAGCCGATCACAAAAACATTCGGTGGGGATGTCGAGGAGCTTATGAAAACTGTAAAAGTGCCACCGACCAATGCGGAAATTCAAGCTAAGAAAAATCAGTAGAGCAGAATTATGAAAAAAATTACACAAAACATATTCCTGCTTTTTTTAATGCTCACTTTAAGTTGCTCAAATACTGAAACTATGGACATTGAAGTATATGAAACATCGAAAGAAGGGAACAGCTTAACCAAAATAGATAGTTTTCCTGAAGCAGATAAAGTTGTGAACATTTCTATCAATCCTGAAGAAACATTTCAGAAGATCACCGGCTTCGGAGGTTCTTTCACAGAAGCTTCTGCTTACTTATTGAATGAGTTAAGTCAGGAAAACAGAGACAAGATCATTGAAGCTTATTTCGGAGAAACGGGAGCAAAGTATTCGCTTACCCGAACACATATTAATTCAAGTGACTTCTCTTTGGGTAATTATTCTTATGCATCTGTAAATGATGATATGGAACTCGAAAACTTCTCTATCGAAGAAGACCGGGATGATATTATCCCGATGATCAAAGATGCGATGGAAGTGTCAAAAGATGGATTTAAGATCATTTCATCGCCATGGACTGCTCCACCATGGATGAAAGACAACAACGATTGGAAAGGCGGGAAACTACTTCCGAAATACTATGATACATGGGCGTTATTCTTCTCAAAATACTTAGATGCTTACAAACAGGAAGGAATAGACATCTGGGGAATTACCGTAGAAAACGAACCACTCGGCAACGACAGCAACTGGGAGAGCATGCATTTTTCTCCTGAGGAAATGAATGAGTTTGTTATCAACCATTTGGGCCCACAGTTAGAAGAAGATAAGCACGACGTAGTTCTGCTGGGATACGATCAAAACCGTGATTCTGAAATGATCGAGTGGATCGATGCCATGTACGGTGATGAAGAAGCGAAGAAATATTATGATGGAGCTGCGGTGCATTGGTATGGAAGTACATACGACGTTTTTCCCGAAGCTCTCCAATATGCACACAATGCCGCACCGGATAAATATCTGATCCAAACCGAAGCAACTGCAGATGCCGAGGTTCCTGTATGGAAAGATGATAAATGGTACTGGAGCAAAGAAGCTACGGATTGGGGTTGGGACTGGGCTCCGGAAGACAAAAAATATTTACACCCGAAATATGTACCCGTTTACCGATATGCAAGAGATATGATTGGAACCTTGAATAATTGGGTAGATGGTTGGGTTGACTGGAATATGGTTCTGGACAGACAAGGTGGACCAAACTGGGCAAAGAACTGGTGTCTGGCTCCGGTTATTGTTGATCCTGAACAGGATGAAGTGTACTTCACACCACTGTATTACACAATGTCTCATTTCAGCAGATATATAAGACCCGGCGCGATGAGAATAGGCCACTCACATGATGATGAAGAGATTTTATTGACAGCAGTTCAAAACTCGGACAAATCAATTGTAGTAGTAATTCTAAACCAGAGTGAAGAAGCAAGAAGCTTCCAGTTGGATTTGAAAGGAAAGAAAGCAGAATTCGCAATAAGTGCTAATGCAGTTCAAACGATAGTGATCAATTAAAAAATGAGCAAAAGTTAATGGCTAATCAACAGGCATCAGTAAGAGGAAAAGTGCCTCTTTTACAAAAATCTGCATTTGGCGCAGGTCATTTGGTTCTAAATCTACTTCCCGGAGCATTGGGAGTATTTATGTTTTTCTTGCTGACAGCATTTGGAATGAACCCTTTCTTAGCTGGTTTGTTAGGCGGGCTTCCTAGAATTTTTGATGCGCTTACAGATCCAATAATGGGTTTTATTTCTGATAACACTAAATCTGATTGGGGACGTAGAAGACCTTACATCTTTGTTGGTGCAATACTGAGTGGTCTGTTTTTCATCTTGCTCTGGCAGTTGGATGAAACCAATTCTCAAACCTACAATTTTTGGTATTTCCTGATCATGTCTATGGTGTTTTTGGTCGGGAATACAATGTTTGCAACTCCCTTGATTGGCCTTGGTTATGAAATGACATCTGACTATAACGAGAGAACGCGACTAATGGCTTTTTCTCAAACAGTAGGTCAAATAGCCTGGATGATAGTTCCATGGTTTTGGGTATTAATTGCTGATCCTGATTTATTCGAAAGTCAGGCAGTTGGAGTGAGACAACTATCAGTAGTTGTAGGAGTAATATGCTTGGCTTTAGGGTTATTACCCGCAATTTTCTGTAAGGGAATTGATGCTTCGAATATGGAGAACCGAAAGGACATCAACTTTAAGTCGGCGCTTTCTAATCTTAAAGATCTTTTTGCAAGTATTGTTGAAGTATCAAAAAACAAACCTTTTGTAAAGCTTTGCGTTGCAACATTTTTAGTATTCAACGGGTTTCAGTTAGTCGCTTCATTTAGCTATTTCATTATAGTGTTTTACATGTTTAATGGGGATTACGGACTGGCAGGGAACTGGCCTGCTTGGTTCTCTACTATAACCGCAGTTGCTACTGCATTCCTGGTTATTCCTATAGTTTCCTGGATTTCAAATAAATTCGGAAAACGTAAAGCTTTCATAATCTCTACAGCACTTTCTATTGTAGGATATATTTTGAAATGGTGGGGATTCAGCCCCGAAAATCCATGGTTAATTTTTATGCCTATTCCATTTATGGCTTTTGGTCTTGGAGGGCTTTTCACACTCATGATGAGTATGACTGCTGACGTTTGTGATTTAGATGAACTCGAAAATGGAATGCCGAGAAAAGAAGGCACATTCGGAGCTATTTATTGGTGGATGGTAAAGCTAGGACAAGCCCTTGCATTAGTTCTAGGTGGGTTGGTTCTGGAATTGGTTGGTTTTGATCAGAATTCAGCAACACAAACTGTAGAAACATTGACGAACCTGAGAATAGCTGATATTGCAATACCAGCAATTACAGCTGGATTAGCGATTTGGGTGATGATGACCTATGACTTATCAGAAAAAAGGGCAAGAGAAATTCAGAATGAACTGGTAGAAAGACGCGGCGAGCTATAAAAATTAATCTAGAGTAAAAGAAACATGTCATTTAGAAAAGAAAAATATCTCAAGTTTAAAGAATCGGACAGCGTGGCAAAACTGGCTTATATCGATGAGCTTGCCGGTGACGAGACTGTACATCTATTCCATGAAGTTTTAAATGACGGAATAAATGGGTTCTGCTTCAGTATGTATGAAGAGGGACAGAAACCGGGAGATATCATATCAAAAGATCAGATCCAACGAAGAATGCTTAAGCTGGAACCGCATACACAAGCAATTCGGTCTTTTTCATGTACCGAAGGAAATGAGCTTGTTCCTGTTGTGGCTAAAGAATTAGGGATGACTACTTTGGTTGGTGCCTGGCTGGGTAGTGATAAAGAGAAGAATAAAGAAGAGATCGATGGGCTGATCAAACTCGCGAAAGAGGGCTTTGTAGATATAGCAGCGGTAGGAAATGAAGTACTTTACCGCGACGATTTGAGTGAAGATGAGCTTATTGAATACATTGAGTATGTCAAAAGTGAGCTGAAAGATATCCCAGTTGGCTATGTAGACGCATATTACGAGTTCGTGGAAAGGCCGGCTATTACTGATCTGTGTGATGTGATTTTATGCAACTGCTATCCATACTGGGAAGGAACCAGTTTTCAAGATTCCTTTCAGCATATGAGACAAATGTACTATCAGGCAAAAGAAGCCGCCGGAGATGATAAGAGAATCATTATCACTGAAACCGGATGGCCAAGTCAAGGTGAAGGTTTAGGAGGGGCATTACCCGGAAAAGAACATGCTATGAAGTATTTCATTAACGCCAACCTCTGGTGTCATGATGAAGGCATTGAAATTTTTTACTTCTCGTCTTTCGATGAATCATGGAAAGTGAGTGACGAAGGTGAAGTTGGAGCTTATTGGGGCGTTTGGGATAAAAACGGAAAACTGAAATTTTGAACATGAACACATTTCATAAAATAGGTATTAAACCAGGACAAGCAATTTGTTACTCAGGATTCAGAGATGGGCAACAACCGGGAAAGGTTTCCCCAAGCTATGAGGAGATTAAAGAAGACTTAATTCTACTAGACGGTTATTGGAAATATCTTCGGCTATATGATTGTGATCAACATGCAAAAACGGTTTTAGAAGTAATTAAAAATGAAAGCTTCGATTTTCAGGTAATGCTGGGAGCTTATATAGAGGCTGAGAAAAACAATTTTAATTGTCCTTGGGATGGTGGTGTTTATCCAAAACCTCGTTTAGCAAAAAATAAGATCAGTAATCAAAAGAAAATTGAAAAGCTGATAGAATTAGGAAATAAATTTCCGGAAATAATATGTGCTCTATCAGTAGGAAATGAAGCCTGTGTAGATTGGACCGATCACTACGTCACTGAGGACAAAGTTCTTAACTATGTAAAGCAAGTTCAGGAAAGTGCATCTCAACCGGTGACCTTTTGTGAAAACTATGCTCCCTGGTTAACAAAATTAGAAGAGCTGGGTAATTCAGTCGATTTCATTTCGATTCATACTTATCCGGTTTGGGAATACAAGAATATTTATGAAGCGCTTGAATTCACTAAAGAGAACTACTACTCAGTAGCTAAAAAATATCCGAATAAACCTGTAGTAATTACCGAAGCAGGTTGGACTACTCATTCTAATGGAAATGGAATTGATCCGGCTAATGTGAATGAAATGTACCAGAAGATCTACTTCGAGAAATTAAATGAGTGGGCTATTCAGGAGAACATACTCACGTTCTATTTCGAAGCTTTTGACGAATCATGGAAGGGTTCGCCTGACCCACTTGAACCTGAAAAACACTGGGGGCTTTTTAGGTCGGATAGGTCTTTGAAGCTCGCTTTACAAAGCAAGAATCTACAAGCAAATATGGTCTTTAAAAACAACAAATAACACAAGACAAAAATAAAAAAAACAAAACGATACAATCCTCAACAACAATTATAAAATTATGAAACATCTAACATTTTTAATCGCTTTCCTGTTTACTGCAGTAAGCAGTTTCGGACAAGCTCCATCTGATAATGCAACAGACCCGCCGGCTCGAGATTCAGAGAATGTGATCTCAATATTCAGCGGTGCATATACTGATGTATCAGGAAGCAACTATAATCCTAACTGGGGGCAATCCGGTTTTTCTACGGCAAACACCAGTTTTGACCCGGGAACCGGAAATATTGTATTGGCTTACCCAAATTTTAATTATCAAGGTAACGTATTAGGAAGCGTTCAGGATATATCATCAATGGAGTTTCTGCATGTTGATATTTGGGTGAACAGCACATTTAATCCAAACGTATTTGCAATAAGCTCTGGTGCTGAAATAGCTCATAGCATTACAAATACAGGGGCACGCACTTGGATAAGTGTAGATATTCCCGTTTCAGGAATTACAGGTGACCCAACTCAAGTTAAAGAATTGAAATTTGACGGAGGAAATGGTAGCACTGATTCTATTTATGTTGATAATATTTATTTCTGGAAAAATGCAACGACTCCTCAAAGTGACGCTACATTAAGCGATCTGAAAGTTGATGGGGAAACTATTGCTAACTTTAGTGCAGGCGTAGAAAGTTATAAATACGGATTAGTGGCAGGTACTACAACTATTCCACAAATCACAGCTGCAACGTCTACAAACGCAAATGCCACAGTAACAATTACACAAGCTTCAGCTATTCCCGGTGATGCTACAGTAAAAGTAGTTTCCGAAGACGAAACTGATTCAACTACATATACTGTTTCATATGCGATCACTTCTCCTGCTATTGCTGCTCCGGCACCACCGGTTAGAGATTCTTCTAATGTAATTTCTATTTACAGTAACGCTTATTCCAGTATTGCTCTTGATGCACTATCGGCTGGTTTTGACGATTCAGATGTAACTGAAGTAATGATTGAAGGAAATTCAACGCTCGAGATAGACTTCACAAACTTCATTGGAATTGATTTTTCAAGTAATAAACAAGATGCATCTGCTATGACGCATTTCCATTTGGATTTCTGGACGTCGAGTGATGATTTAGTAGGAAAAGTATTCAATTCTAAATTTTCTCAATGGGGTGGAACAGGAGGAGAGGTTTCTGCTTTTGAACTACCAATAAATACAGGAACTACACCTGCAATCGAATCAGGTAAATGGGTATCTATTGATGTTCCTATTTCAGATTGGACCAACGCGCCTCAAACCAGAGATGATATTGCTCAGTTCTTGATTACTTCAAATATGGACGTAGTATATGTAGACAATATCTATTTATACAAAGAGGGTGGAAGTTCTGTTGGAAACCAGCCGATGGTAGCTGCTCCGGCACCTCCGGTTAGAGATTCAGAAGATGTAATTTCTATTTATAGTGATGTATACTCAAACATTGCTCTGGATGCTTTGTCTGCAGGTTTTGACGACTCAGATGTTGCTGAAGTTATGATTGAAGGAAACTCAACACTTGAGATAGACTTCACAAATTTTGTTGGAATTGATTTTTCAAGTAATAAGCAAGATGCATCTGCTATGACACATTTCCATATGGATTTCTGGACCTCCAGTTCTGATTTAACAGGAAAAGTATTCAATTCTAAATTCTCGCAATGGGGTGGAACATCCGGAGAAGTTTCTGCTTTTGAACTGCCAATAAATACCGGAACATCACCTGCAATCGAATCAGGCAAATGGATTTCTATAGACGTTCCGATTTCGGATTGGACAAATGCACCTCAAACAAGAGATGATATTGCTCAGTTCTTAATTACATCAAATTTAGACACTGTATATGTTGATAACATTTATCTGTATAAAGAAGAAGGTGTAGTTGAGCCTGGTGGTGAACTTTTAACCAATGGCGATTTTGAATCAGGAGATGATGGTTCATGGTTTGGAAATGCATTCAACATTCAAACCGAGGGTGGAAACAGCTTTAACTTTGCAGATGTAGCCACAGCCGGAAATACCTTCGATGTAAATCTTAGCCAGGGAGTTGCAATCGCACAAGGTGAAACATATATCTTGACTTTCGATGCATCTACCTCAACAGGAAATACACGCTCCATACTTGCTGGTATAGGATTGAACGAAGGTGACTTTTCTTCAGCTGCAGAGACAGTGAATCTTACAGAAACAACCCAAACTTTTATGTTAGAGTTAACAGCTACCGGATTTGGCTCTGCAAATAGCCGTGTGTTATTTGATATGGGAGCTGAAACGGGTATTGTTGTAATTGATAATGTTTCTCTAACAGTAAAGAAAGATGAAGATCCTACCGAAGGGCTCTTAACCAATGGTGATTTCGAATTGGGAGATGATGGATCATGGTTTGGAAATGCTCTTAATATTCAAACGGAAGGCGGAAACAGCTTCAACTTTGCTGATGTAGCCACAGCAGGAAATGCGTTCGACGTAAACCTAAGTCAAGGTGTACCAATCATTCAGGGACAAACATACGTCTTAACTTTCGAAGCATCCACGTCCACAGGAAATACACGTTCTATACTTGCAGGTATTGGACTGAACGAGGGAGACTTTACTTCAGCTACAGAGACAGTGAATCTTACAGAAACAATTCAAATGTTCGTTCTTGAGCTTACAGCTACAGAGTTTGGTTCTGCAAATAGCCGTGTGTTATTTGACATGGGAGCTGAAACGGGTATAGTAGTAATCGATAATGTAACACTTGATGTGAAAGTGGATACAGGTGGCGAACTTCTCACCAATGGTGATTTTGAATTGGGAGATGATGGTTCTTGGTTCGGGAATGCATTCAACATCCAAACGGAAGGTGGAAACAGCTTCAACTTTGCTGATGTAGCCACAGCCGGAAATGCATTTGATGTAAATCTTAGCAACGGAGTGGCGATCACTCAAGGTGAATCTTACATTCTGACCTTTGAAGCATCAACTTCACCTGGAAATACTCGTTCAATAATTGCTGGTATTGGATTAAATGAAGGAGATTTTACTGCTGCAATAGAAACAGTGAATCTTACAGAAACAACTCAAACATTCGTTCTTGAACTTACAGCTAACGGGTTTGGTTCTGCAAATAGCCGTGTATTATTTGACATGGGAGCAGAAACAGGTATCGTTGTAATAGATAATGTTTCTCTTATTGTTGATGATGGAAGCACAGCAGACCCTGCACCAATGGTCGCAGCTCCGGCACCACCTCAAAGAAACGCAGAAGATGTTATCTCTTTATATAGTGATGCATATGCTGATATTGAAGTAGATACCTTATCTGCTACTTTTGACGACTCATTCGTTGAGGAGATTATGATAGAAGGAGACAATACACTGAAAATTGATTTCACAAATTTTGTAGGAGTTGATTTTTCAGGTGACAAGCAGGATGCTTCTGGTATGACCCATTTCCATTTAGATTTCTGGACAGCGGAAGAAGATCTGATTGGTAAAGTATTTAATCTGAAATTCTCTCAATGGGGAGGGACTGACGGAGAAGTATCTGCGTTTGAATTGCCTCTAAACACAGGTACTACACCGGCAGTTGAATCCGGAAAGTGGATTTCTGTAGATGTGCCAATTTCGGATTGGACAAATGCACCTCAAACCAGAGACGATATTGCTCAATTCTTAATTACATCCAATCTGGACGTGGTTTATGTTGACAATGTATATTTGTATAAAGGTATGCCAGTAAGCATTGAAAACCCGAATGATGTACCTGCAACATTTGCTCTGGATCAAAACTACCCTAACCCATTCAATCCTTCAACGAATATTTCATATAGTATTCCTGAAAATGGAAAGGTTTCACTTGAAGTATATAACATTCAGGGACAGAAAGTGACTACTCTTGTGAATGAACAAAAAAGTGCAGGATCATACACTGTTACTTTTGATGCTTCTAATCTGGCTTCAGGGGTATATATGTACAGGTTGGTATCTAAAAACTCTGTGCAGGTAAGAAAGATGTTACTAATTAAGTAATAACATCTGATGGTATTAATAAGCCGGTCTCATTTTTGGGATCGGCTTTTTTTTGTTCAGATAATGTATGAAGTAGTTCAATTTTTATTTTTTTGAAGTGTCTCTAAAAGGAATGTATATGTGGATAAATACATTTAATATTAGTATCTGATTTAACAGATGAATATCAGTACTTATAAAACTTATTTCTATTTGAAAAGAGCTCTTACATATATTTTGCTTCTTTTTGTAAGCATTTCAATAACTAATGCTCAGGATATCCCAACGAAAGGAGTTCCGGCACTTAGAAATTTTACGCCTTCGGAATACAACAATAAAGGAAAGGTTTGGTCTATTGATACGGCCCCAAATGGAATTGTCTACTTTGCCTCTGACAAGGGATTGTTAGAATATGATGGTAGAACTTGGAAAAGCTTTTCAGGAAGTGATGGAATTACCAGATCTGTTTATGTAGAAAGTGATTCATTGATTTACACAGGTTCAGATCTTGACTTTGGAATTTGGATCAAAGACAAATACCAAAATTTCGAATACACATCTTTATATCCGTTTAAGGAAGATCTGAATACACTCAATGAGGAGTTTTGGGATATTCATTCTATGAATGAAAGCATATTGTTTATTTCATCAAATAATATTTATGTCTATAAAGATGAAAACCTTACTAAAATTCCGGCTCCAAACCATATAGTTAATAGTTTTAAAGTTGATGATGAAATCTACTTTCTAGATGAAAAAGAAGGCTTATATAAACTAAATAATCTTTCTCCAGAGCACCTTTTTCATTTAAATGGGAAAACAAGTCTTGAAATTGCGGGGCTCTATAATGATAAAAAAGGGTTGATAATTGTAACAAATAAGAACGGATTATATAGGTTTTCTTCAAACACACTTATCCCGGTTCAATCACCAATATCTGAGAATTTAAAAGTAGCTAATGTATTTAGTCTGGAACAAATAGATAGCTCTTATATAGCATTCGGGACTATTCTTGAAGGATTGTTTATCACTGATATGAGCGGGAATATTATACATCATATCAATAAGAATAAGGGAATACAGAATAACACCATATTAAGTCTGAATTATAGCGAATCCGGCAGATTATGGCTAGGTATGGATTATGGGATTTCATTTCTGGACCTAAATAGTGCGTTCACTTTTTTTTATGATTTTAGTGGAGAGTTCGGAACGGGTTATACCGCAGTAATTAAGGAAAACACATTTTATTTAGGTAGCAATCAAGGGCTTTATAAAATAAAATGGGAAGAATTAAATAACAGCGCTGGGTTTAATGATTTTGAATTGGTTTCCGAAACTGAAGGACAGGTGTGGACATTAGAGACTATAAATGACCAAACATGGATGGGACATGATAGGGGCTTGTTCGTTTTAAGTGACGATGGCATAAAAAGTGTCAGCAACGAGCCGGGTTATTGGGATGTACAACCTTATAGGGAATTTTTACTGGCAGGCACTTATAACGGAATTTCAATATTTAATAAAAGTGATGGTGATTGGCAGTTTCTGAAACAAATGGATCTTTTTGTCGGGTCTTGTAATCAAGTAATTGTAGATGGAGAAAACACTCTTTGGGTCAATATTCCGAATTATGGAATAGTTAAAGCTAATTTAAATAAAGAATTATATCCTGAAGATCGGAAAATATTTTTTTCAGATGAATTTAATGGAGATGATCATTTTTTGATTCAAAACGAAAATGGGATCCAAGTTCAAACAGGGACGCAAAGCTACACTTACGATTCTGATGAAGATAAATTTATAGAAGACTCAAGTACGGAGACTAAGCCAAAATTTGAAAGTATACTACTCAGAAATGCACAGTCTGTACAATTAAATGATAACTTTGAATTCTATCCGGTTTACAATGGATTTGCATTTAAAGATTTGAGAATTGGGAATAGGAAAAGTAAATCATCTTATAAGCTGGTATTCAGGAGTATAAAGGCGTTTAATAATGAAGATCATATCTCGGTTCATGACGGATCAGAAATTCCATACACGCACAATAACCTGATAATTGAGAGTATTGTGCCAAATCAGGAGTTGGTACTTTATCAGTTTCAATTGGATGGTTCAGATATTTGGAGTGAATGGACTCCTGACAATGAATTTGAGTTAGTAGATCTTAGTCATGGAAGTCACGAATTGAAGGTGAGGGCTAAGTTGGATGGTATAATTACCTCAACAAAAAAAATCATATTCAGTGTTGCTACGCCCTGGTACCTGACTATATATGCTTTTTTAATGTATCTGGCAGCTCTGCTTATTTTACTCTATTCGTTTTATAAATGGCGCCAAGCATCTTTGAAAAAACTCAAGAAAAACCTTTTGGTACAGCAACAAAACACTCTTCGTGAACAAGCAGAACGTTATAATAGAAAGCTTAAGCGTGTGGAGGATGAAAACCTGAGACTAGAGTTTGATCAGGTTAAAGCCCAGCTAAAAAATAAAACCATTGAGCTTGCTACGAAAGCCAAAGAAAACGAAGAAATAAATAAGGTTTTGCAAGAGTTGAAAGTCAAATTCGAGAAATTAGAACAAAATCCCAACTCTTTGAAAAGCAGGATGAAAGAGATTCGAACCATAATTGAGTCTCACCTTAGTCTTGAAGACAATACCTTTGAAATTCAAATGGATGAACTTCATCAGCAATTTTTTGAGAATTTGAGAAATGGTTATCCTGAATTAACAAATTATGATCTTCGTTTGTGCGCATATATAAAACTTGGATTCAATTCTAAAGAGATTGCAAATATGTTAAATATAATGCCATCCAGTATATATATAAGCAGATCCAGATTAAGGAAGAAATTGGATCTGAGCTCAAATGCAGATCTGAATAGTTTCTTGAATTCTATATAACATAAAAAAAGCACTAACTCTTTCGAATTAGTGCTTTGTGTACCGCGTACGGGATTTGAACCCGTGCTACCGCCGTGAAAGGGCGGCGTCCTGGACCCCTAGACGAACGCGGCAGATAATGTAAATCAATAAAAAAGACCACAGACTTAATGTTGATTTGAATCAACTCAATCTGTGATCAAAAAGGGAGCCTGATGGGAATTGAACCCACGGCCTCTGGTGCCACAAACCAGCGCTCTAACCAACTGAGCTACAAGCTCCATCTATGCTATAAATTTCAAATAACAATTAACAAATACCAACTGGTTTTTGGCTTTTGAGATTTGAAATTTTCACGCTTAAGCGTGAGCTGTACCGCGTACGGGATTTGAACCCGTGCTACCGCCGTGAAAGGGCGGCGTCCTGGACCCCTAGACGAACGCGGCATTTAAAATCAATATGTCAATAGTGCAAACATGTAAAGTGAGGCGACAGGCGGATTCGAACCGCCGTACGAGGTTTTGCAGACCTCTGCCTAGCCACTCGGCCATGTCGCCTTGTTTAAACTAGTATAGTACGCCCGTCAGGACTCGAACCTGAAACCTATTGCTTAGAAGGCAATTGCTCTATCCAGTTGAGCTACGGGCGCTCATTTCAATACGTCAATAATTGTCGGGGAGACAGGATTTGAACCTGCGACCCTTCGCTCCCAAAGCGAATGCGCTACCGGGCTGCGCCACTCCCCGATTTTCCAAAATTGGAAAGGCAACAAAGATAAGGTTTTCTCTGTACCATTACCACCTAAAATTGAACTTTATTTTGTAAATTTTTCAAGATGTTACTTTATCAGCCAGAATAGCCGTTACGTAATTATCCCAACTCATTTTTGAAGCAGATTTATACACGTTTTCTGATGGTAGTGGAAGCTCCAGATACTTTAACATTTGTTCAGCCATGGAGTCAATATCTTCCGGTTCAGCCAAATATCCGTTGAAACCATCCTGAATAGTTTCGGGAAAATGTCCTACTCGGGTTGCCAAGATCGGTAACCCGAAGTTGTAAGTCAGCGATTCTACTCCTGAAGGTGTGGCTGTTAAATAATAAAGAACACTGCAATCTGCCACTTGAAAGTATTTGTGAACATCTTCATTAGGGATGAATTCACTTTTGACCACGGCGCTATCCTGTAGATCCAGCTCTTCAACAAGAGATAACGGGCGATAATCCTGTTCACTTTCTTTATTCTTGAGGAATAATTTCTGAGCAATCCCAAACAAGCCGCGTTTTATTTTGGTGGATAATTTAGAAGTATCCAAAGTAGCCCAGAATTCTTCCCCACAAATTAAAAAGGAAACGTCATCTCGTTGTTCTGATACTTTTTTAAATGCTCTTATCGCATTGTGCAAGCCTTTGTATTTCCTGATGAATCCGAAATAAAAAAATACATTTTCTTTGAGACCCAGATCCTGTTTAAACTTTTGAACATCAAATTGCGGATCAGGTTGATAAAGATCATATACAGGATGAAATAACTTAATTACTGTAGTTGAATTATCCTGAGATCTTTCACCGGTTTCATTTATTGAAAATTCTTTTTTAGGAAGCAATGCTTTTAACTCATCCACTGTTTTGTAAGCGTGAGCTATATAAGTATCCGCATGTTTGATTCCCATTTTAGTAAAACGCTCATCAATAGTGCTTCCTTCTTTCTGAACTACAAAATGTAGATCAAAAATGATCTCGGCATCAGAGTTTTTTTGCAACCATTTAGCGATCGATCCCATCGGTAAGCCCTGAATGGAAATTGCCCACTGAAAGATCACTTTGTCCGGATTAAGCGACTTGATATACTTCGCAGTTTTCTTCCAGCTTAGCGGGTTGTTGTAATTAGTGAGATACTCAATTTTGATATTCGTGCCTTCCATAAAGTCGGAACGGCTGGATTTATCAATGAACTCTCTGGGAATAATAGAAGGATACTGATTAGTCCAGGAGACAATATGCACCTCGTTATCAGGATCTTTATCGAAAGTCTTGGCTAGCGAAGTATTATAATTGGAAATCCCGCCCTTGAATTTAGGACCGGGACCAAAGCAAACAATTACAGGCATTTCTTTTAAGTATATTTTTTAACGGCTACATCATACACCCGACGCATACCTTCTTCAAGAGATAATTTAGGTTCCCAGCCCAATCGTTCTTTTACATAATCCATTTTTCCATATCTGGAATGAACACCAACCGGTTTGTCGAGTAGTGTTTTGATTTCAGGAGAATAATCAGCGAATGAAGTAAACACTTCAATTAGTTCTAAGAATGTTGTAAGTCTTCCACTTCCTATGTTGATGGCGCTTCCATCAGTTATATGATCCATAGCGAGCAATGTACAATCCATCACATCATCAATATGAACAAAATCTCGTCCTTGTTTTCCGGTTCCCCACACTTCAAAAGGATTTTCTTTTAGAGCTGCACGACGAGCTATAGCAGGAACAGGGTAGGAGAGGTCTTGGTCTTCTCCATAGCCACTGAAAGGTCTGATGCAGGTTACAGAAACATCATAATACTCAGCAGCAATACTGGCAAGATATTCACCGGTTAACTTAGACCAACCGTAAGTCATGTCAGGTTGACCCATTTTTTTGAAATCGATATCGCTTTCAGAAAGAGCGATTGCATCTGATTCCGTTTGAAGATCAACAGGATAAGCAGCACTTGAGCTTGGATACAGAACACGAGTTGGTTTTTGTCGACAGACCCATAAAAAGAATTCTGCATCAATGGAAAGATCAAGAGCAACCATCATAGGATCGCCATCAATCTTTGCTCTGCCACCTACAATTGCTGCAAAATGAAATACATCTTCAAAAGCAGTAACGTCAAGCTTATATGTTTTCTTGATGTATTCCTGATCGTCCAGCATTTCACGGATAAAATATCGGGCGTCCTGTTTAAGAAATATCATTCTCTCATCTTTACCAAAAAACTCGAGTCCGTTCTCTGAGCGAGAAGGAGTTCCTTCAGGAAGCCATGTAGATGGATGGGTTCCAACAGAGAGATCATCAATAAAAAGTATAGTGTCGTTCGTAGTTGAGTGGAGGCGCTTAACAAAGTTTCTGCCTACAAAGCCGCATCCACCGGTAATAAGGTGATATTTCATGAATCAATTATTTTGAAGTTTCCTAAAGATAGACATTTTGCAAAAAAGGACGAGGAAAAGCAGAAATATTCTTTAAAAATCCCGTTCTTTGGTACGAATTAACTTCTGAAATATATATGAAAACTTTTTCACTCTTTTTTTTAGCGGGATTATTATCCACCTCACTCATTAGTCAATCGTTGAGCATATCGGACGGAGTCTCCGGTTCATCATATCTAAGTGGAAATATAAGTTCCAATATGATACAAATTATGGAGCCAAATGGTGCGGTTATTAATTCCGGTGAATATAAACCTATGAGTAATGATCCTTCGTTTAAGATTTATCCATTGCAAAACGGAGCGTATATTGTTCGTGAAAACATTGCTAATTTTGTGTTATTTGATTCTTTTGGAAGTGTAATTAGACCAATCACTAACAATTCGAATAGTGAAGATGGTGAAAAGATTTCTGAACTGGCTACGGATCCAATGGGCAAAACCATTGTGCTATACAATCCACAGATCAGGAATGGAAATAAAAGAGGATCGGGAGCCAAAGTGATAGGCTTGGAAAATTCTGAGCGTGATATTTTCTTTAGAACTGATCAGGAAATCAGAGCAGTGAGAGTTTCTGAATCAGGAGAGTTTATAGCTATTGCTTCCGGTAAAGAAGGGAGTGATGATGAAATTACGGTTATGGATCGTTATGGAAATGAGATCAGAAAAATAGCTTTTGACAGAAAAGTAAAAGGACTGAATTTATATGGAAGCGGCTCTACATTAACCGTTTTTTCAGAAGGAAGAGTAGCAGTTTATAATGTACAGAGCGGTGAGAGAATCGGGAGCAGTAGTTTCAGAAACGGGACACTCCAGTTTGCAAATTACAGTGCATCTGATCAAACTATCGTTGGATTAACCGGAGATTTGAACGGAACCACTTTATCTGATATCGAAGTTAGAATTATCAATGTTGCTGCCAGAAAAATAGCCAGTCAAAAATATTCAGGTACCGTTCAAATTGCTGAATTGGATAATATCTCCATGAATAAAAACAGCAGATACAATTACACCATTACCGGTATGAGTAAAAACCTGAACCTGAAAGCAAGTTTCTAAAGAGAATAAAAAAAGCCTCGTCAAGTGACGAGGCTTTTTAATGATCAAGCTTCTTTTTTGGCTTCTTTAGAAGCGTCCTCTTCCTCAGAGGCTTTGGTTTCTTTTTCCTTAACCGTTTTGGGGTCAGGTTTGGTCCAATCAAATTCTAATCCATCTCTGGATTTGTTCATTTTGATCTTAATGGTAGATCCTATTTCCCTCTTATTTTCCAGAAGCTCTTCGGCTAACGGATCTTCAATGTACTTTTGAATTGCACGCTTAAGAGGTCTGGCTCCATACTTAGGATCAAAACCTTTATCAGTGATAAATTCCTTGGCTCCTTTAGTAATATCAACGGTATATCCGATGTCTTTAATACGAGCAAATAAATCGTCAGAAATGATATCTATGATCTCAAAAATATCTTGTTTTTCAAGAGGCTTGAATGTGATCACATCATCAATTCTGTTCAGGAACTCGGGATTGAATACCTTCTTTAATGCATCCTGAATGGTAGACTTCATTTTAGCATAATCAAAAGTGCCTTCGTCCGGTCCGCCGAATCCGATTCCTTTTCCAAGATTGCGGATATCACGCGCTCCGATATTAGAAGTCATAATTATGATCGTATTTCTGAAATCAACTCGTCTTCCTAAGCTATCTGTCAGAATACCATCATCCAGAACCTGAAGCAAAATGTTAAATACATCAGGGTGTGCTTTCTCGATCTCATCAAGAAGAACAACACTGTATGGCTTACGACGAACTTTCTCGGTAAGAATTCCGCCTTCTTCATATCCCACATAGCCAGGAGGTGCTCCAACCAATCTGGATACGGAGAACTTTTCCATATACTCACTCATGTCAACCCTGATCAAAGAATCTTCCTTATCAAAGAGATATTTGGCGAGTACTTTGGCAAGTTCTGTTTTACCAACACCGGTTGGTCCTAAAAATACAAATGAACCTATCGGTCTTGAAGGATCCTTCAATCCGGCACGGGTTCTTTGAATTGCTTTGGTAAGCTTAACAATAGCTTCACTTTGACCAACCACTTTTCCTGCAAGACTCTCCTTCATTTTCAAAAGTTTCTGACCTTCATTCTGGCTGATCTTGTTCACAGGAACACCGCTCATCATTGCAATAACAGAAGCGACATCGTCTTCTTCCACATCAAATAAAATGCTTTCAGATTCTTTGTCCCATTCTTTTTGGGCAACTTCAAGATCTTCGATCAAACGTTTTTCGGTGTCTCTTAAACGAGCAGCTTCTTCGAATCTTTGCTTTTTGACCATGCTGTTTTTGTCATGACCGGTGGATTCTATTTGTTCTTCCAGATCTATGATATGTTTTGGAACAGTGATATTCGATAAGTGAACTCTTGCACCTGCTTCATCCAGAGCATCAATAGCTTTATCCGGTAAGAAGTGATCAGTTACATATCGGTCGGTCAATGAAACACAAGCTTCAATGGCGTCATCTTTGTAACGAACACCATGATGCTTCTCATATTTTGGTTTGATCTGCTTTAAGATCTCAATGGTTTCTTCAGGAGTTGTTGGATCAACCATGATCTTCTGGAATCTACGCTCGAGTGCACCATCTTTTTCGATAAACTGACGATACTCATTCAAAGTAGTTGCTCCGATGGCCTGTATGTCTCCACGAGCTAAAGCCGGCTTTAACATGTTTGAAGCATCCAGTGAGCCACTTGCTCCACCTGCTCCAACAATAGTATGTAACTCATCAATAAACAGAATTACATTATCTGTTTTCTCAAGTTCTGTCATGATCGCTTTCATACGTTCTTCAAACTGACCGCGGTATTTTGTACCTGCAACCAATGCAGCCAGATCAAGAGCGATCACACGTTTGTCGTATAACACACGAGATACTTTTCTTTCTATAATTCTATCTGCCAGTCCTTCGGCAATAGCAGTTTTACCAACACCGGGTTCACCTATAAGAACCGGGTTATTTTTCTTACGACGGCTCAACACCTGAGCAACACGTTCAATTTCCTTGTCACGACCAATGATCGGATCTAATTTCCCATCAATAGCCATTTGAGTGAGGTCCCGACCAAAGTTATCGAGGACCGGTGTTTTTGATTTTTCCATTTTCTTTTCTCTAGAGCTTCCGGAACCTTGTGATCCTCCTGTAGGCGAAACGCTTGCAGAGAGGGAAGAAGAATCTAGATCTTCATCTCTGGTTTTTCCTGAGATAATAAGATCTAATTCTTCACGAACAGAATCATAAGAAACGCTGAATTGCTGCAAGATTTGAGCAGCTATGTTTTCATCATCTCTTAAAAGTGACAGTAATAAATGCTCTGTGCCGATGGTGTCACTTTTATACAGTTTTGCTTCTAAATAAGTAATCCGTAATACTTTTTCAGCTTGCTTCGTGAGTGGAATATTTCCCACAGTAACGGAACCACCTGTTCCTCTTACTGTATCTTCAATAGTCTTTTTTAATTTGAAAAGATCGCAATCTAAATTTTTAAGAATCCGAATCGCAACTCCATCGCCTAATCGTACAATACCCAGAATGAGATGTTCAGTGCCAATGTAGTCGTGACCCAAACGCAGTGCTTCTTCTCTGCTGAATTGAATTACGTCCCTAACTTTACTTGAAAAATTGCCCTCCATAATGGTAGGTCCTTCTGTCTTTTATTATGTTTCTCTTATGTGTTACGCCTATGCAAAAAACGAGCCCGACATAACTTTAGTTCATTCTTTTTTGAATGTAGCAGGGCGTGTAGCTAATTGCAAAAAAAATGCAGACAGAATGGGATTAAAAAAGAGGAGTTCCCGACATTTCTTCAGGTTGATCGGTTTTCATGCACTTTAAAAGGGTAGGAGCAACGTCAGCAAGGATTCCAGGGTGCATTTCAGGTGAATCAGGGTGATTTACTAAAACAGCCGGAACAAGTGCAGTTGTATGTGCGGTATGAGGACTTCCGTCAGGTTTGATCATTTGATCTGCATTTCCGTGATCAGCAATGATCAAAGATGTATAACCGTGTGCATTTGCAGTTTCAATTACCTTTTTTAATTCCTTATCGATGGTCTCAACGGCTTTGATTGCAGCTTCCATAACGCCTGTGTGTCCAACCATATCGGGGTTGGCGAAATTCAGGATTACCAGGTCATACTCTTCAGACTCAAGACGTTCACATAGAGCTTGGGTAACCTGATCGGCGTTCATTTCGGGTTGCAGATCGTAAGTAGCAACTTTCGGGCTAGGAATAACCAGTCTGTCTTCGCCTTCATTGGGAATCTCAACGCCACCATTAAAGAAATAGGTTACGTGAGGATATTTTTCAGTTTCAGCAATGCGGAATTGTTTTTTCCCCTGCTTACTTATCCATTCTCCTAATGTATTTTTTAATTCTTGTGGGGGATATGCTACGTGAGCAAACTCAAAAGTCTCATCGTAAGAAGTGAAGGTAGCGTAATGTAGATTCAGATCTTTGATTTCAAACTCATTGAACCCTTTCTCGTTCAGCGCTCTTGAAATTTCCCTAGCTCTATCGCCTCGGATATTGTAGAAAATTACTGAGTCATCTTTTTCAATTCTGGACTTAGAATTTTTGTCTAAAAGAATGGGTTTGATGAACTCATCAGTTACTCCATCAGAGTAAGAAGAATCAAAAGCTTCATCAGAACTCTCAAAAATCTCTCCTTCACCATTAACTAAAAGATCATAAGCCAGTTGAACGCGTTCCCAGCGGTTATCTCTGTCCATCGCATAATAACGACCAATAACAGAAGCTAATTTCCCAACGCCGATCTCCTCGGCTTTCCTATTGAATTCCTGAGCGTACTTTTTGCCTCCATGTGGAGCAGTGTCTCTTCCATCCGTGAAAGCATGTACGTATACATTTTCGATGCCTTCTTTTTTGCAAAGCTCTAAAAGCGCGAACAAATGATCGTTGTGGCTGTGCACACCACCATCAGAAAAAAGCCCGAAAAGATGAATTTTGTTTTTGGGCTTAGCTTTTTGAATGGCTTCTAAGAGAACTTCATTCTCAAAAAAATCCCCATCTTTAATGGCGAGATTTATTCTGGAAAGTTCCTGACGTACAATTCTTCCCGCACCAATATTGAGGTGTCCTACTTCGGAATTGCCAAATTGTCCTTCGGGTAATCCAACATTATCTCCGCTCGCAGAGAGGTGAGTATTCGGATACGTTGCAAAAAGATGATCTAAGAAAGGCTTGTCAGCTTTATCAATAGCGCTGACAGAAGGATCTTCGGCCAACCCGTATCCATCTAAAATAACTAAAAGTGCTTTAGATCGGGAGTTGGCCATCAAATAAAGATCTTATAAACTGTTTACGTGCTTAGTAAGAGCGGCTTTCTTGCGTGCAGCATTGTTTTTGTGAACGATGCCTTTAACACTCATTCTGTCAACGTAAGAAACAGCTTCTTTTAACAGCTTTTCTGCTTCTTTCTTATCAGTAGCGGTCATTACGTCTTTGATAAGCATTCTCATTTTTGATTTACGAGCGCGGTTGTGCTTCTTACTTTTTTCAGCTTGGCGAACTCGTTTAATCGCTTGTTTAGTTTGTGGCATGACTTATAGTCGAATTTGATGTAAAGTTTTTCAGTCACCAAAATTACGGGAATGTTAAACATTATTCAACATTTGATTGAATATTTCCGGGAATAAGTTTAATTTAGCCTTTCTATTATGATAGTGGTAATCGATGGGCCTGCAGGGTCGGGAAAAAGTTCAACAGCTAAGGCAATTGCCGAGCAACTTCAGATTCAATTTTTGGATTCCGGAGCGTTGTATCGAGTAGCAACCCTCGTCTATTTAGAATCACTTGATAATGGAACCTCGTTCTTTGATCGCCTGAAAGAAAGTGATATTTCATTTTATTTCAAAAATAAAAATTTCCATTCTTTTTTGAATGGGGAAGAAGTGTCTGATGAAATCAGAGAAATGAAAGTTTCTAATGCTGTAAGCAAAGTAGCTTCCGATCCAATGGTAAGGTCTCACATAAATAAATTGATGAGAGCTGAAGTTGAAACCGGAGTGTACATCGCAGACGGCAGAGATCTGGGAACAGCAGTGTTTCCGGATGCAGAACTTAAATTTTTTATGGTTGCTGATCTCCATGAAAGAGCAAAGCGACGATTAGCTGAAATGGAAGCTCAGGGTTTGGATGCCTCGTTAGAGGAAATCAAATCAAACCTTGAATCTAGAGATAATGCTGATTCAAGCAGAGCATCTGATCCGCTGAAACAAGCAGACGATGCCATCTTGATTAACACTTCGGAACTTAGTTTTGAAGAGCAGGTATCACAGATCGCAGAACGAGTACGGCAGAAAATGCCACCAAACAAACAATAACCTTATCCCACAGTTGAAAGCCAGTTGTGAGGTAAAACATTAACAAAACTTATAATGACCGAAGAATTAAATAAACAAGAAACCGAACAGGAAGAAACTACTACAACTGAAGCTGTCGAAGAAACAGAAACTGCGGTAGCAGAAGAAGAAACTACAGAAACTGAAGCTACAGCCGAAGAAACTGCTGAAACTTTAACTCACGTATTTACAGGTGAAGTTGAAGGCGATGTATACACTTACGACCAATTAGCTAGTCCATCAGATGAATATACTGATGACGAGTTCAATGAAATGATGGGAATGTATGAGAATACGCTCAATCAGATCGAAGAAAAAGAAATTATTACAGGTCGTGTAGCATCTGTTGATGACAAATATGTAGTTATCGACATCGGATTTAAATCAGAAGGAATCATTGCAGTAAATGAATTCCCTAATTCTGTACTTGAGAGCATGGCTCCAGGTGACGAAGTAGATGTATTCCTTGATCGCGTTGAAGATAAAGACGGTCAGTTAATCCTTTCCAGAAGAAAAGCAGATATCCTGCAAGCGTGGGAGAAAATCGAAGCTTCTCACGAATCAGCCACTATTATTGAAGGTTACATCAAGCGTAGAATTAAAGGTGGTATGGTTGTGGATGTATTTGGTATCGATGCGTTCCTTCCGGGATCACAAATTGATGTACGTCCAGTACGTGACTTTGATGCTTATGTAGGCAGAACCATGGAATTCCAGGTTGTGAAGCTTAACATGGCTGCAGAAAACGTTGTTGTATCTCACAGAGCTCTTATTGAAAGTGATCTTGAAGAGCAGAGAGAAGAAATTCTTGAAACGATTGAAGCAGGTCAGGTTCTTGAAGGTGCTGTTAAAAACATTACTGATTTCGGTGTATTCATCGATCTTGGTGGCGTTGACGGACTTCTTCACATCACTGACCTTTCATGGGGACGTGTTGACAATCCAAACGAGATCGTTCAATTGGATCAGAGATTAAACGTTGCTGTTATCGACTTTGATGAGAAGAGCAAGCGTGTTTCTCTTGGACTGAAGCAATTGCAACCGCATCCATGGGAAGAAATTCATGCTAAGTATCCTGAAGAAAACAAAGTACAAGGTCGTGTGGTTTCTATCGCAGATTACGGTGCTTTCGTTGAGCTTGAGAAAGGTGTTGAAGGTCTTATTCACATTAGTGAAATGTCATGGACACAGCATATCAAGCATCCATCTCAGTTAGTTCAGAAAGATGATGTTGTAGAATGTATCGTGTTGAACATCAACGAAGATGAGAAGAAAATTTCTCTTGGTGTTAAGCAATTGACTAACGATCCATGGGCTGATATCCTTGAAAGATTCCCAGTTGGTTCTAAGCATGACGGTGTGATCAGAAACCTTACTAACTTCGGTGTATTTGTTGAGCTGGAGCCTGGTATCGATGGTTTGATCCACGTTTCTGACTTAAGCTGGACTGAAAAAGTTGAGCATCCGAACGAGATCGTTAAGAAAGATCAGGAAATCGAAGTTGTGATTCTTGGTGTTGATTTCGATAACAGAAGAATTACTTTGGGTCATAAGCAAGTTCAGGATAATCCTTGGACACAATATGCTAAAGAATACGCTCCTGGCGCATCTGTTGAAGGTGAAGTAGTGAAAGCAACTGACAAAGGTGCTTTTGTGAAATTACCTCTTGGCGCTGAAGCATTCTTAAGCTACGGAAAAGCTGTTGAGCCTGAATTCAAAGAAGGTGACAAAGTAGAAGCATTTGTACTCGACTTTAACGAAGAGGCAAAAAGCATCAACTTGAGTCAGTTAGACAAAGACCAGAAGAAAGCAAAAGAAGCTAAGAAGAAGATCGAAGCTGCTGATGTTGAAACCGGTGCACCTACTTTAGGTGAGATGTCAGGACTGGCTGCTCTTAAAGACAAAATGGAAGCAGAAGAAAAAGAAGCTGCTGCTAAAAAGTCTACAAGCAAGAGTTCTAAAAAAGACACTGACGAAGACTCTGCTGAATAATATTTAGCTAATTAGTCTCAGATATTAGAAAGGCATCCAATTAAGTTTGGATGCCTTTTTTTGTGGGATATAGCCACGAAAGCACAAAATCACGGAAGAATACTAAACGCATCTAAATCTCCCTTCAAAGGGGGATTATCTTAAAAAAGTTTGCAAGAGTTGCCAATAGTGCAATCTTGGGTTAAGGAATGAAACAATAGAAAAGCTCCGACGCAGAGCGTACGGAGCTAGTTAGAAATGTTTTAAGTAAGAGGAGAGGTAAATAATATGTTTTAATCGAAAAGTGAAATCCTAGATACGAAAGCATTTCTTCCTTTACTAAGTCCAAATTTAATGCCATTCAAGTTGCTTTTACCATCAACACCACCGGAAATAATAAACGAACCGTCATTTAATGTATCAATGTTTATTGCTCTACTACCATATTCAGAATTATCAGAAATTACCTTTTGATACTTTCCGTTACTATCTATAACAGCGATGAACATACCTCTCTTACCAACTTCTTCTGCAACTTTTCCCAGTGAAAATTCACCAAAATTAACTTGTTCAAAATAATCACCGGCTACTACTAATTGATTATTTTCGTTGACTAACATGTCCCATGGATAATCAGAACCAGATCCACCTTCTGTAGTAAGTCCCCAAACATAATTAAAGCTTGAATCTAGCTTTGTAAAGTAAATAGTGTTGTGTTTGATTCTATAGCTTTCATTCTTATCACTATTCAAAATTATATTCCCCAACTGGATTTTTCCTTTATAGCTGCCTGTAATATATAAATTACTATTTTTGTCAAAAGTTATTCCACGCGTTGTATGACTTGTGTAATCATCATTACCGATTAATTTTAAGTCGAAAAATTTATCATTTTCTATTTTAGCAATAAAACCATTGCTATAACCTTTAAAGATTAATTGCTTACCATCAATGGCGATATTTCCTAAACACTCATCTTGATCAAAAGGAAATGTGAGTTTTTCAGGGCAATAGGCATTTCCAGATAAATATATTTTACCGTCATTAGAAATTTCCATATCTGTAATTTCACCTAAGTAGTTACCATCTAGAATGTAATTTTTCTGAATTTTAGCATTTAAGTCAAGCTTGAGAAATATGGCTTTTCCAGATAAGAAATTTGGACCGGAATCACTAAGTTTAGATATGAACTCATCTACTCTGTCTGAGCCCCCTCCCACATATAGATTTTCATTCCACACTTTGACGATATTAAACTTCGCATAATTATAGTTTGAAAGCTCTTGAACCCATTCAATTTTTCCAATTTTGGAAATCTTAACTATAAATGGAGTCCTCCCATTACCCTTTATTGTAGAATTATTGAAGTTGATTTCACCTTCTTTTCCGGTTAAAGGTGATTTAGATAATTTAAGTAATGCATAAATATTTCCTTGTTCATCAGTGTCAATATCTTGAATAGATACTGTCCCTCTTTTCCCAAACTTTACTGACCAAATCAAACTCCCTGTGGAGTCAAACTTCAGAAGGAAGGAGTTCATTTGTCCATCTAATGTAAAGCGATTTCCCTCAACCTCGGTTTTATCACTAGAATAGATCCCCGCTATGTAAATATTTTCTTGATTATCTATTACTTGACTTGTAATAGAAGAGTTTTGTAGTGTTTTGATCCAGTCACCATTTTTATGGTTCGTGTCACACGCTAAAATATCAGGAGGAAAGGAATGAATAATTTGTGCATTTCTTTAATATCTGGAACTCGAAATTTTATAGGAGATAAGTTTAAGTCAATTTAAAATCATAATAATATTAATCATTTAAACTTACCTATAAAAAAAGCTCCGACGCAGAGCGCACGGAGCTAGTATCAATTGTTAAAAAAGTGATGAAAATTCTACAATAAACCTATCACTTATTCACTTCATCACTAAACCCTAAGGAACCTGCACGCTTCCCATGATCTTCTCAACGATATCTTCCGGGCTGATGTCTTCCGCTTCAGCTTCAAAGGTCGGGATGATCCTGTGACGAAGCACATCCATCGCTATGGTGCGAACATCTTCCGGAGTGACATACGCTCTGTGTTCCATAAACGCCTGCGCTCTGGAAGCTAAATTCAGATTGATAGTAGCACGAGGCGATCCACCAAAACTGATCAGATCTTCGAGTTCTTTAAGTCCGTAATTGGCTGGTTTTCTGGTTGCGAATACAAGATCCACAATATACTTCTCAACTTTTTCATCCATATAGATGTCGTTGATCACTGCTCGGGCATCCATGATCTTTTCAGTAGAAACTACCGTATCTAGCGTTGGTTTTGGACCAGTTCGAGCCATACGTCGCATGATCTCCATTTCTTCCACTTCAGTCGGGTAGCCGATCTTCAGTTTCAGCATAAAACGATCTACCTGAGCTTCCGGTAAAGGATATGTTCCTTCTTGTTCAACCGGGTTTTGCGTGGCTAGTACAAGGAAAGGTTCTTCCAGTTTAAAAGTGCTTTCGCCGATGGTCACTTGTTTTTCCTGCATCGCTTCTAAAAGTGCACTCTGAACTTTTGCCGGAGAACGGTTGATCTCATCAGCTAAAATTATATTTGCAAAAATGGGTCCTTTTTTAACCAGGAATTCAGCTTCTTTCTGATTGTAGATCAAGGTACCGATCAAATCTGCAGGTAAAAGATCAGGTGTAAACTGAATTCGTTGAAAATCTGTATTCAGCACCGTTGCAAGAGAAGAGACGGTTAAGGTCTTTGCCAAACCGGGAACTCCTTCCAGCAAAACGTGTCCATTGGTGAGCAAACCAACCAGTAAACGGTCGATCATATAATTCTGACCAATGATCACTTTGTCTAATTCTTTGCGTATATCTTCGATAAAAGCACTGCTCTTTTCGATTTTTTCACCGAGTGCTTTCATGTCTACAGCCATTTCGCTCATATTTCTTAATATTCCGTTATAATTTTCCTGATGATATGGTTAATTTCTCGCCTTCCAAAAAGCCATCAAATATAATACATGGACATTTTACAATCTTTTTTATTAGGACTGCTACAAGGACTCACTGAATTCCTGCCAATTAGTAGCTCAGGTCACCTTGCATTGGGTAAATATTTCCTCGGGGAAAATAACGAAGCTGGACTAACTTTTGAAATCGTAGTTCACTTTGGAACACTTTGCAGCATTTTAATTTATTATCGTGCACTTATCGGGGATATTTTGAAATCCGGAGTAAGCTTTTTAGCCGCTCCGAAAGAGAAGAAAGACGACCCGAATGTAAAAATGATCTTGTTTGTGCTGATCAGTATGATTCCGGCATTCATTGTCGGCTTTACACTTAAAGACAGTGTGGAATCCATTTTCGATAGTCCGTTTTTAGTTTCCATCATGCTGGTTGTTACAGGATTTATTTTATTTCTAACCAAGTTCGCAAAAGAAAAAGATGGAGAAGTCACGCTTGGCAGAAGTTTTATTATTGGTCTTGCGCAAGCTTTTGCGATGATTCCGGGTATCAGTCGTTCGGGTTCTACAATTTCAGCGGCGCTGTATTTTGGAGTAAAAAGAGAAGACGCTGCGAATTTTTCTTTTCTGATGGTAATTCCCGTGATCGGTGGAGCAATGCTTCTTCAGATTCTGGATCTGGTTGAGGTTGGTATTGATGCGGTTCAGGTTACAAGCTTATTAGTTGGATTTTTTACGGCATTCATCTCAGGATATTACGCTTTGAAGTATTTGATCGTGATTCTGAAGAAGAAAGGATTTCACTATTTTGCCTACTACTGCTGGTTAGTTGGTGGAGCCGGACTAATTTATTTCTGGATTTAACGAATAATCACTGTTTTAGTCTTGAAGACGGAAGCAAATAGTGCTACATTTGCACTCCAATTTTATAGGATATTATGATCGTTTATCTATTTATACTATTAGCTGTTTTAGCTATCGGATCGGCACTTGCCATGGTGATCAACAAGAACGTGGTTAACAGTGCGCTTTTCCTTGTTATCAATATGGTTTCATTGGCAGGAATTTATCTGCTCTTGAACGCACAGTTTTTGGCAGTGATCCAGATCCTGGTTTATGCCGGAGCTATTATGGTGCTTTTCCTGTTTGTGATCATGTTGTTGAATGTGGAAGATGAAGAGAAGCTTTTCGATAAATTCAGAGTAAAGTACTTTTTAGCATTTATTCTTGGAGCAGCTGTTGTAGGACAGATTTTCTACAGTATTGCGGGAGTTACTGATATGCTTCCTGAGATTTCTTCTAACATGGCAGAAATCGGAACTGTTGAAGCCGCGGGTGACGTGCTTTACACAAAATATTTACTTCCATTTGAAATGACCGCGATCTTATTAACGGCAGCTGTTGTTGGTGCGTTGATGGTTGCTCAATACAAAATTAAGAAAGGGTAGAACAGATGTTAGAGATCGATTGGTTTTTAGGACTTAGTGCTATCATGTTTTCGATTGGTATTATCGGTGTATTGATTCGCCGTAATGCTGTTGTGATCTTTATGTGTGTGGAATTGATGTTGAATGCTGTGAACCTGACGTTGGTTTCATTCAGCAGTTTTCACGGAAACATTGACGGACAGATATTTGTATTCTTTGCATTAGCCGTTGCTGCTGCAGAAGCCGTAGTTGGATTGGCTATTATCATTGCCATCTTCAGGAATAACCTTACAGTTGATGTGACTGAGATCAATTTATTACGCTGGTAAGAGTTAACCACAAAGAACACAGAGAAGTTATATTTTAACTCTGTGCCCTCTATGGTTTAAAAGACTTTCAAAAGCTTTCATTTCGAAAAGAGATGAAAGCTTTTTTTGTAAATGTGAGATTGATTACATTAGCAGAAATCAAAAAAACTAACTGCCATGATTAAGAGATCCATCCTGTTTCTGTTTTCAATTGTATTGCTGATGGCTTGTGCATCCTCAGAAAAGTACTTACAAAAGGGACAGTACGATAAAGCCATTGACAAATCTGTAAAAAAGCTCCGTAAAGATCCCGGGAATGATAAAGAGTTGTACGTCCTCAAAGAGGCTTACGGCAAAGCTCAGGACTTCGATAAGGATCGTATCGACTTTCTGGAAAAGGAGGGAAGAGAGGAGAATTATGTAGAGATCTATGATCTGTATGTTCGGTTAGATCGGAGGCAGGATAAGATCAAAACTTTGCCATCAGCAGTATTGAGAGAGTTTACAATTGTGAATTATGATGATCGATTGATCGCCTCAAAAGAACAAGCCGCGGAAACCTCATACGCCTTGGGAATAGATTATCTGGAAAGAGGAGGCAGGGAAAATGCGAGAAGAGCGTACAGAGAATTTGAGACGGTGAAATCCATTTATTCCAATTATAAAGATGTGGATGCCAAACTCAGTCAGGCACGATATGAGGGAACTAACCAGGTTTTATTTGTGATCGAGAATAATTCCGAATCTGTACTCCCTGTTCGTTTCGATCAGGAATTGCGTAAGATTGGTTTGGGTGATCTGAATGGCACATGGATCCAATACAGTGTGTATGAAGATGAAGAAGTGGATTACGATTATTTCGTTGTGTTGAATATCAAAGATATCATGGTGTCACCGGAGCAGATCACTAAAGAAAAATATACGGACACCAAAGAAATTCAGGACGGAACAAAGTATGTGCTCGACGAAAATGGCAATGTGAAAAAAGATTCACTTGGGAATGACATTCGCGAACCTAATTTTATCACCGTTGAGGCTGAAGTAACGGAAACCCGTCAGTATAAAGAAGGAATTGTTGGCGGAACGATCGAATACATAAACATTGATACTGATCAATTAGAAAAGAGAGAAGATATTTCGGTAACGGCTTTCTTTGAGCATTTTTCAGCTAACTACAATGGAGATGAAAGGGCGCTCAGTAAAGAGTCTAAAGAACGTGTTGATGTTAATCAGTTAGCTTTTCCAAGTAATGAATCGCTGTTGATGGACGCCGCTGAATTACTGAAAGACAGAACCAAAGATGTGATGTATAGGAATAGAGGGTTGCTCAGCAGGGCTGAGAATTAGGAATTAAAAATTAAAGATGTAAGATTAAAAATTTCTGTTTTGTCATATCGAGGAGCTTGCCGACTGAGAAATCCAGAGTTTCATTTAAAGGCAATTTTTAGATATCTGGCTTTGCTCGATATGACAAATTCGATAATTCTTAATTTTTAATCTTACATCTTTAATTCCGAATCTTCGATTCGGTGCTAAAACATATATCCCGCAGTAAAGTAAACCCCAACTCCTTCTTCGGAAAAGCCCACATCGCATCGGAGAACAAAATCAGGGGTGAAAAAGGAACTTGTTCCTCCTAGTCCGTACGAATATTTCAGATCGTTGAATATATTATCAAAAGACTCACCGTTAGGGTAAGTTCTTCCCATGTCAAAAAACAACGTTCCACCAAATTCACCTCCTACAGCGTCAATATCGAAAAGCCAGGTCCTTAGTTCAGTATTGAACAGAATAACGTTATCGTCTAAAAATCGGGTTGAGGGGTAACCTCTGAGTGATTCTTCATCTCCGGCGTAAGCCATTTTCCAGTAAGGAACGTCACCTGAAGTATTTTTTGTGAAAAAACGGTTCGCCCAGGTTATTTCTTTCAGTAAGAAGAAAGAAGAGTATTTTCGGATATCAGCCTGAAAAACGAATGCATTGTATGAACTTCCGAACCAGGTTTGTCCAACTTCTGCAGAGGTTTCTATGTAACTACCGTGAGTAGGTCTGAATTCACTGTTTCTGCTTTCAAGAATAAAACCTGTTCCAAAGTGGAGTGTTTGTCCTCCGTCAATTCCGAGTGGTTGTTCCTGAGTTATTAGTCGATCGGGACCATTGTCAACCGGGGTTGTATAATCAAAATTCAGAATAGCCAATACATTCAATGAAGATTTTTTCTTTATCCTGAGAGGAATTCTGAGTCTTGCATCAACGCCAAAACCAAAAGACTGAAAGGAGTACAACTCGTTGTTAGAATTAAAGGAGTCTTCGATCTTTTGATAAGATCCGATTCCGTAGTAAGTATCCTGTAGAAACCGGGACGCATAAATCTGACTTATAAATCTGTTATTAGAATTAAAAACATATGGTTTGTCATATTCAATCAGACCGGAAAGTAAACCTTTGGTAGAAATAATAGCTGCAACCTGAGTAAAAGAGTGAAAGGGTTCTACATCTTTTTTGTAGTGAAACCGATGAACCAAGCCACCGAACAAAAACCCAAAATCACTATTAAAGGATAACGCCGGAAGAAATGCAGTTTCAATGGAATCAGTTACAACTACATTCGGGGAATTCTGAGCAGAAATATTCTGAGAACAAAAAAGGAGCAGTAAAACTGCTCCTTTGAATAAATAATTAAACTGTTTGCTCACTTATATGAATAAAAAGGTGACGAGTAAATAGATCGGTACTAATATACCAAACGACCATAACATATATGCTCCGAACGTTGGCATTTTTACTCCGCTTTGCTCGGCAATAGATTTCACCATAAAGTTAGGTGCATTACCAATATATGTAAGCGCTCCAAAGAATACTGCACCACTGGAGATTGCTACAAGCGTTTGTGTCATTTGGTTCATTAGAACTTCAGCACTTCCGCCGGCAGCATTAAAGAATACCAAATAAGTTGGTGCATTATCCAAGAATGCAGATAGTAAACCGGTTATCCAGAAGAACATTTCGTTGATCGGATCTCCGTTTCCATCAAATACCGCATCATTCACAAACTGAAGAGCGCCTTGGCCATTGTTTGCAGCCTTAAGCATAGCAATCGGTGCGATAATGGTAATGAAAATGCCTGCGAATAATTTTCCAACTTCCTGAATCGGGAACCAGTTAAAGCCATTGGCTGCACGACTCTCTTTAGAAGTAAAATGCCAGCTTGCCCATGCAAGAAGAAGAAGCGCAAGATCACGAATCAGGTTTTCATAAGTAACATGAACATGGTAGACCTCAAACTCACCTAAACTTACTAATCCTGAAAATAGAACAGCCACAACAACTCCTAAAAGAAGTAATAAGTTAAATCCACCTTCTATGCCTAATGGTTGATCACCCGGATCCTGAGGTTGTGAATTGGTTTCTTTCTTGTAAAGCGCTTTATCCCAGAAATAGTAAAGAACAAGCAGTATGGCAGCTACAAAAGTCATTTCCCAGAATAAATGTGTTGTAGTCCAGAAAAAATCTACACCTTGGAGAAACCCTAAGAATAACGGTGGATCACCTAGTGGAGTTAACGAACCACCTACGTTAGCTACTAAAAAGATAAAGAATACGACCATGTGCACTTTCTTCTCTCTCCAGGCATTTGCACGAAGCATAGGACGGATAAGCAACATAGCTGCCCCTGTTGTTCCCATCCAACTGGCCAGTATAGTACCGAGTAATAATAATCCGGTATTTACTTCAGGTGTTCCTTGCAGATAACCTTTTATTCTAACCCCGCCTGATACGGTAAAAAGAGCGAGTAATAAAATAATGAAAGGGAAATATTCCAGCAGATAAGCATGCAATACTTCATATAGTGCAGCATTAAATCCGAATGTGATTACCATTGGAATCAAAAGGGAAAAGGCCCAAACTGCGGATATTTTCCCAAAATGATGGTGCCAGAAGTCTTCAGCGAAGAGAGGGAAGAGCGCGATTGAGAGCAGAATTCCCGCAAAAGGAATTACCCAATAGAGGCTTAAATTGCTTCCATCAATGCCGTGTCCGGAGGTTTCAGCTGCAAAAGTAAAGGTAGAAAGTAGCAATACGAGGACTGGAGCAGCAATAAACCGGACCCCGTTAGTTAGCTTTTTTAAATTCACGTATGGATATTTTTTTTTGAAAATTTCTTTGTGTCAAAATAATAGATGAATAAACACTTCAAAAGGATAACCATTCCTTTATTTAAAAATTCCTGTAAAAAAATTGTAAAGCCCGGAATTACTTACTGAATATTTTACCCGAAAATTGTCTTTACCTTCCTGTACTTTTTTGTATCTTTGCCAACCAATTTAAGCCGTCAGGTTTAGGTTTTTGGGTTTAATTCTAAAACAAGTTAAATGGAATCCGCTACGGCGCTGTTTTCTCTAATTATTGCTCTTCCCCTTTTGGGCTTCCTGATCAATGGATTGACAGGTTTATTTGTAGAGAGCTACAGAAATAAAAGACAATTAATCGGTAGTATTGCCAGCACGGCGGTATTTATACCTTTTGTAATCGCTGTTTATTTCTTCATAAACATGAATGCGGGTTCTGAAGCCCTCGTCTATAAATTGTTTACATGGATGGATGTAGGCACATTCAGTGTGGATGTTGCCTATCGTGTAGATCAATTGTCTGTAATGATGACTATGGTTGTTACAGGAGTTGGTTTCCTGATCCACATCTATTCTATGGGCTATATGTCGCATGACGAAGGGTATTGGAAGTTCTTCGCCTATCTGAATTTGTTCATCTTTGCAATGTTAAACCTTGTTTTAGGTAATAACCTTCTTCTTTTATTCTTAGGATGGGAAGGTGTAGGTGTTTGTTCGTATCTGTTGATCGGTTTCTGGTACACCGACATGGCAAAATCTGACGCAGCCAAAAAAGCTTTTATTTATAACCGTATTGGTGATTTCGCGTTTTTGATCGCGATGTTCATGGTCTTCCAAACTGTTGGAAGTTTAAATTTTGATGTTATTCTTGGTAACCTTGACAGCTTTACTGAAGGATATATGATTGCAATCGGCTTACTGATGTTTGTGGGAGCTACCGGTAAAAGTGCTCAGATCCCATTATTTGTTTGGTTGCCGGATGCGATGGCAGGTCCAACTCCGGTTTCTGCATTAATCCATGCGGCCACGATGGTAACATCAGGTATCTATCTGATTTCCAGAATGTCGCCAATGTACGCGATGATCCCTGAAGTGATGATCATTATCTCTGTAATCGGTGCACTAACAGCCATTGTAGCGGCAACTATTGCGATCACACAAAACGATATTAAGGGTGTGCTGGCTTACTCAACCGTTTCTCAGTTAGGATATATGTTTCTGGCGCTTGGAGCAGGTGGATTTACAGCTGCAATGTTCCACGTTGTTACGCACGCATTCTTCAAAGCATGTTTATTCCTCGGTTCCGGTTCTGTGATTCATGCAATGGAGCATGTGGAACACGGATTGCACAAAGAAGGTAAAGACGTCCATTTCGATCCTCAGGATATGCGTTTTATGGGTGGACTTAAAAAATACATGCCGTCAACTTACAAGACTTTTTTAATTGCTACAGTAGCTATTGCAGGTATTCCACCATTAGCCGGGTTCTTCTCCAAAGATGAAGTGCTTGCAATGACGATGAATGCCGGATTCGTTGATGGAGGAAGCTGGGTGTACATGATGCTTTGGGGCGTTGGAATTATTACCGCATTCCTGACCGCATTCTATATGTTCCGATTAACGCTGACCACTTTCCACGGATCATTCAAACTTCCAACTAAGATCAAAGAAGCTGTTGGGGCAGAAAAATTCTTACACGAGAATCCTTGGAATATGACTACTCCACTTTGGATACTGGCAATTCTTGCGATCTTCGGTGGATTTTTAGGAGTACCGAATTTTATAGTTGAGACTTTTACGCACGAACCCGCTCATATCAATTTATTACACGACTGGCTGTATAAAGTAAATGCCGATTACAGTATTGTTATGAGTCACGCACTGGAATGGGGATTGATGGCAGTTTCTATACTAATTGCGATTTCCGGAGTTTGGTTGGCATTCAGAATGTATAATAACGATCAGCAGGAAGAATCAGATGCTAAGATTGCTTCCAGATTCGGTGGATTGTACAGCGTTTGGAAAGACAAGTACAATCTGGATGACGTTTATGAAGGATTAATTGCTAATCCTACTGTGAAATTCTCTGATAAAGTACTTGCCGTATTCGACATGAAAGTTGTAGACGGTATTGTAAATGCTATTGCCGGAACGGTTCGATTGTTCGGTAGCTTATTCAGATACTTGCAAACCGGTGTGGTTTCAAGCTATGCTCTTGCTTTTGTAATCGGGGTGATTGTCATCCTGTATTTAATGATTTCGTAATTTCTTCAAACACTTGATGGAAACACTACTAAATATCACCATTTATCTTCCGCTTTTAGGAATCCCCCTTATTCTGCTTTCAAAGAATGAGAACATGAAAAAGTGGAGCGCACTTCTTGTAACCAGTGCTACGTTCTTAATTTCACTTCCATTGATGTTCAATTTTGATGTCGTGAATTCAGGAGCAGCTCAATATCTCACCGAAGGTGGAAGAATAAGCTCAACTCTGGATATCAAATATCTGGTTGGTCTTGACGGACTGAGTTTATTGCTCTTTATGCTTACAACGTTCATGGGGCCGATCGTAATCATTTCTTCATGGAATTCTGTAGCTAAGCATTTGAGCGGTTATCTGGCAATGTTATTGTTACTTCAAACCGCTTCTTTGGGAGTATTTGCTTCTCTTGATCTGTTGGTATTTTATGTATTCTTTGAGCTTTCGCTAATTCCTATGTACTTCCTGATCGGAATCTGGGGTGGAAGCGACAGAATCCGTGCAACCTTAAAGTTCTTTATTTACACATTGGTTGGTTCGCTGATCATGTTGGTAGGATTGATCTATGTTGGATACGATGCCGGTTCTGTAATGAGTGGTGTTAATTTCACTTTGGATTGGAGATTCTTATCAAGTGATATCTACCAAATCGGATTGGTAGAACAAACATATTTATTCCTGGCTTTTGCGCTGGCGTTCTGTATCAAAGTGCCTCTTTTCCCATTTCATACCTGGTTGCCTTACGCGCACACCGAAGCTCCAACAGCGGGTTCTGTTGTTCTTGCAGCTATTATGTTGAAGATGGGAACCTATGGTTTGATCAGAGTTTGTTTGCCACTTTTCCCGAATGCTTTCATGGAATTCGCGCCTTACATGGCAACGCTTGCAGTGATCGGAATTATCTACGGCGCATTGGTAGCGATGGTACAGAAAGATGTTAAGAAATTGGTTGCTTACTCATCGGTAAGTCACTTAGGATTTGTAGTACTCGGAATTTTCGCATTGAACACAGTAGCTGTTCAGGGAGCGATCATCCAAATGGTAAACCACGGACTTTCAACCGGAGCGTTATTCCTTATTGTTGGAATGATCTATGATCGTCGTCATACAAGAATGATCAAAGACTTTGGCGGGATTGCTAAAAGGATGCCAATCTTCACAGTTATGTTCATGATCGCGACTTTGGCTTCCATTGGACTTCCGGGACTAAACGGATTTGTGGGTGAATTTCTGATCCTGAACGGTTCTTTCTTCTCTGAACTGTACGACAACAAAATATTTGCAATACTAGCTGCTTCAGGAGTGATCTTAGCCGCAGTATATATGCTATGGATGTACCAAAGAGTAATGTTTGGTCCGCTTGAAAATGAAGAGAATAAGAAACTGGTTGATCTGAATGCACGTGAGATCGGATTATTAGTACCGCTCGTGATCTTCATGTTCTGGATCGGTATTCATCCGGTTAATTTCACAAAGTATTCCGAGAATCAGGTTACTGAATTGATTATCACATCCAAAGAAAAGAGTCTTGCAGTACTGGAAACTTCTAAGACTGAAGATCTTCCGGAATGGGCAAATTCTTTTTATGGAGTAGACGAAGAAACAGAATCTTTAATGGTCTCAACTAACTAAGGTAAGTATGGAACCACTTTCAGAACAAGATATTAAGTCAGCATTAGAATCTTTAGAAGGATGGGGGTTTGATGACGATAAGCTCTGGAAGAAATTTGAGTTTGAAAATTTTAAAGAAGCTCTCGCATTTATTGTAAGAGTTGGTGTTGAAGCAGAACTTCAAACACACCATCCGAGAATTTTTAACGTGTACAATTCAGTAACTATAGGCTTGCAAACACACGATGCAGGCGATAAGGTTACTGAAAAAGATGTTGATCTGGCAAACGCTATAGAAGGTATTATTTAAACTACGAGAATGGATTATTTAGGCGATTTACAAGCATTTTTACCGGGTATAATTACAGCTGTGGCCGGTTTGGCAGTAATTACGATAGAAGCACTCAAAAGCGGGCATAAGTCGGCATATTGGGTTACTTCTTTTTCACTGATCGTAGCTCTGTTTTTTGGAATCCAGTCATTGGGAACTCCGCTGCAGGAAGCTTTTTCAGGAATGTTGGTTCACGGTGGGATTGCAGCTTTTGGTAATGTGATTATCCTAATCGGAACGCTATTCTGCGTTTTCTTATCCAATGATTATCTGGAAGGCATTGATCACAACTACAATGAAGTATATGGAATGATCCTTTTCGCAACTTCAGGAATGATCTGCCTTGCCGGAGCGAACGATCTTATTTCTCTTTTCTTAGGGTTGGAAACCATGTCTATCTGTTTATATGTGATGGCAGGTTTGATCAAAAATGAGAAGCAAGGAGCGGAAGGAGCTCTTAAGTATTTCTTACTTGGTGCATTCTCTACAGGATTTTTATTGTACGGAGCAGCTCTTCTTTATGGCGCAACAGGAACTACAAGTATTCCCGGAATCGGCGCAGCAGCAAGCAGTGATCTTTTATTCTTAGCCGGAGCTGCACTTTTATTGATCGGATTTTTATTCAAAGTATCTGCAGTTCCTTTCCATATGTGGACGCCAGATGTTTATCAAGCTACACCAACCACTCTTACGGCTTATATGGCTACAGCTTCCAAGGCAGCTACTTTTATGGCAATGATTCTGGTTCTTTCCAGAGCGCTTCCTTCTGTTGAAGGATTGGATTGGCAAGCGGTGCTTTCTGTTGTAGCGATCATTACTATGATCTTTGGTAACATCATTGCGCTTGTTCAGGATAACATCAAAAGAATGTTGGCTTACTCAAGTATCGCACACGCAGGTTATGCACTCGTTGGATTATCAGCCGCAACACCGGAAGGTTACAGTGCAGTGGCATTCTATCTGTTTGCTTACACCATCATGAATGTTGGAGCATTTGGTGTGGTAGCTTATTACGAAAGAAACAAAGGACTTGATTTTTCTGATGTCAACAATCTTGCCGGACTTGGTTTCAAAAAACCAATGATGGGAGTGATGATGTCGCTTTTCTTATTTTCACTTGCAGGAATTCCTCCATTTGTAGGCTTTGTTGGTAAGTACTATGTATTTGCAGCAGCTATTAATGCAAACATGGTTCCACTTGCTATTGTGGGTGTGCTTGCCAGTGCTGCCAGTGTTTACTATTACTTACGAGTGATGGTGTACTTATACTTCCGCGAAGCTCACAAAGAAACAGAGATGATCGATGCTTCTTTCCTTTATAAAGGCGCATTGGTAATTCTTGCACTTCTTACCGTGTATTATGGTATTGAGCCTATCTTGCCTTTCGGTGGGTTGATGGAACTGATTACCGGCTTTTGATCGCTGATTTCGCTGATTGTTTTCTGATTTTCGCTGATTTTTATTTACCCCGCGTTCCGTAGCTCCGCTGCGGAATGTTTTTTTGAAGTTCCTGCTTCATCTGATCTAGATTTCAGCTATTTGCGACCCATTCCTCAGAACCTGCCCTGAAGGGATGCTTATGGTAAAGGACCTGCTTGTTTAAGTTTCCTGAATGTAGGTTTGTAAAGATTAAACAAGAAGGACGTTTACGTCCGGCTGGTTTGATGTCGATTCTTTAAAAAGTTTAAGAACTTAGTCACTCTGAGTGAAAGCGAAGAGTCTTCACAACTAAGAATAAGCAAAGAAAGCATTGTGCAGATTCATCGCTGCCGCTCTGGATGACTTCTAATTTGGGACAATAAATCGGTCAGAAGATTTTGAGCCGTCTGACCGATAACTCGAATCTTCATTCTTTCATAATCTTATTCGAAGGTCTTAATTGGTTAAAAGCCTTAGGCTTTTTATTATATTCGATTTTAAACAATCAATAATAAATAGTGATCAGAAAATCGTTCAAAATTAACCATTATAGGAATGAAAGAGATCTTACAATCTCTGGAATAGTAAATTATATCCCTTTTATAATTTTGTGGGCAGTTCTAATTGCATTTTTTGGTCAAATTGAGTCTGCTAAAGGAAAAGTTTTGTTAGTTTCAATGCTTTTAATGGCAACCTATTTTATGCCATATCTTAGGTTTTATAGAAATAGTCAGTTATTTATAGAATCGAATAGAATTTTAATAGAGATTCGAAATAAGGAGCGCTTTTATTTAGATTTTAATTCTATAAAAAGAGTTGAGATTTCAAAACAACCATTTAAGTTAGACTTTCTAAGTAGTTTTTATTTATTCAATTTTGTTACAAATGAAAACCAAGTTTACCCTATCATTTTTGAATTTAGTTTTTTTTATAATCAAAGGAAAAACGTGCATTTATTGATTAATTGTCTAAGAAAGCGAAATATTATAGAATTAGAAAAGGAAGTGGAGATTAAGATTGCTACCGAACGCTTGAATAATCTCTTTTTTAAAACATTCCCGAATAAATTAACCTATTAAGGTTAAGCCATTTTTAACCTCGTTCCGTAGCTCCGCTGCGGAATGCCCTTCGGAAGCTCCTGCTTCGCCTGTTCTAGATTTCAGCTATTTGTAACCCAATCCACTAGAACCTGAAGGATTTGTAGAAAGATCTGAGCTTAAAAATGAACCTATCCCTGTCTCTTCCTTCGATGAGGGAAGGGGACGCCTTAACAAGGTCTGATTTAGTTTCTCGGTTAGGTTAAAGCATGGATAAGCCTGTTTTCAGAATCAAAGCTATAAAGCCGTCATCCTGAACTTGTTTCAGGATCTTATGAATTAGCTTTGATTCACTTGTTTGCCATATTTCCTTTTATAATCACCACAAAGATCCCGAAATGAATTCGGGATGACGTCTTTTCTTTAATTCCTTTGGGTAAAATAAATCGGTCAGACGGCTTTGAATTGTTCGAACGCTGACTCGTATTTGGTTCATGAGTTTCCCTCCCTGATCATAGGGAGGGAACAAGGGTGGGTCAGCAAACCGACCCAAAACTTTCCCTAAAGCAACCATTGTAATCAAATCAATAATGCTGTATATTTAAGGCTCTCTGTTGTTCGGACAAAGCGTCGGAATGACTGTCTTCACCTACGAGGACATCCAAAGACAAAACATACATACATGAGTACGAATTATTACGAATTCACTTATATCATCAATCCCGTTTTAGACGAGGATAAGTTTGCCGCTGTTGTTGATAAAGTGAACAAATTGATCGAAAAGCACGGCGGCGATGTTGATGAAGTTGAAGAGTGGGGCTTAAGAAAGTTTGCCTACGATATCGACAAAAAAAGCAACGGTTTCTATGTGAATATGTACTTCAACGCACCTGTTGATACAATTGCAAAAGTAGAACGTGCACTAAGAATTGATGACGATGTTCTTCGTTTTCTAACGCTTAAATATGATGCTAAGATGCTTCGCCATCGTGAGCTTCAAAAGAAAAACGCTGTTCCTGATGTATTTGCTGTAGAAGCAGAAGAGGAAGAAGCGAAGAAAAAAGAAGACTAAAACCTCATCAACTAAAGATATTTTATTATGATTAACAATCCTTCACATCCGAAGAAAAGTATCCGCAAAGTAAAGCAATGCAAGTTTACTCAGGCGGGATTAGAATACATCGACTACAAAGATGTTGATACGTTGCAACGTTTCACTAACGATCAGGGAAAAATTCTTCCTCGTCGTGTTACCGGAACAAGTGCTAAGCACCAACGTCAGCTTAACAGAGCTATCAAAAGAGCTCGTTTCTTAAGCTTGATGCCATACGTAGCAGAAAACCTTAGATAAGAAATTACAGAACCATGAAAGTTATCCTTAGAGAAGACGTAGAAAAATTAGGACAAGCCGGTGAGCTTGTTGATGTAAAAGACGGATACGGTCGTAATTACCTTATCCCACAAGCAAAAGCTATTCTCGCTACAAAAAGTACTATCGCTGAGATGGAACTTAGAATGAGACAAGCAGCTGCACGTGCTGAGCTTACTGTTCAGGAAGCAAAAGATCTTGCTAAACTGTTAGAAGCTACTTCAGTAACAATTTCTGTTACAACCGGTGAAGACGACAAGATTCACGGTACCGTAACAAATGTTCAGATTGCTGATGCTCTTGCTGAAAGAGAGATCCTTGTTGACAGAAGAAATATTTCTATCGACGAAGATGTTAAAACTCTTGGCGAGTACACCGCTACGGTAAGTTTAGTTGGCGACTTAAACCCACAGATTAAATTCTGGGTTGTAAAAGCTGACTAATAGCTTTTGGGTTATTGAAACGTCTATGAAGACGTTAAACTTTTTTGATAACTAGAGACTTTTAAAAAGCCTACATTCAATATCAAATTAGCGAAACAATAAATACCCGAATGAACTTATCAAAATCGATATTAATGGGGATCATCTTCGCGATGTTATCCCCATTTTTTTTATATGCCCAGATTCCTGATCCGGTTAAGTACGAGGTTTCTGAAATTCCTGACACTGTTAAAGCGGGTGAAGTCTTCGAAATTGTTATAGAAGCCTCTATCGAAGGAAAATGGCATTTATACTCGGTTCTGAACGATCCGGATGCCGGACCTTATCCCACCGAATTTTCTGCAAAATCCCAAAATTTTGTATTAGCCGGAAAGACTTCGGAAACCAAAGCAGATATAGAATTCGACCCCAATTTTGAGGCAGAACTAGGATGGCATACATCTTACGCCAGTTTTACTATTCCTGTGGCAGTAAAATCTGAGTTGCAGGGAAAACAGACCTTGGATATAGAAGTGTATTATCAGGTGTGTGATGATCGGGTTTGTTTACCACCAAAAAGAAAATCCATCATAGCGGGTGTTTTTGTTGATGGAGTCGCTGATGAAATTTATGAAGATGCTGTTGGCGGAACTACCGTTTCGGAAGGTGGCAGTTCATCAACCAAAAAAGGAAGTTTCTCCGATGATGGGATTTTTTCTTTTTTGTGGATCGCTATTGTAGCCGGATTTGCAGCATTACTTACTCCATGTGTATTCCCAATGATTCCGCTCACGGTTTCTTATTTCTCTAAACAGGAAGATGCCAAAAGAGGAATTAGTTCAGCGCTCATCTTCGGAGTAGCTATCGTAATTACATTTACGGTAATTGGTGCTGTGCTGGCTGCAGTTCTGGGAGCTTCCGGAGCACAGAATTTCGCTTCTAACCCAATTGTGAATTTATTCATTGCTCTGGTGCTGGTTGCGTTTGCACTCAGTTTATTGGGAATGTATGAGCTGCAGTTGCCTCATCAGCTTACAAACTTCCTAAACAGAAAAAGTAACGAGAGTTCTGGTCTTGCAGGAATTTTATTCATGGCCATGACCATAAGTGCAGTTTCATTCTCTTGTACGGCTCCATTCGTTGGCGCTGTATTTACGGCGACAGTTGGTGGAGAATGGTTTTATCCGATCTTAGGAATGATCGGGTTTTCAGCGGCATTTGCAAGTCCTTTTGTGTTATTTGCTATGTTTCCGAAATGGCTTGAAGCACTCCCAAAAAGTGGTTCATGGATGAACATTGTAAAAGTGCTTTTAGGTTTCATTGAACTAGCTGCTGCATTCAAGTTTTTATCAAATGCTGATCTTGTATGGCAATGGGGAATCGTTTCGCGTCCTTTGACCATTGCATTCTGGATCGTCATCTTTTTGATCGCCGGATTTTATGTACTCGGATTTATCACCCTGAAGCATGAATCAAAATCGGAACAAATTTCAACGGGAAGAATGCTCCTTGCAATGCCATTTTTGATGTTCAGTTTCTATTTGATTCCGGGACTATTGGGTTCATCATTGGGTTTTTGGGATGCTTTTCTTCCTCCAAAGCAACCAACAGATGTAAGTCTTGTCGCTTCAATCGGAGGGAGTGGAGGCGTAAGTTCAACTTCTGCCGATGAAGGCTGGAGCAAAGATTTTGAAGCTTCGATTGCATCAGCGAAAGAATTAGGAAAACCTGTTTTTATAGATTTTACCGGATATACGTGTACAAACTGCCGGGCTATGGAAAGCAATATATTTCCTCTTGAAGAAGTACAGCAAGCGTTTGCTGAGATGGTTTTGGTAAAACTTTATACCGATGGTGGTAAAGACGCCAAAGATAATCAATTGATTCAGTTCGAACTTACCGGAAATATCGCTTTGCCAACTTACGTGATCTACGACCCTGTCTCGGAAACAGTGATCGATCAGGTGCTGGGATATACTAAAGAAGAAAAGTTTACGTCATTTCTAACGGAAGGGCTGAACGAATTCAAATCAAGATAGAAGTTGACCCTGATCGGCGAAACCTTTAGCCTTAGTTGACTTGAGTTCGATATAACAGAATTAATTATAAGTCATTCCTGCGAAGGCAGGAATCTAAATTGTACTTTAAGAATAAGTTCGTACAATCTAAGTTCTATTTAGATTCCAGACATTCACCGTGGAATGATCTACTTTTTTTGATTTGTCCGGTTTTTGAATTCAGGTACGGTAATAGTCACTAAATTTCGGCACACTGACGGCTTTACATTCAAAACAAAGAATCTACATCATATGTGCGATAGCAGGTATGATGTTGTTGTGTCCGGGAGTATCTAAAGCTCAGAATGTACTAGAAAGCCAATCTGTTATTGATTCCGTGAATGTTGATTCCGCCTATTACATCGGAGAATGGGTTTTGGAGGAGTCCATTATAATCTCATCTGATTCCATAACCATTCCAAATCAAAACTGGTTGTACGATCCCATTCGAGGAAACCTGACTTTTAGAGAAACGGATTCATTTTCTTTTCAGGGGATTTCTGTCGTCACTGTTAGTTTTAAATACTATTCATACAGCTTGAGAAGGTTTTATAATGATAAAGCGGTTCAACCTCTGGATTCTTCCATTTTTGATAATGAGTCATCAAATAAGTTTTCGGGATTTAGTTCATCTGATCAAACAAACAGAAGCACAGAATCGGATCTTCAGCAAAGAGGAAGCTTGAGTCGTGGAATAATAGTAGGAACCAATCAGGATTTTGCCCTTGAAAGCGGCCTGGATTTCGAGCTTTCAGGAAAACTGACAGATGATGTAACCATCAGTGCAGTTCTCACAGATAAAAGTATACCTATTCAACCGAATGGAACGACTCAGAATCTCAAAGAATTTGATAAAGTTTTTATTCAGGTTCAGGCTCCGAATACTACCATCGAGATGGGTGATGTGGACATAAGTTTAGAGAAAAGCACCTTTGCCAAGCTCAACCGAAGGTTACAGGGAGCTGCAGGTTATAACACTACAAACTTTACAGATCTGTCTGCTGCGGCTTCAGTGGTTCGGGGAGTTTTCAAAAGTGTAAGTTTACAAGGATTGGAAGGAGTTCAGGGACCGTACAGGCTTACAGGAAATGAGAATGAAGAATTTGTGATCATTTTGGCAGGAACTGAACGAGTTTATATCAATGGGCAACTTGTGCAAAGAGGTGAGGATGGTGAATATATCATCGATTATGGTTTGGGTGAGATCTACTTCACAAATAATCTACTCATCAAAGATGAAACCAGAATTGTTGTTGAATATGAATATATCGATCAGAATTTTAACCGGACATTAGTAGCCGCGGAGGGACAAGGAAGTTTACTGAATAACAGATTTAAGATCGGAGCTACGGTAATTCGTCAGGCTGATGGAAATAATCTGCTTTCACAGCAAACACTTACAGAAAGTGATATCGATATTTTGCGTCAGGCCGGAGATGACAGAAATGCAGCAATAGTTTCAGGAGCTGAACGCGTTGATCCTGACGAAGAAAATGGGAATGTGCTATATGCTCAGGTTGATACAGTTGTCAATGGCCAGACATTTACGATCTTCAAAAATATTCCCGGGTCTGATGAAACTGTTTTCAGAGTACGATTTTCGAATGTGGGAGAATTTCAGGGAAGTTATAGAAGAACAGGTACATCCGTAAACGGCTTATTGTTTGAATGGGTGGGACCGAATCAGGGAGAATATGAACCATTCAGGACTTTGCCTGCTCCAATAGAGCAGCAAATGGCAGCATTGAACAGCTCTTATCAGATAAATAAAAATGTTCGTTTGTTTGGAGAATGGGCAGTAAGCGATTATGATCGAAACAGATTTTCGGATCTTGATGATGGAGATAATACAGATCATTCGTATCTGGGAGGTGTTCAAATAGATTCGTTAAAGACCGGAACAGGTTTATTCAGCTTGAAAGCAGAGAGAAGATATTCGGGATCCAATTTTGAATTCTTTGAGCGAACAAGAGATGTAGAGTTTGACCGGAAATGGAACCTGACCAGTTTTGAGCAATCACAGGAAACAACAAATGAATTGGTAACACGATATGATTTTAATACCAGTACTTCACTAAACGGAGAATATGGATTTATAGACAGGATCGGTTTTTCAGGTCAAAGACAAGCTTCGGCTTTTGCAACACAAAGTGAAAATGGATTCCGGGTAAACTATGATCAAGAGTGGATACAAAGTGACGATGATCTGCAGATGATAAATGGAAAATGGTTCAGACAGCAGGGAAGGATTTCTAATCGATTCTCAAAAGAAAGTCTGAATAAAAGTTTTACACCATATTTTAGTTTTGAGCACGAAGAAAGGATTCAGCGAGATCAGCAAAGTGATTCGTTAACTAATCAGTCATTAAGGTTTTATGAAGGCGCTCCGGGAGTACGATATGAAGCAAGTAAATGGCTTCTGGATTATTCTCTAGCTTACAGAAATTCATTTGGTGTGCTTGAGAACGATTTGAGAGATGAGGCTACATCAATACAACATTCCGTTCAAATAAATTTATTTCCGAGTAACTATTTTACAACGCAGAATAAAATTGCAGTCAGAAATAAAGAATTTACTTCTGATTTTAAAAGTGAAGGGAATACCGATAAGAGATCTTTGTTGATAAGATCCAATTCTGATTATTCATCAATTTCGGAAAACTGGGAAGGGAATTTTTTGTATGAAGTAAATACTCAACGTCAGGCATTGTTGCAGGAAACGTTTATAGAAGTTGGTCCTGAGATCGGTCAATATGTGTGGGATGATCTGAATGATGATGGTGTAGAGCAACTGGACGAGTTTTTTCTGGAACTCACTCCCAATGAAGGAACATATATAAGACAATTTCTTCCTTCTGATGAGCTTTTTCCTGTTATAGATCTTAGGGTCAGATTTAGAAATGAAATAAATCCTTTTGGCTTTCTTAAAAAAGAAGATGGGTTCAGTGCCTTTTTAAATCAGATCATTTTCAGGTCTAGATTTGATATAGCAGAAAACTCCACCACAAATGACCTGTCGGATATTTATTTACTGAATATCAGCAGTTTCCGGGATTCAGCTACTACCATTCAGGGAAGGTTCGCATTTGAAAAAGAACTAGACGCGCTTCCTTCTTACGACAAATTTGATCTGAATATCAGATACAATCAATTGAGGAATTTAAATCGACGCAGTAGTGAACTCCAGACCATCTATCAGGATGCTTTTGCAGTTGATTTCAGATATAATATTACAAGCAGGATCCAAGGCGACTCGAAAATCTCTTTAGGTACGAACAGAACTTCCAGTAGCACAATTTCAAATCGAAATTTTAATATTAAATCTCAAACGATAGAACAAAGTTTTGGAGCAACAATAAACCGATCCTGGCGCACAGGTTTTTCGATTTCATTCAGTGATAAAAAAGATCGGATTAATGAAACCGACAATGTTAAAGCTCAGATTGTAAAACTTCGCAATACTAACAGATTCTTTTTATGGAGAAAAGTGCAGACTAATTCTTCGGTGGAATACAGGAATGTGCAGTTGAATGGGGATACTAATGCAGTTGGAAATTTTGAGCTTACAGAAGGAGCAGGAAGAGGCGGTAACGTGATATGGTCGCTTAGCAGTAGTTATAGGGTGAGTAATCTCATAAGATTAAATTTAATGTATGATGGAAGAACTGTAGAAGACCGCCCAACTATACATACAGCTAAATTAACTCTAAAAGCTACATTCTAGTAAAATTCTCTTACTCAGAACTCTAATTAAAAGCAACCAAAAAAACTGTTTAAAGTTTGCTTAAAGTTAATTTTTCTATGCTCCAATACTTTGACATTTAGTATAAAATGAACTATTCTTTTGCCTCATTAAACTTAGACATTAACATTAAATATAAGCGGAGTGGACATGACATCGTCGATTGCTCTATTTTTTCTACAAGCCGATGCAGGCTTCTTTAACATCATCGTTGAGAAATTTAATCAAGGTAACGATGGTGGATGGATGTGGCCGGTATTGGTTACACTAATTCTTGGTTTGGCAATTTTTCTTGAAAGAATTATTACCCTGAACCTTGCAGATATTAACACACGAAAATTCATTGTAAATGTTCAGGAAGCTTTACAAGAAGGTGGTATTGAAGCTGCTGAAGAACTTTGTGCTCAAACTCGTGGGCCTGTTGCTTCTGTATTTCAAGCTGGTTTAATGCGTTCAGATGAAGGTATTGACGCCGCTGAGAAAGCAATTGCAGCATACGGCTCTATTGAGATGAGTTTCCTTGAAAGAGGTCTTGTTTGGTTGTCTCTTTTCATCGCTATTGCTCCACTCTTTGGATTCCTTGGAACGGTAATTGGTATGATCCAGGCATTCGATGATATTGAAGCAGCAGCAGATATCTCCCCAAGTATTGTAGCGGGTGGTATTAAAGTAGCCCTTCTTACAACAGCTGGTGGTTTGATTGCAGGTATTATTCTGCAGATCGGATACAACTATTGTGTATCTAAAATCGACCGTTTGATCGCTGAAATGGAAGAAAGTTCAATTACTCTAATCGATTCTATCATTTTACTAAACGAAGGAAAGCCGTTGATTACTCCTTCTGTTGATGACAGCGCAGATTCAGAATAATAATCCCAATCAAAAAAAGTTAAACAGGAGATTATTATGAATATTGTAAGCTTAAGTGTTGGACTTGCCGGTTTAATGATTGTTGGTGGAGTTTTAGCCATGATCGTTTCCGGAATTCGAAGCCTCACACAAGGAAAACAAGATTTTAAAAGAATCGCTTTAATGCTGGTACCCGTAGTTGTTTTTGCAATTACATACTTTGCATTAGGTCAGGATTTTGCAAAAGCCGGTGTAATGACTGCCGGTGTAATGATGGTATTTATGATCGGAACGATCTTTCTTACCGGACTTCGTGGAACTTTTAAGTTTTAATTAGGCAATTATGCTATTAAAGAAACGTGAAAGAGAAAGTGCTGAAATTAATGGTTCGTCTATGGCGGATATTGCCTTTCTCTTACTCATCTTTTTCCTGGTTACAACTACAATTAACGTAGATACCGGAATTGGAATGGTTTTACCTCCGCCATTAGATCCAACTGAAGAACCACCACCCGTAAGGGAAAGGAATCTTATGAAGATTCTGGTGAATGAAACCGGTCTGATAATGATGGACGAAGAACCTACACCTATTACTGAGGTTCAGAATAAACTTATTGAGTTTATTAAGAACCCTGAAGCCAGCGAGGAGCTTGCAATTAGCCCTCAGGCAGCAATTGTTTCGTTAAAAACAGTTCGACAAACACCTTATCGAATTTACATAGATATGTTAGATGAGGTAATTGGTGCATATGCTTTTTTAAGAAATGAAGCTGCTAATCAAAACTTCAGCAGAGATTATTCTCAACTTAATAAGGATCAAAAAGAAGTAGTGGATGATATTTATCCTAAGAAAATTTCAATCGCTGAACCAGATCCGGAGTAAATTCAATGGCACACTTTAAGAAAAAACAAGCAGGAACAAAACAGGAAGTACCTACATCGGCAATGCCTGATGTGGTATTTATGCTTCTTTTCTTCTTTATGGTTACCACTGTATTAAGAGAAGTGACTTTGAAAGTTAAAATTGATCTAACTAAAGCTACTAATATCGAAAAGATAGAAGAAAAGCGATTGGTTTCTTATATCTATATAGGTCCTGAGCGTCTCCCAAATAATAGATTGGGCAATGACAAAGTTCAGATCGACGATTCTATACAAGAAGATATCGGTGCAATCAGACAGATCATGTATGATAAGTTACTCGAAGAACAAAGAATGATCGTTTCACTTCGTGTGGATGAGAGTTCAGAATTTGGTCTTTTAACGGATGTACAGGAAGAATTGAAGAAAGCCCAAACTTTCAGAATTAACTATTCTACAAAAAGTGAGGCTACCAGAAACTAATTCTGGTTTACACAAATTTGAGGCATCCATGAAGTTCATGGTTGCCTTTTTTTATTTATTGGAGACGAGAAAAAATGGATCAGGAATTTAAGAGTATACAAAGTGTTGGCAGAGAAGGGTTGATCAAGCAGATCACAGATTATGATTCTCACACTAATCAGTCTACCATAAAAGGTATTGGCGATGATGCCGCAGTTTTGAAGACAGATGGTAAAACACATTCGTTGATTACATCTGATACTTTTGTTGAAGGAGTCCATTTTGACATAACTTATACTCCTCTTCATCATCTGGGCTATAAAGTTGTCAGCACTGCGATCAGTGATATATATGCAATGAATGGGAAACCAACTTCGGTTTTAATAAATATTGCAGTACCGAATCGCCAATCAACTCAAATGATAGATGATCTTTATAAAGGAATCTATTCCGCTGGTTTTGATTATGAGGTTGAAGTTGTTGGTGGTGATATTACTGCCAATCACTCAAATATGGTAATTACTGTTACGGCTTATGGAGAAGTTGATGGCAAGGTCGTTACCTATCGATCCGGAGCAAAACAGGGCGATGCTATTTGCGTGACCGGAGATCTGGGAGCAGCTATTGCAGGACTTAGAATTTTAATGCGTGAAAAGAAATTTTGGGAAGAACACGGTAATGAAGGTGCTCAGCCGGATCTTTCAGAATATGAATTTGTAGTTAAACGTCAATTAGTTCCGGCGGCTAGAAAGAATCTAATTGATTCACTTAATGAGCATGGCATCGTTCCCTCTTCTATGATAGATGTTACACAAGGATTGGTTCATGAAGTAAGTCAGATTGCCAATGCGTCAGATTTAGGAGCTTACCTCTATCAAGCGGCGATCCCTGTTGCAGTAGAAACACGTCATGTTGCAGATGAAATGGAAGAAGATGTAGATCGATATGCGTTATTCGGGGGAGAAGATCTGGAAATAGTATTCACATTACCTGAAAAAGAAGTGGAAAAATTTGTAGAACAATTCAAGGACTTCTCTGTTGTCGGGCGAATGGTCCCCAAAGAAGATGGCATGAAAATGCAAACAGCAGAAGGAGATGTTATTTCTTTTGATGATTTGTCATAAAAAAACCTATGGCACGTTTTTTGACTTAACCTAGTTTAAATAAGCAGACCCCTCAAAGATATATTTAATGTGTATATTTGAGACTCACTAACATCAGTTTATATCATTTAGATGGCAGATAAAAAATCCGCTCCAAAAAAGAAAATTAAAGCACCTGAGAAAGATTCTGATTCAAAGGATAAGTCGAAAACTCCAAAGTTTCCGACATGGGGATTTCTTGTAATATTTTTAGTGCTTCTTGTAGCTCAGTTCATTTATTCAGGAGTTCAGGTCACCAACAATATCAAATACAGTATTTTTCTGGAGCATGTGGAGAATGGGTATGTTGAAGAAATTCTCATCAAGAATGGTTCTTATATAGAAGGAAAGTATACTCCTAAAGCACTTGATGCAGGAATAATAAATGCTCCGGCTCAGGATGAGGACAATAGCTTTAACCTGGGTGGAGAAGATGAGTCTTACCTTAGATTCAGAACTACTATGTTGCGCGGCGATGATATTCGTCCCGTTCTGGATGCTAATGATGTGGAATATGAAGTAACTATTGAAGAAGATTGGTTCAGTGGTGTTTTTGTTTGGCTGATCATGATCGCTTTAGCAATCGGTTTTTGGGTGTTGATCTTGAGAAGAATGAATCCGGGACAACAGGTTCTGAACATCGGTAAAAACAAAGCTTCTCTTTACGACAAACAGACTGATACAAAAACAACATTCAAAGATGTGGCAGGACTTGATGAAGCGAAAGAAGAAGTAAAAGAAATTGTAGATTTTTTAAAGTCGCCATCTAAATACACAAAACTTGGTGGTAAGATCCCAAAAGGTGCACTATTGGTTGGTGCCCCGGGAACCGGTAAAACATTACTTGCAAAAGCTGTAGCAGGCGAAGCCGAAGTTCCGTTTTTCTCACTTTCAGGTTCTGATTTTGTGGAGATGTTTGTGGGTGTAGGAGCTGCACGAGTTCGTGACCTCTTCAAACAAGCAAAAGAAAAAGCACCTTGTATTATTTTTATCGATGAGATTGATGCTATCGGTAGATCTAGAGGTAAAGGTCAAATGCCGGGATCAAATGATGAAAGAGAAAATACTCTGAACTCATTGCTGGTAGAAATGGATGGATTTGCAACAGATTCTGGTGTGATCATTCTTGCGGCTACCAACAGACCTGATGTTTTGGATAACGCATTATTGCGTCCGGGTAGATTTGACAGACAGATCAGTATTGACAAGCCCGATAAAAACGGAAGAGAAGCTATTTTTAAAGTTCACTTGAAGCCGCTTAAGCTTAGTAAAGAAGTTGAGTCAAAGAAGCTTTCTGCACAAACACCGGGTTTTGCAGGTGCTGAGATCGCTAATGTTTGTAATGAAGCTGCTTTAATTGCCGCCAGAAAGGATAAAAAGGCGGTAGACATGGATGACTTCGAGAGTGCCATTGACAGAGTGATAGGCGGGCTTGAGAAAAAGAATAAGATCATTTCTCCGGAAGAGAAAAAGATCGTTGCATATCATGAAGCAGGTCATGCTGTTGCCGGTTGGTATCTGGAACATGCAAATCCATTAGTAAAGGTATCTATAGTACCGAGAGGATTGGCTGCACTAGGTTATGCTCAGTATTTACCTAAAGAACAGTTCCTACATCAAACCGAACAGTTAATGGACGAAATGTGTATGACTTTAGGTGGTAGAGCCGCAGAAGAGATCGTTTTCGGAAAGATATCTACAGGAGCCTTAAGTGACCTGGAAAGAATTACAAAGATGGCTTACAGCATGGTTTCTGTGTATGGGCTGAATGATAAGATTGGAAATGTATCTTTTTATGATTCCAAGCAAAGCGAATACAACTTCCAGAAGCCTTATTCTGAGTCTACAGCTCAGATTATTGATGAAGAGGTCAAAAAGATCATTGATGAAGCTTATCAACGAACAAAGAAACTTCTTCAGGGAAAAAAGAAAGAATTAGAAATTCTTGCTAAGGAATTGCTTGAAAAAGAAATGCTTTATCAATCTGATCTGGAGAAATTGATAGGAAAAAGACCTTTCGATACAAAAACTACTTATGAAGAGTACACTACTCCTGATGCTGAAGTAGTAGATGATGTAATTGAATCCGAATCCGATTCTGATTCTGAAGATAAACCTGATGATTCAAAAACAGGTTCTAATAATGGAACAGAAACTGATTCAAAAAAAGATAATCAAGAGAAAGAAGAGGCATCAGAAAAAAAGGACGAATAAGTACTTAAAAGAGCAGGTTTTTTTGATCTTAGATTCGCTTCTTTACAATCAGGTAATAAAGCGATAATTAAAATGTAAACTGTCCATAACAGTTTAGCAAAGCGTGGATGATACTTTTGATACACAAAACGTGATCAAAAATTAAATCAGCACGCAAGTGAAAAAACTTATAATAATTCTACTGACGGTTTTCCTTTCGTCAGTAGGAACCTTAGCCCAAGAAGCAGGGCAAATTTTAGGAACGATAGTAGACGCTGAAAATGGCGAGATAATCATTGGAGCAAGTATTGGAATCATTGGTACTACAACCGGTGCAGCTTCCGATATAGATGGTAATTACACCATTCCAAATTTAGCACCCGGAACGTATGATCTTCGGGTTTCATACATTTCTTATCAAACACAAAACATTACCGGAGTTGAAGTTGTAGCAGGAGAAACAACCAAGCTTGATATTGCCATGCGAACGGAAGTGGCAAATCTTGATGAGATCACAGTTACAGCAGAAGCTATTCTGGATAGTGAAGCTGGACTTCTAAGGCAACGCCAAAAATCTATCGCCTTTAGTGATGCAATTAGTGCTGAAGCAATTTCAAGATCAGGAAGCGGTGATGCTGCAGGAGCACTCAAAAAGGTAGTAGGGGCATCAGTAGTAGGTGGGAAATATGTGTACATCCGTGGTTTAGGAGACAGATATACTTCTTCTCATCTAAATGGGACTGAGTTACCAAGTGCTGACCCTAACCGAAAAGCATTTCAATTGGATATTTTTCCAAGTAGCCTTTTAGAGAATATAGTAACCCTGAAAACCTTCACTCCCGATAAACCGGGTAATTTCAGTGGTGGACTTATAGATGTAAACACAAAAGATTTTCCAACGGAAAGACTTTTCCAAGTATCTACTTCAATTGGTTATATAACTAATACTACATTTGAAGATGTTTTGCTTAGTGAAAGAGGCGATACAGATTGGTTAGGCTATGATGATGGGGGAAGGAGTATTCCAGAATTTGCAGTTAATTATCTGAATAATCCTAATAATGAAAATTTCCCCAGAGCTAATGCCGGAGAAAACGATCCAGAGATTGCTCAAACATTAAATTTACTTGCAAAATCTTTTAGCTCTGATTTTGAACCCGATCCAATTAACGCGTATCTGAATCATAGCTATGGAGTTACTCTGGGTAATAAAGCCTCTTTATTTGGCAAGGAACTTGGATACATTGCGAGTTTGACTTATGGAGAGTCTTTTGACTCATATGATAATGGGGTTAATGCCGGTTATGAACTTATTGGTTCTCCTTCTGATGCCACTGGTTTAACAGCTAATTTTGACTATGACGACGAAAGAGGAAGTCGAACAGTTGATATTGGTGGGCTTATTAATTTTGCTTATAAATTAAGTTCAAACCACAAGATAAAAACCACTTTTATTGCAACGCAAAGTGGAAGTCAAAGTGGTCGCTTGCTTAATGGGTTCGATCAAGACTTCGAGGGATCTGATTTATCAAACCGAGTAGTAGAGTACACAGAAAGAAGTCTGAGGTCAGGCCAACTTGGAGGTAAGCATTCATTTCCAAAGTTGGCTAATTCAGTTGTTGAGTGGAAAACTGCTTACACAAAGAATACCCAAGACGAGCCGAACCGTCGATTAGCAGTAACACAGAGTGAAGAACGTGTTTTGGCAGGCAATGATACAACTATTTATTCATTCCCAAATGGTCTTAAATTTCCTCTTCGCTTTTATAGAGAGTTAGAAGAAGAGAGTTATAACGCCAGTGTGGATGTTTCAATACCTTTTGTCTCATTTAATGGGGGTAAAGGTTCTTTCAAGCTTGGTGGATTAATAAATCAGGCTGACAGATTTTTTAGAGAGGATGCTTTTGACTTTGAAGCAGATGCAAATCAATTATTAAGACGACCAGATGTTCGTGGTAATTTAGATGCGTACGTTGGGCTTTCCGGTATTATTGGAATGGATAATGAAGAGCCGATATTTGGAGTGCTTCCAAGAGAGATATCTGATGATCGCAATAATTACGATGGGAAAAGAGATATTGCATCTGCCTACGGAATGATTGAACTGCCAATAGTTGATAAGTTCAAAATCATCACCGGTGCAAGAATTGAGTCGGCTCAAATTGAGCTTGTTTCTCAAGACACTTCAGTTGCAATTGGTAATTTAGATGACAGCGATTTACTTCCATCTGTTAGCGCTATTTATTCCATAAATGACAATATGAACATTAGAGGTTCAGTCACAAAAACGTTAGCAAGACCTACTTTCCGAGAGTTAGCTCCTTATGTTACCGTTAATTTTAGTGGTGGACGTCAAGAGGTTGGTAATCAAAATCTGCAAAGAACACTAATAACAAACTTAGATCTTAGATGGGAGTGGTTTCCGAATCCTGGTGAAGTAATTGCTGTCAGTGCTTTTGGAAAAAGATTAGAAAACCCGATTGAAACAGTAATTGATTTACAGGCGCCTGATGGTGACAGAATTACTTACAAAAACGTTGAAGAAGGTACTGTTTTAGGAATTGAATTCGAGATTAAAAAAAATCTCGGATTTATTTCAGATGCATTTAGAAATTTTGGTCTGTCAACAAATCTAACCTTAGTTAATTCTGAAGTAGATATACCAACTGAGGAGTTGGAAGATATTCGTCAAACCGATCCTAATGCTGATGATACAAGACCACTTTTTGGTCAATCTGATTATATCATAAATATGGATCTGGCATATGAAAATCCTGATATCGGATATACTGCTTCGATAAATATGAACAAGTTTGGAGATAGATTGACCGCCGTAAGTTTTGGAGCAACTCCAAACGTTTATGAAAGATCTTACACTACTTTAGATTTTCTAACATCTAAAACCATTGGGCATAGTATTGAATTATCGTTTTCTCTCAAGAATATCCTGAATCCTGATATCGTCGACTCTCAGGAATTTAAAGATCAAGAATTTATTAATAGTTCTTTTAAGCGAGGTAGATCATTCTCGCTTGGAGTAAAATATAAACTTTAATAAAACCACAATTAATCCAACAAAACAAACAGGAATAATATGCTAAAACAAATACAATTAACTTTGCTCGCATTGTTATTTGTGCCTACTACAGTGTTCGCACAAACTACAGTTACCGGGCAAATTACTACTGATACATTTTGGACTGCTGATACTGAGTACGTTCTTGACGGAGCTGTATTCGTAACAAATGGTGCGAGCCTTTATATTGAAGCTGGAACCGTTATCAAGGCGGAAGATGGTCAAGATGTAAATGCAACCGCACTTGTAATTACCCGAGGTTCTAAAATCTTTGCTGAAGGTACAGCAAGTAAACCTATTGTATTTACATCAGTAAACGATGATGGAACTTTAGACAAAGACGATACCGGTGAGTGGGGTGGTGTAGTTATCTTAGGAAAAGCGAGCACCAATAATGCCAGCGAAAAATTAATTGAAGGGCTTGATCAAATTGAAACCGATCCTGCACTTGTAGGTTACGGCGGAACTGATGACATGGACAACTCCGGAGTTATGCGTTATGTTTCTATCCGTCATACTGGTATCAACGTAGGTCAGGATAGTGGAAATGAAATTCAAGGTCTTACTTTGGGTGGCGTTGGTGCCGGAACAACTATTGAGTTTATTGAGTCGTTCGCTTCAGCTGATGATGGATATGAATTCTTTGGTGGAACGGTAAATACCAAGTACATGATTTCTGCTTTCGTAGAAGATGATGGTTTTGACTGGGATCAGGGATTCCGTGGTAAAGGTCAATTTTGGATTGTAATTCAGGATACTGATATTGCAGGACGTGCCGCCGAGATGGATGGTGCCGGAGGAAATGAAGACACAACTCCATTTGCTTTCCCTGTAGTTTCCAACGCTACTTATATCGGACCTGGTTCTGCTACTATTCCTGATGGTGACGGTAGTGGTGAGCTAATGCTATTCCGTGATAACACTGGCGGAGAGTATCATAACTCTGTATTCACAGCGCATTCCTCGTTAGCTGTAGAAGTAGAAGATGTAGCAGAAAGTACTGTTGATAGTCGTGCTCGTTTAGAAGCGGATTCATTAAACATCAAAAACAGTGTGTTCTTTAATTTTGGCGCAGGAACTGACTTTGCGTCTATTTCAAGTGCCACTTTTGTATCCGACGAAATAGGTGCTGTTTCTGAAGGTAATGTATTTACTGATCCTGGATTTGGAAATCTTGCTCTAACTTCGGCATTAGAACTTCAAGCGTCTAACGTAACAACTGGTGCTGTACAGCCTGACGATGACTTCTTTTCTAAAGTAGCTTTTAAAGGTGCTGTAGGTGGAAATAATTGGTTAAAAGGATGGACCGCTTTAGATGAGCTTGGTTTCTTGCCAAATATATCTGCACCGAGTACAGTAAATGTAAACGGACAAATTACTACGGATACATATTGGACTGCTGATAATGAGTATGTTCTTGATGGAGCTGTATTCGTAACAAATGGTGCAAGCCTTTATATTGAAGCTGGAACCGTTATCAAGGCGGAAGATGGTCAAGATGTAAATGCAACCGCACTTGTAATTACCCGAGGTTCTAAAATCTTTGCTGAAGGTACTTCTTCAAACCCAATTACTTTCACATCTATAAATGATGATGGGACATTAGACAAAGACGATACCGGTGAGTGGGGTGGTGTAGTTATCTTAGGAAAAGCGAGCACCAATAATGCCAGCGAAAAATTAATTGAAGGGCTTGATCAAATTGAAACCGATCCTGCACTTGTAGGTTACGGCGGAACTGATGACATGGACAACTCCGGAGTTATGCGTTATGTTTCTATCCGTCATACTGGTATCAACGTAGGTCAGGATAGTGGAAATGAAATTCAAGGTCTTACTTTGGGTGGCGTTGGTGCCGGAACAACTATTGAGTTTATTGAGTCGTTCGCTTCAGCTGATGATGGATATGAATTCTTTGGTGGAACGGTAAATACCAAGTACATGATTTCTGCTTTCGTAGAAGATGATGGTTTTGACTGGGATCAGGGATTCCGTGGTAAAGGTCAATTTTGGTTTGTAATTCAAGATACTGATATTGCAGGACGTGCCGCTGAGATGGATGGTGCCGGAGGAAATGAAGACACAACTCCATTTGCTTTCCCTGTAGTTTCCAACGCTACTTATATCGGACCTGGTTCTGCTACTATTCCTGATGGTGACGGTAGTGGTGAGCTAATGCTATTCCGTGACAACACCGGTGGTGAATACCACAACTCAATTTTTGCAGAGCACTCTGCAATAGCTGTAGAAGTTGAAGATGTAGCTGAAAGTACTATTGACAGTCGTGCTCGTTTAGAAGCCGATTCATTGAACATCAAAAATAGTGTGTTCTTTAATTTTGGTGCAGGAACTGACTTCACCTCTATTTCAAGTGCTACTTTTGTTTCTGATGAAATAGGCGCTACTTCTGAAGGTAATGCAATTACTGATCCTCAATTCAGAAGCTTAGACCGAGCTACTCAATTCGGTTTAGATGCTAGATTACAAGCAGGAAGTTCTGCATTAACTGGTGCGGTAATTCCTGATGATGAGTTTTTCACTGAAGTATCTTACAAAGGAGCTTTTGGTGTTAAAAACTGGATGGTTGGTTGGACTGCGTTAGATGAAAAAGGCATCATTAACCCGGGAGTTGTAACTGAAAATGAAGATGAGATTGAAATCCCTCATTCAGTAGTACTCAATCAAAACTATCCTAACCCGTTCAACCCTTCAACAAACATTAGCTTTGAGTTGCCAAGTGCACAAAAAATTACTTTGAAGGTATATGACATGTTGGGTAGAGAAGTAGCTACTCTCATTTCAGGTGAAAACTATAGTGCAGGAAAAGCAAGTGTAACATTTGATGCTACGAATCTGGCAAGTGGCATCTACTTATACCGATTATCAGCTGATAACTTTACTAAAGTTCAGAGAATGACGCTGATTAAATAACTTAATTCTCAACCAAGTTTACGTCTCACAAATCATTGTGAGGTGTGCTGATCACAAGAGAGTTCTGATGAATCGGAACTCTCTTTTTTTAATGTCTAAAAGAGTTATTTATAATTGTTTTTAAAACTACTTTGCGCTCAATATCAGAAAAACAAAAAAGGGCAGAGAACAGTTTTTAAAAAAAATAGTGAATAAAGCATTTTGAGGGCGATTTTATATTACAGTTCATGGTACTTAACATTAAGGTAATAGTGTGGTAATTAAAGCATAAACTGTTGGTAACAGTATAGCAAAGTGCTGTTGATATCTTTTGAACACCAAATAAAAGGTGATCAAAAATAAATATCAGCACACATGAAAACTTTAAACTCTTATCTGACTTTGCTACTCTGGTTATTCTCAGGTGTAGCATTTGCTCAAGGCACAGGCCAAATAACAGGAACCATTATTGACGCCGGAAATGGCGAAACAATAATAGGTGCAAGCGTTGGAATTTCAGGAACCACTAAAGGAGCAGCAAGCGACCTGGATGGTAATTTTACAATTCGCGGCCTGGAACCGGGTATCTACTCCGTAACCGTATCTTACATTTCTTATACAACACAAACAGTTACAGGAATTGTTGTAACCGAAAGTGAATCTGCAGTTCTGAATATTGCTTTGGAATCAAATGTAGCCGATCTGGATGAAGTTGTAGTAACAGCAGAGGCCATCAAAAGCGGTGAGGCTGGTCTACTTTCAATACAAAGAAAAGCTGTCGCAGTTCAGGACGGAATATCTTCTGAAGAGCTTTCACGTTCCACAGATGGAAATGTAGGTTCTGCGATGAAGCGTGTTTCAGGAGTTACTGTTGTTGGCGGAAAAGATGTTTATGTACGCGGGTTAGGAAACCGGTACAGTAATGTTCAGTTAAACGGATCTCCGATCCCCTCAACTAATCCCAATAAAAAAGAAGCCCCTGTAGATATTTTATCCAGCGGTATAGTAGATAATATCGTAGTTCAGAAAACATATACTCCGGATCAATCAGGTGAATTTTCAGGAGGATCTGTTCAGATCGTTACCAAGGAATTTCCGAACAACCCGAATATTACTTTTTCATATACAACTGATGTTAATACAAACTCCACATTCAAAAACTATTTAGGATACAGTGGAGGAGGAATTGATTTTTTAGGGTATGATAATGGGTTCAGAAGCCTGCCTGAAGATGTTGAAGACAGCCAGATAACAAACGCAGAAGAAGCCGGAAGAATAGTTAGCACTCTGAACAATTCGTGGGCATCAAAGAACATTCAGTCTCTCCCCGGTCAAAAATTCGGATTTAGCTATAGCAACCAGTTCAATCAGGACAAGATGCCAATTGGATTAGTTTCTAATTTAAGCTACAAATATGCTACTGACTCCAGAACTAACGAAAGCTTTCGGTACATAAACAATTTCAATGAAAACACAGGAGAGACTCTTCTAGGTTCTGATTATATCCGTAACTCAGGTGAGGAGAAAACCAGCCTGAACGGTATGTTGAATATATTTGCGAAACCTAATGAGCTTACAAAAATCGGGTTGAAGAATTTATATTCCAATTCTTCGAATAATCAATATTCAGCAATTGAAGGTTCATATTACAATTTCGATAATGACAACAGGCAAACGGTTGCAGAGTTTGATCGCAGAGCGATTTATTCATCTTCTTTGATTTTCGAAACTTATTTTCAGGATTTTATGGAGTCAAGTCTGGACGCATCCATAACTTATTCTAAAGCTGTTCGTGATCTTCCGGATCGCAGAACTACACAATATGTAAGAACAGATGCCGGAGATTTAGAAGTAATATTACCATTCAGAGGCAACTCTCACTTCTTCTCTTACCAAAATGATAACAACTATTCAGCAAAACTGGATTATGACTTTAAGCCTGTCGAAAAACTTAGTGTCAAAGTTGGTGGTTTCGCACTTTATAAAGACAGAGATTTTGAATCATACAAATTAATTTATGAAGAAAATCCGTCAGCGAATGCCCCTGATATAGATAAATCTCTTTCGGCTGAAGAAATATTTACGGCAGAGAATATCCTTAATGAAAGCTTAATTCTTACAGAACGTACTAGTTCCAGAGATTCTTATAATGGAGAGCAGGAATTAGCTGCAGGATACTTTTCTTTAAATTGGTCTCCAACCAGTAGATGGAACTTTGTTTCCGGATTAAGAGCTGAAAATTCATCCCAATCTATAAATAGTGATGTTCTGGTAGATGAATTAGATCTTTTACCTGCGTTCAATGCTACATTCAGACCATCGGAAAAAACAAATCTTAGAGGAGCATTTTCTATTACGCTGGCTCGTCCCGAGTTCAGAGAGCTATCTGAATTTAACTTTCAGGACTTTATTGGTGGAAGAACTGTTTTTGGTAACTCAGATCTGCAGAGAACCAAAATATATAACTATGATCTTAGACTCGAAACATTTCCAAATGTAGGAGAACTATTTGCGTTCAGTCTTTTCTATAAGGAGTTTGAGAATCCAATTGAAGTATTCTACCGAATTACCCAAAACAACGAGGTTCGTTACGATAATGTAGAATCTGCAAATTTATATGGAGTAGAAGTTGAAGGTAGAAAAGACATCACTGAAAAACTGAGATTAAGCAGCAACTTCTCGTATATCCTATCAGGTGTTGAATATGCTGATGGAGCCTCCGCAGGCCGTCAGGCAAATGCTGACAGACCTATGTTCGGTCAATCTCCTTATACACTGAATTTGAATGCATTTTACTTAATGCCTTCTATTGATTCTGAACTCACTCTTTCTTTCAACAAGTTCGGAGAGCGTATTTCTGCTGTTGGTAATAACGAACAACCGGATGATGAGTATGAGCAATCATTTAACAAATTAGACCTGAATTTCACTAAGAACTTCAGAAACGCGTCTATCAATGCCAGTATCGAAAATATTCTCGGTGATAATGTAGTGTATAAGCAAGGTGATATAATCACTAATCAATATGAGATCGGTACCAGTTTTTCAATCAGTTTTAGCTATTCATTTAATTAACACACAACAAAAAAAACAATACAAAATCATGAAATCTAATCTTAAGCTTCTAACTTTATTTGCTTTAGCGTTATCATTTTCATTCACATCATGTGATGATAATAACGGGAGTGATGAAGACACTGAGCTACCTGCAATCTACGCTGCTCTTCCGGGAACTGTAATTTCCGAAGACACAAGATGGTCAACAGATCAGGAATTAACCGGACAATACTACGTACTTCCGGGAGTAACTCTAACTATTGATGCAGGAATTGAAGTAAGCTTTACCTATCATAATAATGATGTAGATAAAGTAGGAGCGATCATAACGCTGCCTGCTGACGCTGAAAACTTTGAAACTCCGCAGCCTAGTGGAAGATTAGTTGCTGAAGGAACTGCAAACAATCCAATTGTATTTACTTCAGCTCGTGATAATAAATTACCCGGAGACTGGGGTGGCATCGTGCTGGCCGGAGAAGGGATTAATAACATCGACGGTGGAAAAGGAGAAATTGAAGGTCTTCCGGATGCAATTCAGTATGGTGGCATGAACAATAACGATGACAGCGGAATTCTGAAATATGTTCGAATTGAGTATGTAGGATTTTCGTTTGCTGAAGGTTCAGAGCTAAATGGTTTAAGCCTTTATTCAGTAGGCTCAGGCACTACTTTAGAGTACATTCAGGTATACAAATGTACAGATGATGGTTTTGAGTGGTTCGGAGGCTCAGTAAATGCAAAATATCTAATCTCTTCATTCAACGATGATGATTCATTTGATATGGATGAAGGTTGGAACGGAAATGGTCAATTCTGGTTGGGTGTTCAGGTTGCCGGAGCAGATAACGGTTTTGAATCTGATGGTGTAAAGACATTGGGATCAGGTGGAGAGACTAACCCAACCCTTTATAATGTTACTTTAGTTGGATTGAAGCAAGATGGTGCAACCAAAGATGCAGAAGATAAAAACTATGGAATGCGTTTAAGAGAAGAATTCAACGGAACACTTGAAAACTTCATCATTACTGATTTTGATGGCCTGAATTTCAAGCTTGAAGATGATACAAGAGATCTTTTCCCGAACAGCCTTTCTATAGACAACACTATTGTCTGGAACAATGAAGGTTTTAACAATGCAGCTGATTCAACTGATTTCGGAGCAGTAACAATGGAACAGGCACCGGGATTCACAAATGCAGCAGGTTATGATTATACAGTTGCAAATCCGGTAACAGGAGCAACTCCTCCAAGTAACAGTTTTTTCAACTCAAGTGCTACTTACGTAGGAGCATTTGGTTCCACGAACTGGGCAACAGGAAATTGGGTTCGTTGGAACGACAACTAAATTAGAGTTTGTAGCATACTCTACATATTACGTCTCACAGAAATTGTGAGGTGTGCTGATCACATGAGAGCTCTGATGAAATCGGGGCTCTCTTTTTTTGTCATTACTTTTCTGATCCATCCTGTATTTTTCTTTTATTAGATATATAATTCGGGAACCGAAATTCTTACTATTCGGTTAAGTGAGTAAATCAAAAAAAGGGTAAGTTTTGGTACTTGTAACAAGAAAAACACATTTTAACGCTGCACACCGATTACATAATCCATCCAAAAGTGATGAGTGGAACAAGAAGACTTTTGGAAAATGCAATCATCCCAACTGGCATGGACATAATTATGTTATGGAAGTAACAGTAGCAGGAGAGCCAAATCCTGAAACCGGTTTTATAATTGATCTTTCAGATTTAAAGCAGATCATAGAAGAAAAAATAGTAGGGCCTTGCGACCATAAAAACCTGAATCTGGATGTCCCGTTTTTAGATGGGGTTTTGCCCAGTTCGGAAAATCTGGTAAAAGCATTTTATAAAGAGTTAAAAGAAGAAGTAGAAGAAGCTTCTTCAAAAGGAGGAGTACTTTATAGTGTCAAGCTCTACGAAACCGAAAGAAATATTGCAGAATATTGTCCTTTTAAGAAGGTTTAGTTATTCAAACTTTACGCCACTAATCAGCCACATCTGCGTTATCCGCGTTCCATTCTTTCCTCTCGTTCCGAACGTCCAGTTCGGAATGTCTTGATTGAAGCTCCGCCTCAATGGAAGCTGAGCTTCCAAATTAGCGTCACGCAGCGGAGCTACGTGACGAGGTAAAAACTTTTTGCTCGTAAGAGACACCCGTCCAAACCCCTGTCAAACTATCATCGGAAAAGACTTCATTAAGAACGAGTGGGGAGTAGTCTAAATTTAGTTTAACAGGCTTTAAAAATATAAAACCAAGTATCCCGAGAATTAGTGTACTCGAAATTATGATGATATGTTTATTAGTAAATTTCAAAGTGCACTAACATACTATTGCTAAACATTATATGAATTAACTTACTTTTTCTTCCCATTCTTTAAAGCTAGACTCGGCTCAGGAACATAATGCCCAAGTCCACCGGCTCTCTCATCGTTAAAAGTAGTTGGGATGTCGTTATTGGCTGTTCTTTCAGCCCAGGTAACGTGCTCAGTGCCATCATCACGCTTTACCATGGTAATGCATTCTTCCACCGGACAAACCAAAGAACACAGATTGCAACCCACACAATTATCTTCAATGATAAAAGGTACACGATTGTCAGGATCGTCCGACAAACCAATTGCCTGATGAGCTCCGTCTTCACAGGAAATATAGCAAAGTTCACATCCTATACATTTATCGCCATCAATTTCGGCTACAACTTTATGCTTCAGGTTCAGATCTTTCCATTCTTTCACATTCGGAAGTGCTTTTCCTTTAAAATCATAGATCGTTTCGTAGCCTTTGTCTTCCATAAACTGGACGAGTCCGGCTTCCATTTCTCTCACAATTCCAAAGCCATAATGCATCACAGCAGTACAAACCTGAACAGAACCACATCCGAGTAAAATATATTCTACAACATCGCGCCAGTTTTCAATTCCGCCAATTCCACTGATCGGAGTATCTTTGGTGATGGCATCCTGAGCCAGTTCTTTAACCATATTCAAAGCAATGGGTTTAACGGCAGGACCGCAATATCCACCATTGGAACCGGCTCCATCCACAACAGGGTAGGGCGCATACGAATCCAGATCGATGCCAACGATACTCTTGAATGTGTTTACCAGCGAAATAGCATCGGTTCCGCCTTCCACAGAAGCTCGGCCGGGATCAACAATATGACTGATATTCGGTGAAAGTTTAGTAATTACAGGAATATTTGCAGCTTCCATCACCCATTCTACAATGGTTTTCAGAACATCAGGCTCTTGCCCAACAGCTGATCCCATTCCGCGTTCACACATTCCATGCGGACAACCAAAGTTAAGTTCAATTCCATCCGCACCTGCATTCTCACAATCTTTAATGATCTGTTCCCATTCCGCTCTGCTTTCCACCATCAGAGAAGCAATAACAGCATGATCAGGAAAGTACTTTTTTACTTCTTCAATTTCTTTGAGGTTATCGGCAAGCGGGCGATCGGTAATCAACTCAATATTATTAAAACCTGCCATTCTTGTATCACGGTAATCAACAGAACCATATCTACTGGAAACGTTCACAACAGGTACGCCAAGCGTTTTCCAGACAGCACCACCCCAACCGGCTTCAAAAGCTTTCATTATCTGATATCCGGAGTTTGTGGGAGGAGCGGAAGCCAGCCAAAAAGGATTAGGAGCTTTTATTCCTGCAAAATTGATTGATAAATCTGCCATAATAAATTGGTTAATGAATATTCGTAATGAAATAAATTATAAGAGAACAAATAGTAATCTGAGCTCCATTCTTTGGAACGCTGATAGTGCTGATAGAGCAGATATTCACTGATTTGGTTTACTTGTTTTTCTGTTGCTAAAAATTTTCCGTTTGAATTCAGGGCGTTTTCCAAAGTTAAATAAAAGCCCAACCTCTATGTCAGTAGCTTTTAAATAATTAATAAGTTGGTACTCGTGTTCCTTTTTTAATTTTTTCGCTGCTTTTAACTCTACTATAATTTTATCTTCGATTAATAAATCAGCAAAGTAATTGCCAACTTCTACTGTTTTATAATAAACGAGAATCCTTTTTTGAGCTTCAGTTTGTAATCCTGTTTTTTGTAACTCTATAAGCATTGCGTTTTCATAGACTTTCTCTAAGAATCCATACCCAAGTTCATTAAAAACGGTATAGTATGATTTTATAATCTGATCAGTTAAATCGCTATGCTTGTACTTCATCTAACTCTACACATTTGGTAACTTTTACTCTGAGACTTAATCTGCTAAATTTGTGTCATCAGCGTCCTAATCTTTAGAACGCTGCTAATAGAGCAGATACTCACTGATTTGGTTTTATGTGTTACTTTGTATAATAATTAAGGTTAAAAAAATGTTATCAGTTAAATCCGCCTGATCCGCGTCATCTGCGTTCTAATGTTTCTTATTGAGCCAGTTTTCTATTCCATGAGCGGCTTGTTTTCCGTCATAAGCGCCATTAACGACTTCAGCTCCACCATTTACCGCATCGCCGCCTGCAAAGTATTTGGGGTTTCCGGTTTGAAAAGATTCTCCGTTTACAACAATTCGCGTACTTTTGTCAATTTCCAGACCGTCAATTAATCCAAAGAATTCACCCAGTTTAGCTTGTCCTGTTCCTTTGATAACCAGTTCACAATCTAACGTAAACTCACTGCCTTCTATATATTCAAGTTTCCCGTTTATGCTTTCTGTTTTGATAAATTTGACCCCGGTTGCTTTACCATTTCCGGTTATTTCAACGGGTTGTACATTAAACAGACCTTTGGCTCCTGCATTTCTGGCCAGATCATATTCAAAATTGTAGCCTCCCATTTCTTCTTTTGACCGGCGATATGCTAAGATCACATTATTAGCGCCCATTCTCGCTGATTCTGATGCAGCATCCATGGCAGTATTCCCGCCACCAATTACGATCACGGAATCAGGTACTTTGACTTTATGCTCAGTCATGCGAAGTTCTTCAACAAACTCTACTGCTCCAATCACATTTTCTTTATCAACTCCGGGGAGATCGAGATCAGCGGTTGGGCCTAGACCAACTCCGATAAAAATCGCATCGTAATCCTTTTCAAGATCGTTTAATTGCTCTTTTGTAGTAATGGATTTGCCATAATGGATACTGAATCCAAGTTGGTCCTGCAGATAATCAACTTCATCAAGAACTTCTTTGTTGGTGATCTTATAAGGAGCCGTTCCGTGGACTGCAAGTCCGGAAGGTCTGTCTTTTGCTTCAAAAATATCTACAGAAAAACCTAAAGTTCGAAGTTCACATGCACAGGAAATTCCTGCAGGTCCGGCTCCAATTACGGCTACTTTCTTGCCATTATCTATGCCGGGTTTGAATATTTCTTTTTTTGATTTTATAACCTGATCCGTAGCAAAGTTCTGTAATCGTCCAATGTCAATGGGTTTAACATCCTGATGGTTATAGACACAAGCTCCCTCGCACAGCACTCCGGTAGGGCAGACTTTTCCGCAGGTATTTCCAAACCAGTTTTTATCGAAGATCGTTTTTGCAGCTCCTTCAGCATTTCCGGTTTGAATCTGCTTTATAAATAAAGGAATATCAATTCCGGTCGGACAAGCAGTGACACATGGAGCATCATAACAAAACAAACAACGCGAACTTTCATAGAACGCCTCTGTCTTGTTCATCAGCGGTTTTTTTTGAGCGAAGTTTTTATGAAAATCTTCGCTGGATTCCGGTCTTTTATATTCTGCCATAAATAAATCCTGTTATACTGTTTTGGAACGCAGATGTTGCTGATTGAGCAGAAACTCACTGATTTGTTTTAGGTATATTTTAAGTCATCATAAGTATGAAATAAATACTAGTCAGTTAAATCTTCCAGATCCGCGTCATCCGTGTTCTATTTTCTTAATTTAAAGCTCGGTTAGTTTATCATATGTTTCAGGTCTGCGATCTCTGAAGAACTGCCAGGTTGATCTCACTTCATCGATCATATCCAGATCAAATTCAGCTACTAATAATTCATCTTTGTCTTCTGAAGCTTCAGCGAAAATTTGTCCTCTAGGATCTACAAAGTATGAGGTTCCGTAAAAACGACCGAGATCCCAGGGCTTTTCTTCGCCCACTCGATTGATACATCCCATAAAATAACCATTGGCTGCAGCGTGTGCCGGTTGTTCTAATTTCCAGAGATATTGAGATAGCCCTTCTACAGTAGCAGATGGATTGTAAACGATCTCTGCTCCATTCAGACCAAGAATTCTGGCTCCGTCAGGGAAATGGCGATCGTAACAAATATACACTCCGACTTTGGCATACTTAGTTTGGAAAACGGGATAACCAAGATTACCCGGCTTAAAGAAAAATTTCTCCCAAAAACCGGTTGTGTGAGGAATATGATTTTTGCGATACTTACCGAGATAAGTTCCATCGGCATCAATAACAGCTGCGGTGTTATAAAAAACTCCGGCTTGTTCTTTCTCATAGATTGGAACAATAATCACCATTTGGTATTTTTTAGCATATTCCTGCATCATCTCAGTTGTTGGGCCCGGCACCGTTTCTGCAGAAGCATACCAATTTTTATCCTGTCCCGGACAGAAATATGGCGTATTAAAAATTTCCTGCAAACAAAGAATCTGAACACCTTGCTTTCCGGCTTCTTCTATATATGGAATATGCTTATCGGTCATGGCTTTCATGATCTCTTTGATGCTTCCTTCTCCTTCAGTCATAGGAAGACTCATTTGAATAAGACCTGATTTAACTTTTCTTGGCATAATGTTTCTTTATTTGTTTTCAGTTTAATTGGCAGATCGGTATAAAACTATCTGCTGAAATTTTTTAAATCACATAGGATGTTTTTCCGCGCTTCACGAATTGCCCGCTTCCGGGTTCTAAATGACATTCTTCATTTTCGATGGCGATTTGTCCACGGAGCAATACCGTCTCTGTTTTCCCGGTTACTTCCCAACCTTCATAGCTGGAATAATCTACATTCATGTGATGGGTGTCTTTTGAAATAACATGCTCATTTTCAGGATCAAAGATCACGATATCTGCATCAGTTCCAACAGCCAGCGTTCCTTTCTTTGGATACATTCCGAAAATTTTAGCAGGATTGGTAGCAGTTACTTCTACAAACTTATTGAGGGAGATTTTTCCTTTCTTAACTCCTTCCGAAAAGATCAATTCCATCCTATGTTCAATAGCAGGATGTCCGTTCGGAATCTTTGAAAAATCATCTTTTCCCATTTTCTTCTGTTCCCAGGTAAAAGGGCAGTGGTCTGTTCCGATCACATTCACCAAACCCTGCTGCAAACCCGACCAAAGTGCAGCCTGATCTTTTTTCTCGCGGATGGGAGGGCTCATTACCCATTTTGCTCCTTCGAAATCTTCTTCATAAACGGAAGCATCAACCAGTAAATACTGAGGACATGTTTCCACAAATATGCGTTGATTTCTGAGTCCTGCTCGCTGCACGGCGTTGAGTGCGCCTTCGCAAGTCATGTGTACGATATATCCCGTACATCCTGTGTAATGGAGCATATCAGTAAAACGAGCGCTTGCTTCGGCTTCAGTAACTTCAGGCTGTGAAAGATAATGGTAGAGTGGAGCGGTTTTCCCTTCTGAAAGATGCTTGGCGATCAGAGAATCAATTACGTCGCCGTTGGTAGCGTGTACTGTAACCAATCCACCGTGCTTCTTAACAACTTTCATGAGTTGAACCATTTGTCCGTCATCGAGCATTAGGGCTCCTTTGTAAGCCATAAATGTTTTGAAAGATGTAATTCCTTCTTCTTCGATAAACTCTACAATTTCTTTGGCCACATCATCATTGAAATCGGTTACTGCCATATGATAGGAGTAATCACCAATGGCCTTTCCTTCGGATTTTTTTTGCCAGGTTTTTAAAGCATTTCTGAGGGTGTCGCCCTGCGTTTGGAGGATGAAATCAATGACAGTGGTAGTTCCTCCAAAAAGAGCTGCACGCGTTCCGGTTTCATAATCATCGCTGGAGTAGGTGCCCATAAAAGGCATGTCCAGATGAACATGAGGATCGATCCCTCCCGGAAATACTAATTTGTCGGATGCATCAATGATTTTATCAGCTTTAGAGTCCAGATTTGCAGCGATAGCTGAGATCTTTCCATCTTCAACATAAAGATCAGCGATGTAATCTTCGGACGCAGTGACAATTCTACCATTTTTAATAAGTACTGATGACATAAGGCAATTATACTAAGTGAGAATTTCTTCAGTTTCTGTCCCGGTTTGATGATCCCTCATTAAATAGTAATAGAGAATAAATGCCACCCCGAAACCTGTAAACCATGATAAACTATATAAATAACTCAGGGATGGAATCCAAAATCCGATGAGGGCTGTGAGTACACCGGCAGCTAAAGCATACATTGCTGCTTTGTTAAAACCTGATCCGCCATACGAGTATTTACCTTCAGGTTTATAAAGTTCATACAGAGCCAGAGTCTTTTTGCGAATCAGATAATAATCACATAGAAGTACTCCTAAAACGGGGCCTAATAATCCGCTGACGAATACAAGGATAGCTCCGATATCATCGGCAAGCCACCAGGGACAGGTGATAATTCCAACTGCTCCGGCAATTACACCACCTGTTCTGAAATTCAATTTTTGTGGAATTACATTTGCGATTGCATTGGCAGGGGCTATTATATTTGCGGCGATATTGGTACTTAATGTGGCAATTATCAAAGCGATCTGAGCGAAAATAACTATTCCGGGATGTTCAAATTGAGCGACTAAAGAAACAGGATCCCATGGCGTGTCTTCCACGATCATAACATCTTTGAAGGAAATTATAGCAGCACAGGTTACAAAAATGGCTACGAATGAATAGAAAGTCATGGTCGTAGGTAAGCCCAAAAACTGACCTTTAATTTGGTCGGTCTGGTTTTTTGAGAGACGTGTAATATCAGCGATACTGATTGCCATGGTAGCCCAAAATCCAACCATAGCTGTAAACCAGATCAGGTAGGTCCAGATCGTTGGTTGTGAATCTGAAGCAGAATCTTCAGCAAAAACAGATACCGTACTTGATAAAACTCCATCTGCATTTTTAAACTGAACCAAAACAGGTTCTTCACCGGAGGCATAGCTTTCAGAAAATGGAATTGAAATCTTTGATGAGATCGAAGTGATGGGTTGCCAGGCAAGCTCGTCATATCCTGAAGTTGTTGGAATCTTGACAGAAACTTCGGAAGCTTTTGCATTTCCATCCAGGTCAGCAACTACATTTAAATTTAAAAGATATTCTGAAGAGTTGGATTCTGAGACTTGTATAGAAGCTGTAGTTTTTTGAAGCTGAGCTCCCTGATCCAGAACGGCAGAAAAACTTCCGGCATTATTATATCCCCAGCCAATCAGGATCAGACCAATCAGAATAAGAATCGGAGCTGAGTAATTTTCCAGCCATTTTATGGACTCTGTTCCTTTCCAGATAAAATAAATGTTAATACACCAAAAAAGCCCAAAGCATATGAATTTCCCAAGATCCAATTCCAGAGAGCCAGACTGTCCCGAAATAATATTCCAGATAGAATAAAAAGCTAAACCACCAATCCAGGTTTGAATCCCGAACCAACCACAGGCAATAATTCCACGAACCAGAGAAGCGATATGAACTCCGTAGATTCCAAACCCGGCTCTGCCAAAAACAGGAAAAGGAATTCCATATTTCACACCGGCATGTCCACTGAGAACCATGGGAATGGTAATCACTAAATTTGCAATCGCGATAATAATGAGAGAAGCCTGCCAACTCAATCCGGATAAAATCATATTCGAAGCCAGCAAGTAAGTAGGAATACATACCGCCATACCAATCCAGATCGCTGTCATATTCCACATAGACCATGTTCGGTCTTCATGCGGAAGTGGAACCATATCTTCACCACTTAAGGGAGAAGATTCTAATTCTGCAGGTAGTTTAAGGTTTTCATTCATCCGATAAAGTTTAGTTACGATTAATCACAGTATTCATCTGCAATAGAAATTGCTTGTGAGATGATGTCGAGCCCTTCATCAATTTGTTCTTTGGTTATGCAAAGTGGGGGAGCGGTGAAGATCCAGTTCCAGCGCACAAAAGTGAACATACCTGCTTCCCGGATCTTGGCTGCCATTCGATTAGTGGCTTCCATTTCAGATGGCTTTGCATTCCAGGGAGTAACGGGTTCTTTAGTATCGCGGTTTTTAACCAATTCAATGCAACCCAACAGTCCGGTGTTTCGATAATCGCCAATAGAAGGGTGTTTTTCTTTGAGCTTTTCTACTCCGGCTTCAATATGAGAGCCCATTTTTGCTGCATTATCAACCAATCCATCTTCTTCTATAATCCGGATATTTTCAACAGCAGCGGCACATGAAACGGCATGAGCAGAATAGGTAAGCCCGATAATCATCGGATGATCTTCGAAATGTTTGGCAATAGCATCTGAGATCATGACGCCACCAAGAGGCAAATATCCTGAAGTGAGCCCTTTTGCCATGCACATGATATCAGGTTCAACACTATGATGATCAACGCCGAACATCTTCCCGGTTCTACCAAAACCACTCATTACTTCGTCATCAATGATAAGGATTCCGTATTTATCACAGATTTTACGAACCAGTTTCCAATAATTTGGAGGATACTTGATGCATCCTGAAGAACCTGATTCACCTTCAAGTAAAATGGCAGCGATACTATCAGGATTTTCATACTTAATGACTTGTTCTAAATTACGAGCAGCTAATTCACCACATTCTTCAAAAGTCTCAGAATTCCAGGGACAGCGGTAAAAATACGGGTTTTCAACATGAATAAACCCGGGCGCTATTTGTGTATCAATTGGAAATTTTCGGGGATCGCCTCCGGCAGAAATAGCACCATACGTTGCTCCGTGATAAGATCGATATTGGGTTATGATCTTATGTCGACCGGTGTACATTCGAGCCAACTTAATCCCGTTTTCAATGGCTTCTGCTCCACCTAACGTAAAGAAGGTTTTATTGAGAGAGGAGGGAGCTAGTTCAGAAAGTTTCTTTCCCAGTTTACCACGTGCATCGGTGATCATTCCCGGATACACAAAACTAACTTCTTCCATCTGCTTTTTAACTGCTTCGGTAATACGTTGATCTCCATGACCGATGTTTACATTCATCAGCTGTGAGGAGAAATCCAGAATTTTATTACCATCTCGATCATTCAAATAAACCCCTTTAGCATCTTTAATACTGATAGGATTCAACCCACCTTGCTTTGCCCAGGAAAAAAGTGTGTGATTCAGGTTGTTGTCACGAATTTGGCTGTTGGAAGTCATATAAAAAGAGTTTCGGGTTTCGGATTACGAGTTCTGGCTTGTAGGCATATTTTAGCTCAAAAGATTGATGATTGAATATTTACTATTGATGATTCGGTATTCATTATTTCTTTTTTAGATTCTGCTGGGCTGTTTTTCTGGATTTAATAAATATAGATGTTAGTTCAGAAGCTTCATTTTGTAGAGGTAGCGCCACTTCAGGAGTAAGTAAATTTTCTTTAATAATAAACTCCAACCAAAATAAAGATTCATCAGATTCTTCAATTACTATACTTATTTTTGAAATAAATGCTCTTTTGGATTGTGCAACACAGGTCGCTCTGTAATTTGCTGCTACTGAGGTACTGCACCTAATTAATTGCCCTTTAATATGATTTCCTAAGTAATTGTTAGGAAGTGTGACCACAACTTTTACACAAGCATGTGCAAATTCTTTAGTACGTTTTAAAAGTTGCTCCTTCATAATCAGGATTATTTTGTTATCTGAATCAAATAATCAATAGTAAAAATTCAATCATCAATTAATTCAACTCATCCAATTTGTACGGGCTTCGGCATTCCATTTAACCGATGTCTTTTTATTCTGAGTCCAAAATTCAATAGAACTCTTACCTGTAATATCACATACTCCGAACTTTGAGTCATTCCATCCACCAAAAGGGAAAGGTTCTCGTGGTACAGGAACTCCAATATTAACTCCGATCATACCCGCGCTGGCTCGTTCCATTACTTCTTTTGCTGCGCCTCCACTTTGAGTAAATACTGCAGCAGCGTTTCCATATCCGGAGCTGTTTTCAATTGCAATAGCTTCATCCAGGTCTTTAGCTCTGATAATAGAAATAACCGGACCGAAAACTTCTTCTTTGGCAATGGCCATATCAGGTGTTACATAATCAACAACCGTTGCCCCAACATAAAAGCCACCTTCGCTACCTTTTACAGTTGCGTTTCTGCCGTCAACGAGCACTTTTGCACCGGCGGCTTCAGCTTCTTCAATATATTTTTCTATTCGTTCTTTGGCTTCTTTGCTGATTACAGATCCAAGGTTTTCACCCGGAACTATTTTCTTAGCTTCATCCACCATTCGGGAAACGATGTGATCTACTTTATCAACTCCAACCATTACAGCAGCTGCCATACAGCGTTGCCCCGCACAACCCGACATCGAAGCGATTACATTCGAAGCCGTCATTTCTTCGTTAGCATCCGGCAATACAATTAAATGGTTTTTTGCTCCACCCAGAGCCACGCATCGTTTCAGGGAAGAAGTTGCTCTTTTATACACAATTTTAGCCACTTTAGTAGAACCCACAAACGAAACTGCTTTAATTTCAGGATGATCGCAAATAGCTTCAACTACTTCTTTGCCACCATTTACAATATTGAAGACTCCATCAGGTAACCCGGCTTCTTTTAGTAATTCAGCAATTTTGACTGCGCTTACAGGAACAACTTCGGATGGCTTCAGGATCATACAATTCCCAAGCACAATTGCATTTGGCACTGTCCAATGCGGTACCATATTCGGAAAATTAAAAGGAGCGATGGAAGCAACCACACCCAAAGGTTTTCTGTCGATACGAACTTCCACTCCACGACTCACTTCCTGAACTTCGTTAGTTATGATCTGCGGCATGGAGCAGGCGAATTCAGTTAGCTCAATACTTTTTTCAACTTCAGCTTTTGATTCTCCCCATGTTTTCCCGTTTTCAGTATGGCATATCTCAGTTAGCTCATTCATGTGTTTTTCGAGCAATTCCCGATATTTATAGAAAACCTGTACACGCTCTTTAAGTGTCCGACCTGACCATTCGGGAAATGCATTTCTTGCAGCTTGCACGGCGTCATCCAGTTCTTTTGATGAAGAAAGAGGTACACTTGAAATTCGGGACCCGTTAAGAGGACTTATTACATCGAGCCGGGGAGAGCCGTTTGAGACAAACTTTCCATTAATAAAGTTATGAGTAGTTTCATCGATCTTAGTAGCCATAGCACTATGCAATTATGATATTTACATTAGGGAAAGGCATTAATTAACCAATAAATGAAAAGAAATAAAAAAACTATTTCTGAAATCAGAAACGCACGGGATAGAATACTATCAGGATAAACTGCTGTATAGCGATGCTTTGAAGAAATTAAGGAAAACAAAAAAGGGACGATTCACAAGAATCGTCCCTTTTAATTCAAACATTCAAAAATGGAGTTTAATTAACCATCCACTTTAGTTGGGTTTTTGTTAACACCCGGAGTTCTGTTTAGAAACTCATCATACAATTCAGTATGTCTGCTTGTCATCGGGATTTTATATCCGTCGATGAAAACATCCAGAATTTTTGTTGAAGTCTGGAAAGGGTCTCCGGTAGAAACAAAGATGTTAGCTTTCTTACCTACTTCGATGGATCCAAGTTGATCTCCTACACCCATGATTTCAGCAGCATTGATTGTTATAGCCTTTAGCGCTTCTTCCTTACCCATGCCATAAGTAGCCGCAAAACCGGCGTTGTATGGAAGATTACGTGAATTCTCAGTATCCATTGTTCGCAGGGCAACTTTAATTCCTGCTTTCTGCATCAAGCCCGGATTTTTGTATGCCATATCGTAAGCATCAGAACCGCGGGTTGGTGTTGAAAGAACAGGTCCTGTAATAACAGGAAATCCGGCTTCAGCTATTTCATCTGCTACACGCCAGCCTTCAGCTACACCTGTAAGAACTACATTTTCGTAGCCGCGCTCTTCGATCCATTCCAACGCACTCAGAATATCTTTAGCGGAGTTTACTTCTATGTAAAGCAGCACTTCGCCGTTTACAACTTTGGCGAGAGCTTCCATCTCCGGATAATACCGGGCAGCATCAGATTCTTTGATCTTTGCATATAGTTCTGCTTTATCAAAAGCATCATTGATTGTTTCCTGAGCTTTTTCACGAGCTTTCTCGATCTGTTCAGGAGTTCTTCGTCTCCAACCGCGTTGTGCGGAAGAAGGGAAGTTCATAACCACGCCTTTAGAACCTGCAAACATCTGATCCGGAGTGTAACCGAAAAGACTGATAGTTGCAGCTGTTCCCGGAAGCGGGCCACCTGCCGGCATAGTTAAGGCTGAAGTTACACCACTAACTCTTGTAACCGGAATAGCTACTGAATTTGGGTTAACAGCTGTTAAAGCCTGCATATTCGGTGTTATTTCACCAAATTCTCTGAAGTCATTTGCTTCAGAAATACTGCCGATCTCTGATAAACCAAGTCTTGTTCCGGAATCAATCATTCCCGGATAAATTTCCTGACCGGTGTAATCAATTACCTGAGCATCGCCCGGTATGTTAATATTTGCTCCAACGGCTTCAATAATACCATTGTTAATTATGATAGTGCCATTTTCTATAACTCCGTTTGTTACGGTATAGATTTTAGCATTTGTTAGAGCAAATTTTGAATTATCAGCGCGTACTATCCCGCCATCATTTTGCGCAACAGCAAATAACGGAAGTAGTAGCAATACACTTAATATGGATATAAATTTCTTCATGTGGTTCCTCACTTGTTATTAAAGAGGTCGTTAAAATTCACAACATTAGCATCTTCCATGCATCTGTCATGATCATTAGCGTAAAGGATTTGAACATCCTCAACTGTAGATTCAGGATCTATATAGATTCTTTGGTCAGCAACATCATTCTCGATATCAAAATATTTTACACCGTCTACAAAAGTCATTTGAGGTACAGCATAAATCGACAACGGATGGTTATCAAAAATAGCAATATCGGCATCCTTTCCTTTTTCCAGGGATCCAACACGATTATCAATACCGAGTTGTTTCGCCGGGTTAAGAGTAATCAAAGCTAAAGCTTGGTTATCGGAAAGGTCTCCGTATTTCTGGGTTTTAGCTGCCTCATGGAATAAATGTCTGATTAATTCTCCTGAATCAGAGTTGATTGAAGTAGTTACTCCGTTTTCAGTTAGAATTGCTGCGTTATAAGCTGTGGAATAGTAAACTTCCAATTTATAAGCCCACCAATCAGCGAATACAGAAGCAGAAGCTCCAAATTCAGCCAATTCAGGAGCTACCTTATAAGCTTCGTTAGCATGTTGAAAAGTAAGTCGCTTGATTCCGAAGTCAGAGAAAACTTTCATCAGCATATAGATCTCATCGGCACGGTAAGAATGGCAATGAACCAGAACTTCACCTTCCAGAATATCAACCATGGTTTCCATACGTAAACTGTATTCAGGAGCTACTTTTCTTGAACTTTTGTTTGAACGGTATGCATTCCATGCATCACGATATTTGATGGCGTCATTGAATGTATTTCTAAGCATTGCTTCCACACCCATTCTGCTCTGAGGTTGAATACCTCTGGAACGTCCGCCTCTGGTAGGGTTTTCACCCAATGCAAACTTTATAGTTCTGGGAGCTCCTTCAAAGCGAAGATCTTCAGGATTTGTACTTCCCCAGCGTAGTTTTAAAGTTTCATTTTGTCCGCCTATCACATTTGCAGAGCCATGCATTAAATGAATAGATGTAACTCCGCCGGCAAGTGCTCTGTAAATAGAAACATCAAGCGGATCAACAACATCTTCCATACTTACTTCAGCAGTAACCTGACTGGTTCCTTCATTAATAGAAGTTCCTGCAATATGAGAATGAGCGTCAATAATTCCAGGCATTACAAACTTCCCGGTTGCGTCAACTTCTTCAACGCCATTAGGAGTTTTTAGGTTTTTACCGATTCGGTCAATTTTACCATTGCGAACAAGAACATCAGTGTTCTCAAGCGTTCCGTCTGTAATAGTTATTACAGTTCCGTTCTTAATTAGTACATCTCCTTTTTTTGTTTGAGCCTGTAATGCAGAAACACACAGAAACAGAATAAAGAAGGAGGAAATTTTTATCATTTTGAATAATCTCATTTTAAGCCTCATCTTTTGTTGCTTGAATTGGGAAAGTAAAGTTAAAAGCTGCAACACTCGCTTCAGCATCGTAGTTTTTTCCATCTATAACACCTTCAACAACAATATCCACAGATTGACCACCTGCATCAATCGAGAAGTCAAATGTAAGTTCACTATTCAGAAAACTAATGTTTTGAAGATCTACATCAGGGGTTCCGTCATTGCTTGACATAACGCCGGTTAAAATTCCGGATTCATTCTTGAAGACCATTTTCCCTGTTTGAGTTCCTTGAGGTGTAGTAAACTCGTAACTCCATGAACCAATTACAGCTTCCATATTAGCAGGAGAGGCAGCACCATCTTCTGTTTTCCGGGCGCCTGTTTTCAGGTCATACTCGTATTTGTCACCATCAACAAAAACATATTTGATTTGTGATTCCTTATCAAAATAAGCGCCTTTGGAAACAATCAGATTTCCAATTTTTCCTTCATCAAGCGTTCCTGTTATATCACTAATTCCTAAAAGATCAGCTGCATTAGTAGTTAAAGCAGCAAGGGCTTCATCTTCACTCAATCCATTTTCAATTATGGTAAGCAGATTATCTTTCAATTGGTTTGAGCGTGAGTCAATAGAAGAAAAACCAAATTTGATTCCGGCTTTTTGAAGATCCGCATATTGAGAAACGTATTTTTTATAAAATTCCATTCGTCGTTCTTCGAGCTGTTTTACTTCATCAGATTTATCTTCCTCTTTACTATCCTTAGGTTCTTTCGGAAGTTCCAGAGACATAAAAACTTTTGTGCCTGAATTTTTAATTTCATCAGCTAGATCCCAGCCTTCCTGAAGATTTCCAAGCACCAGATTAAATCGGAGTTCTTTCTGTAATCTCATTGCTCTTCTTGCTTCCAAAGAATTAGAAGCGTTATAAAAGATCGGTTGTTGTTTATCGATTACCGGATAGAAAGCTTCTGAAACTCTGTCTCTTGTAGGACGGGAAATTCCGGATGGGTTAGAAGCGTACAATTCAGAATGATTCTTAGAAAGCTCTGCATTCTTGTACAGATTTCTGAATTTCGCCATAATTCCCAAAGTATTACCCGGGTATGCTCCGGGAGCGCCAGAGAATTGTGAATAAAGAGAAGATCCTTCGGATAAGATCAACTTATCAGGATGGTCAGCATCCCGAAGAAGTATTAAAGCTCCTGAACCGGGAAGCATTCTTCCGTAGGGAACAGTATGAGAAACCGTAAAACCTACTTTACGCATAGCTTCAATACTGTTTTCATCTACCTTGATCTGTTCAATTACTTGATGCTCAGGTGTAATTCCAGCATAGTTGTTTGGTGGATCCGGAGTAAATAAATTATCAGGACGTTCCGGACTTTGAGGTCTGTCAGCACCCGTATTTGACATCCCGTCAATAAATCCGGGATAAATAAACATATCAGTGCCGTCAAGCACTTCTGCGTTACTTGGTATATTCACATTTTTGCCAATGGCGGTAATCAACCCGTCTGTAATTACAATGGTACCCTCTTCCATTACTTTTCCGGGAGACTGAACAATCGTAGCATTAGTTATCGCGTAAGTACGAGTTGCAGGAGATTCCCCGGTAGGATCGCTTTGAGCATGTGTATTGCTCATAAATCCGATCAACGGAAGAACGAATAACAGACGAAAAAAAGTTTTTCGTATTAGTTTCATTCTTGAATGTTAAGTTAGTTTAAGTTGGTTGGCGCTAATATATCTTATTGAAGCCGTACAAGCTAAATAATCACGAACCAATTAAGTAAAAATGTGTTTAACTGATAAGTGGAATTTTATTTACCACTAACAACTACTGCAAGTTTACCATCATGGTATGCGAGACGAGTGATGTCATCCAGTTGGTATTCGGACAGATCAGAAATTAACTGCCATTTCTTTTCAGTTTCTTTTGTAAGGTCGTAATAATAAAGTTCACTCCCTTTGCCCATCACAATTGTGGTAGAATTTAACCAAACCATATCTTCAACTTCAGGAAGTGTATTGGCTAAGGTTTCAAAACTCTTTGATTCGGGGTAATATGCTTTGATCAACCAATCTTCATTATTTTTGTCGATGAAACTTACAGCATCTTTCCCGGGGATTTTATGCAAGGATCTTCCCGGATTATCACCCAGCACTTTTTTTTCTCCGGTGCTTATGGTGTGTTGCTGAAATGTGGAGGGTGTATCTGCATCGGCAAGTACAAAGCAGAAATAAATATCATTTGTATACCAGGCGTAATAACCTATAATAACTTCACTTTCAAGGATTACAGGTTCGGGTTGAGAATGAGTTGTTTTCCAAAATTGTTGTGTGCCTTCTTCTGATAAAATTATAAAGGAAACGCTAAATCTATCGGGAGTTTGTACTGGAGAATATTCACTCAATTCAGGGGTATTATTTAGATATGCCAACTCACCGCTTTCCAAACTATAGAGTGCTATATCTGTCTGTCCGTTGCGGGCTGAGGACAAGAAGATTCCTGAACCATCAACTAAAAAAGAAGGTTGATTGTCGTACCCTTCATTATCGGAAATATTTTTCGGATTACTTAATTGATATCCTTCTTGTAGTTCAGTCAGATCAAATAAATAAACTTCGGTTGCTGGCTGTGCAAGAGCCTGGGAGGAAAGAATAAAATAAGCAAGAATCAGTAGTGAGTATATTTTCATGTTGTTATAGATATTATTATCGAAATGATTCACATAATAATAAAGCTGAGAGTTAAAAGGGTAATTATGGCTTGTAACGTAATTTATACATTGAACAGGTGGTGCTATAAAAAAGATAAGTATTATTAGTAACTTGTATATATGAAAATATATCTCCTCATATTTTTGTTAACTGCCTTGGCTCTGCTGACGAATACCGCATGCGATACAACCGGAACCAAAGATGAGCCGGAATACCTCGAATTCCCTCTTCCTGTTAATGAGAAGATCTCAAAGCTATATGATTGTTGCGATGAACCCGACAGGGTCGGCTACCGGAATTACCACTTTGCTGAATGGTATCCCGGAGAGGTCTACACAACTACTCAGATGCGAAAGTTGACCTTAGAACCCAGTATTTCTATTCCATTTGTCGTTGATGAAGAACTCATTGAAGGGGACGTAATGTATATGACAAAAGCGAAGCAGAAAACAGGTTATATACTGTTCGAACAAAATTTTATAAAGAATCAGAGGGTTGGCTAAATATATATGATATAGAAGCTAAAACATTTACTACCATTCGCGACAGCAGCTACAATATTTCTTCGATTCGGATTCGAGAGCTTTCCGATGGTTCTTTGCTGAAAGTCTATTACAGCTACGGCAATGAAGACACCGGGTTAGAAGCCGGCTATTACCGCCTGAGCGAGACCGGACCGCCTGATGAGTTGCTGCTTGCCCATGAAAACCCCAACGGCTCCCGGGAGACCATTAATGGTTTTGACCTGTCCCCGGACGGCTCCACGCTGTTGTATCCTGTCCATCACGCTTTCGTACGCGGAGATGTGTATGGCGGACCACCCCAACGCTGGTGCGATTGAACCTGAGCACGGGACTCCGAGATACCCTTCCGGTAACCTTTAACCAACAACAGTTTCTGTGGGCACGCTACCACCCGAGTGAAGAGAAATTGGTGGTGAGTAATTATCCGCGAAATATTGTAGGAAATGTTGTAAGATCAGTGGATCTGGATTCGATGTATGTTGTGGATCTGAACACCTTCCACCGTCGTCCTCTCGACACGCGCACCTGGGATCAGCATTATACTACTGATATTTTTCCAAGCTGGAGCCCGGATGGTAACTATCTCATATACAGCAGTGGTATAGTATTTCCGAAAAGTACTACTATCGGCGAATATTCCATTTACACCATGGATATGACGGAAGATTAACCAAAGTAAAAAAGTGACAAAATCGCCAGAGAATTATTATAGTTTATTGGGCTTCATTCGGGAAAAGGGGTAGCCATTACATCCGGTTTTGGGATTTGATCGATCTACCACATTAACTGTTTCAGCTGAATCTGCAGTTGCGGCGTTGTAAGCACTCAGGCAAAATCCCCATTCATAAGTAGCCATGTTTTCAAACTCTACCCAATCAATTCTGGAATACAGGTTTGGATCATATGAGTTTAAAGAATCATTTTGAGCTATAAAATACTGATCATCTAAATTCCATTTCAGGATATGGAAACGGGTACCCGGCTTCTGATAAAATACTTTTTCAGTTAATTCGTATTTAATATTGTAATCATCATGAAAAGAACCGATCAGGTACTCAGGTACTTTTTGGGAGGTGGAGGTGCAACTGACGCATAGAGTTGCAGAAATAAACAAGAGAATAATATGCGAAGAAGTTTTCATAAACGAAGGTAAAAAAACTATACTTCATATTTTAATTCATTAATTTTTACGCAGAGTTAATAAGAGAATGGTATCTTTAAATCTGTTTTCAATACACATTAAATATTTATATGAAATTATTACGCTATTCATTTTCACTTCTGTTTCTAACTTTATTATTCACTTCATTAAGTCACGCTCAGTTCTTTGAGAATTTTGATGATGGAGAAAAAACCGGTTATTCAGGCGCTTCTGTTACTCTATCCACAGGGAACTGGTTTTTAGATGACGCACTTTTAGGAAGCTTAAGTAACGATAAATTTAATGGCTCTCAAAGTGTAAGAATGGATAGGAGAGACGGTAAAACCGGAAACATCTATATGCAGTTTGATAAGCCTAACGGTGCTGATGAAGTTTCTTTCCAACTGGCTCATTATGGCAATAACGCTGAAGATGCTGCACTTCAGGTTCAGTATTCAACAGATGGTGGCTCAAGCTGGACGAATGTCGGTGACGAAATTATAGCTCCTTCTGAGCTTACCGAGTATACTATTGCTGTAGAGGTTGAAGGAAATATCAGATTTAAGTTTGTTCAATCATCAGGAACAGACAGAATGAATATTGACGACATTCGCATAACTGATTATGTGGAAGCGGCAGCCGAAGCAACTATCAGTGTTTTAGTGGATAACGCTACAGCCAATAACTCAGATGTGATCTCTTTCGGGGCTACATTGGAAGGAAATCAGTTGACAAAAACAATGGAGATCAAGAATACAGGAAACCCTGACCTTGTTATTTCTGATGTAACAGTGACGGGTGAAGGATTTTCATCATCAGTTCTTTCTGACAGTACTTTGGCATTTAATGAAACTACAGAACTTACTCTGACTTTTGAACCAACAAGTGACGGCACATTTCAAGGAAATATTACAGTAAACAGTAATGCAGATAACGCTTCAAGCTTTTCACTTACATTGAATGGAGAAGGTTTTGTAGATGGAGATGTGATTTCTATAGTTAATGCAAGACAACTTCAACTGGGAACCAGAGTTACAGTTGCAGGCCGGGTTACTGTTGCAAATCAGTTTGGCGGACCATTATATATGCAGGATGGCACAGCCGGAATCGCTGTTTTTTGGGAACCACTACATTTAGCCGCTGAAATTGGAGATTCTATTCAGGTTTCGGGACCGCTTACAGTATTCAAAGGAGGCGTGCCCGGCGCTGACGAAGATTTTTTATTGCAGATCTCAGATACAGAGGAAGATGATAACATTGTATTTGAAGTATTTGATGTAGAGAAAAAAGAGGCAACTCCACGAATTGTAAATCTTGAGCAGCTTAATATGGAAGCTAACGAAGGTCAATTAGTGGTTGTTCAAAATGTAACTATTGATCATTCGGGTGCTTTTCAGGGAAATCAAAACTATGCTATTGCTGATGGAATAGGCACCGCAGAAATGAGAATAGATAACAATACAAATCTCGTTGATGCCATTGCTCCAACTGAGTCAGCAAATATAATTGGTGTAATTGGTCAGTTTGGCGGGACTTATCAACTGCTTCCAAGATTCACTGAAGATATGGGAGTTGAGGAAGTAAGTTATCCCGGAGATAATATCACTAAAGACCAGACATTAGACGTTGTAACATGGAATGTTGAGTGGTTTGGTGACGCCGGAAACGGACCTGAGGATGATGATCTTCAACTTAGAAATGTAATAACAGTGGTAGAAACCATTGATGCAGATATTTATGCACTGCAGGAAATTTCAAGTCCTAACAGATTTAATGCACTTGTGGACAGCCTTGAAGGATATGGTGGTTTTCTCGCAGAATTTTCCCAAACTCAGGAAACAGCATTTCTGTTTAAAAGAAGCAGTATTGATTCTCTTTCAGGAGTTACATTATCATCAAGTGATGGATTTACACAGTCTAATTGGGCTAATGGTCGGTATCCGTTAATGTTTAGATTTACGGCTGATATTAATGATGAACAACAGGAAGTTTATGCTTTTAACATTCATGCAAAAGCTTTTGGCGACCAAAGTTCATACAATCAACGTGTAGCTGCTTCAGCAGAACTAAAAGAGTATTTGGATAGAAACAGAGCCAGTGATAATGTAATAATGATAGGGGATTACAACGATGAAATTGTAAATTCTACGTTCAATGACAATGTTTCTCCGTATAAGAATTTTGATGATGATCCTGAGTACACAATCGTAACTAAAAAGCTTGAAGAGAACGGGTTTGGATCTCAATCGAGTGGTTCTTTTATAGATCATATAACGTTTACTTCAGAACTTAGCGACGACTATTTTGAAGGCACAGAAAGAGTTGAAAATCCATTTTATGTCGGCAGTTACTTAAGTACTACTTCGGATCACTTTCCTATTTGGATGAGATTCAAATTTGGAGTGCTTACAAGTAATGAAGATGAGATTATTGAGACCCCGACAAGTGTTTCGCTTAATCAAAACTATCCAAACCCTTTCAACCCGAGCACAACAATTAGTTATACACTGGATTCTTCAACAAATGTAAGTTTGAGTGTGTATGATATCACAGGAAGAAAAGTAGCAACCTTAGTAAACGGCAGACAAACTGCGGGCGCTCAGGAAGTTAGATTTGATGCAAGCTCACTGGCATCCGGTGTGTACATTTACAGACTGGAAACAGCAACAGGAGCGAGTCTTACTAAGAAAATGGTTCTTATCAAATAGAACTGCATCCAATAAGAATATCCAACATCCAATCACCAATTAATTATTTAACTTGGTGATTGGATAATTGGTGTTGGTTGTTAATTACTTTAATTATACTTAGCTCGTTCAATAAGCTTTGTCTTATCATAATATCTAAGAGTTCTAATTGAAAACCCTCGGACGGCTTAGCCAGTTCTCCAATTGAATATATTCTCATCATTCTCTGATCTTTTCCAAAGACAGTACATGACGTTAGGGGAGAGTCAAGAAGAGAATAAAACTACTTTTCAATCTCAATTACAGAGTCTCTTGTTTCAATCTGAATACTGGTTTTATCTTTTAAATAAGTTGTAACCCAGTCGAAGTATCCACAAAATGAAGAATAGAATTGATCCGGAGTTTTACCATCTATCTTAGTGATCGTGTCTCCAAATTTTATACCGGATCTATGAGCAGGTGATCCCAATACTAAGTTTTCTACCGTCAATACATTATCAGAATGATAGTATGGGATAAAACCGAAATCTTGTTTTTTGATTTGGGAGTCAAACCGGGCATTTGGTTTAAGATAAATACGCTTTTTATCATAGTTCATGTATACATCGTATTTTTCCCAAACATCATTACCTACTTTTGGGAAACCTTTTTCAGCAAAATTAAAATCTGCATTAGTAGACTCATAGCCGTTAAGTTTAATGTCTGACTTTACGGAGAAAACGGAATCAAAATTAGTACCCCATATTCCTGAAGATGAATTGTCTAAAGTAGTATCCCATTGTGTGGTTTGAGATTCAAAAATTATGTTTTTCAATGATAAAGGTAAATCCACGCTTCCGTTCGAACCCAGATCAAAGAGGATATTCCCTAATTCTTGTCCATTTACTGAAATATCAATTTTTGGTGTTCCTGATAACAATGGCTTTTTGAACTTAATAGCGGGTATGTTCTTTGTATCCAATTCATCAAATCTGGAAAAATCATCTGTGATCCAGATCTTATTATTAACGAAGTCGATCTTCCAGTTTGCTTCACGAATTAAATTTGCTCCAATAATTCCATCAGCTGCAATACATGGGGATAGTGAATTTTTAGGGAACTCGATAATGCCTGCTGCAGTGTTTTTGAAGTCAACATTACCTAATGATATCTGATCAATCAAAGTCATTGAGATCTCATTAGCATTACCCTGAGAGTCAGACTTATCTTTAGTAGCTCTTTCCTTTAGCTTGTAATTATCTGCCCAATATTGTGTGATTTTATTGTCGAATGCACCAGTATCGAATATAAATTCTAACGTATCATCATGTTCATTCATGAACCCTTTAACAACAATCAGACCATGTCGGTTTTCAAAATCAATAGATTCAAGAAAATTACTTTGTTCAACACTTCCTCTGGATAGTAAATGAACATTCGATATATAATTGCAGGATGAGATTATAAGAAGAAAAAGTAGGCCGGTACTGATACTATAGATTGAATTTTTTGCTTTCATAGCCATAGAAACGAAAAATAAAGTTCAGAGTTTCGGAAAATTTAGTAGTCGGGTATGGTAAATAAAAAAAGCCCGATAAAATTAATTATCGGGCTTGAATATTTAACATGATCTGAGTTGCTATCTCTTCAGTGCGTCTTCAACTAAAGCATTTTGCTCAGCTTCATGTATTTTCTTTTGTCCGGCTGCAGGAGAAGCAGAAGCCTGACGTCCTGCATAAGTCAGAGTTTGTCCTTTTTCAAGAAGCTCAACAAAACGAGGTGCCACAAATGACCATGCTCCCATATTTTTAGGCTCTTCCTGACACCAAACAATTTCTTTCACATTTTTGAAAGTTTTCAACTGCTCCGAAATATCATCATCAGGGAAAGGGTAGAATTGCTCAAGTCGAGCAATAGCCACATCTTTTATATCATTTTCCTGACGATATTTAAGCAGATCGTAATACACTTTTCCGGAGCAGATAACCAAACGTTCAGCATCAGTAACTTCAGTATCAGAAATAAATGGCTGGAATTTTCCTTCTGCTAGTTCCTGTGTATTTGAAGTCGCCATCGGGTGACGAAGCAAGCTTTTTGGTGTCATAAGGACAACCGGTTTTTTAGCTTCCTGGAAAGTTTGCTTTCTCAACATATGGAAATACTGAGCCGGGGTAGTCAAATTCATTACCTGCATGTTGTCCTCGGCACAAAGCTGAAGAAAACGCTCCAATCTTGCCGATGAATGCTCCGGTCCCTGACCTTCATATCCATGAGGGAGATTTAAAACCAATGAAGTGGTTTGTCCCCATTTGGCTTCGCTGGATGAAAGGAACTGATCAATAATAATCTGAGCACCGTTCACAAAATCACCAAACTGAGCTTCCCATATAACAAGTGCATCTTTTTCTTGTGCACTGTAACCGAATTCAAAACCCATTGCAGCATATTCACTCAATAAGCTGTTGTGAACATGGAAATATCCCTGATCATCCGACAGATTATTTAATGGAGTGAATGTCTGATTTGTTTCAGTTCCGTGTAATACTGAATGGCGGTGTGAAAAAGTTCCTCTTTCCACATCCTGACCGGTAATACGAATGGTTCTTCCGGATTTCAGAATGGAGCCGAATGAAAGTGCTTCGGCAAAACCCCAATCAATTTTCTTTTCATTCTTCTCAACGATATCTGCTCGTTTCGCTAATTGTTTCAGAAGCTTCGGGTTTGCATCAAAGTCTTTGGGAACAGTATTAATTTTAACTGCAATGTCTTTTAGCTCATCCACGGAGTAAGTGGTGTCAGGAAACTTGGTACGGTTTTTCTGATCTGTTTCTGTGCGATCGAATATATCTTCTGTGATATCTACATTTGGTGATTTTTTTGCATCTTCAAAAGCTTCCAGAAGAAGTTTATCAAATTCATCAAAGATCTCCTGTGTCTCATCTTCTGTGAGCTCACCGTTTTTCACTAAGAACTGAGTGTAAAGATCTCTTACCGGAGGCTGGTCGTTGATCTCTTTATACATGCCCGGTTGTGTAAATGCAGGTTCATCACCTTCATTATGGCCATGCTTTCTGTATCCGATCAAATCAATGATCACATCTTTTCCGAACTTCTGTCGGTAATCAACGGCCATTTGAATAGCATGAACTGCAGCTTCCGGTTTATCTCCATTTACATGGAAGATCGGAGCTAAGATCATTTTTGCCAGATCAGAAGCATACTCAGTAGATCGTCCGTCTTTCGGAAGAGTAGTAAATCCAATTTGGTTGTTGATGATAATATGAACCGTTCCGCCCGTTTTATATCCTTCCAGTTGAGACATATTCAATGTCTCAGGAACAACACCTTGTCCGGCAAAGGCTGCATCACCATGCATAAGAACCGGTAATATCTTTTTCTCGGCGTTTTCACCATCATAGTGATCCTGCATCGCTCTTACAGCACCTTCAACAACAGGATCAACTGCCTCCAGATGACTTGGGTTTGGCATTAGTTCCAGTCTAACCTCTTTACCATCTGCAGCTTTGTGAACGCCTTTTGTTCCAAGGTGATATTTAACATCGCCTGAACCCTGAATAGAATCCGGGTCCACACTGCCTTCAAATTCAGCGAATACTCTGTGGTACGGTTTATTCAAGATGTTTACCAACATATTCAATCTGCCGCGGTGAGCCATTCCGAAAAATGCTTTCTCAATACCACTTTCAGCAGAGCGGTTCAGCATAAAATGAATCATTGGGATCAAAGTGTCGGCGCCTTCTAATGAAAAACGCTTGTGACCGATGTATTTTTTATGAAGAAACTCTTCAAAAGCCATGGCCTGATTCAGCTTGTGCAGGATCTGCTTTTTATCATCTTTACTAAGATCAGCTTTATTGGCACTGGACTCCATCGTATTTCTTAACCAACGGCGCTCTTCCAGATCGAGCAAGTGCATATAATCCGCACCGATGTTTCCGCAATAAGTATCACGCAGAAGTTTTACGATCTCGCGGAGAGGAGCTTTTTCTTTGCCACCGAATCCACCACAATAAAATTCACGATCCAGATCCCATAACGAAAGTCCATAATATTCCAGATCCAGTTCCGGAACATATTTAGGGTCTTTACCGAGCGGATCAAGATCAGAAAGAACATGACCACGCATGCGGTACATATTGATCAATCTCCAAACACCAATGGCACGTCTGTCATATTCCAGAGAGTCAGATTTTCCGCCAAACGGACCTGAATAAGTATCCGTTGAATAAGGAATTGGCTCGTAAGGAATTTCAAGATCGCTGAAAATTTCTTCATAAAAATTTTCTTGTCCTGTAAGCAGGTCGTTGATCTTTTTCAGGAACGAACCTGATTCTGCTCCCTGAATAACACGGTGATCGTACGTACAAGTCACCGTCATTACTTTGCTGATTCCAAGTTGGTTCAGTATTTCTTTCGACATGGATTGATATTCAGCAGGATAGTCGATAGCACCGGTTGCAATAATCGCACCTTGTCCCTGCATCAATCTTGGAACAGAAGAAACCGTGCCTATAGTCCCCGGATTTGTGATACTTATTGTTGTTCCCTGATAATCGTCAATTTGCAGTTTACCTTTTCTGGCTTTATTGATCAATTCAGCGTAGGCGTGCAGGAACTCCTTAAAGTTCATTTTGTTTACGCCTTTAAGATTAGGAACTACAAGATTTCTGGTACCGTCTTTATTAGGAAGATCGATCGCAATTCCAAGATTTACCTGATCAGGAACAACTTTAAAATGATTGTTACCATCAAAATGGTAAGCATTGTTTACAGAAGGAAATTCATCCAGAGCTTTGATAATAGCCCATGCAATAAAATGAGTAAAAGATGCTTTCGGTTCATTGCGCTGAAGTAAATGAGTGTTGATGATAGTTCTGTCTTCGATCATCATTTTTACAGGAAGCACTCTCAAAGAAGTAGCCGTTGGAACCTCTAAACTGAGATCCATATTCTCTACGATCTTAGTAGCTACTCCTTTTATCTTTTCCAGCTCAGCATTTTTGGGAGCGCCTGAACTTGCCTCCGGTTTTTTGGGAGCTGATTTTTCTTTTGGCTGAGAAGGAGCTTCAACCGTAGTAGCACTACTTTCAGATGAAGAGCCATTGGTTGACTTGCCATCATGCTCATCGAAAAAATTTCGCCAATGCGCAGGTACTGAATTAGGGTTTTCTTTATACTGATCGTAAAGTTCTTCTACCAGAGCAGAGTTAGGACCGAAGACGGCTTCAAGAGATTTCAATGGGTGTTAACCTCGTGCGGATTTTGTATGCAACTAAATGAATCTGTTTGTTTATGCTGATAAATATTTTGTTCGATATCGAAGAAAATTTAAAAAGCGCTTAAAATTAAGGATTACAATCTTAAAAAACGATATTTCTTCTGTTGATTATCATCATAGGTAAACACAAAGATTTTTAAGGAATAGTTTCTCAACTAACCCTTTAATTCCCATCCTACAACTGCTATATTCAAAGCTTACATTTAATCTTTGAGAAAAACCTGTATGAAGGCTGAAAACGGCGCAGAAAAAATTAACTGGGACTTGAGTGATCTTTACAAATCTTCAGACGATCCTCAATTACAAAAAGATAAAAAAGAGGTGTTGGCAGCTGCTGATAAGTTTGCTGATAAATACAAAGGTAAAATAGATTCACTTTCAGCTGTTGAGTTTAAAGAATTGCTTCAGGAATATGAAGCTATTCAGGATAAAGGAGGGAAGATAGGCTCTTTCGCTTATCTGCAATGGAGTACCAATACTTCTAATTCTGATTACGGAAAGTTAGTACAAGAATCGAATGAGTTATCTTCCGAGCTTAGTCAAAAACTGGTTTTTTTTGACGTAGAATGGCTGAAAGTGGATAAGAAGAAAGCACAGGCTTTGATCAATGATCCTAAACTTTCGTTCTATTCTCATTATCTGGATTCTTCAAGACGCTACAAAAAGCATGTTCTGGAAGAGCAACAGGAACAGATCATGTCTGCAAAGTCGGTGACCGGCAGAAGTGCTTGGGTTCGTTTCTTTGACGAAACCCTCGGCGCAGCTGAATTTCATATTGACGGTGAATCGCTGACTGAACAGGAAGCACTGAGTAAATTGCATGAAGGAGATCAAAAGATCAGAAAAAAAGCGCATGCCGCACTTACAGAAACATTTAATGATCTGAGCAGAACGCTGACTTTTATTTTTAACACTGTTCTGGCGGATAAATCTACCAATGATCGTTTCAGAAATTATAAAAGCTGGGTTTCATCCAGAAATCTTGCCAACGAAACCGATGATGAGACAGTAGAAGCTTTGGTTGAAGCAGTTACATCAAATTACGATCTGGTTCAAAGATACTACAAGTTAAAAACTGACTTGCTTGGCTTGGATGAAATGAAGGATTACGATCGCTATGCACCTATCATCCAGAACGAAGAAACGATTACTTGGGATGAAGCCAAAGAAATGGTGTTGGACGCTTACACCAAATTTCATCCGGAAATGGGTGAGATCACCGCAAAGTTCTTTGAGAAAAACTGGATTGATGCAGCTATAAAGCCGGGTAAAAGAGGAGGAGCATATTCAGCAAGCACAGTTCCTTCTGTTCACCCATATGTATTTATGAATTTTGATGGAAAGATCAGAGATGTTCAGACATTGGCTCATGAATTGGGACATGGAGTTCATCAATATCTATCAAGACAACAAGGTCCGTTGCAGGCCGGAACACCGCTTACGACTGCAGAAACGGCTTCAGTTTTTGGTGAAATGCTGGTTTTCCAGAAATTGCTGAAGGAGATCGAAGATCCGAAAGAAAAGCTGGCACTCATTACAGGTAAAATTGACGATACCATTGCAACGGTATTCCGACAGATCTCTATGAACAGATTTGAAGATGCTATCCATACTGCCCGAAGAGAAGAAGGCGAATTAACAACCGAGCGCTTTTCAGAATTGTGGATGGAGCAACAAGAGAAATTATACGGTGATTCGGTTACTTTGACGGATGAATACGGAATTTGGTGGAGCTACATTCCTCACTTTTTACACACTCCGGGTTATGTGTATGCGTATGCATTCGGTGAGTTGTTGGTGATGGCTTTGTATCAGGAATTTACAGAACGCCCTGATGGTTTCGCTGATAAATATATGGAACTGCTTAGCGCAGGTGGATCAGAATGGCCACATGAACTAGTAGCAAAAATGGGACTGGATATCACTGATCCGAATTTTTGGAACAAAGGGCTGACATCGCTTGAGATGATGATCGAAGAAGCAGAAGCTCTGAACGAGCAAATCTCAAAAAACAAATAACAAACAAATTTCAAAGAACAAAAATCAATTGTTACATTGTAATTTGTTATTTGGAATTTATTCTACAGAATTTAGATGGCATTAGACAGGCAGGATAAAGCACTACGGGAATTTAAACAGATCATGGAAGATCTGGTACACTTGTTGAGAACTTCAACCAGAGTGCAACTTACGTACATGTGCTGGGTAAATCATTCCAGACAACAATTTGTTTGGGAAACAAACAGCACAGTTTTGCCAAATGTGATGTTTCAGGATCGTGTGAATTTTGATCATCATTTTCTAAACGACTATAAAGAGATCGAAGAAATTACGGTTCTTAAAGTAGGTGAAGATATTGCCAAAGGTAAGTTGATGCATTATTTCGACTTTGTGCAGGCGAAAACCATGGTGTTGGTACCATTCAGGAATAAAGGAGAAACAGTAGCAATTACAGTTCTTGAAAGCGATCTGGATATTGAAGTAGAACGGATCAAAGATCAGATTCTTTCATATAATAATGCTCTTGTAAATGTTTTGGATACCTATCTGGAAGTGGTAGATCTGCATGAGCAACAGAAAGAATGGGAAGTGTATGAAAAATCTCTTTCGAAGTTCAATCCTCGTCAGCATAAAGTAGAAATTTTGAAAACCATGCTGAATGAAATGCAAAGTTGTATTCCCAAGGGAAATGTTTCACTGCTTTGTCATGGAATGGATACCTGGAATGTTGTTTTGAATTCAGAAAAGTCAGCTAAACCGGGTAAAATTGGACTCAAAGTTGAAGACAAAAGTGTTGCTTACGACGCACTGGAAAAAGGAGAGCCGGTATTTTCAATGCACTTCAACAATAACCCCAAGCGAATTTCCAGCGGAGAAGGAATTACAGAAGGAGCTAGTTATGCCATTCCGATCGTAATACATGATCGCAGACAAGCCGTGGTAGTTGTGAGTGATGAAGATCCGCTGTCATTTAAAGATTCCACCAAACATAAACTTTCAAATTTAGTTCGTGTTGCAAGCTTAACCATTCAGGCTACGCTGAATAAAGCGTCAATGACCACTGATCTTCTGACTCATAGTTTTGATGCATATATGCCGGAATTATGGGAAGCAACGGTAGATACAGAATTAAAGAGAACAGGAAGTGCTTCCAGAACCAAAACATGGTTTGGATTGATTTCTCCGGATGATATTTCAGCTTTGCGAACTAAATTTCGACTTGAAGAGCTTCAAAAGATTCAGGAAGATTTTGTTCGGTTTCTGAATCCGAGTGTATATGGTTTTCCGGGATTCATTGGCTTTAACTCCGATTACGTGTACAGCTTCATCATCCAAAGTGATAAAGAAGACGCTGTTGAGGCATGGATTGAAAAATTTAAAACCCGCCTTGCACACGGACTCAGGCTCTCGAACGGACACACCATAAATATCAGGTTTAAAATCGGATTAACTCAGCTGAGTGAGGATTGCACAAACTCTTATCAGGTTCTTACAAAAGCGAAAAAGGCACATGCGGAAGCTGTAAACGATTCTGAAGTGGTGGCAGTTGTAGCTTAATGGGAAATTTTTATCTCATAATAGTTGATGGATTAGGTGTCGGCGCTCAGGAAGATGCTCATCTTTATGGCGACGAAGGGATGAACACGCTTGGTAATGTGAGTGAAGAAACTCAATGTAAACTTCCGAATCTGGGCAAGATGGGAATTGGAAATATTATTCCATTGTCCTCAGTTCCTGAAGATGAAAATCCCACCGCAGCTTTTGGAAAAATGAGGGAAGTATCCGCCGGCAAAGATTCTACAACCGGACATTGGGAAATAGCAGGTATTCATCTCGAAAAACCATTTCCAACGTACCCAAACGGATTTCCTGAAGATGTGATCGAGAAATTCTGTAAAGGAATTGGAATCGAAAAAGCACTGTGCAATTTGCCTTATTCAGGTACAGATGTAATTCGGGATTATGGCGAAGAGCATATAAAAACCGGATATCCGATTGTATATACATCTGCAGACAGTGTATTTCAGGTGGCTTGTCATGAGGATGTGGCCTCTGTTGAAATGCTTTATGAATGGTGTGAATTCGCCAGAAAGGAAATCTGTGTTGATGAGCATGAAGTTGGAAGAGTTATAGCAAGACCCTTTACAGGAACGTATCCATACGATCGAATTTCAGATCAAAGAAAGGACTATTCTGCAATTCCTCCTGAGAATAATATTAACGAAGTGCTACAGGCTAATGGAATCAAAACTTACTCCATTGGTAAAGTAGTAGATCTTTTTGCAGGAAAAGGGTTTTCTCAGTATCGCAAAACAAAGAACAATGCGGAAGGGATTTCTCAGCTTTTATCCGCAATGAGTGCTGTAGAGAACAGTTTCGTTTTTGTAAACCTGATAGATACCGATCAATTGTATGGTCACAGACTGGATCCTGAGGGTTTTGCTCAGAGTCTGGAAGAATTCGACAGAGCACTTCCGGCAATTCTTTCAAAGCTAAAGGAAGATGATGTCCTAGTAATTACAGGAGATCATGGAAATGATCCCTGTTCGAACTCCACGGATCATTCACGAGAGTTTGTACCATTGTTAGTATATCCGGGAAGTATTCGTCAGACGGATAACCCGTCAGACAGATCTATGAATCTTGGAACTCGGGAAACTTTTGCGGACGTTGCTGTCTCTGCAGCTGATTTCTTTGAAGTAGAATCTACTTTTAAAGGCGATTCCTTTTTGAGAATAGTATGAAAACCTCCAATTTTTAAGTACTAAAGAACTTAAAAATTCGTATATTGGGTATTGCTTTCATCAGGAGCGTTGACTTTAGAAGCTTTGAAAAAAGGTTGCAACCATTCAGCTTATTTAATTTACGTCTCGCCCTTTGTAGCTTTAGTACTAATTTTCACCAAATATATTTACCGTGGCAAAAAGTTCCGGAATCTCAACTCGTGAGTCAGAATCCTTAGATCGTTATCTGCACGAGATTGGAAAAGAGAAACTTATTACGCCAGATGATGAAGTACGTCTGGCCAAAGAAATACAGAAAGGTAGCCAACGAGCGCTGGAAGATTTAACAAAAGCCAACCTTCGTTTTGTTGTTTCTGTAGCAAAGCAATATCAAAATCAGGGTTTATCTTTAGGTGATTTGATAAACGAAGGGAATCTTGGTTTGATCAAAGCTGCAAAGCGATTCGATGAAACCCGTGGATTTAAGTTTATTTCTTATGCAGTATGGTGGATTCGTCAGTCTATTCTTCAGGCACTTGCAGAACAATCAAGAATTGTACGTTTACCACTAAACCGTGTAGGTGCATTAAACAAAATCGGTAAAGAGCTTTCAAAGCTTGAGCAAGAATACGAACGTATTCCTTCTGCTCATGAACTTGCTGAAAGTCTTGAAATGACGGTGGGTGAAGTTGCTGATACACTGAAAATATCAGGTCGTCACCTTTCAATGGATGCACCTTTTGCTCAAGGAGAGGATAACAGACTACTTGATGTTCTTGAAAATGAGGAAATTCCGAATCCTGATTTCGAATTGATGGGCGAATCTCTGAAAGTGGAGATCGAAAGAGCGTTATCTAAACTTACAAAAAGAGAAGCAGAAGTTATCAGATTGTATTTTGGAATTGGTCGTGAGCATTCACTAACCCTTGAAGAGATTGGAGAACGTTTCGATCTTACACGTGAACGTGTTCGTCAGATCAAAGAGAAAGCGCTAAGAAAACTTCGTCACCATAACAGAAGTGCTGCTCTTAGAGCTTATTTAGGGTAAACAACTCTAAAAGAATTTCAAGCCTCACCAATTAATTTTGAGTGAGGCTTTTTTTGAAATAAATATTCGTTTTAAATCATATCAAACGCAGAGACAAAAGCTGGTTTGTCTTTTAATTCAGAGAAATCTTCTGAGTTCATATCAATATCACGGACCATCAGATTGGCTTTTACGACTCCGTTGATAGTATGAAGTAAACCAAGTTTATTTTTTGTAACCAAAGATTTTGCTGTATTGGATTTTTCATCTTGCCATATAATTCCCATAAAATAACCCAGATCCGAACATGCATGCTCCATAAGGTTTTGGTTCTTATTAGCATGTCCGGGTTTATACCATAGAGAGTCAAAGGCTAAAAATTTGAGTCTGTCCGGTTTAAAAAGTCTTTTAAAAAAAGGAATTTTAGGCAAAACTTTTAGCATCATAAATCCTTTCCAGCCGGGCATTTCAACAATTTCCCAATGGACAGGGATTGCCCTGATTCCCGCAATTTCTTCACCATTCTGTTTATACACATAACAAGTCCCATAATCTTCTAAAGAGTCAGTAAATACAAAATTATGGTCGTTATAGAAATGTCGCAAAGAGCTACTAAAAGACTCACGCTTATTCTTATCCAATGCTACAACTTCATCGCGGTTTTTTGGGAAAAAACGACTGAAAAGAAAAGTATTGATTACTCTGATTTCTTTAAAACCAAAAGACTCACACAGTTCTTTTGAAAGTGAATTATCAGCTTCTACATACGCATAATAAAGTCCTTTTTGATCAGCTTTTAAAAAAGGCTTTTGAAGCTCTTTCTGGAATATTTTTTCAATATTGCTTCTTAATACGTTAGGTTTCTTTTGAGTTGGTACGTTTGATCTTTTGCGCTTTTGCTTTTTTAGAGGGTTATAAACGGAGAGGTACCTTACATAAAGTGCCTTCAGAGAAGTGGAATTAAATGTGATGTTCCTTTCGATAAATCCCGCAGTACCTAAAACCCTTTCTCTTTTTTTAATCTGGATAAAAGTTATATCCGAAATCTTTTCATCGTGTAGATTGGTTTGAAAATGCCTGTACCTAAGCTTGCCGGGAGTTCCAAGAACGGTTTTGTTTAATAGATTCAGAATACTTTTAGAATGACCCTTTTTAGTGGTCACGGTTAAATCAGAATCAACTTTTCTGTGTTGGGAATTCATTAAAAAAAGAAAGAATTATAATTACCGGTTACTATTCTGCCTTGTTTTGCGTTACATTTCACATATGAAAAATACACTTTCCCTTTTATTTATCTTAATATTTTGCAGCATTACTGTAATGGGACAATTGTATCCATTCAGAACGTACTCAATTGAAGATGGATTAAGCGAGTCAGTAGTAAATGAAATAATCCAGGATAGTGAGGGTTTTCTTTGGTTGGCAACAGGGTATGGATTAAATCGGTTTGATGGAATTACCATTCAAAATTACTTTGAAGATCAGGGTTTGAATAGTAGTAAAGTTCATTCTCTTTTTGAAGATTCGGAAGGGAAGATCTGGATTGGTACAGAATTTGGAGTTAATTATTGGTTCGATGATAGCATTTATGTTGCTGAAGAGTTGGAAGCACTTAAGAACCAAAGAGTAATAAGCATTTACGAAGATTCAGGCGGAGATATGTGGTTTGGAACAGACGGTGACGGAGCATGGGTTCTGGAAAAAAGCGGAGAACTTTATCAATACTCAATTTCTCAGGGTTTCAGGAATAACAGAATCCGCAGAATTAAAGAAGATGCTAATGGTGTACTTTGGTTTGCAACAAGGGGAGGGTTAACAAAATTAGAGAATGGAAATATACGAACTTTTACCACGGCTGATGGCTTGCCGGAAAACCGTATCAGAGATATAACATTCGATGAAAATGATCAGCTTTGGATAGCTTCAAGAGAAGGTTTGGTTCATTATAATAATGGCAGATTTATTACTTATGATGACAATGAAGGATTGAATAATGTGCGTGTCCAAACTATGGTATTCGATAAAAACCAAAGGCTTTGGGTAGGAACTGAAGGTGGAGTAAGTGTTTTTGATGAAGGTTCATTCAAGAATTTTACTTCAGAAAATGGATTGTCTAATAACATTATCTACTCTTCTGCTCTAGACAGAGAGGGGAATTTATGGTTTGGAACATTTGGTGGTGGAGCAAACTTATTTCTGGGCGACTATTTTGAAAATCATACAATGTTGGATGGTTTAGCGAATGATGTTGTTACATCAATTACTGAAGGTGAAAATGGAGAAATCTGGCTGGCAACTTATGGTGGGGGTTTAAGCCTTTTGAAAAATGGGAAGTTCACAACCATGAGTCTAAAAGAAGGTTTATTAGACGATAAAGTATTTTCTGTGGACAAAGATTCAAGCGGTCGTATTTGGATTGGAATGAGAAACGGGCTTGCCTATCTGGAAAATGAGGTGTTAACTATTCTGAGTGAGGATGAATTTCCTTATCGAAAAGTCCGTCAGGTATACGAAGATTCAAAAGGTATAATCTGGATCAGTACCTATGATGACGGAATGGTAAGATACGATGGCAAAGAATTCAGGTTGATCTCAACAGACGATGGACTATTGGATAATACCGTTCTTGGAACTGTTGAAGGGGATGACGGCAGTATGTGGATTGCTACTTATGGCGGTGTAAGCCGTTATTTTGAAGGGGAAGTTGAGAATTTTACAATTCAGGAAGGACTTCCGAATAACGCAGTTATGATGGTAATTAAAGATGATGTGGGTCGAATTTGGGCTTCAACTTTTGGTGGAATAGCGTGGTTTGATGGTCTGAAGTTTCAAAGCATAACTACAGAAGACGGCCTCCCGAATCGCGTATGCTATTTTATTCACCAGAGTAGAGACGGATCAATTTGGGTGGGAACAAATAATGGAGTAGTGAAATTCGATGCGGATCGTTATTTCAGCGACAATCCGAATGAACGAGAACAATCATTTCAGTTGATTACAAAGGAACAAGGATTGGTTTCTGATGAAATGAATCTTGGTGCTGTTTACGAAGATAGTAACGGACATCTTTGGTTCGGAACCGTGGAAGGGGTAAGTCACTTTTTCCCTGAAAATTATAAGGGAAACCCACTTTCCCCTAAAGTAAAAATCGATGAGGTGGTAACATCAGGAAGAGCACATAAAGGCAAGAACCATTTTAATTTAAACTACGACCAGAACTATGTGGAAATAGCTTATTCAGGGATCAATTTTACTGCTCCGAATCAAGTTGTCTATGAGTATAAAATGGAGGGTGTTGATCCTGCCTGGCAAAGAACTACTGACAGAGTTGTGAAATATCCTTCTTTACCAAATGGTGAGTATTCATTTACAGTTCATGCCAGAAACACAAATGGCTCATGGAGTGATGAAAAAACAGAGATCACTTTCTTAGTATACGCGCCTTTTTGGATGCAATGGTGGTTTATTACACTGGTTATTGTGACATTGGTAGGTATTATTTGGTTGTTCTATAATTACTATAAAGCCAGAAAACTAATTGATATCGAAAGGATAAGAGTCAGAATTGCCAGTGATCTTCATGATGATGTTGGAGCAAGTTTAACAGAGGTAGCATTGCAATCCGATTTTCTTCAGGCTAGTAAAATTGATCCTGAATTCAAACAGTCTTTAGAGCAAATTGGAAGACAGTGCAGGAAAATTGTAACAAGTCTGGATGATATAGTATGGTCTATTGACGCCAGAAATGATACCCTTGGAGACCTCACAGATCGAATGCAGGATTATATATTAAACGTATTGGAACCGAAAAATTTTCAGGTAAGCTATAATTTTGAAGATCTTAAAATGGAGAATAAATTAGAAGTTCCTGTTAAAGAAAATCTGTACCTGATCTTTAAAGAAGCTGTTAATAATATATCGAAATACTCTAATGGTGATGAAGTTGATATTTCTATGAGAACAGAAAATGGAGGTTTTAAATTTCAAATCCACGATAACGGCACTTCAGGAGCAGGGACTAAGAAAACAGGACACGGACTACGTAACATGGTTATGCGGGCAAAAAGAATTGGATCAGATATTGATGTTTCAACGAAAAATGGCTTTACTGTTTTAGTATCCGGAAAATTAAATAGCAATTAAAAGGGCACCAAACATGGCTATCATTGGAATAGTAGAAGACAATATAAAAATCAGAGATTTAATACAGCGTTATCTTGATATGCAGGAGGATATGGATTGCCCGGTTGCGAAAGACAGTGTAGAAGAGATGCTTGAATATTTGGAGAAGCATCAGGCTCCTGACGTTTTATTGATGGATATTCAACTACCCGGAATGACCGGTATTAAAGGAATGGAGATCATTAAATCAAAATATCCGGATATAGATATCATCATGTTGACTATTTACCATGACTCTCATAAAATATTTGATTCATTAAAAGCAGGAGCTTCAGGATATTTATTAAAACATACTTCTTTACCGGAAATCAAAGAATCAATAGATAATTTATTGAAAGGCGGAGCTCCAATGTCACCGCAAATAGCAAGAAAAGTAATTACACATTTCAATGATCAGGCTCCCCAGAAAAACCCTGACAGTATGCTAACAGATAGGGAGCAGGACATTGTAAATGGATTGGTTGATGGTTTAAGTTACAAGTTAATCGCAGACAGATTTGATATTTCTATCGATACAGTGAGGGCACATATCAGAAATATATATAAAAAACTACATGTAAACTCTAAAGCGGAAGTTATCGCAAAATCACTACGCGGAGAAATTTAGTCAGAGTAACATTATCATGTGATTTAATATGTGGGTTGATAGCTGCATTTTTGTATTGAAATTTGAATATTCCAATGAGGATGTCTTATGAAACGCTCAAATATATTATCCCTTTCCATTATAATTACCACTTCTTTGTTTTTGTCAGGTTGCTATACTCAGTTCAGCAGCATCGACCGATACTCTTCTGATTCAAACAGGAATTCTAAATATTATTCATGGAATGATGATGAACTTTCCGAAGCTGGTTATTATTGGGATGATGAAGAACAAACAGCGAAGCCATATAGCTATTCTTCACAAACTCAGGATGATGACTATGTTTCAGCCGAAGAAGCCGGACTATACTACAAAGATTATGATGCAGAACAATGGTATAAGGATAACAACTTCGAAGGTGTTTATTGGGATGGCTATGACGAAGGATTTGAAGACGGTTATCAGGAAGGCTATTATGATGGATACGATGATGGTAGTTGGGATAGTGAATATTATTACACTCACTTAAGATATGGATGGGTTCGGATTTATGGACATCACTGGTACTACGATTGGAATTTAAGACATAATTCTTACTATACTTTTGGAGCTGGATTCGGATTAGGCTGGGATGTTTATAGTAATCATTACGGATTTGGATACCATAGGCCGTATTACTACACAGCCTGGGGTTATGGACATCCATATTATCTTAATTACGGTTTCTACAGTAATCATTATTATTATGGCTATACAAATAACTATTATTACAACAATAGCAGAAGAAACAGTAGAAATTACTCGTATGGTCCAAGAAGTAGTGGGTTAACCCAAAAGAACGACAATCGTACACGTGGGTCTTCTTTAAGAAGCAGATCTTCATCGGAAGTTACAAAAAGAGGCAGAAGTATTGACTCAAGAACAAGAACTTCTTCAAGAGTAAGGTCTTCAAATGTAACAAAAAGAGGTAGTTCATCTTCCGGAAATACAAGAAGTAGAGTGGGTTCTGATTCGAAACGTAGCCGTTCTTCAGGTTCTGTTAAAAGAAGTTCAAGTTCTAAACGGAGCAGGGGTTCTTCCAACGTCAGAAGTTCTAGTTCTTCATCTAAAAGAAGTAGTGGAGTTTCAAAATCCAGGTCATCTTCAAGAGTTAAATCTTCGGGGAGCAAATCAAGAAGTTCCTCTGGCGTGAAGAGATCTTCAGGAAGCTCTTCTTCTAAGAAATCAAAGAGTTCCAGTAAAAGGTCAAAAAGTTCTTCGAGTAAGAAGAGAGGCAATTAAATTAACTATTTTAAATTCATCAGGATGAAAAGAATATTACTCTTCTTTATTGGAATCAGTGTGTCTGTGCATCTTCACGCTCAGGATGGTGAATCGCCCATATCGTATCAAAGTTTGGCAATCCAAATGAGCACTATCAATACAAACGGTGATGCTCAGTCTGCAGTAATCCCTTCCGTTTCAAGCTTTAATGGATTCGGAAGCTTTCTAGATAACCCGGCTGCAATGGCATTATCTGATAAAAGCTTTTATAGTATTGGTTGGTTAAACCAAAGTAATAATAAAGAAGATATTTATTTGGGCAACTCTACAAATAATGAATATTCAAATACTGAATTTGCAAATCTTGGACTTGTATACAAAGTTCCAACAGAAAAGGGAAGTTTTGTAATTGGAGGTGGGTATAATATTATTTCAGTAGTGAATGATGAGTCTTTTATTGATGGCTTCAATAATTCAAGTTCTATAACAGATGCTTTTGCCAATCAAGGAAGTGGGTACGAAGATATAGCATTTAATGCATTTGCGACTGATTTCAGGAATGAGACGAGTAATGAGATAGTGTCTATTTTAAGAGTAGACGACAGACCATCAGGTTTTAATGGGATTAGCCAATTCGCTGACATCTCTAATACAAAAAATACAAGTGATATATCAGTATTTACAGCTACTGAATTTCGTAAGAATTTATTAGTAGGTGTTTCTTTAGGGTTTCTTACAGGTTCAATAAACTATGATCGTAGTTTCCAGGAATTAGATGAAACAAACTTATACTCTGATGGAGCTATTCCTGCCAGTGGATCTAATCCTTCTACAGATATACATTCTATTGAGCTTACTGAAAGGTTAGATACAGAATATTATGGTTTTATCGCTCGTGCAGGATTTATATATGAGGTAAATCCATCTCTTAACATTGGAGCAAGTTTAGCTCTTCCCTCAAAGTTGTTTGTAACAGAAAATTACTTTTCAGCTATTGAGACAGAATTCGATGATGGTACTTTTACAGAAGATTCCGATGACTTCCCAACTTCGTTGAGCAGTGAATTCAAGTATGCAGTTACTAAACCTGCAGAATTTAAGATAGGAGCAACCTTACAAGATATAGGAAACTTAAGCATTTCGGCATCGGCGGAATATATCAGTTACAGCTCTACTAAGATTGATTTTACTATTGATACAGGAGATATGGAACCAAGTGAAGTTGCAATTCTAAAGGATGATGAAGAAGCTATAAATTCTATAATTTCTGATACATATAATGATGTTGTAAATCTGAAAATTGGTGCTTCTTATTTATTTTCGAATCAAGCTAAACTATTTGGTGGATATGAATTTTATCCTGAGAAAGAGAATGTCTTTACCTTTGAAGAAGTTGTGTACTCTGCAGGGCTATCATTTCCTTTGTCGAACAATATTGATTTAAATTTAAGTGGGCAATATTCAAATCGTGACGACCGTTCTATCTTATATGAGTTTTTTAATGATTCAGGTCAAGTAACTAAAAGCGAAATATTAAAAAGCATTGAAAGAATAAACTTTCATGCTGGACTCAAGTTTAGTTTTTAATTGGTTGACAAGAATTTACCCAAATACCTCCGTAGTTAGTTGAGACCGTTAGTTTTGAACGACTTACGGTCTCTTTTTTGAGAAATGTTTAGGAGTCAATTTCCTTTACATCCAGTCTTTTCTCTTGAAGTATATAACCATTCCAATGGTAACCAAGATCATTACACCCCATGCGATAGGATAGCTATACTGCCAACCCAGTTCCGGCATGTACTCGAAATTCATTCCATAAATTCCGGCAATAAAAGTAAGAGGTATAAAAATAGTGGCAATGATGGTAAGCACTTTCATCACCTCATTCATTCTGTTGCTGATGTTTGTTTGATACATATCATGCAAACTGGAAACCATTTCACGGTTATTATCAAGACTGTCTACAATCTGTAAAGTGTGATCAGAAACGTCTCTGAGAAACAGCTTGGTTTCGTCTTTTACAAGCGGAGATTCATCTCTGGTGAGTGAGTTTATACTGTCTCTTAAGGGCCAGATACTTTTCCTGAATTGAAGAAGCTGTCTTCTTATTTTGTGAATGGAAGATAAAGCATTGCTGTCATCACCCGACCAGAGTTCCTCTTCAATTATTTCGATATTCTCATTTAATTCTTCGAGAACAGCGAAGTAGTAATCAATAATGATATCCATCAAAGCGTAAGACATATAATCAGGCCCGCCTTTACGCATACGTGTATTTTCTACTGCAAGGCGTTCTTTGATGGGTAGAAATATTTTACGCTCGGATTCCTGAAATGAAAAGATGAATTTTTCAGTAAATACAATACTAACCTGTTCCTGATGAAGAATTCCATCTTCCATGTAGAGCATTTTTAATACGATGAAAATTTGCTCTCCGTAATCCTCAATTTTCGAACGTTGAGTAGTATTAAGGATATCTTCTTGAATAAGAGGATGGAAATTAAATTCGTCCCAGAGCTGCTTCAGATATTCAATATCATGTAAGCCTTTAACTTGAACCCAGGTCGGGTTTGAAGTATTAACATAAGGCTTACATTCTTCTATAGAGGAAATTTTTTTTATATCTAGGTGAGTATTACTGTAATCATGTATTTCAATGATTATATCTTCCAGTTTTTTCTCCCCAATGTGAGTTAGGGTCCCCGGAGCACTACCGATCTCTTTTCTGAAGAACTTATTTTTGATCCTAACAGGAGATAATTTTTTTCTAATACTCATAGATATTTGTTTAATTCTTCAGAAAGTAAGCAAAAAAAATCCCCACACATAAAAATGTGCAGGGATGAATAAAGAAAAATTAAATCTGTTATTCTATTTCTCCTTTCTCAGCAGCTTCTTTGAGCTTCTCATTTGCCCAAATACCTATTTCAACTCTTCGGTTTTGTTGGCGACCGGTTGCTGTACTATTATCAGCTACAGGATCTGATTCTCCATAGCCTATAATAGTCATTCTTTCAGCATCCACACCTGTAAAGGCAGCGTATTCTGCTACTGACTTTGCTCTGTCTTCAGACAACTTCTGGTTATATTCTTCACTACCTGTGTTATCTGTATATCCGGAAAACATGATATTAGTGTCTTCATATTTTTGTAGAATTTCAGATAGCTCGGCGATATTTTCTCTTGAAGCATCTTTAAGCTGATAGGAATTAACATCAAAAAGGATTCCTGAATCAAAAGTAATTTTTATTCCTTCCCCGACTCTTTCAACTTTTGCTCCTTCAAGATCTTCTTCAAGTTCTCTGGATTGTCTGTCCATGTAATTACCTATAGCTGCACCTGATGCGCCACCTACTGCAGCACCGATGATTGCTCCGTTCGTAGTATTACCTGCAGCTTTACCTATTACCGCTCCTGCAAGAGCTCCTGCAGCAGCACCAATTGCAGTTCCTTTTGCGGTTTTGCTGATACTGTCACAGCCTAAAAAAGGCAAAGTTAATATGAGTGCAAAAATACTTAATCTGGATAATGTCTTCATTTCAAATGTTTTGTTAGTATTATTTACATAGTGGAACTCATTCTAAACCTATGAGTTCCATTTATTAACATCTTCTCAAGATATCATCTAATGCTAAGCTGCCTGATCCCGTAATATTTCCAAAGGCGGGCGAGTGTGAATTCCTCTGGTATTCAGTAACCCGATGGTGAGAACCAAACCAATAAGTATCAGAGTCTCAATTCCCAGAATGGCAAAGTTCGGTACAAAGTCTATATCAAAATAGAAGTACCCTAACAGGGCGCTGGCTCCAACAGAAAGAGTGAGACCGGTTAGAGCCGCCATAATTCCCAGAAATACATATTCAATGACCTGTATTTTGATAACCTGCTTTTGTTTGGCACCTAATGTCCTTAATAAAACAGCTTCTCGTATTCTTTGATATCTGCTCGTTGCAGCCGAACCGGCCAGCACGATCAAACCCGTAATAATGCTAAACAAACCAATGAACTGTATTACAAATGTAATTTTACTGATGAAATCACGAACGGTTTCAAGTACTTGTCCTATATCAATAGCGGATACATTCGGGTAAGCCTGAACGATTTTTTGCTGCAATTCTAAAGAAGCCTCTCTGCTTGGAGTATTTAATGTTGTTGCAAAAAATTGTGGTGCAGGCTCAAGTACTCCTGTTGGGAAAACCACGAAGAAATTAGGTTGCGGTGTTTGCCAATCAACAGTTCTTGTTCCGGCGATAAAGCTGGAAATTGGAATTCCCTGAACATCCCAGATTAAGGTGTCGCCGACCTGAGCATTTAAATCGTTCATTAAATCAGTGGAGACAGAAATAGGAACAAGGTCTTCCGGATCTGTAACGGTTCCTACAAATATTCCGGAATCAATTGTCTCAGTAGAAATCAGAGAATCTCTGTAAGTAGATCGGTATTCGCGATTCAATGCCCAGCTTCTTGGTTTACGACTTGAATCAGCCATAAATTCGGCAACGGTAGTATCATTAATGGACTGTAGGCGCATAGTTACAATGGGCACATTTTGAAGCAATTCCATGTCATTATCCAGAATGATCTTGTTTATGCCTTCATTCTGATCATACTGAATATCGTAAAGTGCAAGGTTTGGAAGATCTTGACCATCATCGAAATTAATGGTTCCCAAAAGCATGTCCTGCGTCAGATAAAGAGAACTTATTAATGTTACTCCCAGCCCAAAAGTGAGAAGCAAAGTAGAGGTTTGGTTATTCGGGCGATACAGGTTTGCCAATCCCTGTCTGAATTCATAACCAAAAGATTTAGGGTTAAACTTCTGTGCTCCTTTCATAATTAAAAAAGCAATTCCTGATAATAACAAAAGACAGAAAACGAGCCCGAGAGTAAAGAAAATAGCTGCCAGAATATCATTAAGCATTAACCATGCGTAACCAACAACAGAGACACCAATCAAACCAAATAGAGAAAATCTGGTTATCCAGCTAAGGAGTTTGGAAAGGTTTATGTCAACTGAGCGCAGAGTAAAAAGCGGAGATATTTTACGAACAGCAAGCAGCGGAAAAAGGGCAAAAATAAGAGAAATGGAGACCCCAGTAATTATTCCAATAAAAATTGAACTCCATGATAGTGCTAGTTCTATATCAACGGGAACAAAATCTTGTACCAAAACAGGTAGATACAGTTGAATCAATGAGCCAATAAGAGCACCGATTGAAGACCCTATAAATCCCATGAATACAGCCTGGATCAAATAAATGCTCATAGCCTGATTAGAAGAAGCTCCAACACAACGCAGAACGGCTACTGTACTTATCTTTTGCCGGATATAGACAAATATAGAGCTGGCAACACCAATACCGCCGAGTAGCAATGCTATAAAGCCAATCAAGTTAAGGAAGTTCGATAAATACAGAATAGCTTCGCCAACTTCTTCTTTTCGTTCGGCTACGTCATCATAACCAAAACGTACAGAATCATTCATGGCATCTAGAGTTGCCTCTACAAGAATTGGATCTGTCCCTTCCGGATATTTTATATAAGAAATATACTCAAGCTGACTTCCTCGTTGAAGAAGCCCTGTTGCTTCGATGTTCTCTTTGGGAATATAAATTCTTGGACCAAAAAAGGAAGCAGCAACCGGTTGACCGGGAATTTCCTGCAAAGCGCCTGCTATTTCATATGTTATTAAACCTATCTTAACAGAATCACCGGGTTGTAATCCGAATTGAAGTAAAATGGGCTCATCAACCAAAGCTCCTGCAGTTTTTTGAAAGGTATCAGAAGCTGATCGTGGATTGGTTTTAAGCTCGCCGTAATAAGGAAAATCGCCTTCCAAGGCAGTTATTTGAGAAAGTCTTGTAGTCCCCGATTTAGGGAAGTAAGCCATTGAAGTGAAACTTAAAGCATCCGACCGTTCTCCACCTAAGGAATCGAGATAAATCTCCAATTCGTCGTGGAACGGGGAGTTTTTTTCAACTTCAAGGTCGGCTCCAAGCAATTCTTTTGATTGCTCATTTATACTGTCATTAAGATTTTCCCTGAAGGAGCTGATCGCCACTTGAGCAGCTACACCAACGATTATTGCTGCCAGATAAAGAAATAATTTCTTTCTGTTGGAGCGGGAATCACGCCACGCCATTTTAAAGATCCAGAATAATTTATTCACGCTACGGCTTCCCCTGATGATTTAAAGACATCAGAATCGACCTCTCCATTTTTCAATTTTATTACCCGATCACATTTATCCGCAAGGTCAAGATCATGCGTAACCAATACCAGTGTTGTGCCTTGTTTTCTGTTCAAGTCGAAAATCAGATTTTCGATATGTTCACCGGTTTCAGAATCCAGATTTCCTGTTGGTTCATCAGCGAAAAGTATTTTCGGATTATTAATAAAAGCTCTTGCTACTGCAACTCGTTGTTGTTCACCACCTGAGAGTTGAGTAGGGTAGTGATGGGAACGTTCCCCTAAGCCTACTTCCTCGAGAAGTTCAATCGCTCGTTCACGAACCTGATTTGTCGCTTCGCCACGTAGCTCTAAAGGAACCATAACATTTTCAACGGCTGTAAGGGTAGGAACTAACTGAAATGTTTGAAAAACGAATCCGACATGTTGATTGCGAACTTCAGCTCTTTGGTCTTCATTAAGAGGTTTTAAATTGATTCCGTTTAGTGTGACATCTCCGGATGTAGGTTGATCTAATCCTGCAGATAATCCCAATAAAGTTGTTTTCCCACTTCCTGACGGTCCAACAATTGCGCAAGAGATACCTTCTTCAATTTCGAAAGTTACATTGTCTACAACGGTAAGTGTTTTGTCTCCGCTTTTAAATTGACGGGTTAATTTGTTGAGTTTAAGAATATGATTCACAGGCTATAATTTTTTTTAAGCAACAATTATTTAAATGTTATTCATTCCAGCTATTAATTAATATTAATCACTCAGAACATCCGAAACAGGAACAAATTCGTATTTAATGGTATAAAGGTAGTAGGTTAACTACATTTTTAAAACATGATTACGTAATGTTGGCTAAGAAGTTAGAAATAAAAAAACCAAATAAGGGCTTGCCGGGCAAGTTCAACATTGTTCTTATAGATCAGAACGAGATGCTTTTGAATTTGTTGGATTTTGAGCTAGCAGAACGTAAGGGATTTTCTGTAACCCATAGTACAAACGGGGTTGAATTATTAAAATCAGATAATCCCAAACCTGACCTTATTATCATGGATATGATAATGGAAGGAATTAGCGGAATTGAGTTTATAAAAAAACTTAGAAGTACAACGAGCTTTAAAGATACAAGAGTGATAGTTCTGTCAGAAAAGCTAAATGATGTGGATATCAGACAGCTGGAATCACTTAAAGTTGATGACATTATTCAAAAACCGGTAAATATAAGTGAACTGCTTTTCAGGGTAGAAAAAGTAAGAGAATGATATAAAAAAAGGGGTAGGTATTAATTATTCTGAATCAGAAGTATTTATGTTACTGGCACTTGTCTTGGTAGTTATAGCTGCCACAGGCCTGTACCTTGGATTGCTTATTCTGATATCACGGCATTTAACTTTAAGGGACAAAAAAGCTTTTAAGGAACTTAAAGCAGCATATTCAGAACTGATTTTTGAAGCAATGCATGATGAAGAGAAAAGCAATGTTTTGTTCGAGAAGCTTAATAAAACCCCAAAACACGTTTCTATAGTGAATGCAATATGCAAAGACCTTCTTGAAGAAGTTGAGGGAGAAGTAGAGAAGAAGGTAGAAGGAATATTAAATCACCCACAAATCAGAAAGCATTATTTATCCTATCTGAATAGTTTTAATAACAGAAAAAAGGTTAAAGGGCTTTTGTATCTAAAAGATATTCACACTTTGCCTGATGATGAGGAAGCAGAAGTATTAAAGTTGCTTGAGCACAGACTTCATTATCTGTCACATGCAGGTGCGTTGGTAATACTTGCATCTAAAAAAAGTCATCTTCACGAGAAAACTTTGATATTCAGTTGTAAAAGAGCAGAAGATTGTAGGTATACAGTTGTTGAATTACTTTGGGAATACTGGAATAATGACTTCGTATCAAGAGAGTCCAAAGAAAAATGCTTTCAAAGTTTATTAGGCTCAGAAAGTATTTCTCTAGAAATGAAAGCACTTTTGGTTCGAATTATTTCAACATTCAATGAGCATCACTTTTCTATTTATTTTCATGAAATTTTAAAATTCATATTAGGCACTGAGCAGGATTCCCGAAATTTATCTTTTGTTGCCTCACTAATTAATGCACTAGGCAAATCAGGCTATATAAAAGCAGAAAAAGAAGTTATACAAGCGTTTTCAATTACAAGTAAAGAAATCAGAATTGCTGTTGTAAATGCTTTAGTGCAATTCAAGACTTCTAATGCAATTCATGAGCTGGTGAAAATATATAAGACTTCCACAGAGTACCTGAAAAAAGAGATAAGCTTTATTATTGAGCATGATGCTGAGCTTACTAAACAAATAATTACTTCTGAACCCACAGTAAATCTCCTTAAGAATTAAATGTAGCTGTAATTATGTTTTTAGATAGTAACTTCTTTTCAAACTTTGTAGAATCGTTTAGTGATTTCGTTTTAATTTATTTTGCGATCATCAATGGAGTTTATCTAACTCTTGTAATAATTTCTTTTTTCTACCTGAAATTATTTAACCGCCAAAGAATAGCTTATGAGAGTAAGGGACTACTAAGATCAGAGCTTTACAAATCAGTAAGTATTATAGTACCTGCTTATAACGAGGAGCAAAATATTATTGAAAATGTAAGATCGTTGATGCAGGTAGACTTCAATGATTTTGAAGTAATTGTTTCAAATGATGGCAGTACTGACAATACGCTTCAGATGTTGATTGAAGAGTACAAGTTAGAAGAATCAGATCTTTATATACCGGATCGAGTACCGTCAAAAAAAATAAAAAAGGTTTACAGATCAAAAATACATGATAATCTGATTGTTTTAGATAAAGAAAACGGAAAAAGAGCGGACGCTGTAAATGCAGGTATAAATGCGGCTCATAAAGATTTGATCTGTACTATTGACGCTGATTCATGGCTGGAACAAAATGTGCTCAGAAAAATGCTAAGAGCATTTATTGAGGATGATAAAACAATAGGTGTAGGGGGTATTATTCGTGTTTCAAATGGTTGCACATTTGAAAATAATACAATGAAAGAAATACAACTACCGGATAAGCTGGTCTCAAAATTCCAAGTATTAGAATATATACGATCATTTTTATTCGGAAGAATAGGTTGGGATAAACTTAACAGCTTATTGATAATTTCAGGGGCCTTTGGTGTTTTTGACCGGGAAGCAGTTTTGAAAGTTGGTGGCTATGATGTGGAATCAATAGGTGAGGATTTTGAACTCACGTTGAAATTGCATCGCTATCACAAAGAAAAAAAAATTGACTATAACATCCGTTTTTTCCCAGAACCAGTTTGTTGGACTGAGGTCCCATCTACTTGGAATGACCTTTCCAGTCAAAGAAACAGATGGCAAAGAGGACTTTTTGAAACTATTGTTAAGCATAAAAAAATGCTCTTTAATCCTAAATATGGTTCAGTAGGATTAATTGGTCTTCCGTTCTATTTTTTATTCGAACTGTTATCTCCTGTAGTAGAATTTTTGGGCTATGCGTTAATAGTGTTTCTAATGATCACGGGAACACTGAATTCAACATTTGCATTATTATTTTTTATCGCAGCGGTATTATTAGGAGTTGTACTTTCATTAAGCGCAGTTTTTACAGACGAATTTACTTATAAACAATACCCCAGAGTAAAAGATGCGTTGCTTCTGATTTTTTTGGCAATATTTGAAAACCTGGGATACCGTCAGTTACATACTTGGTGGAGGTTAAAAGGATTGGTTTTCTATCTGCGCGGAGATCAAAGTTGGGACATGAAAGAAAGTGGTTTATGGCGTAAGGTTACAGAGGTATCTCATTGGGTTTGGTTAGTTATCATAAATATTATTGTAGCATTTTTATTCTGGTTAGGTATAAATGGAGTAGGCTTATGAAAAAAACAATTCTTCAGGTATTCATTTTAGTTTTAGCTACTATCTCATTAATGGCACAATCGGAAGATGAGCTGAATAATTCAGTAATTCTATCAGATGAGTATATTTTTGTAGAGGGAATCGATAATTGGAATATTGTGCAGTTGGGATATGAAAGGAGGATGAATTCTTTAACTCTGATTTCAAGACTTCAATATGCTGATAGGTTAGGACAGAATGGGACGTTTTTATCTTTTATCGGTTATCCAGAATTTTCTGAGAATTCGTATGGATATGTGAATCTTGGTTTTTCACCTGATAATTCCAACCTTTTTCCTGAGTTGAGATTTTCTTCCGCTTTTTATCACTCAGTTACTGACCAACTAGTTGGTGGAGCCGGGTTCCAATACACAAAAGTACCTGGAGAGGATGCTTTTGTTGCAAATTTATATGCTAATTATTACTTCGGTAGTTATCTGCTTTTGATCAGACCTTCTTATTTAATTGACGACTCGAATAGTTCATTTTCAGGAGCAGTATCACTACGGAGATACTATAATTCAGCAAAAAGTTTTGGAGAACTACTTATAGGAGCAGGCAGAAGTATAGAAAATTCTACGGTTGAAGATGCTTTTCAGCAAACTTACCTGAACAGAATAGCCGCTTTGAAACTAGATCACTCACTTTCGGATGAATGGTCTCTTCAAAGTTCATTAACTTTAAGCCGAAATGATTTTTCAAGTGGAACGGAAAGAAATCAGTTTGGAGTTCGTTTAGGAGTTACAAGAAATTTTTAATAGTTGAAAGCGTGAGAATGAAATCAGTAGTACTTACAATAGTTTTGTCTGTTTTGATGTGTATTAGTTCAGAGGCTCAGCAGAAAAAGTCGATCTTGTTTTTTGGAGACAGCATCTCAGCGGGATATGGCATTCAGCCTCAACAAGCATTCCCGGCTGTCATTCAGGATAAGATAGATTCTTTGGGTTTGAATTACGAAGTGATCAACGGTGGATTGAGCGGCGAGACTTCGGCAGGTGGTTTAAGACGGATCAATTGGGTTTTACAAAGAGATATCGACATCATGATCCTTGAATTAGGTGGAAACGATGGACTACGGGGCATAGATCTTTCATCAACAAAAGACAATCTTCAGCAGATTATAGATCGAGCTAAGGCAAAAAATCCGGAGATCGAGATCATAATTGCCGGAATGCAGGTTCCTCCTAATCTGGGAACAGACTATACTAAGGAATTTCAGGATCTGTATCCGGAACTGGCTGAGAAGAATAATCTCACCTTGATTCCTTTGATTCTGGATAAAGTAGGAGGGAGAGATGAATTCATGCAGCCTGATCAAATTCACCCAAATGTGAAAGGACATAAAGTTGTTGCCGAAACTGTGTGGGAAACGCTAGCACCAATATTGAATAACTAAAATTATGAATGTTGGGTTATGAATTTTGAATTAAGATTATACTTATTCAAAATTCATAATCATTAATATAGAATATACATGAAGAAGCTTTGTTTATTGATTTTTGTACTTAGTGTTATTAAAGTTTCAGCCCAAGACTCAACGCTAAATTATCAGCCAAAAATTTTATTAATTACGGCTCATCCCGATGACGACGCACTCTTTTCAGCAACAATCTGGAAAACCACTAAATTATTGAATGGAACGGTTGACCTGGCGTTAATGACAAATGGAGAAGGTGGATACAAATACTCTACTCTGGGTAATTATGTTTACGGTAAAGATCTGGATGAAGAAGCAGTTGGAAGAGATTACTTACCGGGAATCAGAAAAAAAGAGTTGATGGCAGGTGGTGATGTTGTTGGGATCAGAAATTATTTCTTTTTCGATCAACAAGACTTTTACTACACACAGGATATAGAAGAAACTTTAGAAAAATGGGATACTGCCCCTGTTGAAAACCGATTAGCCGATATTATGAAAGAGGAAGACTATGATTTTGTATTCATGATGTTGCCTTTTGATGGTAATCACGGACATCATAAAGCAGCTACTTTACTTGGATTAAGAGCGATTAAATCTCTTCCTGAAGCTGAGCGGCCAATAGCTTTGCCATCTTTTGTAAGAAGACACGCAGAGGATGAAAGCATGGATTTTGGGATGATTGAAGGATACCCGATCACTAAAGTAAAGCCTGATATCCTTTTCCAATTTGACAGAAATCAAAAATTCGGGTTTGATGACCGGCTTGATTACAACATCATTGCAAACTGGGTGATCGCTGAACATAAAAGTCAGGGAACAATGCAATTATTGATGAGAAATGGAGTAATCGAACAATATTGGTTTGCTGAATTAAATAGTGATGATGACCTCGACAAAACCCGGAAGTTCTTTGAGGTCATAAATGCTGTTCAACCTGAATAACAGTTATAGTTACAACCAGACCGTAAAAGCGTATGGATATACGCTTTTATCGGGAAATTGAAAACACTATTGAAATGTTAGAAGTAACAGAAACAGTCTGTGCAAAATCCATCATTGAAGGAGCTTCAGATTTAAATCGTCCCATATCTGCTTCCATAGCCATAGGCGGATAATTTACCTGATGTTCTGAATAGTTGATGGTAGTAATTTCGCCTAACTTCACACCTGATTGTTCAGCGATAAATGCAGCTCTTTCTTTAGCTTTTTGAATTGCTGAAACCAATGCCTTTTCTTTTCCTTCGCCTATCTTTGTAGAAGAAAAACTTCCACTAAATGAGTCAAAGCCATTTTTAATTAGAGAAACCTGAATTTTTTCATAGATCTCAAAGTCGGAGAAACTGACTGAAACCTGCTGATTAGTATTAACTGTAACCTCTTCCTGGCGATTGTTATAGTTTGTTCGCTTATTTATTCTGATGGGTTCGAAGTTGATGTTCTCTTCTTTGATGTCAAATTCTTTTAATAGAGTAGCCAAGACTGCTTCTCGCTTTTTATGCGTTTCAAAAGCAGTTTCAGGTGTTTTTTCTTCGGCGTTAATATTAATGTTGAAGATGATCATATCTGCGGGAATCAATTCAGTTGCCGACATATTAATCGAAATAGTCCTTTGAGAATTTTCAATAACAGATTGGGCAGTTGTATTACAATTCGCGAAAAAAATTAGGCAAAAACAAGAGAAAATAAATTTGAAAGATCTACCAGCTAATTCCATACTCTTGTTTAATTTTTTGAATTTCTTCATAGTTTTTTCCTTGATTTATCTTGAACGTTTTTTGCCCAAGACTATTTGATTCATTGATATTGAGACCTTGTCTGTACCAACTATCCAAATACTCGAGATATTGTTTTTCTTGAGACTTGTTTTTAATAACAAAACCAAAATTTGAGAATTCACCGTTCTTATCTTGCAACACACATTGAATAATGTGATAGGCTGAAACCAAACGCAACGAATACACATAGTGAAACTGAATCTCGGTCATTTCTGTGAGATTGACAGGAGAATCAGGTAACTCATCGACAGATTTTTTAGGTTCTAAACGCAATCCATTTTGTTCGAAAATAACAGCCCCAAAATTCTTTGTCATTGAATAGGGAACGATGGTAATAAGTAAAGAAGCAATTGCAATTATTAATCCCGGACCTTCAAACCATCCAAAGCCAAGGTCGTCGGAGAAGGTTGCTAAAAGATAAAATAGACCATAACAAACCCATCCGATCTTATATTCTCTTGATGCAGTAAAAGTAAGCCGGCTTGAAAAGGAGTTATTATCCCAGGGCTTAATTTCTGTTAGTTGTAAAGTCATAAGCACCTCATCTAGTATTTAACATCAATTTAACTTTCGGAAGAATCAAATCAACCCATTCAATGTATTGCTTTCCCGATGGATGTAGTTGATCAGAAGCTATGTATGATGAATCTTTTTTAGCTTTTTCCGAAATTGGTGTAATATTAATAAATGGAATGTTATATGCAGATGAAATGGAATCTGCAATAGAATCATAAACCAATAATTCCTGTCTTATTTTCTCTTCTCCCTTTTCTATACCGAAAGGAGTTACGCCATAATTAGGTATTGAAACTACAAATACTTTAGTGGTATCTCCATCAGCGAATGCAACAGCCTGAAGCAATAATTCTTTAAATTCTTTTTTGTATTGATCAATCGGATAGCCTCGGTATTGATTGTTTACACCGATAAGCAGTGAAACAAGGTCATAATCAGTTTTCGGGTTTTTTTCTACAATTGCTTTTTGCAACTCATCGGTTGTCCAGCCGGTCTTAGCAATAATTAAAGGATCGTCAACATGAATTCCTGCTTCATTAAGTTTTTCAGTTAATTGAACGGGCCATCGTTGTTCTTCAGAAACAGCTTCTCCAATCGTATAAGAGTCTCCTAATGCCAGATATGAAATGTTGTTTTTCTGAGCACATGAAATAGTCAGACAACAAAAAAGAAATAAGAAAGAGAGACGAGTTTTTTTAAACATGAGATTATTTTAATTATTCAGACAGATAATAATGATTTAAAATGAATTAAATCATGTATAAGCGTAAGACAGTTTTTTGATTTTTTATTTATGAAAGCGCTTGCATTATCCGACAAACCGACGTTTCTTTGCTAAAGTGTGTCATTTAATAAATTCATCGGTGACACTAAAAAGTTTAAAAGACTACAACATTAATAAATCAGGATTAGAACTATGAATAAATTGATACGATATATGCTTGGGTTAAGCATGGTTCTCGTATTTTCGTTTGTTTCTGTGGCTAATAATACTCTATCGCCAAAAGAAGCAATTACAGAAGTATCAGGCCAGGTACTGGATGTAGACGGAGAGCCACTTGCGGGTGTAAATATCCGCGTAAAGGATAAATTGATAGGAACCACTACAGACGGAAACGGAATGTTCTCACTTTCCATTAAACAAGACCCACCACTAATTCTGGTTTTTTCTATAGTTGGTTTCCAAACTGAAGAAGTTGACATTACTAATGCCAATACTAATGGTTTAGAGGTCAGGATGCAGGAGCAGACGTTTTTAGGAGAAGAGGTTGTAGTCTCTGCTTCAAGAGTTGAACAAAGTATTTTAAAATCTCCTGTCTCAATTGAGAAAATGGATGTTATTGAAATTCAAACTTCTGCCTCCCCAAGTTTTTACGATGGAATAGCAAACTTAAAAGGGGTTGACTTCAGTACTCAAAGTTTAACATTCAAATCTATAAACACTCGTGGATTTGGATCAAATGGTAATACCCGTTTTGTGCAATTAATTGATGGGATCGACAACCAGGCTCCCGGTCTAAATTTTGCAGTTGGTAACATTGTTGGTATTTCCGAGCTGGATCTTGAAAGTGCGGAAATGATACCGGGTGCTGCTTCAGCACTTTACGGGCCAAATGCGTTAAACGGTATTTTACTTATGAATAGTAAGAGCCCTTTTGAATATAAAGGACTTTCGTTCAATACTAAATTAGGCTTAAATCATTTTGACAGTAATGTTGAAGACGGACCCCAGGTCTATCAATCATATGACATAAGATATGCCGACGCTTTCAATGATAAGTTTGCATTTAAGTTTACAGCCTCCTATTTAAAAGCTCAGGATTTTGTTGCTCAGGATAGAAGAGATCAGAGTTTTGTAACAGGTGGAGTTGTAGAGCGCGGGGCTACAGAAAGAAACGGAGCACGTGTATTCAACGGTGTAAATATTTATGGCGATGATGTGTTTACTCTTGGAGCCATAGCTGATGGTTTGATAAGAGCAGGAAAAGATCCAAATGCTTCCCCGGAAGACATGGCATTAGGTGCACAGGTTGAAGGATTAAGATCTTTAGTACCGGATGGTAGAGATGGTGCCTTTTCTGCTCCCGGTTTTGCAGAAAACTCTTTCGTTGATAATACAACAGAGAGTTTGAAGTTAGGTGCCGCACTTCACTATCGTTTAAATGATAACTATGAAATATTAGGTCAATATAATACCGGGTTCGGAAGCACTGTTTATACCGCAAATGACCGTTTTGTATTGGATGATTTCAATATTTGGACTGCAAAGCTAGAACTTAGAAATCCCAATTTCTTTTTAAGAGCGTACACAACTCAGGAGGATGCCGGTGATTCTTATGCAGCGAATACGTTAGCAACTAGAATAAATCAAACTGCTTACCTGACTCCTTACTTTGAAACATTTTTAGGAGCAAGATCACAAGGTGCCTCTGTGGAGCAAGCTCATGCTTCGGCTCAGCAACAAGCTACTGCAAATCAGCAAGACTTTTTGCCGGGCACGCAGAACTTTGCAGATCTGGAAGCTAGTCTCAGATCTACACCAATTTCTGCTGGCGGAGCAAAATTCCTTGATAAGTCAGATCTATATCATGTAGAGGGACTTTATAATTTCTCTAATGTAATTGATCCTGCAACACTTGAACTAATCGGTGGCTTAAATTATCGCATTTATGCTCTGGAATCAGAAGGTACCTTATTTGCATTGGATAACAACGGTGATGAATATGGGATCAATGAATTCGGAGGTTATCTTCAAGGTTCAAAAAACTTTATGGAAGATGATTTAAATCTCTCTGCTTCAGTTCGTTACGACAAGAACGAATATTTTGACGGACAGTTCTCACCAAGAGTTTCTGCAATTTATACAGCAGCAGATCGTCATAACTTCAGAGCTTCTTATCAAAACGGATTTAGAATGCCGACTACTCAAGATCAGTTTATTAAACTTGATGTAGTAACCAGATTGCTTATTGGTAGTAATCAGGATCTGGTTGACCGTTACAGATTTGAAACCAATACAGTTTATACTGCACAAAGTGTAGGCGCTGCTCAAGCCGAATTTAATCAAAATGGAGACGACGCTGCAGCTAGAGCCATGCTAGAAGCGGTGGAATTCGATGATTTCAAAACCGAAAAAATCAGTACTTACGAAGTTGGATACAAGGGTTTTGTAACAGACCGTTTATTAGTTGACGCGTACTATTACTACAGCCAGTACACAGATTTCATAGCTGAAATACAGTTTGTACAAGGTATTCCAAATGGTTTAACCGAAGATCCTGGTGCTTTCGATGCAGATAGTGATGCCGGAAAAGATGATATCATACAAGGTGGGGTGGATACTCAGGAATTCGGATTTGATGTAAACGCTGATGGAGAAGTTAAGTCACAAGGATTTGGAGTAAGTATGGACTATTCTTTTGACGGAGGCTATAAGTTAGGTGGTAACGTAGCTTATAATGAGCTAATAAGTGAGCAGGATCTACGTGATCAAGGATTCCGATCTAGCTACAATACTCCGAAGTGGAGATATAACGTAAGATTAGAGAATAGAAACTTCATCGAAAATATTGGTTTCAATATGGTATACAGATGGCAAGATGCTTATTACTGGGATTCTTCCTTTGGAGACGGAGTAGTTCCTGCTTACGGGACACTTGATGCTCAGGTAAGCTACAAGCTTCCATCTTATAACACTATTTTGAAAATTGGTGGTAGCAATATCATGAACGAGAGATATGAAACATCTTTCGGTAACCCAACTTTGGGAGCTATCTACTACTTCTCTCTAACATTTGATCAATTCTTGAACTAAGAAAAGGACAAAACAATGAACAAATTTTATAAATTATTTTTATTACTACTTGTCACAGGATTGGTTTCATATTCATGTGATGGTATAGAAGACTCTTTAGTCGATGATCAACTGGAAGACAACCCGCTTCCTACTCCAGCAGAATACAGTTCCGGAAGCGCAGATTTTTCAAATTATGTAGCTATTGGCAACTCACTAACAGCCGGGTTGATGGATGGGGCGTTATATAATGTTGGTCAAAGTAATTCCGTTGCAGCAATTTTAGCCACCAGCTTTGCAGCTACTGTTGACGGAGATTATACATTTAATCAACCTGCCATTAATTCTGAAAATGGGTTTAATATAGGAATCAGTCCTAATCCAAGTAACGGAATTACTTTTGGAAGATTTAAATTGGACACAGAAGCTAGAGTGCCATCTCCGGTGATTAATGGAGAAGCTCCAACGGCTTATAGCGGACCAGCACTAAATAACTTTGGTGTTCCGGGATTAACTCTTCTACAATTAGATGATCCGGCAGCTGCTAACAATCCATTTTATGGAAGGATCGCAAGTACTCCAGGTGCGTCTACTGTTCTGGGAGATGCTATTAATGCAGATCCAACTTTCTTTTCACTGTGGATTGGAAGCAATGATGTTCTAGATTATGCAAGAGGAGGAGCTTCTAATTCAGCAGCATTAACTTCAAATGCAGATTTTCAAACTGAATTTACTAGTACGGTTACTAGATTAATGTCTGAGACTACAGCTGAGGGAGTAGTTATAAATATCCCGTCATTCTTAGGTCTTGCTTTCTTTAGAGCAGTACCCTACAATTCAATTCCCTTAGATGCAGCTACTGCAAATGCGGTTACTCAAGGATATTCAGATTATAATAATGGCGTTCAGCAAGCAGCTACTGCAGGTGCTATTACTCAGGCAGAAGCTGATAGAAGAATGATCTCTTTTGCAGCAGGAGCTAATGCTTTTGTAATGGAAGATGAAACATTAACAGATTTAAGTGCTTTTGGTCTTCCTCCATTAAGACAATCTGAACCAACTGACCTGACTATTCTTTCTCTAGGTTCTTTGCTAGGAGTTGATGCCTTTGGCGAAGGTGCTTATGGTTTACAAGATGCTGTTTCAGATCAATTTGTATTGATACCCTCAGAACAAGTTGAAATCGAAACAAGTCGCCAAACCTTCAATGGAATTATGGCTCAGATCGTCGCTGCAAACTCAAGTAGGTTAACTTTGTATGATACAAACTCTTCAACAGGAGTTTTTGCTGACCTATTTGGCTTGAGTGACGGTGTGCCCGGTATCACAATAGATGGTGTTGACCTAACTCCTGATTTTGCACCGACTGGAGTTCTGTCAACGGATGGAATACATCCTAATCCAAGAGGTAATGCGTTAATTGTGAACGAGATTATTGCAACTATTGAAGCTCAGTTTGGCGCTTCTTTACCAGACATAAATGTGCTGAATAGATCAAGTGTATCTGTTTGTGCCGGTAATTGTTTGAGCCAGCAGTAAGTTTATTTTTATGATTCAAAACCCATCAGTCTTACGCTGATGGGTTTTTTTATGGGATTTATTCCCGAAACATTGTCATTAAAGAAAATGTGATCGGTACTGGCATTATATTTGCTAAATATCTTTTATAAAACAAAACCCCATTTTAAAGACATCAATGAGTAATAAAGAGCAGGAAGAAATTTTAGAAAATTCTGAGAAGGAAGTACTGGAAGAGGATCAGGCAGAAATAAATGAATCGGAGTCTTCGGAAATTTCTGAAGAAGAACTTAAAGATGAGAAAGAACTCCGGATTGAGGAATTAGAAAGCGAATTAGCGGTTGCCAAAGATTCCATCCTTCGCAAAGCTGCTGAACTGGAAAATGTGAGAAAAAGAGTTCAGAAAGAGCGTTATCAGCTTAGAGAACAGGTAAAAGCAGAAGCACTACGAGATTTTTTACCCCTGAATGACGATCTGCTCAGAACTCTGGACGCAAGTAAAGATTCAGCAGTTGACGAGAATTTTCTTGCCGGTGTTGAGATGGTTTCTAGTAAATTTGAAGATATTCTTGCGAAGCATGGGATCGAAAAAATTGATGAGATCAACGTTCCTTTTGACGTGAACCTTCATGATGCTTTATTACGTCAACCTGCAACAGATGAAAAAACTCCAAGTGATACAGTTCTCCAAGTTTTAGAGCGGGGCTACAGAATGGGAGAAAAAGTAATTAAGCATGCTAAAGTGATAGTGAGCCAGTAAAAATGACAAACAGAGATTATTACGAAATACTTGAAGTAGATAAAGGAGCTTCTGAAGCTGAGCTTAAAAAAGCCTATCGCAAAAAGGCGATGAAATATCACCCGGACAGAAATAAAGGAGATGCGGAAGCTGAAAAAAAATTCAAAGAAGCTTCAGAAGCATATGATGTACTCAGAGACCCGCAAAAGAGAGCTCGCTACGACCAATACGGTCATGCAGGAGTAAACGGCAACCAGGGTGGTTTCGGCGGTGGTGGAGTCGATTTTGACGGAATGGGCTTCGAAGATATTTTCAGTCGATTCGGGGATATTTTTGGCAGCGGATTTTTCGGAGAACAAAGCTTCGGTGGTCAATCCAGAGGAAGAGGTGGACGAAGACAACCGGGAACACCGGGCTCTGATATGAAGATCAGAATGCCACTTGAATTAAATGAAATTGCTTTTGGAACCGAAAAGAAATTGAAGATAAAGAAGCAGTTGGTGTGCGAAAAATGTACCGGCACCGGCGCAGAGACAGATTCCGACTTTGAAACTTGTGGTACCTGTAATGGAATGGGAGAGGTTCGTCAGGTTACCCGGACCATGCTGGGACAGATGGTAAATGTTCAACCATGTCCTACTTGTAGTGGTGATGGTAGACTCATTAAAAATAAGTGCACTAAATGTGCCGGTGAAGGAAGGATCAAAGGAGAAGAAACTGTTAAGATCAACATTCCTTCAGGCGTTTCTAACGGAAATTATATTACACTTCGTGGACAAGGAAATGCTGGAAGAAGAGGTGGACCTGCCGGAGATTTAATTGTGTTAATTGAAGAAAAAGAGCACGATAAATTTGAAAGAGAAGGGAATAATATTTACTACAATTTAAATCTGAGTATCCCTGATGCAGTTTTAGGGACTGAAGTTCAGGTGCCAACACTTAAAGGAAAAGCAAAGCTCAAAATCGAAGAAGGAACTCAACCCGGTAAACTTCTTCGCATGCGAGGCAATGGAATAGTTGGTTTGAATAATTCAGGAACAGGAGATCAATTATTAAGAGTAAATGTCTACATGCCAAGTGAGCTTACTGCCGAGCAACGTAAAGCAATGGAAAGCTTCAGGGAATCAGAAAATTTTGATGCTGTTAATATGAAACAGCAGGAAAAAGGTTTCTTTTCAAAAATGAAAGACGTTTTTGGGTGAGTAGTTTTGAGTTATTTGTTAATGGTTATTTGTGGATGTACCGTTAACAAATAACCATTAACAATATTCATGGTAGAGAGATATGATCTTATCAGGAAGGCTCAGCTAAAACGGCTGTTCCGCTTACGGATACCATCAACATACTTCCGTTAGCACCTATAGTTTCGTAATCGATATCGATACCGATAACTGCGGTCGCGCCAACTCTGGAGGCTTTATCTTCCATTTCTCCGAATGCTAATCTTCTTGCTTCCTGTAGTTCACGTTCATATGCTGCGGAGCGTCCACCTACGATGTCTCTGATACCTGCAAAAAAGTCTTTGAATATGTTAGCTCCCAGAATTGCTTCACCTGTTACAACTCCCAGATATTTTTTGACTTCTCTTCCGTCCAGATTATTGGTTGTTGACATAATCATGATTCTGCTCCATTGATTTAAGTTTATATTTCGGTTGAGTGATACTGTATAAGAGAAAAAATGTTACCAAAAATTCAGGCACAAAAAAACCCGACCTGAAAACAGACCGGGTTAAATTCAAAAAAGAAAAAAGTTAATTACTTTTTGTCTTCTCTGGGGCGTGCTTCGTTTACACGAACTGCACGTCCGTCGATTTCCGCTCCGTCTAATTGATCAATAGCTGCTTGTGCTTCTGAATCATTATCCATCTCAACAAACCCAAAGCCCTTTGAACGGCCGGAATATTTGTCAGTGATTACTTTGCAAGAGCTTACTTCTCCATAAGCTTCAAATACTTCCCTTAAATTGTCTTCAGAAACTCCGTAACTAAGGTTTCCTACATAAATGTTCATGTGTATATATATCTTGTTAAAACTAAATTTCGGAATGATCAGATCAACCCTAAACCCAAGTAGTTCAATACCGTAGTCGAGATATCAGAACCAATCCGTGCATAAAGTACGCTTAAATTATCGTATCGCCAATTATTTTTGTGAGTGGGTAATAAGTTTTAGAATTTTGAGTTTCTTAAAAATTTTTCAACCACGTTGAAAATTATTTTCTGTTGTTCTTCTCTTGTTATAGTGGGTGAACCCGCTCCAAGTTGAAAACCGTAGTAGCCAAATTGTGAATGGTTGCCACCTTGGATCATGAAAAAGTCAGTTGAGTCAGGTAAATTATGTGCAAATTGATCGATCTCAGGTGGACTTGCCAACCCATCTTCACTAGCTGAAATTTTCAGCACAGGAAATTCCAGTCTACTCAAGTCTTTATCTTTCGGATGTGTGGTACCCATCAGAACTAAACCAGAAATAGATTCGGGATAAAGGCTTGCATAATTAACAGCCATTCTTCCACCACGGGAATGTCCTGCAACAACCCATTTTTCTTCATTTGAGGTGGAGATGAATTTAGAGGTATTTATTAAGGCATTTTGTTCCATATTATCAGTAACAGCAATACGGAATGGAATCTTTTGTATATAAAAAGAATAGCCTTTTTGAGCTAATTTTTTTGCCAGTGGGGCATAGGCTTCAGGTTGCACCAAAGCCCCCGGAAAGAATAATACGGAAGTATTCACTGAATCTGTTTGCGGAATAAAAGACAGGTATTCATCGGTTTCTGCAAATAGAATATCTTGATCTGATGCGAGTACATTGGCTTTATCAAATCCTCGTGCATTCATTTGAAAAAATTGCCACAGAATTACTGAACTCCAGAACAGCAATAAAAAGTAGCGGATAAATTTTCTTTTTTTTGATGATGCCATGTAGTTAAGCAGATTAGTTAAAACCTGATTAAAATACGTGGGAAAAAGGAATAAGTTTAGCTAAGGTTTTTTGTTTTCTCTCGACTCTCATCAGCTAGATTTGCATGGTAATCAGCCAGTTTATCAGCAATACCGGAGTCGTTCATACTTAACATCCTTAAAGCTAGTAAACCTGCATTTTGTGCTTTTCCAATAGCCACCGTGGCAACTGGGATTCCGTTCGGCATTTGAACGATGGAATACAGACTATCCAACCCACCTAAAGCAGAAGTTTGAATAGGAACTCCTATTACAGGAAGAGTAGTATGACTTGCCAGCATTCCCGGAAGGTGAGCAGCTCCACCGGCTCCTGCTATAATTATTTGCAATCCACGGTCACGAGCTGTTTCACCATAATCAGCCATATCGTTTGGCGTACGATGAGCGGAAACTACTTTCTTTTCGTAGCTAACACCAAATTGATCCAGAATGTCTGTTGCTTGTTTCATGGTTGGCCAGTCGCTGTCGCTGCCCATTACTACGCCGATGATCGGATTGCTCATTTTTGGTATGCTTATTTTCGTTTTATTGAAAGATAGTGTTCAGAATTCAGAATTCAGAATTCATGAGTTGGAATTTATATTTCTATATTTGAAGTGACTTCTTTAGCTTTTTTGTAAACAGTTTTCAAATCATCCCCAAGCAAAGTATAGTGAGCCATCTTTCTTCCGACTTTACTCTGCACTTTTCCGTAGACATGGAGATGTCCGTTTTCAGCTTCTAATCCTCTTCGGATGTTATCAGCTTCTGCCGGACGATTATGCATTCCCAGTAAATTGATCATCGCAACAGTTGGAGCATTCATTTTTGTTGATCCCAGTGGAAGTCCAAGTACAGCACGAACATGATTTTCAAACTGGGAAGAAATGCATCCTTCAATAGTATAATGCCCGGAGTTATGTGGTCTTGGAGCTGATTCATTCAAAAGAATATTTCCATCTTCTGTCAGAAAAAACTCAAAAGCATAAATTCCTTTTCCGTCAATTGCTTCAACTGCTTTTACAGCAAGTTCCTGAGCTTTTTTCTGATACTTTTCTTCAATTGGTGCGGGAGAAAGAACGGCAACGCAAATATGATTCTCCTGAACAGTTTCACAACAAGGATAAACTACAGTTCCTGTTTTGTTGCGTGCAACCTGAACTGCAATTTCTTTAGTAAACGGTACAAATGCTTCCGCTAAGATATCTCGGTTTTGATTACCACCAAGTTTCTCAAATGCTTCTTTTGCAGATTCGAGATCCCGAACCGTTTCATTTCCATAGCCATCGTAACCACCTTTAGAAGATTTTAGTAAATAAGGCCAGCCGTGTATATCTCCGAATTCTTTCAGATCTGATTCTGACCTAACCAATTTATAAGGAGTTACCGGTATTCCTGCATTTTCAAAGGTTTGCTTTTCGATCAGCTTATTCTCGATCAGTGAAAAACTTTTTGGGGATGGAAAGATCGGAGTACCGCTTTTATCCTGAACTTCTTGAAGGATTTCTGAACTGATGAACTCATTTTCTAAAGTGATAACATCACAACCTTTAGCAAATTCGACCATATCATCAACAGAATCAAAAGAGCCTGAAGTAGAGAATGGAGTCATAAACTGAACGGGTTCGTTCTCAGCCCGATCAGAAAAAACAGCTACCTGAATTCCTAACGTAAAAGCTTCGAGAGCGCTCATTCTGGCAAGTTGTCCGGCGCCTAAAAAACCGAGTTTTGTTGTTGCTTTTAATGAATTTATCAATTTAAATAGATTTTGATTGTTTTTAATTAAGATACAGAAAGTAGAATTTAGAATGTAGGAGGATATTATGAATAATAAGCCAGCTCAAAGTTTTAAAGATCTGATTGTTTGGCAAAAGTCTCACCAATTTGTTTTGGATGTTTATAGAATGTCTGAAAATTTTCCAAAAACAGAGATTTATGGTTTAACTTCGCAACTTAGAAGAGCTGCAGTGTCAATTGCGGCAAATATCGCTGAAGGGTTTAGAAAAAGAACTGATAAAGATAAAGCAAGATTCTATAATATTTCTCAGGGATCGCTGGAAGAGTGTCATTACTATTTGATTCTATGTCAGGATCTTAACTATGCTGAGACAGGAGTATTAATCTCAAATCTGATGGAAGTAAGTAAAATGCTCAGAGCTTATCGAAAAAAGATTCTTAACTCCTAACTTCTATATTCTTACCTTATGAATAAAAGTAGTCGATAGATAGTACATGGATATAGAAGAAAAACTAAAGCAGATAAAATCAAGATTTGAAGAAGTGAACGCAGCAATGAGCGATCCTTCAGTTTTTGATGATCCTGATAAATACACTGAGCTGACAAAAGAGAGAAGTGACCTCGAAGAATTAGTACAAGATTACGATAGTTGGAAAGATCTGCATGATCGACAAGAAGGCAACAAAGAACTCATTGAGATGGATGAGGATGCCGAGATCACCGAAATGGCTAAAGATGAAAATAAAGAGATCAAGGAGCAATTAGCTAAACTTGAAGATGACATCAAGATGAAGCTGGTTCCTAAAGATCCTGAAGATTCGAAAAATGCCATTATTGAAGTCAGAGCCGGAACAGGCGGAGATGAGGCTGCTATTTTTGCGGGAGATCTGTTTGATATGTACAGACGTTATGCTGATTCTCAAAATTGGAAAATGAGTTTATTGAGTATTACTGAATCAGATAAAGGTGGCTACAAAGAAATTGTGTTTTCGTTAGAAGGAAATGAAGTTTTTGGGAAGATGAAATACGAATCCGGAGTTCACCGGGTACAAAGAGTTCCTGCAACTGAAAGTCAGGGAAGAGTACACACATCAGCTGCAACAGTAGCGGTACTTCCTGAAGTAGAAGAAGTAGATGTTGCAATCAACACAGCTGATCTGAGAATCGATACTTTTCGAGCAAGTGGAGCTGGTGGACAGCATGTAAACAAAACGGATTCGGCAATCAGAATTACACATGAGCCGACAGGAATTGTGGTTGAATGTCAGGAGGAGCGTTCACAGCATCAGAATAAAGAGAAAGCAATGACGATGTTGCGCTCAAAGATGTATGATATTGAACTGGAAAAGAAGGAGAAAGCAAGAGCTGCTGAAAGAAAAAGCCAGGTTTCTACAGGTGACCGTTCAGCTAAGATCAGAACCTATAATTTCCCACAAGGTCGGTTTACCGATCATCGAATTAATCTAACGCTGTACAATTTAGATAACATCATGAAAGGCGATCTGCATGAAGCTATAGATGCACTCCGTGTTCAGGATAATCTGGATAAATTAAATGAATTGGTAGAGGATTAAATAATAGTTTTTATATAAATTATAAGAAAAATATTTTATGAAAAGTGTATATATAATAATAGGGTGCGCTTTAGCTTTTCTTTCATGTGCAACTTCGAAAAACTCCATTGAAACGAATAAATCAACAGAGTATAATCGTCAAATAGAAAAAGTATTTATTGTTTCATATAAAGTTGATGAAACTGAAAAGACAATGAAAGCAGTGTCTGAGGTTATTGTCAATTCTTTGAAAATGAAAAACATTGATTCAGAACTTTATTACAAGGAGTTTGATGATCTTGAACTAAGTCCCGAATTACCAAAAGAAAAAATAGATTCTTTTCAGCCTGATGTTATAATGTTTATCGCTTTAAAAAGTGGAATGTATAACAGTTATGGTCTAACAGAATTAAACTTAGATTTGGCAATTGTTGACTTAGAAATGCAAAAAGTAGTTTGGAAGGCTGATGTATCTTCAAAATTAAAAGCTAGATTTGGTTTCCAAGGGCTTGAAAATAAAGAAACCATGAAGAAATTAGGTGATTCGATTGTACAGAAGATGATTGAAGATGAACTGTTGAACATCAAATAATCAAAATGATGTCTGATCTACGTGAAACCATTGATGTACTCTGTGTTCAGGATAGTCTTGATAAGCTGAATGAATTGGTAGAGGAATAAAACTAAATTAAACTAAAAACTAAATCATAGTACGTGTGAAAACTACATTCTTAATTATAACATCTTGCTTACTATTCTCTTGTTCTTCTTCTGTGAATACAATAGAGTCTAATAAGGATGAGTCTTATCAAAAGAGATCTTCTAAACTTTTTATGGTTGTATATACAACGGCTGAAAGTGAGAGTTTAATGGAAAAAGTAGCGGAGTCGGTAAGCAGTTCGCTTGACTCTATTAAAATTGAATCTACATACTACCTTCAAGAGTCTAGCAGCCTTGCTCTTACTCCTGAACTACCAAGAAAGGAAATTGTATTTTTTGGTCCGGATGCTTTAATTATTCTAGGGATAGAAGGTGGAAAATATTATAATGGTGCTCTTACAGACCTTCAGTTAGGTATTGCAATTTATGATCCAGAGTCTCAAAAAATAGTCTGGAAGGCACAAGTTGACTCAAAAAAAGGACTTGGTTTAGGTGGAATTGAAAACAAAATTGCAATGGAGAGATTAGGGAATTCAATCGTAAATAAAATGATTGAAGATGACCTATTAAAAATTGACTAAAATAAAAAAAGCCCATCCTTAACAGAATGGGCTTTGATAGACTTCAAACTGAAATTAAATAAATTCAGTCTCCTTTTGGAGCTGCAGCCAATAATGCATCACTGGCTTCAGATTCAAACTTCTTAAAGTTGTCTACAAACATTTTGGCAAGCTTTTTCGCTTTGACGTCATATTCGTCAGCGCTTTTCCATGTATTTCTTGGTATAAGCACTTCAGAAGGAACACCGTCTACAGCGGTTGGAACTTCGACTCCGAAAATTGGATCCTTTGTGTATACTGCATTTTCAAGATTACCTGCTATTGCTTCACTTAACATTCGGCGGGTATGAGAAAGCTTCATTCTTGAACCTTCGCCATAAGCACCACCGGTCCAGCCTGTGTTTACCAACCAAACCTGAGAGCCATGCTTTCTGATCTTTTCAGCGAGCAACTCAGCATATTCAGTAGGATGTAAAGGCATAAACGGAGAACCAAAGCAAGCTGAAAAAGTAGCTTGGGGTTCAGTAACACCACGTTCTGTTCCTGCAACTTTTGCAGTGTATCCACTGATAAAATGATACATAGCTTGTTCAGGTGTCAGTTTAGAAATAGGAGGAAGTACTCCGAAAGCATCAGCTGTTAAAAAGATGATATTTTCAGGATGTCCGCCTGTACCGGTTTCACTTGCATTAGGAATGAAATCGATCGGGTAAGAGCATCTAGTGTTTTGAGTAAGGCTTACATCATCGAAATCCGGTTCGCGATTATCATCCAGAATAACATTCTCTAAAATAGTACCCGGCATTTTGGTGGTAGCGTAGATCATTGGCTCGCCTTCTTCAGACAGATTGATCGTTTTGGCGTAGCAACCTCCTTCAAAATTGAAAACACCGTCATCGCTCCAGCCATGCTCATCATCACCAATAAGGGTTTTTTCCGGATCTGCTGATAGTGTTGTTTTTCCCGTTCCTGATAAACCGAAGAAAACAGCCGTCTTACCATTTTCATCATGATTAGCAGAACAGTGCATTGCCATAATCCCTTTTTTAGGAAGCAGGTAATTCATCACTCCAAAGATTCCTTTTTTAACTTCTCCGGAGTATAATGTTCCTCCGATAAGGATGATCTTTTTTTCGAAATTACAGATAATAAAAGTGCTGGATTTTGTGCCATCTTCAGCAGGGTCGGCTTCCAGAAATGGTGCTGCCATTACAGTAAACTCAGGCTCATGATCTGCAAGTTCGCCATTAGTTGGGCGACGAAACATGTTATGAGCAAATAATCCGTGGTAAGCTACTTCACTAACTACTCGCACCTGAAGCTGGGTAGCTTTATCAGCTCCGCAATACAGATCTTTTACAAAAAGTTCTTTATCAGAAAGATAAGTCTGAGCCTTCTTGAATAATTTATCAAATACGTCTTCTGAGATTGGTTGATTTATATCGCCCCAATCTATATCGTCATGAACAGAAGGTTGATCTACAATAAATTTATCCTTTGGTGAACGTCCGGTAAATTTCCCGGTGTGTACAACTAATGCATGATCTTTTGTAAGAAAGGCTTCTCCTCTTGCAATTGCTCTTTCATACAATTCGGCCGGCGTTAAATTCCAGTGAACATTTTTGTTACTCTCCAGTCCTAAATAATCTAAACCGATCTTACTTTTTGGATGCTTGTCGTAGTTAGGTGTCATATTTTATATGAAATTTTGAATGAAGCCTTAAAGTTAAGGATTTACGCATCTAATTTTAAGTAAAAAACCATTTAAACCTTAATTTCTTAGGCATTAAAGAAAGTTTATGGAAGCGCTTTTTTAATTAAGGGAAGGTTGATTAATTGCCTTAATATTCATTGCAGTTTTAAAGATTGATTGAAAAATAAAATCCCAAAAAACCTGATAATTTGTAACTTTAGGTATGGAAAATAAAGAACGAGTTATAAAGCTGGGTTTGATACAAACTTTTTGTGAATCAACCCCATCAAGAAATGTAGAAAGAACTAAAGATCTGATAAGATCAGCAGCTGAAGAAGGAGCTAATATCATATGTCTTCAGGAGCTATTTAATACCATTTATTTCTGCAACCAACATGACGAAAAAAACTTTGATTGGGCTGAGCCTGTTGATGGAAAGTTGATTCAGGATTTAAGTGCTTTATCTGCGGAATTGAATATTGTACTTATTGCGCCTTTTTTTGAGAAGAGAACTCAGGGAGTTTATCACAACTCGCTTGTAGTCATTGATTCGGACGGAAGCGTTCTGGGAAATTACCGGAAGATGCATATTCCGGATGATCCCGGATTCCATGAAAAATATTATTTCACTCCGGGAGACAAAGAAACAGGATTTCAGGTTTTTGATACAACTTTTGGTAAGGTCGGTGCTCTTATTTGCTGGGATCAATGGTATCCTGAAGCAGCACGAATTACAGCTTTAAAAGGAGCTGAGATTATTTTTTATCCAACAGCTATCGGGATGTTAAAGAAGGAAACCCGAAAGCAGAAAAAAATATTTATGGACGCCTGGATAACCGTTCAGAGAAGTCATGCTATCGCAAACGGATGTTTTGTAGCAGTTACAAACAGAGTAGGGAAGGAGAGTGGAAACAAATTCTGGGGTAATTCCTTTGTTGCAGGGCCGTTTGGAGAGATTCTTAAACAAGGTGGAGAAAAAGAAGAAATCTTAATTACAGAGATCGATCTTAATTCCATCGAAAGTCAGAGAAGAGAATGGCCGTTTTTCCGAGACCGAAGAATTGATGTTTATGATGGGATCATGAAAAGATTGATTGACTAATTTTCAATTTCGAATATTGAACTAGGAATAATGAATATCGTACAGACTTCGAATAATTTTTCAATGCCGGCTGAATGGAAAACACATTCTGCAACTCAACTTCATTGGCCATCAAATAGAGAAACCTGGCCTGACGAGAGACTTCAAAGAGTTGAAAAAGTATATCTGAATATCGTAAAAAGCCTTTCTGAATTCGAACAAATTTTACTTTTAGTTGAAACTAGCGATGTACTAAGCAGAGTTTTAAAGCTTTTTAAAGCTGAAGGGATTGATGATAAACAGATTCTCATCAAAGTTTATCCTGTAAATGATGTGTGGGCAAGGGATTGCGGACCGATCTTTGTGAAAGATGGAAACAGCTTTGTAATTACGGAATGGGAATACAATGCTTGGGGAGAAAAATATCCGCCCTGGGATTCTGACAATAATATTCCAGAGTTCATTTCTGAGCTTTTCGGAATAAAAAAAGTATCTGCAAAGATGGTTTTGGAGGGTGGCTCCATTGATGTGAACGGAGTGGGAGATTTGCTGACTACAGAATCGGTACTTTTGAATCCGAATCGAAACCCAGGAATGAGTAAAGATGAAATTGAGCAGAACCTTAAAAAATACTTAGGAGTAGAAAATATTATCTGGCTAAGATCCGGATTGGCAGGGGATGATACCGATGGACATATTGATGATCTGACTCGGTTTCTGAACGAGGAAACTGTGCTAACAATGGTTTGTGAAGATGAGAATGATATAAATTATAAAGCTCTTCATGAAAACCTGAAAATCCTTAAATCTGCCACGCTACAAAACGGAAAGACATTAAATATCGAAACTCTACCTCTTCCCAAAACCAAAATCGAAGGAACAACAGTAGATGGCTCAGAATTTGTACCTGCAAGCTACGCTAATTTTTATGTGGCTAATGGATGTGTTTTAGTCCCGCTGTACGATGAGCAATACGATCAGCAAGCGCTGGATCTATTTAAAAAGTATTTTCTGGATAGAGAAATTATCGGAATTGATTGCGCAGATCTGGTTTGGGGGCAGGGGAGTATTCATTGTATTACTCAGCAACTTTACGGAACAGGTAAACATTGAATATCCAACAATGAATATTCAATGTTGAATTACTTGATCAAAGTTAATCGCTTTGTTTGCACAATGCCGTTTGCTTCCAATCTGTACAGATATACGCCACTGGCTAAATTGGTGGCGTTGAATTCAATGGTGTTGGTTCCTGCGGGACGAATTTCATTCACCAATTCCCGGACTTTTCTGCCAAGAACGTCATACACGGTTATTTTGGTGAAAGTGGATCTATCCAGTTCGAATTCAATGGTCGTGGTTGGATTAAAGGGATTGGGATAGTTTTGTTTTAGAGAAACCGCATTCGGGATTTCAGGAGATTCTTCATTACTGACCGGAACTTGTTTGATAGAAGTTGGTTGTCCGTTTTCTACTTTAAAAAGTGCTTTTTCGGTCAATACGTAAATGATAGCTGAATCAGGTTTCGCATATAAACCGGTAATTCTATGATCAAAAGTAAGAATAGATTCAAAGTTACTTCCTGCATCAACGGATCGTAATAATTTAGTTCCTACCGATGCAAAAAGTACTGAATCTGAAGAAACAGAATAATAATGAGTATTCAACGAAGCATTTTCAATATCTGAAAAAACAGGATAAACCTCCCAGTTATCGATATCCCCTTTAGCAGAGTTTTTCAGTAAGTATGTTTGAACCGAATCATTTTGTGAGTCTTTAAGATCAACAAACCAATAAATGAGATCAGAATTATTAGTGTGATAGATATTTAAGTGAGACCATCCTGTGATTACCAATGAGTCATTAGCAGGATTTATAAAGCTTGTCACATTTTCAAGACTAATTTCTGAACTTTGATTTAGATCGTTTGTTCTGTAAAGGGTGCCACTTTTGATCAAAAAAGAAAGACTATCCTTTCTTAAGGAGGAATTTTCTAAATGTCTGAAAGATAAATCTCTTGATTCTACAAATGTATCGTAAGACTCGCCTTCCGGATATTGGTTACTTTCAAAATATAGCTCTTTAGTAGATAATCCATGAAATGTAGAATATTCGATCAAATAAGCTTCATTAGTGAACGGATGAGGAATTAATCTTAGAAGATTGAAATCATAATTAACTCCAAAAGTTTTGCTGTTTATAAACCATACCTGTTCTACTCTTGACCTATACGCTGTAATTCTTCTCAATGTAGAATTGTAAGAACTGGTTAAGAAATCACGAAGAGTTTCTGAATCCACAAGTTCACAGTTATTAGGATGAAGATGATGTTTTGATGCTGTTATCCTTAAGCTATCTTGAAGGGTTGTAGAATTTAAACTATAAATATGAGATGAAAAGCCGTTAAATTTGCTATTTGTAGTAGGGCACTCATAATTTTGCGTTTCTAACCTTTCATAATAAAGCTGGGTTACACTGTTTTGATCTTCAAAACCTCTTAACCTTTGCAGCGTTATTTCTTGTGAATTCCCCGGAACTGAACACAAAAGTGAAATAAAAAAAATAAGGGCAGTGAAAGTCTTCATGTTACTTTATAAGTGTTAATCGCTTTGTTTGGACAACGCCGTTTGCTTCCAATCTGTACAGATATACACCGCTGGCTAAATTAGTGGCGTTGAATTCAATGGTGTTGGTTCCTGCGGGACGAATTTCATTCACCAATTCCCGGACTTTTCTGCCAAGAACGTCATACACGGTTATTTTGGTGAAAGTGGATCTATCCAGTTCGAATTCAATGGTCGTGGTTGGATTAAAGGGATTGGGATAGTTTTGTTTTAGAGAAACCGCATTCGGGATTTCAGGATTCTGTTCATTACTGACCGGAACTTGTTTAATGGAAGTAGATTGACCGTTTTCTACTTTGTACAAATCGGTTTTAGTAAGCACATACAAAATATCCGAATCTGGCTTTTTGTAGAGTCCGGTTACTTCTTTCTCAAACTCCAGAATTTCCTGCATGTTTTCGCCGTAATATTCGGAAAAGAAAACTTTTGTAGTGTCGGATAAATATAGATGATCAGGGTTCGAGTAGTCTATAGATATTCTTTTGTTTTTAGAATTTTTCAACAATTCATGATCTTCCCAACGAGAACCTGCAAAATCATGAAATTCACGAACTCTGATAATGTCTGAACTAACACCATTTCCAATATAATTCGCCTTATTTCTAAGGTAAAAAACCGGTGAAGGAGGTATAAGTAGTGGCTCAAATGAAGCATCAAGCATAGAATGCTTTTCAAAAAAGTTATCAATAATTACCTGTGAAGTATCTCCTGAATCATACGACAATACCAGACTGGAATCTTTAAACCCAATAAAGATATCATCATTATAATCAACAACCCCGAGAACAGAGAAGTCAATTAAGAGTGAATCCGGATAATCATCATAGTAACTTTTTTCATTCCATAAACTGTCTTGGTTTAAAGGAAATCGGTAGGTTTTTTTTAGAGTAGCGTCATATCCAGAAACAGCCTTTATTACTATTTCGTGAATAGGAGATGTAACAATCAGATTGTTTGTACTTTTTTGATAGCTTAAACCAAGCGGGTTGGCAATTCCGATTTGGAAAATGTTTTCGTCATAAGTTTCTAAAGCAGCACTGCCACTCAAACCATAAATAGATTCATAGATAGCTACGGGTTTTGTGACCTTGTTATTGATGAAAGTATAAGACTCGACTTTATGTGGGATTTCCTGACAAAAGCCAGACAGTTGAACGTAATCTCTTAGAATAACCGAATCTGAATTAAGCTCAGTGTCTAAATGATAAATGTGATTTTTGTATGGGTTTATGTTAGTAGTATAAGTTTGGCCGTCTTTCTGATAAGAACATGTTCTGTTTTTAGGCTCATACAGTCGATAAAACAATTGTGTTGTTCCAGTAGAATCTTCAAAACCACTTAGATCATGAAAGAAGTTGGGGTTAGACTCTTGTGCAATCAATGGAAAGCTGAAAAATACAAATGATATGGTGAAAAGAAGGGTTCTCATTTAATCAGCGTGAGTCTTTTAGTTTGTACAACTCCGTTTGCTTCCAATCTGTACAGATATACGCCACTGGCTAAATTGGTGGCGTTGAATTCAATGGTGTTGGTTCCTGCGGGACGAATTTCATTCACCAATTCCCGGACTTTTCTGCCAAGAACGTCATACACGGTTATTTTGGTGAAAGTGGATCTATCCAGTTCGAATTCAATGGTCGTGGTTGGATTAAAGGGATTGGGATAATTTTGTTTTAGAGAAACCGCATTCGGGATTTCAGGATTCTGTTCATTACTGACCGGAACTTGTTTAATGGAAGTAGGTTGACCGTTTTCTACCTTGTAAAGGTCTGTTCGTGTCAGTACATATAAAATGTCTGAATCTGGCTTTTTATAGAGTCCGGTAATTTGAGAATCGAATTCCAGAAGCTTTTCGAAGCTGGTACCATAATCAGAAGAATGGTAGACAGAAGAGGAATCGGAAATGAACAAACTACCAGAGATTGAAGTATCTGTAGAGACAAAAAGTAATTTGTTTAGGTTTTCAGGTAATGTAATTTTATCCCAGGAATTCTGAATGCCACTATTATTCGAAATTCTTAGTGTATTTGCATTCCTGGCATATATATAGCTCGGATTTTGATCAAAAAATAAGGCTGAAAAAAACATAGAAGAGTCAGCTAGTGCAAAATCAGAAGAGTATTTTTCGCTTCTGAATAGATGTCCATTCCCATCAATTCCGAAATAAAGAGAATCATTATCAGGATGTATTGCCAAAAGCCTATAATTAAAATGAGTACTGTCGAAGTAGCTGATCATCTCATCATAACCTTCATGATCGTCATCAAAATAAGGCCACTTAGAACTGTCGGACGAGAATGGTACTGTAAAGTCATCTGTGATATAGAAAAGCGAATCATTCGTGCTATTTAGTAAAAATTTATCAGCAGGGTAATAAAATTCATTACTTTTTTGAGCTTTAACAATAATAGGAAATGGAAATCCGAAGCCTGCATTTCTATGGTCTTGAAACCAAGGTGCAGAACCTCCTTCATTTGAAGTCATTCTTATCCACTTAGAAGGATCATTATCAAAAAAATGGTAGTCGGTAGTATAACTTGCTGTATACATTCCCGGAATTGTCCATTCATAAAAAAAACTTCTTAATAATATAGAATCTGATTCAGTTGAAGTATTGAAGTGAAGTATATTATTGTATCGGAAATTGGATGAATCATTGTCTTCGTCCGGACTTTCACTCAGTCTATAAAACAACTGAGTCACATCTGTCGAATCCTCCAACCCTTTTAATTCATGAAAATAGCGTTCCTGAGCAGAAACAGACAAGCTGTAAAGTAATATCAATAAAAAAGTAAGCAGATAATTCATAGCAACTCATTAATCTAAAAGAACATACTAAAACCGCAGAAGTAATGCATATTAAGTTTACTATCTAAGTGTTTACTTTAATATCTTTACCCTTTATAAATCACGATTCTGAAACAGGACTAAATGAGCACAATTGCCCATGAACGGTTTGAGGCAGTAATTGGCCTTGAGGTACACGCACAATTATTAACCAAAAGTAAAGCTTTTGCACCGGTTGCAGCACAGTATGGAGAAGCTCCGAATACACAGGTTTCACCACTTTGTCTGGGACACCCCGGAACGTTGCCGGTTATTAATGAGAACTTAGTTCGCTATATCATTAAAATGGGATTGGCAACAGATTGCAGTGTTGCTCCGAAATCCATTTTTGCACGGAAAAATTATTTCTACCCGGATCTTCCAAAGGGATATCAGATATCTCAGTTCGACACTCCGATTTGTTTCGACGGGTTCATTGATATTGAGTTGGATGAATATGATAAAAGAATCGGGATTACCCGCATTCACATGGAAGAAGATGCAGGGAAGTCAATTCATGATCAGGATCCTTATAACACATTAGTGGATCTGAATCGTGCAGGTACTCCGCTGATAGAAATTGTTTCAGAACCGGATTTAAGAACTCCGCAGGAAGCATATGCTTATTTGACCAAGATAAAGCAAATTGTGCAATATCTGGAGATCTGTGACGGGAATATGGAGGAAGGAAGCTTGCGCTGTGATGCGAACGTTTCTGTTCGTCCAAGAGGAAGAGAAAAATTTGGTACCCGAACTGAGTTAAAGAACATGAACTCTTTCCGGAATGTTGAAAAAGCCATTGAGTTTGAAATTTACAGACAGATAGAGCTGATCGAAGAAGGTGGTGAAGTAGTTCAGCAAACCAGATTATGGGATACTACAAAAAATCAGACCAGAGTTATGCGCTCAAAAGAAGAAGCTCATGATTATCGGTATTTCCCTGAACCCGATCTGCCACCCGTAATTGTTACTGAAGAATTGCTCTCTGATATAAAAGAAGAGCTTCCGGAATTGGCTGATGTACGTCAAAAGCGATTCATGGAAGAATATGCCATGAGCGAAAATGATGCGGTTACTTTGACTGAGAGTCGGTATCTGGCAGATTATTTCGAGGAAGTTGTTTCGTTTACAAATTCTCCAAAATCAGCTTCAAACATGGTGCTGAGTGAAGTTTTAAGAGTTTTAAATGAGCAAAGTATTGATATCAGAGAATTTTCCGTTACACCGGAACGTTTATCAGTGCTGATAAAACTTAAAGAAGAGGATAAGATCAATTCTTCAGCCATGCAGGAAGTTTTCAATGCTATGCTGGGTTCGGAAAAATCTGCTGAAGAATTGGCAAAAGAGATGAATTTAATACAAGTTTCAGATTCCGGATTTTTAGAACCAATTGTTGATGAAATAATTGCTGAAAACCCGGACGAAGTAAAAAGATACAAGGAAGGAAAAAAACAATTGATGGGCTTTTTTGTGGGGCAGGCTATGAAAGCATCTAAAGGTAAAGCCAATCCAAAATTGGTCACAGAAATGGTTTCAAAAAAATTACAAAATTGATTCAGATCGAATCAAACTATTATGGACATTAGAAAAATATTTTATCCGGTACTTTTGGTTGCTTTCATTACAAATTGTAGTAATGAACCGGAACTGAAAAAAGCATTTATAGATGGGAAAATTACCGTTGCTGATTCTGTAGATAACTCTAAGGATTATTCAGGTATTCAGATGATAATAACATATCAGGAAAGTGTGGACAATCCAATCGACACTATTTTCAATAAAAGTTCTGATATAAAAGGTGTTTTAAAAGGGAAGGTAGAGTTTCCTCAAAAAGGGGTGTATCCTGTTTTTATTAAAAGAAACGGAAATGAGCTGGCAACTACTCAATTTATTTTAGCAGATAATGACACACTACGGTTTACCGGTGAACTTCCTGGATTAGATCAAAATTTTGAGCTCGATTCCCGTGAACAGAGGGCAATGAATACTTTTAACAGAATTGATCAAGGATTTAAAAGAGTTGCCGCCTATATAGGCGCAGGATCAATCGAAGATTCACTTATTTACGATGAAGTTCTGAAGTGGAGTGATCTGTTTTGGGAGGTAACTCAAAAAAACCGAAATACAATCGCCGCAAGTTTATCAGCTTCAGAATCTATTAGATTGCTAAACATCATTGATAAAAAGATCATGTTGAGTAAAATAGATGAAGCATTACGAAATGATGAAATGATCTTTGCGGCAGTTAATTATGGATTCCCTTTTATATCTGACCGGGATGGACTGGAAAGTGGACTCAGATATCTGGATTCACTCAGTAATCTCACAGAAAACGAAGAGTTTATTTTAGGGCTTGACCAAAAGAAAATCGAAGTACTGTATGACAGTTCCAGAATTGAAGAGGCGAAATCAGCACTCGAAAATTTTGAGAAAACGTATAAAAACAAAGTAAATGCAATGCAATGGGCTAAGAATATCGGTTACGATCTTGCCTACTTAGCTCCCGGTTTCAGAGTCCCTGATTTTTCTTTTGTAACACAGGAAGGGGATTCGGTTAATTCAACCAGAATGATTGGAAAACCATATATCATAGAGATCACCCCGGTTGCAAGCAGATTGTATCAGGATCAATACGACAGAACAGTTGTTCTACATCAGATCTATCAGAATTATGATTTGGAAATTTTTACTATTCCGTTGGACAGAAGTGAAGTAACAGTAAATGCATTTTTCGAAGAACGCGTTAGACATTGGGACGTTGCTTCTTTCGGATCATTTGATATTCAAAAACTTATAGAGACGTTTAATGTAACTGATGTACCCACAAGAATTTTAGTAGATCAAAATGGAAATATTGTCCGTAAATATGTTACTACTGAATTTACAGATGTTATTCAGGGAATGAACTCCGTTATAAATCAAAATAAAAAAGAGAACTAAATGAGTAAGAGACAGTTTTTAATTGCCGGAAACTGGAAGATGAATGGCGGACCATTTGAAGCTGCTGAACTACTTGAAGGTATTAACGCTACAAAAGATAAGATCTCAGAAGATGTGGATGTACTTGTTTGCCCGCCTTTTGTATCACTTGGAATGGCTATAAAATATCTTCACGACTCAGAAATTCAGGTAGGAGCTCAGAATTTTCATTTTGAAGATAACGGAGCTTACACCGGAGAAATAAGCGCTGCTATGCTTGCCGAAAGCGGTTGTAATTTTGTGCTCATCGGACATTCTGAACGTCGTCAATATTTTGATGAGAACGATGAAACTGTCAACAAGAAAGCCCTTAAGGCATTATCTCATAAAATAACTCCGGTTATTTGTGTGGGAGAATCTCTGGATCAACGGAAAAAAGACACGCACTTTGATGTAGTTTCCGGCCAAGTTAAAAAGGCACTTCAAGATATTTCAGACAGTGAGATCTTAGATGTTGTAATTGCTTACGAACCTATTTGGGCAATTGGAACTGGAGAAACTGCTTCACCAGAACAAGCTCAGGAAATGCATGCTTTTATTCGTTCTGAGATTGCTGAATTATATAATGAAGATACAGCTTCAGCTATCAGAATCCTGTATGGTGGAAGTATGAAACCCGGGAACGCAGAAGAACTGTTATCGCAGGCGGATGTTGATGGAGGCTTGATCGGAGGAGCCAGTCTAAAAGCTGACAGCTTTACTGAAATTATTTCTATTGCCGAAAAACTTTCCTGAATTATGAAATACAATGTACTCTTGTTGGGAAGTGGAGGAAGAGAACATGCACTGGCCTGGGGAATAGCAAAGTCACCTAAACTTGAACAGCTTTTTATTGCGCCCGGTAATCCGGGAACAGAATCGCTGGGAAAAAATGTACAACTTAATGCTTCAGATTTTGATGAGGTTTGGGAATTTATCCAAACCAATGCTATTCATTTAACAGTTGTAGGACCTGAGCAGCCTCTTGTAGAAGGAATTGCTGACTTTTTGGAAGAAAAATGTCACGCCGTGTTTGGTCCTAAACAGCAAGCTGCAATGCTGGAAGGAAGTAAAGAATTTGCCAAGGATTTCATGAAAAGGCACGACATCCCAACTGCAGGATATGAAGTATTCAGCCAGGATGAATTTGACCGTGCTGCAGAATATATCATAGAGAAGGGTAGTTATCCGATTGTTTTAAAAGCAGATGGCTTAGCCGGAGGAAAAGGAGTTTTGATCCCTGAAAATGAAGCAGATGCCATTTCAGCACTGGAAGAACTTCAGGAAGGATCGTTAAGTGATGCAGCTTCCCGATTGGTGATCGAAGAGTTTATGGAAGGCGAAGAAGCTTCGGTTTTTGCTATTTGTGATGGCGACAGCTACAAAGTGATCGGCAATGCTCAGGATCATAAACGTATAGGAGAAGGAGATACAGGATTAAACACCGGTGGAATGGGAGCTTATTCTCCTGCTCCGATCGTAACAAAAGAGCTTCTTAAAAGAGTTGAGTCAGAGATTATTCAGCCTACAGTGGCCGGAATGAAATCCGAAGGAAATCCATATCAGGGAATTCTTTATGTAGGCTTGATGATCACTGAAGAAGGACCAAAAGTTGTTGAATATAATTGCCGTTTCGGAGATCCTGAATGCCAGGTGATAGTGCCCGCAATGAGATCAGATCTGCTCGACGTGATCATTTCATGTACGGAAGGAAGATTATCAGAAACAGATATTGAGTTGGACGATAAATACAGATGTACCGTGGTTATGGTTTCCGGTGGATATCCTCAAAGTTATGAGAAGGGCAAAGAGATTACTGGAGTTGAGAAAGTTGATGCCGGTATATTATTCCACGCCGGAACAAGGAATGAAAATGGAAAACTTCTTACAAATGGCGGTCGGGTTTTAAATATCGTTGGGGAAGGGAAGTCATTGCAGGAAGCCATCGATAACTCTTATGCTCAGGTAAAAAAGATCAGCTTTGAGAAAGCATTTTACAGAAGAGATATTGGAGCTAAGGGATTAAAACGCCTTGCATGAGTCGCTTGGTTTCCATAGCGCTTATGTTGTTTTTGCTGTCAACAGTTGAAGCCCAACAATTCAAAGTTGATACACTTTATTCCGGCTTAAAAAATCCCACTTCTTTTTTATTAGCTAATGACGCTATTTATATAGTAGAGCAAGGCAATCACAGAATTTTAAAGCTCGATTTGAACGGAAACTTGATCGAGAAATATGGGAACAGAGGAAATGGAAACTACCAGTTCGATTCTCCGACAGATATTACGTCTTCTACAGGCTTAAAGATTTTTGTTTCTGATCCCGGAAATAATCGTATTCAGGTATTCGATAAAAGATGGCAATATCTGAGTTCTATCAGAGGAAATGACAAATTCAGAACAAGAGATGAGATTTCTCCGGAATATATTGGAGTAAATAAACAAGGAGAGATTTTCTTTTATGACAGTCGATCAAAGTCGATTGGAAAATACGATGAAGACGGCGCTATTCTGGATCAAATTCCACTTCCGGATGAAGTAAAAGAAGTTTCAGGATTACAAGTTATTGACGGCAGTATTTTTGTTCTGGATAAAAAGTCGGAACTAGTGCACAAAATTTCTGAAAATGGGTTTTATGAAAGTTTTTACGAAGTGAAAGGGTCAATTTCATTTTTCTATAGAGGTAATGAAATGTATGTTGCCAAAAATAATATTATTGAAAAGCAGGGACCATTAACAAAAAAGACAATTCTTTCTTTAGAAAAGAAACCTGAGATTAATGATATGTATGTAGTGGAGAATAAGATTTATATTTTGACTTCACTTGCTTTAATCAGAATTCTTGAAGAATGAATCCTTATCAAATATTTGATGAGTCTGTTTCTTTCGAAGAAAAAGCACTCAAGGTCTTTAAATACCAATCAGAAAATAATCCTGTTTACGGACGATTCTGCAAAGCTCTTGGGATTGCTGGTTCTATAAATATTGCAGAAATCCCGCTTTTACCCATTCAGGCATTCAAAGAGAAAGAAATAGTGACCTCTAAGAAAAATCTGTCAGCTGACAGCTATCAGCTTTTTCAAAGTAGTGGCACTTCCGGGATGCAAAGAAGTAAGCATATTGTTGTTGATCCGGACCTGTATAAACAGTCGATTTTTGATGGAATGTGGGAATTCTACGATCTGCATGACTATGTGATTTGGGCGTATACTCCGGGCTATAATTCCAATCCCAATTCTTCATTGGTGTGGATGCTGAACGCATTGATAGAAAGAGAAGGTTCAGGTCACAGTAAGTTTCTGGAACTGGATAAGCCGTTACTGCAAAATGAGATAGATCAAATCAGAACTTCAGGTAAAAAACTGATGTTGTTCGGTGCAGCATTTGGATTACTGGATCTAGCTAATGGCAGTAATATCGATCTGGCAAAGGATACCATTGTGATGGAAACAGGAGGCATGAAGACATTCCGAAGAGAAATGACGAAACAAGATCTTCATGAACAATTAGCGAAGGATTTCGGATTGAATTTGGAACAGATCCATTCGGAATACGGGATGACAGAATTATTGAGTCAGGCTTACAGTGTGGGAACTCAGTGGTTTGATTGTCCTTCATGGATGCAGGTAAGTATTAGAAACCCAGAAAACCCGATGTTGGAAGTAGAACATGGAGAAGAAGGCTTGATAGGAGTGATAGATCTGGCAAACTTCTATTCCTGTTCGTTTATTTTAACAGGAGATAAAGGCATTATGAATGCTGAAAATCAATTTCAGGTTTTAGGCAGATGGAATCCAAAGAATTTACGAGGCTGTAATTTCCTCATCGACCAGGATTAAAGAAATGCCACAAAATCACAAATACACAAAATTTTATAATAAAGTCATCCTGAGGATACTTCCGAAGGATCTGCACAACCTAATGTTATCTAAGTTTGATTTAAGAAAACTTTTGTCTACCGCCCTGATTAACTTAAAATGAATTTCCAAAATCACATCCAAAAAGTCTCTCATGTAACCAATTATTGGCTCCAACCAGATAATTTGTCACTAAAAAAAGCCATTGATAAAACGGTAGAAGAAGGTCTGTTCAGTTTTGAAGACATTAAATTTCAGATCAGAACATTAAAGCAGAAAGTGGATTCTGGTCAGGTTGAAGAATGGGCCAATCGGGCTGAACTATCAGAAACAAAAAATTCAGTCGGACAAAAAGTTCTTTGTTTACATGCGGGGAATCTTCCCTTAGTGGGATTTCAGGATGCACTGGGCACAATTTTATCCGGTGCTGATTATTATGGAAAGCTCTCCAAAAAAGATCCGTATTTGTTATCAGGTTTTTTGAAGATGATGGATGAAGCTGATCTCGATAATCAAATTCAATACTCCACAGAATTAGCCGATTTCAATGATCTGCAAGCTGATAAAGTTCTGTTTGCGGGATCGGAAGAGTCTGTTGATCCGGTTAAAGAAAAGCTTTTCAAGCTAAATGTTGTGAATGACAACACAGAGTTTGTAATTCGGACAGCGAAATTTTCCATAGCCTATCTGGATAATGAAGAGCCTGATACTTTGAGAGATATGATCGAAGCGGTGTTCAGATACGGAGGGAAGGGTTGTCGTTCTGTAGCTGTAATCGTTAGCCCTTTTTCATTATCAAAAGTAAAATGTCACTTTACCGATTATGTAGAAGAATTCTGGCTGAACAATCCTCAGCTTAAAAAGCCCAAAGAAAATCTGGCGTATAAGTTTGCATTCAATAAAGCCATTGAACGGGATCAGGCTTGGTTGGATGATTTTCTGGTTCAGGAAACCAGTGATTTCCCCGATCAGGAATTTGTGCTAAACTGGGTTGTGGGAGATCACGAAAAGGTTAAAGAGCTAAAGAGCAGGTTCGGAAACTCAGTGCAAGCGGTTTACCGTACCGGAGAAAATATTTTCGGAATTAAAACTGAATTTCTGAGTAATGCTCAAACACCTGATCTGTGGTGGGAGCCGGATGGGATTCCCATTTTGTAGTTAAAGAACTCTCATTATTTGATTTCAAAATCCCTATTTTCATCTTAAATAAAATTCTTACAAGAAATTAGTTGATGCATTCATACAACCCATCTGCCATAGAAACCAAATGGCAAAAGTACTGGCAGCAAAATAAGACCTTTAAAACACCGACTGACACTTCTAAGCCCAAGTTTTATGTGCTGGACATGTTTCCGTATCCCAGTGGATCGGGACTTCATGTAGGTCATCCGGAAGGATACACGGCAACCGATATCGTTGCAAGATATAAACGAATGAATGGCTTTAACGTGCTTCATCCTATGGGTTGGGATGCATTTGGTTTGCCTGCAGAACAGTACGCAGTAAAGACAGGAACTCATCCAAAGGTAACGACAGAGAAAAACGTAAATAAATTTCGGGAGCAGTTGCAGGCTATTGGTTTCAGTTATGACTGGGACCGTGAAATCAATACGACCGATCCTGATTATTTTAAATGGACTCAGTGGATCTTCCTGAAGTTATTTGAACGAGGTTTAGCGTACGAAGATGAAGTAGCAGTGAACTGGTGTCCTGAGTTGGGAACCGTTTTAGCCAACGAAGAAGTCATTGACGGAAAGAGCGAGGTTGGTGGTTACCCGGTTGTAAGAAAGCCAATGAGACAATGGGTTCTGAAAATTACAGAATATGCAGAACGACTTTTAAATGATCTTGAAGATCTGGACTGGCCGGAATCGCTGAAAGACATGCAGCGAAACTGGATCGGAAAATCGATCGGGGCAGAAGTAGATTTTCAGATCAAAGATCATGATGATAAACTAAGAGTATTTACAACGCGCCCGGATACAATTTTCGGTGCAACCTATATGGTTATTGCTCCTGAACACCGACTTGTAAATGAGATCACAACAGATGATCAAAAAGATGCAGTTGCAACATACAGAGCTGAAGTTGAGTTAAAGTCTGATCTTGAACGACAGGAATTGACCAAAGAAAAGACCGGAGTTTTTACAGGAGCTTATGCGATAAATCCGGCAAATGGTAAAGAAGTTCCTATCTGGATAGCCGATTATGTATTGGTGAGTTATGGAACCGGAGCCATAATGGCGGTGCCCGGTCAGGACGAAAGAGACTGGGAGTTCGCTGAAAAATATGATCTTGAAATAGTGAGAACGGTTCAGCCGGAAGAAGGTTTTGAAGGAAAGGCTTTCACCGGAAATGGTCCTGCGATAAACAGTGACTTTTTGAATGGCTTAAAGATCAAAGAAGCCAAACAAAAGATCATCAGATTTCTGGAAGAAAAAGGAGCTGGTAAAAAAGCGGTTAATTATAAGCTTCGTGATTGGTTGTTTTCAAGACAGCGTTACTGGGGCGAGCCTTTTCCAATTATTCATGTGGACGGGGAAGCAAAAGCAATTTCAAAAGATGAATTACCGCTGGAACTTCCGGAAGTTGAAAAATATGAGCCAACCGGTAATGGCGAGCCTCCTTTGGCAAATGCTACTGAGTGGGTGAAAACTACCGATCCTGAAACGGGTAAGGAAGCTATCAGGAAACCAATACCATGCCGCAGTGGGCAGGTTCTTGCTGGTATTATTTAAGATACATTTCTCCAGATTTTGATGGAGGTCCCGTGGATCCGGATTACGAGAAATACTGGATGCCTGTGGATCTTTATATCGGCGGAGCAGAACATGCGGTACTTCATTTATTGTATGCCCGTTTCTGGCATAAAGTGCTTTATGATTGTGGGATTTTGTCTACAAAAGAGCCATTTCAAAAACTTGTGAACCAGGGAATGATTCTTGGGGAAATGGAATACACATCCAAAGAAGGAAAGAAACTTTCTGATGATGAAGTTGAGAAAAAAGGGGATGGTTTCGTTGAGAAATCTACGGGCGCAAAAGTAGAAGCCCGAGCTCATAAGATGAGTAAAAGTCGTGGGAATGTAATAAACCCGGACAATATCATTGCTCAATACGGCGCAGATTCTTTACGATTGTACGAGATGTTTATGGGCCCTCTTGAGCAAGTTAAACCGTGGAGTACAAAAGGCGTAGAAGGGGTAAACCGGTTTTTAAACCGAGCATGGAGATTGCTGATCAATGAAGATTCAGGAGAACTGAACTCCAAAATAAATGAAGTTGAGCCAACTAAAGATCAGCTGAAAGTATTACATGAGGCTATCAAAAAAGTAACGGACGATATTGAATCACTCAGGTTTAATACGGCAATTTCTTCATTAATGATCTTCACGAACGAAGCAAACCAATGGAAAACCATTCCTAAGTCAGTTGCTGAGGATTTTGTAATCTTGTTATCACCATTTGCACCACATGTTTGTGAGGAATTATGGAAAATACTGGGAAATAAAAATTCCATCGCTTATGCTGAATGGCCTGAGTTTGTAGAGGAATACCTGAAAGAAGATTCCATTCTGTATCCAATCCAGATCAACGGAAAAGTCAGAAGCGAAATAAATATTCCTTCAGACAAAGCCGTTGATAAAGAGTTTGTATTAGCTCAGGCAAAACAAGATGAGAAGATAAAAGAGTATTTAGAAAACTCAGAAATAATAAAAGAAATCTTTGTGCCACAAAGGATTATAAATCTAGTTATAAAGCCAAAATAGCTTCATTTAGTTAAGTACTTTTAATTAAGAAGCTTCATTTAATAGTGTTATACTTTTACCTGTAATATATTTTACCGGATACAGTATCAGTTATACATATGAAGTATTTAAGAGTACTTTTTGTTGAGGACAATCCAAATGATGTTGAATTATTAATTCGACACATCAAAAAAGCTAATTTTGAGATTGAATATGAGATCGCAACTTCTCTAGAGGAGATAAGTGATCTCACTGATAAATACAGGTATGATATTTGTATTTGTGATTATAAGCTTCCAGGCTTTTCAGGTATTGATGCTGTAAAGCATATAAACGAAATGGATAAAGATATTCCGGTTATCCTCGTTTCCGGTACCATTCCTGATGAACAAGCAATTGATGCTGTTTTGGCCGGAGCCAAAGATTACGTATTAAAAGATAACTTGAGAAGACTTATTCCGGCTATGCAGAGAGAGTTGGAGGCACTTGAGCAACGGAGGGAAAAAAAGAAAAGCGACAGGCTTTTAAAAGCAATATTTGATGGACCCATCGGAGTAAGGATTTCTGATAAAGACGGTACCATCATAAAAGTAAATAATGCGTATTGTGAGATTTTAGGATATTCAGAAGAAGAGTTATTAGGAAAGAATCTTTCGTTGGTAACTCCAATTGAAAGTAAAGAACAAACAGAAGAAGCTTATAACGCACTTATTGAAGATGGTGAATCAACGCTTTCTCAAATAAAAGAAGTGAAGAAAGACGGGGCTTTTGTAGATATACTGGTTAACTACAGTGTTGAGAAAACAGAAGATGAAGCTTTAGTCATTTCAACAATACAAGATGTATCAGATTTGTTGATGAATAAATCTTTTCTAGAACAAACAAGTAAAAGTGCCGGCGTAGGGGGATGGGAGTATCATATTGAAACGGATGTTGTAAAAATGAGTCCCAAAATATTTGAAATCTTTGAGATGGATGATAGGACTGATAAAAACGCTGAGCAACTTATTTCCATATATCATGAAGATGACCGTCAAATTATCAGAGATGCGTTAGTTGATTGTATTGCAAATAAAGTACCCAAGAGTTTACCCCTTCGTATAAATGGGTTAAAAGGAACAAAAAAATATGTAAGACTTACTTTTGATCCTTTTGTAGTGAATGATATAACTGTGAAATTATATGGTTCGTTAAAGGATGTGACGGAAGAAAAATTACTTGAATCAGAAATTGAACAAAGAGAACAAAGATACAGGTTTTTATTCAACAACAATCCTAACCCTTTAATGATTGTTGATGATTCAGGTTCAGAAACTATCATTGATGTTAACCAAGCAGCAACGGAGCTGTATGGATATACCAAGGAAGAGTTTGTTAGTTTGACCACATACGATCTGAGACCGCCTGAAGATTTTGAGATGTTTCAGAATATAGTAAATAACTTAGGTGAGAAAGAAAAAAATGGCGCTAAATCAATAAGAACTAATCATTTAAAAAAGAATGGTGAGCTGATTATTGTAGATGTTCATTGGAAGAGAATTAACTTAGGAGGGCAAAGAAACAGGCTAATACTTTTGATCGATATTACTGAAAAGGCAATGTTTGAACAGGAATTAATTAAAACAAACACATTGCTAAAAACACTTATTGATTCAGCTCCAATTGGTGTGGTTACAGTAAATACGGAAGGCATTGTGGACAAGGTTTGGAATGCAGAAGCCGAAAATATATTTGGATGGACAAAAGAAGAAGCAGAGGGCAATTTTCTACCTTATGCACTAAGGGGCAAGAAAAAAGAAGCACAGAATTATTTAAGGAAGACAGTAGAAAGTGGTAGAACTGAATTAATAACTATCGAGAGAGAAACAAAAAAAGGAAAAGAGATTGTTTTAAGGGAATATTTAACACCGATAATAGGCGAAGATGGTGAGGTTGAAAAGATAATGCTCTTAATCGAGGATATCACCAATACTATTAAAGTGGAAAGAGCTCTGGTAGATAGCGAGCAAAAATACAGAAATCTGGTAGAGGCGTCCCATGATCTCGTATGGAGAATTGATGTTGACAGGAATTTCAATTTTATCAATAACGCAAGCAGTTCTATCCTTGGTTACGCTCCCTCTGAATTAATTGGGAATCCCTTTATTAATTACGTTAATCCACCGAAAGCAGAAGAGTTAGCAACTGTTCATCAAAAGGTGATTGAAGGTGAAGTTTTCGAAAGTTTCCCTATTGAGATGGTTACGGTAAAAGGAGAAATAAGGCACCTTACAGGCACTGCTTATCCCATATTAGATGATAATGGGAAAATAATTGGTTGTTCAGGCACAGCATCAGATATAACTTACTTAAAAAATTATCAATCTCGGTTAGAAGAATCCTTAGCAGAAAAAGAAATTCTTATTAAAGAAATTCATCATAGAGTAAAAAATAATCTCGCAGTTATATCAGGGTTATTTGCATTACAGGCAATGTATGTAGACAAAGAGGATGCTGAGACTCTAACAATTTTACAGGAGAGCCAATCCAGAATTAAATCTATAGCTGCCATTCATGAAAAACTTTACCAAAACCATGTTTTTAGCAGCATAGAAATCAAAGGTTATTTAACCGATGTTGTTTCAGAAATAGCAGAGACTTACGTAAGAAATGATAAGAAAATAAAAATTGAAGTTTTGGGGGATGAAGTTTCTTTGAACGTAAATCAAGCTGTTCCGTTTGGTATTTTGGCAAACGAATTAATTGTAAATGCTTATAAGTATGCTTTTGATGGTAAAAACCATGGAAAAATAGATGTTAGCTTAACCGTGGTCGGAGAAGAGTTGATTTTTTGTGTTGGTGATAATGGAATTGGCTTGGCAGAAGATTTTGATATCAATGAGTTGAACTCGCTTGGAATGACATTGATACAAACTTTGGCGGAGCAACTAGATGCTGTGTTTGACTGGGATACAAAAAAAGGGGAGGGAGTTAATTTCAAAATCAGTTTTATCCCTGATAAACTTATAAAATCAACGTGGATAAAAAACAAGCCTGAAAACAGATTTGTATCCAGGCTTGATAAAAGGAAATGATAAATATCTTATCTGTTTTCTAAAGGAGTCCACTCCAGATTTTTTTCTCCAACATAAAGTGCACGAGGTCGAATTAATCTGTTGTTTGCAGCTTGTTCCATAACATGACCGGTCCAGCCAGAAACTCTACTCATCGTGAAAATACAAGTATAAAGATCCGGTTCAATTCCGATAGAGTAGTAGACAGTAGCTGAGAAGAAATCTACGTTAGGATCAATGCTTTTTTCTTCTTTCATGGTATTAAGCATATCCATACTCCAACGGTACAATTCTTCATGACCTGTTTCTTCCGAAAGTGCTTTAGCCATTTTTTGAAGGTGGTATCCGCGTGGATCAAAAACTTTATAAACACGATGACCGAAGCCCATAATTTTTTCTTTGCTGTCCAGCTTTTTCTTAGTGAAAGCAACTGCATCAGCATCTTTTCCTTGCTTTGAAAGTTCAAGAAGGGTATTCATTACGGCAGTATTTGCACCACCGTGTAAAGGACCTTTTAATGCTCCTATTGCTCCTGTAACAGAAGAATACATATCCGCCATAGTAGCAGTGATAGTTCTGGCTGTAAAAGTAGAAGCGTTCATACCGTGTTCAGCATGAAGGATCAAACACAGGTCCATTGTTTTTTCTGCTTGTTTACCCGGCTTTTCCCCATTCAACATATAAAGGAAATTAAAAGCGGTACTTCCTTCTTTTAGCGGAGAAATTATTTCTTTTCCTTTTCTGGATCTGTCAAAAGCTGCAATGATAGAAGGGATGCGGGCAGTAATAGAAATAGCCTGATCCATGAAAAGACTTTCATCGAATTTACCAAAAGTGGAATCGCTATCTGCCAACATAGAAACGGAAGTTCTTAAAACTGCCATCGGCTCAGCATCTTTACTGGTAGATTTAATATAATTTAGAACTGCGTCCGGCAATTCGCGAAGTTCAACAAGTTCTTTTTCCAGGTTTTCTAACTCAGAACTATTAGGTAGTCGATCATTCCAAAGCAAAAAACAAACTTCTTCAAAAGTAGCATTTTCAGCTAGTGTGTCAATATGATAACCAGAGTATATAAGATCTCCCACTTTACCATCAATAAAACTCTTAGTCGTAGAAAATGCTACGATACCATCAAGCCCTTTATTGATGTGAGGGTATTCTTGTTCGTCAAAACCAGTGTGTAAATCAGAAGACATTCGATCTCCAAATTTTAGTGTTAAATAATTTCTTTGTGTCCTAATCAGGAATCCAAACTTAAAACTGTTTTTTTATCTCAATCGTTTAGTTTGGACTAAAAAGTCTATCCTTTTTTGGGAAGAATAATAAAATAAGATTATCTGAAGAAAATTGTAGAATTAATTTACTCTTTTAACATCTGTAAGCGCTTTTTTATGTTTACGCATAGTGGCTGTTTGTGCGTAGTTTTTAGAGCAAAAAGATAATCAGATCAGAACTCTGAAATAAGTGAACCAGGTAATGGTGTAGTCTTATTTGTTATCAGCAGAGATCGTGATATAAAAACTAATTTACTGATTTAGCTTTTTCCCACAACAAATCCATTTCATCGAGTGTGGCTTCTTTTACACTTTTATCAGATTTTTTTAATTCTGATTCAATGTATTTAAATCGCTTTTCAAATTTTTTGTTTGTCTGTCTCAAACTATCCTCAGCTACCAAATTAAAGTAGCGGGCAACATTTACAATAGAGAATAAGACATCTCCGAATTCTTCAGATGAAGCATTGATATCATTATTCTGCAGGGTTTCTTTAAACTCAGCAAGTTCTTCATCCAATTTTTCCCAGGCAAGCTTCCATTCCGGCCAATCAAAACCAACGTTTGCTGCTTTTTCCTGCATTCTTTGTGCTCTTATTAATGATGGCAGGTGCGCAGGCAACCCGTCCAATGTAGATTTTTTTCCTTCTTTTAGTTTGATATTTTCCCAGTTCTCAGCTACTTCTCCTTCATTAGTAACTGTTTGTTCTCCAAATACATGAGGATGTCTTCTGATTAGTTTTTCCATCAATGTGTAGATCACGTCGCCAACATCAAAAGTATTGGTCTCACTTGCAATATTACTGTGAAAAACAACATGTAATAAAAGATCTCCTAATTCCTTTTTAAACTCGTCAAAATCATCATTGTCCAGAGCTTCAATGGCTTCATAAGCCTCTTCTATAAGGTTATCTTTAATAGAATGATGCGTTTGTTTTTTATCCCAAGGACATTCTTTTCTGAGAATAGATACTAACTCAATGAGATCTTCAAATTTTTTGCTTGGTTGCATAAAAAATTAAGAATTAAGAATTAAAGATTAAGAATAATGTACCAATCTTTAATTCTTAATTTTGAATTTTTAATTCAACTATGTTTTTTTCTTTTTCTTCTTAGCCGCAGGGAAGAGTATGTTATTCAGGATCAAGCGATAACCCGGACTATTAGGATGTAGATCTAAATCGGTAGGAGGGTCGTTCACTCGATGAGTATAATCTTCAGGATCATGACCAGCGTAGAATGTCCATGTTCCCTGACCATAGTTACTGTGAATATATTTAACCTGATTTCTGCCAGGAGATTCTGCAAGTATTACTACAGATGATTTAACTTTTTCCTTTCTGAAAGCAGTTGTTTGTCCATAAAAGCCTTTTACAGAGCTTACATGGTTTTGAGTAAGCATAGTAGGAACGGGATCCCATTTTGCTGAAAACTCAAAAAGAGTAAAAAAATCAAGAGACTGATCAATCTCCCTTATTTGAACAGGAACATCGATATCAGCATGTTCATATTGATAAGGATCAATGATGATATTAAAATCTTCAAAAGCAAAGGTTTTGGAAAAATCTAGATTTTCCTGAGCATTAGGATCTACAGCATCTCCGTCAAATTGAGTAGGTGCAATATCTATTCCTTCTGCTGCTAATGCAATATCAAAAGTATCTGTACCTGAACACATCGCAAACAAAAACCCGCCATTTCCTACATATTCTTTGATAGTTCTCGCAACTTCTTTCTTCTGTTCGCTTACTTTTGAATATCCCAATTCTTTAGCCATAGCTTCCATTTGACGAACTTGGGCAATATACCAAGGTACACTGTTATAACTGGCCCAGAACTTACCAAACTGACCTGTAAAATCTTCATGATGCAGGTGAAGCCAATCATATTCTTTCAACTTTCCCTCCAATACTTCCACATCCCATATTTTATCGTATTCTACTTCTGCATAAGTTAATGCAAGAGTTACTGCATCATCCCAAGGGAGTGCCTGATCAGGGGTATATACCGCAATTTTAGGAGCTTTTTCTAAATTTACTACAGATGTATTTGAACCGGGACGTTCTACTTCTGCAACAATTGAAGCTGCTTTTGATGAACTGATATTCTCCAGACTTACATTTCGTAATCTGCTTTTTCTAATAATATCATTATCGACAGTTACCATAAAACTACCACCACGATAGTTTAATAACCATTTTACGGGATAGCCGTCTGTAACATGATTGAAGATTACACCATAAGCTTTAAGATGGTTTGTTTGGGTGTCATCCATTGGAATAAGGATCTGTTGCTGGCTGAATAAATCAGAAGCAGACAACAGTAGCAGTGATGAAATAAAAAGAATGCGTTTGATCATCTAAATATTCTTTTTTGATAGTTCAGTAAGTCTTTTTCGGGCATAAGGTGCATAGAAACCTTGAGGGTAATCAAGTATCAGCTCTTCATAATATGAAATCACCTGAGAAACTGAAATTTCTATAGACGGATCGTATCCGGAGTCGTTCTCGGCTTTGGTAAATGCTTGATCAGCATATCTAGCCCTTTCCCATATTATTCGTTCTCTATTCGATAGAACCTGGTTTTTTAACAAAATTTCATTCGTTAAATTATAGGAAGAGCTAACACTTTGCGAAGGATTTTCTGAGAGCAAAAGTACTGCGTCGTCGTATAGTGGACTTTGAGGTTCATTCTCCAAGTAACTGATAAGCTGTGTTTTTGCAAGCTCATTATTGCCAATTAGAGTTTCAAAATAAGCATCTGCAAAAGGTTTTAAAGCTGTACCGGAGGAATCAGCAGTAAGCCCTTCCTGAATCCAAAGTCGAAGTTCCAAGGCGTCATTCGCATAGTAGGAAGTATTTTGTCTGCCCAGCGTTTTAAGCTGGATGGTAGCAAATTCATAATCAGAAGAGAAAAAGTCAGTCAGAGCCAGAAAGTATCTGGTTTTTTCTGCCATCTCGCCTATCTCTGCTAACTTATTACTTTTGGTTAACGAAATTCTGGCTTGTGAGTATTGTCTGTTAGCAAGTTCAATTCTACCTTGGATATAATATTCTTCTGAGGATTCATTTTCCTTATTAAAATTTCTCAAACGGGTAAGGATATTAACAGCCGCTTCCAAATCATGTAGGTGGTCCAACACAACTTCTGATTTCATCAATAGCACTCGTGATATATATCTGTAATTAGGAGCGTTGTCTATTATTGAATTTATTTGATCTAATGCTTTTGTGAAAAAAGTATCTCTTTGGTTTGAAAAATCGAGGTTAAAATCCTTTATCTGCTTTGCCCACTCGGTATAAACTTTTGCGAGTTCTTCCTGACTTTGCCATTTAAGATTTCCTTCGGTTCTTTGTATGTAATATTCAAAAGCATCCACTGCTAGTTCAAACTCTTTATTTCTGCGTAAACTTCGTCCCAGCTGAAACAATGAATAATTATAATTAGTAGTCGAGTTTTCGAAAGCAGTGGCAGAGGCCAAAGCTCTTCTGTACAATTTGTTTTCCTGAAGAAGCCATATCTGTAAGCGAAATAAGGTGCTGTATACCGGATTAGTAATGGATATTTCATTCAACTTATCTTCGATCTCCAGAATGGTAATATCATTTAAAAGCACATCATTAAAACGTAACAGTGTACGCTGAATATTAGAGACTTGATCAGGTTGAGCAGCGAGCCAAGCAATCCATTCCTGAACAGCTTCCTCATAATTTCCTGATTGCAACAGTGTTGTTGATATATCATTATAAAAAAGCTGGGGGTTATTAAACACCTCCCGGGCTTTTCTCAGAACTTCAACGGAGCGTTCAAATTCTTTTAGGTCTGCCATAACATTTGATGTGGAAATATAAAGCTGAAGACTTCTGGTATTTTCAGCAAGGTTTTTATCCCAGATCATATAGGCTTTTCCAGTATCACCTTTAAAATGATATAGTTCCCCTTCTAAAACTTTGACTTGTGAATCTAAGTTTGGTAAAGGTTGTAATTCCGAAAGTTTGTTTAGGGCATCGTCGTATCTCTTGAGTTGAATAAAGCATTCTAAATAACGCTCAAGGAAATAAAACTCAGTAGGATTCTCTGAAACTAATTTTCCAAAAACCGGAAGAGCAGCTTCATAATTTTGCTGCTGCATAAGCCTGTTAGCAATTTGGAATTCGTTTCCCGGTTGAGCTTTTACTACTGTAGATGAAAGAACCAGCAGGATGCCTAATACAAATATGTGGAATGATTTATTCAACTGTTAATTGATATACTATTAATAATAACATTTGGAAAATGTGTCTTTAGCTCGGAATATAGTCTGTTGATAGGTAAACCTACTACATTATAAAAATCTCCTTCAATTCTTTTAACAAAAACAGCTCCCCAATCATCTTGTATTCCATAACTTCCCGCTTTGTCGAATGGACTTCCGGACTCAATATAAGCGTCAATTTCGGATTGTGTAAGTTTAGAAAAATAAACCTTCGTAGCTTCTGAAAAATTTAAAGAGTTTACAATGGATGATTGATGATCTGTTTCAATAAGTGCAACACCTGTATATACAAAATGTTGTTTTCCACTCAATTCATTTAGCATTTTTGAAGCTTGATCCCTGTTTTCAGGTTTTCCTAGGATCTTGTCATTATATACAACCACAGTATCCGAACCAATCGTGAGACTATCAGGATTAGTCTTTGATACATCACAAGCTTTTTGAAATGCTAAATTTTCAACCAACTTTACAGGGTCGGTTTCTTTAACATTCTCATTTACAGAGCTGGGGATCACTTTAAATTGTAACCTTAGTTGTTCTAATAGCTTTTTTCTTCGGGGACTTTGTGAAGCCAGGATAATTTTCATTCAGTCAGATATCGCCTTTGCAGTTAGTAGATAATTAAATAACTTCTTGTTCCGTTTCAAACTCTGAAAACGTTAAGGTTTATAAAAGATAAATGGCAAAAAAGAATACAAAGAATAACGATAACCACCCTATGTTTTTCTCATCGTTTAACTATAAACTGATTGGGATAGCGATATTTCTTATAATAGCCGGCTTCACAGCTATGTACATGGAAAATGAAATTGAAGGTTTTATTTCGTTATTCATTTCTCCAATTATGATAATGTCTGGTTATGTGATAGTGATATTTGCGATCTTGAAGCACAACAGGGGCAAACAGGAAGAATCAGGCCAATCTTCTTAAAGTGACGCACCGTCACGTAAATATCTTTTTTCTTTTTTCACTGATATTTGTCTTCTTCATATTTGGAGAAGTAAACGATCATATCAGGATAATGATCGCAATTTTACTTGCAACTATTTTTGGGATTATTGCTTTTCTATTAAACTGGCTTACTTATGATGGAGCATTAGCAGCTGCTATTTTTGGAGTGATTTCATATGGAATTGGAAGCTGGGAAGTCGCAATTATTGTATTGTTCTTCTTTGTTTCAGCATCTTTATTGTCAAAAGATATTGCCGCTACTGAAGATTCATTTTCTGTTAAGTTCAGGAGGGATGGCAGACAGGTTTGGGCGAACGGTTTTTGGTTGTGTTTATGGATATTAATTTGGTTTATTTCAGAGAATTCTCTCTTTTTAGCGGCTTCTGTTGCAAGTATAGCTGCAGCAACAGCTGATACCTGGGCTACAGAATTAGGAAGTAATCCCAAAAATAAAACGTATCTGATTACAAATTTAAATGAAGTTAACTCGGGTACAGACGGAGGTATAAGTTACAAAGGAAGTCTTGGCGCTTTATTTGGAGCGGCCACCATAAGTGCTATTTGTTGGTTATTGATTGGTGAAATCTCCCTTGTGATTTGTATAGTAATAGGTTTTACAGGTTTCTTGGGGTGTTTTGTCGATTCTTTTCTGGGGGTTAAACTTCAGGGCAGTTCGTATAAAATTCCCTTTTTATCAAATAATGAAAACGGAAAAATTACTGTAAGTAATAATATTGTAAACTGGCTTTCAACAGGGGCGGCATCCGTTTTAGTACTTTTAATAACATTAATAATATAATATGAAGTGGTATAGAAAATTACATTGGCAGATAATTTTAGGTTTGATATTAGGTCTGCTTTGGGGACTTGTCTCAGCTATAGCAGGTTTTAATGAATTCACCTTGGATTTTATTAAACCTTTCGGAACCATATTTATAACGCTTCTTAAACTTATTGCGGTTCCGCTGGTTTTGGCTTCCCTTGTGGCAGGTGTAACCAGTTTAAATGATACAGCATCCTTGTCACGAATGGGTGGTAAAACAGTACTTATTTATTTGTGTACAACAATTTTTGCCATTACGATAGGATTGGTTTCTGTAAATGTATGGGAGCCGGGAAAGGCACTTCCTGAAGAAACTAAAATAGAACTTCAGGAAACATATAAGGACAATGTAGGAGAGAAAGAAGAAGGAGCAATGCTTGTAAAAGAGCGTCGTCCGCTGGATTTTATTGTAGGAATTGTGCCGGATAACTTTTTTAAATCTGCGAGTGAAAATTCGAATATGCTTCAGGTTGTATTCGCTGCAATATTGCTTGGAATTGGAATCATTAAAGTTGGAGGGGAAAAAGGAAAACTTCTGGTAAATGTTTTTGATTCTTTTAATGATGTAATCATTAAGATTGTTGACTTAATCATGAAAACAGCACCATACGGTGTTTTTGCTCTAATGGCTGCATTAATTGTTGATCTGGCTGGAGACGATCTGGGAAAGGCGGGAGACCTGCTTTATGCTCTTGGAGCTTATTGTTTGGTAGTTGTTTCGGCACTTATTTTACATGTATTGCTGGTTTATACTGCGATGTTTAAGATTTTTACTAAAGTTAAACTAGGTACATTTTTTAAGGCGATAAGACCAGCAATGTTGCTTGGTTTTAGTACAAGTTCCAGTTCGGCGACTCTTCCGGTAACTATGGAAAGAGTGGAAAAAAACCTTGGAGTTGAAGAGGAGGTCTCAAGTTTCGTATTGCCAATTGGTGCAACAATTAATATGGACGGAACCAGCCTTTATCAGGCTGTAGCTGCAGTTTTTATTGCACAGGCATTAGGAATGGATTTGACAATAATCCAGCAGTTAACAATTGTACTTACCGCAACATTAGCCTCGGTTGGAGCGGCTGGAGTACCAGGAGCCGGAATTGTGATGTTGGTTGTAGTTTTACAAGCAATTGAAGTGCCTGTTGAAGGAATAGCACTCATTTTAGGTGTTGACAGAATTCTGGATATGTGCAGAACAACAGTTAACATAACAGGAGATGCAGCTGTTGCGCTTACTGTAGCATCTTCTGAAGGGAAATTAGGTACACCAAACCTGGATGATTAAAAATTGGAAATTTTTTAATTTTAATATGCCTTTTAGCGTAGAAATAGTTTAATTACAGTATAGTTTTCAGCATTGTGAAAAATGGGAATGCTTATGGCAGAACCGCTACAAAACAAAGCACTTTTTAAAACATTACATATCACCCTCTGCTTCTTTGTAATTTTTATTACAAAAGATATCTATGCTCAATCACTTCTACTCCCGGGAGATATTGTGTTTGTTTCAGTTAACGCAACTTCTAATGAATTTGAGATTGTACCTTTAATAGATTTAGAAGCGGGAACGGAGTTTAGCGTTAACAACGGCATATGGGACAATGCCGAGTTGTCTTTTAGCGAGGCAGATGAGATTGATTTTGTAATTCAAAAAAGAATAGAAGCAGGGACGCCGTTAAAATTCGGGTCTCATTCATCTGAATATTTTACAAGATCGGGAGCTCTTAATTTATCGGACCTAAAAGAGCAGTTATTTATCTATCAGAAAGATAAGGATCAATATCGGTTTTTATACGCGTTGGGGTGGGGAGAAAGAGGAGGCAAAAGGGATCGGTCATTTTTTGGTTCTGAAATCCCTGAAGTGCTTAATGAAAAAAACGGAACTGTTCTCAGATTAGGTACAAATAACAACTATCAATATTACATTAGAAACGGAGCAAGTGGAACTCAGAAAATGTTGCTTTCTTTTATTTCTAATGCCGGGTTCTGGAGAGGAAATGAAGAAACTGGATTTCCTGATTTTGGAACTTCTTTTAACCTTTTATCGCCGCCGGTAATTCTCTTTGACGAAAGCCTTTCATCAGTACAAGAGAATAGAAATAATGCCTCATTGAATGTAGCTATTTATGAGCACGACGGTTCTAAATTAACTGTTGAAGTAGCTTTTGATTCTGTATACAGTTCGTTATCACATAATGAAATTAATGATTTTAAAGCGCAAAGGATCAATTTTACAGGATTAATTGGCGATGCTGTATATGAAATAGAAGTTCCAATTAAGGATGATAAAAACTACGAAGGAACTGAGTCTGCGATATTTAATCTTCAGAATTTAAGTAATGGAAGATTTGGTGATTTTATATCACATACTGTTTTGGTTAGTGATGATGAATTGCCGGATACAAAACTGGAGATTGATGAAGGTGTAGACAGAAGTGTGCTTTTGATCCATAACCTTGAAAGCAAAGAGCTTGATATGGGAAGTTGGGAGCTTGTAAGAGGAGATATTAGATTTATTTTCCCTAGAAATACGTATCTGGGTGTAGGAGAATCACTGGTTATTGTAGGCGACGAGAGTGGAGATTCAGGACCTGTTTCAAGTGCATATTTTATACTTGATGAAGAAGAGTCTGAGATATTTAAATCATCCGGTTCCATTAGGCTTCACAATCATGAAGGCATAAAAGTATCAGAAATTTCAATACCCGGTAAAAAAGAAGAGCAGAACAATCAGAACTTGATTAACAATTCCAAAGCTGCTTCAACTTCCAAAAATCTTAATACGATATCACAATCATCTAAATTAAGTAGCGCTGTTAGCAAAACGCTGACTCCGGGATGGAAATCATTGTCAATTTCGGAAGTAAATACCCGCAACTTTACCACAACTGATTTATTCTATTGGAATACTAAAGAAGGGGTGTTCAAAAAATTTGAAGGTAATTCAACAGAAATAAAAGAGCATATTATTTTGGTGGGTTATTTTGATGAAACTTTGTTGCCAAAATTGACCAAAATAGAAAACCAGGCTTCTGAGTCTGAAGGCTCTGAGTTTTTAGAGATTACTGTTGAGTCAATCGATATAAACAAAAATGGCATACTGGAATCAACTGAAGGATTGAATTTAGTTAAAAATAATTCTAAAGATGCATTTGTGGTTACTCAATTGGTTAAAGGATTGAAGGATGAGCTGGATATTGAAGAGGCTATTGAAGTTTATAAAAGCTCTGCTGATTTTGACAATATCACAAAAGTTGAAAAAGAAGGGGTTATTTTATCCAATGAAGTTTTTTGGTTAAAATTCAATTCTGAATTTAATCGCAAAAATCTAGCCATAGACCTGAATAATTATACTATTTCGCCTGTGGTTGAAGATCAGGTTGAAAAAGGAATATTGGAATTTGAGTTAACAGGTAATTCTAAAGCTTCCAGTTTTTTGGTTTCTTTTTCATCAGATGAAAATGTTCCGGATAACAGGTTGAATCTTAAACTGAATAAAGAGTTGTATTTTTCAGATTTTAATGAGCTTGTATTGACCACAAATGTGGCAGAAAACAGATATGATGTGTTTGGGATCAGTACCGATGCAAACAATATAAGTACATTACCATTAGATGTGGTATCACCCAAAAGTGGTGAACTTGAATTAAAGGTAAAAAAATGGACTGATATCCCTGAAGGATGGGTTATTAAATTAGAGGATCACAAAGAAGATAAATCATACGAAATTCATCAAAATTGGTCTTTAAAATTTACATATTCAGATGTTAGCCAAATTGAAACCGATAAAGCAAGATTTCCGAGTATCGATGATCGTTTTACTTTAAAAGTTATTCCTAAAGATTTGGTAGTAAAAGAAGAAAAAGATCTTCCGTTGAATGTTGAGCTACATCAAAATTATCCAAATCCATTTAACCCAACTACAGTTATATCTTTTTATATGCCTGAAGAAAATATGGTTAAACTTTCAGTATTTAACATAGTAGGCCAGCCGGTCGCTGTATTAATACAGGAAAATAGAGCTCAGGGTGAGCATTCTTTTGAATGGGACGCTTCAGATTTACCTAGCGGAATATATATTTATCAGTTAGAAGTAGGCACAAAAATCATGACAAGAAAAATGACTCTTGTCAAATAACAAAAATCAAAATCTTAAAACGAACACTTCCATCATAAAATGGTAACAAAGAATATTCAAGGTATCGATGTTCCCGAAATCGGACTTGGCACTTATAAATTAATCGGGAAAGAGTGTGAACAAACAGTAAAACTAGCCCTTAATCTTGGCTATCGACATATTGACACTGCTCAGGAATATAAAAATGAAAGAGAGATCGGAGAAGCTATAAAACATGCTCATATACCAAGAGAAGAGCTTTTTCTGACAACCAAAATTTCTTTGTTAAACATGGAAGCCGATGATGTAATTAAATCTACAGAAAGATCCCTTCAGGATCTGGATGTACCTTATTTAGATTTACTGCTGATTCATTGGCCAAATCCGGATGTGGATATTGAACAAACTATCGAGGCAATGCTTTCCATTAGAGATCAGGGTAAAGCGTTAAATATCGGTGTTAGTAACTTTCCAATGAAACACCTGAAGGAAGTGAACGATGAATTGGCGGCTCCTATTTTTTGTAATCAAGTAGAATACCATGCCAATTTAGGACAGTTCGATCTTCTGGATTACGCGGCTGAAAATGACCTGATGGTTACGGCGTATAGCCCTTTAGGCCAGGGAAAAATACTAGAAGAACCATTAATAAAAGAATTAGCTCAGAAGTACCAAAAATCTCCGGCTCAAATTGCATTGAGATGGTTGATTGAACAAGAGCAGGTAGTTGTTATTCCAAAAGCATCAAGCAGAGCTCACCTGGAAGAGAACATGGATATCTATGATTTTGTTCTTGATGACGATGACTTCTACGCTATTGATGAACTTCCAAAAGATCAACGAATTGTAACTCCTGATTTTGCTCCGGACTGGGAAGCTGTTTAAAATTTGCTCATGAATGAGAGAATCTGGCTTGGGCTATAACCTCATCATTCTGGTTTTTCAGTTGATGTAAAGTTGATTGATGTTCGGGTGATGTCACTTGAGAATTAATAACGTCGCCATACAGAGCTTCTCGAAGAAACAGAATATCAATAGTATTTACTCTGGAAATCTGACCTGTATTCAAAGGCTCACTCATCCATTCTAAATAACGGGCGTTATTTACATGCTGATTCATATCCAGATCAGAACGACGAACAGGGATTTCTTTTTGAGAATCGGGCTCTTCAATTCTCGGAATTTTGTCTGAACGAACCGGCAGAACATGATCTCTGTCAGATAATCTGGTATTTAGGATATCTTCGGTCATCCGAACCGGGCGTCTTGTTTTCAAGCTGATCATCATCCAGTAGCTTAAACAAACAACCAGCTCGTTATTTTCCTCATCCAGAATTCTATAGTTTCTGTAAGCTCTCAATGCATCACCTGCTGCGGGCCAGGTTTCAATTTTTACGGATTCCCTCCATTTTGGAAAGCGATTTACCTTGATATCCATTCGGTGAAGTACCCAGGTTAAATCCTGCTTATGAAGATCAGTGATATCAAAATTTAGTAGCAGAGCATGATTTCCTGCTACTTCCTGAAAAAGACTGCAAACAGATGAAAGAGTGATTTTACCGTTAGTATCAACTTCGCTTGCCCTTACTTCAAATCGTTCGGAGTAAATAGAGGTGCTGTCCATATATATTATTTAATTTCTTCTGATAACTTAAAAAATGTGAATACAAGTTCCCTCATAAAAAAAGAAGCGTTAACTTACAGTATGTTAACAAAAAGGATTATCCCTTGTCTGGATATAAAAGAAGGCAGAACAGTTAAAGGAGTAAACTTTGAAGGGTTGAGAGACGCAGGTGATCCTGTTGAACTTGCCAGGAGATATTCTGATGAAGGAGCTGATGAACTGGTTTTTTTAGATATCACTGCGACTCTGGAGAAAAGAAGAACACTGATAGAGCTTGTAAAGAGAATTTCGACAGAAATCAATATTCCATTTACTGTTGGTGGCGGTATAAAATCAGTAGAAGAAATTGAAGAACTGCTGAAAGCAGGGGCAGATAAAGTATCACTGAATAGTAGCATAGTAAAAGATCCGGAATTGATAAACAGAGCTTCAGAAGCTTTTGGAGCGCAAGCAATAGTTGCTGCAGTTGATGCGAAGCAGGTAAGTGATCATTGGGATGTATTTGTCAAAGGCGGAACGGAGAATACCGGAAAAGATGCTCTCAAATGGATGATGGAAGTTGAAGAAAGAGGTGCTGGCGAAATTCTACTTACAAGCATGGATCGAGATGGAACTAAAAAAGGCTTCGATCTGGAGCTGCTGTCCAAGGTAAACGAGTGCGTTAGCATACCTGTAATAGCAAGTGGAGGAGCAGGAACCATACAGCATTGTATTGATGCAATATTGATTTCCAATGTGGATGCCGTTCTCGCAGCAAGCATATTCCACTTTAAAGAGATAGAAATTTCAGAACTTAAGAGAGCTTTAACTGCTGAAGGAATACCAATCAGACCAAGTTAAAAAAAATAATGAAAATTTATTTATTTATGCGTAATTATTAATTTTCCTAAATTAATTAATCTCTGTTAAATTAACGGAAGCGCTTTTCTAAAATACAGAGCAAAATTGATAGCTGTCAATTCGTAACAAAAAAGCTTTTTTATGCTCTTTTAGCCTAATTTTTTAAGTAAGGACAATGCCTCTTCATTTTCGAGATATTTGAAATAGTGCAAAAAAATCGTCTTTTTTGTTGTTGTCCTTTCTTAAAAACAATTAGTGCTATCTGTAAAATGTCTAATAAATTTAATTACTGTTCTGAAGAACATTCGGCTTGTGGCGTAGGTTTTATTACAAGCAGGAAGAAAGAGTATTCACATCGTCATTTAATAGAAGGTTTGCATGCATTAAGATGTGTGGAGCATCGCGGAGCTTGTTCAGCAGATGGAATTACCGGTGATGGAGCCGGAATAATGACCGATATTCCTTTTGATATGCTTGGCTATGAAAAAGATACTGTAGCCGTTGCAACATTATTTTTGGCAAACGATCAGGATAAACAGAGAATAGCACTACATATTTTTGAAAATACATTCAGCTTTTTTGGGTTGGATATTTTGAATTACAGAGATGTTCCTGTAAATCATTCTGTATTGGGTAAGGATGCTTCAGCTAATGTGCCGGTAATTAAGCAGGCAATTATTAAGCGACCTGAAAGAAGTAAAACCAATTTATCGTTTGACAAAAGATTATATAATGCCAAACAGTTGACCAGGTCAAAGCTTTCGGAATCTTCATTGATTCAAAGTCTGCATTTTGCTTCATTATCAGCTCAAACGATCGTTTATAAAGCATTAACAAAAGCGGAAGCTTTAGATGAGTTCTATCCGGATCTGAAAAACGAAAAATTTACAACGCGGTTTTGTCTTTTCCACAGGCGGTTTAGTACAAATACGAAAACATCATGGGACAAAATTCAGCCACTAAGACTTATAGGGCATAATGGAGAGATCAATACAATAGCCGGGAACCGATCATGGGCTAAATCAAGAGAAAAGATGATTGGTGCAGAGCGAAATGAAATACTTACAAGATCCAATATTAGTGATTCAGGTAGCTTAAATGAAATGGTTGAGGCTTTGCGCTATCGCAGTAGTATCCCAAATGTGGAAGATATTTTGGCGATAATGATGCCACCTGCAACAGAAGCCAATCAGTTTTATACATTTTGGAGCAGAGCTATGGAGCCTTGGGATGGGCCTGCTTTTGTTAGTTACGCTAATGGATATACAATTGGGGCACGACTTGACAGAAATGGTTTTCGTCCATGCAGATGGGTACGTACTAAAGATCACTTTTATCTTTCATCAGAAGCGGGGACCTTTCATATCAGGGAGGATGAGATAGAAGGCAAGGGAACTCTTTATGCAGGAAGGGGAGTTACTGTGGATCTTAGCTCGGGCGACGTATTATTCAGAGATCCAAGCCATTCGAAAGAGAACCATGATGCTAACTTTGATTCAAGATTAAAATCTATTCCCAAAATCATTAGGGATATTGGAACACGAGACGAAGAAAAATTAGCCACTTTTAGCTATACCGATGAAGAGCTTTCTAAAGTAATATATCCAATGGCGATGACAGGTAAAGAACCTGTTGGGTCTATGGGAGATACAGCTCGTCTTGCTGTACTTTCAACTGAACCCCGATCCTTTTTTGATTTCTTTTACCAAAATTTTTCACAGGTAACTAATCCTCCCCTGGATTATATAAGAGAAAAGATTGTAACCGATCTGACTGTTCACTTAGGAAAAAAGCCTAACATTTTTGAGCCCAAAGAACTTATTCCTGCAGCTCCTGCATATGAATTAAAGAGTCCTTTTTTGAGTTTAGCGCAGATGGAATTTTTAAGAGATTTGATCATTAAATATGATCCATCAGACCGTGTTGTTCCATTCGAAATCGAAACAACTTTCAAAAGAAGTCATGGATCGGTTGGTTTTAAATCCAGACTCAACTCAATTGGAGAAGAAGCAATAAAAGCGGTAAGAAGTGGCTATTCTATTATAATTTTGAGTGACAGAAACTCAGATTATGATAACCCTGGTATACCTTCACTATTAACTTTACGGAGAGTTGTTAATGCCCTTAATGATGAAGGTCTTAAGTTAAATGCATCGGTGGTTATGGACACAGGAGAAGTAAAAAGTACACATCATGCATCTGCTTTAATTGGTTTTGGAGCTCAGGCAGTATGTCCTTATTTGGCTTTGGATGTTGCAAGGAATGCTGATCATCGCTCTCTCAAAGATTTGGATTCAGATACTAAGGAAAGAAATCTGCTTAAAGCGTTTGATACCGGTTTACTGAAAATAATGGCAAAATCCGGGATATCGGTTGTTAGAAGTTATCAAAGTGCGAAACTGTATTCGATATTAGGATTAGGCCCTAAAGTTGTAAATGAGTATTTCCCACAAGTTCAAAGTCCGATCGGAGGACTGGAAATCAATCAGATCGCTGAAAGAGTATTGGCCAGAACAGGAGCTAAGTCACAGGAAGAGCAGGAAAAATATAAACCCATAAAGAGCTATCAATATAAAGAGCATGCGCGTGGTAAAATGGGTGAGAAGCACTCAATGACCAATTCACGATCTAAAGTTATTCACGACTTAGTTCGGGATAAAAAGCTCGATCTAACAGATATGTCGTTATTTGATGAATATCTTAAGCTAGGACTAAATGATGAACCTGTTGCATTAAGACATCTTTTTAAACCTATATATTCTCCACAAAAGTTGCCGCTGGATAAAGTTCGTCCGGTATCTCATATCCTGAATAAATTCGGGTCGGGTGCGATGTCTTTTGGAGCAATAAGCGCTGAATCTCAGAGAGACATATTTCTCGCTATGAAAGAAATAGGTGGGCGTTGTAACAGTGGTGAAGGAGGAGAAAACCCATATTACTTCACTGAGGGGATTTCTGCTTCAGTAAAACAAATTGCTTCAGGGAGATTTGGTGTTACAGCAGAGTATCTAGTTTCAGGAGAAGAGATCCAGATAAAAGTATGTCAGGGTGCTAAACCCGGTGAGGGAGGTCAACTTATGGGTTTAAAAGTAAATGAAGATATAGCCAGAGCCCGATACGCAAATCCCGGTTTTGATTTGATATCTCCTCCACCATTGCATGATATCTATAGCATAGAAGACCTGAAACAATTAATTCATGATCTAAAGCAATTGCATCCTGAGGGAAAAGTGAGTGTTAAATTAGTTTCAGGAGTTAATATCGGAACTATAGCAGTTGGAGTAGCAAAAGCGGGCGCTGACATTATACAGGTTTCAGGAGGGGAAGGGGGAACTGGAGCTGCTTCTTTAAGTTCGATGAAACATGCAGGTCTGCCTTGGGAAATAGGCTTGCTGGAAGTGCATCAATCATTGATAGAGAATGACTTGAGAGATCATGTGATTTTAAGAACTGATGGCGGGCTCTCAAGCGGAAAGGATATTATTTTAGCTTCTATTCTTGGAGCAGAAGAATTCGATTTCGGTAAATTGCTTTTGATTGCTCAAGGTTGTGTAATGGCGAGAATCTGCGAAAAAAACACATGTCCGACAGGTATTGCAACTCATGATCCCAAATTTAAAGCCAAGTACAAAGGCAATAAAGACCATATAGTTGATACGCTAACGTATTTAGCAGAGGATGTACGAAGAGAGCTGGCAAGCATCGGAATAGAATCTCTTCAGCAGATCATGGGAGATACCAGCTTACTGTCAATTGATGATAAGCATTTACCACTCATTAATGAGCTGGGATTAGATCTAAGTTTCTTTACCTCCGCTCCAAAATATAGAAAAACAGAAAGTCTGAGATCATTATCAGATGCAGTAAGTCCATTTAATACTAAGATCATTCATCAACTGGAGGAAAAAATAAACAAGAATGAACCTATTGATGAAGAATACAAGATTTTTAATACAGATCGTTCTGCTTTAGCTACACTCTTCGGACTTATAGCAGATAAAGAAAGTAAAAGCAGATTAGCATCCATAAAAGAAGCCGACACTACAGTTCAACCATATAATAATGAGATCAATTTAATTTTCAGAGGTAGTGCCGGACAGAGTTTTGGTGTATTTCAAACCGAAGGAGTCAACATTCGATTAATTGGTGAAGCTAACGATTCGGTTTGTAAGTCAATGAGTGGTGGAAAAACAGTAATTGTGCCTCCTGAAAATGCAAAGTATAAACCGGAAGAGAACGCAATAATCGGGAATTGTGCACTGTATGGAGCTACTAGTGGGAAATTCTATGTATACGGGCAAGCCGGTGATCGGTTCGCTGTACGAAATAGTGGTGCTACGGCTGTTGTAGAGGGAACAGGGTTGCATGCCTGTGAGTATATGACAAATGGTACTGTTGTTATCCTTGGAGACACTTCAGATAATGTAGGAGCGGGGATGACCGGAGGTGAACTATTTCTTTATGAAGATCCTAAAACTCGGGTTAATACCGAGTATATAGTAAAAGCTGAAATGTCTAAAGCAGATAATGAGAAGCTTAGAAGAATAATAAAAGATTATTTCGAAGAAACGAATTCTTCCAAAGCAGGATATATATTATCAGATTGGGAGAAAGTATCTGGTAACTTTAGCAAATTTATACCTCATTCAATGGTTGAAAAGAATAATGTATCAAAAGCAGAACCTGCTAATTAGATCGATTGTTTAAATGGGCTCTTCAGTTAATTTCTTTTTTAGAGTGGCAAGCTCATTTCTTCTACGGACGTAGCATTTATGTTCCCATCGGGATAAAAAGCTTACTCCTATAAAAAGAAGTCCAAATATTATAGAGTACCATATAGGTTTATCACTCATAATCAGGCTGAGAAGTGATATAAAAAAAACAGCCGGCCAAAATCCGTATAACATACCTTTAGACAAACTAACCTGATATTCAGAAATAGATAATGCATGTTCTAAATCACCAAGAATTGACCGTTCAAAGTTTTCTGTTTTATTCTTTCTAAGGAATCTGTTGATTATTCCATATACAGTAATTAACGAGAAGAGAACTACAGAAATAAATGAAAATGTATTGCCTTCATCTTTCATAAAGTCGAAATAAACAAGTATTCCGGCGGCTGTTAGTCCGGTTAAAATTAATATCCATTCTGTAAGGTTAGCAGTTCGACCTGCTTTTCGTCCTTTTGCGAGAATTTTTTGATGTAGAGCTTCTTCTCGTATCACATACATAGGTTTATTGTTTTGAGAGTCCCATATTTTTTGAAGGTCATTAAATTGCATGGTGCTCCTTTGTTTCTGATTGTTTAGTCAGCTGTTTTTTAATTCTATGAATCTTCACTCCTATATTGCTTTCTGATATCCCTAGGATCTCTGACATTTCTTTATAACTAAACCCGTCTAGCATAAGAAGAGTAATTGAGCGATCAATTTTATCCAGTTTTTCTATTTCTCTGTATAGCCAGTCCAATCGCTCATCAATAGGTTCGCTTGCTTGTTCCAGAATATGCGTCACACTTTCAATATTCTGCTTTCCAATAGTATGCTTTCTATTCTTTCTGGTCCAGTTCAAAGCCACATTAAGTGCAATACGATAAAGCCAGGTACTTACTTTAGATCTTTCTTTAAAGTTGGGAATAGACCGCCATATTTGAATTGAAACCTCTTGGAAAAGATCGTTTTGATCTTCATGGTTGAACGCATAAGCACGTACCACTTTAAAAAGGAGTGGTTTGTATTCTGCAATCCAACGATCAAATATGTCTAACTGTTTTTTATTTTCCATAAGAGGGTATCTCAAACAGTTAGTAACTAAGACTAACTGATTTCTTACAATAATTTTGAACTATTTCTGAGGAATTGAAATTTATATGTATGGTAATATTAAATTTTTTCGAAACTTTGATTGGTGTTTGTAAAATGCAGACCTTTGCTTCAGAAAATTAAAATGTATAAGACTATTAAATGGGCGTTTCTAAAAAGTTAACAAAGAAAGATTATAAGTTTTTGATTGAGTTAGAAGAACTTTTATATGAAAGGAAGGAAGATATGCCGAAAGGTTCATATACCACTTCCATGTATAAAAAAGGGTTAGATAAGATCGCTCAAAAGGTAGGAGAAGAAGCAGTGGAAACTGTGATAGCTTCAAAAAATGAAGGCGATGGAGAAACTATAGCCGAAGCTGCAGATCTGATGTTTCACTTAATGTTACTACTGGCAGAAAAAGAAATTCCTATGCATAAAGTGATTAAGTTGCTTCGTAAACGCCACAGCAAAGGAGATCATAAACATATTGGGGAGTAAATAAAAGCCCGATTCAATTAAGAATCGGGCTTTCTCTCTCTATCACACGTTATAGCTTATCAGCTATTCGCTTCTAGTGTAATATCTTCTTCAATTTCTACATCTTCACCATCTTCTACTTTGATATCTGTGATGGTTGAATCTCTGTAAGCTTCATTGGTTGACTTTATTTCGATTTTATAGGTTCCATTATCCAGACCAATAATTCTGAAATCACCATTTTCATCAGCTTGAGTTCCTGAAGTATCACTTCCGGTAATAGCATAAACATATGGGTTCGCATCAATTGGAAGAATGGTTCCTGAAATACTACCTGATGCAGTAAGGTTTGCTGTTTTTAGGACAGGCTTAAGAATATAACTTCCGTTTCCGGTCACAACTATTGAGCGTGAAGCGTCAAAGTCAATCACAAGGTCGTAAACCTGATCTTCTTCAATATCAGCTTGTACAAGCAATTTATAACCTGATGTCTGTCCGCTTGGAGTATTTAATCGGAATTTATTTCCGTTATTCAGCACAACATTATTTTCATCACCAAGAACAAGACGAACTTGATTATATCTACCCGTTTCAAGCTCAACTTCACCAAGGTCTAATATAGCTCCGTTTTGGTAGTCCAAAAGATTAACAGTGATGGTGTCATTAAATACTACTTTCCAACCTTCGTCTTCCAGTTCTTCGGCATCCATGTCTTCTGTTTCATCAAGGTCATCATCATCGTCATCATTTTCTTTTACTAAGACTTGATGGATTTCGATATTAACTTCTGCATAGTCAGCAGGAGCATCTGTAAGAGAAATTCTCATAGTTCCCGTACCGTCGCCATTACTGCAGGCGGTAAGACCAAAACCTAATAATAATACGATTAACCCAAATATTTTACTTCTGAAATTTATTTCTGATCGTGGCATGTTTGTTGTTCAGCTTTTATTCATTTGTAACTTGAACATGGTATGACCAGATATGTTCCGAGTATTAATTGCTAACTTTTGGAAATAAATGAGTTGCTAGAATTATGGTGATTTATCTTTTAAGCAAATCCCGTATTTCAGTTAAGAGCACTTCTTCTTTAGATGGTTCTACCGGCTTCGTATCGGGCTTTTTCTCTTCTTTTTTCATGAAGTTATTATAGACTTTTACCAAACTGAAAATTGAAATAGCCACGATGAAAAATGTAATAATGGTATTAATGAAAGCTCCATAGTTAATAGTAACAGATTCTACTGTGCCATCGGCAAGAATCTTTTCGGATACGGTAACTGTGAGCTCACTAAAATCAACTCCTGCAATTAAATAACCCACAGGTGGCATTATTATATCATTTACAAAAGATTTTACGATTGCCCCAAAATAAGTGGCTAGTATCAAACCTACTGCTAATTCTATTACATTTCCTTTGGATACAAATTTTTTAAATTCCTGAATTAAATTTTTCATAAACACAGTGTCCCTTAAAGTCTTTTTTGATTGTTATAACTAAACAACTGATATACCACTATGAAACATTCATTATTTCTACTGATCCTTTTTATAACACTGAATTCATTTCAGTTATTCGAAACCAGCAAAAACGAACAACTACAGCATCCATTTGATATAAATGATTATTCCTGGCTTGTTGGTTCATGGAAAGGCGATGGGTTTGGAGGTGTTTCCGAAGAAATTTGGTCAAAGCCGGAAAACGGAGTAATGATGGGAATGTACAGGCACATTAAAGACGACAAACTTGTGTTTTATGAATTTTTGATTTTGGATAAAACTGGCCTCAGACTGAAACATTTTCATCCTGATTTAAAAGGATGGGAAGAAAAAGATGAAACTACATTCTTTGAGATGATAGATTATTCACCCACCAAAATTGAAATGAAAGGATTGATCTTTGAAAAGAAGAGCAATGATCTGATGGAAATCAGATTAAGATTAAAAAGAGATGATAAAATAGAAACTGAAGTTTTTACAATGCACAGAATTACATTGTGAATTGTTGGTTTGGAATTGCTAGTTTGAGTTAGATAAAAATTTAACTAAAGTAGATTTCCTCAAATGAATATTACAGTAAACTGGCTAAAGAAAGACTTCCATATGGAAGCGGGAAATGAAGAAGGTGGAAAAATCCGTATTGATGGCAATACTCAAATCGGAGGTTTGGAAGGTGGGATGAGCCCGATGCAATTACTGCTTGCCGGAGTGGGTGGATGCAGTGCAATCGATGTGATCTCAATACTTGAAAAGCAAAAACAAAACCTGACTAATCTGACCGTTGAAGTAGATTCAGAGAAAATAAAACTGAAAGAAGGATATTCAGAGTTCAAAGAAATCCATCTTCATTTTAAGCTTTCAGGAGATCTGGATGTAAAAAAAGTAGAGCGCGCTTTAGAACTTTCGATCACAAAATATTGCTCTGTTTCTAAGGCTTTAGAAAAAGGCTCTGAGATTAGTTATGACTATTCTATAGAAAATTAAATCTCTTATCTAGAAAACCTGTTTTTTGCCTCTAGGTGACATATTTAGTACATTGAAGTTTATAAAGTTCAATAAAACAGATACTTATATATGGCTAAATGCGAGTTATACCAAGACGTTAAAGAAGAATGGAGATGGAGACGAGTTGCAAAGAACGGGGATATAGAGGCGCATTCTACGCAGGGTTTTGAAACTGAAGAAGAAGCAAGAAAAGACGGTAAGGATTGTAAAGAGTGTACAAGTTACCTGAGGAAATTCTACTAAAGTTATAAAAACAGAATCTGGTTATTTGAGTTACAGGAAGGTATTTACTTAACGCCTGTACTACCGAATCCACCTTCACCACGATCGGTTGAGCTAAGATCATCAACTTCTTTTATCGGAAATTGTGTTACTGGTGCAATAACCATTTGTGCGATACGATCTCCATGTTCAATAATGAAATCTTCATTGCCATGGTTAATTGCGATTACTTTTACCTCGCCTCTGTAGTCAGAATCAATAGTTCCCGGAGAATTCAACATGGTAATTCCGTTACGGATGGCTAAACCACTTCTTGGACGGATCTGAGCTTCAAAACCATCCGGGATCGACATTTGCAGCCCGGTGGGAATTAAAGTTCTTTCACCGGATTTAAGTGTAACGGGTTTTTCTAATGCAGCTCGGATATCCATTCCTGCTGCTGACTTGCTTTCGTACTCAGGAAGAGGAAGGTCTTTAGCATGAGGGAGTTTTTTAAACAGGATCGAGTTCATAAATCTTTACGTGAATATTCAATTAATCGTACAATGGTATTTCCAAAAAGAACTTTTACTCTTGCTTCAAGAGGAACCCTGAGATCATCGGCTAAAAACCAAGCCCTGAACTCGCCGGAAAATCCAAAAGGACCGTCAATATTTTCGGTAGTTCCTTCACTTAAATACGTTCTAACCTCATCATCAAAAGGAGCGTAATTTCTCATTTCAATCTCAGATGAATTGGTCATATTAATATAACCGAGTTTTTTTGTTACATAAACAGGCAATCTGGAATTTTTGTCACTTCCTGCAAATAATCTGGAAAAATAGAAAATTTCTTGTCCTGAAGTAGCGGGTTCAACCAATTCAAGAGTATCGCGAGTGTCATCTTCTTCTTTATAACGCACTACATCTTCAACACGGTCGAATTCATAAACTATTTCTTTGAACTTGTCTTCATCAGCATTGTCTTTCCAGTAGTAAGAGGAAACCGGTATTCCGTTTTCATTAACAAAAAATAAGGAATGAAATAGATCCAGTTCTGTGCCAACCAAGGGGATTCTGGAGTTTGACCTTATTGTGGTCACCAAATGCTTATTCAAAGTTCCGTTATATAGGGTATCTGAAAGCAACTCTACTTCTACCCATCCAAGTTTAAAGAATCCGTATTTTACTTCATATTTGAATGTTTCTTTAACTGAGAAGAGGTCTCCCATTCCAGGTTGATCAGCAGAGTTATCAGGGTAAGAATGCTGACCAAATATATTTGGAGAAAGAAAAAAGTAACCTAAAATGAGAAGTGAGATATATTTCATTTGAAATTAAACGATCTAGCTTTCAGTTGAGTCTTCCAGACCAATAAAATTTTTAAATGCTTCTTCATCATATCCAACTAGAACAGCTTCATCGAAAACTAAAACAGGTCGTTTAATCATAGATTGATTTTCCTGCAGAGTTTGGATCATTTCCTCATCAGTAAGGTTGCGGTCTTTTAAACCCAGATTTCGGTAAGTAGTGCCTCTCTTATTCACAAGAACATCCAGCCCTACCTTAAATTCCAGTTCCTTTATTTCATCAATGGTAAGAGGCTCTTTTTTAAGATCAATGAATTCAAACTCTACCTCATTTTCAGTTAACCATTTTCTGGTTTTTTTTATGGTATCACAATTTTTTATACCAATTACATGCAACATAGCATTTCAACAATTAAGTTTTGTATTTTCAGTTAAAGATAAGGTTTGCATCATCAATAATGAACCCTAATCCTGTTTCCACACAAGCTTGTAATGAAAATCATTCCAAAATTTATTCTTATATCTGTTTTTCTTTTTCTGAGTTGCACAAGTAATGATGCTCAGCGTGAATTTGAGTCAGAAGCCTACACAGATCCGTCAGGTATAACCAGAACTTCTGCTCAGGGAGAAGTTATAAGTATCGACCCGGATGATTGGAGAATATCACCATTTTTTCAAGGTTTGATGGAGGTTACTCCTCCTTTTCAAAATCCTGCACAGTTGGGAACTGCACTAAATTTTGAATATCAGGTTACAGGAGTACAAGGAGTTTCGGGTTTAGATGTCAGAGTCCGTTACCCAAATGGATCATTGCATAATATTTACTCAAGCAGTAACAATCCTTTGGAACCCGGAATAAAAACATTTCAAATCGATCCCATAGCGTTGAGTCAGGATGGTTCTGATAATCTTGCCAGAGGTTTACATCGTATTTTCTTCTTTGACTTCAATCAGCGCCTCATATCTTACGGTGATATTGAGGTTGAATAGTTAATATAGTTTTAAGATTTATTCAGCAATAGATAGTGATCGTTGGATGTTCAATTCTCAAAGTTCTATCTTCTTAGCCTATGAGAAAACTTACAAAGTCCGAAAAAACGGTAATCGAGCGTCTGATCTTTCCCGAGTCATTTGATGTGATCATGGAAGAAACAAATATGCAGTTTGGTGAATTGCGTGATGATCTGATGAATTTGGTGAATCATCGTTTTGTGGAGGTTGTTAATTTTGAAAGTGATAAAGACAGTAAAATGGCTTTTTATGACAGTGATAATATCAAAGATTTCTCATTCCGAGCTACAAAAACAGGACTTAAAAGTTTAAATAAAGCAACTATATGAAATTTGAAGCGCGCGTTTCCGAAGAACCCATTGAAGTAGATATTTCTGAAAAAGAAAATTCTTTTAAGTCCGGCGATCTGGAAGGGGAATATGAATTTATTTCCCAAAATGGGAGATATCTTTTGAGAATCGGAACAAAACTCTACAAAATTGATAATGTAAGTTATGATGGTTCTGATATAGAGTTTTCTGTAAACGGAGACTGGTTCAAAGTTTCAGTCAAAGACGAACAGGAATTGTTGCTTGACCGACTTGGATTTAAAACCGGAAATGCGGTTGCTGAAGGTTCTCTGAAATCTCCGATGCCTGGTAAGATCCTAGATATCCTGGTTTCTGAAGGAGATGAAGTTAAGAAAGGACAACCAGTTGTGATACTGGAAGCCATGAAAATGGAAAACGAATTGAAAGCTGCTATCGACGGAACCATTGCATCAATTTCAGTAGAAGTTGGTCAGTCATTGGAAAAAAATTCACCCATTTTGGAGATCGAAAACATTGGATAAATTTATTATAGAAGGCGGAACCCCCTTAAAAGGAACAATCAACATAAGTGGTTCAAAAAATGCAGCACTTCCTATTATTGCAGCTTCGCTTTTAGGAGATTCAGAAACAACTATTACGAATATTCCTCGCTTACAGGACATTTATACCTTCAACAATGTGCTGCGAGTTGTTGGTGCAAAAGTCGATTTTCAGGATAAAAAGAATACCCTGATCATTGATCCTACGAATGTTTCTCATTTGGAAGCTCCATATGATCTTGTTAGAAAAATGCGTGCTTCTTTTTATATGCTTGGAGCTTTAGTTGGTAAACATGGCTACGCAAAAGTTTCTCTTCCGGGGGGATGTGCGTGGGGACCAAGACCGGTTGATCTTCACCTTAAAGGGATGGAAGCCATGGGAATTGATATCGATCTGGACAAAGGATATGTAATTGCGAAGGCTGATAAGAATTTAAAGAAATCCAGTTTTAAGCTGGAACCAAGTAGTGTTGGCGCAACGGTGAACCTGCTTCTTGCAGCTGTTCTAAGAACGGCCGAATTTACTATTGAAAATGCAGCGATGGAGCCGGATGTAGTACAATTGTGCAATGTTTTGGTGAAAATGGGCGCTGATATTTCCGGAATCGGAACAGATAGAATTACGGTTCGCGGAGTTGAGTCTTTAAATGGTGTTGAAATCTCAAATGATCCGGACAGAATTGAAGTAGGAACGTTTATGATAGCCGGAGTTCTTCATCCTGATTCTGAACTTACGCTTGAAGGATGTAATGTGGATCATTTAGGAAATCTCCCTGAATTGCTTTCTAAAACCGGTGCTAAAGTTGAGGTAGATGGATCTACTATACAAGTAAAAGCTCCAAAAGAACTGGAAGCTGTTTCTGTAGCTACTGAAGTTTATCCGGGTTTTCCAACCGATATGCAGGCGCAATGGGCTACGATGATGACTCAGGCTAATGGAGTTTCAACGGTAACTGATACAGTTTACTACGATAGATTCAGTTATGTACCCGAGCTTACACGATTAGGCGCTGACATGAGATTGGAAAAGAACACAGTCACGATCTTCGGCAAAACAGACTTTGAAGGAGCTTCTGTTATGAGTACAGATCTGCGAGCCAGCGTTAGCTTAGTGCTTGCAGCGATGGTTGCAGAAAATGAAACAGAAGTTCTGAGAGTGTACCACTTAGACAGAGGCTATGAAAACCTGGAACATAAACTGAATGCAGTAGGGGCGAAGATCAAAAGAGTGGATGAGTAATTTTGGGATTGAAAAGTTAAAAAAGAAAGGTGAGAAGTGAGAAGAAGGAGTATTTAGATCACACTTGAGTAGCTAAAATTAAATCCCGAAACATTTTCATTGATCGGTGGTTCAAGGTGTTGAATCACAAACAATTAAAAGATCAATGAAAAAATTAATACTACTAACAGCATTTATATTTACTGCATTTTTAACTACTGATTCTGTGAAAGCACAGGATGGTTTTTTTTCAAATGCAAAAACACTTGAAAAAGGAGTTGGATCTGTAGCCTTACAGCCGGTTTTCCTAACTAATCAGGATGATTTCATGTTCATCATCAGAGGTGGATATGGCCTTACCAACTCAGTAACCGGTCATTTGAAGCTTGGACTGTTTGAAGATGAAACCTTCTTTGGTGGTCATTTTGAAACAGCATTGAACAGCAGCGCAGAAAGTAACATCGACGTAGCTGCACTGGTTGGTGTACATTCATACGGAGACCTGGGACTGAAACTTGGTCTGAATCTAAGTACAGATCTGGATGCAGTGAGCATTTATTCAGGAATTAACTATCAACCTCTGTTTATTGAGAGCAATACTAATCATGCTATTTTAGTACCGATTGGATTTGACGTTCACTTAAACGAAGGTTTTGACATCATGTTAGAAGGTAATATTCCTGCTAATGACGATGCCAGATATCTTGAAGCGATCACCTTTGGAACCAGATTTTACTTCTGAAACAAAGAAAGAGTCTGAATTTAAAGCCTGTACATTTAGTTGTGCAGGCTTTTCATTTGCTCTAAAGTTATATGATGCTCATAAAAAGCTTTCCCAACTACCACAGCATCAATATCAGCTTCGTCAAGCTGAATCAGGTCTTCCTGATCAGAAACTCCACCGGAGGCAATTAACTTTATTTCGGGGAAAGCTTTCTTTAAAGATATATACAATTCTGTATTTGGTCCCGATAAGGTTCCATCCTTAGAAATATCTGTACAGAGTACTTCCTGAAGACCTTCCTTTATCATTCTTTCCAAAAAGTGAAAAGTATCTTCTTCAGCCGTTTCCAGCCAACCGGAATAAGCAATTTTTCCATCTTTAAGATCCATACCCAGAATCATTTGCTCCGGATATTTTTTAAGTGCTGCAATCCAGTCAGCCTCATTCTTGATGGCCATAGAACTGCAAATTACTTTTGATAGTCCCGCATCCAGAAGAAATTCAACATCAGCAAACTTTCGTATTCCTCCACCTGTTTGAACGGAAATGCCAAGATCAGAAATAATATTTTTAATGTGAGGAAGGTTTACAAATTTACCTTCTTTAGCTCCGTTAAGATCCACAATGTGTATATGATCAAACCCGGATTCTTTAAATTGAGTAGCAATATTTAAAGGGTCTTTGTCATATATAGTAGCTTCTTCGTATTTGCCTTTGTGAAGACGGACAACTTGTCCATTCAGCAAGTCGATTGCCGGAATTACTTTCATTCAATTCTTTTGTGTAGTTACTTTTTTTTTGAATAAACCAGATCTAAAAAATTCTGTAGAACTTTAGATCCAACGGAGCCTGATTTCTCGGGGTGAAATTGTACTCCCATAAAATTGTCTTTTGCCACAACTGCTGAAAACGGAGTTATGTAATTACCTTCTGCGATAGTGTATTCAGAAACAGGGGCATAAAAACTGTGTACGAAATATAAATGCTTTTTCTCTTCCAGACCATGTGTAAGATGGTGCTGCTTTAATGCTTTGATAGTATTCCATCCCATGTGAGGAACTTTATCAATTTCTGAATCGAACTTTTTAAGATAACCGGGAATAATTCCAAGCCCTTTTGTATCACCTTCAGTAGAGCCTTCATACATTAATTGCATCCCCACACAGATTCCTAAAACGGGTTTGCTTGTGGTTTTAAGCCATTCATCAATTTCAAGTTCTTTCAGAGAATCCATCGCAGTTTTAGCATGACCTACACCCGGGAAAATGACGGCTTTAGCACTTTCAAGTTCTTGGGCTGACTGAGCAAAATAATAATGTGCACCCAGCCTGTCTAAGGCATTAGAAACGGAAGCAATGTTGCCTGCTTTGTACTTGATGATAGCGATCATAAATTAAAGAGAACCTTTAGAGCTCGGTATTTGGTTTTTAATTCGCCCGTTTTGTTCAACAGCCGCCTTTAAAGTGCGGGCAAAACCTTTAAAACAAGCCTCAATTTTGTGGTGATCATTGTCACCGGTACAACTAACATGAAGAGTTGCTTTCAAGTTCATTGCCAGGCTATAAAAAAAGTGCTCTAACATTTCGGTTGGGAAATCTCCAACATATTCGCGCTTCACCGGCACATCAAAAACCAAATAAGGCCTGCCTGAAAGATCGATCGCTACCGTAGCTTGAGCTTCATCCATAGCCAATACAAAACCGTAACGTTCTATTCCCTTTTTATCTCCTAAAGCCTGAGTAATTGCATCACCAAGAGCAATGGCGACATCTTCTATAGTGTGATGTTCATCAATTTCCAGATCACCTTTGCAATAAATATCAAGATCTACAAGTCCATGACGTGCAATCTGTTCCAGCATGTGATCGAAAAATTTTAGCCCGGTATCAATGTTTGATTTTCCGGTGCCGTCCAGATTCAGGTCCACCTTTATTTTAGTCTCTTTTGTTTCTCTTTTGATGGATGCCGTTCTATTCGGAGATAAAAGTGCAGATACAATTTGTTGCCAATCTGATGAGCTTATTATTTCTGTTTTTGCTGCATCTCTTAAAACTAATTCGGAGCCTTTAAGACTAATGGAATAATCAGCTTTTTCGATTTCAGAAAAAACAATTCCTTCCTGCTCTAACAAACTTTTTTGATCTTCAGTGATCGCTGCTCCTGAAGCCGAGATCGAGAACCCTGCATCAATTAAGTTTTTTAATGAGGAAATTGCTTGCTGACGGAACAGGAATTGTTTATCAACAGGCAAAAGCGTATTACTTTCTATGGATACATTCATATCAAATGTTACTTAAATGTGAAGTTTAAAAGTGGGTGTTTGGCTAAAATCATATAACTACTAACTAAATTATGGAACCATGAATTCAAAATTTAACATTCTGTTTTGGGTACTCAGAATCGTAGCAGCAGGAATTTTACTGCAAACGTTGTTTTTTAAATTTACCGGCGCTCCCGAAAGCATATACATTTTTGAAACCGTTGGTTTAGAGCCATTTGGCAGGTACGCTTCAGGAATCACTGAATTATTCGCTGCAATTTTTCTTCTGATACCAAGATTCAACTGGTTAGGCGCTCTGCTTTCACTTGGAGTTATGAGCGGAGCCATCTTAAGCCATTTAACAGTTTTGGGAATCGAAGTTAAAGGCGACGGAGGATTGCTTTTTGCTCTGGCAATTGTAGTTTTTATCTGCTCAGCAATTCTATTGTACTTTAATAAAGAAAACATTCCTGTCATTGGAGAAAAGTTTAATAAAGAATAGAAGTCCCCTCTCCAGAGGGGATTTAGGGGTGTGTCAAACATTTAACCAAGTATTTTAATAAGAGAACTCAAAAACTTATCATTTTCCTGAGTAGTGCCAATAGTAACTCTGAGGCAGTTTTCACAATAAGGTTCATTGCCTCTGTAGCGGACTATTACTCCGGAATCAGCTAGTTTTTTGTATACATTCAATGCATCATCGACTTTGAACAACAGAAAATTAGCATCAGATGGAAATACTTGTTCTACTTGAGCCAGATTTTCCAATTCTGCAACAATCCGTTTCTTTTCTGAATTAATGGATTTGATATTTTTTTGAACCGATCCCAAATTTTCAAACCCGTTCAAAGCAGCTTTCGATGTAAGTTTATTTACATTGTATGGAGCTTTAACCTTCATCATGTATTTGATGACCTCCGGGTTAGCGATTGCAATGCCCAAACGAATTCCAGCCAAACCAAATGCTTTTGAAAGTGTTTGAAGAACCACAAGGTTTGGATAGTTTTTTACTTCTTCAGCAAAACTTACTTGTTCAGAGAAATCGATATAAGCTTCATCTACTACTATCAAACCATCAAAGTTTTCCAGAAGATGGATTATATCCTTTCGGTCCATATCGTTGGCAGTAGGATTATTAGGCGAGCAGACAAAGATCAGCTTGGTGAAATCCGTAACTCTGTTCAGTATTCGTTCAGTCTGAAGTTGAAAATTCGGAGCCAACAGCACCTCATCAACTTTAATATTGTTGATATTCGCGGATACTTTATACATCCCGTACGTCGGAGGATTGGTAATAACTTTATCTTTACCAGGACTGCAAAAGATTCTGAATAACAGATCTATGGCTTCATCACTTCCGACTCCAACAAACACATTTTCAGTATCTACTTTTCTGTAGTCAGCTATAACAGATCGTAACTTCTCCTGATAGGGCATAGGATAGCGATTCAATTCCAAATCACTTTCTATGGGTGATCCAAAGCTGTTTTCATTGGCATCAAGAAGTATTCCTGAGTCAAAATCATCCCTTGCAGAACGATAGGGTTTTAAGTCCCGGATATTTTCCCGGACTATTTTTTCAAGGTTGAATTTTTTATTCATTTAACTGATTCCAAATAAGTTATCGTCATTCCGTCCGCCAGCTGTCGGACAAGATGACCTATACTTTGAGAATAATATGAGTTTTTCATTCGGTTCATTGAAGTAAGCCCACAAATTTGTCATTTCGATTGATCATGCGGAAGCATGAGACTGAGAAATCTAAAGAATTTAGTGGCGTTTCTGAGTTTTTCAGATGTCTCACATTCGTTCGACATGACAAAGAATTCGTTCGAAATGACAAAGAAAAAGCGTTATTCATCACTATTCCCCAAAGCTTTTAAACGAATACTCACAGCATTTTTATGAGCTTGTAGTTCTTCAACTTCAGCTAGAGTTTCAACGGTCTTACCGATGTTTCTTAAACCTTCTTCCGTTAAAGTTTGCATGGTTATGGATTTTTGATAAGAACTCAGATTTACTCCACTATACATTTTTGCATATCCGTAAGTTGGTAAAGTGTGGTTGGTTCCTGAAGCATAATCTCCAACGCTTTCGGGAGTCAGATTTCCTAAGAAAACCGATCCTGCATTGACGATCTCATCTTTATAGTCTTCAGAATTTTCAATATTCAGGATCAAGTGTTCCGGTGCGTATTCATTGGAAAAAGAAATTGCCTGTTCAATGTTATCAACTTCTATTACAAAACTTTGATTCAGAGCTTGCTTAGCAATTTCTTTTCTTGGAAGTTCATTCAGCTGAGACTCTAACTCTGAATTGAATGAGTTCATATCGAAGTCAGGAGTAGAAACCAACACTACTTGACTATCTTTTCCGTGTTCGGCTTGAGAAAGAAGATCTGCAGCTACAAATGCAGGGTTAGCTTGTTTGTCTGCTATCACCAACACTTCCGAAGGTCCGGCAGGCATATCCATGCTGATCTGTGCATCGCTGTTTTGCAGGATCATTTTAGCGGCAGTCACATATTGATTTCCGGGACCAAGAATTTTATCCACTTTAGGTACAGATTCTGTTCCTAATGCCAAAGCTGCAACAGCCTGAGCTCCACCTGCTTTAAGGATATAATTGACCTTAGCTTTTTGAGCGATATAAATGATCTCAGATGCAATATTCCCATCTTTTTGAGGAGGAGTAGCTAATACAACCTGTTCACATCCGGCGATCATAGCAGGAACTGCCAGCATCATCGCAGAAGAAGGCAAAACTGCAGTTCCTCCGGGAACATATAACCCAACTCGTTGGATCGCTTTGGTAACTCTCGAACATTTTACTCCCGGCATGGTTTCCACATCCAGTTTCATTGTTCGTTGAGCACGGTGAAATCTGAAAATATTATCAAATGCAGTATCGATGGCTTTTTTTATTTCTTCATCCAGTTCAACTTCGATCTTATTCGGATCAAATACCGGATTATCGATATCAACGCCGTCAAATTCTTTGGTGTAAGTTTTTAAAGCAGAATCCCCATCTGATTCGATACGATCAATAATCGGCTGTACTATACCAAATATAGATTTGAAATCGATCTTCGGACGTTCGGTCAGTTTACTGATCTCGTCACTTGCAAGATTTTTATACTGATATGTTTTCATTTTAATGCTCAATGGTTGTTGGATATTGAGTTTTGAATATTGGAATTTGTTTACAGGATCATGCTTTCAATTGGCAACATCACAATATCAGTAGCACCAACTTCTTTTAATTCTTCCATTACTGTCCAGAATTTTGTAATTGGAATCACTGTGTGTATGGCAACCATATCACTTTCAGCTAAAGGCACAATGGTCGGACTTTTCATGGATGGAATAATTGCTTTCACTTTTTTGATGGAATCGGTAGGAGCGTTCATCATAATATAACGACTCTTTTTTGCCTGCTGATAACCATCGATTCTGACTAAAAACTTCTCGATCAGTTCTTTTTTTCCTTCCGAAAGTTCCTGATTTGTTTGAATCAATTCTGTTTCAGATTCCATAATGGTAATCAATTCTTCCAGGCCGTTTGCCCGGAGAGTTCCACCTGTTGATACCAAGTCAGCAATAGCATCGGCAACGCCTAACTGAGGAGTAATTTCCACAGCACCTGATATCTCAACCAGTTTTACGTTGATGTTCTGGTCTTCAAAATATTTCTGAGTGATAAAAGGATAGCTTGTAGCTATGGTTTTTCCTTCAAAATCGGAGGCAGATTTAAGTGGTCCATTTTTTGGAGCAGCAATAGATAATCTGCAACGTCCGTAATTTAATCCTCTCAAAACGGAAACATCCGAATTTTTCTCGGCACGCTCATTGGCGCCCACAAAACCAAGATCACAAATCCCATCCTGTACATATTCGGGAATGTCATCATCACGAAGGAGCAGGAGCTCGACATCGAAATTGCGGGTTTTAACCATCAGGTTTCGTTTATAGTTGTCAAACTCCACGCCGATGCCTTGTAACAAGCTCACGGTTTTATCAGTTAGCCGGCCACTTTTTTGAATAGCAATGCGTAGAGAAGTCGAAGAATCTTTCGATCGGGTCATAAGTCAGTAAAATTGTAATTGTAGTAGTAAGAATTAAGAAAAATATGTGAAAAACAGACGCTATTTACGCGTGATGATGTCCTTGATGAAGATGATGGACACCATGATGGAGGTGGGTAGTATGTAGGTTTTTTCTGTTCACGGCTCAAAGATAGTGATTAGTTGGTTATGGACAAATAGCGATTCTTAAAAAATCGATAAAACAGATAACCAGTTTTCAAATATTAGAGTTTCCTTAAATTGGAAATGATTTTGAAGCCCTTTAACGATATCTTTAACTTCTGTTAAAAATAATATAATAGATTACATGAAAACGATTGCTCAACTAACATACATTCCACTGGAAACACATAACCCAAGAGAGAAAGTACAGGATCTTCTAGAGCATCTTGCTCAATTTGATGTTCAGATCGAAGTGGGGTATTTGGCAACAACTATAATAGGGCATCCGGATGTCGTTTTTGAAGCCATTCAGGAACTATACAAAATCATGGCTGTAGAGTCCTCTAAGTTCAGATTTCACGTTGAATTGCTGAGCCCGGAAGCAGGTTAAAAAAAAGTTTAGAAAATTTTGTAAGGAATCAGTTTGAAACTGTCTTACTTACAAAACGGATAAATTGTATGAGACCAAAATATTATATTTACATAGTTAGTAATCGTTCAAAAATGATCTATATCGGGTTAACCAACGACCTGAAAAATATTCTTAAAAAGCACCGCTCTCTCAGAATGAACTGTACCAAAGGAAATTTTGGACTGAATAAACTGGTTCATGTAGAAGAATATTACGATATCGATCAGGCTATTCAAAGAGAAAAAGAGCTGAAAGATTCTCCACGATCATTTAAATCCAACTTGCTTTCATACTCCAATCCTTCTTGGGAGTGCATTCAAAGCTACTGGATGGAGAACATAGAAAGGGCGATCGCTAAATAGTACAGTTTTACTTAGTTTACTATATAATTTTAGCTTCTTTATATTTTTCATGAGGTATTTCTCTCTTTTTCTATGTTTAGTTTTCGTTGCTTGCAATACTAATAATTCAGGGAATGGTGAATTAACTACCAGGGAATTACTGGAAGAATTTGTTTCTTCAAATTATCCGGAATATAAATTAGTTGACTCATCTTTTTCAGTTGTTACATACAGCCCTTATACCAGAATAACAGATAGATTTATAGAGCCAAATCCTACCGAATTAAGTCACTTGTTTTCTTATGACCTCAACAGTGATGGGGATAATGAGTACATATTCCAAATTTTCAAAACATATCCTTTAGATAACCCTGAGAGTAGCTACGATTCTGTATTTGAATCCAAAACGATCTTAGCTTCTCATGAAGGAAATAATTTAAGAATCATAAAAGATGACTTTGGATATAGAGGTTCTGTTTTTAATGATCAGTTTCCAAAATCAATTCGATCAAAACTTTTAGTGGCCCCATCCGGAGAATATATAAGAGGCTATCCTTTTCGTGATACTGTATATGTAGAGAATGTTGCTTTGGGCGGTTATAGTAGTTATTCGGTTGGATTAACTTTTCTTACAAAAGAGGATAGTGTGTATTCAATTCCAATGTATCTGGACTAAGTAAATCACAGATTTCTAAACAATCGCTTTAGTACCTCATTCCTTCTTTGTATCTTTACAGGCTTATAAAGAGACGGACTAAAAGCTTATATGAACAACATTCGTAATTTTTGCATAATTGCTCACATCGATCACGGGAAATCTACACTCGCTGATCGCCTTTTGCAATCTACAGGTACCATCAGTGAAAGAGAAATGCAGGAGCAGGTTCTGGACGATATGGATCTGGAACGAGAGCGTGGTATTACGATCAAAAGTCATGCCATTAAAATTGATTATAAGCGCCCAAACGGTGAACAATACAGTTTTAACCTCATTGACACTCCCGGACACGTTGACTTTGCATACGAAGTTTCCCGCGCGCTAAAAGCTTGTGAAGGAGCTATTTTAGTTGTGGATGCCGCTCAGGGAATTGAAGCTCAAACCATATCAAATTTATATCAGGCGATAGATCAGAATCTGGAAATTATTCCTGTACTCAATAAAATTGACCTGCCCGGCGCTGACCCGGAAGGCATCGGACAGCAGGTTATCGATCTCATCGGTTGTGACCGAGAAGAAATTTTGCACGTATCCGGAAAAACAGGAGAAGGCGTTCCTGCTTTACTTGAAGCCATTGTAGAAAGAGTTCCGGGGCCAAAAAGAGATGACGACAAACCGTTAAGAGCCCTGATCTTCGATTCTGTTTTTAATACCTACAGAGGTTCTGTGGCTTATGTTCGTGTAATGGAAGGAACTTTGAAAAAAGGTCAAGCTTTCAAATTCATGGCGAACAAGGAAGAATACAATGCAGAGGACATTGGTTATCTGAGAATGAAATATGAGCCGGCTAAAGAACTTAAAGCAGGTGAAGTTGGCTATGTGATAGGAAGTGTGAAATCTTTGCAGGATGTAAGAGTTGGTGATACGATAACTACAGTTAATAATCCTGCTACAGAAGCAATTCCGGGATATCAGGAATCAAAACCAATGGTTTTCTCCGGAATTTATCCTACACAGGCAGAAGATTTTGAAGATCTGCGTTCAGCACTTGAAAAACTTCAGTTGAACGATGCGTCTCTATCTTACGAACCGGAAACATCTAAGGCATTAGGTTTTGGTTTCAGAGCGGGATTCCTTGGGTTACTTCACATGGAAATTGTTCAGGAGCGACTGGATCGTGAGTTCAATATTGATATCATCACAACGGTTCCTAACGTTCAGTATGAAGTTAAGCTGGAAGAGGGCAAATCTATTCAGGTAGACAATCCGAGTCAAATGCCGGAAGTCGGAGATATCGATGCAATTTTTGAACCTTATATAAAAGCCAGCATCATAACTCCTGCGGATTACATCGGTCCGATCATGAAATTATGCCAGGAAAGAAGAGGTATTTACGTAAATCAGATATTCATGCAAAATAATCGGGTCGAAATTACGTATGAAATCCCGATGGCTGAAGTTGTTTTTGATTTCTATGATAAATTGAAATCAGGAACCCGAGGTTACGCCTCATTGGATTACGAATTCATCGAATACAGAAAAGGAGATCTTGTTCGATTAGATATTCTGTTGAATGGGGAACAGGTGGATGCACTTTCGAGTATTACCCACCGCGACAAAGCATATTATCAAGGACGACGTGTTTGCGCAAAGTTGAAGGAATTAATTCCGAGGCAGCAATATGAAGTAGCGGTTCAGGCAGCAATTGGTAGTAGAATTATTGCAAGAGATTCTGTGAGAGCATTGCGTAAAGATGTGACGGCAAAATGTTATGGTGGAGATATTTCACGTAAAAGAAAACTTCTTGAAAAACAGAAGGAAGGTAAAAAGAGAATGAAACAGGTAGGATCAGTAGAAATTCCTCAAGAGGCATTTTTAGCAGTTCTATCAATGGATGAGGACGACAGATAAATGAGAGATTTTAAGAAAGTAATACTTTCAATTTTTGTAATCGGAATTTTTGTAAGTAGTTCAGCAATGGCTCAATTCGAAGAACCGGAAATAATGAAAGTGGAGAATGAAGATGTAGCTGATTATGAGGCAAAGATCAGAAGCTTCAATTTAACAGGGCAGGGTTTGTACGGACAAACCACTATTGATGGAATGTCTTCTCTTGAAATACGAGCTTTACTCCAGGGTGCATTTGGTGATCCGACTAAGACACTGGAAAGTCTTACTAAAGAAAAGAATTTCCGATTGGCTAAAGCCATTCAATTTGAGTACTGGTTTTTTGTGGATGATCCCATCGCTGATGAGCCGGTTCCCTTAATTATTCTGGATTTTACAGGCCCATTTGGAAACGGTGTAACTTTTGGTGCCGCCAGCAAGTATGTGGATCTGATGCCACAAATTATGAGAACTTTTGAGAAATCACTATTAGAAGCAGAACCTGCTGAATTTTCGGATTATTACTTCGAAGAACAACGAATGAAATGGTATCTGATAGAAAGCGACGGGAAAAACCATGAGGTTAAACCAATTGAACAACCTTCTCATATCAAACTTAATTAAACGAATACATTGGAAGACAAAAAAACTGATCAGCAGGAAAAAAGCTCATTTTGGCAAAGAAGGAAGGAAAGATTAGAAGAAGATAAAAAGGCAAAGTCCTGGCTAAGGGAATGGGTTGATGCATTGGTATTCGCCTTTTTTGCAGCGGCTATTCTAAGGGCTTTGATATTCGGGTCTTATAAAATTCCAACTCCATCGATGGAGCAAAACCTGATGGTAGGCGACTTTCTGATCGTTTCAAACCTTACTTATGGACCAAGAACTCCGATGGGAGTTTGTGTTCCGTTTACGCAATGGTGCTTGCCCGGAGTTAAACTTCCATCAAATCGTATTCCCGGGTTTCGTGATGTGGAAAGAAATGATATCATCGTTTTTAATGTACCTCATGAGATTAAACCGATTTCCCAAAAGACAAATTATATAAAGCGAGCTGTTGCTGTTGCAGGGGATACATTGGAGATTCGGGACAAGGTGGTCTATATCAATGGACAAAAAGAAGAAGACCATGAAGGTTTACAGCGCCATTATTTTTTGAAAATGAACGACAGAGTTCGTTTAAGTGAAGCAAAAATGAAATCAGTTGGAGCCGGTGCACTTCAAAATGTTCCCGGTGGAAACGATATTTTCATCGATTATTTAGGCGACGATACTTATCGGGTTAATTTGACTAAAGAAGCTGTTGAAGAAATCCAAGACTGGCCGGAGTTAGATTCACTATGGTTAAGCATGACACCTGAAGGTGAAACGGACCGTGGTTATGCTTCCACAAGGTCAACTTACGATTTTGCCAAAGCTTTCAGAAGTCAGGATAATTTTCCGCCCGTTGTAATTCCGTTCGAAGGTCAGCAAATTGAGTTAAACAATCAGAACTGGTTTATCTATAAAGATCTTATCGAACGATATGAAAGTAATCGTCTTGAGCGCAGGGATGGAAAGATCTTTATAAACGGAGAAGAGACTAATACTTATACCGTACAGCAAAACTATTACTTTGCGATGGGAGATAATCGTGATAACAGTGAAGACAGTCGTTTTTGGGGCTTTATTCCTAAAGATCACATCATTGGCAAAGGCTTCATAGTTTGGTATTCTCATGATAAAGGCGTTCCAAGATTCAATCGCATTCTTAAGTTGATAGAGTAGAGAAATCTTGTCATTCTTAGCATAATTGCGAAGAATCTTCACGACTGGATAACTGCTGGTAATACATCACTTTGTTCTTTTTTTCGATGCGAAGAGCCTTTAATTTGTAATGCTTCTTACTTTTGCCTTGATGCAAAAGTAACAAAAGATCAATAAGATTCTAAACTCCTCCCATCATAAATCAATCATCAGCGTTGATAGATATCTATCCTGATGGTTCGTCAGACAAAGAATCTTAGAGTTTTGACTTATTCCTTTAAACAAAATCTGTTGTAACCCTCCACCTGTTTCAAAATTTTTGTGAGCTCATTTCTCTAAAAAGTTACTTTTTTACCTAGATTCGATGGTCTTCGTCGGATCTAAATAGATTCGAATTCAAGGTAGTTTTTGTTCCGATGCAGAGCGTGTGGAACAAGGGTATTATTTTTTCTCTTCTATTTGCCTCCCTCACCAAACCTTATCATATTCTTCGATCAACTAACTATATCTAAACTATGAAAAAACTCGGATTTCTATTTCTTATTCTACTATTCCTAATTCCTGATTTATCTGCTCAAAATGGTTATCCGGAAATTCTTTCCATGAAAGAAAGAGCGGAAGTAATTGACGAACTGCTGGAGGATAAAATACAAACCGTGCTTCCCGATCTGATGAGAAGAACTGGTATTGATATGTGGGTTGTAGTTTCCAGGGAATACAATGAAGATCCAGTGATCGAAACATTACTCCCTGCTACCTGGTTGGCTGCAAGACGCAGAACCATCTTGGTAATGTACGATCAGGGAGAGGGAAAAGGAGTAGAAACTCTTGCTGTTGCCAGATATGATGTCGGGAAAACCTTCAAAAAAGCCTGGGATAAAGAAAAAGAACCGGACCAGTGGAAAAGACTGAAGGAGATCATAGACGAAAGAAACCCAAAAAAGATCGGAGTTAATCAAAGTGATGATTGGGGCTTGGCGGATGGAATAGTAGCAACTGATCTTCAGGAAATGAAATCCGCTATCGGGAAGAAATATTCTGATCGAATTGTTTCAGCAGAAAAGCTGGCAGTTGGATGGTTGGAAACCCGTTCAGCAAAGGAAATGACCATCTATCCTCAAATTGTACGCATTGCTCATAAAATTATAGAGCAAGGGTTTTCGGATGAAGTCATACAACCCGGAGTTACAACTACAGAAGATGTAGTTTGGTGGTTCAGAGAAAAAATAAGAGAGCTGAAATTGATTACTTGGTTTCACCCGAGTGTTTCTATTCAAAGAGCTGACCCTGAATCCTTTGATCATTTAAGATCTTTTTCCAGCCGACCTGATAATAATGTAATTATGCCGGGTGATCTTTTGCATGTAGATTTTGGAATCAAGTACCTGCGTTTAAATACAGATACTCAACAACATGCTTATATACTTCGACCAGGCGAAACAGAAGTACCTGAATATTTAAATAAAGCTTTTGATAACGGAAATCGTCTTCAGGATATATTTACTAATAATTTTAAAGAAGGTAGAACCGGAAATGAAGTTCTAAAAATGTCTCGGGAGAAAGCCATTGCAGAAGGATTGAAACCTTCTATTTATACACACCCGATCGGTTATCACGGTCATGCTGCAGGGACAACACTAGGAATGTGGGATTCACAGGGCGGAGTTCCGGGAAGTGGGGATTATCCATTACATTTAAATACCGCCTATTCCATAGAATTAAATGCTGCTACTTTTATTGAAGAATGGGGAAAGGAAATCCGAATCATGCTGGAAGAAGATGCGTTTTTTGATGAATCCGGTGTCTGGTATATTGATGGAAGACAGAAAGAAATCATGATGATTCCGAGAATTCCGGCAAAGCAGTAAAATTTTAGAAGAATGAATTTCGAAAATATTGAAGCTAAAATTCGACATGCTCGTTCTCTCTCAGAACCAATACCGGAACTAGGGACTGATATCGTACAGCTTCTAAAGAAAGGAATCGGAAATACGGATATCTTTTTGATCTACCGGGATAAAGAAGGAAATAAAACTCAACTTAACTACAGAGAGTTTTATGATTCTGTGTTAGATACTGCCAGATTTTTTCAATCCAAAGATTTACAAGTTGGGGATAAGATCGCCACTATTTCTCACAATCACTGGCATACTGTTGTACAGTATTTTGCAGCTTGGTTCTGTGGATTGGTTGTTGTGCCTGTAAATCTCAGTGAAGATGATCAACGGATAGAATACATATTTAAGAATGCCGGAGTAAAGATGGCTTTGGTTCGGGATGAATATGTTTCCAGAATAAAAGAAATTGTAGAATCCTCTTCTGAATTGTTAGGAATAAAATTGGTTGAATGCGGTGAAAACATGGAATCATTTTCATCCAAAACCGGTGATCTCAAAGAACCGGAATTCAATTCTGAAACGGATGCTTTGATCGTATTTACATCCGGAACTACGGGTAATCCCAAAGGAGTGGTTTTAAGTCAACGTAATTTACTGGAAGACGCCCGGGCAATCAGCGACTGGCACAATATAACTTCTGATACAAGAATGATGTGTGTACTTCCGATTCATCATGTAAACGGAACCGTAGTCACGTTAATGACTCCGTTTCTGGTTGGAGGTTCGGTAGTTTTAAATGAAAAGTTTCAGATCGATAAATTTTTCCCTGTCATCGAAGAAGAGGATGTAAAGATCGTAAGCGTTGTTCCAACTTTGCTTCAGTACCTGACCAGCTTTTATGTAGATAAAGAAACACCGGAGCTTAAGAATTTCAGTCATATTATTTGTGGAGCCGGACCACTTACCGTAAATGTTGCTAAGAACTTTGAAGCCAAATTCGGCAAGAGAATTATTCACGGATACGGACTTTCAGAAACCACCTGTTACTCGTGTTATTTACCCCTTGATATCAGCGAAGAAGAACATCAAAAATGGATGCAGGATTTCGGCTACCCCAGTATTGGCGTTGCTGTTCCGGCAAATGAAATGGCGATCCATAATGAAAACGGAAATGCTTTAGATGAAGGAGAGAGAGGGGAGATTGTAATTCGAGGTGTAAATGTGATGAAAGGTTATTTCAACAATCCGGAAGCCAATGATAAAGCTTTTACCAATGGCTGGTTCAGAAGTGGGGATGAAGGTTTCTATCAAAATGATGAAGAAGGAAATGCCTACTACTTCATAACCGGGAGAATCAAAGAGTTGATCATCAGAGGGGGAATTAATTTTGCTCCGTTAGAAATAGATGAGGTGATAAATAAAGCTCCTGGAGTAAAGGCAGGAATTGCAGTGGGTTTCGAAAATGATTGGTACGGAGAAGAAGTTGGAGCTTATATCGAACTGGAGGAAGGAGCTGATGAAAACGAAGAAGCGATTTTAGCTTATTGTAAAAACCATCTTCCACATGCAAAAACTCCAAAAGTGATTGTCTTTGGAAATGAGATTCCGGTCACTTCGACTGGGAAATATCAACGCAGGAAAGTGGCTCATCTTTTTTCTGAATGGAAAGAAGTTCAATTCAGGAAGGGAGTTTAAATTAGGAATATGAGAATTAGGAATAGGTTAAGCTCATGTTCCTAATTCTCATATTTACTTATTCCTAATTTTCCCAAACTAGGAGGGACTTTAGCCCCGGTGGACTAAAAAAATCTACTTTCGATTCACAACAGCCAGCGTACACCGGCTCACACAAACCAGTTTTCCGTTGTCATCCTCGATTTGAGTTTCCCAAATGTGGATACGGGATCCTTTTTTCACGGGAGTGGAAGTACCCCGAACCATTCCACCTTCTTGTACTGATCGTATATGATTTGCATTAATCTCCACGCCAACAGCTGTTTTTTCATTTCCATCCAAAGAAAACCAGGCACCAAGTGAAGCAAGCGTTTCAGCAAGTACTACAGATGCACCTCCATGTAATAGCCGGAATGGTTGAACGGTATTTTCATTTACAGGCATGGTTGCTATAATCTTATCTTTACTGATGTATTCGAACTCAATTCCAACCGCATGCCCCATGTGAGGAGTGCTCGAACTGAAGTAAAAATCTGCCTTTTCTTTTAAAGAATCTTCAATAAACATAAATTAATGGTTGATTAACAGTGTTAAGTTAGTGAAATTGAGCAAAGAAAGCGCTTTTAAATGTAAGTGGAAAGTGTTACTTACCAAAGAGTTATTAACCAGCTTTTTATTTTATGAAATACGATCCGGAAATAGTCCCGAATATTATTGAAACGGGCATTAGTAAAAACACTACTGGAATTTTTTCAGCAGTAAAGCGTAATGGTGAATGGTTAGAAACTTCCATTGAAGAGTTTAAGACTAAGACCAGAAATTTAGCGCTTGGGTTATATGAACTCGGTGTTCGAAAAGGAGACCGGGTTTCCATTCATTCAGAAAACAGTACAGAATGGTTGATATGTGACCAGGCTGTAATTAGCATCGGCGCAATTAACGTTGCTGTTTATACCACTCAGCCCTCTGATCAGATCAAATATATACTTGAGAACTCAGAAGCAAAGGTGCATATAGTTTCAAACGACGAGCTGTTTACTGAGACAAAGCCTCTGATGAAGGAGATTACTACGGTTGAGGCTATTATTTCGATACAGCCTTCAAAGCATAAAAAGCTAAAAGGCTTTGAAGAAGTAATGGAAATGGGCGCAGCATTACATGAGAAGGAGCCGGAGCTTTTAGAGAAACTCAAATCTGAAATTGAACCGGATGATCTTGCAAATATAAATTATACTTCAGGGACCACAGGTGTTCCAAAGGGCGTAATGTTATCTCATAACAATCTGGCTTCCAATGTGTTGGCTTCTAATGAGCGTATGGCTTACAGCGCAAATGATGCAAAAGATCCAAAGATACTTTCCTATTTACCGCTGGCACATATGTTGGAGCGGATAGCATCTTATATTTATATCTACACCGGTGTTCCCATTTATTACATTGAAGATGTAAATGAGATCAAAACCGATTTCGTCACAATTAAGCCGATCTATTTTTCAACGGTGCCCAGGTTGTTAGAAAAGATCATGGCGGGATTAAAAGTCAGAGGACAAGAGTTGTCCGGACTTAAAAAGAGATTGTACTACTGGGCAATAGATCTTGCAGAAAATTATGACCCGGAAGACCCACCTTCTGGTCTGGAAAAAATTAAATTCAAAGTGGCTGATAAAGCCGTTTATTCCAAGATCAGAGACGGCCTTGGTGGAAATCTGGTTGGAATGATGGTTGGTGGCGCCGCACTGGCTCCTCCGGTTATGAGATTCTTTAACGGAATAGGATATAAATGCGGTCAGGGATACGGTTTAACCGAAACATCTCCTGTTGCTACCGGAAGCATGCCGGATTGGATCAGAATTGGATCAGCAGGAAAACCGATTACAGATGTTGAAATCAAGATCGCAGATGACGGGGAGATTTTAATTAAGGGTCCTAATATCATGCAGGGCTATTACAAGATGCCGGAACAAACCAAAGAAGTTTTTACTGAGGACGGTTGGTTCTGCTCAGGAGATATTGGTCATTTGGATGAGGACAATTGGTTGTTTATTACTGACCGAAAGAAATCCATGTTCAAACTTTCTACCGGTAAATATGTGGCACCTCAACCTATAGAGAATGCATTGGTTAACAATGGTTTTATTGATCAGGCGATGGTAGTTGGTGCAGAAGAGAAGTTTTGCGCTGCTGTTATTATTCCGGACTGGAAAAATATGGAGAAGCGATTCGAGCGTTTCGGATATATACTCCCCGGTGAGAATAAAATTGAAAGCGAACATGTTCGAAATAGAATCCAAAAGGAAATTGATAAAGTGAATAAGAAACTTCCGCATTGGGAAAAAATTAAGAAATTCGTTCTGTTGGAAGAGCCGTTTACTATCGAAAAAGGCGAGCTCACTGCCAAAATGAGTATCAAGAGAGCAGGGGTAATGAAAAATCACAAAGAATTAATAGAAAGTATTTATCAAGACTAAATTATGAGTAAAGGACAACGAAGAATCAGAAAAGTAGCGGTATTAGGTTCCGGAGTTATGGGAAGCCAAATCGCTGCTCATTGTATCAATGCAGGACTTGAAGTTGTTTTATTGGATTTAAAAAGTGACGATCCCAAACGTCCCAATAAAACTGCTGAGGAAAGCATCAAAAATATCCTTAAGATGAAGCCGGCTCCCTTTGGTTTACCGGAGTTTGCCGATAGGATCAAGCTTGGAAATTTCGAAGACGACTTTGACCTGCTTAAAGATGCAGATTGGATATGTGAAGTGATCATCGAGAGAATGGATATCAAAAAAGATATGATGTCCAGGATCGAGAAAGTCCGGAAGCCTGATACCATTGTTAGTTCCAATACTTCAGGTTTACCGATTACAGAGATCGGAGAAGATTGTGGGAAGGATTTCAAAGAACACTTTTTAGGAACTCACTTCTTCAATCCTCCAAGATATATGAAGTTGCTGGAGATCATTCCAACAAAGCATACTTCTAAAGAAATCGCGTGTTTTATGCATGGATTCTGTGAAAGAGTTCTAGGTAAAGGCGTGGTGCTTTGTAAAGATACTCCGAACTTTATCGCAAACAGAGTTGGAATTTTTTCGATCGGAAGTATGATGCCGTATTTTTTTAACGGCGATTTCAGAGCTGAGGAAATTGATCTGCTAACCGGAACGCTGACAGGGTATTCGAAGGCCGCTACATTCCGAACCGGAGATATGGCGGGTTTGGATGTTACTTTGCATGTGGCAAACAATATCATTCCATCAATTCCGAACGATGAGAAAAAAGAAGTATTCGATCTGCCGGAGCAATTCAAAAAAATGGTGGAATCCGGAAAGATCGGAAATAAAGCAGGAAAAGGATTTTATTCTAAAGTCCGGGAAAATGGAAAAACTGAATACAAAGTGATCAATCCGGAAACACTGGAATATGAGTCACAGCAAGAGCTTGAAGACCCTGTGCTTACCGAGGCTAAGAAGATCAAAGACACCAAAGAACGATTAAAGTTCCTGGCTTTTCATGATAGTAAGATCGGAAAATTTATTTGGGAAACTCAGCGAGAAGTGTTGTTGTATGCTGCAAATCGAGTACCCGAAATATCAGACAATCCTCAGGATGTAGACAGAGCAATGAAATGGGGATTTAATTGGGAATTAGGTCCGTTCGAACGCTGGGATGCTCTGGGGATGGATAAAGTGATTGATAAAATTAAAGAGGAAGGAATTCCTGTTCCGGCAATTATCACAGAGATGAAAGAAGCCGGATTTACATCTTTCTATAAAGATGGTAAAGTGTTTGATCCTGTTTCTAAATCTATGAAGGAAGAAAACCCTGCTGCATCGGGTGAAATCAAAGTTGCTGAACTTAAGAAAAGTGATTTAGCAGTGATGGAGAATGATTCAGCTGCTCTCTATGATTTGGGTGATGGTGTTGCATTATTTGAGTTCAAGACCAGAAATGCTACGCTCGGATTTGAGTTGGTTCAGTCTCTGGAGAAGTCATTGGATATTGTTGCCAAAGATTTCGAGGCTATGGTTATAGGGCATGATGGAGACAACTTTGCTTTCGGTGCGAATCTTATGGAAGCAATGCAGGCTAATGAATCCGGAGATTGGGATAAAGTAGTTGAAGCGGTAACAAATTTTCAAAGAACAGCTGTTGCTTTACGGTACGCACCATTTCCGGTAGTAGCTGCACCATTTGGAAGAACATTAGGTGGCGGAACAGAGTTTTGTCTGTATTCAGATAAGATCGTAGCTCATCACGAATTGTATATGGGATTGGTGGAAGTTGGTGTAGGACTGATACCAGCAGGAGGAGGAACCACCGAACTTCTGAAAAGAGGAATGAATAAACTGGAAGAAGATGCAGATCCGCTTCCATTTATACGTGAGGCTTTTAAAACTATGGGAATGGCTAAAGTATCCGATAGTGCCCACAAAGCCCGTGAGCTTGGGTTTTTGAAGGAATCAGATGCTATTGCAATGAATAGAGACCTTCAGTTATCAGTTGCAAAAGAAGAAGCGCTGTCTATGGCTAAAGCGGGATATCAACCTCCGGCTAAAACGGATATCAAAGTTCTTGGTGAAACGGCACTTTCTGCCATGAAGTTGATGCTCTATGTAATGCATGAATCTAAATTCATCACTGATTATGATAAAGTAGTAGTTGAACGATTGGCATTCGTGCTTGCCGGTGGAGATCTGAGTGAAGCTCAGAAAGTCCCTGAAGATTATTTATTAAAACTGGAAAGAGATGCAATTCTGGATTGTCTTAAAGATGACCGAACACTTGCCAGAATGGAGCATATGTTAAAAACGGGGAAACCATTAAGAAATTGATGAATTATGAGTGTTGCATTTTAAATGAAGACACTCATAATTACTAATTCAAAATTAAGAATTTTATGAAAGAAGCATACATAGTTGCAGCAACACGAACAGCATGTGGTAAAGCTAATAAAGGATCACTTCGATTTACGAGACCGGATTCTATGGGCGGAGCTGTTATAAAAGAACTTTTGAAACGAACTCCGGAAGTCAGTCCTGAAATGGTAGAAGATGTGATCATGGGATGTGCATTTCCTGAGGCGTCACAAGGCCTGAATGTGGCGAAACAAATCGCAGCACTAGGAGGACTTCCTGATGAAGTTCCCGGCGTGACGGTAAACAGATTTTGTTCATCAGGATTACAAACTATTGCGATGGCAGCAGAAAGAATTATGGTTGGCGCTGCTGATGTAATTGTAGCAGGAGGAGTTGAATCCATGTCTTTGGTTCCAATGGGTGGAATGTCTGTTCAGCCAAATCCTGAATTGGTAGATAATAAACCTGAACTATATATCAGTATGGGATTAACTGCAGAAAATGTCGCTGATAAATACGGCATAAATCGTGAAGATCAGGACGCTTTTGCTTATCAAAGTCACCAGCGGGCAATTAGTGCATGGGAAAATGGAAAGTTTGATTCTCAGATAACTCCGATCGAAGTTGCAGAAAAGAAAATCAGCGCTGATGACGAGATCATCGAAGAGAAATTCACTTTCCGGAAAGATGAAGGTCCAAGAGCTGACACAAGTAAAGAAGTTCTTGCAAAGTTACGAGCTGTATTTAAAGCAGGTGGTTCTGTAACTGCCGGAAATTCATCACAAATGAATGACGCTGCTGCGGGAGTGATCGTAATGAGTGGAGAAAAAGTAAAAGAACTGGGACTTACTCCAATAGCCAGATATGTTGGATTTTCCGTAGCGGGTGTTGCACCGGAATTGATGGGAATCGGTCCGGTAGAAGCTATTCCGAAAGTGCTAAAACAAACAGGACTTAAATTAAGTGATATAGATCTCATAGAATTGAACGAGGCCTTTGCTGCACAATCATTAGCGGTGATACGTGAACTCGGCATTGATCAGGAGATCACCAATGTAAATGGCGGGGCAATTGCTATGGGACATCCATTAGGTTGTACAGGTGCAAAATTAACCGCTCAGATCCTTCACGAAATGCAATCCAGAAAATCAAAATACGGAATGGTAACCATGTGTATTGGTGGTGGAATGGGTGCCGCAGGAATATTTGAAAATCTTAGCTAATCCAGAAAAATTAAAGGAACAAACATGTTTACTAAAGACACTCTTTCAGGAAAAACAATTTTAATTACCGGAGGTGGAAGCGGTTTGGGATTGGCTATGGCTAAAGGTTTTGCTGAAAGTGGAGCTAATATTGCAATCTGCGGAAGAACAGAGGAAAAGCTTCAAAAAGCTACTAAAGAAATTGAAGAAGCCGGAGAATCTATAAAAGCAGGATACTATATTTGTGATGTGAGAGATCACGACGCAGTTACTGAAATGATCTCAAAAATTGTCGAAGACTTTGGATCAATGGAAGGGTTGGTTAATAATGCAGCCGGTAATTTCCTGAGTGCTTCTGAAGATCTTACTCCCGGTGGATTTAAAGCCATAGTAGATATCGTACTTCACGGAAGCTTTAATTGTACTCATGCTTTTGGAAACTACCTGATCGACAACGAGAAAGAAGGATCGATTCTGAATATCGTTACTACTTATGCGGAGAGTACCGGATGTGCTTTTGTATTGCCGTCAGCTTGTAGTAAAGCGGGTGTTTTGGCTATGACCCGATCATTAGCATTTGAATGGGCAGAATATGGAATCAGAGTAAATGCGATTGCTCCCGGACCATTTCCTACTAAAGGAGCTTGGTCACGTTTAGTTCCTGACAAACTGATCGAGAAAAAGTTTATTAACAAGATACCAATGAAGCGGTATGGTGAACATAAAGAATTAGCAAATCTAGCAACTTTCTTGATGTCAGATATGGCTTTGTATATGACAGGAGAGAGCGTAGTAATTGACGGCGGTGAAAGACTACAGGCGGGTCAATTTAACTTTATTAGCGATCTGATGTCCAGAAAGAAGCTCAAAAAAGCTTTTAAAGCAATGAAGCCAAAATAACTTCGTATCAGGAAAACAAACTTAGCCGTTGTTCTACTTTTTCAATCTGTTTGGCCAGTTGAATAGCATCATAACCCGAATATGCCGTTTCGGAGTTTAATTGAATAGATTTCAGAAACAGAAGAGCTGCTTTTTCAGCTGACTGTGCAGGATCAAAAGTTTGTTTTCCAAAAAAGAGGTGACCACTGTCATTTAACCGTCCGATTCTGATAGATTGTGTAGGAACATTGCAATCCAAAACTTCAGTTTTACTGGATGCGACTCTTTGGTGTTGATTCTCATGCGAGGAAACATAAATGATGATAGAAGCGGTGCTTCCGTTATCAAACCGAATGAACATATGGATAGAAATCGGGTTAGATGAGTCTAACCAACTTGATTGAGCTTCAATATGATGAATTCCGCTGTCGATCCATTTTACGCACAATCCAAGTTCGTCAATCCAGATATTTCTGAATTCATTAACCGGATCCACTAATACATTTCTGTTCATAAATCTGTTAATATGAATAAAATGAGGTCTGTGTATCGAATCCATCATCCATTGTGTTGCAGGGGCTAATGTTGGCCAATGCGAAAATTGAATTTTTACTCCGGATTCTTTCGCTGCCCGGTGTATTTTTTCAAGTTTCTGAATATCAGTAGGTTGTTTTGCGATGAGAAAACAATTATGACCGTTCTGAACAGCTTCCAAAAGGACGTCTAAATTAGTTGTTGAATCATCAAGAATAAGGCAGGCATCAACATCACTAAGATCAGAAATAGAGGGAACGAGATTGACTTCACTCACAATTCCGTGAGGTCTCAGATGCTTTTCCCATGCTACGGTTCGTGTAGCGTCGCCAACAATTCCAACTTTCATGTCGAGTAATTTAAGTTGACAGAAGATGCTAATGCAAAACTAATTAAACAAGAAAAGGCTCTTATTACTTGAATAAGAACCTTTTAAATTTTTTTTATTTGAAATAAGAGTTAGTCGGGCATTACGATGGCAAGAATGAAATAAGCGAAAATGGCGAATCCGTAACTAAAAGCTAATACTACAAATAAGATTCGTACAATAGTTGGATCCCATCCAAGATATTCTGCAAGACCGGAACAAACGCCGGCCAGCATTTTATCACTTCTGGATTTCCTTAATTTTGCTGGCATAACATACAAATTTGGTTATAATCAAAGTCAAAGTATAGTTACGCAAGCAAAATAAAGAAGTTTCAAAAAGTTGAAATTATTTTAGTTCTTTAAGTCAGAGGGTTTAGGTGGAGGAGGTGGAGGTAGTTTATCAGAACTCTGTATGTATTCTGAATTCGACAAGCGGAATAAAATTGGCATACTCATTTGAACTTCAACATTTCTTCCCCGTTGCACTCCGGGAGTGAACTTGGCTTTGCTCACTACTCTTAAAGCCTCTTCATCACAACCACCACCGATTCCACGAATGACCTTTGGGTTTTTTACATCTCCATTCTTATCAACTATGAATTGTACGGTTACACGCCCCTCTATACCGGCTCTTTTAGCTGTAGCTGGATATTCGACTTTACTTTGTAAGCCTACCTGACCACCAACGAGTTCCGGCATGTTCTCAACAACTATAAATACTTCTTGGTCAACAGGATTGACTTTTTTTGAAGGAGGTGGGGGAGCGTTAGGGTTTCCAATAGACATTGCTACGGCAGAAGTTTGATAATTTGGGTAATGTTTGACCCAAATCTCTGATCTGTCATTATTAGATAAAATTTTATTAGTTGATAAAATGGAAACGTTTAATTCGTTAATCTTAAAAGTGATTTTATTTCCATCAAGAGAACCAGCTAACTGAGCATCCTTAAATGAATGAATACCAATAATAAAAAACCCATAGTCTTTAGGACTAAGACCAATTGCGCCAATACCATCGGTTTTTACTGTCATTTTCTTTTCTGCAAAATTTATTACTTCTTTACCATTAATTTCCATTTTGAAATCTTCAATCGATAATTCTTCATTAAGGATTTCCTCCTCAGAAAGTGTTTCAGGCCCTCTTAGGTCTGAGCAGGCAATAGGAGCTATTACCATCAGGGTTATAGACAACAGAAGAAAGAGACTTCGTTTATAAGATGTTTTATGCATTTTATGATGTTTCATGGTTTCGATTCTTTGTTTTAAAGTTGATTGTTTAACAGCCATGTTTACAGCAAAGCTTCCGTATCCTTTATTAAGAGGAATAAGCTCTAATAACATGTTGGCATATTTTTTTGGATGGATATCAGAAGTGTTCAGAACTTCCTGATCGCAGGAGATCTCTCGGTATATTTCAATTTCTTTCGTGCCAATTTTCACCAAAGGATGAAACCAGAACAAAGATTGAATTACAGACAAAGCCAGTTGTAATAAATAGTCACCTCTTCGGATATGAACCAGTTCGTGCTGAATAGCCATATCAAGTTTATAGGAGTCTTTTTTTATCTTATCGGGAAGAACAATAATGGGTTTTGACCAACCAAAAGTGAATGGAACTAAAGGATGATTATGAAAAGCTACATAAACAGAGCCATCCTTTATTCCATTGCTGAATTCTGTATTTGTTAAAGGTTCACTTACTAAATCAGCGTGTAATTTTTTAAGCTGCAGGTAACTGTAAACCAGTTTTACGATCAATAAAAAAGCTATAACCAGTAATAATGCGGAAACTATTCCAACCAAAAAGTTAGCATCCAACCATGGAATTGTATATTCAGCTGAAATAGAATTTCCCGGAGTAGAATAAATTACAGGTAATGGATTTTCTACAATAAATATTGAAGTGCTGAAATTCGGAGAAGCGTATAAAGCAGCAATAGCTTGTAGTAAAACTGCTGAAAGCAAACCTATTGGCAAAGCAAATAAGGTAGCAACTCGAATATGATACTGATACAGAGGGTTTATGGATTTACTGAATCTAAGCAGAAGAAATATCAGAGTGGCAACACCTGTCCAAATTAGCAGAGGAAACCATATAATATCGGCAGATGAGGCTCCGAGCTGTTGTATGAAATCAAAGAAATTCTTCATTGTTCATCCTCCATATTATCAATCATGTTCTTAATGGCTTTAAGCTCTTCTTCGCTTAGATTTTCGCCTTTCACTAATGTTTGAACAAGCGCAGAAGGGGAGCCTTTAAAAACTTTGTTTATCAAGTTTGAAATGAGGCTGGACTGGACATTTTCAGGCTCAATTGCAGCACTGTATACATATGTAACGCCTTGCTTTCTGTATTTAAGAAAACCTTTATCGTTAAGGTTTTTCATAATGGTCATAACAGTAGTGTAGGCGACCTTGCGAGATTTAAGAATTCTTTCCTGCACCTCTGATACGGTTGCTTCACCCAGCTCCCATACATGGTGAAGAATTTCCATTTCGCTTTCGCCAAGTGGCGTTAAAGACTTTTTCATAATTCTATTGTTAGTTAAATACTCCTACTAATATAATAGTATTTAATACTAAGTCAATAGTATTTCCAAAAAAAATCAAAGGAATGAAAAAGGCAGATGGTTAAATCTGCCTTTGAATATTAGGAAAAGGTGGTTTTAAACAGCGGGGGCCCATTCAAATTTAGGGTCACCAAATTTTTTAAGAGTTCGATAATGAGAGGCAACTGCTTCACTAAAAGTGTCGTGACAGTTATAAGGAATACCAAATTCATTAGCAATTTCTTCAACGATAGGGCTGATCTTCGGATAGTGAATACTGCATACTTTTGGGAAAAGATGGTGTTCTATCTGATAATTTAGTCCTCCTATATACCAAGATAAAACCTTATTCTTTCGTGCAAAGTTATTGGTAGTGAACATTTCATGAATAGCCCAGTGGTTATCGATCATATTCTGTTCATCAGGAATGGGATGTGTAGTTTCTTCAACTACATGTGCAAGTTGAAAGATAATTCCGAGAATTAATCCGGCTGTTAAATGGAGAGATAAAAATCCGATAAGCAATTGCCACCAGGTGATATCAAGAATCAATAATGGAAGCACAATAGCATAACCATAATACACCAGTTTAGTTAATATTAGAGTAAACCATTCTTTTGCCGGGTGATTTTTGTTTTCATAGGGCCCCAGTTCCGGTTTAAAGAAATACCAGTAATCTTTAACAAAAACCCAAAAAATAGTAGCGAAACTGTAAGCCGGAAATGCTAAATACTGTTGAAAACGATGCACGGGTTTATGTTCAGAATGTGGTGATAACCGTATAAATTCTGCTACTTCAAGATCTTCATCATGTCCATGTATATTGGTATAGGTGTGATGAATTATATTATGTGTGATCTTCCAGATGTAGCCGTTTGCTCCAACAAAATCAAATGTTAACCCAATCAAATAATTGATCGTATTATTAGAGGAGTAAGCTCCATGGAGAGCATCATGAGATACAGAGAATCCAATGCCGGCCATTCCGATACCCATTGTTATGCAGAAAAACCACATCAGAGGAAGAGAAAACCCACCGGAAATTATAAGAGCGTAAGAACCGAAATAAATACCTAAAATTATTATGGTTTTTATAACCATTGAGGTATTAGCATTCTTAGAGAGATTATTCTCTTCAAAGTATTGATTTACCCTTGCCTTTACAGTTTTACTGAATTCCCGATCAATTTTATTGTTAAAAGTTACCTTATCAGCCATTACGTAGATTTTATTAATGAAGTAATTTTGACAGCATTTTAATTCACTTCAAGTCACATATAATTTAATTCATTTTTAGGAATAAATATGAAAAGAAAAGAAGAAAGAAATTTTCACTTCAAAATGTGTTAAAAATTATGTATTTACGAGGAACTTAACTTTGAAATATGAAAAGAGAATACAATATATTGATTGGGGGAGTTATTATTATCGGGCTCCTTTATGTGATTCCATCTTACATGGGTTATATTTGGGCTGGTCTATTTCTCTCACTTTTTGGATCAGTTATATATCTGGTGGTTCTGTACAAATATGGTAAGAAGAATTATAAAAACACTGATTCAGCAAAGATAACAATAGGTTTTTTCTCTCTGTTAATTGTTAATTCTTTAGCCATCTTCAGCTTTGATTATTACAGAGCAAATACTCAAAAAGAATTGCTTAGAGAAATTCGAATTACCATTGACAGTTCAATTATTGAAACTGAGATAAGGGCTGAGCTACTTGAAGTATATAGAGGATATCTGTTATCAAATCAGGAGGAAGATGTATCAGTTATTGAAACCGCTAATAATTTTTTTGGTGAGCGACTTAAAGATGATCATAAGTTTCAGGTAAAAACAGCTGAACTGGAAGATGAATTAAACTTTGTTTATTACAAAGATCCCGGGGCTGATAGCTTTACAATATATTCAACAGCGCCTCATTCTCAAAGCTGGGATGATGATTTTGAAAATTGGGATGGTTCGGTTGGGCTTCTTCAAACAAAAACAACATTAACAGAGGAGGGAGTTATCCATGAAAGACAAAACTAAGAAATGGTTACCCTGGTTATCATCTGTGTTAATTGGCATTATAATTTCCTATGCATTAGTAGCTATTTCAGAATCGTATACATTATCATCATATCCGGGAGTGTTTTTGCCAAGTCCGGTTCCGTCCACTCAAGTGAATGGAATTTCTGTGATCGAATCTATTAACGAATTTTCGGGAGACGCAACCACTTCCGCCTTCTACAAAGGAGCAAGAGAAGGAATAGCGCTTAGCTTGATACTTATTTTAGTTGTTATCCCTTTCTTATTTGTAAAAGGAACTTTGCAATCTGAGAAAAGAGAAAACCCTACAGCACTTTGGTATACCGGAAGCGCTTTAATGCTTATAATTGTAATTATGCCCATAATTGCAGGAGTGTCTAAGATTTATTGGTTCCAAAATGGAAAAGAAAATTCACAGATGAGCAGAACTCGAGACTTAATGCGAATGGAACTTACTGATGTTTCTTTTATTACAGCTGAACAAATTCTGGAGTTGAACGAAATCTCTTCGATGTCTGAACTAAATATTGAAAATATCCCTGAGATCAAAAATTCGGAATATCCATACAAGTTGGTATCAAATCCGAAGGATACTTCTGTAACCATTACCATTTCTTCTGATAAGGTTAATAACTTTACAGCGACTACAATTATCCGCCCATACTCTGATCAAATTTTTATGTACAAAAGAACATATTAAGAAAATGGAATTTCGAACATAAGCATTTGGTTTAACCAAAAGATCAAATGCCTATGAAAAATATCAACAGTTACCGAAAGTTTTCCCGCAACAACAATGAGCCAAACGAGAATGGCGATTATGTCCTTTATTGGATGCAGATCAATCGAAGATTTCAGTATAACTACGCTCTGGAATACGCCGTAGGCTGGGCAAATAAATTAGGTAAACCACTGCTTATCTACGAGGGACTTTCAATTGAATATCCCTGGGCATGCGATCGATTTCATGCATTCATCATGCAAGGCATGAAAGAAAATTTAGAATTCACTCAGTCCAACGATTTGAACTATTTCAGTTTTGTGGAACCGGAGATTGGAGCGGGGAAAGGACTGTTCTATCGATTAGCTGAAAATGCTTGTACTGTTATTTCGGATGAATATCCTGTCTTTATCATCAAAAAGCACAATGAACGGGTCGCTGATAAAATTGATGTTCCATATACCACTATAGACTCAAACGGCATCATTCCACTTGGGGTAACTGATAAAGATCCATATTCGGCATATCTGTTCAGAAAGATCATGCAAAAACATTTCAAGGAAGGATTTACAAACCCACCTAAAAAAGATCCAATCGATGAGTTAGAGAACAAAGACCAGATCGAATTGCCTAAAGATTTTCTGAATGATTATCCAAAAGTAGATAAGATGCTCGAGAACATCGAAGAAACTATATCCGGGTTAGATATTGATCATGAAGTCGGAGTTATCGACATGACAGGAACCAGGCAAGCAGCATTGGGAAAGCTGGGTCAATTTATAGGGCACAGTTTGTTGGAATATGATGAGAAAAGGAATCATCCGGATAAAAAGAAAACAAGCGGTTTAAGTCCGTGGCTGCACTTCGGTAAGATCAGTGAGTTTGAAATCGTTAAGGCAGCATTGGAACATCAGCCGGAGGGATGGACTCTGGAAGATCTTACACCGAACGGAGGTAAGAACAGTGGATTTTTTAACGGAGATGAAAACATAGAAAGCTTTCTCGACGAGGTGATCACTTGGAGGGAAGTTGGATTTCATTTTGCACATCATGTTGATAATTATGATGAATTTGAGTCGCTGCCAAACTGGGCCAGAACAACTATGGAAGAACACAAAGATGATGTTCGTGAGTATGTGTACACTCTGGAAGAATTTGAACTGTCCAAAACACACGACGAAATTTGGAATGCAGCTCAAACTCAGTTGAGAGAAGAAGGAATCATTCATAATTACTTACGAATGCTGTGGGGAAAAAAGATCATAGAATGGACTCCGAATCATCGAACTGCGCTGGAATACATGATAGAACTGAATAACAAATATGCGATCGATGGGAGAGACCCAAATAGCTATTCCGGGATATTCTGGTGTTTTGGTCGCTTTGACCGGGCCTGGCAGGAAAGAGAGATATTTGGTAAGCTCCGTTACATGACCAGCGAAAGCACCAGAAAAAAAGTAAAGCTGGATCAGTATCTTGCGAAGTACGGAAACCAAAAACAATTGCTATAAATGTACTTCAGTACCTTTTTCTATCATAAAAAATATTATTGGTTTAAAGATTGGAAAGTCTACACTATGTTAGCATATAGCTTTATTACAATAATTTTAATGATGGGCTTATTCAAAGAAGTCGAAAATGCTTACGAGATGAGCATATTTATAATGATTGTGATTATAGGTTCCACATCATTCATTTCATATCGTAGCAAAGAAGCATTAATGGGCACGATAATAGGTAAATTAGAGTTTGACGAATTTGGTATTAAAGCAGGAAATGAAGAATACCTTTACAGCGAAATAGAGGTTCTTAGGTTCAGTGCAGAAAATGTTGATGGAGAAGAAGATTCTCCAATATTCAGATTGAAATTAACATATAAGCCAAATTTTAAGAATGGATCAGGTAATCATATTGTATTTAAATATGAAGATAAAATCGTTAAGTATAGATTTTTATTAAACTCATTAAAGAAGAAAAAAGAATTTTATTCAGCCATTGGTTTGTTAGTAAAAAAAGGCCATTTAAGTAGTGAAGTAGCTTTGAAAAATCTAAAATTCTATTCATATGAAAAAGCTCAGAAATTCAAAGCCAAATATTATCAAGAGTGATTTTTGCCCCGCAATAACATATATTGCACATGTTCAACCAATCCAACAAAATGGATCTATTTCAAGATAAAAATGCATCTTCATTTCAGGTAAACGATTCAGGTCAAAGCTATTCAGATGAGCCTTTGGCTACCAGAATGCGCCCACAATCTTTGGAAGAATTTGCAGGTCAAGAGCATTTGGTAGGTGAAGGAAAGATGCTTCAAAGAATGATCGAAAGTGGGATCATAGGATCGTTGATCTTTTACGGTCCGCCAAGCTCCGGAAAAACAACTTTAGCTCATGTCATTTCGAAAGAAATAAAAGCCAGTTTTAAAGTCATCAACGCGGTTCTGGATGGTATAAAAGAGCTTCGAACTGTAGTAGAGCAAGCAGAAAAACTTAAAAAATTGAATGGACGAAAAACCATTCTTTTTGTAGATGAGATCCATCGTTGGAACAAAGCTCAACAAGATGCACTACTTCCTCATTTGGAATCAGGGATCATTACATTGGTGGGTGCTACGACTGAAAATCCTTTTTACTCTCTGGTAAATCCATTGCTTTCACGTTGCCAGTTGTTCGAGTTGTTTCCTTTAACAGTTCCTGATGTAAGAAGAATGCTTGATCGAGCGTTAGGAGACGCGGAGAAGGGCTTGGGTGGAAAGTCAATTAAAGTTGAGGAAGAAGCATTAGATCATTTTGCGGATTATGCAGGAGGAGATGTTCGAAATGCATTGAATGCATTGGAAGTAGCAGTTCTTTCCAGCAAGAAAAATGAGCAGGGTGAAATCCATATTACCAAAGAGATCGCCGAAGAAAGTATACAGAGAAGAAATGTTCGTTATGACCGTACCGGAGATGAACACTATCATTTTGCTTCAGCTTTTATCAAATCTTTAAGAGGTTCGGATACTGACGCTGCGTTGTATTGGATGAGTGCAATGCTGGAAGGCGGTGATGACCCGAATTTCATCTTCAGAAGATTACTCATTTTTGCCAGTGAAGATGTGGGAATGGCGGAACCGAACGCAATTACAATTGTCAATTCCTGTCAGGAAGCTTTTATGAAAACAGGAATGCCGGAAGGGATGTACTTTTTATCTCACGCTTGTACGTATTTGAGTATTTGTCCTAAGAGTAACAGCACCAAAGGAATTTTCGAAGCGGGTAAAGAGGTCAAGGAAAAGGGTATTGGTGCAGTTCCTCCATATTTAAAAGACAGAACAGCAAATCGGCTTTCATCTACATATCTGGATACAGAAAATGCTTCAAAAGATTATAAATATCCTCACAGCTTTGATGGTAATTGGGTTGATCAGGAATACCTGCCTCAGGTTTTAAAAGGGAAAAGGTTTTATGAGCCCGGAAAAGAAGGCAGAGAAGGTTTGTTAATAAAGAGATTGAATGAGATCAAAAACAGGTCTTAATCTTTTTGAATAGAATTTAGGAGAGGCAAAGAAAAGTGAAAAGTACTTCCTTGACCGGGTTCGCTTTCAGCCCATATTCTTCCATTATGTCGAACGATCATTTCTTTACAGAGGCTTAAACCAATTCCGGTTCCATGTTCATAATCAGTTCCCTCTGTGCTGATGTAAGTATCCATTTTAAATATTTTTGGGATCAGATGTTTCTTAATACCAACTCCTGAATCAGATATGGATACAACAGCTTCATCTCTGTTCTTTTCAGCCGAAATGTTAATTATTCCATCATGAGGAGTAAATTTAAGAGCATTCGAAATCAGGTTTCTCAGAACAGTTTTAAGTCCGTTTGGATCTGCAGTAATTTTAATATCAGTATTTTTTCTTTGGATCGTAATATTTTTCCTTTGTTGATGGTCCTGAAGTAAAGCTATAGTTTCATCCAAACATTCATCTAAATTATTGATAGTATGTTTCATCTCCAGTTCACCTGTTTGGCTTGCTGCCCAGTCCAACAGGTTTGTAAAGAGTGTACTGGTTCTTTTAGTTGTATCCGCGATCATCTTGCTATATTCAATAACTTGATCCGTATTCCCCTTCTCGGCATTGTTCCTAATCATTTCACTAAGTCCTGAAATCCCCATAAAAGGAGATTGTAAATCATGAGCCAGAACAGAGAATAGTTTGTCTTTGGTTTTAACCAGTGAGCTTAATTCCTCTCTCTTATTAATTAGTTCAGCGTTATTCTCACGTAGTTCGTTAATCAGTTTTTCTGTTTTTTGAGCAGCTTCTTCAAGCATTCGAAGTAAAAACAAAATTATGTACAGATATCCGATGAGAACCAAAAAGATTGTAGTAGAGGAGTTCATTAAAAAGGGGTTCTTGCTAACCAATAATATGACCCCAAACTGTACAAGGTAAAGCACAGCACTTATAATGAACATGTTCTTATGGATAGTTAATCCTAAGAGTGGCATTATTACCCAAAAGAAAAGAGTGTTCCTGATGTAGAATGATGAAAAATCAGCTTCAGATATTTGGAAAAAGGGAGCGACCAAAAGATTTACTAATAGTATCAGTGCAAAAAGAGAAAGGCTGAATTCAATTTTTGGCTTTTTTATTAAATGAAAGATCAAAGCCAAAGAAGTAAAAAAACTACAAGCTATATTCATCAACGCAAGCTCATACGAAACGGGAAACAGTAACGCGTCAGTTATATAACCTATTAAACCAATGAGCCCAATAACAGATACTATCCTAGGATCTTTTATTGAAAGTTTTGCCATTATTAGATTGCCTTTAGAAAGGCTTTAAGCACTTCTATGTTTATTAGAAACCTATTTATAATATATAAGATTATCGTAATTTCTATACTAAATTAAAAACTAGTCCGGTAAAATATCCAACACTTCAAATAAATGAATGATTTGATGAGAATAGTGTTACTTAGTGAAAACACAATAGCTGAATGAATTTAAAAATAATTAGTAGTACCGATCGCCCTAACTCTTGGGCATTAAAAGTATCACATTATGTCTCAGGGCTTTATAAAACAAAAGATATAGAAGCTCAAGTAATAAGCTTAGAGGATTTTCCATTAGTTGATGTGATTGGAGGCAAGTATGGAAAAGAAATCCCTGCCATAAATAAGTTCAGAGATCCCATCTTGAATGCTGATGCACTTATATTTGTAATTCCGGAATACAACGGAGGGTTTCCCGGAATCCTGAAAATGTTTATAGATTATCTGCCATTTCCAGGAGCATTCGAGAAAATGCCGATGGCATTTATCGGTGAAGCTTCCGGCGCATTCGGAGCGCTGAGATCTGTTGAGCAATTTCAGATGATTGCGAATTACAGAAATGCACTTCAGTTTCCCGAAAGAGTTTTTATACCTAGAGTATCCAAAGAATTTGATCCCGAGACAGGATTAAAAGATGACTTCAAGCAAAAACTTTTAAATTCTCAGACTGAGAACTTTATCAAGTTTGTTCGGGATAACTCTTAGTTAGATTTTAGCATGTAACCCACTCCGTGCAACGTAATTAAGTAGCGCGGGTCGTCAGGGTGGATTTCAATTTTTGCTCTTAACTTTGAAATATGAACATCTACAGTTCTTGTATTTGTGCTGTATTCATATCTCCATACTTTTTCGAGTAACTCATCTCTTGAAACAGGATTGTTGGCATGAGATAACAAATATCTGATCAGCTCTACTTCACGGGCAGTTAGTTCAACGGTTTTATTGCCAGGGTGTATAGCTTCGCTTTCGGCAAGATCCAGTTTAACTTCACCTAATTGAAGAATATCAACTTCTCCGGCATTGGAGTAGGTGCCGGCTCTTCTTAAACGTGCTTTAATTCTTGCGAGAAGTTCTTTAACCCCAAAAGGCTTTGTAAGATAGTCATCAGCTCCAAGCTCAAGTCCTTTAACTTTATCAGTTTCCTGATCTTTAGCAGTAAGCATAATGATTGGAAAGGTGTACTTGAGCTCCCGTACATCTTTGCAAATATCATAGCCACTTTTTCCGGGCAACATAATATCCAGAATCATTAAGTCCGGATCATGCTCTTTAACCATTTCAACAGCACTTTCCCCATCTTCACTTACAAATACGGTAAATCCTTCACCTTCAAGCGTGTCTTGAAGTGTAAAAATTAGACTTGGTTCATCCTCTACAATTAGGATTTTAGAGCTCTTCTCTGCCATATCTTATTATTTGAAATTGTAAGTTTGGATTATACTACTTTTTTCTGAGTAGTTTTAGTGTCTTCTGTATTTAGTTTGGGAAAAGATAATGTAAATGTTGTTCCGGAGCCATAGTCACTGTCCACAGTAATATCCCCACCGTTTAGCAACATTAAATTTCGAACAATGCTCAACCCTAAACCATGTCCTTTGGTTTTAGCTACTAATGTCTCTTCAACCCTGTAGAATTTTTTAAAGATGTTTTTGAGTTCATTCTCTTTTATCCCCACTCCATAATCTCTTACTGAAAGTTTAATAAGGTTATCATCTTCAAAAAGCTTGATCTCAATTTTTTTAGTATCAGAACTATATTTTATTGCATTTTCGATAAGGTTTCCCAGAATAGTTTCAATATTATCACCATCTACCCAAACCTTAAAATCATCTTTATTTTCAACGCTGTATTCTAAATCAAACTTTTTTTCAGCTATAAACTCTGAATTCTCTTCTAAGTAAGCGTCAACTAAATTTTTTAAATCTTGTTGTTTGGCATTTATTAGAGTTTCGCCGGCATCATATTTAGCAACATCCAGCAGCTTTTCAATCATTTTTCTCAAACGAATGGATTCATCATAAATATGAGCTCCATATTTTTTAAGGCGTTCGGGTTCAGTTACTCTTCCATCCGAAATATTTTCTCCGGCAGCCTGCATTACAGCTAATGGAGTTTTAAGCTCATGTGTAACATTAGCAAGAAATCCTGCTTGTCTCATAGAGAGTTCTCGTTCTTTTTGGGCTGTATAAAACATAAAGAGTAAAGAACCAACTAAGAAGAGAACAGCAAATCCGAGAACAATAATATTTTTTCGAAAAGTATCTTGATAAGCTGATGTTATTGGAGGATTTAGGAAAGCAACTTTTAAAATCCAGTCACTGAAAAACCTTGGAAAGCGAACTCTGTTATCAACTAGGTCGACACTAAAATCAACAGAGGAGTTATTGGAAGCTAAGACAACATCTTTGCGATGATCATGCAACCAAACTATAGTACCATCATTTTCTACACCGCCAAAATACTGATAAATAAGAGGAGCAATAAGCTTTTCGACAATAGCCTCCTGATCTAAAATAAAAGTAAAGTAGCCTATTACTCTGTTTTCTGTCAAGTTGATCAAGCCGATATTCATACTTCTGTGAGCATCAAATTCGATCATGGATCGCCATCTCAGATCAAAGTTGTTGATCTGTATACGAGTTGCAGAACGTATAAGTCCTACTCCGTCGCAAACTAAGCTACTGTAATTCTGAGTGGTTTCCATTTTTCTGTCACTTTGATTGAAATAGTAAATGGAAGTTTCAGCTTCACAAGGATCTTTAGAAGCAGGAGTATAATAAATAGATGAAGTATAGGGGTTGTCTGCAAGATCAATAAAGATCTTTTCTAATGTTTTGGAGAACTTGCCTTCATCCTGTAGAGATTCTTCAGCTTTGTTATCTATATTTAAGAGCTTAGTGAAAGGTTGGTAAATTTCACTTTGTACTAAAGATGTTATTTCTTCGGCTTTTTTTAGCTGCCGTTCGCTTTCACTTTCTGTTACTCTTTCTCTTATATCATACAGACTAAATACATTCATGCCGGTTAGTGCTATAATTGCGACTAATCCTAGCATGAGCAATATCCAACGCAAAAGCCGATTTCGGCCAATTTTTTTGGCTGTTATAAAATTCATGTGTCTAAAATAGCAGAATCTTTGTTCCCGTCCATTTAATGGAAGTAAAAAAATGAATAAGAATAAAGAGAAGTAGAGAGTTAGAGCTTTTCGAAATTTTTCTCGAGAGATTCCTTTAATACATCAAATTCTATTGGTTTAACTAAGTAATCCAGATAGTTTGTTTCTTTGGCTCTTTCAACGTGGTAGGGATCTGAATTTCCGGTGATATAAATTACAGGCACGTCAGAAAATTTCCTGATTTCGAGCATAGCATCTATACCGTCCATTTCACCTTCCAGAGAAATATCCATTAAGATTAGATCAGGCTTTATTCGTTTCGCTATTTCAATGGCAGTTTTACCATATACTAATTCCCCTTCAGCACCATAGCCAAGTTTTTCTAAATAGCTTTCGTAAAGCAGATTAAGGATGAGATCGTCTTCAACGATCATAACCGTTTTCTGTTTTTTGTCCATATAATTAGCTCTTCTTAAATCAGCTTATATAATAAGAGGATTAATGGATAAAGAAAATTCTTATTACTAAAGATTTTTAGATTAAAAAAAATACAAAAACACTCTCTGTAAAATCAATTTAAGGTTAAAACTAAATAAGTTGCCTCATTTAAGTTATTATAGTATTCTGTTTTGATTTTTAGTGATGTTTCAAAATGGCAGGGTATAGTGATTAGAAAAAAGAATGAAGGACATCGGACGTCTTTATAAAAAAACATCTGTCAGCAAACTCAATGTTGATAAGAAAGTGGTAAGTATTTTACTGGTATTTATTGTGCTAGTGATATCGCTTCTTATTTCTATTGTTGTATCTACTAATTCACTATCAGCATTACGCGGTTTCGCTTCTTTCCAAACCAATTGGACAACCGTACGTAAAGATGTGACCTTTAATTTGGTTAACTATCTTCGCACTCAGGATCAGGATTATAAAACTCATGTGGATAGTTCTGTACTTCTTATCCAGGATATGGAGCAGATAAGGATCGAGTTGATGAATGATAATACTGATAGAGAATTGGTAGTAGCGTTGTTAGAAAAAACGCATTCTGTACCGGCTGATATAGGAAAAATGATAACCACATTCGAAAACTTCCATGAATTCAGTGAGTTCAAAGAAACAGTGGCATTATGGATCGAATCTGATTCATTGATCTATGAACTTGAAGATATTTCAAATAGAGCTGAGAACCTGATCATTGCAAATAGTTTTACAGAATCAGAACAGGCAAATTTGATTTCCAGAGTTATTGTATTAGACGATAAGCTGACGCAAATGCAGTTCAAATTATCCAGGTCATTGGCGAGAGGTACTGAGCTTTTAAATCTTGTTATCGTTTGTGTAATTATTTCTTTGGTTGTAATAAGTATAGTAGTTGGTAGTATACTTTCATTAAGGTTCCTGAAAAGTATTAAAAAGTGGAGTGAAGAAATTGAGCTTAGTGAGCAAAAATATCGATCTCTGTTTGATCAAAATCCGAATGCGGTTTTTTCGGTGTCACCTGTTGGAAAACTAATAAACGCAAACAGAGTACTTGAGCAACTGATCGGCTACTCTGCAGAAGAAATGAAAAATTCTACATTTCAGAGATTTGTAGATAAAACCCAAGTTGAAAAAGTACGAAATCATTTTCTTTTGGCTTTAAGAGGGAGATCACAGACTTACGAAACACAGATATTAAGGGAGGATGGAAGTTATATATCCGCTGAGGTTACAAACCTTCCTATTATTGTGGATGGTGAAATTACCGGTATTTATGGTGTGATAAACGACATCACACAAAGAAAAGAAGCGGAACAGAAAATTAAAGATCAGCTTGTAGAAAAAACCTATCTCTTATCAGAAGTACATGATCGTGTAAAGAATAACTTGGCTTTGGTTTCTACTTTGGTGCAGTTACAACAGAATGAGATTGAAAAACAGGACCGGAGTGAAAGTTTTGTAAATACTGTTTCCAGAATAAGGTCGATGGCATTGGTACACGAACGGTTATACCAAAATGAAACGTTTTCCAGCATCAGAATGGATGAATATATAAATGATCTTATAGAGAACATTCAACTTAAAGGCTATCAAAAAATTAAGAAACCGAGGTTAGAGTTGGAAACAACTCCGGTTAGTCTCAGTATTGAACAAGCCATCCCAACCGGATTACTTTTGAATGAGGTATTAGTAAATGCTTTTAAGTACGGTTCTGATCCTTTAGATCCGGTGATCAAGGTAAATATGTCATCACTTGATGGTGAAGTGATGATCAAAGTTTCTGATAACGGTCCGGGGCTTCCAAATAACTTTGAGTTGGAAAAACCGGAAACATTGGGCTTCCGGTTGGTTTCGGTGCTGTTAAAGCAGTTAAAAGCCAGCTTTGTTATTAACAATGATAATGGAGCGTCTTTTACGTTCAGATATAAGATCGAAAAGCCGGTGACTTCCAAAAGAGCGATGAAGCGTCGGCTTGTGAATTAGAAATAGCATTAGAGTAGAGAATTTTTGTTACCCCCAAGAAATTTAGAACTAATTTCTTACAAATTTTTTTGAAGCAGAGCTTACGGTAGTCATTTCACAGCGGAGATACGGAACGAGGAAAATGAAATACTTAGAATTTATAAAATTGTAAAAATGGAAAGCTACCCTATATTTAACTTAATGAATGATGGAAAATTACTGATATTAATATTTATAGCTCTAAATTTAGGGACTATTTTTATTAAAAATAGAGGCAAATTTATCATTTCAAATTTAACTATTAATATACTTTTTATTTTTTTGATTATAGGAATGACTTTGACTCAAAGATTCCTGATTTTTGTTGATATTGAAGCAGTTGAACAAGCTTTTGCTTTTCCTTATTTGGTAGACATATTGTATTATAACTCAAATAAATTCATTCTAATAGGGGTATTTCTGCTAATTAATCTAATAATTACGTATAAAAAGCTAATATATAGCAAAACTAAAGACGATAACTCTATCAATTTAGTTTAACAAAAGATTAATTCTAATCTTGATAAGAGAGACGGAGCTACGGAACGAGGGAAAAATCAATCGAAGAAAGAAGAACAAAATGAATAATTCCAGCAAAAAAGTCTTTTGGTTACTTTATATAACTTTCTTTCTGTTCACGACATCTGGTTGTAGTCAAGATAAAGTAAATCCAATATTTTTAGATTCGATTCTATATATAGAAGGAAAAGAGTTGAGTGCTGGGAGTTTTGGAGATATAGTAATGCTAGACCCCATTGCTAAAAAAAAGGTCAAAATTACAAATGATTTTCATTACGATAGTTCGCCTTTTTTCAATTTTTCATCTGATGAGATTATTTTTTTATCAAAAAGAAGAAAAAATGATCGTAATCATGGATTAGGAAAATACGATGATGTGTATAGTTATGAGCTTGAATCAAAAAGGATAACTAGGATTCCTTTTGAAAGTAACGCTATTACTGATTTATTTTATGTAAGTAAATATAATGAAGAGATAATTATTAACGAGTATACTTTAAAGGGTAGGCAATTACTTTGGTTAGATGGATCGGGAAAAATTTTAAGAAAAGATAGGTTATTCCCATATCATGATATCTCGAAAGACAAGTTTTTTTTTGATGAACGTGAAGAGTTTTTCATAGCCCAATTTTTTGACAAAAGTAAAGAGCTGTGGCACTATACTATTAAACTATATGAGCTGAATAACCTAGACAAAGCCGATGAAATACTCGATGAATTTATCGATGAAGATTTAGGTAAGCTATCTGAAGTGGATTGCTATTCTGGATCCTTTGTATCAAGTGAAGAATTCATTTTTTCTTGTAATGTTAGGAATCTGTCCAAGATTTTTAAATATAACTTCAAAAAAAATACCTTAGAGACTATTTTCAAGTCAACAACTCAAAGAATTATAAACCCCCAAAAAGGTAGCTCTAGTGATTATATTTATTTCATAGGAATAGATTTCGAATCGAAGGACGAAGAAATTTGGTTATTTGACACTCTTAAAAACAAAAGCTTTAGAATAACATCTTCAAATACAGATAAAAAAGACCTTAGAGTCTATTAAAAGAAAAGTAAATATTCATTACTTTTTAGTCCCCAAAGCTCTCTTTAACTCGTTCCTCTAAGTTCTCTTAAATTTGTGACTTAAAGAGAAGAAGTAAAGCAAGTTTGCAACTTGCATTACGGACAATGTTTTTTAAATTATGGGATGCTATTCAGGTCAAAAGGAAGGAATCATAAAAAGGCACAGCCCTATAAACTTACGATTGAAGAATTAAATTAATAATATGGAAAATTATGTTGCTCTGTTAATTTTAACACCGGTTATCTTATTATCAAGCTTAGTTAAGCATAGAAAATGGTTTCTAATTCTAAACTTGAGTTCCATTTTTCTATTAATCATTTACTATAGTGTGATGTTTTATTATGAATACAATTATTCACTTGATTATATGAATGATGAAGAAGTGAGGTGGATGTTTGAAGATGCGACTAGAATTTTTAACAACATATTGTATCATTTGATTTCAATCACGTCTTTACTTTTAATAAATACATTGATCTTTACAAAAAAGTTATTTGAAAAGGGATCTTAGGGCAGTTTAACTCGTTCCGTAGCTCTGCTGCGGAATGCTAATGGGGAGCTCGGCTGCCATTACTTTATCTATCAAACACTCGAATAGGAACAAGCCCTTCTAATCCTTCATAATTACGTGCAGAAGAATATCTCCACTCACTCTCTCTGTTCACAAAACCGGCCTTCACAGGGTTGTAATGGATATAAGATATTTTCTGAATCATCATTTCAGTAGTTCTAATTTGTTTAGGGTGAAAGCCTTCCTGCCAGACTTTATACTCTGAGTTTTCTTTACTAACTCCATTTTTAAGTCTTTTCAAATAGTATGTTCCATTCGTCTCTGTCAGGTAATCAATAATAGTTCTTGCAGTATATGATTTAAATTTTCGGAGTTTATCAGAAAGGTTGTTTCCTTCCATTATACAATGAAGGTGATCGTGCATAAACACGTAGGCATATAGAGTTACCAATTTTTCTTTCTGTAAAAATTGCAAGGAATAAAGAACTATTTTAGCTACTTCTTGATCTGCAAATAATGAAAGCTGATTATTAAATGAGCTTGTTATGAAGTATGGATAGTGCTCTTCGTATATTTTGTATCTGCTTCTTCCCATATACAGTAAGACAATTTGGGAAGTAATTCCTTACATAAAACTTTTGAAGCAGAGCTTCCGGCAGTCATTCCGCAGCGGAGCTACGGAACGAGGAAGCCAACAAAATCCAAACAAAAAACGCCTTGCAAATTAGTTTTACAAGGCGTTTTGTACCCGAGGCCGGACTCGAACCGGCACTCCAATTTAATTAGAATTGGATTTTAAGTCCAACGTGTCTACCAATTCCACCACTCGGGCATGGTTTTTAAGAGCCTCAAATATACGGGTATAGTTTCTTCTTATACAAAGAGTATTTCAGATTTTTTTTGATTCTCCGTCATTTGATAAAGTCTGTTAACCCGGATTGATTTTCTACAGATATAAATTAAGTTCCTAAATAACTTTTTAGCAAGAGTTTATACTATTAACTAACTACAATAATTCGTCAGCTATGAAGAAATTCAATTTAATTACGCTAGTAATTTTCTTGATCGCGAGTACATTTACGGTGTTTGCACAGGAAAAATCAAAGGTAGCATCAACAAATTATAACGCACTCAAGCTCAGAAATGTGAGTACCGGTTTTGCTTCGGGACGTATAGCAGATATCGCTATTCATCCTGAGAACGAAAATGTATGGTACGTTGCGGTAGGTTCCGGTGGTGTATGGAAAACAGAAAATGCATCAATCACATGGAAACCAATTTTCGATAATCAACCTTCTTATTCAATAGGTAGTATTGCCATTGATCCAAGTACACCTTCAACCGTTTGGGTTGGAACAGGAGAGAATGTGGGCGGACGTCATGTCGGTTTTGGAGACGGAATCTATAAAAGCACAGATGACGGAAATTCATGGAAGAACATGGGACTAAAAGAGTCCGAGCATATTTCTACAATAATTGTGCATCCTACGAATTCTGACATTGTTTGGGTAGCTGCTCAAGGTCCACTATGGAAAAAAGGTGGGGAAAGAGGTTTATATATGACCGAAGACGGCGGAGATACCTGGTCTAAAACGCTTGGAGATGATGAGTGGACGGGAGTAACGGATATTGTGATCGACCCGAGAGATCCTGAGGTATTGTATGCAGCAACCTGGCAAAGACACAGAACGGTCGCAGCTTATTTAGGAGGCGGACCGGGAAGTGGTTTACATAAATCTACCGATGGTGGTAAAACCTGGATGGAATTAAAAAACGGTATTCCGGGATCAAATCTTGGAAAAATTGGCTTAGCAATTTCTCCGCAAAATCCTGACATAGTATATGCTGCAATTGAATTGGATCATACGAAAGGTGGTTTATTTATGACCGAAAACAACGGCGCCAGCTGGAGAAAGATGTCTGATATGGTTTCTGGTGGAACGGGTCCACATTATTATCAGGAATTATATGCTTCCCCACATCACTTTGGAAGATTGTATTTGATGAATGTGAGAACAATTGTATCAAATGACCATGGCAAAACGTACCAAAATATTTCAGAAAGAGATAAGCATTCTGATAACCATGCACTGGCTTTTCGTTCAGACGACCCTGACTATCTGTTGATGGGATCAGATGGTGGAATTTACGAAACTTATGATCATGGAGATAACTGGAGATATATTCCGAATCTGCCGCTAACTCAGTATTACAAAGTTGCCGTAGATAATGAAAAGCCATTCTACAATATGTATGGAGGAACTCAGGATAACGGAACTCATGAAGGGCCGTCCAGAACAGATTTGAATGAAGGAATCAGAAATGCAGACTGGAAGCATATTCTTTTTGCGGATGGACACGATACGGCCACAGAGCCAGGTAACCCGGATATTGTTTATGGAGAAACCCAGCAAGGTGGATTACACAGAATAGACAGAAAATCTGGAGAAGTTGTATTTATTCAACCTCAGGCTCGTGAGGGTGAGGATTTTGAGAGATTCAATTGGGATGCTCCGATCTTAATTAGTCCTCATAGTCCAACAAGATTGTATTTTGCTTCTCAAAGAGTGTGGAGATCTGACGACCGAGGTGACAGTTGGACTCCGATCTCTGAAGATCTTACCAAAAATCAGGAACGAATTATGTTACCTATAATGGGTAAACAACAAAGTTGGGATAACGCCTGGGATGTTGGAGCAATGTCGAATTATAACACGATCACATCGTTAGGCGAGTCGCCATTAGCAGAAGGTTTGCTTTATGCAGGAACCGATGATGGTATTATACAGGTTTCAGAAAACGGGGGTGAAAGCTGGACGAGAATTAATGTAGGTGATATAAAAGGGATACCCGAAACTGCTTTTGTAAACGATATCAGAGCAGATCTGTATGATGCCAATACCGTTTACGCAGCCTTGGATAATCATAAATATGGTGATTTCAGTCCGTATCTGATAAAAAGTACCAATCGAGGAAAGTCGTGGACTTCTATCTCAGGAAATCTTCCTGAAAAACATTTAGTATGGAGAATGGTGCAGGATCATGTGGATAAAGATCTGCTTTTTGCCGCTACTGAATTTGGTGTATTCTTTACTGTGAACGGAGGAAACGAATGGGTTGAGCTAAAAGGTGGTGCTCCAACTATTTCATTCAGAGATATCACTATTCAAAGAGAGCATAACGATTTGGTAGCTGCTTCTTTTGGCCGGGGATTCTTTGTTCTTGATGATATTACTCCACTCAGAAGTATAGATGAAGAGACACTTAACGATGATGCTGTACTTTTTGAAAGCAGAGATGCTTTTTGGTATCGGCCAAGAAGTGTTGAGATAGATCCGGGTGCTTCTTTTTATACAGCTGACAATCCTCCTCATGGAGCAGTATTTACATATTATTTAAAAGAAGGGTATTCAACTCTGGAAGCAGATCGTAAAAAAGAAGAGCGCGAACTTGCTAAGGATGCTGATGTTCCTTTTCCAGGTTGGGATGGACTAGAAGATGAAATGAGGCAGGAAAAACCTAGCATTAAAATTACAATAAGAGATGAAAACGGAAACATTGTCAATCATGTTGACGGATCTGCTTCAAAAGGAATACACAGAGTAAATTGGGAAATGACTTATATGTCAAAAAGTGTAGTTCCGTTAGATAGACCAAGAGGCGGTGGCGGTTTTTTCGGAGGTGGATTTCCGGTTTTACCGGGTACATACACAGCCACGCTTGCCGTTGTTGAAAATGGTGAATACAAAGAGTTGTCAGGTCCGATGGAGTTTGATATTGTTCCATTAAGAGAACCTACCATCCAAAGAATTTCTGATGATGTTAGAATGAAATTTCAGGATGACTTGATTGCTTTTCAAAATGATATGACCCAATTTTCTAATACTTTAGAAAAGCATATGAACAAAGTAGATGCAATGAGAAGGGCGGTGACCAAATCAACGAATGCACATCCTGATCTTATGAAAGAGCTTCATGATGCGCACATGAAACTATTAGATTTCAGAGAGCAGATGCGGGGTAGTGAGGCCAAAGGAGTAATTGGAGAAAGAACAGCGCCAACACCGGGTAGTAGAATGTTTACCGGTATAAGAGCAATGTTTTCATCTTATGGTCCTACACCATTGCATATAAGCACTGTAGAAGCAGGCAAAGCTGAATTTGAGGTTGTAAATAACAATTTTGAACAGTTTGTAAACTCTACACTGACTGAATTGGAGCAAAGAGTTAAAGCAACAGATGCTCCTCCAATTGAACAATAAATGAAATTTTAAATTTCTAAAAGCCTTGTTGATGTTTCAGCAAGGCTTTTTTTATGTAATTAAAGATGGCTTTAATTTTTCTGTTTTGTACATTTAAGAGAAATTTAATTGAAAATAATACTAATGATGAGAAAGATTTTTCCGGTTATTCTTTGTTTGATCTTGGCATCATCTGCTTTTGCTCAGATCGAAGTAGGTGCTTCTTTTGAACTAAGAGATGAGGAACCTCAGAGTGGATTCGGAGTTCGCATCCAGTCAGGTTTTTTAAATTCCATACCAGTAGTTAATTTCGGGTTAAGAGCTCATTTCAGCTACTTTAGTGAAACCAATAATATTGAAGAAACTACATTTTCGTATGATAAGAATATTGAGAACTATGATTTTGGTTTAGCTGCTTATGCCGGAATAACTTTGGGATTATTAGAACCCTATGTTGGTGCAGGACTGGGCTCAGAAACTGTAGATCTTAGCGCTGAGGATTTTTCAAATCCACCACCTCCAAATCAACAACCAAGCGAGGAAGAAGAATCTAACATTTATTGGAATACATTCGCTGGAGCAAAAGTAACTGTTATTCCATTGGTTAAACCATTTGTTGAATATAGATTCTCTAGCAGAAATCTTGAGCTTCCTGATATCAATGACAAGACGGGAAGAATAATATTTGGGGTTGTACTTAGTTTTTAAATTTAGTTAACTACTATAAGCGGTTTTGTATTTGCATTACCGCTTTTTTTATACGTTTTATTTTCAACTTAACTGAAAATGAAATCATAAAGATTATGTGAATGTTTGTTAGTAAGAATGAGTGAATTAAAAGAAATAGCACGTAAAGATTTAGATGATCTTAAACTCAAAAAGGCTCAGAAGCAAGATCTGAAGCAGCTTCTTGAAGAATGCCGTGAGTATATTGGTGAGGTAAACGAAAAGCAGATAGAGAAAGCTTTCAAATTATGCTATTTATCTCATGACGGAATGGTCAGAGCTTCAGGTGAACCTTATTACTATCACCCCGTTGAAGTTGCAAAGATCGTTGCCAGAGAGATCAATATTGATGAGGTTTCTGTAATAGCAGCTCTTTTGCATGATACTGTTGAGGATACTCTTGTTACTCTGGATGATATTGAATATTGGTTTGGCAAGCAGGTAGCGGTCATTATAAATGGGGTTACAAAAATAGAAGGCGTTTTTAAAAGTCGCGATAGTAAGCAGGCAGAAACATTTATGAAGCTGCTGCTTTCTATGGCGGAGGATATCCGAGTAGTGCTTATAAAGTTTGCAGACCGCTTACATAACATGCGAACGATCCATCATCTTAAACGGGAAAAGCAGTTAAAGATCGCAAATGAAACAATGGATCTTTACGCTCCTCTGGCGCATCGTTTTGGGTTATTCAGAATTAAAAATGAGCTCGAAGATCTTTGTTTTAAGACACTTGATCCTACTTCATTCAAGTTTGTAGCAAGGAAGTTAAAAGAAAAGAAAGAGTCGAGAGAAAAGTTTATAAAGCAGTTTATGACTCCAATCCAGAAGCAGCTAAAGGAGTTAAAGCTGGAATTTGAAATTAAGGGAAGGCCGAAGCATATATATTCCATTTATAAAAAAATGCAACGTCAGCAAAAGCCTTTTGAAGAGATATACGATCTTTTTGCAATTCGAGTAATTTTGGAAATGCCTCATACCAAAGAAGATTGCTGGAGAGTATATTCCATTTTTACCGACTGGTATACTCCTATCCCGGAACGGTTTCGTGATTTTATTTCAGTACCTAAAGCCAATGGTTATCAATCTCTGCATACCACGGTAATTACCAACCAGGGAAAGAAAGTTGAGGTTCAGATAAGAACCAGAAAAATGGATGACATTGCTGAGAAAGGTCTTGCTGCGCATTGGAAATATAAAGAAGGAGAGCAGGAAGGATCAGAAAGCCTGGATAAGTTTGTAAATTGGGTTCGGGATGTTCTGGATAATCCCCGTCCTGATGCAGCTACAGATTTTGTAAAAGATTTTCAGCTTAATTTATATCAGGAAGAGCTTTACGTTTTTACTCCAAAAGGGGAGCTTACTACTCTTCCAAGTGGAGCAACTGCTATTGATTTCGCTTTTGATATTCATAGTGAAGTCGGTGAACGCGCTATGGCTGCTAAAGTTAATGGTAAGATGGTACCTCTCCGACAAAAACTTTCAAATGGAGATCAAGTTGAGATATTGACAGGAAATAAAATCAATCTGAATGTAGATTGGATTGACGATGTGGTTACTCATAAAGCAAAGTCGAGAATCAGGCAGTACATCAAGCAAAAAGAAAGAACCGTTTCTGATGAAGGTAAAGTGATTTGGGACAAAAGGTCCGAAAGAGGAAAAATTGAAATTAGCGATCAGGAACTTACCAAATTTGCCAAAATGTACGACTTTACAACTACTCAGGATCTTTTTTATGCGATAGGAGCAGGCTCATTTGATGTAAATAAATTATTCAGTGAAGTAAAGAAATACAAAAGCACTGGACGTATTGAAGAAGAACAAGCTGAGACAACTAAAGTAACCGAAGAGGAGATACAGAAAAAATACATAGATGAAGCTCGTTCAGTAGGAGATGGAAAATCTCTTATTATAAATGGTGAACTCAGTAATGTTAAATATTCATATGCTAATTGCTGTAATCCGATTCCGGGAGATGATGTAATAGGATTTATAAGCAGAACTGGAGATATAAAAATTCATCGTTCAATGTGTAATAATGCACTTCATTTAATTAAAACTGAAGGTGAACGTATTGTGGATGTAGACTGGTCTAAGAATATTGAAACTAAGTTTCTTGGTGCAGTAAAGGTAATTGGAGAAGACAGAGTAGGGATGATTAACGATATCACAGATGTATTGTCTAAATCACTTTCAACCAATATGAAAAGTATAAATGTAAACAGTGATAGTGGTATGTTCGAAGGAATTATATCAATTTACGTTGATGGCTTACAACACCTTAAAAAAATAATGAAAAGACTGGAGAGAGTGGAAGGTGTAAAGAATGTTCTGAGATATGAATAACTTTAACAATATTAATTTTTGAGAATGTATAGTTGTAAGTATATTGGTGGCAATGATTAAAATCGCTTTAGGTTTCAAATTAAGCAAAAGTCAATAGCGACTCGATCAGGAAGGACAATGCGGGTATGTATACTCGCGCAAATTAAACAACTATAACTATGATGACATATACAAAACGTGATGTGGTACGTCGTGTAGCTGAGGCACAGGACGAAGCAATGATAAATGCAGAACCGTGGGTAGATGCAGTGATCGTTGCCTTAAGAGAAATAATGATGTCTGCGGATACAGAATGCAGAATCGAAATCAGAGATTTTGGAGTACTTGAGGTTAAAGAAACGAAAGCTAAGCCTAAAGCCAGAAATCCAAAAACAAACGAAGTTATATACGTGCCGGCTCACCGTAAAACTCATTTTAAGCCAAGTAAGCTTATGAAATCTTTCTTACGCCAACCTCTGGAAGACGTAAAAAAGAAGTAACTGTGCAAAACTATGCACGCTTGATCGGAATTGATGTCGGCAGAAAACGCTGTGGACTCGCTCAAACCGATCTTTTACAAACTATCGCCTCGCCATTGGGGACTTTTTCACCGGATGAGATCATAAATAAAATATCTCATATAGTGGAAGGGTCTCCGGTTGAGGGCATTGTAGTAGGTTGGCCACTAACTCCGAATGGAAAAGAAGGTGAAGCAACCCAAATGGTTCAGGAATTTATAAACAGACTGAAGAATTTACATCCGGATATTCCGGTTTTTAAAGTCGATGAGAGATATACTTCTAATCAAGCTCTTGATGTGATGATAGAAATAGGAGTACCCCAAAAAAAGAGAAGAAAAAAAGAACGTGTGGATAGAATCGCCGCAGCCCTTATCTTACAGACCTACTTAGAGTCTAAACATTAATTTTTTATGTCAATTTTACCCATTGTAACCTACAATGATTCGGTTTTAAGAGATAAAACCGAATCAATAAGTGAACTAACTGAAGAGATTTCTGAGCTTATTGAAGATATGATAGAAACCATGTATAACTCTGATGGGGTTGGACTCGCCGCTCCACAGATAGGTAAGTCACTAAAACTTTTTGTAGTAGATGGAGATCCAGTTCTGGAAGAAGGTGATGAAAAACATGGCGTATTGGTTTTTATAAATCCTGAAATTATCGAAAAGAAAGGGAAGAATACTCCAATGGATGAAGGATGTCTTAGCATACCGGAAATTCGAGAAAAAGTATTTCGTCCGGAAACCATTGTTATTCGTTATAAAGATGAAAATTTTGAAGAAAGGGTGCAGGAGTTTTCAGGTTGGATGGCTCGGATCATTCAGCATGAAAATGACCATCTGAATGGAATACTATTTATTGATTATTTAAGCTCGTTTAGAAAAAGAATGGTAAAGTCTGATCTTGAACAAATAGATTCAGGAAATATTGAAGTAGAGTATCCAATAGTTTTAAGGGGTTGAGATGAATATCGTTTTTATGGGTTCTCCTGATTTTGCAATTCCAAGTCTTGAGAAGATATTTAATTCCAGCCATACGATTAAAGCAGTAGTAAGCAATGTAGATAAAAGAAGAGGGAGGGGTTCTGAAGTAGCTCCTACAGTAGTGAAAGCAAAAGCATTGGAGCTGGGTTTACCTGTAATTGAAGTAGAGGATCTGAAATCTAAAGAGTTTGAAAACACTTTAAAAGAGTTAAAGCCAGATCTTTTTGTGGTTGTTGCCTTTAGAATATTACCAAAAAGCATATTGGAAATACCCAGAGTAGGAAGTATTAATCTTCATGCATCTCTTTTGCCGAAATATAGGGGAGCGGCACCAATTCATTGGGCTGTAATAAATGGTGAAGAAGAAACCGGTTGTACTATTTTCTTTCTCGATGAAAAAGTGGATACAGGAAATATTCTTCTTCAAAAGAAAATTACAGTTGGTGAAAACGATACAACGGGTGAGATCTATGCAAAGCTTATGGAAGAAGGAAGTAACCATCTGTTAGAAGCAATCAATCTCATAGAATCAGAAAATTATGATCTGAAAAAACAAGATGACTCAGAAGCTACTCCGGCTCCTAAGTTGTTCAATGAGAATACAAGAGTAGATTTTAATAAAACTGCCAGAGAAGTTCATAACTTAATCAGAGGATTAAATCCTTTTCCTGTTGCCTGGACTACCTGGAAAGGCAAAAAAGTGAAAATCTATAAGTCAAAGCCCGGTCCTGAAATAAATATAGATCCATTTGAATTATTAGTAAAAGAGGGAAAATTGCTAGCGGGATGCAAAAAAGGAACCATTGAGATTATAGAACTGCAATTACCGGGTAAAAAAAGAATGAGTTCTGAAGAATTTATCAATGGTTATACAGTAGAAGGCTCGTTCGAATAGTTCAAATTTTATTATTTATTAATTTGAGAATACGAGCACGTTTTTTATCATCGGGAAAATATCACGTTAACAGAACCACCATATGGATCAACCTCAATTAATCATCGCTGCTAAATCCGGAGATGAAGCCGAAGTAGCTAAGCTTATTAAAGCAAAAACAGATGTAAATGAATCCACATCAAGCGGAGCTAATGCTCTTATTACTGCGGCTGAAAAGAACCACCTGAATATTGTTAAGCTTCTTATTAATGCCGGAGCTGACTTGAATGCAGAAACTAAAATGGGTGGTACTGCTCTCAACAAAGCGGCTGAAAACGGTAATATAGAGATGATGAAATTGTTGTTTGATAAAGGGGTGCAAATTGGTGATATGGCTGTAATTGTAGCATCAAGAGCGGGAAACCTGGAAGCTGTTGAACTATTGGTTGAGAAAGGAGGAGATGTAAACGCTCAGCAAAGATGGGGACATACTGCATTGATGCTTGCTGCAAAAAACGGTCATCATGAGGTTGTAAAGTTTCTGATTTCATCAGGAGCTGATGTAAAGCTGCGTGATAAGAATGGTGATACAGCTATGATGATTGCTACTGAAAATGAACAAGAAGATATAGCTATTCTTTTAAGAAGAGCAGGTGCTGTTACTGAAAAGAAACCCGAAAAAAAGAAACCTGCTCCAATTGATATAGAAGATGTTGAGGACGATGAAGATGATGACCTGATAGACGATTCCGATGTCGACGATCTAATATCTGAAGATGATTCACCCGATGATGTTGAGCTAGATTAAATCGAAAAGCTGATCAAGTTCTTCCGTTGTATTAAATAAGTTTGGTGAAATTCGTATCGTAGAATGTTGATCAAAAGGACGAAATACAAACCCTTTATCTTGGAACAGTTTTTTTGACACGATCGAGGGTTTTTCATTTTTTAATTCAACTATGAATAACGAACCTGAAAGCTCCCAATCAGACGGTGATCTCCAAACGGTATTACTGTTTTGTTCGCATAGATTTTGAGCATGTTTCCACAAGCTTTTAAGCTTATCCGCTTTTAAAGATCTATCAATATTCGTTTGAAAGTCTATTGAATGCCCCAAAGTTAATACTTCAGGTAAGTTCCTGGTTCCGTAATCTTCAAATTTTCTTGCAGAATCTTTCCAGTCTTTTTGGCCCCAGGTTACCCACATCGGATCTAATTTTTGATGAATTCTTTTATTGAAATAAGCTACACTAACTCCTTTTGGAGCTTGAATCCATTTATGTGCACTTGTTCCAATGACGTCAATGTCCAGATCTTTTACATCAATAGGAATCATTCCCATTGTTTGAGCTGTATCTAAAGAAACAAATTCCACTCCTTTAGATCTGGCAAGAGCAGTTATTTCTTTTACAGGTTGTCTTAGCCCAAATGTATTATCGATATGAGGGATGACTACAAGTTTCGTTCTGGTTGTTATATTAGCCTCGTAGAGATCCAGAATATCATCTTTAGTTATGTTAGTGAGGTTATCAACAGGAATATCAAATACCTTTACAGAATAACCTCTCTTTTCTGAATGAATATGAAAAGGGATGCTTGCTCCTGCATGATTCAAGTTTGAAAACAATACTTCATCACCTGATCCAAGAGGTAAGCCTAGAGCCAGAAGATTATACACTTCTGTTGTATTATGAGGAAAACTAATTTCATCACTATCAGCATTTAGAAACTTCGCTGTTTTTTGTCTAACGGATTCGATGGGCTCTTCCCACTCGCCACTCCACATATAGAACCAGGGATTGGATTCACATAGTGATAAATATTCGCGATGAGCTTCCTGTACAATCTTCGGAATAGTTCCGATAGAACCGTGGTTTAGGTATTTAATTTGTTTATCCAGAGAGTAATCACCTTTAGTTGGTAGCTTACCAGCTGAAAATTTGTTGATTAGCTTTTCCCGGAAGACTAACTCAACAGGAGTTAACATTGAAAGTACTGAAACCGTAGATCCGGTAGCTAATGTTTTAAGGAAGTCTCTACGTGATGTATTCATCTTTTGTTAGTTTGAGGTTAGTACTTGAACTAATTTATTCAGATCATCCGAATCGTTATACACATTTGGAGAAACTCTTATGGCGTCTCCCCTGTAGGAAACGAGAATGTTTGATTCCAAAAGCTTTGTTTTCAGCTTATTCATTTGGTGATGATCAGCTGGACGAATTCCAAATAAGTTAGAAGCTCTGTATTTTGTTTCTTCAATAATAAACCCTGATTTCCGTAATTCTGAAATTGGTTTTTCAACCAGATCGATTAAATACTGTTGAATATTTTCGGGTTTCCATTCATTGAGTTTTTTGAGTGCTTCGAGCATCATCGGAACCAAGATGAAATTACTATGTTCGCCAACTTCATACCGCAAAGCACCAGGTTGGTATTCATTGTTATAGTTTACAAGATTGGCAAAATTTTCACTTTCGAACCGGTTGATCCAATTCTGTTCAATAGGAGAGCCATTACTTAATGCTGAACCATAATAAGCCATTCCGATACTGTAAGGGCCCATCAAGGATTTATATCCTGCTGCTACCAAAGCATCGGGCTTTAGTTGCTGAACATCGAATGGTAAAGCCCCTAGCGATTGAGTGGCGTCTACTGCTAACCACGCACCTACTTCATAAGTTTTCTGTCTAATTGAGCGTAAATCGAAAATCGTACCATCTGCCCAATGAATATGTCCGCAAGCTACAAGCTTAGTCCGCTCATTTATTGATTCCAGAATCTGCTTATTCCATAGCTCGCCTCTTCCTGCTTTTGTATCAGGAGGAGAAATGGTTTTAATTTCAGCGTCTGCTTTTTGGGCAGCTTCCATCCAAGGATATACGTTGCTTGGAAATTGTTCGCCTACTACAATTATATTATCTCCTTTCTCTAATTTTAGATTTTTGGCAACGTTTGCCATACCGTAAGAGACTGATGGAATAACGACACACTGATTGCTTTGTTCCGAATTGATGAGCTTTGAGAATTCACGCCTTAGTTCGTCTGATTCAGAGAAAAAATCTTCACCGGCAATTATATTGGGTTGTCTTTTCTTTTTGATTCCCAGTATACCTGCTTCTTCAACAGAGTGCATGAGCGGAGACATATATGCGCAATTTAAATATGTAATATTGGAATCAAGGTTAAACTCTGTTTTCTTACAATCCATGAAGCTGGTTTTTGAATAAATATAAATTTTATGTTCTGTTCTTAGAGTAGAATTTATTTTAGAAAGGAATAGTTAAAATATTGAAAACGATTAAATAACTTATGGTTTTAAGTGCCCTTTTAACGAAAACTATTGTACTATTAAGAGTATCTTAGTCAAGATTTATTAGAGAAGATGATAATTAGAGAAGCGAATACAAAAGATATTTCTGAAATCCTGAAATTAAATGAGGCAGAAGTACCTCATGTTGGGAGTATCAGAAGAAAAGAATTCCTGAAGTTTCTGGAAATAGCTTCCAATTTTATAGTAATAGATATCGAAGGAGAAATTGCCGGTTTCATGATCTCTCTAAGAGAAGGAGCCGATTACGGAAGTGTAAACTACAAGTTCTTTATAAATCATTACATAAAATTCGAGTATGTCGATCGTATAGTGATCAAAGAAGAATTTAAAGGAAAGGGGATGGGGAGAAAGCTATATGAATTTCTGTTTGAAAAGAATGAAACGGGTTTAGTTTGTTGCGAAGTCAACGTGAAACCTCAAAACCCCGACTCAATGGCTTTTCATCAGAAGTTAGGATTTAAGGAAAAGAGTAAGTTAATAACTGAAGGTGGAAAAAAAATAGTGAGTATGTTGGTTAGAAATTCATAATTAAATATTGTATTTACGTTTAACTTATAAATCATATATAATCTTCGGTTGAAAAATCTTTCTCTTTTTTTATTTCTCATAGTATTCAGCTCTTCTTTAAATGCACAGAATTTCTCAAAAAAATCAATAGTAGATTCATCAGGAGTAATTTCTGACACTTTAGTTGCATATTATCCATTTAGTGGAGGTGCTATTGATTCGAGCGGTTTTGGTAATGATGGGGAAGTATTTGGCGCAAGTCTTACTTCGGATAGGTTTGGCAATGCAAACAGTGCTTATGAGTTTGATGGGGTTGATGATTATATGGAAATTGAACATGATTCAGTTTTTATTTCAAACGTAAAGACTGTTGAATTTTGGTTTAGAAAAAAATCAAGAACAATAAGTTCAAGTGATAATAACTTGTATGTAGAGGGACTTATCTGGAAGTCGTTCGATACAAGTTTAAACAGAGATTTCAGTTTTTCTATTACAAATCAAAATGAACCTTTTGATTTTTATAATACAATAGGGAATAATACTTCGAACTTACTCCAAGCTAGAATTCAAGAATCAGTAGGTTCGTTTAAATGGCACCATATTGTAGGTGTTATCGATTCCTCAAAAATTTTAACTTATTTGGATGGAATACTTGTTTCATCTATAGAAAATCCGGGTGATTTAGTTAACTCAAATGCTCCTGTCATAGTAGGAAAGGCTTCAGAATCTTCTTTTCAGAATAGATATTTCGAAGGAGTTATTGATGATGTTAAAATATTCAATTATGAAGTAGATAGCACTTATGTTTGGAAGTCATACACAAAAGATGGATGGCCAATTGTTTCTGAAGATACACTTGTAGCGCATTACCCTTTTAGTGGAAACGCTATTGATTCCAGCGATTTTGGTAATGATGGTGAAGTATTTGGAGCTATGTTAACTACGGATAGATTTGGCAATCCAAATAGCGCTTATGAGTTTGATGGTATTAATGATTTTATAAGGGTTTCAGATGCTGATCAACTCACTCCATCAAATTCAAGACTAAGCATAAGTGTTTGGTTTAAAACCAAATTTCCCGGAGATAGGTTTATTTTATACAAAGGAAGTAGTTCAACAAACAGAGAGTACGCATCTGGTGTTCGAGCTGATTCGCTTGGGTCTTTTCAAATCAATGAAAACGGAAGTGCAACAAACAGAGACTGGGTTGTAACTAAGAATGTTATTGAAGAGAATGTTTGGCAACATTTGGTTGGAGTATGGGATAGTTCAACCGTTAAGATTTATCTAAACAACAGACTTGAAAGTGTAGACTCTACTGACTTAACAATTAGTAATTTTACCTCAGATCTTTTTATAGGAACCTATGGGGGTGCAATTAGTCAATACGCTTTCGATGGTAAAATTGACGATCTAAAGATTTTTAATGTGGGGCTAGATAGTTTAGCCGTGAGTAGATTATTTCATGATAGGGGTTGGCCTGCTACTTTTGCAGATACCTTGGAAATAATTCCTGATACCCTTATTGCCCATTATCCTTTTAATGGTAGTGCTAATGATCTCAGTGGTTTTGGGAATGATGGAGATGTATTTGGAGCAAGTCTTACCGCAGATCGGTTTGGTAATGCAAATAGTGCTTATGAGTTCGATGGGGTTGATGATTATCTGGAAATTGCTCACAAGTCTGCTTTTAATTCCGATACAAGATCGGTTGAGTTTTGGTTTAAGAAAACCAATAATACAATAAGTGATAGTTATGTTGAGTCCTTTTTGGAAGGTATAGTATGGAAATCTTTCGATACGGATTTGAATAGGGATTATAGTTTTTCAATAGGAAATCAGAATCAACCATTCGATTTATATAACAAAATAGGGAATAATACTCCTGACTTTCTCGAAGTAAGTGTAGAAAAAGCAATCAATAATAGCAGATGGTACCATGTTGTTGGTATTATGGATTCATCAAAAACATCTATTTTTCTAAATGGTGAACTTAAATCAACTAAAGAAAATCCGGGAGATATTGTCTTTTCTGGAGCTCCGATTGTTATTGGGAAAGCATCAATTTCTTCATTAGAAGATAGATTTTTTAAAGGGGTTATTGATGATGTTAAGTTTTTTAACTATGAAGTTGATAATTCCTATGTTTGGGAATCGTATACTAAGGGAGGTTGGCCTTTTGCTTCATCATTAGACTCAACGGGTGTAGCTGCAGATACTTTAGTAGCACATTATAAGTTCAATGGAAACGCTGCAGACTCTAGTGGTTTTGGAAATGATGGTGAAGTTGTTGGAGCAACTTTAGCAACAGATCGTTTTGGTAATCTTGATGAAGCATATGTTTTTGATGGAGATGATTACATAAACTTCAGTAGTAGTGATTCTATCGAATTTGGAAAAAAAGACTTTTCTTTTTCACTTTGGTTCAGAGCGGTAAATGATGATCGTGCTCAATATCAGATACTTAGAAAGGGAAATGACCATGCTACTTTAAATGAAGCAAGATGGGCTATTGAGTTAATTGAAGATGGAAAACTAAGGGTGATTTTTGAAGATGCAGAAAATGAATTTAACACATTAGTTGCGAACGGTCAGAATCAATTCTTGGATGAACAATGGCATCATTTAGTAGCTGTTTTCGACAGAGATAGTAGTCTAAGAGTATATGTAGATAATGAGCTTGATCTTCAGGATATGGGAATAAAGAGCTTCTCTGGTCATCTTACTAATGATATATCTTATAACCTATATGCAGGAAGGGACAATACCGGTAATCCAGCTAAAGGATATATGGGAAGTTTAGATGATATCAGGATCTATTCATATGCTCTGGGTGAAGGTGCTATACTTCAATTATATGAAGGGAATGATAATGTAAGGGTTTCAAATGAAGAGGAAATTATTGTTACCCCAAAAGTTTTTAAACTAGATCAAAATTATCCGAATCCTTTTAATCCCTCTACAAGGATAAATTTTTCATTAGAAAAACCGGGATTTGTAGAATTAAAAGTATATGATATTACTGGCAGACTGATCTCTACCATAGTTAATGATAGCAAGACTTCAGGAAATCACTCAGTGGTTTTTAATGGAGCAAATTTAGCTTCCGGAATATACATCTATGAATTAAAAGCGAATGGGAGAAGAGCAATTAAGAGATTCACCTTCATAAAGTAAGCTCAATTCATTCTTCCTTTATACTCGAAGTACCAAAAGCTATCAATGATATCTAGATAGACACTGTCAAAATCGACGCCTAAAGTCATTTGCTTTCAGGTTACAAACTTGAAATGGGCTATTGGAAAAGAAAGCTTTTAAATTCTTTAAATTCATTGCTCATAGTGATACTTTTTTTGGGCTTATTCATTAGCTCAGTGACAAAATCAGGTTGAGATAGAGGTTTGTCTAATGCTTTTTCAACGGTAGATATAAACTTGCAATAATGAGCTGTCTCTAAAAATATTCCATTCTCATCAGCAGTCATTATATCTTTTAAGGCTTGATAGCCAATGGCACCATGTGGATCAGTAATATATGAGTTTTGATCAAAGCAGCTTTTGATGGTTTTGAGAGTTTGAGCATCATCCATTGAAAAGCCTTTAACTATACTTTGTAGCTCTGCATGATTTCCATTTACAAGTTCCATTAGTCTGGGATAATTGCTTGGGTCACTGACGTCCATAGCATTCGACAAGGTGGGAATAGTTTTTAATGGTTCATATTGTTCTGAAGTTAAAAATCTGGGAATCACATCATTTTGATTTGATGCTGCTATAAAGTGTTTTACCGGCAATCCCATTTTATGAGCTAATAATCCTGCAGATAAATTCCCATAGTTTCCTGAAGGCACAGAGAATACCAGATTTTCCCGGTTTTGTAACTGCTTAAAGGCTTCAAAATAATAGATAGATTGAGGTAGCCAGCGAGCAATATTTATTGAGTTTGCAGAACTGAGGTTTAGAGTTTCATTTAGCTCTGTATCTAAAAAAGCTTGTTTTACCATATTTTGGCAATCATCAAAAGTACCATCTATTTCAACTGCAGTAATATTTTTACCAAGAGTGGTCAACTGCTTTTCCTGTAATTCACTAACCTTACCACTGGGATATAAAATCACAACATTGACACCATCAACATCATAAAAACCCGAAGCAACAGCTCCACCAGTATCGCCAGACGTTGCAACAAGAATGGTGATTTCCTGACTATGTGATTCATTGAAATAAGCCAAACAGCGAGCTAAAAAACGAGCTCCAATATCTTTAAAGGCATAAGTAAGTCCATGAAATAATTCCAGACTATAAATCCCATTTTCAACTTTCTTTAAAGGAATATCAAAGTTAAAAGCCTCTTCTGTTATATTCTTAAGTATAGTTTTTGGGATATTTTCCTGAGCAAAAGGAGCAAGTATCTTGTAACCAATTTCAGGAAGAGTAAATGAACTCAGCTCCTTAAAAAAATCATGTTTCAAAGTTGGGATTTTTTCAGGAAAGTAAAGTCCACGATCAGAGGGGAGACTATGAATAACCGCTTCTTTAAAAGATAGGGGAGCTACTTTTTTATTCGTTGAATAGAATTTCATAAGATCTTACAGCCCTCTGAGTTAATACCTGAAATATGGATCTTTACAGAAAGATCAATTGAAGAGTAGAATTGTTCAATTTTTTCAGAACATGATGTTAAGTTGCTTTCATCTGTGAATAAAGCAAACATAGATGGTCCCGATCCCGAAATATTAAAACCGACCGAACCGGATTCGGATGCTATCTCTTTTGCTTTTTCGTAACCGGGGATAAGATTTTTACGAACAGGTTCAGCAATTCTGTCAGTGATTGCTCTGTTCAGTAAGTCATAATCTTTGGTATGCAAAGCATGAATAACTGCAGCAACATTTCCCCATTGCTCTCTGGCATCTTTTATGGAAAGGGTTACAGGAAGAATCTTTTTTGCTTCCACAGTTTTGATCTGGACATCAGGAAATATGATCAACACGCGTATTGCTTCTAAATTGTAAATGCTGAAAATATCGAGAGGTTCATAACTTCTTACTGCTTGAAACCCTCCAAGAAGTGAGGGAGCTACATTATCTGCATGATAGCATTTTGAAGCTAAGGCTTCACCTTCTAAAGCATAAGGGAGAAGTTCTTTTGTTGTGCATGGATACCCTAACAATGCATTAACAGCAAAAACAGAACCGGCCGCACTTGAAGCACTACTACCGAGCCCACTTCCGGGACGAAACATTTTTTCAATAGTAATGTCGAAACCTTGAGTAGAGCCCAGCTTAGTCAAAAACGATTGAATAGCCACTCCGGCTACATTTTCTGAAGGTTCAACAGGTAATTCAGCACCTATAGAAGGTAGAAAATTTAATTTCTGATCGTTTCTTTTTGAAACAGTAATAATATCACCTAGTTCTTCAATAGCGAAGCCAAAAGTATCATACCCTGGACCAACATTAGCTACTGAAGCAGGTGCAAAAACTTTTATTTCATTCATTATAAATCAGATTGGGAAATCCGGAGTACATCAGCAAAAATTCCTGAAGCTGTTACATCTGCTCCTGCTCCTGCACCCTTAATTACCATAGGTTGTTCTTTATATCTGTTGGTGTAAAATAAAACGATGTTATCTTTACCATCTAAATTATAAAAAGGATGACTGGATTCAATATCTTTTAGTTTTACCGAACCCTTTCCATCTTTGTATGTTGCAACAACCTTGAGCCGGGTATTATTTGATTGGGCATTTTTGTACAGACTTAAAAAATGATCTTCTTCTTTTTCAACCTGTGCGTAAAAATCATCAAGCGATGAAGTTTTGAGGCAACTTTCAGGTAGAAATGATTCGAGGACAATGTCTTCATACTCAAATTGATAGCCGCTTTCCCTGATCAAGATCAGAATTTTTCGTTTTACATCTGAACCAAACAGGTCGAGCCTGGGATCCGGTTCTGTGTAGCCCAATTTTTTTGCCTTTTTAATAACATCCACAAACTTTTCAGAGCCGTCGTATTCATTGAACAGATAAACTAAAGTTCCTGAAAGCACAGCTTCAATTTGATTTACCTGATCACCACTCCTAACGAGGTCATTCAGCGTTGATAAGACAGGCAATCCTGCACAGACATTAGTTTCAAAATAGAATTTACTCCCAAATTTTTTACTGGATGCTTTTAGAGCAAGATAATCAGAGTAAGATCCGGTAGCGGCAATCTTATTTGGGGTTACAACCGAAATGCTTTTCTGCAGGATCTGCTTATACAATGAAGCTATACTTTCAGATGCTGTTATATCAATAAAAATGCTGTTTCGAAGATTCATAGAATACATATTATCGAGAAACTCATTTTCCGAATATGTATCACCGGTATTCAGTGCAGATTCCCACTTAGATAATGTTATTCCATTTTTATTGAACTTCATTTTTCTGGAATTGGCAACACCAATAATTTTAATATCGAGTTGATGATTCACTTTTAAAAATGAGAACTGCTGTGTCAGCTGATCAATAAAGGCTTTACCAACATTACCTGTGCCAATGATGAACAGGTTTACACGTCGAGTTACAAATTGGAAAAAGCTTTCATGAAGTACATTAAGGGCTTTATCCAGATCGTTTTGATGAATTACTGCTGAGATATTTCGTTCAGAAGAACCCTGAGCAATTGCTTTAATGCTTACACCATTTTTACCAAGTACATTAAACATTTGGCCACTTACGCCAACTTGATTTCTCATGTTCGATCCAACGAGCGCAAGAATAGATAATTCACTTTCAACTTCTATGGGATCGATCTTTTTGGTTCGAATTGACTCACTGAATTCATCAGTTAGTACCAGTGCAGCTTTTTTAGCGTCTTTGACATCAATTGAAACACTTATTGAGTGTTCTGAACTGGATTGAGTAATAAGGATCACATTAATCTTTGCAAGAGAGAGAGCTTTAAATAATCGGGAAGAAAACCGGGGAATACCTACCATACTGCTACCACTTAGTGTAACCAGTGACACAGATTTTATACTGGAAATGCCTCGTATAAGTTCTTTGTTTTCATCCCATTCTTTAGTTATTAGAGTTCCATGATGATCAGGGTTAAAAGTATTCTTTACCCTGATAGGAATGCCTTTACTAAGAGTAGGGTGAATGCTCGGTGGATATATAACTTTTGCCCCAAAATGAGAGAGCTCCATGGCTTCTTCATAAGAAACATGTTCAATAACTTTTGAATTTTTTACGATTCTCGGATCTGCTGTCATTAATCCGTCTACATCAGTCCATATCTCAAATTCATTAACGTCTAACGCAGCGGCAAGAATTGCAGCGGTGTAATCTGATCCGCCTCTTCCCAAAGTTGTTGTTACTGAATCGTTATTTGAAGCTATAAAACCGGGAAAGAGATTTATTCCTTTAAATGATTTCTTAGCTTCCTTGATTCGCTTGTTTGTTTCAGTGAATTCTACATTGGCATTTCCAAAATCATCATCAGTCTTTATAATAAAACGGCTATCAAATAATTGAATATCCTGCCCCTGAGATTTAAAAAACTCGTTTATGATCAGTGAAGAAAGGCGTTCTCCTATACTTAAAATATAGTCAAAACTTCGAGGTGTGAGTTCTTTAATAAGTTCAACACCTTTACAAATTTCCTGTAGCTCAATAATAATTTGATGGAAATTTTCATCCGGTTTCTTTCCGGTCAAATTTAGGTGCAATTCTTTATGCTGGGTTACCAATTTCGATAACAAACTATCATAACGATCATCTGCCTTGGAGGCAAGCTCGCCAATTTTTACTAATTGATCAGTTACACCTCCTACAGCTGAAGTTACGATAACAACCTGCTGTTCTTGCTTGCTAATAATTTCAGCAACTTTTCTGATTGCATTTTCGGAGCCAACAGATGTGCCTCCAAACTTTAATATTTTCATTGATTAATTATTTGATGTAGCCATGACTTTAAGTCAGATCATATAGCTGAACAGATCCGGTTTTTTATTAAGGTATTCGCCAAAGAAATTTTTCAATTTCATTTTCTCTATCAAGGGTTCAAGGTCTTCTTTTGACTGTAGTTCTATACCAACCAAAGCAGGCCCCCTTTCTCTGGATGTTTTTTTTGTGTATTCGAAGTGAACTATATCATCATTATGGCCTAATACTTCTTCCACAAATTCTTTCAGAGCACCTGCTCTTTGCGGAAAACGAACTATGAAATAGTGCATTAGACCTTCATAAAGCAGTGATCTCTCACGTATTTCTTCAGTTCTGGTAATATCGTTGTTACCACCTGAAAGGATACACACTACATTTTTATCCTTTATTACATCTTTAAATTTATCCAGAACAGCAACAGAAAGTGCTCCGGCAGGTTCCAGTACTATCCCATTTTCGTTGTACATTTGAATAATCGTTGAGCATAATTTTCCTTCATCTACTAAGGAAATTTCGTCCATATTATCTTTGCAAACAGGAAAGTTAAGTTCGCCTACTTTTTTTACAGAAGCTCCATCAACAAATTTATCGATTTCACTTAGTTCTTGTATTTGTCCATGCTTAAAAGCGTTAAACATGGCTGGCGCTCCTGTTGGTTCAACACCGATAATTTTTGTTTCAGGACTCAGAGCTTTAAACACACTTGAAACTCCTGATGAAAGTCCGCCACCACCAACAGGAATAAATAGATAATCAATTTTAAAGTCTGTTTGGTTGCAAATTTCCAAGCCAACGGTTGCTTGTCCTTCAATTACTAGTTCATCATCAAAAGGATGTACGAAGATCCCATTATTTTTTTTACAGAATGTTTTTGCCAATAATGAGGAATCATCAAAAGTATCTCCCTCAATAATCACCTCAACCATTTCTTTTCCAAACATTTTCACTTGCCGGATCTTTTGCTTAGGAGTAGTTGCAGGCATAAATATTACACCTTTGATTCCGAGTTTATAGCAAGATAGTGCAACACCCTGAGCATGATTACCGGCGCTTGCACAAACAACACTTCGATCAGTGTCTTTTATTGAGTTTATCTTATTAAATGCACCTCGGATTTTATAGGAGCGCACTATTTGGGTATCTTCCCGCTTTAAATAAATATTCGAATTATATCTTTCTGAAAGGGAGAAGCTTTGTTGTACAGGAGTTTTATATACAACAGAATCTAATGTCTCAGCGGCTTCTTCGATATTTTTTAAAGCGGGGTAGTAGGTTGTTTTAACTTTCACAAATACGAGATTTGGTTTGTTCTACATTGATCAATTATTCTCAGGACGCAGCGTTCGAACTGTTGATCCTGCTTGCCACATTTCAGACTCTCTGAGTTCTGTGAGTTCCTCTTCGAGTTTTTCTCTGTAGTCGTCCTGACTATTGGAATCAATTGATCTTTGAGCTTCATTACCGGCAGCTACTTCAGAGTAAAGCTCTTCAAAAACAGGTTTTGATGCATCCCGGAATTTCTTCCACCAGTCCAGAGCTCCTCTTTGTGCTGTAGTTGAACAATTAGCGTACATCCAATCCATTCCATTTTCTGCAACTAAAGGCATTAATGATTGTGTTAACTCTTCAACGGTTTCGTTAAAAGCTTCAGAAGGGGAGTGTCCATTAGATCGGAGTACTTCATATTGAGCAGCAAAAATACCTTGAATAGCTCCCATCAAAGTACCACGTTCACCGGTCAGATCACTAAATACTTCTTTTCTGAAATCGGTTTGAAACAGATATCCTGATCCAACGCCAATTCCTAGTGCAGATACTTTTTCCTTTGCTTTACCGGTGGCATCCTGAAAGATGGCATAGCTGGAATTGAGGCCTCTGCCTTCAAGAAACATTCTTCTTAGCGAAGTGCCAGACCCTTTTGGAGCCACCAGAATTACATCTACGTCATCAGGAGGGATGATGCCTGTCCGTTCTTTGTAAGTAATTCCGAAACCATGTGAAAAGTATAACGCTTTCCCTTTGGTCAAATGCTTTTTAACTGTGGGCCAAAGAGAGATCTGTCCGGCATCGGATAATAAGTATTGTAGAATAGTGCCTTTTTCACATGCTTCTTCGATCTCAAAAAGTGTTTCGCCCGGAATCCAACCGTCGTTTTTAGCTTTATCCCATGTTTTAGAATTTTTTCTTTGTCCAACAATTACATTGAATCCATTATCCCTGAGATTCAAAGCTTGTCCGGGGCCCTGAACTCCATATCCGATTACAGCTATAGTTTCATTTTTTAAAACCTCTTGTGCTTTTTTCAGAGGAAATTCTTCTCTGGTTATAACGTGTTCTTCAACTCCACCAAAATTTAAAAGTGCCATTTATTTGTTGTTTGATTTGTTATTTGATATAATTTTTTGGTTCAATTCTTCGATAAAATTTGTTGAACATATTCTCCTATTCCATGCTCTTCTCTGGATACAGCAATACGTCCGGATCGCACAAATTCATTAATGCCAAATGGTATCAAATCGTCAAACAATGCTTTGGTTTCTCTACGGAAACCGGCTTTTTCGATAACCAAGAAGTCCTTTTCAATGGTTAAAAAGCGTGCATTATGTTGTCTGACAATCCGCTCTACTTCGATACCATTTGTCAATGATTTGCTTGGGATCTTATAAAGAGCTACTTCCTGCTGAACCACTTCTTTATTTTTGTAGTAATCTGCTTTTAATACTTCAATTTGTTTTTCAATCTGCTTAACTATTTTTTCAACAGCTTCTTCAGTTTCTGTTACTGCAATAGTAAATCTGTGAATTCCTTCTTTTTCGCTTTCGGAAGCAGTAATACTTTCAATATTCACTTTCCGCTTGGTAAAAATGATGGTAATACGATGGAGTAATCCAACATGATTTTCTGTATACGCTGTGATCGTAAATTCTTCTTTTTCCATTCTTGTCACTCCAATCTTATTTCAGAAACTCCGGCACCACTTGGTACCATAGGGAATACATTGTTTTCTTTGCCTACCATTACTTCCAGAAAATAGGCTCCGTCAAAATTCAAAAACTCTTCGATAGCTTTTTCCAGTTTATCTCTTTCCGTTACTTTTTTGGTTGGGATATAATAGCCCTTTACAATAGTTTGAAAATCAGGATTTATCATTTCAGTAGACGAGTATCTTTTCTCAAAAAAGAGCTGTTGCCACTGCCTAACCATCCCTAGGAACTCATTATTAAGTAGCAGTATTTTTACTTTTGCTTTGGTTTGATAGATAGTAGCAAGCTCCTGAATGGTCATTTGAAAACCTCCATCACCAATTACTGCAATAACAGTTCTATCAGGGGCACCAAGTTTAGCTCCTAAAGCGGCCGGCAACCCAAAACCCATTGTCCCCAAACCTCCTGAAGTGATATTGCTTTTAGATTTTGAGAATTTAGAATATCTGCAAGTCACCATCTGATGTTGACCTACATCGGACACAACTATCGCATTTCCTTGGGTGTGTTTATTAATAATATTTATGACTTCACCCATAGAAAGAGTTTCAGAATCAGGGTTTAGTTCTTTATCTATTACTTTCTCACGTTCTATTTTTGTACAATCGATAAATCTTTGAAGCCAGCTTTCGTGGCTGTTTGGCTTCACTAGTTTAAGTAAGTGCGTAATCGTTTCTTTGGCATCACCCAATACAGGGATATCTGCTTTAACATTTTTGTTTATTTCAGCAGGATCGATTTCCAGATGTATGACTTTAGCTTGTTTAGCATATTTACTCAGATTTCCGGTTACTCTGTCATCAAATCTCATTCCGATAGCAATAAGTACATCGCATTCATTTGTAAGTAGATTAGGCCCGTAATTACCATGCATGCCTAACATCCCGACATTTAAAGGATGGTCAGTTTCCAGTGCTGATAATCCGAGAATAGTCCAGGCAGCAGGAATTCCTGTTTTTTCTATAAGCTTTTTAAACTCTTTCTCAGCGTTTGCAAGGATAACACCCTGTCCAAATAAAATAAGGGGACGTTTTGCATTATTGATCGCTGAAGCAGCTTTCTCAATGCTGGAAGGATCTATTTCAGGTTTGGGTACATAACTGCGGATTTTCTTGAAACAAGTGTAGCTATAGTCAAATTTCTGAAATTGGGCGTCTTTAGTTATATCAATTAAAACGGGACCGGGTCTTCCGGAACTGGCAATATAAAATGCTTTAGCAAGCACCTCAGGAATTTCATTTGCATCTGTAATTTGATAATTCCATTTAGTAACCGGCATTGAAATTCCAATTACATCGGTTTCCTGAAAAGCATCACTTCCTAATAGCGAAGAAGGAACCTGACCTGTTATACAAACGAGGGGAGTGGAATCAATTTGCGCATCAGCAAGGCCTGTAATCAAGTTTGTAGCACCGGGCCCTGATGTGGCTAAACAAACTCCGGGTTTACTAGTTACTCTTGCAAAGCCCTGAGCTGCATGAATAGCTCCTTGTTCATGTCGTGCTAAAACGTGTTGTATACGATCCTGTTCATCATACAGAGCATCATAAATAGGCATTATTGCGCCACCCGGATAACCAAATGCGACTTCGACCTGTTCTTCAATTAAAATTTTTACTACAGCTTCGGCACCATTGATAAACTCAGTATTAATTTTTTTGTTCTGTTCAGTAACTATTTGTGATTCCATAATTTTCATCAATGTTTGAGAAATTAAAATTCATCAGTAACGCAACCTTGTGATGCAGAAGCAACAGTGCGTGCATATTTATAAAGCTGCCCACTTTTTTCTTTCATGGGAGGCGCTGTCCACTCAGCCTTTCGTGCTTTAAGCTCTTCATCAGTCAATTGAACATTAATTGTATTTTTGACAGCGTCAATACTGATTATATCTCCATCTTTAACCAAAGCTATGATTCCACCTGTTTGGGCTTCCGGAGTAATATGACCAACTACAAATCCATGAGAGCCACCTGAGAATCTTCCATCTGTTATCAAAGCAACTTCTTTACCTAGTCCTGCTCCCATTATAGCGGAAGTTGGCTTCAGCATTTCGGGCATTCCCGGACCACCCTTGGGGCCTACATATCTTATCACAACAACGTCTCCCTTTTGAACCAGTCCATCCCGAATTCCTTCATTTGCTTCTTCTTCACTGTTAAAAACTCTTGCTGCCCCATCAAATATTAGACCTTCTTTTCCAGTGATCTTTGCTACAGAACCTTCACTGGCAAGGTTTCCAAATAAGATCTGAATGTGTCCGTTTTCCTTTATCGGATCCTCAATTGGTTTGATGACTTTTTGATCGTTTGAAAGAGGAGCTACTTCAGCAAGATTTTCGGATAAAGTTTTTCCGGTTACTGTCAAGCAATCACCATGAAGCATATTTTTTTCCAGCATATACTTCATTACCGCAGGAACGCCACCTATTTCGTGAAGATCTTCCATCACATAAGAGCCGCTTGGTTTTAAATCAGCCAGAAAAGGTGTTTCATCACTGATTCTTTGAAAGTCAGAAATCGTAAAATCTAATTGAGCTGATTTAGCAATAGCCAGTAAGTGCAAAACGGCATTTGTTGAACCCCCTAATACAGTTACAACTCGGAAAGCATTCTCTAGTGATTTTTTTGAAAGTATATCCAGAGGTTTTATATCATTTTCAATGAGGTTTTTTAAATGGTATCCAGCTTCTTCACACTCAATAACTTTGCCGCTATTTGTAGCAGGAATCGAAGAGTTGTAGGGAAGAGCCAAGCCAAGTGCTTCAATAGCAGATGACATGGTGTTGGCAGTATACATCCCGCCACAAGCTCCGGCTCCGGGACAAGCATTTTTGATTATTTTTTTAAAATCATTTTCATCGATTTTACCGGCTACTTTTTGTCCCCAGGATTCAAATGCAGAAACAACATCTAATTTTTTTCCATTGTGATGTCCGGCCGCAATAGTGCCTCCATACAACATTATTGAAGGTCTGTTAACTCTAAGCATTGCCATAACAGCACCCGGCATATTTTTGTCACAACCTACAATAGCTATAAATCCATCGTAGCTCATGCCTTTGACTACAGATTCCATGGAGTCAGCAATCAGGTCACGAGAAGGTAAAGAATACCGCATTCCCGGAGTTCCCATAGAGATACCATCACTGATACCAATAGTATTAAAGATCAAAGGCGTGAGATCCGATTTTTGAGCTCCTCTTTTTACATGTACTGCCAGATCATTTAGGTGCATATTGCAAGGATTTCCCTCATAACCCGTACTGGCGATTCCGATCATTGGCTTATTCATGTCTTCGTCATTTAAACCAATAGCATGTAACATTGCTTGAGCAGCTGGTTGTGAACCATCTTGGGTAATCAGTTTACTAAACTTATTTAATTCAGCCATTCTTTAGATTAAGTGTAAAAAAAAAGCCCTCCGGATTAGGGAAGGCTATTTTGTAGAGTATTAAGATCACACATTACTTCCCCGGTCGGTATTTGGTACCAATGACATTAATAATAACCGTGATAATGGTGCGTGTAATCATTCTTGAATTAGTTTTGTTGGAGCAAAGAAATGTCTAATTCATTCAAATATCAAACAATGGGCACTCAAATATTATGCTTAAGTGGGATATCCAAACTTTGTGGATGTAAGCTATCTGGATCTGAATTTACCTTTAATGATCTCCTGAACTGGTTTTTCATAAATTTTAGATTCCAACCATGATACGATGTCCAAATATAAAAATGGCCTTTTTTGATATGGCATTTTATTGATCTCAAGAAGTCTGTTGCGCAAATTAAGAAAAGCTTCTTTAGTCTGATCCTGTTTAAGGATTCCTAAATTCTGTATAAAGTTCAATATTTCTTGTTGAACAAGATTCAGATCATTCATTTTTCGTAGAAACCGATAAACAGAACGAATCTGATAATCTACCAAAGTTTGATTCCCCATTTCAAAATGAGCAATCAGATTCAATATTCGGGCAAAGCAATGAATGTCTTCCCTTAATCTTGAATCCGGATAATTGATGATCTTATTGAGGAAGTGAATAGATTGTTTATTATTTCCGGCTCCAAAATAAAGGCAAGCGATTTTGTAGTAAAAGATGAGAATCCTGTGTGGGTCTACCTGGTCTGCAAACTTGTCCAGTTTTTTAAGTAACTCCGGGACTAGCTGTACACCTTCTGTAAAACTACCATCAATAAAATGAACATTTATTTTAGATGTATAGGAATATATAAAGCCTACAGTTTCTAAATTCTCGTCTATACGGCTTGGTGGATTGGCGAGGAATTCATCCAGTTTTTCAATTTCCCGGGAGTGCTTTTCTGCGTGTCCAAGCACAAAAAGAGCTTCTAGCAGCACATGCATTCCTTTTAAATACCAGATAGGCTCTAATGCCAGCATTTCAGGATTTTTTCTAAATAACTCAACCCACTTAGTAGCATGTCTGTACTGAAGTAGAAAATCCTGTACAATCAAACTATACCATGCATGAGAGACATTTAAGTAATGCTTTCCAAAGAAATCCAGTTCTGAAACGTCGACGCTATTAATTGATTCAGAGAAAAAAGAGGAGATATTTTCAAAGTCTTCCTTATTGCGAACATGTCCGGCTTTAATATAAATACCATACAATCTCAGAGCGAGGTTACTCAAAGCCGTATATTCTGTCATTGAGCTGAGCGTTACTTGTGTTTCTTCAATAAGTTCATCAGCTCTGTTCTTTAGGCTTCTTGTAATGTATTGTGATTCGATAATTTTTTCGAAGACCAAAACTTCGTAGCGTAAAGTAGCTCTATAGTGTTGAGTTGCTACTTCTTTTGTTTTTTCAAGGATCTTCAAGCTTTGTTGATAAAGCCCTTTATTATATAAAATTCGTGCATAATCAAGCTGCTCGCGAAGTTGAATATCAATATTATGATTTATGTTGATCAACCTTAAGCTGGTAAGTATTTGCTTATAAAGATGTGCTTTAAGATTCGAAAGTTGTCTCTTATGAATTCCATTAACTTTTTTGATAATGGCAGTTTCATCATAAGATGAGGCTTTATCCAGAGCGTCAAACAGTTTAATAAATTTGGCGCTTTCATTACCTGAGCGAGTGGCATAGATCTTAAATCCTCTTTTCTCTGCTTTAGTAAGTGACTTTATTAGTTGATAAAGATGATCATTTGGTTGGTTAGCCATTGTAAAAAAGCAAATCTAAAATAACAGTTAAGAGCTTGTTAAAATTAATTTTAATTATATTAAATATTTTCTTGGGTGTCGTAATTAATCATAAATCTTGTTTTTTAAGATTATAAGGAGAAGGTAATTTCTGCGAATAAATAAACCATCAACGACAACGCTTTAGAATATTTAGTTAAGTTAGAAATCCCAAGTATAATGCCAAACAAGCGAATACAAATTTTTGATACCACACTTAGAGACGGTGAGCAAGTACCGGGATGTCAGCTAAATACAAATGAAAAAATTGAAATAGCTTTAGCTCTGGAAGCCCTTGGTGTTGATGTAATGGAAGTTGGTTTTCCCATATCCAGCCCCGGAGATTTCAAATCAGTACAGGAAATATCGCGTGTTATCAAGAATACAACGGTATGTGCATTATCAAGAGCTGTTAAAAACGATATCAAAGTTGCAGCTGAAGCAATTGAAGATGCAAAAAATAGCAGGATCCATACCGGTATCGGAACTTCAGACAGTCATGTGTTTGATAAACTAAGAACTACAAGAGAAAAGGTAGTAGAGAGGGGAGTGGCTGCTGTAAAATATGCCAAGACCTTTGTAGAAGATGTTGAATTCTATGCGGAAGATGCCGGCAGAACTGAAAACGAATTTCTGGCTACTATTTTGGAAGAAGTGATTAAAGCCGGAGCAACAGTTCTGAATATTCCTGATACAACCGGATATTGTATGCCATGGGTGTATGGAGAAAAAATTAAATATCTATATGAGAATGTAAAAGGCATTCAGAATGTGACTATTTCTACTCATTGTCATAATGATCTTGGCTTGGCAACAGCAAACTCTATATCGGGAGTAGTGAATGGTGCAACTCAGGTAGAATGTACAATGAATGGTATTGGGGAGCGAGCCGGTAATGCTTCATTAGAAGAAGTTGTCATGATACTAAGACAACAGAAAGGGTTAGAATATGACACAGGTATTAATACAAGATGTTTGAAATCTGTAAGCGAGTTGGTATCTGAAAAGATGAAAATGCCGGTTCAGGCTAATAAAGCAATTGTTGGGTCTAATGCTTTTGCACATTCATCAGGAATACATCAGGATGGAGTTATAAAAAACAGAGAAACCTATGAAATTATTGATCCTTTAGAAGTGGGTGTTAGCGAATCTTCTATTGTACTTACAGCACGAAGTGGTAGGGCAGCTCTTAAATTCAGGGGAAAGAGACTGGGCTTTGAAGTAAGTAAAAATGAATTGGAAGAACATTATAAACGATTTTTATCTATCGCAGACACCAAAAAAGTAGTAACTGATAAGGATCTGATACAGTTATTCTCTCAAACCTCTGATTCTCTAACAGCTTAAAAATATATAATGGGCAAAACGCTTTTCAAGAAAGTTTGGGATAGTCATATAGTTGATTCTGTAGAAAGTAAGCAGGAAATATTATACATAGATCGACATTTTATCCATGAAGTAACAAGTCCTCAGGCGTTTGAAGGATTAAGACGAAGAGGAATAAGACTATTCAGAAAAAATAAAATTGTAGCAACCGCAGACCACAATGTTCCTACAAAAGATCAACATCTTCCTATTAAAGATATTCTCTCTAAACTTCAGGTTGATACACTTATCCAAAATTGTAAAGAATTCGGCATTGATCTTTATGGACTTGGGCATCCTTATCAGGGAATAGTTCATGTAATTGGGCCCGAATTGGGAATTACAAAGCCGGGAATGACTATAGTTTGTGGTGACAGCCATACATCCACTCATGGAGCTTTTGGGGCAATTGCTTTTGGAATTGGCACTTCTCAGGTAGAACAAGTTATGGCAACTCAATGTTTATTATTAGAGCGACCCAAAACAATGCGCATAACCATTAATGGAGAACTTCAAAAAGGTGTTTCTTCAAAAGACATTATTCTGTATATCATTTCAAAATTGAGCACAGCCGGTGGCACTGGGTATTTTGTGGAGTATGCTGGATCTGCGATTACTTCATTATCTATGGAAGCGAGAATGACCATTTGTAACATGAGTATTGAAATGGGAGCTCGGGGAGGTATGATTGCACCTGATGAAACTACTTTCGAATATATCAAAGGGAGAGAGTTTGCTCCTGATGGTCCTGCCTTTGAAAAAGCTGTCAATTACTGGAAAACTTTGTATTCAGATGAAGATGCATGTTTTGATAAAGAGTACACGTTTGAAGCTGAAAGTATTCCTCCTATGATCACATATGGAACCAATCCCGGAATGGGAATTGGGATTGATGAGACTATTCCGAAGAATGATTCTGATTCTTTTAAAAAGTCACTGAAATATATGAACCTGGAAGCCGGTACATATTTGTTAAACAAAAAGATCGACCATGTATTTATCGGTAGTTGCACCAACAGCAGAATTGAAGATCTGCGAATTGTTGCTGAGTATGTAAAAGGAAAACAAAAAGCAGATCATGTAAAAGCCATGATCGTTCCTGGATCCAAACAGGTTGAGAAACAAGCTCGTGAAGAAGGAATTCATCAGGTGCTGGCAGATGCCGGTTTTGAACTTCGTGAGCCGGGATGTTCGGCTTGCTTAGGCATGAATGAAGATAAAATACCTGATGGTGAATATTGTGTTTCTACATCAAACAGAAATTTTGAAGGAAGACAAGGCCCTGGAGCAAGAACAATGTTGGTAAGCCCTTTAACAGCGGCAATAATAGCTATTGAAGGTAAAATCGTAGACACCAGAAATTTTGTAAATAAGATCGCAACGGCATAATGGAAAAGTTTAAAACTCTTACCAGTACAATTATACCTCTTGCAAACGAAGATATTGACACAGATCAGATCATACCGGCAAGATTCCTGAAATCTACTACTAGAGAAGGATTCGGAAAAAACTTATTCAGGGACTGGAGGTATGATTCGGAAGGTGATCTGAAAGAAGATTTTATACTAAACGATCCATCTTATTCCGGAAGCATTTTGGTGGCAGGTAAGAATTTTGGGTGCGGATCAAGTAGGGAACATGCGGCGTGGGCGCTTTACGATTTTGGTTTCAGAGCTATAGTATCCAGTTATTTCGCCGATATTTTTAAAGGGAACGCTCTAAACAATGGTCTTTTACCTGTACAGGTAAGCGATGCTTTTTTAAAAACTATTTTTGAATTGGTTAAACAAGACAAGAATACAACGCTAAAGATTGAATTGATCGATCAGCAGATTTCAATTTCAGGAACAAAGAATACAGAGAAATTCAATATCAACGCATATAAAAAAACCTGCTTATTAAATGGATATGATGATATAGACTATTTGATAAGTAAGAAAAGTCAGATCGAACAATTTGAACAAACACACAAAGAATTTTGAGAATGAAGAAAAAGATAGCTGTTCTACCCGGTGATGGGATTGGCCCCGAAGTAATTAAACAAGCTAAAAAAGTGCTTGAGGGAGTTGCTTTGAAATTTGATCATGAATTTGAATACGAGTACGCTTTGGTTGGTGCTGATGCGATCAACAAAACCGGTAGCCCTTTGCCTGAAAAAACGATTGAAATTTGCAGACAAGCAGATGCCGTCCTTTTTGGTGCAATAGGAGATCCTTCTTACGATAACAATCCAAAAGCAAAGGTGAGACCTGAACAGGGTCTGTTACAACTAAGAAAGAGTTTAGGACTTTATGCAAATATTCGTCCGGTTAAACTATTTGATTCATTAGCCGATCGGTCTCCTTTAAAAGAAGAGCGCATAACAGGAACAGATCTAATTGTATACCGTGAATTGACCGGCGGAATATATTTTGGAGAAAAGGGAAGAAGTAAAGATGGAACATCTGCATATGACGTTTGCGAATACAGTGTAAATGAAATTGAAAGAGTTGCAGTGATGGCTTTTGATGCTGCAATGAGACGACGCAAGAAATTAACATTGGTTGATAAAGCAAATGTATTGGAAACATCCAGATTGTGGAGAGAAACAGTTCAGGATTTATCAAAAAACTACCCTGAGGTAGAGGTAGAGTATTTATATGTAGATAATGCTGCTATGCAGATAATCCAAAGACCTAATCAATTCGATGTGATACTAACTGAAAATATGTTTGGGGATATTATTTCCGATGAGGCAAGTGTGATAACAGGTTCAATAGGTTTGCTGTCTTCCGCTTCGGTAGGTGATCAAACATCGTTATTTGAACCTATACATGGTAGCTATCCTGAAGCTGCGGGCAAGGATATTGCAAACCCCATTGCAACTATATTGTCAGTTGCTTTAATGTTGGAAAGCTTTGAAATGTACCGCGAAGCAAATTCAATCAGAAATGCAGTAGATAGATCTATTGCTCAAGGCTTGGTAACTCCTGACCTGGACCCTATCAGTCATGTTACTTGTTCTAAAGCCGGGGATGTAATTAGCCTATTGATTGAAGCAGAAGAACCTAAAGAAGTGAATTTTGAAAACATGTTTGAAGGTAGTTTGCCGGTGATTTAACCTCAAAAAATTTAAATAAATTAATCGGATTTAAGATTTTCGAAATACCAAAAGCCATCAATGATATCCAGATATACGCCATCAAAACCGGCATTTAAAATCATTTGTGTATACGAATCACTTTCACCATAGATAATTTTTTTCCAGTCTTCATTCCAGTATTTCACTTTAAAGTTTCCGGGCCAGTCAGGATTCTCCGAGTCGATCCATTTTAATTCCTTTTTATCCCAGCTTTCATCCCAATAAAATCTATAATCTTCAGCTTCCCCAATACTCATATAACTGATAAGGAGTCGCTTTCCGCCATCGCTTTTTGTTCTTATCTGATCCAGATCTTCACGTGTAAACATCTTACCCCAAAAAAAAGCGTCCATAATAAAAACATCAAAATTTGTATCAGATAGTGCTGAAAGCAGCGCTTCTTTAGAATCGTAGTTTTCATAGTTCAATAAGTAGAGAAAATTCCTGGCGTCAGAAAGGGTTTTTATATCTCTGCTATTTTCATTTTTTACAAATTCAGATGGTTCGGGGACATAAGTTAGTTCACGCTCAGGCGCAGAAAACGAGATGAACCCATTCAAAGAATTTCTTTCATAAGACCGCTTAATCTTTTGGTCTTCATCGGTATAGTCTGTAACAAGAACAGTTTTTCCTTGCCGTTTTCCTGTTCTCAAAAATTGAAGCAGATATTCTCTGCTGTCGGTTGGGGTAACCGTATTGTCACCGTAATAACCAAAGATCAGGCTTTCCTGGCCTAATCCGTCTACCGCAGAAAGATAATCTTCGGCAATGCTGCTATCTTTTTTAATAATTAAATCGTGACCGTTCTGAGGGATAACTATAAAATCGGAGTCTTGCTCCCGGGCATACTCTGCTATTTCAATAACGAAATTTCTCATCTCTTCACGGTAGTCTAATTTCTCTTTAGGAGAGGATGATGCGCAGCTCAGGAATACAACTAGAAAAAATAAATAGAAAAATAACTTCATGTTTTTATTTGATGAACAGAATGATATCAATACTTTTGGGAAAAGAAATTGAGGTTTAAAATTGCAGTACCAATTTAATCAGGCATTAGAACATTTAAAAGGTTTTTGGGGGTACGAATCGTTCCGGGAAGGACAGGATATTGCTGTTAAATCTGTTTTCTCCGGAAAAGATACTCTTGTTCTTTTTCCAACTGGTGGAGGTAAATCACTTTGCTATCAGGTTCCGGCAACTGTATTTGAAGGAATGACCTTGGTTATTTCACCACTTGTCGCTTTGATGCAGGATCAGGTTCAACAATTAAATGATCAGGGTATTTCTGCAACATTTATAAACAATACAATTCCGTTCTATGAAGTTGAACAACGATTGGTCAACGCCAGAAATGGAATGTACAAATTGTTGTATTGCGCACCTGAAAGACTAGGAACAGAACTCTTTCAAAACGAACTGAATAACCTCAATATCAATCTTGTTGCTGTTGATGAAGCTCATTGTATTTCCGAGTGGGGGCATGATTTCCGGCCTGCATACAGAGATATAAAAACAAATCTGGAATCCATTTCGGATTCTGCATCCTGGATCGCATTAACTGCAACGGCTACTCCTGAAGTTCGGAAAGATATCCTAGAGAATCTGAGCTTCAAGCAACCCGAAGTTATATCGTTAGGATTTAAACGACCGAATTTAAAATGGTGGGTGGTTGAAACTGAAAAGAAGAGAGAAAAACTGATAAACGGCGTTATCAGGGCCTCGAAAAAGGGAGATGGTTTAATCTATGGCGGTACCAGAAAAAACTGTGAATATTGGTCAGAATTCTTTTCAAAGAAAGGTATAAAATCAGAAGCCTATCATGCAGGAGTGGAAAGTGAGTTGAGAAAAAAAATTCAAACTCGTTGGATAAAGGGAGAAACCCCACTGGTTGTGGCTACTAATGCTTTTGGAATGGGAATAGATAAACCTGATTGCAGATATGTAATTCACGAGTCTATGCCATATTCCATTGAGGCTTATTATCAGGAAGCGGGGAGGGCAGGAAGAGATGGTGAAGAGGCATATCCGATTTTATATTACAAAACATCTGATTATACAGCTTCTAAAAAAAGAATTGAACAAAGCTATCCTACCAGAGAACAGCTGGAAAAGGTGTATCAAACACTTTGCGATAGCTTTGAGTTAGCAGAAGGAGCTGTAATGTTAGAGTCTGGAGCACTGGAATTAAACGCGCATCAAAAAAGATGCAAAGAACCTTTAGGTATAATAAGAACTTCTCTAAGGATTTTGGAGCAGTTTGGTGTATTGGCTTGGATGCCGGATGTTAAACCAGCTTTCTGTATTCAGTTTACGTTGAATCGTGATATGCTTCAGAAATTTAAAGAGCGATGTAATAATCCCGAAAAGGCTGAATTCGTGGACAAACTTGAGAGAGTACTTAATCCTCAAGCTTTCAATGATATGATCGAAACAGATGAAGAAAGCTTACTTTCAGCACTGGATATAAACAGGAACGGATTGATAAAAGCATTGAATGTATTAATGCAAAACGATCACATTCTAGTTTTTACAGTCATTGAGGAAAGAGATTTGATAAGAATTTTAGAACCAAGATCAGCCAGACTGCCAATCAAAAAAGAAGAAGTTGAAAAACATAGGAGAGTTTTACTTTCCAAACTGGATAAAATGAATTCATTCATAAATTCAGAAACTTGCAGAGAAGTTTTTCTGAGAAACTATTTTGGGGATGTTGAAAGCGAGTCATGCGGGCATTGTGACAATTGCTTAAAGAAAGAATCAACCCATAATAAATCCGTTATAAAAAGTGAACTGATTGACTCGACTCTTAATTTGCTTTCAACAAAAGATGCATCACTCAAAGAAATTGCTTCAGAATTAACAGTAGACCAAAGTACAGCGAAAAGAGTAATATCTTATCTGATCAAAGAAGGTGCTATCTCACTAAGTAAAGAAGATTCTGATCAGTATAGTTTGGCGTTCTCTTCCTGAGTTTTGAGTGAGTCCAATTTAACTAGAGGTAGAAGCTCTTTCTCAATTCTGGCAATGACTGTATCTACCCTTAGTTGCTGTTTATCTATCTGGCTTTGATAGAATTGATGGCTTTCAAGAAAAAGTTCTTTATCCGCTTTATATTTTTTAAAAATTTCTTCATGCAAAGAATCTATAACTGCGCTACCTGTGCCTCTGTTTTGGTAAACTCTAAGCAATTCCAGTTCATAAAAAAGATCCAAATAAAGACTTTCATCCATTAGCGGATCAGGTTTTTGAACGGGATGCTCATTGCTACATGAGATCAAAAAAGAAATACCCAAAATTAGAACAACTGCTCTTTTCACTGGTTAACCGGGGTTCTTTGGGTTAAGTGGACGCATGATAATCTCGTTTATCAGAAAATTATCAGGTGTTTCTAAAACATGGATCAATGTATTAGAAACGTCAGATGCGTGCATCATATTCGGGTGCTGATCAACTTCATCAATAGCATCAAAGAAATTTGTGGCTATAGAACCGGGGAAAAAACAGGAAACTTTGATTCCATCATATCTAAGTTCTTTGAAAAGGGCATCGCTGAATCCTCTTAAACCATATTTTGTAGCGTTATAAGCTGATATCTGTGGATTTCCCATCAATCCGGCAATAGAGGAAATATTTACAATGTGACAAATCTCATCATTTTTTTTCATTAAAGGAACGATCAAGCGGGTTAGGTAGAAAATTCCGGAAAGATTTACGTTCAGCATCTTATCCCATTCGGAAATTTTTAAATCATCAACGTTTGCAAAATACCCAAGGCCGGCATTGTTAATTAAAATGTCTGGTGAATGATCATCAGAAAATGTTTCCTCAACCCAGGTTTCTAGGCTTTCACTGTTTGTAATATCCTGCTGAACAGGAACGAAATTATTTCCTAGCTTTTCTCTGATGCTGTTGAGTTTATCGATACTTCTGGCTAATCCATATACTTTAGCGCCTTTTTTAACAAGGTCTTTTGAAAATTCTGCACCAATTCCACTACTGGCTCCGGTAACTATCGCAATCTTTGATTTTAAATTCATACTATCCGTTAGATTGATTATTCTCTTATGTCTTTAATGTAATACAAATTCATGAGCAAAAACGATTCAGAAAATTCAAAAAAAACGCTTTTTCTTGATATTGGAAACTCCTCGATAAAAGTGGCGTTCAGGAATAATAATGCTTGGGAAAAGTCTACTGATAATTTTAAATCAGTAACATATTTGATTTCATGGTTGAACCAACATAAAGACTCAATTCAGGACCTTGTGGTTGCCAGTGTTAGAAAAGATCACTTTGAATTACTGAAGAATCAGGTAACGGAGTTCGAAATAAAAAACATCGAAATCAGTGAAGTCCCTGAGCATAATTTGAATTACGAAACACCAAAAACATTGGGAATTGATCGTTTTTTGGGATGTTTAGGAGCATATGCACAGGAGAAGCGATCTGTTGTAGTAGTAGATGCGGGAAGTGCGTGTACTATAGATATAATGAATGAAAATGGAGTTTATCAGGGAGGCGTTATTATGCCGGGTTTACAGAGTATTCTGAATATTTTCAAAACTTCAGCACCGGAACTCCCTACAATTGAAATAGAAATTCCAACGAAATTTCCCGGAAAAAGCACTGCAGAGTCTTTACAATGGGGTCAGGTTGCTTTTTTTGTGGATGGAATCAATGCTTCTTTAAAACGTTACCAGGAATCGTTTGGAGATTTTAGCCTTTATTTAACCGGAGGAGATGCTAGTGCTATCTCCAAGTTAATTTCGATGAATTCTAAAAGAGATGAATTCCTGATATTTAAAGGAATGGAAGCTTTTATTCGCGGTTAGAAAGCTTTTCATTGATCAACGCCAAAACCATATCCAGTGCGACTTTATTTTTTCCGCCTCTGGGTATAATCACATCTGCATAGCGCTTGCTGGGTTGAACAAATTCCAGATGCATTGGACGTACAAATTTCTGGTATTGCTCCATTACATTCTCAACAGAGCGACCACGTTCGCTGATGTCTCTTTTAAGTCTCCGTAGCAACCTTATATCGTCATCAGTATCAACAAAGATCTTCACATCCATTAATTCGAGAAGTTCAGGCTCACTGAAAATAAGAATTCCATCTACCAGAATAACTTCTTTAGGAGTTACAGATGTGGTTTGTTCTTTTCGAATATGTTTTGCAAAGTCGTATTGCGGTACTTCAATCGGGTAGCCTTCAGAAAGAGCATTAATGTGTCGAATAAGTAACTCTGTTTCTAATGAAGCCGGATGATCAAAGTTCTGCTTTATTCGTTCTTCAAAAGGCAGATGTTTTAAGTCGCGGTAATAAGAGTCGTGTTGTAAAAGCAGGTGCTTGTTAGCACCAAGAGTTTTTGAAATAGTATTTACAACTGTAGTTTTTCCGGAGCCGCTACCACCTGCAACTCCGATGATCAAAGGATTAGTCATTCGCTGAAGTCACTTTTAAAGAATAGCTTTCGTCTTGTTCTTTCTTGTATTGTTTTATAGCTCTGTAAATTGCCGATGCAATTAAGCTTTGTCCCCAATCACTTGTCAGATATCTTTTTTCAGCGGGGTTTGTCAGAAATCCTGTTTCAACCAGAATAGCAGGCATGGTTGATTGATATAATACAACAAGCCCCTTCTGTTTAACTCCTCTCGATTTTCTTTGTGCACGATTCTTAAGTTGATCTTCCACCATATAAGCAATTCGTTCACTGTTTGCGATATTTCCACTATGAGCAAGTTCATATACAATCAAATCTTCTTCAGATAAGTCCTCTATAACTTCATGCTCAGAGTAAATTTGATTTTCTTCTTTCATTACCTCAAAAGAACGATCAGTGCTACCCAATCCTAAAAAGAAAACAGAAGAGCCTCGTACAGAAGATTGAGTCCATGCATCAGCATGGATAGATACAAAAAGATCGGCTTCAGCTCTGTTCGCAATACTTCCCCGTTCCCAAAGATCAACAAACTCATCTGTCTCCCTTGTATAAATTACTTCCACATCCGGGAGATTTTCTTCTATATATCCACCTAATTTTTTTGCGATAGCTAAAACAACATCTTTTTCTTTAGCACTTCTTTTGTAGCCTAAATTCCCGGGGTCATGTCCGCCATGCCCGGCATCGATCACAATCTTATCAAACTTTAATTTATTACGAACAGGATTATAGCTATCTGTTACTGAACCTGTATCAATAATAGTTGTCGGGGCAGCGTCTTCAGTTATTTCAAAATTATCATACCATGTCTTTGCCAGAAATTGCTGAGAATAGGCATCCAGCTCTTCATAATTGGTTTCGGTAAGACCCACTAACAAATGTTTTCCATTTTGGTCAGGGTAAGCATCAGCTATATAAGCATATTCTTGTCCTAAATAGATATCTACTCCAAATCCGTAATCCTGTTTATACAGGATTACCTGATTGACTTTATCCCCATAATCCGGCAGTTGAATTCCCGTAGTATCAATATTACCGTATAATACCATTTGCACTAGATCAGGAGCCGGTTGAATGACTTCAAAAGAGTCAACAGCTTCAGAAAAATGATATCTGATTACAGCTCCCTTACCATCACTTCGGTCAACCGTTGATATCCGTGAAAGATCGTTCTGAGCCGATAGTGAATCACTTGATGCTACTATAAGAAAGCAAAGAAAAACAAAAAAGAAGGTACGCCTAGAATGAATTTTAAACATTCTTTTCAGGGTAATTTTGTTAAACATAGTTTTGTAGATGATTTACTCAATTTAATACATTCTGAGATGCATAAAAAGCCTCATTTTGAAACTGTTAACGAAGTGGATAAATATAAATTTTTGTAACATCTATGTATGATGTTACAAAAGTAGTACATTTGTGAAGTTTTCATCTAAACCAGATTACAATTAGTACAAGATCAAAAATTTATAAGCTACGGCTAAAGCGTTGGGCGGGAAGGGTTAAAAACCTGACTATAGCATATTGGGCTAAAACAGTTGATGCCACAGCAGTTTTTTTAAGGTTTGCCAGCAGAAAGCTGCGTCAGATAATCATTCCAATACAAACTATTTTTGGCTTCAAGATTATTGATGATAAATCTGTTCAAAAAAGTGTTGGTTTAAGTACTTTCCTTACAGAAACTGATCAGAAAATACAGGAGCTTCCAAAATCATACAGAGAGTTATTTGATCTGAACAGTCAAATAGATATGGAGCTTTATGTAAATGCATCTGATAATATTAGAGCAGTTGGAAAGGCTTTTGATGCATGGAAGGATGGGTTCCCAAGCAGTGTGGCGTTAATTGGTGAAAAGGGAAGTGGTAAATCAACCCTTTCAAATTTGTTAACTGATGAGATCTTTAAAGAGCAAAAGATCGTCAATATCGAAATAAAGCAATCAACCTGGAAAATAGAGCAGATATTAAGCTTATTTGGCAGCGCTTTTGAAATCAAAGATGTGAATCGTCCTGAGCATATCGTAAATGCGCTAAATGCAATGGAAGAGCGTATTGTAGTTAATCTTGAAGGTCTACAGAAACTATATCTCAGAAACATAAACGGCTTTGATGCACTTGATGCTTTATGGTTGATCATTTCTGAAACCAAAGGAAAAGTGTTTTGGATAACTACATGTTCCAGGTATGCATGGGAATTTTTGAATAAAGTTGAAGGAGTAGAAACTCATTTCACACATATCTTCTTTACTGATGCACTGAGTGATGCTCATATACAGTCGGTTATTATGAATCGCCACGATAAAAGTGTGTATAAATTGAATTTTGAAGCCGATGAGTCAACCAGAAAATCTCGAAATTATAAAAAGAGGCTAAACGATCCCAAAGCTGTTCAGGAGTATTTGAAAGAGATCTATTTCGAGAGATTGGCAGATATTACAGAGGGAAACACTTCAGTTGCTACAATTTTGTGGCTTCGATCCATCAAAAAAGTGGAACGAAGAACTATAACTATTTCTCCGTTTCAACCTGTGAATATTGAGACACTGGAGATTTTAAAGCCTGAAACACTATTTACTCTTGCGGCTATTGTATTACACGATACTTTAAAAGTAGCTGAGCTTTGCAGAGTTCTGAATTTAACTCTTGCTCAAAGCAGAGTGCTGCTTACAAGATTAAAATCGCGCGGAATACTGATCGAAGAAGAGAGTGGATATTACCTGAACCAACTTGTATATCGTCAGGTTTTGAGGCTATTGAAACGAAGAAACATTATTCATTGATCATGAAAAAACTATTTACATATTTCATGTTTCTGATCTTCAGCTTGAGTTCTTTTACTTTGAGTGCTCAGGATTCGCTAAGTACCGTTCAGGCAGATTCAGCAGTAACTGATTCTTCAAATGTCATTAACCTTAAGCCAAAGATCGTTCCTTTTGAAGAGCTCTTTTCTACTGGCAAGATCATTTCTTCGTTCATTGTACTGATATTTGCATTTTTGTTGAACAGATTTATCACTTTTCTGCTTGGTAAACTAGCAGAGAATCAGGCTTCTTATCGGTTGCTTATAAAAAGACTGATTCCATTTTTAAATGTAATTCTATGGTCAGTTGCTCTGTTTATTGTGATTGGAGGAATTATAAATCCACCTGTTGAAACTATTCTTACAGTTGGAGCTTCTATCGGAATTGCAGTTGGTTTTGCGGCACAGGATATCCTGAAGAATATTTTCGGTGGATTTATCATCATATTAGACAGTCCGTTTCAGGTTGGTGATAAGATTGAAATTGATGGATATTATGGAGAAGTAACAGGAATAGGTTTAAGATCTACCAGAATTGTAACTCCTGATGATTCACTGGTAACTATACCAAACGCAGATATTGTTAACAATTCGGTTTCAAATTCAAATACAGGAGCTCTGGATTGCCAAGTAGTGGCATCTATTTATTTACCTGCTGATACAAATATTGATACCGTTAAAGAAATAGCATACAAAGCAGCCATTACATCTCGCTATGTGTATTTGAATAAACCCGTTGTTGTGATCACTGAAAATCAGGTCATCGACAAAAACTACCTGATACACTTAAAAGTGAAAGCATATGTACTCGATATCAGATACGAGTTTCTGTTGAAAGGAGAGATCACAGAGCTTATACTTACAGAACTTAACAGAAGACAACTATTGCCAAGTAGTGTCCCCATCAAACAAATCGAAGAATAATTATTATGAAGACTTTAAAGATAATCGCAGTTTTAATGCTAACTGTGACAATTTCTTGTGCTCCAAAGCAAAACAATGATGAAATGGATGAGTTGCTTTCAAAATATACCGAGTTTACGCTAACGACTGATCTTGGTCAGCTTTCTGAAAATGAAAAGAAAATGATTCCACTTTTGATCGAAGCCGGAAAAGAAATGAATAAAGTTTTCTGGTTACAAGCATATGGAGAAAAAGGTGATGTGTATGCATCGCTATCAGAAAAAGAGAAAGAATTCTTTAATATAAACTATGGTCCTTGGGATCGTCTGGATGGAAATGAACCATTTATTGAAGGAACAGACGCTAAACCAGCGGGAGCAAATTTTTATCCTTCTGATATGACCAAAGAAGAATTTGAAGCCTGGGAGTCAGAAGACAAAGCAAGCCTGTATACGCTGGTCAGAAGAGGTGAAAGTGGAGAGTTGATGACGATTCCCTATAACGAAGCGTTTGAAGAATATCACCAGAAAGCAGCAATGAAGTTGAGAGAAGCGGCTGAATTTGCAGATGATAAAGGGTTGAAAAACTATCTGATGTTACGTGCCGATGCTTTGGAATCAAATGAATATCAGGAAAGTGATCTGGCTTGGATGGATATGAGAGATAACGGAATTGATATCGTTATTGGTCCAATTGAAAATTACGAAGATCAGTTATACGGTTATAAAGCAGCCAACGAAGCATTTGTGTTAGTAAAAGATAAAAGCTGGAGCGAGCGACTTTCTAAATACACTGCTGTTCTTCCTGAACTTCAGAAAGGTTTGCCGGTTGATGCACAGTATAAGAAAGAAACTCCGGGCAATGATTCTCAATTGAATGCTTATGATGTAATTTATTATGCCGGAGACTCAAATGCCGGCTCTAAGACGATAGCTATTAATCTTCCGAACGATGAAGAAGTTCAGCTTAAAAAAGGAACACGAAGGTTACAGCTAAAAAATGCAATGCAGGCAAAGTATGATAAAATTCTTGTACCGATATCAGAAGTGTTGATCGATGAGAGTCAGAGACAGTACGTTTCATTCGATTCTTTCTTTGGAAATACTATGTTTCATGAAGTTGCTCATGGACTTGGGATCAAGAATACAATTACCGGAAACGGAACGGTTCGGGAAGCACTTCAAAACCATGCTTCAGCACTGGAAGAAGGAAAAGCTGATGTTCTTGGGTTGTATATGGTTAAGTCATTGAGAGCTCAGGAAGGAATGATCACAACCGGAAGCATTGAAAACGATTACGTGACTTTCTTGGCAAGCATTTTCCGTTCTATTCGATTTGGCTCTTCAAGCGCTCATGGTAGAGCGAATCTAATTCGATTCAACTTCTTTCAGGAAATGGGAGCTTTCACTTACAATGAAGAAACTGAAACCTATGCCATCAATTTTGACAAAGTAGAAGCTGCAGTGGATGCTCTTTCTGAGAAAATTCTAACCCTTCAGGGCAATGGGGACTACGAAGCCGTTGATGCTTTTGTGACCAAATATGCGGTCAGAACTCCTCAGTTGGAAGCTTCGTTGGAAAAACTATCCGAACAAAATATTCCGGTTGATATTATCTTCAATCAAGGAGTAGAGGTGTTGGGTTTATAGGAAAACACGTTAGAAATATTTCCTTAATCATCGTTTCCATATTTGTTGGAGCTACTATTTCTTCTCTAAGAATTCCAGATGGAAGTGGACTTGGAGGGCTGATGTATATTTACGTTCCAGTTTTTGTTGGAATTATTACGATATGCATCTATGGTTTTTGGGTTTCATTTACAAAAAAGTATTTCAATCCGTTATTAGCTGTTCTATTTATTGTGAATGTATTAACCGGGTTCTTAATTAATGCATGACAAAACAGATTTTACTCTCGTTCCGAACGTCTTGTTCGGAATTTGAATTTGAGGCTTTGCCTCAATGAAAGCAGAGCTTTCAAGTTTAGTTCCGCAGCGGAGCTACGAAACTAGTTGAATGTAATTCATATTCGGGGTTCGTCTCCATAGGGAGCAGGAGCTCCCCGTCGTCATCCCAATCAGGAGCTTGGGAGAAAGATAAATTCTCTGTGCTCTCTATGGTTAACCTATATCATTTCGCGTAAATGGAAAAAATAGTAGGTCTTTTATGAAGATCAGGCTTCTCAGCTGATTTCCATTCTGAAACCGTTTTTGTAGCAATTTCTTCAGTTTCCAGAGTAATATCAGTGGCAACGCTTAACCAGGTTTGCGGAGTACAGGTTTCCAGAATAGCTTTGAATAGTTCATTATTTCTGTGTGGAGCCTCCATGAACAATTGAGTTCTGTCATGTCTGCGTGATTCCCCTTCCAACTGTATCAACAACTGCTTTCGTTTGTTGGCATCAATAGGAAGATAACCATGAAAAGAAAAAGCTTGTCCGTTAAAACCGGTAGCCATCAGCGCTAATAATATAGAAGAAGGCCCAACCAAAGGGACTACGCGAATTCCATTCTGATGAGCCATTTTAACTAGTTTTGAACCTGGATCAGCCACTGCAGGAGCTCCTGCTTCGGATAACAATCCAACATCCTTGCCGGCTTTCAGCGGCTTCATAAAAGAAAATATCTCCGTATCAGGAGTATTCTTATTCAGCTGATAGAAATCGATCTTGTATTCCGGAATGGTATCACCAACCCATTGCAGAAATTTTACAGAAGTCTGAATATTTTCTACCACTAAAGATTCCAATCCCCGAAGAATTGAAAGTGTGTATTCAGGAATAGCGTTGTTTTCGGAAGTTTTGCCCAGTGTTGTGGGTATTAAAAATAGTGTTCCTTTCATGAATCAACTCGTTCTATATTAAAATCATCGCCGGTTTCATCAGCGCTTTTTCTGTTGATATATTTTTGAACCCTAACACCTGCAATTAAAGTCACGATCAATCCCAGAAATGCTACGGCTCCATTGAATAGAGATGTTTTAACCTGAAGTTCATAGGTTGGAAGAAGCACGATTTCAGGATAACCACCTTTTCGGTAACTCAATTCTACTTTAGAACTTTGAAGAAGCTGTTGAGCCATTTGAATGGAGAGTGTCATTTTACGCTCGATCTTTGTCTCTGAATTCGTTTCAAAAGCGATCACGATGTATCCATTACTTTGAGCAGCGATCTGCTTTACTTCCATATCCAGAACGTCAGCTTCGTAGTGAATTCCTTCTTCAATGGTGTCTTTAGCCCCAACATATACCATAGCTTGTTGAGACACCAGAAAGAACAGGTACATAGGTATCAACCAATAAAAAGTGAGTAATCTGTATTTCGACATCAGTTATTTTTTTCGATTTCTCTTACAGTTGTTTCATACAAAGCGGGATCCCAGATCAGGCGTTGTTGATAGTCTTCCTGCATGTGGTTCGCCGATAAGTGAATAAAAAATGCTACAGGCAATTGGTCAAAAAATACCGCTTGAGCTGAAGTATGTCCGTCATAGATAGAAGTACCGAAATCAATTCCGCTCAGCATTCCCATTCGGTTGTCGTAAATAGCTCCGTAATTACTGAAACTGCGTTGTATGGCTTCTCCGCCAAATACCCATTTCATTTTTTCTTTTACAGCTTGTGAGACTTCAACAGATATCAGGTCATCTTTTTGAAGTTGAGCCATCAACGTAGCCATTTCCATTGCTGTAGTTTGAGGGAATTCAGCCAATGCATTTTTTTCCTGTATGAAACTCAGATTCAATCTCTCTTCTCTGAAAAGCTCTTTGGTTTCTGAATTAAAAGTATCATCAGAATTAAAACGTGACGCCAGTTCAATGATCTTGTCATATGATTTTGTTGTGTTGGTATCTGAGATAGTTGGTTGTATGGCCAGATAAAGTCCTGAAAAGGGAAGAGGTGCTTCGGTTACTTCCAACTGTAGTTCATCAATCAAATTAAAGATATTTTCTCTTCCTAACTTGAACCAAACATAGTCTGCGATAGCTAATCCGTTTGATGCTATCATCGTTGCAACTGCTTCATCCAAAGTGAGAACACCATCTTCTGACTTGGCTTCAAGAAGTTCAACGCTGGAATTATATGCGTTTTCACTAATCTGAGGAAGGAAAAAACGTTCAATATCTGAAATCTTTACAGGCTCATCAGGATCAATTTTACCTTCCAGAACTTGTCGTTCAAATTCTATAAGAAGAAAAAGATTCGAAATAGCTCCCTGTGCACGTGGGATATCTGCACCGTAATAAATGCCTGAATCAGGTTCGTCTACATTAAAACTTACTACAGACATATACTCGGGATGTTCGCCAATGAATTCAGTCAATCCTCGTAGTGAAAAGGTCTTTTCTACATATTCATAACCTTCTCTCATACCATCGGTATTTGAGAAAAGTGTTTTAAAAGCTGAGTAATTTGGAATTCCGGCAGCGAGTACAATTACAATAGTAGCTGCTATAAAAACGAGGAGGAACTTGAGGGCTCTCTTCACAACAAAAAAATGGTTAATTATTTAAATTCTGATCTCTGTAAAGATACGAATTACCTGTAACCATATTTGAAAAAGGATCGTTGATTTTGAAGGAGGTTTTTTGCCACTAAATCACGGAAGCACGAAAGTATAATAGAGAATTAGCTCTCGTTCCGAACGTCTCGTTCAGAATGCGGTTTTGAGGCTCCACCTCAATGAAAGCAGAGCTTTCAAGCGTAGTTCCGTAGCGGAGCTACGGAACTAGTTACACGTGTGGAACCAGATTAAGAAACCACTCTCATTATCTGAGCACATAGCCATGCACCGAATGTTCCCACTCCGTAACCAAGCACGGCGAGCAAAACACCAACAGGAGCAAGAGAAGGAGAAAATGCGGATGCTACGATCGGAGCAGAAGCTGCACCTCCAACATTGGCTTGACTTCCAACCGCTGTAAAGAAGAAAGGTGCTTTAATCAGCTTTCCAACTCCAAGCAGAACGATCACATGTATGATGATCCAAACAAAACCGATGGCAAAAAATCCGGGTACTTCCGTGAATGCACCTAAATCCATTTTCATACCAATGGTCATTACAAGAATGTATAGAAATAAACTTCCGATTTTAGAAGCTCCAGCACCCTCAAGTTCACGGGCTTTAGTAAATGAAAGCGTAAAACCACCAAGTGTTGCTACTACGATAATCCAGAAGAAAGAAGAGTTAAAACTCAGACGGCTTAACATTGGAGCATTTTCGGAAACCCAAGGTCCGACAGAATCACCAACTAGATGTCCGATTGCAGTTATTACAAAAGCGATGGCAGCAATTTTCGTGAGATCGACCAAGGTTGCAACCTTAGCAATGCTTGCCTGATAGTCAGCTACGCTTTTCTTTAAGGCTTCAATTGCTGAAGAATCAGCTTTAAACCATTTGTCGACCTTGTCACTCATTCCGGCACCGTACAGTAAGAATGCCATCCAGATGTTTGCCACAATGATATCTACAGTGATCATTGCACTGAAGAGAGTGTCGCTGGGTTCAAAGATCTCATACATAGCGGTCTGATTTGCACCACCACCGATCCAGCTCCCTGCCACAGTAGAAAGTCCACGCCAAACTTCCTCAGGACCGGCTCCACCAACTATATCAGGATTAATTGCTCCGATAATAATTAAAGCAAGTGGACCACCAATGATAATTCCGATAGTTCCTGCAAAGAACATAACCACTGCTTTCCATCCCAGATTGGCAATTGCTTTGAGATCAATACTTAGCGTTAGTAAGATCAAACTGGCAGGTAAAAGAAATCTGGAAGCAACATAATAAAGACTGGATCCATCCGGCGAAATTACTCCAAGCGTGGTAAAAACTGAAGGCACGAAATAGCATAGCAGTAGTGAGGGAACAAATTTGTAGAATTTTTGCCAGCCGGGTTTTTCGCTGTGAGAAGTAGTGAAAATTACAGCCAGTATTGCCATCAGCAATCCAAAAACTACAGCATCATTAGTAATCAGAGGTGTTTCCATAAATAGATCAGTTCTGTTTTATTATTTCTTAAAAAATTGAATGAGAATATCGTCCATTTGAGCACTCCAGGCTCCCCAGGAGTGACCTTCATTTACTTCCAAATAATTCATGTCCAGATCAAGTCGCTCAAACTCTTGTTTCATCAGTCTGGCGTCAGGTATATTATCATTAATGGTGCCTACGCTCATAAAAATATCAAAATCTGCTTTCTCAGTTTCTCTGACCAATCCGAATATCTCTTTTTCTTTATACCAATATGCAGGTGCTTGAATAGCTAATTTTCCAAATTTCTCAGGGTTTAAAAATCCAAGATAAGTAGTGTTTAATCCTCCCAATGAAGTGCCTAAAAGTGCAGTGTCATTTTTCTTTACAGAGATCTTATAATCAGATTCGATCTTTGGCATTAATTCTTTGGTAAAGAAATCGTTGTAATCTTCATTGGTGCCGAATTCCTCTCCTCTGCGATTGCTTTCCGGATCTGTCGGGTCTCTTGGATCAATGAATACAGCTACAACAGGTTTAATTTTTTTCAAGTGGATGAGGTTATCCAGCATAACTACTGTTCCACCAAGCTTCTCGTCAGAATATTCTTGTCCGTCCAGAATATAAATTACCGGCAGGTTTTCCAGATTCTCATAGCCAACCGGTGTATAGACCTGATACTGAACCTCATACCCCAGATGAGCGCTTTTGATCAAGAAATTTTCGGTTACTGATCCTCTTGGAGCTTCAGGAATTCTTTCAAGTAAAGGTTCAGGTGTCCATTCCGGCATTCTGAGTTCGGAATTCGGTCCAAAACCACTCCATTGATAATGAGGATTTACCGGATCCAAGATCCAGCTTTCATCAATAGTAACTTTGTAGTCAATGCGAGCATCCGGAGGAAAGACAGCTTTCAACATCCAGATATTAGTTCCATCAATTCTGCTGCCTTCGTTTTCAAAACTCTTATTTCCACTCCAAGAGTTGAAATCACCATTCCAGCTTACCTGTTCAGCCTCACCTTTGAATAAAAAGACAGCAACGGAATCTTGTTTGAATGGAATCTGATCTTCAAGAGTGAGTTTTTTCCAAAGGGAATCTGTTTCTGCTTTTCTTTGAGAATCATCCTGTATAGCTGAAATTTCTTCCAGACGTTCCTCTAATTCAGTAATGGTGATTCCGTCTTTGGTTGACTCAGAAGAACAGGAGATCCCAAAGATCAGTACTAATATTAAAAAGGTGATTCTGTTTTGTTGCACAAGATTTTTCTTAAATAGTTAACTCAGAGAGAATAACACATTTTAGGGACGATTTGAAAGAGAGATCACTAAAAAATCAAAGCTGGTAAAAAAAGACGATTTTTTGATTTACTAATCTCAGAGCTTCTTATTTTCAAGCTTAATCATTAAGAGAAATTATGATCGTTTCAAAATTTGGTGGGACCAGCGTCGGCACTTTTCAGGCAATGAAAAACTGTGCAGAAATAGTTGGCTCCGAAACAAACAGAAAGTTAATTGTAATAAGTGCAACTTCCGGTACAACCAATGATCTGGTTGCATTGGGGATTTCAGAACTGGATGCTACATCTCAGGAAGAGATATTGATACGCATCAAAGAAAGGCATCTTTCAATAACCAATCAGTTGGAAAATAAGGAAGAAGCTGAACGAGACTTTAAAGAGGAGCTTACTCAGCTCCGACAACATTTGGAGCAGGTTGCAAGAGATAAGAGATGGAAAGATCGTTTAGTTTCCTTTGGTGAATTGATGTCTACAAAGATCTTTATCCATGTTCTCAAAGAGAATGGTGTGGATGCAAAGTGGTTAGATGCTCGTGAATTTTTGAAAACAGATTCTAATTTTGGAAATGCAGTTGTTGATCTTCCAAAACTGAAGAAAAATATCAATGAGAAGATCAATTCAGGTTCAGTGTATTTAACACAAGGATTTATCGGTTCGGATATATTTGGAAATACAACCACATTAGGAAGAGGAGGAAGTGACTTTTCAGCAGCCTTATTTGCAGAAGCTCTTGAAGCGGAGATGTTGGAAATATGGACAGATGTTGCAGGAATATATTCTACTGATCCAAGAATTGTAAAAGAAGCGAGACCTATCAAAGAGATCACTTTTGATGAAGCGGCTGAGCTTTCGGTTTTTGGAGGTAAAGTCCTTCATCCGGCTACTTTAAAACCGGCAATAAGAGGTAAAGTTAATGTAAGAGTAGCTTCAACCAGTGAGCCTGAAAAAGAAGGGACATTGATCGTTCATGAATCATTGGAAAAACCGGTAATAAGAGCATTATCACTTAGAAAAAATCAGACCCTTTTGACAGTTAAAAGTTTGGCGATGCTTCACCAGTATGGGTTTCTCGCAAAGTTATTTCAGGTATTAGCGAATTATAAAATTTCTGTGGATCTGGTAAGTACCAGTGAGGTAAGCGTATCTTTAACGCTTGATACAGCCGTTAATGCATCGAACAAAGTAGAGTTAACTTCGGATGTAATTAACGAATTGAAAAAGTTTTGCGAAGTTAAAATCGAAAAGGAATATTCTTTGGTAGCACTGATCGGGAATAATCTGAATAAAACCGCAGGAATAAGCGGAGCTATATTTGATAAACTAAAAGACTTCAATATCAGGATGGTATGTCATGGTGCCAGCGAAAACAATATCTGTTTTTTAGCTGATGAACCGGAAGGAGAAGCTATTGTGAAATTGTTGCATAAAGAGTTTATTGAAATATGAAAATCTCAGTAATTGGTACCGGTAAAACAGGAAGTAAAGTAGTTGAAATGCTGGGCGATAATCTCGCTTATGCGTTCGATGAATCCAATCCGCCTACAGTTGAAAGATTAAAGAAAAGTGATGCTGTCATCATTTTTGTTCCCGGAGATGCTGTAAAAGATATTTTACCGAAGGTATTAGAATCAGGCATTCCTGCTGCTTGGGGAAGTACCGGATTTTTCTGGCCGGAAGATCTGGAAGATGATGTGCAAAAAAAGAAAACCAAATGGGTGTTGGCTACCAATTTCAGTTTAGGGATGAATATTATCCGAAATGCAATTGAAGCTATTTCAGCGGGTTCAGAAATATTAAAAGAACCGGAGATCAAAATTCATGAAGTGCATCATGTGCACAAAAAAGATGCTCCAAGTGGTACAGCTCTTTCCTGGAAGGAATGGTTAAATAAAGAAGCTGAAATTACATCAGCAAGAGAAGGAGATGTGAACGGTATTCATGAGCTGACTGTTTCGACAGCAAACGAGAAAATAACACTAAAACATGATGCTTTAGATCGCGCCCTGTTTGCAGAAGGTGCAATTTGGGCTGCGGAACAATTGCTCAAAAATAAGAATTTAACTAGTGGTATTTATACCTTTGGACAACTGTTTGATTTCATCACAAAAAAATAATGAGTAGATTAGAATTCCCTGTTTTTACAGCAATGATAACACCCTTCAATGAAGATGGAAGTGTGGACTTTGAAAGCTTTGAGTACCTATTGTTAAAGCAACAGGAAGCTAAGGTTGGTACGTTTGTTCTTGGAAGTACGGGTGAAGGTCTGAATCTAAATGCTCAGGAAAAGAGAGCGATCGTTAAGTTTGCTAAGGAACTGAATTTGGATGTTCCATTGATGGTTGGAATTGGTGGACATAGTATTCAAACTCAAAAAGAATTTATTACTTACTGTGATGAAGTTGGTGTTGATTCGCTTCTTTTAGTAACTCCCTTATATGCAAAGCCGGGCAAAGAAGGTCAATTTGAATGGTTTTCGGAATTACTATCAACTATTGAAACTCCATGTGTTTTGTATAATGTACCTTCCAGAACTGGAGTTAAGTTGCATCCCGAAGTTCCAGCCAGACTTTCTGAAAAGTTCTCGCATGTGGTTGGGGTAAAAGAAGCGAGTGGAAGTGTGGAAGAGTTCAAAGAATTCAGAAAACACAGTCCTGATCTCGATTTCTATTCCGGAGATGATGCTTTAACCGAAGCGTTTGTGAAAGAAGGAGGAGTGGGGCTTGTTTCGGTAGCTTCCAATGTATGGCCGACTCAAACCAGAAAAATGGTGAATTTAATGCTGGATGGAAATTTTGATGGGCTTTTTGAGGACTGGGAAGAATCAGCGAAAGCACTTTTTTCAGCATCAAATCCTGTTCCTACAAAAGTTTTACTTCAGCATAAAGGCTGGATCACACAAACGAATGTGCGATTACCGCTTTCATTAAAGGATTTAACTCACGAAGGTGAAGAAGCACTGCTTGAAGCAGATAGAAAAATAAATAATTGGTATAGAAAGAAGTGAAGAAGTGACATCAACGCTACGCGTTTAGTAACAGAGTAACAAAGTAGGAGAAACTACTTTGTTACTCTGTTACTTTGCTACTTCTTTCACTCTGCAACTTAAAATAGAATGAACTACGAAGAAATTTTAGACAAATTAGAAACAGGCGAACTCAGATCTGCTAATAAAACTGAAAACGGCTGGAAAGCCAATGTGGAAGTTAAAAAAGCGATCTTAGATTCTTTCAAAAACGGTGAAAACGCTTCCTACGAAGGGATTTACGAAGGTTTTGTAGACAAGCATAATCTTCCGCCAAGATACTTTGAACCTGAAGATGGTGTACGATTAGTTCCCGGAGGTTCCTCAGTTCGTCGTGGTGCTTACGTTGCTCCGGGAGTGATCATTATGCCACCGGCTTATGTGAATGTAGGCGCTTTTGTAGATGAGGGCTCTATGGTGGATAGTCACGCTCTAGTGGGTTCTTGTGCTCAGATTGGAAAGAATGTTCACTTGTCAGCAGGAGTTCAAATCGGTGGAGTTTTGGAACCCGTTGGAATGAATCCTGTGATCATTGAAGATGATTGTTTTATCGGCGCCGGAGTAGTAATTGTAGAAGGAATCCTAGTCCGGTCAAAAGCAGTTATTGCACCTGGTGTAGTGCTATCAAAATCTATTCCTGTTTATGATGCGGTTAATGAAGAAGTTCGTGAAAGAGGTTCTGAAATTCCTGAAGGAGCAGTAGTAATTCCCGGTTCGAGACCTGTAAATTCAGATTGGGCCAAGGAACAAGGTCTAAGCATGGACTGCCCGATTATAGTGAAATACCGTGATGAAGGAAGTAATGCTTCGTTGGAACTGGAAGAGGCTTTGAGGTAACGGTTCTGTATATGTGGAGTGTCGGGCTTTTGCTCGGAATGATTACATTAGCAGTTCGTTTATTTTTTCATTTAATAATATGTTCAAAATCTTCTTTTCGGGTCAAATATTCCAATGACAGAACCCACGCTATCTTCATTACGAATATTATTTTCTGCATTACTGGCATGAATTCCAATTGAAATCTTGAAAAATACATGTAAGCTCCAAAATAGAAAGTCAACAGAAAAACTATTGACATAATTTTCATCATTGTTAATTTTGATTTAATCACTATTACCGTGATATAGAAAAATATCAGGAGAGTTAATATGCTTGACAAAGTCACCATGATGTCGTGCATTGAAGGGATAACAGTAACAAAACCAAATGTTGTAGCTAAAAGACCTAAATATTTAATTACGAGTGAAGCACTTCTAATTTTAATTTTCCGTGCAAAATTCACGAAAAAGAACCCAAAACTGGCAGTAAGCAATAGGATCCCAAAAATAGCAATAGGTCTTGCTGTATTTTCTTCTCCGTTAACTGCCAATGGTCTGAGCAAATTGCTTATATAATTATTTACCCAATCATATCCTTCTGAATTAACATTTTCAGAGTTTCCTCCTGGATAATAAATGGTTGATATTATCAGTAGGAGAGTTCCGACCATTACCCCGACAAGGATTGAGTATTTTTTTATCATTCAAGTCTATCTTTAAGCACCAAAATAGTTTTGATGTATTCATTTTTCTTAATGACCGCTAAAACGGAGTAAAATGAATAAAAGCAATTTGATATCAAAGTAAGAGTAGCATTTTATTGAACGTCTTCCCACCACTTCTCAAAGACTCTGGTTGAGTCATCTAAGTTTACTTTTTCTCCAATGATTGGGGTAAAGAGAGGGACGGGCTCGGAACTTTCACTGTTTAATCGAGAAACCTCATTCAAAGGTTCATCCCAGGGATGCATAGCCAGAACATATTTTGAAGAGTGAACAGGGAAGAGGCGTTTTGCTTTTAGATCGTGTGCAGCTAGTAAAACCTGGTCAGGGTGCATGTGTATTTCTTTCCAGGCATCGTTGTATTGTCCGTTATCCAGAATAGCCAGATCAATAGAATCGAACTGTGTCCCGATCTCTGCAAAGAAATCTCCATAGCCACTATCACCGCCAACATAAATGGTATGGGATTCAGATTCTAACACATAAGAAGCCCATAATGTGTTTTTCCGTTTAAATCCACGGCCGGAAAAATGACGAGTAGGCATGGTATGAATAGAGAAGCCCGAATCGACTTTTAGCTCACTAAACCAATCCTGTTCAGTGATCTGTTGATCAGAAAATCTCCATTTTTTAAAATGTGATCCAACACCAAGTCCGCATACGACATTCTTAATTTTATCTTTTAGACCCGTGATGGTTTTGTAATCCAAATGATCATAGTGGTCGTGGCTGATGAGTAAATAGTCAATTTCAGGAATATCATCGATCGTATAGATATCTGTCCCCGGAAAAGATTTTACAGTTCCCGGAATGGGAGAGGCATTGCCGCTAAAAACCGGGTCAACCAAAATCTTTTTCCCATCCATTTGAATGAAATAAGAGGAGTGCCCAAACCAAACCAATACATTTTCGTTTTCCGGTATAGAGAAGAGATTAGTCTTTACAGATGGAATTACATCTTTTGGTTTAGTTCCGGGATGCTTAACAAAGAGCTGATCGTATAAAATGCTGAAATAAGAATGACCCTCGGAAAGATCAGGAGTAAGTTGAAGGTTCTGAAACATGCCATCACTGAAATTCTCAGATCTTGAAATTTCTTCGAGATGTTGTCCGTTAGGGGCTTGTCCGAATTTGGTCTGACGCATATAGAAAAAAGTAGCAATTACCAGAACAACTGCTAAAACAAGAAATGTTGTCATTATATATTTAAGAATTTTTATCAATTGTACCGCTAGGATAAGATGAAGGAATGAAAGTTCAGGGAGTATATATAAAAAAGGTGTTAAGGTGTGATAGTGTTAAGGTTGAAGCTTTACACTATCACACCTTAACACTTTAACACCAATATTTATACCGCCAATGCTTTATTTGCAATCGCCAACCCATTTACAAAAGCCTGTATTAATGCCTCCAAAGTATCCGGAGAAGCAGCTTTTGCTGTAAATTCATGCCCTTCTTTTTCGAGTGTTAAGGTAACAATAACCAAAGAATCGGTATCAGGACTTAAAATTTCGACTTCGTGATTAAGAATTTGCAATGCAAGGAATGAATCGGTTTCAGCTTTCATAGCAGCTAGAACAGCATCCATAGGACCTACTCCTTGTTCAAGAGAAACGACTTCTTCCCCACCGTTGATCTTCATTTTTACTGCAGCGGCAACCAGTCCATGCTTCCGCATAGTAATTTTATAATCAACAACCTCAACCGGAAATTCCAGATCAGCATCTGTTGTAGAAACCATAGATTTAAGAGCTTTGATCTCAGCTTCCTTAAGGGTTTTTCCTTTTTTATTGATACCGTTTACATATTCGGAATAGAGCTTCTCATGATTTTCATCCAGAGTAACGTTGCCGGAGAAAAGATCTCTGGATTGTCCCCAACTGTTTTTCTGCATATCGGGGAATCCGGATTCTATATACTGCTGAATGCGTTCCAGCTTTGGTGAAAGGATGGGAGAGGAAAGGGAATATTTAGCAACAATATGAGCTGCTTTCAATCCCGTACCGGTAAGAACAAACAGGCATTTCTTACCTTTAAAGATGTCCAAATTATTTTTAAAACAAGCTAAAGGAATTGCACATGCCGGTTCTGTGAAAATTCCTTCCTCCACAGTCATTTCTTTCATGGAAGTCAGTAACTCATTCTCGGTAGCCGTAAAAGCATGTCCGTTGGTTTCGTTAATGCCTTCCAGTACTTTATAGAAGTCAAAAGGATCGGCAACAGCTACTGCATCAGCCATTGTATTTACTTGGTCCTTAATAATTTTTTCTTTCTTGAAAATACCCTCAACTACAGGAGAGCTTTGCTCGGGCTGAACGGCAACAAAACTTGGAATTTTATCTATTCTTCCGGCTGCTTTTAATTCCACTAATCCTTTATAAATAGCTGCAAAGTTCGTTCCTGCTCCAATCGGCACGAAGATATAATCATAATCCATTGCACCTTGCTCGATCAGTTCATATGAAAAAGATTTTTGGCCTTCCTGCCTGAAGACATAATCACCGGCTAAGTAATAATTTCCTGATTTAGCAAATTCTCTGCATAACAATTCACAAGTTCTGAAATCTCCTTTTATACGTATAATAGTGGCATCGTAAATAGTGGATTGAGCCAGTTTAGCATCCGGTGTTTGTTCAGGCACAAAAACAAAGCAAGGAATTTTAAAATAACAGGCATACGCCGCAACAGATGCTGCCATATTTCCGGTAGAAGCTAAACAAATGGCATCTGCACCTAATTCTATAGCTTTTAAAACTTCTATATAGCTTCCCCGGTCCTTGAAACAACCCGTAGGATTTTCTAATTCAAGTTTAGCATATATTTCAGCTTCGTATGTTTCTGAAAGTCGTTCCAGTTTCTTTAAAGAAGTGTAATCTGTTTTCAGCGGATCCGGAATAATATCCTTTAGTGGATATTGAATTTCTTCCCGGGATTCTTTGTAGTCAACGGTTAGTACACCGCCACAGTTAGTACAGTAGGTACTGGTGACGCGCTCGTCATTTACTGTATCACAAATAATACATCGAACAGTATAGCCGGAATTAGAACTCTTCATGAAAAATAATTTTGAAATTTATCCAAAATACAAAGCTTTTAAATAGGAATGAAGGATGGAAAATCGCTTTTTTGAGCTATCAGCTAAAGCGGTAACAAAACAATCTCTTCAAAATCCAGATCAAGAATTTCAAAGATCGGAGTAGCTATCTCTTCAATTTCTTCCTCGGGATATTCATCCAGACCTTCAAGTTTTACATACAGAGTATCATTGTGATCATCCACAAAATATTGAACATCCGTGGACTCGAAGCTGTCTTTTAATGTTTTAATTAGAAATTGAAGATCTTCTTCAAAGGATTGATGTTCTGTTTCTTCTATATTATTCATGTAGATGGATTTGATTTGAAGCAAAAATACCCCGAGTTTGAGTCATGAACAAGCAACTTCTTCGACTAACTGAGATTGCCCAAAAACCTCAGAGAACTATTATTGGGTTAATGTCCGGAACTTCACTGGATGGACTGGATATTGCTATGTGTAAGTTCAAGTGGAAGAAGCCTCAGCTACTGAATTTCAAAACCGTAGAATATCCCCAAGATTTAAGAAACAGAATCAGGGCTGTTCAATCACAGATGCAGGTGAATCTTCAGGAAGTTTGTGTTTTGCATACAGAATTGGCTCATTTATACGCTGATCTGGTTTTGGAATCTCTGGAAGAATGGGGAGTTGAGGCGCATCAGGTGGACTTGATTGCCAGTCACGGACAAACGATCTATCACCATCCGAATGAAAAGATGAACAGCACACTTCAAATTGTGGATGGAGATCATATTGCTGAGCAAACCGGGATTGTTACCATCTCAGATTTTCGCCAAAAACACGTTGCCAAAGGAGGTGAAGGTGCTCCAATAGCAGGAATTATGGACGAGGCATTATTTAGGTCGGAAACAAAACATCGATTACTGTTAAATCTGGGTGGTATTTCAAACTTTACCTGGCTACCAAGTAAGGAAAGTGGCGAGGAAATATTGATTTCAGATATCGGCCCGGCCAATACGCTCATCAATGAAGCTATGAAGAAGCATTTTAACAAGCCTTTTGATGAGGATGGAAAGGTAGCATCAAACGGAAACGTACATTCGGGTTTGTTGAAATATTTATTACTGGAACCATTTTTCAGAAAACCTTTTCCAAAAACAACCGGACAGGAAGATTTTAATCTGGATCTGGTGGAAGAATTGATGACAGGTTTTAAGATCGAACTGGAACCCGAAGATCTTGTAGCAACACTTACTCATTTAACAATTCAAAGTATTACACGAGCTTTTGAAGAAGTTATTGGAAATAAGCCTTTTGAAATGTTTGTATCTGGTGGGGGAGTGCATAACTCAACCGTTATGGATGGACTGAAAGAGAGGCTTGGAAATGCTGAATTCAAGGATTTTGAAGAATCAGGAATAACTGCAGATTCCAAAGAAGCAGTGTTGATGGCATTTCTTGCAAACGAATGTGTTGTTGGCGGAGAGTGGGAATTGGGTAAAGTAAGTTTTTAGAAAAAAGGATTCCTGAATTGCTGTTCTTGCCTTTGAATATCTACAACATATAAACAATTCTTTTCTAATCTGTAAAAAATTCTGCAGGGTATAACCATAATTTCTCTATAAATAGAAGTTTCTAACTCAGGAATTTGTTTACCTAATTCAGGTTGATTTTTAAGCAACTCAACTCTATCAAAAACCTTTTCTACTAATGCTTGTGCTGCTTTAAGATTATCAAGAGAAATATAATCAGCTATCTCATCAAGTGATTGTAAGGCTGGTTCTGTCCAAACTATTTCAACCATCTGTTCATGCGTTTCTTCGCATCTTCGTTTGAAATAATTCTTCCTTCCTGAATAGCCTTTTCACCTCTGGCCAAACCTTCTAACAAAGCTAGTTTTTTATTCAGTTTTTCAAAATGTTCAACATCAACCAAATACGCAGAAGGTTTTCCGTGTTCAGTAATAAGAACAGGTTCTTTTTTATCCTTTAGTTCTTTAAGTACTTGGGTTGCTTGTCTTTTTAAGGTTGTTACCAATTCTGTTTTCATAGTGATACTAAAGTATCACATATTGGAATTTATTCAAATAGAAAAGTTGCTGACTAAATTTCCATAATCAGTAATTAATTTATCTCGTACAGGTTTCCCTTTCTCAAAAATAGCTTCCTGAAGGGCTTTGTATTCTTTTCTTCCTTCTTCTGTTTCGATTTTGATCGGTTCTAAGCCATGATCTTGTAAATCATACGGACTTGCCTTCATGTCAATGGTTCGGGCTTCTAATGCCAGTTCAAATGCTTCCAGAATAAGATCGCTGCTTACCCATGGATATAATTTGAACGCCCATTTATACAGATCCATATTAGAATGAATACAACCTGGCTGTTCGGTATCTGAAAACTTCTCTCTGGAAAGCTCAAATCGATTCATGGGCTGTGCATGTTTAGTGAAAAAGCGAAAAGCATCGAAATGAGTGCAAAGCAGAGGTCGTGATTCCACAAATTCAGCCAGTTCATCCGGCTCCATTCGTAAGGGAACCTGATCATGTCTTGGTTTTTCGGCTTTGTAGACCATAGCCCATTCATGCATGCCAAAACAACCAAAAGACGGACGACTGTTTTGAGTGCTTTTCAGCATTTCAAGAATCCAGGTAGCAGACCGGATTCTTCTTTCCGGAAAAAGATCCATATCGATACACGCTTTATTATCTGATGTCTTCAATTCCTCAAAATCGGGGAGAGTTTCCGCATCAGAAAACTCAAGAGCGATTCCAAATCCGGGTGACCATCTCTTCAGCATTGAGGGACGAAAAGCGTAATATTGAAACAAGAAATCCATTACCGGATTCTTTTTGTGTTGAGAACGCTCGATCAAATATTGACCGACCAAATTATCTACTCTTGATTCGTGGTCTGTTTGTCTGGATCTCCATTCTTCTTCAGGAAGAACCACGTCTATATTTATGTCAGGTATAACTGCTTGCATATCCAAAGATAAGGAATTGGATTTAACCCTTTCAGGGTTTTTGTGTGAATATCTTATGTCATAACTATTGATATTCAATCCACTCGGGATTAATCAGGAATTATAAAACTTGATAAATTTCGATTCAGCTTGTCTCAATAAAATAGACTATCAATCTTATCACATATATCAATCAATTGTGATAGAAATAGTTTATAAGTTTGGTAAAATTATAAATGAGACTACAAATGATGAAGTCATCAGCTATTACCAACGAAGTTCTGACCAAAGCTCTTAACTATGAAAGTTATAAGAAGCTGATCGAAGATCTTTTTTCCGAGAACAGAACAACCAATGACGATAATTCTGAAAGTCAGCTGAACTATACCAAGCTGAATATTCAGCGGGCTTCAAGATGGGAAAAGAGAGCTAAGTTGAATGATGATCTGAAAGAAGTAGTCAAAAAGATTAATAATGATCAGATTTGGCTGGTTATCACAGAGGGGTGGTGCGGAGATGCTGCACAGATTCTTCCTTTTATAAATAAAATATCAGAGCTTAATGAGAAAGTTGAACTGAAGCTCATACTCAGAGATCAGCATCCGGAAGTGATGAATGAGTTTTTAACTGATGGAAGTCGGTCAATTCCGAAAGTTGTTGTTCTGAACAAAGAAACTCTTGATGTGTTGGGGAGCTGGGGACCACGTCCAAAAGCTGTTCATGACGATTATGTTCAGAAAAGGAGAGATGCTGATTATGATAATAAGAAAGCAGCTGAAGAACTCCATTTGTGGTATGCCAGAGATAAAGGCAAAACCACTCAGGAAGAATTCAAAGAATTTTTAGAAACACTGAACTGAGTCAGTATTCAAAGAAATTCCAGGGTTGAAGATTTGGTACACTTGCCTCAAAAGTCATTTTCTTTTTAAGAGTAGGATGCTCAATAGTCAACCGTACGGCTCTTAAACCCATTTCTTTTCCGTCTTTGTTTCCTTCTTCTCCGTATCGGTAATCGCCCCATAATGGATGTCCTTCTTTAGCCATTTGCACCCTTATCTGATGAGGTCGACCCGTAAACAAGTCTATTTCAACTAAACTGTAATTGGCATTTTGTTTGATGGTCTCAAAGCTGAGTTTAGATTCTTTAGCTTTGCCTCTGGGTTTTTTATAAGCTGAAACGTTATTCGAACGATTGTCTTTCTCCAGGTAATGAACCAAAGTAGCACTTGGGGGAGCCAAGCCTTCTACCATTGCCCAATAAGTTTTGTCCATTTTATTATTTCTAATCTGTTCAGATAATCGAGACGCAGCTTTTGAAGTTCTGGCCAAAACCATGACTCCGCTTACAGGCCTATCCAACCTGTGAACCAATCCCATCCAAACATCGCCGGGTTTGTTGTATTTTTTTTTGATGTACTTCTTACAAAGTGTTAACACATCCGGATCACCGGTATGATCTTCCTGCGAAAGTACACCGGCGGGTTTATCAATCACTAATAAATGATTGTCTTCATAAATAATAGGAATATCCGGATTGGTACGTGTAGTCTGTTTTTTCATATTCATTCTCAGGGGTCTTATGGAGAATACGTCTTTTTAAATATTGGTTTCTATTTGCTTTTGATTAATCTATTGAGTTTCAATGAATTAAAATGCTCTAAATATTTTCTTATAAACCCTTAATATTAAAAGAGTGAAAAGTTTATTAATGAAAGTATTCTTATTTTATAAGGGTGAGCAAATAAAAGTTAAGGTAGCCCGTTCAGTTCTGTAATTGTAACATCGGGCATTATGCTCACTCTTAGTATAGTAGTGATTATAAAACCACAAAAGAGAAAAAAGTTCATCTAAAGACGAATTATGTTTAATTGGTTCAAGAAAAAGGAAGTATTTAGAGAAATCTGTATCCCAAAAGTATTTTTAGATAATGATATTGACTTCCGCTACCAGCATTCAATTGAGATTGCAACCATTCGAAGTAAAAGCAAATCAATATTTAAAGATATTGCTAAACTTGTTCAAGAAAATGATAGTCAATCTTTGAAAGACCTTTCAAGTACAATATTGAACGAGGACTCCATTAAGGTATACAGTTTAATAGGGTCACAAGAAAATCAAAGAATGTTAATTGCAATTCTAAATCCAGTTAAGAAAAGCGAAGAACCCAGATTGGTAGCTTATAATCTGATGAGCACTTCCAGTCAAATGAGTATTAAAAAAGTTAGTAATTTTTAGAGCATTAAAGGTTCTTCCTTTTAATCCAAGAAGTTAATTCATACTAACATTTTATTGCTTTTGATTTAGTTGCTGAGATTATTTTTGATTTCAGATGTAAAAAAAACAATACAGGTCTAGAGAATTTCTAAGCACCCAAAAGTGGTAAATGCTTCACTTTATGATAAGTGAGAGCCAGTTTTACACAATGCTTTAGCTCGTTATCGGGGATTCTTTCATCCAGCTTAAATATAATGGCTCGGTCGCCTTCAAAAGTGAATACATCAGGATAGAGTTCTTTGAAAGTAGGGACCAATTTTGAAGTGCATTTGAAATACATAGCATATTGATCGGGGCTTTTCTTTTTCCAGTCCATGCGAACGGTGCTTCCATGTTTAGTGAGATAACTAGGCTCGCCCCATTTCAGCGTTTCTTCAAGTTTGTCCAATCCTTCAATTTCACGAGCAGTACTTAACACCAACTCTCTAAGCTGATACATTTGAGTTTGTACTGATTTTGGATAGTTCTTAAAAACTTCTTTGGTTCTCGGATCGGTGGTTAATTTCATTTACTATTGGTTGTTTCCATTTGTAGGATAATATGAAGATAAATAGCATTGTGAATATTTCTATTGTCGCAAAAAACATATAAGAAACTGGAGGATTGTCAAGACCTCCGAAAATTACATAAACTATTGATATCGGTACTGCAATATAATTCGCAATTTTGTTTAAATTAATTGACAATATTCGTGACAATAAAATCATTAGAATTGGTATTTCCATCAATACTGAAAATATTAATACAGTACTAGAAGACAATTTTTGGCTCATTTGATTGAGAAGTTCAATGTATCCGGGTCTAAGCATCCCTATAATATCTGCATAAATCATGTTGATTAATACGAATATCCATAGGGTAGATAGCAAAACTTTAGTATCTAAATTCAATTTGTCCATTCTTTATTTTTTTATTTGGTTTAATCCAAATTCAGTTTTTTTCTATAAAAAGTCTTGATTCAGGAGGTCAGTTATTTGTCTGAATAGTTCAATCTGTATTCTGAGGGTGTTAATCCAAATCGGTTTTTAAAAGTTCTTGATAAATGTGATGGGCTTTTAAATCCACATTCATATCCAATCGAAGTAATTGACTTATCCGATATTCTTAAGAGTTTGGCTACTTTCTCTGTGTTTTTTTTAACTTTGTATTTTGAAGGAGTCGTTTGATATACTTTTTTAAATTTTCTTTTAAATGTAGAAAGAGAATTATGGGTTAATATGGCAAGGTTTTCAATTGAATCAGTTGTATCTATATGTGCATCTACTAACTCTTTAAATGAAAATTCTTTTTCTGAAAAAAGACTATTTATTATTTTTCTAATATGCTTAGAATTATCAGATTTAAGTAGTAGAATTATAATTTCCTGAAGTTTTATGGCGAGAAATTGTTTATCCAATGCTGAATATTGGAGAATAGAGAGTCAATACTTTTAAAGTAAGATTCAATTAGATTATTAGCCTCGCTCTGTACTACATATTGGCTTACTGGCGACTCAAGTTCATGCCAAAATTCTGGCTTGTTATTACCGAAAACATTATTAAGAAGATCAAGGTTAAAGTGAACAATAATAGTTTCTAGATATCCTTTAGAAAGAGAAGCAAGCATATTTCCTACAGTAAGCCCGCAAAGGGAAAGTATTACATGTCCGTTTGATGCTTTAATATTTTGGTCGAATGAGAAAACTTGATCATCACCTTTTACAATAAACACAAAACAAGCTTCAGAAGGTAAATCTAATGACTTGTCTGAAGGAGTTGCTAAACTGATTTTGGTAAAGAGCGGGCTATTATATAATGTAATTTGGCTTTTATTCATTAGATATCAGTATACCTCTCAATCCGTTCTCTGTCCTCGGGCATAGTAGCTAAGCTAATTCCTATCAATAAAGACAGATTCACTACCAAACCATAAATTCCCTCATGCATTGGGAGTGGTTTGAATTCGGGATTGTACAGGAAGAATAGTGTGACTACTATACCACCGATCAATCCTGCCAGCGCGCCTTTTCCATTCGCACGTGGCCAATAGAACATGGCAAATACCAACGGGAATATCTGGGCAATTCCGCCATACGCTCCCAGTAATAGTGAAACAATATCCGTTTCTGAAAACACCGCGAAATAATAGGCGATTAAACTTATGACGATTACTAAGATTCGTATCAAAGTTCGCTCATTGCCTTCTGCTTTCATCCAGTTTGCCAGAGAAGGGGATTTCGAAAGTCCGTCCCGAACGGCAACCGAAGCCGCTGCATGAACAATAGCATCACCCGAAGACATTGAAGCCGCCAATGTTCCGGCACAAACCAAACCGATCAGAATTACAGGCAGATCCATTTGAAGCAATACATGTGGAAGAATAGAATCAGCCGGGGTTACATTCGGAAAAGCCAGAACGGCAGCAAAACCGATGATCAAAATCGGAACCAAAAAGATCTGAAAAGTAGGGTAGAGGACAACTGTTAGTTTAATGGTCCGATCACTTTTTGCAGCAAATGCTTTCATAAAGAAATGTGGCCACATAGAAAAACCAATGGCCGAGATCAACACGGCAGAACTAAACCCCCACCAATCCCAAGCGGCTCCGCTACTAGTTAAACCCGGAGCAGATAGTGCTTCCCCAAAATCGGAAGCAATCAATTCTTCAAACATCGGCCCGATTCCTCCATACATTTTCTCTGGAAGATATATTCCCAAAAACCAGGCAATGATCAGCATAAAAATTCCCTGAAAAGTGTTCGTCCAACCAACACCCATAACTCCACTAAAAAACACGTACACAAGCACAACTCCGTACGCAATTCCGGCGCCCAACCATTCAGGAATAGTTCCTTCACTGATCGTATTCAGAACCAATCCGGCGCCTTTCATTTGAAGGGTTAAGTAGGGAATCAAAACTACTACAGTGAGTATAGCAAGTAATGCGGAGAGTACTTTGCTGTTGTAGCGATCCTGAAGTAATTCAGCCTGAGTTACAAATCCGTGTTTTGCTCCAAGTTTCCTGGCCTTGGGACCAAAAAAGTAAAAAGGAACCATTCCCAAAGCTCCGTAAGCGATGATGTAGAAAGCAGCAGCTCCACGGGAATACGCCCAACCCGGTCCACCCAAAAATGCAAAAGACGAAAAAATGGATGCGCCCAACACGAAATAGAGAATGAACACATTCATGGAGCGATCACCGGCTACATATCCGGCGGCACTGTTGCTCACTTTTCTTCCCGGGATGATTCCCATCACCAAAGTGATCGCCAAATAGATTCCGCAAATTCCGAGAATAATGATCCAGTCAGCCAATTAGCTTTCCTCCTCAGTATCTTTTCTGAAAAAGAGAAAGAGTGCTGTAAAGGAGCAGCATACCATCAGGATAACCCAGAAAAAGGAGAGGGGCAGCCCAAGAATTAATGGCTTTGCTGAACTCATCAGAGGATATATCGGCCAGATCAGGCAAATTTGAATTAGTACCAGAATCGGAACTAAAATAAATGCACGCTTTCTCCGCTTGGGAGATCGAGTAGAAAAAACTAAGCCGTTTGGGATCTTGTTGTTCATATTCAAAAAAATATTTCGCTATAAATACGAAAAGAAGTTTAATAAAACCATCAGCTGAAATCAGCGCTCCAAAATCAGCGGAATCAGTGTTCCAAAACCACTACCTTTAAACCGTGAGCAATCCCAAGATCAACATAGAAGTTTCTGAAAAAGTAGCGAATCTGCCGCTTTCACCCGGAGTGTATATCTACAGAGATAAAAGCGGAAGTGTGTTGTATGTAGGAAAAGCCAAGAAGCTACGAAACAGAGTACGTTCTTATTTTCAGGAATCCCGGAATGTAGATGGGCGAATCAAAACCATGGTTTCCAAGATCGATGATCTGGAAGTTGTAGTTACTGATTCGGAAGCGGAAGCTCTGATCTTGGAGAATAACTTTATTAAGCAGTATCAGCCTCGCTACAACATTATGTATCGGGACGACAAGTCGTACCCTTATATCTGCATCACAAAAGATGATAAACCCAGAGTGTTTCCAACCCGGACCATCGTAAAAGATGGAAGTAAATATTACGGTCCGTACGACAGCGTCATAAACATGAAGCGAATGCTGGAAACCATTCGTAAAGCTTTTGATCTTTGTACCTGCGCGGTTTCAATCAAGAATATTGATCGAACTCGTGGGATTCCTAAGTGGCATTCCTGTTTCGATGATTATTTAGAGAACTGCTCCGGCGATTGGGGTAATGAACGCTATAATGTTGTTGTATCTAAAGTAGAGCGATTGTTGAATGGACAAACGGAAGTGTTGATCCGTGAACTGAAAGAAGAGATGGAAATAGCATCTTCCGCTTTAGCATTTGAAGAAGCGGCTAAACTTCGGGATAGCCTTATTGCCGTTGAGCGCTACAGCAAGAAAATGAAAATGGTCGCGGATAAGAAAGTAGATCGAGATGTATTTGCATTGATCATCGATTCAGAACTTGTAGAAGCCTGCGGGGTTTTATTTAAAGTTCGTGAAGGGAAATTGATCGGTAAATTTCACCGCTTTTTGAAAAATATTGATGGACTGGCTGAAGGTGTTCTGCTTCAGTCTTTTGTGGAAGATTATTACACCGGACAATATACAGCTGCTATTCCGGATGAGTTGTATATCAGCAAAGAAATGGAAGATGACGAAGCATTGGTACAGTATTTATATCAGGAAAAAGGAAAAAAAGTACCGGTTCATGTGCCGCAGATCGGAGAAAAGGCTCAGTTGATCAAAATGGCAAAAGCCAATGCGAAACTACATTTAAATGAAAGAAGATTAGAAAAAGAAAAAGCAGAAAGAGATCGGATTCCTCATGCAGTAAAAGAGTTAAAAGAGCATTTAGGGTTACAAAGACTTCCTCGTAGAATTGAGTGCTTTGATAATTCAAATTTACAGGGATCAGATCCTGTAGCTTCCATGGTTTGTTTTGTAGATGCTAAACCCAGAAAAAGTGAATACAAGCGATTCAATATAAAAACGGTGGTCGGACCAGATGACTTCGCATCGATGAAAGAGATATTGACACGGCGCTACTCCAAAGTGATGAAAGATGGATTACAAATTCCTGATCTTATTATTGTGGATGGAGGAAAGGGGCAACTAAGCTCATCAGTTGAGGCGCTCAAAGAAATCGGATTCTATGGTGAATGTGAAATTATTGGTTTGGCAAAGAGATTAGAAGAAGTGTTTTTGCCTGAGAAATCTGAATCTATAATGATCCCCAAAAAGTCAACTGCGCTTAAACTTATTCAGCAAGCCAGAGATGAAGCACATCGTTTTGCGATCACATTTCATCGTCAAAAAAGGTCCAAGAGAACATTGATCACGGAACTCACTGATATAGAAGGAGTGGGTGAAAAAACATCACAAACACTATTGAAAGAATTCGGTTCAGTCAAAAAAGTAAAACAAGCCGAAATAGAAGAGATTCAAAAAGTGATCGGGAAAAAATCCGGAGAAAAAGTTTACAACCATTTCAATAATTAGATCGTCTTAGCTTTTGATGTGATTAAACGGCTAACATCATCATGTGATATGAAGGTTGAGCATCATCAATTAAAATAGAGCCAAGCCAATTGTCTTGGCTCTTCGTACAATAGTGTAAGACAAGAGGTAAAAATGCTCTTTGTGTTAATATATGTTATTGATTGAATGTAATTGAGGTATTCAGAGTTTAATCAATACGTTGGCAAAGAGTTAACCCCAAAATACACGGGTGAACACAATGGAACTATTAAAGAGAACTACAAAGGCATCTTATAAAGATCTTCGGGACAGAGATCTGGTTCGTTATTTCAGAAAAAAAGCTGACGAAGCTGCATTCAATGAATTAATGAACCGACATCAGGCAAAAATTTATTCATACATCTACAGTATGATCAACAACCCTGAAACAGCTAATGATATTTTTCAGGAAGTGTTTACCAAGGTGGTCACGAAAATGGACGACACCTATAATGAACAGGGTAAATGGATTGCCTGGGTAATGAGAATTGCGCACAATGCAACAATTGATCATATAAGAAAACAAAAGCGATATATCGACGTTAACTCTTGGTACGACGATGATGATTCTCGCTCAGATTACTTCGATAGAATGACGGACGAGAGTTGGGTAGACGCAGATGAGCAATTAGTTGAAGGCGAAACAAAGTCCAGTTTAATGGCTCATATAGCTAAATTACCTGAGGAACAACGCACCGTTGTACTTTTGAGGCATTATTACGAAATGCCCTTTAAAGAAATCGCAGAATTGACTAATGTATCAATAAATACGGCACTAGGTCGTATGCGTTATGCGTTGATCAATTTGCGCAAGCACTTTGAGGAAGAAAGACAACATGAGTTTAAACATGCAAATAAACGATGAAGACTGTATTCGGTACCTCATGAGGGAGATGGATCCCTCTGAGGAGATCGAATTTGAAAGAGAAATGATGAGTAACGAAAATTTACTCATAGAAGTTGAAAGTTTAAGGAGCACATACAATAAGGTTAAAAAGTTACCATTAAAGCAGACACCTGCTGAAATACTCGAGAAAGTTAAAAAACAAGCTGTATCCGATCAGCAAAAGCAGTTACGCAGTTCATTTAAGTTAATCGGTTGGTTTGGAAAAACAGTAGCGGTAGCCGCAACCATTCTGTTACTTATTTCTGTATCTGTATATTTCATTGATTTTGGAACGCTGACCAGCTCACCTGCTCAAAGCACTGTAATTTCTGCCGGTACCGTTCAGCCATGGGTTGACAGGAATGAAATTATTAAGATATCAGATCGTACGGATGCGATTCAGGCACAAAGAATTGGAGCTGACTATGAGCAGAGCTATGAAAAACTTATTCCTGTAAACAAAGTTGTTATACCTTCAAATCAAAGACAAGGTGTACTATTGACCAGTTCTCCGGTTAATAACTAAATCTAATTGTGGATAACTTACCATCAGGATGTGAATAAGTATTTTTGTATCGCATGATACCTCGCTTTATATTAATTTTAATGTCAAAGAACCAAAAAAAGCGAGTATTTAATGGGTAAAGTGATTTCTATAGCAAATCAGAAGGGAGGAGTAGGTAAAACAACTACTGCTATCAACTTAGCAGCTAGTTTAGCCGCTATAGAACACCCTACACTTGTAATCGATATTGATCCTCAAAGCAATACTACAAGTGGTTTAGGAATTGATGTTAAAACAGTGACTAATTCTGTTTATGAAGTGATGATAGGTAGTACTGACACTACTGAAACGATACGCTCAACAGAATTGGATTTTCTGGATTTGGTACCGGCTCATATAAATTTAGTGGGCGCAGAAATTGAAATGATTGACAGAGAGGATCGCGAAAGAATTCTTGATAAGGCGATCGGTGATCTAAGAGATAAATACGATTTTATAATAATTGATTGTCCACCTTCACTGGGACTTTTAACGATCAATGCGCTTACAGCATCTGATTCTATCGTAATACCTGTTCAGTGTGAATATTTTGCTTTAGAAGGACTTGGTCAATTATTAAATACCATAAAGATTGTAAGACAACATTTGAATCCGGATCTGGATATAGAAGGGGTTTTGTTAACGATGTATGATACAAGAACAAGACTATCCAATCAGGTTGCTGAAGAAGTAAAGCGTTATTTTGATGACAGAGTTTTTAAATCAGTTATTGCAAGAAATATTAGGTTAGCTGAAGCTCCAAGTTTTGGTAAACCGGCGCTTTTATATGATTCTACAAGTACCGGAAGCAAAAATTATCTTTCATTGGCTCGCGAGATCATTAAGAAAAACAGAAAGCTATTTAAGGATAGCCCTGTACTTTCTAATTAAGGAATAATAGTATGGCTAAGAAGGTTTTAGGAAGAGGTTTAGGAGTATATTTCCCGGAGTATCAATCCGATGAGGAGAAGTCTGAAGAAAATAAAAGAGAACCAATTGCAAAACAAAAAGGCTCCGAATCGGAAAAACCTGTTGAAGTTGATCCAGCGGAGTTAGTAAATGTAGTTCTTCATATTCCGGTAGATGATATTAGGGCAAACCCTCATCAACCGCGTAAGGAATTCGACGAAGAGAAGCTGGATGAACTGGCTGACTCTATTAAAGAGCATGGAATTATTCAGCCACTTACGGTAAGGTATATTGGCGAGAGAAAGTTTGAGCTTATAAGTGGTGAACGCAGATTAAAAGCATCGAAACTTGCAGGGCTAAAAGAGATAGCAGCATACGTTCGTAAAGCTGATGATGAGCAAAGTATGGCATTTGCTTTGATAGAGAATATTCAGAGGGAGGATTTAAATGCCCTTGAAGTTGCTCTGGCGTATAAAAGGCTTTTAGAAGAATTTGATTATACTCAAGCTCAGGTTGCAGAAAGGGTTGGTAAGAACAGAACAACCGTTACGAATATGTTGCGGTTATTAACCTTACCGGATTTCATTCAAACAGCTTTAAAAAAGAATGAAATAGCTATGGGACATGCTCGTTCTTTAATAACTATTGAAGATATTTCTGAACAACAAAATCTTTTAAAGAAAGCAGTTGTAAATGAATGGTCGGTTCGGCAAATGGAAGATGCCGTAAGAGCGTTATCTTCAAGTGGAAAGAAAAAGAAAAAAGCGCCTAAGAAAGATCTGAATAACCCGTTTTATGAAGAAATATCTTCAAGACTGCGACAAACATTTAGTACTAAAGTGCTGGTCAACCCAAAATCCAAAGGTGGAGAAATTAAAATCGAATATTATTCAGAAGACGACCTGGAGCGCATTCTTGGGATTCTTGATTCGATTTAATATCGTTTTTGTAAGCTTATTAATATTAAGCTCAGTAAGTACAAAAGCCCAGTATTTACAAAAAGCAGATTTAGAAAGGTATTCTTTTAACTATTCTCTTAGTGCTGACACTGCAGAAACTCAGTATCCAGATCCGAAATTAGTAGTACGAAGGTCATTAATAGTTCCGGGTTGGGGACAGGTAACAAACAGGCAAACGTGGAAAGTCCCTATCGTTTATGGATTGCTTGGTGGACTTGGATATTACAGTGTATACCTTACTAAACAATATCATGATTACAGGGCCGCTTATTATAATTCCTTTGATTCAAATACTGATATGAGGTTTGGCGCTACGCCCGGATATTTAGTAGGACAAAATGCGAGCAGTTTAAAAAGTAACAGGGATTTTCTTAGAAACAGAAGAGATTTCATTTATGTAACGATATTTCTGTCATATGTGTTAAATGCAGTAGATGCTTACGTGTTTGCACATTTACGCCCTTTTGATGTATCAGATGACCTTTCAATGAATAGGACATTTAAGCCCGATAATATTACATCTCCATTGCTGGGAGACGTACCTTCAATTTCACTTTCAATAAGTTTTTAACATGAATAAATCCAAAAAATCAGAAGCACAAATACAAAGGCAATACGAGGAAGGGAGTAATAAAGATATTTGGAGTGTCTTTAAAATTATGGGGGAATTTGTTGAGGGCTTCGATACTTTATACAAAGTGGGGCCTTGTATTTCAATTTTTGGATCCGCACGAACAAAACCGGGCGATAAATATTACGAACTTGCTGTTGAAACCGGAAAACTGATTACTGAAAAAGGATTTGGTGTAATCACAGGAGGTGGACCGGGTATTATGGAAGCCGGCAATAAAGGAGCTTCGGCCGGAGAAGGGCGCTCAGTTGGGTTGGGAATCGAGCTTCCGTTTGAACAGGGGATGAATGAGTTTGTTAATAAAGACTATTCAGTAGACTTTAATTATTTCTTTGTTAGAAAAGTGATGTTCGTGAAATATGCTCAGGGATTTATCGTTTTTCCTGGAGGGTTCGGAACTTTAGATGAGCTTTTTGAAAGTTTAACGCTTATTCAGACTCATAAAATAACAAAAATCCCAATTATTCTGTTTGGATCAGATTATTGGAATGGCTTGGTAGATTGGATAAATAATACAATGATGGAAGCCGGAACAATTTCTGAGAAAGATTCTGATTTATTTCATGTTACGGATAGCAAAGAGGAAGCGGTAAAAATAATTTGTGACTTTTATGAGAAAAAGGAACCAAAACCGAATTTTTCATTTTAAACAAGGAAGGAAGAGTATTTCAACTAACATGAATATGTGAGAAATATCCAAAGGAATAAATGGGTTATTAATTTTAGATATGAAGCTTTTTTTTATTTAAATTAAAAGCTTTGAAATAATTAACACTAGACATTAGAAAAATGAAATTTATCAATAAAAGTTTATTGGTTTTATTTGTGGGGCTGTTATCAAGTGCTGTTTACGCTCAAAGCACTTATGAAGATGCAGTAAAATTATATAATAGTGCTGCTGAACAAGCATCAGCTAAAGAATATGACAAAGCTATTTCTACTTATATGGAAGCTGCTCAAATTGGCGAAGAGTTGGGTACTCCACAAGGTACAGATATTAAATCTCGCTCAGAGCAACAAATCCCTAAGGTTCAATTGAATAAAGCTGGAAATTTATTTAATACTTTCAGATCGTCAAAGCAGATTGCTGATCTAGATGTTGCAATAGCAGCTTTTGAAGAAACAGTTGAAGTAGGAAAGAAATACGAAGATACTCGTGTTACTCAGGCTGCGCAAGGTTATGTTCCTCAATTATATTATCAGAAAGCTACAATGCTGTTTAAAAGAGAGATGTATGAGGAAGCGGACAAATCTTTGAATAGTGCTATTCAAGCAAATGCCAATTATGCTCAGCCTTATTACACCAAAGGTTTAGTTGCAAAGAAACTATCTGACGATATCAATGATGCTTTAAGATGGTTTGATCAGGCAATTGCAGTAGCTGACAAAACAAACAAAGGTCAGATTTCAAGACAGGCCAAAAACGCTGCTCATGACGAACTTCTTTTCAGAGGAGCAAAACTAATTGAAGCAAAAAATTATAGTGATGCAATCGACCTTCTGAAGCTAGCAACAGAGTATGATGCTGAATCTGCTGATGTATATTACAGAATTGCTGAAGCTTACAACAAACAAAGCAAATATGATTTAGCAATTTCAAATGCTAAAATTGCTTTAACTCATGAAAATGGTGGTAAAACTGATAAGGCAAAGATCTATTTTGAAATGGGTTTTGCGCATCAAATGAAAGGTAACAAGGCTGATGCATGTAGTGCCTATACCAATGCTTCATTTGGGTCTTTTAAAGCTCCTGCTGAACATTCTATGGAGTTTGAACTAAAGTGTGGGTCAACCAATTAATCCACTCTTCTGAATTTAAGCTCAGTGTAAAGTTTACACTGAGCTTTTTTTATGCCAAAAATCTTTGGGAAGGGATTTATCTCTTCAATCTCAAACAAGCTTTTCCTATCTTTACATTTTAAATTTCTACAATAACACTAACTACTCTCTTTTATGGCTTCAATAGACCAGCTGTGTGTAAATACAATTAGAACTCTCTCAATGGATGCTGTTCAAAAAGCCAATTCAGGCCACCCCGGTATGCCAATGGGTATGGCCGATGTATCTTATATTTTATGGACAAGATTTCTTAAACATAATCCAAAAAATCCGGAATGGTTTGACAGAGACAGATTTATACTCTCTGCAGGTCATGGCTCTATGTTGATCTATAGTTTATTGCATTTAACAGGATATGATCTGAGTTTGGATGAAATCAAGAATTTTAGACAAATGGGAAGTAAAACGGCTGGTCACCCTGAGAAGCACTTAACTCCAGGTGTTGAAATGACAACCGGACCGCTAGGACAAGGATTCGCTACAGGAGTAGGAATGGCAATGGCAGAAAAATTTCTGGGAGGAAAATTTAATAATAGTTCTCATACTGTTATTGACCATTATACCTATGCAATAGTTAGTGATGGAGATTTAATGGAGGGAATTTCACATGAAGCAGCTTCTTTAGCAGGTCATTTACAGTTAGGAAAAATGATCTATTTATATGATGCGAATTCTATTTCAATTGATGGGTCAACAGATCTTGCATTTACTGAAGACCCAGTAAAAAGGTTTGAAGCGTACGGTTGGCATGTTCAGGAAATAGATGGTCATAATCATGATGAAATTGAAACAGCCATTAAAAATGCACAATCAGAAACTTCAAAGCCATCTATTGTAATTTGTCGAACTCATATTGGTTTTGGTAGTCCAAACAAGCAAGATTCAGCATCTTCGCATGGTTCACCTTTAGGAGATGAAGAAATCGTACTTACAAAAAAGGCATACGGATGGGATCCTGAAAAGAAGTTCTTTATTCCAGAGGAAGCTTTAGCTGTATTCAGAGAGGAGATCACAAAAGGTGATGCAAGTGAAAAATCCTGGAATGGTATTTTAAATGAATATCGAAGAGAAAACAAAGAACTTGCATCCGAATTAGAAGCTTGGATGAATGGAAAATTACCTGATAATTTAGAATCATTACTTCCGGTATTTGATACAGATGAAAAAGGTATAGCCACAAGATCTTCTTCAGGAACTGTATTAAATGAATTGAAAGATAATATAAGAAACCTCTTTGGCGGATCTGCTGATCTGGAAGGAAGTGTTAAGACAAACCTTAAAGACGAAGGAGTTTTTAATGCTTCAAATTCATCAGGAAGAAATGTTCATTATGGAGTAAGAGAACATGGTATGGTTGCGGCATTGAATGGGATGGCGCTCCATGGAGGAATAATACCATTCGGAGGTACATTCTTTGTATTTACAGATTATTGCAGGCCATCAATCAGGTTAGCAGGGTTGATGAAAACGCCTTCTATTTTTGTAATGACACATGACAGTATTGGGTTAGGTGAGGACGGGCCAACACATCAGCCCGTAGAACATTTGGCAAGTTTAAGAGCTATGCCAAACGTACAAGTAATTCGTCCCGGTGATGCTAATGAGGTTTCATATGCCTGGAAAGTAGCAATTCAAAGTAAAGAAACTCCAACAATCATTGTTTTAACAAGACAAAACATACCTACCTTTTCCAGATCTGATGAAAATGCAGCAAGTTTAACAGAAAAAGGAGCATACATATTATCTGATTCTGTTGATGAAATTCCGGATTCAATAATAATCGGGACCGGCTCTGAAGTACATTTAGCTATGGAAGCAAAAGCATTACTGAGTGAAAAAGGAATGGATGTTCGAGTTGTAAGTATGCCTTGTTGGGAATTATTTCAGCAACAATCAGCGGAATACAGAGAGAAAGTATTACCAACATCTGTAACTAACAGAGTATCAATTGAGGCTGGATCTACATTTGGTTGGTCTAAATGGGTAGGTGATCAAGGAATATCAATTGGAATTGATACTTTTGGAGAATCAGCTCCATATGAAGAATTATACTACCATTTTGGAATTACGACCGAAAAAGTTGTTGAAGCTGTACAACGCCAAAAGTAGCATACCGGCAAATTTGCTTCTTTATAAAAAAAGCCTGATTTCTTTATTGAAATCAGGCTTTTCTATAGGTTCTAACTCTATTTAATTAACGTCATCCTTTTTATTTGAGAAAAGGAGCGATTTTGAGAAATTGATTTAGCATCAATTCTGTAGAGATAAACTCCACTAGCCAGATTCTCAGCATTGAAGCTTAATGAATGTGATCCAGCGGTTTGTGATGCTCCATTAATGAGATCAGCAACCTTTCTTCCGTTTATATCATATACAGAAATGGAAACTGTACTGCTTGACGGCAGCGAGTATGAAATATTAGTGGAAGGGTTGAATGGATTTGGATAATTTTGATCCAGACTGAATTTTTTTGGAAGGTTAACAATTTCAGCATCTTCATTAGAAACGGATGTTGATACGTTTCCAATAAAAATTCCTCTACCATGGGTTGCAATTGCCAGGGTTTTGTCAGAAGGTCTGTAATCCAGATATTCTACTACTGTATTACCAATCGTAGAGGCTCCCTGAAGCTTCCATTCTGTGTTGGCTCCATCAATAGTATTTGTTGCATATAATCCTGTACTGGTTCCAACGTAGTACGTTTTTTCACCTGAACTCGTTTTAGTAATAGCAGCAGTCCTAACTGAGGGGCCGTTACCATTTAAAGGTTCAAGATTACCTCCGATTCCAGTCCAATTATTTCCTCCATTTGTAGAATAGTAAATACTTTCTGTACTGTAATTAGACACTACTGCTATAATTTCATTTCCATTATCTTCGCTAACTGCGATATCATGGATGTAAGCACCCGTAGGTGGAATAGAATCTGAAGTAGCTTCTGTAAAGCTTTTGACGCTCAGATCAGCAGAGGTAGTAGCCGTACTGGAATTTTTAAGTCTGTATATTTGAGGTACTGAAGTATTAGAGAACGACGCATAGTACAGCACATCCTCAGGATTAGTAGTACTTAATGCCAGAGTAGAAATTATCGTAGATCCAGAAGTTGAAAGTTGAGTTAACTCAGTCCAGCCTTCATTGGTGCCGTCTGCGTTGTTAGTATTTCTTTCTAATGAAGTTGCTGAATTATTGCGAAAGAGATCATTACCGGCGGGATAAAATATAAAATCTTCATCAACATGATTTACTAAATACGGATGAATGAATAATTGTTGTGAAGCTCCAAGCGGGGATATGTAAGAAAAGTCTGTAGGCTCTCCAAAAGCATTATAGTCATATTTTATCAGACGTCCTCTTTGAGATGATGTAGTTAAGTAATTTGTTCCGAGGTAGGCATATGAACCATCACCGGAAGAAATATCTGAGGAACCGGAAGCACCCGTTAAGTTCGAATACTCAAAATAAGGAGATCCATTATCTTGTGTTCCTCCAAGAATCCTTTCGTCACCTGCATCAGGATGTAAAGTAACAGTATAAAATTGAGTTACGTTATACCCATTATTCAAATTATCCCAAGTTATAGAAAAGCTAGTAATATCTGAAGTGACACTTATCCCTCCATCGTGACTGCTAAACAATCTATTTGGATCATTTGGATCAAATATTGCTGCGTGCTGATCAGGATGGTGATTAAAATATTGAGAAATATTATTTGCTTTAGCATATCCTCCAATCCAATACTCGGTACGTTCATTGCTATCAGTAATACCGTCTTCATCATCATCGTCCGGAGCAGTAGCAAAACCATTTAAAGATCTGTACAAATTAGTACCGCCGATTACTAAGATATCGGGGTCAGTAGGATGTACTTCACAGACCATATTATATCCTCCTTGTAGATTTAAATCACCTACAGGGGTTCCAAAATCAGGGATGTTATCTGTCAGTTCAGAGTCTACTATATTGTTTATATCTGAAACATCTATTTTAAAAAGTGTCGGGGCATTAGAATTACTTGCAGCAAATATATAAAATAGATTAGGACTGGATTGTGATGTTCCAATAACTGCTCTTCCAGGTGAAGTAGGGTAATCGTTGGGTGTGACATCTGTCCAAGATAAGCCATCGTCTGAGGATACATAAATACCCGGTGGATTTGTTGAACTGAATCCACTAAATGGTCTTGAAATTGCAGCTATAACAAGACCATTAGACGCAACCTGTACATCACTATAGATGTGTTCATTACTTCCACCCAGCACTCTGGTATTAGAAGAAAAGTTATTTACAGATCGATAGATTCCAAGCGCATTACTTGCAAAAAATTTAGTTCCTGTAGTCGGACTGATTTCTACACGGGAAATAAAATCAAATTCAGAATTGAAAGAAACATCCTCATCTGATGTTGCGGAAATTTGTACCCAGTTATCTCCATTATCATTAGAGACATATATTCCAGAACCATATAACTGTCCGCCGCCACCTCTTGCTCTGGATGAAGCTCCTGAAAATTCACCAGTAGAATAGTACCATGTATCTAAATTAGCAGGATCTTGTACAAGAGATGTTACACCCAGGTTTTGTCCGAGATCACTGGTTTGCACCCAGTTTTCACCTCCATCAATAGATTTCCACATTCCTCCGGATGCTCCACCCGCAAGTATAATATCGGAGTCTCTGGAATCGATACCTAAACCTCGAGTTCTCCCTCCAACATCATTCGGACCGGCTTCAACTATATCAATTTCTTCGGGAAGATTTGCTGATTTATATAAATATGTATTTTCAAGAGCTTCAGCATGTTTGAGCTCTCTGGTTCTAATGTTAGAAGGGATAGAGTTAGTTCGAGGGTTTCTCATCAAACGAAAGAAATGTTCTCTTCTGTCTTCAGAATTTTCAGCTCTGTCAGTTACAGATTCTTCTTGAGAATGGAGGTGCTGAGAAAGTGGTTTTTCTACATTCTTATTGGGTATTAAAAATAATAAAAAAAAGAACGATGCTGCCAAAAAAAATACGCTTAGAATATTATGTATTTGTTTTTTCATAGTTAGTTTTTGATAGTTATTAATTTCCACAGGGTAGTCTTTGTTTTATCCCCCATCATCATGTTGCTTTCATTGTTCGAAAGTATTGCAACAAGAGTATTATTTTGTTTGATTAAATTTAAAGATTTGTTGTAAAGTTCATTATTTACTGCAAAACTTATTTTTGATCCTGAAGGCACAGGATCAGTAGCACTTCCATAGCTTAAAATTTCAATTACTTCAGAAGAAACCATTTTGTGAGAATCGTTATCTTCTATCATTAAAATTTTTAGATGGGCTTGTATTTGTCCGGGAGCTAAACTTACTTCAGCTTCAGGAGTTGGTTCAGAATTCTGAGTTGTATTCTTTTTATTTGCACAGTTAATTAAAAGAACAGAACAAACTACCAGTAGGAAACTTTTTTTCATATAGAATATAGAATAGATGAATTATTAGTTATAACAATATTGTAATTTACTTTAACTATATCAGCATTAATTTATAATATTTTAGTCAAGAACTGTAGCTTTGAATAAACTTTTATTTCAAAAAATAATTGCCCAAACAAGTGATTCCCCAATAGCATTAGAGATATCTGATACAGAAGGTTGCTATATAAATACCACTGACGGGAAGAATTATCTGGATTTCATATCCGGAATTGCAGTTAGTAGTTTGGGGCATAATCATCCAAAAATCATTCAGGCATTACATGATCAAATTGATAAACATCTACATGTAATGGTGTATGGAGAGTTTATACAAAAGCCTCAAATTGAGTTTGCAGAATTATTGATACAGCAGCTTCCAGATTCACTAGAACAAATATATCTGGTAAATAGTGGAACCGAAGCAGTGGAAGGAGCTCTGAAACTAGCTAAGAAATCTACAGGAAGAACAAAGTTAGTTGCTTTCAAAAACAGTTACCATGGAGATACTCATGGTTCGTTAAGCGTAACAGGGAGAGATGTATACAGGGATCCTTATTTACCATTGTTACCTAATGTGCATTTTGGTGAATTTAATGAAGATTCAGCTCTACAATTAATAGACACAAATACGGCTGCGGTTATTTTAGAACCTATTCAGGGAGAAGGGGGGATAATACCTGCTCATAAGAAATGGCTTGAATCGTTAAAAGTAAAGTGTGATGAAAATGGGGCACTTTTAATTTTTGATGAAATCCAAAGTGGGTTTGGGAGAACCGGTAAACTGTTTGCTTTTGAACATTACGAGGTTACACCGGATATTTTGTGTATTGCAAAGGCAATGGGAGGCGGAATGCCAATTGGTGGGTTTGTATCTTCAACAAAAGTGTTTCAAAGTTTTATGTATGATCCTCCTTTGAACCATGTAACAACTTTTGGAGGTCACCCTGTAAGTTGTGCAGCTGCATATGCGAATCTGAAAGAGCTTTTGGATGGAGGATACTTACAAAGAGCACAAAAAATTGAAGAAATAATTAAATCAACTTTAAAGGGAGAGGGGATAAAAGAAGTACGGGGAGTTGGTGCTATGCTTGGTCTGGAACTGGAAACAAGAGAGCTAACCGAGAATGTAGTAAACCATTGTTTTGAAAAAGGAATACTATTGGGTTGGACACTGCATTCCAATACGTTGGTTCGGTTGGCTCCTCCATTAATTATTACGGATGATGAACTAAAATTTGTAACGAGCACCATTATGGAAGGTATTTCAATCTATTATTGAATTAGTTTTGCTGATCAAGTGAATAATTCACCATCCATTTAATGCCAAATTTATCTTCTAGCATTCCAAATTTTGCATTCCAAAATGTAACTTCAAGAGGCATGGTAATATTACCTCCATCCGATAGCTTTTTAAAAACTTGTTCCAGTTTCTGCTCATCATCAAAATGAAGATTGATCTGAATGTTATTACCATTGATGATTTTTTTGTGTGGGGCTCCATCTGAGAACATAATTTTGTTATCCCCAAATACCAGTTCAGCATGCATTATTTTATTCTTATAATCGTCTTCAACAGGCATCTCAGTATCGCCAAAACGCCGAATGGCCAGTTCCCCTCCTAAACATTGATGATAAAAGGTGATAGCCTCTTCACAATTTCCTGGAAAGAAAAAATAAGGTGATATTAGATTCATAGTTTTAAGACTTAAAGAGTAGTTAGTGCGTAAACCAAAATATTGACACCCATTCTCAGCGCTTGTTGCCGTACTGATGCCGGATTATTATGAATTTCAGAATCTGCCCAACCGTCGGCTAAATTAGATTCATAAGTATAAAAAACGACCATTCTTCCATTTTTAAACAATCCAAAACCTCTAGGTGACTGATTATCATGCTCATGAATTTTGGGCAAACCGTTGCTAAAATTAAACACATTATTATAAATAGGATGTGTATATGGAATTTCAATAAATTCTTCTTCAGGATATACCTGTTGCATCATTTTTCTGGCATGCTCATCAATACCATAATCATCGTCTATATATAAAAAGCCTCCGTTATCCAGATAGGTTCTTAAGTTATTTGCTTCTGAAGTGTTTATACTAATATTTCCATGACCTGTTAAGAAAATAAAAGGATAGCTATGGAGATCACTGCTGCCAATAGAAACATCTTTATATTCTGATTTTATGCTGATCGAGAACTGATCTTTAGTAAAATTTATCAGGTTTGAAAGAGAAGATGGGTCGTTATACCAATCACCTCCACCTCTGTATTTAGCTCTGGCTATTTCAAACTCCGACGATGTTTGTGAAAAAACAGGTGTCTGAAGAAGTCCAAAAAAAATAATTATAACAAGAAATCTCATAAGTCCGGAGTTATTCTGGTCTTTTAATATAAGTTTGGATTGTATCAGCAGCAATAGAGCCAAATACTCCTATTCCTCCTTCAATATTGTAAAGAATATTTGGTATTTCACCAGGAGAAAGAGTTGATCCTCCCAGCTGTACGCTTTGTGAACGAACAAAATCATAAATATTATCATCAATAATATTAGCCACAATTTGGTTTTCTTCAAAAAATGCAACAGCTAGCCATGGATATTGTAAAATCACTGAACTATCAGGAGATATTTCAAAATTAGATTCATTTACTATTCCTGAACTTGTTTTTTCAAAATCTTCCAACTCATCTTCTTCTTCGTCAAAAAAACTAGCATAGAAAGGTGTGAAATTTTCAAAGATTGGTTTTTGAGCAATAGTTGTAAAGATGAAGTAATTCTGCCTGAAACCATTATCACTGGGGCTCAACGTAACCTCTAGTCTTTCGGGTGATTGATAAGTTATGGAATCAGGTACTGGTGATATGGTACTAAAAGCTTCCGGTACATTAGTATAGGCTGTAATAACGGCCTCAGGTTCTCCGGGTATATTATCAATTATCAACCGATAAGTTCTTCCAGGTATGACATCGCGTGGAATAAGAGGAGCATAAATTCCCGGCTTTTCCATCAGATAAGTATAAGAACTTTCTACTGTAGTGTCCTCATCAATCGTAAGAAGCTGAATAATAACTCTTGCTTCTGATATGGTATATGTGCCAAAGGTATACCTTTCAGTTGCAGGGCCTGTAGTGGATAAATATACTTTTGGGAGAGGGCTTTGAGCTACTAAATAGCTTTCTACTACAAAATATTCTTCATACTCATCTTGAGGATACAGTTCACATGCAGATACAAAAAGAAGAAGAATCAGAAATGAATAAAGGGTTTTGTTTTTCATATTAAAATTTTACGGTATATGAAATTGACGGTAATAGAGGTAAGAGTGGAACCTCTGATCTTTTTACTGGGTTTTCATCAAAATCGTAGCTGTAAAACCATACATTTCTTCGGGAGAGTACATTAATAATCTGGAATTGCCACTCTGCTTCTCCCAAATTAAAGAATGTTCCTAAACGAGAGAATGAAATATCCATTCTATGATATGCAGGCAAGCGAGAAGCATTTATTTTACCAACTGTAAAGCTGTTTATTTCCTGATTATCCCAAGGTCTGTTTCCTGAAATATAGCGACCTAAGACTTCAGTGTAAGCCTGACCCGTTGCATAATTAAATGTAAGTGTGGTGTTCCATCTACTGCTTAGTTTATAATCTAAAACAATGTTAATATCATTTCTACGATCATATTTGGGAGGGTATCTTCGACCTGAACCTTCAGGATTTCCAATATCATTGTTATAGTTATCGAATTTTTTCCATGTGTACGCAAAAGTATAACCGATAAATCCGGTAAGTTGACCTGCTCTTTTTTCAAAAAAGAATTCGGCACCATAGGCATCTCCGTCACCAATTCTGAAAAGATCGGGATAGTCTAATCCGGAGGCATCAGGAAGAAAAGGGTCAAGTTCGAAAACATCATTCATGGTTCTATAGTACACTTCAATATCAAAACCGTAGCCTTTAAATGGGATCGTTTTAGCCCCAATAATAAACTGATCTCCAAATGAAGGTTTTACTCCATCATCTGCAGTTAGCCATACATCAAATCCTGAAAAAGCTTCGTTTGTAATCAATGTCAGATATTGATTATATCTTCCATACGCAGTTTGTAATCGTATTCTGTCATTTGCTTTGTATTCAAGAGATAAGCGAGGTTCCAGACGAAAATACTCTCCATCTGATAAATAACTGGTTCTCAATCCGCTTACTATTTTCCATTTCTGATTAGGACGCCAGGTATCAGAAACATAAACTGAGCTATATCTTGAATGACTTCTGGAACTAAAACTTGGTTCGTTATCAAAACGGTCATTTAAGCGAATGGTCAGGGTTCCGGCCCAAATTCCTATTGCAAGATCATGTTTCTCGTTTGGAAGATATTCGAGGTCAGCTTTAATGGAATAATCATAAATGTTATTTCTTCTTTCGATAGGTGTACCACCCAGTTCAAGTTCAGGGTAATTAAAATATTGAGATCCTGTGAGTACAAAATTTGAAAACAATTTTTCATTAAAGATGTGTGTCCAATTCCCACTCAGAGTTCTGTTTCCGTAATTCAGTTTGAACTCAGCATCATCACTAAAAGGAAAGTTAACTTTATCCTGGCCTGAGTAAAAAGCTAAAGAGAGTTTATCATTTTTAGAAGCATCAAAATTAACTTTACCGTTAAAATCTAGAAAGTAAAAACTGGATGGAATGTTATCGCTGGTACTTCTTAAAGCAGCAAGAACAGGTTCTAATGTGCTTCTTCTGGCTGAAAACATCCATGATCCTCTTTTATATGGTCCTTCAATTGAAATACGAGAAGCCAGCATTCCCACAGTTGCAGTTCCTTCTGTTCGGTTCCTGTTTCCGTCTTTATTGTAAATAGTCAGGACTGAACTTAAACGTCCGCCGTATTCAGCAGGATACCCACCTTTGTAAAGGCGTACATCTTTGATAGCATCAGGATTGAAGGTTGAGAAAAAACCAAAGAAATGACTTGGATTGTAAACCGTATTTCTATCAAGTAAAATCAAAGTTTGGTCAGGACTTCCACCTCTGATATACAATCCGCTGGAGAAATCGGATGCCGCCTTTACTCCGGGTAAAAGCTGAATAGATCGAAAGACATCAGCTTCGAAAACCATAGGAAGTGATTTTATCAGCTCTGTGTTTATCTCAGCAGTACCAATATTTTTTAATTCATCTTTCACACGGTCACTGGTTACAATAATTTCATCTGTAGAAATAACATTAGGTTCCAGTTCAATATCCAACCGAAGGGTTTCATCAGCTGAAAGAGTGATGGTTTTTCTGAAAAGCTTAAAACCTATGTAGGAACCTGCAATGGTATAGGTGCCCGGTTCAATATTTGTAAGTGAAAAATAACCCAGAGTATTTGTGGACGTACCTCTGTTATTTTCCAGTAGTGCAACGTTTGCACTTATCAGAGTCTCTCCTGAACTTTTATCAGTTATGTAACCATTTACCGAAGCATTTTGGGCAATCAGCATTGTTGGCGCAAAAAGCATCAAAAATGCAGCAAGTTGTTTTATCATAAATTAGAATCGGTAATAATTTTTTTGGTCTTTAACGATAAAGCGTTCAAAAAGTTAGCGAAATTAAGAGCTTTTTATTGTTAAGAATATATGATTTATAGATCCAGTTTTGGGGGTTCAGGATCTTTATTAGGTAAATCCAGATCGGTGCCAAAAGCTTTATTCAATTTCTCAATGAAATAGGCAGAGAGTAATGGAGATTCTTTCTCCACATTTTGATGAACAAAGAAGTACAGATTTCTCAAACCATGATCCTTCCAGATCTTAAGTCTGTCTACCCATTCATCTAGTCTGGAATAATCTGTTTCATGATTTGCACCTACGTATCTGATAAAAGCATCCGGAGTTGTAAGTCGCATATGAAGAAGATCCCGACGCCCGGCGGTATCAGTAATGATATTTGAGACGTTATGCTCTTCGAACAATTTATAAGTTCGGGCGGCTACGGTTTCATCATTGTACCAATCTGTATGACGGAGTTCAATTGCCAATGGAAGATCCTTCGGCCAGATTTCCAGAAACCTTTCAACCCTGTCAAAGTCTTTGGGTTTAAAATCATCTCTAAGTTGCAGGAAGATCATTCCTAATTTTTCCTCAAAAGCTCTGATCGGGAGTGTGTATTCTTCTACTAATGCTTCCACGCCCTTTAGTCTTTTGAAGTGACTAATACTGTTTACCACTTTTGGGAAGAACTTAAAATTATCTCCGGATTTTTCTCTCCACCCGGAAATTACATCCTCACCATATATTTTATAATGTGTAGCATTTAATTCAATAGAGTTGAACTGTTGCGCATAGTATGTAAGCTCATCTTTTGTGCCACGCGGATAAAAACCTTTCAGATCTTTCTTATTCCACTTAGCGCAACCCACATATATTCCTTCCAGCTTTCCCTGTTTATTTGATTCCAACACTTTATATGTATCAGGATGGTCTTGGGGGAATGAAAGGTCTAAATTTCCCGGGTCGTCTACGCTTCCGAATTTCATAGTATTGAATTATGGATTTTAAATTATGGATTTTCAAATTCGTCTAGTATGTCATAAAGATCTAGGTATTAGAAGTGTAACCCAAATTCAAAATTTAGAATTCACACATTCAAAATTCTTATTTCAAAGAGGAAAATATTGTCTCAAATTATTCGTATTTTAAGTGCGCAACAAAGATGGGGGTGTTCTGGCTTCGACGGGACGCGTAATATCGCAGGTTGCATGTCGAGATTGTCCAATGGATCTCGTAATAAGAACCATTATGGAAATTAATGTAATTGACAATAATTACTCATACCGACTAGCAGCGTAAGCTGACTGGTCTGTTCCCCCGGTGGCGTGCCTATCAGTGCCGGGCTGAACATCATACAAGATAGGATAGCGTATTGGTGTTTTCTGTCTACAATGCGTGAAACTTAAACAGAATAGTGAGTAGTCGCTTTGTTACTGGGCTCGGCTTCTCGCGAAATTTAATCAGTAACTAAACATGTAGATGTTTGTAGGTTTACTGTTTCGGACCGGGGTTCGACTCCCCGCACCTCCACAATCAGCCTCGAATCGCCTTTTAAAGGGTGGTGCGGGGCTTTTTTATGTCGAACCCCATTAACAATTACATTAACCACTAAGAATGGGTCAGGAAAGTGGTTAATGTAATTGTTATTTGGATCAAGAAACTTTCTCTTAGAAATTTAGGACTATTGTAATAGGGTGATTACTAACTAATTTAATCGCACTATTTATTCTAAATACTCCTCAAACTTTGCGCCTTTACATCTAAAACAAATCCCCTTTTTAACATGACTATACTCAGGGAAATGCCCAGCGCCATGACATCTATAACAATAATTCATTTCCCCTATGATTTCATCCTTTTCATTTAATACAGGTACTGTATTGTTTTTATGTAACAGTTCATGACATGACCAACATAAAGTTATGAGTGCGCTTTCAGGATATTCCCACGCTTTATATCCTTTTTTATAGTATCTATGATGGACATGGAGATCTCTAACATAGATCCAATTATCATTCGTCTCATTTATTAGACCAAATATTTGGTATTCTTGTTCATTTGTATGAATAGATTTACCTAATATAGCATTAAGAAGCTCTTCCAAAGTTATGGAATTGCTTTTGAATTTACCCAGATGTCTTCCAACCACTTGATAATCATTTTTTTCTACAAAGTCTTCTAATTTTGTATCACTATATATGAAGCCTAAACATGATGAGTGTTCTTGTGTTTGAAAGTTTACTCTATGTATGCAGTATTCAATTGGGTCAGCATCTTCAACAGTAAAGCTTCGTAGGTATCCGAATTCTTCAACAGTTTCAACAACAATATTTTCAATGTCATAATAGGATTTGTTATTACAATTATGACAAATATTTTGATCTCTTTTTAGAATTGATCTTCTTTTAGCGGTCCATTTAGGGTTTTTTAATTCTTCTTCATAGGTCATATTTTCTCCTGATTCTAACTATAAAAAAGTATTAATTAAGTGTATTGATTGAAACTAATATAGTTTATTGATGTTTTTAAAGCTCAACAGGAATATATGATAAGACAAACATCAGAATGATAATATTAGTACTGAAATTTGTAGTGCCCAATTCGAGAAATCGGGTTGGCTTTTTTTGATCACTGTTTAAATTAATTTACGCAGCTTCTCCATCAGCGTAAATCAGTAATAATCACAAAAGCAGTAATCTTTACTCCGGCCTGTGCACACAAGTAAAAGTCACATCATCAAGAGGAGCTTCCTGACCGATGAAGGCTTCTAAAGAGCTTTGTAGTTTTTTAACTATGGTTTTAGCATGAAGGGAGCCATAGATTTCCATCAGAGACTGAATACGTTCTTCACCGTATTCTTCGCCACGATGGTTTCTGGATTCATTTAATCCATCAGTATAGAACAGAACAGAATCTCCGGGTTTGAAGTGGAATTTCTTTACTTCAAGATGTTTTGCAAGCAAGGCACTGTTGGTCATACCTAAAGCGAATCCTTCGGCTTTCAAATTGAAAGTAGTATCTCTTTCTCTGCTGTAATAGATCGGAATATTATGACCGGCCCGAACATATTCGAATTCTTCTTTATCATTCGGGAAAAAACCAACACAACCGGTTACAAAGGTCTTATCACGACTGTTACTTTTTACGTAATCATTTAGTTGAATGAACAGATCTTTTGGTGAAGGATGTTCTTTGGTTACTAACATATTTACCAATGCCTGCATCCTTACCATATACAGAGCTGCCGAAAGTCCTTTTCCGGAAACATCAGCAATAATCACATACGTGCCTTTTTCAGTATCGATAACATCCAGATAATCGCCACCTACTTCTTTAGCAGTATGAGCAAAGGAATAAACTTCTAAGTTCTTTTTGTTTAGGGAAGTACTTGGTAATAGACTTAACTGAATATCTCTGGCAAGATCGATCTCTTTCTGTACATCGGATTTTTCCAGCAACTCAACTAATAGTAGCAGAAACATGGATACGAAGCCGAAGGGGAGAAGGAGGTTAGAGAAAAAGACAATTCCTTCAAGACCAAAAATATTTACCAGATAATGCGCTACAAAGCCTACAGATCCTAACCCAAAAGCTAAACGTCTGGTTGGATTAAGGCGTTGAGTTAGATCTGAAAACACACGAAGAAACTTGACATGCCCGGGAAGATTTTGTCCTTGCTGTCGCTCAATATCTTCAACAGCTTCTTTGTATAACAGTTTTAAACGATCGGTATCTGCAGTGAGCTCTTTGGAAAAACGATCTTTAGACATTCCGGAAACATATTCCTGATAGAATTTCTTGGTTCCGTAACCTGACTGTGCTTCGTTTTTTAAACTCAAAGTATGTGCTTCTGATTATTTATTTGTGCCTTGTTCGTAATAATAACTAAAAAGTTTTGAATTGGCTCGATTAATCTTTCGTTTTGCTGATTGCTGATTGCTGATTGCTGATTGCTGATTGCTGATTGCTGATTGCTGATAGCTGATAGCTGATAGCTGATAGGAATGTTTATGCGAGTAGATTATTTATTCAGAGGTTATTTGGTAGTCTCTTTTTTAATTTTTCCTTCATTTCCTCATCCACAAAAGCGGCTTCGATGGCAAAGAGGTTGGTTGCTAAATAGTCTTTAAGCTTCCAGTCAAAATGGGTATTCAGGTTTTTGTATTCGTCTAATAAACTAACATTGGAAAGTGATCTGCCGTCGGTATTCACACTCAGAGAAACTCCGGATCTGTAAATCTTATCGATATTATGATTTGCCAGTTTTGGATAGATTCCCGTTTTAATATTACTGGTCGGGCATACTTCCAGATGAATATCTTTTTCTTTGAGATATTCCATCAGTGTAGAGTCTTCATAACTTCTTACTCCGTGACCGATTCTTTGAACATGAAGTTCATCAATGGCTTCCCATACATTTTTAGGTCCACAGGCTTCTCCTGCATGACAAGTACATGGTATGCTGTTCTTCCGGGCAAATTCAAAAGCTGATTTATGCTCATCTATCGGATAACCGGCTTCATCCGCAGCAAGATCAAAACCAACTACATTAGTGCCTTTGAAATTATGAACCAATTGAACAGTTTCTAAACTCTGTGCTTCCGAAAAATGGCGAAGAGAGCATAAGATGATTCGAACTTCCATTTCAAGTTCAGCTGTGGCTTTTGAAATAGTTTCGTTGACGGTTTCGACAACTTTTTTTGCGGTTAGTCCTTGATTCAAGTGTTGCAGAGGCGCAAATCGAACTTCACAATAAATCACATTATCCGCTTTTAATTGCTCTATAAAATCCTGCGTAACTAATTCCAGCTGTTCTCTGGTTTGCATAATGTCTATGCTGGCAGATGCACATTTTATATACTCAACTAAACTTCCACAGTTTTCGGGAGCTACAAAACGCTCAGTGTATTCTTCCTCCGTTGTTCCGGGAAGTAATTTCTGAACTACCTGAAAGCTAAGGGAGCAATCCAGATGTACATGCAGTTCTACTTTTGGGAGTTGTTGAAGTTGTTGAGTAAAATTATTCAAATGATTTAGAATCTGAATTCGGAATTAATGTCAAAACCTTTAGTTTCAAAGACTACAATTTCGACAAATAAAAGACTACATGTCAAAGAAACTTCTTTTTTTACTTGATGGGATGGCACTGGCTTATCGTGCTCATTTCGCATTTGTTAATTCTAGACTTAAAAATTCTGAGGGAATAGCGACGGGTCCTGTGCTTGGATTCGCGAACACATTGGTTCGTATGTTGGACGAAGAAAAACCCACTCACATTGCCGTTGCCTGGGATACCAAAGCTGCAACATTCCGTCATGATGCCGACGAAACCTACAAAGCTCAACGGCCACCACAGCCTGATGAACTAAAAGTGGGAATTCCTCTGATCAAAGAAATGGTAGAAAATTGGGGAATCAAAAATATTGAGCAGGATGGTTATGAGGCTGATGACATCATCGGAACCATTGCTTCAGGTGCAAATGCGGATGATGTAGATGTGTATCTGGTTACACCGGATAAGGACTTTATGCAATTGGTGCACGATCATGTTAAAATGATGAAGCCCGATAACAAAGACGGTGGATTTAATATCATCGACAGAGAAGGAGTGCACGATTATTTCGGAGTGTATCCGGATCAGGTTATCGATGTGTTGGCTATAATTGGTGATACTTCAGATAATATTCCGGGAGTTCCGGGAATCGGAAAGAAAGGAGCTCCAAAACTGATCAATGAATTTGGTTCTTTGGAAGAAGCCATCGCCAAAGCGGATACTATTTCCGCAAAAAGACAGCGTGAAGGATTACAGGAATTTGCAGATCAGGCGATGCACGCCAAATTTATGGTGACCATCAAAACCGATGTTCCTGATACTGCTGAGTGGGAAGAGTTAGAATGGAATGGTCCGAATAAGAATGATCTTGGTGCTTTTTTCAAAAGAATGGAATTCAGAACTCTGACAAAGAGATATTTAGGCGAAGAGCCCATCGAAAATAAAGCCGGAGATCAAGGAGATCTTTTCGGGACTTTTGTGGAGGAAGAACCTACTGAAAAGCTTGACGAAGAAAAGAATGCTTATGAACTGATCAAAGACATTGAAAGGGTTAAAAAGCTTGTTGAGGATCTAAAGAAAGAGTCCGTGATCTGTTTTGATACAGAGACAAATTCACCCAATCCAGTTTCGGCTTCATTGGTAGGATTCTCATTTTCAGCCAAGCCGGGAATGGGTTTTTATATTCCTGTAAATGTTGAAGGAGCTTTGGATGAAAAAGAAGTGGTGGAAATTATTCGTCCGTTGTTTGAAGATGAAGATAAAACCCTTGTGGCACATAACTATAAGTTCGATTGGTTGATTCTCCACCGAGCCGGAATTCAGATCAAAGGAAAACCTTTTGATACGATGATCGCCGCTTATTTAGTTGATGCGACTCAGAAGATCAAAATGGATGAGTTATCAAAAAAATATCTGAATTATGAGCCTGTTCCGATTGAAGCGTTAATCGGGAAAGGAAAGAAGCAGATCTCATTGGCTGATCTGACTCCCGAAGAAGTGTATTTGTACGCGTGTGAAGATGCAGATATTACTTTACGATTGTATGAGATATTTAGCGAGCAGCTCACCAAAGATGAATTGGATGAAGTTGCAAAAACAGTAGAATTTCCGTTGATGGAAGTATTGGCTGAGATCGAATATCAGGGAGTGAAGCTGGATGTTGGTATGCTGGAAGGATTTTCTGAAGATCTGGCTACGGATTTGAAAGAATTGGAGAAGCAGATCTATGAGAAGGCTGGAGAGGAGTTTAATATCAATTCTCCACAGCAGTTGGGAACTATTCTTTTTGATAAACTGGGATTACCTGCCGGAAAGAAAACGAAAACAGGTCAGTATTCTACCAATGAATCGGTGTTGACAAAACTGGCAGTGAAGTACGAAATGCCGGATTTGATTTTGGAATACCGTCAGTTGGCGAAACTAAAATCTACTTATGTAGATGCATTACCTTCGATTGTTGACGAAGCTACCGGTAGGATTCATACAGATTTCAATCAAAGTGTGGCTGCTACCGGTCGACTTTCATCTTCCAATCCGAATCTTCAGAACATTCCGATAAGAACAAAGCGAGGCAGGGAGATCCGTAAAGCATTTATAGCTGATGAAGGATTTAAAATGATGTCTGCGGATTATTCGCAAGTGGAACTTCGTGTGATTGCTCATATTGCCAAAGATAAAGCGATGATAGAGGCTTTTAAAAATGGTGAAGATATTCACTCCAGAACAGCCAAAGAGATCTTTCATTTGGATTCATTGGATGATGTTACCGCTGACCATCGTCGTAAGGCAAAAGAAGTAAATTTCGGAATTCCTTACGGATTAAGTGCGTATGGATTGGCTCAAAATCTCGGCATCGAAAATTCTGAAGGGAAGGAAATGATCGATGAGTATTTCGAGCGATTTCCGAATATTCTGAATTACATCAACGACACCAAACAATTTGCCAAAGAACACGGATATGTGAAAACATTGATCGGAAGAAGGAGATATGTGCCGGATATCAATTCAGGAAACTGGAATGTTCGTGGATTTGCTGAACGTGTAGCGATCAACATGCCTATTCAGGGAACAGCTGCAGATGTGATAAAACTGGCAATGATCAACATCCATAACTGGTTGAAGGACAACAACAAGAAAAGCAGAATGTTACTTCAGGTTCATGATGAATTGATCTTTGAGATCCATGAAAACGAGCTGGACGAAGTTCCGAAGAAGATCGAAGAATTGATGGAATCGGCGTTTGAGATGGATGTTCCGTTAAAAGTTGAAGCGGGGATTGGAGAGAATTGGCTGGAAGCGCATTAGGGAATTAGGAATAGGGGAATAAGTGAATTAGGAATATTTCAATTAGGAATAGTTCTGATTTACAATTTCATTCTCAAAAAAAGGACGTCATCCTGTCCGCCAGCTGGCGGATCGGATTTTTGTAGGGGCGGAGTTTTAATCTTCTTTGAGTTCTGAAATCAACGATGTAGTGCGGACTAAAGTCCTTACTGGTTTACAAATTCATAACCCAAAAAGGATGTCATCCCGAATTTATTTCGGGATCTTTGTAAGGAATGGTAGTCGAATCTGTCTTACTAAACATGAGCAAAGGATACGTCTATTTTCTAACCAACTTTCAAAGGACCACACTATATATTGGGTTTACTTCTAATCTCACTAGAAGAATTTGGGAACATAAACAAGAAAAAGGTTCAGAGTTTACTTCAAAGTATAAGCTAACTATTCTGGTTTATGCAGAGGAATTCGATTCAATAGTGGATGCTATTGATCGCGAAAAGCAATTAAAGAATTGGCATAAAGAATGGAAATGGAATCTGGTAAAGCAACACAATCCAAAGCTGGAAGATTGGTATGAGACTTTGAGAGGTTGATCTGAGGTAGCTCATAAGATCCTGAAACAAGTTCAGGATGACGTCAATAAAATGGAACATTTCTTATTGGTAAAGATGTTCTACTCCCATGACGATCAACAAAGACTACGATGTAATAATAATCGGCTCGGGAATGGGTGGGATGAGTGCAGGGGCGATGCTTGCCAACGATGGCTTCAAAGTATTGATCCTGGAAGCAGCAGCTGTTCCAGGTGGATGCAGTTCATCGTATTACAGAAAAGGATTCACGTTTGAGTCGGGCGCGACTACACTTATAGGATTTGATGAAAATCAGCCGCTGTGGAAACTGGAGAAAGAAACAGGAATTAAAATTCCTAGGGAAGAAATCGCTCCAAGCATGACGGTTCGGTTAGATGGTGAGGAGATAATCCGATACAAAGATCGGGAAGAATGGATCGAAGAAGCCGGACGAGTTTTTGGAAATCCTCAGGCACAGAGATCATTCTGGGAAGAAGCACTAAAAGTCTCTGATACTGTTTGGGATGTATCACTCAAAAATCCCTTTTTCCCACCGCAGAATATAACCGATTGGGGAAGACTGGCGATCTCAAATTCTCCCTTAGATGTTTGGGTGTTACCCTATGCCATTCAATCGGTTGAGGATGTAATGAGAAAGTATGGAGTTGATACGCCTAAGTTTCGTCGGTTTGTAGATGAACAGTTAATGATCACAGCTCAATCTAAAGCAGAAGATACACCGTTTTTATTCGGTGCAGCCGGTTTGACTTATACCAACTATTCGAATTTTTATGTTCCCGGTGGATTACTGGAAATGATCAACTCCATCAGAAGTTTTATTCAGGAAAAAGGAGGGGCATTACACACCAGAGAAGCAGTTACTCATCTGAGTAAAAAGGAAGAAGAGTTCATCATTCAAACCAAAAAAGGAAATATTTACCAAGCTCCGATCGTGGTTTCCAATATCCCGATATGGAATATGAAAGACATAACTTCATCAGAAATGAAAGAGTATTTTGTAGAAGAATCTGAAGATTTTGATGAAGCGTGGGGAGCGGTAACATTAGGCATTGCAACCGCGGATACTTATCCCGATGAAATGAGTTTGCATCATCAAATTCATTTAGAAGAAGGAGATTCTATTCCGTTTACAAATTCAGATTCTGTATTTGTATCTATGTCAAAAAGAGGAGATACCAATCGGGCTCCGGAAGGAAAACGAACGCTCAATATATCCTGTCACGCTTCACCTGAATATTGGTTTTCACTAAATGGTGATTATGCATCTGCGAAGAAACAAACAGAAGAGTTTATAGTTGAAACACTAAAACAAAAACTTCCGGGTTTTGAACAAAGTGATATCGAAACAATTCATGTGGCTACTCCCATTACATGGCAAAATTGGGTATACCGCAAAAAAGGCAGGGTTGGTGGTATCCCGCAAAGCATGGCACGCAGCTTGCTTAAATGGACACCGAACCAAACGCCATTCTCAGGGTTATATCTTGTGGGCGATACAACTTATCCCGGGCAAGGAATTCCGGGCGTAACTTTAAGTGGTATCAACGTATATTGGCGTATCAAAAAAAATCAGAACAGAATTAAAAATCAGCGATAAGGTTTTCAATTGAATCAATTTTCTCCGAATACTCAGTTTTCATTTTTTCCTCCTGCAATTAAGTACTTGTTGATCTGGAACGGGATCTTCTTTTTGGCAACCATTAATATTTTTGGTTCAGGATGGACTCCAATGGGTTCTGCTTTGGCTCCGTTGCTTGTTTTACAGCCTTTCGGGGATGGGTTTATGCCATGGCAGTTAGTAACTTATATGTTCTTGCATGCTGATTTCTATCACATCTTTTTCAACTTGTTTGCGCTTTGGATATTTGGTCAAGCTCTGGAACAATTATGGGGAACCAAGCGCTTTTTGATGTATTACTTTTTAACAGGAATCGGCGCAGGTTTGATTCAGCTTTTTGTAAGTAGTGGTTCAACTATAGGGGCTTCCGGCGCAGTTTATGGGATTTTATTAGGATTCGGAATGATGTATCCAAACCGCAGGATCATGCTGTTATTCCCACCAATACCAATCAAAGCGAAGTACTTTGTTGGATTTTACGGTGCACTGGAATTATTTAATGGATTAACCAGAGCAGATAGTGGCGTTGCTCATTTCGCGCATTTAGGAGGATTGTTAATAGGCTTTATTTTGATCAAATTATGGGGACTAAAAAAACCATCCGAGTACGCATAAGTTTTATATGAGAGAAGAAAAATGAGAAATCAGTCATACGATTCATTTGGAAATAGTTTTAAGCGAGGCTTCATGAGGATGCCAATGGCTATCCGTACGATTATCGCCATTAATGCTACATTTTTTGTAATTCAAACACTGGGTGGATCGGCTTTAAACAATTGGTTGATTCCAAATCTGGGCTTTGATCCGTCTTTCCCAACGGTATTTACTCAGCCGTGGAGATTAATCACTTATTCATTCCTTCATGCAGGATTTTTTCACTTTTTGTTCAATATGTTGTGGTTGTGGTGGATGGGAAGATCTGTTGAAGAAACTATTGGTCCACGTTCATTTATCATGGTATATCTTGGAGCTACAATTCTAGGAGCTTTGGTAGATGCAGGGCTTGCTCAGATATTTGGTTCAGCATTAGTAATAGGAGCTTCCGGTGCTGTTACCGGAATACTCGTGGCTTTTGCGATGTTATTTCCACGAGCACCTATTATGCTTTTTCTTTTGCCACCGATAGAGGCTCGTTTTTTTGTGGTTGGTTGGATAGCCATTGATATATTATTTCTTGGAAGCGGTGATAACGTAGCGAGGTTAGTACATTTGGGTGGAGCACTGGGCGGATACTTGCTGATCAAAGCACATCAAAATGGTACAGATCTGAGTAAAGTAATCCGATATTTTGAGTATCTTTTTGGTCGTGTTAAACCAAGTCCTTCTACAAAGCCGAAAAATAAGAATATGAGCATTGTGAAGGATGTCGAGATCGTTGAAGAAGTTGATCAAACCGAACTGGATGAAATTTTAGAAAAGATATCTAAAAGCGGTTACGATGCTTTGACGAAGGAAGAAAAACAGAAACTATTCGAATTAAGTAAGAAAAATTAGGGCATACATGGCTTCTATAAAAAGAAGAAAGTCAATTCAGGTAATGGTTGGTGATGTTCCGGTTGGTGGGGGAGCTCCGATCGTTGTACAATCCATGACGAATACAGATACCGCTGATATAGATGAAACGGTAGAACAGATAGATCATCTTCACAAAGCGGGTTCTGAGATAGTAAGGATCACGGTTAATAATGATGCTGCCGCTAAAGCAGTTCCTCATATCAAAGAGAAGTTGATGAATCGTGGAGTTCCTGTGCCAATTGTAGGCGATTTCCATTATAACGGTCATGTGCTTTTGACGAAATATCCCGACATGGCGGAATCGTTGGGAAAGTTTCGTATCAATCCCGGGAATACAGGAACGAAAACCCGTGACGAGAATTTTACCACCATTGTAGAACAAGCCATTAAATATAATAAACCCGTTCGAATTGGTGTAAACTGGGGATCACTGGATCAACAGTTGCTTGCCCAAAAAATGGATACGAATAACGATTTGGCAGAACCTAAGTCAGCCAAAGAAGTGATGCTGGATACTATGGTTGAAAGTGCAAAGCGTTCTTCCAAATTAGCCGAAGATGTTGGATTGGCATCGGATAAGATCATCATCAGTTGCAAAATGAGTGGTGTTCAGGATGTGGTAAATGTATACACAAGAATTGCTGAAGTTATTGATTATCCGCTTCATGTTGGGTTGACAGAAGCCGGAATGGGCATGAAGGGTATGGTTGCCAGTGCATCAGCGCTTTCTGTGATCTTACAACGAGGAATTGGTGATACGATAAGAGTTTCATTAACACCTCAACCCGGCGCTGACAGAGCATTGGAAGTTCAGGTTGCTCAGCAAGTGCTACAATCATTGGGAATCAGGAGTTTTATTCCACAAGTGACTTCCTGCCCGGGATGCGGACGTACAAAAAGTACATATTTCCAGGAATTAGCGGAAGAAATTCAAGATTATATAGTAGAATCCATGCCTGTATGGAGAGAGGTGTATCCCGGTGTTGAAGAAATGGACGTTGCAGTAATGGGTTGTGTGGTAAACGGACCCGGAGAATCAAGAGCAGCGAATATAGGAATTTCTCTTCCCGGAACGTTTGAAGAGCCCAAAGCTCCTGTTTATGTGGATGGAGAGCATTTCAAGACTCTTAAAGGGGATGGTATAGGAAAAGAGTTTAAATCTATACTGAATGATTACATTGTAAAAAATTACAAGAACTAGTTTTTGTAACGAAAGATCGGTTACAGAAAAACAGTTAGTTAATTATCCGTTCTAATACATTTCCTTGTTTAATTAAGGAAGCATTAAAGATTATTTAAGAAATCTTTAAAAAGATGTTGAAAAATGTAAGCGCTTTCATTATCATTCTTTCACCTTGGTAAAAAACTGTTAGCAATCAATGCGTGATCATTTAATTTTATTATCCGGTTTGCTGTTTCTTTTTATGGGAGCGCTTTCCTGTACGGAAAAAGTTGATGATAATGTTTTAGCGCAAATTAACGATTACTCGATTAACAAGATTCATTTCGAGAATGCCTTCAAGGAATATTACTATCGTACCGGAAGAGCTATAAGTGCAAACCCCTCTACAAAACTCTCCGTTTTAAACGCAAAATTCGATAATTACGTGCTAGCTACCTACGCGGAAGACAAAGGGTTGGATAGAACAGAGGAAGCCATTCAAAAAAGAGGAGAGATAGAAAGAAGAGTTTTAAATGAAGAATATCTGAATCAGATCATTCTCAAGGATGTACTGGTAAGTGATACTGAGCTCAACCAATACTTTGTTCGGTTCAACACAACATTAAGAGCTTCGCATTTATTTGCCCATGATCTTGAATCAGCTAATGAAATATATAAGAGGTTACAAAACGGCGAAGACTTTGAGGAATTAGCAAAAGAAGTATTTCAGACTCCTTATCTGGCAAACAATGGTGGAGATATAGGTCGTTTTACTACTGATGAAATGGATATCGCTTTTGAAGAAGCTGCTTTTGGATTAAAGATCGATGAAATTTCAAAACCGATTCCAACGGCTCAGGGGTATAGTATTATCAAACTTACCGATCGTTTTACAAAACCTATTCTCACCAAAAATGAATTCGCTAACAAAAAAGCTGAAATTGCTTCTTATGTTTATAAAAAGAAGAAAGAGCTTGCTACTAGAGAACATCTGTACAACTTCCGCGACGATCTAGAATTTAATCCTGAGATTTTTGACGCTCTTTGGGCTAAGATGAATGAGAATTACTCTTCAGCAATTTCTAAGGATGCGGAATTCTTATCCAATCTGGCATCAGATAAAATTTTGGCAGTATATAACGATTTCGAATTTACTCTTGATGATTTTGCTGTCGAATACAGGTTTACTCCGTTGTCTCAAATCAATGCAATAGAAGGGAAGAAGGGTTTTGAAAATTTTGTAATCGGGACTGCTTTAAGAGCTTACTTATTTAAGAATGCAAAAGATGCAGATATTGATGATCAGAAAATTGTAAAAGAGTCGATAGAAGAAACTTTTTATACTTACCTGGCTCAAAGCGCGATTAAGGACCTTAAGAGTTCTCTTTCAAACACAGAGCAGGAATTGAGAACGGCATATCAAAACAACGGCGAACGCTTTTATAAGCCAATAGAGGTTAATCTTTCCAGAATAGTTGTTGATACTGAAGAAAAAGCCAATTTTTTAATTTCAGAATTAAAGAAAGGGGCTGATTTCAAAGCATTGGTGGAAAAATACACCATAATTAATGAAGATCTTCTTACAAGTGGAGAATTGGGTTTTGAAAACGTTAAAAATTATGGCTCTTATGCCCCTAAAATTTCTGAATTACAAGTGGGCGAGATATCAGAAGTGATTAATTATCAAACAGGGCAATACACTATTTATAAGATGAATGGAAAAATCGAAGGTCGCCCTTTAACATTTAATGAAGCCAAAGAATCAGTGGATGCATTTTTGTTGAATAAGAAATTAGAAGCCATAAAGGACAAGACGATTAAGGATGTTAAAGAAAAGCATAATGCTCTTATTGATATCGAAAAATTAAATGAAATTACTATTCAAATCTGAAGCAGTGTATGAACATTAAAAAGCTACTACCAGTATTATTTCTATTTGTTAGTGTTGGGGTACAGGCGCAGTCAGGGAAAATTACGGGTAAAATTCTGGATGCCGAAACCGGTGAGGCTCTGATAGGAGCAACAGTTGGGATAAAAGGATCTACAAAAGGTGCTGTAGCAGATATTGATGGTAATTATCTGATGTTAAATGTAGCTCCGGGTACTTATACTTTGGAAGCAAGATACATTGGTTATGCAACTTTGGCTGTTCAGGAAGTAATCGTAAGAACTGATTTGACCACAGAGCAGGATTTTAGACTGGAACAGGAAGCCTTTGAAGGCGAAGAAATTGTTGTAGTGGCAACTCGTCAGCCTGTTTTAAAAGATGTGACCAGTTCTGAATCCAGAGTAAGCAGCGAAGAAATTAAAAAGCTGCCTGTTCAGGAAGTTTCCGATGTAATTGGACTTCAGGCTGGAGTAAACGTAGATAATGGAGGGGGAATTCATATCAGAGGTGGCCGAACTTCAGAGGTTTCCTATGTAGTGGATGGTATCCGTGTTACTGATGATTATGACAGATCTAACGGGGTAAGAATCGAAAATGAATCTGTACAGGAGCTACAGGTAATCTCCGGTTCTTTTAATGCAGAACATGGACAAGCGCTTTCAGGAATCGTAAATGTAGTTACCAAGTCGGGAGGTAATCAGTTTGAAGCTTCTGTAAATGCATGGACGGGTAGTTACATGGCAACCTCGCAAAGTGGTATATACGATGGTATTGGAACGGGTTTTAATAATTTAAATCCAAACAGAATGTATAATCTGTCTGCTTCTGTATCAGGTCCAATTATAAAAGACAGACTTACATTTTTTGTAACGGCCAGAAGGTTTGAGAATGAAGGACATTTAACCGGAAGAAATGCTTTTTCACCTCACGGGCAATTCAGGGATACATTGGCATTGGGAACTGATTTTGATTCGTACAGGACTATTTATAATGAAAGGGTAGATTTCAATAAACCATGGTACTCTGTTGATACTGTTAATTTCCAGGGGACCGATAGATTGGTTTTAACAGATGACGGCACCAGAGACAGTTCATTAGTAAATATGAATAACTTTCAAAGCACGAGTTTTCAGGGAAATCTCGAGTATAGGTTTTCAAAGTTTTTGAAATTCAATTTAATAGGTTCATATGGTCTTGAAGAAGGTCAGGGGTATGATCATCAGAATAAGTTAGTGCCTTTGGGAAGAGGTACTGGTTTTAGAAATAATTATGCACTTAATTTTAAAACAACTATAACACCTTCCTCCAAAACATTTCTTGTTGTAAATCTGGCCAACAGGTATAATGAACAAAAAAATCATTTGTATGATGATCCATGGGATCCACGCTATTTTAATTTTGACAGAGTAGTCGAGTTTTACTCACCCGCTGAGCAAAGTATACCCGGCGCGGCTCAGTTCAGTTTTTATGGGACAGACAATAACCGTTTTTTCAGATCGACAGATACATTTATAGGGAAGGCTGAAATTTCCAGTCAGGTTAATGAAAATCATTATGTAAAAGCGGGTATTAATCTTCAACTTGATGAAGTAAGTTTTGAAAGTGTTTCCTTAGTTCCTTTTACTGATCCATCCATAAGTTTTCCTCCCGGAACTCCTCAGGAGCTCAAACCATTCGTAAAGTTGGGTTTCCCTGAATTAAATACACCCGGTTATCAGAAATATTCTGAATCTCCGCGAAATCTCGGTGCTTATATTCAGGATAAGATCGAATTTGATAATCTGATCATTAATGTTGGATTGAGATTCGATTATTTTGATCCTAACTCCAGAGTTGTTGCCGATTTAGAAGATCCTGATATCACTTCCCCTACAAAACAAGAAAATCAGTACAGAGATCTTAATAATAATGGCCAGCAAGATGACAATGAGCCCGATGTAACTTTAGAAGAACGTCAGCAATATTGGTATAAAGATACCAGTATCAAAACACAGCTTAGTCCCAGAGTAGGTGTGTCATATCCTATAAATGATCGAGGTGTGCTGTATTTTTCATATGGTTATTTCTTTCAGGTTCCTTCTTATAACTTCATGTACACAAACAGCAGAGTTTTTGTAGGAGAGCGAAGCGGGAATTTGGGTTTATTCGGAAATCCTGATCTGAAACCGGAAAGATCTACACAGTATGAGTTGGGTTTAAAACAGGAAATTTTTGATGGAACTGCAATTGAGCTCACAGGATATTATAAAGATACCAGAGACTATGTGTCCTCCAGACCACAAGTAACCGGGGCAGCATCTACAAATTATGGTATTTATTTCAACAGGGATTTCTCGAAGTCAATTGGATTTACTTTCGCATTCAACCAGTATGTAAGTCAGCGCTTTAATTTTGGGTTAGACTATACTTTTAGCTCTGTGGAAGGAAGTAATTCAGATCCAAATTCGGAATATTTTGACATCGTAAATGCAGGAACTCAGATTGATTCAACCAATCAGACTACATCTACAACAAAATTAATACAGCCATTAAATTGGGACAGAACACATATTGTAAATGGTTCTATGTTTTATTCAGGCAATAGTTGGGGTGCTAATTTGGTAACCAAATTCAGTACAGGAACTCCGTATACACCTCAAACGGATATTCCCGGTGTGGAAATCGGGGTAGGAGCAAGTACCAGAGATCTAAGAAACACATCACGACTTCCAACAAGATTAACCGTGGATCTTAATACATACAAAAATATCAATTTACCAAACGGTTCCAGCATGGAGCTTTTTCTGAATATTTATAACCTGCTTGATAGTAAGGTTATAAACAATGTATATGGAGACTCAGGTGAAGCAACTGCACCGTTACCGATCAATACTGTAGATACTGCAGACCCGGGATTTTATTCAAATCCTTCTTTTTATGCAGAACCAAGACGAATTCAATTAGGACTTTCAATCTCTTTTTAAACAATGAATAAAAATACATTCAATATTAAAGGCTTATTCATTCTTCTTTTCGTTGCGCTTTTTCCGGTGTTTTCGGGAGCTCAGGACTATGTGCCAAGTGAGGAAAGGTCTTCTTTTGAAGACAGAAAGAAATCCACAATGGATGCAAACAGATTAAGGGCATCTTACTTTAATACAGGGCACGCAGGGCGTAGAAATAACACCAGTCTGGACGAACTGATTTTTGAATTTCCAAGAAATACGAATCGTGAGTACATGTACTTTATGAGCGTTCACTTTGGAACTGAAGTACAGGCACAAAATAGTTCTGATGTTGTACAAATAGTCAATGTTGCATCTTATAAGACAAACAGAGACGGAAGTCAGAACTGGTCACTAAACCCGATTGAAGGATATTCGAGGGATGATTCCAAAGAAATTGCAAGAAGTGACCGTGGACCGGCTTCACCTCTCGGAAATACATGGCCGGATTCCTGGCCGGATAAATTTGAAGATGGTGGGGACGGTTGGGCTGGCTCCTGGAATGGATTCTTCGGAAGAGACCAATTCAATGCGGATTTAGAGTTCTACTATAAAGCAGGAGATGACAGATACACCCGATATAGTACAGGAACTTTCAGACCGGATAATACAGATCCAACCAGAGGTGGATTGGCAATAGTAATGGATACAAGAATTCTTGCCTGGTCTCAAATCCTTATCAATTCTGTTCATTTTAACTTATTTGAAATTACTAATGATGGAAGCTACGATTATCCGAGAATGTCATTCGGTTTATGGATCGCGGATTTTGTTGCAGGAGGTGGCCCTACAGATCAACCGGTATTTGATAACCTTAGAGCGATTGCTTATTTGACTGATACCGACCGAAATAATGCACCATCATCTTTTGATGGATTACCGATTGGTGAAATGGGACTAAGCTTTTTGGAAACTCCCGGAAATGCAGGGGATGGAATTGATAATGATGGAGACAGCGACACTTACGATCCTGAAAATGCAGATTTTTATGATCCGGAGAACGTTGATTTATTCCGCTTGCTTTTGGAGGAAAATGGAGGTTTTTATGCAAGTGCTACCTTAAAAGATACAGTTGTTAGAGAATTTGAAGCTGCTGACTTTGATTCAAGAACCATCAATGTTGGAGACAAAATTGTATTGATCGACGAAGATGGGACAAGGGTCATTCGTGAATACGATGGAAATAGTTTTCAATCACAAGGAATTACGTACAATTTAGGAGCTTCTTTTACTGTACAGGAAGAACTATTGCCTCTTTCAGACCCTAATTTCGGAGTTCATATCGATGGCTTAGACAATGATTTTGATGGCTTGATTGATGAGAATACTCCGAACCATTTAGAGAAGACTACATTCGTAAACGGAAACTCAATTACAAAACCGGTTCGGTTTATTAATTACTTGTATTTCAATGATGGAGATAGTCTTCAGCAAGGATTGGTTGTTTCGAATCAGGAGATAAGAGCAAGAATATCATCTGATCAGGATTTCGCAGATCTGGTTAACGATACTTACGACGGGAGATTTCAAAATCATTTCACAAGTGCTCCGATGATTGATGAAGGTCGTGGTGATTCATTTGATAACGACAATGATTGGAACGAAAGCTTTGATGATGTGGGGATACAGGGAGATCCGGATACACCAAGTGAAGGACAGGGAGATGGAAAAGCCACATCCGGAGCAGGTACCACTTTTCCTGGAGAACCTAATATTGATAAAACTGATGTTAGTGAAACAGATCTTATAGGTGTTTCAAGAGCTATAATCTTTTCAGCTGGAGCATTACAGGTAAGTCTGGATTCTGATATTTGGTTTAATTACCTGATTCCGGGAGAGTTTGACGTAGTTGGTAATCCCGGTACGGATCAGGATATATATGTGTCTTCAGGACTATTCCCGCTCAGAGTGGGGGAATCACAAAGTTTTGCGGTTGCTATTTCAGCAGCAGCTTCCTCTTCACCAACAGGAACTGCGGCACAGGACCGAACTCAATTAAATAATAATCTGGATCAGGCAAGAGTTGCATACGAAGCAGATTATCAGTTTGCAGTTGCACCTGATCCTCCCATTGTATCGGCAGTTCCGGGAGACGGTAAAGTTACCTTGTATTGGGAAACCAATTCGGAATTTTCATTTGATCGTTATCTGAATAACATTTCCGGTAATGGTTTTGATTTTGAAGGTTATAAAATTTATCGGTCAACTGATCCGTCTTTTGAAGATATCTTTAACGTAACGGATGCATACGGAAATGCTACCTATTATAGTGATATCGCAATTTTTGATAAGAATAACGGTATTCAGGGATTACATCCTATTGATGTAAATGGTGTGAAATTTGATATGGGTAACGACTCGGGGCTTCAACGTAGCTTTGTTGATACTGATGTTGTGAATGGTAAAACCTATTATTATGCCGTCACAGGTTTTGATTACGGGTATGTTCCTGCAGGAATTTCTCCTTCTGAATCTCCTATTCAAATTAGTCAGGGGCCGGATGGTTCTATCAGCTTTGGCGTAAATGTGGTGCAAGTGCGGCCGTCAAGATCTCAGGCGGGGTACATTGATCCGGATAAGCCACAAGCTACTATTGTACAAGGTTCACCGGGTGGAACAGTGAGTGTGGATATAATTGATCCTTTTGAATTAAAAGCAGATAATTTATACGAAATTACTTTTGAAGATACTTTAATTGATGGGGGTACCAAGCCTGATACGCTCAAAACTCAGAATTTTACACTCAGAAATATAACCGATGGTGCAAATGATACACTAATTGCACGTTCTCCGAATGTGAACGGAGGAAATAATCCGATCACAGAAGGTTTTACTATTTCGATGACAAATGTAGAGACTTTTGGTGTAAATGAGTCTAGGTCTGGATGGAATGAGACAGGAAACCCAGAACCTCATCAGTATTTTTTTGCTACACAAAGTGTTTCGAAAGTTTCCGATTACCGAATTGTAATAGGTGAAAATATAGGTTTTGGGAGATCAACTGAGAGGGAAGTTGAAGTTGGTTCAGGAACTTTTCTTACAGCTCCATCGATAGATACTAATTTTAAAGTATTCAATATTTACACAAATGAAGAAGTTGATTTTGCATACTTTGATTTAAACAGAGATGGAGCGACTATTAGAGCTTCGTCATGTGATCCTTCCGGTAATAATGCTCCAAGGGATCCACAGCAACCTGATTCAGTATATCAAGCCCCTCAACAAGGTATATTTTCTTCAGTTTCTAGTATTACTGGTCAATGTTCAGATTTAGTTTATGTAATTGAAGATGTTCGAGAGTTTCAAGATACTCTAACTTATCGTTTTGAATTAAGGACATTGATTTCTAATAATATATTAACGACTAGAAATCCTGAATTTGGTGATACTTTAGAAGTATTTACTACCAAGCCTTTTTCCAGAAATGACCGTTTTCAATTCAGAATGGATCCGGAGAATTTACCAAGTGTAGACTCTGATTCGGCAAAAAGTGCACTGGATGATATTTTAGTTATTCCGAACCCATATAAGGTTTCCAGTATTTATGAACAGGAAGCCGCAGGAGGAAGCAGACAGCAAAACAGAGAAATTCATTTCAATGGTTTGCCGGTGCCTTCTACTCTGAGAATATTTACATCATCAGGGGTGCTTGTAAGAGAAATTGAGGTGACCTCTTCCAATGTTCAAGGTGAAAACGGAGGAACTTATATCTGGGATATGCTCACCAAAGATAATTTAGAGATAGCTTATGGAATCTACATTTATCATGTAGAAGCAAAAGGTGTAGGAAACAAGACAGGTAAATTTGCGGTGATTAAATAATGAGTTCAATGAAAAAGATATTCTGCATTTGTTTGTTTCTTGTTTTATCAGGAACAGGAAGTTCTGTTTTTGCACAACTTTCAAAAGTAGGAACTACAGCCGGTGATTTTTTAAGATTTCCTGTAGGTGCAAGAGCCTCATCTATGTCCGCCTTTGCGGCAACTGTGAACGATCCGTCAGCAATGGTTTTGAATCCTGCAGGTTTGGCCGAGTTGAATGACGAAGAAGTACTGATAGAGTTTACAGATTATTATCTGGATTTTACACACAGCTATGTTGGTATCGGCATACCTACAAAAAAAGGAGTGGCCGGAATTCATGTACTAGCCATGAATTATGGAGAATTTGAAGAAACCACTGAACAAGCTCAGGGTAAAACGGGGCGTACATTTGGTGCCTATTCTGTCACGGTTGGTGGTAGCTATTCACAATATCTGACAGAAAAATTATCTGTTGGGGGAACCCTGAAATTTGTTCATGAGCAAATTGAAGATGTTTCCGCGTCCGGGCTGGCCTTTGATGTTGGTACGGTATTTACTACTCCATTCGATGATATCAGGTTTGGAGTAAGTGTAACCAATATAGGTTCAAAAATGCAGTTGACAGGAAACGGTCTTATTACAGAATGTGATCTGGATGATAGTAGTACCGGAAATAATGAAACTGACTGTTATCTGGCTACACAAGAATATGATTTGCCATTAATGCTCAGAGTTGGTTTTGCTTGGGATGCTTATACAAGCGACGATATCAGAGCAACATTAACTTTAGATGGTAACAATCCATCAAATAATGTTCAGAGCATTAGTGTGGGAGGAGAAATTTCGCTGTTAAATGATACGGTATTTCTTAGAGGAGGAGTTCCTTATATCGGTCAAAATAACAGCAGGGAGACATTCAATGCCGGAGTGGGAATTAAGTATCAGGTAGACAGTTCTTTAAAACTTGGATTTAATTACGCTTATCACGGATATGAATACTTAGGTGATGTTAACAAACTAAGCCTTCAGGTTTATTTTTAATACTACTAAACAATAACAACAAAACAAGGTACATGATGAATAAAGCTACTAAACTTGTGCTAACATGTTTGCTGATGATCTTCGGGATTTCTGCAACATCTATGGCTCAGGTAACAAAAATACGTGACGCACGTGGCATGGATGGCCAGGAAGTTACGATCGTAGGTATCATGAATACGCCAGACTACGGTTTTAATGACGGACAATTTTTTGTTCAGGATACAACCGGAGGTATAAACGTATTTTATGATGACGTTGGAGGAGCGAACAATCAGGATAGTTCAGCATTTTTAGGCTGGACAAAAGGCGACACTCTTCAAATTACAGGAACAATAGGTTCTTTTGGACAGCAAATACAAATTGCCCCAAGTTCCGTAACCATTTTAGGTACAGGAGATGCTTCAAGTGTTCCTGTAACCTCAATAACACAAGCAGATCTTAGTGTGGATTCCAAACATCAAGGTATGTTAGTGAAAATAGAATCAGTTGGTTTGGCTGATGGTGAAACATGGCCGGCTGATGCTCAAACATCTTCAGGAGTAAGTTTAGATGTTGCTACAGCTGACAGTGCATTTATATTAAGGATCGATAGAGATGAATCCTATTATGACGGCGCACCAGCTCCTACTGAAGCATTTAATTTGACTGGTGTACTTGCCAGATTTAATTCTGATGTACAGGTTATGCCATTTGACTCTACCGATGTACAGAATATCGTTAAAGTTACTTTCATGGTTAATACTGCTACAGCCCCTGATACCGTAATGGGAGACCATTATGTAGGTGTGTTTGGTGCAATTTCAGGACCAAACGGCGCAGGAAACCCATACTTAGGTCAAACTGTTGATTGGAATAACTCTACTGATATTGTTGCTGACAATCAAGGCGGTGACTATTGGTCAGTTACTTTTGATATGGCTGCTGGTGATACTTATACCTACAAGTATTGGTTGGGGTCAGATAAAGATACAGAACTTGCCGGAGGAGGTTGGGAAAGCGGAGATAACAGAGAATTCACTTTAGATTTTGATCAAGCTTCCGACTCAGTTGCTCCATTGAATTGGTATGAAACAAGAATGGCTCCATTTACTTCAGAAGAAGATAGTGTTTCTCTTTACTTCAGAGTTAATGTTGGAGCACAAGCTCAGGACGGATCATTCGATCCCGAAACATTTAAAGTTGGTGTTCGTGGTAACGGCGCTTTCTTTACCAATGACTGGGGAACCGGAGACTTCCTTGAAAAAGGTGGCCAAACGGGAGATAATTTATTCTATGAAGGTGTTGTAAGAGCACAGAAAGATTCTGCAGCAGCAATTGATGGTTCAATTGAATATAAGTTTGTTCTTGAAGCAGCTGATGGAACAGTAACTTGGGAATCCACAGATAACAGGCCGGTAAACATTCCTGCTCAGGATTCTACTGTTCAATGGGTCTTTTTTAATAATATACCTCCAACAGATGCAGTTATTGTAAACACAACACTTAGCTTTGAAGTTAATGTTGGAATTCTGGAAGGTTTAGATCTTTTCAATTCAAGTATTGATACAGTATCAGTAAGAGGTACATTCAATAGTTGGGGTGAAGCCAGAATGAACTTTAATCAAGTGCTCGGTACATACGAAGCAAACAACTTACCGTACACAAAAGCTGAAGGAACTGAAGAAAAATACAAGTATTACATTAAGTGGGATGCTCGAAGAGATTCTGCTGAAAGCGAATTTTTCTTAGAAGGAATTCAATCAGCAAATACCGGATGGGAAGAGCCGGGAGTAACAGGTGGTGCTGACAGATCATTCACAATTGAGAATAAAGCCAATCAGGATAAACTTTCTGAATTCTATAACGGTGTAGAACCGGAAGCTTTATTAACCGCGAATAATGTTGAAACAGGTGCTACAAGTGTAACATTCAGTATTGATATGTCACCGGCACTTCAACATACTACTCCATTTTTACCTGCATCAGATTCTGTATTCCTTTTTGTGGATACTCCTTTCTTTGCACTTACAAATGGAATAACAGTTCCTGGTGATAACGGTGAGAACTTTATTACAACTTCAGACTCTGAAAGAGAAAGACTTCGGTTTACTGATGATGATGGAGATATGGTTTATGAACTAACTTTAGATCTTATGCTGCCAACTCTAAACCACATTGGTTTCAGAATAGCATACGGTGAGCCAACTTCAGCGGATGGTTCTCTTGTGGCAAATGGTGGTGGATTTGATGCAGGTCGTAGACACTACCAATACATTGCGCCTCAAGTAGATTCTGAGCTTAATGTTACATGGGCTTCATCATATTCCTTCCCACAATTAACCTGGAAAGCTTCAGATCTTCCATTTGAGCAACCACCAAGTTATACAACTGTAGGAAATGAAGATAATTTAGCAAATGTGGAAACCTTCAGATTAAATCAAAACTATCCGAATCCATTCAACCCAAGTACTACCATTAGTTTCAATCTGCCAAATGCTGCAGATGTAACCTTATCGGTATACAATGTTCTTGGACAAAGAGTAGCTACGTTGTTAAACAGCAGAAAATATACTTCTGGTAGCCATACTTTGAGTTTTGATGCAAGCAACCTTGCTTCCGGTATTTATATTTACCGAATTCAAGCAGGTTCGTACACAAGTCAGAAGAGAATGACTTTAATTAAATAATTTTCTCTAATAAGTCTTCGCAGATGCTTTGACCGGCATCTGCGTATTTAATCAGATAGAAAAATTGGCATCTACTATATACGATATTGCAGAAGAAGCAGGAGTAAGTATTGCTACTGTTTCACGAGTGTTCAATCAAAGAGACAATGTCTCCGAAAGAACACGTGAAAAGGTTTTGGCAATAGCTGAAAGGGTTGGTTATCACCCACAGGCAAATGCACAAGGTCTTGCGAGCAGAAAAACCAATACCATTACTGTTCTTGTTCCTGTAATCTCCAATTATTTCTTTATGGAGGTTTTGGGTGGTATTCAGGATAAACTGAATAGTTATGATTACGAATTAACTATTTTCAATATCAGTCCAAGCAAAAATACCTTTACACAGGTTGAGCATGTACTTAAAAGAAGAGCTTCTGAAGGATGTTTATTTATTTCAACACATTTGGAACAGGAAGAATGGCGTCAACTAAAGAGATATAATGTTCCAATTACTTTAATTGATGAATATTATGACGGTTTTGATTCGGTAAGTGTTGATAACCTGGAAGGAGCTTACAGAGCCACAAAATATCTTTTAGACAGAGGCTTGGATAAAGTTGCTATGCTATCTGCTTTAATAACCTCAAAACCTATTCAAAGCCGGATAAAGGGGTTTAAAAAAGCCTATGATGTGACAGGTAAAGAATTTTCAAACTCTTTTATAGTAGCAGGAGATTCCACTTATCGCGATGGTTTTACAGAACGAGGAGGATATGAGGCAATGATAAAAATTCTTGCCATGAATCCCGAGATCCAGGCTTGTTTCTGTGCTTCTGATATTCAGGCTGTTGGCGCTTTAAAAGCTATGCAGGATATGAATAAAAGTATCCCACTAATAGGTTATGATGATATTGAACTTGCAGAATATATGGGGCTTTCTACTATTCGTCAGCCAATGAGAGATATGGGATTTTTCGCTACTCAAAATCTGATCGAAAGATTGGAAAACCCTAAAAAAGCTGTTTCACAAACAGTATATACACCCGAATTAATTTTAAGAGACTCCACTGAGTAACTATATTTATGAAGAATCTTTTAGTACAAGGATCAGTATTTCTAACTTTTCTGTTTTTACCTGTAATCGCATTATCCCAGGTTGTAACTTTTGAACCTTCTTTTGCAACTCAGAACGATACATTAACTCTTACTTTTGATGCAACTCAGGGAAATGGAGAGCTGGTTGGATTTTCAGGAGATGTGTATTTGCATACGGGATTAATTACAGATAAAAGCTCAAGCCCATCCGATTGGAAATATGTACAATCCGGATGGGAATCCTATCCCGAAAAATTGAAAGCTACATCTCTTGGAAATGATAAATGGGAATTCAAATATCCATCTTCAGTAAGGGAGTTTTATAATGTTTCGGCTGCGGATAAAGCTGAAGAAATAACGTTGCTGTTCAGAGGTACGCTTGACGGAGCCGGAGCACCTGACAAGGTTGGAAGGGCTTCGGGAGGCGAAGATATTTTCCTTGAGCTATTTGAGAATGAAGTATCTGTACAATTTTTGAATCCGGGAGAAAGGTCTAAGATTGTCAAAACAAATGAAATAATTGAGATCGAAGGGATTGGAAATTCTCCGGCCGGAAACCTTAATTTGAGTTTGAAACAGAATGGTACTGAAGTTGCTCAAACTTCTGTCTCTGATACAGTGAGTTACTCATTTTCGTCAGCAACAGAAGGGAATTATAAATTTGATCTTATAGGTGATGACGGGGCAGGTGAAGTAGACTCAACTTCTGTTAATATCATTGTTACTGACGGAGCAGTTATGGAAACCAGACCATCCGGACTTGAAGACGGAATAACTTATGGAGAAAACGGAACGTCGGTTACTTTATCACTTTTTGCTCCCAGTAAAAAGGAAGTGTTTGTAGTTGGAGATTTTTCGGATTGGGAATTGGATTTCAACTACCAAATGAAGAAAGACTCACTGAAAGCAGACAGCGTATGGTTCTGGACTGAGATTACCGGGTTAACTCCGGGAGAAGAGTATGGCTTCCAATATGAAATTGATGGGAGTTTAAGAATCGCTGATCCTTATTCAGAGTTAGTACTCCACCCTAATGATGATAATTTCATTTCTGAATCCATATTTCCAAATTTAAAAGAGTATCCCAATGGCAAAACTACAAACTATGTAGGTGTTCTGTTTCCGGGAAAAACTCCATACCAATGGGAAGCAACTTCTTATGAAAGACCTCAAAAAGAAGACCTGGTAATCTATGAGCTTTTGGTAAGAGATTTCCTGGCTGACCATAGCTATGCATCTTTAATTGATACACTGGATTATCTGGATCGACTGGGAATAAATGCCATTGAGCTTATGCCGGTTAATGAATTTGACGGAAATGAGAGCTGGGGATATAACCCAAGTTTCCATCTTGCATTAGATAAATATTACGGTACTCCTGATAAGTTCAGAGAGTTTATTGATGAAGCTCATAAAAGAGGAATAGCAGTTATTTTGGATGTGGTAATGAATCACGCTACCGGACAAAATTCATTATACAGAATGTATGAAGTTGGAAGTAATCCATATTTCAATGTGGAAGCGAAACATGAGTTCAATGTGTTTAATGACTTCAATCATCAGTATTCCGGGACTCAGTATTACAATAAAAAAATGATCGAACATTGGATCAATGAATATAATATTGATGGTTTCCGATGGGACCTTACCAAAGGGTTTACACAGAATTGTAGTCCGGCAGGAAACGGATGTACAAGCTCTTATCAGCAAGATAGAGTCGATCTTCTGAAAAAGTACGCTGATTATCAGTGGGCTGCCGATCCTGATTTTTATGTTATCTTCGAGCATTTAGGGACTTCAAATGAAGAAAAGCAGTGGGCGGATTACCGCACCGACGAAGGAAAGGGAATTATGCTTTGGGGAAAGATGAACCACCCATATAATGAAGCAACGATGGGTTACACGACTAACTCAAATCTATATGGAGTACTTTCTGAATCAAGAGGATTTCAGGAAGAAAGATTGATCGGTTATATGGAAAGTCATGATGAGCAATGGTTGATGTTCAAAAATATCAGTTTTGGAAACTCATCAGGAGACTACAACATCAGAGAATTAAACACAGCTTTAGGCAGGCAAAAACTTGCCGGTGCTTTTTTCTTTACTCTGCCGGGACCTAAGATGATCTGGCAGTTTGGTGAAGTAGGATATGGATATGGTAATAATGGCGAACAATGTTTGAATGATTCTGAAGATTGTCCGGCTAGTGCTCCCGGTAGAGTTGCAAATAAGCCAATTCGTTGGGACTATTGGAATATCAAAGGAACGGAAAGAGTTAAGCTGTACAAAACATGGGCTGCTCTGATCAATCTTCGTAATAGTAGTCCGGCTTTCACTGAGCCTGAAAATACCACCTACGCTTTATCAAATCGTATAAAAAGAATTATTCTTGAGCATTCAGACACTGATGTGGTTGTAGTTGGAAATTTTGATGTTACTGCAATCACAACAACGGGGGATTTCCCTCAACTTGGAACCTGGTACGATTATTTTGACGGATCAGAGTACGAAGTAACAGATGCAGAGCAATCAATTCGATTAGAACCGGGTGAATTCAAAGTATATACGACCAAACAATTTGAAACTCCGGAAACGGGAATAGCAACTTCAAATGAAGAATTACCGAGCGAAGGTCCTGAAACATTTAAGCTTTACAACAACTATCCAAATCCGTTCAATCCAACTACAAACATCAAGTTTGATGTTGCGAAGACGGGAGTAGTTAAACTGGAAGTCTTTGACATACTAGGAAGAAAAGTCGCCACGCTTTTTAATGGCAGAAAATCTGTTGGGACACATACATTAACATTTGATGCATCATCACTTTCAAGTGGGGTTTATTTCACCCGATTTACAGCCGGAAATACGGTGCAAGTTCAGAAAATGACATTACTAAAATAATTTAGAAAGCATAGCATGAGGAAATTAACCGGGTTAGTAGTACTGTTTTTGATTTGGGGATGCTCCTCAGAAAGTAATATCAATTATGGAGATCAGATCGTTGGGTTGGGATCTCCAATTACTTTAGGATATGATTCCACAGTTGTGATTATGGAAGACTATTTCATGGATCCTTCTGCCATTGAAAACATTTCTACTCCGTCAACAATCACTCATTATTTGACTGATGGAAATTCAGAATTAGTTTTAAAGGGAGATATTTCCGGAAAACTTGATATCATTTCTTTTCATGATGGCGATGTTTCCTATGACATTTTGCTCAAGAAAACTTCAAAACAGGAAGTAACTTTCAGCATAGAGGACAAAGACTATGATCTGGTTCAGGTAAAAGGAGAGATGAATGCCTGGAATCCTAATGCTTCGGATTTCAAAAAAGAAAATGGGACCTGGACTTTCAGCATGTTGGTGAACGAAGGTTTATATCAATATCTGTATGTAATTGATGGAGAGGAAATGAAAGATCCATCTAATTCAGAAACTGTTTCTAATGGGATGGGTGGATTTAATAATCTGCTTACAGTTGGTAATACTGATGCTGAAAAGCCGAAATTAGATACGTATGACTTTTCAGACGAACGAGTATATCTGCAATCCGATGAAGCTGAAAATGTAATCGCACTTTGGGAAAATCATCAGCTGAAAACAGAATTTAAGGATGATATCATCAGAGTGTATTTACCCGAGAATTCTGATCTTGAAGGGAGAACGCATATTCGAGCATGGACTTTCAATGAAAACGGGATTTCAAACGATGTGCTTATTCCTTTGGAAAACGGCAAAGTTCTGGATGGTTCAGAAAGTCTTTCCCGTAAGGACGTAAGAGCTTGGAATATGTATTTTGTTCTTATTGATCGATTCAAAGATGGAAATCCATCAAACACCAGAAAAGTTGATGATCCAGATATACATCCAAAAGCCAATTATTATGGTGGAGATCTTGCCGGAATTACGCAAAAGATCAAAGATGGATATTTTGAAAAGATCAATGTAAATGCACTTTGGCTTTCACCCATTTCCCAAAACCCGGAAGATGCATGGGGATTATGGGACAAAGGTGGTGTTAAAACTAAATTTTCGGGTTATCACGGATACTGGCCAATCTCATCTTCTAAAATTGATGATCGATTCGGAACATCAGAAGAGTTTAAAGAATTACTTAGCGTAGCCCATGAAAATGGTATGGCTGTGATTCTCGATTATGTAGCCAATCACGTTCATAAAAATCATCCGGTTTATCAAAGAAATCCTGAATGGGCAACTGATCTGTATCTGCCGGATGGAAGAATGAATACAGAATTATGGGATGAGCAGCGACTTACAACTTGGTTTGATACTTTCATGCCTTCGCTGGACTTTTCAAATCCTGAAGTAATAGAAACCATGACAGATTCAGCACTATTCTGGGTTGAAGAATATGAATTGGATGGTTTTCGTCATGACGCCACAAAGCACATTCAGTTAGAGTTCTGGAGAACATTGACCAGAAAAGTAAAAGAAGAAATTGTAGTTCCGGAAAACAGACAAGTATTTCAGGTAGGAGAGACTTATGGAAGTCGTGAGTTGGTGGCTAGTTATATCAACTCCGGAATGCTTGAAAGTCAGTTCGATTTCAGCATGTACGATGCAGGATTGAACGCCTTTGGTCAGGATCTTTCTTTTGAAGGATTACAAAGCCAACTTCAGGAAAGCTTCAATTACTTTGGTTATCACAATATGATGGGTGTCATTTCAGGAAATCATGACAAACCTCGATTCATAACGTTAACCAGTGGCGAAGTAAAATGGAATGAAGATTCTAAGCTAGCAGGATGGACCAGAGAGATCGGTTCACCTCAAGCTTTTGCTTATGACCGACTAAGTTTACTTCTGGCTTTTAATCTGACTATTCCCGGAATTCCGGTTACGTATATGGGAGACGAATTTGGAATGCCCGGCGCCAACGATCCTGATAACAGAAGATGGATGCGATTTGAGGATTCTGAATTAAGTCAGCTTGAGCTGAGGAACAGAAGTATCTATTCAAAATTGTCGGAGCTGAGAACTTCAGAAATGTCCATTCTTTTTGGTGACTTTCAATTCCACAAAGTTGAAGATGATGTTATGGCATATTCCAGAGCTTATTTTGCTCAGCAAACCATTGTAGTTTTCAACAAAAGCAAAACACAACAACAAGTTTCAGTTGACCTGAGACCGGGTTTTGATTATTCAAGTTTGGCAAATCATTTTGGTAATTCTTTTTCAGTTGAAGGAAATACTTTGACTGTGACTTTACCTTCAAATTCATTTGAAATTTTAACGCTTTAAAAAATAAATATGCTTAAGCGAACTTTACTTTTATCCATTTTTGCTGCCTCGGTATTTGCGGCCTGTTCTCCGACAGAAAAACCGGTTGAGAAAAAACAAAGTCAGGTAGTTCATCCTGAATGGAGTAAAAATGCGAATATTTATGAAGTGAATATCCGTCAGTATTCTGAAGAAGGAACATTCAAAGCTTTTCAGGAAGATCTTCCGCGATTAAAAGAAATGGGTGTTAAGATCTTGTGGCTGATGCCTATTCATCCGATTGGTAAGATCAACAGGAAAGAAACAGAAGAAAGCAGAGGGAGTTATTATTCTGTAGCTGACTACAAAAAAGTAAATCCTAACTTTGGTACAAAAGAAGATTTTAAAAATTTGGTAGATGCAGCTCATGAGCAAGGTTTTAAGCTGATCATTGACTGGGTTGCTAATCATTCAGCTTGGGATAATCCATGGACTGAAAACAAAGATTGGTATGAGTTGACAGAAGATGGAAACTTTATGCCTCCAAGAGGAACGGATTGGTCAGATGTTATTCAGTTGAATTATGAAAGCGAAGAGATGCGTGCGGCAATGTTAGATGCTCTCGAATTCTGGGTTAGAGAATTTGATATAGACGGGTATCGTTGTGACGTAGCAGGAATGGTTCCAACAGATTTCTGGGAAAACGCCAGAGTAGAATTAGATAAGATAAAGCCGGTATTTATGCTAGCTGAAGATGGAGAACCTGAATTACTTCACAAAGCTTTTGATATGAATTATGCATGGGAATATGCTCATGTAATTCGTGAGATCGCTAAAGGAGAACAAACTTTCGAAGACCTGGACTCACTTTTTGAAAGAGACAGTAAACGCTTTCCTGACAATGCATACAGAATGTATTTTACTTCCAATCATGATGAGAATTCATGGAATGGAACAGATCCTGAAATGTATGGTGATAATTTTGAGAATTTTGCTGTGTTGTCCGCTACCGTGAAAGGAATGCCATTGATCTATAACGGACAGGAAAGTGATTTGGATAAACGATTGGAGTTCTTCGAAAAAGACGAAATTGAGTGGAAAGAGTATAAATATGCTGATTTTTATAATATGCTCCTGAATCTGAATACAGAAAATGAAGCACTTTGGAACGGGGATTTTGGTGGAGAAACAATCAGAGTCGAATCACCTGAGGGCACTTATGCTTTTAAAAGAAAGAAAGGAGATCATGAGATTTGGGTAGCTATCAATAATAATACGGAAGCTACAATGATTAGCTTTCCTGATTGGAGTCACGAAACATATTCCGTATACGGAGTTGTTGAAGGAGTAACTGATTTTTCAACGATAGAATTACCGGCAAACGAGTGGTTCATTATTTCAACGCTTAAACAACAATAGGAAGATATATGTCTGAGCAGCAACAAGATACTAAGCCACGCCTGAGTTTTTGGCAAATATGGAATATGAGTTTTGGGTTCCTGGGAATCCAATTTGGATTTGCACTTCAAGGTGGATTCATGTCCCGGATTTTCCAAACATTGGGTGCTGCTAAAGATGATATTCCATTGCTTTGGATAGCGGCTCCGTTAACCGGATTATTAGTTCAACCAATTATCGGGTACTTAAGTGACCGCACCTGGAGCGTAAAATTTGGTCGCCGCAGACCTTATTTCCTGATTGGGGCAATTCTTAGTTCAATCACTTTATTATTTGTTCCTCATTCACCTATTCTTTGGGTTGCTGCAGGTTGTTTATGGATTCTTGATGCATCCATAAACATTAGTATGGAACCGTTCAGAGCTCTTGTAGCAGATAAGCTTCCGGAATCACAACGTTCTTATGGATTCGTGGTACAAACGCTGATCATTGGTATCGGTACTTGGATTGCCAGTAACTTGCCTTGGATGGTGAGTCAGCTTGGTGTTGCAAATGATGCTGCTCCCGGAGTAGTACCAATGTCCGTAAAAGTTGCATTCGGAATAGGCGCTTTTGTTTTCATATCAAGTATTCTGTGGACGATTTTCACAACTGATGAATATCCACCGGAAGACATGGAAGCATTCGAGAAAGAGAAAAAAGAAAATTCGGGATTTTTTACCGGAGTAAAGGAGATCTTTTCAAACATCGGTAGTATGCCGGTTGTAATGAGAAAATTAGGGGTAGTTCAGTTTTTTAGCTGGTTCGCTTTTTTTACGATGTGGAGCTTTGCTGTTCCTGCACTAACAGAACACGCTTTTTTGGCTCCTGTTCCAATGCCCGATGCAGTAGATTTTGATACAGCCAATGTTGCCTATAACAACGCTGCAAATCTTGTTGGTTCTTATATGGGGACCTATGGATTGTCTTCCATGTTTTTTGCGCTGCTTTTAACCTTTGTTACCAGTAAGATCAGAATCAACAGAAAGTTGGTTCATTTTGGATCGCTTTTAGTTGGTGGACTAGGATTTATAAGTATGTACTTCGTTTCTCCGGAAAATACCGGAATGCTGAATTTGAGTTTTGTTTGTGTGGGAATCGCTTGGGGAAGTATTCTCTCCATGCCGTATGCCATGCTTTCGAGTAGTATAGATCCAAAGAAAATGGGATTGTATATGGGACTCTTTAACATGTTTATAGTAATTCCACAGATTATTGCAGCTTTGGGAGGGATCAATTTCCTCTATAAAACGATCTTTGGAGAAGCTACCATAGGAACAATGCTTCTTGCAGGAGTTTGTTTAGCAATCGCCGCCTTCAGTAACTTCCTTATTACAGAAGAGGAAGCTATTAAGTAGCAGTAGTAGCGATTTGAATAGTTGCAACTTTTACTTAAATTAGTTGCAACTGTTATTTTTAGGTAATCATTATGGCAAAGAAAGACAAAGATATTGTTTGGTTTGGGATGAAATTAACTCCCGAAGAAAAGCAGAAGATCGAGTTACTTGCTGAAAGAAAAGGTGTTTCTAAAAAAGAAGCTGTAATGAATGCAGTTAATGAACAGGTTACAGAATACGAGATCGTAGCCAAGCCGGGATCAACATTAGAAAAATTGCAACATATTGTTGGTATAGCTGATGGCCCGGGAGATCTTTCAACCAATCCTAAATACATGGAAGATTTTGGCAAAGACAGCCTTTCTTGATACCGGTCCGTTAGTCTCTTTCATCGACAAGAGAGAATATCATCATACTTGGATTAAGTCTGTTTTTTCTGAAATTAGTGCTTCATTAAAAACTAATACGGCAGTAATTACAGAAGCCTTCTTTCTTTTGAAGCAATCTAATCGAGGGGAGGAGGGGCTTATGAAAATGATAAATAGTGGCTTTTTAGAAATTCAAGATCCATTTTCTTTAAATCAGAGATTCGTTTTGGATGTAATGAATAAATACAATGATGTGCCATGCGCATTTGCCGATGCAAACCTACTGGCAATGTTTGAAAATGATAAAAATTCTGTAATTATTTCTACTGATTCCGATTTTCTGATCTATCGAGATTCTGAAGGAAAAAAACTCAATCTGATTTCACCATATTTAAAATGAAAGTACTCTATTCTGTTCTTATAGCTTTAGTTTTTTCAGGCACCATATATAGCCAAGAAAATGAAGATTTAATTTCTGCTTTTATAACGAGTGAGAAACACATAGTAGTAAAACTTGATGACCACTTCGATGTAAGTAAGATTGTGATAGTTTCAACAGAAGAGTCTGTTCCCGTTTCCGATATTCAGGAAATAAAATCTAATGAATATCGTCTTACTATGAATCAGGCTTTGGACTTCACTAAAAAATATGTAGTTAAAGTCGGAGATTCAGAAAAGCAGGCTCAACCTCATTGGAAAGCTATCGACAAGCTTTATACGTACGATGGAGAATTAGGCTCATTCTATAATTGGAATAAAACTGACTTTAAATTATGGGCTCCACTCGCTTCAAAAGTTGTTCTGAATTTGTATGAAAAGGGATTGGATGAAGAACCCTATGAAAAAATTGAATTAAGCAGAAAAGAAAAGGGAGTCTGGCATACTTCTGTTCCCGGAAACCTAAAGGGAAAGTATTACACCTATTCTGTAACTAATTACGGAGTAACTAAAGAAATAATGGATCCCTATGCTAAATCAATGGCAGAAACAGTACGAGAAACATTTTTTACTCCCAGAGGCGCAATTGTAGATCAGTCTTCCACCGGACCAAGTTTAGATTTTGCACAAATTGAAGGATATGAAAAACGAGAAGACGCCATTATTTGGGAAGCGCATGTTTGGGATCTTTCCGTTGATCCCGATATTCAAACAAAAGCTCCTTACGGTACATATGCTGCTTTTTCTGAGCGACTCGATTATATAAAGGATCTTGGAATAACTCATATTCAATTGCTTCCGGTACTCAGTTACACATATTCAGATGAAATAGATCGGGAGCGGAATTTAAACTATGAATTAGGAGCCAACTATAACTGGGGTTATGGCCCAGACAATTATTTTTCTCCGGAAGGAATGTATTCCGTCGATCCAACCGATCCGGAATTGCGAATTAAAGAATTGAAAGAGCTCATTAAAAGCATCCATGCAAAAGGAATGGGTGTTACTTTGGATGTGGTTTATAATCACACCGCCAGACTGGAATTTTTGGAAGATATCGTTCCGGGCTATTATCACTTTATGGATGCAAAAGGTATTGCGAAACAAAGTTATGGGGGAGGGAGACCGGGCTCTACTCACGCAATGGCGAGAAAACTGATCGTCGATTCAATTCTCTACTGGACAAAAGAATACAAAGTGGATGGTTTTAGATACGATCTTATGGGAGATCTTGATGCTGAAACTATTCAGATTGCCTATGATGACGCCAAAAAGATCAATCCGGATATTCTTATGGTTGGAGAGTGCTGGAGAACTTTTGCCGGTGATGATGGAGAATCAGTTACTCCAGCCGACCAGGATTGGATGGATCAAACCAACAGCGTCGTGTGTTTTTCTGATGAGATCAGAAATGAATTGAAATCCGGCCATGGTATTGAAGGCGAACCTAGGTTTGTTACAGGCGGTGCAAGACCAATTCAAAACATCTTCAATAATGTAATTGCCAAACCTGATAATATGACTGAAGATGATCCGGGAGATGTTCTGCAGTATGTATCTGTGCACGATGGACTTACCCTTCATGACATGATCGCTTATTCGATCAAAAAAGATCCGAAAGATCACCAAGAAGAAATTCATAAAAGGATCAGATTAGCCAATACAATTGTGTTAACCAGTCAAGGAGCAGCCTTTTTACATGCCGGTCAGGAATACGGGAGAACCAAACAGTGGTTTTCTTCAACTCCACCAGAAAGAGAATTTATGAAAGCAGATGAGTTTGAATATCCTTATTTGATTCGAAACTCCTACGACGCTTCATCCGCAGTGAATATGTTTGATTGGGATAAGGTGACTGAGGAAGGAATTCACAAACAAACCATGGAATACACAAGCGGTCTTGTGGCTTTGAGAAGATCCACAGATGCATTTCGATTAGGAAATGAAAAGCTAGTCTCAGAAAATGTAACATTGATAGAAAGTAAAGACATCAAAGAAGAAGATCTGTTATTGATATTCAAAGCTGAATCTACTACAAAAGAGATCTATTATGTTATTGTAAATGCAGATTCAGAACAAAGAACGATCTCTTTAAATATCGATCTTTCTTCAGGAACTGTGCTTGTAGATTCTGATGAAGCGGGAACTGAATCTGTATCTGAAGTATCAGGGATAAAGATCAATTCGGATTCAATTATAGTCGATCCACTTACATCCGTAGTAATAAAAGCTAAGTGATTTCAAAAATATTCTTTTTGAATTAGCTAATCATTGAAGACAGATTTCCTTAATTTCAGGCCATGAGATTAGATACCAAATATTTCCCGGCTTTTATGGCGGTAGTAGCTGTGTTCACAGCCTTAGCTATCGTTTTTTCTTCACTGAGATACAAAGAAACTCAAAAAGAGCGATTTATTGAAGCCATTCAGGAAAGTGATTCATTACTTAGTAAACCGTTGCTGCTTATTAATGAAAGTGATTCGGTTTCTATCGATCAGTACAAAGGAAATGACATTGTTGTGGTTTTCTGGTCAAGTTGGTCCGAAAAATCTGATCTGCTACTTCAGGAAATATATACACTTCAGGATCAAACGGATTCGCTGGTAGTGATCTCAGCTTTGGTTCTGGATGCAACCGATGATATCTCAAACACTAAATTTCTAGATGGTTTTGTGCACGTAGACGGAGCTTCCTTGTATAATGAACTCAAGGTTCCCGGGATCCCGTCTTATGTTTTATTAGATAAAAAAGGAGCTTTGAAATACGCTCACGTTGGATATCAGGAGAATGCAGGGTACAGTTTATTGAGAAGTAAACTAGCTGAATGAGTCGTTTTATTAACATAAATGGAACCTTAATTCCCCAAGAAGAAGCTTCGATTCCTGCAACTTCAAGAGCAGTTTCTTATGGTGATGGCTGTTTTGAAACGTTTGTAAGCTACAAAAGTAAATTCCTGCATTTTGAAGATCATTTTGCCCGACTCCAATCCGGTTTGGAGTATCTGGAAATGAATCTTGATCTGACAAAAGGTCAAATAAAGTCAGAGGTTCAAAAGTTGTTGGAAGAGAATGTAATTGAAGACGAAGATTCTGTAGTTCGGATACAATGCTACAGAGAAGGAAGTTCGGGCTATTTTGATATTTCTGATCGTTCAGGGTTCATTATTTCAAATCATCCAATTCCGAAACGACCGGAATCGCTCAATCTAAAAACAGTTTCGATTCCAGCTATTCCTTCCATCGCTTTAGAAAGAAAAGTTAAACTCAGTAATTCCATCAATTATATAAAAGCAGCACAAGAAGCCAAAAAGAAGGGCGGGGATGATGCTTTGATGTTCACTATTGATAAAAATATCAGCGAGACAACCATTTCAAATATTTTCTGGATAAAAGGAAGTCAGGTTTTTACTCCATCTGTAAATTGTGATCTTTTACCCGGTGTAACAAGGTCAATTTTAATTGAATTAATAAATCAGGCTTCTGAATTAGAGTTAGTTGAAGGGGAATTCAAATTGGAAGAGGTTTATATTGCTGAATCAGTTTTTTGTACGAATTCAGTAATGGAGATTAAACCAACATCGAAAATTGATGACTTTTCCTATAAAACTGATCATTCCATAGTTGAAAAGCTAAAAGATGATTTTAAAGTATATAAAGAGAAACTACTTAGTTGAATTTTCTAGAATATGGTCATCCTTGTAGATGTTAGGCCATTCGCTGACAAAAACTGCCCTGTTTATAACCCAGACGATTTCAGAAAAAGGCTTTCAACTAGACCGAACTTAGAATTATTGGCGAGCTAAGAACGTAATGGAATCGACGGCTCCGCAGGAGCAATCATTACACTCAGGCTGATTCTTGAATATGCATCATATGAAAGAAGACCTTTTGTAATGATTAGTCGGTGTAATGGAGTTCGCGCCAATAATTCTTGTCGGGAGTTTTTGGTACTTTTGTCGGCACAAAAGTACATAGAACAAAGGGTAGTCACTTCTCCGTCTTAATTACTAAGAGCGGTTTTTTTGAACTATCAATACTAAAATTGTCAACGAAATAATTAACTTATAGAGTACTCATCTTACCTTAGAATCTTATAAAATAGCTCTAAACTTCCTTAAATGAACACATTCAACAATATTAAAGAGGTATGGGAATACCTGGATAAGATCCCGAAATTTCAGGATAAGGGAGCGTCGGCATCTAACTTTGAATTAGAGCATATCACCAAATTCTGTAAATCGATTGGTGATCCTCAAAATTCATTTCCATCCATCCACGTTGCCGGAACGAACGGAAAAGGAACTACATGTCATTTGTTGGAAGCTGTTTATCGAAAAGCAGATTATAAAACAGGATTATTTACATCCCCACATCTGTTCAGATATCACGAACGATTTCGGATCAGTGGAGAAGAAGTTCAGGATGAACTGATTCTTAAGTTTTTTCAATCCTATTCAAAGGAACTTGAAGAAACTCCGTTGACTTACTTTGAAATAAGCACAGCGTTGGCTTTTTGGTTATTTGCGAAAGAAGAAGTTGATATTGCAATTATTGAAACAGGATTAGGAGGGAGGTTAGACTCTACCAATATCATTGATTCAGAAGCTTCAATAATTACAAGTATAGGTTTAGATCATCAGGATATTCTTGGAGCGACAGAAGCTGAAATCGCAAAAGAGAAAGCCGGAATTATCAAGTCAGAGAAGCCGGTAGTATTGGGAAATATTACCAGAGAGAACGAATTTGTAATTAGCGGAATTGCGGAAAAGAAGAGTGCAAAAGCCTTCAAAGTAAGAGAGTTGATTCCCGAATTTGATAAAGGTTTATTCTCATTAAAAAATGAATCACTTTCTGTTCAAACCCGGCTACTGGAAGAAGTTAATAAATGGAATCTTGCTGCAGTTTATCAATCGGTAAAAGTTTTAGAGGATAAACTCCCGGTTTCTAAAAATGCTCTGGTGGAAGCTTTTGAAGAGTTCAAAGGCGTTCCGGCTCGGTTTGAGAAGCTGGATGAAAACAAGAATTGGTATTTTAGCGGAGCTCATAACGTTCAGGCACTTACATCCACACTCAAGACAATGGATGGCTTTGGGGGAGAGCAAGGAGTAATAATCTTTTCTCTGATGAAAGATAAATTAGTACCTGAAGTTATTGAAATTATTAAAGAACGAGAGCATAAATTTTACTACGAATTAAATACAGAACGTGCAGCATCGTTTAAAGATATTAAACAGAGAATGTCAGCAGAGAAGATAGATGAAAACACCTACAAAAGTATTTTAAAGGAATTTGAGACTTCATTAGTTATTTTTACAGGAAGTTTTTACTTTTACAGTACAGTTAAGCGATGGGTTAGTAATTGTTAGTCCCATCAATCTTTCCTTACCTGATAGAGCTTCGCAGGAATTATCCAAAATTGATAATGTGAAGTTCATCCCAAACTCAGTAAGAATCATTATTTATACAATAATAATATCCACAATTTTTTATGTCAGATAATCAGACCGTAAATCTAACGGCTGGGGAATTGGAATCCTTAGAGAAGAAGAAATTACCCGAGTTAAAGATCCTCGCCAAAATGATTGGTGTTAAAAGGGTAACCGGCGTTAAAAAGCAGGAATTGATTGATAATATCCGTAAAGTTTCCAGCTCTAAACCTAAAGGTATAACGGTTAAACTCAGACCTAAAAGTGAGCGACCTCCGATTCCAAAGGATGTGATTCCCACAAAGGCAAAGGAAGAGAAAAAAGCTAAAGAGGCAAAAAAGACTAAGAAAGAAGAAGAGCCTGAAAGAGAAGCAAAAAAGGAAAAGCAGGAAGAAAATGGTAGCAACTCTTCTCAAAAGAATGATGAACTAGCTACCTATGGCGGCGATTCTCATATCGTTTCTTACAAAAAGAAAGAAGAGCCTAAAGAAAATAAAAAGCCCCGCCACAACAACAATAACCGAAATAAGAAGAAGCAGGAACACGATCTTCTTCCTGAATCGGAAGCGGAAACACTGGAAGAACGTATTAAAGAGCTGGAGCCGGAATTAGGCCAGTACCTGTTCAATGAAGGAACTTTAGAAATTTTACCGGATGGTTACGGTTTCCTGAGATCGGTAAATTATAACTACAAAGCCAGTCCGGACGATATTTACGTATCGCCGTCTCAGATCAAAAGATTCAGACTTAAAAGTGGTGATTGTGTAATCGGTATTATTCGTCCACCAAAAGTTGGCGAACGTTATTTTGCTTTATTGAGGGTAGAAGGAGTGAACGGGCGAATTCCTCGTGATATGGATAATCGCCAGGAGTTTGACGATATGCTCCCGATCCATCCTGATGAACGTTATGTGATGGAGTTTGATCCAAGTAATTATTCTACACGTTTTATTGATCTTTTCGCACCAATTGGAAAGGGTCAGCGTGGATTGATCGTTGCACAACCTAAAACAGGTAAAACTACTTTGCTTCGTGGTATTGCAAATGCAGTGGCAACTAATCATCCGGACGCAAAGATCTTAATTCTTTTGATCGATGAGCGACCTGAAGAAGTAACCGAAATGGAACGCACGGTTAAAGGTGCAGAAGTAGTTGCTTCTACTTTTGATGAAAAACCTGAAAACCATATCGATCTTGCTGAAATCACCTTCCAGAAAGCCAAAAGATTGGTGGAGAGTGGTCACGATGTTATTTTGCTACTCGACTCCATTACCCGTCTTGCACGCGCTTACAACGTAAAAGCAAGCAACAGAGGACGAACCATGAGTGGTGGTGTGGACTCAGAAGCGTTGAAGATCCCGAGACAACTATTCAGTTCTGCCCGTAATATCGAAAATGGTGGTTCTTTAACTATTCTTGCAACAGCTTTGGTAGATACCGGTTCCAGAATGGACGATGTGATCTTTGAAGAGTTTAAAGGAACAGGTAACATGGAAATTGTACTCGACCGTCGTATTTCTGATCGCAGAATGTACCCGGCTATAGATGTATTCCGAAGTGGAACTCGTCGTGAAGAATTACTTGTTGCCGATGAGGAAAGAGAGAAGGTGGTGCTGCTTCGTCGCTACATGACACAAATGAATGCATTTGAAGCGATGGAATTTTTACTGAAGCAGATCAAAGGCACGAAAACGAATGAAGAGTTTCTGATCTCGATGAATAAATAAGGCTAAAGCCAAAATTCAATATCCAATTTCCAAAATTCAAGTTTCAGTGTTCAATAATTTATTGACAAGCTACTAAAATAAGCTTTCGAGATGATATTTTGGTTGTTTTAAGCTCTACTTGATTAAGTTTCTTTTTACGGAATTAATTTTACGCTAGAAGGACATTTATGTCCGCCGGAGAAGATTGAAAAGAGTAGGGCAGGGTAAATTTTTCTTCCAAAAGAGCATTATATTTAAACCATGCAAACAAAACTCCTTTTAGTTACGCCACCATTTACTCAGTTGAATACGGCATATCCCGCAACTGCTTATCTGAAAGGGTTTTTGGAAGAACACGATGTTTCTGTTTCACATTGTGATCTGAGTATTGAGCTTTTTACTTCCGTATTTACAGCTGAGTTCTTGGCCGATATTTTCCAGGAAGCTGATGATCTGGGAAATGATCTCTACCCTGAAATGCGGGAAATGAAAGAACAATACATTTCCGGAGTTGATAAAGTCATTGGGTTTCTTCAAAAGAACGACATCGAAACCGCTCATGAGATCCTAGAATCTGATTTTCTAGCTGTTGGTCATAGACTGAAGGACGTGAACACAGAGATCAAATGGGAAGAGGGAGATGAAGGCATTATCGATAAGGCAAAGCATTATTCAACGCTTTTTATTGAAGAAATTGGAGATTTTATTCAGGCGAATGTGGATGAATTCTTTGCATTCACAAAGTACGCCGAACAGATTTCCACATCAGCCAGTAGTTTTGATCAGTTAGACGAATTTTTGAGATATCAGCCTACGCTTATTGAAGACGAGATGTTGAATATTCTGGAAGAACAGATCGAGACCTATGCTCCAAATCTGATTGGCTTTACTATTCCTTTCCCCGGAAATTTATTTGCAGCACTACGATGCGCTCAATTCATTAAACAGCTCTATCCGGATATTCAGGTAGCTTTTGGCGGTGGATATTGCAATACCGAATTACGCAGTTTAGAAGATCCAAGAATTTTCGAGATCGTTGATTTCATTTCGTTAGACGATGGGGAAGGGCCTTTACTGAAAATGCTCGAATATCTGGACGGAAAGGTTGAAATAGATGAGCTGGAAAGAACCTATGTTTTAGAAGATGAGAAAGTTGTTTATAAGAACAAGCTACCAAATACTATTCACCATCATCAGGATCTGCCTGCACCGAATTATTTAGGATTACCTTACGACAAATATGTCTCTTTTCTGGATGTGGTAAATCCTATGCACCGTATGTGGACGGATAAAAGATGGAATAAATTGACGATCTCTCACGGATGTTATTGGAGACAATGTTCCTTTTGTGATGTGAGTCTGGATTACATTGGGAATTACCAAAATACAACGGCAGAAATCTTAGTCGATAAGATCGAAAAAATTATAGATGATACAGGAATTTCAGGATTCCATTTCGTTGATGAAGCTGCTCCGCCAAAAATGTTGAAGGCGATGTCAAAGGAGTTGATAAAAAGAGACCTGTCAGTCACTTGGTGGACCAACATACGATTTGAGAAGACGTTCAATTTTGAGTTGTGCGAATTAATGGCAAAAGCAGGTTGTATTGCTGTTACAGGAGGGTTGGAAGTAGCTTCAGACAGATTATTGGGGAAGATGAAAAAGGGAGTCGATATCGCTCAGGTTACCAGAGTAACCAATAACTTTTCTGAAAACGGGATCATGGTTCATGCTTATTTGATGTATGGATTTCCAACCGAAACTCAGCAGGAAACCATTGACTCTTTGGAGGTTGTAAGGCAGTTATTCGAGAAAAATTGTATCCAGTCGGGCTTTTGGCACCTATTCACAACAACGGTTCACAGTCCGATTGGAAATAATCCGGATGAATTCGGGATAAAAATAACCGGACCGGAATTCCATGGATTTGCTCAGAATGATCTGTGGCACGAAGATCCCGAGGGGACAGAGCATACCACATACACGCAGGGGCTAAACCGAGCTTTAAATTCTTATTTGAATAATGAAGGGCTCGAAAAAGACATTGAAGAATGGTTTGATTTTCCAGTTACTCCAACCAGCCATCCTGAAGACCTGATTGAGAGTTTTTTGAGTTAGGTTATTATTTATTCCGTTTCTACGGCATCGGTCAGACGGCTCCAAGCCGTCCGACCGATAATGATCTGAGTTTAGAGTAGATAGGATCAAAAATATAATTCATGAGGGATATCGAAGAGCTCTCTCTATCTTTGTGTGATTCTTATAAAGCAGTATTTGGAGCCTGGTAAGAGTTTACCTTTGATCACTTTTTGATTGAACAAGAGGCTTGAATCCGCCGTAAACCATTCGTCCGGCATCAAAAATCATTCGTGAAGGATCAGTTAAAGGAGCAACTAGATCATTCATTCTAGAATCAGTGGGAACCTGCTTATTTGCGCGATCACGAATTTCACGAGATGGAAATACTACCCATCCAAAAATAATTACTTCATCTTCATTTGCATTTACTAGTTCAGAGAAAGAGCGGGTACCTTCCAGTTTCAAGTCATCACCAACATATTCAAAATAACCAAGGGCTCCATATTCCTTCCAGATTTCAGCAACCTTTTCAGCTACTTGCCTATATTCGTTCAAGTGTTTTTGCGGAATTGGAAGTACGAATCCGTCTATGTAATTAGCCATAATATTTGAAGATTAGTTTTGCAATAAAAGTAAGAAAATAAACACGGTATAGACTTTAATTTCTAATCATTATCTATTTCTGATTCTCCCAAAATTGCTGATATAACTCAGCCCTAAACTTATCATTCATTTCATATCCCGGAGGGTGTACTTCATTATTCTGAGACATGATAATTCCCACAAAATTGCGCTTCGGATCAGCCCAAAAGTATGTGCTTTCATAACCTCCTCCAATCCATAATCCGGCTTCTCCCTGATTCATTGTTCTCATGGTATCACCGCTAACCCAAAGGTTATAGCCATTATATCCATACGGACTATCAAGTTGGGTATGTGGCGAATAAATATCTTCGACGGTTTCTCTGTTTAAAAACCGATAGCCATTCAATTCGCCTCTTTGCAAAAGCATTCTAGCAAAATCAGCATAACCATCTGCTGTTGCTACCATTCCTTCACCTCCTAAATACAAAGAATGATCAGGGTCATAATCCGGTACATCAGGTCCGAATATATCTAACTCTCCTCTGGTTGCCGTTCTTAAAATAGAATCTCTTCCTGTAAACTTAGGAAGAAGATTTTCATTGTCAGGGAGTCCGTATTGCAATCCCTGAATACTCATTGGCTCTGTTACACGCTCGGTAACTAATTGACTTAGATCCTTACCTGTAGCTCTTTCAGCGACCAAGCCCAATACTGTTGTATTAGTTCCATAAAAATATTCAGAACCGGAATGCTGGATCAATGGTAGTTTAGCCATTCGATCTATAAGTTCATCGGAATTTTTAGCGGTGGGAAGATTTTGTTCTGCTACTAATGAATCGAGGCATGGAATACCGGTTACGGCATAATAAAAACCAGCTTCATGATTGATCAAATGGAGTACTGTCATTACAGAATCATTCGGTACCAGCTGAATTGGGCAGCCTTGCTCTCTTGCTCCCCAATCATATTCTGTTAAGCTTTTGCCTTCACTTGAAACGGCCACCTGCAGATCTTCAAATTCCGGAATGTATTTTGATACAGGATCATCCAAAGTCAGAATGCCATCTTCCACCAGATCTAATACAACCGATATGGTAACTATTTTGCTCATTGACCAAATTCGAATCCAGGTGTTTCCATCTACCTCTGTATCAGGCAATAAGTTTTCATTCACGGAGCTATGTTCATAAATAACATTTCCATCCAAATCTTCTAATCGGGCATAGATAAAAGGATAAAATCCTTCTTCAACGTAATAATTAACAACATTATCCAACTTTTCAGGAGAAGGGATCTCTATTGTACTTTCGGCAGTTTCATTAGAACAAGAAAGACTTGCAACGGCTATAAAAAAGGGAAAAGCAATAGTAAATAGATTTCTTGGCATGCTAAGGTTTTTTGGATTTTTCCAATTTATAGATTTCTTTCTGTTTTCCAAGCTTCAATTTTTGCTTTGAAGTCTTTTATGATATCGGGGTAAGTTTCCGCTAAATTATGATCATTATTAGGGTCTTCATTCATATCAAATAAAGCTATTGTCTCTAATGTAATATTCCATTGAAAGAACCAATTCTCTGTTCTTGCCCAATAAGCTTCTATTTTCATGCCCATCATATCATCTTCTGAACGCATTTGTGTGGCTTGTCCAATGATGATGTCCCTGCCTGCTTTTGATGTGTCTTCAATTAAGGCTTTATATGATCTTCCAAAATAGTTCTCCGGAATAACAATATCTAAATAATCTAGAATTGTAGCTGGTATATCCGCGCTGTGCATCAAGGCATTTGATCTTTTGCCTGCTTCAATTTTTCCATTCCATGAAAAAATAATAGGAGTTCTAAATGATTGATCATAAACAGATAATTTCCCTTTATCACCACCATTGTGCCACCTCAATGAATCATGTCTGAATTCTTGACCTGGTTCTTGTTCCCAACCATTGTCATTAACATATACGAAAAGAGTATTATCAAATTCATCTTTTTCTTTCAGGTATCTCATCAATTCGCCAATCCCATCATCAAACCAAGTGCAATTCGCATAATAACGTTTTGCAGATTCCGTCATGTCTTCATCCTTGTAGATATTATAATACTTCTCGGGTGCATCAAAAGGATAATGAGGAAGCTCTGGTGCAAACCAAATAAAAAATGGATCTTCTTTATTAGCTTCAACAAAGTCATACACAGGTTCCATAGTTGCTCTGGCTAATTTTCTACCTTCGCCACCCATAAATTTTAAGAACCAGTCTTTCTTTTCTTTGTCGCCTTTACTCCAACCAGTTGTCATTCCTTCATCAAATCCTCCATTTTGGTAATTGAACTCCCACCATTTTCCACCTTGAAAGCTTTTGTATCCTTTCTGCGACAAAATCTTTGGAAGGGTTTTAAAGTATTGCATCGCATGATGCCTAAAATTAACTATAGAGTCTTCAGGAATTGATTTTTCTTCTATTAATCTATCTAAATTCTGATTGTAATCGATAGGTAATGTTCCCGTCATTAAGGTTTGCAAGGAAGGGCGACAATGATTTTGAGGAACATATCCATTTGTAAAAAGTGTGCCACTTTTTGCAAGTTGATCCATGTTTGGTGTTTTTACATAATCGGCTCCCATAAATCCGAAATAAGGATATCCTTGGTCATCGCCGATCAGTAAAATTATATTCGGAAGCTCTTTACCTGATGTAGCGGCTTCTTTTTCACAAGAAATAACTGTAAAGAGTAGAGCTAAAATTATTAGTGTATATCTCATTTATGTTAGAATTAGATCATTATAAAAGAATAAGATTCACTTTGGACATCATATCCTAATTTTATGCTCAGGTTTTAAGATTGCTATTTATAAAAATTTGAAACTATTATCAATAAAAGCCAATTAATTAACAAGCGCGAGTCAATTAGTTTCGGTGGGACGATTCCAAGCCGTCTGACCGATAAGCTTTAATTCAATACTCATAAAAATCTTTTACTACAAAGCCCAGCTCTTCCTGTTTTGGTTTGATCAATGAGTTCAGATAGTAGCGATGGAAAAATCCGTTTAGCACCACTATTCTTTTGCCTTCATATTCATCAACGAAGTGTAGGATGTTTTTGGCCATTGTTTGATTTCTTAAGTCCCAAAACTCAGATGCCCGCTTATAACCTTCTGCATAACTAATACTATCGCCATCTGGCTTAAAATGAAAAGTATTAGAAAACACAGGATATTGACTCATGATCTCTAACAACTCTTTGTACTGATAGTGTTGTCTTTTTTCAGCAAGCTCATCCGTTTGAGAACTGTTAAAAGCTTTTGCTCCGGCATAGACTAAAGAGTTTAATGAATCATTAACGGAAAGATATTCTTCATAGATTTTTTTGTTTTCTGATTTTAGCTGATCATTCACATACAAACTGTCTAATAATGCGGTTGCTTTGCTGTCGGTAGGGCGGGCACCGATAGCTATCCGATATTCATTTCTGCCGGTGAACTCGTAAGGACGTACATCAACCTCAAAATTCTCCATGTACTTTATGGTGGCAATATTCTCATTGCTATCCCAAGTTCTGTTGAATTTAAAATCTTCAGTAAAAAAGGAAGAATCAACTTCAGCGAGAATTAAGTCCGGATCGATCTTAACTAAAATGTTATAAAGACTATCAGGAGTAAAATTTTCGATTGGTTGATGTACGGTACCCAAAAGTACGAGTTCAGTTTTTTTGTTTGTACAACTATAAAAAAGTAAGACAGAAAATAGAAGTTGTAGTGTTTTTTTCATTTGGGATTTTTTCTAACGATTTGAATAGATATGCTTATGTTTTTTAAGCTGGTTTTAGATACTGTTTTATTAGTCGCTTTCAGCATTAAGAAAGATAAAAGTCCCACTAGTCTAATTTTTTTCCATCACTTAACATCTTCCAGTACATATTTTCGGTCAACATCTTTGAGCAATCTGCCGGCTTTAGTGTGAATGGAGTGATAGAACAGTAATACCGCATTTTCTTCATAAGCTTGTCGGAGTAAAAGCGTTTTAGCTTTTTTGGATTGCAACGGTTCTACATCCATCTGTTTCATTGCATAGTGATTCAGGTGATCTTCACTCGGAACAAGATCTCCTAAAATATATGCGGTATCACCCTCGCTCTGAATTTTAACGATTTGGTGTCCGGGCGTGTGACCTCCTGTTCGGATAAGCTCAATACCGGGAACCAACTCAAAGTGAGCATCAACAATAAAAACCAGTTTTTCATCTGCAGCTAGTTTGTAGAATTCATCCAGATCGTAATGACCGCCTTTTTGTAATTGTTCCTGTCCGACCTGTTGAAGCGCATATGCCCATTCTTTCTTTTGTAAAAAGTAATTAGCATAGGTCATTGTAGGTTGGGTGCTGGTGGTTTCGTCCACATAAGTAGAACCACCGGCATGATCAAAATGCAAATGAGTGAGTACTACATGTGTAATATCTTCCGGATTCAATCCAAAAATATCCAGATTAGTTTTAAGGTTTGAGGTATTTATATAAGAGCTTTTAGCATCCAGCCCCCAACCCAATCCGGTATCAACTAAAATATTTTGTTTTCCGGTTTTTATCAGAATAGGATCAATTCCGATCTTTGCAGTCAGATTTTTACCATAACCATCTTCATGTGAACCGGTTATAGTTTCTGAGTCTACTTTCCGAAACGTACCATCTTCAAAGGCTTCAAAGATTCCCTCACTTAAATGCTCAATTTCGAATGTTCCGATCTTCATTGTAGTTGATTTGTAAATCAGAGTGATACCAAAGAAACTTAATTTCTAAGAATCTATGCAGATCCTTCTCGGTCAGCCGACGGATCAGGATGACATTATTATAAAAAAGATTATTAAACAACTTAATAAATCTTTGGTTTCAATCAATTCATTTTATCTTTGACGCATGAATAAATACGACGCAATAATTATTGGTTCAGGTCACAACGGATTAACGACCGGTTGCTATCTGGCTAAGGCGGGAAAGAAGGTTTTGGTGCTGGAAAAATGCGATACAATCGGCGGTGCAGTGCGTACTGAAACTATGTTTGAATCACCTGAGAACCCGAATGGATTCAGAATGGATGTAGGTTCATCTGTTCATATAATGATCCATCAAACGGGAATTATTGAAGAATTGGAACTGGAAAAATATGGATTAGAATATATAGAGATGGATCCGATCATGTCGTATCCTGTTCCAACGGGAAAGGGTGTTATTCATTTTTTTAAAGATCTGGACAGAACGTTAGAATCCATTTCAAAAGTAGCTCCTGAGGACGTAAAGAATTACAAAGATTTTGTAGAATTCTGGGGAAAGATCAACAAAGGCGTTCTTAAGATATTTACTACACCGCCTTCTACAAAGAATATTTTTGCAGAAATGGCACTCAATCAGATAAAAGATGGCGCCATGTTCAAAAAAGGAGAACAGGTTTCCGGTTTGCAAAAGATCTTATCTAGTTATGGAAAGGTAGTGGAGGACTCCTTTGAAAATCCATACATGAAAGCCGCTTTACTTTGGTTTGCAGCTCAATCAGGACCGTTGCCGGATCACTCTGCTACCGGAGATTTTGTGGGATGGCAATCCATGCTGCATGAAAGTGGCGCCAAACATCCGAGAGGAGGGAGTGGAATGCTCACTCAGGCGATGAAGAATTTTATTGAAGCTCATGGCGGAGAAGTAAAAGCCGATCATCCCGTTGAAAAGATACTGATTGAAAATGGCAAGGCATTTGGTGCCAGAACAGAAAGTGGAGAGGAATTCAGAGCAGAGATCATCGTCTCCAACGCTCATGTGCAAACAACCATGATGAAAATGGTCGGGCGGGATCATCTCGATGATTCATTATTCCAAAAAGTGGAAAATATTCATGTTGGTAATGGTTTTGGAATGGTGATTCGTTGTGCTGTAAAAGAACTGCCGCAATACACTGCTGCTCCGGACGATCCTTATATTCACAACGGGATTCAGTTGCTGGCTCCATCAGTACAATACATGAAAAACGCCATCGGTGATTATACTAAAGGGTTTCCACCTGAAAAGCCGGCTGCATTAGCCATGACGTTCTCAGCCATTGATCCCGACGTAGCATTAGATGGAAATCATACTATGTTTGTGTGGGCACAGTGGCATCCGTATGAACTGGCAAACGGAATGAATTGGGATGATATCAGAGAAAAGGAAGCACAAAAAATTTATGATGTAGTAGTAGGTTATGCCCCGAACATGAAAGATAAGCTCATAGATTGGTATATTCAGTCTCCGTTAGATATAGAGCGCAAACACGGTTTACTTCGTGGAAATGTAATGCACGTTGAAATGAGTTTTGATCAGATGTTTATGTTCCGTCCGATACCGGAAATGAGCCAATATGAAACACCGATCGAGAATTTATATCTGTCCAGTGCTTCTTGTCATCCCGGTGGAGGAGTATTTGGAGCGGCAGGACTAAATGCAGCTACTGTGATATTAAAGAAACACAAAAAGAAATGGTTTTAAAGGAGTGAATAGTTGAGATCAGAAATTTACGTTGATCTGTCAAAATTAGACGGAAATCTTAAAGCCATTAAATCCCGGTTAAGAACGGGCGTAAAAGTGATGGCTGTAATTAAAGATAATGCATATGGCCATGGTGCTGTTCCTGTAGCAAAGCATTTAAGCTCCCAGGTTGACTGGTTTTGTGTGGCGACATTATCAGAGGCTATTGAACTGCGGGAAGGCGGAATAGAAATTCCAATACTTGTATTTGAAGTTCCGGAAAAACAAGATGCTGACAAATATCTGGACTATAGTATTACTGCTACTGTTGCAGATATTTCGACATTTGAAATTTTGAAAGCGGGAACAGAGTATCAACTCAATTTTGATACGGGAATGAGACGACTGGGAATTCCGGGCGAAGACATAGGATCAGCTTTGAGTTTATTTAAGGAGCATAAAGAACTTAAATGTACCGGGATTTATACTCATTTTTCATCTGCAGATGAGCCTGAAAATGAAAGCGTACCCATGCAATTGGCAAAATTCAAATCAGTTGTCGACCGTTTTCCTGATAACTTGCTAAAACACACAGCCAACACAGGAGCTATTTTTTATTATCAGGATATGGATCTTCAGTTTGATGCGGTAAGACCCGGAGTTTGTTTGTATGGGTATCTGGCAGGAGAATCAGAGACATCTGATCTAGCTCCAATCATTGAATGGAAATCTTATGTAATGCAAACCAGAGCAGTAAAAAAGGGAGAACCTGTAGGGTACGGTGAAAGCTGGAAAGCACCTGTTGATGGAGTTGTTGGTACTGTTCCGATCGGGTATTCCGATGGGGTTCAAAGATTGATTGGTGGAAAATTTATGGTTGAAATAAATGGTGTGTTTATTCAACAAGTTGGCCGGATAAGTATGGATTATTTCGGTGTATTTTCACCCGATCCACTGTTCAAGAAAGGGGATGAAGTCAAGGTCTTTAATGGAAAGGAGTTGAATCCAAAGGAATGGGCTAAGCTTTTAGATACCATTCCTTATGAAATAACTACAAGTTTACACGATAGAATAAAAAGACGTTATTCTAAAATAGTATAGTTTCAAGCTCTATATCAAAAACGAGTGTGTCATTGCGGACAGCAGCTATATCAGGATTGCTTGTGCTGATATTTAGATATCCTAGTTCCGGTGGAATTACCAAAACTCTTTTTTGACCTACTTTCATTCCCAGTAAACCTTCTGTAAAACCTTCTACAAATCCTCTTACATTATTTTGCAGAGGAGTTGTTTGTCCGTTTTTATACGAACTATCAAAAATTTCATTATCAGTGGTTCTGCCTGTGTAAAAAACTTCGATAACGTCTCTTATTCCGGCTTCAAAATCACCTGAGCCCGCTTCAATTTCGTAAATAATTAAACCAGATTCAGTTGTATCAGGGGTAATGCCTGCGATTGAAAATGGCTCGGGAACAGTCGAAAAGTCGGTTTCAAAGTCAAACGGATCATCTCCTCCACAGGAGTTAATAATTATCAGTACAAAAAAAGCAAAAAAAGTATTTCTAAGATTCAAGAGTATAAAATGTGTTTGGTTTTAAATTCCGTTCTGTATAACACAGTAAAGTAAATTTTAGTACATAAAAGATAAAGGGATTACAGTTAAGAAACTTGAAAAAGCTTAAGCTTCATCATCCGAAAATATTTTATCTAGTTTCTTTTTTCGTTGCTTCACCGCTACTCTGCTTATTAAAATGGAAAACTCATAAAGTACAAGTAAAGGGATACCAATCAGTATCTGAGAAACAGGGTCCGGTGGAGTTAAAAAAGCAGCCAAAACCAAACTAGCTACAACCGCATGACGTCTGAATTTTTTAAGCAGTTCGGGAGTAAGTAATCCTATTTTACTCAATGAATAACTTATAATCGGAATTTGGAATATCATCCCACAGGAAATCACCCAAGTTGTAAGAGAGCTGAAGTAAGCATTTATATCAAAATCGTTTCTGATCACATCTGAGATCTGGAATTGTGTAAAGAACTGGAGCGCAAAAGGAACCAGAATCAGGTACCCGAATGAAATTCCGATCACAAAAAAGAAGGTGATAAAGAAAGCCGTTAAAAAGGTCTTCCTCTTAGTGGTAACTTCAAAAGCAGGTTCAATGAAAGACCAGATCTGATAAAAGAACACCGGAGAACCAATCACAAAACCAACCACAAATAGGACTCCCCAAAAGGTAAAGAATTGTCCCGGTAGTCTTCGGCTTTGCAGAGTTAGATCTATAGCATCGATCCGGATCAGATCATACATAAAAAAAGTTGATTTAGTAGGACCTAGCAGAACATCATTCACAAAAAAGTCTGAGAAGAAGAACGCAATAATTACTCCAAATAAAACTCCAGCCATACCTTTTATGATTCGCCAGCGGAGCTCTTCCAAATGTTCCAGAAACGACATGTCTTTAGTGCGATCTTCCACTTTCGGAGCTTTAGGGAGATTCTTTTCCATTATTTGTCGTTCTGCCAAATCTACCCCTTAAACCGTTGCAAAATCATACAATGGAAAATTTTCACAAAGTGCTTCAACTTCTTTGGCCACAGAGTTGTGAACTGATTCATCACCCGGGTTTTGTATTACTTTGTCAACCAACATTGCAACTTGTTTGAACTCAGCTTCACCAAACCCTCTGGTTGTCATCGCAGGGGATCCTATTCGGATACCTGAAGTTACGAAAGGACTTTCTGTATCGAATGGTACCATGTTTTTATTAACAGTGATAGCTGCTTTTCCAAGCGCTTCTTCTGCAATTTTTCCGGTCACTCCTTTATTTCTCAGATCGATCAATATGAGATGATTATCCGTACCGCCACTCACGATCTCATAGCCCATTTCCATAAACTGAGCTGACATGGCCTTAGCATTTTTCTGAACCTGAGTTTGATATTCCTTGAAATCCTCCTGTAAAGCTTCCCCATAGGATACTGCCTTTGCTGCAATAATATGCATCAGCGGACCGCCCTGAGTTCCAGGGAAAACTGCTGAATCCAACACTTCACTCCAGTTTTTAACTCTCCCTGATTTAGGAGCTACCACACCTAATTCATTTTCACCATCTTTACCAACCAGTATCATTCCGCCACGTGGTCCGCGTAGAGTTTTATGGGTGGTAGTAGTTACAACATGAGCATGGGGAAGAGGATCTTTTAAATTACCGACTGCAATCAAACCGGCAGTATGAGCCATGTCCATCCATAGAAAAGCACCCACTTCATCCGCAATACTTCTGAATGCTTCATAATCATAATCTCTGGAATAAGCAGAAGCGCCAATTGATATCATTTTTGGGTTCACAGCCTTAGCTTTTTCACGGATCTTGTTGTAATCAAGTCTTCCTGTTTCTTTCTCTACTCCATAAAATTCAGGCTTAAAATATATTCCGGAAAAGTTTACCTGAGAACCATGCGTTAAGTGACCACCGTGAGAAAGATCAAAACCAAGTAATGTATCACCAGGCTTCATGAAAGCAAGATAAACGGCTGCATTTGCAGTTGCTCCGGAGTGTGGCTGAACATTTACCCAATCAGCATTGAACAATTTTTTAGCACGATCTCTGGCAATATCTTCTACAACATCAGCATATTCACAGCCACCGTAATATCTTTTTCCGGGATATCCCTCAGCGTATTTATTGGTAAGAACACTACCAGTCGCTTCCATTACCGCTTTTGAAGCAAAATTTTCAGAAGCAATTAATTCCAGATTTAAGTTTTGCCGATTTGTTTCCTTTTCCAGTTGCTCAAAGATTGCCGGATCCTGCTGCTTTAATGATTTCATTCCAAGAATTACTTTTGCGTAAGGGTTTCAATTTTATTTACACGACGCTCATGTCGTCCACCTTCAAATTCAGTATCTAACCAAATCTTTAAAATTTCTTTTATCTGATTTTCGTCCAGTTCGCGACCGGGAAGGCACATTATATTTGCATTGTTGTGTAAACGAGTCATCTCAGCTGATTGGGAAGAATACACTAAACCAGCTCGTACTTTTGGATATTTGTTTGCTGTCATACAAACACCCTGACCACTTCCACAGACCAGAATTCCCTGATCGTATTCACCATCATTTACTCTTTTTGCTACTTGAACTGCAAAATCAGGGTAATCCACTGAGTCTTCAGAATGAGTACCAAAATCAACAGGAGTATGTCCCATCTCTTCAAGTATTTTTCTAACGGTTTCTTTGCCGGAGTATCCTGCGTGATCGCTTGCTATGGGTATGATCATGGGATCAGATTAATGTGAAATGATTAGTTCAAATATCTCTAAAATTTCACTTAGTTTAAAGAACTCAATTCGGAAATAGTTAAACAGTAAGGCTAGTGTCAAAAAAATATCAGAAAGAACTCGAAACAGCGAAAGAAGCAGCAAAGAAAGCTTCTGAAATAATTCACCATTATTCTTCTTCAAGATCATTTACTGTAGAGTTGAAAGGAAAGAATGATCTGGTTACAGAAGCTGACGTGGCTTCAGAAAAAGAAATCATTCGTATTATAAAAGAAAAATTTCCTGATGATGATTTCCTGGCTGAAGAGTCGAGTACAAAAACAAAACTACCGGATGGGAGAGTGTGGATCATAGATCCTATTGATGGCACCACAAACTTTGCACACGGTTTTCCGATCTACTGTATTTCAATTGCGCTGTGGATAGACGGTGTTCCTAAAATTGGTTTAGTCAAAGAAGTAGCAAATGGTGAGTTGTTTTGGGCAATAGAAGGGGAAGGGGCTTTTCTGGATGACAAAGAATTAAAAGTATCAGACGAAGTTGATTCGTCAAAGTCCTTGATTGGAACCGGCTTTCCTTACACTGCTTTTGAGCATGTAGATGATTATTTAAATCTGCTAAAAAGTCTAATGAAAAACACACACGGATTAAGAAGACCGGGAGCCGCTTCATATGATCTCTGTTGTGTTGCTGCCGGACGATTTGAAGGTTTTTTTGAATATGGACTAAGTCCGTGGGACGTAGCAGCCGGAGCATTGATCATACAAGAAGCCGGTGGTTTAGTAACAGATTGGAATAATGGAGAAGAATGGTTGTTTGGGAGAAGTATAATTTCCGGGAATGCCGATATAGTTCAGTTTTTACAAACTCAGATAACTCAGTATTTCAAATAAGGGTAGTGTTTTTACCTTGCAATAAATTGATTGTTACCGTTGCATAATCAGTATCAGGGAATTTTCGACAAAGTTTATTGTTGGCAACCAAGCCTGCTTCATTGATAATTTTGTTGAACACATTAACTTCAACTATATACTGATCAGAAAAGCCATGAGTGGCATCGTACGCCGTTGCAGCTGTTTTCCCAAGGTTATCAGCAGTAATATTTGGGGGAACGGTATGAAGCTCGATAACCAATAAGCCAAATTTTTTAATGTATGGCTCCCATTTTTTAAAATGTTCGAGCAGGGAGTCTTCTATTGTATTATTGCTGATCCTTTCTCCACGAAATGCAAAAGCACCCGTTGACTCACTTACTCTGTTTTCAGTTGTAAATCCGGGTTTTTCATAGATCCTGTTATGATCCAGAAAAGTTCTGACATTCAAAAGATCTTTAAGATCAACATCATAGTTTTCAATTAATTCTTTGGCAAGCAGATCAGGTTTTCCAATATCTCCCCAGATAACTTTTGCCCAAATATCAGCTTGAATAAGATTAGCCTTTGTGATCTTTAAAGCTGCTTCATTATAATCTGACCCCACAAGTATAAGTGGATGTTCGTCTAACATTTTCCCACGAAGAGTATGCTTTTCAATTACATCAAATAAATGCTGAATAAAAGCTCCGTTACCACAACCCATGTCCAGCACACCCTTGGGTTGATCAGTAATTGGTTGATTAAAAATCTCAATTATAATTTCATCAACAACTTTAAAATAAGAGGAATGTGCTCCTCCGCTTCCCCAAACATTCATTTCACGATCTACATGTTTCTCGGGTTCGCCGGGCTTTGTATCTCTTATTTTTTCAGGATCTCCGAATATGAGTTCTTCAATATTTCTGAACATAGGCAAGTAAGAAACGGTAACTCCGTATGCACTTGCTCTTTTTGCGAAAAACAATCCAATATCTGTAAACTGATAGGTGCCATTTTTTTCCTTGAACCATCCCAGATATCGTAACATATCAAGGATCTTCTTGAATCTTTCAGGCTCTTCATGGAATTCTTCGGGACGGAAGTTCGCTTCCATAAAATATTTATGAAACATTCCGCTCATCCCCAGAAAAACGATAACCGGCCCTAAAAGAACTCCCTCAATATGTTTTAAAATTTGTTGCTGTACTTCTTTTTCAATTCCTTTTACGCTTAGATCTATACCATAACTTTCCTGATAACCGGAGAAAGCTTTTCCCATTTTTGATAAAGGTACATCACCGAAATTTTTGGGATGAAGGCCTTCGTAATAATTGATGAGCTCTACAGCATCTTCATAAAGGAGGATATATTTACAAGCGAGTTCGGTCTTTTCGTTAACAGCAAAAATAATTTTATCAGTCTTATTATCAATATTTTGGACTAACCACCCTTGTGAAGCGAGTATTCTGAGTGCAACATTTATGTACCCTTCATTGGCATCGAATTTTCCAGAGATATCTGAAAGTGACACTTCTTCATTCTTGATCAGGTAATCAAGAATGCCTTTTTTAAAAAGGATCAATGCCGAAGGAGCTGTTCCGATTCCATCTAAGTGATGGAAAATGGTACTCCGATGTAATTTTTGTTCTTCTTTGCTTAGCATCAGCGGTTAGCTTTATTATTAAGGAATTCATCGAAAGATGATAAAGGAGCAGGTCCGTTATAATATTTCAGAGGCTCACCAAATTCGAAACCTGCCAAATGACCAAAATAACGAGCTCGTGCTTCAAGCTGTTTGAAATAGGACGGAGTAGAAATATAAGTCTCAGGTTCTTGTCCTGCATTTTTAACATTGAATTGTGTATCAAATGCTAATACAGCTTTCTTTTTAGATTCCCAGGTCTCAGAAATATCAAAAATAAAATCCGGATCAAATGGTCTGTCCTGCATATAATGTAGTATATGCTTGGGGCGCCATTCTTTTAGTCCATTGGATTCAATTTTTCTGAGTCCTGAATAGAATAAAGAGTCTAGTACAAGTTGTGTAGATTTTCCATGATCAGGATGTCGGTCATGAGGTGCTCCTGTAATACAAACAATTGGCTGCGTTTTTCTGATCTCGGCTATAATTTTTATTTGATTCGCTCTGGTATTTTCAAGCATTGAATCCCCAAGGTTTAGATTCTGTCTGTAGGACAGTCCAAGAATTTCAGAGGCATGTTCAGCTTCTTTTTTTCTGGTTTCAATAGTGCCTCTGGTTCCCATTTCACCTTGTGTGAGATCGATTACACCAACTTTTTTGCCGCGACCTGTTAACGAGCAAATGGTACCACCAATATTTAATTCAGCGTCATCGGGATGAGCTGCAAATACCAAAACATCTAATTTCATAAATAGAAAATTTCACCTAAAATTAATTCTTAAGTTAGTGCAACGTAATCAAATTATCCTCGTACTAACCACCGAATTATACCAAATTATCATATGAGATTTATAAATAGCTTGATTGAAGGGATAAAGATTGCTTTTCTTGCTCTCAGTATCAACAAAACACGCTCATTCCTTACGGCACTTTGTATAATCATTGGAATTACAATGGTTACAGTTGTGGATGCGGTAACTACCGGAATGGATGAAACATTCGACAGCAGCATGGCGATGTTGGGTACTAATGTAGTTTACATTGAGAAATGGCCATGGGATGATGATGTGGAATGGTGGGAAATCGCTGGTCGTAAAGAAATGGAAGTAGATTATGTAGATTTCCTTGCAGAGAGGAGCCGTTATGCAAGTGATGTTTCAGCAGCTGCAAACATTAATGTTAATGTCCGTTATAAGGAAAATAATGCTGAGCGTGTACAGATGAGTGGCACAACGGCGAACCATCTTGAGATACAGGGTCTGGATATTTCAGAAGGGAGAATGTATACCCAAGAAGAGGTAAGAACAGCAGTAAATGTTGTTGTAATAGGTGCATCACTGAGGGAGGCTCTTTTTGAAGAGCAAGATGCACTTGGTAAACAAATTCGAATCGGGGGACAAAGATTCATAGTTATTGGTGTACTGGAAAAGCAAGGTAGTTTTTTAGGCTTGGGAGATGCCGATAATGTAGCTTTGATACCTATCTATGCTTACAGTGAGATATACGGACTCAGAAGAGGAATTCAAATCGGAGTAAAATTTGCTGATGAAGCCACATTTGAAGAAGGGCAATATGAAATAGAAGGTTTGATGCGGCAAGCCCGGCAATTGGATGCTGCAGAAGAAAATGATTTTGCAATTAATAAACCGGAAGCATTTAAAGAGATTTTAGAGGGATTTAAAAATGGTTTGTATGCTGTAGGATTTGGTTTGGTAGCTTTGTCATTGCTGATAGGCGGCATTGGAGTAATGAATATAATGTTTGTTTCTGTAAGGGAGCGAACGAAGGAAATTGGGATACGAAAAGCTGTTGGGGCAAAATCGTGGGAAATCCTTACCCAGTTTTTAATTGAGGCGATTGCAATATGTGTAGCAGGTGGAGTTTTTGGTGTTGCTCTTGCATCAATAGCTACATTTTTTATTGACCAGGCATTTACAGCAACGATGAATTTTGGAGTTATAGCGATTGCGTTTTTAATCTGTACCATGGTAGGTTTGGTGTTTGGGTTTATTCCCGCATACAGAGCTGCAAAATCTGACCCCATTGAATCACTGAGATTTGAATAATGAATTTTAAAGAAACTTTTTCACAGGCATCCGGCTCTCTTAAAGCAAATAAGATCCGTTCTTTTTTAACCCTTCTGGCATTGGTAATTGGGGTGTTTTCTGTAATCGTATCAACAACAGCGGTAGCGGTACTTGATAACTTTTTTACCAATACAATGTCAATTTTGGGTAGCGATGTAATTACCGTTCAGAGAAATCCTGCTGTTCAAATGGGTCCCAGAGACGCTAGTTTAAGAAACAGAAAAGAGATTAAATTTGATGATGCCGAAGCTTTGGATGAACGAATGAAAATCGGAGAAGGAATGACGCCGGTTACAAGTTTCAGTTTAACGAAGGTTGTTTACAAAAATAATGAGACAGATCCTGATGTACGGATTAGAGGTGGAAACAGTGAGTACTTTGCAAATAATGCTTACGAAATAGAGGATGGAAGAAACTTCAATGAGGAAGACATTCAATATGCTAGACAAGTAGCCATTATTGGTAAAGATGTTCAGAATGAAATTTTTAAAACAGAATATCCACTTCAGAAAACAATTAGAATAGATGGTCGCCCTTACACTGTTATTGGAGTACTTGAGAAGAAAGGACAAATATTCGGTCAATCATTCGATAATATGGTAGTAATTCCTTACACCGCAGGAATTAATGCTTATGGAGGAAACAGAGGTATTGGAATTCAATTAAGAGCTCCTGAAATCACTAAAATTCAGTCAACTATTGATGAAGTTACCGGTATAATGCGAGTGATTCGAAATGTAGGACCTGCAGACGACAATGACTTTGAGATTATAACTAATGATTCACTTACCGGAACATTCGATCAGTTTACATTTATACTATATTTTGCTGGATTTGCTGTTGGATTTATAACTTTACTGGGTGCCGGAATTGGTGTTATGAATATTATGTTGGTTTCAGTTACTGAGAGAACAAGAGAGATAGGTGTAAGAAAAGCAGTAGGGGCAACCCGAAAAGCGATTGTAAATCAGTTTCTGATGGAGGCTGTTTTTATCTGTCAGATTGGTGGTTTAATTGGTTTGCTTGCTGGAGTAGCCGGAGGAAATATTATGGCAATTTTAATTGATACCGAACCTGTGATTCCTGCAATGTCACTGTTTATCAGCTTCTTTGGTATGTTGGTAATTGGTTTGATATTCGGTGTTTATCCTGCTTTTAAAGCTTCAAAGCTGGATCCGATTGAAAGTTTGCGCTACGAATAACTTTTTGCAAAGGAACGATTTAAGCTTCCGTTCGTATTTGTTATCTTAAAAGAAAAAGGGCAATCATTATGAATGATGAAATCGTAAAAAATATGACTGATAAGCTTGACCTTGCTCTTGAAAGGGGTAAACAACTTATTGAGGATGAAGAGGTTCAGGAAAGAATTCAGGATCTGAAAAATGTTGCTGAAGAAACTGTCAGGAAACATCCGATCAAAAGTGTATTGGTAGGCCTTACTGTTGGGTTTTTGGTGGGTAAAGCTCTTTCAGGAGATGATGATTAATTATGGACCAACTAGCTCAACGTATTAAGCAGGTATCAAATGAATTAAAAGGGTATGTGGAAACACGTATTGAACTTTTAATTTTAAATCTGAGTGATAAAGGAACTCTTTGGTTAGGCGACCTGATACAGCATACCTTTAATTTAGTTATTCTCGGAACGGGATTGTTATTTGGTTTGATCGCACTTGGATTTTACTTGGGCGAACTTTTTAATAGTATGCCGGCCGGGTTTGGATTGATAGGTGGTATTTTATTTTTAATTGGATTGATCCTTATACTCTCCAAACCAAAAAATATATCCAGAAAAATTCAATCACAGATTATGCACGATGTAATCGAAGCACTAGATGGAAAAAAGGATACCGAAGAAATTAAATTTCTTGAAGAAAATAAAAACAGGGAATCGTAAAATGGGCAGCTCAAGAGTATCAGAAATAGAGAAAAAGAAAATCGAGCTTGAAAACGAATTAACACGTATTCAGGAGGGGATAGACAAATCCATTGACGGAGTTAAGGAAGAAGTAGTAGAAAACCTTGATCCTAAAACCATTATTAGAAAATATCCACTTCATGTTTTGGGTGCATCTGTGTTGGTTGGCTTCCTGATCGGTAAGCCTAAATCATCAGGATCTTCATCTGATTCATTAATTGCATCTGAGCTTAAAAAAGCACTGGCTAAAAAAGGGTTGTCAATGCTTAGTGATTTGATTGAAGGAAAAATGAACTCCCGAGAGAAATAGAGATAAATCTCGCCTAAGTAATCAGAGTATTTTTAAAATTGTTTAAAAATATCCTCAAACACTGAAACTATATATTTAGCAATTCGTGAAAGCGAATCATAAACACAAAAAGAATATTTCAATGAAAAAACTTTTTCTTTTAGCGGCATTTTCTGTGCTTTTTATCAGCACATCCATTACGGCACAACAAAAAAGAATCATTACACTTAACGAAGCAATTCAGCTTGCTTTAGAAAACAATTACCAGCTTAAACAAGCTGAGAATAATCTGGATTTAGCTGAATACAGAATTTTAAGTGAGAAAGCTGATTTCCTGCCAAGTATAAGTTCCAATGCAGGTTATTCAACTCAAACAGGACAGCAGTTTGTACAGGAAACATTATCGTTCACTGATGTTACTTCATCCGGGGCTAACGGTAGAATTAGTGCAAATTTGCCCATTTTTACGGGTTTTTCAAATATATTGACACTTAGGTCAAGTGAAAGAACAAAACTTTCTAACGAGGAAACACTAAAGAGAGCTAAAGAGAATATTATCTTTGAAACGGCTACTCGTTTTCTTACAGTTTTATTAAATAAACAACAGTTAGAGGATGCCAAAGAAAGTCTTGAAACTTCCAAAAAATTATTAGAACAGACTAAAGCTCAAGTAGATGTAGGATCAAGACCAAGTGTGGACTTGTATAATCAAGAGGCCACAGTCGCAAATGATGAGTTTACAGTTACTCAACGTGAGAACGCATTAAAATTATCAAAACTTCAGTTAATAAGATCTTTACAAATAGATCCTTTATTGGACTATGAATTTGCTGTTCCTGATTTCAATCCTGAAACGGCAAAAAATTCTACATCAGTATCCCAGGATGTAAATACATTAGTAGAACAGGCTTTATTAAATCGTTCTGATATTAGAAGTTCTGAATTCAATATTGAGTCTCTTGAATATCAGCTTCAGATTTCAAAAGGGAGTTTATTGCCTACTTTAAGTGGTAGTGCGTCAATATCTTCAAGCTATAGTGATCAGGACCCAAGAGGAGATTTCGGAGATCAGTTCTTTGATCAAAGAGTAAACAAATCCCTTAGTTTTTCTTTAAACCTCCCGATTTTTAATAACTGGAATAGAATGACTCAGATCCAATCTGCTCAAGTGAATTTAAAAAATGCGGAACTAGGATTGGAAAACACAAAATTACAGGTTATTCAGGAAATAACTCAGGCTTTGAACGATTACTCATCATATTCATCACAACTTAAAGCTGCAGAAAAGTCTTTGATTGCGTCCGAAAAAGCATTTGAAACACAACAGGAGAGATATAATGTAGGAGCAAGCACACTTATTGAATTAAGTCAGGCTCAAACACAATATTTCAATGCTCAATCAGCAAGAACAAGTGCTCTTTATAATCTGATCTTTCAGGAAAAATTACTGGACTACTACGTCGGTAAACTTTCCGGTGACGACATCGATTTTTAATAAATAAATTAATTAATACAAATTAAGTAAGAGGGTAGGGAAATAATGGCAAAAAAAGGATCATCAACGGGTAAAATACTTTTGTATTTCGGAGTTTTTCTAATTGTTATAGTTGGTGCAGGCTTTGGATTAAGAGCAGCCGGTGTAATTGGTGGAGCTGAGGAAGGAACCGCAGTGGAAACAGAAAAGGCTAAACTTAAGACAATAACTCAACTTGTATCAGCTTCCGGAAAAATACAACCTGAAGTGGAAGTTATCATAAGACCTGATGTTTCCGGGGAGATCATAGAACTTGCAGTGAATGAAGGTGACTTTGTTCGTAAGGGAGATCTTCTTGTTAGACTTAAGCCGGATATTTTTAAAGCCCGAATTGATGAATTAAATGCTGCACTGTTAACTCAGAAGGCTCGTTTAGAACAAACAAGAGCTAGCCTTATTCAAGCCGAAGCTGCTCATTTAAAGAACAAGGAGCTTTACAAGAAAGACATTATTTCTGAGTTGGATTTTATTCAAACTAAATCGAATTTCGACTCACAGAAAGCAAGTCTTAAAGCATCTGAGTATCAGGTTCAAAGTGCAGAAGCTCAACTGAGAAAAGCGGAAGAAGAGCTTGAACAGACCGTTATTCGAGCTCCTCAGGATGGAACGGTTACCGGACTTGCTGTAGAATTTGGAGAAAGAGTTTTGGGTAATTCTCAAATGGCCGGAACTGAAATGATGCGTGTTTCTTTACTCGATAAAATGGAAGTGTTAGTTGAAGTGAATGAAAATGATATCGTAAATATTTCTTCACTTGATACCACAAGAATTGAAGTGGATGCCTATCCGGAAAGAAGGTTTAACGGAATTGTTACTGAAATTGCAAATTCTGCCCGAATAACCGGCGCGGGTTCTAACGAACAGGTAACAAATTATCAGGTTAAAGTTAGAATTATCACTCCTCATAACCTTTCAATGTCAGGTGCAGAGTTAGTTCAATCTGAAACTGCTGAAAACCCGGAAGAGAATTTTTCGCCCAACTTCAAACCTGGGATGTCAGCTACGGTTGATATAGAAACTAAAACAGCTAAGAATGTAGTATCTGTTCCAATTCAGGCGGTTACTGTAAGGGATTTTGCAAAGGATAAAAAAGACAGAAAAGATGATTCAACTAATTCAGAAGAAGAATCGTCTGAAGAAATGGATAATAACCTGATCATTAAAAAAGAAGATATCAGAAAGGTAGTATTTATCGTGGAAAATGGAATCGCTGTCAGATATGAAGTCGAAACAGGAATCAGCGACAATACTCATACTCAAATTCTATCAGGTGTAAATGCAGGCGATGAAATCGTAATAGGAAGTTATCGTACTTTATCCAAAAATTTAGAAAATGGCGATAACGTTAAAGTAGATAATAGTTCAGATTCATTCGCATCAATAAATTAATAAGGTACAATGTCAAAAAGACCAATAATTCAGATTAAAGATCTTACCAGGTTCTATCAAATGGGAGAGACCGAAGTAAGAGCTCTCAACGGTGTGACTTTTGATGTACTCGAAAATGAATACATTGCAATTATGGGGCCTTCAGGTTCCGGTAAATCCACCTTGATGAACATGATCGGTTGTTTGGATACTCCTACTGGTGGAGAATACATCCTGAACAATAACCGTGTAAGCCAAATGGATGATGCTGAACTTGCTGAAGTAAGAAACAGGGAGATCGGGTTTGTATTCCAGACTTTCAATTTACTTCCCAGAACAACTTGTCTGGCTAATGTTGAACTACCGCTTATCTATGCAGGTGTAAAAGCTTCAGAGCGAAAGGAAAGAGCTTCTGAAGTGCTTTCCAAAGTAGGGTTGGGAGACAGACTGGATCACAAACCAAATGAATTGTCTGGTGGACAAAGACAACGTGTTGCAATTGCAAGAGCGTTAGTTAATAGTCCTTCTATTTTATTGGCAGATGAGCCTACAGGAAACCTGGATACAAAAACAGGGGATGAAATCATGCTTTTGTTTGAGGAACTTTATAAAGCAGGTAATACCATCATCCTGGTAACTCATGAAAACGAAATTGCAGAATACTCGCGAAGAATTGTAAGACTTAGAGATGGGGTAATTGAATCGGATGAAAAAGTGGCAAGCCCGGTTTTAGCTGCACATTGATCTAAAAGAATGAGAAATAAAAAAGCCGCTTATCATTTGATAAGCGGCTTTTTTTATAATCTAAATCGGCATTCAATTATCTGAAACTGATACCAACTCCGGCATTTGCGGTAAAGTAGTTGGCTAAAGTAGCTTCGCCGTAGAATGCTAAAATACCTAGTCGAAGTCTGAAGCCACCTAATAAATGAAGGTTGCTTTCACTTTCTATCTTAAGAGCGAATGGATCAGTAATTACGTTATAATCTTCTTGTGGGGTAGTAGGGTTGAAAGAAGCAACCGGATAATCTCCCACCATGCTTAACTCAAAATCAGCTTTTTGATAACCAACACCGCCATATACAGAAATAAATGGTAACGATTTTCCAACTAGAGCATTAACCACAAATGTATTTGTCGTTGTAGTAACTTCCTGAGTAGAAAAATCTGGGTTTGGGTTAGATGATAAATTAGGATCATTGGGATCACGAGTAGCATTTTGATCTGGTTGGAGATCGAGGCCGGCATCCACTGAAATTTGGTTAAAACCGACCATTAGCGAAACATCCACCGGGAGTAACTTCCCTCCAGGAACATACTGGGTTAGTTCATGTTTAACAGCACCACCTAATATACTCATGCTTCCGAAATCGCTTATATCAGTTTCAGGAAGATATCTTACAGTAACATCAGTTTTCTTAATAAGACCAATGCTTGCCTGAACTATTGGTGCAGGAACAAATGCAAATCCTGTACCTCCGGGCATTTCAAATTCACCTATTTTTGTATTCTGGTCGTTAGGGTCCGCAAATATCTCTAAAAGTGGTCCTCCATCTTTACTTCCGGAAATTGTTTGAGTAACAGGATCTTCTCCTGAAGCTACTCTAATTTTTTCTAAATTAAGTGCGGAAATATCAAAACTTTGGTCTCCTGAAGGAACTACTGCTACAGAAGGTCTTATTTGAAGACTAAACCCAAAAAGTTTTTTTGGAGCTGCGCTTTCAGTAAAACCTGCATTTAAACCAGTACCGAAACCAGTTGGAAAAGGTTTTATATATTCTCTGGTAAGAATAGAAGCATCGTTTGCACCGGCTTCTAAGAAAGCACCAATATCTCCGAACTGTGCTTTTGCCGGGGTAATAGCCATAAATCCTAGTATAAAGCCACTAAGAATGAGTTTTGTAATAGTCTTGTAGCGTTTTGTCATGTATTCTCCTGTATTAATGTTTATAGGCTAATATCTGTATTATTTTGGATAGTTTGAATACCCTTTTTGAGGTATTTGAAAATCTTAATCTTCCAGCGATTCCAGCATATTGATATAAGAATGATATCTGTTTGGATCTATTTCTCCATTTTCAAAAGCTTCGATTACACCACAGCCCGGTTCATGAATATGAGTACATGTATTGAATTTGCAGGTTTCTCTGGGTTCTAACATTTCAGGGAAATAGAGCGATAATTCCCAGTCTTCAATATTTACCAGACCGAATTCCCGTATTCCGGGAGTATCAGCTACAAACCCACCTATATCCAGTGGAATTAAGCGAGCAAAAGTTGTAGTGTGTTTTCCTTTATTGGACGAGCTGGAAATCTCTCCGACTTTTAAGTTATAGTCCGGATCAATGGCATTTAAGATACTTGTTTTTCCTACTCCGGAAGGACCAATGAACGCAGATATTTTATCCTTAAACAAAGACTTAAGCTGTTCTATTGAATCATTATCTTCGATAGAACATGTATACACAGGATATCCAATGGAAGAATAAACTCCGATCATGTCTTCCACAAAATCTTGATCTCCTTTCTTAGCAAGATCCATTTTGTTTATGATAATTCCTGCAGATACATCATAAGCTTCACAAGTAACCAGAAACCTGTTTATAAATCCTTCATTCAGCTTTGGTTTTCTGATGGACTGAACCACAAAAGCCTGATCCAGATTGGAGACCAGAATATGTTCGCCTCGCTTACCATGGGTTGCCTGTCTGGTGATATAATTTTCGCGATCATGAATCTTTAAAATGTTACCTGAACCATCATTATTCACTTCCAGGTCAACCATATCACCTACAGTGATAGGATTGGTCACTTCTTTTTTATCCAAGCGGAATTTACCAGGGAGTCTGCTGTTTATGATCTCTTCTCCGGTATCAACTTTGTACCAACTTCCTGTAGATTCCAATACTCTTCCTTTTTGCATTCCTGAAAATACGGAAGAGTATGGTATAGGCAAGAAGAAAACTTATAATATTGGATAATTCCCGATTTTTGGGTTCTTTAAGAATCAATTTTAATCATTCAAATAAATAATATGATCAAGATTTCATTTCTGCCTTTAATGATATTATTTCTTTTCAACGGGGTACAAGATCCAAAGTCTGAGTTAGACCAATTCTGGAAAGAAGCTTCAAGAACTGTACAAGAAGGGGATTTCAAAGGTTACGCTGATACTTTTCACCCTGATGCGGTTTTGGTGAATGGTATTTCCGGAAATAGTTATCCGATTTCGGATGCTTTGGATGGATGGAAACAGGGGTTTGAAGACACTAAAGCAGGAAAGATGAAAGCCAGTGTTGAATTTAGATTTTCAGAGCGGTTTCATAGTGAGACCACAGCCTATGAAACAGGAATATTTAAATATTCTTCTCAGAATAATGGCGAAGAACAAAGCACAGTATATATTCACCTTGAGGCGTTGTTGACTAAATCGAGTGGAGAATGGCAGCTGTTGATGGAGCACCAGGTTTCGGTAGCAACTGAAGATGAGTGGAATAGTATTAAATAAAAAGACCCCGTTAAGGGTCTTTTTATTTTAAATTATTTCGAAACGGTTACATTTTCCAATTTACCGTTTTTACCTGAAACGGAGTTTTTATGAGCATCGCTCACTTTGAAAAACTCTTTAGGATCGTTTTCAGGATCTTTCTCAAGCATTTGATCCAGTAATTCTTCCATTCTTTCCAGATAATTTACTTTAAGATCGCCGATCACATCTTTTTCGATCTCAGCAACATCTTTTTCGTTTTTCTTAGGAAGTAGTACTTGTTTGATACCTGCTCTTTTTGCAGCCAATACTTTTTCTTTAATACCACCAACCGGCAGTACCAATCCACGAAGTGTAATTTCTCCGGTTAGAGCTATAGTTCCTTTTACTTTTCTTTGAGTAAAAATAGAAGCTATGGCTGACATCAGCGAAACACCGGCAGAAGGTCCGTCTTTTGGAACAGCTCCTGCAGGAACGTGAATATGAAGATCCCAGTATTTGAAAGCTTCTTCAGGAATACCTACTTCATCAGCATGAGCTTTTAAATAGGAAATAGCCAACATCGCTGATTCTTTCATCACATCACCAAGTTGACCGGTAATGTTAAGCTTTCCTGAACCTTTGGATACACTTGCCTCAATAAAGAGGATATCTCCACCGAAAGGAGTCCATGCCAATCCTGTGGCTACGCCGGGAACAGTTGTTCTTTCAGCCGCATCACTGAAGTACTTCTGTTTTCCAAGAAACTCTTCAATATCACCTTCGGTTACGGAAAATTCTTCTATTTCGCCTTTTGCAATTTTTGCTGCTACTCCACGGCATACACCTGCAACCTGACGTTCAAGATTCCTTACACCAGACTCACGAGTATACTGATCGATCACTTTGTGGATCGACTTTTCGTCTATTGAAATTTGCTCAGATTTGAGTCCGTTTTCTTTGATCTGTTTAGGGATCAGATACTTTTTAGCGATTTCAGTTTTCTCTTCAAGAGTATAACCGCTTATGTTTATGATCTCCATTCTGTCTTTTAATGGAGCAGGGATGGTATCGAGACTATTCGCAGTTGCAATAAACATCACTTTTGAAAGATCATATTCCAACTCTAAATAGTTATCACTAAACGTGTCATTCTGCTCAGGGTCGAGAACTTCAAGCAGGGCAGATGTTGGGTCTCCGCGATAGTCAGAGCCTACTTTATCGATCTCATCTAGCATGATAACAGGATTACCTTTTCCTGCTTTTTTCATAGAGCGGATAATTCTTCCCGGAAGGGCGCCAATATAAGTTCGTCTGTGACCTCGGATTTCTGCTTCGTCGCGAATGCCACCAAGACTGAATCGTTCAAATTCTCTGTTTAGGGATCTTGCAATAGATTTCCCTAAAGATGTTTTACCAACACCGGGAGGGCCGTAGAAACACAGAATAGGAGCCTTCATGTCTTCTTTCAGCTTCAGGACAGCCAGATATTCAATAATACGTTTCTTTACTTTATCCAGTCCGTAGTGATCTTCATCCAAAACTTCTTTGGCAAATTTAAGATCCAGTTTGTCTTCAGAATATTCATCCCACGGAAGATCCAGAATCCATTCAACGTAACTGTGAATGATTCCATAATTAGGAGAAGCATTAGGAGTCATTTCTAGTCTTCGTAGCTCTTTCTCACCTTCTTCTCTTACGTTTTCAGGAAGTTTTTTTGCTGCTAATTTCTCTTTGAGTTTTTCTACTTCCTGATGTTCAGCGTCTTCACCCAGTTCTTCCTGAATGGCTTTCATTTGCTGACGGAGATAAAACTCACGCTGTTGATCATCAATATCAGATTTCACTTTAGTTCTGATCTTTTCACTCATATCCAGCACCTGAACTTCCTGCTCAAGGAATTCCATTACCTTATTCAGGTTGTCAGAGAATTTCTGAATTTCAAGCAGCTGTTGCTTTTTCTCAATACCTACGTTCAGGTTTGAAGAAATAAAGTTCAACAGAAAAGTAGGGCTGTTGATATTATTTACAGCAATTGTTGCTTCAGAAGGAATATTAGGGGACAGGTTAATTATCCTTGTTGCTGTTTCTTTGATGTTTCTGATAGAAGCATCCAGCTCTACTCCCTGAATATCCATTTCTTTGGGAAATGCTTTCACTTTGGCTTTAAAGAATGGGTTGCTTTGAGTGAATTCTTCAACTTCAAAACCGGACTTTCCCTGGATCACAATACTTTTACTGCCATCAGGCATTTTTATAAGTTTGATGATACGCGCCATGGTTCCAACACGATGAAGATCCTTATCTTCCGGTTCTTCAATATCTTCATCCTTCTGTGTAACCACCCCAATGATCTTATCTCCCGCATATGCTTCTTTAACTAAAGCAAGGGAACGGTCTCTGCCAACGGTAATAGGTACTACAACTCCAGGAAACAGGACTGTATTTTTTAACGGAAGTATAGGAAGTTCATCAGGAATCACAGATTCAGTGAGCTCCTTTTCTTCTTCCTCAGACATTAGAGGAATGGCTTGTTCAAAGTCATCAAAACTAGCGTCTGATTCATCAAAACTATCAAACGTATTAAATCGGTCTTTCATAAATATTATTTCAAAATTTCTTTATTAGTCAAATTAACGCAAATACGAAGCCAAACTCAGGAGTAATGCAAAGCGTCATACTTTTTTAGTTGCTGGCAGTAAGCCAAGGCAAAGTGTCAGTTACAGATGGAACTGAAGTACCGCTACACCTGCTCCCGCCAAATTTGTAGCAGTAGTAAAAGATCTTGCAGATACAGTTAATCCTAAGGAAAGATCCCAAAATCTGGTTTCAATAGCGGTTCCTACATTAAAAGATCCCGGTAAGCCCGGACCAAATTGCAAACCTCCTCGTAAAGGAAGAAAGTTTAAAGGCCTGAGTTCAGCACCTAAAGAAGTAACTAAGCGGGTTGAATTAAATGCATTATTCGATATTCCGATACTCATGTCTCCCATAACTTTAATACGGTTTAATTCAATTAAAATTCCTCCATTAAATGATGTAGGCAAGAGTGTAGAAAAAGAATTAGTCTCAAAATTTGCTGAATTATCTGCAAAAGGATCGCCATCTCCTTGCTGTTCAACAAAGTTAATATATTGTCCGGGAGCACCTGCAAAATATTCACTTGCTTCAGCTGGGAAGGTATCGGAAGTAGAATTACTTCTTGTTTCCTCCAAGTGTAATGTTTTGTCAGAATAATTTACAAAGCCAATATCATTTATTGAAAAGGAAAGTCGAATTGACCGTTTGATAGGCTGTTCATTTGAACTGAGAGTGGAAAGGTCACTTCCAAAAGTTAACAGATAAGTAAAACCGACATCTACACCTGCTCCGTAACCATGAATATTAGTAAGCTCATCCTTGAAAGGTTCAAGAGCTTGATCAACTGATTGGTTTGCTGAAACTCCATTTATATAGGATTGAGTTGCTTCAGTTAAGTTACCGGCTGACTGATGATTGAAGACTTGAGATCTGTTAATTACAGTCGATCCATTTTCGCGGGAATACCCATTTCTCCATTCTGTATTTTGATACGGACCGGCCAGGATAAATTTCGGAGCAAATCCTATTAAGAAATTATCCAAACGAGAACTTAACCCGTTGATAAGACTGGCAGACTCTGAATAACCGAAAGAAAATTCATGTAGTACCTGGTAGCGATGGACGAGATTCTGATTAGACATAGCAACATTGTTTTCTACCACTAATTGATCTGTGTACCAATTACGCCCCGCTTCAAAGGAAGATCCGACTCTGGTTCTGGCTGCAATAGAATATGCCCGGTTATTGTTTATCCAGTTTACTCCAAAAGTTGTGACCTCAAAACGGGATTGATGGACAGAATTCAATCGTTCTCTTTTATAATGCGTGTCAATGATCAGTTCGCTGTTTGCCGGAGTAAGATTGTAGTCACCGGAAGTAAATTTATCAAAATACTTGAGGAAGTTATCTTTTTGATCATCCGGATTTTCAAAGTTCAAAACACCGTTAAAGGTAGAAGCTCCTGAGAGAAACCCTATATCCACCGTTTTCTTTCTGTCATTAATTAACAGGTTAGCAGGGTTATAGAAATTGGCATTGAAATCAGTGATATAAGTAGTTCCCCCGCCACCAAGAGCTAAATTCTTTGGTGTTATAACAGGTTGTGCAAAAATACTAGTTGCACAGATAAAGCCCATAAAAATGGTTGTTAAAACCTTCCACATAGTATTTAAAGCCGTCCTTTTTCTAACCTATAACCTTAAGTGGTGCTGCTTTCAGCATCAACTTCTTTTGTCCTCTTGACTTGAAAAATACAACAACTTTTGTATCCATTCCTAATCCGGTTCTGCTAATGATCTTTCCGGGGCCAAATTTTGCATGTTCAACAACAGCTCCAACTTGAAAAGGATCGTCTCCATCCTGCAGATCATATTCAATAGTATTGCCACTGGCAGATTTATAAGTCTTGCCACTAACGGGAGTTTCCCAATCATATTCTATGGAAGTTGCACTTGTTGATTTATTGGACGAAGAAGATTCATCCAAAGAGAAACGATCTGCTTTCTGTGTAATTGTTGCTCCGGTTTCGGTACGCACTACCCCCGAATCAACTTCATCTATAAAGCGCGAGCGTATTTGTCGTTGTTCTTCGCCGAATTTATACCTGTTTCTGGCATGACTGAAATATAATCGTTCTTCTGCTCTTGTGATGGCTACATAAAATAAACGACGTTCTTCTTCGATATCGACTTCAAAGCCAACTCTTGCACCAACAGGAAACAGGTTTTCTTCCAAACCTACTACAAATACAGTTGGGAATTCCAACCCTTTGGAACCATGAACGGTCATAAGTGTTATGGCCGGTTTATTTTCATCAAATTTATCGGCATCAGTGATCAGGCTGATTTCCTGCAAAAATGCACTCAGAGAAGGATTAGAGTTCCCCTTTTCGTAATAAGCGATAGCATTCTGGAATTCCAGTATGTTATCTCTTCTCATCATAGATTGCTGAGAATTTTCTTCAACCAACGCTTTTACATAACCCGATTGCTCCAGAATTGCACGGGTCGATTCAGTTAAATTTAAACCGTTTTCCATTTCCGAACGCAAACGGTTGATCATATCCACAAATTCGCGAATTCGCACTTTAGCCGGTTTGTAAACATCTGTGTTTTCAACATCCTGAAGAATGTTCCAGACAGAACGTCCTTCAGAGCGTGCTTTTTTTCTAAGGTCCTGAATTGATTTGTTCCCAATTCCCCTTGATGGCTCATTGATGATCCGGATGAGATTAGTTTCATCGTTTGGATTCACCAACAAAGTCAGATAGGCAAGTACGTCCTTGATCTCTTTACGTTGATAGAAGGAGAGACCTCCAACCAATTGATAAGCAAGATCACGTCTTCTCAGGGCTTCTTCAAAAACACGGGATTGATAATTTGTGCGGTAAAGAATGGCAAAATCATTGTTATTATATCCGTGCCTCAGTTTCAGCTCATGAATATAACTGGCAACTCTGTTTGCTTCATCTCTTTCATCATAATTATCCAAAAGGATAACCGGATCGCCGTAATCCTGTTCGGTCCAGAGAGTTTTATCCAGTTGCTTTGAGTTCTTTTTGATGATAGAATCGGCACACTGAAGAATAGATTTTGTAGAACGATAATTTTGTTCCAATGGAACTCTTTCAGCGTCTTCATAATCTTCCTGAAAGTTCAGGATGTTTGAGATATCAGCGCCACGGAATGAGTAAATACTTTGTGCATCATCGCCAACCACACAAATATTTCCGTACTTCTTAGCCAGCATTTTAGTGACTTTATACTGAGCATGATTGGTATCCTGATACTCATCGATCATGATATACTTAAAGCGATTCTGATACACTTCCAGCACTTCAGGAAATTCTTCAAACAATTGAATAGGCTTTATCAACAGATCATCAAAATCCATGGCATTGCTTTCTTTCAAACGAGTAATGTAGATCTTGTAGACTCGGGCGGTGATATCATCCAGTGTACTGCCCACAAACTTATTTTGATATGTATCCGGATCGATAAGTTGATTCTTTGCATCACTGATCTTATTACGGATAGTTTTCGGCTTGATCTCCTTGGGATTAAAATTCAGTTCCTGAAGGATCTGTTTTATCACGGTTTCAGAATCACTGGTGTCATAAATGGTGAAGTCTTTACCATAGCCTAATCTGTCTGCTTCAAATCGTAATATCTTTGAAAAAATAGAATGAAAGGTTCCCATCCATAGTTTGGAAGCTTTGTCACCGATCAATCCTTTGATACGGTCTTTCATTTCACGGGCAGCCTTGTTCGTGAAAGTAAGAGCCAGAATTTCATTAGGAGCAGCTTTAAACTGCTGAAGGAGGTAAGCAATCCGAAAAGTTAATACCCGGGTTTTACCACTACCGGCACCGGCAATAATTAAAAGCGGTCCATTAGTATGAGTTACTGCTTTGCGCTGTTGCTCATTTAATCCTTTCAGGAAATCAGGTTTTCCTTGTGGCTCTTCAGGTTGTAGGGAAAATTTTTTCATTAATTTAATCGCAAGGGAGAAATTCCATTGCTTGCTTATTTATGAATCTGGGAGTTAAGTAATTGTGTTCATAAGAGCCTTTAAGACTATTTCTCATACCAATGATCTACGTTGGTGTGTAATCAGAGCCAGGTTCGTTTGATTAGTTCCGACGGAGACCATCGGAACCAGTAGCTAAAATTCTTTGTGCTCTCTATGGTTTCTAAATTATTGAAAATCTTTAAGCTGTTCTTTAAGCTTTTCGAGATTTGCTTCTCCGTCCCGTTTTTTATTTCGTTCATTTTCAACAACGGCATCAGGAGCGTTATCAACAAAATTAGAGTTATTCAGCTTTCCATTTACACTTTTAAGGAAACCTTCTACTCGTTCCATTTCTTTTTTGATTCGCTCTATCTCTTTGTCAACATCTACCAAGCCAAACATTTGAACATAGATCTCATCATTACCAACTAATGCTGAAGCACAAGCCTTTGGCTTTTTAAGATCTTTGGCGATAAACAATGATTTGATGACTTGAAGTTTGCGAATGATCCATTCATTAGCTTCAATCTGTTCAGCATTATCAGATTTGATCAGAACTTCAATATCTTTTTTAGGAGAAACACCCATTTCTGAACGAATATTTCTAAGAGCAGAGATTATTTCCTGCATACTTTCAAAAAGTACTACATCTTCTGCCGATACTTTATCAGCAGTATATTCTGGCCATTCTGAAATACAAAGAGCTTCTTCTGGTGTGCGATCTTGAATGTGCTGCCAAATTTCTTCACTGATAAAAGGCATGAAAGGGTGTAGGAGCTTCATGAGTTGCTCAAACATTCCCAGTGCCACATTTAGTCGTTCATTGTCAAATTTATCACCATAATTTGCAGGTTTGGCTAATTCGATATACCAATCACAGAAATCATCCCAAATAAGCGAATACACTTTCTTAAGCGCATCATTGAGTTTATACTTTTGGAAATCTTCTTCCACTTCTTTGATGGTTTGATGAATCTTCGACATCATCCATCGGTCCACCAAATTCTCAGTATCAATTTCTGTAGTAGGCGTGTATTCAACACCTTCTTCCATATTTATGGTTAAGAAGCGGAAAGCATTCCATATCTTATTACTGAACTTACTACCTTGTTCACAGATTTTTGAGTCGAAAGGAAGATCATTTCCTGCAGGTGTAGAAAACAACATTCCCATACGAACACCGTCTGCTCCGTATTGGTTGATAAGTGCCAAAGGGTCAGGAGAATTCCCTAAACTCTTACTCATCTTACGACCTTGCTTGTCGCGTACAATTCCCGTGTAATACACATTTTTGAATGGCAGTTCGCCACGATATTCATATCCGGCAATAATCATTCGTGCTACCCAGAAAAACATAATTTCAGGAGCTGTAACCAGATCATTGGTAGGGTAGTAGTAGTCTACTTCCTCTTTTTCGTAGAATCCGTCAAATACAGAGATTGGCCACAACCACGATGAAAACCAAGTATCCAGTACATCTTCTTCCTGTTTCAGATCGTCAGCGGAAAGCTTTTTGTTTCCGGATTTTTCTTTAGCAGCTTTTACTGCTTCTTTCAATGTCTTAGCAACAACAAAGTCATCATCACCTTCGCCATAATAATAAGCAGGAATTCTGTGTCCCCACCAAAGTTGACGGGAAATACACCAGTCACGAACGTTTTCCATCCAATGACGATAAGTGTTCTTGAATTTCTCCGGATGAAACTGAATGTTATCATTCATTACGTTTTCAAGAGCAGGTTCGCTAAGCTCTTTCATTGCAACCCACCATTGAAGAGAAAGTCTTGGCTCGATAACAGCGTCCGTTCTTTCCGAATAACCAACTTTGTTCTTGTAATCTTCTACTTCAACAAGGTTCCCTGCTTCATCAAGGTCTTTAGATATCTGCTTACGAACATCAAACCGGTCCATTCCAATATACAGTTCGCCTTCTTCCCTGACAGACCCATCGGCATTCATCATATTGATGGTTTCCAGATTATGTCGTTGTCCAAGATCATAATCATTCAGATCGTGAGCAGGAGTTACTTTCAGGCAACCTGTTCCGAATTCCATATCCACGTAGTCATCCAGAATAATAGGAACTTCGCGATTTACCAACGGTACGATCGCTTTTTTACCATGGAGATGAGTATATCGTTCATCATCAGGGTTAATACAGATCGCTGTGTCGCCCAGAATCGTTTCCGGTCGAGTAGTGGCAATAGTTACATATTCATCTGAGTCAACGATCTTATAGCGAACGTGATACAGTTTGGAATTAACTTCCTTATGAATTACTTCTTCATCACTGAGCGCTGTTTTTGCAGCCGGATCCCAGTTGATCATTCGGGCTCCGCGATAGATCTTTCCTTTATTGTAGAGATCAATGAATGTATCAATTACACTTTCAGAATATTTCTCGTCCATAGTGAAAGTGGTGCGATCCCAATCACAGCTAGCTCCTAATTTCTTAAGTTGCTCAAGGATGATGCCGCCATGCTCGTGCGTCCATTCCCAGGCGTGTTCCATGAATTCGTCACGGGTAAGATCTTTTTTAGTAACACCTTTTTCACGGAGCTTTCGTACTACTTTTGCTTCAGTAGCAATAGAAGCGTGGTCTGTTCCGGGAACCCAGCAGGCATTGTAACCCTGCATTCTGGCTTTACGAACCAAAACATCCTGAATGGTATTGTTCAACATGTGCCCCATGTGTAGAACACCGGTTACATTAGGAGGAGGAATTACGACTGTAAATGGTTCTCTTTCATCAGGTGTGGAGTGGAAATAATCATTATCCATCCAATATTTATACCATTTGTCTTCAACTTGAGAAGGGTCGTACTGAGCAGGAATTTCTTTTTTCAAATCTTGAATTTTTTTAACACTAAAGCACGGAGTCAGATATGATGTGAATTAGCAATTGCATTTGGATTCTAAGAAGTTGCAAATATAAGAAATGCTATGGTTAAAATTGTGTGCGAAAAAGGGATAGTAAAAGTATTTGTGGTTAAGCTCTTTTTTTTAATTATTTGCAAGTGCCTTTTAATATTAACAATATGGAGAAATATGAAAAAGTTAAAGTATATAATTACAACGTTAAGTGTTTTTGCGTTAGTTGGTATAAATGTCTCTGTTCTATCTAATGATAGTGAAGAGATATCAGTGTTGAATAATGCAGAAGCTGCTACATCTTACTGCTATTATTTTGATTGGGACTGGATTGATGCTGGTACTGGTTTTGGATGTAGTGCTTCCTCAGGATTGTGCTCAATCATTTCAAACTGGGGTGATTGTACGCACTACAGTTTTAGTGGAGACCCTTCAATAATTGTAACACCTGATTTAGAATAACTAATTAAACAAAGTAGCTTTTACAGCTACTTTGTAATTTAAGCCTAAAGCTATGAAATTTTTATTTGTAGTATTTATAAAGTTTTTCTTGATGTTGAGCCTAATCGCTCAAGAAAATAAAGAAGTTTACTCTAGTTTAATTTTAGAAAATGATCCTGAGGTAATAAAACTAGAGAAAGATTTGTCCTATTATTATATGACAGCTTCAAATTCTTATTTGGCATGGTACGAAGGCTATACAAATAAAGTGTACTATAAGAATTTGTTAAATGAAGAGATTATCAATCTGAAATTTGAAAAGGGGAGAGGACCTAACGAAATTTTATCTTTAAGAGGATTGGCTATTGTAAATAATCATCTGTTTATATTAGATACACAAAATAAAAAAGTTTTAAAATTTAATCTTAAAGAAGGTAATTTTGATTCTGAAATGCAGTATGGTAGAAATCGTATAAACTATATAACCAGTTCTAATAATAATCTTTTTGGTAAAGGAGCAAGTAGAAATGGAATTTATTTTGAAATAGATTTTGATAAAGAGGCTATAATTCCGCTAAAAAATTTTTTGACAGAAGAAGAGATAATTGAGCTAACTAAAAATGTTTTTCGTTTTGAAGGACCTTTTTTAGCTAATTCTGAATTTCTAGTATCGGTAAGAAAATACGAACCAACAATATTCATACAGAAACAAGATGAAAGTTTTGTTGATTTTCAATATGATAAAGCCAATTTTGAACCTGAATATGAAGTTAATGAATATGGAATGGCTACTAGGCCTCCTGAAAAAGTAAGCATGAGACTTTATTCTGCTGCTTTAAAGCCTAATTCAACTATTGTTTATTTAGTAAGAGAGGGGTATACCGAAAAATTTCCAGAAAATGATCGCAGTACTTTATATTTATATGATTTTGCCTTGAAAGAATATGTTGGGACATTGGACACAAAAGTTGAGAGCATAAGAGAAATAACAACCAATGATAAATATTTATTTATATATGACGACAAAAATTTTTCGATTACAAGAATTGAGTTATGATTTCAAAAGTGATTATTATTGTTTTAGTGGTTCTAAATGGATTTCTTTTATTCAAATTTAGTTCAAGTGAACTGGACCATAAGCCCATCAAAAGAAGTTTATATGAATTAGAAAATTATGGGCTTGAACATTTTCAAGATTCTGCGAGAATCAAAATTTTGAATAACTATAAAGGGGAAGGTGTTTTTGGACTTACATTTATAAATGAAATGGGATGTTTTAGCTGTATTCAAAATGAAATAATATTATTGAATAATAACACCGATTTACAAGAGAAGATTTTAGTTATCGGGGTAAGTAATAAAGAAGATTATTTTAGAAAGTTGGGTTTAAATTACAAATATATTCACTTTTCAGATCTGGGAGATATTTATAAAAAAAGAATTCCAATCGGTAATCCTTTTACCATAGTTCTCGATAAAAACTTTGTATATGACTTCAATCTTACAAATACAAGCAAACCGCACAGCAAAGAAATGCGGAAAGCTTATTATGGATTTCTACAAGCTTATTTCAATAAATAGCAACTTGGGAAGGATCGTACTGTGCAGGAATTTATTTTGGGGTCTTTGTCTCGCTCACTTCAGCTACTTATTAAGGAATTTCTCTTTTATAAAATTAGGTGACATAGTTTGAAGTTGTAGAGTGACATAGTTACAAAGTACTGTACACTTTGTAACTATGTCACCTACTCACTCAGTCACTTCTTCTTACTTTACTCTTTTCAATAATACACCAAAATGTCCGTCACATCCATGTTTGTGAGGATAGGTTTGGTAAGCTTTACCATCTTCGATCAAAACTTCTTCCGGCACGAAATCTTCAAGCGGTTGCAGCTCAAAATTATCATCCATTTTTTCCAGAAGCTTATGGATCTGTTCCATGTTCTCTTCCGGCTCCAATGAACAGGTGCTGTATACTAAACGTCCCCCAAGTTTTACCATGTTTGCTGCTTCTTCCAGTAATTTTTCCTGAAGTTCTACTGCATTTTTAAGGCCTTGCTCGTCTCTTCTCCAGCGAAGGTCAGCACGTTTGCTCAATACTCCGGTTCCTGTACAAGGAGCATCTAAAAGAACGGCATCCGCAAGAGGAAGTGATAATTCCAGAATATCACCGCGACGAATTTTAATGTTTTCAGCACCAAAGTTCAGCGCATTCTCTGCAAGCAGTTCCAGTCGTTCAGCGGAAATATCCACAGAAAGGATATCACTTTTAGCTTCAGTCAGATCAGCGATCATAATTGATTTTGTACCCGGAGCAGCACAGAGATCATAAATTTTCTCATCAGGCTGAGGGTCTAAAATAAACGGAGCAAATCCGGCAGCCAGATCCTGCACATGGCACAATCCTTTAGCGAATAATCCTTTTTCAATGAAAGGTTGAACAGAGTCTACTTTATAGAAATTTGGTAACCAGTCACTTGCTTCAAAGTCGATGCCCATTTTTTCCATACGCAGCTCAAAATTTTCCGGCTTGGTACGGATGGTGTTAACACGAACATAATAATTTGGTCGGCTATTGTTTGCCTGGTACAACTGAAACGCTTCTCTTTCTCCAAAACGCTTATTCCATCTTGCCACCAGCCACTCCGGATGAGAGAAAGTGGTAGCTACTAATTTGGTTCTGTCTTTGAAAGCCGGTTTTGGCAGAGCGCCTTCTTCGCGTTGCATATTACGGAGAATAGCATTTACGAGGTCGCCGGTTTTAGAACCGAGCATAAACTTAGCTATTTCAACGGCCTCATTGATTGCAGCGTAATCAGGAGTGCTGTCCATAAACAGCATATCATAAATAGAAAGACGAAGAATGTTCTTAAGCTCGGGTTTCATTTCCTCAATTCCGATTGAAGAAAAATGATCGATGATAAAATCCAGGTAACTTCTTTTACGGAGTATATTCTGTACGTATTCTCTTACCTGAGCTTTTTCACGAGTGTCCAGCTCGTTTGCAAGTGAATAGTCCAGGTTTTTTTCACGGTCGAATTCAATTAAGATTTCTACGCTGACTGATCGTGCTGATAATTCGGGTTCCAAGATGCTCAGGATTTAAATATTCAAGTTAGGTGCTTATAAAAAAAGGTGATCCAATCACCTTAGTTGCATAAATGCGTCAAATAAAACAAGCTGGTTTTTTGCCAGCTTGTAGAATCCCTAAAGATAAAATATTAAGAGGGGAGTTGCTAATTAGAACTCATAATTTCATTTCATTATTTATTTCGTACCAATCAATTTTTCTTGAGAAATACATGACAAGAGCAAGTATGATAAACAGGCCAATGCTTCCCATCAGTAATGCATAATCTTCAAGCTGTATGATCACATAAATAAATAGATACAAAATGGTAAGAATACCTGACATTAAACCTGTCAAGGAATTGCTTTTTAAAACTGTTTTGGTATAAGCGGAAATAAGACCAATTGTTAACACTGAAGATATTAAATAAGCAAAATTGAATGTGCTGTGTTCAGATATGGATAAAAGTAAAGTGTAGAATAAACAAAGTGCTAAGCCAACAAGAATGTATTGAATAGGATGTACTCTCTTTTTATTGATTATTTCTATAAAAAAGAAGACCAGAAATGTTAATCCTATAAATAAAATAGCATACTTAATGCTTCGTTCAGACTTTTTGTAATTGTCTACCGGAAGTAACAGGTCTACGCCAAAAGCTGATTCTTGTACTCGGTGTTCTGAATTCAACCAAGCCTGAGGGTAATTTCTGTTTAAATGAAGAATATTCCAGTTTGCTACAAAACCGGAGTCAGAAACAGTTCTGTGATCAGGTAAAAAAGCACCGTCAAAGCTTGGGGTATTCCAATCTGATTTAAGTTCTACATCCGTTATTTTTCCTACCGGGACAAATCTAAGGTATTCGCTTCCTTTGAGTTTCAAGTTAAATGCAAAAGGTTCAGAGAGAATATCACCATTACTGTTTACAGAAATATTGAGAGGTGCATTTATTCCTGAACTAATGATGTTTGTAGTAATAGTTCCCGGATTAAAGACTTTAGTATTTTCTCCCCATTTCAGATCTATTTGTTCTTCAATACCTCTAAGGTCAGAAATACCAATACTAAGAAAGGCATTGTGGAGATGGAGGTCTTTTGATTCGATATCAAAATCTTTGATATTCAAAGTGGAAAAATCGCCATCAAGAGAGATGTCAGAATTATAAACAATTACTTCAAAGATACCCCGGTATCGTTTTTCGGGAGCGATTGAACCAGATACATTTAAATTTTCCGGTAACATATTCAGATAATCCGTTCTTTCGATCCATACATCGGTAGAATCTTTTGGAGAGTATCTTTTAATGTGTTTTGTAAAAGGAATAGTCAGAAATGGTCCTGTTAAGGTCTGTTCTTTACCCCATTTTTCTCCAATCTCATTTATGGCTTCATTCTTAGTGTTTTGTCTTTCATACACTAAATTGCTAATCATGGCGGCAGGAATAAGCAGTAAGAGTGTTATAATTGCTATAAATACTGCTTTAATCATTACAGTATTTCGCTCCGAAAAGCTTCGTTTATTTTGACCGGAAATTTCAGACATAATGTTGATTCAGTTAGTTATTTATTCTTTTTCCCTTTGGATATTCAAGCTGATAGTTCAATATAAGTTTTTTTGTTTCATTTGGTTTTAGATTCAATCTCCAAGTAATAATACGGAAGTCTTTGAATTAAGCTTAGAGCCTATTGCTAGTTTCAAGATCATCAAGTAAACCAGAGAGGACTTCAGTCCGATTGGTACAACGCTGGAATTTATCCCTGCTTTTTGTGTGGGTAAAATCATTAATGAATAACAACAGAAATTCCATCCACTATTTGTATCTTTGGATATGTTCAAAGTTCAAGACACCATTCTTACAGAAGAGATTGCAACCACTAAATTCGCATGCGATCTGCCGCGATGCAAGGGAGCATGTTGTGTAGTGGGAGATGCCGGAGCTCCGGTTGTAAAAGATGAAATTCCCGTATTACATAAAGCCTATCGGTTATTAAAAGACGAACTGAGACCTGAGGCTGTTGAAGTTGCCGAACGAGATGGTGTAGTCATCGGAAGCGAAAAAGCCGGATATGAGATCGCATGTGTAAATGAAGCTGAATGTATATTTGTGAAGTATGGAGATAACGATGTTTCATATTGTTCTATCCAACAAGCTTATTTTGACGGACGCATTGACTGGGAAAAGCCATTGAGTTGTCACTTGTTTCCGGTACGGTTAAAAAAGATAGCTGACTTTGATTACGCCAATTTCGAATATGTGGACAGTTTGTGTTCTGCTGCTTGTGACAAGGGAAGCAAAGAAGGAATTTATTTATCCGATTTTCTGGAAAAACCACTAACCAGACGTTATGGTGAAGATTGGTACGACGAATTTAAAGCTGCTTGTAACTATATACGAGAACAGGAAGTAGACTAGGCATGCTTCGGAATCAACAAAATATTAGCCAAAAGCAGCAACTGGGTCAGCAGCAAAAACTGTCGCCACAGCAATTGCAGTTTATCAAGTTGCTTCAGTTACCGACCATTGCTCTGGAGCAGCGAATCAAAGAAGAGTTGGAACTGAACCCCATTTTGGAAGAAGCAGAACCGGGCGAAATTCGTCAGGAGAGAGTTGAAATTGAAGATGAAAAACCAATTTCCCAGGAAAAAGAAGACGGACTGGAAACGCTTGAAGAACACGAAGTAGACTGGGATGAATTTGATTCCAATACTGAATTTGAGGGAGAGTCTTATTCTACTCCCACACATCCGGATATGCAGGAGTGGCAGGATCTTCCCGATCCTTATCATGCATCCTTTTTGGAAGAACTGGAAGAGCAGGTGAGTTTACTTGATCTGACTGAAGAGGAAGAATTGATAGCAGATCAGATCCTGGGTTCGTTGGACGAAGACGGTTATTTCAGGAGAGAACTGGAAGCTGTGGCTGACAACATCGCTTTTAATCACAGTGTGTATGTGGAAGTGGAAGATGTGGACCGCATCCGAAAACAAATTCAGTTGCTCGATCCCATCGGCATAGCATCTATGAGTTTACAGGATTGTTTGTTGGTACAGATCGAGCAATCCTCCAATGAACTGGATGGCAGAGAGCTGGCTATCGACATTGTTAAAGATGCATGGCAAGCTTTTGAGAAGAAGCATTTCAATAAGCTGCTTCAGAAATTCAATGTATCAGAAGAAGAACTAAAAGACGCTTTTGATGTGATAAAAGGAATGGATCCACGTCCCGGAGCAGTATCAACCGGAATGGAAGAATCCCAGAATTACATTGAACCCGATTTTGAAGTGTACTGGAGAAATACTGATGAATCAAATCTTGATAAAGGAGAGTTCCTCATAAATCTGAATCAAAGAAATTCACCCTCACTTCGGATTTCCCCCGACTACAAGGAGATGTGGCAAGATATCAAGGAAAAGAGGGAGAAGCCGGATCAGCAAACACAGAATTTTATAAAAGGAAAGATCGATTCGGCTAACTGGTTTATCGAATCCATCAAACAGCGACAGAATACGTTGATGAATGTGATGAAGACCATGGTTGCCCTTCAGGAAGATTTCTTCAAGTATGGCGACAGTCTGAAACCTATGATCCTTAAAGACATTGCAGAGCGGATCGGGATGGATATCTCCACGATCTCAAGAGTAGTGAATGGGAAATATGTGCAAACCAATTTCGGAGTACATGAACTAAAGTATTTCTTTAATGAAGGAATGGAAACAGACAGTGGGGAAGAGGTTTCCAACAGGGAGGTTAAAAATATTCTTCAAACCATTATTGATGAAGAAGACAAACGAAACCCGATGAGCGATCAGGATCTTGCAAATCAGCTCAATGAAAAGGGATATAAAGTTGCCCGCAGAACGGTAAGCAAATACAGAGAGCAATTAAACGAACCTGTGGCAAGACTTCGGAAACAGATTTAGATCACACTGACAAGTGTTTTTCTTACTGACATCTCGCGGCGAATGCCCGAGATCTGGAACTCCCTAAAGATCAATACTCTATTAACGATTAGGATTCCCGTTTTTTTCCTAGTTCCGCAGCTCCGCTGCGGAACTATAGGATGGAGCTCAGCTCCAGAAATGTAGTAAAAGCGATGTATATATCTTTCAAATAAAAAATGTAGTAACGTAGGATTTAAACTAGTAGAGCCTTCAGGCTCGGCGGTATACATCTGAAATAGCAAATACTAATTGAAGCAGAGCTTCCGGGGGGCGTTCCGCACCCGAGGTACGGAACGAGGGTAAAAACTCATTCATAAACTTGACGTTTGCGCTGTTTTGAGGATGAATTTACAATAATAGAGTCTTAGGCTCCGAATAATATCCTCGAACAAACTTAAAAACCTGAGTCATTTAAACAGATCATTACCTGGGAATATAGCTTTGTATTTATATAGAGATGATCCATCTCGTACTTGTTCATAACTTAAGTTGAGCGCCTAAGTTTAATTAATACTTGCATATAAATTTAAAATAACCGTAATTATATCTAATAAAAAATGTAGGACATACAAAATATAGGTTTCAAAATAAGCGTCAATATTAACCTTGAACTTATTTTGTATGGAAGAGATAGAAAATGCGATAACGGTTCTTAAGCCGAAAATCAGAGAAGTACGCACAGTTCATGAGTGGTCAATGGAGATGGGTTGTAGCGACCCGAAATATTTTGCCCGGTTATTTAGAAGACACTTTGGAATTACTTGCAAGGAAGCTCTTATAAGAGTAAGGGTCGAGAAACTATTCGATTGTATCCAAAAGAACCCGTATCAGAAAAATTATTGCGATGCTCAGGAGGTAGGACTTCCTGATGAAGTAGCTTTGAACAAATATTTACGTACCCATATTGGTAAAAATCCCACAGAATTTAAGAGGGGAATATGTACAGGAGAGATCACGAAACGAAGTATTTGGAAAAATCGGGTAGCAAAAAAAGATAGGAATTTGCACTAGGATTTTGTGCTACACAAAAAGACTAGTCAAACTTTTTGCTACTCAGTCCATGGTTTTGAATACTTGAATAAGTGAAAATTCAAGTAATGCAATCATGGAAAACCCTCTTAAAAAATACTTCACATGGATATTATCATTTATCTTTGTTGCGGCTGGGGTATTAAAGATGTTTAACCCTGATAATACAGGGGATATATTGATCTTTCTTTTCGAAATCAAGTACTCTACAGCTATTTTTATAGTTTATTCAATTGCCATAACTGAGGTTTTGCTTGGAGTGAGTCTTGTATTAAAATTCAAAGAGGCATTAACAAAAAAACTAGTAATGTTTTTTTGCAGTCTATTTCTAATTATTACTTTAGTAGGCTATCTGGATAATTGGCAGTTTACATGTGGTTGTTTTGGAAGGTTTTCATTTGGAAAGTTTGATAGCGCTATGCTGTTTCGTAACTCACTTCTTTTATCAATGGCTATGTGGATAACAATAGACTTGACTAAGTATAAAAATTTGATCCAAACCGGATCATTAACTAACAATAACAAATAGGAGACAGCGATGAAGATTAAAAACTACATCAATAAAATTGTAGCAATTGCCATGTTAGTTGCTCTTGTAAGTGGCTTTCAGTTTAATAATTCTGAAGGAACAATGACTTCTCTCGAATCTATGATCGGTATTGAAGAAGCTTATGCAGGACCTTGTGCTAGAGCCGGGTGCATAGGTGGACCTGATTTGTGTATGACAGTTGAAGTTGCTTGGGGTTTCTGGAAAAGAACGTGTTACACCACCGTACCTCAACAATTGCTTACTGAATAACCTATTGAGGCTCTCTTTCTTAATAAGATAGAGAGCCCACTAATTCTAAAAAGATGAAAACTCTATCATTAATATTAATACTAGTATCATTTCAAAAAAATTCAATTGCTCAGAATAGTCAACAAGTTGCAGAAAGAGTATTTAAAGAAAATATTTTTGAAGTAAAAAACCTATTCCTTCCAGATGATCATGACTTATTTAGGCCAGTAATTTCTGTATTTGATTCAGAATCACATAAGCAATATGTCTATGATTATTCACAGAAAAATCTATTCATGATAAACTTAAAAAACTTTGATGCAGATAATTTGGTAAAAATTGGTTTGGGTGAGGGGTCCGGACCTGGTGAAATTCGAAACCCAACTGACATCTGTATGAGTAAAACAACAAATAATAAGAAATTGATAGTTATTGATACAGACCTATCAAGAGTAAACATTTGGGACATAGAGACTAATAAGTTTGAAAAGAGTTTTAAACCAAAAAAATTCAATCCTTTTAGAGTTGCTTGTACTAGTTCGGATATAGTTATTTATAATACGCTAGGTTCAAAAAGGGGAGACTACTTAGTTTACGATTATAAAGGAAATGAGTTAAACTCTTTTAATGACCCTCAGAAAAATAGAAACGCTTTTTTGGATTCAGGCTATATAGAAGCTGATTCTGAGTATATATATTATGCATCCCAAGGACGACCAACTCTAAAAAATATCGATAGGTCTAGTAAAAAGTTTGTAGAGAGATTTTCGATAGAACCTTCTGCCAATAAGAATAAAATATCTAGGTCTACCGAAGGTGAATATATCATGGAAAAAAAAGCTGAAAATTTCATATACCAATCACGAGGTATTGGACTCTATGATAATTATGTGCTCGTATTATTTTCAGGGAGAAAGGATGCTTTTGGTAATATCATTGATTTCTACGATAAAAAATCACTCGACTATAAATTTTCTTCAAGAATAGATTTGTATTCACAACAAATGACGATTTCTGACAATATTTTATTAGTCAGAGGGTACGATCGAGAGTTAAATAGCACTGTATTCAAATACTATACTATAGGAATAGACTAGTTGCAGAAATGTACTTAAATATATTAGCTATGAAATACATAGTTTTAACACTATCAATTATTTTATATCAATATTCTAACATTTTTGGCCAAAATCTCAATGATTTTAGCAATAATTGGGAAGCTTTAAGTCAGGTTGAGACCACTAGAAACGGACTGGATACTCTGGAATTTATAGAAACTTTACTTTCTCTTGAAGAAAATGATCTTTTTGAATTTACATATCTAACGGCTGATAATTTAGGTAATTTGGCTGGATATGATTTTAAATTAGAAAGGATAATTTTTTTTAAAAAAGATAATTATAAAGATATAAATTTTTTAACGGACGGATTGGGAAGAGGACCTAGAGAAATGAAGCTAGTCAGGGATCTCAAGTTCGATAAAAATGGTGATATATGGGCAATAGATCTAGACGGTGGGAAAATAACATTATGGTCAGTTAAAGATGAATTGATAAAGTCATTCAAACCAAATCGTAAACATGCAAGACCTTATCGAATTGCATTATGTTCTAACTTTTTAACAATTCTCTCAGAACAATATTTAGCAGAAGGTTTATACCATAGTTTTGACTTAAATGGAGCACCTATAAACTCATTCATGACTTTAAATAATACCGATAGAGACGATATAAGAATACTGTCGAATGCAACTTACTTTAGAGGAGATTTAAAATGCCATAATAATACAATCTACCATGTTGGTAAGTTTAAAAATTATATTAGAAAGTATGATAAAAATGGGAATTTAATTTTCTCCAAGAGAGTAATTGAATTTTCAGGAAATCCACAACCATTATTAGAAATTGAAAAGAGATCCTCAAGAAGGAAAGCAGATGTTAAAACAATTAGTGGTAATATTGAAGTAGTTGAAGGCAATTTATTAGTTTCATTTTCTGGGAAAAGAAACCCTTATTTCTATCTGTTAGATATATATGACCTAGATGGGAATTATAAATTTTCATACCAGTTTAAACATCCTACAAATGAGTTCACTACTGATGGTAATTACATCTATACACTTGAAACTCATAGAGAAGATAGAAAGGAGTACATAGGAAAATATAAACTGCCTTTTTTGGAATAGATGACCTATGAAATGGATTTCAGCAATAGCACTATGTTTCATTTTACTGTTAGCAACAAACTTTAAGCTATATCAAATAAAAACCCAGTCAATGGAAGAAGTCATCCGACCTGGAGATATAGTTTTGACCATTCAATCCAGTTCTTGGAGTAATTTTAAAAAAACAAATATAACTGCATTCCAACAAGGTCGATATCAGGCAACATTTATTAAGAGAATAGTTGCATCCGAGGGAGATACATTAAAGATTCATAGGAATGAAATTAAAATAAAGGATACAAAAATCCCACATGATTCTATTTTTGAAATGATGGTCGAAGAGTCTGATAATCCGGATTCTTTAGGGTTATTTTCATCTAAAAAATACCAAAAATATTTAGTTAGAAATTTGTCAAAAAAGGATCAGTTAATAGCATTATCAGGATCAGAAAATAGGCTTGTTATTCCAGAAGGATATTTCTTTATGGTGGGCGATAACTATTATGAAAGTATGGACTCTAGGTTCTGGGGGTTTATTTCAAAAGAGAATATTAAGGGGAAAGTTATCTGGATTTTTTAAACAAAATTCTTTCAAGAACCAATATATATTTTAAGTTATTATTAATTAATCATCTTCTTTTTTAACCTAGTTCCGTAACTCCACTGTGAAACTAATACTTGGAGCTCAGCTCTGAGATATATAGTAAAAGGAATAAATAACTGAAGCAGAGGAAGCAGAGCCTCAAAATCGGTTACCGAGAGGGACGTTCAGAACGAGGAAAATCGTTTGATTGGGATTGCTCAATTTCTTTAAAAAGAAGGGTCATCCTTGAAGATGTCATTTAATTGGTTGAGAGATTAATAGTGATCGTTCTGGAAAAATTCGCCCTTAGTATTTAAGACGGAGAAGAGAGAGTGATCCTGATGCGTCTGCGAAGCAGGAATAATCCTTTCAGATGAAGAGCATACTAATTTTCTCAGAATGCACGAAAACCTTTAGGATTATTCAGCACAGGATCAGTGAACCCGTCTTAAATACTTCGGCTTGATCTTTTGTCCCTTTCGAACGGGATATCAAGACAAAAGTAGGTACCGGTATTCTATGCTAAATATGTTTATAGGATTCAACTCCTTTGTTCTATGTACTTTTGTGCCGACAAAAGTACCAAAAGCTCCCGATAAGAATTATTGGCGCGAACTCCATTGCATCGACTAATCATTACAAAAGGTCCTCGTTCGTATGATGCCTATATACAAATCATCCTGAGTGAAATGATTACTCCTTCGGAGCCGTCGACTTCATTGCGTTCTTGGCTCGCCAATAATTCTAAAGGTCGGTACAGTTGGGAGCTTTTTCTGAAATAGTCTGGATTATAAACACATCAATTTTTATAAGTGAATTATCTAACTTTTAAAATTCCTGAACTTGTTTCAGGATCTTTGTGAAGCCTAGATTCCATTAACTAGATCAAAAACTTATTCACAAGCTTGAACAAGCCAACTGTTAGTATGGGCTTTACACTAGTAGAGCATTCAGGCTCGGCGTTATACATCTGAAATAGCTTTTACTAATGGAAGCTATGCTTCCTGAGACATTCCGCACCGGAGGTGCGGAACGAGCGTGACGAGGGTACGTTCGGAATGAGATGTAATCTACTAGGAATTCTTTCAAAAGCTTTCAAATATAATTAATTTACACTATAATCCTAAGTGCTTATTAATTAACCATCTCATTTGCTATTAAGAAAGCCTATAGCTTCCATTATTTTGGTACTCGCCGTACTCATTTTTGGTGGGATCACTCTTTCACGGCTTTCTATTGAGTTACTTCCGAATGTAAACCCGCCCACACTGTTAATCAGTACCGAATATAAAGGCGCACCCGCAGCAGATGTAGAGTATCGAATTAACGAGCGACTGGAAGGGACACTTGGCTCGGTTCGGGGAGTGCAGGAAACCCGAAGTCTTTCCAGACAAGGACAAAGTCTCATTTTCCTCACCTTCAAATGGGGAACAGATATGGATCTGGCTTTTCTGAATGTCCGTGAAAAGTTGGATCAGGCCAGACCATTGCTCCCTGAAAATGCGGAACGACCTCAATTGGTCTATTCTTCAGCTTCTGATGAGCCTATAGCTACGATCGCAGTCACATTAAAAGACGCAGAGAACCAAAGTTTCGGAAATCGCTTGGCAAGCAAACGCTGGGCAGAGCTAGTTTTTACGCGTCGGTTGGAGCAACAGGATGGGATTGCACAGGCACTGTTGGTGGGTGAAGTAGAGCCGGAAGTGCAGATCAATTACGATCCCAAATTATTGGATCGCTATGGACTAACACTTACTCAGGTTCAGCAGATCATCAGCAATGCAAACGTGTTTACTTCCACAGGAGAACTTCGGGATGGCTGGTATCGCTATGCGATAAAGATCCAAAGCAGAATTGAGACGATTGAAGATATTGAGTCGATTCCGGTTATTTCGTTGGCAAACGGCCGTGTACTTACACTATCAGAAATTGCAGATGTTGAGATCAGAGAAGCCGATCCTTCTTCTTTTGCTTTGTTGGATAACCAGGAAGTCTTGAATGTTCTGGTTAAAAAAGAATACGGAGCCAATACGGTTACAGTATTTGAGACTTTGCAGAATGCAGTAAACGAGATCAAAACACAAAACCCTGAATTCGATATTCAGATCATCCGTGAAGACGCTACCTACATCGAAAATTCCATTTCTAATCTGCTTCAAACGCTGATCATTGGTGGAATACTGGCTTTTATTGTTCTGTTTTTGTTTCTGGATGATATTCGGAGTCCTTTTACTATCGGGATTTCGATTCCTGTCAGCATTTTTCTCACTTTCGTGATCATGTATTTATTTGATATTCAATTGAATATCATTTCTCTGAGTGGTTTAACGCTTGGGATCGGTCTGTTGCTGGATAACTCCATTGTAGTTTTAGAGAATATCAATCGCTATAAAAAACAAGGATTGGATAAATACGAAGCGGCAGCCAAAGGGACGAAGGAAATAGCATTGGCAGTAACAGCTTCTACATTTACTACCATTTCTGTATTTCTTCCGCTCATTTTCCTAGGTGGATTTGAGGGGGCTTTTTTCAGGGACCTTGCAGCAACTCTTTCCATAAGTTTACTTTCATCGCTGCTGATTGCCTTAGTGATCTTGCCGGTTTTTGTTGTTCAGTTCAGTGGAAAAGGAATTTCGGGTTTTCTTTCGAAGATCTCTTCAGGATTAGACACGGTGATCCAAAAGTACGAGATGAGTTTAGCTAAGGCTATAAATAAACCACTTCTACCTATTCTTTTTACTTTAGTAGTAAGCGTAATTGCAGTATTCGCTTTTTTAAATGTTCAGAAAGATGCCTTACCTGAAGGTGAACCGGAACGTGTTGAATACCTGGTAACTTTACCCGGAAATACTTCTTTACGATCTTCAAAAGAGGCTTCTAAAACCATTACAGATTTTATAAAAAGAGAGACAGATTCTATTCAAATTCTGTCGGTTGGTGGATACACTGACAACACCAGTTTAAGTTCTATACAGGATGAAGGTCTCAATAAATTCAAGATCACAGTGCCGGTACAAAGCTGGCAGAAAGCTTACCGGGTTGAAGATCTTTTTTCATCTTTGCAGAAAACTTATCAGATGTGGTCGTTCAGTAAACAAGGAGATTCACGTATTGGAGGAAGCAGTTCTTCGGTTGAAGCTCCGGTACAATTCAGCGTAGTTGGAATAGACCGTAATTTCAGTAAAAGGATCGGCATCGCTTTGGAAGATTACATGAGTAAGGGTTTCAAAGAAGTGTCATTGTCAGAAAAATTTCCTCAGACAGTAGAAGCCTATCAATTACAGCTTAAAAATGATCGATTGCTGTTTTACGAGATCAGTGAAAGGGATGTAATAGCTTATCTGGAATCACTAACGCGGGGAATGTATGTAACGGACTGGAACAGACAGGATGAGCAAATTGCTATCCGATTATTGGGAGTGGGTGAAAATCTTACAGATCCGCAAGAAATAAAGCTGAACATAAAAAACAAAGTAATTCCACTTTCCGAGATCGCTTTGATCAATGTGGTAGATGAAGCAGAACAGATAGAGCGGCTGGAACAATCGGCTATCTTAACATACAATTCTGATTTTACTTTTGTGGATTGGTGGTGGAATTCGGATGAGATCCAAGAGCAGGTAAATGATTTTATGCAACGAACAGGGCATGAAATCAAAATAGGAGGAACCGCGCTTCAGTTAATAAACCTATTGAAAGAACTAGGTCTTTTGTTGTCCATAAGTGTACTGTTGATCTATTTGATCCTTGCCATTCAGTATGAAAACCTGAAATATCCTTTTATCATTATTCTGGCAATACCATTTGCGTGGATCGGTTCTGTATTTGCACTTTATCTTGGCGGTGTAAGTTTAAACGCACTGTCTTTTATGGGAATTCTGATCCTGACCGGAATTGCTGTTAATGACTCCATCCTGAAAGTGGATTTTATGCGACGCTATTATGAAGAAACCGGAGACTTGGAAGAAGCGGTAAGAGAAGCAGGAAAAAACAGATTTCGTCCGGTTGTGATGACCAGTTTAACAACTATTTTAGGATTGATCCCCATGTTGATTCCGTTTGGCGATGGCTATGTTTTAAGACAGTCATTGGCAATTGCTTTGATGGGAGGGATGGTAACAAGCACGCTTTTAACTCTGTATTTGATTCCTATGGTTTTTAAATGGATTGAAGGGAGGAGGAGAATTAAGAATGTATCAATTAAGAATTAAGAATGATTCAATTAAGATTGGTTCAATCAGGAATGTGTTAGTTATGTATGAATTTAAACTTGGAGATCTTTCAGGATCGATGGAATTAAATCAAAGTTTAGCAGTAAACCAGCAAGGGTTTTAACCCGCAGTGTTAAAGGATACGAAATGAAAAAAATATTCAGAGCATCATTTTTAATAATAATCCTTGGAGGACTATTGATCTCCTGTAAAGGGAAAAAAGAAAAAGTGGAAACTCCGGATCCGGACAGCATCGAAATTCTGCCGGAAGTGGTGTTTACCGTAGTTGACGATGAGCCACTTCGCTACTATATCGAAAGTAGAGGAGTTGTAGAGCCCGACAAAAAAATATTGATCACTCCGCGTATTGGCGGTTTTGTGGAAACTCATAATGTTACAGACGGGAAGTGGCTGGAAAAAGGTGATATCATTCTTCAATTTGATAAAGAAGAATGGGAATTCAGAAAGAACGATGCCTACAATAAATATCTGAAAGCAAAAAATGAGTACGAAACAGAACTCAGATTAAGAGGAGAGCTCAATCAGGATACCACTCAGAACTCTTTGATGAAGATAAACACGGGATTATCTGAGGCGGAATTGAATTACGACAGAGCTAAACTCGATCTTAGTTACACAACTATTAAAGCCCCGTTTTCAGGATACATTTCAACCAAAGAAGTTGTAACAGATGGCGCGTATGTAGGAGCAGGAAAGGAACTGGGGAGCTTTGTTAACACCAATACCGTAAAGATCCGCTTCGATGTACTTGAAAAAGAAATCGTTGATCTGGAACCCGGGATGGAAGTAGAACTGGAAGGACCTGCTCAGGAAAAATACACAGGAAAGATCACAGCTATTTCTCCTGAGATCGATCAGGAATCAAAAACAGGTCAGGCAATCGTTGAAGTTGATAATCCTGATGGCTCTCTTAAAACAGGTATGACAATTGAAGGAAGAATTTTTGTACGAAGTGCTATATCCAAAGTGAGAATGCCCCGAGAGAGTTTGCTGGCCAGAGATGGCAGAACGCTTGTGTTTAAGCTTAACAAAGGCGAAGTGGAATGGATCTATGTAACTCCGGAAGAAATGAATACGGAATGGGTGCTTATCGATCATGAAGAAATAAATCCGGGCGACACACTGGCTGTTGATAAACACTTTAGTATCAGCCACCAACAAAAGGTAATTCCATTAATGGATAATTAATCTGATGAGAGAACTGCTGCGACGTAAATATCTGATCTCATTCTTTTATTTGATCGTTTGTATCGTCGGGTTTTCTACGTGGATGATCATTCCTGTTGAAAATGCACCGGAACTTAATCTCCCAAGAATTACGGTGTTTTACAGCTGGGGAAATACAGCCCCTGAAATTGTGGAACAGGAGATCACGCGTAAAGTTGAAAGTGTATCTAATAATTTGCGTGATGTTAAAGAGATTCGGTCTTTAACCCAGTCAGGCAGATCCAGAGTCACGATTACATTTAATAAGAATGCTCCGGTTGAATTCCGGTCGCTGGAATTGCGCGAACAATTATTTTCTATTGAACAATCATTACCTCCGAGCGTTTCTCCTGCTCAAATTACCAGAAGTGTACCGGAAGAATTGGAAGATCAACAAACGTTTATTGTATATACACTCAGTGGTGATATGGATGGGAAAGCATTACTGGAATATGCCCGACAGTCCATAAAAACAAAACTACTGGGCATTGGAGGTATTTCAGGAGTTGTTCTTGAAGGAGTAGACGATCCGGCTTTGATCATTGAATATGAACGGCAGGCACTTGAAAAGTACAACCTGAACGCGTCAATGATTTCAAATGAAATAAGGGAGAAACTTAGTTGGAGAACTTCAGGATATATTGATTCCGAAAATTCACGCTTTGGCTTAGTATTGCCTCCTGATTTCCGAAATACAACAGATATATCAAACTTAAAGATATCTCTTCCTGGGAGCGTTCGTCAGTTAAGAATTAGCGACATAGCTACTGTTTATGTAAGTGACTATCCCTCGAAAAGCATCAGAAGAGTAAATGGAAGTACAGCTCTCACCATTCGCTTGAATAAAGAACCGGGAGCTGATGCGATGGGCTTAGCAGAATTAGTGCTGGCAGATATGGAAGAAATAGAACGTGTGCTTCCGGATGGGATGGAAATGAGGTTACAAGTTGATTCTACCGAAGAATTACGTGAACAATTCGATCAGTTGTCAAATCAGGCAATTTTCAGTGCGTTATTGGTATTTCTGGTGGTGCTTCTGTTTATAAGAAAGATCCGTGCTCCTATTGTAATAGTTGGAAGCGTGTTCTTTTCCATTCTTATGAGCATAATTGTTTTGTACCTATTTGATTATACACTCAATGTGATCACTCTGGCAGGGCTAACTATTGCTTTGGGAATGCTAATTGATAACGCTGTAGTCGTTTTTGAACAGGTTAATCCGGGCTTGCCAAAAGACCGCCGGGAAAGGGTTGAGCATGTGAAGAAAGAGTTACCCGGATCATTTGCTCCGGTATTGGGCAGTACGTTAACCACAGTCGGAATTTTTGTTCCACTTCTATTTGCTATGGAGGAATTGAGACTGTTTCTGGTACCATTAGCGGTCGCACTTACCATTACTTTATTGTGCTCTGTGATCATTGCATTTACCTGGATTCCTTATGCACTGATTTGGTTAACACCTGTTTCTGGAAAAGAGAAAGCGAAGGTCAAAAAGAAATCAATCAGCAGTCTGTTAAAGCATAAAGCACTTCGTACTTTGATCTTCAGAAACAGACTGAGGTGGATTTTACCGGTTTTGCTTGTAGCTGTAATAGGAATTCCACTTTTTGTAATAGATACTCCGGATGATTGGGAGGAGACATCATGGCCGGAATTCACACAGATCTATTTTGATAATCGTGATGATATTGATCCACTGATTGGAGGATTAACATATAAATTTGCTAAAGAAACCTACTTTGGTAGTCCATGGAGGCGTGATACTGAGGAAAAGATATCGGTGTATATCCGCAGTCCACAGGGAACTCCTTTGAGTGAAATTGATAAATTTGTAAAGAACTACGAAGCGATTGCTAAAACTTACACCAGTGCATTTTCCTATTATGAAGCGCAGCTTTCTGAAGATTTTGGAGCCTATCTTACGTTTTCGGTAAAAAATGAGTATTTGAATGAATTAGCCCCTTACTATTTTTTATTTGAAGCGATTTACCTCTCGGCTCAAACCGGGAATTTTGCCACATCCGTATCCGGATTCGATCAGAATCACAGTACAGGCTTCGGAGGAGGTTCATCATCCCAAAGAATTACGCTTACAGGATATGCTTATAACGAGCTATATGATTTGGCGCGCGAAATTCAACGCAGACTGGGAAAAAACCGAAGGGTCAGAGAAGTAAATATAAACAATAGTTCTTACTACAGCAGAGATGATTACTATCAGTATAATCTGGAACTCAATGATAAAAAATTGCTTGCAAGCGGACTCGACAGACGAACAATGTTGAGCGCTTTAGCTATGGATATTAATAGAGAGAACTCCTTAGGAAAGGTAGAATTTGAAGATCAGGAAATGTATTTGATTAGCCGAACTGAGAACAATCGTTTATATGAAGAGGATCTGATGGAAAGAATGCGTAAGAGTAAGGATCTGAGCTTTGACCTGGAAGCTTTTGGAACCATCACCAAAGAAAGAGCGCTCACTGAAATTCGTAGAGCAAATCAATCCTATGAGCGGGTGATCACTTTTAACTTCTTGGGGAATTATCGTATGGCTCAGAGCTTTACGGAATCAATGTTAGAAGAAGTTCCGGTTCCTGTTGGAGCTAAAATAAAATACGGTTTTTCGGGATTCAGTTTTAACGATGAAGAACAAACAAAGAATCTTTGGCTGATTGCTATGCTAAGTATTCTAAGTGTATGGATGATCATATCTGCATTGTTGGAAAGCTGGTCCGGATCATTGTTTGTTATACTAACTATTCCGTTCAGCGCAGTTGGAATTATGTTGGGTACACTTGCCAATGACTTAAGTTTTGATCGCGGAGCAATAGCTGGAGCTTTGTTGTGTGTGGGTGTAGTTGTTAACAATGCGATATTGTTAATTCATCAACGGAAAAAAGAAAGCGAAAGAGGAATAGGAGGGGTTAGAGCCTGGTATAAAGTATTTCGGCAAAAGCTAAGACCTGTTCTAATTACAACCACAACCACGATAATGGGATTACTGCCCATGGTTATTTCCGGGACCGATGAATTCTGGCAAAACTTAGCAATTGTGGTGATCTGGGGACTGTTATTTAGTACAGCATTATTATTTCTATTCTCGGGATTATGGGATAGAAAATTGATTCGTGATAAGTAGGTTTTACTTAGTCTAATTCCCAAACTATGACTAGGAATGCCAGTCATAAGTAAAAACCTAATGTAACTAAGGAGTTTAAACTAGTAGAGCCTTCAGGCTCGGCGTTATACATCTGAAATAGCAAATACTAATGGAAGCAGAGTTTCCGGGGGCATTCTGCACCGGAGGTACGGAACGAGATACCATCAAAAACCTAAACCGAGACAGCTAGTTTCAAAATATCCCACCATTCATTAAATACGACCAGCAATACAACAAGGGCGCCACTTACCAGAGTATGCAGTCCGATGGTTTTAAAAAGGTAAGAATTGCGATGCATTCCCAGTCTTTTGGAGGCATCATAAGCAGTGATATTAAAGCTTGAGAACCAGATCAATACGTAAGTGATTGCTAGTATACTAGCTAGGAATGAGGTACTCTGTCCGGAGAAATAGACAGTTACTATCAAAGTGATCAGAATAAAATCGAGATGAAATATCCAGGTAAATAAATTAAGGGCCTGATTGAAATGCGACATTTCTTTATTCGGAAAATAGAGCCAAAAAAGAGCGATCATTTCTACAAATAAAACCAACAGTGTAGATAAAAAAAATAAGGAAAAATAGTTTTTTCCCATTATAGCTATATAAGGAATGTGGTAATACAGAGCCTCTAATCCTATATCACTTATAAATATTTTGGTAAGTATGTAGACAACCAATCCACCAAAAATAGCATGCTGAAATAAAAGAAATACCGCACTTGCAGATGACCGTTCTCTGTAACTCAAAATATCATCAACAAAGAAGCGATGTGCTGTAAAATAACGAGGAATAGTTTCCAGATACGTAGGATTTGAAGCAACATTTACTGCAAGACTGATCCAAAGCAAAACCAAAACCAACACAGACCAATGAATGAGAGGAGTTTGGTCGGGGATGTCAGGCACTGCGATAGTAGTCGGGTCCATTCCCGAAGTGCCTTCAAAAGTACTTTTTAGATCAGCATTTTGAGTTAATACAGACCTGTACCACTCACCATCTACGAACAGATTCAGTTCTGAATTTATAAGCTGTTTCTTTAAACGGGAAAGGTTTTCTGCATATGAATCGGAGGTTTCAAAAACACTGAAGAGTGGTTGAGAGTGAATATTTACCGAATAAACTGTATTCCCTTTGATTTCCAAAATTCCCGCACTTGGCAAAACATTCGGAGCAATAACGCTTTGTGAAAAAGCTATGATCCCATTAAAAGCGGAAGAAGAATCATAATAAGCTTTAGCATTGTTTACAGATTCCAAATACTGGTCAGAATTGTTAATAAATTCATTTTCAGTTACAAATTTGTGATCCAATTTCACAAAGAATGAGATTCCTATGCTGTCTAATGAAGCTATTTCATCTTCAGTTAACGGATGGCTGACAAACAGATATGAGACATTGTGATTGCTGAAGAAATCCAGCTCCCTGTTAAAAGCTTCTGAATCAGCAGGCTTTTCCCAATCTACGGCTACTTTCTTCTGAGCATAGCTTAAGGAATGACCGAATATCAAAAAGAATACAAAAAGCACCCACCGCAAAAGATATGTTCTGCGGGTTTTCACTTATGCTTCTACAGCTACTCCGAAAAATTCAGAAATACTGCTTTTTTTGATCGGTTTAGCAAGAAGGGTAGCAGATGTACAATCTGTAATTTCAACTTCTACATAATCGCCGGGCTCAAAATCTCTTCGGTCAAATACACAGATCTTATTTGTATCGGTACGACCGCTCATTTGCTCTTCAGATTTCTTACTGGTTCCTTCTACAAGCACTAGATGGCGTTCTCCGATCTCACTCTTGTTTCTTTCACCCTGAATATTCATTTGCAGTGTAATGATCTCAGATAGACGTCTCTTTTTAACTTCTTCAGGTACGTCATCTTCGAATTTACGATGAGCTAATGTTCGTTCACGTTCAGAATAAGCGAACATGTACGCCAGATCATATCCTACTTCTTTCATCAGGCTCAGTGTTTGCTGATGCTCTTCTTCAGTTTCGTGGCAGAAACCTGCTATGATATCGGTTGAGAAAGATACTCCGGGAATTATGGCTCTCATCTGATCGATAAGTTCCAAGTATTGCTCACGGGTGTAAGGTCGGCGCATTCTCTCCAGCATAGAATCACTGCCTGCTTGTGCCGGAATGTGAATATAATTGCACAAATTTGGCTGCTCAGCTATGATATGAAGTAATTCGATCGGGAAGTCCTTTGGATGCGGAGAAGAGAATCTGAAGCGAATTTCAGGATTAACCTGACTACAGGCCAGCATCAGTTTAGCAAAAGAGTTCTCACCATCCTTGTAGGAATTTACATTCTGTCCAAGCAGAGTGATTTCTTTAATTCCTTCTTCACTTAACTGACGAACTTCTCTTAAAATACTTTCCATCGGTCGGCTTCTTTCGCGACCACGTGTAAACGGAACCACACAAAAAGAACACATATTGTCGCAACCACGCATAATGGAAACAAATGCAGAAACGCCGTTACCAACGGTTCTTACCGGAGTGATATCAGCATAGGTCTCTTCAAGAGAAAGCAATACGTTTACTGCTTTTCTGCCGTCGTCTACTTCTTCCAGCAGGCGGGGGATGTCGCGATAAGCATCAGGACCAACTACGATATCAACCAAATGCTCCTGTTCCAGAATTCTATCTTTGATGCGCTCAGCCATACAGCCAAGTACACCTACTGTAAGTTCTTTATTTGACTTTTTGATCTTCCGAAGCTCTTTTAACCGATTCCACACCTTGGTTTCAGCATTCTCACGGATAGAGCAGGTGTTAACCAATACAACATCGGCACTTTCCGGATTTTCGGCCAGCTGCATTCCGTCTTCGATCAGAATTGAATTTACCACCTCCGAATCTGCGAAATTCATCTGGCAGCCGTAGGTCTCAATAAAAAATTTCTTGTTACTCACTGTACTTCTCTTTTCAAACTAAAAATTCTAATTAGGCCAGATATCCGGGTTGTCTCTCCAACTGGAAAGCAGATCCAGATCATCGCCTGTAACGATTCCTTTTTCAATAGCTACATTGATCAGTGTTTTATAATCGGTGAGGCTGTACACAGGAACGTTTACTTTTTGGAAACGTTCATCTGCTTTTGCAAATCCATAAGTGAATATGGACAGGACTGCTTCAACATTAGCTCCAACAAACTGAAGTGCTTCAAGCACAGAGATTGCCGAGCCACCGGTTGAGATTAGGTCTTCAAGAACAATAGTGCTTTGTCCTTTATCCACACCACCTTCAATTTGATTTCCCATTCCATGAGCTTTCGCTTTAGCGCGAACGTAAGCCATTGGTTTATCCAAGGCTTCAGAAACCCATGCAGCATGAGGTATACCGGCAGTTGCTGTTCCGGTTATGACATCCACATTCGGAAATTTTTCACTGATAAAAGCAGTAAACTGCTGAGCGATTTTCTTTCTTACTTCCGGATGTCTTAAAGTTAATCTGTTATCGCAATAAATTGGCGAATTCCACCCTGATGACCAGGTAAAAGGATTATTCGGTCTTAGTATAACTGCGTCAATATCTAATAAGTCTGCCGCTAGTTCGCGTGCAAATGAATCGTTAATAATCATAAATGTCTGTAATCTTGTGTTCTCTTCTGAAATCCCGAGAATAGGTCTTGTTTTACGACCAGATGAAAATAAGAGTTTTTAGGCAGATAAGCGCATATAATCCTGCAAGTAAATCATCGAGCAAAATACCGGCTCCACCTTCGTATTTTTGAAGCTTATTGATACCTAAAGGCTTTAAAATGTCAAAAATCCGGAATAATATGAAACCAAAGCCCATAATCATTAAATCTGAATCGAGTACACCGGTAGATGAAATTGATATAAATGTGAGCGCCTGACCTGCCCATTCGTCCATAACAAGTTTTCCGGGATCTTCACCCCATTGGTCTACACAAGCTGAAGTTACCCATAGTGAAAGCAGAGAGGCAATCAGTACAAACAGTGGAATCAAAAAAATGTTACCGGACATCATCAGAAAATAAATGGGTACTAATGAAAGCAAACTTCCCCAAGTGCCGGGTGCAAATGGAATTAATCCCGAACCGAATCCTGACCCAATGAAAAGTTTAAGGGATCTCATGAAGATGTGGAGTTGCGAAATAACTTTTTATTAGTAAACACATATTCAATTCCGGAATATACAGTGATAAAAGTCACAAACATCATTAACCAGAACATAACACCGGTTGAAAGAATAAGTTCAGACCAGTCTGCCAGAATATTTCCTGTTCCTTCAAACACGCCAAGAAATAAAGCTATATACAGGAATGTGAGTTGGATGGTTGTTTTTGTTTTTGCAAAAGAACGGGTTTTCATCTGCATATTCTTTTTGTTTGCATACACCCGTAATCCGGTCATAAATACATCACGGATGATGATCAAAATTACTGCCCACCATGGAAACTGAGAAGGATCGATGAATGGAAGTACAATAAAGGCGCTGAATGTGAGCACTTTATCTGCTAGTGGATCAAGAAATACACCGAGTGTAGATTCAACCTGATATTTCCGGGCATAGTGACCGTCAAAATAATCGGTGATTGCAGCAATTGTAAAGATTAGAATACTTAACCCTCCCCAGATCAGTCCTCCCTGCAAATACAGATACAAAAATATCGGCGCAAGGATGATGCGAAGTGAGCTGAGAATGTTCGGAAGACTTTTCATTGAACGAAGATAGGAAATAGATTGGATATAATAATATGAAAACTAGCTTTTGGACAAAGGAATTGTGAATTTTACAGGTATGAAAGTTCAGATCATCTCAATCGGCAACGAATTACTTATTGGAGACACTGTAAACACCAATGCTTCATGGATGGGAGAGTTCATGACCGGTTTAGGTTTTGAAGTTACAGAAGTGCATACTATCTCGGATGAACTGAATCTCATCAAATCGACGATCTCTTATTCAATGAAGCATGCTGATGTAGTGCTTTGTACCGGAGGATTGGGTCCCACACATGATGATATTACGAAGGCAGCGATCGCTGAATTGTTCGGAGTGAAAATGAAGTCGGATAAAAAGGTTCTGGATTATATTAAAAAATTATTTGAGAGCAGGAATATCCCTTTTTCGGAGTCGAATAAGATACAGGCTGAAGTTCCCGAAAATTGCGAGGTATTGTTTAACAAGATGGGAACAGCGCCCGGAATGTGGTTTTATGAGAACGGTTGCTATCTGGTTTCCATGCCTGGAGTGCCTTATGAAATGAAGTATTTGATGGAAAATGCAGTTTCTCAGAAATTAAGAAAGGTATTCGGAGACGTTGGTTTCTTACATTCCAGATATCTGAAAACAATTGGAATCGGAGAAAGTACTTTAAGTGATACTATTATTGGTGATCTGAATTCTTTTTTTAACAATGGTGTAAGTCTGGCTTACTTACCGATGCCGGGAGGGGTGACTCTCAGATTGAATGGTAAAGGAGCAACAAGATCAGAGGCAGAAGAATCAGTAAATAAACTCTCAGATCATATTTATGGAAAAGCTTCTAAGTATATTATCGGAGAAGGCAAACATCTGACCATATCAGAAGCTCTTGGTAAAATTTTAACCGAACAAAATAAAACAATTGCTACTGCAGAAAGTTGTACAGGCGGGATGATTGCAAATGAACTTACAAATATAGCCGGAAGTAGTGCATATACGTTGGGTGGAATCGTTTCTTATGCCAATTCAGTAAAAATAAATCAATTAGATGTCCCAGAAAACGACTTGAATGATTACGGTGCAGTTAGCAGAGAAGTAGCATTGCAGATGGCAAAAGGAGTTGCGGAAAAACTGGGTGCTGATATCGGTATTTCAACTACAGGAGTTGCCGGTCCGGGCGGAGGATCGGAAGAAAAACCGGTGGGAACCGTGTGGATGGGGTACTGGAGCAAGGATGATCATTTCGCTATAAAAGCTTTGTTTACAAAAGATCGTTTGCTGAATAAGGAACGAAGTATGAGAACGACTTTAGAAATGGCCCGCAGAGTATTAAAGGGAATAGATGAAATGCCTTATAATCTGGAGAAACAATATCCTTGAGAGTTTTTATAACCTTATATATCGCATTGATTGTGAGTACAACAGGATTATTTGCTCAGGTTGCAGATTCTGTCAAAACAGATTCAGTTAAGGTCACTTCTCCGAACACTGAGGCAAAGAACGATAGTGTACTGGCGTCTCAGACAAAGGAAGTAAAAGTTAAAACTGTAAACCTTTGGAAGAATCGTATCCCGTCTTTTTCAGAGAAGATAACTACAGACAGTCTTTTGCGATGGAGTATTTATCCGAACTGGGGAGATTTTTACGCTTATCAAAGTAACGTGATTTCATACAGACAAGGTACAATCGGAAGGACTGATGCTTTTAATATCAATGGTTACGATCAATACGAACAGAATTTATGGCTGGACGATATTCTTCTGAATGATCCGGTAACGGGGCTAATCAATTACAACTATGTGCCGCATCACAAGATCGGAACAGTATATCAGACTTATAATGGAGATCTAAATTCGTATGTGAATATTCGGGACTATTATATCAATGAACCTATCAGTTATTTGAACTTTGATGAAGCTTCTAATGATTACAGAAATCTGGAGTTTTTTGTAGCACAGAATACGGCGCCCGGAACTAATATTGAGTTGTCGTACTGGGATAGGAGAGACGGAGGTTTTTATCCAAATAATTCCGTTCAAGGAAGCCAGATCATGGGGCGGATTTACCATCATTTAGGAGAGAAATATCAGATTCAGGGATTGATTCTACGAAATGATTTTAATAATGATGAATCCGGTGGTTATGTAGTTAATGACCCTGCAAGTTTTGGTTTTGGTGAGTTTACTTCAAATCCTGTTAGCAGTTCGGGAAACTCAGAAATACTCAGAAATGATATAAAGCTGGGTCTCTACCAAAGATCGGATACAGCTTCGGCTGAATCAGGGGGTTTGATATTGAAAAGAACTAAGAACGACAGAGTAGTTCGAATTAGCGCAGATACACTCAGCAGAGAGTTGCTAACTCATGGTGCTCAGATCTTCAAGAAAGTGGAATTGGGTTTACTTTCAATACGAGGTGATGCAGCAGTTACTTTCTCAGATATGAGATCAGGTAATTCCATTACCCGGAACAGTTGGTTTACATCAGAAGCAAAAATGATTTCTGAATTGAAGTTGTTTGATGGATTAAAATTGATCGGTTCCGGAAATGTAATATCACGAAATACAGGTCATTCCGGTTCGGAATTTTCTACTGCTATAAACATTGGAGATCCTGATAACCTGAGTCTGAAGTTAACTGCGGGTATGGAAAGCAGGATTCCGACCATTCAGACTTTGTACTGGTCATCGAAGGACTACTCTGGGAATTCAAATCTCAAAAACGAAAAAATAACATCGCTTTACGGTGAAGTAAATTCTTCCCTTGGAAGCTATTGGAAAGCAGGAGTTTCGGGCAGACTCAAGTTTACAGAGAACAGGATAGTATTAGATACAGACAGTACATTCAGCAATACAAATTCTCAGGACTTCGCATTTATTTCAGGTTTTGTCAGATTTCAAAATCCCAATTTTGAAATCGAAAGTTCCGCAGCTTATGAATCAACAGTGAGTTTTGGAGTAGATCAAAGTCATAAAACATTTGGTTCTGTTGATACGAAGTTATGGATCAGAAATGCGCTATTTTACAAGAACTATGCATTCAACAAGGCTGCTTTTGTTAAGATCGGCGTGCGCACGTTGCTCTCGCCATTCGCTTATGAAAGTCAGTTTTATAATACAGAGTTAAACTATTGGCAATCAAACTCACTAACCAATGACGGAAGCATGCAATCATTTGTACCTGCATTTTTCAGAATGGATGCGGAACTTTCTGCCAGAGTTCGTGCAATAATGGTAGTGATAAGATGGGAAAATGCACTTGACGGTTTAGGTCAGGCAGGCTACTTTGAGGCGTCATCATTTCCGATGCCACCTCGAAGATTAATTGTTGGAATAAGAGCTCAATTCAGAAACTAATATGAGTCTAAAATATGTAATAAAAGAAGGGACAGCCGGCTTTAAGCGAGCTAAATTGGCTGTTACCACATCTATATTCTCCTTGTTTATAGCAGTGCTGTTACTGGGCATTCTCGGGCGTGTATCGTACAGCGTGTATACACAGGCCATGAGTTTGAAGGAGATCCAAATTGAAGTTTTCCTTTTTGATATGGATGAACGCTCTGTGGAAGAAGTGCGTAACCAAATCGAGGGCGAAGAGTTGGTTACGAATGTGGTTTATATTTCCAAAGACAGCGCGTCCGTGATTGCAGCTAAAGAATTAGGAGCGGGCGTTACCGAACTTATTGAGCTTAATTTTTTACCGGCTTCTTTTAAAGTAGATGTGAATACTGATTCAGGATCTGAATTGGTAGAAAGTTTAGCCTCCCGAATTCAAAACATCAGAGGAGTAGACGAAGTAGAGTATAACAGAGCACTATTGAAAGCTCTGGAATCAAACCTGAGTATTTTCAGCTTGATTGGAAGCGGTTTGGGAATTTTAATTTTACTGGCTGCGGTAGTCTTGGTTTACAATACTATTCGCTTGACCATCTACGCAAAAAAAGATCTTATCAGAGCGATGAAGCTTGTTGGAGCTACGAATGGTTTTATAAGAAGTCCATTTATTGTGGAAGGAATTATTCAGGGATTAATTGCCGGTACTTTAGCAGTTCTGAGTGTGTTTGCGATCTTCGAGTTTTTGGTTCCTCTCTATGTTCCCGACGTGGGGATTGTGGCATGGCCATTCGGGCGTTGGTACTTCTTAGTTGGAGCCATGGTCGGTTTATCAGTTTTGATGGGCTGGTGGGGCAGCAGACTCGCTTCCAGAAAGTATATTGCTGAAACTTATATCTCTGGTTAATTAAGAATAAGGGAATTAGGAATAGGTGAATAATCGAATTAGAAATAAGATCTATCGGTCGCTAGGGGGCTTCTTTTCACTATTAGTTCTAATTAGTCCAAGTTTATTTAGTCAGGAAGTTGATAGGAATTGCGAGTCAAACTCTGAATTGATCGATATTCTCAGGAACTCTTTTGAGGATCAAATGAAACAAGTATATGATGTTTCGAACGATGAAGAAATCTATTCAAGTTTTCTGAATTTTTTGAGTTTTGATCCATTGGTTAATTCATGGTTTGTGAATATTAGTAAAACTGATGTTCCGGATAGTTTGAAAAGGCATAATGATTTTCAAAAAATTTGGACTAAGGATCAAAAAGAATCTGATATAATTTTAGAAGAGGTTATATCAAATGACGGTTATGAAGAAGAAAATGAGAAATCAGAAATTTGGGATGTAGACACTGAAAGCAATTATTTCATCTGTCTGAAAGAAAATGATTCTAAGAAGCTTCAAGAGCTACTTGATGGTGTAGAAGATGTTGGCGGGTTTATAAGTCCAAGTTTTCTTGCTGGTACATTACTAAGAATTCTCGATAAGGAAGATTATACCAAAGAAGAAATACGAAATTTCATAGCTATCAACTTATACTTTACAACATTATTGAATTTGAGTCAGAATTAGGAGTGTGTGAATAAACTATTCCTAATTCACCTATTCCCTTATTCCTAATTAATACCTACGCTTCAGCGCTTTCCTTTTTAGTGTTTTCTTCTTGACGAGCTTCGCAGGCTTTTTCGTCTTTACAGGTTCCGTAGAAATGTAGAGAGTGAGAGTCGATATTCATACCGTGGATCTTGCCTAGTAATTCTTGTATTTCTCCAATTCGCGGATCACAAAATTCTAACACATGTCCGCAATCGTTGCAGATAATATGATCGTGCTGTTGGTAAGCATACGCGCGCTCATAGTAATACTGACTCTTACCAAATTGCTGACGCTGAACCAATCCGCACTCAACCAAAAGATCAAGTGTGTTGTACACCGTAGCGCGTGATACACGAGTCCCAACTTCTTCCATTCTGTAGAAGATATCATCAGCATCAAAATGACCGTCGGCACGGTAAATTTCTTCCAAAACCATAAACCTTTCGGGTGTTTGGCGTTGTTTATGCTCTTTTAGATAAGATCTGAAAATCTCTTTTACTAACTGAATTGTTTCTTCGTGTGCCGGGTGTGCCATCTGTGAAATTTTTCTTTTAATATAAGACTTGTATTGGTGCATTTGAAACACAAGAATTTCTTTCTATATATAGTATATTCCAATCGGAAAAATATTGATCAAAATTTACAAGCATGCCTACAATCGTACCGTTCGAGACATTAGCAGAACTTCCTGTAAACCTGGCGAATAAATTTGCCGGAAATAATAAAGCCGTATTCCATCGTAAAACAGATCCTAAATCTGAATACACGCCCATTTATTGGGATCAGGTGATCGAGGATGTCCATTCTTTAGCATCATATATGCTTTCTGAAGGAATTGAACACGGGGACAGAGTTGGGATCCTAAGTGAAAACAGATATGAATGGGCGGTTGTTGATCTTGCGATCCAAATGATCGGCGGAATCAATGTATCTTTGTACACTACACTTCCAGCAGGACAGTGCGAATATATCTTACAGGATTCGGAAGCCAAGATGTTCTTCGTTTCTACAGGAATCCAGTTAAAGAAAGCTGTGGAGGTTTACGATAATTGTGAGTACTTAAAAACGATTATCGCATTTGATAAACCAAAGAATAAAAAACATGCCGAAAAGGAATTTGTTCTTCTATTTGAAGATGTACTGAATGAAGGTGCAAAACAGGTTGAGAAGTTTAAAGATGAGATCAGAAAAAGAGTTCAGGCTGTTTCAGTAGAAGATATTTCGACGTTGATCTACACTTCAGGTACAACAGGAAGACCAAAAGGAGCGATGCTTACCCATCAAAATATTGTGAGCAATGTTAAAGCGGCTACACAACATATTTATTGGGATGATAAAGATCGTCTACTATCATTTCTTCCATTATGTCACTCTTTTGAGAGAACAGCCGGTTATTATGCAATAATTTCCTGTGGGGCTGAGATCTATTATGCCGAAAGCGTGGATACTGTTTCTAAAAATATGCCTGAAGTAAGACCAACGGTAATGATCAGTGTGCCAAGACTTTTCGAAAAGATCTATAATCTGATCGTTAAAAGTGTGGAAGAGGGCAGTGACACAAAGAAAAAGATTTTTAACTGGGCTGTTGACACTGGAAGAAAGTACTCATCCGGGAAAAGAGGATTAGTTTCGATTCAAAAGAAGATTGCTGATAAACTCGTTTTTGATAAGCTGAAAGAACGAACAGGTGGGCAGGTAAGGATATTCGTTTCCGGGGGAGCGGCTTTACCACCTGAGATCGATGATTTCTTTAAAGCTGCGGGATTAACCATTTTACAAGGATACGGATTGACAGAAACCTCACCGGTAATGGCGGCTAACAGAGTAGGTGAAGAAGTAACCGGAGTTGTTGGAGCTGTGATACCCGGCGTTACTGTAGGAATTAAAGATCTGGATTCCGGAAAGATCATAGCTCAAATAAGTGGAGAAGATTATCCTACAGAACTTTCTTCTGAGCCCGGAGAGATACTTTGTAAAGGGCCGAATGTAATGAAAGGGTACTGGCGTAACGAAGAAGCTACAAAGGAAATGATCAATGAAGATGGTTGGTTACATACCGGAGATGTAGGACGTTTTGTAAAAGGAAATTTGAAAATTACAGATCGTATTAAGCATATGATCGTTAATGCAGGCGGTAAAAATATTTATCCGGGTCCAATTGAGGATATGTTTAAGACCAGTAAGTGGATCGATCAGATGGTAGTGGTAGGAGAAGCTCAAAATTTTATGGCCGGATTGATAGTACCTGATTTTGAAATTCTGGCAAAGTATGCCAAAGACAACGGACTTGAATATAAAGTCAATGAAGTGTTGATCTCACATCCTGAAGTGAATGAACTATTCAAAAAAGAGATACGGGCTTTTTCAAAGGACCTGGCATCTCATGAAAAGATCCGTGATTTCAGATTGCTCCCCAATGAATTTACAGTGGAAACAGGGGAGATCACTCCAACAATGAAAGTAAAGCGCAGGGTTATAGCTGAGAAATATGCAGATCAGATCACTAATATCTATAAAAATGATAAGGACTGATTAAAACCAACCGGCTCCAGGAATTCTGAAAGGCCATGGAATAGAGGATAGCATGATCAGTAGACCTATGAGATAGAATACTGCTACTCTTTTGAATTTGGTGATACTTTCCGGCGCTCTTTTCGACAATGAAAAACCGAGGTTGATCAATACAATTGCAATGATCATCATTGAGAAGTGCTCTATTGTATAAAATCTAAATACCTCACTTTTGATAGCTCCCTCTTCAAAAGAAACCAAAGGACTTATGAAGTAGAGACCAAGTCCAAGTATCAACTGAATATGAGTAAATATGAGTGCAAATAAAGCACTTTTTTTGTCTGAAGCTGTGAATTCTTTTTTCCCGAACCAACCTGAAAAAGCCTTATACAACGCCAAAACTATTAATATTAAAACGATCCATCTGTTAACTGAATGTAAGTGTAATAGTATATTATACATGGCTTTTACGGTTTATTAATCTCTTTTCGAGCGTGTTTTATAATTTTGTTTACTCTTCTTTTGTTAACTCCCAGATCGTAGTAACCTTCTCTGCTGGAGCTTTTAATGTGAACGAATGTAATGTCAGCATTTGATGTATCTGAATCAATATGGATAACAACATCGTCTAACCATCCAAATAACGGAATTTTAAAAACAGCATTAAGCTCTTTTATATCAGAAATATTTACTTCTTCTATTTTTTCAGCATTATTTGAGCTAAGTGATTTCTTTAATGCTTCCTGAACAGTTTCAGGATCAGCTTTTAGGGTCTGAGTTGTCCTGAAGCAATTAGGGCTTTCCGGACAGGGAGCTAAAGTGTTTTCAGGAATTTTCAATTCTGAGTTTATAGGTTTAATAGAGTTATTACAGCAAATAATCACAGTAAAAGACATTAAAACCAAAACCGTGAAGAATATTTTCATGGTTATAGCTTTTGCTCAAGTACTGAAATCGTTTCCTCAAGATTTGAAGTAATTGAAAATAATTCACGGTTATCTCCTCTAACAAAATCGTGATCTATAGCTGTATCCACAAAAGAAGATAATCCATCAAAATATCCGAAAGCGTTTACAAGGATGATCGGTTTATCATGAATTCCCAGCTGTCTCCATGTAAGAATTTCGAAAAACTCATCAAGAGTTCCGAAACCTCCGGGAAGCACAACAAAAGCTGATGATCTTTTTTCCATTAAAGCTTTTCTGGTATGCATATCGGGAGTTTCTATGATCTCTGAAACACCTGTATGAACGACTTCAGCTCTCTTTAAAGCAGTAGGAATGATACCAATCACTTCACCTTTCTGTTCAAGTGCTGCGTTAGCTATTACACCCATCATGCCAACCTTGCCACCACCGTACACCAGTCCCCAGCTTTTTGAAGCTATTGTGGAACCTATTTGTTTTGCAAGGCTTTCAAATTTTTTGTCTTCCGGTATTCTTGATCCGCAGTACACACAAATATTTATACTCATGCTGTAGCGAACATTCGGGTTAATACACTATTTAATTTCTCAACAAAGTAAATCACATCCTCTTTGGTGTTTGTCTTCCCAAAGCTAACTCGAATGCTGGATTTAGCCAGATTATCATTCAATCCAATTCCTGCTAAAACATGTGATGGTTCAACAGCACCGGACGTACAAGCAGATCCATTAGAAACACAAATACCATCAATATCCAGATTGAGTAGAAGCATCTCTCCGTCGATGAAGTGTCCATCTTTATTAGAGAATGAAAGGTTTAGAATATGAGCAACGCCGGTTTCAGGGTTTCCATTGATCTTATAATCCACATCTAATTCAGCGTCCATCTTCGAAAGTAGCAGAGATCTTAATTCTTTATAGTGATTTGTGTTTTCCTCTCTCTCTTTGGTCATAAGCTCAAGTGCTTTTGCAAAACCAACTATTCCGGGAACATTTAAAGTTCCACCACGGCGTCTGCGTTCCTGAGAGCCTCCGGTCATCCACGGCATCCATCGGGCTCCATTTCTAACATACATGATGCCCACGCCTTTAGGACCATAGATCTTATGTCCGCTACCACTCAGAAGATCGATTCCCAGATCTTTCACATCCACAGGGATTTTACCTAAACTCTGAACAGCATCAGTATGAAAAGGTATGTTTTTGCCTCGACATAGTTCTGCGATCTCTTTGATATGATTTATGCAACCGATCTCATTATTAACATGCATTATACTAACAAGAGCAGTTTTATCTGAGATCTTTTCTTCTACTGCCGAGGCTGTAATTGTTCCACACTGAATAGGTTCAGCAAAAAGATTTTTAAAGCCCTTCATTTTGGACATTTCTATCGGATGTAGAACAGCATGATGCTCAAGTTCTGAAGTAATGATCTCATCTTTATCTCCTGCAACAGCCAAAACTCCTTTTATCGCTGCATTATCACTTTCAGTACCACCACTTGTAAAAATCACCTCTGACGGTTCCGCACCAATTACAGAAGCCACATACTCCCTGGCATCTTCTACTGCAACTTTTGCTTTTTGACCCAAATGATGAGCAGAATTCGCATTTCCAAAATCTTCACGCATAAACGGAAGCATTGTTTCCAGTACTCGTTCATCGATTGGAGTGGTTGCAGCATTGTCGAAGTAAACTGTTTTCATAGATCGGAATGTAGAATTAAAATCACCAGAGAAAATATTCAAAATAGCGTTGAATATCACCCATAAAAAAAGCCTTCCGAAGAAGGCTTTTAGAAGCTCTGATCAAATTTGATTATTTAATGAGCATTAACTTTTTGGTTTTAACCACATTGCCGGCTTTCAGGCGGTATATATACATTCCACTGGCCAAAGAGGAAGCATCCCATGTAGCAAAATGATTTCCTGCAGCGAATTTCTCATTAACGAGAGAAGTGACTTTTTGGCCTAACATATTGTAGATGGTGATTTCTACATTCACTGCTTCTTTTAAACTGAATGGAATAGTAGTAGTAGGATTGAATGGGTTTGGATAATTTTGTCCAAGTGATGTTTCATCAGGAATATCTGATATTAGATCATCCTCTTCATTGGAAGTAATAACCATTGAATCAATCACAGCACCTGTTTCTGCGTTGATAAGGTATTCAGCGCTTTCAAGTTCGTATTCCTCAGTAGTTTTGTGTCTTGAAGTTCTTAAGAAGCGAACAGTCCACGTAACCAATGAGCTATCAACGCCTTCAGGATGTAGCCAGAATCGATTACCCGCCTGAACTTGTATATCGAGTCGAACCAGATCGAAATCAGCGCCCAGATTATCTCTGAAAGCAGCGGCTCCGGCAGCATTTGCAATGGCTACTGCAGAGTCACTATCGATAATAGTTTCAGAAATACTTTCCAGATCCGTATAAGTAACTCCTTCAGGAATTATATCAAATGAATTCCCTGAGAAGTATGCTTCACCGCTTGCATCTACGAATATTGGTGTCTCAGTATCATTTATTTCGGAGTAAAATCTATACTCAATAAAGAAGAATTTTCCTTCCAACAGGTCAGAATTCTCTTCATTATTCTTCAGAGCTTTTTTCTGTTGATCAAGCTCAGGATCTGAAAATATATTCCCAACGGCATCAATGAAGTAAAGCTTGTTATCATCATAGATATTTGTAGCTAAGGTGTCGGCCGCTGCTCTGCCATCTAGTGCAGTGATGGGCTCATCCTGATCGATATTTGACCCCAGGAATGTTCCATCTTCAAAATCCATGAATACTTCAAAACCGATGTATTCGTAATTGAAGGTTTGCTGGTTAAAGCTTTCTTTGGAATATATTACCCCCCAAACTCCGCCATCAGCGGTAATACCTTCAGGCAAAAGGGTTGGAGCATTTATAGCCACATATTCAACATAGAGAAATTCTGCATCTCCTTGTCTGAAGTCGCTTCCTCCATTTTCTTCCGCCACGATTGCCGCAGAATCGGAATCAAAGAAAAAAGAAGGGAGAGGAGAAAGATCATCAAATGTTGCTCCTTCTAACTCAAAATCTTCCAGAAATTCTGCAGTATCCAATGTATCAACGAAACCAACTCCGAAAGGATTTACTCCAAAGGCTAAAGCTGTCTCAGTTGTAGAATTATAATAAAGTAAACCCCATTCTTCACCTGTACCGGTTGGAGTTGCTATCTCATCATCAACTTTAAAATGGCTGAAAGAATATTTTTGGAGTCCTTTTTTCTGATGGAGATTATCATTAAAGTCATCATATTCAATCAGATCTTCTTCGGTAAACATAAAGTATAATTCCAATCCGGAATCTAATTCTGCAGCTACTGAATTTGCTAATGAAACAGCAGTACTTGCAGTAATTGGCTCAAATGCTTTGAATTGAATATCGATATCTGTCAGATTTCCGCCCGAAACGGTGATCGAGTTCAGAGAGCCATCACTATCAGGATCATAAATACCAATTGCAGAAGGGGTTTCATCGAAACCATCCTCAATAAGATTAATTGAAAGAGGAAAATAAACTCCATCTCGGACACCATTTAATGTATACGTCCCAGTTGTGGTATCAGCAAGAGTGGCTTTAGCAATAGTAAAGCCCGGCCCATCGGGCTCACTGTCATTTTCATTATCTACAAATGGGTTGGAAGTAAACAGCGCAACCATTACTCCGTCATATTCATTTTCAACAGACTTAGTTGGAGAATCAGTATTTGTATTAACTGAACCGGAAACTGATTGGCTTACAGAGCTTGCTGAAGTTGTATAGTTAAATATGTATGGTCTTTCGAGAACACCACCAGCAGTATTTTTGGCTTTACTTACTAACCATGTATAATCAGTTTCAGGTGAATGAATTACTTTAAAGTTGAGAGTTCTGCCTACATCAGATAAAGAGAAATCAATTATATTAATGGAATCGAGAGGGAAAGGAATTATTTCTAGTCCATCCTCAAAAAAACCATATTCATTCAGTTTTACGGGTGCGTCGAAGGTAATACTTATTGTTGAGGTATCGCTACTTACAGCAACATCTCCGTCAGCAGGCGAGCTACTTACAACATTAAAAGAAGGTCCATTTTCTATTTTATTTCCGGCTTTATATAAAATATCTCCGGTCAATACGTCAATATAGAAAACAAGAGAATCTTCACCGAATCCTTCGTGATCGTTCGTTTGTTTGAAATCAAAATCAAAATTTTGAGCTTCATACTCAACTCTCCAATGTGTAGGAGCAGAAGTAGTATTATCCAAAGGATACTCCCAGTAAGCCTGAGCTGCAACAAACTCTACACTGGCAAATGTGGAATTGCTTGCTTCCTGACGGAATTCAGCACCACCATTCATTTCAGCTATAGCTGCAGCTGAATCACTATCGATCATATTTTCAGGTAATGAATTTACAGTGCTGATTGAAACCGGAATATCCAGATCTCCGGCTCCTACTGTTTCAATTATTTGTGCTCCGAAAGGAGAAATACCCACCAAATGAACAGAATCTTTTACAGTATCATAAAAGAACATACTCCAGATTATACTTTTTCCATTTTCAGGATCGAAAAATGGATTCTGATGATCATCTAAAGAAGCTGTTACAGGAATCCCTTTAAAAAGTTGTTTTGGTTGAGAGTCATCAAAAGAATCAAAAACTAGTGCTATTTCTGCAATTCCTGCTTTTGCTTCTACATCGCCACTAAAATTCAGGCTGGAAGTTCGTTCGTAAGCCTCTCCAAAAGTGAATGGTTCAAAGAGTAATTTTCTAAGATCAATATTATTCAAAGTATCTGTAGGTACATCTGTACTATTCACTTTAATGGTATCTAATGAAAAATCCTCGTTGGGGTCGTGAATATAGAGATCCGGAAACCCTTCGTTATCTTGTTCAATGGAAAAAATGTTTAGACCAAATGCGAAAAAGTCACCTTCTCTGATACCGTCAATAGAATATTCTCCTGTTTCTGGATTTACGAATGCGATGTGAGAGGCATCTAATGGATCATTTTCATCTTCTTCATTTGGCTCATCTTCAGTTCCCTCAAAATCCAAACCGATATCAAGAGTTTCTTCGCTCAGGATAACTGTTAATCCGCTCAAGTGATCTGCTGAAGAATTGGCTTTCAATTTTGACATTTCTTCTTCTGTTATTTTGCCGTTTACAACAAACTGGCCTGAAGTAGGATTAGTTGTAAACCTGAACAGATAGGGCGCGCCAAGCTTATCTCCATCTTGAGCATGGGCGTCGAGTACAATAAAAGTGAAATCGGTATTATCTGCTAAATTTCCATCTATAATCATAGATAAAGAATCTTCACTGAGTCTCAGTTGGGTTATCTGAATTGAATCAAAAGGGAGGATGAGGAAAGGAATAGGCAGACCTTCCGTAAATGAGCTGTCATCGAAAGCAATTTTTTTGTTGAATGTGATTTTAATCGAATCCTGATCAACATTTTCAGCTCCGTGAGTAGGACTTGTACTTGTTACAAATAAGTTTTGGGCCGACAGACTTGCTCCCAATCCTATAAAAAAGAAAAATAGTATCAATTTTTTCATTTGATCTCCATATGTTTGATTGTTTTAACTAAAATAAAACACAAAGAACATTTCAACTGTGTATTTTACCCCGTGGTTGTAGCTGGTGAGTAAAGCCCGCAATTGAGTTATTGAATCTTATTTAATTAAATAAGACAGTTAAAAACAACATTCCTTACAAAAAAAATGAAAAAACTTACTCTTACCGATATCCAAGTAAAAGATAAAAAAATACTTATGCGTGTTGATTTTAACGTGCCTTTAAAGGATGGGGTTATAACAGATGACAATAGAATAACGCAGGCGTTACCATCAATAAAATACGTAGTTGAACACGGAGGCTTGTTAATATTAACGAGCCATTTAGGACGCCCTGACGGAAAACCGAAGCCGGAATTCTCTTTAAAACCCGTGGCAGATCATCTGGTTACTTTGATAGATACTAAAGTTCATTTTGCAAGCGATTGCATAGGTGATGAAGCTAAAAAGGTAATAGAACAAGCAGATTTCGGTGAGATCGTTTTATTGGAAAATGTACGGTTTCATAAAGAAGAAACAGAAAACGATGAGATATTTAGTGGACAACTGGCAAGTCATGCTGATATTTTTGTAAATGATGCTTTTGGAAGTTCTCACCGTGCTCATGCTTCGGTAGCAGGAGTAACTCAGTTTATGGAGCAGGCTGCTTCCGGATTTTTATTGGAAAAGGAGATCAAATATTTAAGTGAAAGTGTAAATAACCCGGAAAGACCTTTTGTAGCCATTTTAGGTGGAGCCAAAGTATCCGATAAAATTGGTGTGATCGAAAACCTGTTGAATAAAGTAGATACCATTATAATTGGTGGAGGAATGACATACACATTCTATAAAGCACTAGGTCTTCCAATTGGTAATTCTTTATTGGAGGCAGATAAAGTCGATCTTGCAAAAGAATTGATTCAAAAAGCAAAATCAGCAGGGGTTAAGTTGATGTTACCAATGGATTCGGTAGTGGCCAAAGAATTTGATAATGATGCAGAGCATAAAGTAGTGAATGATAATGGAATAGAAGATGGCTGGATGGCGTTGGATATCGGCCCACAGTCTGCTATTTCTTTTGGTAATGTAATTAAAATGGCGAAAACCGTACTTTGGAATGGTCCAATGGGTGTTTTTGAAATGAGTAATTTTGCCGATGGTACTTTTGCTGTTGCTGAAGCACTTGCCGAGGCTACAAAATTCGGAGCAACTACGATTATTGGTGGTGGAGATTCAGCCGCAGCAATTAAGAAATCCGGATTGAGCGATCAGGTTTCTCATGTTTCAACCGGAGGAGGAGCAAGTTTGGAGTATCTTGAAGGAAAAGATTTACCAGGCGTTAGTTTTTTAACTGAAAAATAGATTTGATGGCACGATTTAAAATAAGCATAACAATTCTGATTTCTCTTTGCTTTACGAGCTTTCTTTCAGCTCAAAAAGCAGATTTTGGAGATGTAAGTCTTAAGGACTTCTCTTCCTATCCGACAAAATTTGATTCATCAGAATCAGCTGTGGTTCTTTTCGAAGTAGCTAAGAGTTACTTTAGTCCTCAGCTTAGTGTCGAGTTTGAAAAACATATACGTATTAAGATCCTGACTGATGAAGGTACGGAATGGGGAGAAGTTGCTATTCCTTTTAACAAAAACCGGGATCAGGATGTTTTTAATATAGAAGCTTCCTCTTATGAAGTGATTGGGGATGATATTAAAGTTACTAAACTCGATAAAGAACAAGTTTTCGAAGAAAATGTAAGTGGTGAAATATATTTAAAAAAGTTTGTGATACCATCACTTTCAAAAGGCTCGATAATAGAATACAAGTATAGAAAGAGGGTTGGTAGTGCTTTTTATTTGCCTGATTGGGAATTCCACAAATCTATTCCTGTTCAATTCAGCGAGTATGAAATGAAGGTTCCTCATAATTACAAATACAATACAATTTTATCCGGGGTCGACTCAACATTCTTTTCCAAAAGCGAAGAATTTATAAGTCCGAGTGGTGGAGGTGTAATAACTTATGTAAGTAAAGAAAATATACCGGCTGTAAAAAGCATTCCATTCATAACCACTGTAGACGACTTCAAAACAAAGATATTTAATCAGCTTATTTATATAAACCATTCCGGCACCATTAGACGTCCGTTTATTAATACTTGGGAAAAAATTGCGGATGAATTTCGTAAAAGTGATACAATTGGCAAGCAAAGGCTAAATGGTAAGATGAAAGAAAAAGTGGATGAGATCACTGCAGAAGCTGAAAATAGTTTTGATAAAACTAAGCTTATTTACAAATATGTAGCCGAAAATATTAAGTGGAATGGTTACAATAGGGTTGCAAGTGTAAAGGGTATTAGAGATGCATTTGACGAAGGAACCGGAAGCTCTGCTGATATCAATATAATGCTCCTGAAAATGCTTGAATATGCAGGGGTAGAAGTTAATCCCGCTTTTTTAAGTACCAGAGAGAATGGATTTTTGATAACAAATTACCCGATTATTTATCAGTTCAATAATATTGTAGTAGTTGTTAAGATAGAGAATAATTCATATTTGTTAGATGCCTCAGAAGGGTATAGAAGTTTGGGACAACCACCACTTAAAGACCTCTATAGAATTGGCTTAATGGTAAGGGAGAATGATCATATGTGGATTGAAACAGCTCCATCGGTTACCACCTCAAAAAACCTGTTTCTGGAACATGATTTCTCTTCAAATGATACTATAAAAACTAAAATAACAGGTACAGTTGACGGGTACTTTGCTGAGAGTATCAGAAAATCTGAAGAGAAGGACAGAGGTTCAAAATTAATAGGTGGATCGTTATCGAATATAAAAATTGATAGCCTTGACATAAAGAACATTGATAATCCGGAAGAAGCCATAGCAGTCAATATTGAACTATCAGTTCCAATAGAAGAAATTGGCGGTTTAAGCGATGTTATTTATTTAAACCCTTCTTTTATTTCGGATACAGAAACGCCTATTAAAGAACAAGAAAGAGACTTCCCTGTTTATTTTCCATATACATTTAAAGAAAGGATCATAACAAAAATCATATTGCCGGAAGGTTATGAGCTTAAAGAGTTTTCAGAACCAAAAACGATCACAATAGATAATAATCTTGCCAGATTCAGATATTTAACTCAATATTCGGGAAATACACTGACAATTTTGGAAGACTTTTCGATTAACAGGACAGTGTTTTCCGCGGAGGATTATCCGATAATTAAGAACCTGTTCGATGAATATTTTGAGTACAAAAATCGTCCGATTACTTTAAGCAAAATTGAGAATAAAAAAGACGAGAATCAAAATTGACATTACAATCGTCTGTTTAGAATATGCTTGTAATAACCTGAAGTTAAATAAGATATGTGTTTAAAAAAGTACCGGTTAAAACATTTAATTGGTTTCATTACCTGCTTTTTAATTGCAGGAATGCACAGTGATATTATAGCTCAGCCTGCAGTAACAGGTGTCCCGTTCATAAAAAATACTTTGGATGTAAGGTTACAATCACTTGGAAACTCTTTTGTTTCATTTAAAGGATTGTCCGGAATGCATCAGATAAATCCGGCGGGAGTTGGCAGGAAAGATGATCTGGGTCTGTATTTTACGTCAAGAGAATCAGTTTCTGATATTAGGTTTTATGATTTCGGAGCTTCATTTAAAAAAGAGAAACTAGGATGGTCAATTTCTTCACGAATAGTACCTTATCCAAGGCAAAACAATACAACTGAGGGTGGAGAACAATCAGGGAGTCATAAACCACTGGAATTTTATCAAAATGCTTCCGTCTCATTTGAGCTAAGCAAAAAATGGAGTGTAGGATTTGGCTTAAACTACATTCACAGTGATTTAGCAAGCGGAGCTGAAGTTTCCGGGGAAGAAATTAAAGCAGGGAGAGCCTTAAGTGCTGATATCGGCACTATTTATAATGCTTCATTTTCAGTGGCTGATTCCTGGTTGATACAAACAGGTTTCGGAATTTCCATTACTGATTTCGGTAACTTAGTTAAATACACCGACAATGCAGAAGGCGATCCATTGCCTATGAAGTTCAGAACCGGACTGGGATTAGAAGCTGTATACTCAGGGGATTGGAATGGCTTTAAAGTGATAGGATTGTCTTCAGCCGTCTCGCTTTCTAAGCTTTTGGTAGCGTTGGAGTTTGAAGAGAATGGTTCAGTGAGGAAATTCGGGCCATTCCAAACAATCATTAAAGGTTGGGGCGTTTATAAAGAGCAAAATCCGAATAATGGTGAATTTACTGAATATTCTTTGACTGAGCAGTTTATTTATCATGCGGGTATGGAACTTACTTTTTTAGAATCTTTTTCATTCAGGATGGGATATCAAAACGGGCAGGAATTAAATGACTTTGAATCACTAAGCTCCTGGGGAATAGGTATTGATTTATATTATCTGGCTATAGATTATGTGAACAGTTCACACACTAGTGAGGACTATAAAGGTCAGGAGACTCTTACAGGGTCAGAATACCTGCAATTAAAGGGAAGAATTCCTTTGGATGGAAAGAGCCCGAAGTCGTTGCTCAGGCTCTTACTCGATTAGTTTTTCTACTTACTTGCCAAAGATCTCGTTCAGAAATTCAGCCATTCTGTATCCGGAGAGAGCCATTCTTTTTTGGGCAATTTTGTAAGCCATTTCTTTGTATTCCTGAGAAGGCTGCTCATTTTGTTTCAGCTCTTGCGGATACAAATTCTTCATTGTGATCTCTTTTCCTTCTTTATTCCAAACTTGGGAATTCTGAAGATCTATCAAATCCTTAAACTCTGACTTAGGATGCTTTTCTTCAATTATAGCTGCGGCATTTTGGGCGGAGGACAACACCACTACTGAATCATATTTACTTAGATCACCGGAATAATAAAAATCAAAAGCAAACGATCCGTCCTCATCTAGTAAGTCATAGCTTTTACCTTCAATGTCCTCCGTGGGAAATAGTAGCTCGGGACCTACAGTATCGTCAATGTCCTCAAAATATAAATACAACCGTAAGCCATACACTCCATATTGTTGAATACCATTGTCAAAAATAAACTCCCCACTTACCTCCACAGTATGCTGGGCAGTTGTGGTGTTTGGCATGCTAGCTAGTAGTAAAAGCCCAAAAACCATTGTTGTTAGTCTTTGTAAAAAATTCTTCATCTCTGTGTGGTTAGTTAGTATTCTTATTTTAGGACGGAAGTTTTTTCTTTAATCAACTCACCGTTACTCTTCCTTCATATCCATGGTATACACCGAATATCTTCCAATGGAAGTACTGTTAGGATTCACGTGCGTACTACTATAAATCAGATAATTGCCGTCAGGGCTCCAGTCGGGAAAGATGTCGGCTGTGTAGTACTGATCCCAGGTGCGGGTGTTAAGGGGGCGACGATCGAAGGTATTCAAATCCACGATGTACATGGAATCCACATCTACCGATTTTTTAGATATCCCCACTATATTACGTGGGTAGTTGCTAACTACCAATTTTTCGCCACTCGGATGGTAGCGCGCCCAAAGAAACTGTTGGCGGTTAAAATCCACAGGAAGGATTTCTTGAGCTCCGGTTTCCAAATTTAACGTCGCAAGTTCCGGTGGCGGACCGCCATAAGCGAAGCCCGGGACAAAAGCGTGATGAATCGGATAAAGCAAAGTCGATCCATCAGGGGACAAATCAAAGCCATTGATGGTTTCTCGGGAGCCATTCGGGTTGGAATGCGCAAGGAGTAGCTCATCAGGTGGTCCAGCCTCGCGCAAGCGGTAGTAACCTGCTTCTAAGCCTGTATCAAGATTTCCATAGCTGTAATAGACTTTGAGCAGCGAACCATCCGAAAGCTTCCGAATGCGAATGGAGGAAATGTTATAGGTGCTATCGCGAATGGTGGTAAATGCTTTGTCCTCATGACGGACATATATTGGGAACCCGTTGCTGTTCTGAACAGCTTTAGACTCCTCAGCCGCTAGATTATATATGTTGAGTCGCCCTACCGATTCTCCATACTCCGTTACTTGTATTGCATATAATATATTCTCAGAGGTGCTTTTAGTCATGTACATCACATCCCCACCGAAATATTCCTCTGAAATCACAAAAGGAACCGAGGTTCTGGGTTCCAGGGTTAAGCGACGCATTTGTAGTGCGGTATACACTTGCCCGGGAGTCCATTCAGCCAGATGGAAATTTTCATACTCCGGTAGGGAAGTATTACAACAGTTACGTAACAGGCTGATTTTCTCATTAATAGGAAGAGGGAATTCAGGGTGCGGAGGCCCTTCTTCAGCAACTGGGGAATCACAGGTTGCGACTAAAAAAAGGATTACTGAAAGAAATAAAAGTAGGTAGGAATTCAATTTCATGACGGTAAGATACTAACTTTATTAGTCTTTTTTAGACTATCATTTGTTGAGGGTATAGAAAACGTGCCTTTTTGGGTTTATATCCTCTTAAAATAAGCTGTGTAATTACAATTACTGGTGGAGGAGCAAGCTTGGAATATCTTGAGGGTAAAGACCTGCCTGGCGTTAGTTCTTTGACGGATAAGCAATAAATAAAAAAGCAGAACCTATGAACTCTGCTTTTTTTTTAATCTATATTTTAATTACTCCCCAAAAATATCATTCAGAAATTCAGCCATTCTGTAGCCGGAGAGAGCCATTCTTTTTTGGGCAATTTTGTAAGCCATTTCTTTGTATTCCTGAGAAGGCTGCTCATTTTGTTTCAGCTCTTGCGGATACAAATTCTTCATTGTGATCTCTTTTCCTTCTTTATTCCAAACTTGGGAATCCTGAAGATCTATCAAATCCTTAAACTCTGACTTAGGATGCTTTTCTTCAATCATTTCTGCATTTTTTAAATAATAATCGAAATCTTCAACGTCATCATCTTTAGGATTAGCTACATCAATAATTCCATCCCAATAAGCATGTAAATTCCATGGCCAGCTGTCGCTTAATTCAAAGCTGTTTCCGCCTCGATCTCCGTCAGGAGTTTCTTTTGTAACACGTGAAGTATTGTGTAAAGGCATATGGATATCGCCAACCAAGTGAAGTACCCATGCTATCTGAATAGCTTTTTCTTCAGCAGAGGTTTCGTCGCTGTTCAAAGTTTCTCTGAATAAAGAAATCCTTTCCACAATATGTTCATCGTCTACAAAGCCTTCTGCATCCACAGGACCGTTTTCTGTTTGCCTCCAGTAACTGCCTACGTAATGCCACGGACCTTTATGGTATTTATCATAACGTGCTTTCTCATCTCTGTCACGAACTACATCAGGCCAGTAAGCGGCATTCATGAAATAAAATTTATCAGCATGTTCGCTTTCTTTGTCATAGAAGTCCATAAGATCGGAATCTTCCGGTGCTTGTTTAAGAATGGTCATGATATTTTCTTTAGCTGTGGGAGTAAGATTATCCCAGGCTATGGCTGCAATTACACGATGTCCCGTTGCATTCCATGAAATCCCGGAAGCCGGATTCAAAGTTAGCGTTAGAATAAAAGAGAGTACAAGGGTAGAGGCTAGAATTTTTTTCATGGACCTGATTTAATTTCAATTTTACTAAGGATACGAAACAACCATTATCAAAACATTAAAAGAAGGCAAAAATTATATAAAAAAAGCCCATTGTTTTCACAATGAGCTTAAAGGCATTGATCAAGAATCAATTACATCGCATTCATTTCAGCAAGTACTTCCTGCATTTGGAATGTATGTCGCTGGCTGTGAGCCGCTATAATAAGAATGATCTGATATACATCTACTTCTCCAACAGGGATCGTTGTAATATGACCTCTAAGGTCGGCACCTGTTGAGCTTAAAAATTCAACAATTTTAGTTCTGGATTTTTCAAGTTCAGCTAACATTTTAGCTTTGCTGTCCCATTTGCCGGATGGTTCGAATGGTGCTGCCGTTTTAACCTTGGTGCCTCTGTTAGCTAACATTCCAATTAATATACCGTCTTTACCGGAAAGGTCATTTTCAGACATTGATTCGTCATTGGCTAGTGTACCTTGCGCCATTCCAAAGAATGCAGTTTCGGTAAGTAGTATATGTTCCAGAGCATTTGAAACTGACCAACCACCTTCTTTTGGTTTATAGTTAAAAGCATCATCAGGAAGACTTTTAACCGTTTCAACAATATTGCTGTGTGTAGCTTTTAAATAGCTGATCGCAAAATCCCGTTCCGTTTGTGTGAGTTGAGCTATTGCAGGAAGTGCAAATACACTCATCACCAGAATAAGTAGTAGTTTTTTCATGGTTCCGTATTTGGTTGATAGTTACTCAGGTAACAAATCAGAATACAAAAAGGGGACAAACAAAGAAAGGAATGTTCAACTCTTTTCTATTGGCGGATAATGAGTTATTAGATTGGTGTTGACTGAAAATTTTGGTCAACAAAAGCATCATGAAATACAGCTTTAAGTTTATGATAAAAAACGGATAAACAAGTTTATAAATTATTATTTACATTCGACCAAAGATTAATAAAAAATACATTTTTATGACTGGGAAATTTTTCTCTTTGCTTCTATTCACCTCATTATATCTTCAAATATTTGCTGTAGGTCAGCAACAGGATTTTGGTGATATTTCACGAGCCATGCTTGAGATGGAGGTATACGAAAAGGATTCCACAGCGGATGCCGTAGTTTTGTTTGATGTTGGCGAAGTATATGTCACAGAAAAATTAGAAGTCAATTATGAAAGGCATATTCGTATTAAAATATTAACTGATAAGGGGCTTGATGCAGGTGATATTTCCATCAGTTTCCGGGATGATTTTCCTGAACAAGAGATAAAGGGTATTAAAGCTGAATCACAATATATTGATGAAAACGGTAAGGTTATTAAAACAAAGGTTGGCAGAAGAGACAGGTTCGAAAATAAGATTTCAGATACCTGGAAAGAAGTAAAGTTTACTATTCCCGGTTTAAGGAAAGGCTCAGTACTTGAATATAGGTATGAAATGAAATCAGAATCTGCCATAGATATTCCGGATTGGTATTTTCAAAAACAGTATCCGGTAATCTGGAGCGAATATACACTTAGTATTCCTGAATGGTTCGATTACTTAACGTATACCAGAGGTTATCATCCTTTTTATGTAAACGAGGAAGAACCCTATAATGAAATTGCAAATAACAGCTGGGGAGGAGGCTTCGGATACTCAGGTACTAAGTATCATTATATAATGAAGGATGTTCCAGCTATTGAGGCCGAACCTTTTATGAAGGCTAAAGTCGATTACCTTGCTCAAATCAGGTTTCAATTAGCTTCTTATAAATTTCCAACTAGTGCCAGAGAATCAGTTTTGAATTCATGGGCTACAGTATTAGAAGCTATAAACGATTCAGATAACTATGGGAAACGTTTAAAATCAAGTTCTTTACTTAAAGAGAAAACAAACGAAGCAATTGAAGGGACAGAGACGGAGCTGGATAAAATGATTGCGATCTATGATCACGTAAGTTCTGTTATGGATTGGAATGAAGATCATAGGTTTTACATAGAGGAAGATCTGGATAAAATATATAAGAAAGGAACAGGTAATGGCAGCGAAATAAACCTGATACTAACTCAAATGCTGAAAGAAGCAGGTATAAATGCAAAACCGGTTGCAATTAGTACTACCAACAATGGTGAAATCATCGGGATATATCCTCTGGATAATCAATTTAATCACACTATTACTAAAGTAGTTATTGATGATAAAGTGTATCTGTTGGATGCCAAAAATGAAAAAAGACCCTACACCTTATTGCCATCATCGGCTATAAACGGAAAAGGATTTGTTATCAATGAAAATAATAAGATCGAATGGATAGATCTGAAAAATAATAGCGATAACAGACTAGTTAATTTTGTAAATGTTTCTATTAATGAAGACGGTGAAATTACTGGTAATCTGCAATCTAAAAACTATGGTTACCTGGGTTATTTGTACAAAGAAATTTTGTCTCAGGAAGATTCGGTAATGAGCAAAGAAGTTGAAGAAGTTGTTTTTACGAATGCAGATAATCTCAAAATTGATTCAGTACACGTTGATGAAGAAACTGTAAATGAGTTTAATTATTCCGTTGATTTCAGACTTGAAACTGATAATTCGGAAAATGTCATTTACCTGAACCCAATGTTAATTGAAGCGATAACCGAAAACCCTTTTAAAAAGAAAACAAGAACATACCCCATTGACTATGATTACACTTTTAATAAAAGGGTTATCATAAATTTTGAAATACCGGAAGGTTGGGAAATTGCGGAGTATCCTGAATCAAGAGGATATAAATTAACAAAGAATGCAGGCGGGTATGTTAGACTGGTTCAGGTATCCGGGAATAAATTAACCGTGAGATATGACTATATAATTTCACGAAAAAGATTACTTCCAACAGAGTACGACGAACTTCGGTTTATGTATGATGGGATTGTGAAGGATAATACGGAACGCGTTGTAATTAAGAAGGTAGCAGAATGAAAAAAGTATTTTTTTTAACCATACTTGTTGTATCGATTTCCTGTTCAAGTAATAAAGAAATATTTACAGATCAGGATTTTTCGGAAGAACCTATTTCAACTATACTTAGCATGAATGCACATTCTGTGATAAGAAATAGTGAAACGGTGGTTGAAATTGTAGATGAAGGTACTGCCTACTATACAGTTAAAGAAGCGAAAACTATTTATGATAAAAGTAATAAAGAACTGGCCGAGCTTGTAATTTTTTATGATCAACTAAGAAAAATTGAATACATAAAAGCTAATATTCTCGATAAAGAAGGGAAGATAATAAAATCATTTACAGAGGACGATGCGTTTGATTACAGTGCAGGTGATGGATTTAGTTTTTTCTCTGATAACAGAGTTAAAGTTTTAGGTCTTTATCATAATTCTTTCCCATATACAGTAGAGTTCGAATATAAAATGAAATATGATGGCACAATGTTTCTACCGACATGGTATCCTCAGATGCCCGGACAATCTGTAACAAAAGCCTCTTTGAAAGTGATTGATAAAACAGGAAATGGAGTAAGGTTTTTTTCAAAGAATTTAAAAGATACCGTAAAGGTTAATTATGTAGACGGGAATAAAGAATTGTCATGGGATGTCAATTTTTTAACAGCTAAAGAACGAGAAGTTTTAGGACCACCTGCTCAGGAAATTCTTCCGGTAGTTATGATTGCTCCGACTAAATTTGAAATAGAAAATTCATACGGAGATGCATCAAATTGGAAAGATTTTGGAAAATGGTACTATGAGCTAGGAGAGGGTAGTCGTGTGCTTTCAAATGAAGCCAAAAGAGAAGTTCTGAGTAAAATTGAGGGGCTTACAGATGAAAAACAAATTGTATATGCTTTGTATAATTATCTTCAGACTAAGACAAGATATGTAAGTATTCAGCTTGGTTTAGGAGGCTGGAAGCCGTTTCCTGCAGAATATGTATATGAAAACGAATATGGCGATTGTAAAGCATTAACAAACTATATGCTGGCCATTCTGGAGGAAGCCGGTATTAAATCAAATGCTGTTTTGATCCGAAATGGGATTTCCTCACCACCAATGATTTCAGAATTTTCAAGCAACCAGTTTAATCATGTAATTCTCAGAGTAGAACTCTCAAATGGTGAAGTTATATGGTTAGAATGTACAAGTAAGTATTATCCTCCGGGACATATTGGTGGTGGAAATGAAGGAAAAGAAGCGCTTATGATCAGCGAAAATGGTGGAGAGATTATTAAAACTCCGGAAAGTTCTGAAGCAGAAAATGTATCAGCAACACTTTCTAAAATAAAAATAGATGCTGATGGTACCGCAGAACTTGAAGCTACACGAAAGACAAAAGGAATTATACAAGGAGATATATTAAATACATTAAAACCTATTTCTGAGAAAGCAAGAGAAGAGTGGTTAACCCGGCAGTTAAACTTTAATGATTTCAACATCGTTGAAGCCAGTTTTGATAATATTGTGAACTCAAAGGACGAATCATCATATTTCTTTAAACTAAACCTGAAAGACTATGTGTCCCAAACATCTTCACGTTTATTTGTACCATTAAATAAACTAAATGCATGGTACTTTAAACCGGAAGTTCAAGAAAAAAGGAATCAGGAAATATGGCTTCCTTATTTGTTTACCGAAGAAGATATTTCAGTATTTGAGCTGCCTAGTGGTTATGAGATAGAGTCTATTCCAAAAAATTTCAGGGTAGATAAAAACTTTGGAAATTACTCAGTGGATTACTCGATGTCAGAAGAAGGAGAAGTAGTGTTAACAAGAAAATTGATGATTACCAGTAAAAGACTACCTGCTGATTCTTATGATGATTTTCGTGACTTTTTTACTGCTATAACTCAATCTGATAACAATAATCTAGTGTTGGTAAGAACAGAGTAAAGATTTTCATTTATTTTATAAATGATGATTTTTTTAAAAGTTTTTTTGTAAGGAATTCTTCTGAGCTTGTCTTACTTTACAAACAAAATAACTTAATCCAATACGTAATGAGTTCACTAAATAAAGCACAATTAATCGGAAGACTGGGACAAGATCCCGAAGTAAGATACACGCAAGCAAACACAGCTGTTGCAACATTAAGTATAGCTACAAGCGAGCGTTATAAAGATAGTAATGGCGAGCAACAGGAAAAAACTGAATGGCATCGCGTGGTTGCGTGGGGTAGATTAGCTGAAATCTGTCAGCAATACCTAACTAAAGGATCGTTGGTTTATATTGAAGGTCCTATTCAAACAAGATCATGGGAAGATAACCAGGGTCAAAAAAGATATACTACTGAAATCAAAGCACTCCAAATGACAATGCTGGACAGCAAAGGCAGTGGAAGTGGTGGCGGTAACCAAGGTGGTAATCAAAGTTCCGGAAATCAGAATCAACCAATGTCCAGTAATGTGGAACTTGGCAAAGATTTTGATAATATGGATGATGACCTTCCATTCTGATTTTTTATCGAAATAATATGAGCGGTGCAAGGTCAAACTTTCACCGCTTTTTTTATTTTGTTAGGAAGTGTTCTCCTCGTTAAATTCCCATCAATTAAAATATTACATAATTGAGCACACTCATCGAGTTACATAGTTTTATTCTGGCATCCTTAATAGACTTTACAGTCCCTACTATTTCTTCAGAGATAGATTATGTTGTGATCTCGATTCAGTTTGTTGTAATGATCATCGGTTTAGCAGTTTCAGCTATATTTTCAGGATCTGAAGTTGCATTCTTTTCTCTTTCGTCAAGACTTGAAAGCCTTACAAACGCAGCGCTTCCTCACGCAGCCGACTCCCGTATTTTAACAATGCTGGATAAACCACGTCGTTTGTTGGCTACAATTTTGATCGGAAATACATTTGCGAATATTATTGCATCAGTAATGGCGGCCGTGATCACAGGCTCTTTTGTTGCTCATTTTGGTTTGTCGGAAGTAGTTGTGTTTACTGCCGAAGTAGTAGTACTGACGTTTATGATCCTGATCATCAGTGAGATCACACCGAAAATAATCGCTATCAATGATCCTTTAACAGTTTCAAGAAGATGGAGTACATTTATCTACGTTCTGTTTTTGATGCTAAAACCATTCTCAAAATTAATTGCTGACAGCACTATTTTTATGGAAAAGTATCTGCCAAAGCCTTCTAATAAAATGACTACAGATGATATAAGAACGATGGCTGAGGTGAGCGAACAGGATGGATCTATAAAAGAAGATGAAAGGGAAATCATTGAAAATGTGATCGAATTCGGGAATATTACAGTACGTGAGATCATGACCTCCCGCGTTAATATCATTGCTGTTTCAACTCAGGATTCGCTTTCAGATATTTTGGGGATAATTCAGGATAAAGCATTGTCCAGGATGCCATTGTATGAAAATGATCTTGATAATATTCTTGGAGTAATTTATGCAAAAGACATTTTGCCATACCTGAATGATCAGAGAGAGGAGCCCTCATTTAATTGGAAGACTATCTCCAGGAATGCCTTGTTTATCCCTGCAACCAAAAAGCTGGATGATCTATTGAGAGACTTTCAGCAGGAGAAAACACATATAGCAGTCGTTGTAGATGAATATGGAGGAACGGAAGGAATAGTTACTATGGATGATATTCTTGAAGAGCTGGTAGGGGATATCACTGATGAATCGTCTGACGATCAACAATTATATACTCAATTTAAGAACGGGATCTATATTTTTGATGCTCAAATCGATCTTGATGATATGGAGGATGTTGTAAACCTGGAGTTAAGTACAGAAAATGATGATTTTGAAACGCTGGGTGGTTTGATCTATCATCTCACCGAAAGCCTGCCTACAGTCGGGGAAAGAGTTACTTATAAAGGATTAGAATGCACAGTTCATTCCGTTCAAAATAATAGGATCAAAAAAGTCCGGGTGAAGTTAACAGAGGATCAAAAAGAAACCTCTGACAAAAAAGACTAACTCTGATGCCTACTGAACTAAGTATTCACAAAGATTTTGATCTTAGTACATTCAATACAATGGGTGTTTCTTCCAAAACGTCTCATTTTGTAGAAATCTCTTCACTTAGTGAATTAGAAAAAGCTGTACAATTTGCTCAAGAAAAAAACCTGGAGATATTAATACTAGGTGGAGGGAGTAATATACTCTTCAAAAAAGATTTTGATGGATTGGTCATCTATAATGGTCTCAATGGAATAGACTTTTTATCCGATACAGAATTAAAAGTAGCTGCCGGACAAAATTGGCACGAACTGGTTTTATTTTGTGTAGAGCATGGACTAGGAGGAATTGAAAATTTATCACTGATTCCGGGATCAGTTGGAGCAGCACCCATTCAAAATATCGGAGCTTATGGTGTTGAACTGGAGGATGTTTTTGTAAGTCTGGAAGCTTTCATGATTGAAACACATGAAATCCGGACATTTAACAAAACCGAATGTAATTTTGGGTACAGAGAAAGTGTCTTTAAAAAAGAACTAAAAGGGAAAGCAGTCATTATTTCTGTAACTCTGAGTTTGACAAAGAACCCGGCAGTAAATACTTCTTATAAAGCCCTTGCTGATTTAATCAAAGATAAAGGAATTCAGAATCCCGGTATCAAGGATATCAGTAATTGTGTAATTGAAATCCGACAAAGCAAGCTTCCCGACCCCAAAAAAATAGGTAATACCGGTAGCTTTTTTAAAAATCCGGTTATTTCTGTACAACTTTTTGACCAGTTGAAAGCAGATTATCCCGATTTGCCCGGTTATCCTGTTACTGAAAGACAGGTTAAAATTCCTGCAGGTTGGTTAATCGATAAAGCGGGTTGGAAGGGCAAAAGGATGGGGGAGGCAGGTGTACATACAAAACAAGCGTTAGTGCTTGTGAACCATGGGAATGCCACCGGAGAAGAAATATGGAACTTAGCGACAGAAATTCGCCTTTCAATAAAAGAGAAATTTAATATCTCGCTTGTACCGGAAGTAAATATAATAGGCTAAAATTAATAAAAGACTCATGGACTCATTTATTAAAACGACAATATTAATAGTAGTTGCAGCACTTGTTTTACCGAGCTGTGTTTCTATTCAAACCAGTCCTGTATCAGGTAATAAAAGAGCTTATGGATATTCTTGGGAGCAGGAACTGAAATTAGGAAAAGAAGCTGATTCGGAAATAATTGCACAATATGGGTTGTACGATGACGAAGAGCTTTCGAACTATGTAAGTAAGCTTGGAAATGAATTGCTCGAGGTTAGCCATTTTAACAGAGAAGACACACCGGAAGAATACAGAAACACTGATTTTACTTTCAGAGTACTTGGTAGTCCGGTAGTAAATGCTTTTGCGCTTCCCGGAGGATATGTTTACGTAACCAGAGGGTTATTGGCTCATCTTGAAAATGAAGCTCAATTAATGGTAGTACTTGGACACGAAATCGGTCATGTAGCTGCAAGACATGCTTCTCAACGAGCCGCTGAACAACAATTTGGCCAATTGGCAATTATAGGAGGAGCAGTTCTTGGAGAATCCGTTGGTTTAGATGGGGGTAATATTTTACAGTTGAGTAGCCAAACTGCACAATTATTATTTCTGAGTTACAGCAGAGATGACGAAAGGGAATCTGATCAACTTGGGGTTGAGTATTCTGCAATGAAAGGATATAAAGCAGCAGAAGGGGGAGAGTTTTTCAAGTCACTGGAAAGAATTTCGGAAAAATCAGGATATAACATTCCATCACATTTATCTTCTCATCCTGATCCCGGTGAAAGAGAAGAAAATATTCCTAAACTAGCTGATGAATGGGCTAAAAAAGGGTATGAACAAACAATAGTTGATAGTGATGAGTACTTAAACCTGATCGATAATATCATGTTTGGTCCTAATCCTCGTGAAGGATTTGAACGAAATGGAATATTTTATCACCCGGATCTGAAATTTCAATTTCCGGTCCCCTCAGGATTCAACGTAATTAACCAGGCATCAGCTGTAATACTGGTAAATGAAGATCAGGATGCCATTGTTCAGTTTTCAATAGACAGTAAGAATTCAACTCCGGAAGCTTCTGTAAAAGAATTTTTAAATCAGGAAGGAGTAAACACGACTGAGCAAAATTCAATCAACCCGAATGGTTTGAACGGATATGAAGCCGAAGCTAACCTCCAACAGGAAGACGGAACTTCATTGACGTTAGATATTACGGCTCTGAGTTATAATGGAAATATTTACCGGTTTCTGAGTTATACTACATCTCAGCAGTTCGGTGAATATGAACAACAATTTGCAACAGTTCCTGCCGGTTTTGATCGACTTACTGACTCGTCAATTCTGAATATAAAACCTGTAAGACTGAAACTGGTTAAAACAACAAGATCCGGTTCTTTTTCAAGCTTTTTACCCTCAAACCTGCCAATGAATATTGAACCGTTAGACATAGCAATTATTAATCAAGTTCAATTGGACCAGAATATCTCAGCTGGCAGTTGGATAAAAATACCAAAGCAATAAATGAGAAAACAATATCATATTCGAGAAGTCAATGGCGATACTCTGGCATGGGACGTAGATAAACTCGTAAAAATTTCAGAACATTATCTACCAAAAGAAGTGATGATCGAATCGATTGACGATATCGACAAAAATTTTTGGTTTCAGGGTAAAGATGATGTCCCGTCAGTTCGGGAAATAGCAAAGCACATAGAGTATGCAGAAAAAACAAGTTTCAAATACCCGGTTATTCTTTCAGCAGATGGAAGGGTAATGGATGGTATGCATCGTATTCTGAAGGCTATAATGAAAGGGAAAGAAACAATCAAAGTAGTTCAATTTCTGGAAGACCCTGAGCCGGATCACAAAAACAAATCTTTGAAAGAACTTAAGTATTAGTTAGAGATTTAACGCCCAGCTTTTTAAGCACATTAAATTCATTCAGCAAAGTTTTATCCAGACTGATGTACGGATATTCGTATCTGTAAGGACGATCTGTTCTAAGCTTCTGAAAGAGGATAGATTTATCCGGGCGTAAATTCAGATTTCTGAGATCGGCATCATATTCTCTCAGAGGATGTAATCTGAGAAGTAACTCATAAGCTGTGTAATTTAACTCAGCCAGCTCTATTTTCTTTGACAGGTAAAGCACAGAGGAATCGGGAACTTTTACTTCAAAAAAATCAGAAAACTGTTCAACAAGCATTTTTGATGCATTTAATTTTGCTTGTTCTGAATAGCCGGCTATATGAGGAGTAGCAATAAATGCTGCTTCAGCGACTGCTGTATTAAAGTCCGGTTCAGCTTCCCAAACATCTATAATTATATCTGAAACTGTATTTTTGCTGATGGCATTAAGAAGAGCTAGTTCATCAATTACTCCACCTCGCGATGCATTAATGATCAGTTTAAAAGAATTAACAGAGAGTTTAGAGTCATCTAACCAGTGAAATGTGGGATGAGTCCCTTCTTTCTCCAGTGGAACATGAAAAGTAAGGATGTCGCACTCAAGAATATCGTTAAGAGAAGCTGAGCTAAAGTTTTTGTCTCTTTGTTCTCTAGGAGGGTCATAACTCAGGAAAGGAATCTCAAACCGAGAAATTTGATCAGCAACTGCACTTCCTGTTGCTCCGGCTCCGATAATTCCAACTGTCATTTCTGATAGTTCAATTTCTCTTTTTATAGACCAAAGTAAAAGTGATGTGATCACATATTCACTAACCGCATCTGCATTTGATCCTTTAGCATCAATAACCTGTACGCCTTTTGACCTGAAATACTCTTTCTCAATATGATCGCTTCCGGATGAGCCTGTTCCAAGTAGCTTTAATGATTCGGGTATTGTTTCTATGTTTTTGGAATTGAGCTTTGTCACAGTTCTGACAAAGAGAGCATCGTATGTTTCCAAGCCCGGTAACGGATCATTTGGATCGAATGTGGTTAGTTCCACAGTTCCGTTCAAAAATTGATCTAACTTGTAAATGTTTTGGTCGGCGAGAATTTTCAGCAAATTAACACTGTTGAGTGAAAAGATTATTTTATGATTACAGATCCCGGGCAGGCATCAGAAGATAGATTTTCAAAATCACACTCTTCATAATAATATTGAATGTTGGTAAGATGCCAATAGCCTAAAAATACGATTATAAATTCAGATTTAAATTCATCGGAAAGTTCAGTATTAGAAAATAACGTAAAAGACTGTCCATAATTTGCTTCCGTTCCCAATCTTTTTTTAACAGGACTTCCCTGAACCACAAGATATTGTTCATTCAAGTCATCAAAGTACTCCCAACTTCCCCCAAAAGGATAGTGGTGCCATTCATTTCCATTCTCAGTTTTTACTTTCTTCACAGAAGGAGGCCAGAGATCCTTAGCAACAATTTGAAAAACAGCAGAATCGGATCTTGCTATAGTTGCGTTTTGAGAAGTACCTGTAACTATATATTTGTACTCTGTGCTTTCTTTTTTTCGAAGCGTTACTTTGAACACATCTTCTCTCAATTTGTCATCAAAATATGCTTCGGAAGTCACAATGAAACCGAAGTTCATAAAAGGGTCTGAAAATTGATCTTCTTTTTTTAAACGGTAAAATCGCCCTGCATCAACATATAAAGTTCCTTCTTTATAATTCAGATCTTCAAAAACTTCAGCTTCATCTCTGTTTGGTAAATATTTAATTTTGCCATCTTTATGGAGTGTTATATCGTCTTTATAGCTGCTTAAGCTTTCTTCTAATTTCTGAGGATAGGGATGAACTATTGTTTTAAAGCTACATCCTGTTAAAAATGAGATTCCAAAAAACAAGAGCAGATAAGCTTTTCCGGAATTGAAGTATGAAAAATCTCTCTTCATGTAGAAGAAATATTAGTTTTTTGGCTATACTTGGGCTATGAATTCAAAGTACAATATTGTTTCCCTAATTCGCAAAAAACGAGACGGAAAAGTTCTTTCCAAGGATGAGATCCGTTTTTTAATTGACTCATACACTGCTGATGAAATTCCTGATTATCAGATCAGTTCATTTCTGATGGCTGCTTTCCTCAACGGGTTGAATGATGAAGAATCCGCTGCATTAACGGAATCTATGCTTCATTCAGGTATAGTTGTGGATCTTTCGCATGTATCAGGAAAGAAAGTAGATAAACATTCTACCGGTGGAGTGGGCGATAAACTATCTCTTATACTTGCGCCCATTGTAGCAAGCGCAGGAGTTCCGGTTCCTATGATATCAGGTCGAGGACTTGGGCATACCGGTGGCACCTTAGATAAATTAGAATCTATTCCCGGTTTTTATGTGGATGTTGATCTGGCTCGTTATAAGGAGATCCTTGAAAAACAGAATCTGGTGCTTGTTGGACAAACAGAGGAAATTGCTCCTGCAGATAAAAGACTTTATGCATTACGAGATGTGACAGCAACTGTAGAATCCATTCCGTTAATTGCCGGCAGCATTATGAGTAAGAAACTTGCCGAAGGAATTGATGCCTTGGTACTGGATGTGAAATACGGTTCCGGTGCTTTTATGAAAACAGAAGAGGATGCCACAAAACTCGCTCAGGCTTTGGTTGGTATTGGAGAGCAATTCGAAAAAGAGACCATCGCTTATCTTACCAATATGAAACAGCCGTTGGGTTACAAGATCGGGAATTGGTTTGAAGTGGAGGAATCCATTGACGCTCTGAAAGGTGAAGGACCCGAAGATATTATGGAGATCTCGCACCTGCTTTCCGGAACTATGATCTATTTAGGCGGAAAAGCAGATTCTGTTGAAAAAGGAATAGAAATCAGTAAACAACAAGTTGAAAACGGCGAAGCTTTTCAAAAGTGGCTAGATATTGTGGAAGAACAGGGCGGAGATATTTCATACATCGACAATCCCGGTAAATATCCGAATGCTGATTATGAATTTGAATTGAAATCATCTGAAGATGGATATATCTCTGAGATGGATGCTTTTGAGATCGGAACCGCTTCTGTTGAGCTTGGAGCAGGAAGAAAAGTCAAAGAAGATGATGTCGATCCACAGGCCGGAATCGTGCTGAAAAAGAAAGTGGGAGATAAAATCACAAAAGGTGAAACAATTTTAGTGGCATATACGAACAAGCCAACCACGATCGAGCCTGTGACCGCTCAGTTGTATGGAGCAGTAACGATCTCAGATACAAAACCTGAAAAGGAGTTTCTGGTTACCAAAGTAGTTGACAAAAACGGGGTTCGGGATTTCCGGCTTTAAAATGTTGAATTACACTAATAATCAGTTAATTTGTATCTAATGAACATAGGGCATTAAAAAAAGGAAAAAAATCATGTTTAAAAGATTCATACGTGCATTAAAATCAATGTTTGGTGGGGTAATAAGCTCCATGGAAGATCCAAAATTAATTTTAGAGCAAAACATTCGTGATCTGAACGATCAAATCCCGCAAATGAATGAAAACATTGCGACGGTTAAAGCAAATTTGATCATGCTTCAGAAGGAGTCTAACCGAAATGAAAAGTTGATCGGTGAACTTACTTCTAAGATAAAATCTGCAATTCAGGCAAATCGTGATGACATTGCTGAGGGATATGCACTTCAACTAGAAAAGGCTAAAGAAAACTTTGCACACACAAAAGATCAGTTAGTTTTTGCTGAAAAGGCTTATGACAAAGCTTTAAAAGTGAAGAAAGTTTTCATGCGTGAAAAGGATCGCAAAATTCAGGAAGCTAAAGAAGCTTTACGTGCTAGTGAAAGAGCTGAATGGCAATCTAAAATTGCTGATACATTAGAGCAGTTTGAAGTTGGCGGTATGGATCAGACTCATGATGAGATGATCAATCGACTAAACGAAAAAACGGCTAAGAATGAAGCTCGAATGGAAATTGCTTTAGACGGTATTGATACTGAGACCATGGAAATTGAAGCGAATGCTGAAAAGATCCGCGCTCAATCATTGGTAGAGCAATTCAAGTTAGAAATGGGTGAATCTTCCGGTTCAATCAATATAGATGAAGAACCAGTTGCTGAAGAATCTCCAAAAAAATCTGTTGGGAATAAAGAGAAAAACTAACGGAGACTCTTATGAGTAACAAAAGTGAAGAAGAACGCGAACGCCTTAAGCAGGAATACAAGGAACATTACCGTCGCATCAAAGAAATAAAAGAGCGCGGTAAAAGGGCTGAGCAAAAAGGAAAGATCGCTCAGGCTGTCAACAACATGAATCCGGATAATTTACTGGAATCAGTTGATGAGTTTCTGGGAAAAGTTCGTGATAAAGTTACTCATGTGGAAGCGCGCCTCGATGTTGCTATGGATAGCATGGATGAGGATTCTGAACTTGAAACAGAAATAAAGAATGAACAGCACGAAGCTGAGTTAAAAAAGCAAAGGGCCAAACAAACCTTACAACAGGTTAAGGCTGAAATGGGGATGCTTTATTCCGAGATCGAAAAAACCGCAGACGAAATAAAAACGGAAAAAACGATCGGGACAAAAAAGGATCAGGAAAAGAATAAAGAAACCGATTCATCACCAGGCAACGATACAGAGAAAGAGTAATGTCAGCAGACGAACTAAACATCAATTATACTCGCGAAGCATTTATGAATCCCATTAACCTGGGAGGATTATTGATCGCAACACTTACCGCTTTTTTCATCAGCGATTTTGGAGATGCTTCAAGTGTGATGCTAACCACAGTGTTTGGTTTAGAGCTGATGTACTTGGGTATAGTTCCTAAGCTGCCTCGTTTCAGAAAAAAGACAGAACTTAAAAAGATCAAAGAGCGCCACGCTTCCAGTAATGAAAAAGATCTGTTTCAATCGCTGGATTCTGCCAGCCAGAAACGCTTTTTAGTGCTCAAACATCTTGCTAAAATGGTGCAAGAAAATTTTGAAAAACTCCCGTACAGTTCACAGGGTTTGCTGGACAACATCGGTAAGAAAATTGAAGAACTGTTAGGAAATTACCTCACACTTCTGGATCTGATAAAGCGCTATGAAGTGTACCTGAATACTTCTCTTGAAACAAATCTCAAAGAAGAAGTAATCCGACAAATAGAAGAAATTAAGACGATCGACTCAGAAAAACTGAAGCGTACAAAAGCACGTCGTGTGGCGATTATGCAAAAAAGGCTTCAGAAATTTAAGATCGCAAAAGAGAAATATTTAGTGTGTGAAACTCATTTGGAAACCATAGAAGACGCTGTCAGATATATCTACGAGCAATCTATGACCATGAGTAATCCGGAAGAAATTGGCTTCCAATTAGATAACTTGTTAACCGAAGTGGATGAAACTTCGCAATTGATTGACGACCTAGATCAGGATATCTTACCTGAGTACACCACAGAATGGGAAACTGAATTGGACTTTGATTCTATTTTAGATGAACTTTCTGATGATGTATCAAACGTGTCAAGTACAAAGAAACAAGTTAAAGAATAATTCATGAGCTTATCATTTGAAACACTACTTCTGGATGTAGATGAATCAGGAGTATGTGTACTTACTGTAAACCGTCCCGACAAAATGAACGCGTTAAATAATCAGGTTTTTGAAGAGCTTGATTCAGCGCTGGATCATATAAGAGAGAGCAAAGAAATTAAGGCGCTTATAGTAACCGGTGCAGGCGATAAAGCTTTTGTAGCCGGAGCCGATATCAAAGAATTAAATACTCTGGGCGATTCTGAAGCAAAAAAGAAATCACTTCGTGGGCAGAGAGTTTTTCAGAAACTGGAAGATCTGACCATTCCTGCAATTGCAGCCGTTAATGGTTATGCTTTGGGTGGAGGATGTGAATTTGCAATGGCTTGTCATATTCGTATTGCTTCTAAAAATGCATTGTTGGGTTTACCTGAAGTCAGCCTGGGTTTAATCCCGGGATATGGAGGAACTCAACGTTTACCGAAATTAGTTGGAGAAGCTAAAGCTCTTGAATTGACGCTTTCAGGCAGATTTGCAAAGGCCGACGAAGCTAAAGAAATTGGATTAGTCAATCAGGTAGCTGAAGAATCAGCTTTAGAGTCAGCTAAAGAAATGGCCAAAAGTATGCTTAAACAGGGACCACTTGCGTTAAAAAATGCTATCTTGGCAATTAAAGAATCTGGCAATGAGTCAGGGTATAATTCCGAAGCAAATTTATTTGGAGAATTGTACAACACTGATGATTTTAAAGAAGGTACAAGTGCGTTTCTGGAAAAAAGGAAACCAACTTTTACCGGTAAATAAGAACTAACATTTCGTTAATGAAAGACGAACCTCCATCGAGTTTCAAATATTGTAAAGAAGTAGAAAAGGGAGCCAAATAAATTATGGAATGGCTTCTCATTACCGGAACTATTTTATTGAGCGGATTTTTTTCGGGATCCGAAATTGCATTTGTAACTGCAAATAAACTCAAACTTGAAGTAGCTTCCAGAAAAAACAATCTCATCTCAAGTTCGATAGGATTTTTTACTAAAAATCCGGACACTTTTCTCACGACTACTTTAGTTGGAAATAACATCGTAAATGTAGTCTATGCTACTTTAATGGCTCTGTTTCTTGTAGAACCCATTATGCATTACACCGAATTGTGGTTTGGTGTTGAGCCATCATCATTTCAGATATTGGCAATACAAACGTTTATAGCTTCACTCATTATTATGCTTTTTGGCGAGATACTCCCTAAAGCAATTTTTAGAGCGCAGGCAGATATCATGGTTAATGTGATAGCACTTCCATTGAGATTATTTTACTGGATATTAAGACCGTTGATTGCAATAGCAAACGGATCTTCCAATGTGTTAATTAAATGGTTAGTTCCTGATGCAGAAAAAACCGAACAGTTTTACCGAAGACAGGATGTGGAGCTGATCGTAAAGGAACTACGTGAAAGCGGAGGAAGTGAAGATATTGATGAAGATGATTCTGAGATTCTGCACAATGTTCTCGAGCTTTCGAATATGCGAGTTAAGGAATCTATGATTCCACGTATCGATATTGAAGCTGTGGATAAATCTACACCAATTGAAGAAGTACTGAATACCATGATCGAATCGGGACATTCTAAACTTCCTGTATACCGGGACAGTATTGATGATGTGATAGGCGTTGTATTTGCTCATGATTTTTTCAAAAACCCGAAGACACTTCATGAGATCATTCGTCCGATAAAACTGGTTCCTTCCAGTAAAAAATCCAAAGATCTGATGCAGGAATTTCGTCAGTCTAATTTATCAGTGGCAATTGTTCTGGATGAGTATGGTGGAACAGCAGGTATGATCACCATTGAAGATCTGCTTGAAGAAGTGGTAGGAGATATTCAGGATGAATACGATACAGATAGCGAATTAATGAAGCGAATAGCTCCCAATAATTTTGTAGTAAGCGGAAATGTAGAGATCGACGAGTTAATGAATGCATACGAAGAAATTGAAATTCCTTTGGAACCTTCTCAGTATGATACCGTAGCGGGGTATGTTATCAATCATTTGGGGCGCATTCCAAAAGTGAATGAAGAAGTGCTGATTGAAGGCAATAAATTCATTATTAGTAAGGCGACTCAAAGCCGAATTGAGACAATAAGACTAACTATTATTGAGTAGGGCATATGTTTGATCATTATCCGAAGTGGTCGCAGGAATTTGCGAGAAAATACCTTAGCAGAACCATAAACACTTTTTTAATTCACGGTAACGTGCACGATCTGGTTGCACTCAAAACCGATGAAGGCACTGAATTCAATCGATTGAAATCATTTCTCTCAGACGAATTTTTTGGAGCCCGCGATTTCGTTGTGTTCTATGACAGAGCCTCCGGAATTTATTTCAGAGATAAAGAATCTCAACAGGATTTCAATCAGGCTATAGCAGGACGAGACAGTATTGTTGGAACTGATTACGCCAAAAAGATGCCTAAAGATCCTGTCCGGGTGATGTCTTTGCTGGAGCAGTACTTCAGACTTCGTTTAGATCAGAAGAAAAGTATAGCACTCATTATTGATTATGCTGAAACGATCGTGCCAATGAGTGATGCAGGTTCAACCGGAAATGAAGACAGAACTTCTCAGGTTTATTTATCACGTTGGGCACATGACCCTATGTTTTTGGCTTCGGATTTTACTTGTGTGATGATCACCGAAAATCTTGCAGATCTGAATAAAACCATTGTTCAGAATCCTTATACCACAGAGATCAAGATCAATATTCCGGGAGAAGAAGATCGTTTGGCGTTTGTAAAATATGAGACACAAAACGACGATTTCAAAAAATTATCAGAAGTTTCTCCATCGATCATAGCTCAGCAAACGGCCGGATTGAATTATGTGAATATCCGAAGTGTGCTTTCGAATGCTCGTGAAAATCAGGAAAAGATCACTTTCGATGGATTATCGGAAAACAAAAAAGATCTGATCGAAGCGGAAGCTTATGGATTATTGGAATTTGTGGAAACGCCGTATTCGCTCGATAACGTTGCCGGCCACACTCATGTGAAGCAACACCTTCGTCAGGCGGTTAAAGCGCTTAAAGCAGGCCGACAGGATGTAATGCCGATGGGTTACCTGGTTTGTGGTCCTGTAGGAACGGGAAAAACTTTTTTGGTGACTTGTTTTGCAAGTGAAGTTGGAATCCCGATGGTAAAACTGAAGAATTTCAGAAGCCAATGGCAGGGTGTAACGGAAGGAAATCTCGAAAAGATCTTGTCTCTGCTAAAAGCGATGTCGCCGGTAGCGGTGATGATCGATGAAGCGGATGCTTATCTGGGTGATAGAAATGCAGGAGGAGACAGCGGGGTTTCCAGCCGTGTATTTTCGCAGATCGCTACTTTTATGAGTGATACCACCAATCGTGGTAAAATTGTTTGGTTCCTGATGACAGCTCGACCTGACCTGATGCCAATCGATTTAAAGCGACAGGGTAGGGCGGAAGAGCATTTGGCGTTATTTCCACCTCATACCAAAGAAGAGCGAATTGAGCTGTATGAAGCCATGGCTAAGAAAACCAGTCTGAAGCTTACCGAAGATTATATTCCTGCAGTAGTTCAGCAAGGTTTAAAAACATTCTCGGGAGCTGATATGGAAGCAGCTTTAACGAGGGCCAAATTCCGTGCAGCGGCAGAAGGAAGAAAGAAAGTCACGCCGGAAATTCTGGACGCGGCACTAGCAGATTTCATTCCACCAACCTATCCGGAAGAAGTGGAGTTACAGACTCTGAATGCAGTGATCGAATGTACATCTAAAGAATTGCTTCCTGAGCGTTACCGCGAAATGGATCGAAATGAGATTCTTTCTACGATCGAGGAATTGAAGTTTAGAGTAGGTTAGGTTTTAAGAAACAAAAGACAAACCACAAATTTCAAATTACAAAAGTGTAATTGTCAGATTCTCCATCCTAAGCTCTTGCTTGGGATGGTTTTAAGGAAGCTCCTGCTCTCGATATTTTCATTCAAAATCATTCTAGTCATATTTCACTTTTGACTTAACACATCTCACTGAAAAAGCATAAGTCGGATGTTGAGAAGCTACCCTTATGGAGTCATTACCAAGTTCAAAAATATATGTCCGAATAAAATGCTCTTCTTCTTTTGAGTTTGACCAAAATAGTGTTTTTGACTTAAAATGATTCTCATATTCGCCGTTATTTCCAAATCCCGCTGGCCTTACTGTAAAGCTGCTGCTATTGGAATTTACTTCGCCTTCCCAATATTGACTATCCTTATAAATACCGGCAACATTATCTCCGTTTGATTCAAGTAGCCTTTTCCAATCTTCATTTGTTGGGAGTTCCCATCCATTAGGACAAATCTGGCTCGCTGTTTCAAAATCATATAATAATCCAAACGTTTCTATATAAGTTGAGTCATCATTTGGGAAATAGTATTCTACCGGGTTTCCAGATTTATCTTGTTTAGCCTTCAGATTCTCTGTCATCCAAAAAGTGTCTCCATACTTTTTTACTAAATATTTTTTGCCATCTGAATCAACCAAAACTGATTCTTGAATTGGATTGCAGTAGGTAATTATGACCAAGAGTATGATTAATAATTGCTTTAATTTCATGAATGAGAATTTGTAATGAAATATAGATAGTGAGTTATAATTTTTTTCTAAATACGATTCTCCCAAGAGAAGCTTGGGAGATATTTGTTAGCGTATCTATTACTTCTCTTTAAAAGAAACTTCCCTTCCAAATTGCTCAATTACAACTGAATCGTTTTTCAAAGTAAGGGTAGCTGAGTTCTCGCCATATGGAAAACCATCAATAAATAACTGATTTTTACCAATAGGATAGGCTTTCATTTTTCGTGGAACTTTTGGAGAGTAAAAATCACGATCGTAAACTCCCATAACTTTTCCCTCTTCATTGAAGTATACGATCAGATGTAAACTGCCATTAGCTCCTTTCATTCGTAGCATTGCAGAGCTTTCATAAACCAGAAAGGGGATGAGCTCTAAATTATCACCAACTCTTTTTTTCATGGGACCAAAACCCAACCTGAACAATCCGGAATAAGCAACAAATTTCATTTCTCCATTACAGTATGAAGCGAATCTCCAGTATTGACCTTTCTCTAAATGGTTAGCGATGTTCAGTACTTTTTTGTTTAGCTCAGAATCAGGAGCTACCGGTGTATTTGGTATAATTTCAGAAAGGTTTGAACCACTATAGAATACATAATTTCCTCTTTCTGATTGCTGAATGAGTAATTGTTCTCCGGAATCTAATAGGATACTGTCAGAAGCTATTTTATGTTCAGAGCGCTGTGGATGTATTTCAATTTCTCTTCCACTTTTAAGATCCCATATATTATTTGAAAGAGAACGAATCTTAGACCCGCTTTTTCCGAAATCATTGATGCTTTCGAAAGATCGATTGGTAAGCAATACATGATGATCTTTAGTGTTTGGATCGAAACTGAGAAAACTGATAAAGCCGTATGTTCCTCCGTCGTGTTCAACAATGCCTTCTCTTGTGATCTGCCATCCATAGCCGTAACCAACATTTCCCAGGTCTTTGGTATGATTGGTAATAAACGTTTCTCTCAATTCCGGGGTAAGGAAATTATCGCCGGTTATTACTTCAACCCATGTGGAAAGATCGTGAGTAGTTGAGTAAACTCCCCCAGCACCAATCGACCATGAATAATGATATATGGGAGCTCTTTCGATATTAGAAGGTAAGTATCCAAAGTAGGGAAGAGCGGAATTTGAATCTGGTAAAAAGGAGGTGTTTTCTAAACCATAAGCATCAAAAAGCTTTGTTTGGAGGTAATCTTCAAAACTTATTCCGGATACATTTTCAATAATTGCAGCTAGTAATACATATCCGGAATTGCTGTAATTGAATTCTTTACCGGGTGAACTTATCAGTTTTCCTGCCGAAAATTTTGCTATCAGATCTTTAAGATCAATACGTTGTTCTTGAGGAAAGAAAATATCAAGTCCTTGCTCTGTTTGGTAAATGCTAGGGATCCCACTTGTATGAGTAAGCAACTGATGAATGGTCACCTTTGTCCATTTATTATTCGCAAAGCTTCCTAAATGGTCATTAATTCGATCATCTGTATTGATCTTTCCATCATGAACTAAATGCAAAATAGCGGCAGCAGTAAATTGCTTGGTCAATGACCCGATATCAAATCTTGTATATTTTTGAAAAGAAATTTCTTGTTCAAGATCAGCATAACCGAATGAAGCTTCATAGTTTATTGAATTCGATGTTTGCACCAGAACATTACCATTAAAGTGATGATAGTCGGATTCTCTTTCAAAGAGATCTTGCACCTGTGCATTTGTTACAGAAGTAATTAGGAGAAAAAATAATAAAGTGTATATCTTCATGATAGAATTTAATGTAGGGTTGAAATTTAACCTCTTTTACTATCCTGAATACCGCAGGTTTAAGGTATGTGACGGATTACCATATTTTGTATACCAATGACGGACTTAATTTTTAAACAGATACCAACGTACATAAAAGCGATGCCAAGGAAGGTGAAGGTTGTTCATCTTTTGGTGTGGTTGAGTGGTATCCTGATTTTAAATTGGCCGGGCTCTGACTTTACGATCGGTGTATTTCACAGTTCTGACAACTCTCTGTTAATGACCAGCATTTACGGAGCTTTGATGAACGCAGTACTTTTTTATGGAGTGATTCTTTTAGTTTTGGATTGGTTCAGATCAGATCTAAAAAAGTTTATTGTCAAACTTGGTCAGTTATTTTTCCTGCTTACAATTTCTGAGATACTGCTGGACTTCATTTATTTTTATGCTTTCTACAAAGCCCTGCCGGAATGGGTCATATTTGATATGCTGACAGGTCCGTTATTAATGAACGGCATCTTCTTTTTGATCCCCGGATTGGTTTACGGAATTATCAAAGATGGGAGGGAGGGTAATTCTGGAGAACCCGTTCAAAAGATCGTGATCAAAGATGGAAGTAAAGAGATTTTTATAGATCCTTCTGAGTTATACTTTATTAAGAGCGATGGTAATTATGCTGTTTATCATACTGAAAAAGGGAAGGTTATGGTTCGAGAAAGCCTTTCGTCTCTTGAAAAAGAATTGCCGGATATATTTAAAAGAAGTCACCGTTCATTCATTGTAAATACAACTCACATCCGCTCCAAAACTTATGATACGCTAGTGATCAAAGAGGAAAAGATTCCGATAGGTAGAACATACGCGAAAGAGTTTAGGTGAAAAAGGAGAGAGAGCGTAATTTTTATAACAAAAGCGAGGAACAGCCAAAGTTTACTATTTCAAGATCTGATCCATCACCCAGGCAGTATGAGTAGCTGAATTTCCGGAAGAAGGGTGCAAAAAGTTCCTGTCAATCAATTCTCTTTTCATATTCTCAACATGATAAAACTGAATGTGTTTGGGATGTTCTATAAAGACTTTCTCTTGTTTGGTTTCGCTATCTAGTTCAACATCCTCGTTCTTAAAAACAGAAAATCGGATCGTTCCTTTACTGCCGATGATCTCAACTTCATCTTCATAATGATAACTTCCAAAATTCCAGCTTCCCGATCCGGTGATTCCATTTTCGTAAATCCATGAACCCGTAACCGCATCTTTAGCAGTGTATAAACCGAGTTGATTGGTGCTTACTCCTTTAGCTGTTTGAACATTACCGAAATAATAACTGAACAGATCAAGTCCATGGCAAGCCAGATCGTCGAAATAGCCGGCCTTGGCTATTTTGGCATTAGTACGCCAATTATAAGTACCAAGAAGATCGATCTCTTTTGGAGGACAGGAGTAGTTCCAGTTTATATGCCTGACCTCTCCGATGTACTTTTGATCAAGCCATTCTTTGATTTTAAGAAAACGAGGTAATGACCTGCGGTAATAAGCTACAAACAAGGGGATTTTTTCAATTTCGAAAGCCAGTGTAATCTCTTTGCATTCCTCATAGCTTGGTGCCATTGGTTTTTCAATACAGCACGGTTTTCCGGCTTTTGCAACTTTGAGAGCATATTCTAAATGAGAGTCGGGAGGAGTGGCGATATAAACAGCGTCAACGTCATCATCATTGATCAAGAGATCAGCATCGGTGTAATGCTTTTTAACTTTATGACGCTCAGCGTAATCTTTCACTTTTTCTTCATCACGCCTCATTACAGCAACTAGCTCAAAGCCATCAACTTTTTGGTATGCCGGACCACTTTTAACTTCTGTTACATTTCCACAACCAATAATTCCCCAATTGATCTTCTTGCTCATAAATTAGATAGTAATGAAAGATAAATTATAATCCTGATGCCGGAATAATCTAGTAATTATGAAGCTAAAATGATGATAGCTGACGGTTTTATTTGGGTAAGTCTGTACTCCAAAGTTTCGCTATATTTTTACCGGCACTTTTATAGTCTGCTTTCTTTGCGTTTTTATTTCTCTCTTCGCAAAACTGTGGGTCTTCATTGAATACTGATTTTGCGAAATTACGTCCAGCTATTGTGATTGCAGTCGTTTTATCAAATCTTATTTTTTGGAACTTACTAAAGGCCTCTTCGGTAGTTTCAGCTTTTTCTAAAATTGAAGCAAAATGCCACGCATCTTCTATTGCTTGGCAAGCACCTTGACCCGAAGTTGGTAAAGCAGCATGAGCAGCATCACCAATTAAACACACATTGTTTCTATACCATTTGGGAATAGGGTTGTGGTCAAAGACCTCAATGTATTTGATGTTTTCTTCGTTGGTCAATGCGATAACCTCTTTGATATTTGGAGACCATGAACCAAATAGTTCAAATAGCAGATCTTTCGGGTTCTGATTTTTGAACGATGAATTTAGAGGTAAGGATTTTCCTCCCGCCCAGTAACCTTTGTATTTATTTATCGGTACGATTCCGAAGCGTTCACCACAACCCCAATAGTCTAGAACGTTGTTTTCCGGAAAAACAGGATGTTCACTTTCTACTATTCCAATCCAATTGACAAAATTCTGATAGATCGGCTGATTGGTACCATTCACATATTTTCGGGCAACAGAATTCATTCTTCCATCTGCGCCAATTATGATGTCGGATTTAACTGAAATCTCATTACCAAAGTTTATGAAAGCCGAGTTTTCTTGTGTGGAAATTTGTTGTGCATTGTGATTGTAGTGTATAGGAATATTAAGATTATCAATCTTTTGAAGCAGAATTTCTTGCAGACCTTTACGGCTTAGAGCAAAGCTTTTTGCTCCCATGTAAGAGTCAATTTCATTGATATTTATTGAGCCGATAAACTCACCTTTTTCTGTCCAACGTTGCATTTCATTTATTGAGCCACCAATTTTTTCGATCTCACTAATGAGATTTAGTCTACTCAAAACTTTACTCGCATTTGCCCAAATAACGATGCCGGCTCCAATCGTTGTCGCTTCATTTCTACGCTCATAAATTTGAATGTTTTTAAAACCTCTTTGATGAAGAGCTATTGCCGTTGTTAATCCTCCAACACCGGCTCCTAAAACAGCTATTTCAGAATCTTTCATATTAGGTTTGTAGTTCCTCTGATTATTTTTACTTTTGTTTTGCAAGTAAAATATAGAATAACTTTCATAATGCAAGTGAAAATCAGAAAATAATGAAACAAAAATTCAGGTCGAATTGTCCGATTAGTTCAGCACTGGACTTAATAGGGGATAAGTGGTCATTATTAATTATTAGAGATATGATGTTCTCCGGAAAGAAAACGTATAGTGAGTTCAGCAACTCCAACGAAAAAATTGCTTCGAATATACTTTCAAACAGACTTTCAATGCTTGAAGAACTAGGCATTATTAACAAAGGTAAACTTGAAGGAAACAAAAAGACCAATATTTATAGTCTAACACAGAAGGGGAAAGAGCTGTTGCCGATCATATTGGAAATTGCACAATGGAGCCACAACAACTTGAATGATCATTTGAAAGATGGAGCCAAACCATTTGTCAATAAATTCAAATCAAACAAAGAAAGCTTCATTCATAACATTTACGCTCGTTTTGAAAAACAAGAAGGTTGATTTTGCTTGCGGCTTACGGTCTCGTACAAGAGAAATAGCGGGTGAATTAACATCCAAACCGCTACTATCTTATACGATCTTGAAAGAGGTGTTTTTTTGGGTAAGTTTCTTATTCCGAGTTTTAAAGTAAGCGTAAAAACTCAAAATGATTGCTAGTGAAGAAACAATGGTCATTACAGTTCCCGGTACGAAATTCACAAACCCTCCCAGGTCCATAAAAAGGAAATAACCTAAATCTGCGAGTCCGCCGGTAATGGCTGCAAGGAAAATTGCATTTCGGTTTCCTTTCCACACAAAGAATGCTGAAATGAAAGTCACGATCCCAATCCAAAACAGGTTGAATCCGTGTTGTCCAATTATTGCTCCTGATGCTTCTGAATATTCCATCTGTACAAGACTTGGTTCAACTGCATCTGCAATACCTGAAACAGAGGAAGAAATATCATTGGTTAAAATACCTTTCATGGTCATTACTCCGGCAAATATGTGTACAATGCCCCAGATGATCCACAAGATTGAAGAGGCCTTTAGCAATATAGAAGTTTTCATTTTGTTTGTGATTTATTAGTTATGAAATGGGAATTATGATGAGTCTGCCTACGGCTACAAATAGTGCAAGAAGCAATAGCGGTATGTTTTTCTTGATTGCATCGTATTCTTTTCGTTGAATATGCAAACCCATGGCGCCCAGCATGGTCATGACAAGACCGATTGCTGCAACGGGTGTTAGTATCGGTAACACATTAATCGCCATAGGCAATACGACACCAACGGCTCCTAAAAGTTCTAATAATCCAATAAGTTTGAATCCGGGTGTAGAAATGTCATCTACCCAGTCACCCATTTTGGGCTTTAGTTCTTCTTTTGATTTAGCCAGTTTCATCAGGCCGGCCATGAGAAACATAGCTGCCAATAGTCCTTGAACAATCCAAAGTGCTGTATTCATATTTTCTATTTTTTTGATTGATTAATATCCTTAATCGTTTTGTTTATCTAGAAACAAATTTCAGGCATAGAGCAGCCAATGTCATTAATGTACATTAAGAAATAAACAAGGGGTACGAGTTACTTTTTAAGCGCTCTTGTTCTTTTAGCGGCGGAAAGTGCTTCAGGGGTTATACCCAGGTAGGAGGCAATCAGTTTTTGCGGAACTCGCTGTACGATATCCGGATAGGTTTCGATAAAATGTTCGTAGCGCTCGATTGCAGAAGCACTCATTAACATGATTATTCGATTTTGAAGAACGCCTAACCGTTTAATTATTTTTTTCGAATCTTCGTTGGTGATGGATAAATCATTTTTCTCAGTTGAAATAACAACCGAATCTTCTAAAGCATCGATAAACAATTCACAGGGTGTATCCGGCGGTAGATTATCTGCAATGATCCAATTTTCAGGAGCAAACATATAAATATGTTCTTTCCCTTTTTCGTCGATGGAATAACTGCGCAACAGCCCGGACTCAACTTGATAAACCTTAGTGTTTAAGTCACCTTTTTTTTGTAGAATTTGTCCTTTTTTTATTTCGATTTTATTCAACTGCTCAGGAAAGTTTTAATGTCATACAACGGTGTTGTGCGCTGGCTTTTAATCAGTTTTTTGTCCAACGCTATTTATTTCAATCCAATATCCATTTGGGTCTTGAAAGAAAACTTGTTTAATTCCATCTGGTCTGACATTTATTTTATTCACATTTCCAGGCCAATCAGAGTATTCAATTTCCATCGATTGAAGTTTAGCAATTAGCAAATCAAAGTCAGATGTTGTTAGTGCCAAATGCACAGCTTTATTTATTTTTATTTCATCCTTTAAAATTGAAATCAAATGCAATTCTTTTCCTTCTCCTAATGATAACCATCTAATTCCATCAATTATCGTTCTGTTGGTAATTTCGTCCAGATTGAGTACACTTTTATAAAACTCGGCAGATTGGTCAGCGTCTTTAACCGATAATGCAAAGTGATTGAAATTCACAGAAATTTCATTCTTATCCTGTCCGAATACAAATCCGAAAGATTGGATAAAAATCAGAAGAGCGATTATTTTTTTCATAGTTCTATTTTTGATGTTTGGTTCTGTTTTCAGCTTGCGCACAACGGTCTCGGCTATGAGTAGTTGCGTGGTTTAGCATTAAAGTTAGCAAATAAATCACAGATAGAAAGTCCGCGAGGACTTTCGTATGTAAGCTATAACTAGCAATGAATTATACACATTGTTGTGCGTTCGTATTTTTTCCAGCGTAGAACTTTTATTGTTTCATTTCCACTCTAATCAGTCGAATTGTTATAGTGTCACTCAAATTTTCTACAGAATGAGGTGCTTCTGGTTTTTTATACATGGTCAAAGGTAAAGTAAGTGGTTCTGGTATTTTGCGAGAATCCATAATTACATTTCCTTCTCCATCACGGTCAATAAAATCTCCAGCTTCCATAATATAAAGTACACTCGGCCATTGATGATGATGAACAGCTTCTAATTCATTTGGCGCAATTGTTACTTCCAGAACTCTTACTTTGTCATTTTCCAACAAAATTTTATGATTTTTCGGTGCAGAAACTACAGCATCTTGTTCTTTAGGCCAATCCGCTGGATTCCCTGTTTTGTATAAAAGTTTTTGTTCTTCATTTATTTGTCCGAGAACTGAAGTAGTTGAAAATACGGCAAGACAAATCAGAGTAATTAGAAATTTAAAAGTTGATTTCATAATTGGTCATTTTTAGTTTTTAATGCTTACTCTAATCGGTTTTCAGCTATCCCGTTTTTCTTTTTTAGAGTTGTTTGTCATATGACGCATTTAGTTCATCATATCCCAGTTTGATGTTTAAGTTTTATTCAAAATCTCACCCAACACCGTATCAAAATCCTTCTCTAACTTAGGCTCAAATTCTTTTCCGGTAAGCAAACCGAATAATTCAGCATAGCGCTCGTACACTTCCATTCGGAAGGAGTCGGGGAGATCGGGGAGCGTTTGTCCATCTAAACCTTGAAAGTTGTGTTCCATCAACCATTCCCGAAGAAATTCCTTAGAGAGTTGCTTCTGTGGCTCACCTTTAGCCTGACGTTCTTCATATCCATCTGAATAAAAATAACGAGAAGAATCGGTGGTATGCACTTCATCGATCAATGTGAGTTCACCGTTGTATAAACCAAATTCGTATTTAGTATCTACCAGGATCAACCCTTGTTTGGTAGCGACTTCAGTTCCTCGCTCAAAAAGTTTGAAAGCTGTTTCTCTGATCTGATTCCAAAGTTTTTCATCAACGATTCCGCGTTTCAGAATATCAGCTTCTGAGATATCTTCATCATGACCTTCTGTAGCTTTGGTAGCAGGGGTGAGGAGAGGCTCCGGAAACTTATCATGTTCTTTCAATCCTTCGGGAAGCGGAGCTCCGCATAATTCTCTCAAACCTGACTTGTAAGTTCTCCATGCGTGTCCGGTTAAATAACCACGGATCACAACTTCAATAGGAACCGGATCACATTTTTTGGCGATCGTTACATTCGGATGTGGAACGTCGATAATGTGAGTTGCAACGATATCTTTTACTTTCTCAAATGAAAAAGCAGCCATTTGATTCAGGATCTGTCCCTTAAAAGGAATGGCTTGTTTCATGATATAATCGAAAGCAGAGATGCGATCAGTTACAACAATACCAAGTTTATCTGATCCAAGATCATATACCTCCCGGACTTTTCCTTTGTAGGATCGTAATCCTTCAACTGCTGTTTCTGTGATACAATGATCGAGTGCTTCCTGAGTAGTAAAGTTTGCGTTCACTTTATTTTTTAGAATTTTTAGTTGATCCCCGTTCTATAAGTTCGGGATCTATAGTTGTCTGAATGAGATTCTGGTCTGGATTTTGAATAATTTCTGCTAATCTGGAAGTAGCCTGAACTCCCGTGGAATACATTTTCTGATTCACAGTAGTCAGGTCCATATACTTTGAAAATTTGATGTTATCATAGCCCATCAAAGCGATGTCTTCAGGAACACTCATCCCAAGTTTGTTGATAGCATGAATAGCTCCAAGTGCCTGTGTATCATTAGCACAGAAAATAGCATCCGGAAATTTGCCCATTTCAGCATATTTATTGATGGCTTCAAATCCTGCTTCTTCTGTAAAACCACCATGTTTTTCAGAATCACCGGTAATGAAAAGGCTATCATCAATATTCATTTTATAATTCTTTAGGGCGTCAATAAAACCTCGCTCACGTTCGGAAGAAGATTTGTTTTTGGTCACAGTACTGATCATTCCAATGTTTTGGAATCCATTTTTCACCAAATGTTCACCAGACATATATCCGCCTTTGTAATCATTCAGCATAAAATAATTATAACTTTCATGTGCAGAGTTTACCAAAACAACGGGTGTTTGAGTAGACTGTAAAACTTCATGAATTTTATCAGTTACATCTATGGAAAGCAGGATAAGGGCATCAGCTGTTCCTCTGTCAAAGAAATTATGAACAGCTTCTTCAGGATTCTTTGATCCGGTGTTATACAAGATAATATCCAGATCCATTTTACTGATCTCATCCTTAACACCTTTCAATACTTCATTAAAGAACGGAGTGGTAAAAGAAGGTACAGCAATGGCAAGCATTTGCGGTTCTTTGCTGGCCAGTTTCCGTGCATTTACCTGTGGACGGAAATTCAGTTCCTTAATTACATCATTAACTTTCACTTTGGTGTCCTCGGATACATTTTGAGAACCATTCAATACTCTTGATACCGTAGAGATAGCAACCCCGGCTCTTTTAGCTACCTCATAAATTGTCACTTTTTTATTCATACACACTCCTGATGTAAGATGTACTCAACCATTTATCATTATTTTCAAAGCGGTAAATAACACTTTTGAACGAGAATGAAGATAGTGAACTTTTTGAAAGATATTTATTACGGAAATTTTAAATCTGAACAGGAACTTTTTTCGTAGAATTTAGCATTATAACCATTGTACAATGACAAGCCTTCTACAAATACCATATTCTCTTTTCAGACCGATCTATGAAATGACTTCGTTTCACAGATCAGTGATTGAAGATGTAAGCGATGAAGAGCTGAAGCAAGCCTATAGTCATTGCAGAGCTATAACCCGTTATCACGCAAAGACTTTTTATTTAGCTACCCGATTTCTGCCTAATGACAAGCAAAGAGGTATTTTCGCAATCTACGGAATGTGCAGGTATTTGGATAATTTGGTTGATGAAGCTGAAGACCTCATCAAAGAAGAAAAACTCACGCTCTCAGAAATTGATGAAAAGCTGGATATGTTCAAAAAAGATCTGGACAAAGTCTACAACGGATATACTGTTCAGGATCCAATTCTTAGTGCATATGCCGATTCTTTAAAGAGATATAAAGTATCTAAAGAATTACCGTTGTTGCTGATAGAAGGAGTTCGACAGGATCTTGAAATTACAAGATTTGAAAATTTTCAGGAGGTATATGATTACTCTTATAAGGTTGCTTCTGTAGTAGGGTTGATGACCATAGAAGTATTTGGATATACCTCTGATGTGGCAATTGAAAAAGCTACTGATCTTGGAATAGCTATGCAGCTCACAAATATTCTCAGAGATGTGGGAGAAGATCTTGAACGTGGACGAATTTATCTTCCAAAAGAAGACCTTATAAAGTTCAATATTACAGAAGAGGAGCTTTTCGCTAAAAAGAAAAGCGGAAAATTTATTGAGCTTATGAAATTTCAGATTGTAAGAGCCCGTGAATATTATGATCGTGCTTTTGCTGGAATTGAGATGCTTGATAAAGACAGCCGACTACCGGTTTATCTTGCTCATAGAAATTATAGCCGTATTCTCGAAAAGATAGAAGAAAACGATTACGATGTATTTAATAAACGTGCCTACCTTAATCAGTCGGAGAAACTATACATTCTTCCCAAAGTGTTGCTCGACTTAAAAAAAGCAGTGTAAATCCGCTTGGAGAATCTCTTAGTAAAGCGGTATTATTCCTTAAATAAAAAACCGCTTTTAAATGCCAGATATAAAGAAAGTACTTATTGCAAACCGTGGTGAAATTGCACTACGAGTAATTCATTCTTGTAAAGAACTAGGAATTAAAACAGTTGCTGTGTATTCGAGACCTGATGCAGCTTCGCCACACGTGCTACATGCAGATGAATCTGTATTTATAGGTGAAGCTGCTTCATCAGAGAGTTATCTGGTTATGGATAAGATCATTGATGCAGTTAAAAAAACAGGTGCAGATGCTGTTCATCCGGGGTATGGCTTTTTGAGCGAAAACGCTGCCTTTTCTGAGCGTTGTGAGAAAGAAGGAATTATCTTTATTGGCCCGAAACCGCATGCAATTACCGTTATGGGAGATAAAACGGCCGCCCGTGAATTGGTTACAAAATTAGGCATTCCAACACCTCCGGGATTGAAGTCTGAATTAAAAGATCTGGAAGAAGCATCTACAGTCGCAGATGAGATCGGGTATCCGATACTAGTGAAAGCTGCTGCAGGTGGAGGTGGTAAGGGAATGAGAATTGTTCATAAAAAGGATGAATTCGAAAGCAGTATTAAAGCTGCTAAATCCGAAGCAAAGAATGCTTTTGGTGACGACAGGATCTACATTGAGAAATATCTGGAAGAGCCAAGACACGTAGAATTCCAGGTAGTGGCCGATATGCATGGAAATGTGGTTCATGTTTTCGATAGAGAGTGTTCTGTACAAAGACGTCACCAAAAAGTTATTGAGGAAGCTCCGTGTGCATTACTTACTCCGGAGTTAAGAGAAAAAATGGCTGAGGCTGCGATAAAAGCTACAAAAGGCTGTGATTATATTGGGGCAGGAACCATTGAGTTCTTAGTAGATAAACATCTGGATTTTTATTTTCTGGAAATGAATACCCGGCTTCAGGTAGAGCATCCGGTTACGGAAATGATATCAGGAGTTGATCTGGTTGCAACACAAATCTTAGTAGCTGAAGGAAAAGAACTTCCGTTTACTCAGGAAGACCTGAAGATCAATGGACATTCTATCGAGTGCAGAATATATGCAGAAGATCCAAGCGACAATTTTTTACCGAGTACCGGAATGTTGCATAAACATCGTGTGCCAACGGGAGATGGAATCCGTGTAGATGCAGGTGTGGAAGAAGGGCAGGAGGTAACGATCAATTACGATCCGATGATCTCAAAGCTTACTGTGCATGGCAAAGACAGGAAAGCTGCCATTAGCAAAATGCTCAGAGCTCTGGATGAATATGAGATTGTAGGTTGCAAAACAACGATCCCTTTTTGTGAATTTACATTGAATCATAAGGATTTTGTACAAGCCGAATACGATACTCACTTTGTGAAAGATCACTTCAATCCCGAAGAACTAGAAAGCAAGGTGGACGAAGATATTCTTGCATTGGCTGCTACATTATTAAAACAAGTTGAAACAGAAGACCCAAAGGAAATGCTATCAGCCGGAAACAGTACTTCCGATTGGTGGCTGAACAGGAGATAACAAATTTATATGACTGAAGAACAAGCACTATTCGATAAAATATCCAAGCTGGCAACTGAACAAAGAAATGAGGCTAGCATGAAGATAGATGTTGCTTCACCTGAAGAAATTGTTCGCATAATCAATGAAGAAGATCAAAAAGTAGCTAAACTTGTCTCCCTGCGCTCTGATGTTATCGCGGAAGCAGTTGAAGCAATAAGTGAAAGCTTTAATCTGGGCGGTAGATTACTATATTTTGGCGCCGGAACCAGCGGCAGATTGGGTGTAGTAGATGCTTCAGAATGTCCACCGACTTTCGGATCCGACCCTGAACTTGTACAAGGTTTTATAGCGGGAGGAAAAGATGCTATGTACGTGGCCAAAGAAGGAGCTGAAGATTTCGAAGAGAACGGAGCTACTGATGTCAGAGATAATGAGATCTTTCCGCCGGATGTTGTGTGCGGTTTAGCTGCCAGCGGCAGAACACCTTATGTTGTTGGAGCTTTGAATGAAGCAAAGAAGAGGGGATGTAAAACAATTATGGTTTCTACAGTTCCCAAAGAACAAATTGATGTGGATGCGGATTATATAATAGATGTTCCGGTTGGTCCGGAAGTAGTGATGGGAAGTACAAGAATGAAAAGTGGAACTGCCCAAAAAATGGTTCTGAACATGCTTACAACCGGAGCCATGATCAGACAAGGTAAAGTGTACGAAAATGTGATGGTGGATCTTCAGCTTACCAACAAAAAGTTGGTGGAAAGAGCAAAAAAGATCATTATGATATTCACAGACCTGAACTACGAAGAAGCAGCCGGGTATTTGAAAAAAGCTGATAATCATGTTAAAACAGCAATAGTAATGGCGCTTGGGAAGACTGAAAAGGAACACGCAGAAGCCCTTCTGAACAAACACAATGGTTTTATCCGCAAAGCTCTCAAAGATATCTAGATTAATGAAAGCATTATTCAGTGTTTTTCTTTGGCTTTATTTTTCATTTCTTTTCGCTGTTTTTTTTGTACTGATCTCGATCGTATTTTTATTCACTTTTCTGTTTGATCCCTACAGAAAGGCTCCAAATAAAGTGCTTTCTATAATGGCAAAACTTATGATGAAAGCCAGTCCTAAATGGAAGATCAATATTGAGGGAACGGAGAAGTTTGATCCCGAAGTACCTACTGTATTCGTTGCAAATCACCAGAGTTTCTTAGATATGGCGCTGGCGTATCATTTACCCTGGCAAATGAAATGGGTTTCTAAAAGAAGCCTGGCCCTGATACCTGTAATGGGTTGGTTGGTTTGGTTGACAGGTCATTTGACTATTAACAGAAATAGTAAGTCAGCATTAAAACGACTTGATAATCTTGTACAACCACTAAAGGATAACATTCCGGTAATGATTTTCCCCGAGGGTACCAGAACACTTGATGGAGATCTAAAACGGTTTAAGAACGGTGCCTTTTTGCTTGCTCATGAATATGGTTTTAATTTACAACCGATGGTTTTGGAAGGTGGGCACATAGCGATGAAATCAGGATCAAAAATAGTGGAGCCAAATGTTAGTTTTTCGATCTCAATCCTTGATCCAATTAAAACTTCAGAATTTAAAGATATTAACACATTAAAAGACCATACTTATCGGTTAATAGATGAAGAATTGAAACGAATCAGAACTCATTGAAATTTTTTGATCCTGATAAGATGTATAAGCAATTGCAGTACCGTCACCGGTTTATGCTTTGCTTGATCAGTTCGCTGCTTATCATGATTGTGATATTTAAATTATGGCCGGGCTATTCACAAGAAAACAATGACAAAGTTTTTATAGAGCCAAATCAGGAAATATTTATAGAACAATCAATAGCTACAAAACAGGAAACAGCACCTGCAAGTCCTCCTAAGCCACAAATACCTGTACCGGTACCAACCGAGGAGATTATTGAAATAGATATCGAGTTGCTCGATTTTGAAGATATGCTTTCATTGGAAAAAATTGGTGAAGGTGAAGCCGGGCAAACAGGAGATTCTGATGAACCTGTAGCAAGCCCGCAGCGACCGCCTACTCCCCTGAAAATTATTGAACCTGCAATACCTGAAGAAGCCAGAAATGCTGATATTATTGCTGAAGTTCACGTTACTTTTTTAGTAGATAAAAAAGGGATCGTAGAAGAGATATTTATTTCCAGTATTAGAAAATACGAGAAGAATGCTCGGGATTTCGAAATTGTGACTGAAATTGGATACGGAATAATGGAAGCTTCACTCACTGCAGCAAAAAAATGGAGGTTTAACCCTGCAAAGGATAGTGGAGAAGCTGTTAAGGCTTATACCACACAAATTTTCTCATTTGGATTTTAGTTATTGATATAGGTTCAGAATAGCTCTATCATTGACGCCCATTCTTATTGTAAACGGAGAGGTGCCGGAGCGGTCGAACGGGCTCGCCTGGAAAGCGTGTGTGCCTCACAAGGGTACCGAGGGTTCGAATCCCTCCCTCTCCGCTCTGTTTTGCTACTGTATCTCTATTTTTTTGCTTTTATTCGGCTGTGACATACTAGAGTAACCCAGGTAATAACCCTTCTGTTTAATTACTCATCTGCAATCAAAAAAAATTGAAAGCATTCCATCAATAAAGATAAGATTGTGAGATTCAGAAGATTATATAGGTAGTAGTGCCTATAAAAATGAGAAGTTCTTCCCATAGAAAATTCAGATTTAAATATGAATATTAGAATCACTCTAAATCTTTTAAAAAGCCAAAGAATTTAAAGTGTTGGTTCTCCACAAAACAAATAATTTAATTTGAAAACGTAAACTTTTTAAAAAGTTTGCATATACTACCGAAATAGGTAGCACTTTTTTTATTACATATTCTTAATATATCTACTGAAAAAACTACGTATAATTTTCTGATGTGGTTTCAAGCACAAAGGGGATTTAAAATTTAAAAAAATAAAACCAAATATAGATGGCTAAAATCAAAATGTTGGGGTTGGCATGTATCATAATAAGCATGATAGCTTCTTGTGATCTCAGCGTTCCCGATAAACCTGACTTTACAACGGCTCATACTGTCGAAATTCCAATAATCAATAATAAAACATATGTTTTTTTGGGAGACAGTACAGGAGCATTAATAGATTCGACAAGTGAAGATCTAGATTCTTTATTTGTTGTTGATCCAACTAGCGGACTGATCTCAATAACAACAGAAGAAGATTTTGACTTTGGAAGTTTGGATGATGCTATCCCACAAATAGATGGAACAAGTGCTTCTTTCGAATCCGAGGTTGGAGAAATTGAAATAGGTAGTTTTTCATCAGGTGGTGGAGACTTAGGTTCTACTAATTTCGCAGAGATCACAGGAGGAGCAACTCCTCCGGCCGGTACACCTGTTCCTGCTGGTGATAACTCAGCAATGCCCGTGAACATTGATATCGGTGCTACGTCAGACTTTTTTACAAGTGCTACTATCAGAGACGGTTCGCTGGATATAGGAGTAACAAATGAACTTGGATTTGATATACAATCTTTAGAAATAACATTATTATCAAATGGAGTTCAAGTAGGATCAGCAGCCACTTTTAATAATTTGGTAAATGGAGCCTCTGAAATTGCAAGTGTAGTTTTTACAGATGGAGATGAGCTTACAAATATTTCTGTTGATGTAGTAATAACATGGGATGCATTTAATTATCCTGTAAATGATGGCGATCTGATCATTAATTCTGCAGAAGGAAATAACCTTTTTGCTTCATCTGTAACGGCAAATCTTGAGCCTCAGGATTTCAGTACAACTAGTACATCAACATTTAGTGATACAGAATTCAGATTTACTGATCCTTCGCATTATGTTGAATTAAGTGCAGGGCAAATTGCTGTGACCGATCTTGTAAATAATATGGGGATTGGAATAGAGACATTACAAATTTCTTTTCCAGGGATAAGAAATGACGATTTTGGGGTTGAAGACAGTTTAGTGTTGAACTTCCCGGCGATACCTGCCAATACTTCTGCGAATGATGTAATAGTTGATTTATCGGGCTATAGAATCTTCGCAGATAATAACGAAGTAAGTTATAACATTGTTTCTGCTACGGAAAATACACAAACAGGACCTAATGCCGGACCTGTAACTATTTCTGAGACAGATGAAATAACTGCAAATGTAGATATATCAGGTCTTACTATTGAATCAGCTTTCGGAATTGTATTAGCACAAACGGTACTGTTAGGTGATAATGATGTAACAAACGATACCGGATCTGAAATACTCGATGTCTTTAATGATAATGAAGCTGAAGTTACTACCATTGATGGTCTTGATGAGTTTTCTGATCAGATCGACGGTTTTAAGTTTACCGAGCCGATCATCAACATAAACTACAATACTAATATTCGTATTGAGACAACTATATACGCGGCTTTAGTAGGTGTAGATGCTGACGGTAATACTGTTTACTTATCAGGAAAGTCAGGGGGACCTAATGAGGTTACTGCATCAGATCCAATTACAGGTTTGGTTGCCAATGGACAGCAATTAAACCCTGACCAGTTGGTAAAATTTTCAATTGATAATGTTAGTGATTGTCAAAACAGCATTTGCCAGATTGCATTCAATATTAACACCACAAATGTAGATGACTTCTTAAACAACCTGCCTAGCGATATCAGATTTGTTGGAAGAGCCGTAGTTAACGAAAGTGAAAATGAAGCTTCAATAACTACTCCTTTGGAATTTACTCCTGGTTTAAATGTTGATCTTCCTCTTGCCTTTAGCACAGAGGTTGGGAATCCTGCTAATTTTACTGATACTACGGATGTTAACCTTGATCTTGGAGACGATACAAACTTAACTGAAGGTCAGTTATTTATCCTTTATACCAACAATCTTCCAATTGGTTTGAACATCTTTTTATCATTTCAGGATACCACCAATAATACTGAGCTCTTTACATTACCAAATCCGGGAAATGAGCTTAGGTTAGTTGCTTCTCCGGTTGATGATGTTACGGGGTTTGCTACCGGGGGACAGGAGAATAATACTTTTATGGCTACCCTTACTGAGGAACAACTTAGCTTATTAAAACAAACTGATATTGTTGAGTTTTCTATTAATCTGAGGTCCTCAGAAAACAAAGCTGTGAGATTAAGAGCAAGTGATTCATTCAGACTGAGTTTAGGAGCTCGGATAAAAATTGAAAACAAAATTGGTGGCAAATAAGGGATAGCAAAATGAAAAAAATTCTAACAATTAGTTTATTAGTTATTGTGGCTACCTCTTTTGAGGGGTTTAGCCAATCACGACACTACGATTCCAGAAGTTTAGGAATGGGTGGTGGAGGAACAGCTTACTTAGATGGTTATCACTCCAACTTTGTAAATCCGGCAAACCTGATGATCAACTCGACAAACAACAGACCAAAGAGAAGTTTAGGTTTGGTAGGTGGTGTGGGGTTCAGAGCAGGTGGTACTTTGATCAATCTGGATGTTTACGATCAGTATTTAACTAAAGGGTTAACACTGGAAGGAGATATAGCTGATAATTTTCTCACTGATCTTTTTGGAGGATCAAGCTCTAATTTAACCAGAAACCAATCCACAACTTTCAGTTTGGTGCCGTTTGGGTTTTCTAACAGAGGTAATAAGTCTTCTGTTAGCTTAGCAACAAGAGTCAGAGTTACAGAAAGTTTTACTATTAACCGTGGCTTTGCTGAGTTGGGAGTATATGGGTTGGATCCTCAGGAGTTGAACGATGTAACACCTGTAGATTTCAGCTTTGGAGCTGTGGCATTTTCTGAGATTTCATTGGGCTATGCTCGTGAAATTCTTAGCCTGCCAAATCTTTTATTTGCAAAAAATGTGAAGCTATATGCAGGTATTGCACCTAAATACATAATAGGAGTTCAAAACTCGACATTAGATTTTAATTCTACTATCGAGATTCAACGAGCTAACAACAGTCAATATGCCAACAGAATAATCCATAATTTCGATTACAGATTAAACACAGTAGGTAATGTATCAGCTGATCTTAGAGAGTTTGAATCTGATTTTGAACAGGCTGATACTGTCTCCGTAGGAGATTACTTGGGAGGCAATTATGCCAACGTTAATGCAACAGGCTTTGGATTAGATATGGGTGCAACTCTTGAAATGGATATTTCCGGAGTCCCTATCATTGATGGCTTCTTCGGAAAAAAGAAGACTCTCCGTGTTTCTATGTCAATAACTGATATAGGAAAAATTACATATGATGAAAACCCAACATCTTTCACAGCTAATGGTACTTTTGACTTTACCGGATCAGGAAACGATCAGGAACCGGGAGATTTCTATGATGATCTTGCGGATAGCCTAAAGAATAAGGTTTATGGTGACTTTGACGCCGAAGATATAGATGGAATTGAGTATGAATTGCCAACCATGTTTAACTTTGGAGCTTCTTTAACAATGGGAAAACTCACAACTTCTGTTGATTATGGAGTAGGGTTTAACGATAGCGGTACGAACAGTAAAAGAAGTACATTAAACCTTGGACTGGAATACAGACTGCTTGGTTTAGTGCCTTTGAGGTTCGGAACCAGAGTTGGGGGGTATTCTTCAACAGTTTATTCTGCAGGAGCTGGGATCGATCTTAACTTCCTGGAGTTTTCTGCGGGGCTCTCTTTAGTTGGGAACGACACTGAGAATGGCGGTTCTGTTGCCGCAGCTTTTAGTGGTCTGGTTCTGAGATTCTAAAAGAACTGGTTACGTTTTTAAAGGCTCATCTTTTTCAAAGTTGAGCCTTTTTTTATTTCGACTATTTTGAGTTAAACCTTTCCAGTGATATTTCGGAAGAGAGAGGTGAGTCATCTATCAGAAATCGGGTTATTTCTTTAGCCAGTAAACTACTGTAGAGTAAACCTTTCGATCCCAATCCTGTAAATACAGAACAATTCTCTATAGAAGGATGATGACCAATTATAGGCATTCTGTCAGGGGTAGAAGCCCTTACTCCAGACCATTGATCAATTAATCTATACTTTCCTTTAAGTTGAGGCATCACTCTAAGCATTCTCTTCTCTATATATTCTTTTCCCTGTTGATCGATTTCTTCATGAGTAAAGTTATGTTCGTAAGTACTGCCTGCCACAAAAGTCCTTGAATTTAATGAAGCAAAATATCCTAAAGCAGAAATAGCAGCTTTATAAGGAAAGTTATCATGGCACTCAAATATGGCAACCTGACCTTTTACAGGATGGAGAGGTAGTTCTTTCCAGAAATCGAATTCCTTGGTTTTGATTCCAGCTGTAGTTATTAAATGTTCAGCTTTAAATTGGGTGCCATCACTAAGTTTGAGATTCCAGCTACCGAACGAGCGATCAAGTTCAAATTTCTTATTTTCAAATACTTGTACTCCATTTTCTTTCAAATAACCGGATAAAGCATGAAGGTATTTTGGAATAGCAATTGTGATCCCTGTTGAAACCCAAACTCCACCATACTCAGAATGTAAATCAGGAAAACGGGTTTTAATTTCATCTGCTGAAAGCCATTCACACCAATCTTCAGGCCAATTGTTGGATTCAATATTTTCCTGCATACGCCGGGCAATTTTGGAATCCATGGCCGGTCTAATTACACCGGTTCGAGAAAATATTTTCTCTGAACTGAATGGAGAAACATCTGCCAGGTTTGATTTTATAGCCTCAATTGATTCTTCTGCTCTCCACGATTTTGTTGCAAATCGTCCGGTTGCAGGGTTAGCCAGCCCGATCGGAGACCCAGAGGCTCCACCTCCAATTCCATGAGGATCAATAACAATCACATTTACATCAGGAATAGAACTTAGTTCTTTAGCAACGGATAGTCCTGCTAAACCTGCTCCTAAGACGCAGAAGTCATATTTCATATCAGTTGTCCAAAAGAGGAATTAAATAATCAGATAAGATAAATTCTACGCCGTTGTCATACATTTCTTTCATTGCCAATTGTACTGAGTTATCAATATCTATTCCTTTGATGGCATCACATATCAAATAGGTGTTATATCCTGACTTTACCGAATCCAAAGCCGTCCACTTAACACAGAAATCAGTAGCAAGACCACATATAAAAACGGTGCTTATTTTCAGTGAATCCAGATATCCTTTGAGTCCGGTACTAGTGGCTTTGTCATTTTCAAAAAAGGCAGAATAAGAATCTACTTCCGGCCTGAATCCTTTTCTGACTATGATATTTGTATGATGAGTTTCCAGATCAGGATGAAATTCCGCTCCACGACTTTCCTGTACACAATGATTAGGCCATAAGACCTGTTCTCCGTAATCGAGATCTATAGTGTCGTAAGGATTTTTGTTTTTATGATTGGAAGCAAAACTTGTATGGTTATTGGGATGCCAGTCCTGTGTTTGAATAACATATTCAAAAAAGGGAGACAGTTTGTTGATTGGTACAATCACATCATCTCCATTAGGGACAGCAAGTTTACCGCCGGGACAGAAATCGTTTTGAACATCTATGATTAAGAGTGCGTACATATCAGTTCGAATTTGTTTGGATTAGTTGATCCCTGAGTGCTTTTAAATTGCGACTAATTCCCACTTTATAAACATGAGGATTATCAAATCGTTTGTACTCAGGATTTAGTTTTATTAATTGGTCTTTACAATACTCAGCACTTTCATAGGCAGATGGAATATCAATTTTTAATTTCCCTTTTAACATCACCGGCTCCAGTAGGGGAGACGAGTTCATGTTATCAACCTTGGTTTGTTTAATCGGAAAATGAGGATGTTCTATTACTGAAAATTTATCTTCATCATTAAGAGAAATACCATCTGCGTAAAAAGAACCATCGGGATTGGAATATCTGGTCACTTTCTTTGTTCCGGGAAGGGTTATTTTTTCAACATTCTCTGATATTTTTAAAGTAGGTTGGCTGTTAACGGATGCTAGTTTATAAACTCCATCCAAAGCAGGATCATCGTAAGCGGTTACCAATTTTGTGCCTACACCAAATATATCAATAGGGGCTTTCTGATCCAGCAAGCTTTTGATCAAATACTCATCTAACTGGTTAGAAACCGCGATCTTCACATTTTCAAATCCCTCATGGTCTAATAGTTCTCGGGCTTTCTTGGAAAGATATGCAAGATCACCACTGTCTAGTCGGATTGCTTTTAACGAATGACCAGACTCTTTGAGTTCTTTTGCTACTGTAACAGCATTCGGTATACCTTGATTCAGCGTATCATAAGTATCAACAAGAAGTATTGTATTTTCAGGGAAGTGTTGCGCATATGCCCGGAATGCGGTGAGTTCATCCGGAAAAGACTGAATCCAGGAATGAGCCATAGTTCCACTTACGTTCAAACCATGTACCAATCCCGCATAAACGTTAGAGCTTCCATTTAGTCCGCCAATTACAGAAGCTTTGCTGGCTTGTACTCCTCCAAATCCCTGAGAACGTCTGAGCCCGAAATCAAGTACAGTTCTGTCACCGGCTACTTCTCTTAGCCTTGAAGCTTTTGTAGCTATCAAAGATTCAAAATTCAGAATGTTAAGTAAGAGCGTTTCAATAATTTGAGCTTCAATTATATTTCCTTCTACTCTGACAAGAGGTGTATTATTGAATACAATTTCTCCTTCTTTGGCTGCATGAATATCACAGTTTAACTCGAAGTTTTTCAGATAATCTAAAAACTCATTTTTAAAACCCTGAGTCCGTAAATAATCTATTTCTGTATCACTAAACTTATAATCTTTTAGGATTTCTAACAGATCACCTAATCCTGCAAACACAGCATATCCACCTTTAAAAGGGAGTTTTCTGAAAAAATAATCAAAGCAGGCAGTATCTGATTTACGACCGGATAAAAAATATCCTTGAGCCATTGTAAGCTCATAATAGTCGGTATAAATGGCGGGGAAGTTTTTTAGCATATCTGTAATATTATGCCAAAATAAACAAAGACTTCCAGAAACTGAAAGCCTTTGAATTAATTCTTTATAAAAAGATCTTGAAAAATTAAGGAGTTCCTCTGTAATTTCTACGCTCTATGAATTTCTTGATCTTCTTATTACCGATCCAAACTTTTTGATTGGTTTGAATATTAACAAATTCAAGATTTACAGTGTAGAATACAGCGAGGGTTCTGCTGTCAACGGCTTCATCAACAATGGAGTTTATGTTTCCGATCAACATGAAGTCTGCACCAAGTTCCTGACCTAATTTCTTAGTTGTTTCATAAGACGCATTGGCTTGCTGATCTAACCTCTCATCCCGAATATCTCCACGCTCTTCTGAACTAGCTACCACAGAGATTTCTCCTGAGTTCACGAATGATCGCTCAAGTTCTTTAGTGAATACTTCTGTTTCGATATGTTCCATACTTTCGTTGCGAACACGACCGACAATTACTACAGGTGGTTTCTGATTGTTTCTGTTGAATTGATTCAGCCAAGGCTTTGATAAAGCATCAGCAATCATTTCTTCTGCTACCAAACGTGCGTCGGTATCATTCCATTTGCCTGAAAGGTCTGTTGTAGTATCAGGATTTATACGAGTTATTTTTTGAGATGGCCGGCATCCAACCAGTACAAAAGCTAGCAGCAATCCGGTTAATAGTGAATATTTCATAATAATAGGTTTTGTTTTAAAGTTAAGTTCTTAGTTAGCGTAGATGGATTCTACCAGTTCAAGTTCTGTTTGTGGGGTAATGTTTACATCAAATTCATCGAAATACCGTACTCTTCCATTTCTCCCAACATATTCGATACGGATAGTATTTATGCCTTCCGGGAGTTTAATGGTTTTCAACCAAGCTTGTCCGGGCATTGTTTGCCAGCTTCTCAGATCCGCTTTTTCCGTGGCTTCCTGAGCTATAAACCCTAATAGCTGTAACAAATCTCCCAAAAATTCATTCTTTTCTCTGACTGCTCCCGAAATTAATTTAGTGCCAACTGCTTTCGTACTTGCACGAACTAAAGCTCGGGAATAAATAATCGGTTGTTTTGCTTTATATACTTCAGCTGATACTTTATCCATTTGTTCAATAAGGTCAAGTGGAGTGGTTATAGAATCATTGATTACTGCACGCACATAATTTATATCAGAATGATATGTTCTGAGGACAGGGAATGAGAATTTTAGATAGAATTCATTGTCTTTTTCATCATCATAATCATCCATAAAGACCCGGGCATCTTCCTGAACTTTATAAGGTGCTCTCCCGGTAAATCCGGCAAGTAAGACATTATAAGTATTTGAGTTCTGCAATTTTGATAGATTACTTTTTACGATGTTTCTATCGGTACTTAAAGTTGCTTGTTCCTTTAAAGCAATTTCTAGTTTCTCTCTTTCAATGCGTGCATCATCGATATCACCTGCTTTAGCATAAAGAACCGTTGAGAGATAATGTCCCAAAGCACTATTCTGAATATTGACATCACCTGTTTTCCAATCTGTTTTACCGGTGGAATCAGATTTTGCAAAAGCACTTGCCAGACCTTTAATCTTTATATCAAGTTGCTCCATTTTGTATGTCATCCTTCGGGTTTCTACTAAAGCTGCTTCCCAATCCTGAAGGTGAATATAGTTTAGTGCTTTAAATGCGTTCAAATAGACATCTTCGTAAGGTTCGCCGTCATACACCAGTTTATTGTCATTGGTTAAGAAAGCACCGACACCTCTGCTCACACTTTTTGTGTAATTCTGATCAATTTCATTTTCTGCATTAGACAAATAAAAACTGCTGGAGTCATATTTACTTGAAAAGTGATAGATCATACCACTTTCAAGATTGTACAAAACCTGATCTTTTGAGCGGTAGATATTTTTTTTCTTTAATTTTTTGAGCAGTTCTTCAGATGATTGATAATCTGCTGCAGTAAAACTGTCTCTTAGATCAAATTGAGCATCATCAAGTACATACGAATGGCATCCTGATAACACAACTCCGATCATAAAAAAGCAGGCCAAACCCAATTTTTTAAACTCTCTGATGTTCAATATGTAATTCCGAAGTTGTTGCAATCTAAATTAAATAAGTTGTTGACCGCTTGTTATATTAGCAAGATAAATCCCAAAACAATAGTACGATAATTCATTGAGATTGATACATCACATAAACGTGTTACTTTTTGTAACATTATTTTTTTCCTGTGCTACGCCTATTGCCCCAACAGGTGGGCCGGCAGATAAAACTGGGCCAAAGATCGAAGAAACTTCTCCTGAAACAGGTACTGTAAATTTTGAAGGAAGAAAGATCAGTTTTGAGTTTTCTGAGTTTGTTAATAGATCTTCTTTCGAAAAAGAGCTGACAATAGAACCCGATTTAGGTATTGAATTCGAAGTGAAATGGAGAAGAAAAACAGCTACGGTTGAGTTTAAAAGTGAGCTCCCTGATTCAACAACCGTGATAATAACTGTTGGAGGAAGCACTACTGATACTCGAAGTAATAAAATTGGAGCTCCAATTCAACTAGCTGTTTCAACAGGGGATGAGATCGACAAGGGTGAGATACTTGGAAGGTTACGAAATGCGGAAACCGGAAAAGCTCAGGCAGATATTAGGGTGATGCTGTACAGAGAGCCTTTTGATTTAACAAAGCCGGCTAATTATTCTTCGGAACCGGATACCGGCGGAGTTTTCAGATTTGGATATTTACGGGAGGGAAGATACAGAGCGTTTGCTCTTGACGACCGAAACAGAAACAAGATCTGGGATAGCTCAAATGAAACAGCAAGACCACTGAATACAGAGTTTATCAATTTATCTGACAATGGAAAAGATACTTTGGACGTAGCTTACTGGTTTGAAGTAGATACGTTAAAGCCGAAATTACAGGCAATAGGCTTGCTTTCAACTCAGCGAATGAGATTTCGTTTTGGAGAAGAAGTAAGGTTTACGCCACAAACAAATATTTCGATTACCGATTCATCAGGAAATGAGTATACAACAGCTTTCCCTCTATATATTCCTGAGCAAGAACCTTTTATTGCTTTTGCATATGCAAGGCAGCCGTTAGTTGCCAATTCAAGTTACAGACTGAATTTTTCAGGAATAACTGATCCTTCGGGAAATGAAGCAATAGGATTGGGAGAAAGTTTTTTAGGAAGTGATCAGGAAGACACGGTAAGCCAGGATATTTTAACTTTTAATGGAGAGAACGGACTTTATCCGGATGAAAGCTTGATCGTTGAATTTATTCGTCCGATTTCACAACAGGAAGTTGTTGATTCCACCGTGGTAATTGAAGGAGATGTAGACTTTAAGAATTGGCCGAATATCAGTATTCAAGACAATAAACTAACCATTCCACCTCAAGAGAATTGGTTACAAGGAGTAGATTACAAGTTTTTGGTCTGGAATCCACTCAAAAGAAAAAGACAACTTATAGATCCTGATATCTGGGACCCGGTTAATTTTGGCGGGATCGAAATTGATGTATCATCAAAAGATTCTACCAAAGCGTTCAGAATGCAACTTTATGATGATAAGAATACTTTTTCCGTGGATTCTACTTTTTCAAATTTCATATCAATTGAAAATATTCCTCCAATAAAGTATACGTTAGTCATATTCCAGGATAATAACGAAAATGGTGTTTGGGATTATGGTTCAGTTGATCCGTATATAAAACAGGAACCTTATTATATTCAGCAAAACATAAATATCCAGAGAGGATTTACTTCAGAAGTAAAAATAGATTTTAGATAATGGAAGCAATTAAAAACCTTATACCCGAACAATACTTGATGCTTGTGTCCATCGGGGTAATTCTTTTTTTAACGATAGTGGCTGCAGCTGTATCAGCCAGACTTTTCAGAAGGGCAATTAAGATCTCGGAAAAAGAAGAAGGACTTTCAGACCTGACCAACTTAAAATTCCTGAAAAGAGGGGTAACCGTTCTGATCTATTTGGTTGGGATCGGTTTTTCAATCTATATAGTTCCGGAATTCAGAGTAATTGCAAAAGGGATGTTTGCCAGTGCCGGTTTATTGGCTATTGCCATTGGTTTTGCGGCTCAACAAGCGCTTGCGAATATTGTAAGTGGTATTTTTATCGTCATATTTAAACCGTATAAGATCGGTGACAGACTATCACTACAAACTACTTTAAATGGAGTTGTAGAGGATATCAACCTCAGACATACCGTTATTCGAAATTTTGAAAACAAGCGCATTATTATCCCTAACTCGGTTATAAGTAACGAAGTGCTCATTAATTCGAATTACGGAGATGACAAGATCATAAAATGGATCGATCTCGGTATCAGCTATGATTCTGATATTGATCTGGCTCGCAAGATCATGCAGGAAGAGGTAGAAGCCCATCCTAATTTTATTGATGGCAGAAATGAGGAACAAAAAGAGGCGGGAGAACCTTTGGTACCGGTCAGAGTAATTTCTTTTGGAGATTCATCTGTGAACCTCAGAGCCTGGGCATGGGCAGAAGATCCTCCCAAAGCATTTGTATTGGGAACAGATCTCAACGAAAGCATCAAAAAACGGTTCGACAAAGAAGGAATTGAAATTCCGTTCCCTTACAGAACGCTGGTTTATAAAGAGAACAAGAATAACAAGGAGATATAATGAGGGTCGGTGTACAATTTTTCAAATCAGGAATATGTGTAGCATTTTTAATGGTCCTGACTACGAACGTTAATGCACAGCATGAAATTAGATCACTTAGCACCGCTGAAGTTGAAAGTTGGATGAAAACCAGAATCGAAACTCATAAGCTTGAAAGAGAATATCGGGCTAATGCAGAAAAGTATGACAGTGTGGTAGAAGCTTACTTTAAAGCCAGAGATGAATATCTGGTGAAGAATGGTTGGGATGTTCAGGAGTTTAAAGAAATTGAAAGCGCGATCTATGATACTATAACCGGTATAGACGAACAGGAATCCATCGACGAAGAAAAAAAAGAGTTGCAATCAGAGGTAGACGCAGTAAATAAGAATGAATATCTAACCGCTGAGCAAAAAAAAGAGATCGTGGACGGAATGTATAAGGTCTTTGAAATACGCCAGGAAATGGTGGATTCTACAAAGCACAACTGGTCTGCAGTAAAACCATATCGTGAGAAAATAAGAGTCCTAAACGATTGGATGGCCGGCAATATCTCTGACCCGCCAACAATAGAATGATTTTTTATCTCATTTCTAAATAAACCCAACTAAGTAAGACTAAACATTTTACAGTCGCTCTTAGTACTTGTTTTATTTGATGCTTTTACTATCTTGAGGTTCAATGTTATACGATACTATTCAGATTTAGCAACTCTACTATGGAAACATATGTAATTGAACCAGTATTTAGAAACTTAGCGATTATAAACGTGATTTTAGGCGGACTAGGTTTAGTTTTTATAAGCTCATTGTTTTCGAAAAATAAAGATTCCAAAAACGTACAATGGACTGTAATTACTTCTTTAGTATCATCAACTTGTTTCTTTATTAGTGCAATATTTTCTACTTCGGCTATCACTTATACCTATTACTATAATTCATCGAGTGTATATCATATGGCTCGAGTGATACCTGAAGTAATTTCTGCCGTTTTTTACTTTCCATCAGTAACAATATTTTTTATAGGCTTTTTATTTCTATCAGGTAGTATTGGATTATACGGTTGGGTATTCTCTAGAAAAGTAGGAATCGCATCAAGTATTGCAGCTATAGCTTTATTCGTAACTTCTTTAATCATGGCAATTGTCACTTTTTTTATACTTTAACTTTACCCAATTCAAATGAGTTGGGGTTGTAAAAAAGCGTTCCAGCTGGACTCGTTTAGGGTTCGAAACTTCAATAAATTAAACCAGACTCACCGTTTAAACGTAGGGTCGTTAAGTGGTTTACTTGATCAATTATTTTCATATGAGAAAACGTATTAAAGTTACGAGAGAAGAAGTATACGAAGCTGCTCAAAATGAAGAGTGGAATAAAATTATAGATTATCTAAGATGGTCTAAAAAAGAAGTAACACAAGACCCACTTTTAAAGAATGCTTTTGATAATACAATAAGTGGCTTTTTTTCTTCTGATTGGGGAAGAATAGATGAGAAGAGGTTAGTAGAGGCCCTAAGAATTATTTACGAATTCAGAAATATGTATTTAACAATAACTGATTCTCAGAATGAGGAACTCATTAAATTTTTAGTTAAATATTTTCAAGAACGTGATCTAAAACTTGCGAATCATTACGCTAACTCTTTATCAGAACTAGATTGTAGTCAGGAAGTGATCGAATTATATAAAGAATCTGAGCGCAAGGATATTTTTCATAGCAAATCAAATAAAATAAAAATTAATGAAAATGTTAGAACCGCTTATTCTCAACACACGAGAAGCCTTTTTAAGTCTAAACAGGAAAAAGATTTTTTTTATGCACTGAGAAATATCTTTCAAATGCATACTGTATATCCAAATGTTGCTGTGAGTTCTGTAATCGAGTTTAATTCTATTAAGGACAGTTTAAGTAAAGAAGAAAAATCGTATTTCTTCAAATCGGTAATTGATACGGTGGTAATAGACCACTCAAACGATTATCGACCTTTATATTTTTTCGAATTAGATAGCCATTATCATTTTTATGACGAGCAAAAAAAGAAAGATCTAATGAAAGACAAGATTCTAAGAAAAGCAGGGTGTAAACTGTATCGTATTTTTAAACAGGAAGACAATGTTTCAATAAGTGATTTTGAGACTGCAATTAAAGACGTACTTAATAAATAAAGTATATGGAAAATTGGATGGATTGGATTATCGAGGCACTTAACTTTTTTGTGGGATTATTAATTTCTGTTGGCGGTACTTCAGCAATAATTATTTGGTTGTCAAAAAAGTTTGGTGATACCTGGGCTAAGAGATATTTGGAGAGTTATAAAAATGAACTTCGGGAACAATTCGAAAAAGAAAAGAGAAAAATTGAATTAGAATTTGAGAAATCAAAAACAAAGTATTTGAGATACTCTAATAAACAGTTTGAGCTTTATAACTCGCTTTGGATTCAATTAGTTGATTTAAAAGATTCTGCCGATACACTTTGGGAAAATGCTTCTGAAAATAATCTACAATCATTTGCAGAAACTTTAAAAGAAACAAAGCTGGTTGTCCAAAAGAGTAATTTATTTTTAGAGAATGACCATTATGAAAGGCTCTTAACTTTACTCAAGGAGTTTGCGGAGTATCAAGTCGGCAAAGAAAAGCTTATCAATCTTCGGAACAAAGAAAATATAACTGACGAAGTAAAAAGAAATATTGCAGAAAAGTATTTTATATTTCAAAATGAAAATAGAAAAGAAGAATACAATGCAATTATTACTGATATAGCACAATCTTTTAAAGAACAAATAAAACATCCGTCTGCAACATAACAAGCGTTTCAAGTGGATTCGATTAGGGGACGGAACTATAATAATTAAAACTCGACTCGCCGCTTAAGCGCGGGTCGTTAGCATGCAAAGAATTTATAATGCCACCACGAGCTGATATTAGAAATGCCATAATAGCTCACCTTTGGCAAAATGGACCAACTACACTTTCAAATTTAACTCAAATGATCTGGAATGAATATCAAATCCATAGAGAATTTCAAAAACCCTCTAGAAGCAGGCCAAATTTTACTAAATGGGAAATAAGAGTTCGGGAAGTAGTATTCGAATTAGCAAGGTGGAATTCAATTCAAAGAATAGGTCATGCAGTGTATGATAGCCATTGAATTAATATTGCATGCTAACAAGCGTTTCAAGCAATCTCGTTTAGTATTCGGAACTTTAATAAATTAAAAAACCAGACTCGCTGCTTAAACGCGGGGTCGTAATGTGCATTTATCACATGAAATCTTACTATCTATTTTTTCTCATTTTTGTATGTTTTAGTTGTACTGCCCAGTTACCTATTTCAAATGGTACTTATCTATTTCAACATAAATTTGCTGAACACCCGAATACAAGTAGTGATATCAGGTTTGAAGTCATAATTGATAACCCAAAAATTGTTGTTCGGAATAATGGAGATTCAATAATTTGGCCTACGGGTATTATTGAAGAAGGAGAATTCTTTTTCCACGAATCGTCTCAGAAATGGATAATAATCCAGTCAGATAAAGACAAGAATGCTCTTGAAGTTGGAGGTTGTACTGATGGACCAACAGTCGTTGATTTAATTAACAAAATTTACTGGACTTGCTAGAAATTTATATACATAATAAGCGTTCGTATAGCCTCGTTCTTTAGCTCCGCTGAGGAACGAAATGAGGGGCTCTGCACCATTCTTCGCTATTGTTGATTATCATTAAAAAAGTGAAAACCATGATTCCACAGAACAGAATTACCACACATCCCGGGACGATTTTACTGAAAGAATATCTTGAGCCAATGGAAGTAACGCAGAAAAAATTAGCTGACCATCTGGATATTCCCATACAACGGATTAATGAAATTGTACGAGGAAAAAGAGGCATTTCTTCGGACACTGCATGGCTACTATCGAAAACGTTAAATACCTCTCCTGAGTTTTGGTTAAATCTACAGGCTATGCATGATTTATCCTCACATCGTCCAAGTAAGGAAATTGCTCCACTTAAGGCTGCTCAGGTCTAATTTTATGTTTTTCAGCTTCGCTTTGTAACTTCGCCGCAGAACGAAATCTGTGAACCCAGTTCCTCATTTTTTATCAATAGATTATTCGATAATCATTTTACAGCTTCTGCTTGTTCCCAATTATGGAACTTTCTATATTCATCTATGCGAGTATTTGCCCGAAAAACTTTACGCGAGTTTTGGATCAATCATTCGGACAGTGAAGATGCTTTAAAAGCATGGTTTTCTGAAGCAGAAAATTCCCAATGGGAATCACCTTCTGACATTAAGAATAAATATCCACATGCCAGCATACTTCCTGACAATCGAGTGGTTTTCAATATCAAGGGCAATAACTATCGGTTAGTAGTCAAAATTAATTATGACTACGGACAGGTATTCATCCGTTTTGTAGGTACTCATGCCGAATACGACAAAATTGATGCAACGACAATTTAAAGCGGTTATTAATTATGCAGATTCAACCCATACATACCGAAGACGATTATCAAAAAGCCTTAAAACGTATCGAAGAGATTTTCGATGCTAAGCCCGGAAGTGAGGAAGGAGATGAATTGGAAATATTGGGAATCTTAGTGGATGAATACGAAAAAAAGCACTTCCCTGTTGAAGCTCCAAAACCGGTTGAAGCTATTAAATTCCGTATGGATCAATTGGGGATGCAACAAAAAGATTTAGCTAAAGTGTTGGGATCAAAATCACGAGCAAGTGAAATACTCTCGGGCAAACGCTCTCTTTCTCTCCGTCATATTAAATTACTGTACAAAAAACTTGGGATTCCGGCAGAAGTATTAATCCAAGAAGCAGAGCCTATTACATAACAAGGCCTTTTAAGTCGAATGCGGTTCGGAACCTTAATTTTAATCCCAAGACTCACCGTTTAAACGATGGGGTCGTTAGGAAAACGAAATGTAATTTGATAATACCCATCAGTTTTCAACCAAAACTCTGCATCAATTTGTTTTAATAAAGACTCTATCAAGGTAGTGCCAAGCCCGGATTTTTTCTCATTGCCGGTTTCGATAATACCGCTTCCATTATCATGATATCCTATGCGGTAGTGTCCATCTTCTTCATGGGCGGAAATTTCAATTTCATATCTATCTTGGGGTCTATTGAAACCATGCTTCAGGCTGTTTGTAACCAACTCGTTTAAAATAATACCAACAGGCACTCCGTGATTAATATTTAAATAAGGAACATTGATATCTAACTTTAAATCTATATCAAAGTTGTTTTTATTAAAGCTACCGATGATAATATCAGTCAATTCTTGAATGTACTTATTAAGATTAATGCGGCTTACATCTTCGGACTGATACAAAAGCTCGTGTACTTTTGAAATTGATATTATGCGATTGGTACTTAATTTCAGGGCAGAACGGGTAAAGGTATCAGGAGTTAAGTTTGATTGTAAATCCAGTAAACCAGAAACCACCGCCAAATTGTTTTTGACTCTGTGGTGAATTTCCTGAAGCAGAACATTTTTTTCCTCAACGCTTATCTTTAATTCCTGTTCCTGTTGTTCGAGCACATTATAACTTTTTTCCTGCTGTTCGATGATCTGTAATAAAGATTGATTGAAATTATGCATAAACATAGCAACAATAATACCCACTAAAGAAAGCAGAATACCATTAACTATCCATTTATAGGGAAGATTTAGCGCAGGGTCTAGAGATTCCGGAAACAGCTGACCAGATAAGTAACCATAAGCTATTAATGTGTACGTTATCATGGTAATGATAAAAATCAGAACTGCCCACTTAACTTCATAAACAAGTACTCCCAGAAAAGGAATAAATATAATTATTGATTTTACTGTAGAATATAAACCGTGTTGATAGAAGTCGGCAATAAAGAATAAATACACGGCGAAGAGAATAAAACTTCCTTTAAAAGAGAGTGAAACCTTATCTCTTTGATAGAAAATTATGTATAAAGAAATTATAGTTAGAAGATCTATATAGTTGTAGAAATTTAGATTTTCGTAATTAAATGGTATTTGAGGTATCAAAAAAACAACAGTGGCAAAGATGGCACCATACAGAATAAAGTTATCAACTAACTTATTTTTGATGGTTTTTATTGAAATTCTATGCTGCTGATTTGTTGTCATGAACAAGCTTATGCTTTTTACCAAATATAGTTATTTGACATAACAAGAATATTGATCAAACAATGAGTACTGAATGTAAAAACCGTTTCTGCTAATTATAATCCAGTTTGATTATTCTTTATCGGGAAATGCAAATTAACCTTTAATAATCAGTCTCACTAATTTCCGAATCATTTTACAGCTTCTTATTTAATAAGGGGCTTTTTTTTGGTATTTTGGAATCGCTTCCATGAAATCATAATTAAAGCATACGTATGTCGATCAAGACAGAAAAAAAATCTACAGAACTTAAAGAAGATAAGTATCCATTTAGCTTAACAGAGCCTCATAAGCCTACACATAAGGTTCGTTTTGTTACTGCTGCCAGTTTATTTGATGGTCATGATGCCAGTATCAATATCATGCGTAGAATTTTGCAAAGCAGTGGGGTAGAGGTTATTCACTTGGGTCACAACCGCTCTGTTCATGAAATTGTTAATTGCGCTATTCAGGAAGATGTTCAGGGAATTGCAATAAGTTCGTATCAGGGTGGACATGTTGAGTATTTCAAATACATGATCGAATTGCTGGAAGAGCAGGGAGCGGGGCATATCAAAGTATTCGGCGGCGGTGGCGGAGTGATCGTTCAGGACGAAATCGACGATCTTCATAATGCAGGAGTTTCCCGAATCTTTTCTGTGGACGATGGTAGCGAAATGGGATTACAGGGAATGATCAATTATATGATCCATGAGTGTGATTATGATCCCGTTACAAAAACTGAGATAGATATTGAAAAAGTGCTCGATAAAGAGCCAAAAGCGATTGCAAGAGCGATAACTGCACTGGAAAACGGAAATGGAGAGTTATTAAGTTTCTCTGATAAACAACTGCTAAAGAAAGACGGAAAACCACTTAAAGCAAAATCTGAGAAAACGATTCCGGTACTTGGAATCACAGGAACGGGTGGTGCAGGAAAGAGTTCATTAACTGACGAGATCGTATTACGCTTTCTGACAGAGTTTGAAGAAATCACCATCGGAATTATTTCTGTAGATCCTTCCAAAATTAAGACAGGAGGAGCGCTGCTTGGTGATCGCATACGAATGAACAGTATCGACACAGAACGCGTTTATATGCGAAGTCTGGCGACCAGAGCGTCGAACAGAAGTACAAGCGCAGCACTTACCGGAGCAATTGAATTGTACAAACAAGCCGGGTTTGATCTTATCATCGTGGAAACCAGTGGAATTGGTCAAAGCGGTACTGAGATCGTAGATATATCAGATATACCAATCTATGTGATGACCAGCGAATATGGTGCAGCCACGCAGTTAGAGAAGATCAATATGTTAGATCTTGCTGAAATTGTGGTATTAAACAAATTTGAAAAGAAAGGTTCGTTAGATGCTTACAGAGACATTCGTAAGCAAATGATTCGTAATCGTGGTGAATGGCATGCCAAACCCGAAGATATGCCGGTTTATCCAACGATAGCTGCTCAGTTCAATGACAAAGGAGTGAACAACCTTTTTGCTGCTATTGTTGAAAAGATCAACGAAAGATACAGTTTTGAATGGGAGCCCAAGCTGTATACTGATGCTTCGCCAGCAGAAGATATTCAGGCTCAGGCGATCATTCCCGGAAAGAGAGTTCGTTATTTAAGTGAGATTTCAGAGACCATCAGAAATTACCATGATTGGGCAGAACAACAATCTGAAATAGCTTCCAGATTATCTGAGGTTAATGGAACGCTGAATCAACTAAGTAATTGGAAGCCAGATAATAAAGAAGTGTTAGAAAACGATCTTTCCAAGATGAAAGAACACTGGATTTCTAAGCTGGATGTGGCTCCAAAAAAGATCTTAGATGGCTGGGATGATCTGTATGAACGCTACAAACAAGAGACTTTTGATGTAAAGATTCGTGATCGGGTTATCAAAAATGAATTGTACAGGGAATCTTTAAGTGGATTGAAAATTCCTCGCGTGGCAATGCCGGATACCAAACACGAAGGAGAGAGGCTTAAGTTTGCTTTAAAAGAAAATCTCCCTGGATATTTCCCATATACCGCGGGTGTATTTCCATTCAAAAGAGAAGGAGAAGATCCGACCAGAATGTTTGCCGGTGAAGGAACTCCGGAGCGAACCAACAAGCGATTCCATTTTGTAAGCGAAGGATTGGAGGCAGCACGACTTTCCACCGCATTTGATTCAGTAACATTGTACGGAGAAGATCCCGGTTATCGTCCTGATATTTACGGAAAGATCGGTAATTCAGGAGTAAGCATTTGTACGCTGGATGATATGAAGAAACTTTACTCCGGTTTTGAGCTAACCAAGCCAACTACTTCTGTATCAATGACTATCAATGGTCCCGCACCTATGATCTTGGCTATGTTTATGAATACAGCTATCGATCAGGAAGTAGAAAGATATCTGAAGTCAGAAGGGAAATGGGAGCAGGCGATCAAGGATGTTAAAGCAAAGTATGAGAAGCTTGGATTACCGGTTCCGAAGTACTCAAATGAAATCCCTGCAGGAAACGATGAATTTGGTTTAGGTTTACTTGGAATGACCGGCGACGAAGTTATTGACGCCGAAACCTATAATCAGATCAAAGAAAAAACACTTTCGTCGGTTCGAGGAACTGTTCAGGCTGATATCTTGAAAGAAGATCAGGCTCAAAACACTTGTATTTTCTCTACCGAATTTGCTCTTAAAATGATGGGAGACATACAGGAATATTTTACCGAGCACAAAGTTCGTAATTACTACTCGGTTTCTATTTCCGGATATCATATCGCGGAAGCGGGAGCCAATCCGGTTACACAGGCTGCGCTTACATTGGCAAACGGATTTACTTATGTAGAGTATTACTTAGCTCGCGGATTAAATATTGATGATTTTGCACATAATCTTTCGTTCTTCTTCAGTAATGGATTAGATCCTGAATATGCAGTGATCGGGCGTGTAGCACGCCGTATTTGGGCGGTAGCTATGAGAAAGAAATACGAAGCCAATGATCGTTCTCAGAAGTTGAAATATCATATTCAAACAAGTGGTCGTTCGTTGCATGCGCAGGAGATCCAGTTCAATGATATTCGTACAACATTGCAGGCATTATTAGCAATTTATGATAATTGTAATTCGTTGCACACCAATGCTTACGACGAAGCAATTACTACTCCTACTGAGGAGTCTGTGCGTCGTGCATTAGCTATTCAGATGATCATTAACAAAGAGATGGGAACGGCGAAAAATGAGAATATCAATCAGGGTTCTTATTTCATTTCTGAATTGACCGATATGGTGGAAGAAGCCATTCTTACCGAGTTCGATCGAATAACTGAACGCGGTGGAGTTCTGGGCGCAATGGAAAGCATGTACCAACGCGGAAAGATCCAGGATGAAAGCCTGTACTACGAAACCAAGAAGCATACGGGAGAACTTCCGATCATCGGCGTAAATACCTTCCTGAAAGAAGGAGCCGGTGAGGAAGAGCAAAAGCCAATTGAGCTCATCCGTTCTACAGAAGAAGAGAAGAAGCAACAGATCGATAACTTAGAAGCTTTCTGGAAGCGCAATGAAGACAGAAATGCTGAAGCTATTGAGCGCTTGAAGGAAGTCGCTCGAAACAACGGCAATTTATTCGATGAACTCATGGAAACCGTGAAAGTAGCTTCGCTGGGACAGATTTCTCATGCTTTGTATGAGGTTGGTGGGCAGTACAGGCGTAATATGTAAAGACCGTCATCCTGAACTTGTTTCAGGATCTTTGTGAAGTTTAGGAATTAGCAAACCTCACGACATCCTCCGTCCACCAGTCGGCGGACAACTCCTTCAAAGGAGGATTTTGTTTCCGGCTTTATGTAGAATAACAAAAAAAGTCAACCTGAGGCTACTGCCGAAGGAACCTACAGTCGCGGAGGCTATGGTTTTTGTTGTGAGTGAGAAATGATATATGAGGTTAGCTAGCGAAGGAATTAGAAAAAGCAGCCCCGGTAAGATTCTTCGGAGGTATCCTCAGAATGACAAAGACAGAAGAGTTTAATTATCCTCCGTCCTCTAATCGGTTTTTACCGCACCAGCGAGTCGCTGGCGCTAGGTTGGGGAAAACATATACCCATTGGCAGAGGTATAGAGCATGGTTTTACCTTTGCGTTCAAAACGGGAGCATTTGGATAACAGTTCATCGTAAAGCTTAAGTCGTTCTTCCCAATTAGTCATTTCTTTCAACGAACTCTTTAAATTGTTGCATCCATTTGTCACCATGTTTACGATACATACCGGGAAACAGAATAGCCATTAGTTTTGGCATCACCCAGTCAATGCGGGTGTATTCAAATTCGTAATCGTATCTGGTGCTGTTCTCATCCAATGCTGTGAAGTTACATTTCATGGTATTATCCATGTGTTTGTGATGATAGAAAGCTTCAAATGAGTGAGGAAGATTATTGGAAGTGATGGTTTCAGTAAGTTCCATCTGTCTCTTTCCATCATCGTAAAACATTTTGGACACGGCTCCATTTTTACCCGATTCTCCGCTGATGAGTTCTTTTCTTTGAAAACCATCCTGATATTCTTTCAGGTTAGCAGGATCAGCAAAAAGTCTGGCTACTAATTCTATAGGTTTGTTGATTACTATAGATCCTGAATGTTTCATACAGACTCCTTTTTGATCTGATTGAAGTATACTATTTCAAGATAGAATCATTTACTGAATTTCATAATCAACTTTTTTTTAGAACAAGAGATCTTCCAGGTTGGATAAGAAAACGTTTCACCAAGATTTACCCATTCACCGATCCATTTAAAGCTTTCATCGGTTATTTCATAGAAAGTCAGGCGGTAATAACCATCGGTTCCATTTGGGGCGGCTTGCCGTCTGTAAAGAACGATCTTGCTTTCATCTGTCTTAGTGCCTTCCCATGCACTTAACGTCGGTGAGGCTGGCACTGAGGAGTAGTAGTGTACATACCATTTACTGCTGTCAGCATTAAACTGGCGAATACTGCCTGAATGTAGACCATCCGCTTTAAGCGTTTCATCCTGAACAGCCATCCCATTCATTATGTATTTCCATTTCCAAAGCATTTGTACTTCATCATTCCATGAACCATCAGGAGCTCTGCTTTCAGAAATACATTCACTAACACCAATTAATGGAGCAAAGTCTCCGGTTTGTGGAAATGCAGCAGGATTTAACTGACCGTAAGGGTGCTCTTTACTTGGCTCGTATTCATATTGAGCAAATGTTGGAGCTGCAATGATGATGAATAAGGCAGTGGTTAGAATTTTTTTCATGACTTTTTATTTTAAATAAACCATCAAATTTTATCTGAATCTACAAAATGCAGTAAATCCACCTGTGTTTGCAGTTAATTAAATAGAACTTGCTTTCAATGCTTTACGAAGTACCTGAGCTCCTGATTTTGAAAGAGGTAGTTCCGAGGAATCTTGTAGTTTTATAAGTGAAGATTCGAAATCAACATGATCCAGATATCCAAGATTTAGCAAAGCCCCTCTGTGAACCCGAATAAAGCGATACGATGCTAGCTGTTCTTCCAGAGATTTCATGCTTTTTCTCATGGAGTAAGCTTTTCGCTCTGTATGTATTTTTACACAGTAATCATCTGCCTCAATCCAGGTCACATCATTCAGAGGGATCAGTTTTAGTCTGTTTCCTATTTTTATACTTATTTGAGGATCAGGAGAGATTTCACTACTAATTCCGGTATTTGATTTTAGATCTTTGATCTCTACCCATTGAGCGTCTATAACTAAATCTTTGGAACTGTTGTATAAAGTTAAAACAAGCACACAATACGCGAACAAAAAGGTTATTCCTTTCTGAAAAACAAAGAACTCAGCCGTTGATAATAGTTCAGAAATGGCTAAACTTTCATCATAAGATAGTATAGCGATCAGGCTTATTAGTAAGATCGAAACGATCCACCCAATAACCCCAACTGTTAATATGATTATCCAAGGTGTTGAAGAAATTTGCTGAATCGACTTCGAAAACTGTTTCCAGGAGACAATAAGCAAAGGAATACCACAAACGCCCCAGGCTATCCATCGAATAAAATGATTAATAAAAAGGGTAGAGAAAGCAATATTTGATCCATCTTCTACAATATCATAAGTGGACAGGTAATACTGCTGTTGAAGGGCGTCGAACAGAATGATTCCTAAAATGAATATTGAAAAATAAAGTGTAGTCTTTCTAAAATTCATAACTGATAATCGTACCTTTTAGCGATTTTCAAAAATATAAGTGTGTAAATGTTCGCAAATCAAAGAGTGCTTATTATCGGGACAGTATGGCCGGAGCCTGAATCTTCTGCAGCCGGCTCTCGGATGATGCAATTGATAGAGTTCTTTCAGGAAGAAGAGTTTGAAATTACATTCGCCTGTTCCGCATCTAATCTGGAATTTTCTGAAGACCTGAGCAAGCTTGGGATCAAAGCCGAAAGCATCAAAATAAATGATTCCGGTTTTGATCACTTAATACAGGATTTGAACCCTGATTTTGTACTTTTTGATCGGTTTATGACTGAAGAGCAATTTGGTTGGCGGGTTTCTGAATATTGTCCCGATACGTTGAAGATACTTGATACCGAAGATTTGCATTGCTTGAGGTACGCCCGTCACAAAGCTCTAAAAAACGGCAATGAATTCAACCGTGAGGACTTGTATTCGGATGAAGCTCGCAGAGAAATTGCAGCTATTTATCGTTGTGATATCTCATTGATCATTTCAAAATTTGAATACGAATTACTCACAGAATTTTTCAACATTGACGCAGAAATTTTGCACTACATTCCGTTTATGTTTGAAGAACTAGACTCGGATCATCTTTCTGGTATTCCGAAATTTGAAGAGAGGCAGCATTTTATATCGATCGGTAATTTTTTGCATGAACCGAATTGGGACGCCGTGCGATTTCTGAAAGAAGATATCTGGAAACTCATCAGAAAGGAATTACCTGATGCAGAACTGCATGTCTACGGAGCGTATACTTCTTCGAAAGTAGAGCAACTTCATAATGAGAGTGAAGGATTCCTGATAAAGGGGAGAGCAATCAGTGCAGAAGAAGTGTTCAAAAAATCCCGGATTTTATTAGCACCGTTACGCTTTGGAGCGGGATTAAAAGGTAAGTTTGCAGATGCTATGAAATTTGGAACTCCATCAGTTACTACAAAAATCGGAGCTGAAGGAATGAGAATAAATCAAGGTTGGTGTGGAGAGCTGGGTGAAACTCCAGATGATATCGCCCAAAAAGCCGTGCAGCTATATTCGGATAAGTCAGTATGGATTGAAGCGCAAAAAACAGGACTTCAGATATTCAATCAACTGTTTAATAAAGCTGAGCACGGACAAAACCTTAAAGCAAAGATCGAATCAGTTAACAAAAACATTCAGAATCATCGAAAGAGAAATTTTATCGGATCGATGTTGCTTCAGAATACCCTTCAAAGTTATAAGTACATGAGCAAGTGGATAGAAGAAAAGAATAAAAACTTATAAATTGATTTATTACTTTCCTGAAACAGCTTTTGATTAAGAGACATGAGCAGACAAAGAAATAAAAACAGACTTACCAACGATCTTGATTCAGGGGAAGAAGAAAAAGATTTTTCTGATTTTTATAGTGATGAAGTTCCCAAAGAAAAGAGAAAACCTTCAGATCCGGAAGATATCCTTTCCAGAAGAAACACATGGGTTATCGGAATCTTTATTGTAGTTGCGGTTTTATGGCGTTTTGATTGGAGTCCAATGAAAGCGGCTTACGGTATTGGAACTTCTATAACCAATTTATTTGATAGCGAGGAGACTCAGTCTGTTGGTCAAACTTCCAATTCAGATGCTATGAATTTAACCCAGCTTGATTATCTGGATCGTGTACGGCAATTGGATTTTGGAAGCACACCATCAACTTCTCAAATTACAACCTTGTATAATAGTGGGGTATCTGTCGAATATCTTGAAGCTCTGGATGATGTTGATTATTTGGATGAACTCAATTATTCAGGTGTGATTGCTCTTAACAGCAATGGAATAACAAGTGATTATATCAGCGGTCTTGAAGATCTGGATTATCTGGACGAAGTAAATTATTCCGGTGTTATTGGTTTATACACCAGCGGTGTACCCATCAGTTATATTGAGCATTTAGAAAATATAGATTATCTGGATGAGGTAAATTACTCAGGAATAATTGGTTTGTATACTTCCGGAGTACCTGAAAGCTATTTGTCTACTTTAGATGATGTAGACTATCTGGATGAAGTAAATTATTCAGGGATCATAGGTTTATACACCTCAGGTGTATCTGAAGGATTTCTACAAGGTCTTCACCAAAGAGATCTTTTGGATGATATGAACTATTCTGAAATCATCCGCCTACACCAAAGTGGGGGATGATAGACTTTTATTTATTTGGACTTTTCAATCCTTTCCAGAGAAGCTCTGATATCTTTCAAAACTTCAAGTACATCTTCAGAATTATCAGAACTTGGTGCAGATGAAGAAGATGTATTTTCAGTAACAACATCTCTCTGGTCAAGCACTTTATCTCTGAATTGTGATGCGTTAACTATTCCGATCAAAGACAGGTCTGCTGATGCGGAAGCTGAACTGCCGGCAGTTTCAATTTGAAGAATACTTAAACCGAAAGCTTTTAAAAGGGGACCTTCTTTAAAAGTAAGATCCTGAATTTTATCCAATGGAATGGTTTTCTCAGTCCTGAAAATATAACCTTTGTTAAATTTGAGTGAACGGGTTGTAAGTTCGCAATGAAGTCTTTCAAAGTATTTATTCACAAAGTAGGAGGCGAAAATCAACCAAAGCGGGATAAAGGGAATTGTAAATATCATAACAACACACATCAACACACCATACCATAAGAGGTACGATTTAATTTTTGGGTTGAAGCTGGCTTCTAATAAAGTTTTTGCCGGTTCTGTCATGTATTAAAAATTAGATTAAATGAAAAAGGCGAGCCTAAAAATAAGCTCGCCCTGAGTATAATTAAAAATGTGATTCAGAACTATTGTTCTTTACTGGCTAATTCATTTTTTGGGATAAAGTCCATTGCAGCAGAATTCATGCAGTATCTCAACCCTGTAGGTTCGGGGCCGTCATCAAAAACGTGACCTAAATGTCCACCACAGTTTGAGCAAACGATCTCAGTTCTGGTCATAAAGTAGCTTTTATCCACTTCTTCAGCTACCAAAGAATCTGCCAATGGTTTCCAAAAACTTGGCCATCCGGAACGACTATTATACTTGTGTTCAGAACTATATAGCTTTTGTCCGCATCCGGCACATACATAAAGGCCTTCTTCTTTGTTGTCGTTGTATTCATTAAACCAGGGTGCTTCCGTACCTTTACCGCGAAGGATTTTAAATTCTTTGGCAGTTAAAATCTCTTTCCACTCGGCTTCGGATTTTTGATAGGGATATTTTTTATCCGGATCGGGTTGTGTTTGAGTAGTCATAGTATTGTCAGTATGATCGTGCTCTTTGATAGGTTTGTCAGAGTGTGTTGCCACTAAAAAAAGACCTATAAGAGCTATTGAAACAAATATTGCTAACGTTTTCATAATTACTGTCTGTTTTAAGTTCTTTCTAACATAACAATAATACGAAATGAATTGTTTCACAGATTTATAACATCTGATCAATCCCAGCCATACTCAAAATCATAGTCATCCAGAAGAGGGAGATTCTTTTGTTTGAAGAACCTGACTCCAACAGTAAATCCAACCCACATACGGTACTTTCTGCCATTCCATTCCGGACTCCACAAACTATACCATGTGTAATCGTTTGCTGAATTTACTCGGGTAACCTGAATGTTATAAGTTGGACCTCCGTAAAGTGATAAACCGGAATTAAATCGATTACCAATTAAATATTTATACGAAAAGATCAGATTCGTTTTTTTGCTCCAATCTTCTTCAAAATGATGCATTACCGTAAATTCCTGATTCACAAAAAGGTCTTCACTCTCTATTTTTCTGAAAGAGTCATTGATGTTCTTTTCCAGACCGACACCTAAACCAAACCGATATACATTTCTATCAAAAGAAGTGTTATATCCAAGAATTGCCATGTTATACACCCTGTGAGTACCAGTGGTTATTCCGATATCTGTAAATCCGGCATCAGAGTAGCGTACGTCAAAGTTTTTACGACCATTACCATATAAACTTAGAAGTCCAACAGAAGCTCCTTCAAATTCACTTGCAATATTTATAATACCAACCTGAAGACCGGTAGCAGTGGTTGCATAGTTAAGAAACCCTCCGAATTGAGCACCTTCCATTTCCTGAGTTATGTTTGCTCCTGCAGAGATCATTAATCCTTCCTGATATCTGGAGTAGTTTAATCCTCCCGTAATCATCAACCCACTTGAGTATTCTGATGAAACATTAAATAAAGTAGAGATCATTAAGCCTTCCATATTATCAGATGCTATATTACCACCACCCGTTATAAACAAACCGCTGGCATCTCCTTTGGCTGCATTAAATACTCCTGAAATCATCAATCCTTCCATGTTATCTAAACCGACGTTTGCTCCACCTGTTATTTGAAGACCACTCATTGTTTGTTGAGAAATATTCAGCAGACCTGAAATTTGAGCTCCTTCTACATCGCCACGTGCAATATTTGCCCCAAATGAACCCTGTAAACCAGAAAGATCACCACTTGCATAATTAAGAGCTCCTGCGGCTTGTAAACCTTCGATATTGCTTTTACTAATATTTCCAAAACCTGCGATTTGGATACCGGAAAGGTCGCTGCCTGCATAATTGATCAGCCCTGCAATACCAACGCCTTCGGCATAGCCACTTGTCGCATTTACTAAACCAGCAATCTGGAATCCGGAAGCGTACTCTTTGTTATAATTGTAGAGGGTACCGATCTCTAATCCATTTAAACCCCCGTGATAACCACCTAAAAGATTTATAGAATACTTTGCAGTATAACGAGGAGCAGCGATCCCATTTGTACCAATAGGATTAATTAGGGTAAGTCTCCATTTTCGATATTCGAGATCCCCATACCGGTTTTCATATCTCTGGGCTAATAATGAGCTTGCAGAAAAACTAAACAGTAGTATGGCTATAATTGAAAGAGCAAAGTTGTTTTTCATAATCAGGTTCGATTTTAAGTTCGAACCCGATTACGATATACATTCAAAAATGTTACTTGATGGAAGAAAAAAGATATAGTTGAGGTAAACTAAACTGGAAAATTTTCATCTAACACTTCATTCCACATAGAAACTTCATCTACACTTGAAAGTAATGTCTCAGTATCACCTTCAATTGATATTTCTTCAATTCTATCGCCTTGTGAAATATCATTAACAACAGCTTGATCGGATTCAGACACTACTTTTCCGAATACGGAGTGTTTGCCATCGAGCCATGCTGTTTCAATATGTGTAATAAAAAACTGGCTTCCGTTTGTTCCGGGACCTGCATTAGCCATCGACAGAACTCCCGGAGTATCGTGTTTTAGTTCGGGATCAAATTCATCTTCAAATGAATAGCCCGGTCCACCTCTGCCATCTCCATTAGGGCAACCACCCTGAACCATAAAATTATCTATAACCCTGTGAAAGGATAAGTTATTGTAATACCCACGTTGTGCCAGGTTTACGAAGTTAGCTACCGTTTTAGGAGTTTTTTCAGGAAAGAGATTGAGATTAATATCTCCTTTGTTGGTTTTTATAGTTGCTACCATAGTCTTTATTTAATTATGAGGCTTAGAAATAGAAAGTTTGAATCAACTCCCGGATTTTCACTTCCGGTTTGAGCGTTTGAAATATGATGGAATTTATATCCTGTTGCAAGGCTTACTGATTTAGAAAAATGAGTCTGTATAGTAAATGAAGGATCAAAGGTATAATTTAGTTTTCTTCCTTTATCAGTAGGAAAGGTTGCATCCATTAAAATAAATGATCCGGAAATACCAATTTGATACGAGAATAAAGAGCTGATCTTTTTTTGGAACAGAAAACCTACGGGCGAAAACCCGAATCCGGTTCCTTTAACAAATTCATTATTCTGATCTCTTTTAGGGTAATCAAAATGGATAATGGGAATTATGTCTGCTGTGTAATATAGCAGGGCGTTATCAGGATAAGCCCGAATAGCTTTGCGAAACCCTATTCCTACAATTGATGAAGTGGCATTTCTTGTTTTACCAAGCAGATAAACAGAGGAGAAAGAATAGCCTGACCACAGCCGAAATTGTGCAGGTTGGTTTTTTAGCTTTTCCTGAGCAACTGATAAGCCATTGATAGAAAACACAATAAAAATTAATATCAGTAAGGACTTAATTGTTCGACTCAAGACTTCTTTTGTTTTGTGAGAAGAAAAATTGAAAGCATCCAGATTAAAGCCCATGCACCTGCTAAATACCACTTTTGGATATACAGTAAAGCTCCTAATGAGATAGCATAAATTAAATGATACACCCAGTTTGGTGTACTCGTTTTTGAAGCTCTTTTTTGAAGTGACGACATAAAAACAGCAAGTACTTTACTTACCAGCAACAGTCCGGTATAAATCCATATTATTATGAAAGATGCATCATAAGGCAGAAATATTGTAGAAACTATCACTCCCAGAAATACAAAATCTAAGATCGAATCTTTAAGCCAACTCATACAGTTTTTTTTGATAAGGTAGCTGTTAATTGAAAAAAGTGACAGTAGTACTTTCTATTTTTTTGAAAGAGATGTTATCCAGAGTATGTCATGACGATTGGCAGACTTACTTATCTGAGAAGGAGAAGAAGCTGAATTCCAATTCAATCCTTCTTTAGTTGTAACATCAACGATGTAACCGGAGACTTCGATAATGTGTCCTTCTCTCAAGCTAAAAAGACTGCTCTTGATTTCATCTGTTGAAGGCACAATATGCCAAAGTAAGGTGCTATTGTTTATTATATCTGGTTTAAGCGGAAGGCGTATTTTATTATAGGTGAACGATCGATTCTTCAAATTAAAATTAATGTAATCCAGATTTTTTTGATCAGAAACTTGTCCCCACCCAATTAAAATATCGTAGGTTGAGAATTCAGACATGTTATCAAAAAAATATCTCGATTTTTCGAGCACCCGAACTGTAGCATCAATTTTTTTATATGGAGAAAAGGTATTTCCGTCAAACGTAATATTTTTGTCGTCAATTATTTTGGTAGCTTTTGGTGCTTCATCAGCTGTTATGCCGGGGCCTCTTTTAATTGGAATCTCTGACCAAGCCATTATTGATAATCCAATTACTACACAGAGTAATAAATACTTAACCATCTTGTCTCCTTGATTTGTCCTTTTTCCTAAAAGAGGATTAAGAGGTACTGTGCGTTACAAAAAAGAGGGGTTAAGAAACAATTTTTTTGTAGTTCAGATAGAATTTTTCGAGGTCTTCTACATAAAAATTTTGGAGAGCAGGGTTGCCATCTGTTCCTAGAATGTCTGAAAAAACAAATGATTGGCGATTTTTGTAGATAAATAAAAGTTCTCCGTTTTCAAAAGAGACACTTTCAATATCGCTAAATGAATACTCCAATTTCTCTGAGCTTAAAAGTACAGCATCACCTAAAAGAAAATGACCTTGGGAGTCAATAAACTGACTGGCTTCTATGCTATGTCGTTGAGCAATCTCCTGATTCATAAAATCTTTAACTGAACCAGTCATAACCATATAAACTGAAGTTTTAGTGAGGCAAAGTTTAACTTCGTTGTACTTATCTTCTATCTCGAATAAAGCAGGTTTTTCATTTACAGGATCTGTTCCATCAGCAATTAGAGTACTACTGAAAGTAAGAATGCAAGCGAATATAAATGAGTGCTTTAAAAATTGCATTTTAAGACGTTAATCTATGTACATTGTTGTATTCAATTTTATATATGACGTACTAAACATTGAATAGTTTCAACTTATTTTACGTTTTTTAAAATAAAACAAATTCTGAAGAAAAAAATTAGAATTCATGGCTCAAAATGAAGTGAATCCATTAGATTTCTCAATTCTTGTTGTAGATGATTCAAAGCCCAATGTAATATTGTTATCTCATGTCTTGGAGAAAGAAGGATTTCATGTAGAGAAGAGTTACGATGGTGAAGAAGCTTTAAAAAGAATTAAAGAAGTTAACCCGGATATCATACTCCTGGATATTATGATGCCTAAAATGTCAGGATTAGAGGTTGGCAAAGCTTTAAGGATGTCTGAGTTTGAAGATATTCCGATTATTTTTTTAAGTAGTTCGAATGAATCAGTTGATAAGGTAAAAGCTTTTGAAGCGGGGGGAGTGGATTTTATAAATAAACCTTTTGATAGAGATGAACTCATCATTAGAGTTCGAAGCCACTTAATGCTTAAGGTTTTGAAAGAAGAAAATGAAGAGCGGCTCCGAATCTTAAAAGAAAGAGAAATTGAACTGAGTGAGGCCAACCAAAAGAAACATAGGTTGATGAGAATGCTTAGCCACGATTTTAAAAACCCCATTTCAGGCATAATGGGGCTGGTAACAATTCTCTTGGAAGATAATGAGCTTGATGAAGACGAGAAAAATGAGATGCTCGAGCTAATAAAGCAGAGTAGCGAGAAATTATTAGAGCTTGTAAAAGACCTTCTGGATAAAGAAGTAATCGGAGGTGAGTTTGGAGCTTTGGAGCTAAATGATGAAGATATTATTGATCTTGCAAATCAGGTAATAAAGGCTAATAAACCTAAAGCTGCTCTAAAAAAAATAAATCTCAGCTTGAGCACTTTTCAGGATGAACTAATTGTGAAGTTAGATAAAGAAAAGATGCGGTATGTACTAAATACGTTGGTGTCTAATGCAGTTAAGTTTACGCTTATAGACGGAGAAGTAAAGGTTGAATTTCTTAATTCCGACGATAAGTCATTTTTAATTAAAATCAGTGATACTGGTATAGGAATTCCTAATACAATGCTACCAAATTTTTTAATATCATCTAATAAAGAACAAGTGTCTAATCCCGGGGGTATTTTGGGAGGTGGACTTGGACTTGAAGATGTGCAATCTTATGTCGATGCTCATGAAGGGAAGATCTGGGTAGAGTCAGAGGAAAATAGCGGAACAACCTTTTTTATAGAACTACCACTGGGAAATTTACAATAAATATGTCGCATACAATTTTAGTAATAGATGATGATGAACCAATTCACATCATGGCAAAGAGTTTACTTGGAAAAGAATTTCAACTGGTGAATGCAAGAGACTCTCAGGAGGCTATAAATATACTATCTGAAACACCTGTTAATTTAATTCTATCGGATATTCATATGCCGGGGCTGTCCGGTTTGGAATTGTTGGAGTCGATAAGAGATGATAAAGAAAAGAGTAAGATCCCTGTACTTATCATGACAAACCTTCCTACTGTTGAGAAGGAGCAAAAAGCCTTAGACCTTGGAGCTGTTGATTTTATCAAAAAAGAGCGTTTCAACACAGATCGTGAAGGGGTTATTGAGTTGGTAAGAATGAAAATTCTAACTGATGTTAATGTAAAAGGATTGGATGAGGATCTGGAGAAAAGTAAGAATAAGCTTGTAATGAAATTGATGGAGTCAGCAATTAAAGGATCATTTACTGATACTGCTGAAACTTTTTGTACTTACTTAGCAGATATTCTTAATAGTGACCTTTTAACCTTCTTTGTATTAGAAGAAGGAAATCCTAAGCCACTTATTGTTCATGGGGATATTAAACCATCAGATGCTGATTTCTCTACCTTTCAAAACTCTAACTCTTTTGATCACCTAAACACTAAAAAAGAATCCTATCTGAGCAATCATATTTATAATGAGGAATTCGGGTGTTTTCTGGATTTCTCTACCAAAAATGAAATGCCGGCAGAAATAGGGGTTCCATTGTTTTCAGCAAATGAGAAGGCAATGTTGATGAATAACCTGAGTGCGCCCACAGAATCAGAGCTTTTTGGAATGTTAATAGTTAAGCGATCAAAGCTATTTTCAAGTAAAGAATTTGAATTAATTTCCAGATTAGTAACTCAAACCGGAGCAATACTTTGGAGGCTTTACCAAAAAAATAAATGAGTCTGAATAATACTTCCATTTTACTAATCATTGAAGGAACCTATCCCTGGTACAGAGGGGGAGTTAGTGAATGGGTCTATCAATATTTGAAAGAACTGGATAGTTATGATTTTCATATTCTTCAAGTAGCTACAGATGAATTTAAACAGCTTGATCCATATAACGCTCTTTATCCTATTACAGAAAATGTTAAGTCATTTACCCGCGTACCTCCGCCAACTTTGAAATCTGATTGGGAAACGGCTAAAGAGACCTGGTTTCAATCTATTGTTGAATCGGTTCCTGTTTATAAATACGATACCATCCATGTAACCAATACGGGTTTTGCAGGTTGGTTGGGTATCCGAATATCTGATCTTTTTAATGCTCCACTTGTGTTAACTGAACACGCTTTATATTGGAAAGAGGTAGAGAAAGGAGCAGTGGCTTTGGAATGTGGCTACCAAATACCTGATAATTTTGAAGCAAAATCAGAAATCGTAGATATTTTTAAGCAAATTGCATCTGAAGTTTATTCGTCGTCAGAAGAAGTTGTTTCTGTTTCGAGGGTAAACATACCTTATCAGAAGCAATTTGGAGCAGACTCACCGAAGTACATCCCCAATGGGGTTCCAACTGATTTGTTAACACCGGATAAAAAAAGGACGAATATACCGGTTATAGGATGGATTGGAAGATGTGCAGAAATGAAAAATCCTAAACTGTTCTTTGAGATTGTAGAAGTTTTCCAAAGCAGGTCTCTGGATGTGAGTTTTGTTATGATGCTTAGTGATGCAAATGAAAAAGAACTTGAGCAGGAAGTAAGAGCATTGGCAAAAAAGCATCCGGAAGTAACCATGATATGGAATGAACCTGCTCATCAGTACCTGCATCAGTTTGATATGTTGTGCATTACCAGTCATAACGAATCTCAGCCTTTAGTCATGTTTGAAGCACTTTCAAACAAAGCTTTACCTATTGGTTGGGAGGTAGGAGATCTTACATCAGAATTTGGTTTCGTGGTTCCATCAGGTACTAGCACGAACACTCTGGTTGATCAGGTAAGTGCGCTTTGGGAAGATTCATCGAAATTCAATGAGTTGACAGAAAGTAAATATGATCTGGTAGCTTATAATCATACATGGACTTCTATATTTAAGAAGTACGACGAGCTTTTCCGGGAACTTTTAGTTGAAGATGCTTAGTGATGGAAGAAGTAAAACCGGTTGTATTATTTGAAACAGAGGGCTCTTATCCATTTAGTGGAGGAGGAGTAAGCACCTGGGCTCATATTTTATGCACAGAGTTGCAGGAAGAAGTGGATTTTCATTTGATGGCAATTACCGGTAATCCATTCGTGGAACCCCGTTATAAGCTTCCGAAGAATATAACAGATATTATCCATATTCCGCTTTGGGGAGTTGAAGAACCTGTCCATTATTTTGATAAAACAATTCCATTCTCGGGTCAAATTGAAAAAAAAGCCAGAACTACAAAAGAGGTAGTTAAACAACATTTTCTGCCATTATTCAGAGATTTTATTTCATGCCTGAATGATCCATTTCAGGATGTAGACAAGATCAGTGATGTCATATATGGATTCTGGAAATTTTTTCAATATTACGATTATAAAATAACCATGAAAGAGCCCATGCTTTGGGTAGTTTTCAAAGATTCACTTTACGAAAAGTATGTTGAGAATTATGATCCTGAGTTAGGAGATACACCAAAAGTTATCGACATGACTTTTGGGATGAGATGGTTGTACCATTTTTTAATGCCCGTCGCTTCTCCGATCCCCAAAGAAGTAAATATCTCTCATTCTACCTTAGCCGGCTTTCCGGCTTTAGCTTCTATTGCAGCAAAGTATGAATATGGGATCCCAAGTATGGTAACGGATCATGGGGTGTATATGCGCGAACGTCTTATCAATGTTGGCCGGTCTGATATGACTTTCTTTTCCAAAAAAATGCTTGTAGATCTTTCTACAATGATAACAAGAGCTGTTTATCATACTGCTGATCAGATTTCTCCTGTTACTACTGCAAATCAGAAATGGGAAGAACGCTTTGAAGCTAAACCCGAGAATATTTTACCGATTTATAATGGTGTGGATACAGATCTTTTTAAACCCACACCAAAACCTACTAAGACTGAAGGTACGCCAACGGTAATAGCAGTGGCTCAGGTTTTTCCGTTAAAAGATATCGAGACAATGATCCGAACGTGTGCTGTAGTTCGGAAAACTATTCCAAACGTACAGTTTACAGTATACGGTAGTTTGGATGTGGATGCAGAGTATGTTGAAACATGCAGGGAACTTATCAAAGAACTTGATCTGGAGGGAAATTTCACGTTTGGAGGGTTTCATAATAATCCAAGTATGATCTTTAATGAGGGAGATATCTCAATATTAACTTCAATATCTGAAGGATTTCCGTATACCGTAATTGAATCTATGAGCTGTGGACGTCCTGTAGTTGCAACTGATGTAGGAGGAATAAAAGACGCTTTAGAAGGCTGCGGAATTCTTTGCAAGCCACGTTCTCCGGAAGAGATTGCTGAGGGAGTAGTTCAGTTATTGGAAGATACAGATTTGAGAATTGAACTTGGAAATAAGTCTCGTGAGAAAGTACTTCTTAATTTTACTACAGACAGATCAGTTAAAAATTATCTTGAATCCTACAAACTACTGGCAGCTAAGCCAAGAGATCCTTTAAAAAATAAAGTAAAGACAGAATCAGTATTAAACCTTCTTGAATATCTAAAAGTTAAGAGGTTGGCTCATGCAAACTGAAGAAAGAGATATTATTCTTGAAAAAGAGGATCTGTCAGTTATTGAAGAATTGACTCAGCAGGTTTATGACCTGATCGGAAATCCTTTAAGCGTATGGGCAGTAGCTGCTACAATTGAGTCGCTTGGAATAAGAGATGTGGATGCAAATACCGATTTTGGATATAAGAGTGTTTTTGATTTAGCAGAGGAAGTATTTAAAAGGCTTAAAAAGCATATAAAGGGCAAGTATGAGGAAGAAAGTGAATCAGAGTTTAAGCTTGGTGATGTAGGAGAAAGTTTTAAACTTTTCTTCAAACATTTTGGTATGGGAGTGCTTTTTACCATGCCAATGATTTCTCAGATTGCAGCAATTATTATTTTTGAATATGCACTATGGGCTTGGTTTCGTTTTAATGTAGCTCAGGCTACCATGATAGCGATGGGGACGATAGGGGCCTTCATTATTACCGGTGGATTTATTCAGGTGCTAGGAAGGCTTGTTTCAAAATATATGGGGGAAACTAATTACTATTTAAGCTGGAAAGCTATTAAAGCAGTTATGTATTTTGCCATTCCTCTTGTTCTTGGAATTGCCGCGCTAGTTTTTGTAGTAAATGTAATTCTTCCATTTTATCCTCAAAGAATGGTAACAATAGGGCTCACCTATTTTATACTGATCTCAAGTATGATGCTTTCAGCCGCCGTTTTGTACGCTTCCCAACAAAAGCTGATTATTTTAGGAAGTATTTTAGCAGGAACACTTTCCGTTGCTTTTGGAATGGAAGTACTTGATTGGGGGATTTATCTCTCGCAATGGTTAGGAATAGGAATAACCACGGGATCACAGATAATTTATATTATAATTTATTACCAATTTAAGATCAGATCTAGCCGTCAGCGCTTGTTTAAACAATCTCTGCCAAATCTTGAGGTGAGCTACTATAACACTTACCGATATTTCTTGTACGGCTTTGGGTATTTTACCTTTCTGTTTGTAGACAGAATTTTGGCATGGTCTGCCGGACCACCGCCACCGCCCTATATCATCTGGTTTAATACTCCTTATGAATTGGGAATGGACTGGGCGTTACTGAGCTTTATATTTACAATAGCGTTACTGGAGTTTATAATTCATTTATTTTCGCACAGGATTATACCTGCTCAAAAGAAAACGCAGATAGATAAGCTTAAAAAATTCAATTTATACTTTAGCAATTTTTATTCACTACAGTTGGTACTACTCTTTTTTGTTGGAATAATATCCATTGTACTGACTTATTACGGAGTGGAAGCTTTAAGAGTTTTTGAAGATGATTATCCGGAAATAAGAGATTTCTTTGCAAATCCATTAACCTTTAAGGTGTTTTGGATGGGTAGTATTGGCTACTTGTTTTTGGTTTTCGGACTATTGAATTCACTATTCTTTTTTACAATGAATAGGCCGGAATTTGTACTTTATTCTATGCTCGCTGCATTAGCAGTTAATGCACTAACAGGTTATATATGTAGCAGAGTAATAGGATTTGAATATGCTGTAGTAGGTTTGATTGCAGGCTCTATTACATTTGCAGCAGTTACCGGATTAATCGGTAAAAGATTTTTTAAACATTTGGACTATTTTTATTACTCTGCATACTAAGGACATCCTATGAGTAAAGACGTAAAAGACTACATAAACATAATAGGAAGCAGGCTTGGAAAAGCCTTTGCGATAGATTCGTTTGGAACTGAAGAAGAGCTTGAGTTTTGGGCTCTTTCGGCAGAGCATATGTCTCGTAAGCAAAACCCAACATTTCAGAATATAATTACCTGGATTGATTTGTTGTATCAGGCTCCTGTACATTTTGTGTATAAACTGGAAAAAGAGCACTTAATACTCATAAAAAGACAATTAATATCAGAAAATCTGCTTCCAGATAAATCCGGAGGGGGGAAGCCCGGTAAAGTAGATGCGCAAAGAACTCAGTTTATTCAGGATTTCGAAAATCAAATGCAGAATCTTGAGAAAAAGAGGCAGTGGGACGAAGACTTTAAAGAGCACGGGGTTTCTGCTCACACAATAGGAAATTGTGAACATATCCCGCTCTACAAAAAGACTGGAGAATTTTGGGGCATATATGTAATAGGGCCTAATATTAAAAGCCCTGAAAACATGGTTCCAAAGTTTTCAATTGTAAGTAGGTTGCTTTCTTCGTGGCTGATTAAATTAGATGAACAGGAAAAAGAATCCCAGAAAGAATATCAGGATAAAGTTCATGGTTTAGTCGGGGAACTGGGTATTGGTGCGTTAAATACAACGGGAATTTCTGAACTTTTACTTTTATACATAATCAATTCTTTACAGGCTAAATCCGGCGCAGTTGTCGAATATAAGAATGGCGCTCCTGTACTTATTGCTTCAAATAGCCTTGATGAGCAATACTTGAAAGCACTTTTAGGGCTCTCGGGTGAAAAAATGTATGATCTGGTTGAAAACGACTTCAGCTTATCAGAAGCAGGTAAAGAAATTGTAAATAAGCTGGAAGTTGAACCACTGTTTTTACCATATATATCAGAAGAAGTAAAAGGTTTTATATGGATAAACAGAACTGAAAGAAACGAAGCTAAAGATTCAAGCCCTGTACTTAATGATATTTCTGAGATCGTAGCAAAACTTTTCGAATTCAGAGATGTTAATAAAAGTTTCTCAGATGATCTGCTTGATGCGTTCTATAAAATGCTTCGGGCAATCGAGGCAAAAAGAGAGAAAACAAAATATCATTCACCTAGAATGATAGCTTTTGTTGAAATGTTCGGAATGCTTTTTGGATTGGATAATAATGAAATGGAGATCATTAAGACTACTGCAAAACTTCATGATATCGGATATGTAGGTGCAGCAGGAATAAGTTCTTTGGCGAGTATAGGTTCTGAACTGGCTCATCCTATTGCCGGAGCAACCATGATCAGTAATTTGCCTGTTCATAATGATATTATTGAAGGTATTAGAACTCATCATGAATGGGTAAATGGAAAAGGTACTCCCAATGAGATCAGAGGGGAAGATATTCCGTGGACAGGTAAAATTATTTCCGTGTATGAATTTGTGGTAGACTTTTTTGAATCAAATCCGGAAGTAGCGCCCGAAAAAGAAGAAGAAATGTTGGAAAAGCTGAAATCCAGCTTGATAGAGCGCGCGGATGTTCAATTTGATATGGTTTTAATTCCTACAGTTATACAACAACTCACTATGCTCGGTTGGTCAGGTTGTGCGCAATTAGGAGTTGAATAAATTTCATTAATGTATAAGAAGTTATACCTGATTATTATCTATTTGCTCACTGTAAATTGCATATCATCCAGTAATAAGCTGTCAGAAGATTCCGTCTATGACTCCTTTGGGGTTGTGTATTCTGATATTAATCCTTCTGTTGTTTCAGGGTATAAACTGTTGATTGTAGAGCCGTATTTTTACAGCAAGCAGGATATCATCGAGTTCCATTCAAGAGGAATAAAAGTTGTAGCATATCTTTCTTTGGGAGAAGTAAATGAATCACGCAGATATTTCAATGAGTTCAAAGAGATTGGATTAATTGGAAAGAATGAAAATCATGGTTCATACTACATAAATCTTTCCGAGAATAGAATAAAAGAAAAATTTATCGATGAAATTGTTCCGAAGTTACTTTCCTATGGATATGATGGTCTTTTTCTGGACACCATAGACGCTGTGGCTCCATATACACTCAGAAGAAGTATGGAACAGGACATGGTCGATTTGATATCAGGAATAAGATCCCGAAATCCTGATATGTTGTTAATCCAAAATGCAGGTTTATTTCTGTTGGATAAAACAGTGACTTATATTGATGCTGTGACGATTGAAGCTGTAGCTTCGGGTTATGATTTCGATAAAAGTGAATATCAAATCAAACCGGAAACGGAGTATGAAGAAAGACTTGAATTCATAGATTCTTTACATAAGAACTACAAAGTTCCGTTTCTGATTATAGATTTCGCTGAAAATTACGAAACCTCCTTACAGGTTAAATCCAGATTAGAAGATTCAGGATTCCCTTTTTTTATAAGCAATATTGAATTCCGGGGATTGCCAAACTCTTTAGGTAGAACATCAAAATTAAAGAAGGGAGCATAGTATGCCATATTGGTTGATCGTGTTTCTTTCTATAGCCCGGCTGGTTCTCTTTTTTGTGATCCTGTTTTCATGGATAGGTCCCAAATTCCTTCCACATACCAAAAAGTTGCATGGAATTGATAAGATGCTTTACAGTTGGATCGGTATTGGGGGTACCATTATACTCACAATTTTTATTCTTACGATACTGAATCTGTATGATTTGATTAGCATATTTAGTGTTTTGATTTTGATCCCTATTCTTATTTCGCTCTTTAAGGAGTGGAGAAGTGGAACATCTATTGGATCTATTTTTAAAGTAATAGAGAATAAAATAGTAGCTAATCAAGTAAGGGTTATTGAATCTATAAAAGTATTTACCTACCAGGGATTAAAAGATAGATTTTCTGGTAAAAGAGAATTTTCAATTTATGAGAACAGATATAATATTGCTGCTGTAACTATTGGGATCATATCTTGTATTGTCCGTGTTATTCCTGTTTTAAAGAATGCAGCACCGTACAGCAGGGCATGGTATTTCGAGCTCGATGAAATCAAGAATATCAGACTTCAGCAATATTTCGGCGAATTGCCGATTCCAAAAGGAATGCACTCTCTAGTTGGTATGTTCAGCAACTTGACACAGGTAGGGCCGGAGCTTGCTCTTAGTTTATTGGGCAGTTTAACTAGCTTTTTATTGACGATTATAATTTTTTGGCTGATCCGTGAAATTACAAAAGGTAAACGATTAAATGCCGCATTATTCGGGGCAAGTATCTTTGCTCTTATTCCTACATTATTAACTCCAATAAGTCTTGAAGCTGAAACCGGAATTAATACAATTCTGTTAGCCCTTTGTTTTGCTCTTCCAACAGCTTTTATTTTTGTTCGAAACCTCAGGTCAGTTGACAAGGCACCTTGGTTTTATGTGACTATGGGAATTATCGCAACTGCCCTTACTGATATATTTGTTCTATTAATAGTGTTATTACCTTTTTTGATATATGGATTACTAGCTATTCCCAGAAAGAGGTTTGGTATTAACTTGATTAAAATTGTTACCTATTTAGTTGTTGTCTTTTCAATTTCGTTAAGTCCATATATTATCCATTTGATGTTAATGGGGCAGGATATTAATTCATTTTTTGAATTACAGCTTTTAGACACCCTTATATTTAGTTATTTCCCTTTCTTAATTACTGATATAGAAGCTCTGAGTTCAATATATCTTTATATAACCGGAGGCTTGTTTATTGTCTTTTTGATCCTTCATTTCGTTCAAAAAAAGAAACGCTTTGCAGATGAATTAGTCTATTTTGCAATGTTCGGATCAGTGGCTTTTCTGTATTCTTCTCATAACAATCTGGATATATCATTTATAGATTTAGATCAGGTTAATGCTTTTTATGCAATTCTTATTTCAGTTTTATGTGGACTGGTTTTCTATGCCTTATATACTATAATAGAAGTAGTAATGAATATAAAACATCGTTTCGTTAGCTATAGCCAGCCAATCTTAATGGTGTTATTAGTGGCAGGAGGAGTCTTTCTTGCCGGTGGAGTAAATACGGGCAAAACATTGCCACAAACACTACCAAATGGTTTTTTTGAATCTTATTACAGAATAATCAATGAAAGGCTTCCTTTTACTTATGCAACGGTAAGTCCTCCTATTGATAATACATTGTCCAAGAACAGGCATTATTTTATGAATTATGATTTCTTTCTGGAAAGTTACGCGAATATAGATTCACTGTATCAGGAGTATCTTGAACTTCCTAAAGAGCTCAGGCCTGATACGGCGAATATTCCACCTGCAAGTATATTCGTTTTTATACAAAAACCACCTTACGAATCAATACAGCAAGGAATCTTGTTTGAGCCGGGAGAGCAGATGCTGGCATTGAGTGAATGGGTTTCTAAATATAACTCATTGCCGGGCAGAGAGGTCCTCGTATATAGAGAAACAGAGGATGCCATAATCTACGAGATAATAAATCAGAAAGACGGATCTAACATAGGTGATATTTTGATGAATATTTACCCAAAAGAGGAAGGGCGTGCGGCTAAGCTATTTAAATAAATACTTACTTAGTTCATTACTATTTCTTGTTTTAATGGTTCTAAATAAACCGTTAAATGCACAAAATGAGATAGCACCAATTATAATTCTGCAGAGTTCGTCTGATGAATTTTCTATTGAAGTTACAAGCGAGTTGATTGAGGCATTTAAATATCCGGAATTCAAGTATGAAATTCTGGATCTGGATAAATCAAAAAATATTCCAATAGATAAAAAAACCAATCTTCTTATCAATACCAGTTCGAATATAACTTCAATAGACGATAAAGAGCTAAACAAGATCATTGACTATTTAGGTAAAGGTGGTAAAATGATCTTTTTTGGTACTGTAACAGATGAAAGATTTGCATATATCCAAGGAATAAAGGCCGGAGCTGATTATAGTATTGATCAGACAGTTCGTGGAATAAAAGGCGTTGAAAATATATTTCCTGGCTATAAAGGAATGGAGTTTTATTCGAACTTCAGCGTTCCTCATAATCGATTAAAGAAGAGCAGTTTTACTGATCAAATAAGAGTACTTGCAACTGCTGTAACCGACGAGGATTATCCAATACTTTTTGAAAATAGTATTGGGCTTGGAACTGTAATGGTATTTAATAGTTATGTGCTTTACGAAAAAGACTACCGAGGATTAATGTTTTCCTCCGTAATCAAAATGTTGCCACATTTACCTTACAGAAATGCAAATGTGGGTACTATATTTCTGGATGATTTTCCTGCCCCGCTTTATAATACTAAATTAGAACCAATTGCTACAGAATACAATGTAGAACAAGCTGAATTCGTCGCAAATATTTGGTGGCCGGATATGCAAAAACTTGCTGATTCTTTGTTGATCACATACTCAGCCATGACTGCATTTAATTATAATGCAAATATTGTACCTCCATTCGATTACATAGAGTGGACATCAGCAACCATAAGAAGAAAGAATCGGCTAGTTAAAGCGAGTGTTTATCTGGCCCAGGAAATTGCTGAGTCAAGGCATGAACTAGCGTTTCATGGCTATAACCATTTTTCATTATTGAATGAAGAATGGGATTCTAATTCATCATTTATGGAATCAGCTTTAAACTCGGTTAAAAAGAGATGGAGAGTTGATGATCTTGGGCCGCTTCCAATAACCTATGTTCCTCCAACTAATTTTATTGATTCAACCGGAATACAGGCTTTAACAAGAGCCATGCCGTCAATAAAAGTTCTTAGTTCTTTATATCTGGGAGAAAAGGAATATGGAGGGGAAAGAGCTTTTGGCCCCGACCCGTATTCGGATAAATTATTTAATTATCCAAGGATATCAAGTGGGTTTAATATAGAAGGGAATTCAGTTTTTAATCAGCACAGTATGCAGCTACTCACCGGGGTTTGGAATCATTTTGTTCACCCCGATGATGTATTTCAACTTGTACAGCGAGATGCTGATGCGTTTGAAAGCAGAAACCCTGATAATCTCGGTTGGAGATCTACTCCGGATACAACTACTTCTTTATATCAGGAATTTCTTAAAAGATTAAGTCATACAAAAAAGCAGTATCCTTTTTTGCGTTTGGTATCTGCTGACTATGGAGCAAACATAACTCAGGATTGGTTGAACGCAGACTCTGAATATCTGGAAACATTTGATCAGTATCTTGTGAATGTAATACCACCTGATACTTATAAATCATCCAGTGAAGACAAAGAAGAGAAGTATTGGTTTATGTATGTACCAAGGGAAGACCGGGCTGATATCGAAAAACATTTAAGCGAAATAGTGGATGGGTATACTTTTTCAAGATTTTGGGATGGCTATCTTTTCCATTTTTATTCAAAAAAAAATCTGATAAATATTCCTAAACCAAAATCGAATGAAAGAACTTCGAGGGAATTAGAAACAGGTTTAGCATTGGCAAAAAATCGATTTAATACTTATCTGACAAATCCTTTTTATTTAGCTACTTCATCTGTAACTGTTGAGCCTGAAATTACTTTTGAGCAACAACTTTCAGATGCCATAAACAGGTATATGCGTAATCCAAAAAGCTTTCAGGCACAGGAGCAGTTGATTGAACTTAGTATTGAAAGTGATGAAGCAATGCGTGCAATTCAAATTCTTGAGTTCAGGTTAAAGTCTACTCCTGACTGGCGAAAAAGTGACATCGATCGATTGGTTACTTACTATGGATTTGAAAGTGCTTATACAAGAGCTGAGAACTTTCTGGAAGAGCTCTGGAGAAAATACGGTGACGAGAAGGTTATTCTTTTAAAAAACAGAGTAGCTGAACAGCTTGGTTTATACTCACCTGAATTTGTAAAGAGGTGGAGACTAAGAGAAATTGAGGTTTATGGTGAAAACAATAAAACAGTTCTTGCTTATGTAAAAGCTGTGGAAAGTGCTGAAACCTGGCCCGACATAAAACAAAGGTTAAGAAGTCTGATAAATAACGATCCGCGAAATGATAGCTTGTACGCATATACAATTCAAAGATCATTTTATTATGAATCCGCAGATAGTACCATTGAACTGTTGGAAGAGTTTCCTGAGTGGTCTCATAATCAGTTAAATGAATTTGCGGGGCAATTTGCAAGCATATACGGTTATCAGCTTTTTGATTACGACAAAGCTTTGTATTGGGCAGAACGATCGGATAGTGTCTCAAACCGAACTAAATTAGAATGGATAGCTCAAAAAAATGAACTCGATAAATTTTATACTATTAGTAAGGATTATTTACGGAATAACCCCGGTAACGATTCCTTAAGAGTGTTTGCCGGAACAACTCTTTATTATCTTGGCTTTAAAGAAAGAGGATATGAAATCATGTATCCTTTATTCGGTAAAGGAAAGAGTACCGAAACAGAAGCTCATCAGTTGATAGAAGAAGAATTTAAATTTATCACTTATAAAGACAAGAAAGATCTTTTCAGAAGATATCCGAACTTTTTCTCAGAGAAAGAAGAAGAAATATTTAAAACTGATCTGCGATGGAATGAGGGAGTAAGGGCATCTTTGTTTGGTGAATACTTTTCTGACAATTTTGATAATCAATCTGCCAGAGGAGGCTTGTCGGTACAATTTGGAAACAGATTGGATAAATCTCACTTATTTAAATTGGAAGATATTTATGTAAATGACAGGGTGGGGAACCAAAATTTCTTTTCAAATTTTACAGGTATTGGATATGAATTCGAGGACAGAAAAGAAGACTATAGCCGTGTCTTTAGATTTGGTCCATCTCTATTTTATGGCGAGGAAGGAATTTTAGCAGAAGCTTTTGTTTCATATTCAATAAGCTATGATTCTACATTTACGGCACTTAACTTATCGATTGAACCTGAGTTTACCCGTCAGGCTATTGTACAAGATATCTATAAATTGAAGGGTGAATTCTATAGAGAAGATCCCTGGTTAAAAAATAAATTCTTGACAACGGTGTCCGGATCGGGTCAGGTTTACACAAATAAAGTGTTCGATTATTCTGTAACGGGAAGAGGTTACATCCAACCTTGGGGAACTCCATTCAGAGGAAGATTGATTGGAGAGTTAGGTTGGCAAGATGCTTCAAAAAGTTTCCCGAATGCTGAACCATTTTTTACTCAGGATAATTATTTGCTGAAGGGTTTAGGTTTTGATTTAAGATACCGAAGCCCTAATGATTTTAGCTACGATTCTTTATTTGAATTAGAATTAATGGGAAAACATGCCTCAACGGATGGGTACTTCTTGACAGGACGTGCAAATGTGGAACATAAATTTAAAAAATTTTGGCAGATAAAAGTGGGTACTGAGTTTTCAACAAGTTCTGTATATCAGTCAAACAGAATATTCTTTACCATTTCTCATTTTTTTAAATACAAGCTAAAACGTCCTGAACAAAAATAATTCAGAAGCGTATATTTCTTCATGAAAAAAATCAGACCACATATTGAGTGGGTTGCATTCACTACAGGATTGGTTCTTATAGCTATGATGGACCCTTTGAGTTCCGGGAGTTCATTATGCTTTTTTGAATTTGTGGGAATCGAATTTTGCCCGGGAGAGGGGCTGGGTCATTCCATTGCCTGGATATTCAGAGGAGAGTTTGAAAATGCTGTAAGTGCGAATCTTTTTGGCATACCCGCCGTACTCATTTTGAGTTTGAGAATTCTACAGATCTGGAAAGATCTTTATATAAATAAAACTACTACACAAAAAGGACATACAGATGGCAGAAGTTTATGATTTTATACCTGAAGCAGAAGGAGATGAAGCTCTTTATTTAGCCAAACTTCTGACTTCATTAGATGATGAGAATAAAAAAAGATTCTCTAATGTATACAGATCCAGAAGAAAAGATCCACAGACTGTTCTAATACTTTGTCTGTTAGGATTTTTAGGCCTTGCCGGAGTACACAGATTTATATTAAATCAGATAGGAATGGGAATTTTATACTTCTTTACAGCAGGCCTTTGTTTTATTGGAGTGATCGTTGATTTGGTTAATTATAAGGACCTCACTTTTCAGTATAACAGGAAAGTTGCTCAGGAAGTCAGATCCCTTTTATAAAAGCCCGAAAATACGATTTACATTAAATCCGAATCTGAAATTAGGTTCAAAAAAATTAGTCTCGGTTCGGGTTAATAGGTGCTGTTCGGTAAACCATCTGCCTGACATAAAGAACATTTGAAAGACATGACCACCGGTCTCTAATTCGTAGACCAAAGCAGCGTGGTTTTTCGTATCTGAAATTTTATCTCCGATTACAGGGAGAAACTCAAATGAAATAGACTTTCTTTCATTGATTTTAAATCTTCCGGCAAACCCCAGACCATAAACGGTATTATACAGTTCAGAATTTGCTTCTCTTTGAACCACGGTATTAAAGTGAGAGACCATAGGGGAAACCTGAAAGCTAAAATTGTCGTTGAATTTACGAGCTATCATAATCGAACCCAGATAATTCAGTCTTTCCTGAACTGTTAATCCGAAAGATTCTTTTTGAGTTCTGATTCCCATATTTCCTTTTAGTACAACCGAAACAGGCATTCTATCCAGTTTTGTTTGATGAAGGATCCTGTAATCGATAGAAAAATCAATGTTGTCTTCACGGCTTGTTCGTCCAATTCCGATATTAAGATTATCAGTAAGTCCGTATCCAAAAGCTATCCGAACATTAGCACCTTCATCAACTCCGAAAAAAGTATCTATTCCACCCCGAACATCACCGAAATTATGCTGTATCATACTATTCAGATCACCTTTACCTAAAAGTTGTACAGTACCTAATCCGGCTATGTTTTTTGTGAGAAATGTTTCTTCAACCGGCCCATCAGGATTTGCTCTCACTCGTTCCATTTGAGCTTGTAATAAAGAAACAGTGCAAATTGAAATTAGTACTGAAATAAAGATTGTTCTCATTGTTTATCCATCTACGGGTTTTAGCAAAGCATCAATTTTAATTTCCTGATTTTCATCCACTTTAATGAATAAGATCTTGGGTGGTTCTATTTTATAGTCCAACAAACTTAAAATCCAACCGGCAGTTACATGTAAACCAGTATCTGTCATCTGTAATGTGCCTTCCACTTCAATTTCTTTTTCTTCGCCATGAATTTTAAAAGTACCTTTTACTAAGACATCCTGAACAGAAGAAGATTCCGGATCGAAATCTGTTACCAGCTTGCCAAAGAATTCTGCAAAAGGATACTTTTTAGTTTCTAAAGTAAGCTTCATATCCTTATCACGTTTCCCATTTCCGGTGTCTAAAGTTTCCAGATCTATATAGAAGTCGATAGTTTTTTCATCCAGATTAATAAGACCAACAAGACTTTCTGAATTTCCTTCGAAATTATGTAAAGGAACTTTAGAATAGAATGTGGCTTTACCTTCTTCAGTTTTAAAGCTTTGACCAAAGCTTAAGCCGGCCGTAAATAAAACCAAAAAAGCAGAAAGAAATAATTTTTTCATAATTCAATACCTAATTTAATTGTCTTGTGCACCTTGATTTATCCAGGCTATGATTTTGCCTATATCCGAACTGCTGATACTTCCGCTAAGAGGCATCGGTGAGCCAAACTCGGGGTTAGATCCAAGTTTATCTATGATCGGGCTTATATCAGCACTGTCGGGCACAATAATAAGCCTGCCATATCCGGAACCTATGCTGTTAATTGCGTTTTGGTAACTGTCCAGATTAACACCATTTACATTGTCACCGTTTGTATGGCAAAATCCTCCTCCACAAGTAGAATTAAAAATCGGCTGTACTTGAGTAGCATAACTTATAGGTTCGTCCGGAATTTCGGGAACCTGATCTTCAACATTGTTTATACAACTAGATAGAAATAGGCTGCTGAGTGTAAAAAAAAGTATTTTTTTCATATTCTGACTAATTAAAGATTATCTGTGCTTAATGCTAATTTTTAGAATTAAATTTTAATAATCTAACTAGAAAATATATGCGGGAATTGTATCACAAATCTATAAAAGAAAAAGATGGAGGGAAAAAGAAACCCGAGTCGTTCAAAACCCGGGTTTATCTTTAGGGCATTTGGTGCTTGTGCAGCATCCAAAAGCTCGATTGCTCTTCGTGTGTCGACTACGAAAAAATATCCTGATAGTTACATTCTTATAATTATGCATATTAAATACTGTAAAGAGGTGGGTTTAAACTTAATGGTTCTTATCTTTAAACATGAATGACAAAAACATCTTTGATTTCACTCTGAAAGAAGCAGTAGCTGGATTAGCTATAGTACTTATTATTTTCCTCTGTACTTTTATTTCCAGAACGTACAGGATTTCTAAGTCTGAGGCGTTAATTGGTACCCAAAACACTCAGATATATTTACAACAAGATGTTACTCTAAGTGAATTAGTAAACATATTGGAGTTGTCCAATATTCAATTTGACGAAGATGAATTACTTTGGGTTAGTCCGTTACTTGGTTGGAGAACTTTCAGAAAAGGGTATTATCAGTTTGATGGAGAGTATTCGTACAATGATTTTTTAACCAAGCTTGCTTTCGGAAGTCAGGATCCCGTTTCAATTACAATTTTGCCTGGCATAACAATTGACAGATTTGCCAGAAATTTAGGAAATACAATGAGTTTTGACAGCTCTGATGTTCGGAGTGTTTTTGATGACTCACTATTTGTTGCTTCCAAAAAAATATCCAAAGAACAATTGTTCGGAAGAATGTTGCCAAATACTTACGATGTATATTGGACTTATAGCCCAAAGCAAACAATAGAAAAAATACTCAGCGAATTTAAGAATCAGGTTGTTAAGCAATATAAAAGCAGAATAGACTCTTCGGATTATTCGATCGATGAAATAGTTGCTATGGCTTCAATTGTGGAGTGGGAGGCGAACATTGAAGAAGAAAAACCAATAGTAGCAGGTTTATATTGGAACAGGTTAAAAAGAAGAATGCATCTGCAAGCCGATCCAACAATCAGTTTTGCTGTAGGAGAGAGGCGTAGATTATTACTGGAAGATTACAAAGTTGATCATCCATATAACACTTACACTAAATATGGATTACCGCCCGGACCGGTTACAAATCCCAGCTTACAAACTATAAAGGCGACTTTATATCCTGCAAATCACCAGTATTTATATATGGTGGCTAATCCTGAAGGGGGACATCTTTTCAACCGAACCTATGAAGAGCATTTAGTGGACGCTGAAAAATGGCGAAAATGGTTGAGACAACAATACAGAATTAAACGACAAAGAGAATTACAGGAATCAGGAGAATAAAATTCTTAGTGTTTTATTCTTCCCGGAAAATAGATTTAATAAGAACCTTTTGGTTTATATGCTCACTATCAAAACCAAACTGACCACTAAGACCACGGTAATTTTTTAATTCATGCAGACCTTGCTTTAGTAAGTCCGGATTACCGACTCTGTTTAATGTACTCAATACGAATTTAGTGACATCGTAGCCTATAAAAGCAAACCGATTGGGTTCTGTTTGAAAGCGTAATCTGAAACTCGATGCAAACTCTTCCACATCAGTTTCACCATAACGTATTTCAAAACTCTGAGTATAGTGAATAGATGTTTCAGGCAAGCGGGTATTTTCCAGGTCTGTGTCTGCCCATTCTTCAGAACCCAGGAGTATGTAATCACTTCTTGAAGCTTCTAGATCAGTGAGTAGATTCCTGATCAAAGTCGGAGCTGCCGCGCCTGTGAATGGTGCATAAATTCCTTTTAAGCCCGGGGATGGTACCAACGTATCAGTTTTAGACAGATAAGCTGTGTATTCCGAAATATCATAACCTTCGGATTCCAGATCTTTCAGGAAAAAGTGCTGAACAAATGCTCCTAAGCGTTCTGCTTCATGTCTGAAAGCCAGTGCTGAAGCTTCACCTAAAGCACCCATTTCAGCTAATACAGCTACTGTGTCAAGGCCTAAAGAGTTTACAGCATATTGAGCCATTTTCTTGCCTTGTACTGCAAAAGTTGGATTTGTCTGGAACATATAGTTGTTGGCTATATTCAGTGAGTCAGAATTAGCCAAGGGAGTAATTACCGGTATTTCATACACCTCTGCAAGTTCAGAAAACGATTTTGCTACATCAGAAAATAAAGGACCTATTACTACATCTACATCTTTATTCCAGACTAAGTGATTTAGAATATCTTCTGATTGAATAGAATCTACATTAGTTCTGGAAAAGTTAATAAATGCTTTTTTATCATTCTGGTTTGCATTGAACTCTTCAACGGCTATCTGTATCCCAAAATAGAGATGTTGAGGGATTTCATAGTTGTCAGAATTCATATCAAAAGAGGGAAGTGCAACACCAATTTGATAAGACATTCCAGATGGAGCGTAAGAATATTTTCGGAATGGATACCTGGAAGCATATATAAGCGAATCCCTCAAAGCAGATTCTATCTGGAATAAATCTACAGCATTACTGTCAATCAGGGATGACTTTAATGAGCTGACCATAGTTTTCGCTTTAGAAAAATCTACTCTGCCTAATGCTCCGGAAACAACATCTGCTAAAATTTCAACATTAGAACTCTGTCTGAATACAGTTTTGATCTGATCTATACTTAAATAGCTCAAAACCTGATCGTAAAAAGAAATGGCTCTGGTGTAGTATGGATTATTTCTGCTATTGGATTTAAGTTCATGTAAAAGCTCAAGAGAAGCTGTAAAATCATCAAGTTGGAACAGAACCAAGGCCTTTGTGTATTTAGCTTCCTGTATTAAGATCGTAGCGCTCTCATCAGAATCAATAACTTTATTCAGATAAGATCTGGATTTAGAAAAATCCCCCAACGAAAAATAACTTTTACCGGAAAATAAATTCGCTTCCGGACTATCTATCTGAGTGAATATTCTAAGGGCTCTTTCATAGTCTCCGTTTTGATAGAGATTTTTGCCTGATTCAACAGATTGAGTAAAAGCTGAGGCGGAAAAAAGCAGAATTAATAAAAAAGAGAAAATTGAAAAAGTAGATTTCATAGAATTGCTAATTAATACACATGCTTACACTAAGAATAAACGAATTTGTTCTCATTTATTCCCATTCAATTGTTGCAGGAGGTTTCGAACTAATATCGTAAACCACTCTGTTAATTCCCTTTACTTCATTAATAATTCGATTGGAGACCGTTCCTAGGAAATCGTAGGGGAGATGTGCCCAATCGGCAGTCATACCGTCTACACTTGTAACAGCTCTGATGGCTGCAGTAAATTCATATGTTCGTTCATCACCCATTACACCAACACTCTGAACAGGTAATAAAACAGCAAGTGCTTGCCAAACATCATCATAAAGCCCCTGACTTTTAAGCTCATCGATAAAGATTTTATCAGCTTCGCGAAGCAGATCTAATCTTTCTTTACTGAGTTCTCCTATTACTCTGATCCCTAGTCCAGGGCCGGGAAATGGATGTCGGCCAATAAAATGAGCAGGAATACCTAAAGCTTTTCCAACTTCACGTACTTCATCTTTAAAGAGTTCCCGTACAGGCTCGATCAGATCAAGTTTCATTTTTTCCGGTAAACCACCCACATTGTGGTGCGATTTTATAGTCGCTGATGGACCTTTGAAGGAAACACTTTCAATTACATCAGGATATAGAGTTCCTTGTGCTAAATATTTAAATTCTGATTGTCCGCCAATTTCTTTCTCGAAAACATCGATAAAAGTAACGCCAATGATCTTTCTTTTCTTTTCCGGATCAGAAACACCTGTTAGTCTGGTTAGGAATAGTTCACTTGCATCTACACCTCTTACAGGAAGTTCAAGATCTTTGATATAAAGATCGAGCACCTCATTGAATTCATTCTTTCGCAGCAAGCCGTTATCAACAAAAACGCATTCCAGTTGATCACCAATTGCTTTGTGAATCAGAGTAGCAACAACTGTGGAGTCCACGCCACCTGATAGTGCACAAAGAACCTTGTCATTCCCGACTTTCTTTCTGATCGCTTCAATTTGTTCTTCCACAAAAGAACTAGCTGTCCAGTCTCCGGATAAATCACAGATATCGAAAGCAAAGTTATGGAGAATTTGTTTCCCGCAATCAGTATGTGCTACTTCCGGATGGAATTGAACACCGTAGATCTCTTTTTCTTTATGATGAACAGCTGCAACTCCGGCATTATTTGTATGACCAACAATTTCATAAGAGGATGGAAGCTCATGAATGTGATCTCCATGACTCATCCAAACAACAGAATTGTCTTCTACATCTTTTAATATTCCGTTGCTGTTATCAACGATTAGATGAGCTCTTCCGAATTCGCGTTTATCTGCTTTTTCAACACTTCCGGGAATCTGAGTATGAGCGAGAAGCTGTAATCCATAACAAACACCAAGAATTGGTACATCCCAATCTAATATATCTGTTTGAAGGGATGGAGCATCATCGTCATTTACACTTTTGGGGCTTCCTGATAGAATGATCCCTTTAGGAACCGGTTCAGAAACCGTACTCAGGTCGACATTAAAAGGATGGATTTCACAGTAGATATTGAATTCACGCAATCTTCTTGCGATAAGCTGAGTGAACTGAGATCCGTAATCAAGAATTAAAATCCATTCGTTATGTCGGTTCATTAAATTTGATAGTATTTAAGCGATGATTTCTTTGTATTGGTCTGCTGACAGAAGTGAATCCAGTTGGGAGGTATCTGAGAGTTTTATTTTTACCATCCAGCCTTTCCCGTACGGATCTTCGTTAACGATCTCAGGATTATCTTCAAGTTCTTCATTAATTTCTGAAATTTCACCATCTACAGGTGCATAAAGCTCAGAAACTGTTTTTACGGCTTCAACAGTACCGAAAGTGTCATCGGCAGAAAACTCAAATCCTTCTTCTTCCAACTCCACAAAAACGATATCTCCAAGTTCACCCTGAGCAAATTCTGTGATCCCAATAGTGGCTGTGCCATCACCATTGTCTTTGATCCATTCATGCTCTCTGGTGTATTTTAAATCACTTGGTACGCTCATCTAACAGCCTCCGGGTTAAATTTGAAATTGTTTTCTAAATACTTAGTGGTGAACTTACCAGCTAAGAAGTTGGGATCATCCATTAGTTGAATATGGTAAGGTATAGTCGTTTTAATCCCTTCTATGATAAATTCCTGTAACGCACGTTTCATCTTATTGATAGCTAATTCTCTGGTTGGTGCATAAACAATTAGTTTAGCTATCATTGAATCGTAGTGCGGCGGGATGCGATATCCTGAATAAGCATGAGTATCCAATCTCACACCATGACCACCCGGTGGGTGAAATACCGTAATCTCACCTGCAGAAGGACGGAAGTTAAATTCAGGATCTTCAGCGTTAATTCTACACTCTATAGAATGGCCTCGCATTTCGATTTCACGCTCTTCGATCTTCATACCGGCAGCAACACGTATTTGCTGTTCAATAAGATCATATCCTGTTACTTCCTCAGTTACAGGATGTTCAACCTGAATACGAGTGTTCATTTCCATGAAATAGAAATTCTCGTCGTCATCTACTAAATATTCAACAGTACCAGCACCTTCATAATCAACTGCTTTCGCAGCGTTTATAGAAGCTTCACCCATTCTTTTTCTTAAATCAGGGGTCATAAGTGGGGAAGGAGATTCTTCCAATACTTTTTGATGTCGACGCTGAAGAGAACAATCTCTTTCACCTAAGTGAATAACATTACCATGCTGATCAGCCATGATCTGGATCTCAACATGATGTGGGTTTTGAACAAAGCGTTCAATATATACTTCTGGGTTACTGAAGATAGTACCGGCTTCATTTCGGCACATTTCGAAATTCTTCTTTAACTCACTTTCTTTTTCAACAACACGCATCCCACGACCACCGCCACCAGCAGAAGCTTTGATAATAACCGGGAATCCAATGTCCTTGCACACTTTTACAGCTTCTTCATAAGTGTCAACTACACCATCACTACCAGGTACAACAGGTACCTTATTCTTGATCATAGTTGCTTTAGCTACAGCTTTATCTCCCATTGAGTTAATAGCGTGAGGAGATGGGCCTATAAACTTTAGATCATGCTCAGAGCAAATTTTAGAGAACTCAGCATTTTCAGCTAAAAAACCATAACCGGGATGAATAGCCTCAGCATTGGTGATTTCTGCGGCAGCCAAAATACTCTGTATTTTTAAGTAGCTGTCTTTTCCTGCAGGAGGCCCAATACATACAGCTTCATCTGCAAATTTAACATGAAGGCTATCGGCATCAGCTGTTGAATAAACAGCTACTGTCTTAATACCCATTTCTTGACACGTTCGAATAACTCGAAGTGCGATTTCGCCACGATTGGCTATTAATATCTTTTTAAACATGCTGACTAATTAGTCTTTGCTGATTACGAAAAGAGGTTGATCAAACTCTACAGCCTGACCATCGTCGATCAGAATGTCCTGAACAGTTCCACTAAATTCGGCTTCAATTTCATTCATGATCTTCATTGCTTCTACTATACAAAGAGTATCACCTTTGGATATCTTAGATCCTACTTTTACAAAAGGATCGGAATCAGGTGAAGCTGCTTTATAAAAAGTACCAACGATTGGAGATTTAACAGTTTCTCCTTTTGCTGATGAACCGCCAGAGGAATCTGAAGAAGCACCACCATCTGCTGAAGCCGGTGCCTGTGGTTGAGCAGGAGCTGCAGGCTGTGCCGGAGCAGCTTGCATTGGTTGTGAGTATGTAATCTGCTCAACAGTCCCTGTTTTCTTTACTTTAATTTTAAAATCGCCTTCTTCGATAGCTACTTCGTCTACATCGCTATCAGAAATTAGATTTAGAATATTTTTTATCAGTTTTAAGTCCATAGTAAGTTATTTAGCTCGTTCCAGATAAGTTCCTGTTCTTGTATCTACTTTAATTTCTTCACCTTCATTAATAAAAAGAGGTACGTTTACAACAGCTCCGGATTCTAAAGTTGCCGGTTTGCTACCTCCTTGTGCAGTATCACCTTTTACTCCGGGATCGGTTTGGCTTACAGTAAGCACTAGATGATCCGGTGGTTCTGCGTATAAAACTTGTTCGTCGTCTGCGTTGAATAATACATTGCAGACCTGGCCTTCAATTAAAAAATCTTTTCTTTCAACCTGATTGGCATTAACGGGAATCTGTTCATATGTATCACTATTCATAAAGTAGAAAAGGGGACCATCCTGATATAAAAATTGGTAGTCTCTGTTTTCTACACGAACAGCCTCAGTATTTTCTCCTGAGCGCCATGTTTTATCAATGTTTTTACCGTTTACAATACCTCTGAGCTTTGTTCTAACAAAAGCAGGGCCTTTTCCGGGCTTTACATGTTGAAATTCAGTAATCGAATACAATTCACCATCCATATTCAGAACTAACCCATTTCTGAAGTCGGAAGTAGAAATTTTAGCCATTAAAAATATCTCCGTTATTTAGTTGCCCAAAAATACAGCTAGGGAATTCCGATAACAAGTTAATTAAAGAAAATTGGTAACAATGTTATAAAGAATTGCCAGAGGGCAAATTACATAGATGAATATTGGCCATACTTTTGAGAACAATGTTTGTCTGATGCCGGCAAAACCAAATTCCATTTCTGTGATCGCTGAGTCTGTCTTCCAAACAAAAGCAACAAATATACAGGTTAACAATCCGCCGATTGGTAATCCAAGGTTATTGAATATGTTATCAAAATGACCAATAAGAGCCGGATAAAAGGAAACCACTATAGAAATAGCAAGCACTCCAAGACCTACACCCCAGGCTGCTTTTTTCCTTTTAACTTCGAATTCATCAATAACAAAAGACACAGGGACTTCAAGTAGTGATATAGTAGACGTTAATGCTGCTATACTTAACAACAGGAAGAATACAACACCAAGAATTAACCCAACTGCTCCACCAATAGTATGAAAGAGTGCCGGTAGAATTTGGAAAACCAGATCAGTACTGGAAGCCAGTTGATCACCAACAAAAATTTCAATTCCTGCATTTTTAGCAACATACATTGCCGGGATGATCAAAAGTCCGGCTAAAAAGGCGATTCCTACATCAGCCAAGGTTACAAATGCAGCAGCTTGAGGAATATTCTCTTTTTTATTCAGATATGAACCATAAGTAATTAATGCTCCCATACCAAGAGAAAGTGAGAAGAAAGCCTGACCCATTGCCGAAAATATCAGGTCCGCATTAATTTTTGAAAAATCAGGAAGTAAGTACTCGCGAACACCTTCTGATGCGCCTGGTTGAGTAAGCACATAACCGATCATTATTACAATGATTCCGATCAACAAAGGCATCATAAATTTAGTAGCACGTTCAATACCGTCACTGATACCGCCCGTAATAATTTTAATAGTACCAAACATGAAAGCAGAGGCTATAATAGCATTTTTCCAGCCATTGCCTGTGTCAGTAAGTAGATCAGCGGCTGCTTGCCAACCGAAATAATAGAAAATTTCTTCAAATGCGAATCCAAACGCCCAACCTGCAATTACAGTGTAGAATGATAGGATCATGACTCCACATATAACTCCCCATAAACCAACCAATGGAAAAAACTTATTGGAAGAAAGAGCCTTAAATGCGCCTACCGGATTTTTTCCTGATTTTCTACCGATAGCCAGTTCTGCTACCATAACAGGAAAACCTATTAAAAATGTACAAATCAAATAAACTATGAGATAAGCTGCGCCACCTTCAGTAGCTACTTTTGTTGGGAAACCCCAAATGTTACCTAAACCTACAGCAGAACCGGCTGCTGCTAAAATAAATCCAAGTTTTGAATTCCATGAACCACGTTCGGTTGTTGATGTACCTGCCAAAAGATGTCCTCCTTTAAGAGTTGATTAAAGCACTAAAATATTTCTTGCTTACATTATACGCAACCTTCTTAATATAACACCGGAAGAAGGTGCTAGAGTATAAGAATTTTCAATAGTTATTTTAGCTTTATTTAGTTTGATAGAATTTTTGTCAGCCAGAAGCTCCCAACCTCCGGGAGGCAGATCAATTGAATGTTCTTTTTTGGGATTTCCATTCAACGAAATGAAATACTCGTACGGGTCCAGATCTTCATTTGATTGAATAGAAAAAGTGATATGTAGAGGATCTTTATAAACTTTAAAATTGATATCTGAAGGCAAAGCTTTTCTGAGAGCAGGGGAGCTTAAACGAAGTTCAATGATCCCCTTATAATACTCAAACAAACTTTTATTGATTTCTATTTCATTGAAATTCAGCCAGTTAGTCTCGTTGTCTTTGTTATAACTGTCATGATCGAGCAAACCGTTTCTTTTGTCCCGATTTCTCGGATCGAAAATCAGTTTTGAGCGAGCCCATTCCTGTCCGGCATGTATCATAGTTACTCCCTGACTGACAAAAAGAGTTAGCGCTGCAAGTTTGGCTGTGTCTAATTCTTCCTGAGATAGATGAGTAAGTGCTCTTTTGTTTTCAAATTTCTGTTCATTTTTAGAATGATCCAAGGATATCCGGATGAAATCTCCAAGAGTGTAACCATCATGACTTTCAATATAATTGAGCGAATGAGCAGAGATATTAAAAAGTCCTTGTTCTCCCTCTTTTAATGTTCCTCGGATAAAATTTTCGATGGCAAATCGTGAAGTTTCATGATTCCATCCACCAAAAACAAACCCTTTATCAGAAATAGGGTGAGAGCCTTTGATCCCGTTTCTGATCTTGTCATTCCAGGAGATCCAACCGTGATCTGAGAATCCCGAAGGTTTATATTCTCCACCCCAGGGTTCAGCGATCAAAATTACATTAGGATTGATCTTTTGAGCTTCTTGCTTGATCAGATCAATAGTTTCCCAATCTATTATTCCTGCCAGATCAAATCTGAACCCATCAATGTGATATTCTTTGATCCAGTGCAGTACTGAATCAACGATCAACTTCCTGGAATGCTCAGATGTAGTATCAATATCATTTCCGGTCCAGCTGTTGTTGATGAAGTTACCTTTTTCATCAAGTTTGAAATAATGCTCTTTAGCCAGAATTTTGAGCGGATTTTGATCATAATGAGAAGCATGATTGTAAACCACATCCATTATAACTGCAATATCATTTTGATGAAGTTCACGTACTAAGCTTTTTAGCTCCGTAATCGCATTCTCTGATTTTCCGATCACTTCATCTTTATTAAGATTAGCATCAGAAGCGTATAAGGTTTCCGGAGCGTGAAAGAAAGAGGTCATGTAGCCCCAATAATTTCTGGCGTAAGGATTCCAGGTATTCTTTATTCCTTCTTTGGTTTGCTTGTTAAACGGAGGCTCGAAATAAGCAAACTTCTGTAGGGGCAAAAACTCAACTGCATTTACGTTAAGCCTTTTCAGGTGTGAAATGCCACCAACTTCAGCTTCTCTGAAATCATTATAGATTCCCTGAACAAATGTTCTTGCTGAAGAGTGAGCAACCATGTCTTTGATGTGAGTCTCATAAATAATGAGATCTCTTGGGTCCTCAACTTTAATAAAGTGGTCATCCTGCCAATCAAATTCTTCCGGTTTAATGATCTTTGTTTTTGGAAATTGAAGATGATGATTTGTAGTAGTTACAAATGTACTCCATGGATCAGCTGCATGTTGGGACTCACCATTTCTGGACACCCGGTAACAGTACCATTTATTAGTCAGATCTTCGGAAACAAAGGAGTTCCAGATTCCATTTTCATCTTTAGTGCAGGGATAGACAGAGCCTTCTTCATCCGGATAGTTATCGTAAACTATTACTTCAACAGATTCAGATAAAGGGGAGAAAACTCTGAAGACTACACCTTTTTTAATAATGGTATATCCCATTTTATAGATGTCAAAATCAACAGAAGTGACAGTTTGAGAATTCAAGCTCAAGTTATTGTGCTTCCTGATTCAGCTTCAGTGTCTACAAACTTAAGATTGCCTTCGGTATCTTCAGCCATAAGAATCATTCCGGCACTTTCAACACCCATAAGCTTTTTTGGGGCGAGATTTGCAACCACACTAACTTTCTGGCCAACGATATTATCCATATCAACGTGTTTGGCGATGCCTGAAACTATAGTTCGGATCTCAATGCCGATATCGACTTTGAGTTTTAAAAGTTTATCTGATTTTTCAATTTTTTCTGCTTCTAAGATCTCACCGGCTCGTATGTCCAGTTTCATGAAATCTTCAAAGCCAATATTATCTTTCAATGGTGTAAATTTTGAGGTTGGGTCATTTGCAGCAGCTCTTTCTTCTAGTCTGGCTACCTGAGCTTCAATTTCTTCATCTTCTACTTTAGTAAAAAGCACTTCTCCTGGATCTATCGAGTTTCCTACTTCCAACATTGAATCAGAAATGCTTTCCCAAGATACATCTCCGGAATAAGAGAGCTGATCTCGTAGTTTTTTCATGGAATCAGGGAGGATAGGCTCCATCAATACAGAAAGAGCAGCACATATTTGCAAACTTACATGTAAAGAGTTGGTGCAAGCCTGAGGGTCACTGTTTCTGGTTTTCCAGGGCTCAGTTTCGGTAAAATATTTATTTCCGGTTCTGGCCAGATTCATCATTTCAGAAATGGCTTCCTTAAACTTAAATGCTTCGAAAGCCCGGGTTACTTTTTCTTTTTGAGTTTCTATTGCTTTCAGAGCATCGAGATCGATTTGTTGTGGGTCAACAAGTTCAGGAACCTCTCCATCAGCAAATTTCTGTGTAAAAGAGAGTGCTCTGAATACAAAGTTGCCCAAAACAGCCGCCAGTTCATTATTGACTCTGGCTTGAAAATCTTTCCATGAAAAATCAGAGTCCTTACTTTCAGGAAGGGTAGTTCCCAATGCATAACGAAGCAGATCCGGTGAAAAATCTTCTAAATATTCATGAAGCCAAACCGCCCATCCACGAGAAGTAGAAAGCTTTTTACCCTCCAGATTCAAAAACTCGTTAGCCGGTACGTTCTCCGGCATAACGTATCCACCGTGTTCCATTAGGATGGTCGGAAACATGATGCAGTGAAAAACAATGTTGTCCTTACCTATAAAATGATAAAGTTCGGAATTCTCATCCTGCCAATAATCTTTCCAGACTTCAGGAGTTCCTTTTTGTTCAGCCCATTCTTTAGTTGCAGAGATGTAACCGATAGGAGCATCAAACCAAACGTAGAGAACTTTTCCTTTTGCGTTTTCTAGCGGAACAGGAACTCCCCAACTTAAGTCTCTGGTAGCTGCTCTGTCTGCAAGTCCATCATTTAGCCAACTCTTAACCTGACCCATTACATTAGGTTTCCAGTTTTTTCTGGTATCCAGCCATTTTTCCAGCTTTTCCTGAGTATCTCCAAGTGGCATATACCAGTGCTCGGTTTCTTTTAATTCAGGTTTTTCTCCTGAAAGTGCCGAAACCGGATCGATCAATTCAGTAGGCGAAAGCGATGTTCCGCAGTTCTCACATTGATCTCCATAAGCTTCTGTGTAACTACAATTTGGACAAGTTCCCTTAACATAGCGGTCAGGTAAAAACATATCAGATTTGGAATCATATAGCTGCTTTTCCGTCTTCTTTTTGAAGTACCCTTTGTCATTAAGGTTTGTGAAGAATTCCTGAGCTGTTTCACGATGAGTTTCAGAACTGGTTCTTCCGTAATAATCGAAAGAAATTCCGAATTCTTCGAACACATTCTTGTTCATTTCATGAAACCGATCAACAATATCCTGAGGTTTCACACCTTCTTTTTCAGCCGCAATTGTGATGGGAACTCCGTGCTCATCCGACCCACAAATAAAAACAATATCATCGCCTCTGAGTCTTTTATAGCGCGTATAGAAATCGGGAGTTAAATAAGCTCCTGCTAAATGACCTAAGTGAAGCGGCCCGTTTGCATAAGGCAGGGCGGCAGTAACAAGAATTCGTTTATTGTCTGACATTAAAGTAATAACTGGAATTTAATTTGATGCGAAGATAAGCAAACAAAAGCGCTGAATCATTGATTTATTTGTAGTGATGTTCAGCTTTAGAAAATTAAATCATTGAATGCTTTCTCTGCTTCTTTAAAATTGAATTCGAATCCACTATTGATTAGTATTTCTGGATAGACATTTCGGCTTTTCAGTAATAATTCAGTTTCTGTTCTTAATAAGAAAGCTCCAATTTCCAGTAGAAATTTTGGTTGATTAATTCCTATCGGGACGTTTAATGAAGATCTTAAGTGACTCATAAATTGATTGTTAGATATTGGGTTAGGCGCAGTTATATTGACGGGGCCTGATAATTGGTTTGTATTTATTAGAAACTCAATCGCTCTGCAAAAGTCGTTAATATGAATCCAACTCATTTTTTGATTTCCATTTCCTTGTTTTCCTCCCAAACCTAACTTTGTAATAGCTTTCATTTTTGTGAAAGCTCCGCCTTCATTTCCTAGAACTATCGATGTACGTGTAGCTACTTTTCTAACATCTTCTATTTCTTTAGAAAAAAATTCTTCCTCCCATTTCTTACAGACATTCATTGAAAAATCATCTCCAATGACTCCTTCTTTTTCAGTCATTAATGTAGTTTCTGAATGAATATAAGTAGTAGCGCTGCTTGAATTGATCCAAAGAAATGGCTTTTTAGATGCTTTTGATACAGCTTGATTGAGGATTGAGGTGGAATCAATTCGGGAATCTACTATTTCGCTTCTATTTCTATCAGTATATCTGCAGTCAACAGATTTTCCGGCCATATTAATTAAAACATCAGCTCTTTCAATTTCTTCGGTCCATGGTCCTTCGTTTTTCCCATCCCATTTTATATCGTTTTTGCTGTTGGGGTTTCTGGTTAAGATTTTTACAGCATGTTCACCATCTGTAAAAAAATTGGCAAGTTCACTTCCTAAAAAACCACTTCCGCCTGCTATTAAAATATTCATCAAAGTATTATTGAAATTAAAATTATGGAGAGAACAAATACTCTATAAAGAACCCAAGATGCAGTAATTAAGAGTGGTAGCTCTAATATGTTGCATCTTCTTATGTGCTCGTAAAACATTAATGCGGTTATAAAGCCAAATGATACAAGATTAACGTACAAACTCAATTCTGTTATCATATTGATGATAAGTATTGGTAAAAGAGCTAAAGATCCAACCAAAGAAATTGTGCACATATTACCTAAGTAATCCATCAGCTTAGTTTTGTTTACAAAGAGAATTACCGGGATCTGCCAAAAAATTTGTCCAAACCCAACTGCAAACTCCCAACTCCAATTATTGTTGATAAGAATATTTTCAGAAATGAATCCTGCAAAACCAGAGAGAAGGAGTCCAACAAATAAAGTGGAGGCAATTATATAGTACAATCTATAATTAATGTTAAAAGCAGGGGAGCAAGATCTTACGTTTGATTTAATTTTGGTAGGGAAAATGACTTTTCTGTTGTAAGAAATAAACCTATACAGCTTTTTAAGTGATTGATAAATGATTTCTGACTTTAAAAATCTATTTAAAAAATTGTTATTGTGACTTACAATTTTAATCAATGCATCAACACCATAGAGTGTTTCTTCCGACACATTATCGAACAAAGCAATTTCACTTTTTGCCCGCTCCATATCTATTTTATCAGCCTTCTTAGTATCAATTATTTGGTATGGTTTAACAGTTTGTTCTGATATGAGACCCGTTTTAGTAAAAGTGTCACCATAAAACAAACACATGGGGCAATCTTGGTCAACAAGTAGGTTTTTATTTTTCAACATAACAAAAGTTTTAGAAAAAATTGAAAGTTAGGGTTAAAATTTTTTATGCAAGCATTTTGATCATTTTTTTAAAGAATTTATTGTCATTCATTTTGACTAATAGCTCTGTTAATTGATCCATTTGTAATACAAATTCTTCTAGTTCTTTGATCATTGTAGTAAAATGTTCAACTTCATTTTTTGCTCCTTCAAGATTTTCATCTTTTAGTGATGTCAATAATTCTTTTATGGGTAGGAGCTCTCTTTTCTTCCTTTCTGTAACTATGTTCTTGGCAATACCCCAAATATCATGATGAGCAACAAAAAATTCTTTTCGCTCGCCTAGTACATTTTTTTTGCTCACTAACTTCCAGTTAACAAGTTCTCTAACATTAATATTTACGTTCCCACGGGAAAGTTGAATTCTATCCATGATCTCCTCAGTGCTGAGGCCAGACGGGGAAGTGATCAATAAAGCATGTATTTGAGCCATAGATTTAGGTATTCCCCAAGAGCTGCCAAGTGCTCCCCATGTTTGAATGAATTCGTTCTGTGCTTTATTTAATTCCATAATGGATGATAGTTATATATTATAAAATTTTCAATAATTATTGAAAATAAAATATTCTTGAGATTAATTAAGGTTTTGAGGCTAGAATTCTGACTCTTTAAACTCTGGTGCTTTCCGCACTTTTGTTAATTGCTCAAAAGAATAAGCCATTTCGATCATTTCAGGCTCCATCCATGCACCGCCAAAGAAAGTAATACCAACAGGTAAACCATCAATAAAGCCCATTGGAACAGTTATCGCAGCATATCCGGCTCTGGCAGCAGGGGAACTTGATGATGTCCCGAAATTATCTCCGTTAGTATGATCCGTTTTCCAGGCAGGTCCGCCGGTAATACCGATAAAACCGTGCAGATCATGTTCTTCCATTACTTTATCAATTCCTTCTTCACGGGATGCTTTCAACATGTTTGCACGTGCTTTGATGTATTCTTCGGAATTTAGGTCGCCTTTTTTTTGTGCTTGAAGTAAAATATCGTGATCAAATTTCATTTCAACAGGATCAGCTAATGTTTTTTCGATGATCTCTTCCAGATCTGCAACCGTGGCATTTTCTCCTAATGATTCCAGGTATTTGTTGATACCATCCTTGAATTCATAAAGCAAAACATTGTAACCATCTCGGCCCGATACATTTCCTATTCTGTCGATTTCTACAATGGTAACACCTTGCTCTTGCAGAAATCGAATAGTTTCGTACATCAAAGTATCTGTTTTGTGATCGCTGCCGATGGATGGTTTATAAAGACCGAGCTTTTTTCCTTCCAGCGCTCCTGTTTTCAGAAACTGAGTGTAGTCAGTGTGTAATTTCTCTTCGCTTTCATTGGTGTACGAATCTCGCTCATCTATTCCAACCATAACGCCCAACATAATAGCCGCATCAGTAACCGTTCGTGCCATTGGTCCGGGCGTATCCTGCGTTTCTGAAATTGGAATAATTCCTGATCGGCTCAACAACCCAACCGTTGGTTTTATCCCTACAACTCCATTTGCAGATGAGGGACAGGTGATGGATCCATTTGTTTCTGTGCCAATAGCTAACATTGTAAAGTTGGCGGATACAGAAGCTCCTGATCCCGCGCTTGAACCGCAAGGATTTCTTGTTATATCAAACGGATTTTTTGTTTGTCCGCCCAAACCACTCCAACCACTTGATGAATTATTGCTATGGAAATTTGCCCACTCGCTAAGGTTCGCTTTTCCCAGAATAATGGCTCCGCTTTCTCTGAGTTTTTGCACAATGTAAGCGTCTTGTACGGGCATGGAACCTTCCATAACTCTGGAACCGGCTGTGTTAGCCATTTTATCTTTTGTATCGATATTGTCCTTTAGTAAAACCGGTATTCCGTGTAAAGCTCCAACCGTATTTCCCTCAGCCATTTTTTGATCTAATTCCTCAGCGATAGCAATGGCATCCGGGTTAATGGTGATCACGGAATTGATCTCAGGACCATTTTGATCATATTGTTCGATTCGGTCCAGATAAGCTTCAACTACATCTTTAGCTGTGTAAGTTCCTTTTTTATAGTTCTCATGAAGTTCTTCAATAGTGGCTTCTTCCAATCCCAGCTGATCAAATTTGGATTGAGAAGGTTGACAAGCTATAAATGCAGCAAGGACAAATAAAAAGGCAACTCTGACGATGTTCATGTTCCTGTAGTTAGTTAAGTAGAATTGAATTGTACGGGAATATAAAACAGAGATGAAGAAAAGGAAGTAAAATGTTATAAGTGAGGAGTGACTACGTCATCCTGAACTTGTTTCAGGATCTTGAGTGTTGGCTAATTACTATTCTTTACATCGTCCAAGCGAGACGCTTGAACTAGTTTAGGGTTTTAATTAGATGCCTTACTTATAGTTCGCAAGTCTCTTCAAGATATTTTTGTTCATAATCTAGTTCAATCATATTAGATAAATCCCATGGAGTTCCTTTATTGACAACCTTATTTTTCCTAAACCAGTAAAATTCGTCTCGGTCGACAACAAAACCATCTATTCTAATTTCCTTAATGAACATTTGTTCTGTCCATCCACCACCTGTTGTAAAACCAAATACTAAATTATTGGTTAAAGTATCAAGATTCCAAGTTTGGTTAGAAGATGAAACTTCCCGACAACCAGACATTTTTACATAAGCTAATTTCTTGTTTTGGGCTACGAGTGAATCAGATAAGTAAAACTCAATTTTAGTATTCTCAAATTCATATTCCCAAAAAGAGTTTTCTAAATATTGAACAATTTCACTTTTTGATAACTCAGTTTTGGGCGGTTTTTTGTTTCTTACCATTACGAATGAGTGATAAAATCTAATTGTATCAGGAGAAGCTTCTGTAGGGAAATTCCACGGGGTTTCAATCCAATCAATCCCCATTGTATCCTTCCTATCATATGAAATTAAAACTCTAATGGTATCTGAATCGGATTCTGATTCGAAAATTAATTTTTTTATTAAATACCTTCCCGTTTGATGATTATTTCCATCATAAAAAAGTACGTTGTTATTCTTATCAATTTTCCAATGTTCTTTTCCTTCCTCAAAATTTAGTACATACCACTCACCAACAAAATTACCATTATCGATAGGGCGTGAACATGTAATCAGAGATAAGCCAGCAAGAAATAAAATTAATAATCTATTCATATCACCATATAAGCTGAAATATGGAATTAGTCAATCATAATAGAAAGGAGGTCTTTTCGCCGAGCCTGAAGGCTCTTCTGGTTTAAGCTTCTAATCTGATTAATCTAAGGTTAGAAGGGTGCGTGCCTGCAATAGGTTAGGTTTAGGTCCTCAAAAACAGGATTACGCTATTTGATTCAGTAAAAGAATTTTCACTATATCTTTTCTGCTAATTTTTTCAAAAATGCTGTAGCGCCAAATACATCCGGAATATCCTGAATAGCCAGTCTTACGGCTTCATTTTTTTGAATAAGCTGAAATTTATCAGGTTTCAATTGCTCTAAACTTTTGAGTATAGTTTGAAATTTTCCGCTTTCGTAAAACGGTTCCGCAAGTTTTGAATCTGATTTTGGACAAACTGCCCACATGCGTTTTGAGCGAATAGTTACTTTTGTAAACAAGCACTGCGAAGCAAAGAGTTTGATTTTACTGGCTTCGATCAGGTATTTGGCAGCTTTAGGTGCCGGACCAAATCTATCTTCTATCTCTTCTTTCCAACCTAATATCTCATCTTCTGTTTTAGCTTGTGACAGTTTTCTATATAGATTCAATCGTTCGACATTGTCACTTACATAGTTATTAGGGAGCAAGGCAGATTCATCGAACTCAACAACGGTTTCCGGGAGTTCTATTTCTGCTTCAACACCTTCAAACATATCACTAAATTCTGATTCTTTAAGTTCCCGAACGGCATCATTCAGGATCTTAGAATAGAGTTCAAAGCCAATATCATTAATAAATCCGCTTTGTTCTCCTCCAAGGATATTTCCGGCTCCCCGGATATCCAAATCCCGCATTGCGATGTTGAAACCGGAACCTAGATCTGAAAACTCCTCAAGAGCTAAAAGACGTTTTCTGGCTTCAGGGGTAAGAGTTTGAATAGGTCGGGTAATCAGATAACAAAATGCCTTTCTGTTTGATCGCCCAACCCGACCTCTGAGCTGATGCAGTTCTGCCAAACCAAAATTATCTGCCTGATTTATGATAATAGTGTTAGCATTTGCTATATCAATTCCGTTTTCAACAATGTTAGTAGACACCAATACATCAAACTTATGATTATAAAAGTCAGTAATGATCTTTTCGAGTTGAGAGCCCGTCATTTGACCATGTCCGAATCGAACACGAACATCCGGAACCAGACGCCGGATCATTTCAGCAACTTCTTCAATGTTTTTTACTCTGTTATTGATAAAGAAAACCTGACCACCACGACTCATTTCCTGAAGTATAGCATCTTTGATCAATTCTTCGTCAAAGCTGTGAATTTCGGTGTAAACAGGCTGCCGATTAGGTGGTGGTGTATTTATAATACTTAAGTCTCTGGCACCCATCAGAGAAAACTGAAGAGTTCTGGGGATAGGAGTAGCTGTTAGTGTTAGTACATCTACAGCGGCTCTGAATTCTTTAAGTTTTTCTTTAGCACTTACTCCAAATCGTTGTTCTTCATCTACAACTATCAATCCAAGATCATTGAATTTTATATCTTTGGAGAGAATTCTGTGGGTACCTATCAGAATATCGACTTCTCCGGCGTCCAGCTTCTTTAATACTTTAGTTTGTTCCGCTTTTGTCCTGAATCTTGAAAGCACTTCTACAGAAACAGGAAATTTCCCAACCCTTTTTTGAAATGTTTTAGCATGTTGTTCAGCAAGTATAGTAGTAGGAACAAGTACTCCAACTTGTTTATGATCCATAACGGCTTTAAATGCAGCTCTTACAGCAACTTCAGTTTTACCAAAACCAACATCTCCACAAACCAGACGGTCCATAGGCTGTTCACTTTGCATATCCTGTTTTACAGCCTGTATAGCCAGATCTTGATCAGGGGTTTCTTCGAACTGAAAATTAGCTTCCATTTCTGTTTGCCAACTTGTATCCTCGCTAAAGGAATAAGCTTTTTGTGCCTTTCTTTTAGCGTATAATAAGATAAGTTCTCTGGCAATGTCCTTTACTTTCTTCTTGGTCTGAGCTTTTTTTCTTGCCCATTCACCAGAACCGAGTTTAGTTATTCTTGGAGCAGTTCCTTCTTTACCTGAATATTTTTGAAGTTTATGCAGGCTACTCACATTTACATAAAGAACAGAGTCATCTTTATAGCGAAGTACAACGACTTCTTGCTGGTTTTCTTTTACCTGAATATTTTTGAAGCCTGCAAATTTCCCGATTCCATAATCTACATGAACTACAAAATCACCGATGTTAAGGTCTTTGAGTTCCTTGAAGGATATACCGCCCTGATGTTTTCTTTTCTTTATTTTAGGGCGGTAATAACGGTTAAAAATTTGATGGTCTGTATAAACACAAAGGCCCGATGAAGGATATATAAAACCTTCATGTAAGGATTTAACCATCAGGGAATAATCAAATTCTCGAGATCTTTCTCCAAGCAATTCTTCAAACCTTCTTTTTTGCCCATCATTGTCACAGCAAATCAGAACATGATTTCCAGCCTTACTTTGTTGGGTGATGTCCTTGCGTAATAATTCAAAATTTCCGTGGAAGTCAGGTTGTGGTTTAGACCCAAAACTGAAATGATTTTTAAAGGCGTTTGAAGTGCCGAATATAATCTGATTGTTAAATTTGTTGATACCTTCAAGGTATTCAGCTTCAGATAGATATAGCTCTTCTGTTTTTGAAACTTCAGGATCATCTAAATCAATATATGCTTGTTCAGACTGATGAAAAAAATCTTCAATATTTGAAAGGATCAGTTCGGGGTTTATCAGAACTATCGCCGTGTCTTCATGAAAATAAGAAAGAAAACCTGACTTCTCTGAGTCAGGTAAATTTGTAAGGTCAGGGATAAATTTAGCTTGATTTAAAAATGAAACTGATCGTTGAGAATCGGCATCAAATTCCCGAATAGATTCCAGTTCATCCCCAAAAAACTCAAGTCGAATCGGGTATTCTCCCGCAAATGGATAAACATCAAAGATTCCGCCACGAATTGCGAAGTCACCGGGTTCATCTACGAATCTGGTAGGATTATATCCCTGATCTACGAGTTGTTCTTTTAATTTTTCCGGATCCAGTGTATTTCCTTTTGTAACAGATACACTCACTTTATCGAGTACATGAGGAGGCGCTACTTTTTCTGAAATTGCTGAAGCTGAAGCAGTAACTATTTTTTTTGCACGGCTTTTTAATCGTTCAAGAGCTTCTGATCTGAGTACAAGTGAGCCTGAATCTACGATTTGACCTGAATCGTAAGGTTTATGGTTGGTGGCAGGAAAACTGATCAGCTTTGATTCTGATATTACGTTCAAATCAGCTTTTAAAAAACGCTCATTTTCCTCTGTATCTGTGATAACCAGAACGGTCTTATATGACTTATTCAGTTCATTTATAGCAAATGAAGTTAAAGAGCCTACGCTTTCTTTTATTAAAACATTACTATTGTTGTTTATAAATGACAGGTATTCTGAAAATAATGGAGTGTCAGAGACTCTTTTTACTAAAGTACTTTTCTTCATGAATAGGTTAAGAGATACAGGAAACTAATTAGAATCTTAAGGTACGAAAGAAGATGGAAGAAAGAATGGGGAACATAAGAACAGTTGAATATTCAACATCCAACAAAGGAATATTCAACTTTTTAATAAAGAATTTGAATGTCGCAAACTGATTTTTGTATTTCGCTTATGCTTCTACTACGCTTCTTAATACAAAACGATCTGTTGCAAAAGCTATTGAAAACAGAAGCAAAGAAATTCCTAGATAGATCGGGTATTCATCCTTGTAGTCGGTGTAGATAAGTTCTTCTACTTCCGATTTTTCCAACTCATCAATTTCGTTGTATACATTAATTAATTCTTCAGTATCTGTAGCCCGGTAATATCTTCCACCTGTTAATTGAGCAACTGAAGTAAGCATTTCTTCATCAATATTAACTTCTATATTCTGGTAACGACGACCAAATATCGGGTCTTGAATTGGGTAAGGAGCCGTGCCTCTTGTTCCTGCTCCAATGGTATAAATTTTAATTCCGTATGTAACAGCCAGATCTGCTGCAGTTACAGGATCAATTTCACCGGCATTATTTTGTCCATCAGTTAAAAGTATTATGACCTTACTTTTGGTTTCGCTGTCCTTCAATCGGTTAATAGCAGTTGCAATTCCCATTCCGATTGCGGTTCCATCCTCAATAATGCCCATTTCAAGGTCTTCAAGTAATTGCGTGAGCAGTTTATAATCGAGAGTGGGAGGGACTACTGTAAAACTCTTCATCGCAAAAGTAACCAAACCTATCCGGTCGGATACTCTTTTATCTACAAATTCTTTAGCTACTTCTCTGGCTGCTTCAAAGCGGTTTGGTTGAAGATCCTCAGCTCGCATAGAAGAAGAGATATCAATAACCATTACAATATCTATCCCTTCGGCATTTCTTTCAATAGTTGTGAGTTTTTCCTGGGGACGTGCTAACGCTATAATCAAAAGAGCAAAACCCGACCAACTAAAAAGTGCAGTAAGCCAATGTAAGTTAGCTTTCCAATTTCCGGGCAGATTCTTTGCATCATCAAGAGAAGAGAAAGAAAGTGCAGCTCTTTTTTTTCCAAGTATTCGATACAGATACATTCCAATAATAAAAGGAAGCAGTAAAAGTGCCCAAAACCATTCCGGATTAGCCCACTGCATATTTTTCCTCCTCTTTTTGAATAAACTGACTTTCAAAATCTACTTTCATACGATGAATTCTTGAGCTGTCAACAATTTTTGCTCGTTCCAGAAAAGCCAATCCTTCCTTATAAGCTGTCCAGGATTCATCAAGTGTTGGTTTGAATTTGGCAAACTTGGTCATATCAGCCTCGTTTAAAACAGTACGGGTATGTTTTACTAATTGTACGTCAACTCCAAACGCGTCCATATAACGAAGCACTTCCCGGGTAGTAGATTCCAGTGCAGGGATCTTGTACAACTCTTCAATATACCATCTCAATGCATCTCCAAGCTCACTGTAAAACCATTTAAAATCCTTTTCTGAGTTTGCAGTGTGTTCTTCTTTAATACTGAGTAAAACTGATTCCAGTTCTTGAATTGGGTTCTTAAATTCAGGAACCGGTTTTGGTTCAACAGATTCTGTCTGTTGATTTCTGAAGTATTTCCACCAAATAAAAAATGCTATTGCTAAAAGTATCAGCAACCCGATCAAGTAAGGCCATAGAACAACAGGGAACGCATAATTTGGTTTTAAAGGTTTGAATTCGTCCTCTTCAGATGCAATGGTTTGTTTATAGAATAAAGGATAGGGTTTACTAAAAACCAGATTCGTATCTGCGTTAGAAACAATTTTAACAGGCAAGGGAGGAATCGCATCGTCTTCAATCCCAAAAAACTGTAACTCATATTGTGCACTGTCGTTTGCAGCACTGACTTTAAAATGCTTTACAGAGATAAATTCAATATCGCCGCCAAATGAATTTGAATCAGGGAAAATTACTTTTTCAGCAGGCGAGGAATTTTTTACAGCAATAGAAAAGTTAAAAATTTCACCTACAGTCAAAGAATCACTTGGACCGGTAGTCGATAAATTCTGAGCAGTGGAGGTTCCTGAAATCAAACAAAAACAACCAATAAAAGTAATTAAATTTCTGTAAAATGAATGCCGATCAATGTTGATCATTAAAGATTTTTATCTGCTTAATTTTTTTTGATGAATATAAAATATTGAGCTTAATATAATGGCTTTTCAGAGCATTGTTTAATCAAATTTACATCTCAAAGATTTTATGAAATAAGAATAAATAATAGTAGTTTTTCAGAATCATCTGCAAAGTAAAATTAATACATGATTTGGGTTAAAAATTTTCTTCTAAGTGTAGCAGTAGTATGTCTGTTTCAGGCATGTTTTGTATTTCAGGAAAAAGCACCGTTAACAGAGAATTCAGTTAATATTCAGGAGTTCAAAGAGATTGAAGAACTACCTGGTTTGGATGCTTACGGGTACATTAAAGATGAAGCTGTGGTAAAGGAAGCTAAGGTAAAGAGAAATGAAAGTTTATATATCATTCTGAGATCATTAGATGTAGCTCCTGAAGATATCTATACGATCCAGCAAAAATCGAAAGGGAAATTTAATCCCAGAAGGATAAATCAAAATCAAAAATACTACACTTATCACGATGCAGAGACGGGAGCTCCAACCCGAATGATTTTTCATCAGACAGCTACTGATTATGTAATATTTGACTGGAGTAATGGAATTGAAGTTGAGACAGGTTCCAAAGAAATCGAAACCGAGATTGCTACTGCTTATGGAACCATTGAATCTTCGTTATATGAAACTCTGGTAGGGCAGGGTGTAAATATGTTAGTGGCAAATGGCTTAAGCGAGATATTTGGTTGGGAAGTAGACTTTTTCAGGTTATATAAAGGGGATAAATTTAAAGTGATTTATGAAAAGCGCTTTGTAGATGGAAAACCTTATGGTATTGGACAGATAATTGCAGCAGAGTTTGAGCATCGCGGACAAATATATGATGCTTATTTTTATGAAAGCGATGATGCATACGGCTACTATGATAATCTGGGAAATAGTGTCCAAAAAGCTTTGTTAAAAGCTCCTTTCAAGTATTCTCAGCGAATAAGTTCGAATTTTTCATATAACCGTTTTCATCCTGTACTGAAAAGAAGGATGCCGCATTATGGAGTAGACTACGCTGCGCCTATGGGAACACCTGTAATTTCGGTAGGAGATGGAGAGATTATTACATCCAGATATAACGGAGCTGCCGGAAATATGGTTAAGATCAGGCATAATTCAACATATTCTACAGCTTATCTTCATTTAAGTGGATATGCATCCGGAATAAAAGAAGGAAGGAGGGTTAAACAAGGCCAGGTTATTGGGTATGTAGGAAAAACCGGAAGGGTTACAGGGGTTCACTTGCATTACAACGTTTATAAAAATGATAGTCCCGTAAATCCGGTTAAATTAGTTTTGCCACCTTCCAAAGGAATCTCTGAAGCCGAACTTGAAACATATAAAGCATTTATTGAAGACAAAAAATCAGAGCTGGAAAAAATAGGTCAGGAAGAAAGTTTAGCTGAGGTGCTGAATTAGTTAATAACGGTTTACTCTTCTTAAAAAGAAGTTCATAAGAGGTTGTACATAAGATTGATTTGTACTCACTTCCACTGCGTCTATCTTCATTTTTAACAGTTTATCATGCAGTACCTGTTTTTGCGATAGTCTTTTTTTGCGGTATGTTTCTCGTACTTTTTTACTTGAAGTATCAATCAATATTTCTCTGTTTGACTCCGAATCTCTTAGAGGTATAATGCCAAGATTAGGCAGTGTTTCTTCATGTTCATCATTTACTATTATGCTTACAAGATCATGTTTCTGATTGGTAATTCTAAGCTGTTTATCGAAGTTGCTATCCTGAAAGTCAGAAGCCAGAACAACAATTGCTTTTCTGTCTAATAAACGATTGATATATGATAAAGCATTGGCAATGCTTGTTCCTTTTCCGGTTGGTTTCGTCGTGTATAACTCCCGGATCAATCTTAATACATGTGTTTTACCTTTTTTAGGAGGAACTACTTTTTCGATGTGATCGCTAAACAGAACAAGTCCCACCTTATCGCTGTTTTTTATTGCGCTGAATGCCAACACAGCGCAGATCTCAATAGCCAGATCCATCTTTGTTTGATTGAGTGTCCCAAAAGTTCCGCTGGGTGAAATATCGACACAAAGCATTAACGTTTGTTCACGCTCCTCTTCAAAAATTTTGATATATGGATCACCTGTTCTTGCTGTAACATTCCAGTCAATTTGCCGGATATCATCGCCATAATTATAAGCTCTGACTTCAGAGAACTCCATTCCCCGTCCTTTAAATGCAGATTGATATTCACCTCCAAACAGCGTGTTAACGATGCCTTTCGTCTGAACTTCCAGCTTTCTGATTTTCTTAAGAACCTCTTTTGATACCATAAACAGTGATCCGAGTTAAAAATTCGTTAGCTAATCTAAGCATATTAAATACATTAAAAGATATATTTTAACGAACAATAAAACGATAATTAATTAAAGTTAATATTGGGATATATCATTGTTCGGTTTAATTCCAAAATCAGTCCCTAAAGTAATGCAAGCATAATTTTAAACATTAAGATACTCTAATACTAAAATAGATAATTAGACACTTTTCATTAAAGCTATCTAACGGGGTTTATCTGAGGGTATGGGTATCTTTTCACAGCGCAAAAAGCGCGAAATAACTAAAAATAAACACACTTATGAAATATAAGTATCTATTTTTATTCGTTTTATTTCTGGGTTTATCTGTGAATACAAATGCACAAAGTGGCGAGTTGTCTTCAGTTCTGAAGGCATACAAAATCTCATTTGGTGCAGACAGTAACGAGGTTGCAACTGAAGTGACCGAAGTTAAGCCGGGAGATATCATCGAATATCGACTAACTTATCAGAATGGAACAGGTGGAGACATCACTCAACTTATGCCTGTTTTGCCAATACCACCAGAGATGTTCTATCTCGAAAGCACTGCATCGCCAGCGCTAAGTGGGGCAAGCGTTAGTACAATTGCTAATGACTTCAGACAACCACCATTGACACGTCAGGTTACTTTGCCGGACGGATCACAGGTAAACCGCGTCATTCCTGCTCAGGAATACCGACGCTTACAATGGCTAGTTCCTGCTCTTGCGGCTGGAGAAAGCATAACTCTTACCGCAAGAGTTGAGGTCCGATCATGATCAGGACTAAAACGGAATTTCAAAATTCAAATCTAAACAGTGTTCAAAAAAACAAACAATTGAACCATAATAATAGGATTCAAACAATGAAAACAACACATAAACTACGACAAAGGGTACAAGCTTTGTTTGGTATGTTGATGGTTTTTGCTGTTGTACTTGGCACATCTTCGGATGTTTTTGCTCAGGTACCACCTGCATCTTCATCCATCGGTAACCAGGCAACAGCAACGTACATTGATAATGGTAGTAACAATCAGTCTGTTACTTCTAATACTGTTGTTACAACTGTACAACAGGTAGCAGGTGTTACAATTACAGCCGGAGCAACCAAGCAGGTTAGTATCGGTGGTCAGGTAACATTCAGTCACATTATTACCAACACAGGTAACGGAACTGATCAGTTCACGATTACTGCAGTTGATGCGAATAATGGAGCATATAACTTCAATAACATCAGGATTTATCCGGATGCCAACAAAGATGGAGTTGCGGATAACTTTACTGAAATATCTATAACACCAAACGTTGACCGTGCAGGGCTTGCAAATAATACTTACGGAGTTGTAATTGTAGCTGATGTACCGGCTGGTGCACAGGACGGTCAGTTTGAAGATATCACAGTAACTGCAACAAGTAAGTTCAGTACAGATAACGGCGGAAATGAAAATGCGGTTGCTACTGACAAAGCAGTTGTTGATGAAGATGCTGTAATTTCAGTTAGTAAGGGCGTTAGTCAGACTACAGCTGATGTAGGAAACACGCTTACTTACACTATTCAGTATTCTGAAAATGGTACAGCAGCGGCAACTAACCTTGTTTTGAAGGATCCGATTCCTGCAGGTTTAACTTACGTACCGGGAACAGCAGTATGGAGTGGTAAAACAGGATTCCTTACTGATGCTGATGATGGTAACGAAAGTGGAATTACCTTTGAACATATAACAGGCGGTACTCAGGATACCTTGAGTGCAGTTGTTGCAAATGTAGCTAACGGTTCTTCAGGTACTCTTTCTTTTCAGGTAACTATTGATACCGGTCAGGAAGGGGAAACCATCACGAATACAGTAATTACTACTCATGATGATATTGTGGGTGACAACACTGTTAATGGTACTCCAGTAACTGTAAATGAAAACTATGACATTGCATTAGTTGATGCTCAGGTTGTTTTGGTTGATTCCAGCGAGCAGGGTGCTACTGTTAATTTTGTAAACCGTTATGTAAATACAGGTAGTACTGCTGATACGTATAACATTACCCTTGGTACTGATAACTATCCTAGTGGTAGACAGTTCTTTCTTTACAAGGCAGATGCAAATAACCAACCTACCAGTACTTACCAAGATACCGGTACAGATGGAATCGAAGATACAGGTCAGATCCAACCTGGAGACACTGTAGTTGTAATTTTACAAGTTCAGTTGCCATCAGGAATAAGTGGTGTTGGTCCGTTCTCTGTTGATAAGACGCTTACATCTATAGGTGATCCTAACGAAAGCGCTACTCATACTGATAGGTTAAATACCATTGTAGCTCCTACAGTTGATTTGACAAACAATGCTGCTGCGGGATTAGCAGGAGCCTTAGGTGAAGGGCAAGGACCTGAACCAACTGTAGTTGTTAGCCAAACAACTAATCCGGGAACTACAGTATCTTTTACACTTTTTGTAAAAAATACAAGTGCCGGACAAGATGCTTATGATTTGGACTTTGCAGCTGATACAAATGCTTCCGGAGCTCTTTTAAATCCGGGAACAATGCCTACAGGTTGGACGGTTACTTTCCGCGATCCTAATGCCGGAAACAGTATTATAAGCGAAACCGATGATTTAGCAGCCGGAGCAAGCAAACAAATAACTGCAGAAGTATTTATTCCAGCTGGCTACCAACCGGGAATACAAGCGGTTTATTTCCAGGCTTTTTCAGCTACTACAAATGCGATTGATATTATTCATGACCAGGTAGTTGTGAATACGTTGCAAAATATGCAGTTAACTGCGAACGGATCAGGTCAAATTGCACCTGGTGGATCTCGTAACTACCTCCATACGCTTACTATTTTGAGTAACGTAACTGAGAATGATAGTTCAAATTCTAATCTTGAAATTGAATTAACAAACTCTAAGCCGGTAGGTTGGACTTCCAACGTTTATTGGGATATAAACAATAACGGTGTAATTGATGCTACTGACTCTCTGTTAACCTCAGGAGCAACTGCAGGTACGTACAACCTACCTGAAGAAGTAGGTAACCTTGGCTTTAACGACCAGGTTAAATTCATTGTTAAAGTTACCGGTTTGGCCGGACTTGATGATGGAGAGACCAATACAACTACGATCACTATTAGTGATAACCTGAGTAACCTTGCTTCAAGAAGTAATACTGATATTACTGAAGTACAAGCAGGTCTTGTTGTTGTAGAAAAATTCCAGGCACCTGATGCCGGTGGTAGTGCAGGAGCATTTACTAAGAATCCGTTCAATGTGTTACCTGGTGATACAGTGTATTATAAAATCACTGTTCGTAATGATGGTTCGCAGCCAGTTACAACCATTTCTATAACTGATGACACACCGTCGTTCACAAAAATGTTGGTAGCAGCAGCTACAAATGTTAATTCCGGAACAATCGGAAGTATAGTTATCACATCTCAACCTGCAGTTGGTGCTACCGGTACCATCCAGGTTGATATAGATCAACTTGATCCTACAGAAGAAGTGCAGCTTACATTTGCTGTAAAAGTAGACAGTTGAGCTAAATAAATATTCATAACCCAGAATTATGAGAATGAGGCTGATCCCTCATTCTCCTTTTAAAAGTTTTAAAAAATAAAAAGTGTACAAAATTAACTCTCTCATATCATTTCTGGTTCTGCTGCTTATAGCAGGGATGGGAGAGGTTCGTGCACAAAACGCCCCAACAAGTGGAACTTCTATTAAGAATCAGGTATCGACTACTTATTCTGAAACAGGTGAAACAATACCGATTGAAATACTTTCAAATGAAGTAAACGTTGTTGTTGATGCTACTATTGATTTTGCCCTGGAACTCAATAATTCATTCAAAAGGTTCAGAGGTGAAAAAGTAGAGTTTGATCATTTCCTGATTAACCGAGGAAATGTAGCTTCTACATTTGATATCAAGATTTATAACTGGGAGCAGGGAGAATATGATCTTGAAGATCTAGAATGGTTGAATGGAAGCAAGTCTAAAATTCAGAATACTGACACTTTATTTCAGACAATAACATTAAATCCCGGAGAGCGATTCGACTTCAGATATTCAGGTGCAATTAATGAAGCTGAAGATGACTCGATCACATCTATTGTTAATGTAGAAGCAATTTCAAGAGAGTTTGATGTCAGGTTGTTGAAACGTGATTCGGTTTATGTTTTATCAGGAGCAAGAATTGACTTGACTAAAACTCAATCAGGTGACCAGGAAAAACTACCGAATGAAAACTACACCTATACTATTGCAGGAATAAACAATGGTGATGTTTCGGCATTACCAAGAAGCGGAATCACGATTGATGGAATAGCGTCGAATAAAATTATACTGCTTGACTCTATTCCTTCAAATGTGAGTTTTGTTCAATTCACAGAAACAACGAACGGACAAGAGCTTTATGGGTATGAAGGAAATGGTAAATATGAGTTTAGCTCATCATTGCCTTCAGATCCGGAATTAGTTTCTTTCATTGGTCTTGCTTTTGATGAACTTGGTTCGGGAGAAGAGTTTAGCACAACTTTCGAAGTACAAATCAATCCCGGAGCTAGTGAGAAAGTCGAAAACAGAGCAGAGATTAGTTATAGCGATCCGGAAGACAATCTTATTATTGATGATGTATCTGATAATGTAATAGCTTTTCTACCATCAAACGGTGCTACCATCGACTACTTTACTGATGATACCTTTGGAAAGAAGACGGGAACATCAAGTATAGGTCGTAAACTTCATCTTCAGGCAACTGCTGCAGCATGTAATGAATTCAGATCAAGAATTGATACAACAGAAATAACATTACAATCTTTTGAAACCAGTGATGCTGAAAAATTCATTGGAATTGAAACAGGCATAAACACCAGTTTATTCAGAATTTCCGGCGGAGTAGCAACAAGAAATGCTGCTGATTTTGATGTAGTAATTGGTAACGATATTCTTGAAACAGTTGAAGATGACGTAATACAGGCAAGACTGAATTGTAGCGGGATCAATAATACCGGAGGTGGTGGTGAAGGAGCAAGAATTGAAACTACGGTTATTGTAGATCCTTATGGAATTGTGTTTGACAGTGAAACCAATCAGCCAATCAAAAATGCAAAAGTAACAGTGATAGATGTTACCGGTGCTAATAACGGTGGCGACGCAGGTGGAAGAGCAAAGGTTTACGAAACAGACGGAACTACTCCTGCTCCAAGTGAATACATTACAGGTCCTGATGGAAGATTTGCTTTCAGGTATCTTGAAACAGGAACTTATAAAGTTGAGGTAGAAACTCCGGAGGGTTATACTTTTTCATCTGAAGTACCATTGGGTCTGTTACCAACCGGACGTAAAGTTGATACATTAGCATCTTATGGTAAGGATTGGGTTTTCAGTAATGTTCCACAGGGTACAAATTTTGATATTCCTTTAGATCCACAAGCAAGAGGAGTTTTATTCACAAACAAAACAGTAGACCGACCAACTGCAGAAATTGGTGATTACATCAATTATACAATTACTATTAAAAGTGAAGCGATTAATACGGTTAGAAATCTATTTATTGATGACTTGCTTCCATTTGGTTTCGAATATCAGTTGGGATCCACAAAACTGGATGGTGTAAAGCTTCAAGATCCTGAAGGTGGTAAAGGTCCGAGTTTGAAATTTGATGTGGGCGATATCGAATCAGGAACAACTAAAGAATTAACATACAGAGTATTTGTAGGACCTGGATCAGAAAAAGGGAAAGGAATAAACGTTGCAGTAGCTAAGAGTGATGAAGTAGTAGTAAAAAGCAGTAATGAAGCTAAAGTAAAAGTAGAAGTTCGTGGCGGTCTGTTCAATGACAATGCATATATAATTGGTAAAGTCTTTCAGGACTGTAACGAAAATGATATGCAGGATCCGGGTGAAGTTGGAGTGCCGGGTGTTCGATTATATATGGAGAATGGAACTTTTGTAGTTACCGATAGCGAAGGGAAATATACTTTCTATGCAGTAAGTCCAAATAAGCATGTTCTTAAAGTTGACAACTATTCACTTCCGGAAGGAAGTAAGTTATCAGTTCTGGATAACCGTCATGCCAACGATCCTTCAAGTAGATTTGTGGATGTTAAGAAAGGGCAACTTCACAGAGCTGACTTTGCAATTTGTGAATGTACTCCGGGAGTTAATGAGGAAATAAATTCAAGAAGAGAGTTGCTTTCTCAAACATCTAAAGACGCACTGTCAGGTTCTTTAAAAAGAAGCTTCACATTAAATGAAAGTAACGCTCAATCTGGCAGAGGTCAGTTTGAAAATGCAAGTGGTACTGTAGACGGTAAGGCTTCGGTATCGAGAAAAGCTGCTACAAGTCCTGATGGAAAATTAACTAACAATGCTAAAGAAGAAGAGCAAGCTCCATCACAAGGTAGACTACTTGAAGAAGCCCTAATGGAAGCAGAGGATGGTTTAGGATTTTTGAATCTTTCAAATAATGATACTCTTTCCGTTAACAACTATACGATTTGGGCTAAAGGAAAATCAGGTGCCAAGTTCTTACTTACACTAAATGGAAATCTGATTACTGATGAGAAAGTTGGTCAATCTTCCGTTTCACCAACAAATAATTTACAAGGTTGGGAATATGTAAGTATCGATTTTAAAGCAGGTAAGAATGTATTGGTATTAGAAGAGATTGATCCATTTGGCAATATCAGAGGCAGAGAAGAAATTCAAGTGTATGCTCCGGGTAAAACCAGCCGACTTAAAGTAACTGCTCCAAGGAATTTCGTTTCTGCTGATGGAGTTTCTTCTGCCTTGATAAGAGTAGAAATACTTGATGAAAATGATATCAAAGTAGGTGATCAGGTATTAGTAACGCTAGATACTGAATTCGGAAATTGGAAAGTTAAAGACAACAATACTAATGAGCCCGGAACTCAGACTTTTATTGAAGGTGGTGTCGCGGAATTTGAACTTACTTCTACTACTCAACCAAAAACTACTTTGGTTCGTGCTAATCTGGGTATTATAAAAGGAGAAGTAAAAGTAGAATTTCTACCGGATCTAAGACCTTTAATCGCTGCAGGTATCATTGAAGGTACCCTTAGATTTAATCAGCAAGTGAACATAAGCTCTGAAAAAGAGGCCGATGGTTTCGAAAGAGAGTTAAAGCAGCTTTCCTATGATTTCCAGAACTTTACAGGTGATGCAAGGCTTGCTTTCTTTATCAAAGGTAAAATAAGCGGAAGGTCACTTCTGACTGCTGGCTTTGATTCTGAAAAGTCAAAAGAAGATCGATTATTCAGAGATATCAGACCGGACGAATTTTATCCTGTATATGGAGAATCATCTATTAAAGGTTTTGATGCCCAATCTTCCAGCAGGCTTTATGTACGTGTAGACAGAGGCAAAACTTATGCACTATATGGTGACTTTATTACTCAGGAAAGAGATCAAAATGTACAATTAGGTACATACAGTAGAGCCCAAACCGGTTTAAAAGCGAATTTTGAAGAAGGAAAGATAAAAGCTCAGGCATTTGGTGTAAATGCATTCTCGAGCAGAAAAGTAAGAGAATTCCAGGGACAAGGGATTTCACGGTACGATCTTCCTGACACTGACATTGTAGATAATAGTGAGATCATTGAGATAGTAACATACGACAGAGAACAACCCGAAGTAATTTTAAGTGTTGAACCACTGACTCGTTTCCGTGACTATGTAATAGATCCGTTTTCAGGTGTGATCACTTTTAAAAATCCTGTCTCAAGTGTGGATATTGATTTCAATCCGGTATTTATAAGAGCTACTTACGAAGTAACCAATAACCAGGACAGATACTTGATAGGTGGTATCAAAGCCGAAACGGAACTTAGAGAAGGTATCAAGGTAGGTGCTAATGCAGTTCAGGATAACAATCCGGAAAATAATTTCAGATTACTTTCAGCTAACATTTCTGCAGAATTGAGTAAGGGAACAAAATTAGTTGGTGAATTTGCTAACACCAATACCGATAATAACGGAAATGGTAGTGCAGCTAGAGTTCAGGTAAATCACAAAGGTTCAAAATTGGATGTATTTGCTCAATTAGGTAAATCAAATGAGGACTTCAGTAATGAAGGTTCCAGTTTGGGTCAGGGGAGAACGGAAGCCAGAGCCAGAACACGTTATAAGTTAAACAGCTCAACTTCATTAAAGAATGAGCTTTTATTTACAAGAAACGATACAACAAGCGATCGTACTTTTGGCGGCTTGATTTCAGCTGAAAAAACTTTTGGAAATAATATCAACGCCGAACTTGGACTTAGATATTCAGAAAATTATAAGTCAGCACTTGATTCAACTACTTATAACACAAATATAAGAGGAAAAGTTAAAGCTGATCTTCCATTCATTTCAGGAGCTTCTGCATTTGGTGAAGTAGAACAAGACCTGGATGAAGCGGATAAGCGATTAATTGCAATTGGTGCCGATTACCGACTAAGAAAGCTTGCGAAGTTATATGCTCGTCATGAGTTCATATCCAGTGCTGCAGGCATAAATACTCTAAATAGCTCTCAACAGAGAAATAATACTGTAGTTGGTATTGATGCTAATTACATGAAAAACGGTAAAGTGTACAGTGAATATAGAGTTAATGATTCTTTCGATGGCAGAAGTGGCCAAGCTGCTATAGGATTGAGAAATCAATTTCAGTTAACACAAGGTCTGGGACTTAACTTTGGTTTTGAAAGAGTATTTACATTGGAAGGACAGGCTGTGAATGATGGAACAGCAATTACATCTGCAATGGATTACACAGGCAGTACAAACTGGAAAGCTACAGCAAGAGCTGAAGCGAGATTTACATCTACTGATAATTTATATCTGAATAGCCTTGGTTACGGATTAAAGTTAAACACCGACTGGACGCTCCTAACAAAGAATATCATTTCGTTGAATACCAAAGATGGTGTATCAGGTTTAAGTAAATTACAAGAACGTTTACAAGTAGGTGCAGCATACAGAAGTACATCAACAAACAAATTTGATGCACTTTTCCGTTATGAGTTTAAGCATGAGATAGACAAGAATATTGATGAAGATTTTTTCAGAACAGCTCATGTACTCTCATCTCATGGAAATTATCATCCAACTACGGATCTGACTTTATCAGGTAGAGTTGCTGCTAAATATTCTTTAGAGTCAGATAGCCAGTTAAGAACTTCAAGCTTCCTTGAATTGATTTCCGGTAGAGTTATCTATGATATAGACGAAAAATGGGATGCAGGTATAAATGCCAGTTTACTTGCTAACAGTGATTTCACAACAAAAGATTATGGCCTGGGTGTTGAAGCAGGATTTTTAATTGCTACAAATTTAAGACTTGCAGCCGGATTCAATTTCTTTGGTTACGATGATCAGGATCTTGTTGCAAATAACTACACTCAAAGAGGTGCTTATTTAGGATTCAGTTATAAGTTTGATGAGCGCTTATTTGATAACCTGATTCCTGAGAGAGCAAAAAAGACTCCGATTATTGATCCGAATAACTATTTAACATGTGAAGAAGAGTGTTTCGTTGTTGATACAACTCCTGTTGAGATCATTCCATTTACTCCTGAAGTAATTCCTCATTCTCTGACAGTAAATCCAATTGCAGCCAGAAGTCTTGCTTTCGGAGAATTGGAAACACTGACAGTACTTCCAAAGCATATTCACTTCAACAACAACAGTACTTACATAAATCAGCCTGCTGCTCAAATGCTTGATAAAGTTGCTAAATTCTTAATTGAACGTGATGATGATTACTTCATTAAAGTAACGGGGCACACGGATAGCAAGAGTTCTCAGTCTTACAACTTAGCATTGTCGGAAAGAAGAGCTAAGGCGGTAAGAGCTTATATGGTAGCTGCTGGTGTGGATGCAGATAAATTACAGTTCGAAGGGTTGAGCTTCAGTAAAAATGCTGCTCCGGAGAAGGATCGTGTAGATATGGCCAGAAACAGACGTGTAGAACTGGAACTAAGTGTGGAAAACAGAAACATCAGATTTATTTCTCAGGTAGAAGATCTTCAGGTTAATCCAAGAATCAGAGGTATCAGAAGCTGGGATTATGTATTCATTGCGGAGCATAATGCGGTTCCGAGTGGTCTAAATCTAGGTGCAAATTCATCTCTTAACAGAGTTCATGAGTACCTTGTACAACGTGTATCATTACCGATGAAGGAATACCAGAATTTAACAGTACAGATAAACGCTCCATCACTTGAAATTGGTAACAGAGTTAAGGCTATTCTTTATGGAGAAGGCGTAGCTCAGGATCGTATAATTGTATCTCAAATTTCCGGAAATGAAGTTGAATTTGATTACTCTGATGATTCATTCTTAAGAATATATGACCAAAAAGACGACATCAACCTTGTAAGCAACAGTCTGGCTCTAAGAATGATGGACAACATGATGAATATATTACGACAAAGAGAGGACTTATTATTAATAAGAGACTTCTCACAAAGCTATACAGTGCCGAATATGGTAACTTTTGCAGGAAACAGTGCTCAATTAAGTAATGAAGTTCAGGCTATTCTTTCAAGAATTGGTTCTTATCTGAAAAATTCAGTTTCAGTAAGAATTGCCTTGACGGGAGACGGAAGTCAGACTTCTTCTTCAAGATTGAAAGCTTTGAAAGACTACTTAGTTGAATGGGGTATTGATGCAAACAGAATTGAAATCAGTAATGGATCAACAGCATCAGATAATCAGGTGAATATCAAATATCTGAATGCAGATTCAATCAACCTTTTAGAATTAGACCTTATCAATGATGGTAAAGGCGGGGGTAAATAATTGAGTATTAAGAAAATTACATATCAATTAAGAATAGCCGGTCTAATTCTGGCTGGGTTTTTCTTTTTTCTTCAAACTGAGAGTGCTTCAGCTCAGGTAGTAGTTAACGAGACCACACTGGTGTCTGATTCCTATACAGTAATAGCAGATGGACAAGTTACTATCACAATTAAAGGTGGTGATGGAGGAAATGGTATTAACACTATTGGTGGTGAAGGAGCCACTGCCGTTGCTACTTTCGCAGTAAATGCAGGAGATGTAATTCGTTATGTAGTTGGGGAAGCAGGAGTCACTCATGCTGGCTCCAGTGCCGGTGGTGGTGGTAGTACTGGTGTTTATATTAATGATGTAATGGTAATGGTTGCCGGTGCCGGTGGTGGTGGTGATAATTCCAACGGTGCTGTTGGTTTGGGCGGAAATAGTATTACAGCAGGTGATGCGGGAACAGGAGATGGACCTGGTGCAGCGGGTACCAACGGAAATGGTGGAGGCACAACTACAAATACAGCAGCTGCAGGTGGTGGAGGTGGTGCATTTTCTGCGGGAGGTTCGTCTGACGCAGGAGGTGGTGCCCGTGCGGATGCAACTACAACAGATACATCACAGCTTCTGGATATTGCAAATGGAGGAACCGGTAACGGTACAGGTTCAGCCGGTGGTCGTGGATTTACAGGTGGCGGTGGAGCAGATTCTAATTATAGTGGTGGTGGAGCCGGTTATTCCGGTGGTGGTGGTGCAGGAGCTAATGGTGGAGCAGGAGGTGGAGGCTCATTTATAGCTGCTTCGGCTATATCAAGTAGTTTTACAGCAGGTGGCGACGGAACTGGAAATGAGAATAACGGTTCTATAGTTGTCAATTTTGCCGATAATCCTCCTCAGTTAGAAACCAGTACCATCAATGGTACAACGTTAACGTTAGATTACGATCAAATTCTTAATGCGTCATCTACACCTGCAGTAGGTGATTTTGATGTTAAAGTTAATGGGGCATCTATTACAGTAACAAATGTTTCTATTAACAATGATATTGTTACAATTACTGTGTCTCCGGGTGTAGTCTTAAGTGATAATGTTGCTTTGGATTATACAGCTGGTACAAATCCTATTCTAGATCAGCAAGGTACACAAGCAGCAAATCTTTCTAATCAAACGGTAACCAATAACACTCCGGATATTACGCCACCGGGAATTCCACAGAATGTATCTGCAAGTGCGATATCAGGTGGTGCTATTAGAATTAACTTTGATGATGTAGATGAATCAAACGGAAGTGGCGTGACCACATATTCCGTAAAAAGAGCTACAAGTTCGGGTGGTCCTTATTCTCAGGTTGGCACTGTAAATGATAATGAAAGCATAAGCTATGCATTTACAGATAATACTCCGGTTAGTGGAACCACCTACTATTACGTAGTTAGTGCAATTGATGGATCCTCTAATGAAAGTGGAAATTCTGCCGAAGTGTTTGCAACTGCTGATGGTGTTTCGCCTCAACTGGATTCTGTTATTGTAAATGGAGAAACACTGACTCTTTATTATGATGAACCAATTGATATTTCTTCTGCACCTGCTAATTCTGATTATTCGGTTACAGTAAATGTCACAAATAATAATCCTGTAAGTAGTTTAACGATTTCCGGAAATCAGGTAATACTTACTTTAACCAATGTGATTCAACCTACTGACAATGTTGAACTGGATTACACTCCGGGTATTAATAAAATTCGGGATAATGTAGGGAATTTAGCATCCTCGTTAAATGATCAGTCAGTTACGAATCAAACTACTGGCTATACTCCAACACCACCATTGGGTGTAAGTGCTACTGCTGTTGCCAATGGGGCTATTGAAGTTTCTTTCCTGGATGTAGGAACAGGAGGGCAAGTTGCCAGATATTGGATCAGAAGGTCCACTTCTCCCGGCGGTCCATACTCACAAGTTGGAGTTGTTGTGGATAACGAAAGTTCTGGCTACACCTTCACAGATAACACTTCTCTTAATGGCAATACATACTATTATGTAGTAGCGTCCGAGGATGGCAATTTAAATGAAAGTAATAACTCTGCTGAAGCTTCAGCTATTTCAGACAATGTTGCTCCTGTTTATGAAACAAGTCTTGTAGGTGGAAGCTCTCTTTTACTCGATTACGATGAAATTCTGGATGCCAGTTCAGTACCCGCAACAACCGATTTTGAAGTTAGAGTGAATGGTTCACAAGTAAGTATCTCAAGTATTTCTATAACAAATGTTAGAGTTAGTATTGAATTAACCAATGCTATTCAACAAGGCGATAATGTAACCTTCGATTACACTCCGGGAACGAATAGAATTCGAGATATAGCCACTAATGAAGCGGCTGCATTTACAGGCACGAATGCTATTAATTACACTTCAACCAATATTCCTTTTGGACCCGATCCATGTCCGATCATTAACGGAAATGATGCTAGTTGGGCATGTTTTGATGGAACCAACAATTCAACTTCAATTTCAGCGAAAGTAGGAAATGTTGAAATTGCTACAGTTGATGCTCAAGGTGGTACTCAAACCACATTTTCGCCAAACGCACTTCAGGAATGGTCTACTGGTGCATTTTCAGGAGATCAATTCAACGGTCCTCAGGTTAATGCAAGTGGTAACACCGGTAACGCAACTTCTTTTGATATTAACATAGCTGATGGAATTCCTTCTGACGCATTTATACTAAGCTTAAATAAATTAAAACCAAACTCAGGAAATACTTCTTATACATTAGAAGCTTTTGACGGAACCAATACTAAAATCGCTGTTAATGGTTGGGTAACCGGTCAGGGTGTGGATGGCGGTGTTTGTACAAACTCCGTTAATCTGAATTATACCAATGCCAACACTACCATTGAATTTCAGCCTGTAGTTTCGGGTAATCCTTCCTGTACGTCTTCTTCAAATGCAATTTGGTTCAGAGTAAATACTCCTGGTGTGGAAAGAATTGAGATCAGAAAAATCGTTTCTCAAACTGATAATATTCACGTAGGATTAGCTTTGGTTGCTGATTACGGGGATGCACCAAATTCATACAGAACTTCTTACAATTCAAGAGGTAACGATCCGGCTTTTCATGTACTGAGCAATACAGGAACAAACCCTGTTTACTTTGGTGGTACAGTTGATGCAGATGGAAACGGAGCTGCAGGTTCTCAAGCAAACGGAGATGATTCTGAATCTTCAGGAATTGGTTCGGGAGATGATGAGGATGCAATTACAATACTGCCTGTTCTTAGAACAAATTACACAGAGTACGATGTAGATCTGGTTTGTACTTCCGGAGCGAAAGTGGGTGCTTGGCTCGATATAAATCAAAATGGTACTTTTGATAATTCCGAATACGCTTTTGCAGAATGTTTAAGCGGGGTGGCAACACTAAGCTGGGGTGGTCTTTCAGGTTTAATTACAGGGGATACCTTTGCAAGATTCAGAATTGCTGCCTCAACAAGTAATGTAGCTTCTCCATATGGAATTGCCATTGGTGGAGAAGTTGAAGATTACGGAGTTAGTATACAGGAACCGGCTACACCTGATCTGGAAATTGATAAAGTTGTAGATAATTCCACTCCGGTTCAGGGAGAAACAATCACTTATACTGTATCCGTTATTAATCCTGGAGAGTTTGAAGCAACAAATATTCAGGTTACAGATGATTTGCCAAATGGAATTACCTATCAATCTCATACTGCAAGTCAGGGTACATATAACACCTCAACTGATGTTTGGAATATTGGAACTCTAGCTGAAGGTGATACTACTACAGTTACATTAACTATTGTTGCTACTGTTAATAACGGAACAGAAGGAAATACGATCACTAATAATGCTGAAATTACTCAGTTAAATGAGAATGATCCCGAGTTAAATAATAACTCTGCTTCAGCTGGGATTACAGTAGTTGCTGAAGCTGCAGATATTCAGGTACTCAAAATTGTAGATAATTCGGTTCCTATTGAAGGTGATTTTATTAACTATACAATTTCTGTTACCAATCAGGGGCCAAGAGATGCTTCAAATCTGAAGATCATTGATCAGCTTCCATCCGGAGTAGTTTTTCAAAGTGCTAATCCGAGTGTGGGAACATATAATAATTCGACAGGAATTTGGGATATAGGTACTTTTGTAAATGGAGCTAGTGCGTCTTTAGTTATTAATGCTAGAGTAGATCAAAATACAGAAGGAAACACTATAGCTAACACTGCTGCCGTTCAGACGCTTGATCAGAATGACCCAAATAATTCAAATAACTCATCCACGGTTAATATTACAGTAGACGAAGCAAGTGCTCCTACATCTTGTAATGATCGTCCGTTACTTCGATTTACAAATTACACTCTTGAAAGTGGTACAGCTTTACAACTTGGAGCGGTTTATAAGTTTGATTCGGTACTTCCTGGAGTATATGCACGTATCGAAATTATAACTGATAATAACGCGACTATAACTGATATTGATCAAACCAGTGGTACAACGGCTTTTAACGAAGCATTTTCTCCGCGAATTCAAAGTGCTGATGGCAATGATGCTTTCATGGATTTTGAGATTTCATTTTATGATTCAGTTACAAATGTTGAGAAGTACTTGTCTTTTGCGGCAACCTCCAGTGATGTGGATGGTACAGGTGGAAGTCTGAAAGAATACGTCGGTTTTCAAAATCTGAGTTCCTACACCATCGAAAGTACAACTGACCTTGTTATTGGTTCAGCAGGAATTTACGCTACCTACACGCCTGATAATTTCAATGGAGTATCTTCCACAGACCCTGATTTTTCAGACCATACGGTATACAGTGCGTACACTAATGAACCGAAATTCAGATTCAGAGCAGGTATACAGGGTGGGGGATCAACTTCAAATCGTTTATACAGATTAAGTTTTGATCCTTGTGAGATTAACAATTTTAATGATCCGGTTTCAGAAAACATAATTGATGTTTCTGTTACAAAAGCTGTGGATAATGTTTCTCCTTCAGTTGGTGATACTGTATCGTATACCATAACTGCAAAAAATGAAAAAGGAAATGCAGTAGGTAATGTTGAGGTTACAGACCAACTTCCGGCAGGATTAACCTTCGTTTCGGGTACTACAACATTAGGTAGTTATACAAACGGAACAGGAATTTGGGATATAGGCTCGCTTTCCGGATTACAATCTGCAACACTTACCATAAAAGCCACAGTTAATACAGGGCAGGAAGGAAATACGATCAAAAATACTGCTAGCTTCTCAAATTTTACGGGTGGTGATGGTAATCAAAGTAACAATAGTGCAGAAGTTGATATTATAGTATTTGATCCCTCCTCAGGATTAAGCTGTAGTGAGCCACCTTTATTTAATTTCAGTAATAATACATTAGAGCAAGGTATTGGCGGGCAGGTAAACGCGGTTTACAGATTTAATAATATTGCGTCGGGACTTGATGCCTTGGTGAAAATAAAAGCAATCAGCAATGCTACTCTGAGTAATATTGATAATAATACTTCAGGTAATAGTGCAGCAAATTTCAGTCCGCTATTCCAGGCTACTCAAAGTGGAGGTTATATTGACTGGGAAGTTAAATTTGTAGCTACAGGAACCACGAATCCTGTAAAAAAGAATTTTGCAATGACTGCATTGGACATTGATGGTTTTGTAAATCAGAATGATAACACTCAAACTATTCGTGATTTCTTAGGATTTACTCAGAATCAGTCTAATTCTGTTCAGGGTGGGAATAATCTTACTGAAACTACTTCAGGTGCTTTCCAGTTCTTTACTTCTACTCCGGCAACAGATGGAAACGGGTCATTAGATTTCGATCATATGGCGTATATAAAGTATAATTATACTTCTGTATTTGAATTCAGAACCGGATCCAATTTAACAAATGGTTATACTATTGACCGTTTAGTGGATATTGATTTCGTCCAATGTAGAAATCAGGATTTTGACCCTGAAGTTGTAACTACTCGTGATGCTGATATTTCCGTAACTAAGACAGTGGATAATGCAAATCCGCTGGAAAACGAATCCATAAATTTCACTATTACAGTTACAAACAATGGACCTGAAAGAGCTACCGAAGTAGATGTTAATGAAACATTACCTTCCGGATTGGCTTTAGTGCAAGCAAGTCCAAGTCAGGGAACTTACAACCAGATCAATAAGATCTGGTCGATCGGTACTCTTAACAACGGCAGTTCGGTAACAATGACTGTGGAAGCAAGCGTAAACTCAGGTGTAACAGCTGATTCTCTGGTAAATAAAGCATACCTGTTGGGACTGAATCAGTTTGACCCAAATCAGGCGAACGATACTTCTAAAGTAGCTATATATATCAGCAATACTGTACAAGGGATTGTTTTCAGAGACAAAACAGGAAATGGAATTACTGACGGAGATACAAATTTTGGTGATGCTTCCGGTGATCAACAAGCAGTAAAAGATGTGATCGTTCATTTATTCAAAGATGGTGGTGATGGCCTGGCTGACGGTAGTGATGATGTATTCTTAAGATCCGATACAACTACTATTTCTGGTGCATTTACATTTCAGATCGGAGAAGATGCTGACTATTGGGTAGTTGTAAATTCTAAAACAGGAAATCTGACAAACGGCGCAAGCTGGGCTGAACAAGTTTATGCCCCGACAGGAGCACTTTGTTCAGATGGAGCAGGTGGAATTGGAACAAAAGGTTCCGCAGGGAATTGCTTTGGAGGTAGAAGAGGAAATCAATCTGATAACCTGCCCGTTGGAACGGATCCATCAAATGCTGATCTTGCAAACGCTGAACATGTGGCAAAGTTCACTATGGCAAGTAATAATGTTTCCGGGCTTAACTTTGGATTCAGTTTTAATGTGGTTACTGATACCAGAGATGGCGATGATGATCTTTCTTCAAACAGAAGCATTCAGGGTTCATTGAGACAGTTCATTACTAATGCTAACGAGATCTCAGGCGCTAATACGATGAGATTTGTTCCGTCTGTAGCAACTAATGAAACAGGTAGTGGAGGCAACTGGTGGAAAATTACACTAAGCTCTGAACTTCCTGCAATAACAGATCCTCTTACAACACTTGACGGTCGTTCTTTTGACCTGAACTCTCCGCTTTCAATCCTGAATCCTAACTCCGGTACGGTTGGAACCGGCGGCTCAGTTGGTCTTGACGGAATTTCATTAAACACTTTTGAAAGAAAGGAACTGGAAGTAGATCTTAATGATGTTGGAAATAACGCACTCTCTATTAACAGTACAGGAGCTGTTGTATTAAGACATTTCGCTCTGTTTAATAATAGTCGTTCCGTTTCACTGGCTAATGTTGCAGGTGGAACTATTGAAAATAATATGATTGGTACCAGAGCAGACGGAACTGATCCAACAGGACTTAATCAATCTGATCTTGGTATTTTGATTACCGGATCAGGTTCGCAAACACCTTTGATTCAAAGAAACTATATCGCTTACACAAAAGACAGTGGGGTGAGATCAGAAAATGGAAATGCCACTATTCAATTCACTAAAAATGAGGTTTACAGAGCCGGTTTATCTGTAAATAATGCAGATGGATTAGAAGGAGTCGGAACATGGTCAATTACCCAGAACTTATTCCACGAAAATGGAAAAACCAATGGAAGTGATGTTTACGGTGGAGCAGGTATAGAATTGGGTAATATTGCCGGAACGCTGACTACCGGTAACACGATCAGAAATAATACCATCAGAGATCAAAGAACAACGGGTATTAATATTCTGAACAGAGTATCGAGTACACTAATTGAGAAAAATATTATTACAGGAAATGGAACAGATTACTCTTCAAGTCCATATAAAGGAGCCGGGGTTCGTTTAAGTTTCCCGGATGCTCAACCACAACAAGGTGTATTTATTACTAAAAACAGCTTCTCAAATAATAAAGGACTTGCAATCGATATCGTTACTTCCGGTAACGGGCAAGCAGACGGTGTATCTCCTAACGATGGTGTAATAGAAAACGCCACTACAGAACCAAACAGAGGCCTCGATTATCCTGTATTTACTTTAGCTACTATAGATGGAAACCAGCTTACAGTTGAGGGTTATATCGGTAAAAACTCAACGCGGTTAACCGGTGTTTATACTATTGAAATTTATAAAGCTGCTGACGACGGAAATCAAGAGGGATTAATAGAAGAAGGTGGTTCGTTAATTCGCCCTCATGGAGAGGGACAAACTCTGATCGGTACTATCAATACGAATGCAAACGGTACATTCAGTGAAACATTTACTGTTTCTTCAACAAGTATAGTTGTTAATGACAGAATAACCGCACTTACCTTTGATTCCGGAAACAACACTTCTGAATTTTCGACCAACCAACGAGTTGTAGCCACCGGAGTTACCGTAAACGGATATGTATATAAAGATGACAACCACAACGCGCTAAGAGAAGGTGGCGAAAGTGGTATTGAAAATGTTACTATTGTTCTTTTTAACAAAAATCTGAATAACTGTAAGAGTGTTCTTACTGATGCGAATGGATTCTATCAATTCAGCAACGTTCTCAATGGCGAGTACGACTTGATTGAATCCTTTGGACAAAGTGTTCCTACACCGGATGTTTGCACGCCTGCGGAAACAGATCCGACCGATCATATTTCAACTACGCCGAATTTAAGAACAGTTATAGTTAACAACCTTCCTGCACAACAAAACTTTGGTGATTACGAAGGTTCAAAAGTTACAGGTACTGTTTTTACTGATAACGGAATCGGTGGCGGAACAGCTAATGACGCTGTGAAAAATGGAGGGGAGATTGGGATTAATGGTACAGTCGTTAAAGCATTAACGGGTTCTGATGTATTGATTGAACAAACAACAGCGAATGCCAATGGTACTTATGAACTGTACATCCCGAAATCAACGGTACCAAGCGGTGGAACTGTTAAAATTCAAGAAGAAAATAAAGCTGCATATCTGACTATAGGCGGGGCATCAGGTACTACATCCGGTTCTTATGACAAAAATACTGATATCACAACTTTTACAAACACAGTTGGTTCTTCGTATATAGGTGTAGACTTTGCTGATGTACAAGTGAGTACATTTAATACAAATGGTAGTCAGAATGTGCTTCCGGGAGCAACTGCTTTCTTCCAGCACACATTTGAAGCAAATACAGCCGGAAGTATAATATTTACAACGAACTCTGTAAACAACCCAAGTAATGTAACCTGGCCCGTTGTACTGTACAATGATTTGAATTGTAATGGTTCTGTAGATAGTGGTGAAACAATTCTGGACGGGAGTACTCCTGTAGTTGTTACAGCTCAACAAACATTGTGTTTGTTGCTGAAAGTTAGTGTCCCTCAGGGGCTTAATAACGGGTCAACAAGTAATACTACAATCTCTGCAGTGATGAGTTATTCCAATACTTCACCGGTGATCGAACAAAATCTATCCAGAAGTGATCTTGTTACGGTAAATAATAGCGAAGCAGGTTTGGTTCTGATAAAAACTGTAGATCAAAATCAGGCATTGCCGGGAGCAACTTTAACTTATACGGTTAGTTATCAAAATAACGGAGATGAACCAATAAGCTCTCTTGAAATTATTGATAACACACCAAATTACACAACTTTCAATACGGCAGCTTGTGGGAGTTTGCCAAACAATCTAACCGATTGTACGATTACAAGCCCATCTGTAGGTACTGCAGGCGGCATAAAATGGACATTTACAGGAACATTGCAACCCGGGGGAACCGGAGTAGTAACATTTACTGTTAAAATTGATAATTGAGACTAAAAAAATGCGTAGAGAAATAACAAAACCAATAGTATTTATTGTTGAAGACAATGATGCTTACCGAGTACTTACAGGGAGAATGTTGGAACAGAGAGGATTTTTAGTTCTTTTATTTTCTGACGGATATAAAGCATTGGAAATGTTGGAGTATATTATTCCGAATATAATTCTTTCAGATATACAAATGCCCGGCATGGACGGGTTTACTCTTCATAAAAAAATTGAAGATCTGTATCCAAACATTAAGGTGCCATTCCAATACATTTCATCCACAACGGAGAAAAGTGTAATTGAAAGAGCAAATTCTTTGAGTATAGAGCAACTGGTACAAAAACCTGCTAAACCCGAAGAACTTTCCAGAACCTTAAAAAGAGCTATAAATAAATTTGCTGCAGCGTAAATATTCCTGAATAAAAGTTTCATTTTATAGCTTGTTGGGATAGATTCTACGCATGATCACAACCTCAAAAGCTATTGTACTTCGCTCTATCGATTATCAGGGTTCCAGTAAGATAATTACGGTACTAAGCCAAACGCACGGAAAGATCGCTTTAATTGCAAAAGGTGCTAAAAAGCCTAAAAACAAGCTGGCAGGAACTATTGAAGTTGGAAATATACTCGAGGTTACTTATTACTACAAAGCCTCAAGAAATATTCAAACACTTGCCGAAGCTTCCATTGAATACCAGTCTTTAAACTTCAGAAAAGACTTTGAACGAGCTTCCATACTTTATTCAACTCTAGAGCTTATTTCTCAACTTATACATGAGAATGAAGAAAATGATCAGCTGTTTTTATTTTCAAGTACTTTTATACAATGGCTTGGCGATGCAGAACCGGTAACACTATCAGTTTTCCCTTATGTACAATTAAGACTTGCTCAAATAGCCGGAGTGGGTTTAGTGGTTCAGAAGATCAATGAAAATGAAACAGTTTATCTGAATATTAGTAGTGGAACATTAACCGAAAATCCTGATTCAGAATTATCATACAAGCTAACCAAAAACCAGGCGCTGTTTTTAAAAGTTGGAGTTAATTCCAGGAATACTGAAATTTTTAATATCGATTTTGCAAATGTGGAATTAAAGCAACTTATTCATCATTTAGATGTTTACTTTAAATACCATATTGAAGGTTTTAAGGATAGAAGATCAGATACAATTTTTGAACAGATGCTAAAGGAGACTTGATCATGAGAAAGAGAGACAGATTTTTAACCGGGATACTTTTGATCCTCATTGGGGTATCGATAGGGACATTGTTTGCTTTATACACTATTAATGATGATCTGGCTCCGCTTTCAGAAGTACGATATACTGAAATTAAGAAAAGCGAATCACCCTTTTTTGAAGATGAAGAATTAGCAGACATTGATCCCCGGTTCGTTTTCAAAACCATAGCAACTAATGTAACTCCGTCTGTTGTGTATATTGAAACCATTATCCCTGTTTCAGAAAACGGAGAGAGCAGTTCAGATAATTTTTGGAACCGTGTTATTCCTCGCAGAGCACGAACGGTGGGTTCCGGAGTCTTAATAACAAGCGATGGTTATATCCTTACCAATAATCATGTAATTGAAGATGCGGTAGATAAAGGCATTAAAGTAGTATTGAACGATAAAAGAGAATATCCGGCAAAAGTTGTCGGATTAGATCCCAGTACAGATCTGGCAGTTATTAAAATAGAAGGGGAGAATCATTCAGCAATTACTGTTGGTAACTCAGAATCTGTGGATGTTGGAGAATGGGTTTTGGCGATCGGGAATCCATTCAGGCTTCGATCTACTGTGACTGCCGGTATTGTGAGTGCACTTAGCAGGGATGTTCAGATCATTGACGACAATTTCAGAATAGAGAGTTTTATTCAAACCGATGCTGCAATCAACAAGGGGAATAGTGGCGGAGCCTTAGTTAACACCAGCGGACAATTAGTAGGAATAAATACCGCGATTGCTTCTCAAAGTGGAAGTTATCAGGGATATGGTTTTGCTGTACCTGTGAACTTAGCTATGAAAGTGGCTACAGATCTGATTGAATTTGGTGAAGTTCGCAGAGCTTTGCTTGGAGTCAGTATCGCTTCCGTAGATTACAACAGAGCAGTGGATATTGGACTGGAAGAAGTAAAAGGAGTGGAGATCATCGTAATTACAGAAGATGGTGCTGCTTATGAAGTAGGTTTAGAACTTGGAGATGTAATTCTGGAAGTGAATGGAGTGGAAGTAAATGAATCGAATCAGCTTCAGGAAAAAATTGCCATCGTAAGACCCGGTGAAAAAGTTGAACTTACGATCTGGCGGGATGGGCAAGAATTCAGTCAATCCGTTGAACTAAAAATGCTTGAGCAACAACAGATCAATGATCTGGTTGGGATTCCGGAATCTCCGCAAGAAGAAGAAAATGAACCTGAAGTCTTTGAGTTGGATGTGGATTTCCATGAATTCGATCTTGGCTTCAGAGTCATCGAAGTACCTGTTCAAAACGGACAGCTAAATCAGTTGATCGTCTCAAAAGTTTATAAGTATTCAGAGGCTTGGAACAGAGGCTTAAAAAAGAATCAGAAAATAATTTCTGTAGATGAAATTGAGGTTGAAGATCTCGAAAGTTTAAAAGAACTTATCACTGAAAATTTAAATAAGAATAAGGCTGTAACTATAGAGGTGCTTGATGATGATAGTGCCCGTGGTTATATAGAACTAAAAGATAATTGATGAAAAACTTTTCCAAAACGGCACTAATGAGCGTAGTATTTTTAACGATTGCATGTTCCGGTGCTAATGAACTTTCCAATAATAATCCATCAGAAACCAGTGCTCTTTACCCGTCCTGGTATGGAGCATATGAGTTTTCATCTGACTCAACAGATTTTTATGCCCGTGCTACAGCTGTGGCATCTGATGCAGATATGGCAAAAACAAGAGCAGAGAAAGAAGCCCGTGCTTTACTGGAAAGCTACATTGCTAAAGAATTAGAAGATGTAAGATCTGAACTGGAAAGGGATGGGTCAACCATAGTTAAAGAACCGAATTTTCTCCTGATGTTGCGCAATGCGCATAGTAAGATTGAAGAACAAGCCAGAGTTAATCGTACAGAAGCTGTGATGAAAGATGGAGTTTACAGAGGGTTTGCAAGGGTTGAGATTGTAAAAAAGGATGTAAATGACTTAATTGAAAGCGGTTTGAACTCAAATAGTCAGTATAAAAGAGAATTTGTTGGTTCAACAGGTTATAAAGAGTTATTTGATAACTAAACTGCATAATTATGTAGTTTTTGAAGTCAGTTTAATAACTATTATAATTTTAACTACTAATTAAATATACATTATGCCAAAGCCTATTTTTAATAACGATCTTAATAAAAATATTAAAGTTTTCGCTGAGATTGATGGTGGACCTAGATCAGGAATTGGTCCCAAAGGTGAATCTGAAATTGGAAAAGAAGGAAGTACCAGCTTACCTGATGAACTAGAATTCGCCAATTATGATATTAATAAGGAAGTAAAAATAATTATTGAGTTAGACAAGATTCCTAATAATTCCAAGGGCGAAGGTTTTGTATATGCTTTTGGTGAAAAAATGGGAAGAGCTCCACATCATATTGAAGTTAAAAGAAGAGGAAATGATTTTACTTTAATAATTCATTATAAAAATGCCGGAAGCGTTACAGATGTGGATCCCCTAGTAAAACATCCAGGCTGATATTATATATAAATATATAACATTATTTTTTTTTGTATTACTCTGCCAAAATTCGACATATAATGCTTTGGCTCAGAAAGCTTATGTCTCAAAAAACTATACTGTAGAAGATTTTGCGAATTCCAGACAACATTGGGATGCTATTCAATTGGATGATGGCAGAATGATTCTTGGGAATTCCAATGCCATCAACTTATTTGATGGAGTAAATTGGAGTTATATCCATGTTCCAAAAGGACAAACTGTGTATTCACTTGCTATTTCCAAAACAGGCAGGGTCTACACCGGAGGGGAGGGAGATATTGGATATTTGTACCCAGACTCATTAAACCGAATGAAATTCAGATCTTTACTACCTAAAATGGATTCGTTATTTCACGGGTTTTTATATGTAAGGCAAACTCATTATTTAGATAACAAAGTCTACTTTCGTTCCAAATCTCAATTAATGATGTATGATGAAGTAACGGATACTGTTTATGTTCATCAAAAAAAAACAGAGATAGGAAATTCCTTTTTAATTGATGATAGGATTGTTGTTCAATTGGACAAGGGGATATATAGGATCAATGACTTAAATGAGGTACTGATCGATTCATCTGAGGCATTCAGAGACGATGAAATCTATGGCATGTTACCGATAAATGAACAACTTTTGATTTACTTTAGAGATAAGGGATTACAAGTATTTAATGGATATCAACTCGAAAGTTTTTCAACATCTTCTGAACCGTATTTGGAAACCCATTTAGGATACCGAATGTTGAAGCTTAACAACAATCAAATAGCAGTAGCTACTCTTACCGGTGGAATTGTAATTTTAAATTTAGAAGGAAAAATTGATCAAATACTTACCAAAGAAAGAGGTCTCAATGATTCTCATGTTTATGGATTATTTGTAGATAAACAAGACTTATTATGGGCTATGCTGGATGATGGTATTTCTGTTCTACATTCAGAAAAAGGCTTGCAGGTTTATGACAATAACTATGGAATTGAAGGTTTGGTAACAGGAATCTATCATTCAAATAAATTCACTCATGTCATCACAAATAAAGGGTTTTATATAAAGGACAAGGGTGAAGAATTCAGGAAAATTAATATAAATCCGGTACAGGTTTATAACTCTGTGAAACTTTCGGATAAAATATATTCTGCTACTTTTGAGGGATTATTTCAAATTAATAACGACGATTTAAATCAAATTTCTTCTACAGTATTTGAAAAAATTATAACAGTTAATGATTCAAGTTTATTGGGATGGTCAAAAGAAAAACTGTACTTAATAAACATAAATAATGAAGACTTTGAGGAAAATCTATTCATTGAAGATTTCAAATATCCGATTAACTGGATCATAAATGACAATTACCTTTTTGCATATGAAGGGAATAATAAAATAGCAAAATTGAGTCTTTCAGATAAAGAGAAAACTATAATTCCAATTTCTGATGATGTAGGCAACATATATATAATGAATAGCATAAAGGATACAATCCTTTTAGGTACTTCAGATAGCATATATAAATTAGAGGGAGATCAAGTAAAAAAAATTGATCAAAAACCTTTACAGAATTTTAAGAGTGTTACTCAGATGGAATATTGTAACAAAGCAATTTGGTTGAGATCGGAAGCTGAGTTATTCAAAATTGATTATGAAAATAACAATCATATAGTTCAAAAAGATATATTCAATAATATTGGGAATACTGAAGGTGTTTATTCTATTTCTTGTTCAGAAAATCAAACTTGGTTTGGTTTAGAAAACAAGGTTATTTCTATTTCAAATGAATATGATGTAACACATAAACCCTTTTATACAAATATAACGCGATTGGTAGTAAATAATGACTCGTTAATTTATGCCGGGTTTGGGAAGCTTGAAAATATGACGCTGCTGAATTACAGTAAACAAGAAATAAGGTTTAACTATGCGGCAGCTAATTTTTTAAATCCAGAGCAAAATGTGTATTCATATAAGCTCGAAGGATTTGATAATAAATGGAGTTCATGGTCTTCAAATACTCAGAAGGCTTATACAAATATTCCGGAAGGGGATTATATTTTTAAGGTAAGGAGTAAAAATATTTTTAATAAGGAAGGAATTCCTGATGAATTTAAGTTTAAGATCCTTCCACCTTGGTATCGAACGTGGTGGGCATATAGCCTATACGTGATATTAATTGTTGGATTTCTATACATGATCTACAAAATCAGGCTCAACCAAATTCTTAAAATCCAACGGGTCCGAAACAGAATAGCAGATGATCTGCACGACGACCTTTCCGGAACTTTGATCGGTATCAGTAATTTTGCAAAAGCAATTACTAAAAATCCTGATATGAAAAACCAGAAACGGTTTATCAGTTTAATAGAAAAAAGTGCAGACGAAGCTAAAGAAAAGATAAGTGATATTGTATGGACCATTAATCCAACTCATGATGAATGGACTAACTTCTTAACTAAGTGTCGCCGGCATGCGTCAGATATTTTTGAGGCACAGGGCATCGAATATGCTTTAGAAATGGATGAAAATATTCCCGGGAATCTGGAAATGGAACTCAGAAAGAACCTGTGGCTCATATTTAAAGAGATCATCACGAATATTATTAAACACGCAGATGCAGAATATGTTCTTATTCGTTTTACAACAGAATCAGGGAAGTTGAATATTACGATAAGAGACAAAGGAAAGGGGTTTGATGTAAATACTCAGAAAACAGGAAATGGTATTAACAACGTCAAAAAAAGAGTAGAAACCATAAATGGAAAGCTTAACCTGGATTCAACACCTTCTGAAGGTACAAAGTGGAATATTGTAGTTCCTGTTTAGGTACCACATCATCATGTAGCTCAATACTCATCACGTTTAGATATATTGAAAATAAAATCTAATCAAATATGGAAAAAATAATCAAGGTAGGGATAGTAGAGGATAACCCATACATGAGAGAGGGTTGGGAAACCTTCATCGATTTAGAGAAAGACATGTGTGTTATTGGAAGTTATGAATCGGTTGAAGACGCATGGGATTCAGAGGATTTGAAGAAATGCGACCTAATCATAATGGATATAGAATTACCCGGTATCTCCGGAATTGAAGGAGTAAAAAAAATAAAAAAGAAAGGCCTGAGCGCAGAAATAATAATGGCTACGGTTTTTGATGACGATGATAATATTTTTAATGCGGTAAAAGCAGGAGCTGTTGGTTATTTATTAAAAAAAACTTCTCCCGAAGATATGGTAAAAGCAATAAGGCAGGCATTTAAAGGAGGCTCTCCAATGACTCCCAATATTGCAAGGAAAGTAATACAAACCTTTCATGTAAAATCTCTTCCACCTGAAAATCAATTATCAGAACGAGAACTGGAAATTCTCAGAGAACTGGCTACAGGACGATCCTACGCAGAAATTGGGAAAAGAATTTTTCTTTCAGTAGATGGCGTCCGGCACCATATCCGGGGTATTTACAAAAAGCTGGAAGTAAACTCCAGAACCGAAGCTGTGACCAAAGGCATCAACAGGAATCTTATTGCTGTTTGATATTTTCAGTTTTATAACTTAGTGCTGAATATGTCAATTCGTTTTATTATCCTATTTCTAGTAAAAAATCTAGGACAATTTTTAGGATAATTGATATGATAAGATTGATTGTGGGTATCATTCTTAGTTCAATGGCTATTGGACTGCATGCACAACAGCGAACGACAAGGCCTTCGTCGCCCCAAGAATTATATTTACAATTAGAGGAAAGTTTAAACTCTACAGATAATCCTGATTCGATACTTGAATTATATACAAAGTATGCAATGCATCATCTAAGACGGAATCCGGATAGCTCAGAAGCTGCTTTAAAAAGAATGAATGCATTAAGCGGTTTACCGGAGCTTAAGTTAGGTGCTTATTCAGATTTCCTTAAAGCTAATCTACTTGTACTGCCTTATCCAGACTCTGCAATGAAAGCTATTAATTCGTCCATTCAAAAGTTTCAACAACTGGATAATAAAACGAAGCTTGTAGGAGCTTTTAATCTAAAATCTCGAATTCACACCCAAAAAAATAATTACCTGGAGTCTGAAGAAACTTTGATTCAAGCGATTGAAATAGCCAAAAGTGAAGAGGTTAATTTAAGTAACGAAGACATTAATAATCTTTTAAACATGCTGGCAGACCTTTATATGCGGGTTGGAGCAACTGAAATTGCAGTTCAAAGATATCAGCAGATGTTGGAAATAGAGACGTCGAAAGAAAGAGAGTGTAGAGTTAGGATAAGTGTCAGTAATGCATTTAAAGTTGATCGTAAATTGGAAGATGCCAAATTATACCTTGAACCTTGTTTAGATGAAACAAATATTGCTCTTCCTGTTCAAATTGCTGTTTTAAAAAGTTATTCTGATCTGGAAAAGAACCTGGGTAATTACGATGAAAGACTTTTCTACATCAAAAAAGCAATCTCTCTTCAAGAACAGACGCAGTACAGAGATATAACCGCTTATTTTTTTCTAGCGGAAGCTTATTACGATAAACAAGAATATTTCAAATCAGATTCTGTATTACAAGAAGTGGGCACCAGAGAGTTACAAAGGGTTCAACCTTTTACTCAATTTCATATCCTTTTTTTGAGAGCCAAATTGCTTGAACAAGAAAATAAATATAGCGAAGCACTTTTACAGTTAGATGAAGCCCTGAAGATACTCGAACGACTTCCTGAAACTCCTCTTAAAATCGATGCTTACACTCTTCAGGCTGATATATATACCGAGCTTGGTGATTATAAAAAGGCTTATGATCTTACTAAAACCAGTGAAACAGTTAGTGATTTATTGAGAGAAAGAGTGGATGCCAGAGAAGAAGCTAATTCTAAAGTACGTTTTCAAATGAGGGCAAAAAACCAAGAGTTAGCTGATGTGACCACTGAACTGGGTACCGTAAAGACCCGAAATGCTATTATTATAATTTTATTGGTATTGTTGTCTTCTTATATACTATATCGCTACAGAGTACATTTTTTATTAAAAGAAGAGCGAACGAGAAACAAAATTGCAAGAGACTTGCATGATGATCTGAGTGCCACATTAAGTAGTATTAGTTTTTTTAGTGAAGCTGCGAAAAGGGATGAGCCTAAAGGAACGAACAGATTTCTACAGAGAATTGATGAAAGTGCTGTTGAAGCGAAAGAGAAGATCAATGACATAATTTGGGCTATTGATCCAGGTAATGATGATTGGGAATCTTTTCTTACAAAATGTAAACGCTTTGCAGCAGAAATGTTCGAAAGCAAAGATATAACTTACAATATTGATATAGATACTAAAGCCATAATACCCATAAATATTAAAGGCAGAAAAGATCTGTGGTTAGTATTTAAGGAAATTATAACCAATTTGGTTCGTCATTCTGAATCTTCCACAGCAAAAGTGATCTTTAAATCAGATAAAGATAGATTTATAATTGTAATTGAAGACAATGGTATTGGGTTTGATACAGAAAAGAATTATAAAGGAAACGGGTTGACCAATATTAAAAAAAGAGTATCATCCATTAGCAAAAACTGTAATCTGATTCTGGAATCCGAACCGGGAAAAGGTACGAAATGGGAACTGGTTTTAAACACAAAATGAACGTAGTTCATACATAAATTTATTACTGAAGTTTTTAATTTAGTTCAACTATTAATTGGCCTTATATGCGGCTGTTTATATTGAGCATTTTAGTATTATTTTTAATTGATATTAAAGCTCAGAATGTATCCTTTAAGTTCAAAAACTATTCCATCGAAGATGGGTTGTCTCAATCAACTGTGTATTCGTTCCTAGAGGATGATCTTGGGTATATTTGGATAGGCACCAGGGATGGATTGAATCGGTTCGATAATAATAATTTTGTGAGTTATTATCCGGTTTATGGCGATTCTAATTCTCTAAGCAACAGGTCAGTAAGATCTCTGGTAAAAGATAGAGAAAGCTTTATTTGGGTTGGTACCGATGGTGGGGGTGTTGATCGTTTAAACCCAGTAACCAACACTTTTATAAGTTTATGTGAACTTGTTGTTTCAAGTGATTGTGAACGTATAAGTAATATCACAAGTCTCGAAATTTCAGAGAGCTCACTTTTGATCGGAACCCGTTCTGATGGACTGTTCAAATATGATAAGGAGACTAAAAATCTTACAAGAGAACAACAGTTGGGTTCTACAATCTGGGATGTACAATCTTATTCGAGTGAGGTGGTTTTAGCAACTTCAAATGGTGTACGAAGGCTGAATTCAACGAACCAAAAAGTCTATTTAAAAGATCAGGAAATCAGGGCTTTAGAGTTCAATAATGAAAGCAAACTTCTTATTGGCTCCAGAAATGACGGTGTCTATGTCTTGGATATTAATACTGATGAAATTTCATTCTTAAATGAAAAATTCAGAGGACTTGAGGTTTCTGATATTTCAATAGATAAATCGTCAAATATTTGGGTCGCTACTGATTCAGAGGGAATCTTTTTAACAAGCTCATCAGGAGAAATTTTATTTCACTTTACTCCCTCTATTCAACGTGAATTTCAATTGCAGAGCTCAAGTATCAGGAGCCTCTATGAGGATTCTAACGGAATAATTTGGATAGGAACCAACAACGCCGGTTTTAGTAATTTTCATGAGGACAGATTTCAATTTCAGGGCTACTCCAGCCAAAATACAGATCAGGAGCTTATTTCTGATGTAATACTTTCGTTCAATGAATCAGACAACGGGGAAATATTAATAGGAACGGAACAAAACGGGCTATTAACATTTGATCTATCGGATGAGTCCTTCAATACTGTAAAAGCATTTGGGAAGGAAAGCATTATTGCCATCGAGAAAAGTGGGAATGGATCATTGTGGGTAGCAACAGATGGTTCAGGGTTAAAGAAAATTGAAGATCAGTCTGAGCTAAACCGGGTAACAGAGATCAATAACCTGGAAGACAAAAGTATTCTTAGTCTTGAAACCGATTCTGATAATGATGTTATGGCCGGTGCTTATCAAGGATTCTATTTGATCAAAAATAATAAAGTGCAGGATATAAAAACTATTCCGGAATATTTAAAAGCGGACAGAGTACTTGCTATTGAGTTGCTAAAAGACTCTGGTGTGCTATTAGGTACTTTTGCAAATGGTTTGGTGATGTTTAACAGAGCAGATTCAAGTTTCAAGAAAATAGAGCCGGATGAAGCGAAAAGAGTTCCTGAACGGATACAGGTGATTTATACAGACACAGAAGACAGAATATGGTTGGGTTCGTATTCCGGTTTATATCAATTCGATCCTGATAATTTTTCATTTGAAGCATATACAACCAATGATGGATTGCCAAGTGATGTAGTATATGGAATACTGGAAGACCAGAAACAAAATCTATGGCTGAGTACCAATTCTGGTATTTCAAAATTCAATCCTGAAAGTAAGTATTTCGTAAATTATTCAAAGTCTGATGGGCTACTGAGTAACGAATTTAACGGAGGCGCTTTCTTCAAAGATTCAAAAGGGAGGATGTATTTTGGTGGGGTAAAGGGCTTCACTGTTTTTGAACCGTCAAAAATAGAAGATGAATATGTACCCGGGAAAATTGTTGTTCATCAAATGAATGTAGATGGTGAAATTTATAATACAATCACTGAAAAATACTTCAGGTTCAAAGAAGGTCAGGATTTTATCCAGTTCGATTTTTCCTATCTGAATTTCTTAAACTCAGAAAAGAATAAATTAGAATACAGGCTCAAAGGTTTGAGTGAAAACTGGGTTTCTGTTAACAAAAGGAGAAGTGTTAATTTTTCGGGTTTACCGTCCGGTGATTATAATTTTCAACTCAGAACTCTGGGTGTGGAAGGCGAAGTGAACGCTCATTCAAATACAATTTCATTCTATATATCCCCGCCACTTTGGAAAACATGGTACTTTATTTTGGGTGTAATAATTGTCTTATTTCTAATGACTTACACTTTATTCAGATATAGAATGTTCTACTTGCTTAAAGAAGAAGAAACGAGAATACGAATTTCTAAAGATCTGCATGATGATTTAAGCGGAACCTTGAGCAGCATAAGTTTTTTCAGTGAAGCAGCAAAAAGAAATGACCCGGAGAAGACAAAAGAATTTCTTCAGAAAATTGATAAGAGTGCGATAGAAGCAAAGGAAAAAATTAACGATATCATTTGGGCGATAGATCCTGTCAATGACGATTGGTCATCCTTTTTAGCAAAGTGTAAACGTTATGCTTCAGAAATGTATGAAAGTAAAGGAATTAACTATGAAATTGAACTCGATGATTCTGTATCTGCTCTTAAAAATTACAGGATCAGGCAAGACATATGGCTTATATTTAAGGAAATTGTAACGAATGTGGTTAGGCATTCGCAGGCTACGCATTCTAAAATAACGCTCTTAAAAAAAGATAAAATACTTATTTTAGAAATTGAAGATAATGGAATCGGATTGTCTCAAAATGATCTGACCAAAGGGAGTGGAATTTCAAATTTAGAATACCGGGCTAAGAAAATGGGAGCTTTTTTAACCTGTGAGCAGGTAAAGCCAATGGGTATTAAATGGAAATTGGAAATCATTTTATAACTGCCCATTTCGGTAGTTACTTTCATATAGTAATGTATTTAATTCAATTATGATTAAGATTTCGATAGTTGAGGATAACAAATATATGCGTGAAGGATGGGAAACCATTCTGGATTTTGAGGCAGATCTATGTGTAGTAGGTACTTATGGAAGTTGTGAGGAGGCATTAGAAGAAAATCAGCTTGGTAAAAGTGATGTGCTTCTGCTTGATATTGAGCTTCCGGGTATTCACGGGACAGAAGGAGTGAAAATTTTTAAAGAAAAATATCCGCACCTGATCACACTTATGGTTACTATGCATGATGAGAATGAAAAGATCTTTACAGCTTTAAGAAATGGAGCTGTTGGCTATCTTTTAAAGAAAACATCCCCTTCAGAGCTTATTGATGCCATAAAGGTTGCAGTAGATGGCGGCTCGCCTATGAGTCCTAATATTGCGAGAAAGGTAATTTCTTCATTCCAAAAAAAGCAGGATCTGGATGTAGATTTGTCTGAAATGGAGCTGGAAATACTTACAGAACTTGCTTCAGGCCTTTCTTATAAAGCAATTTCAGATAAGATATTTCTGTCTGTAGATGGTGTACGATATCATATTCGTAATATCTATCGAAAACTAGAAGCAAAGAACAGAGCAGAAGCTGTTGCTAAAGGAATTAGCTACAACTTAATTAAATCCTGAAATACTACATGATACGGTAGTGAGATTTCAATATCTCATTGTTAGAATGGGTTGAAGCCTGTAACAGGCATTTAAAACATAATTCAATTCATTCGCGATGAAACTCTTAAAAGCTACCATTCTTATAATTTTTTTTGGAACTGTTGGAGCCAATATTAGTGCGCAAACAAGTATTTCCGGAAACATTACCACTAACACAACCTGGACTACAGCCGGGAGTCCTTATGTCATAGTAGGAAGCACAACTATCACTAATGGAGATACATTATCTATTGAAGATGGTGTAGAAGTAAAGTTCGATAATGGAACCCAGCTTACCGTTTCAGGAGCCTTGGTTGGAAACGGAGTTACATTTACGGCAAACACGGGAACTTCCAGAGGTGCTTGGAATCGCATAATCACCAACTTTACAACGAGTTGGATTCATTTAAGAAATTCAACTCTACAGTTTGCAACAGATGCCATTTATGTAGGAGCAGGTAAGGTTAGGCTTGATACTGTTACGATCAGTGATTCCAATCGCGGAGTAACTATTACACAATCTACAAATACAACAATAAACGGTTCTTCAATTACCAATACTGAATATCCAATAAATATAGCTTCTGAGGGGTACATCGCTTATGAAGGAACCAATGATTTTACCGGCAACGACAATGACGTAGTATATCTGAGCCACGCCTCTAACATTGATGTAAATTTTACACTAGAAAATCCGGGTATTCCATATTTACCAAGTGGTACAAAGTATGTAACTACCGGAGATACTTTGACGATAAAGAAAGGGAATATTTTAAAATTTAATCAAAATCATCAGCTATATACCCAGAATGGTGGAGTAATTATAGCTGAAGGTACTGAGGCAGAACCTATCTACTTTACCTCAAATCGTAATGATAACATTGGCGGAGATACTAATAATGATGGTACCGCTTCTGTTCCCGGCAACAGAGACTGGAATGGTATCACAATTAACGGAAAATCAACAAGTAGTTCTTTTAAACATGTGAATGTGAGTTTTGCAGGATATGTACCTCATTCAAGTAGTTCAGCTTATCAAGGAGGTATTACATTGGTAGAAAATAATTCTCAGGTCGACAACAGTACATTTAATAACAACTATTACGGAATTGTACTAAGAGATAGTTCAGATGCTGCAATTACAAATAATACGATAGGAAGCAGTGGAGTGGTTCCGGTGGCTTTAACTTTTGACAGTGAACCCGTATTTACAAATAATTCTTTTTCATCTTCAAACAATGAATATGATGCTATTGGATTAATCGGAACTACCATTACAGGAAGTAATTATCTTCCAAAAAGGAATTTTACCTCTATACCAAACGTAACTTATTTGCTACTTAGAGAACTCTATGTAGATACCGGTGCCATTCTGGAAATAGAACCGGGAGTTGTCATTAAATCAACAGGATCCGGAATCAGAGTAAAAGGAACATTAACCAGCGATGGTACTTCTGCTGATCATATCGTTTTTACCTCTGTAAAAGATGATAATGTTGGAAACCCGAATGACACTAATAAAGACGGAAATAACACAGTTCCGGGAAACAGGGATTGGAGAGGAATTGCTTTGGGAGAGGACTCAGATGCCTCAGTGATCGATTACAACGAAATCAGATATGCTTATTATAATACTAATTTTCAATATGGCTCATCCGGTTCTGTCATCTATCCTCGGGGTGCTTTAAACTTATATAATGCAGATATTTCAATTACTAACTCTGACATTGGCAACACATATGAGTTTGCAATTGATTCCAGAGGAACGTCTGCACCAACGATCTCAAATAATTCATTTACGAATACAGGTTCTGTTCCGATAGCACTTGACCTTTCTTCAGATCCGATTTTTAGCGGAAATACTTTAGCAAATGCCGGATTGGTAGCTATAGGTTATCATGGAGGGACTTTCAATAATGACGGGATAATCAGATCCAGAACATTCGCAGGCTATGATAATATTACTGCAGTTCTTTTGTCAGACATTACAATTGCTAGCGGTACAAAATTAACTATCGAGCCCGGTACAGTAATCAAATCTCAGTCAGGCTCTTATGGTGGATTAACTCTTCGAGTAGAAGGCGCTTTAGATGCAGCGGGAACACCTGATAGTTTAATCTACTTTACATCTATTTTTGATGATCAAGTCGGAAACCCGTTAGATACGAATAACGATGGCGGAGGATCTTCACCGAGTGCAAATAATTGGGGAGCTATTCGTTTTATGGGTACAACCGATGATGCAAATTCAGAAATCTCTAATGCGGAACTAAGATATGGCAGGCATGGAGTGATCTTCACAGATGCAGCCCCAACAATTGATAATGTAACAGTACTTTCATGTGGTCTGTACGGTTTCGGAATAGAAAGTGCTTCAACTGTTTCCATAAATAATTCTACCATCCAAAATTGTGGTTGGGAGCCTATAGCAATCAGTTCAAATGCACTTCCAACGTTTTCAGGTAATAATTTTAACGGAAATGGCTCTAATGCGGTGGGTATTTTAGAAGCAAACTCTTTTCATACAACGAATGGGGTTAATCAGGGAAATAAATTTTTTGATACACGGGAAACTATTTCATCTGATGTAACCATATCGCCATATACAGTTGCCGGATTTACGAATATTCCATTTATAACCAGGCAAAGATGGATAGTAGGAGCAAATGCGACAGTTACTATTGATCCTTTATCAGTATTTAAAGGAGATGATGTTTTATATGTTGATGGTGCACTAAGAATACTTGGTACTGAAACAGAACCGGTTATTTTTACTTCTTACAATGATGACAGCGCAGGTGGAGATTCTAACAACGATGGTAACAATACAGTACCAAATCGTGGTCAATCTGCACAAATCCAATTCAGAGCATCTTCTTTAGATTCTGCAAATTTAGTTAAGAATACTGAATTCAGATATCCCTCAAATCCAATCAGGTTTATAAATTCAGGAGGAACAATCGATAGTTCCTTGGTTCAACTAAGTTCTGGAGATGCAATAGACATCTCAGGAAACGCAGACCCGGTAATAACCAATAACAGATTTGAAAACATTGGATCACCAAGTGGCTTTTCAAGAAGACATTCCATCCTAATGGATATGTTTTCAAATCCAACTTTCTCAGGAAACGTTGAATCCAATGTATCTTTAAGAGGTTTGGCAATAAAAGGTGGAACCTGGGGTAGCGATGCAACTCTTCCTTTTCGTTCATTCGCCGGTATTGACAGCATTACTTACCATATGACTGCAGGAATTACGATTCCTTCGGGTTCTAAAATTACTATACCGGATGGGATGGTACTTAAAAGATTTACTCGGTTTGGTGCATCCAGAGTAAATTTCAATATGTTTACGGTAAATGGTGCTCTTAAAGTGGCAGGAACTTCTTTAAACCCTGTTATTTTTACATCGGATACGGATGACAGCTACGGACAACCGGCAGATATATATGGAAACGGCAGTGTAGATGAAAATGATAACTTAAGGTTCGGAAATTGGATCATTTACAATGCTACCAGTAACGACACTAGTAATATTCTGAATCACGCAATATTCAAATTTGGAACCGAAGCGATTGTTGCTAACAGTGCTAATCCTACAATAACTAATTCAAGATTTGAGAACAATAGATATGGAATTTCACTTACGGGGGTTTCAGAGCCATTTGTTGAAAACAACACTTTCCACAATCTTGATTTTACACCTTTATTAATTTCCTTGGTTTCATACCCACAAACGGTATCCGGGAATGAAATGAGTGGAAGTACTTACAAGGCTATTGGGGTGCGTACGGAAACATTAGTACAGGATATTACTCTTGAGAAAAGAGATTTCGGAGGCAAAGTTGGTATTCCATACTTCTTTACAGGAACCTATACAGTCGGAACCGGAGCGGTACTTACAATTGCACCGGGTGTGGTCAATAAATTCAATAATAGTCGACAATTAAATGTTCAAAAAGGATTGATTGCAGAAGGGGGAGGCACCCCGGACAGCATGATCGTATTTACATCTATATATGATGATTTTTATGGAGGAGATACCAATGCTGACAGCAACGCTACAAACCCACAACCAGGTAACTGGCTTGGTATAAAATACGAAGGAACCTCTCTTCCAGGTGTATCAAGTCTGGATCATACTATTATTAAACACGCTCGTGGTGGAAGTAGCTATGCAGGAGTTCTGGCAGATAATTCAAGTCCGACAATTACTAATTCCATTATAGCAGAAAACGACAGAGGAATTATGGTGTATGGATCTGGAAATCCATCTGTTACAAATAGTGATATTTCCGGTAATACAGAATATGGAATATTCAACCGCGATAAAACCTTTACTATCGATGCTACAAATAACTGGTGGGGCAATAACTCCGGCCCAACTCATACTACCAATCCAACAGGAACAGGTGATGAAGTAAGTGACGGAGTTGATTTCGGGGCATTCACAGGAAGTGGAGCTTCTAACCCGATCCTTGGTGACGTTTCTCTGAATGGAAAAGTACAATCTTTTGATGCTTCTAAAATTCTGAGAGTCGCGGCTTCTTTGGACACTTTAAACAGCAAACAACAGAAAGTGGGTGATGTTTCAGGAAATGGAACTGTGAGCGCAATGGATGCTTCATTTATTCTTCAATATGTTGTAGGATTAATCGAAGCTTTCCCGGCAGAACTGAACTCAAAATCCAGATCAGATATGAATTCTGTAGAGGGAACGGAAGATATGATTCTGAGCTTGGGTGAATCTATACCGTTAAGCGAATCGGAGTTTAGGATTCCGGTATATATTGATAATGTAAGCTCTCTGTTTTCATCAGAGATTGAAATAGACTTTGACAATAATAGTCTGGAGCTGATAGATTCTGATCTTTCTTCAATAGTTAAAGACGCATCAGTATCAGAAAATCACAATGCAAATGGTCGGTATTCTCTGGCCATTGCATCAACAAAAGCTATTTCTGAAAGTGGTGAAGTTGTTTCTTTAACATTCAGACTAAAAGATGAGAATTCTTCACCATCTCTTTCAATTTTACGTTTTCAGGCAAACGAAGTTGATCTGACCGCTACTGCAGTAAGTAATGAAGATGTAGCACTTAATGTGCCGGAAGAGTTTAAATTATATCAAAACTATCCGAACCCTTTTAATCCATCTACAACAATTGGCTTTGATGTTCCAAACGGAAAGACACAGGTCAGGCTGGAGATCTATAATATTCTGGGCCAAAGAGTTAAAACACTCGTAAATGATGTGTATACAGCAGGCCGATACAAAGTAAGCTGGGACGGAACCAATAATGTAGGCGGGAGAGTAAGTACCGGAGTCTATATTTATAGAATTCAAGCCGGTGATATAGTACAGTCAAAAAAACTAACCTTCATAAAATAATTGATGATATAGGGGAAACAATTCCCCTTAGAATCATCGAGGTATAAGTTATGAGACTAAGTAAACTAAAGATTTTAACAATCATTGCGATATCGGTAATAGTTTCGGTATCAGCAAATGCTCAGGTTGGGTTAACGTTCGAAAGAATAACTTCCGATGCAGGATATGTGGAAGGAGATACAGTAAATATTTCAGTGTTCGCTGATTCGAGCTTAACAGGTAAAGGAGCTCTGGCTCTTACAATGAGGTTGACATATGCTGATTATTATTTGTTGCCTCTTGCTGTTAAAACAGACAGCAGCATTTTAAAAGATGCAGGTTGGTCAGTTACTCCAAATTTATCCGATTCTGAAATAATTTCTATCGCTGCAGCCGGAACAAGTGAATTAACAGGATCGGGGCGTTTATTTTCTATAGATTTTGAACTTGTCAGGAGAGGAGCAGGCAATATCTTTTTTGACAAACCGAATACATTCTTCAATGAAAGTGTGGATGATATTCCGATCATTTATAATAATGATTATGGGCAGATTCGTATAGCTGCGAAACCTACGATAAATGTAAGTCTGCCAAGTTCAGGCGAAATTGTACTCGGAGATTCAATACAGGCTTATGTATCGGGACAAGAAGATCCCACAACCTGGTCTGTAACCGATACTTCTTTAGCGTTCGTAAAACCAAATGGTATAGTTCAATCGAAAGCGTTTGGTACAGTTGGTATTATTGCAGAAGACAACAGGGGAATAAGAGATACTTCTGATCTTAAAATTCTGGGCTTCAGATTAACAGGAGAGGATACCACAAATTTTCAGGGACAGGAAGTTACTGTACATATAAACGCTTCTGATCTGACGACTTTGAATGCTCAATCCGGTTCATTTTTTCTGAACACAAACGTAAGCGACAATTTTGAAGTGCTGGGAATAGATGCAGGGGAATTATTAGATGGATCACCCAATCTATCATACAATGTTGAATCAAACGGAATATCTGTAGCATTTGCTCAGACAACGGATATAACCGGTTCCGGAAGACTATTAAGCATACGTTTGAAGTATTCTGATACAAAGACTTTCAGTAATTACTCATCTTTTAGTGATGTGTTGATAAACGAGGATCTGAAAGGAGGAATGGAACCATTTACAATCCGATCTATTTCTTTGCCGTCGTTATCGATAACAAACACAGGATACGAAGGTGATTTAGTCGGAGACACTCTTCAGTTTTCTGTGTCCAACAACACGGGGCCAGTAAACTGGAGTGTTTCGAATAATAGTCTGGCAGAGATAGACAGCAGCGGAAAAGTGATCACTAAAAAGGGAGGTACATTTTTTATCTCGGCAGAAGATTCAATAGGCGCTACTGCAAGTACAAATAACTTCACTTTTTACGATGTGTTGGTTGAACTTCCGGATACATCAATGCTTGTTACAGATACTTTATACTATCCGGTTAGAATTTCTAATGTTGAAAGATCGGGTTCATCCATTCTTTCAACCGATATAACCTTTAGCTATACAAATACACAGTTAAACTACCTTGGTTTTTCACAGGATGCTTCACTTACAGATGGATGGAGCTTTGCTGAAAACCAGCTTACTTCTTCGCGGGTTAAATTAGTTGGAGGAGGAGTTAATCCAATAGAAACAAGCGGTGATATTGGCTACCTGATGTTTAAGGCAGATACCACTGTTGATTCGGATTTAAATTCATACCCAAGCTTGAATGAAGTATTCCTGAATGAAGGATCTCCAAATCTGAAAAAAGAAAATGGAAGAATTTTTATCTCCACCAAGCCTCTAACCCCGGAATTAGTGTCCCCGGTAAATGGTGAACAAAATGTTTCATTAAATCCGACTTTAGATTGGAAGAATGCAGTAGGAGCAGATTCCTATGATGTTCAGATATCTGACAATGGCAGTTTCTCTTCACCGGTTTTAGATACTACCGGAGTCCTGACCGATAATTTGAATGTATCAGATCTCTCAGGAAGCACCACACATTACTGGAGAGTTCGGTCTGTAAATTCAAGCGGAACCAGTAACTGGACTTCTTTATGGTCATTCAGAACACAAGATCCGGTTCCTGAATCACCGGTACTAACCAGCCCGTCTGATAATGCTACAGATCGGCCGCTGACAACAATTGTACAATGGAATAGCTCAACTTTTGCTACAAATTATCGTGTTGAACTTTCTACTGATTCACTTTTTTCAATAGTATTGCTGGATAGTACTTTAAGTAATTCCCAAACATATATGTTGTTGCCGAATCTGGACTATGATATCAAATACTTTTGGCGCGTTTATGCATCTAATGCAACAGGGGAGAGTGCGGCTAGTTCTTCCAGGAGCTTTACTACTGAAGATGGATTACCGGATGTACCTCAATTAACATCTCCACTAAACAATGCAACAGATCTTGATACGCTGGTTAGTTTCCAATGGAACGCGTCTAATGATGCGGAAGCTTATGAAATTCAGGTGGCAACAGATTCGGAATTCAACATCCTCTTTTTTGAAGATAGCCTGAGTTCTACAATGGTTGAGAACATAAAATTTGAATTTGCAAGCACGTACTACTGGAGAATCAGAGCTGTAAATACAGTTGGAGAAAGTGACTGGACTTCGGCAAGAACCTTCACTATAAGAGAACAGGAACCAGAGATCCCACAACTTCTTTTACCTGTTGATAATCAGGTTGATGTAGATACATTAACTACTTTTGTTTGGAAGAGCGCTGACAGAGCGAACTCATATACATTTCAAATATCTACGGACAGCTTATTTGGGAGTTTATTCTTAGAAGAAATTACATCAGATACTTCAAAAAATGTAGGAGGAATGGATTTTCAACAAGAATATTTCTGGAGAGTAAAATCTTCAAATTCTGCAGGTGAAAGTGAATACTCAACAGTAAGCTCTTTTACTGTAAAAGCTGAGGATGCTTCTATTCCTGAGTTACTGAGTCCGGCCAATAATGGAAAAGACATTGTTATTTCTCCTGACTTTGTATGGACTGGAGCTCAGGGAGCAACGAAATATGAATTTGAACTTTCATCGGCACTGGATTTCTCATCACTTAGTGAGAATCAGACTCTAACCGATACTACACTCTCTCTTAATTTCGATCTTAGTTATGAAACGCAATATTACTGGAGAGTTCGTGGAATTGGTGTTAGTGATACCTCTGACTGGTCACCGGTATTTAATTTTAAAACTATTTTTGACAAACCCGAAGCTCCGGTTTTGTTATCACCTGAAGATGAGGCCATGGATTTAGAGATCACTTCTTTATTCGAATGGTCATCAGTCAAAAACGCTGAATCATATACACTTCAGATATCAGAAGTAAGTGATTTTACAACAATGTTTTTCGAGTCAACAGTTTCGGATACCATGGAAACTGCAGGGAATTTTGATTATCAATCCGCTTATTACTGGAGAGTAAAGGCAGTCAATGAAGCGGGAGAAAGTGAGTATTCAACTACCTTTTCATTTACAGTTAAAGCTCAGGATGCTTCTGCTCCGGAACCATTATCGCCTGAAAATAACAGCGAATACGTGAGTGTTTCTCCGCAATTTATCTGGAATAATGCTCAGGGAGCAGTTAAATATGAATTTCAGCTTTCGGATGAAGCTGAGTTTAACACTACTTTGGTGTCTGATGTATTTACAGATACTACAACCGGAATCAGCGTTGATCTGAACTTTGAGTCTTCCTACTTCTGGAGAGTTCGAGGAATTGGTGCTGCTTCAGATTCTTCTGACTGGTCTCCAACAATGACCTTCACAACTACTCCAGATGTTCCAAAGGTCCCGGCTCTTATCAGTCCGGCTAATGGTGCCAGTGACCAGGAATTACAAACGGAATTTAGGTGGAGTAGCATGCAACCAGCTGAAAATTATACCATTCAAATTTCGAAAAGCGATGTGTTCAGTATAATAGTGGTTGATACAACACTATCCGACACATCACTAGTAGTAGAAAATTTCGAATACGAAAACACTTACTACTGGAGAGTTAAGGCGGGTAATACAGCAGGGGAAAGCGAGTTTTCAACGGTTAATTCGTTTACAGTGAAAGAAGCACCTGAAAACGCTCCGGTTGTTTTAAGTGCGTTGGGACAAATCTCATTAGAAGAAGATTTTGAGAAACATTTTGTCAAAAGTCTGGATTCTGTTTTTACGGATAATGAGTCTTCTGAATTGTCTTATGAGATCGTATTTAACTCCGGGAATATAAATGCCAGTTTAAATACAGATTCACTATTTGTTTCTTCAGTTCAGGATTCTAACGGGGTTAATCAGGTAATAGTTAAAGCTACTGATACAGGCGGTTTGTTTGTATACGACACACTTACTGTGGATGTAATCTCTGTAAATGATATTCCTTATTATGAAAATCTTGTAGATACCGTTTCATTTACAGATAAATCTCCGGGAGAATTTAACTTCGCAGGCAAAGTAAAAGACGTTGAAACTCCTTTTGATGAACTTACCTTTTCAGCATCTGTTGTACCTGATCAAATCACTCTTACTTTAGATGCAGAAAACGGGCTAATTGAACTTTCTTCAGATACCTTTACGGGAGAAGGATTATTAACTTTTACCACAACAGATTCTGATGGAGATTCTGCCTCAGTAGATATTATTCTTGTGGTGACTATGTCAACTTCAAATGAAGATGACGGTCTAATGCCTGATCAATTTTCATTATTTCAGAATTATCCTAATCCATTTAATCCATCCTCAACGATAAGGTTCGGCATTCCTGAAGCCGCAGTTGTAAAGCTGGAGGTTTTTAATTTGCTTGGGCAAAGAGTTAAATCTCTTGTTAACGCGCGAAAGTCGGCAGGATATCATACAGTAACTTTTAATGCCTCTGATCTTTCATCAGGAATGTACATTTATAGAATTCAAGCAGGGGATTTTGTTCAGATTAAAAGGATGACGTTGATCAAATAAATAATACAAATCAGAAGTAAAAACTAATCCTTATATAGAAAATTTAAAGTATTAAAAACTACCCGTTCGGGCAGTTGCTAAGAACGTACTATTTCATACTGTATTGGAACCCAACCTCAAAGGACAATATGAAAACTCTACGAGTACTATCTCTTATAATATTAGGCTGCCTTAGTCCAATTTTTATTTTTGCACAATTCCCGAATCCATACGAAAGCTATCCACCGGAAATAATGGAAGTGAGGTATCTGGAAAGAATAGATGATGAGGGACTGATACTTGTAACCTCAGAAAAGCACCGACGAGATGAAAATCTAGTGTCTTACTATGATAATCGTCTGTTTTTATTACGAGAAGAAGCTACAATAGATAATAAGCTAAAGTATACGGTCGTCGATTCTGTTTTTTTAAACACTAATACTTACCATGTAGAACTTAAGTTTAGTTACTTACCTCCGTATGTATTTTTTGGTGATACAGCGATAGTCGTAAATGAGGATGGTTTTTCAGCGACCCAACCTAATAGAGCAGGAGAGTATCCTTGTTTTATTTACTGTGCCGGATATGATTATAGATTCAATGATGACAGTTATATTGACATGCAGAAAACATCAGATTCTACACTTATTGCGTTAAATATATTCAGTTTTGATTTTGATAAATATCTACGAGTTCAGGAATTTACTTTAAGGGGTGATAGTTTAATAAAAAGTGATTCAACATTGGCAATTCAAGAAACAGGTCCATATTCAGGGAACTCTCTTGGTTCTGCTGTAGATAACGGAAATTGGTATGTAACTATCCCAAATAGTCAAAATGGGACATCATTTCTTTTAAGAATAGATACTGAAACACTTCAAACTAAGGTGTTTGATTCTTTGCCGTTCATGTCAGCGAATTCTGGATATAGAACATTTAATATATATAATGACACACTTTACATTGCCACTAATTCCAAGAAAGACCTTACACTTTTTGATTTAACCGGAGATTTTGCTAAAAATACGGGAAATATTTTTCAATATGATATAAGAGGTACTCATCCAACGTATGGGACTATTTTAAACAGGGATAATGATAATTTTTATCCCAATTTTTTCTCAGATTCATTAAGAGTTATCGGTGGTCTTGAAATTATTAAAGATCCATTAACTAAAAAATGGATATGGACGGGAGCAGAGTATCATACCGTTTATTTTATTGGCTTAAAAGATAATTATATATATAGCGGTACAGGGTTTTCTGATAGAAATGACTATCGCCATAAATCATTTTCTGTACAACCTATTACATCATTTGTAAATGCGCCTTCATATGTAAATGGACTTTTCTATATAAGAGATATTTTAGGAAACTCAATTCACGTTCGTGAAAATGAAATCTCATTCAGAGCAAAAGACGATGGGCAATTGATATCTGAAAACGAATCATTTTTTACGTTTGAAACAGTTAAAAATGTTCCATCTGATTTAAAGATGGTAATGATGATCGATAATAGCTTTAGTGTTGGAGCTGAACTACCAAAGTTAAAAGAAGCCGCGGTTTTACTGCTTGAAGAATTGCCCAGAGAAATAGCGGTTTCATTGTATTCTTTTTCTGATCAGACACAAATGCTTTCAAATTATACTTTTGATCGTAGTAGTCTGATATCTGCAGTAAATAATATTTCTTTAGGAAATATAACTACTGATTTACATGGTTCTATAATTACGGGACTTCAGACTTGGACAGATTCTTACAATGATGAGAAGTTGTCGATAGGAACAATGCTACTTATAACTGATGGAGAAGATACGAAAGGCTCATATACCATAGAGCAAGTATTGCAGGAACGTGGAAATAAGCAAATATTTTCAATCAAGGTTGGAGAAAGTTCTTCAAGTGTAAGCGAATTTGGAAACAGTGCTTCGTACACTTTTGGTAGCTTTGACTCATTTTTAAATGGTGTTGAAGTAATAATTGACAGGCTAAGTGAAGATGCAAAGAATATGATTTGGTTTAGTTATGCTTCTCCAAAAAGGGGTAACCAAATTCGTACGTTTGAACTTGAGTTTATAGGTCAATGGCAGAATAGCCCAAATACAAGAGATTATGGGTTCTATGAAAATATTCTTCAACTGGATTATAATAGCTCTGACTTTTCTGATGTTATTCCGGGTCTGTACATTAACAGGTCTGTTTATAATACAGAAGGGGTAAATGTTATAAATGCAATTCAAAAGGATACAGTAAGGGTTAAAGCAAACACGATTTTTCCTATTTACGAACCGAAGTATACATTCGAATTAAAGTTATCAGCTCAACAGGAAGTTAATCTGTTTGTTCTTGATGGAGATAGTAGTGTAGCATATATCTATTTGCCGGAAGGGGTTAGTGTAAGTTCTTCGGATACACTAATCATAAAGGATATTGGGAATAATTATGAAAGAAGACTTTCTTTTCAGGGAAATATCCCAAATTCAATTGACGATGATTTGATTGATAAATTGAATGAATTCCAGCTTTTTCAAAACTATCCAAACCCTTTTAATCCCTCTTCTACAATTAAGTTTGGTCTTCCTAAAGCGGCAGTTGTAAAACTGGAGGTTTTTAATATTCTAGGGCAAAGAGTTAAATCACTTATAAACGAGCGAAAGTCGGCAGGATATCATACAGTAACTTTTAATGCCTCTGATCTTTCATCAGGAATGTACATTTATAGAATTCAAGCAGGGGATTTTATTCAGGTTAAAAGAATGACGTTGATCAAATAATATCCAAAACCACCTGAATATGCGTTTTTATGCCTTCTGATTTGTGTTAGGTTAGATCGTCCTTACTAACTTGAACATCATAAGTTCATCAAGAAACCCTGTTTTGAAAGACAGGGTTTTTTATAAGTCAAAGTTGCTAATATCTAATTTACTTGAATTTAATACTCAATAGTTTATTTTTTATGTAAAGAAGTATGCATGGGTTATAAAACAGACAAAGAAAATTTGGCTACTCAAATACAGAATTTGTATTTGTTGGATAAGCTATTCAAGCAAGAAGGATATTCTTTTGAGGAAATTGTCGATGATATCCCGGGTATTTTTCATACTAATCATATTGAAGATATGACTATTGATCATATGAATGAACATGGAGAGGAATATTCTCAACTTACAAAAGATGAAATCAATGATATGGGGTTTGAATATTTTTTAGAATATGCCCATCCATATACCATTGAAGTTGTTGGTCCGCGATTCCAACAATTCTATAAAGAAGCAGATGATGAAAAGGTGAAGGCTGATTTTCAATTGATTAAAAATCCTAAGACCAATAAATACGATACTTTTTTTACAGTAAGTAAGCCTTTTAAGGATAAAGAACTTTTGCTCACCACATCAAATCCAATTGAGAATTTAGAGTGGGTAAGTACGAAGATAGAACGGATTGCGGGTGAAGAAGTATTCATAAGAAAGAATTTTCAGCAATTTCAATCTTTAACGACTCGCGAATTAGAGATTCTGGCTTTAATTGCTCTGGGTAAGACAAACAAGTGTATTTCTGATCAACTATTTATCAGTACTGCAACTGTAAAACAACATCGTAAATTCATAAAGAAAAAGACGGAATGCAAAAATACAGTTGAGTTGGTAAAATTTGCACAGGCTTTTGATTTAATCTGATATAATGACTTATCGTACGGATTTTGAAATTTTACTAGGACAAAAAATTGATCTTTTAAGAATTGAAAAAGGTATAAAAGAACATGGAGATGACTGGCAGGATTTTTTGGATGATATACCCGGTTTTGTTCATCTTAATAAGAAATCCGGAATTCTTGTTCACTACATAAACGAAACAGGAATTAAGGAGACAGGCTTTACAAATGTTGAATTAAATGAGATGGGTTATAATTATCAGGAAAATCATCTTGATCCTTTCACACTACATGTAACGGTTAAAAGTCTGGTTCCTTTTATAGAGAGAGATAACGACAATGAAATATTTACATTTTCGCAAGGGCACCGAAAAAGAGAAGAAAAAGAATTCGAACACATATACACAGCTACAAAGCCTTTAAGAGGTACTGATAATTTGATTTCTTATTCGCTACAGCTCGATCAACTGGGTGAGTTATCAAAAAAAGTAGATCGGGTACTCGGGGAGTACAAATTTATGCACCGCTATTTTTTGCATTATCAATCGCTGACACCAAGAGAAATTGAAATACTTACGCTAATTGCCTCCGGAGATACTAATAAAAGGGTTTCAGACAAACTATTTATTAGTAAAGCAACGGTTAAGCAACACAGAAAGAATATTAAGAGAAAAATAGAATGTCGGAATATTTATGAATTGGTAAAGTTCGCTCAGGCTTTTGATTTGATATAGTATTTCATTACCAAAAATAACTACTTGTGGAATCTACCTATCCATCGTCAGTATTCCCCCGGCTGATGGAAGCTAATTGGGGAACATATTGGCTTTATTTAAACTAAGTGTAACGTTGATTAAACTTCCATCACCCCGGCAAAAGCCGAAATGATGGAATGAGCTAAATTTAGGTATTTTGTATACTTGTACCAGTATTTACGGGTGATGGAGTTTAGCTTATAAATCAGCTATCGCTTTGTTGCTTTTATCGGTACAAAAATAAGTCGAGTCGCTGATTATTACAGTTACATTTAAATTCATACACAAAATCCCAAAAATAACCACTTGTGGGTATTTACAAGCTCTATCCTCAAAATTAGTTTAACCGCACAGGTGTGTGGTGATTTTGAAAATTCAAAACATCATAATCTGATATCAACAAAAACTAATTCAGGGTACTATGAAACGCTCAATTCTATTATTCGGCTTTTTCTTTTTAACAATATCTGCTTACGGGCAAAATACATTAATCGTTGATAATACCGGCAGCGCTCCAACCGGCGATCATATCTATACAAACTTACAAGCTGCTATTGATGCAGCGCAGGCGGGGGATGTGATACAAGTGATGCCGAGCCCGACTAGTTATGGGAACGGTATTTTTGATATTAATACGGAAGGATTGACACTATTCGGTGCTGGGTATCTTCCTGAAAATGGTAATATATCAGAAGTCGGAAATATTACTATTCGGGGAGATAACATAAGATTGTCCGGTTTTCGTATTTCATTTTTAGATATCGATTCAGAGTCAGCAAGTGATAAATCATCAAACATTGTAATAGAGAACTCAGAAATAACAGGACTTCAAGTTTTTAATTCATCCAATATAGTCTTCAATAGCTGTTTTCTAAATCCAACTGTATCAGCTGGTTCACCGGATTTTCATAGCAGTTCAGATGGAATTGTAATGTCAAACAGTATCGTTCTGTCAAGATTTGATAACTTTAATAACACAGAAGTAATTAACTCTATTTTTGCTTCGAGTAATGGAATAGCTGGTGATTTGTCTGGTAATAGATTTACTGATAGCATAATCCTAACTACACTTCCTTCGACCTCAAGTTCTTTGGCTAGCAATGAAAATAATCATTTTATAAACAATTTCTCACTTACTTCTTTGTCCTTAGGAATAAATGGGAATACTGGTTTTGACAATATCATCGATGATGATGCAACAATCGAAACTGTATTAGAACAAGATGGAACGAACTGGCTTAATGAATTCAATCCAAATCTACCAACAGGAAGTAGCTTAATTGGTGCGGCAAGTGATGGTGGAGATTTAGGTGTATTTGGCGGTTTAAATCCTTACAGCAGAACAGGACAATCTCTTCCTGCAATCACTGAGTTTATTGCCCCTTTGTCTATAAAAATAGGCACAGACACAGAAGTCACCATCAAAGCAAAAGGCAACTAAGCCTCTTATCTAATTTTCATTCAAAAAGAGGTTTATCATGCGATTATTTAATGCTAAAGGATTATCATGCTGTCACTCAGAGCAAGTCTGTTGGAGCGTAAGCGGAGACAGACGCAGCGAAGAGTCTGCACAAACGGTTACTTGGCAGGAAAAGGTTGTGCAGATCCTTCGCAAGTATGCTCAGCATTACATCTTAAAAAGCGTTCACTTATGGGTTGTATTACTGGTGTTTATTAGCGGGAATATTCAGGCACAAAACATATCAGAATTAGAATATTTCTTTAATGCCGATCCGGGTGTAGGAGCTGCAACTTCTATTTCATCTTTTACAAATGATACAGAAGTTACTTTTACCGGAGATATTATTACTTCGGGTTTAGAAAGCGGAATTCATACTCTTTTTATTCGTGCTAAAAACTTGGATGAAGAGTGGGGACTTCCTATCAAAAAACTGGTTTTAGTAGATGCCGGAGAAGTGGTAGAAATAGATCAGTTAGAATACTTTTTTAATGAAGATCCGGGTGTAGGTTTGGCGAATACCCTTTCTGTGACTTCATCTACAGAAATTGATCTTACAACCGATTTAGCAACTTCATCTCTTGAGGAAGGAATACATACACTATTTATTCGAGTAAAAGCCAATAGTGGAGGCTGGGGGATTCCTATCAAAAAACTGATACTTGTAGATAAAGACGATCCAAATGCGGTAAGCATAATAACTGAAGCGGAGTATTTTATAGATTCTGATCCCGGTTTTGGAAATGGAACTTCTATTGACCTTACCGATGGTTCAGAGATTGAAGAAAGTGTGACAATAAACACCTCAGATTTATCAGAAGGCTCTTACATAGCTTATATCAGAGTAAAAGATGAAGACGGGGAATGGAGCTTAATTGCTAAACACGATTTTGAGGTAGTAGATCCTTTAATTACCATTGCAGAAGCTCGCAGTTTAGATAATGGAACAGAAGTTACGGTGAAAGGGGTAATCACCAGAACTTCCGAAAATTTCGTTTACCTGCAGCAAGATCAGAATGCTCTCATGATCTTTAGTAATGAAGGCTCCAGTCCCGACTTCTTTAGTTTTCTACAAAGTGATTCCTTAAATGCAGGAGATTCTTTATTGGTAACAGGTTCTTTAGAGGAGTTTGAAGGACTAAAAGAAATATTAGATGTAACGGAATACTCAGTGATTTCTTCAGGTAATCCATTACCGGCTTCTCAAGAAATAACATTGACTGAAGCAATAAATAACGCCGAAAACTACGAAAGCGAAATTGTATACATCCGAGATTTAGAGTTCATTGACGGAGCTTCCGGTACTTTTACTGGAGCGACACGTTACACTGTTCAAAAAGTAGGAACGGATACCACTTACAGATTTTTCGTTCACGGTCCCGGTAACAGTGATTTGGCGGGGGAAACAATTCCTCAAACTACATTTGATTACGAGGGAATAATCAAAGAATTAAGCGATGGAGATACAGGTACGCATCATGTACTGGCACCACACAATCCTACTGATATAACCAATATTGCGGCCCCGGTTTATCCTACCATAGCAGAGATCCGGGAATTACCTTTAGGAGAAATTGTAACTGTTAAAGCATTGGTTACAAGAGCAAAAGGAAGATTCGCTTATATCCAACAGGATACAGCGGCTGTAAACTTGTTCAACTCAAGCGGTGTATTTTTTAATGCCGTTGCTGATGGTACGGTACAATCAGGAGATTCAGTTCTGGTTACCGGAGAAGTTTCCGAGTTTGAAGGTCTTCGGCAACTCAATAATGTGACAGATTTTCAAGTAATATCTTCCGGAAATGACTTACCCGAACCTGTTTTATTAACTATGGACGAACTGGTTTCGTCCGGTTATAAATATCAAGCTGAGCTTATAAAAGTAGATAGTTTATTTATAACTGAGTCATCAACGTTCAATTTAGGAGTTGGGTATGAAGTTTTACAAAAAAACAGTTTATCTTCAGCTCAATTATATGTACCAACAGGTGGGGATACTGAAATTGGAGGGTTAACGATTCCGGCTTTGTTCAATTACGAAGGGATTCTGGGACAATTTGATCCGGAAGACACCGGATCAGGTCATCAGATGAGGCCTATTAATCTTACAGATATTATTGAACTTGAGCCTGCAATTGAAGTTGATCCACTTGAAATTACTTTTAAAGTAGACATGTCTGTTCAAGTTGATAAAGGTAAATTCAACCCTGATTCAATGAACGCACAATTGGCAGGAAGTTTTACCGGATGGAGCTCACCGGTAGATATGCAAAATATCGGTGATCATAAATACGACATAACTCAAAGTTTTATAGATCCAATCCCCGGTGATACCATATTCTATAAATTCGTTTATACAAAAGCTGATTCTATCGTTTATGAAGATCCCAATCCCGACATCTCACCGGTTGCAAAAGAATTTAACAATAGATTCTATGTGTTTACAGGTACTGAAGCGGATACTGATGGAGATGACATTAAAGATGTAGTGTTGGATCGGGTGCTTTTTAGTGATGATGATGGTAGTGTACCTATAGATTCAGTGATAAGACTTTCAATAGAAACTGTTAATGCGTTTATAACAGATACCATTGAAATTCCGATTCAAATTACCGGCTTAGGAGATTTACCAATGAGTTCTTTTGAACTGGCAATTAATTTTGATCCTGCTTTAATAGATTTAGAATTATCTGATAATCCTGAGTCGTTAACATCTGACTTTTTGGTTGAATCAAATAAAACAATTCCTGGAAAGATAGTTGTATCAGGAGCATCTACTTCAAGTATAAGTTCAGATGGCGATTTACTTTTCCTTAATGTCTATCCGCAAGCTTCAGGAACAGGATCTATTGAAGTTGATAGACTAATGCTTAATGAGGATGCAGAACTGGTAAATCCGGCACAAAGTTTAGTCACTATAATTGAACGTGTGTGTGGCGATGTAACCGATGACAGGACAGTAAGTACCTTGGATGCAACTTTTGTTCTGAGACATACTGTATTTCTTTCTCCACAATATCCTTTAACCGGCTTAGATTCTGTAGCAGCAGACGTTACCGGAAATGGGGATATCAGTGCTTTTGATGCTTCCAGAATTCTTCAGTTTGAAGTTGGGTTTATAGATGAATTGGGCTGTAATACAGTTGCATCAAAAAAAGAGCCACTTTTTACAAAAGCTATATGGCATAAAGTTGAGAAAGAAGACGAAGTACTTGTTACAATAGATGTTTCAAACAATGACTTTGATATTTATTCAGCTCAATTAGATATGAAAATTGAGGAAGGTTTGTCATTGAGTCGCATAAATAATAAACCCAAAAACTGGCAAACTCTTGTCAATACAAAAGATGGGTCAACTCTGGTATCTATGTTTGGAGTGCAACCACTTGAATCTAAATCGTTGGAACTCGTGTTAAACAAAGATCAGGGTTCATTGAAAGCAAGTGTTAATGCAAATGTTACCCTAAACGAGAGTGAGTTGTATAAGCTAAATGAATTGATAGTAAATACATTACCTGATGAATTTAGTTTAAAACAAAACTATCCAAACCCATTCAACCCAAGTACAAATATTGAATATTCCTTACCTGAGCAGGCAATTGTAACTCTCACTATCTACAATATGCTTGGGCAAAAAGTAGCAACTTTAGTTAATGAAACATTAGCAGCAGGTGCATATAACCATACTTGGGATGCGAGTTCAGTTTCAAGTGGTGTTTATTTCTACCGCTTAAAAGCTGGAAATAAAATATTTACTAAGCGAATGCTACTCGTTAAATAAGGGTAGACATGAATTCTATTAAGTTTGTTCTTGGAATTATAATTGTAAACCTGATCCCGAATTTAAGTTTCGGGCAGGTTTCGATTTCATATACAGACACAACAATTGAGGCTAATCAAATACATGAAATTCCTATTCAATTAAATGTACAAAATGAAGATTCAGTATATGGCTTAAGAATAGAATTTGAGTTTGAGTCAGAGCACTTAGAATTTATTGGAATGGAATCTGAAAATACTATTTCAGACTCTGTATTGACTGCTATAAATAATAAGAACGAGACCATTATATTTTCTCTGTCGTCTGTACACCCAATTAGTAAAAGTGGTACACTTTTTAAACTGTCTATTCGGCCAAAGTTTGAGTCTGTTTCCAGGCTCAATAATTCAAAGCTAAGGGTAAATGAAGAAGATGAAATAGAAAGTTCATTTTCTGCAGAAATTAATTCTGTTACAAGCCCTGTAACACTATCAGTTTCGGGAGATACTTCAGAAGTTAGAACCAATATGACATTAGATATTGGTTTAGCAGGGCTGCAGGGAAGAGACCTTAATAGCTTTAGTTTTATATTAGATTATAGAAAGAAATCATTTGATTTAATTTCATTTGAAGCCAACGAAACACTTTTAAGTGCAGGTTATGTTATCAATTCGTCTATAATAGCGGATTCATTAATTGAAATTTCCGGCAATAGCGAAACCCCTGTTTCAGAGGATGTATCAATAGGAAGCGTTTTGCTTTATTCGAATGAAGAAGGACTTTTTGAGTTCAATGTTACAGAACCTTCAGTAAATAACGGTACCATCAATATCGAAGTAGAAACTGAAGAGACCCTGATCACAGAAGATAAAACTGCTCCGGAAATCCCACAAAATTTTAAAGCCACATTTAGTGAGTCAACAGACTCAGCTTTGGTAGAATTAACTTGGAGCGTTGTTACAGACGTAGATCTTGATAAATTTATTATTTCCCGCAATGATGGAACTTCTGTTACTGAAATAGAAGTCGACAGTACTAATTATACAGATGTACTAAAAAAATCAGGGAATTTTAATTATTTCGTCCAATCAATTGATTTTTCAGGCAATTTGAGTGAACCCTCTGAGGTAGCTCAGATAACAATTATTAGTGTTTCTAATGAGATTCAAACCGGATTTGTTCCACTAGAGTTTTTACTCTTCCAAAACTATCCAAATCCATTTAATCCTAGTACAAATATCAGTTTTGGTATTCCCGAAGCAGCTATAGTAAAGATTGAAGTTTACAATCTGCTTGGACAGAAAGTGAAAACGCTTATTAATTCTCGTAAAACGGCAGGATATCATACAGTAACTTTTAATGCCGCTGATCTGTCTTCAGGAATGTACTTTTACAGAATACAGGCAGGAGATTTTGTTCAGATTAAGAGAATGACCTTGATTAAATAATATCCGGAACTACATGAATATGCGTTTTTATACCTTCTGATTTGTTTTAGGTTAGATCGTCCTTACTAACTTGAACATCATAAGTTCATCGAGAAACCCTGTTTTGAAAGACAGGGTTTTTTTATTTCACAACCACTCTATTTTTCACGATATTCAGTCCAATTAAAAGACTTAATCAAGACGTAGCTTTCCGTGAAAGAATTTATTCGTATAGCATCAGGACAAGGTTTTTGGGGAGATCTCCCAATAGCTCCGGTAAACCAGGCTAAAAAAGGTCCCATAGATTATTTAGTAATGGATTATCTGGCAGAAGTGACCATGTCCATTATGCAAAAACAAAGAATGAGAAATCCTGATTGGGGATACGCTCGTGATTTTGTGGGAGTAGTAGAGCAGGTGCTGCCCGAGATAGAAAAAGACGGAATTAAAGTGATCAGCAATGCCGGGGGCGTAAATCCTCAGGCGTGTAAAGATGAAATTCTAAAGATCGCTAAAGAAAAAGGCTATAAAAACCTCAAAGTTGCTGTTGTTGATGGCGATGATATTCTTCCGAACATTGACGAATTGATTGCCGACGGACATGCTTTAAAAAACATGGAAACTGGCCAGCCGATCACGACGGTTAAAGACCAATTGCTTAGTGCAAATATCTACTTTGGATGCCAACCTATAGTAGAAGCTTTGAAGTTGGGAGCCGATGTTATCATTACAGGACGTGTAACTGATACCGGACTTACTTTAGCTCCAATGATTCACGAGTTTGGCTGGGAGTACGATGATTTTGATAAAATGTCGGTTGGAACTATAGCCGGACACATTTTAGAATGTGGAGCTCAAGCATCAGGTGGTAACTTTACGGATTGGGAAAAAGTTGAAGACTTTACGGATATAGGATTTCCGATCGTGGAAGCTTATCCAAGCGGAGAATTTTTTGTTACTAAACATGAAGGGACAGGTGGACTGGTTAGTTCACAAACAGTAAAAGAGCAATTGCTTTACGAAATCGGAGACCCGAAAGATTATATAACTCCGGATGTAGTAGCTGATTTTACTTCCATCCATGTGGAAGATGTTGGTAAGAACAGAGTTAAAGTGTACGGAATTAAAGGCGAGCCATTTACGGATTCCTATAAAGTTTCCGCGAGCTACAACGATGGGTATAAACTTTCAGCAACATTAGTATACTCGTGGCCGGATGCACTCAAAAAAGCTCAAAAAGGGGCTGAAATACTGGAAGGTAGAGCACAAGCTCTTGGCTTGAATTTAACAGAATTCAATAAAGAATATATTGGTTACAACGGTGTGGATGAACGTCCCACCAATGATGATCCCGAGAATGATGATATTGATGAAATTCAAATGAGAATTTCAGTTACAGGACCAAAAAAAGAAGATTTGAACCGCTTTGGAATGGAAATAGCACCGTTAATATTAACCGGACCAAGTGGTGTTACCGGTTTTGCAGGAGGAAGACCAAAGGCAAGCGACGTAGTGGCTTACTGGCCGGCGTTGTTGGCAAAGGAAGCAGTTCAACCTAGAGTAACTATTTACGAAATTAACTAACTAAATCAATCAGAATAGATAATGAAGATTGCAGTAATTGGAGCAGGGGTAGCAGGATTAACAGCCGGAAGAATTTTAGCCGGGTCAGGACATGAAGTTGTGGTTTTTGAAAAGAGCCGTGGCTACGGTGGTAGATTAGCTACTCGATATGCAGGAATAGATAATTCCACTAAGGTTGATCATGGGTTACCGTATATAGAAGTTTCTTCTCGTGATATTGAACCTTTAATTGATGAAATGGTTGAAGCCGGAATATTAACTCCTTGGCAAGGACCTTTCGTGCATATGAATGAGAAAGGTGAACTCTCTGATGTTAAACCATCCAAAAAAAGATACATTGCTCCTAAGGGAATGAATCAGGTTGGTAAAAAATTAGCCAGAATGGTGGATGTCAGAACCGAAACTAAGGTCAGTGGTGTTACACATATTGGTGAGGACAGAACAAAGAAACGTTCCTGGATGCTGAACTTCCCGACCGGTTTAACAGAAAATTTTGATGCCGTTATTATTGCTACGCCATCAAAACAAGCGTATGCAATTTTGAATACAACGATTGATGAAGTTCAAACGCTTAAACTTCTTCGGGAAGTGGATGATGTGGAATATGCTTCATCTTTTTCACTCATGGTTGGCTATGGGTCAACAGATAACCCTGATTGGGCAATGATGACTTGCGATAATGACGTTATCGAATCCATAACGAATGAAACTTCGAAAAGATCAGAAGACTCAGAATGTGCATTTGTAGTTCATACTACTTCAGAATTTGCAAATAAATTCAAAGATTCTGACCATGATGAAGTGCAGGAAATTATTCTGGACGAACTTGCGGAGATCTTAGGCGGTTGGAGTGCTCTTCCGGAGTGGAAACAATTGCATTTCTGGAGATACACAAAAGCTGTTAATCCTTTACCATCTCCGTTTATGGAAGTAGTAGGGAACGATGCACCTATAGCTTTGGTAGGAAGTTATATGAATGGAGATTCTGTAGAATCTGCATATTTATCCGGCCTTGCGATTGGAAAATTCTGGTCAGATAAATTTTCAGTCTAAATATATAAACTTTTAAAACCCGACCTTTTGGGTGCTTTAAAGCGATTAAATAGCTATCTCAGTAAATATAAGTGGGCAGTGGTGCTGGGTACCCTGTTCCTTACAGGTGCTAACTTCTTTCTGGTGTGGATTCCCGGTCTTATCCGTAAAACAATGGATGAAGTAGAAGCTCTGAAAAATGCTGATTACGATGGTGCAGATACTCTCTTTTCGACGCTTTTCTCAACAGAAGCCGGAATAGTACTCGCTGAAAATGCAGGCTATCTGATCGGAGCAGTAGCTTTATATGGAATTCTCTTGTTTGCTACTCGTCAAACTTTGATCGTTTCCTCCAGAAAAGTTGAATTTGATATGAGAAACGAGATTCTGGAAAAACTCATGAAGCTGCCTCAACGTTTCTATGCTAAGTATTCTTCCGGAGAAATTTATGTTAGGGCAACTGAAGATGTAAACAAAGTCCGCGAATACTATGGTCCGGTTATCATGTATAGTATTAACACGATTACAAGAGCCGGCTTTGTGATAACCATGATGTATGTAGTCAGTAAAGACCTCATGATTTGGGCATTAATTCCACTTCCATTCATTTCTGTATTTGCTTACTGGATAACAGGTTACATACACAAGCATTCGATTATAATTCAGGAGCAATACTCGGAATTAGCCGGACAAGCGAAAGAAACCTTTTCCAGTATCCGTTTAATAAAAGCGTACAACAGACTGGATAACGAGCAAAAGAAATTCGAGAAAATGAGCGAACAGTATCGAAAGAAAAAGCTTCGTTTAGATATGATCGAATCTCTGTTTCATCCTGCATTGAATTTTCTGATAGGGATCTCTCTGTTAATTGTGATCTGGAAAGGAGGGGAGATGATTATTCAGGGTTCGCTAACTGTTGGTAACATTGCTGAGTTTCTGATCTACGTAGCGTACTTAACCTGGCCGGTTGCAGCTTTAGGATATACCACAAACAGATTCCAAAAATCCCTAGCTTCATGGAACAGAATTGAAGAAGTCTTAGATCAGCCCATCGAAATTGAAAGCTTAACAACTGTTCAGGAGCAGGAAGATCCAAAATCTACTTTTGGTTCAATCGAGTTTAAAAATGTAAGCTTCAAATATCCTGATACCACCGAAAATGTGATCAAAAATGTAAGTTTCAAGATCGAGAAAGGACAAAATATAGCCATTGTAGGTAGAACCGGATCAGGAAAAACAAGTCTTGTACAACTCATTCCACGTTTGTTCGATCCCAATGAAGGGGAAGTGCTGATAGACGGACAGAATATCAAATCTCTGAATCTGGAACAGCTCAGATCAGCTATTGGCTTTGTTCCTCAGGATACATTCCTCTTCTCTGATACCATCGGTGATAACATTTCATTCGGTATTGAGGGGGCTACTACTGAGATGATAGAAGAGGCTGCAGAAAAAGCTCAGGTAAAAGAGAATATTTTGGATTTTGAGAAAAAATTTGAGACTATGTTGGGAGAAAGGGGAATAACTCTTTCGGGTGGGCAAAAACAACGTACGGCTATTGCAAGGGCATTAATTAAAGACCCGAATATTCTTATTTTTGATGATTCACTAAGCGCAGTTGACACAAAAACAGAAGAAGCCATACTAAAACATTTGAGACAAGAATTAAGTGGCAGGACAACAATAATGATAAGTCACCGTATTTCAACTATAAAAGATGCGGATGTGATTTATTATTTAAAGGATGGTGAAATTGTAGAATCTGGGAACCACCAAGAACTTTTAGCACTTGAAGGACATTATACTAACATGTATAACAAGCAAATACTAGAACAAGAACTGGCTGAAATATAAAACTGGACATATGAGGATAGCCTGAACGCAATTCCTCATTTAAAATAACATTACGGGAGACACACAATGATAGTAGTTCCACTAGGCGTAGCCTCAGCAACCCCAACAGCAGTACGACATTTACCCGCAGTAGCACTTTGGCGCGAAGGAAGCGTTTTTCTTTTTGATTGTGGCGAGAATGCACAAATGAGAATGCTTCAGGCCGGAATTAAACGCTCTAAAATAGAATGCATTTTTATTTCTCATTTTGACGTGGATCATTACTCAGGATTAATTGGATTGTTATCTACACTGCAACTTCAACGTCGCGATAAACCATTGAGAATTGTTGCACCGGAAGGAATTCAGGAATATGTAGAATGGAATCTTAAGTTTTCAGGAGTTGAACTCGGCTTTGAGATCATCTTCATAGAAGTAGAAGAAGGCACGGATGAAGCTCGTGTAATTGATGCTGAAGATTATTATGTAGAAGCGAGAGCGCTCAAACACAGAAGATATTGCCTTGGCTATCGGTTTCAGGAAAAAGATAAACCCGGAAAAGTAAATGCTGAGAAAGCTACTGAAATGGGGATCACTGAAGATCAGCAATTCAAAGACCTGAAAGACGGACAAGATGTGACCTTAAGTGACGGAACGGTTGTAGAATCATCAGATATTGTAGGTCATCCACGACCCGGAGACAGTTTCGCATATGTGACCGATACAGAATACTGCCCGAATGCTGTCAAACTGGGGATGAATACAAACATCCTGTATCACGAAGCAACATTCAGTGATTCACTATCTGATAAAGCATCAGAAACAGGACATTCTTCAGCAAAAGACGCTGCAAGAGTTGCTACTGAAGCTCAAACAAAATTGTTGGTTATTGGTCATTTTTCCGCAAGATATACAAATGCACATCTGCTTTTGAAAGAAGCCAGAGAAGGTTTTTATCCTGCATGGTTAGCTAATGAGTTACGACCGATTTTTACGGATCCTACTCATGAGCGTGGAATTGTTAAAGCAAAAGTTGAGTTAAAGGATCTGACTAAGGATTCCGGAAGCGGTAGTAATTACAGCAAAGGAAGCAGCGATCGCAGAGGTGGCGGCAGAAAGAACTTCCGTCCAAGACGAAAAAGTGGCGGAAGCAACTACAAAAGCAATAGCAGAGATCGTAACAGTGGATATAAAAGCAGAAGGTCTTCAGACAGTGACAGACCCAAAAGCAACGATGAAAACCGTTGGAACAAAGATTCAAGTAATCGTTCCAGATCTTCATACAGAGATCAGGACAGATTTTAAACTGAAAAGCATTGGGTAAGAAAGAAACCAAAAAAGCCGTCGATAGAAAACTAATTCGGCGGCTTTATTTTTATATACGTCCATACAGATGGTTTGTAGTACTTGCCATAGTTCTAACATTGACAGCGGCATTTCTGGGAACTGTACGCCCAAAACTTACTCAGATAGCCGTTGATGATTACATTGCATTCAATGATTTGGATGGACTTCTCAAGATCATTGGATTGTTATTCCTTGCTCAGATAGGTGAGTTCATACTTCAGGTTATCAACACTTATATCACACGCTGGTTTGGTCAGGGATCACTTTTTTCATTGCGAAATGCAGTATTTAAGAAAATTCAGAATTTAAATATTCAGTTCTTTGATAAGAATCCGATCGGTAAACTTATCACCAGAACCACCAGTGATATTGAAGCACTTAGTGAGCTTCTTTCGGACGGAGTAGTAGCTATCATCGGAGATTGTTTTCGGATCATATTCATACTCTACTTTATGTTCAGTATGAGCTGGGAACTTACTCTGGTTACTATAGCGATACTTCCGGCTCTGTTTTACGCAACATTCTGGTTCAAAGGTAAAGTGCGTATATCTTTTCTCGAGGTGAGAGATCAGATCGCTCGTTTGAATTCTTTTGTGCAGGAGCATATCAACGGAATGGACATAGTTCAGCTTTTCAACAGAGAGAAAAAACAGCAAGATAAATTCAAAAATATAAATGCGGCTCATCGCAAAGCGCATATTGAAACCATTTTCTACTTCTCTATTTTCTGGCCTTTAGTAGAAGTTATGGCAAGTTTCGCCATGGCGTTGGTCGTTTGGTACGGCGGTGGTCGAGCACTGATGGGAGGAGTGACCTTTGGTGTACTTCTGGCTTTTATACAGTACGCACGACAGTTTTTTATGCCTATCCGTGGACTTTCTGAAAAATTCAATACGCTCCAATCTGCACTGGCTTCATCAGAACGAATTTTCAATGTGATGGATATTGAAACCGAAGTTCAGGAGCCGGATGAACCCAAAACTATTGCTGAGCCTAAAGGGGAGATCACTTTCGAAGATGTTTGGTTTAAATACAACGAAGACGGCGAACAAATTCTGAAAGATGTTTCTTTTAATGCCAAAGCCGGAGAAACCATCGCTATTGTTGGAGCAACAGGGGCAGGGAAGACTACCATCATTAATTTATTACTGCGATTCTACGATATCCAGAAAGGAAGTATAAAGCTGGATGGAATTGATATTCGTGATCTTAGTTTAAGTGAGCTTCGATCTAATTTTGGATTGGTGTTGCAAGATAATGCTTTGTTCTCAGGGACGATTTTAGAAAACATCACTTTGGGTAATCCTGATATCAGCAGGGAAGAAGTGATTGAAGCGGCTCATAAGGTTGAAGCACATCGTTTTATAGAAAAACTGAAAGGAACCTATGATTACAAACTCCGTGAACGTGGAGCTTCACTTTCTATGGGACAAAAACAGCTCATCTGTTTCGTTCGCGCTTTGGTCTACAATCCTCAGATATTGATATTGGATGAAGCTACTTCCAGTGTGGATTCTGAAACCGAAGCCTTGGTCACCGCAGCCAGTGATAAAATGATGAAGGGGAGAACATCCATTGTAGTCGCTCACCGGTTGTCAACCATTCAGGGAGCAGACAAAATTCTTGTGATGCATAAAGGTGTGATCAGAGAATCCGGTTCTCATCAGGAATTGATCCTTCAGGAAAACGGCCTGTATAAAAAACTCTACGAATTACAGTATAAAGATCAGCTTGTAGAAGGCTAAGGGTTTGAATATTGAATATCGAACAGGGAATATTCAATATTGTAGTGGAGATTATTGATACTGTTTTGTCATTCTGAGGCTACTGCCGAAGAATCTGCACAGTTTAATTTTTCTACTTAAGAGAAATTCTTTCTTCACTCGGAGTGATCAGAATTATTTTATCGGATCTAAGAATACTTTCGGATAGTGTAAATTCTCTTTCTTCCTCAAAATAGGCTTCACATTGTTGAGAGGTTTTTTTAAACAGCCAGATTTCAGTTACAGAATTATCGGTGTTACTTTTAAGTTCAAATTCGTGATCGGGATTACAACCGCTGTACCCAATTCTGCTATTCAGAACCCCATTGTTGATCGTCGGCATATCTGATGTTGTTATAATACTGTAAGGAGCTCCAAACTCAATATCTTCAGATGGGCTGGATGTTTGATTGTCAGAACAACTGATGAGGAATCCAAAAAGAAGAAGTAAGCTAAATACTCTCATGAGGTTTGTTTTTTATGTTTTATATCGGTTTTCCAAGATAAATAAAACCAGTTAAGAATCATGTATGAGAAAATTCATGAAGATGAATCGAAGAATTTCAGAAAAGCCTCCAACTACACCGACCTTTAGAATTATTGGCGAACCAAGAACGTAATGAAATCGACGGCTCCTCAGGAGCAATCATTACACTCAGGCTGATTCTTGAATGTGTATCATACGAACGAAGACCTTTAGTAATGATTAGTCGATGTAATGAAGTTCGCGTCAATAATTCTTATCGGGAGCTTTTGGTACTGGCGCCTGTGCTGAGGAAGCTCAGTAGCGGTACAAAAGTACACAGCAAAGTAATTCATCTATTTCTTTAAGCTTGATGTAATCCAAGTGTATTTACTTTTGCCTTGATGCAAAAGTAACAAAAAATCAAGCCGAAGTATTTAAGACGGGTTCACTGATCCTGCGCTGAATAATCCTAAAGGTCTTCGTTCGCTTAAATATATTCCTACACTCTTCACCTCAAAGGATTATTCCTGCTTCGCAGACGCTTCCGGATCATGTTCTCTTCTCCGTCTTAAATACTAAGGGCAAATATTTCTTAGAACTATCAATTATTGGACAACCCAAGTCGATTTAGAAAATCATCATTGAATATTCCTTGTTCAATATTCAATATTCTTAATCATTTTCTTTTCGCTTTTTCACGTCGTTCAAGTTCTTCGCTTAACATCAGATATTCACGGGAAGCGTCGTTGGTGATAGATGTGTTTTCATGAGCTCTGCGAACCAAATAAGGAAAGGTGTTTTCAACAGAACCGTACGGCAGGTATTTCATACTTCTCACGCCCTGTGTCGCCAGATTGAAGGTAAGATTGTCACTCATTCCGTAAAGCTGGCAGAAGGAAATATTGGGATGATTCTCTACTTTATTTTCTTTAATCAGTTCCAGCAAAATGATACAGCTTTCCCTGTTGTGTGAGGCACAGCAAAAAGCCATGTTATCCCGCTCTTGAAAACTGTAGAGAATAGCTTCGTTGTAAGCGTCGTCCGTATCACCTTTTGTGGGATAAATGGGATCTTCTAATCCAAGTTCTTCCGCTCGCTTTGACTCTTTATCCATATATGCGCCTCGAACGATCTTTGCACCCAGAACCAAACCGGCTTTCTTTAACTCAGCATGATGGGAAATCAATCGATCTCTTGAGCTCTTCAAGTACATCTGATAAGTGTTGTAAAGCACAGGAGCGTCTGTGTTGTACAACTTCATCATATCCATGACCATGGTATCCAAAGCAGGTTGGATCCAGCTTTCTTCGGCATCCACAAAAATACTGGTGCCGTTTTCATAAGCTGTTTTACAGATCAGATCAAATCTGGCCATAGCCCGTTCCCAGTCAATGACTTCCTGAGGAGATTTCGTTGAGGACGGGTTACTGTACTTTTCCAACAACTCAAAATCCGCAATTGCGGTGATCTTCATGCTTATAAGAGGGATGGAAGCGTGTTTACCGGCAAAGCGAATAGCTTTAAGAAATTCCTGTGTTACAGCTTCATATTCTTCTTCGGAATCTTTGGCTTCAGCTCCGTAATCCAGAACAGTTTCAACGCCAAATTCTGCAAGATTCTCAACAACAGAAATACAATCTTTAAGGTCTTTTCCTCCACAAAATACTTTGTAGAATGTGTTATAAACTACTTGATCCGCAAACGGAATTTTCCATTCAACGGCAAACATTCCAAGTTGACTCATACTCAAAACCAGATCAGGATATTGATGCATGATGCCATAGATCCATTTAGCGAGTTTTAAATCCTTCGTGGACTTGTACTTAAAAGCAGTTTTAGTATTTGTGAGTAGTTCTTGCATGTATTAAAAATGAAAGCGCTTTTTTGGGCGAGTCAATGATACTGAAAATTTTATAGAATCCATTATCGTCGGCCTACAAAATATGAGTAACTCCATAATCCTGAATAAGCACTTTTAGTTTCCAAATGTTTTACTTGAAAAGTGTTTTTTAACTTGGTGAATAAACTTCCTGAAATTTCTACATGATTGAGATTCATCCAGTGTTCAAAAAATTTTAGAGGAGTGTGATCAAAATCCACTATAGCAACCAAGCCATTTTGTGTTAATGAATTGTGTATCAATTCTAAATAATTGTGATCATCCCCAAACATGGACAGAGAGTAAGAGCACACGATAAGATCAAAAGGATCGCAGTTGCTTAAATAAGTATTGATGGGAGTGTGAGCTAATTGTATACGATCAAAGGACTTTATTTTAGCTGAAGCTTTGTTCAACATTTCTTTAGAGGCATCAACTCCAATGATATTAGCATCAGGAAACCGCTCAGCTAGTTTGACGAGATGTTTTCCGGTTCCACAGCCCAGATCTAATATTCTTTCGGGTCGGAAATCTTCAGGAATTAGTTCAAGCAAACGATTTCGTCCAAAGAGGATTCCCCAGCGTGTAAGATCATAGATCCCGGAATGTATTTTGTAATATGAGTTTACAGAATCAAACATCTATTTCAAGAAGAAAAGTGGAAGGGTAGGTTCCAACTCTGTCGTTCTGCAATAAATAATCTTGAGAAACCGGTACAAGCTTAACTTTGCTTTGAATAAACTGTGGTAAGAATTCCGTGTTTTTATGAACAGATCGCATCAGAATTTTAGCTTTCGGCTTAGCTGATCTAAGAATAGCGATCCATTCTTTTTCCAGCTGGTCAGTGCCATTTCCAATAAGCCAGTCCTGATGATCTAACAATACAAAATGAGAATACTTTTTTGAGGAATTATTTAAAAAATCAGTTACAGTGCCTGTGGAATGAGACAGTTTGTAGAGTTGTGATCGTGCCAGATCAAAGTGTTCTTCTTTGAGATAATTAGGTCGGCAAGTTTTGGTGTAGCTTCCTTCCAGATACAGCTTCCAGAAGTAGTTGTTGTTTACACCTTGATCCACGAATAAATTCCATAGTGTGGTTTTCATATACTCGTTGAGATCGGTAATACTGCTGCGCTGAGTATCAGGCACGCCGGCAAGACTTAATATGAATTTAGACTTCCATAAATATTGACTGAATCCCTGCCAAAGAGCCGGAGCTATTTCTGTTTCAAATATTCGGGCTCTTTTATCAGGTGAAGTTTCCGTGATAATAGAGTTTACAGCAGAACGTAAACTCTTTATGTCGATCAAAAAATTTAAAACTCCTGCAAAATATCCTGTTAGTCCGGAATTATAGAATCCTTTATCCGTGGAAAACCAATGAATATTGTTACTCCAAAACTTAAGGGAATGCGGGTTTAGTAAGTGGTTTATATCATTGAATATTGATTGGTAGTGCTTTGTTTTCCCTGTCAGAAACATAGAACTTAGTTTTTCAAAATTCCCGAATTCAAAAAGTGCACATTTTAGATCCAAAAGCGCATTTTGATATGGGTTGATATCGATGCAATCAATGGAATGTGGATTATCCAGAAGATAGTCGAACGCATTATCTCCTGCGCTCGTTATCATTAGCAGATCGCTGGTCGGACGAAGATTAATTAGATTTCGATCAATTTCGGGATCTTCCCAGCTGGTATTGTATATAAGAAAATGAGACGTAAGGTATTTAAACCAAAGATTCGAAAGCGAATTTTTCATTAATTAAACTTAGCATATTTTTCAGGAAGGTTCAGCCGAAACATCCTAACAATTTGCCGTCAAATTTGTATTTTTAAAATCAATTAAGGAAACACATGGATACTACAGAAAGAAAGAAAAAACTTGAACAAGGGCTGGAAAAAGCCGGAGACATTCTGGAGCAAAAAGCTATAGAAAGTTACGATAAAGCTCTGGACAGACTTCAATACGAAAAAGACCGCTTGGAAAGAGAATTGCGGCACGAATACAGAAATGCTCGTCGGTATGTTAGAGCAAATCCAGAGCAGGGTTTAGGTGTGGCATTTGTAGCCGGACTATTTCTGGGTGTGTTGCTTACCAGAGGCGGAAAAGACTAATTAACTGAACGAATGGGAATTAATAAAGATCACCTAAATGAACTCTATGAGCGCGTGGATTCGCTCAGGAGGTATCTTTGACTACGACAAAAGAAAAGTCCGCATAATAGAACTTACCGAGAAAACCCAGGATCCTGAGTTTTGGAATGATCCAACTTCTGCGCAGGCAGTTATGAAGCAGATGGATAATGAAAAAGGTCTGGTAGAATCCTGGGATGATCTTAATGATCTGCGTGACAGCATCAATGTGTTTCTTGAATTTGAAGAAATGGGTGAAGATGTTGAAAGCGAGATCGAAGCAGAATATGCCAAACTCGAGAAAAAACTGGAAGCATTGGAGCTCAGGAATATGCTCAATGGTCCGGATGATCAGAGAGATGCGGTGGTAACTTTCAATCCGGGAGCAGGTGGAACGGAAAGTCAGGATTGGGCTCAGATGTTATACAGAATGTATGTTCGCTGGGCTGAAAAGAATGATTTTAAAGTTTCCAATATCGACTATCAAGATGGAGATGTAGCCGGATTAAAATCTGCAACTATAGAAGTACAGGGAACTAATGCGTACGGTTTTCTTAAAGCAGAAAGCGGTGTTCATCGTTTGGTAAGAGTTTCTCCATTCGACAGTAATGCCAGAAGACACACTTCTTTTTGCTCAGTATTTGTTTCGCCATTGATCGATGATTCCATTGAAGTGAACATCAATGAAAGTGAAGTTGAGCTTCAGCGTTTCCATTCCAGTGGTGCCGGTGGACAGAATGTGAACAAAGTTGAAACCGGAGTCCGTTTGATCTGGGAAGGAGAGCTTTCTGATGGTAGAATAGAGAAGGTAGTTGCTGAGTGTCAGCAGGAGCGTTCTCAACTTCAGAACAGAGAGAAAGCAATGGTATTGCTGAAGTCCAGAATCTATGAGCTGGAAAAGGAAATTCAGGAAGAAGAAAAAGCCAAGCTCGAAGGCTCCAAAGGAAAGAATGAGTGGGGATCTCAGATCAGAAGTTATGTATTTGATGATCAACGGGTAAAAGATCACAGAACCAACCACGAAACATCCAATGTAAACGGAGTTATGGATGGAGATCTGGATGAATTCATTAAAGCTTATTTGTTAACCATCTCAACGCAGCCTCAGTAATCATGATCAGGGTAGGAGTAACCGGAGGAATAGGTTCAGGTAAAACTACTCTATGCAAAGAATTGGAAAGATTAGGTGCATTTGTGGTTTATGCAGATGATCTGGCTAAAAAGCTCATGGTTGAAGATGAGGAACTCGTAAAGAATATAAAATCTGTTTTTGGCGATGAGGCTTATCATTCTGACGAAGCTTTAAATCGCGAATATTTAGCTCAGGAAGCTTTTGAAAAAGGCAGAGTTACAGAACTGAATCGTCTGGTGCATCCGGTACTTTGGAAAAAGGTTGAGGAAATATCAGCCCAAAAAGAGCGAGAAGGAGTGGATGTATTTGTTAAAGAAGCGGCTATTCTTTTACAAAACGGCAGACCTGAAGATCTCGATTATGTTGTGCTCGTTGAAGCGGATGAACAACAAAGAACGGAGCGTGTTGTAGAGAGAGATAATTCTGACAGAAAAAAAGTAGAAGGTCGGATTTCAGCACAACAAGATTTCTCTACTCTCAGAGATTTAGCAGATTTTGTAGTCACAAACGATGAAGGTGTTACCGAATTAAAGGAAAAGGCAGGATCGCTTCTGAAAGAGATTAGGAAATTTTAAAAGGAAATTGACTAAAAAACATTCATATATTACAGAAAAGCGCTTCCAAATAATTTATTAGGGATAATGACTACACAAAAAGAAGATAGGCTTGTAACGCTTGAAGAATTTATAATTCAGGCACAGAACAGATTTCCGGGAGCTACAGGGGAGCTTTCACAGTTGTTAAGAGATATTAGTCTTGCTGCTAAAATTATTTCCCGTGAGGTTAATAAAGCAGGTATTACCAATATTTTAGGTTATGATGGTTCAACAAATATACATGGTGAATCTGTAAAGAAACTGGATCTTTTTGCTGATTCTCAGCTTATTTCTGCTCTTGAACGTTCCGGCATAACTTGTATGGTTATTTCTGAAGAAAATGATGGAATCGTTAAGCTGAGTAGCTCCGGAGGTAAGTACATCGTTTATATGGATCCTTTGGATGGTTCTTCGAATATTGATGTGAATGTATCGATTGGAAGTATCTTTTCGATTTATATGAGAGAGCCGCGCTTTGATCAAACCTTAAGAGAAGAAGATGCTCTTCAACCGGGAACTAAGCAAGTAGCTGCCGGATATGTATTATATGGATCATCAACAACTTTGGCTTATACCACCGGGTTGAATGTTAGTCTATTTACTCTTGATCCAAGTTTAGGAGAGTTTATTCTGAGTGATCGCAAAGTTCAGATTCCTGATCACGGAAAGATCTACAGCATCAATGAAGGAAGCTATAATTCATGGGAACTTGGTCTTAAAAAGTACATAAAGTATTGCCAGGAAGATGACCCGGAATCGGGCAGACCTTATTCAGCAAGATATATTGGTTCAATGGTAGCTGATCTTCACAGAACATTAATAAAAGGCGGGATCTTCATCTATCCGCATAGCAAGAGATACCCGAGTGGTAAGTTGAGATTGATGTACGAGTGCAATCCGCTAAGTTTTATTATTGAGCAGGCAGGAGGGATGGCAACGGACGGACATCAAAGAATAATGGATATTGAACCAACAGCCATTCATCAGCAAACTCCGATTTATATTGGCTCAAAAGAGAATGTATCTCACGTAATGGATTTTTTACACGAGTTTGCCGGAAAAGAAGAAACTGAAGTCGAATATTAAGCCCTTAGGGTGAAAAAAGAGTTTTTTTGTCAGAATTAAATTACTTGACAGCTTTAAAATTCACCTGTCAAAAACGAACCTTCATTCCCTCTTTGATATCATTTGAAATACTGTAACCGGCATTTGTCTCGATTACATATTTAGCCGGTTTTCCCGATGGTAAAGTCTTTGAAGAAAACGGAGTTGTGCTTTTGTATATATTTACGATCACACTGTCAGCATTCACGTACATAATATCAAGTGAGAGCGGAGTGTTCATCATATAGAAACTTTGAGGTTCTTCAGTATCAAAGTAAAAAACCATTCCTGCATCTGAAGGCATTGAATTTACATCCATCAGGCCTTGATTTCTTTCGGAAGGATCATCCGCTTTCACAAATCTGAGTGTTGAAACAGTTCCTCCATCATCATTTAGGAAAGACAGGGTATTTGTATATTCAAGTACACGCCCTTTATCTTCAGGATCTTTTTTCTTCTCAGGCTCTCCACATGCAGTCAAAAACAATGTGGAGAGGATTATCAGGCAAAGTCTATTTAACATTGAAGCTTGTAGTATGTGTTGATTTTCCAACTTTGAATTCGATGGTGTATTCACCTTTCTGAATGTAAGTTTTTTTGCCATCACTGTCTGTATCAATTACAAGATCCCATTCAAATATGTTAAAACCATCTTCAGAACTTTGCTTGGTTGAGAATATTTTGTCTCCTTCTTTATCTTTAACAGTAATTTCAACTGAATCTCCTTTTTTGTTTGAAATAAAGTACATCAGATCCACACTTGGATTAAATGGATCTCTGTAAGGAGAAAATTGCGATCCCCATCTGCCGGAATGACGAATATCGTCCGGAGAGAAACCGGTAACTCTTTCATTCATTCTTTCCGATAACTTATGAAGGGGCTTAACATCCATTACCCAAATACTTCTTCCATGAGTTCCGATAACAAGTTCATACTCACGGGGATGAACCACCATATCATAACTAGCCACATTGGGAACTTGATTCAAATAATGCCATTCATTGCCATCATTAAAACTGATATATGTTCCATGATCTAAACCGGCATAAAGAATTGAAGGTACTACAGGGTCCTGAACAATCACATTAGCAACTTCATTTGGAAGGTTGCCTTTCACAGATTTCCATGTTTTACCAAAATCAGTTGTTTTATATAGATAAGTATCAAAATCATCAAATCGATACCCATTCAGAGAAACGTATGCTGTTCCTTTTTCATGCACTGAAGCGTGAACTTCACTTACCCAAAGATCTTTTTGAATACTACCGGTAACATTTGTCCAGCTGCTGCCACCATCCCGTGTGAGTTGAATATTGCCGTCATCAGTACCTACCCAGATTTGATTAAAATCTAAAGGTGACTCCGCAATGGTAGAAATAGTAGAGTAGGGCACATCACCATTAGGATGATCATTTGTTAAATCAGGACTAATTGCTGTCCATGTTTCACCACGATCTAACGAACGACTTAACCGTTGTGAACCAAAATAGACAACATCAGGGTTATGATGACTTAGGTTGACTGGGGTATTCCAATTATAGCGATAACGAGGTTCACCAACATCGTGACGAGGAGTAATTCCTGTTGTAGTACCTTTTTCTCTGTCTAATCGGAAATAATTTCCGTACTGAAATCCAACATATACAATATCAGAATTGGTTGGATTTGCATAAACATGCATACCATCGCCACCAAATAATCGCTCCCAAGGACGGTTTCTGTTTGGAGTAGAAGTAGAAGGTCCTACAAAAGTTCCGTTATCCTGCAGGCCGCCATAGATGTTATAGGGCTTTTCCATATCAACACTAACGGTATAAAATTGACCTACAGCTTCAGTATTGTGATGAATGAAGTTTTCACCACCGTCATGACTTTCATACAAGCCACCGTCGTTTCCTAGTAATAAATGTTCTGAATCGTTCGGATTTATCCAAAGCGCTTGTTGATCTGCGTGAACCGGGTCATTATTTGCTTTGATCTCCCAATTTTTCCCTCCGTCGGTTGATTTGATGAACGGCACACCTAAAGCGTAGATCGTATTTTCATCGTTGGGGTCAACTCTGAGTTCTCCGAAATAATATCCATAAGTATTATAAACGCCCGGAATTTCGTAATCGTGAGTAATTTTCCAACTTTCACCACCATCATCAGAGCGGTACACCTCTAAGCCTTTTATACTTGTATCAAATAGTGCTGCATTGGCATCGCCGAGAAATTCACCAAGAGCGGCAGGCTTATACTTTCCATTTTCGACATCTGCTTTAACGCTTTTTGCAGTATACTTTTCAGGAAATCTGTTTCTTCGTAGAAAGGTTTCCAGTTTTTTGTTGTCGAGCTTTACAAAATCTTTAACAGACATTTCCACGAATGAAGTTTGAGTTAATGCATCGCTGTCATTTTCTCTTTCTTCTTTCACCTCAAACTGATTATCAACAATAGCATAAATAACATCCGGGTTACTGATGCTTATATCTAATCCAATTCTCCCAACAAAACTACCTTGTGGAAGTCCCTTTACAGATTTGCTCCAATTCTCACCACCATCTGTAGACTTATAAACTGCTGATCCGTTTCCACCTTCTTTGAAATTCCATGCTTTACGATCTTTCTCCCAAGTTGCAGCCCAAAGTATATCAGGGTTAGTTGGGTGAATTACCAGATCAATTACACCGGTACTGTCATTAACGAAAAGCGTTTTGTTCCAATTCTTGCCACCATCAGTGGTTTTATAAACACCACGTTCGCTATTAGTTGAATACAATGCACCTACTGAACCAACCCATGCAATATTTGCATTTGTAGGATGAGTTATAATTCTTCCGATGTGTTGAGTATTCCTCAGACCTGTGTATTCCCAGGTTTCTCCTGCATCCATACTTTTAAAAACACCTGCACCAGCATAACTGGAACGACTGCTGTTATTCTCTCCGGTTCCAACCCATATTATATCATGATTCGCCTTCGAAATAGCAATATCTCCAATTCCCAATGCATCCTGATGATCAAAAATTGGAGTCATAGTATTACCGCTGTTTGTAGTTTTAAATACACCACCGGAAGCATATCCAACATAGAAGATTCGGCTGTTATCGGGATGAACGGCAATATCAGATACACGACCACTCATAACCACAGGTCCTACATTGCGAACAGGATAATTTTTTAAGGCAGAGTTATTTCTGAGCTTTGCACGTTGCTCGATAGAAGTTTCCAGTTCAGATTTCGTAGAAGCTTCTACAAATTGAGCTTTCGAATTGTTTGTAAGAAACAAAGCAAAAAGTAATACAAGGAAGGAAGAAAGAATTTTATTCATAATCATAGTTAGTTTAAAATGTAGAGGATGATATAAAATGATCAGTAAAGATTTAGAAAAAAGTTATTAACTAAAGTAATTTAATCGAGAATTAAAGAATTGTTTTTAAAATTTTGCAGACGTAAATGAAATTCCTGTTAAAAGATAAAATAACAGATTTTAAACTCGTAGAGCCTTCAGGCTCGGCGGCTTGGAAGTGAAATAATTATAACGAATGGAAGCAGAGCTTCCAGGGCGTTCCGCACCGGAGGTACGGAACGAGAAAAAATAAAAGTAGTACACTTTACACTAGAGCTTTCTGGCTTGGCAGTACATTCCTGAATTTGTATCAATGGTGCAGAATAAGAAAGGCGTATAAATTGATAATAAAGGTAGATATGTATTTCTAAAACAAACCCCATATCAATCTTTGAAAGATTCCATAATTAAGGCTATATTTAAAATCTAGGTGAGCGTCGTGAAGGCACTCGCTTTTTTTTGTCCTTATTTCCCGGATCATGCAGCTTGATACCATACAAAAAATTAAAGACTTAGCGGCTCCTTTAGTAGAGTCTAAGGATCTCTTTGTCGTTGATATAGAACATAAAACCGGTAGCGGTTTGAATGAAGTATGGCTATATCTGGACGCACAAGATCGCGGAGTTAATCTGGATGAATGTGCAGATATCAGTAGAGAATTAGGTTTTTTGATAGAAGCACACGAGTTATTTGAAAAGAAATACCGATTGAATGTTTCTTCACCGGGACTTAGCAGACCTCTTTCTGATGTGCGTCAGTACAAAAAGAATCAAGGTCGAAAAGCTAAGGTCAAATTCAAGAAAGAAGATGAATATGACAAAACTGAAGGAACAATAGTTGGTGTGGATGAAAACGGAATTATGCTAGAAGACCAAAACGGGAAATCTGTTAAGGTTTTATTCGACGATATAAAAGAAGCAAAGATCGTCCCAAATATTTAATACATACTTAAGCAACGCTGATGCAGAACGACTTATCAAAACAAATTATCTCCTCATTTGCAGAAATCGCAAAAGAAAAAGGAATTGATCGCGATCTATTGCTATCAATATTAGAGGATGTGTTCCGCACAATGATTCGTAAAACTTACGAAACCGATGATGCCTTCTCAGTGATTTTGAATGCAGACAGAGGAGAACTGCAGATATTACACATTCAGGAAGTAGTTCCTAAAGAAGAACTTACCGATGAAGTAGCAGAAATTTCTTTGGAAGATGCTAAAAAAATCGATCCGGATATTGAGCTGTATGATGAATTAGCACAGGAAGTTCAGATCGTTGATTTTGGTCGTCGTGCTGTAATGATGGCTCGCCAACAACTGGCACAACGAATTCGTGAGATCGAAAAAGACAATATTTACGATGATTACACAGATCGTGTTGGCGAAATTATTTTAGGTGATGTTTATCAGGTTCGCCAAAACAAAGATATTTTAGTAAATCACAACGGTGTGGAATTAATGCTCCCTAAAAATGAGCAGATCTACAAAGACCGTTACAGAAAAGGAGATACCATCCGTGCTGTAGTTACCGGCGTTCATATGCGTAACGGTAATCCTACAGTTATTATCTCAAGAACTTCTGAGTTATTCCTGGAAAGACTATTCGAAAATGAAATCCCGGAAGTATTTGACGGAATCATCGATTTGGTGAAAATAGCCCGTTCTCCCGGAGATCGTTCTAAGGTAGCGGTTATTTCACACGATGAAAGAGTTGATCCAGTTGGAGCATGTGTTGGTATGAAGGGAATTAGAATTCATGCTATCGTACGTGAGCTTCAGAACGAAAATATTGATGTAATTAATTACACTGCTGATAAGCATGAGTTTATCAAAAGAGCATTACAGCCTGCTGAAGTTCTTAAAGTAGAACTAGATGAAGAAGGCAAAAATGCAAGTGTATTGGTTCCGGCTGACGAAGTATCAAAAGCGATTGGTAAAGGTGGAGTTAATATCCGTCTTGCATCAAAATTAGCTGAATGCGAAATTGATGTATACCGCGAAGTTGAGGAAGAAGATGATATAGACTTAGCAGAATTTGAGGAAGATTTTGGCAAAGAAGCGATTGAAGCTTTGCACGAAATAGGCTGTGATACCGCCCGTGCAGTATTAGAATTAAATGCTGATGAGTTGGTAAACAGAACAAAAGAAGTTATTGACGCAGAACTCGCTAAAAAGATCATGGATATGATCAGATACGAGTTCGAAGAAGAAGGTTAATTTGCAGGGAATAACATCCGGTTTGTAATTTAACTTTCAATAGACACAAAAAATCATATATGTCCATAAATAGACCAAAACCATTATTTAAAGTTGCTTCAGAGTTTAATGTAACAACACAAACTATTGTTGATGCACTAAGCGATGACTTTGAAGTAGCTAATAGACCGAATTTCAAAATAACACCGGAAATGTATTCGGTTTTGGAAGGAATCTATGGCGAAGATAAAGCTAAAAGCCAGGATCATGAAAGATCCCGCGAAGAGTATGAAAGTCGCCGTAGTTCTATCATGGACCAACGAAATGAAAGCGTAACTCTGGATTCACTTGAGCCAATTGATGAATCTCTTGGCCTAGAGCCTGAAGATGAGCCTGCGGCTGATGAGAAGGAAGAAGAATTACCACTTGAGCCTGTTGAAGAAGCTGAAGAGCCTGAGGTGGAGGAAGAAGACGAACCAGAATTAGCTGCAGAAGAAGAAGAAGTAGCTGATGAGGAAGAAGAAACAGCCGAAGAAGAAGAGGAAACTAAAACTGAGCCTGCTCCAGAGAAAGAAGAAAAAGTAGAAGATCAGGAAGAAGCTGAGGAAGAGGAAGAATCCGAAGATGAAGATTCTGACACTGAAGAAGATGCTGCTGATGATGACGAAGAAGGTGAAAGCGAAGAAGATTCTGATGATGATGACGATGAAGAAGATCAGAAAGAAGAAGAGCCTGAAGAAAAAGAAACTATAAAAGGTAAAGCAGGTAAGTTAAAAGGGACAAAAGTTTTAGGTAAAACTTCCTTTACCAATGACTTAACAGGCGCTACCAAGAAGCGTAAGAAAAGAAAACGTCGTAAGGATCGTGATGATTCTAAACCCGCTACAACAGCTAAGAAGGACGACGATAAGAAATCAGCAAAAAATAAAACCCGTAAGAAGCCAAAAGGTAAAACAAGCGGCAAATCTGAGGTAGATGAGATTGATGTGGATCGCATGATGCGCGAGACCATGCAGAAGATACAGGGTAATTCCAATGTTGGTAGTAAGCGTGGAAAAAGAAGACGTCAACGTAAAGAGGAAAGAGAGGAAGAACTGCAACAAATGCAGGAAATGGAAGAAATGGAAGCAGGTGTCATTGAAGTCACCGAATTCATTACTGCCAATGACCTCGCTGAAGAACTGGAAGTAGGCGTTAACGATATTATTTCTGCATGTATGAGTATTGGTTTGATGATCACCATCAACCAAAGACTGGATGCGGGAACCATAGAATTAGTGTCAGAAGAATTTGGCAAAGAAGTCAAGTTCATTGATGCTGAAGAAATGGATGAAGAACTTGAGATCGAAGAGGACAACCCGGAAGACCTTAAAGATCGTGCTCCGATTATAACTGTAATGGGTCACGTTGATCACGGTAAAACTTCTTTATTGGATTACATTCGTGAAGAAAGAGTAGCAGAAGGTGAGGCCGGTGGTATCACACAGCACGTTGGTGCTTACTCTGTTATGCATAACGAGAAACAAATTACATTCCTTGATACTCCGGGTCACGAGGCTTTTACAGCAATGCGTTCCCGTGGTGCTCAGGCAACCGATATCGTAATTCTGGTAGTTGCTGCCGATGATTCTGTGATGCCCCAAACGATTGAGGCGATCAATCACGCAAAAGCTGCCGGAGTTCCAATGGTAGTTGCGATCAACAAGATCGATAAGCCGGGTTCAACTCCTGATAAGATCAAACAACAGCTTTCGGATCATGGAGTGATCGTTGAAGATTGGGGTGGAGAAACTCAGTTTGCTCTTGTTTCTGCAAAAACCGGTGAAGGAATTGATGAATTACTGGAAAAAGTACTTATAGAAGCCGAACTAAGAGAATTGAAAGCTAATCCCGGCCGTAGAGCAAACGGTGTTGTTCTTGAAGCCAGACTTGATAAAGGAAAAGGAATTATTGCGAATGTTCTTGTTCAGGGTGGTACACTTAAAGTTGGTGATCCATTTGTAGCCGGACCATGTTTTGGTAGAGTTCGTGCAATGGAAAATGATCGCGGTGAAAGAATTAAAGAAGCAGGACCTGCAACTCCGGTTCAGCTTATGGGTTTCGATGAAATGCCTCAGGCCGGTGATTCTTTAGTAGTAGCTGAAGATGAAAAAACAGCCAAAGATGTTGCAAGTCAACGTAATCAAATACGTCGTGAGCAGGCAATGAGAAAAACCAAGCACATGACTCTTGATGATCTTTCAAGAAGATTAGCTCTTGGTGAAGTTTCTGAATTGAATATCATTATAAAAGCAGATGTGGACGGTTCTATTGAAGCACTTTCCGGTTCATTACAGAAGATCAGTAATGACGAGGTTGCTGTAAATATCATCCATACAGGTGCAGGTGCAATTTCTGAATCTGATGTATTGTTAGCTTCTGCTTCCGATGCAATTATTATCGGTTTCCAGGTTCGACCTACACAACAGGCTCGTAAGCTTGCTGAAACGGAAGAAATTGATATCCGATTATTCTCTGTTATTTATGATGCTGTGGATGAAGTTAGAGATGCACTTGAAGGTCTTCTGTCACCTGAATTGAAAGAACAAATTCTTGGTAACGTTGAAGTTCGTGAGATCTTTAAAGTATCTAAAGTGGGTACAATTGCAGGTTGTTATGTGCTTGATGGCAAAATCGATAGAAATAACCCAGTTCGTATAATTCGTGATGGTGTTGTTATTTATGACGGAGCTGTCGGAGCATTGAAACGATTTAAAGATGATGTGAAAGAAGTAGCTGCCGGTTATGAGTGTGGTATCAGCATTCAAAACTATAATGATATTAAAGTTGGTGACAACTTTGAAAGCTATAAGATCACAGAAGAGAAACGTACGCTTGAAGACGCAAATTAAGTAAAGAAGAGGTTTAAATGAGTATTAGAACAGAACGCTTAGGCGGTGTTCTAAAACGTGATTTAGGTGAAATTCTTCAACGAGAATATCAACCTGTCGGTACGTTTATCACCGTTACAAAAGTATTGATGACAGACGACCTTTCCATTGCAAGAGTATATCTGAGTGTTTTTGCACCAGGAAGAGACGAAAAAGCTATTTATTCGCACCTAGATGATCATATCGATGAGATTCGGCATACTTTAGCTGGCAAGATCAGACATCAGGTTCGTAAAATTCCTGAACTTCATTTTTATGTGGATGATACTGCTGAATACGTAAATAAGATCGAGAAACTCTTCGATAAAGTAGATCAGCAACCTAAAGCTCCCACCGAAGACGAAGAGGATTAAACATGGCGAAAGCCCTGCCTCTGGAACAAATTCAGGTGTTTGACACTGAAAATCTACCTTCCCCGGATTTTGATTTTGGTACAGCTTCCATTCTCCTTGTAAACAAACCGCAAACGTGGACCAGTTTTGATGTAGTAAGATATGTTCGCGGGAGATTGCGGACTAAAAAAGTCGGACACGCAGGTACGCTTGATCCGATGGCGACCGGTTTATTGATTTTATGTTCTGGTAGAGCAACTAAATCTATTTCTCAGCTTCAGGAAATGCCTAAAACCTATATAGGTGAAATTACTTTTGGCGGATCAACTCCTACTTATGATGCTGATTCAGAAGTAGATGAAACAGCACCAACCGAGCATATTACTACAGACAAAATCGAAAAAGTACTTGAAGAGCATTTCAACGGTGAAATTTCTCAAGTTCCTCCCGTGTATTCAGCTTTAAAAGTCGGTGGGAAGAGATCTTATGAATTAGCCAGAAGAGGAAAAGCAGTAGAATTAGCCGCAAGACCGGTTACTATTCATTCCCATCAAATTATCAGTTTCGAAAATAATAAGTTGTTGATCAGCGTAACTTGCAGTAAGGGAACATATATCCGATCTATTGCACATGATCTTGGGAAATTGTTAAACTCATTGGGACATTTATCGGGTTTGGAACGAACTGCGATAGGAGAGTATTCTTCACAAAAAGCATTATCACCTCACAAAATTGATGAATTGTTAAATGCCAAAGACTGAGCTCATATTTCTTAAAGATATAGACCGAGTTTCAAATTCGGTTGTAACAGTTGGGACGTTTGACGGTGTTCATTTAGGACACAAAGCACTTATAGAAACGGTAGTTCGGAAAGCAAAAGAACGAAATGCTCGCAGTGTTGTAATTTCATTCGATCCTCATCCGCGTGATATCATCAATCCCGGTAGTGCCGGAATAAAACAACTCACTACCATTCAGGAACGTAGAGAGATACTGGAAGAAATCGGGATCGATGTTTTGTTGATCATTCCGTTTACAAGAGATTTTTCTTTATTGAGTTCTGAAGAGTTTGTGAAAAAGATCGTTTTTGAAAGGGTGGGAGTGAGTGAATTTGTAATTGGTTATGATCATCACTTTGGAAAGGATAGAACGGGTACTATTGAAACTGTTGAGAATCTGGGTAAAGAATTGGATTTCGATGCATTTGTAGTTTCAAAAAGAGAAATGGGTACAGTTACGGTTAGTAGTACTACTATTAGAAAAGAACTTTCAGAAGAAGGAAATGTAGAGCAAGCAGCTAAGCTTTTAGGACGTAAATACTTGCTCAATGGAATTGTAATTCACGGTGACAAAAGAGGGAGAAAGATCGGTTTTCCTACCGCTAATTTGAAAGCTGAACATCCAAATAAAGTAATCCCTAAAAACGGAGTTTACGCTGTGAAGGTAAGAGTTGGTGGGAATTGGTATGGTGGGATGATGAACATTGGTCACAGACCTACTTTTGATAAAATTGAGTTGAGATTGGAAGTTAATATCTTTGAATTTGATGAAGATATTTATGGTCAAACCATTCAGGTTCGTTTTTTGAAAAGACTAAGAGACGAAATTAAATTCTCAGGAATTAATGAATTAGTAGCTCAGTTAGCTAGAGATAAAGAAATTGCATTAAGGGAATTATAAAAGAGTAAGCATAATCAACCATTATTCCTTCTTCTTACAAGAGTTATAATACCACAAAATAAAAGCAGCTCGTCAACTACGTTATTTACTTCGTACGAATCTCCTTTATATAACTTTGATCTAATTAAAGGATTATTCGAGGCATTGTATATGCTCCATTTTCTGTAAAAAAAATTATCGCTTTTCCACATAAATTCCTTATCAAAAAGAGCAATAGAAGCTTTAGTTCGCCAAAAATTAAAAACAATTTTACCGATTTGCTTCCTGCTATTCATATCAATTACATTAATAGTCTTACGATTTAAGCCTTCTGATTCAAAGAAGTACTTTTTCCCATTAAATTTTACATAAGAATTATTTGAGAGTCGTTCATTTCTTATTTCCCCAACTATATTTCCATCAATGAAAAGGTCATATCCTATCGCAATAACGTCTTTCTTCCAACTAAGTAGGGGCATCTTATATGAATTAATTTATTATCAAATTAAGCTTTGAGGATCTATTCTGAAACTATGTTTTGACAATAGTAGAAAGCTATATTTTATTTGAATACTCGTTGTTGGTTAGTATTAAAAAGCTTATCTTTGGTACCTATATTAAAACGAGTTTAAGAATAACTGAATTGTAATGAGCATTACTGCAGAAGAAAAAAAAGATATTTTCAAAAAACATGGCGGAGAAGAAGCCAATACAGGTACAACTGAAGGACAAATTGCCCTTTTTACGCACCGTATCAATCATCTTACTGAGCATTTAAAAACGAATCAGAAAGATCACGCTTCACGTCGCGGATTATTGAAGTTAGTAGGTAAGCGTCGTCGTTTGCTTAACTACCTGATGAAGAACGACATTCAAAAATACAGAGAGCTTATCAAAGAGCTTGGTATTAGAAAATAATTTAAAGGCTCCAACTATCTGGAGCCTTTTTCAATTCTCCCACTTAATTATCTATTTGTGTAAAAGCCAATCTTTAAGGTTAGTGTGGGATAAAGCAATAAACAAAAGACAAAAAGAAATAAATGAAAGAAGATTTTAGAAGTATAGAATTTGCACCGGGAAAGGTGCTATCTGTAGAAACAGGACGAATAGCTAAACAAGCAGACGGTTCTGTTGTAGTTAAAATGGGCGATACTATGGTACTTTGTACTGCAGTTAGCGCAAAAGAACCAAAGCCGGGACAGGATTTTTTCCCGCTAACGGTTGACCATAAAGAAAGTTTTTCTGCTGCAGGACGTTTTCCTGGTGGATTTATGAAAAGAGAAGGGCGCTCTAACGAAAAAGAGATCCTATCCAGTAGATTAATTGACAGAGTTTTAAGACCATTATTCCCAAAAGGATATGTTTGTGATACTCAGGTTATCTCAAGTGTGATCTCATCAGATGATGAGCACGATGGAGATGTTTTAGGTGGAGTTGGTGCCTCACTAGCTGTTCACTTATCAGACATTCCGTTTGACGGACCAATGGCAGAAGTAAGAGTGGGTAGAGTTGATGGTGAATTCATCATAAACCCAACAGTTACTGAATTAAAAGACAGCGACATCGATATGATTGTTGGTGGTACTGAAGACAGTATCCTTATGATCGAAGGTGAAATGGAAGAGATCTCAGAAGCAGAAATGCTGAATGCGATCAAAGCTGCTCATGGAGCAATCAAAAAGCTTTGTGATTTCCAAAATGAGCTTCGTAAGGAATTAGGAAAAGAGAAAAGAGAATTTGTTTCTCCAACTCTTCCTGAAGATGTGGAATCAAAAGTTTCTGAATTAGCTTCTGACAAGATCAAAGAAATAGTAAATATCGGTCTTGGTAAAGAAGAGTACAACGCGAAGATTCGCGAAGTTAAAGACGAAGTAATGGAAGCTCTTGAGTCAGAAGAATATGACGATGATCAGCTTTCAGTTGCTAAGAAAGTACTTGGTAACATCGAAAAAGAAGAACTTCGCAATATGATCCTTGAAAAAGGTCGTAGAATTGATGGTCGTGCAACTGACGAGATCAGAGATATATGGACTCAGGTTAGTTACATGCCAAGAACTCATGGTTCTGCAATTTTCACAAGAGGTGAAACTCAGGCGTTAGTTTCTGCAACTTTAGGAACACGTCGTGACGAACAAAGCGTTGACACATTATTTGATCAGGAAGCTAAGCAATTTTATCTGCACTATAGTTTCCCTCCATATTCTGTTGGAGAAGCAGGATTTTTAAGAGGACCGGGACGAAGAGAAATCGGTCACGGTCACTTGGCTGAGCGTTCTTTAAGAATGATGATGCCAACTTTTGAAGAGTTCGGATATGTTATCCGAATTATTTCTGACATCACTGAATCAAACGGTTCGTCTTCAATGGCTTCTGTTTGTGGTGGTTCAATGGCACTTATGGATGCTGGTGTACCGATCAAAAAGCCGGTTGCAGGTATTGCAATGGGAATGATCGTTGGAAAAGACAACACTGCAATTCTATCTGATATCCGTGGGGAAGAAGATTTCATGGGAGACATGGATTTCAAAACTGCAGGAACGTCAGACGGTATCACTGCTTGCCAAATGGATATGAAAGTTCAGGGCATCAGCTTTGAAACTATTGAAGAAGCTCTTGAACAAGCTCATAAAGGCAGATTGCATATTCTTGGCGAAATGGCTAAAACTATTTCTTCACCAAAAGAAAGCATTTCACAATATGCTCCTCAGTTCCTGAGAATGGAAATCGATGGTAGCGATATTGGTGCTGTAATCGGACCTGGTGGTAAAGTGATTCAAACACTTCAGAAAGAAACCGGAACTGAAATTATGATCGAAGAAGATGACAAAGGTAAAGGTCAGATCACAATTTCAGCTAACGATCTTGATAAAGCTGAAGAAGCTAAGAAAAGAATCAAAATGATTGTTGGTCATCTTGAAGAAGGTGCCACTTACAAAGGTGTGGTTAAGTCGATCAAAGACTTTGGTGCTTTTGTTGAAGTTGCTCCGGGTAAAGACGGACTACTTCATATTTCAGAGATCGATCACACACGTGTAGAGAAAGTTACTGACTATCTATCGTTAGGTGATGAGATTGAAGTTAAGCTTCTGAAAGTTGAGCACGGCGGAAAACTTCGTCTGTCCAGAAAAGCATTGATCGAAAAAGAAGATTAAACCAGCAGGTTACGATGCTCTGCGTCGTAACTAAACTGTTCCAACGCAGAGCATTGGAACAAGTGCTGCTATCTTTTTAAGAAAGAATTAAAGGCGCTGTTCAGTAATGAATAGCGCCTTTTTTATGTAAGTCACTCAGAGCAAGTCAACGTACTCACAATCCTTAAGAAAGACCTCCTCTGCCTCCTCCTGCAACAGGAGGAGGACTCGTTGATAAAAATTAGTATCAACTCGGGAATTCCCCTCCTTATCCAAGGAGGGGCGAACTACTCAGAACCATAGAATCTGTTTCGTAGTCGGGGAGGTCCGTTTCTAACGCATAGCATCGAGACCAGATAAAATGGCTTAATTAGGCACAAGGGTACCTACTTTTGTCTTGATACAAAAGTAGCAAAAGATCAAGCCGAAGTATTTAAGACGGGCTCACTGATCCTGAGATGAATAATCCTAAAGGTCTTCGTTCATTCTGAGAAAGTTAATACATTCTTCACCGGAAAGGATTATTCCTGCTTCGCAGACACATACGGATTATGTTCTCTGTTCCGTCTTAAATCCTAAGGGCGAATTTTTCTAAAACTATCACTATTTAACTGTCAACGAATTAAATGACATCTATATGGATGACTATCATATAAAATAGAAGGGATTTATTGCAATCAATTACTGATTCTCGATATCAATAATAGTATCTTTGAACACATTAAAAAATAATAGAAGAACTCGTTTAATTCCTCATGGAAAACCTTAAAGAAATTGATTTTGTAACCAAGACCACACTTCCGAATGGTCTCAGAATTGTAACAGAAAAAATTGAAAGTGTTAAAAGCATTTCAGTTGGAATCTGGGTAAAAACCGGATCCAGAAATGAAACTCCTAAACAAGCAGGAATCACACATTTTCTGGAGCATATGCTGTTCAAAGGAACTGATAAACGTTCTGCTTACGACATAGCTCTTAGTATGGAATCGGTTGGTGGTTATCTGAACGCTTTCACATCATCCGAATACACCTGCTATTTTGCACGTTGTGTAAATACTCAGATCGAAAGAGCTTTGGATGTACTTTCTGATATGGTTTTGAATCCAAGTTTCCCTGAAGAGGAAGTTGAAAAAGAGAAGAAAGTCGTTATCGAGGAGATGAAAATGTACAGAGATTCTCCGGATGATTATCTTTTTGAAGAGTATAATACCAGAATGTTCCAGGGACATGAATTAGGTCGTCCGGTACTTGGACTTGAGGAAACCGTTTCATCGTTTACCAGAGAAGATCTGTATGAGTACATGGAAGAAAGATATCGAGCCGGTAATTTGCTGATCTCTGTAGCCGGAAATGTTGAGCATGAGGAAGTAGTAAAATTAGTTTCGGAATATTTAGGTGATCTTCCTGCTCTGGATGTTGATAACGAAGAACAGCCATTGAATGAGTTTGATACAAGTAAACTTGAACTCACGAAACCGATCGAACAAACCCATTATATTTTAGGAAGAAGAGGGTTGAATTTTGACCATGATGATAAATATTTACTGTTACTGGCAAATACTATTCTTGGTGGTGGAATGAGTTCAAGACTCCATCAGAATGTGAGAGAAAAATACGGTTATTGTTATTCTATTCAGACTTTTAACCAATCCTATACTGATTCAGGAATGTGGGGCGTGTACGTAGGAACGGATAAAGATTATGTTGAGCATGTTCACGAATTGGTGGTGGCAGAATTGAAATCTATCAGCGAAGAATTAGTACCGGAAAAAGAACTGGAAGAAGCTAAATCTCAATTAAAAGGAAAACTGTTACTTTCTCAGGAAAATACCAGCAATCGCATGATGAGATTAGCAAAAAGTGAACTATATTTTGACCGTTTTGTAACTTTGGATGAGCTGGTCGAAAATATTGATACAGTTACATCAGAACAGATTTTAGAATTTTCAAAAGATTTCTTTGATCAGAAATACTTTATGGAAGCAGTTTTAACCCCGGAAGGTTAAACAATTAACAATGATTCAATGATCAATTAAGAATTACAAGATTTGTAATTCTTAATTGAATAATTCTTAATTCATAATTGAAAATGATCTACATCAACAAATTAAGCGAGCACGTAGATAAGCAAGTAACACTAAAAGGCTGGGTTTATAATTACCGAAGCAGTGGAAGTCTTGTATTTATAGAAATGAGAGACGGAACCGGAATCACTCAATGTGTGGTTGCAAAAGATGATGTTTCAGAATCAGATTGGGAAGCTGCTACTTCGCTTCGACAAGAAAGCTCGCTTGAAATTACAGGAACGGTAAAAGCTGATGAAAGAAGTATCGGTGGACATGAAATTCATGTTTCTGAAGTAAAAGTTGTACAGATCGCTGAAGATTACCCGATCACTCCCAAAGAACACGGTGTTGAGTTTTTGATGAACAACCGTCATTTATGGTTGCGTAGCCAGCGTCAGTGGGCAGCTATGAGAGTTCGTAATGAGATCATTTTCGCGATTCATACATTCTTCCAGGAGCGCAATTTCGTGCAAATGGATTCACCTATCTTTACCAGCAACGCAGCTGAGGGAAGTACTACTTTATTCGAAACAGACTATTTTGATGAAAAAGCATATTTAGCCCAAACCGGTCAATTGTACGGCGAAGCGATGGCCATGGCTCATGGATTGATCTATACATTTGGACCAACTTTCCGGGCTGAGAAATCCAAAACTCGTCGCCACCTGACTGAATTCTGGATGATAGAACCCGAAATGGCGTACTATGATCTGGATATGAATATGGATCTTGCCGAGGATATGATTCGATTCATCACCGCTAAAGTGGTTGAAAAGAGAAAGAATGAGTTAGAAATCCTTGAAAGAGATATTTCAAAACTCGAGAAAGTAGCTGAAAATCCTTTCCAGAGAATTACCTATTCAGAAGCTGTTGAACAATTGAAGAGTAAAGAGACTGCTGATATGCTTGATCAAATGATTGAAGATCGAAAGCAGGAAGAAAAGGACATCAAGCAGGAGAGAGAAGAGATCAAAAAAGAGCACGGTTCTGCTAAGAAATGGAGAAAGAAGCAGATCGATCAACGTGTGATAGAAATTGGTCAGCGTTTAGATCAAATCGAAGAAGATTACAGAAATATTCCTCAATGGAAAGAATCGGCTCAGAATTTTGAGTGGGGGAATGACTTTGGCGGAAGTGACGAAACGGTATTGATGCTTCAACAAGAAGTTCCTTTGATGGTTCACAGATGGCCTGCGGAGATCAAGGCGTTCTATATGAAACGTGATCCTGAAGATGAACGTTTGGTTCTTGGTGTGGATGTTCTTGCACCGGAAGGATACGGTGAGATCATAGGAGGGAGTCAGCGTGAAGACGATCTGGAATTCTTAGAAAACCATATCGAAAAGCACGACTTACCAATGGATGTATTCGGTTGGTATTTAGATCTGCGTAGATTCGGCTCTGTACCGCACTCTGGCTTCGGCTTAGGTCTGGAACGAACAGTTGCATGGTTATGTGGATTATCTCACGTTAGAGAGACTATTCCGTTTCCAAGAATGATGGGACGCTTAAAACCGTAGGTTTTAAGAAATCTCAAATTTCAAACAGCAAATTCCAAATTTGGTCATCACGAACTTGTTTCGGTATCTTATGTAAAGACTTTTAGTCTGATCTTGTTTACCATCCTATTAAGGTGTCATACCAATCTCTAACTTTAGATTATTTTGCTTTAGCAGATTCCACTACCTCTGTTAATGTCAGTTCTTTGGAATTTATGGCCTAAGAGAATTTTTTTTGAAGGTGGTTAAGTTCCTGATAGCAAAGACTCATGAATGGCGAGAAACCAATAATAAAAATTGTTGACTTGCATATTTAGTACTTTTTTTTAGCGATTCTGTTACCGGTTATAGGATTTTGGGCAGGCGAAACGAATCGTTTTACCTTATCGCTTCGAAGTTTGCGATGTTTAGTATCTCTTCCTGAAACTCTCTTTCTCCAACGCTCCCAACTATTAAGCTTGAGTTCCTTCCTCATTAGTTTTATAACTTCTTCTTCAGATAGGCCAAACTGGTATTCTATAGCATCAAAAGGAGTACGATCTTCCCAAGCCATTCCAATGATCCTGTCTATCTCGTATTGCTGAAATTCTTTAGACATAGTTAGACATAGTTTTTTTTGAGATAACAAACTAAAGTAGCAAAATCATTCAGGATTAACCTGTTTTACCATCTCCATCAATATCTTTGCCAACATGGGTTTCCAAAACCTGAAGTGTCTTGATCAGAAGTGCTCTTGTTTTCTGAAGTTCCTGTTCTAAGATCTCAACCCTATCTTCCAATGTATCAGCTTGTGCTTGCTGCTTTTCAAGTTCATCCTGTTGCATTAGATCAAAGAATATTCCCATAGTGTTCCTTAGTTATTTTTTATTGAATTCATTAAATCATTCAGAGCATTTTCAGAATACCACTTTCCACCAGCAACTACATTGTAAACAGAGGAAGTATTGGTAATGTCTTCTAGTGGATTTTGCTCAAGTATAAGCAGATCAGCCATTTTACCAGCTTCAATGCTTCCATATTCGTTTTCCAATCCAAAAAATTTGGGTCCGTTTATTACAGAAGTAATTAATGCTTCCTGCTGTGTAAGTCCTGCGTTTACTAAAAGTTCTAATTCTTTATGTAACGATTGACCGTGATAAGTAAATGAGTTGAACGGCCCTGAATCAGAACCCGCAAGAATATTTATTCCTGAATCATACATTGGTTTTACCATGTTACTGAAACTTGTTACCCAAAGTGATCTGGTTTGAGTATAGCTATCACCACCTCGTTTTGCTGAGTTAAGCCGTCTTTGATAAGTTTCTGTGATCTCTGGTGAAATATAATTCAATAATGAATCCTTGGAATGATCTGTAATCAATAATTCAGCTAGAGTTTTTCCAACATGAAGGGTAGGAGTGACATAAAAATCCCTATCACCTAATTTTCGATAAGATTCTAATGCCAGTTCAGAATCATAAGTTTTCATAAGAGGAGTCACCATTCCGTATCCAACTCCAGCTTCAGTGAGACTGTCTGCAATAGGAGAGGTTTCTTTTAAAGCATAGTACAAATGCTCGGTGCCATCTAATCCTAATTCCACGGCTTCCATCAAATCAGCAGAAAGGGGCATATGTCCGGTAGTTTTTAAACCTCTGGATTGCGCCACCTTTATAATTTGATAAAATGCTTCTTTAGTAAGGTTCCCATCATAGATCTTAACAAAATCTGCATCAATGCTTTCAAGTGAATCTAGTGCTTCTAACGCTTCTTCTTTATTTGTTACTGAGATAGAACCTTCCCAGGCAGGACGTGAGCCATCCAACTTCGGACCGGGGGTAAATATCCTTGGACCAACAAGTTCATCTTTTTGGATTCGGTTATTCCATTCGTAAATAGCAGGAGTGATATCTCCGCCGCCGTCTCTTACCGATGTTATTCCAAAACGCAGAAGTAAGGGTAATAAATTTTGGTTTGCCTCTATCAGTTCTTCGCCACCACGAAAGTGAATATGATTATCCCAAAGTCCGGGCATTACAAATTTGCCATTCAGGCTTATGATCTGCTCTGAATGATAATTTCCAAGATCAGAAGCATCATCGGTTGCCAGAATTTTATCTCCTGAAATAGCTACTAATTGGTTTTTAATGATTTCTCCATTTTCTACATCAACAATAGAAACATTAGTAAGTATAAGGTCTGCATGTTTTTGAGAAGAACAGGAGATAAAAATCAGCTGAAAGAATAGCAGAGGAATGAGTTTTGGCACTATCAGAAATTTTTGATTAAAAAGGTATTTGATTAATGACTTGAAATGTACAATAAATTTTGTGCTTTCGTGAATTTGTAGCAAAACACTATTTCATTAGAACTCACATTCCTTATCTTCATCACCCGATGGCAGCAAAAAAACGAAATAGCAATGATATCTATCAGAGCTTGATCAAAGAGATCAATACTCCTGATATGAAACCGATCTATTATTTGTTCGGTGATGAAGAGTTCTATTTAGATCAGTTGTTGGATAAATTTTCAAATGTCATCCAGCCCCATGAAAAGGATTTTAACTTTGATCTGCTGTATGGACAAGATGTAAGTCCTGCAAAGGCGTTAGGTGCTGCTCGCAGTTTTCCGATGATGGCAGAGAAAAGAGTGCTCATCATTAAGAACTTCCTACAGATCGGAAAGGGAGCAGGGAGTGAAGGATCCATTCAGGATTTTATTTCTTATATAGAAAACCCAAACCCGACGTGTTTACTCGTTCTGTTTGATACCGGAAAGCCGGCCGGGAACACTAACCTTGGAAAAGCACTATCAAAGAATAAGAATGTAGGCTATTATCAATTTGAAGCCCTGCCTGATTACTTGATCCCGGATTGGGTGATCAGTTGGACAAAATCTCATCACAAAAAAACAATTGAGCCGGCTGCAGCTCAATTACTGGCCCAGTTTGTAGGGAATAATTTACAGCTTTTGTCTACTGAAATAGACAAAGTGTGCACTTTTCTGGACACTTCTGAAAATGTCTCAGAAGCCGCTGTAAAAAAAATAATCGGCTCATATCGTGAGTATACGGCGATTGAGCTCAAAGAAGCGCTCATGAAGCGTAATTTGGAACAGGCCTTATACATATCGGAACAGATGTTGCAACACACTAAGACAGACACGGGAGAAATTATTCGACTCGTGGGGTTCTTTAACAGTGTGTTTACAAACATCTGGCAAATTCTAAGGCTTGCCGAAAAAGGCAAAGCCAAGAATCAGATCCAAAGCGAACTCGGTATTGCTAGTGCCTGGTACTTTAATAAGCTTTGGGATGATGCTTCGAATTTTCGCTACAGCGATATGCCGCGTGTTTTTGAAGCTCTTTTGGATGCAGATCGCTCCATTAAAGGGTTTACCACTTTAGACTCCACTTCGATTTTATTTCTTCTTGTTAAGCGAATCATCGGTTAATCCGACTTCGCGTTTCATAACAATTTGAACTAAAACTTAGTGGATTAGAAATGGACGCATTTAAAGCAGTATCAGTAAAAGATTACAGTGATGAAGATCTGATGGAATATTTCCAGAACGATCACGAACCTGCATTTACAGAACTAGTGAGACGTTATCAGGACCGCCTTCATAATTTTCTATACCGATATACGCATGACCATCAGGATTGCGAAGATTTAGTTCAGGAAACCTTTTTGAGAGTACATAAAAGCAAATCGTCTTATGAGAGAATTGCGAAGTTTTCAACCTGGATGTACACCATCGCTTTAAATCTCGCTAAAAGTTTGTACAAGAAAAAGCAGAGAATGTATAAGGTTTCTATTCATAAGGATCCGAATGATTCTGAAGATTTTGAGATGCATATAGAAGATCCAAACATTTTGCCGGATCAACAATTGCATGAAAAATTAAGCCTTGAGCAGCTTGAAAAGGCATTAATGTCGTTACCGGAAGATTTCAGAGAGGTAGTTATGTTGAGAGATCTTCAGGATATGACTTACGAAGAAATTTCAGATGCAACAGGTATCCCAATGGGTACAGTGAAGTCCAGAATTAACCGTGGTAGAGCTCAGGTTCAGCATATGATAGAAAGTTATGTTGATTTGGGAACTTCTTTCTAAGAACTGACTACAAGGTAATGAAACAAGACACTAGCATTACCTTTTATGAAATTTTTAGACAAAGAATACCATCCGGTCATTGAAAACTATATAGCTGAATACGCTGAAGATAATTTAGAGCTGGTCGAGAGAGACACTTTCGAAGAGGTGCTTGTTCATGATGATGATCTTCGTGAACTTGCATTCTCGGCGAAAGAAGGAAAAAGACTTTTGAGCATGCTTCAGGACGTAAAAGCTAAAGAAGGATTTTTAGAACGATTGAATGAGCGGATTGCTCAATCAGAGAACTGATTATATAAAGCGAAGTAGAATAGCTTCGTCTTTTTTATTGCTAAAATTTACAGTCCTCGATTTTGAATAGACACTGAGAATCAATTTCTTTCAGGCTTAGATCAATTAACTAACTAAGCACTGATGAAATTTCGCATTTCTGCCTCACTCTGTATTTTACTTACCCTTTTTTTTACTGATATAATTTCCGCCCAGGGAAAGCTGACCTTCGAAGATGTTATGAAGTTCGAGGATATCAATTCGCCTGTTATTTCAAGCCAGGGGAATTTGATCGCTTATGGTGTTTGGCCTGACAGGGGCGATGGAAAAGTTGTAGTTCAACACACATCAAAAAAAGACCTGTTCGAAATTGACCAAGGTTCTAATCCAAAAATTACTCATAACGAAAATTGGGTAATTGCTTACCGGAATGTTCCATTAGTCGAAGAATTGAAAGCCAAGAAAGATAAACCTAAACGCGGACTTTCAATCCTTAACATTGAAACCGGTGAAATCATACAGTTAGACAGTATATCATCTTATTTGTTATCTAACGATGGTAACTGGCTGGCCACCAAAAGATATCAATCAAAAGAAATTGCAGATCTGAAGCACAAGAATAAGAAACTTGGGACATCTGTAACCTTATGGGATCTGAAGAATGATGAAAAAGCCGAGTTGGATTTCGTTACAGAAATGAGCTTCGATAGCTTATCAAATTACTTTGCTTATTCGGTGATCGACACATCCGGCCAAATGAATGGGCTTTACATACAAGATCTTGAAACTGATAATAAAGCTACTATCCATTCATCAAAAGATGGATACTATTCGAACCTGACCTGGGATAGTAAAAATCCTCAGATTGCTTTTACCAAAGCGAGTTTTGATTCCAGTTATACAGATAGCGACGCAAGCTTAAATATTTGGAATGCTTCTGATAGAGAACTTAAAACATTGATCACACCCGAAGATGTTAAAGATGGATGGGCTTTAAGAAGTAATAACGATCTTCAATTTGAACAAAGCTATGAGTTCGGTCGCCCAAGATTATTTTTTGGATTGATGCCTAGAGATATGGTAGATCTCATCACCAAAAAAGAAGACAAAGACGATGAAGAAATTGATATTTATGCGGTGGATGAGATTATTGAAGATCGTGGAATGGACTTATGGCATGGAGATGATCCGAGGATCAAAACGCATGAAATAGCAACATTTAATGGTCGCAAGAACAGAACTTATACTGCTGTGTATCACTTAAATGATGATAAATGGATTCAGTTAGCTGATCAGGAAATGCCATCCATTCAGGTTTCAGACGGTGACAATTATGTAATGGGGAGTTCTGACGAACCATATTTAAGAGATATCACACACGAAGGTTTTTTTCAGGATTGGTATTTGGTAGATCTGGAAACAGGAGAAAGAACGAAATTAGCAGAAAGAATCTCAAATGGTGGGGCGATGCTGACTCCTAAAGGTCACAGGGTGTTGTATTATAACGACAAGAACTGGCATGTTTATAATGTGGATACAAAACAGACTCGAAATATCACGGAGAGCTTGAACGTCCCTTTTTATAATGAAGATCATGACTATCCTTCTGATGATGTTCCCGGTTATGGAATTGGAGGCTGGGTTAACGGTGGTGACGCTGCATTGATCTATGATAAATACGACGTTTGGCAGATTCCTTTAATTAGAGGAAATATCCGAAATATCACAGACGGCAAGGGCAGGGAAGAGAATAGGATCTTCAGAGTTCGTTCTCTTGGCGATGATAACATATTCAAAAATGATGATGATCTGCTGCTTACTTCATATCACGATCTGAAAAAGAATTTTGGGTTCTATTCTGCGAAAGTGAATCAGGAAGGCATCAAAAAGCTTCTGGAAGAAGACAAGAAGTTCACATTTGTATCTAAAGCAGACGATTCTGACAAGATCTTATTCAAAAGAGAAGCTTACGATGAGTTCCCTAATCTATGGGTCTCTAATGACTGGAAGTTTAAAAAGACAAAGAAGATCTCTAAACTCCATATGGATCTTAAAAAGAAATGGAATTGGGGAAGTGCTGAGTTAGTGGAATGGCTGAGTTTAGACGGGACTTATATTCAGGGTGTTGTCATTAAGCCCGATAATTATGATCCGAATAAGAGATATCCCATCATGACTTATTATTATCGTTTTTTCACAAACAGACTTCATGATTTTAATGAACCTAAGACCAACCACAGACCTGTTTTTGCCCAATACGTCAGCGACGATTATGTGGTATTTCTACCGGATATTCGCTTTGAGATTGGAAGACCGGGATTCGCAGCCACCAAAAGTTTAGTGCCCGGAATTCAAAAGTTAATCGAATTGGGAATTGCTGATGAAGACAAATTGGGACTTCACGGTCATTCCTGGAGTGGTTATCAAACAGCTTTTATTGTTACTCAAACGGATATTTTTGATGCAGCGGTTTCAGGAGCTCCGGTTAGTAATATGACCAGTGCTTATTCCGGTATTCGTTGGGGATCCGGATTAGCTCGACAATTTCAGTACGAGAAAACACAAAGTCGGATAGGCCAGAGTTTGATAGAAGCTCCGGAAAAATACATTGAGAATTCTCCTGTATTTTTTGCGGATAAGATCACGACTCCAATGTTGATCCAGCATGGTGATGCAGATGGAGCTGTTCCTTGGTATCAAAGCATTGAGATGTATTTAGCGATGAGACGGTATAATAAAGATGTGATTTTTCTGCAATATCATGATGAGCCGCATCATTTACAGAAATTCCCGAACAAACTGGATTACGCGATCCGGATGAAGGAATATTTTGATTATTACCTGAAAGGAGTAGGTGAGCCGGAATGGATATTAAATGGAGAGACTTTTCAGGGTAGGTAGATTACTCTTTGTTCTTTCTAAACAATTTGGTGCATCCTGCGGAGCCTGAAGGCTCTACTAGCTTAAACTTTGAAGTACGAAAATTAAAGGTGGGGAATTTAAGCTAGCAGGACGTTTAGGTCTGGTGGAATAAGATTAATAATGTTTTAAAAACCAACCAGTTCATATGCGAATTGTGCAATGATAATGGAAACAGAATCTGCTATTTCTTGAATGTAATAGAAAAAGTAGTTCCTGTATTAACGGTACTATTCACAGAAATTCTACCTCCCATGTTTGTTACATGATTATGTACAAGGTAAAGCCCGACTCCTTTGCTGTCTTCATGGTCGTGAAATTTTTGGTTCAGCTCAAAAATCCTGTCTGCGTTTGCCTCGCTGTCAAAGCCGATACCATTATCACTGAATGTAAAGATGACTTTATTGCTTTCTTCGACCGCTTTTATTGTTATAACAGCACTTCTTTCCGGATGTGCATACTTAATTGAGTTAGTTAGTAGATTCAGTATTACACTCTTTAAATTACCCCGGTTGAATGGAATAGATATATCGGGAGAAATGTCCGTTTTTATAATAGTCTTTGTTTCTCTGATCAACGCTTCAACTGAGTTTATAACTTCTTCAACTGTTTCATTTAGCTTATTAGTTGATACTGCAGAATAGGCTGAATTCTTTTTATTCAGAATATCCACATAATCGTTCAAAGTGCTTTGAAGTTGGTCGGTTGCGGACTTCAGAATATTTATAAACTCTAGAGTTTCTTCATCCTGGATCTTACTTAAATCCAGTAAGCTAAACACAGACATGAGGTTACTTACCGGCGTTCTAAGATCATGAGACGTAGTATAAGTGATGTTTTTCAGTTCTTTATTGATGTGAGTCAGATTTGTAATTAACTCATTTCGTTCTTCTTCTCTCTGTTTTGCATGAGTGATCTCTTTTGCTACGGCATAAACCACACCATATTGATCTACAGGAATTGAAGTCCATGAAAGCCAAACAGTTTCCCCGCTTTTGGTAAGATATCGGTTCTCGTATTTCTTAACTCCAAGCCCTTTTATGAGATTTGTTCTGTATTTCCAAGTGTGCTCCTGATCCAATGGGTGAATAAACGACTTAATAGATCGGGAATAGAGTTCTTCTTCCGAGAAACCCAGCACTCTGGTGACGGCAGGATTAACTTTTCTAAAAAAACCATCATAACCTGCTATACAAAACAGGTCATTAGTGTCATTAAAAAAAGGTTCTAAGGGATAATCTGTTAGCGATTCTTCAGCTTTTGCTGTATCTGCTTTACTCATTAATCAATAGGAGTTATATATTTTATGTTGTGTCTTTATCCCCATCCAAAATAACTGAAGCAGATATACACGTATATTACAACTGCTAGCAGTGATATAAAATTACCAACTAGAAAATAATCGTTAGAGATCTTGGAGTTTTTGTCCTCGTGTAATCGTGTACCTATTTTCAATGCTCCAAAGGCAATGATCACGTGCGGGTAGCCTGCTAAAATTCCTACAGACAAAAATAATCTTTCCAACACGCCTTTACCAAACGATGCCCAGCTTGTATTTGAATGTCCCAGAATAACGTTGATCGAAATATTAGCGAACAATTCCATCACTAACCAACCAACGAGCATATCTCCAATCATAGTTATTTGATGTATGTTTTGATGAAATCCTTTAGCAGATTATACTCATTGATCATCAAAGTTTTTCGTCTTTTCCAGATCTGATCGCGGTTTTTATCATGAAGTTCGCCCACTTCACTATTGTTGTCGTTGTTGATCATATCCAGGATCAAAGGATAATCTTCCTTTTTCCAATTCAGGATGATCGTATCCAATACTTCAAATATCCTTGAAAGCTGCTCTGTTTGTTCTTTATTCTTAAGTTTAAACCGGAAACGCTTGCGATTTCTTTTTTTGGATGAAAGCATTTTTCGGGCTTCAGTTAAACCTTTACCCACCATTTCATAAGCTATATCGGGATTTATTTCCGTTTCGATCTCGCCCAGTAGAAGCACGTAATGAAGTTTAAAATCAGGTTCTGTGCTCAGTAATTCTTCTTCAAGATGAAAAAGCAGATCTATTCCTGTTGATACTGACTTCAGTATACCTTGAAATTCATCCCCCAAGGTAATGGTAAGAGGAGAGAGGATGGCTTTATCGAACTTCTTGTTTGTACTTTCAACAAGCTCTTTCAGTCCTTTACTGAGCTCTTCTCCGTCATAATCGGAGCTGTTAACTACATCTCCCATAAATATGGGATAGCTATGTTGTTTTTTAGGCATGTTGTATTGTATCAAAAAAAATGAAACAATGCAATATGTTTCAATAAAAATGAAACAAGAGGGTTTGTATCATTAAACCATTCACGAGCGGAGCGAAGTGATCTTCCGGTTCCGATTTGACTTATTTGGAGCAGGAGCTCCTTTTTGTTCTCCCAAGCAGGAGCTTGGGAGGGTGGTTAAGTGCTATTCCATTAAAGCCCCAAACTATACTCATAAATTTAGATTTTGGATAAGAATCACTCATATTAATCAGTATTTTATTAGTTGTTTTATGCTTTCCTCAAAAACATTCCTCTTCAAAAATTCATCTTCCAGTGCTTTGTTAAAGGGGATGGGCATATCCAAAGAGCCGCATCTGATTACAGGAGCATCCAGTTCTTCGAAGCAATGCTCGGAGATCAAAGCTGAAATTTCAGCCATTGGTCCCATGGTTAAAGAAGGTTCTTGTAACAGCAACACTTTGTGAGTTTTGGCAACAGATGTCTTGATCGTTTCAAGGTCGAGAGGAAGGAGGGTTCGCAGATCGATCACTTCCAGTGAGAATCCTTCTTTGGCTAATTCTTCTGCTGTTTCCAACGCCCACCAAACGCCCATCCCGTAAGTAACGATTGTGGCATCAGTTCCTTCTCTGCGAACTTTGGCTTTTCCGAGTGGTTCATAAACGGCTTTTTCGGAAACATCTTCCCGAATACTGCGATACAGTTTTTTGTGTTCAAAGAATAACACCGGATTGGGATCGAACATGGAACTATATAGCAAATTCTGAGCATCTTCGACGGTAGCCGGAACCACAACTTTTAAACCGGGAATTTGCATAAACCAACCTTCCGGAGATTGGGAATGAAAAGGTCCGGCACCAACGCCACCACCATGAGGAGCGCGAATGGTCATATTTACAGCAGGACTCCATCGGTAATGAGATTTTGCAATGTTATTTACGATCTGATTGAATCCACACGAAATGAAATCCGAGAACTGCATCTCCACTACAGGATTCATTCCTGCGTAAGAAAGCCCTAAAGCGGCTCCTAAAGCTCCCGACTCAATAATTGGAGTATTACGTACTCTGTCGGCCCCGAACTGTTCTAAGAAGCCTTCAGTGATCTTAAACACTCCGCCATATTCTGCAATATCCTGTCCCAGAATAATAGTAGAATCATCTTCTTCAAACGCTTGCTTCAATCCGGCCTGAATGGCGTCTACAAATCTACGCTCTACTTTTTTACCGTTGCTTGGGGCAGGTTTTGAGGTCGGTGCTTCGGCATAAACCGCTCCCAATTCCTTTTCTTTGTTCCAAACCGGTTCATCAGCCTTTAAAGCTTTATCCAGATCTTCTTTGAAAGAAGCTTTTACTTCTTCTTTGATCTTCTCAAGCTCTTTTTGATCTGCAAATCCTTCGTTTTCTAAGAATTGTTCGAACCTTAGAATCGGGTCTTTTTCTGCCCAATCTTTAAATAAAATATCAGGAACGTAATGTGTTCCGGATGCTTCTTCGTGTCCACGCATGCGAAAGGTTTTAGCTTCTATCAAAACAGGCTCACCTTTTAAAGCCAGTTTTCGGGCTTTTTCAACGGTTTCCATTACTTCAAGGATGTTATTCCCATCGATATGAAAACCTTTCATTCCATATCCTTTGGCTCGATCAGAAAGTTTTTCGCAAGCAAATTGTTCATTGGTCGGAGTGGAAAGCCCGTATCCGTTGTTCTCAATAACAAAGACAACAGGAAGTTTCCAGACGGCAGCTAAATTCAGTGCTTCATGAAAATCGCCTTCGCTGGTCGCACCATCACCACAAAAAGAGAAAGCTACAGAATCTTCTTTCCGAATCTTTGAAGCTAATGCAAGCCCATCAGCTACCGGCATCATCGCAGCTAAATGAGAGATCATACCAACGATGTTGTGCTCCAGGGTTCCGAAATGGAAAGAGCGTTCGCGTCCACCACTAAATCCATCCGCTTTACCAAAAAGTTGACAGAACAGTGGATAAAATGGAACTTTGCGAGTAGTGAATACACCAAGGTTCCGGTGCATGGGCAGAATAAAGTCTTCTTTTCTGGAAGAAAGTGCGACACCAACAGCGACCGCCTCCTGACCAATTCCTGAAAACCATTTGCTGATCTTGTTTTGTCTGAGAAGGTTCAGCATGCGTTCCTCTATCTGTCGAGGAAGAAGGAGTGAAGTGTAAATTTCAATCGCTTTAGCTTTCGAAATTTTTTTAGAAGTCTTAATCATTGAATTTTTAGAAATATCCGTATCTTGGGGACTTTGAAAAAAGGTTGATGAATTTTTTGAACTTTTTTTAAGTATAACTGTTCATCAATAATAACCAAAGCGGTTAATCCATACTATTAATTTTTTAACTATCCTGATTATTGGAAGCACTTGGAAGACAGATCTTAGTTGAATTTTATGATTGCGACAGCTCCTCAATAAATGATGTTGAATTCATTGAAGAAGCGATGCTTAACGCTACAAAAGAAGCTAATGCGACCATTATTTCACATAATTTTCACAAATTCAGTCCTTATGGCGTTAGTGGAGTAGTTGTGATCGCTGAATCACATGTAGCCATACATACCTGGCCGGAATATAATTACGCTGCAGTAGATATTTTTACCTGTGGTGATACAATCGATCCCTGGTTGATACAGGAGTTTCTAAAGGAAGCGTTTTCTTCCAAAAATATATCCAGTATGGAAATGAAGAGGGGTTTGTTCAAAGTGCCACAGGGACAAAGATTGCTTTTTAAACCTTCAACAGAAACAGTAAAAGAGAATTAAAATAGAATGAAGTCTAAGATGACAATGGTAGAAACCCCGAATGTATATTGTTTGGTGTCGGGTGCGGCGGAAGGAAACACAAGATTGAACGCTTTTGATAATGCACTGCTTGAGGCAGGGGTTGGAGATACCAATCTTATGAGAATGAGTAGTATTTGTCCTCCGGGAGCAAAGGAAGTTTCTAGAGATGAAATAGAATTACCGGGCGGTGGATTGATCCCCCTGGCTTATGCTCATATTGATTCACAAACTCCACAAATGTGGATCGCTTCTGCAATTGCAGTTGGTATTCCTGAAGATGAAACGCAACCCGGAGTGATAATGGAGTTCGAAGATCATACCCGTTTGGAATATGTGGAAACTATTGTGAAGCAAATGGTTGTGGACGCCTTCGAATATAGAAAGAGAACTCTTAAAGAGATCAAATTTGTTGGTGTTGAACATCAGGTTACTAAGTGTGGTGCTACTTTTGCTGCTGCCGTTCTTTGGTATCAAGATTAATTTTGGATTATAAATGTTGAATTCTGAATTGGTTCAAGTTCTTAATCAACTTTAGATCTACTCTTTAACTATCATAAAGTCATTATAAAATGAGCGACATTCAAAATCCAAAATCCAAAATCCAAAATTACACAGAATATTATCACAAAAGAACGGGGCTTACCGTTGGAGTAAACAAAGTTCTCTTTTCTGAGCAAACTCCGTATCAGAAGGTTGAAGTTTTTGAAACGGATACATGGGGAAATCTCATGACCATCGATGGAATGGTGATGCTTTCGGAGAAGGATGAGTTCGTTTATCATGAAATGCTGGCTCATGTGGGTATGTTTTCGCATCCGAATCCGGAAAAAGTGTTGATCATTGGTGGTGGAGATGGAGGAACCGCCAGAGAAGTTCTCAGACATTTTTCAGTCAAACAAGTTGATATGGTGGAAATTGACGAAGCAGTCGTCAGAGCTTCTAAAGAATTTTTACCCGATGTGGGAGCCTGGGAAGATCCTCGTTTAAATGTGCTTTTTGAAGATGGTATCGCTTTCGTGAAAAATTCGATTGGAGAATATGATGTAATAATTATTGATGGTTCCGATCCTGTCGGTCCGGCAGAAGGACTGTTTGAAAAGGAGTTCTTTGAATTATGTTTTACAGCTTTAAAGAAAGACGGCGTGCTTACCGGTCAGACAGAATCGCCATGGGTTGAAGAGTATCATTCAAGCATTAAACAAGTTTTTGACGCTTTAGATAGAGTATTTCATAAATCCTCTATGTATCTGGGCTTCATACCATTATATCCCGCAGGAATGTGGAGTTTTGCCTTTGCTTCGAAAGGAAACCAACCTGAGGAAACGGAAATTCTTGAAAGAATAAAAAAGGGATTATCAGAGTTTGGCAGTGATCTGAAGTACTATAATAAGGAAGTTCATCAGGGATCGTTTGCATTACCGAATTTTGTAGCCGAAATTATCCGCTAGACTCATCGTTTAGCATATATGACTAAATTCCTTTTCTCTTTAGTAGTATTGATCAGTATACCCGGGATAGGTTTTGCTCAGGAAAGATCAATACAGGTACTAGAGAACGGGGAAATCTCCAGAAGTATAATCCTCCCAGAAGAAAATCAGAAAAGTACAATTCAACAGCTATCAGCTTTCTATACTGATAAGGGATATTTCGACGTTCAAATTTCATCAGCAGATGAAGAACCAATCCAAGTTAAAACTGGGCAAAGATATCGAATAAGGAGTTTAGCTTTTGAACTTGAAGTGGATAGCGTATTTGTTGCTTATGAGATTACCGGGGAGTTTTACTCAACAGAGTTGATTGAAAAACGTATTAAAGAAGAATATCTTAAAGCAGTGAAAGAAGGCTATTTAAATGCTAAGGTCAGTATAGAAGAGATAAACTTAGATTCTCTGTCGAAAACCGTTTCTATTACCGCTAAAAAAATACGCGGTGAGCAGATCCGAGTCAGTAAGATCATTTTTAAAGGAAACACGATAAACTCTCAAAGATATTTATCCAGATTGGCTCAGATGGAAGATTCTCTCGTGGCATCAAAAGAAAATCTGAACCAGATCAGAAGAAACCTTAGCTCCAGTGAGTTAGTTGAACAAGTCTCAGATCCGGTTATCTATTTAGAAAATGATAATTATGTAGTTCTGTTTGAAGTTAAAGAGCAAAATCTGAATCAACTGGATGGCTTGATCGGTTTTGTACCTGATGAAACCGGTAAGGGGCAAATTGTTGGAGATCTGGATATATCGCTTTGGAATGTGTTAAGAGAGGGCAATGCCTTCGAATTGCAATATCAGCGCTTAAAACCGGAAACAAGTCGTTTAAATCTCGGGATATCTCAGGATTGGATAGCTAATATTCCATTAAGCATTGGAGTAGATTTCTCTTTTTATCAAAATGATACAACTTATCAAACGAGGAACATTGGGTTGACGGGCAGTTATTTACTTAATTCTGACCTTAGCATTAAAAGCAGGATATATTCTCAAAATTCCAGTTCAGGAAGTGAATCTGACTTTTCAAAAGAACCGGATGGAAGTAAGCAAGGCGGAGATCTTGGATTTAATTATTCAAAACTAGACAGGAGAGAGGTTCCTACATCAGGGGTTTCTTTAGATGTCATCTACGGAGTAGCTAATAAAGATATTCAGGAGGATTCAGCACTAGCTTTTCGTCAACAGAGATTAGAGACGAAAGTAAAAGGCTATATTCCACTGTTTGAGAAATCAGTTTTGGCGACGAGTATTATTGGGTTTTATGTGATCGGAGATCAGTTTACAGAAAGTGATTTAATACGTTTCGGAGGAGCTAATTCTTTAAGAGGCTATTCAGAAGAGCAATTTACAGCATCTGAATTACTTTGGGGAGATATAGAGTATCGTTTTCTTACGGATCAGTATTCATATCTGTTTTTGTTTACAGCTGCCGGTGTGTACAAAAGACCACAATTATATTCAGAAACAGACAATAGTTTCACCCAAAAGGATTTTCTTTACTCAGGAGGATTCGGTTTGAGCTTCAGAACTGCGATTGGCAGATTGAAATTTACGTATGCACTTTCATCTACCGAAACATTTGGAAACGGAAAGGTGCATTTTGGAATAAGAACAAGTCTCTAAATAATCTAAGAGAGGAGTGGTTTATTTTTTTAATATTATTTCTTGAAAGGTATCAAATCTTCCAATTATATCGTTAGAGTCTTCACCAAAGTAAGGCTGGTCTTTAACATAGATTGTCCTTTTTATCAGTCCGGAATTTGTGAAATAAGAATTAAATTCAATGTCTGTACTGAATATTCCTTCAAAAGTAGAAGTTACTTTTAATGCTTCTTTATTATGAACTGTTGTTATATCAGTTGTTCTACTTTTGCGCAAAAATACATTTGAAAATTCAGTCCATTCTTTTGTTTCTAAATGAAGAGGAAAAGGAACTGTTAACCTGATTTCATCTCGTATTATGAGAGAATCAACAACAGTTTTATAATTCCGATCATGCGAGTTATTGAACTCAAAATAAGGGAGTAAGAAGCTTGGTTTAATTCTATTCTTTCTATTTTTTTCTTTAGGCTGAATTCCAGGATCAACTCCTGCATTTTTATAAGCTATATCAAAAAAGCCATCTTCGGTTTGTTGATACCATGAGTGGGTATAGAATTCAGGGGATTCAATATCATATACCTTGAATTCTATCAAATTTCTGAAATTTCCAACCGAAGCATTTGTAGAGACTACCTCTAGCTTATAAGTACTTTTCTGAGTATCGAATACCGAGTCGTTTTGACTCAAACTAAAAGTATATTCATAACTAAAGGTTTGACCTTCTGTATAATTAAATTGCTCAATATAGATATAGCTTTCATCATCACAGGAGACTAGTAAGAATAGCAGGAATATGGTGGAAAAAAATTTCATATCGTTTATTCTGAGTCAGGATTAAAGTATTAATTATCTTGACAGTTCTCTGCGATCAAATCGTCAACATCTTCCGAATCCAGTGCTTTCGCTTTTTTAAAATCAGTACACGCTTTTTCTGTTTGACCCAGTTTAAGATAACTTTCACCACGTTCTTTAAATACTACAGGGTCAGCGTTATAAATTTCAATTGATTTTGTATAGTCATCTATGGCTTCTTCATAGTTTTCTAATTTGAAATGAGTTCTTGCCCTGTAATCATATATCTCAGGGTTCGTTTTTTCGATATTCAAAGTTTCTGAAAAATCAACTAAGGCATTTTTATAATCTTGATTGTCGTATTCTGCAATGGCCTTCTGGTACAGAATATCGAGATTATCCGGGCTTATACTTAATAATTCATCATAAACTTCTATAGCACTCTCATAATCTTCTATATACGAGTGTATATATGCTACATTAGCAAGATATGTTAACTCTGTTGAATCTAGTTCAAAAGCTTTTTTAAAGTCTTTAATCGCGGCTTCGTTATTTTCTAGTTCATGATGCACTAATCCTCTTCTGTTATAGATATTAGGATTAGTATCTAAATATTTGACTGACTTGGTATAATATTCAAGTGCTTTTTCGTAAAACTGAAGATTTTCATAGGAGAAGCCAAGATTAAAATTGGCATTTATATAAGTGGAATCAATAGATAATGCCTTTCTGAAGTCAACAATTGAATTTTCATAAAGCTCCTGAGTCATAAAATTATATCCACGATTATTCCAGGCATCCAGAGAAGTAGAATCTTGTTCAATTGAAATATCAAGTGCTTTTTGAGCCAGATCATACTGTTCCGTATATATATAAGCCAGCCCCAGATTGTTATAAGCTTTTGAATTCAGGGAATCAATATCCAAAGCTTTTGTGAGATCAGCTATCGCATTATTAAAGTCACCGATTTGAAGCTTAGCAAATCCCATATTTGCCAAAGCAAGACTAAAAGTAGGATCAATTTCCAGTGCTCTGTCAAAGTCGCTTAAAGCAGCGTAATAATCTCCCTTTTTAACTTTAGCCACTCCTCTGAAATTATATAGCTCTTTTGACCTTTCAATAACCAGTGCTTTATCAAACTCACGAATTGCAGCATCGTAACTACCTGCTTCACTTAACTGAATCCCAAGCTCGTAACTATTTCTTAATGAATCTGCCTGTTGGTTTGCTTCTTCCTGAGCAGCCTGCATAAAATAAGTTATTACTTCAGGACAGGTACTTGTTACCTTGGTTAGCATTTCAGGCAAGATTTCAGATTGGAAATAGTCCTCATTTTCTTGTTCAGTTTTTGATGAATCAGCAAACATCTGATCCATTTCATCTATCTTTTTTCCCATTACGTCTTCAAAACATGTTTCAACTTCTTCAGAATCAGGACCTTGTTCTGCAGCTACATCTGAAGTTATGCAAACACACATAGCATCAACCAGTAAGTCGATTTCGTTTTTTTGTTCTTGTGCAAAAGATGTTTGTTGAAATAATACCGCAATTGGGATAAAAAGGAAGCATTTAAAGATCTTGTACATATTGAAAGTCAGTTGGAATTAATACTAAGAAGAATATAGTGGATTTGAATAAATTATATTTTGAACAACAACAATAAATTAATAAAAACAATTGATTAGAAATACAGTTAACCACCAATCCATACAGTGCCACGCCTGAAGGAATAATATTCTGTTATATCACTGTCTGGATCAGAGTACTCACTTCTACGATGTGGTTTTTGTAAGCGGTCTTTAAACCATCTTCTCGTTTCATAAAAGTCTTTTTCCGTAGCATATTCATCAATTTCACCAATAGAAGTATTATCGAAGTGTTCTTCATCCCAAGCATATTGCCAATCGAGTGATTGAATTCTACTACTCAGTTTTCCATAATTCGAAGGATCGATCTTTTTCTGTTCTTTAGGTTTATAAAAGGTGTCTTCATAAAAGTCCAAGAAGCTCTTTATTCCGCATACGACCTGCGATTGTGAGAAACGCTGATCAAAGAGCCAGATTTTCAGGTAGTATGGTTCGTCTAATGTATCCAGTGTTTCTTTCCAGCTGTCATAAGTATCTAATAAGACTTTCAGAATTGCTTTTCGTGCTTGCCCTTTTGGCTCAGGGTAGGCAGAATTCCCAAGTGAAAGATTACTATACGGAGAGACCCAAATTTTAGCGTAATCTCTTTGATTTGCACGAACAACATCAATATCCAAATCAATTATCTGAGATCTCCATTCATCAATTTGATTGAGAATTTGTTTGTAGCTACGAATTTTTTTGGTTTTCATTTATTCAGATCCACTTCTGATCTTTTTCATCAACAGAACGTTCAAAATCAGTTTCTCCGGTATGCCTGGTTCCTTTGGGTTCTATTAACATTACCCAGCATTCCTCTTCAGCAACAGGGAAGTGATCAACTCCTTTAGGAACTACATATAATTCACCTTCCTTTAATTCAATTTCTTTATCTCTGAATTTAAGCAATAACTTTCCTTTTATGATAAAGAACACTTCATCTTCATGAGGGTGATTGTGCCACACAAATTCACCTTCGATTTTAGCTAGTTTTATAAGCTGGCCGTTAGACTCAGCAATGATCTTAGGTGACCATTGATCATTAAAAAGTGAAAATTTCTGTTGTATACTGACGGGTTTATTTTGATTCATTTTGATAAAATAAAAAAGGCCATGCAAAAGCACAGCCTCAAATTGAATTGTTTATTTAATATTTAGAAATAAACAGAAGCAGAAACTCTGGCAGAAGTAAAGAATGAGTCTGTAGAATCTCCGGTTCTCACATTTAAGTTTGCATCGGTACTAAAGCTGAAATTAGAACTGAGAAAGTATTCAGCACCGTATCCTATCGCAAGAGTAATATCAGTAGCACTACCACCCGCATCAAAGGATTGATTTCTAAAACCAAGACTTCCTGTCACATACGTATTCAATGATTCGATGGTAGAAGCATAATATCTTGGTATAACTGCTAACCCAATAGAATTTGTACCGCCATCAACTGTAAGAATTGTTAAAGCTGGGGCAATTGAAAGATTTTCATTAAGCTGATAGGGAACTTCAATCGCAGCTTGTGAACCAATTGTTGATCTGATTCCTAACGAACCTTCTTCAGGTATTCCCTGAGCAAATACAGATGTAGTTATTGTTGCAAGTGCCAGGGCGATGAATGCAATTTTTGTTATTGACTTCATTTATTCTCCATTGATTTAATAATTAGTAACAACAGTTTATGATAAATAGAATTTTTATCCAAATTACTAAATCAAGCACCATAAAAAAGGGCTATATGAGATTTATAGCCCTTTTAGATCATTATTGATCTAATCCATAAAATTCAGCAACCTGATTATAGTTTCTGTAATCAAAACCTTTGCTTTTAAACAGCAATGAAGGGGGAATGGCCACTACTCTCAATACATCTCCATCAAAAAGATCTTCATTTACTTCATTATTATCAGCAACTTCACCTTCTAATAAAAGATCGAAACTGTTAATATCAAAGACGTATCTTAGATTTACCAGATCATTTTCAAAAGGAGTACTGAAAGGCAAAGCGTGCCATGAAGTAGTTCCTTCGAATTGCAGATAACCCAGTACTAGGCCTTCATCCACAGTAGATTCATCGAGTAGATCCCATTCAAACTCATTTATAGATACAAATTCATCTATAGTGTCAAAATCATCAGCAAAAATGGTGCTTGTGCTGGAATAAATTTGAACTCCATCTGCTCCGTCATTTCCTTGTGGACCTCGAGGACCTTCATTGGTAATAGTACAAGCTTGAATTAGTAGAATTATTGAAAGTAGTGGTAATAAAGATTTTGAATTTTTCATGACTTGCTCCGTTTAAGATTTAAAGCTTTTCTTTTAAGCTTGAATGAATCTACATAACACAAAAGATGTAGTATATCACATGTTCAGGCTAGGCAATTGATGCGATATTTTATGTGAAAGGTGAAAGGTGAGAGGTGAGAGGTGAGAAAAAATCTGCGATCAAAAAAGCCCTGACTCAATTAAGAACCAGGGCTACGAAGAGCTTAAACTGAAAATCTTGTATTAGTTAGTGAAATACATAATTGTTGCAATCACCATAAAGTTAATGATACTGAGGGGAAGCAATCTTGCCCAACCCAGTTTCATAACCTGATTGTATTTGAAGCGTGGAATTGTCCAGCGAACCCAAATAAATACAAAACACCAGAAACAAACTTTCAAGGTAAATACTGATACATCTAAAATGCCTTTTAACCATATGTTCATGTCTGCAGGTATATAAAGATCAGCAAAAGGAAGGTGATAACTTCCAAAGAAGAATGTGGTAATTAAGATACTTCCGATAAATACGTGCATGTATTCAGCCAGGAAGAACATTCCGAATTTCATAGAGCTGTACTCTGTGTGGAACCCACCTACTAGTTCTTGCTCTGCTTCGACAAGATCAAAAGGGGTACGGTTTGATTCCGCAAATGCACAAATTATAAAAATAATTGCACCAAGGGGGTTTACAAAGAAATTCCACCACATAGATTGAGATTCTGCAATATCAACCAAACTCAAAGAACCGGTCATCAAAATTACAGAAGCTACAGCCATACCCATAGGAAGTTCGTAGCTGATCATTTGTGCGGCTGCTCTCAATCCACCAAGAAGAGAATATTTACTATTTGATGCCCAACCTGCCAGCGTTACTCCATAAACACCAAGAGAAGCTACAGCAAGTAAATACAGAACAGCTGCATTTATATCAGTTACATACAAACCTGCTCCAAAAGGAATAACTGCAACGGAAAGCAATGCTGTAATTACAGGAATCATTGGTGCAATAGCGTGAAGTTTTTTGTATCCGTGAGTAGGGGTTACATCTTCTTTTAAAAGTAGCTTAAGTACATCTGCTAAAGGCTGTAACAAACCAAAAGGTCCTACACGATTCGGTCCAACACGATTTTGTATAAAAGCAGCAACTCTACGCTCAGCATATACAAGAATGGCAGCTGAGTTCAAATAACTTATCATTCCAACACCAAGAACGATTGCCCAAACAGGTATTGCCAAAGGTCCGATTTCAAGAATAGCTGGATTCATTATGCAGATACCTCTTCTTTATTCATTCCGGTTAATTGGATTCCGTTTTCATCGTCCATTTTCTCATAACTAACCCCTTCAAAACTTGGATTTGAAGAAGCGATCTCATCCATTATTTCTCTGGATGTGCCAAACTGCACAGACAATCCTAATCTTTTTCCAAGATTATTCATGAGCTCCCAGGTTGGAGTACAATCAATCTTGTTATCTTCATTAACCCAGTTGTCGAAATTGGTTCCGTAGCGATCAAGTCGACCTTCAGACATCTCAAGATCTAGTTTACGATGTGTATACTTAGTTTCTTTTGCAGGAAGCGAGCGTTGAATTCTACCTTCTACGTTTACATAACTTGCAGCATGTTCAGCAATACAAGTAACCGGTATAACAAGATCAGTTGATTTTGATGTTTCCGTCTCGTTTGTAGCAAGTGAAATTACATATGGCTTTTTGAGATCTTCAGAATCAAGTACTCCACGATCTACTAACTCATCATTCAGTAGTACTACAACTTTAGCTGATTTAATTGCCGCTTTAAGATCTTCAGCTGAAGTTTCAGAAAAACCTAGTGCCTTAACACCCGTTGTATTTGGAGCCTGATCGTCCGTTAATAGGAAATCATCACCAAAACCTTCTTTAACATCAGGGGAGAAGTGGAAATCATTTACGCCCCAAGTGCTGAATGTTTTCATTAGAGAATAATTTTCCTCAACTGATGCATGAGCAGATCCTAATACCAAAACATCAGCCGGTTTAACAGCTTCAAGCTTTTCTGCAAAAGTCTCAATTGCGTTATTCCATGAAGTTTTGATCTGATTATCACCATCCGCTTTAATAGAAGGTCTTGAAATACGATTCTCATTGAATTTGGTGTAAGCCATTCGTGCTTCATCCGGCATCCAGTGCGTATTTACGTCTTCATTGTAACGAGGAGTGAGGCGTAATACCAGATTATCACGAGTCCAAAGATCAACATTGGTACCTTTACCTCCGGTAATATCGATGCTTGGAGTTTGATTCATTTCCCAAACACGAGCCTTAAATCTGAAATCGGTAGAAGTAAGTGCTCCAACCGGACAAATATCCACAGTATTCAAAGAATATGGATCATCAAATTCCATTCCGGGAGCAGTTATCGGATAGTTTTTATCTCCACGTGAAGCAATTGTAAGCTGATGTGTTCCTGAAATTTCCTCAGTAAATCTAACACAGCGTGTACAGTTGATACAACGCTCCGCATCTAAAGTTACTCTTGGTCCGAGTTCAACTCTTTTAGGCTTGTGGACTTTCTTAACTTCGAATCGAGAGCCTTCAGGTCCGTACTTATATGTTTGAATCTGAAGAGGACATTCACCAGCCTGATCACAAATCGGGCAATCAAGAGGGTGGTTGATCAGGATCAACTCCATGGTATCTTTTTGTGCACGAGCTACTTCCTCGCTGGTTTCTTGAGTATGAACAACCATTCCATCGGTCATTTCCATACTGCAGGATGTCTGCATTTTAGGGAACCAACGAGTTACACGTTCACCATTTTCATCCAGTTCGTATTCGCCTGTTTCCCGATTCTGTACAGGAGTTCCAACTTTTACATAACACTGGCGACAATTTGCAGGCGCGCTCATTTCAGGGTGGTAGCAGAAGAATGGTACTTCTTTACCATTATCCAAAATGAACTGGAGCAATTTAGGCTTGCCCTCAAATTCGTATCGTTTACCGTCTATAAATATTTCTGGCATAATTTCTTATTTAAACCACAGAGGGCACTAAGCTTTTTTTCTCTGTGTTCTTTGTGGTTGATAATTAAGCAAGTGCATATGTACTTTTTTTGCACCGAGCTTCAAATTCGTCTCTAAATCTGTCAATAGTATAACGCACCGGCCATGCAGCAGCATCAGCAAGTGCACAAATAGTCCGTCCTTCCATCTGTGAACAAAGATCGATCAATAGTTCAAGATCTCTGATCTCACCATCACCGTTTCTGATCTTTAATAAGATCTTTTCTAACCAACCGGTTCCTTCACGACATGGAGTACATTGTCCACAGGACTCATGATGATAGAAATGAGATATTCTCCATAGCATTTCAACCATGTCCGTATCTTCATCCATTACGATCATTCCTGCAGTTCCCATCATAGAACCGGCTTCGCGCAATGAATCTGCATCCATATTAACGCCTTCAAGAGCATCACCTCTAAGAATAGGAGTGGAAGAACCGCCGGGAATTAATCCTTTAAGTTTCTTTCCGTTTCTCATTCCACCTGCAACTTCTTCGATTAAAGTGAGAACAGGCATTCCTGTTGGTAATTCATAAACTCCGGGTCGGTTAACATGACCTGAAATTCCATAAAGAACCGGTCCGGGATGAGTTTCAGCTCCGATTCCGGAAAACCAATCAGCGCCATTTTTGATTACCAATGGCACACAAGCAAGTGTTTCAATATTGTTGATAGTAGTTGGACGTCCCCATAATCCTTTTTGAGCAGGGAAGGGAGGTTTAACTCTTGGATATCCACGTTTTCCTTCCAAAGATTCAAGCATGGAAGTTTCTTCACCACAGATGTAAGCTCCTGCTCCGCCTGTAACATGAAATTCCACATCAAATCCGGAACCAAGGATATTTTTTCCGATAAAGCCTTTATCGTATGCATCTTTAAGTGCTTTTTCCATCATTTTGATCCAGGAATAATACTCTCCACGGATGTAAACGTAAATGGCAGAACATTGCATAGCATAAGCTGCAATTAGAGCTCCTTCAATGAAAAGATGAGGATTATATTCAAAGATCTTTCGGTCTTTAAAAGTACCCGGCTCTGATTCATCACCATTACAAGCTAAATATCTAGGTCCGCCGTCAGGTTTCGGCATAAATGACCATTTTAAACCTGCATTAAATCCTGCACCACCACGTCCGCGAATGTTGGCGGCTTTAACTTCATTAACAACTTTTTCAGGATCCCAATCGTTAGATAAAACCTTTTTCAGAGAATCATAACCACCATTAGCGGTGTAAACATCGATCTCATGAAGGTTAGGGATATCAGGAATAATTACCGGAGTATATGATTTCCAATCGAATGACATTTCTTAACTCCTTTCCGTGTGTTGTGGCATACCAACCGATTCAAATTCAGGCATTTTATCTGCTTTCAAGCTTTCAATAACTTGATCAAGCTTTTCTTCTGTAAGATTGTTTACATACACATCGTTTGTGATCTGCATCATTGGTGCATATCCGCATGCTCCTAAACATTCCACAGACTGGATACTAAACATTCCATCTTTGGTAGTTTCACCAGCTTTAATACCAAGTTTTTTCTCCAAATGATGAAGCATATCATATCCGCCACAAAGTTGGCAACTTGTTGTAGTGCATACATCGAGTACATACTTTCCCATTTTCTCTTTGTAATACTGAGTGTAGAAAGTTGCAACGCCGTGTACGTGGGAAACGGGGAGGTCTAAAGTTTCAGCAACCAAATGCTGTACTTCAGGCTCCACATGTCCAAATCTTCGTTGAGCAACCCAAAGAGTAGGTAAAGTAGCCGGCATTACTTCCGGGAACTTAGCCTTGATAGTCTCAATCTCTTTTAAATCTTCCGGGGTGAATTCGTAGTTATTCGCCATTATTTATCTGCTTCTCCCATTACAGGGTCAACTCCACCAATCACAACTACGGTATCAGCAACCATCTCTCCATCGAGGATGTTTTCCAGTACCTGCAGGTTTCGGAATGAAGGAGTATTAATTTTAATTCTCCAGGGATGTCCGGTTCCGTCACTTTGAATGTAATATCCAAGCTCGCCTTTAGGAGACTCTACAGCATGGTAGCATTCTGCACCGGCCGGCGGACATATTCCTGTATCGGTCATCATAAAATCGTGAATCATACCTTCCATTGAATAATAAACTTCATCTTTTGAAGGGTAGGCATGCTTAGCATTGTTAGATCTGATAGGACCTTTTGGCATCTTATCTAAACACTGCTGAATAATTCTGATACTTTCTTTCATTTCTTCCATACGCACGAAATATCTGGCAAGGTTATCACCTTCTAGACGAGTAGGAACTTCAAACTCTACTTCGTCATATTTCGAATACGGAGTAATAATTCGTTGATCAACAGCAAAACCGGAAGCTCTCAAAACAGGTCCTGTTGCTCCAATGTCCAGAGCTTTATCAGTTTCAAGAACACCAACATTCTCATTTCTGTCGATGAAAATTCTGTTTCGGTCTAGAAGTCCATGCCAGTCTTTAAGTTCTTGCGGGAACTTGGTGATGAACTCTTTTATAATTGCGGTAGCCTCACTGGTCAAATCATTAGCAACACCACCAATTCGTGAGTGAGAAACGGTAAATCTGTGTCCTGCAATCTGATCCATAATGTCATAGATCTTTTCACGCTCACGGAATGTCCAAATAAAGAAAGAAATTGCTCCGGCATCCATAACCATTGTTCCCAACCAAAGAAGGTGAGAAGAGATTCTAGCCAATTCACAACCGATCATTCTTATATATTGAGCACGGTCAGGAACTTCAACACTCGCAATTTTTTCGACAGCCAAACAAAGCGCAACATTATTGCTGTAAGGAGAAAGATAATCCATACGATCTGTGTATGGCATAAACTCCTGATACGTTTTGTTCTCAGCAATTTTTTCAACGCCTCTGTGCAGATACCCAATATCGAGTTTTGTTTTCTCGATGGTTTCTCCACGTAATTGAAGAACTAAACGAAGAACTCCGTGAGTTGCCGGATGCTGAGGACCCATATTCAGGATCATCTTGGCATTTAATGGATCATCGATATCAACATCTTCGATAGTAGTATGTTTGTCTTCAAGACTTTTATAGATACTACGCTGATGTTTTACCTGAAACTGAGGATTTACTCTACTGTTAATGTCTGTTACTTTCATATGCCTTACTCCGTATCTGGTGTTGTGTTCGGCAATTCAATGGATCCCGGAATTCCCAAAAGAGGAAATTCTTTTCTCATCGGGAAGTACTCAAAATCTTCAGGCATAAATATTCTTCTTAGATCAGGATGGTTTTCAAAACGTACTCCGAACATATCGTAAACTTCGCGTTCGTTCCAACCTGCAGCCTTCCAAACCGAAGAAACTGATTCTAATGTTGGATTTTCTTCTTCTACACGAACTTTAATAAAGACTCTGGTTTGTGTACGAAGGTTCATAAGGTTATAAACAACTTCAAAACGCTCGTCAGAAGTGTAGCGATCGTTGCCAAAAACATCGCAAAGGAAAACAAAATGCTGCTTCTCTTTAAGATATTTTGATATTTCCAGAATTGAATCAGCTTCAACTCGTACAAAAGTGTCTCCGCTACTTTGATAGACTTCTATCAGCTTATCAGAAAAGTTTTCTGTAAGTCCATCTACCAGAGTTTGTAAAGTGTCATTTAATTCTAAGCTCATAGACTAGGTATCCAAAAGAACAGAATGTTCTGTTTTAATTTTGTCTTGAATTTTCATTAGTGCGTGTATTACAGCATCCGGTCTTGGTGGGCAGCCGGAAACATAAGCATCAACAGGAAGGAAATTATCTACTCCCTGAACTACGCCGTAGCATCTGTGCATTCCACCGGTAGAAGCACAAGCTCCCATAGCGATACACCATTTCGGATCAGGCATTTGATCCCAGATTCTTCTGATTGCGTGCGACATTTTATATGTAGTCCAACCTGCAACGATCATTACATCACTTTGACGAGGGGAGAAGCGAAATACTTCTGACCCAAATCGGGATACATCATACTTAGGTCCTGCAAATGCCATCATCTCAATAGCGCAACAAGCTAAACCCATTGGCATTGGCCATGCTGCATTTGCGCGTCCCCAATTTATTAATTTGTCTAAGCGGGTGGTTAAATAACCTTCACCAAGTGCGGATTCAATTCCCATTATAAACTCTAAATTTTATTTGTTTTAAGATCCCAGTCTAAAGTTCCTTTTTTCAAAGTATATAAAAGACCGATCAGAAGTATAGTTATAAATACCATCATCGAAATGAACGTTCCAAGCCCTAAATCCAGATATTTTACTGCCCACGGGTAAATAAATACAACCTCGAGATCGAACACGATAAACTCCATTGCAACCAGATAAAAACTGATCGAATATCTTTCACGTGCTTCACCGACCGGATCCATTCCACTTTCATATGGATTCAATTTGTGCTTGTTTGGGCGGTATGGGCCAAGTATTCTTGACAGAGTCATTAATAGAAGAGCCAAAACAATGGCGATACCTGCAAGAATTAAAATAGGAAAATAACTGTCGAGCATAGAATTATTAAGTCACAATTTATGAGCTAAAAGTTAGCCTCAATGTTTGGCAATGTCAATGAAATCGGGCGTGAATATAGGCTTAAATTTACTTTTTATGAGAAGGAATTTTTATTAAGAATAATTCTAAATAAAATGAACGCGAAAGGTATTCAATTCAGTTTAACACTTACATAAAAAACCGTACATTTATAGAAAAGTTTCACAAAGGTTATCGTTTGAAGAAAATAAAGATGGAAATTTTAGGATTATCAACAAGCCCGAGTAGTGGAGGGGCGTATGCATTGATCCTATCTGAAGTAAAAGGTAATCGTAGGCTTCCTATCATTATAGGTTCATTTGAGGCTCAGGCTATTGCTTTGGAGCTAGAGAATATAAAACCACCCAGGCCAATGACTCATGATCTATTAAAGAATTTGATTCTCAGTTTCAATTCTGAGATCAAATATATTTATGTAAATGAGTTGTCGGAAGGAACATTTTATGCGCAGGTTGTTATGGACAGGGATGGTGAAACTGTAGAATTAGATGCGCGACCAAGTGATGCAATAGCGCTTGCAGTAAGATTTGGTTGTGAGATATTTGTTGCTGACAGTGTTTTGAAAGAGGCTGGAATTTCAACTGAGCCTGAATCAACCACACTGGAAGAAGCTTTAAATGTAGAAATTGAAGAGCCTGTAAAGAAAAGTCTATCCAGACTTGAAGAGCTGAACAAAGCACTGAAAGAAGCAATTGAAGCTGAGAATTACGAGAAAGCTGCAAAAATCAGAGATACTATTCAAAAACTTAAGGCCAATTAGTGACTAAAGAAACTTACTCTTTCGATAAGCTTCCATTTTCGAAATTATTTAAAACCTACGTATCGAATTTTGCAGATCTCGACGATTTCTATTCTGTAAATCCTTTTTCGGATTCTGAGATCGCTTTAAAAGCCAAAAGAATAAAAAAGAAGGAATCTCACAAAAAGTTCTTAAAAGCACTCAAAGGTTTTCATTCTGAATTAGGTGTTGAACAAAAAGCGCAAGTAGAAAAACTGGCTGATTCTGATTCTTTGGCTATTGTAACAGGACAACAGTTAGGAATTTACGGTGGTCCGGTATTTACCATTTATAAAACCATTTCTACTATTTTGTTGGCAAAAGAATGGGAAAAGAAATTAGCACGACCTGTGGTTCCGGTTTTCTGGCTGGCAGATGAAGATCACGACTTTGATGAAATAGCCTGGTTTGGCATTCCCAGAAATGAAGAGTTTAAAAAGGTTGAGTATAAAGACCAATCGAATGGTAAGCTAGTATCTGATATTACAATAAATGATAGTATTGAAGAATTAAAGAATTCGATCAAGTCTGAAATGTTTGATACTGATTTTTCTGAGAAACTTTGGAATCTGTTTGACAAATGTTTCAAAAGTGGAGTGACATTCAGAAAAGCTTTTGCTTTGATGATGGATGAATTATTTGGCAAGCATGGCTTATTAATAGTGGGAAGCAATTTTGAACCAATAAAGAGAATAGTCGCTGATACCTTTAAAAAATCTGTTACTAATACTGATGATATCAATAAGTCGCTTGAAGAACAATCGGACAAGCTGGAAGCTAATTTTCATCGTCAGGTAGTACTTGGAGATTCTAATCTATTCTATATAGATGAAGATGAGCAAAGATTAAAACTAGATCGTGAAGAAGGTAAATGGAATGCCGGAGATAATAGTTGGTCGGAGCAGGAATTATTGGAACTAATAGAACGGGAACCTGAGAACTTTTCTCCTAATGTATTTCTGAGACCTGTGATCCAAGATCAGCTTTTGCCAACTTTAGGATATGTGGCAGGGCCCGGAGAAGTAGCTTATTATGGTCAAATGAAAGAACTTTATCCTCATTTTGATCTTGAGATACCCGTAATTTTCCCACGTTTCAGTGCTACATTAATAGAATCCGGAATAGATCGCGTTTTAGATAAAATTCCTTTTGAGTTTCACAAATACGGTGAAAGAATTGAAGACCTGGAAAAGGAATATGTGAAAATTTCTGAATCAACCGATGTTGAAGCTTTATTCAAATCTTGGAAAGACAGTATTCAGTCTGCTTCAAAAGATCCAAAAGATGTAATTAAGGACATTGATGGTTCTTTAGATGGGTTGGTAGGGAAGACCGTTTCAGGTTTTGAAACTGAACTGGATAAATTAAAAGGAAGGGTTTACAGATCTATTAAACAGCAGGAAGAAACACAGCTTCAACGCATAAGAAAAATTAAAGCTCAGCTCTATCCGGATAATGGATTGCAGGAGCGGATGGTTTCATTTATGTATTTCATGAACAAATATGGGGTGGATGTTTGGGATAACCTGTTGGCAGATCTTGAAAATGAGCCACTTCAATTAGACTCTCATCATTTGATAAGATTATAATGTCTGTCTCTGATCAAAAATCAGAATTAAGAGCTCGAATGTTAAAGCTCAGGAAGTCTATTGATGAAGAAGATTGGGAAACCCGATCTGAGACTATAATTAATGAGCTAAAAAAAATCCCGGAGTTTATTGCCTCAGATGTAATTCACTGTTTTGTTTCAATGAATGACCGTAAAGAGGTTAACACTCATTCCTTATTGAATGATCTGATTTCATCCGGAAAGAAAGTCATTGTACCCGTTACAGATTTTGAAACCGGAGAATTGAAACACTCTGAATTGAAATCTTTTCAAGATCTGAAGGAGAATAAATGGGGAGTGCTGGAACCGGATGAAATCCATCCTCCAACAAAGGAAATGGATCTGATCCTGGTTCCTTTATTAGCTGCTGATAAAGATTTTAACAGGCTTGGCTATGGGAAAGGATTTTACGATCGCTTCTTAAAGAAAGAAAATGCAGTTAAAGTAGGGCTGCTATTTGATGACTTTCTTATTGATCAAATTCCCGTTGAGAACTTTGATGAGAAGCTTGATATTTTAATTACCGAAAAAATGATTTTAAGACGCAACAATAGAGATTTGGGTTCGTAGTAGCGCACAGGAGAAAAAATTATGGCAGAACAGACACGACAAAAAACAGGATCTAAAACAGGCTCAGCAACACTAGAGTTTGAAGACTTTGAATTGCAATCCGCAATGCAGGATTTTTTAAAAGAAGAACCTAAAGAAGAAGGCAAAGGGGTTTGGAACTTTTCAACCTTTGCCGGACTTGGTATGCTTTTTATCGCATTCACTTTTTTGCTTCAATTAATAGGTTTTCCTATGGGACAAGGACTCGCAGGTTTTTCTCAGGATGCAATTAGCGCTTTGCCTATTATTGGTGGAATTCTTGTGACTTTAGTTGGTTTTGGTTTCTTAGTTGGTGACAGAAAAAAAGAAAAAAGAGCTAAAAAAGAATCTCGCAGGAAACGAAAAGCTCAAAGTAAAAAGAATATATATTCAAACGATATTCATGGTGCTGAAGAATTTACAAGTACACTGAATAATGATCTGGATTCTTCCAAAAAATCTTCAAGATCCGGCGACTACAGCTATGATAATTTTGGTTATCGTCATGCCAAAAGGTTGATGAAATCCAGAACAAATAAAAAGATAGCAGGAGTTTGTGGAGGTTTAGCTAAGTATTTTGGATTAAGCTCTACGGTAGTTAGGTTTATTTTTGGAGCAGTTTTTATCATGGGATGGGGAACCAGTTTACTAATTTACATCGGTCTTGCTTTAGCCATGCCAAAAGAGCCCATCGAAATGATGGATGACTTTGATTTTTGATCACTGAATTTGCTGATCTAGATTTATTTCAATTTCAAGTATAGGCTTTCATACAAATAAATATTTTTTTCAATCCTGTCTGCAATTCTTCTTAGATTCACTATATGCTAATTACATTTGAAGGAATTGACGGAAGCGGGAAATCGACTCAGATTTCTCTTTTAAAAGATCACCTCTCTGAATCCGGGAAAGAAGTAAAGGTACTTCGTGAACCGGGGGGAACGGATATTTCTGAACTGATCAGAGGGATGTTGTTGAACCCTGAAATTGATATCGATCCGGTTACAGAATTGTTACTTTTTTCTTCGGCTAGATCTCAGTTAATTGCGGAAAAAGTAAAACCACTTTTGGCCGATGGCGTTGTTGTGATTCTGGATCGGTTTTATGATTCTACAACAGCATATCAAGGTTACGGTAGAAAGAGTATTCCTATTGATCAGGTACATCAAATCAATAAGATCGCTTCACATGAAATAGCTCCTGACGTAACGTTTTATCTTCGACTGAGTTTGGAAGAATCAGCCAAAAGAACTGCACATATGCAGAAAGACAGAATGGAGCAATCAGGTATTGAATTCTTTGAGAATGTGATTAAAGGATTCGACGAACTCTCTAAATCAGAAGAAAGATTTGTGACTATTGATGCTTCAAAAAATGTTGATGAGGTTCATGATCTGATCCTGTCTAATCTTTCTTTATAGCAATACCTTTCAAATTTGGTTTAAGCCAATAGAATAGAGAAGGAAGTACAACCAGATCAGCTATCACAGCAAAAAATATTGTTGAAGAGATCAATAGCCCCATTAAGGTTGTGGAAGTAAACTCACTGGTTATTAAAGTTCCGAATCCCAGTAAAAGAATCATGCTGGTAATAATAATGGCGCGACCTGTTTTTTGAGTAGTAATTTCCAAAGCATCCTGAAAGCTTAAATCTCGTTTTAACTCGATCCTGAACCGTGCTAAATAGTGAATGGTATCATCCACGGCTATTCCAAAAGCGATGGTAAATATTACAGCTGTAGAAGGTTTTATATCCACCCCCAAATAACCCATTATTCCTGCAATTAAAACCAGAGGCATAATATTGGGGATCAAAGAGATGATCACCATTTTCAGATCTTTGAACAGAAAAGCCATCAATATTGAAATACAAATAAAAGCCAAACCGATACTGGAAGCGAGGGAATAAACCATTTTACCAACCAGATTTGCACTTAAAACGGTTGAGCCGGTAACTGTTATTTCTTCATTATTAAAGTTCTGAGTCAGATATACGTCAATAGAATCTCTGATCTCGTTGATACGTTTCGAACCTGCATCTTCAGTTTGAGCACCAATTCTTAGTTTTTGGTAATCGAAATCTGTTACGTTTTGTAAGATGTCATTATCAGTTATTTCCAATAAAAGTAAATACTGTGCAATTAGATTTTGATCAAGAGGTAGGGGAAATTGAGATGCTTGTTCGGGAGACATCACCTGATGTAATTCTTTTAAAAGAGTACTGAAAGAAGTAGCACGTTTTATTTCTGGATAAGAAAGGAGGTGTGTTTGCAGATTTTCTATTTTTTTTATCAACTCAGGATTGGTGATTCCTTCAGGCTCTTTCGTATCAATAACGAATTCTAACGGGAATGCCGGGGCCAGATTTTCAGAGAAAAAGTTACTGTCTTTAATCAGCTCAGAATCTCTGCTCACATCATCAAAAACGCGACCATTTACCTCAAGTTGATAGATGCCGATCCCAACAACAAAACAGATCAGCAAAGAACTCAAAGAAATTGCCTTATAATACCTTCTGTTAAATGCGGAAACCTTTAACAGTTTATCTCCAATCCATGGATACAGTTTTCCACCTGTTTCACGAAAGACTTTTTTAATATTCGTGATCCTCAGAATTGCCGGAAGGAATAGAATGGTAATGGTATATGCAATCAGTACACCTACGGCTGTGTAGATCCCGAAGCGTTTCATTGGAACTACAGAACTGGTTAATAGAGTGCCAAATCCTATGGCTGTGGTTATACTGGTAAGAAAAGTAGCGCTACCAAGTGTAAGTAGCATTTCGATAATTGCTTTTCTTTTTTTGAGTCCGTTCTGGACAGCATCATCAAACTTGGAGATCATATGTATAGAATCTGCAACCCCAACGCAGAGGAGAATAGGAGCGATGGTGCTGCTCATGATTTCCAGATACCCACCGCTGAGAGTTATAACTGCAACCGTAAAGAGTACTGTAAACCATACAATAAACATAGGAATCAGAACTCCGGATATGCTTCGGTATAAATACCACAACAGTAAAATGATCAGAACAGAAGAAAAGGAGATATAGAATATGACTTCCTCGTTTAGAATATTCACATATTGATTTCTGAAATAGGGAATACCGGTGATCTTGAAATCTAAAGAAGGATAGTTACTTAAAGTTGACTGCAATCGGTCAATGATATCATTGCGCGTTTCATAAGTATTATTTTCCTCATCTATCTCAAGAAAAAAAGCAGTCGTATTACCTGACTTATCAATTAAGAATCCTTCTGTAAAAGAATCAGAAGTAATTCTGTCTTTGATGGTATTCAAGTCGGATTGTAAAGAATCAACGTTAAGGAAGGGATCAAATTTAAGCGTACCATTCAGATTGACCATTTCTTCAGCCGACCAAATGCTTTGAATATCAGTTACATTAGGTATGGTTTTCAGAGTATCTGTAATTGCTTTCAGTTCCAGAAGGGTTGAAATTGTAAAAAGAGAATCTGACTTAAAACCCACCATGATAACATTGTCATCCCGGCCAAACTCGCCTTCCAACAAACGATATGACTGTACAGTGGGATCAGTTTTCGGATAAAAGTTTTCCAGGTCGAAATCAGTTCTGATCTTTGAAGCCGGGAAGATCGCAGCTAGAACCAGTAGAAATATAAAGAAAGTAACCAAGCGGGGATTCTTGATCACAAAGTCAGCGAATTTATGCATTTAATCGGTGCAAAAGTAAGATGATAAGTTTGTTCATGAGACAAACTGAAATTATCTGAAAGAAATTCCAATCAAAGCAATCCATGTGCAAATGCTATACGTACTGTAAAGTGAAATTAATCATAAACCATAACAAACAATCACAATGAATTTCAAAAAAATAACATACTCGCTTTTGAGCTTAGTTTTAATCGGCTCAATAATTGTATTTGCAGCGGATCATATTGATGCGCCTGCGGTAACTGATACCAAAGCTGATATAACTGACTTTTACGCCTTTCAGGGATCATCAACCAGCAACCTTGTATTTGTTGCAAATGTACAGGGGTTACTTTCTCCTTCAGCAACAGCAAATGCGGAGTTTAGTGAAAACACAATGATCCAATTCAATATTGACAATACAGGCGATAATATAGAGGATCTGGTAATACAGGTAATTTTTGCGGATGGTAAAGCTTACGCATACGGACCTGTTGCTCCATCTGAAAAAGGTTTAACCAGTGGAGTTGAGTTTAACGCTAATTTAAGTGCAGAAGTTGAAATCACACCTTATGGTCAATCTGCAATTGTAGGAACAAATAATGGAATTAAATTATTTGCTGGTCCAAGAGATGATCCTTTCTTCATGGATTTTGCACAGTACGGTGAGATTATAGCAGGAAATGCAACAAGCTTTAATGATCCCGGTTCAGATACTTTTGCCGGAACAAATGTCTTGAGTGTAGTAGTTGAAGTTCCTAAAACAACTTTGGGAAATGCTGAGACTATTAATACCTGGGTACAATCAAAAAACCGCGTTAACTAAGACGAACTAATTATATCAAGAATTTTAAAATTATATTCAAAATGAAACTTTCAAAATTATTTACACTTTTATTGGTTGCAGGCTTAGTTTTTACAGGCTGTAGCAACGACGATGACGGTCCATCAACTCCTATTGATGAGAATGCTCGTTTTACAACAGCAGATCAAATGGGACGCCCGGCAGTAAACACAGTATTTATCTCTTCATCAAGTAAGAATAGCTTTAATACTACACTTCCATCAAATCAAAGCGCAGCTTTCAGAACAGAGATGGAAACAAACCTATCTGGTTTAAGTCCGGCATATGCTAATGAGTCTGATGCCAACGCATTAGGTCAAAACAGAGATGCTTTTATAGATCTATTAGCAACGGATGTACTTAACGTGAGTCTTACAGGTAAAACAACCTTCTTTGACGGAATGAATGTATTAACAGGTAGAGCACTTGCAGATGATGTGATCAGTACGGAATTACTACTAATTTTTGGTGGTGAGGATGGTACTGAAAATCCGGGACTCTCTGATGATAATGTAGATGCTAACGATAAAATGTTCTTAGCAACATTTCCATACTTAGCCGCACCGTTCTAAACAGAACAAAATCTTATTAAGAACCCCGATTCAGGGGTTCTTTTTTTATCTAAAATTTAAAAAGCGTTGATTATGTTTAAGCGAATTTTATTCGGGATTCTATTAGTATGGACAGCAATTAGTTGTAATAAGAATCAGGAAGTAATTGTAAATAAAGAAGATGTAAGACCATTTATAAGTGAAAAGCATTTTATTCAGAAAAGTGGCATTGAAAAAGTAAATGAGGACATAGCGTTTTGGACTTCAAAACTGGAAGAAAATGACACACCGGTTTATAAAGTTAAACTATCGTCCGTTTATCAAGCAAAGTTTGGAATTACAAAAGATGTAAGCTACCTCGCTAAAGCTGAAGAACTACTTCAAGAATCTAATATTTTTTATAAAGAAGAAAATGCAGGAGTTCTACAAGCACTGGCACAGTTATCAATTATCAAGCACGATTTTCAGAAAGCAATTGATTATGCAGAAAAAGCACTTTCCATAGGAGAGGATAAGCTATTGAGTCATATGATTATTTATGACGCCAGTATGGAAACAGGCGACTTTGAGCATGCCAGCTATATTTTAGAAAATGAGATTACTAATAAATCTTCCTTTAATTATCTGATCAGGAAATCTCAATTTGAAGATTATTCCGGAAATGCATCTGAATCTATTGCCGCTCTTGAAAAGGGAGCAGAACGTATAGATTACAGCATGTCACTTTCATCATGGGCTCATAGTAACTTAGGAGATCGTTTGGGACATGAAGGTAACGTTCCAAAATCTTACGAAATGTTTCTTAAAGTATTGAACCAAAAAACATCAGGAGCCTCTTATCTGCATTCTTTAAAAGGTATTGCTTATATCGCTTATGCACATGATGGTGATACAAAGTTCGCCAAAGAAATTCTGGATTTTATTCATAGTAATCAGGAATCACCTGATGCATTACTTATGTATGCCGAAATTGCCGAATATGAAGGTAATAATACTCTTAAAAAGGAATATTTGAGCGAATTTTATACCAAAGCTTCTGATTCGAAGTATTATGGAATGTATGATGCTGAATTGATTCAATTAGCTGCCACGGAGTTTGGAGATTTTGAAATAGCTGAAGCTTTGATCCAAAAAGAATTAGAAAACAGACCCAGTCCAATAACCTATGACCTTAAAGCCTGGGTAATGTTTCATAAAGGCGAGATTGAAGAAGCCAGATCTATCTTAGAAGAGAAAGTTCTTGGAAAAACCTACGAGCCCGTACCTGCTTATCATGCCGGAATCATTTTGAAAGAAGCCGGTGAAGAAGAAAAAGCAAACGAACTTCTAAACTATGCTAAAGAAGCAAGTTTTGAGTTAGGACCTGTTACTGTTCGAGATATAGATTCTAATTTAAATTAAGACCATGACAATGAGCTTAAAATATATTCTTACTATCTCATTTGAGGCATTCACTGTATTATTTTTGGGACATTTTTCCCAGAGTATTTCAGATGAAGTGACAATATCCGGACAAATATTGGACCGAAATTCTGGTAAACCAATAGCAGGTGCTACTGTTAAAAGCGGATCATAATTTAAGGGGTCAGAGTATAGAAAGGCAGCTAATCAGTGACAAAAAAATCCCCCACATATTCCTATGTGAGGGATTACATGATGAGGAGATAATTCTGCTTACTTAAATCAGCAGATTTTCTTGTTTACTTAATAAGCATCATTTTTTTAGTGCTTAAGAAGTTACCGGCCTGTAATCGATAGATATACATTCCGCTTGAAAGTTGTGCCGCATCGAACGATACAGAGTACGTTCCTGCTGCTTTTGTTTCATTTACCAGAGTAGCTACTTTTTGGCCCATTATATTATACACATCAATGTGCACCTTAGAAGCTTTTGGTACATCATAACTTATGTTGGTAGAAGGGTTGAATGGGTTTGGATAGTTCTGCTTCAGGGCAAATTCAGAAGGTAAATTTTCAGTTTCTATAGAAGTTACAACTGATACTTCTATAGTTTGGGTACTTTTAGAAACCGCACCTTCATTGTCTGTTACAGTTAATACTACTTCGTACTCATCAACAGAATTATAGGTGTGAACCGGATTTTTATCGGTACTTGTACTTCCGTCACCGAAATCCCATGAATATGAAATTATAGCTCCGTTCGGATCTTTTTCATCATTCGATTCATCGATAAAGGTGACTACGTTATCACCGTTTTCGAATCCGCTTTTTTCAAGTTTGAAATCCGCTGTAGGTGCGTCATTAACAGGTACAACCGTTATCAACACTGAATCGGAAGCGGTAGCACCAAAAGAGTCCATTACCGTAACTTTAACGCGTTCCTGCCCGAAGTGATTTTCTGGAGCCGAGAAGCTTAAAACATTACCATTTGCAGAACCTGAAATCTGGCCGCCTTGTATTAAAACTGTCAGGCTGGACAGTTCATCGTTAGCGTCGGTAATAACCTGTCCCAGTTCGAAAGTTAAAGCTTCATCTTCAAGAAAACTCATTTCAACCGGAAGATTTATATCCGGAGCAGCATTTTCAATGGAGTTTTTCAAATCTATAATACGACCAGATCCCCCCATTGGGTATCTGCTTGCAAATACAATTTCACCAAGAAAATCTTCAAGGTAAATCTGTAGTGATTGTTGGTAAGTGATACCAATGGTCTTGAATTCTTTACCTCTGAATGGATATTGATCACCACCACGGGCTGTGAAATCGGCAGTAACCAAATCTACAGTTGGTGCACCTTCAGCAATCTCACCATCAATTACTATGGCAGTTCCATCTGCAAGAGTAATGGTTTTAATACGATTGCCCTGAGTTGCTATAGTCTGACCTTGGTCATTGTTATAAACGATTGCCTGCTCGGAAGGATCGAACTCGATTCTGAATCCTGCAATTTGTGCAAAACGACCTGTTCCGTCTCCCGTACCCATTCCTGTTTCAGGGTCAATACTTGAGACAGCATTTTCCATAATTTCAAGAAGGAGTGTTGGTGAAACATCTTCAACAACAGCAAGAATATTACCAAAAGGAAGTACATCGAATGTTTGGCTGGCAGTAATTATACCTGCCGGAATTTGATCTCTAATGCCACCGCCATTTGCAAGTGCAACTAAACGACTAGGATCAAGATCTAAGCCAAAATTCTCTGCTGTTGCTAATGTAACAGCCAGATATCCATCGGTAATCAGATTACCAAGATTGGTTTCACGGGAGCGAATTTGATTTCTTTCACCTATCAAATGCACTTCAGTAGTAGCTACTTTAATTCTTGAAAGTTGTTCTACATACTCACGAACGGGTTCAACAACTTCTTGAAGAACCTGAGAGTCTTCTTCAACACCTCCTTCAAGTGAAGCATCAGCTACACGAATCGGGCCACCATTAAATGAGGTCACTTCTCCGTTAATGTCGAAATCAACATTTAAACGACCTAAATAGGTATAATTGCCCTTAGTAGTAACTACCGGCACTTCTTTATTTTCTGCGTCCATTACAATCATAGGATATGAAGAGCGGATAAGTGCTTCGTCTCCCGGAATGAGAAGATTATCATCATTTGCAAGTAGTTCGTCTCCACCACCCGCAATCATGATATCAATACCAGTTAGCTGTGCTGCAAGAAGCGAATCTTCTTCAATGCCTTGTAAGTGGCTGATAAGAACAATGCTCCTGATATTTTGAGCTTGTAATGCTGCTACTTCTGCCTGAACTGCAGGTAAAACCTCATTTACAATCACCGTTCCTGGGCTTGAAATGAAATTAAGGTTTTCAGTAGTGGCTCCAATAATTCCTACTGAAGCACCATTTGATAATTCAATAATGGTACTTTTAGCAATGCGCCCTTTAGTTTGAAGTTCAAGTAGCTCTGGTTGATTTGAGAAATCAAGGTTGGCACTTAGAAATGGAGGCATGTTACCGCGAGTATCTGAGATGAAGCCAGAATATGTAACCGGTCCTGCATCAAAATCATGATTACCCATAGCAAGAGCGTCGTACCCAATGAGCCCTATTGCACGGGCATCGAAGAAGGTTCCTAAATCGAGACTGGCATTGAACTCAGTTCCTGCAAGGAAGTTGTCACCCGAGGAAACCATAATTACTTCATTGCCAGCATCCCAAGCGTCCTGCTTTTGTTGATCGGTAAGTGTTTTAAAACGTGCAACACCACCAAAATTCTCAAATCCAGCACCAGCATTAAGAAGCTGAGATTCACCATCATTATTATGGAGTACTGTAAGAGTAAAAGGCTCGGGTATGCCACGGATACCTAAACTTGACCAATCATTTTGAGCCAATACAATCCATTCAGAATCTTCAGTATTAGTTCCGAATGAACCTTGTGGAGCTGGGTTTCCATTCGAAATTTCAACTTTACGAACTATGGTGTGATCCTGAGTTCCATTAGCAACACCCGCAACTTCCCATCCTGAACCCGGATCTGCAAAAAGATCCCCAATGATATCAAGAATCTCGTAGTTGTTTTCGGTACCATAAACCAATGCATACGCATCATCACCATTATGGAAAACGGAGCCGGTTCCATCGGCGAAATCGAGAACTCCTGCATCAGCGCTAGAATTTGCAATTACGTAGGTACCTTTAGCAGGAACAACAGCGCCTTCAGGAAAGGTATTCCAGAAATCAAATTCGCCTGCCACGTTATTTTGGTTACTGCCCGTTAGTCCGTTATTCATGTTTGGGAAAGCATAATCGGCAAGACTTACATCTTCATTTGTAGGGTTATAAATTTCAAAATACTTGTTGTTTCCACTTCCTTCAGCATATTCTGAGAAGAATAGTGGAGCAGCCTGAGTTTCGAAGTTTATTTCATGAATGGTAATAGAACCGGTAATCTCATTACTTAAAACAGCAAGAGGGAGACCTATTGGACTGGCGCCTTGTTTTAAGAAAGAAATGCTTTCGGGACCGGAAGCAATAGTTGATTCAAGAATGGTTTTAATTCCAGAATGATCAGCTAGGTCGTCCAAGGATTCAATCATATCTTCATTGAAGTTGGCCTCATCAAAGTTTCGAACATTGTCGTAAGTAACAAATTCGGGTGCTGTAGGGTTGGTAATGTCATACACCATTACACCTCCAATTCTTTCCAAACCGATGAAAGCGTATACTTTTCCTGCTAATTTCACTACAGTTACGGCTTCCGGTTCCGGACCTTTATCATCAGAACGGTTGTCGAAAGAATCGTTTTCTGAATTGGTAGAGTTGAAGTTTTCGGGGTCAAGAACGGAAAGAATTTGTTCGAACTCGCTGCCACTGTCCCAGACTAATTCTCCGGTAGATGGATTCCAGATACTGAAAGAGCGTGCACCATAACTATATAATGCATCATACATAGGATCTCCATAAAGCTGACCACGGATCTCGCCACCAGGATTTGCGGCAGTGTGTACATTTACATATAAGTTTACTTCCTCTTCAAACGCAGCCGATTTAAGAGCGGATACGAAATCAGACAGATCAGAACCGTTTAATCCTTCACCCTGAACCCAGAATCCTGAAATCCATGCTGCAGTAGAATCTACTAATTCGAACTCAGTATCTGCATCCGTGCCAATATTAAATACAACGTTTCCATTAGCTCCGCTTTCTTCAAAATGAAAGTGCATTCCGGTAACATCATCCAGAGAGCTCACAGTAACAGAATCTCCCCCTGCAATTTCGCCAAAATCTAACCCTTCTATGTAGAAAAGATAATGTAGAGTATCTTCAGTGGCACTTAAGTAAAACTCACCTTCACCCTCAGCATCCGTATCTACTTCTGCAACTTCCTGATCTCCATCAAGTTCTGTGTACAGAAATGTAGAATCCGTATTCACACCCAGTGTGGTTGTAATATTGATACGACCTAAGTTTTCATCTTCCTGTAGATCAGGATCTGTAAATATGGAAGGGTTTAAACGTAGATCTTTAACACGAGCTTCTTCACTAAAACCGTCATAATCACGGGAATCTCCTTCATTAGCGGAAACGATATAAGTAGTTCCATTCATTGTAAATGAAGAAATAGCATCGGGTTGGTACATTCCCCAAACAGGCCAGTTTGTGATATTGATTTCATCATCATCGTTACTGGCGTCAAGTTCATTGCCTGCTGTTGCATGGTTTTTATATCCCAATGCGATAATTTCTGTAACCGTAGCGGAAATGATATCCACAACAGCCAGAGCATTTGCTTCCTGCAGCGATACATATGCAGTAGTTCCGGTAGAATCAATAGCTATGTATTCAGGTTCGAGATCCTGAGCAACGGTAGCTCCGGGTCCGAAAATGCGAACACCTGCTTCCAACAAAGTAGTTTTTTCAGAGTTATAGGCTGTAAAATCAGCAGTTGAAGTAGTAGCGCTTGCAGCTCCGCCGGAAACATCTATAATAGTGATGCTACCTTCAGGATCTACATCATAATCATCATTTGGTTCACCTTCGTTTGCTACAATTACTTTAGATCCATCAGGAGTAAATATTAGCATATCAGGAAGAGCACCTGCAGTTATACTGTTGATGAAAGCACCGGTAGATGCTTCAAAAAATACCACACTCCCGGCATCGGTTTTAATAGCTGCTTCTACAGCTACGGCAACCAACCCGTTAAAAATGGCCACACTGTTAACGCCACCACCATAAACCGACATGTCGATGGCAGTAACTTCGGTTGGGTTGTTTGGGTCTGAAATATCCAAAACAACTACTGAGTTTGCATCAGCATTGGTAAAGAATAAATGTTTAGATGCGGGATCGTAAGCCGAGATTTCGGCTGCACCTCCATCAAAAATTCCGGTATGGTAATCTCCAAGAAAATCGAATGAGACTTCTTGTGCGAAAACCACCGTAGACGTGAAAATCATCACTGCTAAAAGCAGGAAAAAGTTAGCTTTTTTCTTCATTAGTTAGGTTTGTTTGTTAAGATTGAAAACAACTCAGAATGCACAGCTAACTTTACTACAAGATTACTCCCTGTTTATGATTCTATTAATAGAGTATATCCTATATTATCAATTTGATAAGTCATAGGTTTTAAAATAAACCCAGGTTTATTTTTTTGTTAAATAATTATTTACAAAAAAGTGGTAATGAAAAAGTAAATGAGGATATAACTTCTCGGATTTCGAAACTGGAAGAAAATGAAACTCCTGTTTATAAAATTAAACTAGCTTCAGTGTATCAGTGAAGAACAAAATGCCGGAATCATTTTGAAAGAAGCAGGTGAAACAGATAAAGCAAACAAGCTTCTTGAATACGCAAAAGAAGCAAGTTTTGAGCTAGGACCGGTTAATTTAAAGGATATTAATTCAAAACTTTAATATGAATTATAACTGATATTTTTTTGGGATCATAAAGTGTTATAATGACGAATTCTTTAATTAAAATTGTCGAGCTTTATGATAAACCCAAAAAGATATTTATTACTTATAATCGTTTCCTTTTTTATCGGATGTTTAAAAAATGAACAAAAAGAGATATTTCAGGAAACCAATAGAGTAGAATGGTCTAAAATCGAAAATATTGATTTAGAGGATCTCAATAATGATTTGGAACCGGGGAAGCTTACTGTCGATCTTGGGGTATATTATCCTTCAAATCTTGATGAAAACTTCGGTAAAGTACCTCTCAACAATATATTAGAGAGCATCAAAGCTGCCAAAGAAATTTATGCTCCTACAGGTGTTCAAATCAATTTGCTTTGGGTTAAAACAGGCAAAATCAATCCGACATATTTATCCCTTCAGTCAAATACTTTACCAGGTATTCCAAATACTGAATACACTAATATGTACGAACACTCACAAAGGCACCCATCTAAATTAACTGAAAAAGCAAAAGATGCTTTCGAATCAATAATAGAAGCAGATCCTGATAATGACAGAACTATATATTTGACGGTTATTCAGGATGTATTTTATCCTTTTATGGAAGTCTCTGAAGGGAGGAATTGGGTGATAAAATCTGTAAGAACGGGCGGGCTCTCATTTCCACCTTATACCTATCATTCCAACATACCAAAAAGAATAAGAGGAATTATTACTATTTCAAATTTGGAAAGAGAAGACAGGTTGAGAGGAACCGTTGCTCATGAGCTGGGTCATAAGTTAATTAATGTAAGTCATGAATATAAAGATACAGATCCCGGCCATGAAGTTTATCAGGATGGTGGACTGATGTTGTATGGTGATGGAGAAGATATACCTTCAGGAGAAGAAGGGAGGTGGCATTTGGAAAGACTTAAGCTCTCTCCATTTCTTTATATGTTAAACAGTGATGGTTCAAAAAAATGGAATCCTGATTTTATTGAAGGCGGTCATTATTATGATCCGATATATGGAAATAAAGTTGTAAACTTTGATAGCGAACCACCCATAGATCCTGATTGGTAGATTTCAAAAATTAAATATTCTGTAAATTCAGAAAAATGCAGTCAGTTTGATATACTCAAAAGAACTGGCTGCATAATTTTTAAAATTGAAATGTCCGTAGAAGTTTTCGCTTTGTTTGCCTCCAAATAAGTGAAAGCCCAGCGCTGTTTTAAGTCCATCTTTTATATCGTACTGTGCTTCGGGATTTATCCAAAAATCACTTCCTACATAATTGAATCGCCCAAATCCTGACAGTAAAAGATTATTTCTTAGAAATGATTTCCGAAGGCTTAGAGTGGAATAAAAGAAACTCTCTTCCTGAAGTATCAACTCATCATAGTTGAATATATATTCATAGATGAATTGAGATTCGATATCCAGACCTGATATGCTCGTTTTAACTCCGATCATATTAATGAGCCAAGGCTTTTCGAACAAAAAACCATCATCATTTTGACTAAAAATTAATATTAATTGCTGTGCCTGAACCTCGTTCAAGCTGTTGAGGTCTGTAGAAGTAGCGAGCTCGGGCAGATAATCGAAATACTTTTTAAAATGAAAAGCAGATTCAGATTTAAGGATCAGATTATCATTTACTATATAATTCCCGGAATATCCTACAATCGGAGATTTTAAATAGGTCTTTGTCAATTCTATTGCTGGCTCTGCGGCTAATAATGGACCGGTAAAAACCAAATCCTTTTCATAAGATGGGTTTCCTTCTGTCCACCACATTGCAGTTAGATCTAAATCCCATTTTAAACTGCTCCGAATTCCCCATTTTATCATTCCCTGAAAAGAGCTGAATGAGTTTTCAGTTAATGAATCCGCATAGGTTACGTTTGTACTTTTTTCCAGCTCTGTAAAAGGAAACCATCTGGAACCCGGTTTAGCCAGCGTATTGGATTGAAAAACAGGTGTGGCCACGAATTCTAAAAAATTATTCCCATAGTATCTGGTATATTTTACGGCCGGTATTCCTCCTTTAAGATCTTCTACTGAAAGTGTTAAAAACTCACTCACATCTACAGGGGAAATTATATCGGTTATAAATGTTCCGTTTGTCCTTCCTTGACTGATCACCTGTTTTCCAATCCGGAGATCACTATTCTTAAAAAACATATCTATGTATCCTTCAGAAAAGTCATACGCATAATCATTCGCAGATTGGGAATAGGTATTCAATATTTCATTCGAAATAAACACAGTTCCGTAATTAGTATAGAACGAAATATCCAATCCAAGTCTGTTTCTTCCAACCAGATATTCGTTCGGAGGGCTTGTTATTACAGCATTATAGTTTCTAAGAAATCCGCTAACATCTTGAGAATAGATAAGCTTAGGGGCGAAATTAATACAGAAAACCAGAATCAAGAAAAATAGTGGACGCCCGATTTGACTTATAGTCATAAAAAGAAGTAATTAAAAGTTTATTTATATCGTGATTGTTATTGAGGCTTAACCAATTTATCCGTATTTTTAGTTCATTATGGTTAAATCCTATCTGTATCCGTGAAAGTCGGTTCATCATCAAGATTTTAATCTCAAAACGAACACAATACTAAGAAATCTATTATGGCGCACGAAAGAATCGAAATTGATTTACCTCTTGCCAAAGCGTATGAGTTATTAAGTAATCCAGTTGAATTTCCTAAGTTTTTGGAGCGTATCGACGTTGTTAATCGAATAAATTCACAAACATTCGAATATAACACTAAGATCGGTAACGAAGAATTTAAGTGGACAACTAACTTAATTGACAATCTTCGCAACACAAGATTTGCTTGGATCACCATCAACGGTAACCTAAACCAAACTGGCACAATCCGCTTTACTCCATTAGATAATGGAGAGCGCACACGTGTTGAGTTTTCTTTAGACTATCGTACATTTTTTGGCGAGCCTAGTGAAGAAGTTGCTAAATTTATTGAAGAGTCAGCCGCTCAATTGGCAAAAGATTTAGAAACGTTTAAGAAACTTGCTGAATCTGGTACATTCAAAGAGACTGAATTAAAACCAGCTGAAGAAACTGAAGAAGTAACAGCATAGTTACTCTAAAATTATTTAGTATTTTAATGCGCACCCTATCAGGTGCGCATTTTTTTTGTCCATAATCCAAGCCAGATAATTTTGAAATTTTCAGAGTTTATAGAATCCGAAAAAAGTCAGCTTTCCCATTATTTGCTTATAGGAAATCCTGTAATGCACAGTTTATCTCCCGCGATGCATAACTTTGCTTTAAAGCATAACAAAATAGGTGGGGAGTACATATCGGTTTCAGTTTCTTCCAGAGATGTGAACATGGTTCTGGCACATTGCACCAACGACTCGTTCCTGGGAGCAAATATCACTATTCCGCATAAAGAATTATTTCTAGATATGGTGGATGAATTAACCGATGAAGCAAAGGAGATCGGAGCCATCAATACTTTGGTAAAGCAGGAAGGAAAACTGATCGGACATAATACCGATGCATATGGCTTCATAAAGCCAATAGAGAATTATATAGATGATCTGCACGGGGAAAGAGTGATCATTTTTGGATCAGGTGGCGCGACAAAAGCGATTGTTTTTGCTCTTCAGGATCTTGGAGTTGAGCAGATCGTATTGGTATCGAGAAGACCGGAAATGTATGAGAGCAATGGCTCTGAAAATATTATTCGTTGTAGCTATGACAACTGGATCGCTTATGCGTATGATGCTGCCATGATCGTGAATGCCACTCCACTGGGAATGACACCGAACACAGAAAGTTCACCGGTACCGGATCAGGACATTGAAATTCTGAATGAAAAGATCTGTTATGACATTGTATATAATCCCAGACAAACGAAATTCCTGAAACAGACCATACAAGCAGGTGGAACACCCATTGGTGGTTTGGATATGCTAATATATCAGGGAGCTAAATCGTTTAATTTGTGGACGGGATTTGAATTCCCAATTGAGAAAATTAAATCAAAGTTAGATGAAGTCTTACCAACCTGATTTTATAAAACCATCCGTATTTGATTCTGAAGCTATTTCTTCCTGGTTCACAAAGCGGGGAGAGTCTGTTCAGGACAATTTTAAGATCAGAGGCTTAAATCTTGGATTTAATACAGAAGAAAATGAAGAAATAGTAAAAGGAAACAGAAATTTTTTAGCCAATTCTATTTCTACTCCGATTTCTGATATCGCTTTTGCAGATCAGGTTCATGGAAATGAGATCATTGAAGTACAAAAAGGCGGTATCCATGAAAACATTGATGGTTTTATAACTACAGAAAAAGGGTTGGCTCTGGCCATTCAGGTTGCAGATTGTGCTGCGGTATTATTTGGCGATTCAAAAGCAGGAGTTATCAGTGCCGTTCACGCAGGATGGAGAGGAGCCGAAGCTGATATTGTATCCAAAGCTATACAAAAAATGGTGAGCCTGAATGCCGATCCAAAAAATATAAAAGTGTTTATCAGTCCGTGTATCTCTCAAAAGCAATTTGAAGTCGGAGACGAAGTAGCTGAAAAATTCCCGGATGAATTTGTTGATCGAAAAAGTTATTCAAAGCCACATATCGACATTAAAAAATTCATAGAGTCTCAGCTTTTGACTGCAGGCATACTTGAAGAGAATATTGAAATTCATGGAAGTTGTACATTTTCGGAGTCTGATTATTATTCTTACAGAAGAGACGGAAAAAGATCGGGTCGAATGATGGGTATCATAAAACTCAATGAAACGGTTTGAGAGTAAGTTATAGTCCCGGGTATTACGCTACTATTCCGAACGAGCACATTTTCCCGATGGGGAAATTCCATGGATTGCATCGCTATTTGCTGGAAAAAGAAATCCTTTCTGATTTTGAGATCATTGAACCCAAAATGATCGATTTCATAAATCTGATGACCGCTCATACATCACGATATGCTTATGGTGTCTGGAACGGAACACTCGATAAAAAAGAAGTGAGAAGAATGGGTTTGCCATGGACAAAAAGTCTGGCCATTCGATCCAGATTAGCTGTTCAGGGAACTTTGAATGCCGGAATTATGGCGCTTCAGGATGGGATTGCAGGAAATCTTGCAGGAGGAACCCATCACGCTATGGCTGATTGGGGAGAAGGATTTTGCGTATTTAACGATGTGGCAGTTGCGATAAAAGTACTGCAGCAATCCATGTGGATAAACAAAGCCTTGGTGATCGATTGTGATGTTCATCAGGGCAATGGAACGGCTGAAATATTCAAAGATGACGACAGTGTTTTTACGTATTCCATTCATGGCGAAAAGAATTATCCGTTCAAAAAGCCTCCATCAAATTTAGACATTGGATTACCGGATAAAACCGGAGACAAAGAATATCACAGAAATCTGATTGAGTCACTGGATTCAGTACTTAGTTCATTTGAACCGGACATCGTTTTTTATTTGGGTGGGATTGACCCGCTGGAAACCGATCATTTTGGGAGATTGTCCTTAACTTTAAAAGGACTTAGAGAACGGGATCGTATTGTGATCGAGATGATCACTCAAAAAGAAATTCCTTTGGTTTTATTACTTTCCGGTGGTTATGCACCCACACTTGAAGAAACGGTAATTGCTCATGCTCAGATGTATGAAGTGGCTAAAGAACTTAAATATTGATTAGTTTAAGGCTCTTTAGAATCTAAATTCTATATTTACTTTTTAATAAAATGACTTTTTTCTTACTTCTTTTAAATCAGGTTATACTCCCTTTAACATTTACAATTTTATTCTTCCACTCAGAAGTAAAAAGCCGTTCCAACTTTATTCTACAATTTCTATTTACAGGCTCTTTTGTTTTATTCGCTTTGGTTGTGGGATCTCAATCATGGACTAGTATTTTTTTGGGATACATCATTGGGATAACATTTCTAGTTGTTTCTATAAAAAAGATTCAAGAGCTCCCGAAAACTTGGGCATTTAAGCTTGGTGATAACTGGAAGCAAATTACATTTGTGATCGTGCAAATTCTATTAACTGTACTATTCCTGCCTTTGAGTATTTATGGAATCTCTGGCTATTTTATTGAAGATGATAAATCAGCAGTAAATCTATCTTACCCCTTAGAAGATGGTCTATACATTGTTGGTCATGGCGGCAGTAATCCTATCATTAATTATCATAATGTAAGTGAAAGCCAGACGTACGCTTTAGATATTTTGAAATTAAACGCCATTGGAATACGGGCATGGGGAATGTATCCGAAACAGTTAGAGCGTTATGCAATTTTTGAGGATAAACTTTACAGTCCTTGTGATGGAAAAGTTCTAAAAGTAGATAGAGGTTATCAGGATATGAATCCACCGGAAAGAGGAGAGGGTCATCCGGCCGGAAACCATGTAGTTATTGAATGCGAAAATGTTAAAGTAACACTGGCTCATATGAAGGAAAACAGTATCGTTGTAGATAGTTTGGATATTGTAGAAGCTGGTGACTTACTGGGCAAGGTTGGTAATTCAGGGAACACATCAGAACCCCACTTACACATTCATGCAGAAAACGATGGTAAAGGAATTCCCATAAAATTTAACGGACGTTTTTTGGTAAGAAATAGCTTGTTTTGGTAATAAAATGAATCTGTAGTTTTTTTATTTAAGTTTCTAATTAAGCTCATTGTGCTCTATATTTCAGCTCTGAAAATCAAAGACACATCAAGTATTGAATAAACAAAAACTGGCTATTTTAGGGTCTACGGGATCTATCGGGACACAAGTGTTGGAAGTAGTCCGGCAACATCCGGACAAGTTTGAAATTGTGGCGCTCACAGCTAACGGTAACTGGAAGTTGCTGGCTGAACAGATCAATGAATTTGCTCCCGAAGTTGGCTTGATTTGTAATGAAAATCACTATTCAGATCTGAAAAAAGCAGTTAATGCCGATTCAAATCTTCTTTCGGGTATTCAGAACCTTGTTGAGATCGCAACTCATGAAAATTGTGATACCGTATTAAACAGTTTGGTCGGTTTCGCGGGATTTGTCCCTACGATCGAAGCCTTGAAAGCCGGAAAGAAAGTAGCTCTTGCAAATAAAGAATCTTTGGTGGTTGGCGGACAGATCATCAGAAATATTCTGGATGAGTATTCCGGCGCATTAGTTCCTGTGGATTCAGAACATAGCGCAATGCTTCAATCTATAGTAGGAGAGAAGCACGAAAACATCGAGAAAATAATTATCACAGCCAGTGGTGGTCCGTTCAGAGATCTGAACAAAGAGCAGATGCAAAATGTAACGTTAGTTCAGGCCTTAGATCATCCAAATTGGGATATGGGCGCTAAAATCACTGTAGATTCTGCGACCATGATGAACAAAGGACTCGAAATCATAGAAGCAAAATGGCTGTTTGATATTCCGGTTTCTAAGATCGAGCCGGTTATTCATCCGCAAAGCATTATTCATTCCATAGTTACTTTTACAGATGGTTCCAGCAAAGCACAACTTGGTCCACCGGATATGAAAGTGCCTATCATTTATGCATTAACTTATCCTGACAGGCTAAAGTTAGAAACTCCGAGAATGGACTGGACTCAGGCACAAGAACTCACCTTTTCGCCCGTTGATTACGGGAAGTTTCCTTGTCTGAAACTCGCAATCGAATCTATAGAAACAGGAGGGGTTGCTCCGGCGGTTTTAAATGCAGCGAACGAAGTAGCAGTTAAACGCTTTTTGGATAAAGAAATTAAGTATATTGACATCCCGAAAATTGTAGAGGAATGTCTTGAAAAAATCGGGTCGGGTTATGAAGTAGACATTGACTCGTTAATTGAAATCAATAAAGAGACGCGCGAGATAGCAGCGCAGATTAAGTAATATGACGTTTATAGAAATTTTATCGACAATTGGCATCTTTATGGGTGCTTTAATGATCCTGGTTTTTATACATGAATTGGGACATTTTTTGGCCGCAAAATTATTTGGAATGCGTGTAGAACGCTTCTCGGTTGGTTTTCCTCCTCGTGTATGGGGATTTAAGAAAGGTGATACCGATTATTGTATCGGAGCCACTCCATTAGGTGGTTATGTGAAAATCTCCGGAATGGTGGATGAAAGCATGGACAACGAATTCCTTGAGCAGGAACCTCAGCCATGGGAATACAGAAGTAAACCCGTTTGGCAAAGAATTGTCGTGATTACCGCCGGAGTTATTTTCAATATGATCCTGGCTTTTGTGATCTTTTCAGGGATGATCATGACCAATGGTAAACTGGTTGTACCGGTAGAAAATATTGATGGACTATATGTTCCCGAGGAATCTATTTTGCATGAAATAGGATTTCGAAATAATGATAAAATTATCGGAGTAAATGGGGAAGAAGTTCCTTATTTCAATGATCTGGTTTCTGCTTCTGCCTTAACATCTGAAAATTTAAATTATCAGATTATTCGAAATGGAGAGGAAATCACTATTCCTGTAGCTTCTTCATTTTTAGACAGCATTCAAACGCGGGGTTTTATAGATGGAAACAGTATTGCACCAAGTATCTTTTCTCAAATAGAAAGAGGTTCCCCGGCAGCAGAAGCCGGTCTTGAGGTTGGTGATAAGGTTACTGCAATGAACGGAGAGAAAGTAACAACATGGTTGTCTTTCTTTCATATAGTTGGAAATAATGAAGAAGGAGTTCCGATTGATCTTACTATTGATCGTGGTGGAGAGACATTATCATTCAGTATAATTCCAAATGAGGATAATAAGATTGGAGTTGGTGGACCTCAGACTTATCAATTTGGAACAAGAATTGAGTATGGAATCTTTGAATCGATTGCAGCTGGTTGGGAAGAAACAGCAGACCAAACGACAGGAATTATACAGGGATTTGCCAGAATGATCAAAGGTGATATTTCCGTACGTCAGAATTTAGGAGGTCCGATTGCCATTGCTGAAATGACCAAACAGGCTACAGATTCCAATGGTTGGATCGGCTTTTGGACGATCACTGCATTACTGAGTATTACACTGGCAATTATGAATATTTTGCCTATTCCTGCTTTAGATGGCGGGCATTTAGTTTTTCTGATCTACGAAGGCATTACCCGAAAAGAACCAACTGAGAAAGTCAGGATCATCGCACAGAATATTGGTTTCTTTGTATTGGTCACACTGATGATCTTCGTAGTATTTAATGATGTTATAAAGCTCTTTTAATTTATGTTTGCAAGGGAAGGCTACTTCACAATGACAGTTGCTGTTTTATTTACAGCAATTGTTTTCACACTTACAGCACTTTATGTTTCACACTGGATCGCTTATCCGATCTACATTGTAGTAGGTGTATGTTGTGGTATTATCATTTATTTTTTCCGAGATCCGGAAAGAGAAACACCTTCTGATGAAAACCTAGTCATTTCTCCTGCAGATGGAGTCGTAGTGCTTGTAAAAGAGTATCAGGAAGATGTGTACATAAAAGATAAAACTACTCAGATCAGTATTTTCCTTTCACCATTGGATGTTCATGTAAATAGAAATCCTATTTCAGGAAAACTGGAATATTTAAAATATCATCCGGGAAAATATTTAATGGCCTGGAACGAACATGCATCTGATCTAAATGAAAGGGCAGATTTCGGTGTTCTTCATCCCTCTGGCACTAAATTCTTTTTTAAGCAAATAACCGGTTTTCTGGCCAGAAGAATTGTATACCATATTAAAGAAGGGGATGAGTTAACAGCTGGCGAACGCTTTGGCATGATGAAATTCGGATCCAGAATGGATGTGATTGTTCCTTCTAATGTTGAGATCAAAGTGAAAGAAGGAGACCGTACGGTAGCCGGAGAATCCATAATCGGAGAAATCAAATCGTGAAGTATCCGATCCAGAAGAAATATGGTTCGTTCCGCGAAAAGAGAAAGCGTATAAAGCAGGAGAAACCACCTGTAAACCGACGCATTGCTGTGCCTAGCTTCTTTACCCTTATGAATCTATTCAGCGGTTTTCTGGCGATCATAAGCATCGCAGACGGAAATCTGTTCTGGGGAGCCTGGTTAATTGCAATTGCCGGAATGTTTGATGTAATGGACGGTTTAATGGCAAGATTGGCAAACGCAACCAGCGATTTCGGAATAGAATTGGATTCGCTCAGTGATATGGTTTCTTTTGGAGTAGCTCCCGGATTTTTGATCTATACGTTCAGCTTAAATGAACTTGGTGTTTTGGGTATGATCATAAGTGCAATTCCCCCTCTATGCGGTGCAGTTCGTTTAGCCAGGTTTAATGTAAATGCAAGACTGTCACCAACCAATGAGCACTTTATTGGACTCCCGATTCCGGCTCAGGCAATTATGATCGGTTCATTTTTCCTCACTTTCAGAAATGAATTGGATCTATTTACAGGATTTGAACAAGGAATAAATTCTGTTCTGATCCCTGTAGTAATTGTGATTTCATTCCTAATGGTAAGTACTATCAAATTTGATAAAATCCCAAGATTTGATCGCCGTTCAATAAGAGAAAACAGAGGAAAACTGGGATTACTTTTATTGTATTTGATTTTGATCGTGACCTTAAAAGAATACGGACTAATGGCTGTGTTCACTATTTTTATCTTTAAAGGACTTGTTATCGGAGCAATACATTACTTTGGAGATTACGATGAAGAAGGCGAAGAAGTATTTCAGGATTTTAGCTGACAGATCTGTATTAAGTTAAGATCTCTTTAAAGACTGGATTGGATAATTTCTGTTATCTTTCTGGACGCATCACCACTTCCATAGGGATTATAGGCTAGATCAGAATCCATATCTTTCAGTTTTTTATCCGCTTCTTCTGAAATGAGTGCACTGTCTGAACCCACTAAATTAGTATATCCGCTTTCAATGAGTTCCTGTCGTTCGGTGGTTTTGCGAAGAACCAGAAGTTTTTTGCCTAATGCAGCGGCTTCTTCCTGAATACCGCCTGAATCTGTTAGAACAAGATCAGATCTGTCGAGCATGTGCTGAAAAGTTAAATAATCCATAGGCTCTATAATTTTGAGCCTTTCGTGTCGGAATTCATCTGACCGTAAAATTTCCTGAACTTTTGGATTCGGATGTCCGGGCAAAAGGATAATTCTTGACTGATCTGCTTCAAGAATTTCAACTAATCCTTTCATTATCGAAGTCAAAGGTTTCCCAAGGTTTTCACGGCGATGAGTGGTAACCAAAATAAGCTTCTGAGAAGAATCAATCTCATTCAGGAGATCTGGTTTGGAGGTAGTAAATAAATCAGTTTTTCTGATCTGATGAAGCGCATCAATTACGGTGTTTCCGGTATTATAAACTGAAGATTTTTGAATTCCTTCAGCAATCAAATTGTGAACGGCTATATCTGTGGGTGCAAAATGAATTGAAGCAATCGTACTTATTTGCTTTCTGTTCATTTCTTCAGGAAATGGATTGTAATTATCAAAAGATCTTAAACCAGCCTCCACATGATAAACGGGGATCTGTAAATAAAAAGCAGCCAATGCACTTAAATAAGATGATGTGGTATCACCCTGAACGATAACTGCATCCGGTTCTTCCTCGATAAACAATTGGTTTAATTTCGGTAATAGAAATTGTGTTAGCTCAAAAAGATCAGAAGTAGAAGCCATACTTTTTAAATTGTGATCTGGAGTAATCCCAAACACATTCAGCATATCAACTGCCAGTTCATCGTGCTGACCTGTATGAACTTTTACTACATTAAATTTTCCAACAGATTCTAATTCATGTATGAGCGGTGCCAGTTTTATTATCTCAGGCCTTGTACCGAATGCTACAACAATCTTCTTCATGCCAGTAATTCCTGATAGTTTTTCATAGTTAGCTCACCAACTTTTGACCAGGAATAGTTTTCAGAAATATGCTTAACAAGTTCTGTAGATTTTGGTTTAGCCAGAGCTTCTATGATACCGTGTTGAATGGATTCTATTGAACTATGAGTAATGTAGTGAGCAAATTCCTTGAAGTAATCTTTAGTTCCTCCGGCTTCAGTTATTACGATATTAGCTCCGGCTAAAGCGGCTTCCATGGCAGCTATACCCGGGGTTTCAAACTGAGATGCCAATACAAATACTTTAGAAGCAGCATAAGCGGAACGAAGTAAATCCGAATTATGATCCATAGTTTCCAACAAATGAATCCTTCGATTCTCTTGAGCAAACTTTAAGCATACTTTACTATACTCAGAATCATTAAAACTACCGATGATCACCAGATCAGCATCAATATTATGCATAGCTTTAATGAGTGACAGTATATTTTTGCGTGGTGCGGATGCTTGTCCTGTAAAAAGAACAAAATCCTTAAGCTTTTTTTGAGCTACAAAGAGTTCGGGATCGGAATCTTTAAATCTGAGTTCAACCCCATTGGGAACAATTTTGATCTTAGATTTTTCCAGTTCAAATGCTTTGGTGATGAGTTTAGCTTCTGATGAAGTATTTGGAAGAATAAGGTCAGATTTTTTACAAACATCTTTTTTAATTCCGAACTCAGATCTTATACCGGCACTAACGGATGTCAGCTTTTCCTCAACATTAATTGCCCGACGAATAGTTTTGTAGCTTCTGTTTGAAAAGAGAACAGGAGAAAGAACTACCTTACTTTTTTGTTCATGAAGTCTGGATACTATCCCAATAGTTTCATAACCGGCAGTGAAAACATGAAACAGGTCTATTTCCGTTTCTGAAATATCATCCCAAGGAGATAAAAATTTAACTTCTGCACCCAAATCAGTTAGCGCTCTGGCAGTCATAAGCGCTTGTGTTCTAACGCCTCCATTTACGAGGGAAATACTTTGAGGTGCTATAAAACCAACTTTCATAATCGTTGTCTGTTTTTCCAGTCCAGAGAATTTGTTTTTACCAGCTTCAGTGGGTTGCTATGAAGTTTCTCTAACTCCACGAAAGAAGGTAGAGAAGGAGATGCGTATTTAAAAGATGAATATGAAGTTTTATCGATGCATTGGTCTTTTGAAGGAATCAGTTCAAATTCTTTTGCTGAAGTTGTTATGTAGAGATACTGATTTGGGTTATTTGACTCGATTTGGAGTTTGCCTTCATTAAAACTGGCTGAAAACTCTAAATTATTCCGATCTTTCCAGAAATTGGCATATTCATGGAAAGTAATATTTGTGAGCCCATCAGAATTCACTCTTTCAAAAACATCCTGAAAAAGACCTAATCCTTTCTGCATTGGATGATGATAGAAGAAAATGGGCTTGAATAAGTTTTTTCGCTGTTCATAGATCTCTAAAAAGTATGTTTTCATCTTATCTTCAGAATAGCGCTTTCTGCTTAAACTTCCGGTACAAACGGGATGTACAGGTATTTGCAGATGTTCTGAATCCGGTATGAAGAATGGAGTACAATCATAACCGGCTGTAAATTCGGAAGTGTAATTAAAATCATAGTCTGACAAAACTTTCTCTAAACCGGAATTCCAGATTCCATAAGGAGCACAAAATCCAGTTGGATGAATATCTGCCTGTTTCAGCTTTGTTAAACCAATTAGAATATTTTCTTCAATTTTGGACACAGAGGAGCTATATCCATGCTTATAACCATGTAAAGCAAGCTCCTGATTTTTAAAGGACTTGAAATAGTCCAGATACCGCTCATGCTCCTGAACATGTAAAAACCAGGTAGCTTGAATATTATTGGAATTTAGAAGTTGGTAAATTTCTGTAAGAGCTTTTTTACTTCCATAGTCGCTGTCAATTCTGAAACCAAATACAGGATAAGGTTGAGGAGAAGTCCATTTTTTTATAAAAGGGAGCTTTTGTTCGTGATGGAGTCTCTGTAAGCTAAGCTCTATAATATCGTTCAAAGAATCTCTGGATATCTTATTTACTATCTCGTCAGGAAAATCCTTTGTTATACTTAAAAATCGCTTTCTCGTAAAATTTGAAGCAGCAGGAAATGAGCTTAGATCAAGTCCTATAAAACCGATATTCAAAGAATCTGATTTATGGCTCTGAAAATCTATTAAACCTGAAAAAAGATCTGAGCTATCTGAAGACGCCCATTCGGAATAGATATCTAAATGGGATATTCGATCAAATTCTGATTGAGAAGCAGAATTAAATACGGTCTTTGAAAATGATTTTGAAATTCCAGTAGTACAGAAATCAGGACTTAAGGAAATTTCCAGTAAGCCACCACCTGAGTTTAAGAAATCAAATATTTTCTTCTTTTTGTCTGATTTTAAAATACTGCCTTCATAGATCAGAGTTGAATAGTTTAGAAAAATATCTTTATTAAAATCTATTTCTTCATACCAGATACCTATGCTATCCAATACTGAAATTAGATAAGAAGAGGGAGAAATCAATCCTGTACAAAGTCTTCTGTTCATTTTAAAAGTTTCTCCTTGAGCCAATTTAGCTCTCCGATCCTGATAACCTTAGCATTCCAGCTAATCAGGGGAATCAGGATTATGGAGATCAACGAAGCAATTAAATAATGAACATCAAACTTTTGGAAAGCTATGAACATTAATCCTGCAACTATAGTAACAATAAGAAGTGGGCGTAAAATCTTTGAAGGAACAATTGTTCTGAACCAGAAATAAGAGGAGAAAGTAAGAATGAATTCAGCAATAACTACGGAAACGGCAACTAAGTGAGGGTTTTCAAAATTAGAAAAGAATACGATAATAATTGCCGACACGGATCCGCCAATACTTGTAGCCATAAAGTATTTCCGATCGTTATTAGTAGCTATAAGACCAAACGAAAAAAGGCTGTTAATAAAAGTAAGTAGAATGAATACCGATAGTATTTGAAGTATTTCTATGCTGTCTATAAATTCTGAACCATATAAAAGAGTAATTATTTGTTCGGCATTTAGGGCTGTAAGAATTGAAACTAAGGAGCCGCCTACCAGAACCAGTCTTAATACCATAGATATTTTATGAATTGCAGCTTCTTTATTTGTACTCCATAGAGAAGTTAAATTCGGCAACAGTAAATTAACAAAGATTCGATCCAGCATCATCGCAACAAGGATAATTCGAAAAGCAGCACCATATATACCTGCGTCTTTTAAACTTAAGAATATACCGATTAGAATTGGGGGTAGTAGCTGCACAATTTTTGCAAAAAACTCTCCTAGACCAATTAATGAACCGCTGGTTAGAAGTTCAATATAGTTTTTGAGCTTTCTGGCAGGTAAAGTAAAAGGTTTATCTGATATTGAAAAAGTTGCCAGCACAGCAACTGCGGAGGTTACACCAACAGTATAGAGAACAGGAACCAGTGTAATATCATCAGGATCGACGACAAGCCAGTATACTAGTGCGAAATAAACAATGCCATTAACAATTCTGGAAACGGCCAGTTTTCCGAACTTCTGTTTACCGCTATAAAACCACTCCAGAAGAAGAGCGTAAGGAATCAATGCATACAGATAACCAAGTATAACCTGCTTTTGTAAAGAACCAATGGAGACAAAAGAAAGAACCAGAGTAGATCCAAGAAGTACTAAAACAGCCAATGCTATTTTCAGATTAAATATCTCTTTTGCTCTGAATTTTCTTAACTCCGGCTCTTTAGCCATTTCCCTAACGCCAATATTCAGCATTCCCATGTCAGCTCCCCAGGTTGCATATCCAAGAATAGAAATTGCAACTGTAATGAGTCCGTAGAATTCAACACCGAGCGTTCTTGCCAGATAGATTGTTGTTATAAAAGCGAGTCCCCGACCTCCGAAATCACCGAACGCAATCCAAAAAGCTTTTTCTTTGAATTTACTCATTGTAGAAGGTAAAGATTGAAGACCTGATTAATGTGACCAATTCCTTTTCATCTGAAAACAGAAAAGCTTCATCAAGTTCTGTAAGTGCACCAAAGCGTGGAGCAATAATATCTTTTTGATAACTGAGAGCCATTTCTACTGAGCCTGATGTAAGAATTTGATCAAAATTAAATAAGCAAAAATCAGTACAGCAAAAAAAATAGGGGATATGCTTTTCTTGTATAAACTGTGGTTTAAAATAAAAATCAGGATTACGATCAGCAATAATAGTTAGTTTCTCAGCCAGTAATAGCTGTCCCTTTTTTATTGGGCCTGAAATAATCACTTGTACATCTAACCTATGCTTTTCAATTATCTCTAAAAGCTCATCAATCTTTTTGTATTCAGCAATATTACCCCAGATTAATGCAATTGGTTGGGAAGGATTCAGCGACCACCGGAATTCATCATTTAAATAACGTATTGACTCTTCTCTTTCAATAACCTGAGACGGAAACTCAGGATGTGGAAGTAAGCATAATTTCTCCTTAGCTATACTAAATTTTTCCTGAACAAGATTTGCGGCTGTTTCAGAATGTATATGAACTTTGTCGGCAAGTTTAGCCATACGGGTATGAAGCCTGAGATGTAATTTCAACAGTTTTCGACTATGAGGCTCCAGATTATGAATAGTCCATATGATTTTACCGCCAAATAACTTAAAAAAGTAAATACAAAGTAACTTCCAGGGCATACCAATCAACGACTTCGTATCCTGAAATTCCAACCAATGATAATGAAGAATAACTTTTTTTGAGAACAGCGCTTTGAAAACAAATTTATAGTGTCCGAAAACAGATACACTTTCAATGTTGTATTTGGCTTCGGCTAACAGCGGCTTATAAAGAAGATAGAGATAATCTGAGACAGGGTAATCGTACCTTATTTTTGGCACAACGAATACATAGGAGTACTGTGAGCCCAAAGACGAATATATATCACTTAGTGACTGCTTCTCCATAAAGAAGTATTCTAAAATTTATATTGTAACCCGATGGAATGAAGTGTTCCAAAACCAGTTTTATATGGAACAAGCGCGTAATCAACTTTTATAAGATCTGTGATAAATCCAACCCCAAATGAGATCGGTTTAACATTATTTTCCCCTGTTTTATAGCCACCTGAAATTTCGAGTACTTCAGCAATATTCAGTATTAAACCCAGGTTTAAATAGCTGCTGTTTTCTTTTTCCTCTGATCCTAACGATTCTCTTGCATTCAATGGTTTAACAAAATCTGTAGCAATGCTTACAAGTATTGGAAGATCAGGGTTTTTCGGATGTGTGAACTCTATCACGTCCAAAGCAACACCCGCTCTAAATAATTCAGGAAGTTCTGTAGGCTGATTATTGAGGTCATCCAGCTTTCCAATGTTCAGAACTGAAACCCCGGTGTTTAATCTTGAATCCAGAAAACTACCGGCTGCTCCAAAATTAAACGCATATCCCGATGATTGATACTGAGCATTTTCTTCATTTAAAAATTGTCCTGTAACACCTAACGACAAATAATCAAATTTATAGGCTAACCCAGCGCTTAAAGAAAGATAAGAAAGAGAGAATTCACCATTCGGGTTTCCGGGGCGATCCCGTTGTTCGATCCCACCTACGCTTGAGCTGTAAATCCCGATCGAAATGGCTCTGTTGTCATTTAAAAAATTAACTCCACCAAAAAGGTAATTACTTTCATCGATCCAGCTTGAATAACCAAGATCAATAGTTGATGAAGCATTAAATACAAGCAATGCAGGGTTTATGTAAGCAGAAGCTGAGCCCATTGGAACCGCAGTTCCAGATTCACTAATGGCTAAACCGGAAGGTGTTGGAGCATTTTCAAGCATTGGAAAACCTGTACTTGTTTCCTGAGCAGAAACTCCTGTAACTATCATGAAAAATATAAAAGTGAAAAAAAGTCTCATAGTTTTAAGCTTAAAGAGAAAACGTGCATATTTGAAACTCTGTTAGGTTCAATTACAAATGCATAACCGATAGAAGGTGAAAGTTTATCAAAAGGAAGATAAAGCGAAAACCCACTACTTGCTCCCCAACTATCCATGTTTGTAAGGTCCGGTAAATTGTAACCTCCTCGCAATGTAAATCTTTCATGAGCTTTCCATGAACCTCCAAGCCTTAACTGCTGAACATTTGTATTTAGTTCTGTAATAGACGAGATCAAAATGGGTCGACCATCAGTGATGAAGATTTCTTCTTCTGTGATTTCAGAAGATAAAGCTTGTACTTCATAATCTGCAGAAACAGTATAGTTCTCTCTCTGATAGGCAATTCCCCATTTAAAGCGTGTTGGGAATTTGTTGATCACATTACGGGATTCATTTTGATTGTAAAGTTCAGCTGAATTCCATCTGTATTCTGCAAACATATCTTGTATGGCAAAACCAAAGTTGAGGTGACTATTAATTTTGTAAAGAAATCCCAGATCGATACCAACACTTGTTTCAGCATCCAGTTCATCATGGTAATCTGCGTAATTCAGCTTAAAACCAAAACCTGCATTAAGCTTCTCACTTAAACGAATTCCAAAAGATGTGAATAGTTGATATTCTGAAACATCAAAACTTCCGTTAGGATAACCACTTACAGTCCTGCTGTCAAAATCAGTGATCCCTGTTCGCAATAAACTAACTGTTATTCCTGCTGAAGGAGGCAACTGGAAAGCTGCTCCAAAAGTTTGGTGAATTCGATCGTACGAAAGTGAAGACACCGATAGATCTAATGGAATATAATTTGAAAACAGTGCTGAATGAGCGGGGTTGTATTGTGCAATAGCTCCGTTTGAAGTAACGGCTGTCATTGCATTTCCCATTCCTAATGCTACCGAACCATATCCAATTCTTTGAGGAGCTCCGGCAAATCCACCTGATTGTGAAAATACAGATCCTGTACTGATAAAAATTATAAATATTATATAAGCTGATTTCATGTTATTCAATTACCAGAATTTTACCTTCTATGGTTCTGTCCGGCATTTCTATTATATAAATATAAGGCGCATTAGCTACCTTTCTTCCCGAATTATCAACTCCATCCCAAACAGCTTCATAAGTACCTGCAGAAAAAGTATCGTTTTCGATTTCACGTACCAAATTCATTCCAAAATCAAACACTCTGATATTAACAGTTCCACTTTCTTTAAGCTCATATTTGATACGAACAAGCTCATGCAGAGTAGGAGAAAAGGGATTAGGGTAGGCGTATGTTTTAACGGTTTTTGCATCAGGCTCAAAAGCATTACCGCCACTAAGTGGAAAGTTGACTCTCGATATTTCCCAGGTTTTACCAAGATCGTCTGATGAAGCCAGACCATCGTTTGTTCCTATCCAAACTCTGTTTGTTGTTGAACTGACAGAAAGAAATTCAGTGTTCTCTTTAAGAAATGTATTGGCACTTCGGATCTGAGGGAACTTACTCCAACTGTTTCCATTATTTATAGATACAAAAAGTCCGTTTTCTCCTGCAGCAAATACTGCTCCGTTATTGAACCCGATACTGTTGATCTTTTCTCCGATTAGATGCTGTGTAAATGTTTCAGCATTATCAGTCGTAGACACAATCCCAAATTGTTCACCGGAGGAAGCATCAATTACCCAGTTTGTCATCCAAATGGAGCCGTTTACAGGATTTTCTTCAATTTCTATTACCCAGTTTCCCAGCAAGCCATCGCTGCTGTTATCAAAATTTACATGCTTCCAGGAGATACTGTCCGTTGACGTTGTATAAGCGTCGGTGGAAAAATTAACCCCATTAGCAGAACCGAACCAAACATTATTAGCAGAATCAAGATGTAAACCAAAGCCAAGTAGATTTAAATCTGACCGGGCATCATATCGGTTTATTGTTGTGTTTTGGTAATTGGAAGACCATGAATAAGAATTTTCAGGAGTTAATGAACTTACACCGGATGGAGGCAGGATCACTTTTTCCCAAGTTGATCCTCTGTTTGTACTTTTTAATAAACCAGAACCCCAGACAGCAGTAAAAATGGTATCTGATTTAATTTGAATATCAAAAGGAGGGGATTGTTGTCGTACTGTGTTTCTGATTCTGAAATATTGAGTTCCTCCATAGGTAAACACGATATCACAATCTCCGTTATATGGAACTGAGTCGTCGTCACAATTGTCAGCAGGTTGGCTGTCTAGCGGGAAATCCCTGAATAGCCAATTCTCTCCATTATCGGAAGAAATATAGAATCCGAATCCGGAAGTTATGGGCTGACCATCCAGATCAATATTAAATCCTAAACCAGCAGCAAAATTTGATCCGGAAATATCCATAGAAAATATCCTGCCTTCTCCATTTGTAATACTGTCTATTCCGGTTGGTTGAAACCAGTCAATACTGTTAGCTACATTAAAATTCAAAGATGGGCTGATCCATAAAGTGTCGCCTGATCCAAGAATATTAGAGACACCATTTTGGCGTATACTGTTAAACGGGGAGGTTACAGGATAAACTGATTGAGCAATAAGACCTGAAGAGAAAAACAGGACCCAAATTATTAGAGCTGAAAATCTATTCATTATCTACTAAATTAAAAGGAGTTTCTAATGTATCAGAACTCAACCCAGATTTATCAATAGCCCAGTAAAATGCTGTTCTGTTATTTGGAGTATTACTACTGTTAATGGTAAAGGTAGTTGTATAAACTGAATCAGAAGAAGTGATATCTCCACTGGAATTACTTCCATCATCAAGCAACTCAAACGGAGTTTCTCGCAACAGTGAACCATCTTCATTTCTGAAATTAAGAAGTACTTTATCAATATTAGATTGACCGTCAATATCCTGAACTTTTGCGGTAAATAATACAGCAACAGTATTGTTTCCGGAAGGAATTTCAACTTCTTCGGGATTATTTACTTCAAGAATTTCCGGTGGATTAGTAGGGACTCCGGTCTGACGAATAATTGCCTGTGCAAAGTTATTAGTATTTCCATTCAGAGAAGGCGTGATCAATAATGTGTAAGTCTCAAACTCAGTAGTATTGGTTGAAATAGGAATACTTGTTTGAAAGGTAGTTATGGGACTAAAATTTACAGGAAACTTAGCCTGCAGAAACGGTACCTCATCATCTCCCAAAAACAAGGAATAATATGGAACTGAATCTACTCCAAAATTAAATCCATCTACGGTAATGTTTAAACTAAGAGTAGTGTCTTTTTGTCCATCTGTTTGAGGATTGAAAGAAATAGAGGGGGGACTAACTACCAAATTTTGAACATAAGGTAGTTCTTCATCGAAATCTTTTGGAGTAAGCGAATCATCGCAAGAGATGAAAGTAGCCCAAATTAGAGTAACAAGAACCAGAGAATAGAATTTAAAAGGCAAAAAAATCGCGTTTAATTGATTGAATAGTAATTGTAACGATGCTAAATAGGCGATGTTTTTTAGGTTCGCTTAAATATTAGGAATTCATTGATTAGATAGCAACTTAAATATTGAAAGTTTATTTCTTTGAAATACCGTTGCTATTAAATTTATACCCTGCTATATTTTCAACCATGTTAATCAAGCAACATAATAACACATGGTGGTGGCCCAACGCTTATACAGGCAGTGGGATTGTTGCGTAAACAGATTAACTAAGAAATTACATACACCCACTGTTCCTATGGAAGAGTGGGTTTTTTTTTGACCTTTAGTTTTGCCACTAAAGCACAAAAACACAAACTTAGTGTTTTGGAGTTTTCGTGGCTTCAATAAATACATGAATAAGAGCCAATTTTTAGAACTTAGTAAAGACTATTCAGCTATACCCGTTTATAAAAGGTTATTAGCAGATGTACTTACTCCTGTTTCATTGTTTATGAATATCAGGGAAGGAGCTCGGAATCCGTTTTTGCTTGAATCGGTTGAAGGGGGAGAGCAACTTGCCCGGTATTCTTTTATTGGAAGAAATCCCTATCAGACCCTTCATTTTGATGGATCGCGTACTTCTTTAAAAAATATAGATGGAAGTGTTGAAATAGACCGTCCGTACTTTGAAGAGCTGAAGCATCAAACAACGAAATATACCGAGCCAAAGATTCCCGAACTGCCCCGATTAACAGGTGGAGCGGTAGGTTTTTCAGCGTATGATACCTTCAGACTGGTTGAAGATCTGCCTGATGTACCGGATGATGATCTTCATTTACCCGAAGCAGTGTGGTGCTTCTATGATGAGATCTATGCTTTTGATCATGTGAAGCACCAAGTTATTCTTATTAAAACCGTTTTTATAGACGAATTGTCTGATCCTGAAGAGCAATACAAATCAGCTTTAAAATCTCTTGAAGAGATGGAAAGTGCTGCAATGTCAGGAAATTATAAAAGACGTGAGTTTACCATAGATCCTGAATCTCTTGTCAGTAATATTGAAAGAGATAAATTCAAAAAGATGGTCAATACAGCGAAAGATTATATCTACGAAGGTGATATTTTTCAGGTAGTATTATCCCAAAGGTTTGAAGCTGATATGAGTGGCGATTCTTTCATGCTTTATCGGGCACTGAGAATGGTAAATCCATCACCGTATCTGTTTTTTCTGGATTTTGATGACTTTCAGATCGTAGGCTCATCTCCGGAAGTTTTGGTTCGGGTTCAGGATAAAGAAGTCAGAGTTTTACCCATTGCCGGAACCCGCCCGAGAGGCAATACTCACCAAGAAGATCTTGAGCTGGAAGAAGACTTGAAAAATGATCCCAAAGAAGTAGCTGAACATATTATGCTGGTTGATCTGGGAAGAAATGATCTGTCCAGAGTTTCAAAACCCGGAACAGTTATAATGGAACGAAATCAAGTTATTGAGCGATATTCTCATGTAATGCATATTGTCAGTGATGTTGTGGGTGAAATTTCAGAGGACAGAACTTCTGTAGATGCATTGATGCAGTGCTTTCCTGCAGGAACCGTAAGCGGAGCTCCCAAAATCAGAGCCATGCAGATAATTGATGAGTTGGAACCCACCAAAAGAGGAATTTATGCAGGAGCAGTTGGTTACTTTGACTTCTCCGGAAATATGGACACTTGTATTGCGATAAGAACGATGGTTGTTACCAAGAACAAAGTTTATATTCAGGCCGGAGCGGGAATAGTAGCAGACAGCGATCCTACTAAAGAATTTGAAGAAACACAAAACAAAGCCGGGGCATTAGTTCAGGCTCTTAGCGTAGCATTAGATATCGAATGAGTAAAAAAACAATTTTATCAGGAATACAACCTTCGGGAAAACTTCATATCGGAAATTATTTCGGAGCAATGAGGCAACATATAGCCATGCAAGAAGAAGGAGAAGCTTTCTACTTTATTGCCAATTATCACTCCCTGACATCGCTTAATGACGGTAAGCAATTATACCAAAATACAATTGATGTAACTTTAGATTATCTGGCTTTGGGTTTAGATCCTGAGAAAGCAACATTTTTTGCACAGTCCGATGTTCCTCAGGTTACAGAACTTGCATGGATCTTAGGTACACTTTGTCCGGTTAGTTTGATGGAAAAAGGAGTTTCTTATAAGGATAAGATCGCTGCGGGATTAAACCCCAATATTGGCTTGTTTACTTATCCGATCTTACAAGCAGCTGATATTCTCATTTACCATTCTGATGTTGTGCCTGTTGGAGAAGATCAAAAGCAAAATATTGAAATAGCGAGAGATCTGGCAGGAAAATTGAATAGAGCATATGATTCTGAATTTTTAAAAGTACCGGAAGATCACATCCTCAAATCAGTAGCCGTTGTTCCCGGAACTGATGGACGAAAAATGAGCAAAAGCTATAACAACACCATTCCATTATTTGCTGAAGGAAAACCGCTCAAAAAAGTAGTTATGTCTATTGAAACGGACTCAAAAGGCTTAGAGGACCCGAAAGATCCGGACACAGATAATGTTTTTGCACTGATCAAGCTGTTTGGTGATAAAGCAAAGCAAGAAGAAATAGCGGATAAGTATAGAGCCGGAGGATTTGGCTATGGTCATGCTAAATTGGAGCTTCTTGAAATGATAGAAAACTATTTCGGTGCTGCCCGAGAAAAGCGTAAAGAATTGGAAAAGGATCTGGATTATGTTAAAGATGTTCTTCGAGTAGGTGGAAATAAAGCCAGAGAAAGAGCAGAATCTGTTATGGAACCCATTCGTGAAGCAACAGGAATCATCAGGAGCTTTTAGATGGTATTGATAATCGATAACTACGATTCATTTACATACAACCTTGTTCATCTAGTAGCAGCCGTAACTGATGATTATAAAGTAATTCGCAATGATGAACTTACTCTTGATCAGATCAAAGAACTGAATCCTTCAAAGGTTTTGATCTCTCCGGGACCGGGAAGACCGGAGAACGCCGGAGTCAGTAAACAACTTATTCAGGAGCTTGGTAAGACCACTCCGATATTAGGAGTTTGCTTAGGACACCAGGCTATTGGCGAGGTATTCGGAGCGAAGGTAGATTACGCTCCTAAACTTATGCACGGCAAGGTTTCACAGGTTGAGCACAATGGTAAAAATATATTCAAAGATATAACTCAGAACTGTACTGCAACTCGTTATCACTCGCTGGTTTTAGCCCCCGATTCAATTCCGGAAGTTCTGGAAATAACTGCAAGATCTGAAGATGTAATTATGGGTGTTCGGCATAAAGAATATCCCATCGAAGGAATTCAATTTCATCCGGAAAGTATTCTAACCACCGAAGGACCTAAAATGATAACCAACTGGTTAACCCAATCATGACATTCAAAAGTATTTTAAATAAACTATCATTTTCAGAAGATCTGACGCTGATCGAAGCAGGTTGGGCGCTTACTCAGATTATGGAAGGTGAAGTTCCTGAAGAACAAATTGCTTCATTTCTAACCGCAATGAGAATGAAAGGCGAAACTGTTGACGAGCTAACCGCTTTCGTTAAAGTAATGCGTGACAAGTCGGTCAAAGTAGATGTGGATGTCACAAATGCGATCGATCTAGTCGGAACCGGTGGAGATAAATCAGGAACATTCAATATTTCAACAGCAGCCAGTTTTGTGGTTGCAGGAGCTGGAGTTCCTGTAATAAAACACGGAAACCGAAGTGCATCGAGTAAATGCGGCAGTGCGGATGTTTTAGAGCATCTTGGAGCTGCAATTGAACTTGGTAAAGAGGGTGTTGAACAAGTTTATTCAGAAGTTGGCATGGCTTTTATGTTTGCTCCGATGTTTCATCCGGCTATGAAATACGTAATGCCTACACGACGACAGCTGGGATTCCGAACATTCTTCAACATTCTGGGACCGATGGCGAATCCTGCCGGTGTACAGAAGTATGTAATCGGTGCATTCAGCGAAGAAGTAGCCGGTAAAATGATTTCAATACTTTCAAATCTGAATACTGAGTTTGCATATACTTTCAATGCAGATGACGGCTTGGATGAAGTTAGTATCACAGGAAATTCCACTGTTTTTGAACTTGAAGACAAAAAAGTATCGGACTCATACAGGTTCAATCCAACATCTTTGGGCTTTAAAACCTATGAAATGGAACAACTGATGGGCGGGGATGCTGAAAAGAATTCATCTATTCTTAAAAAGATACTGGCTAATAAATGCACAGATGCCCAGAAAGATATCGTGTTGATAAATGCTACTTTTGCAATCAAAGCATCCGGATTGGTGAACTCACTCGAAGAAGCTAAAGAGAAAGCAGTAGAAAGTTTAGAATCAGGAAATGCCCGAAAAGTATTCAACAACTTCATTGATGCTACAAACGACGCAATGGGAGTATTTAAGTACTGATTTTATGGCAACCATTTTAGATAAAATAGTAGCACAAACAGCCGAAGATCTTATCAAAAGGAAAAAAGAGATCGGTTTTAATGATCTGCATTCTTTAGAAGGATTTGAAAAGAAACGCATCGATTTTAAATCTGCATTACAGAAGAAAGATGAAGTTTCTATCATAGCAGAAGTAAAGAAAGGGTCACCATCAAAAGGAGTGATCAGAGAAAACTTTGATCCGATTGATATTGCTCTCAGATACGAGGAGGGTGGAGCTTCAGCGATTTCTGTATTAACGGATAAACCATTTTTTATGGGAGATCTGGAATATCTGAATGCTATTTCGAAACGAGTTCATCTTCCTTTGTTGAGAAAAGATTTCATTATTGATCCATTTCAGATCAAAGAAGCCCGAGCTTATGGTGCTGATGCCGTTTTGATCATAGTTGCAATTACAGATGGAAGTCAATTGAATGAATTGCTTGCAGCTGCTAAAGAATTCGAATTATCAGCTTTGGTTGAATGTTATGATCAGACAGATTTTGACAGGTTGGACTTTAACCAAGTTGAGATACTGGGTGTTAATAATAGAGACTTAAAGAATTTTGAAGTAGATGTACATCGTGGGATAAGTATCCTTCATCAAGCACCGGAAGAAACGATTTTAGTGTCAGAAAGCGGTTTGTCATCAGGAACAGATATGGCTCTACTGAGAAAAGAAGGAATTCATTCTGCTTTGATTGGCGAATATTTTATGAAGCAAAATGATCCCGGAGATGCTGTAAGAGAATTAATTGAGTCAGGAAATGAAGTTTTTGAAAAGAATTTGATCAATGAGTAAATCAACAAAAATTAAAATATGTGGAATCACCAACCTTGAAGACGGCAGATTTGCTTCGGGCTTGTTTGTGGACTATTTGGGATTCATATTTTACGATAAAAGTCCACGGTTCATCGAGCCCGCAAAAGCCGGAGCTATCATTAACTGGCTGGAAGGTCCTGAGAAAGTGGGAGTGTTTGTCAACCAACCGCTTGATGAAGTAAATGCCACAGCCAAAGAAACAGGGTTGGATCTGGTTCAGCTTCACGGAAATGAAACTCCGGAATATTGTGAATTGATCGAAAAGCCGATCATCAAAGCCATTCATATTACTCTGGACTCCACAAAGAAATCTTTGCAGGAAAAGATCGATCAGTATAGTGACATAGTCGATTTCTTTTTGTTTGATACCAAAGTCGGAGATCAATGGGGTGGAACAGGCAAGACCTTCGATTGGGATATTGTCAAAGACCTGAATTCAAAACCATTTTTCTTATCCGGTGGATTGAATTCTGATAATGTGAAAGAAGCCATAGAAACTCTGGATCCTTATGCAGTAGATATTTCAAGTAGTATTGAAGAAGAACCGGGTTTAAAAGATCTCGAAAAAATGGAAATCTTTGTGAATACGGTTAAACCTGTAGAGTTGATTTAGGATGAAAAATGAATTTTGAAATGGAAATATATTTAAGTCATCCTGAGGATACCTCCGAAGGATCTGCACATGTACTTATTTGTGCAGATTTCGGAACTTTAGTATGCTGTTTTTAGCATCCAATTAACACACCCCTAAATCCCCTCTCAAGAGGGGACTTAATTTATTAAACATGCAAGAAGTCATTACAAAATACCAACAACCTGACACAAGAGGCTATTTCGGGCAATACGGCGGTAAGTTTGTACCCGAAATACTTATTCCCGCTGTAAGAGCTTTAGAAGAGGAATATGAGCGCGCGAGCAAAGATCCTTCGTTTAATTCACAATTAAATGAACTGCTTGATGAATATGTAGGTAGACCTACGAAGCTAACATTCGCAAACAGGTTAACCGAGCACTACGGAAAAGCCCGGATCTATATGAAAAGAGAAGATCTTTGTCATACCGGAGCTCATAAGATCAATAATGCGATCGGACAAGTACTTTTAGCTCAAAGAATGGGTAAAAAACGCATAATAGCTGAAACCGGAGCCGGTCAACATGGCGTTGCAACAGCGACTGCCTGCGCTAAGTTTGGTCTGGAATGCGTGGTGTATATGGGCGCTGAAGACATGGTGCGACAAAAATTGAATGTAGACCGAATGCATTTACTTGGGGCGGAAGTCAGAAGTGTGGAAAGTGGTTCAAAAACGCTTAAAGATGCTACTAATGAAGCCATTCGGGATTGGGTGACTAATGTAGAAGATACTTTTTATATCATTGGTTCTGTGGTTGGACCGCATCCTTACCCAATGATGGTTAGAAACTTTCACCGTGTTATTGGCGATGAAACAAAGCGACAGATCATGGAAGCAGAAGGAAAGCTTCCGGATTACTTAATTGCTTGTGTGGGCGGAGGATCGAACGCTATGGGATTCTTTTATCCGTTTATTGAAGATGATTCTGTGAATATTATTGGGATAGAAGCTGCCGGATTTGGAGTGGATTCCGGCAAGACGGCCGCAACACTTACAAAAGGAACGCCGGGAATTCTACACGGTTCCATGAGCTATTTGCTTCACGATAAAAACGGTCAGATCGAACTGGCTCATTCCATAAGTGCAGGACTGGATTATCCGGGGATTGGGCCTGAGCATTCTCATTTATTCGATACCGGAAGAGTAAAATATCATGCAGTAACTGATGATGAAGCAATGGAAACAGTGAAGTTGCTTTCCAAGAAAGAAGGAATTATCCCGGCTCTGGAAACAGCCCATGCTTTTGCCTGGTTAGAAAACCTGATGTCAACTACGACTGAAGATCAGGTAGTAATCGTAAACTGTTCGGGCAGAGGCGATAAAGATATGGGAACAATATCAGAGAATTTGTAGAAACTAATGATTCTCAACCAATATTAAATTCTAAAACTTGATAGATGCAAAATGAAAAATTTTAATTTCAGCTCCTTCTCTAAAATGTATGAAGAGCTTAATCGGTCAATTAATGAGCCTGATATTTACATTCCAAAAGTAGGATTAATGGGTTTAGAATCATTTAAAGAGAAAATTGAGTTATTTAAAAAAGACTTGAAAGAAGAAGGAATTATTTGGGATGATAGTGGTTATGATCTTAACCTAAGAAAAATTGAATATCCATTAAAAGAATTACAAACGTATTTAACAAACCCAAAACAGCATAGAATGGATAAAGAAGATGCTTTAATATTTTCAGAATATATTTGGCTTACTTTTCTTGGGGTTTACGATGATTATAAAACTGATAAGTCATCCTGAGGATACTTCCGAAGGATCTGCACAAATAGCTAAATATGCAGATTCATCGCTATCGCTCTGAATGACCAATCAACCAGAAAAAATTTAAACAAGCGAAATCCTTCAGGTTTTCGCTGGCATCAATAGCAGTACATGAACAGAATTACACAAAAGTTTAAAGAAAAAGCAGCTGATGAAAAGCTTATGAGCTTATTCATTACAGCCGGATATCCTGATCTTGAATCAACTGTTGAGATCGTTTTGGGAATGGAAGAGAATGGAGCGGATATGATCGAGCTGGGAATGCCGTTCAGTGATCCCTTAGCTGATGGTCCGACCATTCAGTATTCAAGCGATATCGCCATCAAAAATGGGATTACCATCGATAAGATATTTGAAATGGTTGTAGAGATCAGAAAGAAATCCGAAATACCAATCATCCTGATGGGATATATGAATCCCGTTCTGCGATACGGAGTTCAGGAATTCTGTGAGAAAGCATCAAGATCTGGCGTGGATGGATTGATCTTACCGGATATTCCTGTTGATGAAGATGAAATAATCCGTGAACATGCAGAAACAAACAATTTGCCGCTGATCCATTTAGTTGCTCCAAACAGTTCAGATATCCGTATGAAACTCGCCGATTCCAAATCATCGGGCTTTGTATACTGTGTATCAGTCACAGGCGTTACAGGAGCCAGAGATGGAAAAGAAGTATCTGATTCAGTGGATAGGTTTATAGAACGGGTACGCGAAAATATTATCGGAAATCCCGTGATGGTAGGCTTCGGTATAAAATCTCATGAAGATGCCAAACGTATCGCATCAAATGCCGATGGATTCATAGTTGGAAGTGCGTTAATTAATACCATCAAAAATTCGTATCCTAAACCTGAATGGAAACAAGATCTTTATTCTTTGGTTTACTCATTAAAATTCGGAAACTAAAAAATTGACTATGTCTTTAAGAAAAACAGTTTTTCTATTTACATGTATCGCCGCAACCATACTTTCAGCTTGTGACGGTGATTTCAGATCCAGAGCACAGGGATCTATTAATGAAGTAATTGTTGTAATGGATTCTGCGCATTTCGACAGCAAAACAGCTGAAGCTATTCGTGCTACTTACGGGAAATATCAGTTTCATATGCTGAATCCTGAGGAAAATTATAATCTTTCATTCACAGATATCCGCTCAAATTCGCAATTAGATCGCTTAAAGGGAATGAGGAATGTGATCTTTGCAGGTGTTTTGGATGATACAACAGATGTTTCCAGAGCGATCCGCGGTTTTTTAGATGCCGGAGTTGAAGAAAGAGTGAGAAGTGGTGAAAGTTTTGCTTTCCCAATCAAGGATCAGTGGTATAAAGATCAATATGCACTCATTTTAAGCTCGACTTCAGATTCAGCTCTTGCAGAAAAGGTCGTCAACTCTGAGCGTTCATTAATGTCAGATATCCTGGAAAGAGAATTAAGCAGATGGACATATGATGTGTACGAAAAGAAAGAACAAACTCAATATTCGGATTCTATGTGGGTGAATCACGGATTTAAAGTGAGAGTTCAGCACGATTATATAGCCAGAATAGACACTTCAGACTTTATTTCTTTCCGTAGAAATCTGGAAATCAACGATCGTTGGTTCTGGGTTTGGTGGAAAGATGATGTAACTGATATCAACTTCCTTGATTCGGACTGGATCAATGCAACCAGAGATTCACTCAATCAGCTATACATTAAGGGAAGTACAGAGAATAAGTTTGTAACCACAGAATACAACGACCGAATTCAGATGAGAATGAACAGTTTTCAGAAAGGTCGATATCTGGCTTATGAAACACAGGGTTGGTGGACTATGGAAAATGCTGCTATGGGTGGTCCCTTTGTTAATTTCACTTATTACGATCCTGCTACAAGTAGATTATTTATGATCGAATATTCTCAGTTTGCTCCTTCGGTACGAAAGAAACTTCCTTTTATTCGTCAGTTCAGAGCTATGGGAAGAACTTTTGAAAGTGATTCAACCTGGAATCAACGATCCAGTTAATTGACTGATAAAAAAGACAAACATTCTTTTATAAACGATGCTCTTGAGAAACGAAGGCAAGAGCATCAGTTTCGTACTTTAAAGCCTCTGGAAAGCCAGGATAGTGCGCTTATCATAAAAAATGACGGTGTTGAGTACATCAACTTTTCCTCTAATGACTATTTAGGACTTGCCCGGCATCCCGAGTTAGTAAAAAGGTCAAATAAATTTGCTTCAAAATACGGAGTGGGTTCCGGTGCTTCCAGATTGGTAACAGGCACACTTTCAATTCACACTGAACTCGAAAAAAAGCTGGCTAAGGTTTTTGATTCAGAAGAAGCCATTCTTTTCAATTCAGGCTTTCAGGCTAATACAAGTATACTTCCCGCAGTAGCAGATAGAAATTCTTTGATACTCGCTGAGAAAAAGATCCACAACAGTTTGATACAGGGCGCATTACTCAGCAGAGCCACTTTTAAACGCTTTGAGCACAATAACTACGATCATCTTGAGGAATTACTCAAGAGTGCAGGCAGCGATCGTTACAATCGAATATGGATCGTTTCGGAAACGGTTTTCAGTATGGATGGAGATCGAAATGATATCGATCGACTGATTGAGCTTTCTGAAAAGTATAATGCTCTTTTGTATTCTGATGATGCTCATGCGGTTGGGGTTCTTGGAGAAAGAGGGCTGGGCTTTAATTATGGAAAGGAGGGAATAGATATTTCTCTGGGTACATTTGGAAAAGCGTTTGGTTCGTTTGGTGCTTATGCTCTGTGTTCAAAAGAAATGAAAGATTATCTGATCAACTTTGCTGGTGGATTTATTTATTCAACTTCACTTCCGCCCAATGTAATAGGAGCTATTGATGCAGCTCTTGATCTGATTCCCGAAATGGATCAGGAAAGAACTCTGTTGATGGATAATGTAGACTATGTAAGGACTGAAATTCAAAAACTTGGTTTCGATACTGCTGCTTCAGACAGCCAAATTATTCCTGTCATTATTGGCGATGAACAGGAAACAATCGAATTGTCTAATCGACTGAAGAAAAATGGATTATGGGTTTCATCTATACGTCCGCCTACGGTGGAAAAAGATGCTTCAAGACTTCGGATCACACTTTCAGTAAAGCACACAAAAGAGCATCTGGACAAACTTTTAAAGGATCTGGCTGATTGGAAAAAAAAGTAGAAATACTGGCGTATCATGGCTGGGGAATTAATGCTGATTTCTGGAACAACTTAGCTTCCGTAATTCCGGATGAAATCCCTTTGAAACCTGCCAACCGGGGTTATTTCGGGAAGCCGTTTTATCCAAGATTTGATGCAGATACCAAATTCAGAGTAGTTTTTACGCATTCATACGGACTGCACTGGAGTAATTCAGCGGTGCTTAGTAAAGCTGATCTGCTGGTGATCTTTAACGGTTTTGGTGATTTTCATCCAAGTGATGTAAAGCTTAGGTCTGTCTCCGAAAAAGGGTTGGAAGCCATGATCAAAGGCTTTGAAGCTGACCCTGAACAAGTTCTGAAGAGTTTTTATAAAAATTGTTTTCACCCTTCTGAATACAAAGGGGAGATTCCTTCAGACCTGAACAAAGAACTGCTCTTAGAAGATTTAAAGGCACTCAGAAGCACTCGTTTTCCGCTTATCGATCTGGATTTTGGTTCCACCATGGTTGCCATCGACAGTGCAGAAGACAAGATCCTTTTAGATCCAAGGGGAGAAAACATGCTTGAGGGTCACTACAACAAGAAATTCGTTAAGATCTTTGAGAATGAAGGTCATGCGTTGCCATTCATAAATCCGAAAGATTGTTGGTCGTATCTGTGCTCAATCATTCCTATTTTTGAGCGCTATGAAAATAACCGCTGAACAAACTATTTCATCAAAAAGTATTGCCGAAACGTTCTCTGAAGCTGCTGAACAGTATCATCAGAAGGCTGAGATCCAGCAAAAAGTAGCTGATGGACTCATTTCATCGCTCTTGCCCTGGAAAGACACACTTCCTGCCGGAGATATTCTGGAAGTGGGCTGCGGTACAGGATTTTTGTCAGAGCAGATCATCAAAGAATTTCCGGATCGTAAGAAATTAATAACCGATCTGGCTCCGGGAATGGTGTCGTTTTGCGAGAATCAGTTAGGGGAGAAAGGTTTAATTAACGATTCGGTCTCTTTCAAAACATTGAATGTGGATGAGATCTCTGATTCAGAACCCAAATACAGTCTCATCGTAAGTAATTTTGCTGCTCAGTGGTTTAAAGACACCTCCATAGGTTTAGAAAAACTAAGTGAATTGCTTGTTCCGGGCGGACTTCTGCTCTGTACATTCCCCGGTAATCATACTTTTGAAGAATGGTATTCCAACTGTTTGGAACTCGGACTGCCTTTTACAGCCAATGCATTTCCTGATGTGGAAGAGGTGGTGATAAAGCTGTCGATGAATCCCGTACAGGTAGACTATTACGAGAACGATCTGTATCAGGAATTTGATAACTCTATGGATTTTTTCAAGCATTTGAAAGAGATCGGAGTTCGAAAATCTAAAACAGGTAAACAATTAACTGCTAAACAATTAAAGCTGTTAACTAAGTTTTGGGATGAGAAAGTTTCCAATGAAGTTAAAGTAAAATGGCATGTGGTATATTTAGCAGCTAAAAAAGATATGTGATGGAATTTCCGAAAGAATTTTTTGTAACCGGTACAGACACCGGAATTGGTAAAACATTGGTTTCAGGCATGCTGATGTCTGCTTTGGATGCAACGTACTGGAAACCGATCCAGGCAGGACTGGACGAAGAAACGGATACTGAATTTGTACAAAGAGTTTCAGAAGCTGATCCATCAAGGATAATCCCGGAGAGATACCGATTGGAAACGCCGATGAGTCCACATGCCGCTGCAGACATCGACGGAGTTAAGATCTCTCTGAATGATTTTGAATTGCCTGAATACAACACAGAGCATCTGATAGTAGAAGGAGCCGGCGGATTGATCGTGCCTATTAACTGGGAACACACTGTTTTGGATATGATCGAGCGCTTGAAACTTCCCGTTTTACTGGTGGCAAGAAGTAGTCTGGGGACATTGAATCATACGCTACTATCACTAAAGGCACTCAGAGATCGTGGAATCGAAGTCTTTGCAGTAGTTTTAAACGGCGAAAAACATCCATCCAACAAAGAAACGATTGAAAGATTTGGGGATTTGCCTGTACTCGAAATTGAGCCTTTAAGAGAAATCAATTCCGATTCATTAATTAGGGAATTCAATAAGACCTTCAGTGAAAATTAGGAATATAAAATTAGGAATAACCTCTTGTTAGAGTGCTTATTCCTAATTTTATATTCTTCATTCTTAATTATTTCAAATGAACAACGTTTGGCATCCATTTACGATCATCAAAGATGCACCTGAACCTCTTAAGGTAAAGAGTGGAAAGGGAGCTTATCTCACATTAGAAGATGGAAGAGAGGTTCTGGATTGTATTTCGAGCTGGTGGGTGAATATGCACGGACATTCCCATCCGGATATCGCCAAAGCCATTTATGAGCAGGCTAAAACCCTTGAACACGTGATCTTTGCCGGATTTACGCACGATCCTGCAGAGCAGTTGGCAGAGTTGATCACTCAGGAATTGCCTAAGAATTTAAACAAGGTATTTTTTTCCGATAATGGATCTACAGCTGTAGAAGTTGGGATGAAGATCGCCTATCAGTACTGGAAGAATATTGGTCAGGAGCGGAAGACTTTCATTTGTTTTGAAGGAGCTTATCACGGAGATACGTTAGGTGCAATGTCGGCCGGAGAACGTTCTATTTTTACCGATGTATTCAAAGACTGGATGTTTGATGTGGAAGTGATTCCGTATCCGGAAACATGGATCGGAGATGAGAACAGGGCAAATAAAGAAGATGCCGTTATTGAAGAATTAGAAGGACTTCTTACCAAATACCCGGAGAAGTACGCAGGTATTCTGATGGAACCGTTGGTTCAGGGCGCAGGAGGGATGCGAATGTGTTCCGAAGAGTTTCTGCAAAAAGTGCATTGGAGCAACCGACAGTTCGATACTTTGCTGTTGTTTGATGAGGTGATGACAGGATTTGGTCGCACGGGCGACTATTTTGCCTGTAAACGAGCTCAAGTGCAACCGGATATTATTTGTTTGAGCAAAGGAATTACGGGCGGATTTATGCCGCTTTCGGTTACGGTGAGTAGTGATGAGATCTACGAAAGCTTCAATTCTTCAGATCCTATAAAAACCTTTTGGCATGGACACAGTTATACCGGAAACCCATTGGGATGTGCAGCAGGAATTGCATCCTGGAAATTATTGAGAGAAAACGCTCCGGTATTCAAAGGAATGGAAGCCATTCATACCAAACATCAGGAAAAGCTGGCTGATCATCCTCGATTGGAAAAATTCAGAGTAAAAGGAACCATTGCCGCGATGGATATCATAAACGAAGAAGAGGGTGGATATCTGAATTCCGTTGCAGCACGCATTAAAAAAGAATGCGTGGATCATGGATTGCTACTTCGTCCACTTGGAAATGTGTTGTACCTAATGCCTCCATACTGCATCACGGAAGAGGAGCTGGATATGATCTATGGGAAGATCGGGGAGTTGGTTTAAGGGATCAGATGTTTCTTAACTGATTTTGTTTATTTTACTCAGGGTGAGATTTTCATCAGTAATTTGCTAGGCAGTACAATCTTTCTTTGGACGATATAAATGAAACTCCAGCACTATATAATTTTGACTCTTGTAATATGCAGTTGTAAGAGTTCTCAAAAGACTGCTTACAATCCAAACATCACCGATTCTGATGTTACAATGACTTGTATAGACTCTATTCAGAGCTTGAATGATTTGAAAGAAATTGATTATTCAACTCCAAAACTTAGTAAGAGCGTATTCACTACAAGAGATATAAATAATGAAATTCAATATGTTGCCATTTTTAATAAAGAGGAACAATTCCATGATGTAGATATACTGGCTCGTATTACAATTGATAGCTTAATACAAACAGGAGTTGATACATTACTATACTTAAGAGATTGGCAATATACAAATGGTTTTAACGGTTACGGAAAGCTTGCTTGGAAGAAATCAGGAACTTTAAAACAAAGGCATATTGAATATGATGAGAACTCCGATCCAGTTGAAGCCAGATTAACCTCGTTCCGTACCTCCGGTGCGGAATGCCTGTTAGGAGCTCCTGCTCCGATTACCCATCCGCCAATAATTCTAAGGTCGGATTTTAAATGATATCACACTTTAGCCATTCAATTAATTCTGTTACATTCATCTAAATTCAAACCGAATGTAATTATTGATGACTATTAATTGGAACGGAGTTTATCCTGCAGTAACAACTCCTTTTTTTGAAAACGAAGAGCTTGATCTCAATACCTTTCAACACAATATCCCCAAGATCTTTTAAGTCTTTAGCGCTAGAGGTGACTTAAAAGAAACAGTGCCTGCCATTGTCGGCAGACAGGAGCTCCTGCTCCTAATAAATCAGGTTAAAATTATTTCTCAATCCGCTTTTGACCAAGATTTCAACGGATTTACAAGATGAGCAGGATTAAAAATTAGCTGATAAATAATCTTGCTGATCATATAATCCCACAAAAATTTGGTTCAATGAATTGAGAATTACACATCTACTCCGAAACTCAATCCACTCCCTTTCGTAGTCCGCTCCAAATCTAAATAAATCAATATTTACCTAGTGAGCGATTCTCCTCTAAGCCGACCTAAACAAATCTCCCTTTTCATATTTACGATCATTTTTGGTTTTGCGCTGTTTGTAATTCCGGATGTATTCTTTGGAGTGACCAAGATCAATGGAGGTAAGATCGGGATCAATCTTCTGTTCATGGCATTGTTTCAGGTGATAACCGTTTCGTTGTTCATCAAATTTTCGTTAAAGAAAACAGGGAAGAGCTTCAAAGACATCGGCTGGGATTTCTCCAAATGGAAAAAGGATTCCATGCTTGGTTTAGTGGTGGGATTAGGTTGGTTAGCGTTGCAATTCTTATGGATCATCCCGTCAACCGGAGGAGCAGAACGAGCAGATGTATCCCATATGGTTTCCATGATGGACGGAACCATCATTGGATTGATCTCTTACATTGCACTGGGAGTGATTGGCGGAGGAATTACCGAGGAGATCTATAACAGAGGATACTTCATCACCGAAATGAAAAGCATGTTCCAAAATCCTAAAACCGGACTTTGGACGGCTTCCATCGTCTCCATTCTATTTTTCTGCCTTGGACATCTTCCTGCAGATGCACTCGGTTGGTTGGATATCTTAGTTCCAACAATCGCTTACACCATTCTTTTTGTGGCTACAGGTAGATTAACGGCTTCAATTGTCGCTCATGGGGTGTATAATATGACAGCGATCTTAGCTGTTTATTTCATGTATTTCTAAAAATCTCCTGCGTTCCGCTGGTAATTTAAAACCTGAGTTCGATTCCTCCGAATTGTAGATGTTAGGTAATTAGATAACAGATTAGTAATTATAGTTCTAGATAAATTCGCCCTTAGTATTTAAGACGGAGAAGAGAACATGATCCGGAAGCGTCTGCGAAGCAGGAACAATCCTTTCTGGTGAAGAGCATATTAATTGTCTCAGAATGAACGAAGACCTTTAGGATTATTCAGCGCAGGATCAGTGAACCCATCTTAAATCCTTCGGCTTGATCTTTTAACCTCGTTCCGTACCTCCGGTGCGGAATGCCTGTTAGGAGCTCCTGCTCCGATTACCCATCCGCCAATAATTCTAAGGTCGGATTTTAAATGATATCACACTTTAGCCATTCAATTAATTCTGTTACATTCATCTAAATTCAAACCGAATGTAATTATTGATGACTATTAATTGGAACGGAGTTTATCCTGCAGTAACAACTCCTTTTTTTGAAAACGAAGAACTTGATCTCAAAACCTTTCAACACAATATCGAAGCCCAGATCAATGCGGGAGTAGATGGAATTATCATTGGTGGTTCGTTGGGAGAATCCAGTACGCTAACTCACGATGAACGAATAGAACTTCTTAAAGCCAGTATTGAGCAATCAAAAGGGAGAGTTCCGACATTAGTTAACATCGCAGAAGGTTCAACAAAAACGGCGATAGAATTGGCTCAACGATCCGAGAAAGAAGGAGCTGATGGATTGATGGTTCTTCCACCCATGATGTACAAACCTACCGATGAAGAAACCGTTTCGCATTTTATATCATTCGCCGAAAGTACTTCGCTTCCTATTCTTCTGTATAACAATCCGGCGGATTATAAGATCGAAATCACTCTGGATATGTTTGAGAAGTTCTTACCCTATAAGAACATTCAGGCTGTTAAAGAAAGTACCCGGGATATTTCGAATGTGACCCGATTAAAAAACCGATTTGGTGATCGCTTCAAAATTCTTTGCGGTGTGGATACGCTGGCAATGGAAGAATTATTGATGGGTGCAGATGGCTGGGTGGCCGGATTGGTAGATGCATTTCCTGCCGAAACTGTAGCTATTTACAGATTAGTAAAAGCCGGCAGAATAGATGAAGCTTTAGATATCTACCGATGGTTTTTGCCGATCCTGGAATTGGATATTAATCCACAACTGGTACAGAATATCAAATTAGCTCAGGTTTATACCGAGTTGGGAACTGAACATGTAAGAGCTCCAAGAAAGAAGCTCATCGGTGACGAGCGCAAACGAGTTATTAGAATTATAGAGGAAGGGATTAAAGATCGCCCTGATCTTCCTGACTATTTAAGCATAGAGGTATAAATGATTACCGGAAAGAATATTATTGGAAATTCACTTTCAGCAAAAGGAAGTAAGAGTTACAAAACTTTTAACCCAATAAAGAACGAGGAAAATCCTCAGGAGTTTTGGGAAGCCAGTTCTGAAGAAATTGATCGAGCGGTTGAATTGGCAAGCTCGGCTTTTGAAGAGTACAGAAATGCCTCAGGGAAAGATAAAGCGGAATTTCTCAGAACGATCACCAAAGAGATATCAGCCTTAGGAGATGATCTTGTTCAAATGTATTGTATGGAATCCGGTTTGCCACAAGGTCGGGCAGAAGGGGAACGAGGTCGAACTATAAATCAACTCCTAGCTTTTGCGGATCTGGTTGAAGAAGGATCGTGGGTGGAAGCAAGTATTGATACGGCAATTCCTGACCGAACTCCGCTACCTAAATCAGATATTCGAAAAATGAATATCCCGCTCGGACCTGTAGTCGTTTTCGGTTCAAGTAATTTTCCATTCGCATTTTCTACAGCAGGTGGAGATACCGCTTCAGCTTTGGCAGCCGGTTGTCCGGTGATCGTGAAAGCTCATCCGATGCATTCAGGAACAAGTGAAATGGTAGCATCGGCAATTATAAAAGCTGCGAACAAGACAGGAATGCCGGAAGGAGTATTCTCAAACTTGAACAGCAGCGGAATTGAAGTTGGTCAACAGTTGGTTTCTCATCCTAAAGTAAAAACAGTTGGGTTTACCGGAAGTATAAAAGGTGGTCGTGCACTGTTTGATCTGGCAGCAAAACGAGAAGAACCGATCCCTGTATTTGCAGAAATGGGAAGTATCAATCCGGTAGTGATCTTACCATCAGCTCTGAAAGATAAATCAGGTGAATGGGCGACTCAGTATGCGGGCTCTATCAATTTGGGAGTAGGACAGTTTTGTACAAACCCCGGGCTAATTCTGGGAATAGAAAGCAATGAGTTAAGCGATTTTACCCAAAAACTTGGTTTACAATTAACTGCTCTTGATCAGGAAAGCATGCTTCACCCGAATATTCATTTGGCATATCAAAAAGGAAGCGATCAGATCTCAGATCAGGATGAAGTTCTGGTTGTTGCTGAAAATGATGGAGGATCAAAACCTAATTTTGCTAATCAGAAACTGGTTTCGGTAAAGGGAAGTTCTTTTCTGAAAAACAAAAATCTAAACAGAGAAGTATTCGGGCCTTTTTCTATGATCGTTCAATGCAAAGATGAATCTGAATTATTAGATATTATCAAGAACCTGGAAGGACAATTAACCGGAACCGTAGTAGGAAGCGATAAAGAGATCATAGATCATACAAACATTATTGATGCGTTACAAAACAGAGTAGGACGAATCATTTTTAACGGTGTGCCTACAGGTGTGGAAGTTTGTCCTTCGATGATGCACGGAGGACCATATCCGGCTTCCAGCGATAGCAGATATACGGCAGTTGGTACACATGCGATTGCTCGATGGGTGCGACCTTTTGCTTTTCAGGACTGGCCGAATGAGTCATTACCACCCGAACTTCAGGATGGGAATCCATTGGGGATCGAACGATTGGTAAACGGAAAATCGTCAAGAAAATGAGATCCGAGTTCAAGTGCATTGACGCACATACCTGTGGAAATCCGGTAAGACTCGTGGCTGAGGGCGGACCTGAACTTATCGGAAACTCAATGAGTGAAAAGAGAGCTCATTTTCTCAGAGAATTTGACTGGATAAGAAAAGGATTGATGTTCGAACCCCGCGGACATGACATGATGAGCGGGAGCATTCTATATCCGCCTTCAGATCCTGAAAATGATATCGGCGTGCTTTTCATCGAAACAAGCGGATGTTTGCCCATGTGTGGACATGGTACTATTGGAACAGTTACCATCATGATCCAGGAAGGATTGGTAAAACCCAAAATACCCGGTCAACTTCGCTTAGAAACTCCTGCCGGATTGGTGAACATTCGATATACAGAAGCATCCGGGAAAGTACAATCCGTACGACTCACGAATATAAAATCCTATTTAGCCAAAGAAGCAATAGAAGTAGAATGCTCAGATCTTGGAATATTGACTGTTGATGTTAGTTACGGTGGAAATTTTTATGGGATCGTTGATGAACAGGAAAATTTCAACGGACTTCAGGATTATTCTGCGAATCAATTAATTGGTTGGAGCAGAGAAATAAGAAGTAAGATCAATGAAGAGCATTCTTTTATTCATCCCGAAGATCCAACCATCAATGGATTGAGCCATATATTATGGTCAGGCAAAACAATCAGCGAAAATTCCACCGCAAGAAACGCTGTTTTCTATGGCGATAAAGCAATAGATCGATCGCCGTGTGGAACGGGAACATCAGCGAGAATGGCGCAGTGGTATGCCAAGGGGAAGCTCAGGAAAGGAGATGAGTTTATCCATGAGAGCATTATCGGGAGCACCTTTATTGGCAGAATAGAAGAAGAAACTGAACTGGATGGAAAAAAAGCTATTGTGCCAAGTATTGAAGGATGGGCGAAAATAACAGGATATAATTCCATTATCATTGATGATGAAGATGATCCTTATGCTCAAGGATTTCAGGTTTTATAACATGGTTATATGAAAAAAGTACACATCATAGGCGGTGGAATTATCGGATTAAGCTCTGCTTGGTTCCTGCAAAAAGAGGGCTTTGAAGTCACTGTTATTGATAGAACAGATCTTTCTGACGGTGCGTCTCATGGAAATGCAGGCATGATCGTTCCTAGTCATTTTGTGCCTTTAGCTTCGCCGGGTGTAGTATCTAAAGGAATAAAATGGATGTTCAATTCTAAAAGTCCTTTTTTTGTCAAGCCAAGATTGAATAGTGAGTTAACTCAGTGGCTCTGGAAATTTTACAGATCTTGCACCGTAAATAATGTTGAGAATTCTGTGGCTCTGTTAAAGGATTTCAATGAGCAGAGTAAAGCTTTATATAAAAATTTTGCTAAAAAGGAAGGTTTCGAATTCTGTTTTGAAGAGAACGGCTTGCTCATGCTTTTTAAAGAGTCTCATACCGGTGAAGAAGAAATACAGATTGCAGAACAAGCGAAAAAGCTTGGACTCGAAGTTGAAATATTGAACAAAGAAGAAGTTCAGCTAAAAGAGAAGAAATTAAAAACGGATGTAGCAGGAGGAGTTTTTTACAGAGGAGATACTCATTTGTATCCCAATAAATTCATAGCGGAGATGGTTAATCATCTCAAAAAAGCGGGTGTAAGATTTATAACGCAAAATGAAGTTGTTGACTTCAGTACATCAAATGGCAAAATAGAATCTCTATTACTTCAAAATGGTGATATCGAAAAGATAGATCAATTAGTGATAGCAGCCGGAAGTTGGTCAGCCAAACTCTTGAAGAAAATTGGTATTAAAATATTGTTGCAAGACGGAAAAGGCTATTCTCTGACACTTGCTGATTCTAAGATGAAACCCACTTACCCAACGATTCTTTCAGAAGGAAAAGTTGCTATGACCCCAATGGGAAATGATCTCAGGGTAGGAGGAACTCTTGAGATTAGTAATTTTGATCCGCGAATAAATCAAAACCGGCTACAAGGAATAGTCGAAAGCGTTCCGAGATATTTCCCCGATTTTGAAATACAGAAATCTGAGCTTGATAAAGTTTGGCATGGATTCAGACCTTGTACACCCGACGGTTTACCTTATTTGGGTAAATCGCATAAATTTGACAACCTAACGATAGCTACAGGGCATGCCATGATGGGAATGAGTCTCGGTCCTGCAACCGGAAGAATAGTTTCTCAAATTATTTTAAATAGGAAAACCGATCTTGATCTAAGATTGATGAATCCGGATCGGTTTTAAAATACTATTAGAAGTAAAACCTTAAGCCTACAGCACCATTTCCAGCTAATCTTGTATCCGGAGCTATATCGACAATTGGAACTGCTTCAACAAATGCATCAAATGGGATATTTTCGAAAACGTAATTAAGACCAAAGGGTATCCGAACTCCAAGTTTAGCATTACTATCCAAAATAGTTCTTACTCCGATACCGTAGTAAAAAGCCAAATTAGGATTGTCTTCAAACCAATTATGAAAAAGAAAATCAGAATGAAGATGAAGCGCTTCTGTTTTATCAGATAAAGACCAAGCTGCTCCGATATCAAATGCGGAATTATCAGATAACCATTTCTTAATTGTAAGTCCACTTGGTTCCCCAAGCATGACTCCAATTCCGAAATTATCTCCCTTTTGCTGGGCATTTAATGATTGAGTGCTGCTCAAAATCCCCACAATAAAAAGGAAAAGGAAGAAATATTTGAGATGCTCTTTCAAAAGATCAATCATCTTTACCTGAAAACAAGGCCCAGGCTGTTGCACCTGCAATCAGAGCAAGTCCACTTAAAGCCAATCCAATATTTACATCTCTTTGTACACGTTCTGCTTTAGAAAGGTAACTTGAACCAACGCCGTTTTTAGCTATAGCTCTTTCAATTTTTTCGATTCTGTTTTCTACTTCACTGATAGTTTTTTCTTTCAAACTCATGTTTTGTAATTAGATTAATTTTTCCTTGTTCTATTTGTCTAACAAGGAAATAGGGGAATCAGTTTCAGATTTTAATACTTTTTGTTAATGAATAGCTTGTACCAAATAATTAAGTAACTCACATACTATCAATTTTGAACCGCGGATTTAATGGATTAAAGGATAACACGGATATTTAGGACAATAATCAGTGCTAATCCGGCTATCTGATTAATCCGCGGTTCAAAAACTTAAAAATGTGAAAAAGAGTTAGGTTAAGTTTCTTGAGATGACTTTGTCTATAACCCTGTCAGGGTTATAATACAATCAGCTCAATTTCTCCAATAAAGCATACAACATCACTGCAGCAGCTACCGAAACGTTAAGCGAGTGCTTTTGGCCAAACTGTGGGATGGCTACAAATTCGTCCATCAATTCGAGAATCTCAGAATCTATACCGGTGACTTCATTTCCCATCACCAGACAGATCTTATTGAAATTATTAACATCAAGTTTGTTGAGGGAAATACTTCCTGTAGTTTGCTCCATCCCCAAAATGGAATATCCGTCTTCTTTGAGTGATTGAATTATCTCAGTAGCCGTTTCAAAATGTCTCCATTCCACAAATTTTTCCGCACCAATGGCTGTTTTGTTGATCTCAGGTCGGGGAGGGGTGGGAGTGTATCCGGTAAGAATCAATTCAGAAATCCCGAACGCATCCGAAGAACGAAACACAGAGCCCACATTATGGAGACTTCTAATATTATGAAGGATCACTTTTACCTCAGCTAATTTAGCCGGCGGCTTTTGAGACAAGTTCTCTTCAAGTATTTCTTTGGTAGTTAGTTTTTTAGGCATCTTCACTTTTATTTGCCCTAAAATAGAAACTAATACATACTATTGTACGGATTCTTTGAAGGGTTTTAGGATAGTGAGTTAGGTCATCTCGCGGCGTATGCCCAAGATCTTGATTTCTTTATTGGGATACACCCGAGATGGAAATCCAGATTCCTGCCTTCTTTTCTTCAAATCCTCCTTTGAAGGAGGTGTCCGCCAGCTGGCGGACGGAGGATGTTGTGCAGTTTATAAGCTCAGAAACTGCACAACATCCCTCTGATCTCACACAAGTGTTCGATCGGTCTCCCTTCTAAGGGAGATTTTTGTTCTTTGCCTTAAACTCGTACATAAACAAGCAAGGTCTTGAGTCATGCGGTTGATATTAATAGGCAAAAAAGGAGCTTTGCCGTCTTAAATACTAAAGACGATTTATCTAGCATCTACATCTATAGCAGAACAATCAGTTCACATAAACCGGTGCTTTTACATTAGATTCCTGCTTCCAATTAGGAAGTCAAAAGCCTATCATTGGACACAAATTTATACCATGTCCAAAGAACCGCGCAAAGCCGCACTGGCTTTTATTTTTATTACCGTTTTAATTGATGTGATCGGACTTGGAATTATAATCCCGATCATTCCCGCACTTATTGTAGAGCTTACCGGAGAAGGACTATCAAAAGCTGCTCTGTACGGCGGTTGGCTGATGTTTGTGTATGCATTCACACAGTTTATTTGTGCTCCTTTGATCGGAGCTCTCAGTGACCGCTTTGGTCGACGACCCGTTCTTTTGTTATCGCTGTTCGGATTTGGGATCGATTACATATTGATCGGTTTTGCTCCTAATATTTTCTGGCTGTTTATAGCTCGGTTTATTTCAGGATTAACAGGAGCGAGCATAACTACGGCTAGTGCCTACATTGCTGATATCAGTTCTCCGGAAAAACGTTCACAGAATTTTGGGTTGATCGGAGCTGCATTTGGTTTAGGATTTATAATCGGTCCAGTGATCGGTGGACTGTTGGGGCAATACGGAACCAGAGTGCCGTTTTTTGCTGCTGCCGGACTTACGTTACTAAATGTAGCATATGGATATTTTATTCTCCCCGAATCACTTCCCAAAGAAAACCGACGTAAGTTTGAACTTAAAAGAGCTAATCCGATGGGCTCACTAAAGCAATTGAAATCATTTCCGGGGATTTCAGGATTAGTGATCGTTTTTGGATTGATATATCTCGCAAGTCATGCTACCCAAAGCACATGGACCTATTACACTATGGAGAAATTTGCCTGGGATGAGAAGATGGTAGGTATTTCACTGGGTGTTGTTGGACTTTGTGTCGCTATCGTGCAAGGAGGATTAACACGAATTGTAATTCCGAAAATCGGGGAGGTAAAATCCGTCTATTTTGGACTGACGGTTTCCTGTCTGGGATTCATAGGTTTTGCTTTTTCGCCCACAGGAGCTATTATGATGGCAATGATAGTTCCGTATTGTCTGGGAGGATTTGCGGGACCATCTTTACAGGGAATTGTGTCTAATCAGGTTCCGCAAAACCAGCAAGGCGAACTGCAGGGAGCCTTAACCAGTCTGGTTAGTTTTACATCTATATTTGGTCCGCCCATGATGACCGGTTTGTTCGGATATTTTACTTCAGATGCGGCACCTTTTCAGTTTTCAGGAGCTCCATTTTTTATGGGTGCAATTCTGGTTTTAGGAGCGCTCATATTTGCCATTCGTATTCTCAGCACGAAAAGCGTAGTTGACGCATAAGCAGAAATTCTATTAATTATTAGAAAAACACTCTAATAACTCTTATTTTCAGAGAGTTGAAGGGCAGCCGAAAGGTGAGCTCTTCTTTTTATTTCAGAAACCGAATACAAGAAAGATCATGAGTAAGATCCAATATTTATCGCAGGAAGGGTACGATAAACTAGATGCAGAATTAAAAGACCTTAAAACAAGAGGTCGTAAAGAAGTTGCTGAAGATATCGCTGAAGCACGTGCAAAAGGTGATTTAAGTGAGAATGCCGAATACGATGCCGCAAAAGAGGCTCAGGGACATATGGAAGATCGTATTACAAAACTCGAAGACATTCTTGCAAACGCTCGTGTATTAGATGCTACAGAACTTGATCTGTCACAGGTACGTGTTTTAACAAAAGTCACTATTCTGAATAAAAAGATGAATAAGGAGATGCAATATACGTTGGTTTCTCCGAATGAAGCTGACTTTAAAGCCGGTAAAATTTCTATTGAATCTCCAATCGGTCAGGCATTGGTTGGGAAAGCAGTTGGTGATGTTGTAACAGTAACCGTTCCTGCAGGCGAGCTTGAATTAGAGATCAAGAAAATCGAAATCTAAATAGGCCAGGCTTTGGAAAAAAAGCTCATTGACGTATATCCTTACAGAATAAACGGCAAGAACGTTGAGTTTTTGATCTTAAAGCGTTCTTCTAAAAAAATATATGCCAATCAATGGCGAATGGTAGGCGGTAAAGTTGTAGAAGGGGAAACCTATTGGCAAGCTGCTATTCGTGAACTGAAAGAAGAAATTTCAGAAAAGCCTTCAAGTTTCTGGACGGTTCCATCTGTAAACTCTTTTTATGAACACAAAACAGATACCATTCATCAAATTCCGGCATTTGCAGCGAAAATAGAATGGACTGATGAACGTATTGAACTGGACGACGAACATTCCGAATATTTATGGGTTAAAGCTGACCAAATCAATGAGTATATTCATTGGCCGGAACAAAAAAGATTGATACGACTGATAAACGATATCCTAATCAACCAACAAATCCTACCAGAGTGGATCATAGATCTGAAATAACTAAATTATTTTCTTTCATTTTTGTTTGGTTGATAACCTGCAGTTCACTGCTTTCTCAGGATAATTATGGAAAATATACGTTCACACCGGCTCCTGATGTGTGGTATAATTCTGTTGACGGAGTTCGTTTAGGGATCAGAGTTTTAGGTGAACACGAAGGTTCTTTTAAAGATGGTCCGCATCGTCTTGATGCAGGTTTATGGGTGGGGACAAATTTCCCCGATAACCCGGTTTCTTACTATCTAAGTTTTACTGAGCCTGTTAGGTCAATATCAGATTTTGGTGAAGAGGGAAGTGTTCAGGCTGTTTCCAGTATAAGAACGGGATTTTCAAGCCATTCTCTTTCACTGAATAAACGCTGGCAAGACGGATTTAATGAACTCAGATACAAAGAAGTTTCTGCTTCATTTTCTCAACAAAAGATGTACGATGTTGCGTACCGACCGTATCCAATACAATGGTCTTCCGGGTGGAAATCACTGGCAGGTATTGAGTTTATGTTGCACAACGAATCTGATGAGAAGACTTTTGAATTAAATCTGGATTTTCAGCAGAATCTCAATCCTGAAAGCCCTTCATTTTCGGTTCTAAATGCTGAAATATGGAATGTGATGTCTTTAAATGAGCATTTTGGATTAGCATTACGTGCATTTGGAGGATTTACTTCTGAAAATACAGCTCCTGAATTTTTGTACACGGCTAGTTATGCTCAACCGATCAACTGGCTTGGAAACGGTATCAGCAGAGCCAAAGGAACGCTACCAACAAGCTGGCTTGATAATGGTCTAGCCCAAATTTCAGGTGGTGGGAACCTCAGAGGTTATACAGATACTCAATATTCTGATCTGAGTGTCGCTGGTTTTAACTCCATTGTAGCGCTGAATACAGAATTTGAATTTCCGAATCCGATCAATAGTTCGTTGAAGAATGGAATGATAGGTGAATTCGTGTTTTTGAAAAGCTATGTTTTTGCCGATGCAGGAACTGTTTTTGAAGATAATCCTGTATTACTTGACGCAGGAGTTGGACTTCAATTTTCAATAAATATTCCTGATTTTCTGGGAAAGCCCAGAGGATTTGCCCTCAGATATGAAATTCCTTTTTGGATATCGGAACCTGATGCCGGCAAATCAAGCTTTGAGTTTAGAAATTTGATCGGTTTTGGAGCTGTAATCTCACTTTGATATGAAAGTACTGGTTATAAATTGTGGTAGTTCTTCTATAAAGTATCAATTGATACATACTGAGGACAGAGAAACGCTTTGCAAAGGCTTGGTAGAACGAATCGGAGCAGTTACATCCATTATAAGACAGGAATGGAAAGGAGAGAAGCCGGTAAAGAAATCGCTGGCCCTGGACAATCATACAATTGCTCTAAAGACAGTTATGGAATTACTTGTTGGTGCGGATAATGATTATCTGTCATCATTGGATGAAATTGAGGCTGTAGGACATCGCGTTGTTCATGGTGGGGAGACATTCAAAGATTCAGTACTTATTGATGAAGATGTAGAAGAAGCTATACAGGAAGCTTTTGATATCGCTCCATTGCATAATCCTCCTAATTTGCAGGGAATAAAAGCTGCTAAAGAGCATCTGCCTGACGTTCCGCATGTAGCCGTTTTTGATACAGCTTTTCATCAGACTTTACCTTCAAAAGCGTATTTGTATGGTATTCCAAACCGACTTTATCGCAGATATAAGATTCGTAGATACGGTTTTCACGGAACCTCTCACTATTACGTAAGCCGAAAGTATTACAAATTAGCTGATGTAAAAAAGAAGGGGTCCAAAATTATTACCTGTCATTTAGGAAATGGAGCTTCCATTACGGCCATTAAAGATGGCGAATCTATCGATACAAGCATGGGTTTTACTCCGTTAGAAGGCTTGGTGATGGGAACACGATCCGGTGATATTGATCCTTCTATCTTATTCTACCTCATAGAGAAAGAGGAATTATCTTTGGCTAATGTTCATGCTCTTTTAAACAAGCACAGTGGTTTGCTTGGACTCAGTGGTTATGCCGCAGATATGAGAGACTTGATTGAAGAAGCGGAAGATGGTGACAAGCGATCTCAGGAAGCAATTGACGTTTTTTGTTACCGGGCTAAGAAATACATAGGGTCGTACATTGCAAGTATGAATGGTGTAGATGCAATTATCTTTACCGGAGGAATAGGTGAAAACTCTTCCTTAATAAGGTCTAAAATACTTTCGGATATGGATTCGTTTGGTATAGAAATAGACGAGAGTAAAAATAAATTATCCGGAGAGAAACCATTGATCAGTTCTGAAGATTCTAAAGTGGGAGTATATGTTATTCCAACAAATGAAGAACTTGTAATCGCTATCGACGCAGCAAAGATTGCAATTACTTCAAAGCAAACCCCGTGGGCCTGATGAAAAATAATATCAGAATTATACTTCTTTTTCCGGTAGTCTTTTTGATGGCATGTTCCACCACAACCTGGATCGTAGAAAGCCAGGAAGAAGTTGACAGGGGAGATTATAAACTACTGAATTCAAAATTATTTCTTCAAAAAGTAGGTAAAGTTACTCCTGAACTACCTGTAGCTCAATTCCGACTTAAAGCAGCAAATACTTTTGAATATGCTCAACGAATTAAAACGGACCGATATATTCAAAAATATCGTCCAAGATGGGGATTCTTGGCATTGGGAATGGCTTCGGCTTCTTTAGGCACCTATTCAGCACTTGAATTCTCAGAATCCAATAAACAAGGTCAGCAAATTGCGCTTTTTGGTGCGAGTGCAGCTTTACTTGGGGCTTCTTTTTTAAATATGAAACCAATAGGCGAGCCTCAGCCTACAGGGGAAACCAGATTGTTAAGAAGAACCGGTGTATTTGTAGATACCGATACCCTTGATGCTACCATTAACACTGAACAGCTTGCTTCCTATTCCATTAGGTACAGGGATCAGGTTTTATTAGAAAACACGGATACAAAAATCACTGGAAATAATTTATCGATCAATTTTCTGGAGGAGTTAAATCCGGATATATTTCCCGGTGAAGAGGATATTTCAATTGATCTTGATATAACGTTCAATGACAGTTTATACAGCTATGAAATTCCTATAAGATCAATTTTTGATCCATTTGTTGTTGTAAGCACTACGGTTACTGCCTTAAGGAATGAAGCTCGCTCAAATTCTCAAAACATTTTAACAGATCTGGCTCAACGTAGTCAATTAAGACTGGTTGAGACACAAGGAGATTGGGTAAAAGTACTCTACGGTATTTCTGAAAATTGGGTTTCAGCCAGCGATGTTGATATTATTTGGAGACCCTCTCAATTTTCCCGTGAACTTTCTGTTGTGGCAATCCCTAATGTCCCTTTTGGTAGCGTAGATGTTGAAAGGGATATCCCAAGATTAGCTGAGGATGACAGACGGCGTTGGGGATTTATAATTACCAATCAAGGTTACAGCGGAGAGTTACCCGAGAAAGCATACGCATATAGAGATGGCCAACTAATTGAAAAATATTTCAATAATGCGCTAGGAATAGTTCCAACTCAAACAATAAAATTCCAGGATATTTCGGGGAATCAAACAGCTGTTAATGGATTTAATCGTTTGGTATCCCGAATAAATAATCGAGAAGTTGATCTAACTGTTTATCTGAATGGATATGCAGAAATAGACCCTCAAACGGATAAAGTCTATTTTCTGGGCACAGCATCTGATAGTGCGGCTTCTCGAATCGATTTGAATTCTTTGCTCGATGGATTTGCTAACCTTCCTGTACAGAAGTTGTCAATTATCGCTGATATTGATTTTATACAAGGTTCATCTAAGCGAAATTCATTAGATCTTCTGGCTGCAACAATTACAACACAAGTTCCAAACTCAACAGTTGTATTTTCGTCGAATACAGACCAAAGGTCTTATATTTATGCCGAACCAAACGGAGTTCAAAAAAGACACTCCATTTTTACATACTTTTTGGCTGATGCTATCAAAAAAAGAAATACAAATTGGACTGAAATAAGAAAGTATTTGGAAAGGAATGTATCATTTACTTCCCGCAGTATTTTTAATGCAGCTCAGGATATTCGCTTTTTCGGAAGTGATACCTTAAGCCTTACCGACTGATGGGTTTTCTTTTTCTTACACTGAGTGCTGTTTTTTCCCTTTCTGTTGCTCAGGTTTTAAAATTAGTTGAAGTGCGCTCCCTGCGTGTATTAAATGTGCTGGTTATCAATTATCTGGTTGCTGTTATAATCAGTGTTTTCTCAACAGACTGGAACGGATTTGAAGAGCAGACAGGCCTAATTCCAATTCTTATCCATTCAGCCATTCTAGGATTTTTGTTCATTGCCAATTTTATGATCTACAGCAAGAGTATCGATAAAAATGGGATGGGAATCAGCATCGCCGCGATGAGGATGTCATTAGTGTTTCCAATTCTTTTGAGCTTGATGCTCTATAATGAAGATGTAACAACAGGGCTGATCCTTGGGATAATACTCTCTTTCATATCTTTATTATTATTGGTTCCATCACTTAAAAAAGATCGTAGAGTACAACTAAAGTTCGCAGTATTACCTGTTCTGCTTTTCTTTATTTCAGGGATAACTGATTCCGGTTTAAAGGTTTTTGAACGAGAATTTTCAATGCTTTTTGATGAATCTCAGTTTTTATCAGCTTTATTCTTTTTCGCTTTTTTAACCGGATCTGTAGTTCTTTTATTCCGGGGTCAATTTAATTTCAAAATGAAAGAGTTGATCTATGGAGTTTTACTGGGAGTGGTGAACCTGTATTCTTCCTATTTTATTTTATTAGCTTTGAAGGAAATTCCGGGGTCGATCGTATTTCCTTTGGTGAACTTAAGCATAGTTTTTGCAGGAACTTTTATAGGTGTTATCTTCTGGAAAGACCAACCTGATAAAAGACAATGGATCGGGTTGGCATTAGCTTCAATATCAATTTTTTTACTGGTTGCCTGATATGAGTATCATTGAGTCTATTAGAGAAAAAGCCGCATCAAATAAAAAGAAGATCGTACTCCCGCGATCATCCGATGAGCGTGTAGTTAAAGCAGCTCAGTTTCTTCAGGAAGAAGGATTAGCTGATGTAATTCTTCTCAGCAATAAAGATTCCAAGGTTGAAACTCAGAATATTGACGTTCTTGATCCTGAAACTGATGATAAACTCCAAGAATTTGCAGAAGCTTTTTATCAGAAAAGAAAGCACAAAGGAATCTCCGAAGAACAAGCTTTAGAGATAGTAAAAGATCCATTGTTTTTTGGAGCTTCTTTGGTTTCAGCGGGATATGCCGACGGTTGTGTTGCCGGTTCAGTTTCAACTACGGGTGATGTTCTAAAAGCAGCCATTCAAACCATTGGACTGAAAAAAGGCTCGAATGTAGTTTCCAGTATTTTCCTGATGAGTTTTCCGGATGGTAAAGTGTTTTCCTATGGTGATTGTGCGGTTGTTCCTTATCCGACTTCAGATCAATTAGCTACCATAGCTTTTGATTCTGCTGTTTCTCACAAACTGATAACCGGAGCTGAACCTAAAGTTGCCATGCTTTCATTCAGCACAAAAGGAAGTGCACAACACGAAAGGGTGGAGCTGGTTCAGCAAGCTTTTGAGAAATTAAAAGAATACAATATTGACTTTGCAGTTGATGGAGAACTTCAGTTTGATGCAGCATTTGTTGAATCAGTAGCAAAAAGAAAAGCTCCAAACTCAGAAGTAGCAGGAAAAGCAAATGTATTTATTTTCCCCAATCTGGATGCAGGAAATATCGCCTACAAGATCACTGAACGACTAGCCGGAGCTACAGCAACAGGACCAATTATACAAGGACTCGCAAAACCGATGATGGATCTTTCCCGTGGTTGTGAATGGGATGATATTGTGAATACGGCTTGTGTTTGTTCGTTGATGAGTTAATTTTAGTTATCGTATAAGTCATCCTTGTAGATGTTAGATAATTCGTTGACAAAATTTCTTTATACCAACCTCAATATTGTAAGCAGGTCATCCCGAATTTATTTCGGGATCTTACGTAAAGACTTTTAGTCTGTTCTTGTTTACCATCCTCTTAAGGTATCATACCAATCCTTTAACTTTGGATTGCTTTGCTTTACCAGATTCCATTTCCACTGTTTATGCCAATTTTTTAGTTGCTTCTCCCTTGCTATAGCATCACTTATATTATCGTATTCTTCCGCATATATAAGAATGCTTAGTTTATACTTTGAAGTAAATAAAGAGCCTTCTCCCAGTTTATGTTTCCACACTCTTGAATGAATGTTATTGGTAACTCCGATGTAAATCGTAGTTCTTCGATAGTTAGTAAGAAAGTACACATAGCCTTTGTTCATAGTAAGTAAGACTGTTTCAAGAGCAATTCCTTACAAAGATCCCGAAACAAGTTCGGGATGACCCTATATATTTTTTACCGTTCAAAAACTACCAACGAATTACCTGACATCTACAAACCTGAGGATACCTCCAAAGGATCTGCAAATCTGCGATAAATGCTCAGGCTCTCAGAAATAGAATAGTTTTTGCATATGAAATATCAACCATCTACAAGGATGGCATCATTCTCTATTCAATATTCTTCTATCTCATCAATAAACTTTCTCAATCACATCTAATTTAGTTCTGAATCGGATATTTTGTATCTTTGGACAGAATCTAAATAAGCATATAAAACGTTGAATGAACGACTGTTAAAGATGGTTAAATCAACGTTAATCAAGATAAAATTATAGACGCACATGAGTGAAGAATTAAGTGACGGTGTAAAAGAGCTTGAGTCGATGATCGGCGAAGAGTATAAGTATGGATTTACTACCGATGTTGAATATGAAGATTTTCCAAAAGGAATCAGCGAAGAAATCGTTCGTGAGCTTTCAAGAGTAAAGGAAGAGCCGGAATGGATGACTGAATTCCGTGTTAAGGCTTATCACGCCTGGAAAGAAATGGAAGAGCCAACATGGTTTAATGCTACATACAAAAAACCAGATTTTGAAAACATGCTGTATTATTCAGCACCAAAGAAAAAGCCTCAATTGGATAGCATGGATGATGTAGATCCAAATATCCGCGAGACTTATGAAAAGCTTGGTATTCCATTGGAAGAGCAAAAGATGCTTTCCGGAGTTGCTGTAGATGCGGTATTTGACAGTGTTTCTATCTTTACTTCATTCAAGGAAAAGTTAGCAGAAGCAGGCGTTATTTTTTGCTCGATGTCAGAAGCAATTAAAGAACATCCGGAGTTGGTTAAGAAATACATGGCTTCTGTAGTTCCTGTAAGAGATAACTTTTACTCAGCATTGAACTCAGCTGTATTTTCTGATGGATCGTTTTGCTACATCCCGAAGAATACAAAATGCCCGATGGAGCTTTCAACCTATTTCCGTATCAACAATATGGAATCTGGTCAGTTTGAAAGAACATTGATCGTAGTAGAAGAAGGGGCTAGCGTAAGCTATCTAGAAGGCTGTACTGCTCCGATGTACGACGAAAACCAATTACATGCTGCGGTTGTGGAACTTGTGGCTTTGGATGACGCTGATATTAAATATTCAACCATTCAGAACTGGTATTCCGGTGATGAAAACGGTAAAGGCGGTATTTATAACTTTGTGACTAAGCGTGGTATCTGCAAAGGAAAGAATTCTCACATCTCATGGACGCAGCTGGAAACAGGTTCAGCAGTAACGCTAAAATATCCATCTGTTATACTTAAAGGTGATAATTCAGTTGGAGAATTTTATTCTGTAGCTGTAACTACAAAAAAGCAGCAAGCTGATACCGGTACAAAAATGATCCATCTTGGTAAGAACACCAAGAGCACGATCATCTCTAAAGGTATTTCGGCCGGGCAGTCGAACAACAGTTACCGTGGAGAAGTCAAAATCTCCAAGAATGCCACTGGCTCTAAGAATTACTCAGTATGTGATTCAATGTTGATTGGTCAAGAATGTGGAGCTCATACGTTCCCATATATTTCATCAGAAAATCCATCAAGTAGTGTTGAGCATGAAGCTACAACATCCAGAGTGGGTGAAGAGCAGATCTTTTATCTGATGCAGCGCGGAATTAGTGAGCAGGATGCCATTTCTATGATCATTAATGGATTTGTTAAAGATGTATTGAAAGAACTACCTCTTGAATTCGCAGTTGAAGCAAACAAGTTGCTTGATGTGAAACTGGAAGGTAGTGTAGGGTAGAGATATTAGGTCATTAAGGGCTTGACCCGGAATCTGTGTAGGTTCAAAATTTAGTTACCCCACAGATCCTGAAACAAGTTCAGGATGACGAACTTGAAAAGAAACTAAATAAACAAACAAAAGTAAAAAGCAGAAATAGTGTTAGAAATTAAAAACTTACACGCCTCAGTTGAAGGCGAAGACATTGAAATTTTAAAGGGTGTTAACCTGAAAGTTAATGCCGGTGAAATCCATGCAATCATGGGACCTAACGGAAGCGGTAAAAGTACGCTGGCTAAAGTTGTTTCAGGTCATCCGGAGTATGAAGTAACCGAAGGAGAAATTCTATTCAACGGTGAAGACATTACTGAATTGGATGCTGATGAAAGAGCTCATATGGGTTTGTTTCTGGCTTTTCAATATCCTGTTGAAGTTCCGGGTATTACTAACAAGACGTTGCTCAGAGAAGCTTACAACACTATTGCTCGCGCAAACGACCGAGAAGAATTAGATCCGTTGGAATTTGAAGATTACATCACTGAAAAATTGGATGTAATCGAAATGAAGGATCAGTTTTTAAGCCGCTCTATCAACACTGGTTTTTCCGGTGGTGAGAAAAAGAAGAATGAGATCTTCCAGATGGCGGTATTGAACCCTGTGCTTTCTTTCTTAGACGAAACCGATTCAGGATTAGATATCGATGCTCTTAAAGTAGTTTCAGAAGGAGTGAATAAGATCGCTAATGATAAAAATGCAATCGTAATGATAACTCACTACCAAAGACTGTTGAATTACATCAAGCCGGATCATGTACATGTGATGATGGCAGGTAAGTTGATCAAGTCAGGTGGATTTGAATTAGCTGAAGAGCTTGAAGCAAATGGTTACGATGCATTGGAAAAAGAATTAGTACTAAATGGAGAGGCTCAATAATGAGTGAAGTAATCCAAAGAGACACGATGTTATCGTACATAACAGGCTCTGTGGAAAGCAGTGCTGAAAGTGTGGCGATTCGTGCAATTAACGAAAGAGGACGTGAAGATCTCGAAAAAACTCCGTTCCCAACTCGTAAAGACGAAGACTGGAGATTTGTAGATCTGAAATCCATCACTAAAAGTCAGTTTTGTAAGCTGGAAGAAGCGAATGCAGCTGATGTTGGAGATATTTCTGAGCATTATCTACCGGAGGCAATGAATTGCCGATTGGTTTTTGTGAATGGTGTTTATAACGAAGAATTATCTTCTGTTGAAGATCTTCCAAACAATGTTATTGTAGGTAATCTTGCTGCTAACGCTGATAACAATTCGGTTAAAGAGCACTTGGGAACCATCACAAATTACCATGATGATGTATTTGCTCCATTTAACGATGCTGCTTTTACAGACGGAGCTTTCATTTTTGTTCCTGAAGAGACTGTAGTAAGAACTCCGATTCATATTCTGAATGTGTTTACAGATGCGGAAAAGGCTTTTTATGCAACTCCTCGTTTGTTATACGTTGGAGAAATGTTTTCTAAGTCTACGATCATTGAAGAACATATTGGCTTAGCTGATAATCAGTATTTGAATGTTCCTGTTACTGAATTCAAGATGTTTACAGGTTCAAATGTGCATCATGCAAGAATTCAAAGAGACAGCAAGAAAGCTTCTCACGTTTCTCGTCCGATTGCAATACTGGACAAAAACGCTGAATATCATTCTTATACGATCTGTTTGGGAGCGAAATTATTCCGAAACGATCCAAGAGTGATCCAAAACGCTGAAGAAGTGAATTTCACTGTTGATGGATTGGTATTGATCGATGGCGACCAGATTGCAGATACGCATTCAATTATGGATCACAGATTTGCGCATGCAGGAAGTCATCAGCTACACAAAGTTGTAGTTAACGACAGTGCGCATTCAGTGTTTAACGGAAAGATCTTTGTAGCTAAAGATGCTCAGAAGATTGATTCTTTCCAGGAAAACAGAAATTTATTGCTTTCTGAGAATGGTAAAGTAAATACTAAACCACAACTTGAAATTTTTGCTGATGATGTATTGTGTTCGCACGGTGCAACCATCGGTCAGCTTCAGGACGAAGAGGTATTTTATCTCCAAAGTCGTGGATTGACAGAGCAGAAATCACGTGAGCTATTAGTTTATGCATTTGCTCTTGAAAGCGTTGAAAGTATGGAAGTGGAATCAGTAGAGAAGCTTTTACTGAACGAAGTTATTGAATACACGAATAGAGACGAAAAGTGAATTAGTTAATGGTTATTGGTTAACAAGACTAATAACCATTAACAAATAACCAATCACAATGCCAGAAACAACAACCGACATACCAACTAAAATAAACTGGGCAGAAATAAGAGCTCAGTTCCCCGTACTTCAGCAGGAAGTAAACGGTAAGAAATTGGTATATCTGGATAATGGCGCTTCCAGCCAAATGCCGAAGTCGGTGAGTGATCGTATTGATGCTTATCACAAGAATGAGCATGCTAATGTGCACAGAGGAATTCATTCTCTGAGCCAGAAAGCTACGGATGCTTTTGAGGCTACTAGAAGTAAAGTTCGTGATTTTATTAATGCGGGAAGCCTGGAAGAGGTTATTTACACCACCGGAACTACCGATTCTATCAATCTTGTAGCCCAAAGCTACGGACGTAAGAATTTTAAAGCCGGTGATGAGATCCTGGTTTCTGAAATGGAACATCACGCGAATATCGTGCCTTGGCAGATGATCGCAGAAGAAACAGGAGCGAAGCTGAAAGTCATTCCAATGAACGACAAAGGCGAGCTCATCATGGACAAGTTCTATGAATTGTTTTCTGATAGAACCAAAATGGTTGCGGTTGTCCATGTTTCTAATGCACTGGGTACTATCAATCCAGTTGAAGAAATTATAGCAGCAGCTCATAAGCGAAATGTTCCTGTATTGGTCGATGGAGCTCAGGCAGTTCCTCATTCAAAAGTGGATGTGCAGGCTTTAGATGCTGATTTTTATGCATTCTCGGCTCATAAAATGTGTGGACCAACAGGTTTCGGAATCTTATACGGCAAGAAAGACCTGCTAAACGCAATGCCTCCGTACAGAGGTGGTGGCGATATGATCGACAAAGTTACGTTTGAAAAAACGACCTGGAATGATCTTCCGCATAAATTTGAAGCCGGTACTCCGCCGATCTCAGCTGGAATTGGATTGGGTGCAGGAATTGATTTTCTGAATCATATCGGCATGGAAACCATTGCTGAAAGAGAGCATGAATTGCTCGAATATGCTACTGAGAAATTAAATCAGATCGAAGGCTTGAAAATAGTTGGAACTGCTGATAAAAAAGCTTCTGTGATCTCATTTTTGTTAGATGGAATTCATCCTACTGATGCCGGAACTATTCTGGATCAACAGGGAATTGCCGTAAGAACAGGACATCATTGCGCTCAGCCGATCATGCAACATTATGACATTCCGGGCACGTTAAGAGCTTCTATTTCGTTTTATAATAACGAAGAGGACATCGACAGATTGGTAGAAGGAATTGAATTAGTAAAAGAATTTTTTGGATAAATAAGTAAACATTATGGCTAAAATTAAAGAAATAGAACGTACTCCTAATCCTGATGCAATGCGTTTTGTATTGGATGAACCGCTTACAAACGGAACCACCCGTTCGTTCGAAAGCAGCGTGGAAGCAGAAGGTGATGATCTTGCCTCCGCTTTGTTTGCTATCGACAGCGTTATCAATGTGTATTATGTTGATAAATACGTGACGGTTACGCAGGACGGAAAAGCTGTTTGGTCTGAATTACTCAGAAAACTGGCTCCTCCGATCCGCGAAGCTGAACCGCAAATGGGTGTGGAAGACGATTCTGAAGTTCATGTAAGTAAAGAAGCTCAGGAATCTGATGATCCACGTTTGATCGAGATTAATAAGATGTTGGATGAGCAAGTTCGTCCGTATCTGTTAGCTGATGGTGGTGGACTGAAAGTTCTTGGACTGGAAGAAAACCGTTTGAAGGTTCACTATCAGGGAGCCTGCGGAACTTGTCCTACAGCAACCACAGGAACGTTATACGCCATCGAAAGTATGGTAAGACGTGTTGATCCCGAAATTCAGGTAATTTCAGTTTAGAAGGCATTATCATGGATATTTCCATAAGCGACAGAGCTATAAGAAGAATCGATGAGATTCGCACCGAACAAAACGTACCTAAAGATGCGTTTCTGAAAGTTGGTGTGGTTAGCGGAGGTTGCTCCGGCTTAACGTATGATCTGGATTTTGACAGTGACGTTGAACCTCAGGAAAATGATAAAATCTTTGAGCTGAACGGAATGAAAGTTCTGGTAGATATGAGAAGTTTTCTGTATCTGGCCGGAACCGAGCTTGATTACACTGACGGTTTGGAAGGAGAGGGATTCCATTTTCACAATCCCAACGCCTCCAGAACCTGCTCTTGTGGAGAGAGTTTTTCGATTTAGATTTTAGTGAATAGTTATTGGTTATTAGTGAGATTGATAACCAATAACTAATAACTCATCACCAAACTATGCAAGAACCAATCATCAACAAAGTAAAAGCGAATACAAAGCTGGTCACGGTAGACTTGGCTAAGTTATTCCATGATTCCACTCCAATTGCGGAACTGGACATCAAGCAATTCCTGCATATGGAAATGTTGTTGAAGGAAAAAGATTTCCGTCAGCATTTGAAGGATTTTGATTGGTCACAGTTTGAAGGGAAATATTTATCTGTGTACTGCTCAACAGATGCCATTATTGCTCCATGGGCTTGGATGTTGATCACCAGTTATGCCAATCTATTTGCTGAAGAAGTATTTCATCTTACCTCTAAAGAAGTCACCCATGAACTCTACCGAAGAAAGGTAGAAGCCTTCGATTGGAGTGACTACCAAGACAAATTCGTACTCCTGAAAGGTTGCGGAGATATTCACGTTCCCGATTCTATCTATTTGCTGGCTACCAATAAGTTAATGGGAACAGCCAAGAAGATTATGTATGGAGAAGCCTGTTCTTTTGTACCTGTTTGGAAAGGTTGATTTTTAGTTATTGGATTTAGTTAATAGTTCAAGCATCTCGCTTGAACTATTTTTGTATTAAGGCTAGTATATTAATCCCGCACAAACGCGACGCCTGCGCTAGGTTGGGTAGCCACGGAAACACTAACTCACAAAAAAAATTAACTGGTCATCCCGAACTTGATTCGGCATCTTTGTGAAGCCTTAATTTTTATCCTAACCTGTTTAGTAAATCAAAGTCGTTGACTTAAGATGCTGAAACGAGTTCAGCATGACGTTGAGGCGAAGCTTGTTCTTTTGTACCAGTCTGGAGGGTTGATTATTAGTTATTGGATTTAGTTAATAGTTCAAGCGTCTCGCTTGGACTATTTTTGTATTAAGGCTAGTATATTAATCCCACACAAGCGCGACGCTTGCGCTAGGTTGGGGAAGATTATGTGTATTTAAGAACGACATTAGTAATTAAGTCATGTATGAATTCTTCAGTTTGAAGTCTAGATATAATTATTGTAGAAGGATGAGCAGCACTATTTCTTCTTCCTAATTTTTGATTTAGTATTTTGTAAACATCGTTCGTAATAATTCCGGCAGATTTGGCTACTTGAATAAGTTCCGATTCTTTAAGAATCGAAAAGTCATCGAAGTCTTTTATTGAAGAAACCTTGGCCTTTGGATAGGTTTTAGGGAGCTGGTCATTAAATTCAATAAGCTTATTCTTAAAAATATACACTTCTAAATGATAGTAGCTCATGTTCCATATCATTATTACCGTAGCTCTATATGCTTCAACTGTATAACATCTTAAAGCTTCCTCAAAAAATACTTTATCACTTTGATCAGGAATTTTAGATTCTAAATCCTTCAATATTTTTAGCACTTCAAGTGTAGAAGCTTTTTTTCCGAACTTATCGTTAAAATAATCATACTGAATTCCAGTAAGTTGATAAAAACCCTTTCTCTTTTTTATAACTTCTGGAGGTCTCTTTTTTATAAGACCATTAATAAATGAGTTAGTATTTGAAGGTTTAGTAAGCCTTGCTAATTCAAAACATTTATTAATCTCAGATGAACTAAAATTATCACGATTTGAAGTAGCCTCTTTGTACCATAAGAAGAATTTTATCTTTTTAACAGTATTCCAAGATTCAAAATCTCTTATTGAATCAATTAACTTTTTTAAATCATCAATCATTACGACGGTGTAGTCATATCGTTGACTAGATTCTCACCAACATGGTTGATAGCATATGCGCCTGTAGCTTCTCCATTATTAAAAGCTCCATTTGTAGATTTAAGGCTTCTTAACGGCTGTAATATATCTGCAGGTACAGACCACTTCATAAACTTAAAACATGTATATATGTGCTCCTTTGATATTTCTTTAATACCTAACTTCTCTTTTAACCAATAAGCAATAACTAAATATTTCTTTGAGTTACTTGTTGGATTAGTATTCTTAACAAATTCTTCAAAATTTGGTGAGCCTTTCTTTAAGTCTAACTCAATTACATCAGGCGTAGAATAGGTTCGTTTTGTTTTTCTTGTAGAATTAGAATTCTTTTCCTCGATATTATTCTCTGAATTACTTTCTAAATCCAATTCTTCAATTACTTCTGCTTCTTCAAGAAGATTATCAATTACTTCTTTTGATTCTATTTTAAGAATATTGATTTTTTTATCAGATAGTGTATCAGCTATTGTTTTGATACCTTCTTTTAATGTCTCATTGTTACCTTCAAGTTCAAATAACAATACTTTTATTTTTCCATTGTCATCTTTTTTAGCTATAGTATTTTAATAGTTAATGTACAAATTTGGTTTAATGTCATTTTAACATAGGTTTACCTATAAAGCAATTAAACTTTCGAACAACTTTTCTACAAACTTATTAACATAAATGAAAACACTCCTAACAGGCTCTTCCCGCGGAATAGGTAAATCGATCGCTGAATTGTTATTGGATAATGGTTATGAGGTGATTGGTGTGTCCACATCCACCAATAACCAATTCACTAAAAACCAATACCGACATACGGTTTGTGATTTATCTAACCCAGTAGAAGTACAAAAACTAAAGCAGCTATTCACCGAAGACGAAATCCCCGAAGTATTAATTAACAATGCAGGAATCTTTATGGAAGCTCAGTTTGAGGATTCTGATCAAGACTGGATGGATAAATGGGATAAAACCCAGCAAGTTAATCTTCGATCTATGGCATTGATCTCAAAATGGGCGATCAATGCGTGGAAAGAACGAAGAATAGAGGGGAGGATCATCAATATTGCCAGCAGAGCAGGGGTAAGAGGCGATACAGGCGAATACGCAGCGTATGCAGCCAGTAAAGCCGGAATGATCGCTTTCACCAAGAGCATCGCACGAAGTTTGGGCAAAGAGGGAATTACTGCTTATTCCATTGCTCCGGGTTTTGTGAATACAGATATGGCTCAAGGTTCAATAGAAGTGTACGGAGAAGAGTATCTCACAAAAGATCTGGCATTAGATTCCATCGCTCCACCTGAGCAAATCGCCGAAATGGTATTATTGCTTGCTGCCGGAAAACTTACCCACGCCACAGGACAGACATTTCATATTAACTCGGGAAGTTATTTGGTCTAGCGGTTTGGTTAGCCAGGGAAACACAAAAGCAAAGAAATTAACTCGTCATCCCTGTGGATGTTAGATAATTTAATATTAATAATCGTAGAAAAATTCGCCCTTAGTATTTAAGACGGAATAGTGAACATGATCCGGATGCGTCTGCGAAGCAAGAATAATCCTTTCTGGTGAAGAGTGTACTAATTACCTCAGAATGAACGAAGACCTTTAGGATTATTCAGCGTAGGATCAGTGAGCCCGTCTTAAATACTTCGGCTTGATCTTTTGCTACTTTTGTATCAAGACAAAAGTAGGTACCCTTGTGCTAGGCTAAGCCTGAGAAAAGGTATCTACTTCTTTATTCGATGTACTTTTGTGCCGCTACTGAGCTTCCTCAGCACAGGCGCCAGTACCAAAAGCTCCCGACAAGAATTATTGGCGAGAACTCCATTGCATCGACTAATCATTACAAAAGGTCTTCGTTCTAATGATGCATATTCAAAAATCAGCCAGAAGTGTAATGATTGCTCCTTAGGAGCCGTCGATTTCATTACGTTCTTTCTCGCCAATAATTCTAAAGGTCGGTGTAGTTGGAAACTTTTTCTAAAAATGACAGGACGTTTAAGAAGAATAATCTTTGTAAGCGAATTAGCTAAGATCTACAATGCGAACTTGTTTCGGGATCTTTGTGGAGACTGTTAGTCCCATTTCATCTCAATATTTAAATCAAAGCCTTTAAAGCAGAACTCTAGATTTCTCCCTCCGCCCGAAATGACAAAGAAAAAATAAACTTAACTTTTAAAAATCAGCTAAAATAGTGTTTAAGGTTTCACTAGGTCGCATTGCCGTTGATGCCAATTCATTATTAGGATTGAAATATCCCTGAATATCAACCGGATTTCCTTGTACATCAATTAATTCTTTGTTGATCTTCTCTTCATTGTCTGACAATGAGTTATAAAGATCAGAGAATTTCGAAGACAGATCGTTATCCTCAGTTTGTTTAGCTAAAGCTTCTGCCCAATACATAGCCAGATAAAAGTGACTTCCACGATTATCTATTTGTCCAAGTCGACGTGCAGGAGATTTATCATTCTGTAGAAATTTAGAAGTAGCATTATCTAAAGCTGCACCCAGGATCTTTGCTCTTTGGTTGTCAAAAGTTTTACCTAAATGTTCAAGAGAAACAGCCAGTGCTAAAAACTCTCCCAGTGAATCCCAGCGAAGATAATTGTCAGCAACAAATTGTTGAACATGTTTTGGAGCAGAACCACCTGCTCCGGTTTCAAACAGTCCGCCGCCATTCATCAAAGGAACAATAGAAAGCATTTTTGCACTGGTTCCAACTTCCAGAATAGGGAAGAGATCGGTTAGATAATCACGCAATACATTTCCTGTTACTGAAATGGTGTCTTTTCCTTGTCTTATTCGTTCCAAAGAAAACCAGGTTGCTTTAACAGGACTCATAATATGAAGTTCAAGTCCGTTAGTATCGTGGTCTTTAAGGTAAGTATTTACTTTTTTGATGAGTTGGGCATCATGTGCACGGTCTTCATCTAACCAAAAAACAGCGGGAGAACCTGTATCTTTTGCTCTGGAAACTGCCAGTTTTACCCAATCCTGAACAGGAGCGTCTTTTGTTTGACACATTCTCCAGATATCGCCTTTTTCAACAACGTGTTCAATGAGAGTATTTCCATCAGAATCTAAAACTCTGACTTTACCGTTACTTTCAATCTCAAATGTTTTGTCGTGAGAACCATATTCTTCAGCTTTTTTGGCCATTAGTCCAACATTAGGAACACTTCCCATGGTTGTAGGATCATATGCTCCGTGCTTTTTACAGTCTTCGATCACAGCCTGATATACTTCAGCATAACTGCTGTCAGGAATTACTGCTTTAGTATCCTGTGTTTTTCCATCTTTGTTCCACATACAGCCGGAAGTTCGGATCATAGCCGGCATAGAAGCATCAATAATGACATCACTCGGCACATGAAGGTTAGTAATTCCTTTGTCAGAATTTACCATCGCAAGATCTGCTTGGTTTTCGTAACAAGCTTCGATATCCGTTTCAATTTCTTGTCTTTTGTCTTCAGGAAGTTCATCTAATTTCGAGATCAGATCACCAAATCCGTTGTTGGTATCAACTCCAAGGTTTTGAATGGTCTCAGCATGCTTTTCGAATACATCTTTGAAAAAGATCTTTACTGCATGACCAAAAATTATAGGGTCAGAAACCTTCATCATTGTTGCTTTCATGTGGAGCGAGAATAAAACTCCGGTTTCTTTCGCTTCTTTGATCTGTATATCCAAGAAACGCAGCAACGCTTTTTTGTTCATTACAGCGGCATCAATGATCTCGCCTTCCAGTAATGAGATTCCATCCTTTAAAACTGTTTTGTTACCTGAAATGTCTTCATGTTCGATGGTAACGTTTGTTGCATTATTAAGAGTAACCGATTGTTCCGTGGACCTGAAGTCGCCATGATCCATAGTTGAAACATGAGATTTAGACTCAGCTCTCCATTCTCCCATGGAATGAGGATTATTTCGAGCGTATTCTTTAACGGCTTTTGGAGCTCTACGATCAGAATTTCCTTCACGCAGAACGGGATTTACCGCGCTACCTTTTACTTTATCGTACTGAGCCTTGATCTTCTTTTCTTCATCGGTTTTAGGCTCTTCAGGATAATCGGGCAGAGCATAGCCTTGCGACTGTAATTCTTTGATAGCAGCATTTAACTGAGGAACAGAAGCACTTATATTCGGAAGCTTGATGATATTTGCTTCTGGTTTTTTAGCAAGTTCTCCAAGTTCTGCTAAAGCATCTCCGATACGTTGATCTTCCTTCAAGTAGTCAGGAAAATTTGCGATAATTCGACCTGCTAATGAGATATCTCTGGTTTCAACAGCAACACCGGCTACTTTTGCGAATGATTCAATAATTGGTAGAAATGAGTAGGTTGCTAAAGCCGGAGCTTCGTCAGTTTTTGTGTAGATGATCTTTGCTTTGTTATCGCTCATTATTCTCTGAAGTCTTTAAATTTAGTTTAGATCGTTTCCCGCCGGAAAGTCACCCGAAGTTAAAAATTAATAGGCTAGGAGTTTACGAAAAAAGGAAGAGAATTAGGAATGTTTCAATTAAGAATTAGGAATAATAGTAATCTCATCTATTCCTAATTCTTTCATTCCTAATTATTATATTGGCAATGATTAGCGGAGGTACTCCGTTGGTTTCAAAAAGGTTAATTTAACTTCCAGAGCCATGATCAGACCCATGTTCGGTTTCCGTCCGAAGCCAAAAAAATTCGATTTACCATTCAGATACCACGATCCTGAAAAGGAACAACGTGAAGACGAAAGAAGAAAACGTCGTATCAAATTTCAAACACACAACAGAGTTAAGCCAAAGCAAAATGTTAAAGTACTGGCCTTGGCTTTACTACTGTCATTAGTGGTTTACATCATTACACTTTTATAGGATTTATTTAGTTGAACGAAACGAAGGAAAGCACTTCAGTTATACATCAGTTACCACCGGAAATCAGCAACAAGATTGCTGCAGGTGAAGTTATACAAAGACCGGCTTCCGTAGTTAAGGAGTTATTGGATAATGCCGTTGATGCCGGATCGGATGAGATTAAAATAATTATTGAACAAGCCGGCAGAACGCTCATTCAAGTGATTGATAATGGTTGTGGAATGAGTGAAGAAGATCTTCCGCTTTGTTTTGAACGTCATGCAACTTCAAAGATAAATACGGTTGATGACCTTTTTAAGATCAGAACGCTTGGATTTCGGGGCGAGGCAATGGCTTCCATCGCTTCTGTTTCACATGTTACTGTCAGGTCAAAAAGAGCAGAAGATGATAACGGCTGGGAGTTTGAAGTTGACGGTGGCGATGAAAAGGAGATCAAACCGGTAGCTACTCCCGATGGAACTTCTTTTTCAGTCAGAAATCTGTTTTTTAATGTCCCTGCAAGACGTCAGTTTTTGAAAACCGATGTAACAGAGCTTCGTCATATTCTCAGGACGGTTCAATATGCGGCTCTTGCAAATACGAATGTAGCATTTCAGGTTGTAGCTGATGGTGAAGAGATCTACAATCTTCCGGTTCAATCACTCAAAGAAAGAGTCTCAGCTATATTCGGAGCTCCTTATAAAGCAAGTTTGATCGAGTTTGGGGAAGAAACCAGCTATGTAAAGATCTTTGGTTTTGCTTCTGATCCGAAACTGGCTAAAAAAAGCAGGGGAGAGCAATTTCTTTTTGTAAACGGTAGACCATTTCAGCACCGCTACCTTACTCATGTACTACTCAGTTTATATGATGCCTGGACTAAGAATAATGAGTATCCGTTTTATGCTTTATTCTTTGAAATTGATCCTTCTAAAGTGGATGTGAATGTTCATCCGTCCAAAATGGAAGTTAAGTTTGAGGATGAAAGAAGTGTAATTCAGCTTGCACGTTCGGTGGTAAATCGATCTTTGAATGAACATTTCATGGTTCCGAATATCCAGAGAGAAGAAAATACTTTTCTCGGTGATAACGAAAGTAAAGGATTTGATTCAGGCTTTAGCTTTAATCAAAAGAAAGATGTTCGTCAGAGTGAGTCCGGATTTCATATTCCATCCAGAATTAACCGAAATCCTGCAAAGGGTAGAGGAGACGAATTTGGTGAGATGTTATATGGACAAAGTTCTTCTTCATCAGAACAAACTTTCAGTTCCGGAGACTTCAGATCAGAGGATAGTAAACCAAGTGATAATCATGGATTTTTCCAACTGCATAATGCATATATCATTACTCAGACACGTACAGGGGTTTGCGTTATTGATCAGCATTTGGCTCATAAACGCATCATCTTTGAAAAAGCGATAACTGCTACGGAATCTGCTCTTCCAAGTACTCAACAGCTTTTATTTGCTCAAACGATGGAGCTATCAGCCAGTGACTACACATTGCTGAAAGAATTGCATCCGATACTACAAAGAATGGGATTTTCTGTCCAAATGTTGAGTGGAAATACGGCTATGATCAATGGTGTTCCGGCCGACATTGAAATAGGAAACGAACAGGAAGTATTGATCTCTATGCTTCATCAGTATCAGGATCTTGGAAAGAAAATGAATCTGGAAGCCAGAGATAAATTAGCTATTTCATTTGCATCCAAAGCAGCAATTCCAAGAGGTAAAAAACTGGATATCAAAGAAATGGAAGCATTAGTAGATCAATTGTTTGCCTGTGATCAACCTTATCTGGATCCTTTGAAAAAGCCCACGATCGTTTATCTTTCGCTGGATGAAATACAGTCGCGGTTTAGGTAGTTTGGTTATTAGTTATTAGTCTGGGAATTCTTACCATTAACTAATAACCAGTAACTTTAGAGATCAGGTTACATATTAAAATGTCAATTCGGGCAAAAAGCACAGCCTAACACATACAAAAATGAATATCCTTGCAATTGAACCTTTTTACAGCGGATCTCATAAAGCCTTTTTAAAAGGACTTATTGAGCATTCAAGCCATACGATCATTCCCATTAAGCTGAATTATAAAGGGTGGAAATGGCGAATGCATGGAGATTCAGTTACACTTGCAGAGCTAACCAGACAGGTTGAAGAAGATATAGATCTGTTGATGGTGAGTAGCATGACGAACCTGCCGGCTTTTATAGCACTTACCAATCCCAGATTTTCTCACACTCCAAAGATCATGTATATGCATGATAATCAGTTTACAAGACCGATACCGGAAGGAGAAAGTCGCGATCTTACTTTCTGTTATATCAATTATCTGAGTATGCTGGTAGCTGATAAATTAGTTTTCACTTCTCAGTTCCATATTGATGATCTGATGGAGGCATTGCCAAAGTTTCTGGATAATTATCCGGATGACAAGCATTACAATACCGTAGAGCAGATCAGAGAAAAAAGTATAGTTATGCAGCCCGGTTTAGACCTGAAGAGCTTTAACGAACAAGCTGATACTCGGTTGAAGAATGAAAATCCAGTAATAGTTTGGAACCAGCGTTGGCAATTTGATAGAAACCCGGCCATGTTCTTCAGAGTGCTGAACAGGTTGAATGATATAGATCTTAAATTCGATCTGATATTAGCAGGAGATACTAAACATGAGAAGCCTGAAGAATTTGAAAAAGCCTGGCAACGATATGGAACTCACATTACTCATTTTGGTTACGTAGACGACAAAGAAAATTATAGTAAATTACTCCATTCGGGAGATATAGTAGTTTCTACCGCCAGTTATGAGTTCTTTTGTACACCTATTTTAGAAGCTATTTACTGTGGATGTCACCCGTTTGTACCTAATGCTCTTCATTATCCCGAATTGATACCGGAATCGCTTCACAGTCCGCTCTTACATGCCCCTGTTCTTTATAATGATGAAGATGCTTTATTCAAACACATGAAGGATCTTTTGACCGGAAAGACCAAACCGCTCCCTAAGTCTTCCCTGCAGAATATTAATAAACATTTGGACTGGAGCAGAAAGATCAGAGACTACGATCTTTTATTTGAGGCTATGCATTCCGCTAATTAATGTGGAAAACTTGTTCACAGCTTGGGTTATTTTTTCATTATTTTACAGGAGATTAAATTCATTGAATAATAAACTTAATCCCTCATCCTATGAAAATTCAAAAACTACCTTTGGTTTTTTTGATCTGTTTTATTCCTCTTTTCAACACATCACTAAAAGCACAGGTTACCACATCAACTATTAAAGGTATTGTAAAAGATGCTACAGGCGAACCGTTAGCCGGAGCTACGATAGTGGCTATTCATACACCATCAGGTACTAAATACGGAACTTCTGCTCGCTCTGACGGACGTTATAATTTACCAAACCTTCGTATTGGCGGACCTTATGAAGTAACAGCTTCATTTATAGGCTTTGAGGCAAAAAAAATTCAAGAGATATTTTTAACTCTGGGTAAAACACAGACAATAGAAATCACTCTCGACGAAAATGTACAAGGCCTTGAAGAAGTAGTTGTCACTGTAAATCAGGATATAAATGCAGGACGAACTGGTGCAGCTACCACTATTGATAATGCCCAGCTTACAAAAGTACCTACCATTTCAAGATCAGCAGGAGATATTTATAAACTATCGCCATCCTCAAACGGAAATTCCTTTGGTGGTAGAAATGATCAGTATAACAACTTTTCGTTGGATGGATCTATTTTTAACAATCCATTCGGACTGGATGCTGCAACTCCCGGCGGTCAATCTAATGCTCAACCCGTTTCATTGGATGCCATCGACCAAATACAGGTTTCTATAGCACCATATGATGTAACCCAATCCGGTTTTACAGGTGCATCAGTTAATGCTGTAACGAAATCCGGAACGAACTCTTATCATGGAACGGCGTTTACTTTTTACAGAAATCAGGATTTAACGGGAGGCAAAGTTTCCGGAAATGATATATTTGTACCTGATCTTACTCAATTACAGTCAGGATTTAGTGTAGGCGGACCCATAATTGAAAATAAACTATTCTTCTTTGCTAATTTTGAAGTTGAAAGACGTGAAGATCTGGGTAGTAATTTCGTAGCAAATGCACCCGGAGTTTCCGGCGATAATGTTTCAAGAGTTCTGGCATCAGATCTGGATGCTGTAAGTAATATTCTGCAAAGCAGATTTGGATATAATACCGGAGCTTATCAGAAATACAATCGCGATACAGACAGCAATAAAGGATTATTTAAATTAGACTGGAATATCAATGATTTTAATACACTAACAGCTACATTTAATTTTCTTGATGCATACAGAGATCTGAATGCAAATCCCGACGCAATCGGTAGAAGAGGTCCTGATGCAATAACATTACAATTCGAGAATTCAGGCTACAGAATTAATAATGATATCACTTCTTACATTGTAGAATTGAAATCCAGAATTGGCAATAAGTATTCTAATAAATTTCAAGCGGGATATACTTTCTTTAACGATAAACGAGATCCATTCAGTGATCCGTTTCCTGTTGTTAATATCAATAAAGACGGTGTGCGTTACATTGTTGCAGGTCACGAGCCTTTTTCTATCAATAACAGTTTAGATCAACATGTGTATCAGATTACAAATAACTTTGATATGTATTTGGGAGCTCATACCATAACTTTAGGTACGTCATTTGAACGTTTTTCTTTTGACAACTCCTTTAATTTGGGAGTTTATGAACCATTTGGTGTGACTTATCCGGGAAGTACTTTCGGACCTGGTTTTGACAGTGTTCAGGACTTCCTTGATTTCGTAAATGATGGAGATATGGATCCTGTAGTTCAGCACGCCAGAGATACTTTTAATGCAGGCAACTGGGCACTGGCCGAAACTAATGTTGGTCAATTTGCACTTTATGCGCAGGACAAATGGAATGTCACTGATGATTTCAATCTAACGCTTGGAATCAGAATGGATATGCCTCTTTATTTTGATACTGCTGATAAAATTCGTGAGAATATAGAGCGTAAAGGCGGCTTGTTTTCAGATGGAGGAACTTATGATCCTACTATTACTTATTACGACGAGGATAACAATGCTGTTCAATTCGACCACACAGAATTACCTGAACAAAAACCACTATTTTCTCCCCGGTTGGGTTTTAACTGGGATGTAAACGGTGATCAAAGCTTACAGCTAAGAGGTGGTTCAGGGTTATTTACCGGTCGTTTTCCATTTGTATGGGTAGGAAATCAGGTCGCTAATCCGGATTTCTTTTTCTACAATGTGACATCACCTGATTTCGAATATCCGCAGGTATGGAGATCCAATTTAGGAATCGATAAAGCATTTGATAATGGTCTGGTTCTGTCTACGGATATATCTTACACCAAAGATGTAAATTCAATGTTAGTAAGAAACTATGGTTTGAGATTGCCATCGGCTAATTTAACAGGTGCTGATGATCGACCATATTATTTAGATGATGAATCCGATAAAGCTTTAGACCCATTTGGTGGTCCAGGACAAAACGCATATGTATATACCAATACTGATCAGGGTTACTCTTTTAACTGGAGTGTGGAAGCTAAGAAGATCTGGACAGAAGGATTATATACTTCTCTGGCTTACAATTATTTGGATGCTCAAACGGTTAGTTCAAACACTCGCGAGATATCAAGCGATATTTTTGAAGGAAACCCAATACTGAATAATGCCAACAGACCAGAACTTTCACCTGCGGTATACGGAAACAAACATCGTTTTGTAGGTACTGCCAATAAAACGTGGATTTACGGCTTGGAGGAAAAATGGACGACCACGGTTTCTGTATTTGTCGAAGCATCGCAGGGTGGACGATATAGCTACACCTATTCAGGAGATATTAATAACGACGGATCAGGATTAAATGATTTGATCTATATCCCAACGTCTCTTGAATTAAGTACTTATTTATTTTCAGGAAATATTGCCGAGCGAATTTCTCAAAGAGAGGCCCTTGAGGAATTCATTCAGCAGGATGAGTATTTAAATGACAGAAGAGGTCAGTATGCTGAAAGATATGCTATTCTAAGTCCATGGAGTTCAAGAATGGATATACGGATACTTCAGAGTTTAAATCTCAAAGGCACTCAATCTGTGCAATTTAGTATGGATATCCTGAATATTGGAAATCTTATTAATTCAGATTGGGGAGTTCGTGAAATTCCTATCAACACACAACCAATTGGAGTTACTGTTGATCCTACAACCAGAATCCCTACTTATTCTTTTGATGATTCACAATCTTCTTCTTTTGTGGATGATTTCAACTTAGGATCAAGATGGCAGATCCAATTTGGATTGAGATATAATTTCTGATACGACCTTTGTATAACCTGAAGCCCCTTTTCTATAAGAGAAGGGGCTTTTTTATTGCTGTGAAATAAACTCCACAATCAAATTAAAATAATCTTCGAACTCAGTTAGTGGTAGTGTTTCAGGTCTGTCATAAACATCGTGATACGCTTGAATACCACCCAATGTATAAATGTAGAATCCGGGAACATCTTGCTGGTCAAACATACAATGATCGCTGTTACAAGCCGCTCCTCTTATTTTGATGTTGGAAAGTAAATCTCTCTCTTCATTGATCTGAACCAGTTCATCAAATTGTTTTCTGTATACAGATCCATTTACAACCTGAATTCCTTCATCTCCGGTTCCGGCAAGATCAAAATTCATGAGAAACTTTATTTCTGAAAGAGGGAACAGAGGATTCTCAGTGAAATATTTAGAACCGATCAATCCCAGCTCTTCAGCTCCGAAAGCTATAAAAACCGTGTTGTAGTTCGGCTTGTTTTCTGAATAATACTTGGCAAGACTCAAAAGCATAGCTGTACCGCTTGCGTTGTCATTTGCACCGTTAAAAGTTGCCTGAGGGCCAAACATTCCCAAATGATCGTAATGGGCTATAAATACAATAGTGGAGTCAGTGTGTTCACCTTCTACATATCCGATCACATTCTGAGTAGTATATTTTTCAATAAATGAACTCTTTAAATCAAGCTTTAGAGACTTTAAAGAACCATCTAGCGAATCGGAATGAATAATGATCGTAGGTTTAGAATTTTGTCTGACCGAGCCTGCCCATGTCAACTTATCTCTGGTGAGTATGATCGTTCCTTTAGATGGATTCTGCGGATGATACTTCAGAAAGTTGATCACTCCATTTAACTGCTCGTTTTGTTCTTTAGTGAAATTCGACTTATCGAAAGGTTTAACGGCAATCAATTGCCCGGAAGAAACTCTGAGTTTATTTACAAATTTCGCATTATCCAGAATTTCATCTGCAGTCACAGAAATTACATCGAAAGTACCTTTGAGCGAAGGAGATCCCGGATCTAATAAATAATCTTTTCCGGCTTCAAGCTCTTTTCCGTTGATTACTACAGATTGCGGATCGGGAAAAGTGTTTACTGATGTTTCAAACTCCTGATAAAAACTACCATTGAATGCCTGTAATCCAAACTTTGCGAATTCACTTCTGATAAAATCTGCAGCTAGTTTATCTCCGTTTTTAACATAACCACGACCTTTCAGACTGTCTGAAGCAAGAATATTTACTGCTTCTCGGGCATAGTTAAAATCTTGAGCTGAAATCTTTCCGGTGCAGAAAAACAATAAGAATGAAAGGAGAAAATATCTCATAGTACTTAAAAAGGCGCGTCCTCATTAGGAGCAGGATTGTGCGGCATAGGAGGTGGACCTGAATCTCCCTGATCAAAACTATCCGGTAATTGAGCTTTTCCTTGTGGTTCACCAAAGAATCCTCCGGAATCAGCAGTAGTTAGATTTTCGAATCGAGCGTAGTCTTTTACGAAGTAATGCATCTTACTTCCAACGGGACCGTTTCTTTGCTTTCCAATGATCACTTCAGCAAGTCCTGCTGTAGACTGTCCATCTTCGGTAGTAGTAATTTTATAGTACTCAGGACGATATAAAAACATCACTACATCGGCATCCTGCTCGATCGAACCTGATTCGCGTAAGTCACTAAGCTGTGGTCGTTTATCACCACCGCGTTGTTCCACTGCACGACTTAACTGCGAGAGTGCAATAACCGGAACATCTAGTTCTTTGGCTAGTGCTTTAAGTCCACGGGAAATAGAAGCAATTTCCTGCTCACGATTTCCGGTATCTTTAGTATTTCCCTGCATCAACTGCAGGTAATCAATGATAATCAAACCAACATCGTGCTCACTTTTCAGGCGTCGACATTTAGTACGCAACTCCATCAAAGTGATTGCCGGAGTATCATCAATAAAGATATCCGCTTCATGTAAATTACTTGCAGCTTCAATCAATTGTTTGAAACTGTCGTCGTTCAGCGTTCCTTTTCGGGCTTCAGATGCATTTACACGGGCTTCCATAGTTAGTAATCTCTGAACCAAAGACTGATTCGACATCTCCAAACTGAAGAGAGCCACAGAAGTTCTTAGTTTTTCATCATGATGCATCGCAGCATTTCTGGCTGCCGTCAGTACAAAAGCCGTTTTACCCATAGAAGGTCGCGCTGCAATAATGATCAGATCGCCTTTTTGCCATCCGGCCGTCATGGTATCGATAGATAATCCCGTTGGAACTCCGGTGATCCCGCCTTCTTTGCCACGCATATCTTCCAGATACTCAAGGGTATCTTTCAGAATTTCAGATACAGGCTTTGAAGCATTCTTGGTCTTATTATTGGCAAGATCAAAAATACGTTGCTCTGCGTCATCCAAAACATCGTAAGCATCTGAAGCAGTGTCGTAAGAGTCTTTAATTACATCGGTACAATTCAGGATCAGATTTCGCTTAACCGCTTTCTCAATAATGATCTGAGAATGATATTCGATATTTGCCGCTGAACTTACGGAGCGAGTCAAGTCAGATAAATAGGAGGGACCGCCACAGGCATCCAGTAAATTATTATCCCGAAGCTCGTTTTCTACCGTCAAAAGATCTAATGGATTATCTCTTTCGGAGAGATTCTTAATGGTTTCGAAAATATGACGATGAGCAGGCTTATAGAAATCTTCAGCAACCAACATACCAAAAGCGATAATAGCAGCTCCGTTTTCGATCAGCATAGCGCCCAGAATTGCTTCCTCAACTTCAACTGCCTGAGGTGGTACTCGTCCTTGCTGCTCCAAAATCTTATTGGACTCTACGTAATTGTTTTTTTTGTATGCTGAACCGTTTGTTGCCATTTACTGCTTAGTACCCTACTAGAACTTTTAAATAAAATTTATGTCATTCAGAGCGAAAACGAAGAATCTGCACGAAGGAAATATTAGCACAAAAAAAGTCGTGAAGATCCTTCGCAGGTATGCTCAGGATGACTACTAATTTATACAATTATCTGCTACATAATTTGAGAACTTTACCACATTCTCTTAACATAATTATCCACAATCACGGCTTACCGCCAAGCTCATCATAACGTTTGCGGAGCTTTTGAACATCTTCCCAGGTTGGACGCTTCCATTGCTGATTTCTGAGTAACGCTGCTGGGTGATAGGTTACCATCAACTCTCTGCCATTAAACTCATGAAATTTGGAACGCATATTTTTCAGAGAGTCGTCTTCACCTAATAAAGTAGTTCCTGAAACTCTGCCTACACATAAGATCAACTTGGGATCAACCAATTCGATCTGTTTTAATAAATAGGGCAGACTGTTTGCGCGTTCTTCTACTTTGGGATCACGATTCTCCGGTGGACGATGCTTCAAAATATTGGCGATGTAAATATCATCCCGCTTAAAATTGATGGCTGCCATGATCTTATCCAACAACTGACCGGCTTCCCCAACAAAAGGCTCGCCTTGTTTGTCCTCATTAAATCCGGGAGCTTCGCCGATGATCATCAAGTCTGCATTCGGATTTCCAACTCCAAACACCAGATTTGTGCCTTCAAGATCGGTTTTTAACGCCTCTGTTTTTTCACACAAAGCTTTCAACTCTTCTAAAGTTGAACACTGAGCTATGAGTTCTGCTTCGGTTAACTCAGGCTTTACTTTTTCAGCTTGATATTCTGTTTTCACTTCTTCAACCGAAACAGAAGTATCAGCTTCTACTTTTTCTTCAATATGTTCGTGATTCTGTGCGTTCGTGGCAACCTCAGTTTCTTCATTAACAGCTTCGTGACTTTGTGTTTTTGTGGCTAAAGACTCTTCATGCTTCACAGAAAAATCGCCATACATTTCTTTTTGTTGATTCAGAAACCGAATCGTTCGGCTGATAAGATCATTTTCCGATTCAGCCATCAATGAGCTCCGCAATGGCTTGTTCTTCTTGTTGAACGGATTCAGAAAGCGTTCCTAAAAAATGTCCTTCACTGGTGATGGAAGTCAACTCAATATCCTGAATGGTATTTACCAATCGCTCATTAAACGGGATAGCCACACGCACATAATTGTTTGTCCAGCCAAACATTAATCCATCTTTTTCTGATTCTTCAAACAGGGCAGGGCGCACTTCGCCTTCAAATCGGGAATCGAATTCAAATCTCTTTTTCTTTGAAAGTCTTCTGAGCTTATGTGTTCGTTTTTTACGCTCTTGCTTTGGAATCACAGGCTTTAATGAAAGCGCATGCGTATTTGGTCGCTCGGAATAGGTAAACACATGCAAATAAGAAACATCCAGTGAATTGATGAAGTCAAACGACTCCTGAAACAATTCTTCCGTTTCGCCCGGGTGACCTGTAATTACATCCACGCCAATACATGCATCCGGAATCAGTTCTCTGATTAATTCCACTCTGCTGCGATACAGATCAGATTTATAACGTCTTCTCATGATCTTCAACATTTCATCAGAGCCGCTTTGAAGCGGAATATGGAAATGAGGTTGTAATTTTTTTGAAGTCGCTGCAAATCTTATGATCTCTTCTGTTAATAAATTTGGTTCGATGGAAGAAACACGTAAACGTTCCAAACCTTTAACTTCGTCCAGCGCTTGCAAAAGCATGTAGAAGTTTTCATCGGTTCCGTAACCAAAATCTCCCGAATTAACACCGGTAACAATAATTTCTTTGAATCCTTCGGATACCAACTGTTCAGCGTTGCGAACTACCGTCGCGATCTTAGGACTTCTACTCGCTCCACGAGCCAACGGAATGGTACAGAACGAACATTTATAATTACAACCATCCTGAACCTTTAGAAAAGCACGGGTTCTGTCATCGGAAGAAAAGGCATTGTGGAAATCCACAGCTTCATTAACATCGGTGTTGTGGATGATGGTCTTTTCCTGCTTCACGAAATCATCAAACAGATCCAGCAAGTGGAATTTATTCTTTGCGCCAAGCACTACATCCACGCCTTCGATCTGGGCGATTTCTTCCGGCTCTAGTTGTGCATAACAACCCACCACAGCCACAAAAGCATCAGGGTTTCTTCGGAGAGCTTGCCGGACAGTCTTTCTACAGGCAGAATTGGCATCCAGAGTCACGGAACAGGTATTTATAACATACACATCGGCTTTATCGTCGAACTCTTTGAGCTCAAATCCTTCGTCCTCAAAATCTCTTCTCATGGAAGAGGTTTCCGAGAAATTTAACTTACAACCTAATGTTTCAAATGCGGCACTTTTCATGCGTCAAAGATAAGCAGAAAGAGGAGGGAATGCAGGGAGAATTTTGTTTATAGGTTAATTTTTATAATTAGATTTATTTATCTGTAAAGTTTAATTCAGTTAATTCATCTTTGTCAATATTGTTAATAACAAAGTCCTGAAGTTCTAAATAAGTTTTCCTGTTTTTGAAGTATACTGAATCAGTAAAAGCCAGATCCTCTATTTTTTTCTTTTGAATAATTAGTTTAATCTTATCTGTGATTATTTCGTAATACTTATCTAAAATTGAACGATTATTTTCATCTAGTTGAGAAATTAACTTACCTTGAAATTGCTTTGAATTACTAGGCCCATTTGCTCTTTCAAGAAGTGGCTTAAAGATCGCAACTATTTCAAATGTTGAGTATTGAATAAAATTGTAAGCAATTAATTCTTTTTGATCACTCGAATATACTCCATCCCTAGGAAGTAGTGATTTAATCTTTTTCGAGTATTCCTTTCTTTTTGAATCTACATATTGAAATAGGAGTCTAGATATTAGTAGGTCATTCCATCTAGTATTTTCATTAAAAATTTCTTCATACAAACCATTATTATCTTCTTTCTGAGAGACGAATAAAAAACGTCTCTTTGTTTTTGCAATGAATGGATTTTGTAAATGATAAATTAAATAGGATTGTGCAAAATAGAGGTTCGAAACGACTTTAGCTTTATTAGTCCGTTTGCGAAATTCACCTCTTCTTGTCTCATACCAAATATTAGTATTCTTCAAAAAGTCATGTTGCAATCTTTTCTGCACATAGTCATTTGCATGAAAATCTCTTTCATCGATTGGATTTTGTGAATTAGTAAACCTAGTTACTAAAAGATCAAAATCTTCTCCCCCTGTTCTCATTAACCTTAAAGTAACGAAGGAATCTTTATCAATCTTCTCGACATCAGAATCATTAGCATTTAAAATTGATTGGTAAATCGAATATACTGTTTGTGCGCCATTAATTATTTGTATCCCTCTGATTTTTATTTTCTCTGCATCTCTATCAAAATCTTGAATTTCATCTGTTATGGCAGTTATTCCATTATTGAAATACCAAAAATTTAAAGGATTATCTAATATTGTTTGAACAATTTTTTCATTATAAAAAGACTTAGGTAGAGGATTCCTTATGTTTTTATAAAAGATAGAGAGTCCGTATTTATCAAATAAATCAAATATTTGTGAGGGTCGTAAAAGTACAATATATGATTCAAAAGGTGCAGGTTTAGGTATTTCAATATTACTATTCTTTATTACTTTTAACTCGATCTCAGTTTTAGGTTCGTATGGTGTTTCTAGTGGATTATGTGTTTTTATACCTTTGTAATTAAACTCTACATAATGCTTTTTGAGTTCAAAAATATCTAGGGTCTGAAAAGAAACAAGCTTTGTAGTGAAATCATCAATTTGCTCTTTTACACCTTCAATTTTCTGGCAAAGATGTAAGAAAATGAATTTAATTTTACCATTGTCTTTTTTGTGTTTAAGAAATTCTTCATACATCAGGTTAAATTTCTTATTAACAATAGAAGGTTCCTTACTTCCGTTTCTTATTACTCTAAAATCAGTTAAACAAGCCTTTAAGTCTTTAGACATTTTGTTAGTCTTACTAATATTTGATCGATCAAACCATTTTGCTTGAACTACATAAAAGACTTTGTTGCCATAACTATCAAAATTATAGAATATTAAATCACATGAGCTATCATCGTGTCCATCTACTATATATTGATCAAGATCAATTACATCTTGACTAGGGATATATTTTCTAAGAAACCAAATAAGAAAACAAAAGGACTTTTTCCCAGAAATATCTTTCTTTGCTAATATACTTGACGATTTGTATTCCTTAATTATATGATCTATTTCATTATCAATAATATTATAGAAATCGATGTCTTTCATTTAATAAGATTACCTATTTAGATTTATCTTTAAAAAAATTTTAAATAATAAACGGAATTAGCGAAGCAATAGAAACAAGAGTTTATTCGGGAAGGAAAGAGGGTGGGAGGTAAGTAATTACATTCAATAAAAGGTAGTCGCTGTATTTAAAAGTTGAATAGTCATCTCGTGGCGTATGCCCGAGATCTAGATTTAGATAGAAGGTAAACCCTTGATAACAATTCAGCTTCCTGCTTCCGCTGGAATGATTCTATTTCACAAGAATTGAATCAAAATACTATCAAAAGCCACATTCAAATCCTCCTTTGAAGAAGGTGTCCGCCGGCTGGCGGACGGAGGATGTTGTGCGGTTTACAAGCCCAGAAACTGCACAACATCCCTCTGATCTCACACAAGTGTTCGATCGGTCTCCCTTCGAAGGGAGATTTTTGTTCTCTGTCATTTCGAACGGATGTGAAAAATCTGGAAATCTGCTTTAAATCAATCTATAGATTTCTCAGTAGACAAGCTCCTTCGAAATGACAAAGTATTAGTGAAAGTTGTATAAAAATTTGATCGTTTATAAACCTGACTTTTTTTAAAAGCTTCCAAATACACCGACCTTTAGAATTATTGGCGAGCCAAGAACGCAATGAAATCGACGGCTCCGAAGGAGCAATCATTACACTTCTGGCTGATTCTTGAATGTGTATCATACGAGCGAAGACCTTTTGTAATGATTAATCGATGTAATGGAGTTCGCGCCAATAATTCTTGTCGGGAGCTTTTGGTACTTTTGGCGGCACAAAAGTACATAGAACAAACAAATATTACTTTTTCTCAGACTTAGCTTAACACAAGGGAACCTACTTTTGTCTTGATACAAAAGTAGCAAAAGATCAAGCCGAAGTATTTAAGACGGGTTCACTGATCCTGCGCTGAATAATCCTAAAGGTCTTCGTCCATTCTGAGAAAGTTAGCACACTCTTCACTGGAAAGGATTATTCCTGCTTCGCAGACGCATCCGGATCACGCTCTCTTTTCCGGCTTAAATACTAAGGGCAAATTTTTATAGGCCTAGCACTACTAAATTTTCAACCAATTATCTAAAAACCACAATAATAGCCCTGCTTTAGTGCCTTCGTGCTTCCGTGGCTCAAAATCAACTATCTATTATCTAAACAGGAAGTCCTTCTTCGATCAATTCTAAGCCATCTTCAATAAGTGATTTCAGCTTGGGAGAATCTTCCGCCAATTTATTCAAATGATCTCTTATTAGTTGGTTAAGAGCTTCATCTTTCGAAACTTCCAGAATCTCAAACATCAGCAGCCATTCTTCAGGATGTTCTGATTTCAGTTCCTGAAAGAGATTTTTAAGAAAAGCAGCGTCGTTTGAATTCTTTTCTCTGTACTCTCTTATAAATTGATAGTGCTTTTCCAGATCAGTCAAAGAGTCTGATCTTTCCTTTTTTATAGTCAAAGTAGATGACTTGCTGTATAAGTTCGGAAAAGAGCTACTGTCTGCACTGCCGGCAAAAGCTGAAACAATGTCTTTTCCGACTACCATATTATAGACGCCGTCTTCAGGAGTAAACAATTCTTCATCATTGTAGGAAACGGTACAATCCTTTAGTTGAATCAACAATAACTTGCCTTGTAAGCTTCTGATACCGGTAACGTTTAATCCTTCGACTTTTATTCCGCTTTCAAATTCGAATGACAGATGCTTGCCATCGTAAAAATTATATGCTTTCAGATCCACCGGACCCATATCTTCAATGGCGAGATTGATGTTTTTCAGTTTCCCGAGAGGAGAACTGAATCCATTCTTGTGAGTTTCTATTCCGTGACCGATAAGTTCTTTTTCTCTGTAAGCCAAAGCTGTAGGTCCTTCGGTTTCAAAGAAAATCACTTCGTTATCTTCATCAAGTATAGTTCTGGAAAAGTTTCCGGAAATCTGAAGTCCGGTACTCAACTCGATAGTGCCCACCATCTGTGAATTAATGAGCTTCTGTAATCCTTTGCTGCCACCTTTTCTCAAACTTAAATTGTTCGCAAACTCCTCCAAAACCTGCATTAAGTACGAAAAGTCAGGCGTTACAAACAGTTGAGGCTGTGGTTTAGTAACATCAAATTCCTGTGTTGCTGCTTCGATGGAATAAGGAATTTTTTTCACGTCATTTTTTAAGCAGGAAAGACTTTCACCAATAGAAGATAAAAGACCTGCTCCATAGATCTTAGGATCGTCAATAGTACCAACCAGGCCATATTCAACTGACCACCACTGCAAATTCCTGATCTTGGCCATCTCTGAAAGTTCGACTTTTTTCTCCTGAAGTGCTTCGATCTCTGATTCAGCGGCATCAATTTCTTCTTGAGGAGTGCCTTTAGCTTCTTTTAAGATCGATAACTTTCTGACAGCTTCGTAAACATCCATATCATGCTTCGAGAGAATCGCCTTTGCGCCAATAGCTCCTAATCTTCTCAAATACTCGGCGTAATCAGGATTTGCAATAATTGGAGCATGTCCCGCGGATTCATGGATAATATCCGGGGCAGGAGTGTACTGTATATTTTCTAATTGTCTGATATCAGATGCAATTACTAAGATCTTGTACGCCTGAAATTCCATAAAAGCATTGGGAGGTATAAATCCATCCACAGCAACAGCGGCCCAACCAATTTCTTTTAAAATCCGATTCATTCCATACATACTTGGAATTTCATCAAGACTAACACCCGTTTTCTTTAATCCTTCCAAATAAGAATCATGAGCTACTTTAGACAGATGACTAACCAAACGTTTCATCACATAACGCCAAACAGCCTGATCAATCGGAGTGTAATCTTCGTAATTCTGTGGCTTGATGAACTGCTTTAAGTGCTCAGGTAGTCTGTCAATTAACTCGTTGCTTTCGTATTCAATATGATCAAGCATGTATTCTTTTTACTGAGGAGTTTAAATTCAATTTTAAGGTGTCAAAAACAGGGTTCAAATATCAAAAAATGATGACAAAGAAGGGTAATAAATTATGTCAAAGTGATAAAGAACTCCAGCTATTAAAAAGAGGATCGTAAGTACTTTACTTTTGTGCCTTCGTGCTTCCTTGGCACTCAAAGCAACTACCTATAATCCAACATATTCGAATACGCATGGCACATCATTTCCTGTGAGGCGCCTGCAAAGTACATCATAAAAACGGTGAGATTAGCGATCTGAACTCTGAAGTAGCCGTTATCTTCATATTTTCGGGATGAAACGATGGCATCTTTCTGGATGATCCGAAAGTTAGCAGATTTCTGAATTTTCTCGATCAGATCATAATCTTCCATGATTCTGTAATCTTCTCTGAAGCCTCCAAGTTCATCAAACAAACTTCGGGTGATAAATAATGTTTGGTCACCACCACGAACCATAATTCGATCAAATCGAGTGCAGTATGCATTTATTTTTAACAGAGGTGTAGGATATTCATCGAATTTATAGCGATAACATCCGGATTGAAATCCCATTTCCAAAGATTCTGAAATATCATCAGCAAAAGAAGCAGGAGGGATGGAATCGGCATGAATAAAATAAAGTATATCATTCTTTGAATGCTCTGCACCAACATTCATCTGTGCAGCACGGCCTTTTCGTTCGGAACGAATGCATGTGAATCCCAATTCGGAAACCAATTCAACAGTGTTATCTGTACTTCCGCCATCGATCACCAAAATTTCGGCGTCTTTCAAGTGGTTAATTCCTGCAGAAAGATGAGCCAATAAATCCGGGATTGTTTTTTCTTCGTTATATGTTGGGATAATGATACTTATCGCCATTAACTTATTTATAATTTTGTGATGATATTAAATGCACATTGGATGATATTAAATTACGAAGTTATTAGCGCAACAGATTTCAATTAATGAACACCTTAAATATGAAACCGATTTACATCCTGTTTTTAACCATTTTTGTGCTTCTTTCTGTACAAAACCTTCAAGCTCAGGAAATGGATAGCCTGAATACGGATACCTCATTTGCCGAATTGTCTATGATCTTGTTGCAAAACGTTCGGGATGGTAAACCAACTAAACAGATTGAAAGTAAGCTCGCTGAGGTTTCTCAAAAGAAATTAAATGCTGATCTGGATACAGAATCTGAGAAAAAGGCTTTTTGGTTGAATATCTACAATGCATACGTTCAGATCTTGTTGCTGGATAAGCCGGAACTCTTTGAAGACCGAAACTCATTTTTCGGATACAATTTCTTTTCATCGCCACAAGTTACCATAGCCGGAAAAGAATTGAGTTTTGATACTATTGAGCATGGAATTATTCGTCATTCAAAGATCAAACTTTCTATGGGGTATTGGGATAAATGGTTCCCAAGCGATTACGAAGTGATGTTCCGTTGGGAAGAAGTTGATCCACGGGTTCACTTTGCATTAAATTGCGGAGCCAAAGCATGTCCGTATATTGCTATTTATGATCCTGAAAGGGTAGAGGAGCAACTCGATATCTCCTCGAAACAATATCTGGAAAAGACTACTCAGTACGATTCAGAAAAAGATAAGGTTAAAGTAAATGCGCTGATGAGTTGGTTTAGAGCTGACTTCGGAGGCAAATCAGGAGCGGTAGAAATGCTGAAGAAGTATGAGATCATTCCACAGGATGCTAATCCGTCTGTAAGTTTTCTGGAATACGACTGGACTCTGGAATTAGATAATTACAAAGATATCTAATTCTTTTGATCGAATATCTTTACCGGAAGATGTACCAGAATCTCGGTCCCTTTGTTGGGCTCTGATTTAATTTCAATAGTTCCTTTCAGTGTATTTACCAAATGCTTTGAAAGTTGAAATCCGAAACCAAAACCGCGCTCATCATTTGTTCCGGGAGTAGATTGTGCCTGATGGTTCAGCATTTGTTCAATTTGTTGATCAGTCATTCCAACGCCGTCATCTTTAACAGTGAAGTTTAACATAGCTCTGGAGTCTTTGATTTCTCCAAAAGCCAAATTAACAACAACATTGCCATTCGGGTTTGTAAACTTTATTGCATTCGAGATCATATTTCCGAAGATCTGTAGCATTTTGTTTTTGGGGAACAGCAGCTCTTTGTTTACAATTTCGATCTGAACTCTGAAGTCAATGTCTTTAAGCTGTGCCTGGGGCTTGTACAGATCAATCAGTTTTTCTTTAAGAGTGGAAAGATCAAATGATTCTCTTTTAAAATCCGGCTTTTCATCACTTTTTCTGTGTGTTGACAGGATCTCATCAGCCAGTTCAAGAACGGTTTTTCCACCTTTGTTGATCATTTCGATCAATTCAATAATATTGGAAATATCCTGCTCTTCTGCATTATCTCTTATGATCTGGGAAAGTCCAATTATGCCACCAATAGGTCCGCGAATATCATGACTAACTTTTCGGGAAACATCATCTGCTTCTTCCAGTTTTTCCCGTAGATCTTTGACTAATTTATAATGCTCCAGTCGTCTCATAACTTCATCAGCTATGATCTTGAACATTTCGATCTTTTCAGGAGGGAAGGAGTGATTGGTTTGATCCATCACACAAATAGCTCCTATGTTAATGCCATCTTTAGTGCGAAGAGGAATCCCGAAATAATACTTCAACTTGGGTTCACCCACTATATAAGGCTTATCCTTGAATTCTTCGCTTTTATCCAGATCAGAAAGCTCTAAATATTCCTCTTCATAAATGGTATGATCACAAATCGAATCTTTTCGGGGCATCTGTTCCTGTTCAATTCCGTAATCTGAGATCGACCACTGTGTGTTGGCACCGATCAGATTGATCAATGAGATTGGTGTGCCCGAAATATGAGCAGCAAGCTTTGACAGATCATCCAGATCTTCAAAATCTTTGGAATAATCTATGTCGAATTCAGCTAGTCTGGTAAGGCGATCAAGTTCTTTTTGTTCGTCTTCGATGTGTATCATTAATTAGATCAACAGGTTAATTTATCTATTGTTACTATGTTAATTACTCTGAACAGATTTAGTTCCGGGAGTATCCCCAGAAATCTACACGATTGAGCGCAATGTAAGGAACAGCAATGATCTTATTGGTTCTGTCGATGCCAATATCTGCCGGTCTGCCAATGGTATGGATCAGTATTTTGTTTGAACTACCGTCATGTACACGGATGCTTTGGTCAACCTGACTTGCTGCCAATAACATGCCTTCATCATATTCTAAGCCATCAAAATTTCCACCTTGGAAGGTGTAGTGAGTATTAACTTCTCCTGCTGAATTGAAAGAATAGAACGTAGTGTCTTGTCTCCATGGTGCAAGAACAAATAGTTCATTCTCTGAATCATAGGTCACTCCATTTGGATAAATAGCCAGAGAGTCCAAGAATACAGAAGGAGAGTCGTTTTCTATTTTATAAACGATCGGTTTTCCGGTGTCAGTTACATAAATGCTTCCGGAGCCATCTCCCGAAACATCATTAAGGAATCCCGGCTGAAATGATGAGAAATCAATGAACTTTTGTTGAGCTCCTGTTTTGGTGTCAAAGACATGAACACCGGCGACATCTGCCACCCAAAGCGAACCATTTTCGATATACATACCTCGTGGAGCATGAAGTGGGTATTCATCTGTTCCGGTCATGAAATTCATTTCAACTACATTTCCTTCAGCATCTACTTTGGTAATAAATCCGTTGGAATCGAGATCATTTCCACCACCATTGAAATTCGAAATGAAATACACATTTTGTGATTCAACATACCGAACTGCTTCAGGTTGGCTGAGTCCTTCTACAGAAAAGAGGATGGAGGTAGAATCCTGTACGGTTTCAAAATCGGTAGTTTTTTGCTGCTTTTTTTCTGTTGTACAGGATACAGCTGTGAAAAAAGCGAGTAAAATAAAAGAAAGTGATTTCATTGAGTCATTTTTGGGTTAATTGAAAGTCACCTTCTTATCTAAGATTTACAAGTACTGCTAAGAAAGAGTTTGTAAATGTTTACCGTTATTATGCCTGTACTGGAATATGTTTAGGCTATTCCTTGTTCCGATGCTCTGCGTCGGAACAAATCAGCTAAGCTTTAATCTTTATGAAATAGATCTTATTTAAAAAGATCTATTTAATCTGAAAATAATCTGAAATGTCAAAAAATGCTCCGACGCAGAGCATCGGAGCTAGGTAAAATCAAATTTATGGTCAACTAATCAAACATTAACCGGCACATGCTCTGGCTTTGCATTTTTGTAAGAAGGTCTTGGCTTCAATCCAAACAACTCAAACATATACATATCTTCGTCTAGTTCGTTGTTGTCGGTGGTAAGTAATTTCTCACCGGTAAAGATGGAATTAGCACCTGCCATAAAACAAAGTGCTTGTTCTTCGAAGTTCATTCTAACACGTCCTGCAGAAAGGCGAACCATAGATTGCGGCATCAAAATTCTGGCCGTTGCGATCATTCGAGCCATATCCCAGCTTGGTACTTTAGGCTGATTTTCCATCGGCGTTCCTTTTACAGCGATCAAAGCATTTACAGGAACAGATTCCGGGTGTTGATCTAAGTTAGACAGTGTGTAAAGCAAACCGATTCTGTCTTCATGCGTTTCGCCCATTCCAATAATTCCACCCGAACAAACCGAAATATTGTTGTCCTGAACTTTTTTGATGGTATCTAAGCGATCATCATAAGAACGGGTAGTGATGATCTTTTTATAAAAGTCTTCGCTGGAATCCAGATTGTGATTGTAAGCATATAATCCGGCTTCTTTAAGTTGAGCAGCTTGTTCATCATTCAGCATTCCAAGTGTGGCGCACACTTCCAGTCCCATATCAGCTACAGAAGAAACTACATCTAAAACTTCATCAAAATCTTTGTTTCGTCTGGCACTTCTCCAGGCTGCACCCATACAAAAACGAGTACTTCCGGCTTCTTTAGCTCGCTCAGCCGAAGCCAGGATCATTTCCTTAGGCATCAGCTTCTCTGAATCAACCCCGGTGTCGTAACGAGCTGATTGCGGGCAGTAAGCGCAGTCTTCCGAACAACCACCTGTTTTTATCGAGAGAAGGGTACAAACCTGAACTTCGCCTGTTTCATGATATTCACGATGGACTGTAGCAGCTCTATATATTAACTCCATCAATGGAGTGTTGTAGATCTCTGAGATTTCTTCTTCGGTCCAATCGTTGCGAATCACTGACATATATATATTTTTTCTGATGATGATTTACTCATCCAAAAGTAAGAGGTATCGCCTCAAATGCCAATCCATAATTTCATTTATTAAAAGGAATAAAAGTGCTATCGTAAGACTAAAAATTATATGAAAGAAGTGTTGATTTCCGGTAAGGCGTCCTTCAAAATAGAAGTGCCGTATAAATTGTATGAGACAGGGGAAAAAGGAAAAAAGCCTTTGATTGTCTATTTACACGGATTTAATCAAAATATTGATCGCTTTGAAAAAATATTGAATCCACTAACAGAAATAGAAGGTTATCATTTATTTATTCAGGCGCCTTATCCCATCTATGATGAGACTCGCACTAAAAAAGTGGAAGACTGGGGAAGGAGTTGGTATTTATATGACGGAGAGCAGCAACAATTTGTTAAGTCTATGGAATTATCATCTGAATTCGTTCAGGAGATCATCGATGGATTATTGCCAAACATAGAAGTGAATCGAATATGTTTATTTGGGTATTCTATGGGCGGATATCTAGCGGGCTATTTTATGCTTTCGAGATGGAAGCATGTGAATGAAGTAATTATAATTGGGGCCAGAATAAAAACCGAGGTTTTTAAAGACAGGCTGCATGAAGCGAAACATATTAACATTTTGGCCTTACATGGAACCGAGGATAAGAGCGTTTTCCCCGAGCCTCAACAGAAAGAAATCGAAAAATTAAAAAAGCAAGGATTTAACGCTCAGTTTAAATCAATAAAAGCGCAACATAAGCTCTCGCAACCATTTATAGAGGAAAGTAAGCTCTGGCTTAAGGAAAACGGATACTAATTTCTAATAATTTTTGAACAGTGGTTAGGTTTTCTTTCTAATGTTTGTTAATTTTTTCTAACTAATATTAAAGAGTAACCTGATCAGTCAACTAATATAAATAGCATATGAAAATTCTTGTTGTTGAAGACGATCCTTCAGTTAGAACGCTTGTAAAAGCAGTTTTGGAACATAACGACAATACAGTAATTACAGCGGAAACAGCTAAGGATGGTCAGGCTTTAGCAACCGGTGAAAAATTTGAAATGATTGTTCTCGATCTTGGATTACCTGATGGTGACGGTTACGAAGTATGTAAGCAGATCAGAGACGAAGGGGTAGTTACTCCGGTACTAATTCTTTCGGGTGAGCAGGAAACAGATGTTAAAGTAAAGTGTCTTAAAGTTGGAGCAGATGATTATCTGACCAAACCTTTTAATACTGAAGAGCTACTGGCAAGGATGGAAGCCATTCAGCGTAGAACAGAATCTTCAGGAGATCAAACTCTTACCTGCGGTGAAATTAATGTTCATTTATTGAAAAGAGAATGCACTGTAAACGATAACAAGCTTCAGCTCACCAATAATGAGTTTAATCTGCTTGTATATTTTATAAAGAATAAAAATAGAATAATCACACAGGAAGAGCTTGCTGAAAAAGTGTGGGATATTCACTTCGATACACAAACCAATTATATAAACGTTTACATCAGCTATCTGAGAAAGAAAATTCGTGAATATACCGAAACTGATTATATCGAAACGATCCGAAAGAAAGGATTTACTTTTCGTTGTAACTGATAAAATTGATTTTACTAAAGCCGTTTCTGAATAAGAGACGGCTTTTTTTATTTAAATTATACACATGAACAAACAATTAATTGAGTATCTGAAGGAGTTTATTTCTGAAGCCAGATGGGAACGTATCAATGATGTTTTAGATAACAGAACAGAACACATCACTGTCGTTTTGGAAGATATTTATCAACCGCATAATGCTAGTGCTGTATTAAGAAGTTGCGACGGTTTTGGAATACAGGATGTTCATGTGATTGAAAATAATAATGTTTTTGATGCATCATCGGAAGTTACTATCGGAGCTGATCAATGGCTTTCATTACATCGTTATAAAAATCCTGATTCAGATAATGTTGAGGATTGTTTCGAAATTTTAAGAGAAAAGGGATACCAAATTGTAGCTACAACTCCACATGAAAACGATCACAATTTAGATGAATTGGATATTTCAAAACCAACTGCTTTGGTTTTTGGTACTGAACTAGATGGCGTTACTGATCAGGTTATGGAACAAGCCGATGCTTTTGTAAAAATACCGATGTCCGGTTTTAGTGAGAGTTTTAATATATCCGTGAGCGCAGCAATTTGTTTGTATGATACTTCAACCAGATTACGCAGATCGCTTCCAAAATCTGAATGGGCTTTATCTGAAAACAGGAGGGAAGAGCTCCTGCTGGAATGGGTAAAAAAATCCATCAAAGCAGGAGATCAACTGGCAGAAAAGTGGTTAGCTGAAAATATTTCTTAACGGGGTAATCTTACATCCAGATCTGCAACAGCATATGCAAATACAGCCATAGTTGCCACACACTCATTGAAATCATCAATATTTAGCTTGTCTATCGTATCAACCGCTGTATGATGAAACCAAAAGTATTTACTACCATCAACATTTAAGCCCATTCCGGGAACACCATTTCTCATTAACGGACCAATATCAGCACCTCCGCCACCTTTTCTTACTTCACCTGAGTCAGCAGATTTGAGCATTTTACCAATCTCGACCAGTATTTTATAAGCATCGTCACTTCCGCTAAATCCAAAACCAATTGGATCAAAAACACCGGCATCCGATTCCATAGCCAGAATATGATTATCTAATGATTTCTCATCTTCTTTTACCCATCTTAAATATTCATTTGCGCCTCTTAAACCGTTTTCTTCATTTGTCCAAAGAACAACACGAATAGTTCTTTTTGGGCGGACTCCTGTTTCTTTTATCAATCTTAGAGCTTCCCAGGCCGCAACACAGCCTCCGCCATCATCCATAGCTCCGTGTCCATTATCCCAGGCGTCAATATGTCCACCCATAACGATGATCTCTTCAGGAAACTCACTTCCCTTTATTTCAGCAATCACATTTCTGGATTGTGCATCCGGTAAATTTTCAGCTTCCATCTTTAAAGTAATAGTAACGGTCTCACCTCGTTTGATAAATCGCTCAATCAGATTGGCATCTTCAACAGTAATAGCTGCATGAGGAATTTTTTTAACACCATCTTCATAGCTCATAGTCCCTGTATGTGGAGTTTGCATAGAATAAGAGGCCACAGATGCCAGTGCACTTGCAACGGCTCCGTGCTTAGCAGCCGCAGAAGCACCGTTAACTCTATATTGAACAGTTTGTCCATATGTGGTAAAGGGAACATTGAAGAGTACGATCTTTCCTTTTGCTTCAGATCCTCTTTCTTCAAGATCCTCAAAACTCTTAACCAACAAAATTTCGGCAGTGATTCCTTCTTCCGGAGTTCCAACACTTCCACCCAGACTTGCCATCGGTAGTTCTTTTTGAATTGGTGCGTCAAGTGTTGCAGATTCCTTTCCACGCACCCAATGAGGGACAGTCACAGGCTGAGTCCAAACTCTGTCAAAACCGTCTTTTTCCATTTCCTGAACTACCCAAGCAATTCCTTGTTCAAGAACTACAGAGCCACTTAATCTGGGACCATAATAGTCTGTTAAATGAGCTAATCTTTCAAAACCCAGGTTATTAGCCAGTGCTGATTTAATGAGTTTATCGGATGTTTCTTTGATGTTTTGCTTAACCAGAGGTTGACTTACTCCTGGAATAGCTAAAAATAGAGCAAATAGGATAAAGTAGAATTTGTTCAGTTTCATGAATACAAATTGAGATTTGAAATTTGATTCAAGAAAAAGAAAAGGGAGGACTTATGCTTATTGGAATTGCAAAATAATGTGCAATCAGTCCATAGATTTAGTGTTCTTTCTGGCTATTTCCTGAAAGAGGAGATATTCTTCAGGTGAGATATCGGCAAAAAGATAATTGATAGGATTCACTTTCTGTTTGTTTAAATGAATCTCGTAGTGAAGATGAGGACCTTCCGTTAATCCTGAGTTACCGGAATAACCGATTAGTTGACCTCTTTTTACTTCAGTTCCACGCTTAATATCTTTTGGAACACTGGAAAGGTGAGCATAAAGTGTTTCATATCCATATCCATGATCAATAACTATTATACGTCCAAGAGTTCCTCTAAGTCCGACATACTTAATCTTTCCGTTAGCGGTAGAATAAACAGAACTTCCGATGTCAGCGCGAAAGTCAGCACCTCCATGTGTTCTTGTATAACCTAAAACAGGATGCTCTCTCATTCCAAAACTACTCAGTAAAATACCGGCCGTTGGCTTTATAGCAGGTAAGTGTTGTAATTTATCCTTATTGGTGTTGTAAGATTGCTTGAGTTCTTCAAAACTAAGTTTTTGTATACTGATGCGTCGCTCAAGATTATCAATTTTTGAAGATGTCCATCTCAAAAGATCTGCTGTGGATTGATTATAAACGTCGAATTCCGGGTTAGGTGCACCTCCACCTGAGCCTGCTTCACGCTCATCAGTTGAAATTTCCTCCAAACCTAATACAGATCGATAAACTTCATTGTCAGCTTCTGCAATTTCTTTAAGCTGGCTGTCAATATCTAAAATTGATTTTTTGGTGGTTTCAAGCTGCTTATAGAGAATTTCATTTTCAGCTTTCAGCGCTAGCTCAGCCGGTGTACCGACATAGCTGGAAAGAAAAATAATACCCAGTCCCGATAAAAACACACCGGTTAATATCCAGATAGATAAGTTATAGATGATTTGTTCTGCTTTATTATACTCCATTGGTATAAATTCGCAGCTTTCCTCATCGTAGTAATAATGATTATGTAATGACATATCCTATTTTAAAAACCCAACAAATTTACGCACTAGTAGTTTCCTAGTCAAAGACTAACTAAACATTCTAATGTTACTCAACATCTCCTTCAAAATATTCGATCGCTCTTCTTGGAGTCGGATCGAAATCTCCGGTTTTGCTTGCTATTTTTGACTGGATCCTGTCTTGGAATGCTTTTGCGGGATCGTAGCCATAATGTTTCAATAAATAATTCATGGCAATCACTTCGGCGATTACAGTTATATTTTTACCGGGAGTGATTGGAAGGTGAATTAAAGGAATATCCAGACCTAATATAGAGACAGAGTCATGATTGAGCCCAGTCCGCTCAACATCTCGTGTTTCGTCCCAAAGAGTAAGTTCTAATACAACCTCCAGTCTTTTTTGATATCGAATTGAGCGGATACCAAACATCGACATCACATCCACAATACCAAGTCCGCGGATCTCCATAAAGTGTTTACTCATTTCCGTGGCAGAAGACATAAGTACGTTACTCTTCTTGGTAAGCATAACTACATCATCAGCAACTAAACGGTGGCCACGCTCAATAAGATCAAGAGCTACTTCACTTTTTCCTATTCCGGATTTTCCTGCTATTAAAATCCCAATCCCGTACACATCTACCATAGCGCCATGAACCATAGTTTGGGTTGCAAACTGATCTTCCAGAAAATCCCGAAGTAAAAACATAAATCGAGTAGTTTCTACCGGAGTAGAGTAGATTGGAATGGAAGCTTTCTCTGCAATTTTAATTAAATCATCTGAAAGCTTGTTACCATCGGTTAAAAAGATAACCGGCAAATCGAAATCGGTAATGTTTGTGAATGCTTTTATCTGTTCAGAATTTGGCAGATGATCCAGAAATTGAGTTTCAGTGTTACCTATTATCTGAATTCTCTTATAAGTAAAAAGATCAGTGTAGCCGGCAAGAGCCATCCCCGGTCTGTGAAGATCAACTTCATAAACATATTTATATTCAGAGCAATCACCGGAAGTGCATGCGGTTAGATTAAGCTGAACTCGTTCTCTTAGTTTTTGAACCAAATAAGAAACGCTGATCTTTTCTTTACGAGGAATAGGCTCGCTGGCGGTAAATGGCATTAATAGACTTCTTGTAGTTTTTGTTTATATCGTTTTAGTTGACGCGTTGCAACATCTACAGCAACGGCCACTGCTTTCTCGTAAGACTCAGCTTTTTCATTCACGGCAATAACTTTTCTGGGTACTTTAATTATAAGTTCTGCTTTTTGAGGATATTTGGGATCAGATGTAGGCTCCAGAACAATATCGCAAGATACTATACGATCGTAAAAGTGTTCTAATTTCTCAACACTTCCTTTACTAAATTCTTTAAGATTTTCGCTTGCATCAAAATGTCTTGAGGTGAATGAAATATTCATTTGTTCTCCTATTAGTTTTACGTTTTAGCTCTTGGATGTGCATTCTCATACACATTTTTGAGTCTCTCTACACTGGTATGAGTGTAGATCTGGGTTGCTGCTAAATTGGCGTGACCCAAAAACTCTTTAATTATTCTGATATCCGCCCCGTTATCAAGCATGTGTGTTGCAAAACTATGCCTTAATACGTGAGGGCTCTTTTGTGTTACCTCGCTAGTTTTAGTTAAATATTTCTCGACAATACGTTGAGCGTTTCTTGCATACATTCGTTGTCCGTGTGCAGAATGAAATAGACCTTTTACAGCATCTCCGTCTGTTTGGCTTCCAAATAATTTCTCTTTTGTTTCAAGATGTTCTTTTAATGCTGTAATAGCTTTATTACCTAATGGAATAATGCGCTGTTTATTTCCTTTTCCGGTAACATTAATTTGATTATTTCTAAGATCAACTTGTTCACGGTTTAAATTTATTAACTCGCTTAAACGAATTCCGGTTCCGTAAAATAATTCAAGCAGCGCTTTATCTTGTCTTCCTGAAGGAGTATCGGTATTTATTGAATCCATCATTCGTTCAATATCGGCCGAGTTCACCGTTTTAGGCAGCGTTCTGTCTTTTTTCGGTACCACTAACAACTGCGCTGGGTTCTTATCAATGTGACCTCTCTTAAAACAATACTTAAAAAAAGATCTGAGCGTGGCTACTTTGCGGGCAATTGAACTCTTTGCCATTCCTTTTTCGGAAAGTTCACCAAGCCAAAGCCGGATTGTTAACCGTGTTATAGAGTTAACCGAAATTTGTTCTGGGTCTGAATCTTCGTGTTGTGCACAAAATTCTAAAAAAGATGTCAGATCATTCCCATATGAAGTGATGGTGTGAGGTGAAGCATTCTTCTCAACAGCCAGGTATTTGAGGTATTTCTCGATGATCACTTTCATTGATGGAATATGTATATCCGACATCAAAAAAGAAAACTTTTATGAAAATAATGTGAAGAAAATTCTAGTCTAAATTTCTTCCTTTCCAGCTAACTGATTTTCCGGTAAAATGATCTATCAGGCACTGTATTCCAAGAACCTGAAACCAAAGCACTCCAATAGAATGTGTGAAAGAAGAATAGATATCCCACTTGAATATAAAATTAAGTATCGCGCGTTGTGTAAATATCAGCATCAATGAGATTGAAGACCAAATAAGTAATTCAACAGAATTGACTTTAAAACCATATATAAAAGTAAAAAAAGGAGCTACAAATACAATAAGATGCAAAACGGACATCAATAAAAAGAGAACAGTGTTTTTACCAAAGCCCACAAAAAAATTTTTTCTTAGTCCATTCCATAATTCACTGTCATTCGAATACATCCTGCAAAAAACTGAATCTACACCATGAAGCATTTTCAATGTTAATCTTCTACTCTTGATGGTTTTAGCTAATTCAACATCTTCAATAATTTGATCTTTTACAGATTCATGACCATTTATTTTTGAGTAGACACTTTTATTAAAAGCTATAAACTGTCCACAGGCTGCAGCGAATTTTGGAGCTAATCTCTTTCTTAAAAAGGAGGGAAGCCATTTTGGAGCTTCTTCCACATATCTGGACGGAAGTAATGTATATAATGCAAAGTAGACCAAAGGAATGACCTGTTTTTCCCAGAAAGATTCGACAATCTGTTCCGGCCATACTGTTATTGCATCTACATCAGAAAGCTCTGCAACTGCTTTAGGAATTGCATCCTCGTCTAACCAAACATCTGCATCGATGAAAATTAAAATCTCGCCGGAAGCTGCTTCACTAAGCTGATGGCAAGCCCATGGTTTCCCGAGCCATTCATTTGGTTTTTCTTTTCCTTTGATGTGTATCAGGTTATTAATGATTCCCGAAAGCTTATCTAAAATTTCTCCTGTGCCATCCGTAGATTGATCATCCAGAACAAGAACTTCAAAATTGGGATAGTTTTGTTTAAGAGCCGAAGTCACACAGCGTTCTATCACCGTAGCTTCATTTCTTGCCGGTATACAAATACTGACTTTTGGTTTTTCAGAAGAGTCGGGAACGATTGTGTTCTTTAAACCTTTAAAATCAATCAAATTCATACCAAGTATAAAACTCGTATAAATTAAAAAGCCTACTGATATGTATAAAAAGATCATCATTTAGTGATGGAAGTTAATGAAGCTGAGGTTGTAGTTCACTTAAAAGATTCTGATCATTCCGTATGAATATTTCTACAGATCATTTAGACGAAAACCCTTTTCCAAATAAGCCATCCGGAGGATACGAGTGGTGGTATTTTGATGCATTGAGCAAAGATGGTAATTGGTCTATTGTTGTCATTTTCTATCAGGGAAATCCTTTTTCTCCGGAATACATTCGAAATATCGAAAAAAATTCTACCGATCCGGATGAATTTCCCGCGGTCAGTATCTCAATCTACAACAGAAATAAAACAGAGTTCTATAGCTTTGTGGAATATTCAGCTGATGATTTTAATTGGAATAAGGATTCAGGCTTGTGTTCGGTAGGTCCTCACAGCTTTTCAAAATCTGAAAACGATTCAAAGTTGGTTTATTCGCTCGTGTTGAATGATGTTTTAGCATCCGGTCATTCAATTAAAGCAGAGCTCGAATTCAACAGTTCTATAATTACTGAACCATCAATCGATTCAAAAAATCCGAACGAGCATCATTTCTGGAATTTGATTCAACCAAAAGCAGAAGTATCAGGTTCAATTGAGATAAAAGGGAAGTCTGGTTTTCAAAAGATCGCTTTTAATGGTTCCGGTTATCACGATCATAATGTTGGTTTAGAACCTATGAAAGCAGATTTTAAAGATTGGTACTGGGGAAGATATCATTTTGAGAATTCTACTCTGATCTATTACGTGATGAACAGAACAAATGAAAAGCAGTATAAAGCTTGGTTGATCTCAAATGAAAATGGGGAAGTAATAGATGAATTTTCTTCTGTTGAGACGGAAGGATTTCTCAGAAATATGTTTGGATTACGATCAGCCAGAAAATTAACCTTGAAGTCGAAGGACAACGAAGTTACTGTACAGGCGGCATTACCGCTGGATGACGGACCTTTTTACCAACGGTTTTTAGGTCAGGCTATAATGCATAAAGATGGAAAGGTGTCTGTTTCAGAAGGCATTTCAGAATATATTTATCCTGAAAATATTTATTCAAAAAAGTTTTGGCCGGCAGTAAGAATGCGTCTTAGATTTGCGAATAGAAAGCCTCATTGGGTTCAAAGGTTTAAGATGTTCTATGAATGGACTTGGTGATTATAAGCTAGATCTTTTTAAAACCTTCGTCTGAAAATCCGGCTACATCTCTGGTTTCTATGAGCAGTTGATGAACATCTTCTTCAAACCGGGAAGTCAATTCATCTTTAGCCAAAGACCGGTCTATCTCTGATCGCTTTCCAATATTAATATATAATTCAGGCTTACTGTCGCGAAATGTATGAGAATAAAAAGCAATTGGGACGAAATCGATTTCTATATCCGTATTTTGATATAACCAAGCCATTCCTTTCTTAAACTCAGGCTTTGAAGCTGAAACAGGAGTGATTTCTCCTTCTGGATAAATGTATAAACTTGAATTTAGCTTCTTCAAACTATCAATAGCGAATCTGAGTGATCTTAAAGTGGATCGGGGATCAGAAAGGTTTATTGAAAATGCTCCAATTTTGGAAAAAAACCGGTGCTTACGCATCTGCTTATCCTCCATAAAAGCCCGTGCTGTTTGATGAAATACATTTCTACTTAAGTAAAGTGGAAGTAAACCATCCCACCATAAATTATGGTTTATGTAATACACAGTCTTTGCGTCAGTATCCGCCTTATAATCTTGCTTAATAAAGATATTCTTAAAACGACGTCTAAGTAACCAACGGGTATACAGGTCAAAAAACCAGATCAGAAAACGAGATTCTTTAGCAGGGATAAAATTCAATTCAATTCTTTTTGGTGATGATAGGGTGTTCTGCCTTATCTTTCAATTATGAAGAAGCACAGAGACAAACCAATCGTTCAAATTACGAATCCTGAAATTGATAAATATTCGGAAGTTCATACGAGTCCCGAAAGTAAGGATATTCAAAATCTGATCAACTCCAGCGATGAAGAACTCCAATACATAGACATGCTGAGTGGGAGAGTGGTTGGACAACTTCTTAAAATGCTGGTAAAGATATCAGGCGCAAAGCGAATACTTGAGATAGGAACTTTTACAGGTTATTCAGCAGTAATGATGGCGGAAGCTTTACCGGAAGATGGAGAAGTGATCACCCTCGAGATGAACCTGAAGTACCAGAAAATAGCTCAGAATCATTTTAATAAAAGTGATGCAGGGCATAAGGTTACAATGATCCGTGGAAACGCTCAGAGCACAATTAAAGAGCTCACCGGTACATTCGATCTGGTTTATCTGGATGGAGATAAATTGAGATACTCGTTTTATTTTGAGCAGGTAATGCCATTATTAAATTCGGGTGGACTCATTATTGCGGATAATGTTCTATGGGATGGAACCGTACTCGATCCGGAAGACAAAAAAGCTGAGGCCATTGCTGCATTCAACAAAATTGTTGCTGAGGATAAAAGGGTAGAGCAAGTGTTACTTCCGGTTAGAGATGGAGTGAATGTGATCAGGAAGATTTAGCTGCAAAAATAGTCTTTCCGGATTATAAAACAAGGACATTGATACGCTATTCGTAAAGATCATCAATATCAGCCTTGCTAAGATCTATAAAAAGCTGAGCCATTTTTTGGCATATATCTTTAAAGAATCGCTCTCCTTTTTCAGCGGTAGAAGCTTTTGGGTCTCCGATTCCGGTATCTTTTGTAACCTTAGACCAAGGGCGTTCACTCCAAGCCCAATCTTCATTAAAAGCAGCTATCTTGTTTTTTCTTTCAGCTCCATCGCCCCATACTTTTTCCGGTAATACTAAGTCTGGTTCCAGATGAAGGACTAAACTGGTTTCCATTTCATCAGCATGATCACCTGGATCAGTAAAATATTTTTGCCGGTCTAACATTTTTGGCCAGAAAGTTACGCAGATAAACATACCCGGATACAAAAGTCCAAGTTCCCGAACCATTGACTTAAAGTCGTTACCACCATGACTGTTAAGGATCATAAATTTATGAATACCCTGTCTGTTCAGCACTTCAATGATGTCTTTTAGTATTTGAAACTGAGTACTTGGGTTAAGATTTATGTCCAGATAGATATCAGATTGACCGGTATTTACACCGAATGGAATATTCGGCAGTACAATTACATTCGCATCATTTTCCCAGGCAATTCTGGCTGATTCTTCAGCAATTGCTTTGCCTTCAATGTTATCAGTAGCATAGGGAAGATGGTAATTATGAGCTTCCGTAGCTCCCCAAGGCAATACAGCAAGTTCAATATCCGCATCTTTTAAATGCTTCCAGTTAGTTTCAGCTAAGATGTAAGGTCTGATCATGATTCCTCAATTATCTATTTCAAGCATTCATAAATTTCAAACTTATCGTTCTCTGCAGTAATGGAGCAGGTTTTAAACAATTTATCTAAATGAGTTTTATAGTTCAGATGTTTATTTGCTACCAAAACAAATCTTCCGGATTCATTTAAACATCTTTGAACCTGAGTAAACAGGCTAATTGTAACTTCAATGTTGGTTTCGTATTCAAAATGGAAGGGAGGATTAGAAACTACCAGATCAAGTGATTCATCATCAAAATCTTCCAGAGAATCATTCCAATGGAAATGCGCGCTTTCATTTACATTCATTTTTGAGGATTCAACTGCAAGGAAAGAATCGTCTACTAAATGAACTTCAGAGTTCGGTTTTTGATGTAAGATATGGTCCGCAATCACGCCATTACCGGAAGCCAGATCAAGAATATTGTTTTCTGATTCTTTGATTGAAAGATGTTCTAAAAGGAATTGAGTAGCATAGTCAATATGATCGGAGGAAAATACGCCCGGGTGCTGTTTGTACACCTTGTCGCCAAATTTGATGTCGATCGTAACTGTTTGGTGCTCAATTTCTTTCTTATTTTTTAGAATAAGTAATCGGGCTTTTTTCTTCGCTTTAGATTGCTCGACTTCTTCAAAATATTTACTGCTAATTTCGAGTAATTGTGGCGTGAAGTATTTGGTCATAAATCCACATACGATGACACCATTTTCTTTTAATGATTGGTGTAATAACTGCAGATAAAATTCAAAAGCCTCTAAAGATTTCGGAATCTTTATCACTCCTACATCAGTATCAGGAAGAGATTCCAAAGAAGTTTTAATTGAGCGTGATTTCAACACTAAAGAGTTGCTTACATAATTCCTTTCAATAGCTTTTTGGTGACTCTTATGGTTTACCACTGAAAGTGGCTGCAACTTAAAAAGGGTAGTGGCAAGAAAACCAAAGCGATCGTTTATCAATGCTGTAGACTCAGGCTCATCATTCAAGTCGCCTATGAACTCCAAGATCAATTCATCAGCTGCATTCCAGGGCTGAAGAGATCTGTTCGTTGTTGATGGATACCGTTTAATATCGAAATCACGGACGTTGTAATTATATTTCATTCCATAATAGATTTACAGACGAAATCAGGAATAATACCCGTAGATCGAATCTGCGATTCGTAATTATCTTCACGAGTATTTCCCGAAAGAACCAGCATTGTTTTAACTCCAAACTTATTGCCACCAAGGATATCAGTCCGCAATGTATCTCCAACCATAAGGATATCATTTTTGTTGATATACTCATCCTGGATCAACTGTTCATAAGCATGCATAAACATTTGAGAATCCGGCTTTCCGAAATGGATGAATTTTTTTCCTAACATGTTTTCAACCAGTTTTGCTACACCACCGGTAGCAATGGCAATATCGTTATGTGAAACAGGGTAGTAATAGTCAGAATTAGCCAAAATAACCGGCATATTTTTCTTTCTAAGGAGGTTTACTACTTTGTTGATATCCACATTCCAGTCGAAGCCTTCATCATCTAAGAACACACAAGCTGATATGTCATCAATATTATTCAGATCAACATCAGCTACAGCAATATGTTCCAGACCTGCTTGTAGTATATAATCAGCAGAGTTTTCAGTTCCTAAATATGCAATTTTACCACTGGTGATCTTTTGTTCAAGAAAATGCTTTGCCATCATACCGGATGTGATCATTTCATGAAGATGAATACCCGGCAGACCTAATTCCACATATTTATCGACTTGTTGCTGTGGACTCCGGGATGCGTCATTGGTAAGAATCCTGAACAATTTTTGTTCATTTCGAATAAAAGCCAGAGTTTTATCCGCTCCATTAATCAATCCATTGTGGTTTTTTACTACGCCGTACGAGTCCAGCATAATAACTTTAAATTGTTTTGCAATATCGAAAAAGGAAGGGTAGCTCATTTAGTATAGATCTAAAGCGTTAAGTAATGGTTCAGCGTCAAATTTTTCATCCAAAGTTGGCAGATGAATTTCTAAGGCTTCTTTTTGAAGTTTAGTAGCGAATATATCATGAAAAAAGAATCGGCCATATTTGATTACATAATTAAGAATAAAAAACCGATATGACTCCTTCAGAAATCGAATCTCAAGTTCTGAAAGTGGAAATATTTTATGATATGCTTTAAGAAAGATGATAAAGCGTTCTTCCATCATAACATCCACATTGTAGCTAAACACTGTTTTATCCCCAACATCAGAAGCTACGCGACTAAAGAAATAGAAATCAAGCATTCTGGTGCTCATCCTGAACCAGTCGTAATCCCATCTTGAAAAAAGCTTAAAGTTTGGAGTAACTGAGAAGTTGCCAATATTCCAGTCTACAAACACAGGAATGGTTTCCAGTTCATCACCTCCTAAAGATGTATAGTTGTCTAAAAAAAGATGACAGTGATCTCTGATCAAAGATCTGTGAACAGGGTATTCATATTTGGTGGATTTATCATCCAGAATCTCGAGCAGATCATGTACATCATCCTGCATTGTTTTAGATGATCTTGGCAAAGTAGCTTTCACAGTATCACAAGCTTTATGAAAGTGAGCTGTCTGTTGAGCTAATTTTACTATCTCATTCTTGTTCAGTCGTTTAGGGAGTTTATTTTTGATATGGATGGGTCTGTAAAAAACAACCCAGGCATCAATAACTTCACTTTTATAGCGATGAACAAACAACTTGTTTCCTTTCATTAAAGATCTGGCGAGAAAGTTCTCAAAAGGAGAGGGCAGGTTATTTGAAAGGGTGTTTATAATGCTGTGATCTTCAACAAAGTGTTCGAACTTTCCGAAATAAGAAAGCTTAGCTACTATAAAGTTTTTGTCTTTTAGTGATATCCTATACACATGATTTGTAGAAACTTTTGCGCTTATATCCACAATATGTGCTATTTCTCTAGAACTATCGTAGCTGTTCCATGCCTCACGAATTATTGTATCAAAGTCTATGAATGCCATTATACGATCTCGAAGTATCTTTTTAATTCCCAATTAGCTTGCTGAGGATCATATTGCTTCCATTCCCATTCCCGGGTTTTTATAAAATGTTCAGTGAACTCCTCGCCAAAGAGCTCATTAGCTATATCCGCTTCTTTCATTGCTTTAGTTGCTTTATGAAGATTGGTTGCTAATGGTTCTGTAGTTGTGTTGTCGTACTCATTTCCTTTTGTAACAGGCAGATCAAGTTTTAAGCAATTCTTAATACCGTATAAACCTGAAGCGAGACTTGCTGACATACTCAAATAAGGATTTGCATCAGATCCAGGTACTCGATTCTCTACTCTTATTGCTTCCTTAGAACTATTGATTACTCTCAAAGCTGTTGTTCTGTTGTCAATGCCAAAGCTTACAGTTGTGGGAGCCCAGGAACCTTCTACAAATCGTTTATAGCTATTTACAGTTGGGGCAAACATCGGCAAGATAAAAGGCAAGCAATGAAGCTGACCTGCTATATAAGATTCCATTAATGGGCTCATCTTACTAGCTGATGATTTGTCAAAGAATAAGTTCTTTTTGCTTTCAAGATCCCAAAGACTCTGATGAATATGCCCACTGCATCCTGGTAATTCTTTGTTCCATTTCGCCATAAAACTAGCCATTACGCCTTCCTGATAAGCAATTTCTTTTACCGATGATTTAAAAAGTACAGCTTTGTCGGCTGCAGATAGAATATTATCGTACTTAATACATGCTTCATAAACACCAGGGCCAGTTTCAGTATGCAATCCTTCAACTGGAATGTCAAAATCATGTAAGGAATCGAAGATGAAGTTCACAAAATGGCTGTGTTGAGATGATCTTAAAATCGAGTACCCAAACATTCCGGGTGTGAGGGGTACCGGATCCATATAATTTTTGTGTTCAAAGGTATGCGGTGATTCTACAAAAGTGAACCATTCAAACTCATTACTAAATTTTGGTAAATAACCTAAATCATTGCACTGCTTTTGAATACGCTTTAATAAACTTCGGGGACAAACTTCATTCAGATCTTCGGAATTCTCAAAATCACCCAGAAAAAAAAGCTTGTTTTCATCCCATGGAATTTTTCTCAACGTACTTGTATCAATAGTGGCAAGACTATCGGGAAAGCCTGTTTGCCAACCGCTTACTCCGGGATTTGTATAGGTCGAATCATTTATATCCCACCCAAAAACAACATTACAGAACCCTAAACCATCATCTAATGATTTTAAAAATTTCTCCTTACTTATCAGTTTTCCTCTGAGAACTCCATCAATGTCAGTAACAGCAAACTTAATACTGTTACTTTCTTGTTGATTAATAAGTGTTTTAATTTCTTCTTTGTTCAAATCCTTACATTTTATCTTTTACAATATAGGAAAGCTATGCGTACTATAAATTTCAAAAATTTTCACAGTTCCCAAAATACATATGAGTGAAATAGGAGACCGTAAAAAAGATCACATAAAATTTACTGTTGATGAACAGGCTCAATATAGTCAATCAACAGGGTTTGAAAGATATCAATTTGTACATAATGCTCTTCCTGAAATAGATTTCGAGGATGTTTCAACTGAGAAAGTACTACTTGGGCGCACATTTTCTTTTCCTTTATTTATTTCTTCAATGACTGGCGGTTACTCCGAAGCCGGGCAGGTAAATGCTATAATCGCAGAGTTTTGCCAGGAGAAAAATATTCCTTTTGGAGTTGGGAGCCAAAGGGCTATGCTCGAAGATGACTCCTTAACTGATACTTTTTCAATCGTCCGTAAGAAAGCTCCAAATGCTTTTATTTGTTCAAATATTGGAGGCGTTCAGTTAATAGGAGGATTACAAAAAGACTCAATAAAAAGAATGATTGATAGTATTGAAGCTGATGCTATCATTGTTCACTTGAACCCGTTACAGGAGCTTATGCAGCCTGAAGGAGATAGAAACTTCAAAGGAGTACTGGGTGGGATTGAGCATTTGATAAAAAAAACCACGATCCCAGTGATTGTAAAAGAAACAGGAGCAGGAATTTCGCAATCAGTTACAAAAAAACTGTTGAATGTCGGTGTTTCTGTTATTGATGTAGCCGGAGCAGGAGGAACCAGCTGGGCTAAAGTGGAAAATCTTCGTGAATCAAACTTTGAGCCTAATTTTGATTTCGATGAATGGGGAATCAGCACTACTGATTGTTTAATTGATATAAGCAAAATTAAGCAACCACAAGATTTCGAACTAATTTCTTCGGGCGGAATAAGATCAGCTTTCGATATAGTTAAATCTTTATGTCTCGGAGCTGATTTTGCAGCAAGCGCACAACCATTTATCAAAGCAATTTCAGTTAATGGTTTAGAGGGAGCGGAAGAACTATTTTTAAAGTGGGAAAAAGATCTGAAAACCATTCTTACCCTACTCGGGTGTCAATCTGTTGATGATCTCAAAATCTCACATTTAAAACTCAAATCCTGACTTTTTAGGTGCATAAGAATCCTTATATTCTTTCAAATCATTTTCAGAGACGACTTGGCAAATACTGACTTACAAAAAAAACTTTACAGCTATATTGAAAAAGCTATTGTGGAATTAGAGATTCCCACAATTCCTGAATCTTTATATGCTCCTTATTCTTATACAATGAATATTGGAGGGAAGAGAATTCGTCCTTATTTAGTTCTTCTAAGTTCAGGAATTTGCGATGGCAAAATTAGTGATGCTTTGCCTTCTGCTTTAGCAGTAGAAGTTTTGCACAACTTCACACTTGTTCATGATGACATAATGGACAGCGCTGATACAAGACGCGGGAAGCCGAGTGTTTTTAAAAAGTGGGATCAAAACACTGCCATACTATCCGGAGATGTAATGTTTGCTGATGCTTTTAAGCAATTAGAGTTCTACGGCAGAGATGAAACTTTTTCCAAAGAAGAGTATTTCCAGATTCACAAAACATTCACAGAAGCTACTATAACAGTTTGCGAGGGGCAGGCGCTGGATATGGATTTCGTATCCAGAACTGATGTGGATCATTTTGAATATACAGAAATGATAAAAGGAAAAACCTCAGCATTACTTGCCTGCTCTCTGAAAATGGGAGCTATTGCTGCTCATGCTACTAATAAACAAGTAAATTCACTTTTCAACTTAGGAATCGAAATGGGAATTGCTTTCCAAATTCAGGATGATTTACTGGATGTTACAGCAGATCCTGAAAAGTTTGGAAAGAGGGTATGCGGAGATATTTATGAAGGAAAGAAAACATATCTTACTATACTTGCGTTAGAACGTTCGAATCAGCAACAAAGACACACTATTGAAACAGTCTTAGCTGATTCCAATCCCGCAAAGAAATCGGTAGATGAAGTGCTGAACATAATGAAAGATCTGAATGTGATTTCAGATATAGAGAATGAAGTTGCTCAACATTATGAAAACGCTATCAGCTCACTAAATTTTTTTAAGGAGTCAGAATACAAACAACAGCTGAAAAATCTTCTTATCTTTCTAAAAAACAGAGATCATTAATTATAATTTTCGAATGAACAAAATTTCATATTTCTTATTAATCAGTATTTTTTTAATTACAGCCTGTAAAAGCACCAGACTTGTAAATCCCGGAGATTCAGTAGAAGAAGCTTATCAAAAAGGGATTACAAATTTTGAAGAGGGAAACTACTCTGATGCTGCGGAAATTTTCGAAACTGTAACCAGAATTGGCAGAGGGAGTGAATACGCTCAACAAGCTCAATATTATCTTGCTGAAAGTTATTTTAATCAAGAAAGATACATACTCGCCGAGTCGGAATATCTTAGATTTATCACTTTTTACCCCAGAGACCCGAAAAGAGAAGAAGTGGATTTCAAAAAGGCCATAAGCATTTATGAGCAAAGTCCAAGATACAGACTGGACCAAACTGCTACCAGAAGAGCAATCGATGAATTTCAACTGTTTAACAGCCGTTATCCTAATTCGGAATATGTAACTCAGTCAGCAGATAAAATTAATGAGTTAAGAGAAAAACTTGCCAGAAAGTATTTTGAATCTGCACAATTTTATTCAAGAACAGACCAGTATAAAGCCGCTACTATTTATTACGATCTGGTTATTGATCGTTATCCCGAATCGAAATGGGCAGAAGCTGCTCTTATCAAGCAAATTGAAACCTACAATGATTATGCTTTCAATAGTGTTTTAAGTAAACAGATTGAAAGATACGAGCTTGCGATCTCTAACTATGAAAAATACATACAGCTATTCCCTCAGGGTAATGGGCGTGGGGAAGCAGAGTCTTTACGAGATCAAGCAGAGCAAGGCATTAAAGATGCCAAAGATGAAATTTCAGAAAGGCAGGCTGAAAATCAGAGTAACTAAATTATTTTGAAAAAAATTGGTCTCTTTGGAGGTACATTTGATCCGGTTCATATCGGGCATATTGAGATAGCTGATTCCTTTATTAATTCGGGATGCATAGACGAACTCTGGATTTTGCTTACTCCGTTTCCACCGCACAAGCTGGAGAAAAAACATGTCTCATATGATACCCGCTTTCAAATGCTAAAGTTGGCATTCAAGGAATTTGACTGCAAAATACTATCTGTTGAAAAAGATCTTCCAAAGCCTTCCTATACCTATAGAACGATTCAGGCTTTGAAAAAAGACCATCCTGATAATATTTTTTATTTTTGTCTGGGTGAGGATAGCCTTTCAAAGTTCCATACCTGGAAACACTATGAAAAAATTCTGGAAGAAGCTGAACTATTAGTAGCCAAAAGACCTAATTCTGATCACAAATCAGTGGATGGAATTATACTATCTAAAACTATTTTTGTTGACCATCATCCAATAGACATTTCTTCTTCAACCATTAAAGAAAATATTAACGACAAAGAATTCTTGAAATCCAATCTTCCGAATTCAGTTTATTCAGTTATTGAAAAAGAGAATTTATATCGCTAATTACCGCGAACTAAAAAATCTCGTATGTCATTATCCCGTAAACAATTTCTAAAAAGCACAAGCCTTGTTTCTCTTGGTTTGGCTGGACTATCCAAAAACTCATTTGAAACCGAAAAAACCAGTGTTACCGGGTTGATTCTTCCAAAAGCTATAAACTGGAATTCTACCCTTGGTTTGGTGGCACCAGCCAGCCCTATATATGATCCCTCTCAATTTGATGATATGATATCTGATTTAAAAGAACTTGGATTTAATCTCAAACTTGGGAAACATGTTCAGGACCAATATGGATATCTTGCGGGAACAGACAAAGACAGAGCGGAAGACTTAATGAGTATGTTTAAGGATTCTGAAGTGGATGCTATCCTATGTATAAGAGGAGGGTGGGGCTGTAACAGAATTATCGATCTTCTAGATTATAAAGTAATAAAAGAGAATCCTAAACCACTAATTGGGTTCAGTGACATTACTTCTTTACACAATGCAATTCTTTCTAAAACAGGGTTGGTAAGCTTTCACGGACCGGTTGGAAAATCCGAGTGGAATACCTTTACCAAAAAAAGCTTTGAACAAGTTTTAATAAACAAAAAAAGAGAAGTCTACGAACTTGATGAACTACAAGTCGATGCTTTTACAATAAACTCGGGTACTGCTGAAGGCCCTTTGTTAGGCGGTAATCTTTCAGTTTTAGTTGCTATGTTAGGTTCTGATTATTTACCAAATTTTGAAAATGCTATTCTCTTTTTGGAAGACGTTGGAGAAGATGTCTATAGATTGGACAGAATGTTAACACAATTGAAACTAAACGGTATTCTGGATCAAATTTCAGGCTTTATCTTTGGGAAATGCACTAACTGTGACGCCGGATCTAACAGCTTAACTCTTCCACAACTTTTAAACGACTTAATTAAGCCGTTAGATATACCAGCTTTTTATGGAGCAATGGTAAGTCATGAAGAACTTAATGTAACAATTCCGGTTGGTATCCGTGCTAGGATGGTCGCTGAAGAAATGAAGTTCGAGACTTTATCTTCTGCTGTTAAGTAGACAAAATTTTACTCAGACTTTACACGGAAATTTACTTATTTCCACTGCTAACCATATTAAAACTTCGAATACATGATCAAGCTAAAGAGCTATCGCAAAATAACGGGATTTATTTTTTTGATCACGGGAACTTTTACAACTCTGACATTAGCACAAAATGTTGGTACTTCAAACTTTGTGAGTTTCTATTCTGATACTTCAGACACAAATAAAATTGAAAAAAAATCTTCAAATTTACCATTAGATCCGGGTAGATTAATTTCCATCGAATCTGATGAAGCAACATGGATGTCTTTGGATGTGAGTCCGGACGGTTCAAAGATTGCCTTCGACTTCATGGGAGATATCTATCAGATACCTGCAACTGGTGGGGAAGCAGTTCAACTTACAGATGGGATGGCTTTCGATTCTCATCCCAGATATAGTCCGGATGGAAAGTTCTTATTGTATGTTTCCGATGCACACGGAGCAGACAATCTATATTACATCAACATAGAAGATACATCAGATGTTACTCAGCTTACCAAAGGTAAAGGCGACGGATATGCATCAGCTGAATGGACACCGGATGGAAATTATATAATTGGTGCTAAAGGCAAAGGAACACCTAAACTTTGGATATATCACAAAGATGGAGGAAGCGGAACAGCTCTTATTTCATCACCAAATGGTTTAAAAACAACAGATCCTGCTGTTGGTCATGAGGGGCGTTATATCTATTTCTCTCAAAGAAATGGTTCCTGGAACTACAATGCTCAATTTCCTCAATATCAAATTGGAAGATATGATCGAGAAACAGGTGAGCGAACCTCTGTAACTTCAAGATATGGGTCAGCTTTTACGCCTGTACTTTCAAGTGATGGTAAATGGATGGTTTACGGAAGCAGATTTGAAGACAAAACAGGTCTTATACTCAAGGATATGAATACAGGCTCTGAAAATTGGTTGGCTTATCCGGTTCAAAGAGACGATATGGAATCTCAGGCAACTCTTGGGGTACTTCCGGCTATGTCATTTACTCCTGATAATCAAAGTTTAATAGCTTTCTACGGAGGTAAAATTCATAACATTCCTCTTAATGGGGAAGCCTCAAAAGAAATCCCTTTTAGTGTTTCTACTGAATTGGAAATGGGACCTGAAGTGCTATTTAAATATCCGATTAGTGATGAAACTGAAATGATTGCAACTCAAATCAGAGATGCAGTCCCTTCACCGGATGGAAAATGGTTAGCATTCACTGTATTAAATGATCTGTATATACAGGAGTTGCCTGAAGGAGAACCTAAACAACTTACAAATTCTGGTACAACAGAAGCACAACCTTCTTGGTCTCCGGATGGTAAGAAGCTGGCTTATGTAACGTGGAACGCTGAAGAAGGAGGCGCAGTAGTTTCGGTTGATCCTTTTGCAAGAAGATTCCGTCCAACAAAATTAACTGATAAAACTGGTATTTATACGAATCCTGTTTTCTCGACTGATGGAAGTAAGATCGTTGCATATAGAACTGATAAACAGGTTTACGACGATTCTTACGGCCCAGGGTTTTCAGGCTCATTAACAGATATAATTTGGTTGCCTTCAAGTGGTGGAGAAGTTTCTGTCATTGACAGAGCGAAAGGACGCTCAAACCCACATTTCGTAAAATCAGACGACCGAATCTATTTAAACAGAGCCGGAACTTTAGTTTCAATCAGGTGGGATGGTACGGATGAAAAAGAACATGTAACTGTTACCGGCATTACAACTTATTCACCTTTTAATCTTGAAACTGCTTTAAAAGAAGCAGAAGCCTGGAAAACACCTGCAGAAATTCTTCATCCTGATGGAGATCATGATCATGCCAAAGAAAGTAACCCTCCATCAAGAGCTGCTTTAATTCAAATGGCTCCTGAAGGCGATCAGGCCATGGCTCAGGTTAACAATGATATTTATGTAGTTACCGTACCTGTAACAGGCGGAACTACTCCGTCTATCTCTGTTGCAAACGCAGCTTCGGCTCCTTTTCCTTCAAAAAAATTAACGACTATAGGAGGCCAGTTTCCAACCTGGAGTGCTGATGCCAAAAAGGTTCACTGGTCAATAGGTAATGGACATTTTATCTATAACCTGGATGATGCAGAAGCTTTTGAAGATAGTGTGAAAACAGCAAAAAAGTTGGAAGCTGAAAAGAAGAAAGAAGAAGCTGAGAAAAAAGATGAAGATTCTGACGAGGATAAGGATGAAGGTGATAAAGAATCCGAGGAGGAAAAAGAAAAATCAATTGACAAAAAAGAAGACAAGAAAGATGACACTTTTAAACCCATTGAGCTTTCCATTGATGTAAACATAGAAAAAGATATTCCTGAGTCTTCTATACTTCTGAAGAACGCCACAATTATTACAGCAAATGGTCATGAAGTAATTGAAGGAGGGGATATCCTGATCAAAAAAAACAGAATAGTTCAAGTGGGGAAAAACCTCTCAGCAAATGGTGCTCAGGAAATGGACATGACTGGAAAAACCATAACTCCGGGATTTGTCGATACTCATGCGCATATGTGGCCGAACTGGGACATACATAAGGAAGAGATCTTTAATTATGCTGCAAATCTTGCCTATGGTGTTACAACAACCAGAGATCCTCAAACAGCAACTACGGATGTTCTTACATACTCTGATATGGTAGAAACCGGAAGGATGCTTGGACCTCGAGTATACTCAACCGGACCTGGTTTTGGTTTTTGGTCGTATAATGTAAAAAGCTTAGAAGAAGCTCAAAATGTTATGAAGCAGTATAGCAAATACTATGATACAAAGACTATCAAAATGTATTTAGCAGGTAACCGCGAGCAACGTCAATGGATCATTCAAGCGGCTCGTGAGCAGAGTATAATGCCAACTACTGAAGGAGCTCTGGATTGGAAATTAAATATGACACAACTCATTGACGGTTATCCTGGACATGAGCATTCATTGCCAATTTATCCGATCTACAGTGATGTTGTGGATATAATCGCTGAATCAAAAATGGCTGTTACACCAACTTTATTAGTTTCTTACGGCGGTCCATGGGCAGAAAATTTTTACTACTCACGTGAAAATCCTTATGATGATCCCAAATTGAATAAATATACTCCTTATTCAGTATTGGCGAGCAAGTCAAGACGTAGACCCGGTTGGTTCAGAGATGATGAACATGTATTCCAGAAACATGCAGAAACAATGACTAAAATTGTTGAAGCAGGTGGTTTAGCAGGTGTAGGAAGCCATGGTCAGCTTGAAGGACTTGGTTACCACTGGGAACTGTGGTCGGTAGCTGCAGGAGGGATGACTAATATTGATGCTATCAGAGTTGCTACCATTCTTGGTGCTGAAGCTATTGGTCTTGATGGAGATCTGGGTTCTATTGAAGAAGGCAAGCTTGCTGATTTAGTTATTCTTTCAAGTAATCCTCTTGATGATCTCAGAAACACCAATACAGTAACTCATGTAATGAAAAATGGTCGTCTATACGATGCTAATAATCTAAACGAGGTTTACCCAAGAAAAGTAAAAGCAAAACCTTTCAGTTGGAATGAGCCAAAACCTCAAAGTTTAGGTTTACCGGGAACTAATAAATAATTTATTAAAAGGCTCCTTCCGGAGCCTTTTTTATTTCTTTTTTTCGGATAAGTGAGTTATTCTTTCGCCTTCCGAAGTAAAATAATTCCCCATCAAATCAGCAGTTAAACAAGAATGAATAGGAAAGATTGTAACTATGTCACCGGGTTCAGTATTATTAAAAAACTCATCAGAACATTTTATTACTCCGTGTTCCTGAGAAATGGATTTTAAATAACAACCTTCAACAGAATTACCCCAGTTACGATCTTTAGTTTCCACAACTTGACCAAAATAAGAATCTCCATTTTTGAGTACATCAAAATCCTTAGAAAAATGGACAGCTCCTCCATGAATTAACAATTCATTTCTAGAAGGATATTTAGCTAGCACAGGACATTTCATAGCAACAGCTATATCTTCATGATTACAAGAACCGATCTGTGTCTGAATCCAGTCATAAAACACAAAGTTGCCGGGACTGAGTTCGTCAATTTCTCCAAAATCTTTCAACACTGAACAGGAGGGAGTATCTCCGAAACAAACTGGCAAATCATATTTGATACGTAATTGACTTAAGCGGTCAACAATTGGTTGTATGAACTTTGCTATCTCGTTTGATGATCTGCACTTGTATGAATGACCGGCATGCGAGTAGAAACCATGAAGAGTTAATTTCTCAGAAGCATTAACAGCGGAGATCACTTTTTCAATTTGTTCAGTATCTTCATAAAGAATCCCACTTCTACCATACTCCGGGTCGATTTCTATATAAACGGATATCTCAGAAGTTAACCTTTGGTCTAAATTAACTACCGAGTTTGGGTCCACGACTAAGACTCGTAAATCTATTTCTGAACCCAAATTATTGATATCTTCTATTTCAAGTACATTGAAAGGAATCGCAACAGTAATACTTTTCCAACCATCCGAAGCAAAGTATTTAGCCATCTTAAGAGATGAAACAGTGATCCCGTTGATAGGAAATTCTCTGAACCAGTTCCCAATTTCTAAAGACTGATGTGTTTTAAAATGGGGGCGAAATTGTATTCCCGATTGTGAAGCCCTTAAAGCCATTCTTTTTAAATTGTTGTATACCTTTGATTTATCTAAAATCAGGGTTGGAGATGTAATCACTTGAAAAGAAGTTTTAATTAAGAATGAATCAAATATACATCAAACCTTTAAAAATATATCCAGCACTTTCAAATTATACATGTAATGGTTTTATAAAAAGCATCATTGAAGTGTAGATAACCTAAATAAGCGTTACCTTTAGAGTGATGAAAAAGATGAAGAAAGAAATTATTGGCAGATTAGAAACTGTAGACCTGCCTACATGGAATATCAAAGAGATAGAAGCTAAGATCGATACCGGAGCATACTCTTCGAGTTTACACTGCCACAATATTGAAGAGTTTGAAAAAAATGATAAAAACTGGGTTCGGTTTAACCTTTTAGATCCTGATCACCCATCTTATAATGACCGTTTATTTTCTTTGCCGGTATTGGATTCAAGGGAGGTTAAAAGTTCAAATGGTCAAACTGAATTGCGGGTTTTTATTGAAACAAAGATCAGTTTCTTTGGAGTTGAATATCCAATAGAGCTTTCTCTTACTAATCGTTCAGAAATGAAATACCCACTATTGATTGGACGTAAGTTTTTAAGGAAAAAATTTCTTGTAGACGTATCCAAAAAAAATCTATCTAAAACTATATAAATCTAAGCATTATGAAAATTGGAATACTATCAAGAAACGCTAACCTTTATTCAACAAGACGATTGGTTGAAGCCATAGAAGCTAAAGGACATACAGCGCAGGTAATCGATCATTTAAAGTGTGATATAGTTATTGAACAAGATAAACCAACTATATTTTACAAGGGAGAAAACTTGTCGGGCTTGGACGCTGTTATACCAAGAATTGGTGCTTCAGTAACTTTCTATGGAACAGCTGTTGTAAGACAATTTGAGATGATGAATATTTTCAGTGCTGTTGAATCTCAAGCACTTGTTCGTTCAAGAGATAAATTGAGAAGTCTGCAAATTTTAGCAAAAGCAGGAGTGGGGCTTCCAAAAACAGTTTTTACTAATTATTCCAAAGAAGTTAATAAACTGATTGATTCAGTTGGTGGAGCTCCCCTTATTGTAAAGTTACTTGAGGGAACACAAGGCTATGGCGTTGTTTTGGCACCTACAAAAAAAGCAGCTCAATCTATGATTGAAGCATTTCATAGTATGAAAGCTCGCGTAATTGTACAGGAATTCATTCAGGAAAGTAAAGGTGCTGACATAAGGGCTTTTGTAGTAAATGGAAAAGTTGCCGGTGCAATGAAACGCCAGGGTAAAGAAGGTGAATTCCGTTCCAACCTTCATCAGGGAGGTTCAGGGTCGCTTATTAAGCTTTCAAAGAAGGAGAGAGAGGCAGCTCTAACTGCAGCTCAAGCAATGGGTTTGCCGATAGCTGGAGTAGATATGCTTCAATCGGAGCGAGGTCCCTTAATCTTGGAAGTTAATTCATCTCCGGGCTTGGAGGGAATTGAGAAATCAACAGGTAAAGATATTGCGGCAAGTGTTATCAGATATGTAACTTCTGCAGTTGAATCTCAAAGAAGTAAGCCCGCCAAAAGACGTAAAATAAAGAGCAATGCCTGATAATTTTCTTACAATCAATAAGGAAAAGATTGGTCTTGGCGAACATAAAGTTATCAATTTTGATATTGCAAGTTTGCCAACAAGAACTTCAATCAGTCTGCCTGTTCATGTTTATAGATCCCAGCACAAAGGACCTGTTTTATTGCTTACCGGTGGATTACACGGTGATGAACTAAACGGTGTAGAAATAATTAGAAGAATGATAGAATCCGGAGACTTAATTCCGGAATTTGGTACCGTTATCGCTATTCCGATTGTAAATATTTATGGATTTATACAAAATTCACGTGGATTACCAGACGGAAAAGATATTAACAGAAGTTTTCCGGGCATAAAAAAGGGTGGATCTCTTGCCAAGTTACTCGCATATACACTAATGAAGAATATCATACCCCACATTGATTATGGAATAGATTTTCACACCGGTGGGGCAAGCAGATCCAATTTTCCACAAATAAGAGTAGATCTTACAAATGAAAAGGCGCTTGAAATAGCAAAAGCTTTTCAGCCTCCGATTATTGTAAACTCAAAACCTATTCCTAAATCGTTTAGGAGTGCTTCTTTCAAAAAAGGAAAAAATATTTTAGTCTATGAAACAGGTGAATCATCCAGATTTGATGAGTATGGGATACAAGAGGCTATAAAGGGAACCTTAAGATTGATGAAATTCTTAGGGATGAAAGAATCTAAATTAGAAGCTCAGGAGACTACAATTTATAGTAGGTCTACCTGGATAAGGTCTGGTTATGCCGGACTTTTTTCTCCATCTGTTAAGTTGGGAGACAGGATCAAAAAGAAACAATTGCTCGGCCATATTAATGGTGCTTATGGTGAACTTCATTCAAGAGTATTAGCTCCTAAAGAAGGTCGGGTTATTGGCTTAAATTATTGCCCTGTAGTTAATAAGGGTGATGCAATTATACATTATTCATATAACTGATTTATGGAATACGATTTACTGTTCACTTTAATAAATGATGAAAAGTGGAAAGATATTGCTGCACAGGGAACATTTCATCCTGCAAGTCTGGACGAACTAGGCTATATAAAATGTATAGATGAAAAAGATCTCCAAAAGTATATTAACCTGGATATACATAAAGATAAAGACCTGATACTAGTGGTAATTGATCCGCTCAGAGTTAAAGATTCTATAAAAACTGAAAAACAGGACGGTTTTACCATTATAAAACTATTTGGAGAACTTACTCTAGATGCAATTATAGATAAAATAGACTTGAAACCTTCTAAAAAGGGTGATTATACTTTTTCAGTTAAGCATTACGACTAATTCAATCGATTTTTAAAATAGATTTTTTCAAATCGTCGATACTGATTGGCTTAACTAAATAATCGATGTGATCTGTTAAACTAGCGCGTTCGCGGTTGTAAGAGTCAGAATTGCCTGTAATATAGATGACTTTTGAAGTTTTGTTTGTTTTTTGAAACTCTTTAGTTGCCTCAATACCGTCAATATCATCCTCAAGCATTATATCCATTAAAACCAGATCGGGGATAAGCTCACGGGTTTTTTTTATAGCGTCTGATCCTTTGGTGTAAGTTCCAATCACTTGATACTCTAATCTCTCGACCATTTTTTTAAGCAGTAGCGCCAAAACTTTATCGTCTTCTATGATCAGTACGTTCATTTAACCTTATTAATTTTAATATCAGCAAGATACTATGAATTCATTTTAATTGTTGTTAAGCCTTATTTATATAGATTAGATTAAATTATATATAAATGTCGTATAATATATATTATGTAAAGTTTAATTAGTTCAAACCCAACAACACTTCTTCTAACCTGGAAAAATTTGGTAATTCATCCGCATTCTCTAGTATTTCTGAATGCAACACTATTCCCTCTTTACTAATTACAAAGACTGATCTTTTTGACACACCTTTCATTCCATAAAAATCTTCGTATAAAACATCGTATGCTTTTGACGCTTCTTTATTGAAGTCACTTAAAAGTTGAAAATTTATATTCTGAGCTGACTTAAATTCACGAAGAGTAAAAAAAGTATCCACACTAATTCCAAGTATTTCAGCATCTAAAGAATTATACATTTTTAAGTTATCTCTTGTTTGGCAAAGCTCTTCAGTACAAGTACTCGTGAACGCTAACGGGAAAAAAAGTAGCACTACATTCTTCTCCCCTTCATAAGCTGATAATTCAACTTTTACTCCTTTAGTATTTTGAAGTGAAAAGGCTGGTGCCTTTTTGTTAATTAAATCAGACATATTTAAATTTTGTTTTTAGATTTCTTAGTGCCAATAATCACAAATAGAATTCCTGTTAAAAGTAGTACCTCTGTTATTATTAGTTCTTGTACTAACGTGAGAGAACTAAACCAATAGACAACAAAGGAAATAATTAAAAGTACACAACCTGAAATTTGCCATCTAGATTCTTTTTTATTCATCTTATTTAATATGAATATCATCGTTGCTACAAATATACTCCCCCCTTGGAAAGTTCCTAATAACAAGTTATAAATTATTGTATTTTCTAAAACTAGAGGAATAAAGAGTAAAGTAATGAATGGTAAATAGCTTAAAATAGGCGGAAACCTGGCAAATATAGGCTTAGACTCTCTAATCAAGCTAAACAAAGCACTTAGAATACAGACTAAAGCAGTTAGGTTAACGAAGCGAATGGCTGAGCTTAAAGTATTATCTCCTAAAAAAACAATATTAGAAATGAGATAAGATACTAAGGCCATGCATATAAGAATTATATAGGCAGATCTTCTTTCTGATAAAATTGTACTGACCTGGTAGAGTGAAAACAATAGTACAAGTATATTCAGAATGCTTAACCAGCTGAGTATATCCATATTATAGGTTTATTTTTTCCCGGAAATCTCTCTTTGAAACTGCCTGTCTTTTTGATATGTAAGCACAAGATTCGCTATTTCCTTTAATGAAGAACGCTCTTTAATTACCATTTCCGATAAAATTTCGAACACTGTTGCAGAAGAATTCTGATCTTTGAGTTCCAGAGTAAAATATGCACGTGGTTTATCTGAAATTATTGATACCAGGCCGGATCTAGTATTTTCAATTTCTTTGATAATGTTTTTAACATCCTGATTACTTGTTTCCTGTTCTGATAATTCAATCCTATCGAATATAGAATAGTTATGGATGTCAATTTCCGTACCCTTTTCAGCCAGATTTTCGATTATTTCAAAAATAATTGTCTGTGCAGAATGTACAGACAATAAGTTTTCTATAATGGATTCTCCGCCTAAGGGCTTTTCGGAATAAGGAACAGATTCAATAACACTGCTTAAAAACTGTGCTTCATGCTGCAGATACTCAATATCATTGATCAGATTATTGAGTTGTTGCTGTTCTATCAAACTTAAAAGGATTTTTAATTAGTTATTTCCAGACTTTAGATGCCGGTGCTGCATCATTTTTATCCTGTGTTTGTATCATATCTACTAAAGAAAGCCCTGTATTCCAATCTGTATCTCTGTCTCTTACAGAATGAATATTATTCTCTTCCTGAAAGTCCCAAAAATTACCAAACTGAGTATTCTTGTAGGTTTTAAGGTACTCAAGCCTGTCTTCAAGATCTTCTTTTGGTACCAGAAGCCTTTCCTTATCATAAATTGCATCTTCTCTAGACTCAAAAACTATATCATAATCTTTACTCATAACAATAGCTTCCTCCGGACAAACTTCTTCACAATATCCGCAATAAATGCATCTTAGCATATTTATTTCAAAAAAGTCAGGATATCTTTCTTTCTCATCTTCGGTTTCTGAAGCTTGCATACTAATAGCTAAAGGCGGGCAAGCTCGTGCGCATAATCCACACGCTACACAACGCTCTTTACCGTGATCTTCAACTAATACAGGTCGGCCTCGAAAAATAGCCGGTGGAGTCCATTTTTCTTCAGGATAATTCATAGTAAATTTTGGTTGAAACATTTGCTTAAATGTGTACCAAAGTCCTTTGAATATCTCCGGAAGGTAAATTCTTTCTAGAAAATTAAGCTTACGCTCATTTTTTTGATTGCTACTTAAAGCATTTAAAACAGGTTTCTCGAGATTCTTAGCCATCTATATTGGTCAGAAGTATAGTTCGAATTAGTATTCAAAAATAAACCTTTGTAGCATCAGCTTCAAAGTTTATTCCTGCTTTTTTATAATTATTTTTGTCTAAACACCATTGTAATCGGTACACCTTTAAATCCATAGCGTTCCCGCAGTTGATTTTCAATAAATCTTCGATAATTCGGAGGAAGATCTTGAGGACTATTCATGAAAAATTTAAACACCGGGGGATTTGATTTAACCTGAGTACCATATTGTATTTTTAATTGCCGTCCCCTCTTCATTGGCAATGGTTTCATTGATAATATATCTTCGATAAAGTTATTGAAGTCTGAAGTGCTTATTTGCTTCTTTCTTTCCTGAATAACTTCTTCAGCCAAGTCCATCACTTTGTGCACTCTTTTCTTATTTAGAGCAGAGATGGTTAGAATTGGAACGTAATTTAATTGTGGAGTGGACTCATATATATAGTCTTCGAATTCTTTAACTGTATGTGTGTCTTTTTCGGTAACAAGATCCCATTTATTCAATAAAATAATGAGAGCCTTATTAAACTTTTCAGCTTCTCTAAGAACCCGTTTGTCCTGATCTTCAAAACCACGCATTGCATCCAAAATCAAAACCGCTACATCACATTCCTGTATTGCTCTGGCAGTTCTAACAGTGCTGTAAAACTCTATATTCTCTTTAACCTTAGTTCGTTTCCGTAACCCGGCTGTATCTACAAGAACATATTCTTTGCCGTTGAAGTTTAGCTTACTATTGATGGTGTCTCTTGTAGTACCTGCAATGTCAGTAACTATACAGCGTTCATCATCCAATAAAGCATTGACTAAACTACTTTTTCCTACATTAGGTCTACCGATGAAAGCAATTTTAGGAGATGAATCTTCTTCTTCTTGTATGGCTTCAGGGAGTAATTCTGTTACTTTATCTAAAAGGTCACCGGTTCCAATTCCACTAATTGCAGAAATTGGAAAAACCTCTTCGAAACCGAGTTCATAGAATTCAGAAGCGTTCATTCTTCTGGCTTCATTATCAGCTTTGTTAGCCACTAAAAGTACCGGTTTTTTCTGTTGTCGTAGCAACTGCGAAACCGATTTGTCGAGGGTGTTAATTCCGTGTTCAGCATCAACAACCAATAGAATAACATCTGATTCTTCTAAAGCAATATGTACCTGTTCACGGATTCCTACCACCATTACATTCATGTCATCGGGCAAGTAACCTCCGGTATCTATTACATTGAAATCAATACCATTCCAAAAAGACTGACCATAATGCCTGTCTCTGGTTACACCGTACTCATCGTGAACAATTGCTTTTCTTTTACCGATTAATCTGTTAAATATAGTTGATTTTCCTACATTAGGTCTACCAACAATGGAAACTACTGGGAGCATTTATGAATTTGTCTTTATAAATTAGAACAGTAAATATACAACTATTATAGCCCAACTTATATGTTAAAAACATTCTATACTGAAATCGGATTTCTGGGAGCTTTGTTACTGGCTTTGGGTTTATTTGTATTGTTTATTTTGTGGGTTGCCGGAATAGCCGGCATTACTCTCCCTGTTGATGGAGGCAAACCCAGAGGCTCTAAGGTGGAAATCTTTTTTGCTGTTTTTGTACCTGTCTACCCTGTTTTTTGGCTTTTTTATGAAATGTATCATCAACGAAAGTTCATTAAAAAAGACAATAATGATTTAACTGTTTAATAAGTTATCATTTGTTGCTGAGCCCCGGATTGATTCTACACGCTCTTCCTCTAATTGCCATTTTTCTGCTGTATTTTCATCAAGCTGCTTTAAAAACCTTGACGGATTAGTAAAATAGTCTCCATAAACAGATTGTGCGAGCATAGGATATGTGTAATAAAGCATGTCTTTTGCTCTTGTAGTGGCCACATAAAGCAATCTTAATTCTTCATCAAGCTGTTCCGGATCATCGACTGAATAAGCCGATGGTATTATCCCATCAAGGCATTGAATTATAAAAACGTGTTTCCATTCCAAGCCTTTAGAAGAGTGTATTGTACTTAATATTAATGGAGCCTCCTCTTTCTCTTTTTCCTCAGTTTCAACAGCTGTGGCAGTTATTGGATCTAAGGCGAGCTCTTCCAACATTTTAGTTAAAGAACTAAACCCTGTTGATATGTTAATGAAAGCCTCTAAGTCTTTCAATCGTTTCGGATAATCATCGTATCTTTTCTCACAGAAAACTCTGTAGTAACCTACCAACTCATCTATAATTTCAGATACTGACAAATCATTTTTCTTTAAATACTGAAGGAGTTTACTCAGGCTTGTCATTTGTTTGATATAAGACTTACTAACAACATCAGCCATGCCAAGATCGTATGGGTTTTTAGCTAATCTGATCCATTCAAACAGATCCTGAGCAGTTTTTGGTCCAATTCCATCAATTAACATTAAAACTCTATTCCAGGCTATTGTATCCATTGGATTCACCAGAACGCGGACATGAGCAAGAACATCCTTTATATGTGCTGCTTCAGTGAATTTTTGACCTCCGTATTTAACAAACGGAATATTTTTTCTGTTTAATTCAACTTCAAGATCATAGGAATCTCTTCCGTTCCTGAATAATACAGCTGTTTCATTTAGTTCTACATTTTGTTCACGGAGCTGAAGCAAGACCTGTGTTATAAATCTGCTTTGATCGTGTTCACTCGGAGCCTGAACCAAAGCCGGTAACTCCCCTTCTTCTTTGGAAGAAAATAACTCCTTATCAAATTTGTAAGAAGCTTGCTTGAGTAAATTATTTGCCGCCATTAAAACCTGAGGAGTAGAACGATAATTTTCTTCCAGCTTAATGATATTGGTTTGTTCAAACAAACCGGGAAATGCCATTATATTTTGATGATCTGCACCCCGAAATGAATATATACTTTGTGCGTCATCACCTACAGCCATTATATTATTATGAACACTCGAGAACAGGCGCGTTAGATCTGCCTGAAGTTGATTGGTATCCTGGTACTCATCAACCATTACGAACTTGTGAGATGAAGCTACTTTGATTCTTATATCATTATGTTGCTCAAGCAGTTGCTTAGTTTTTATAAGTAAATCATCAAAGTCCATTACAAAGTTTTTCTCTTTGTATTCTGCATAACCCTTTGCTACTTCTTCAATCTTTTCAATTTGTTCATAGAACTGAGGATACTCTTCCATCACAACTACACGTAGATCCAAATGCTTATTAACAGATGTGCTGATCATGTTAAGTAATGTGCTTTTGTTTGGAAAACGTTTGTTCTTTTTATGCAGATTTAGTGAAGTTCTTACAAACTGGACTACTTCCAAAGAATCAGAAGTATCTATAATAGTAAAGTTATCAGGAAATCCGATTTTATCAGCAAAACGATGAAGAATGTGACTACAATAAAAATGAAAGGTCCCTCCTTTTACTTTTTGGCATCTGTCATCAAGAACGGAACTAGCGCGATTAAGCATTTCTGTGGCCGCTCTTCTGGTGAATGTAAGTAATAAGATCTCAGTTGGATCTACCCCACTTTCAACTAACCTGGCCACACGATAAATTAAGGTCCTTGTTTTGCCCGTACCTGCTCCGGCAATAACCAGAGCTGCACCTTTATCAAAAAAAACAGCTTTTAGTTGCTCGTTGTTAAGCAATTCGGAATAAGGAATAGAATAGTCTTCCGGACGTATTTTAGGCTCTTCTTTCTTTAAAATAAACTTCTTCATACTTCAAAATAGCAAACTTAAACTATATGTAAAAATTATGTAATGAAGTAAATAAAAAAAGCTGACTATAGCAGGCAGCTTTAAAGAGGTTTAGTGTTGAGATCAGAAAGTTGGATTTAATCTAACCCATAGCGAAGTAAAACCTTCAGAGCCCGCTAAAGGGGTCGCTACTTCGAGGCGCACAAACCCGGTACCAATTCCGGCTCCAACATTATGAGTTAATTGTTTAAACCCAAAAGAATCAAAGCCTGATAAAGCTGATTCTGAACTGTTATTAACAAAATCTGTCCAACCTGAATCCAGAAAAACCGTTAAGTAGAGACCGTCTATTTCCAGTTCTCCGTCATCAAAATTCCAAAGATCGCCAAATACAATTTCAGCATTACTCATTAACATTCTATTCCCTCTGTAGAATTTGTACCCGGTAGCCCTGAGAGAACCTATTCCACCTAAAGCGAAGTTTTTGAAGTCCGGTGATTCTCCGGTAATCGAACCAGCCATTAATCTCAACTTAAATAAAGTATGATCATCTAGTTTCAAATAATTGAGTGAGGAGATTTCAAACTTATTGTAGTTGAATTCATTTGAAAAACCTATATCCGAAAGTTCTGCATCAATTATAAGCTTACTTGTAATAACACCCTGAGTATAGCCTTGCTTATTTAATGAAAACTGAATGCCTATACTTTCCTGCAAAATCCTGTCGACAGATCCGTCAATAGAAGGATTTATTCTTCCAATATTGCCATCTCCAAAAAAGGAATATTCTGTATTTGTTTGCAATGAACTATAATTAGTATAGTTGTAACTGGCTCCCAAACTTATAAGTCGACCAAGTTTAAGTTCAGAAAATAATCCATATCCTTCTGCTCTGTAGTAATCATGATAGTCATAACCTGCTACAAGTGAGGTAACAGAGTTTTCTGATAAACCTGTTCTCCAGTGGTCGTCGGTTGCCGTACTGTTGGATAGCTCTCCTCCGAATAAAAGCCATTCTCCAAAAGTTTTGGAAGCAGAAGCTCTGTATTGCCAATCTTTTTGCCCGGTTGAATATCCTATGAAGCCATCAAAATCTACTCCACCAATATTTAATAACTCAGAATGTGGGTCTGCAAAATCAGAACCGACTCCCACAAATAAAGCATCAACTCTGTTATATCGAATAGATTGAGAAGTAGGTAAAAAGCGGTACGCTCCAAATTTATTATCAAACTCATAATCATCAAAAAGGTCATAGGCTAAGCTATTGGATTGATAAAAAGTTTTATAATGATTGCCATTATAATCATTATAGTGCCTATTGTATTTATCCTGGGCTGAAACCGAAGTGCTGATTATTAATATTACAAGACAAGTGGGTAGGAATATCTGTTTCATAACTAATTCTACTTAAGTTATAGGATGATATAATTAAAATAAAATCAATGATATTTCAAACTCACAATCGAAATTCTAATAATAAACAGGGCTTAAAAGAGCATTTTACTTAATTGAATACAGATATTAGAAATGAGATATGATCGTTTAGTTCTTTATTAATCAAACTAGCTCCTTCTTTTATATCTTCTCTGGGAACACTCTCAGCAAACTTAAGTGTTTTGAGTTTTTTAGTAACGGATTTAACTTTCATCCCATCAAACCCGGTTGGCCGCAACAATGAAACAGCGTGCATAAATCCGGAAAGCTCATCACAAGCAAAAAGATATCTTTCGATTTCAGATTCAGGTTTTTTGCCGGTTCTTTCAGGTGCATGAGCTTTAATAGCATTCAGAACTCCCTCTGAATAACCAAACTCAGGTAAAATTTCATTTATAGCTTTATTGGGATGTTCATCAGGAAATTTTTCCCAATCAAGATCATGAAGCAATCCCGCCGTCCACCACTCCTCCACTACTGGTTCTTCTTTACCTAATTCATTTGCATAGGCTTCCATTGCTTTTGCAACCATTTTAGAATGGTGTAGCAGGTTCTCTGCTTCTATATATTCATTTAAAAGATCTAATGATTGGTTTCTGTCGGGCATAACGATTGTTATTTTGATTTTTTTTTGGAGTAAAGAAAGAATGAAATAAAATCTAAAATCTAAATAACAGATTTCCTTTCCTTTTGTTACTCGCCCTAATATATTACAATGATAAGTAATCTCTTTAAAGAAGATAATATTGATGATTAATGAACCCTCGTTTGCTCCCAGAGAATTTGGATGGATTGAAGTTGTTTGCGGAGGAATGTTTAGTGGAAAAACTGAAGAACTTATTAGAAGAGCCAAACGAGCTCACATTGCCGGACAGGAAGTCGTTGTCGTAAAGCCTGCTATCGATAAAAGATACAGTGATACCGAAGTTGTTTCTCATAATGAAACTGCATTGCCTAGCATTTTGGTAGATACTGCTGATCAAATTGTTCTTTTAACATCTAATGCTAAAGTAGTTTGTATCGATGAAGCTCAGTTCTTTGATGAAAGAATTGTAGACATTGTTAACGTTTTGGCTAATGATGGAAAGCGGGTAATAGTTGCAGGGTTAGATATGGATTTTGAAGGAAAACCATTTGGTCCTATGCCCTACTTACTGGCTGTTGCCGAATATGTTACTAAATTACATGCTGTTTGCGCTGAAAGTGGCACAATGGCAAATTTCTCACAGCGGGTAATAGAAGACACAAATAAAGTATTAGTTGGCGAATATGATGCTTACGAACCACGCGCCAGACATTGTTTCCGTCCTTCGGTGGACAGAAGACGCGGAAGACCTATCAGACCATTTTTACAACCGAAAGTCGTACCTCAGGAAGAAGATAATTTAAACTTAGAAAACTCTTAATGGAAAATATATTACGCGGGATACTTGGAATGGTAGCAATTATTGGAATTGCTTTTCTATTCTCAAATAATAAAAAAAGAATTAATTGGAGATTAGTAGGTACAGGTTTAGGGATTCAGTTTATTCTGGCAGTTTTTATTTTAAAATCTGAACAGCTGGAGGCCTTCTTCTCCCCATTAGGATGGCCAAAACTACTATTTAGACAAATAGCCAGCTTCTTTGTAATCGTATTAGAATATACAACTGAAGGAGCTTCTTTCTTATTTAGTTTTTTAGGAAAAGGCCCCGAATATCAGGAAAGTTTAGGTGTTATTTTTGCTTTTCAAGTTTTACCAACAATCATCTTTTTTGCGTCCTTAACTGCTTTACTTTATCACTATGGAGTTCTTCAATTTATAGTCAGAGTTCTTTCTAAGGGAATGCAGAAATTATTAGGAACTTCAGGAGCAGAAACATTATCCGTTATTTCTAATATTTTTGTTGGACAAACGGAAGCCCCTCTTGTCATCAAGCCTTTTATAAGCAAAATGACAAAGTCTGAACTCCTCGCTGTGATGACTGGTGGAATGGCTACTATTGCCGGAGGAGTGATGGCTGCCTACGTAGCAATGTTGGGAACTTCGTTTGCTGCAGCTAATGGTTTGGAAATTCAGGTAGCTCAACAACTTTTTGCAGAACGTTTATTAGGGGCAAGTTTAATGGCAGCCCCTGCAGCTCTGGTTATTGCTAAAATTCTCTACCCTGAAACTGAAGAAGCGGCTACTGCCGGTGATGTATCAATTAGCGTTGAAAAAACAGATGCTAATGGAATTGACGCTGCTGCAACAGGCGCTAGCGTAGGCTTAAAATTAGCTTTAAATGTTGGTGCTATGCTATTGGCCTTCATAGCATTACTAGCTATGTTCAATGGTTTTTTTGGATGGGTATCTGACCTGACTGGTCTTACTGGCTTAATTGGAGCTCCATTGAGTATAGAAATGGTTTTAGGTTGGCTTCTGGCACCTATCGCCTGGGTAATAGGTGTTGAATGGGCAGATGCAACCACTATGGGGAGTTTAATAGGTACTAAAATCGTATTGAATGAGTTTGTAGCGTATCTCAAATTAGCTGATGAAGTTTCTGCTGCAAATATTTCACCTAAAACTATTGCAATGGCAACATTTGCTTTATGTGGCTTTGCTAATTTTTCTTCAATTGCGATCCAGATTGGCGGTATTGGAGGAATAGCACCAGAGAGAAAATCTGATTTGGCTAAATTTGGAATCAAAGCTGTTTTTGCCGGAACTATGGCAACAATGATGACAGCTACTATTGCAGGAATGCTTTTTTAAAAACAACAAAGACTAACATCAAAAATATACTTTTTTAAATGAACGGACTAGATAAAAAGCTAGGCTTATGCCTTTTAGTTATTTCAATTTGTTCTACTATTACTCTTTCCCAATCCAAAAATGATAAAACAGTTGTTGGAACTGTTGGAAAAGAAAAGATTACTTACGGTGAGCTTAAAGCTAATGTTAGCACATTACCAGATAGCTCCCCCACTCTTAAAGAATTGGAGGAGTTCCTACCCATTTACCTTGAATATAAAGCGAAAATTCAATTCGCCGAAAAAGATGGCATTCTCAATGATGATGAACTCTTAAAAGAATTAGATCTATACTCAAAACAAGCTTCTTACTCTCACTGGTTAGAAAACAGAATTAAAGAGACAGAATTTGAACGATACTATGACCGCGCCACAACAGAACTGAAGAGTGAACATATTTTAATTGCGGTTGGGGCTGATGCCTCTCCTTCTGATACTTTAGCAGCTTATCAGAAGCTTATTGAGGCACGTAACAAGTTTTTGAATGGTACGAGCTTTTCAGAGCTCGATCGCCAATACTCAAGTACACAGTCCGGACGATCAATGGGTGGCGACCTTCCCTGGTTTAGCATTGGAACTACCGTAAAAGAGTTTGAAGATGTAATATTTAGTTTGGATGTTGGAGAAGTTTCAATGCCATTCCGTACTCAATTCGGTTATCATATCATCCACCTTCAGGATAAAAGATCCAGAACTTTATCGCGTGAAGTATCTCATATATTTACACGAGCAGGTGTTCAAACATCTAAAGAAAAAATTGATAACGCATATTCGAAACTCGAAGAAGGATACCCATGGAATGAAGTAGCAGTAGAATTCAGCGATGATAATCTATCTGCTTCAAACAGAGGAAGAATAGGATGGATAAATTACGGACGTTACCGTACAGATTTTGTGGATTCTATTATGACATTGAATCCCGAAATTGATTATTCAAAACCTATAAGAACAACTTATGGTTATCATATTTTCCGAATTGATTCAGTTCAATCGTTTGTAAGCGAAGAAGAAAAGAAAAGTACATATATGAAAGAATTCCTGGACTCACCAAATTTCAGGAAAAGCAATTCTTTTGTGATTAACTGGTTGAAGAAAAACTTTAGTAACAGCGTTGATCAACAAACGTTACAAACCTTTAAAACTAAAATTGAGCAGTCTGATACACTTAAGATCAAGAACATCCAATTCCCTGAAAACAATGTCCCTATTTTCAATTTTGAAAAATACACATTTACTGATTCTGATTATCATAGCTACATAGATCAAACCCATCCTGATGCATCAGCAAAATCATATTCAGATCAGTGGTTCGATGACTTTAAGACTTATGCTATTGACAGCATAATAGTTCAGCTAACAATTAGTGAGTTTCCGGAATTTGAGAATACATTAGGTAACTATAAAAAAGGATTGGCAGTATATCAGGTGAATGACACTTATTTATGGAGCGCGGCTACTGTAGATACTACCAAACTTGTAGAATTATTTGAAAAAAACAGTTCTGTTTACACATATCCTCAAAGACATTATTACCACTTAATAAGTGCACTAACTGATACCACATTAGATAAAGGGATTAATTTAGTTGAATCAGGAAATCATCCGGATAGTATAAGAACCTATCATCCAAAAATATCGGTTATTAAAGATTCAACCGGCGTTTTTACAGATGAGCCCTTTGATAAACTTGAAAGCATGGAGCCGGGTAATTTTTCTGAAAGATTTGAATATAAACGCAGATCAGCAGTTTTTTATTTAAACAAGATCTTGCCTGCACGTAAAATGACATTTGATGAAGCATTTAACCGCCTACTTGCAGATTATCAGCCAAAAAGAGAAGAAAAATGGCTTAATCAGTTAAAAAAAGAATTCAGAATTAAAATGGATTTGAAAAAATTAAGATCAGCCTTCAAAAAAGATGAAGCTTTATAAATGAAAATACTTTCTCATTTAGTTTTACTTGTACTCCTTTTTTCAGCCTGTAAAAGTTCAGGCAGATCTGACGGCAGAGTATTAGCAGAAGTAAATGGAATTATTTTAACTACTAAAGATGCCAAGGAAAATATTCCTGATTCTGAATTTTTAACTGACAGTATTTCAGCTTATAACACCTACAAAGATAGTTGGATTCAAAAGCAACTTATCCTTCAGGAGACTCAAAGACTTAAGCTTTTAGATTCTCCTGATGTATATAAAAAGGTAGAAAGAGCTAAGCAGGAAATGCTCTTAATTTCTTTTCAGGAAGCTGTACTAAATACTTTGGAAAACGAAATTCAGGTTTCAGATGAAGAAGCACGTACTTATTACCAGAAAAATAAGGATAAATTCCTTCTGGATGAACGTTATATAAGATTTCGACATCTTATAGCATCAAGTTCAGCAGATGCTCAAAATGCTAAAAGAGACTTGATGAGAGGTTACACATGGGAGAGAGTTGCTTCGGAATACTCACTACAATCAGATATGGTAATAAAAAATGCTTCACGTTTTTGGCCAGAGAGTTCCGCTTTAAAAGAATTCGACACGTTGAACAGATATTTGAGACTTATTGGTATTTCTGAGATCTCAATCATTGAAAATATTGATGACGAATATCATTTTGTACAACTTCTCGAAGAAAAAGCTATTGGAGAACACCCTGATCTGGAATGGTTGTTAGAGCAAATAAAGGAATGGTTAATACTCGAAAAAAAACGTATTGCTTACAATACCTATGTAAAGAATCTTTATCTTGCAGCTGAAGCGAATAATGAAATACGTACTTACAACGTTCTCCCAAACAACACTAATAAGGAAACAACTTCCGATACATTGAACTCAAATAAATAATGAGATATTTAAATTTAGTATTACTTTTTTCGATTGTACAAACTCTTACCGTATTTGCACAGCAATCCCCCCCTACTTCTGCGGATAGAATTGTTGTTGTAGTTAATGATCAAATAATTCTTAAATCAGATATTGATCAAGGTGTTGCAGATTATATACGTCAAGCTAGCTTTAACCAACAAAACATAGAATTTTCGAAAGAGTTATGGTATTCTTTTTTAGAATCGGAAATTGATAATAAAGTATTGCTTGAAAAAGCGAAGATCGACTCCGTTACCATATCAGACGACCAGGTAAACCAGCAAATGGATGCCCGTGTAAACCAATTGATTCAACAAGCCGGAAGTGAACAAGCCCTTGAACAAGCTTTTGGAAAATCAATTATACAATTAAAAGCTGATTTCAGAGATACATTCAGAGAACAAATGACTGCTAATCAGGTGCGTCAATTGAAATTTAGTGAAATAAATATAACAAGACCTGAAGTGAAGGAGTTTTTTGAGTCTATTCCTAAAGATTCACTTCCTACAATACCAGAACAAGTCGCTGTATCTCATATTGTTAAACTTCCTAAACCTAAAACTGATGCAAAGCAAGCTTCTTATCAATTTGCTCAATCTCTTAGAGACTCCATAATAAAAGAAGGAGTGCCGTTAGAAGACCTGGCTAAAAGGCATGGAATGGATGGATCTGCTGCCAGAGGAGGTCAGTTACCAATGATGGGACTTAATGAACTGGTATCAGAATATTCCGCTGCAGCTGCGGCATTACAACCGGGACAGATTTCAGAAGTTGTAGAAACTGAATTTGGATATCATGTTATACGTCTTGATGAAAGAGTTGGGGATAAAATTAAAACAAGCCATATTCTTATAAGAATTGATGCTGCGCAACTTGATGATGATGCAGCTATTGCAAAATTAAATACCATAAGAGACAGCTTGATGAATAATTCAAATCTGACTTTTTCTGGAATGGCAATTAGAAATAGTGAAGACCCCTCTACTTCAAAATCTGGTGGAAAAATCGTTGACTCACAAACCGGAGAACGATTAATTCCGTTAAACAGGTTAGATCCTGCATTATACCGTGTTGTTCTATTGATGGATGAGATAGGACAAATATCTGAGCCTAAACCATTTAATCCTAATAATGCTAATTCAGGAAAGGCATACAGAATTGTTCGCTTAGATAAACAAATTCCGGAACATATTGCTGATTTTGATATTGACTATCAGCGTTTAAAGAATATAGCCTTGCAGCAAAAACAATCCCGGGTTTTTCAGGAATGGTTGCAAGAACTCAGAGAAGAAATCTATATTGAATACAGAATTCCTAAGATGGAAAGTGGAGTTGCTCAATAATGGCGGATAATAAAGATTCAGTTAAGGCTGCAAATGCGTTTACAGAAACATTTGAAGACATAAAAAAAGAGATTCATAAAGTTATAATTGGACAGGATGAAATTATTAATCTTCTTCTTATATCTTTATTCTCGCGAGGACATTGTGTTCTGATTGGAGTTCCGGGACTCGCAAAAACACTATTAATCAGAACGCTGGCTGATACACTTGGTTTAACTTTTAACAGAATTCAATTTACCCCAGATTTAATGCCCGGAGACATCACGGGAACTGAGATCATTGAAGAAGAAAAAGAATCGGGCAAGAAAGCTTTCAAATTTGTTAAAGGTCCGATTTTTGCAAATATAGTTCTGGCTGATGAGATAAACAGAACGCCACCTAAAACTCAGGCAGCTCTTCTTGAAGGGATGCAGGAATATAACGTTACTACAGCCGGACAAACATACCATCTGGACACTCCATTTTTTGTATTAGCTACTCAAAACCCAATTGAACAAGAAGGTACCTATCCACTTCCCGAAGCTCAATTAGATCGTTTTATGTTTAATATTTGGGTTGATTACCCTTCTTTTGATGAAGAGAAAAGGATTGTAAGTCAAACGACTTCATCAAAAGACATAAAACTCTCTCCAATTCTTGACAAACAAAAGATTGAAGAGCTTCAGGATCTGGTAAGAAAGGTACCTGTTCCGGAAACGGTACTGGATTATGCCGTTAGATTAGTTGGATGTACCAGACCTGATTCACCTCAATCTCCTGATTTTATTAAAAAATATCTGAGTTGGGGAGCCGGTCCAAGAGCATCTCAGTATTTGATTCTTGGTGGAAAAGCAAGAGCACTTTCAGAAGGAAGGTTTAATGTTACTATTGAAGATATTGATACCTTGGCAGTTCCTGTTTTAAGGCACAGAATTGTAAATAATTATGCGGCTGAAGCGGAAGGTTTCACAACTGTTAAGCTAATTGAAATGATTATAGATAACCTAAAGTAAAGTGGAATTTCAGGGATTACAGACTGGTTTACCGCATATTTTTACAGTAATTCTTGTTTTATTAGTTGTCTTCCTTTCATGGTATTCCTATAAGAGATATTCATCAATTTCGTTCTCCTGGAAACTTATACTAAGTAGTTTAAGAGCTTTTGCTCTACTAATTCTTCTGTTTCTTTTTCTCAATCCTTTTTTTAAAACGTCAAGAGAAGTAACTGTTAAGCCAAAAATTGCTGTCGTTTTAGATGCCTCAGAAAGTGTCTCTATAAATAAAGGCGATTACAATGGTAGTTCTACATATCCGGAAGTAATAGCTAACTTAAGAAACGCACCTTCTTCATATGATCTCGAGTTTTTTAGTTTTGGCGATCAAATTCAACGCACAAATCCTAATGACTTTTCTTCAGTCTATTCCAAAACGAATATTTTCAATGCCATCGAAAATTTATCAACTTCGGATGTTGAGTTTGCTAGTGTAATTTTGGTTAGTGACGGGATCATAACATCAGGAAAAAACCCTGTTATATTATCTCAAAATACTCCTTTTCCCATTCATGTTATCGGAATTGGAGATACAACTAAAGTAAAGGATGTCTCTGTTCAGAATGTTTCAACAAACGGTACCGGATTTACAAATACTGTCCATCAGATTACTGCTACCGTTTCGCAATTTGGATTTGATAATCGTACGGTTTCAGTTCATTTAAAATCAAATGGCCAAATAATTGATACCAAAAGCCTGGAACTAAATGAAGATATTGAAATTTATAATGTTCAGTTTGAAACAGAACTTGAAACTCCGGGGCTAAAGCAATTTCAAATTGAATTGAGCGAAACTCCAACCGAGTGGTCTACAGACAACAACAATTCTACATTTTCAATTGAAGTTTTAAATAGCAAGAAGAGTATTTTGCACATTGCATCTTCAATTCATCCCGATGTAAAAACACTTAGATCGATACTAGAAACTGACGAGAATATTGAACTAAGTACTTATACTTATTTGAGATCAAGACCTGCTATAGAGGATCTGTACGATACTGATGCATATGACTTGATAATTATTCATGGAAAGCCAAGTTCGAATACAGAATTAGAATTTGATCTGTCTAATGTGGATACCCCTACCCTTTTTGTTTTGTTACCAAATCGTGAATCTATTCTTTCATCTGAAAACTATGATTTAATCAGTTCCGACTCACCAGCTTTCTATGATGTTCAAATGCAACAGTCCACTAAAGAATCAGATCATCCTATCCTGGAATTAGAAGAAGTGAATATTCTTAACTTTGCACCTGTTCAATCCTCCATCAATGCTTTTAATAATTATCCCGATGCACTTTCTTTATTCGTAAGCCGCTACCAAAATATTTCTACTAATTCACCAGTGATATCAGTTTTAGAACAAGGGAATCTCAGAAGGAGCGAATTTAATGCTGCCGGATGGTTTAAGATGTACTTAAGCCCTAATAAGTCAGAAAGGTTATTTATAGAACAATTAGTTTTAAATCTTGTAGACTGGACTTCTTCAAATCCGGATAATCGATTACTTAAAATTAAAACTTCCAAAAATGCCTACAGTACAAGTGAGTTACCTTTGATTAACGCAAGTCTTTTAAATGAAAACGGAGGAATAGAAAGTAAAGGAGTTATTGAAGTAACAATAACCGGTGATGATTATACAGCAAATTATACTATGGATAACCTGGGTAATGGAAACTACCAACTACAGGTTCAAAATCTCCCAAATGGTAAATACGAGTTTTCCGCAGTAGCAAGGAAAGGAAACAGAGAAATTGATTCTCAAAACGGGGAATTTTTAGTTTCTGAATCCAGTATAGAATTAGCAAATACGATAAGAAATGATGACTTGTTAGCTAATATAGCTTCTAATTCCGGCGGAGTTTTTCTTGATCACTCTTCTTCTGATGAAATTTGGAATTCAGATGATATAAATAGCTCATTGATTGAAAGAAATGAAATCGTTGAAGATTATATTTTCCCTGTAAAATCAATCTATTGGTTCATTCTAGTGTTATTTCTTTTGGGTGCTGAATGGCTAAGCAGAAAACGGTTTGCACTTCCGTAACTATTTTTTTGCAGCTGATGATTTTAGATCAACTTTTCCCTTACCAACTTCTTTTGATTCCACAATAAACACATCATCGTAAGCTGATTCATCTAATTGTGCAAACTTGTCTTCGCCTAGTACCATATTAACCAGAAAAGGAGTTGTATTGGAATGTCCCACAATAAGAACTACTTCTCCCTGATGATCCTTAATTAGTTTTTTAACAAATACTTTTGGAGCCCTTGGATCGTAACTTTGAATTTCTAGGTTAAATTCCTTTGACGTTGGAAGAGCTGTGGATTCTGTTCTTTTGTATTCCGTTGAATATACTGCATCTACTTTTGAATAAGCTTTCTTCAGCATTACCTTTATGCGCTCTGCTCTGGCTTCACCTTCCTTTGTTAAAGGAGGATTACTTGTTCCATCATCTGCTTTTTCAGCATGTCTGACGAAAATAAGAGTAGCTGAATCTGAAGTGCCTAGTATATTTTGAGCATTCAAACCAGAAAGAGATAGTACAGTAAAGAGGAAAAAGAACAGTAATTTTTTCATAATAGAGAGCTTTTTCAATCAGTATAAAAAAAGGCTAGTCTATTGACTAACCTTTTTTGATTTTTATGATAACTTTTTACTTCATTATCAATGCTACAATTAGTCCAATTATGGCTAAAATACCTATCCCAAATATTACCAATAAGCTTGTTGGAAAAGGTTCTGAGCTGTCTCCCCAGTTGTCAACCTTACCATCTATTGTAGCTATTTGTGATGCAGTTAACACATCTGATTCTACTAAATAGTTGTTCCACTCATCCATAACTTTGGTAGTCCAGAACTCACTGAATGTCTTAAAATCTTCATATGTACTACTGCTGATTATCTCATCATCACTTTTTTTGGAAGCTTTAGAGACAAAACTATCAAGAGCCATAAAGAAGCTGGAGTTATTATCAAAAGCTCCTAATTCCACATTCTTTTGCTCCAGATATCCATCCAGAGAATTCCACATTGATAAAGAAGCGCTGGATTTCCAATCTTTTAGATCACTTTCTATAGTTTTCTTCCATTTCGCTTTATCATTCCCTCCGTAAATCTCTACAAGGTTATCACCTATACTTTGCCATACATCATTTACTTTTGTCTGTAGTGCATAGATTCTCAAATAATCTTCCGTTGAAAAAGAATTTGAACCTGCTTTCAGTGTTTCGATATTCTCTCCAAGAATAGAATCAATAATTACTAATGGGTTATCGCCTGATTTAATAGTTCCTGATCCATCTTTCTTTGAAAGCTCTTCTATAGTACCGGGCGCTAATTGATTGTAGGTAACAAACAACGAATCAACCATATCAAAGATAAATTCATCTCTCTCTTCTACACTTTTACGGTATCTGGTAACAAGCTGAGAAAGTTTTTTCTCGCTTTCCTGAGACTCTGTAATAGCATTTCGCAATGAATCGCTTCTGGAATTTAAGCTCGATAACTCCGACTTAAATCTGGTTACTTCTTCTGTAAGTTCTGATAGTCTCTCAGCTTGGTTTTCTATGATAAGTAATTTATGCTCTGATGATCTTGCTTCGCTCTTAAGATTTGCGATCTTAGAATCAAAAGATTCAGGATAAAGTGCATAATCAAGCATTTCGCTATGGTCTGAAAAATTTGATCTGAAATCATCTATAACCATAATAAGGCTATCAATTTCATTGACTTTCTGTGCCATTTCAATGTTAGTCAATAACTCTGCATGTCGATTTTCAAAATCCTTCTTGATTTGATAATCTGATTGTTGTGCAAATAATGATGTACCATTTATTGCAAAAACCATTAACAAGACTAATAAATTAAATGAACGTTTCATGATTTGCTCTCCTCTTTTTTAACTCCTTTTTCGTTTAGTGTATATACTTCTGAGGTTTCTGTATCAATAAGCTGAACAAATGGAGACCTCAGGTTAAATGCCGGAGATATTAGACCTTGTTCCGTAACATTGATCTTCTCTTTAAGCTTTAATCCGCTGTTGATAGGCTCCATCACATACACATTGTTAAAACCATCGGCAGTGATAAAGTAAAAACCATTTTGATTACGAATCAGTCTGACTTCATCAACTAAAACCGATGAACTGTCTTTCATTTCTTCGTATTGGAAAGGCAAAATGTTAAAAGCGATGCCGTATCTGGAATCCGACACATTTCCATTTTCTGTGGGAATTAGTACACTTTCAACTTGCTGAGCGTAGTTTACATTTTTTACTTCAAACGTTTTACAGGCAGATGTAAACAATAAAACTGCCATAAAAACAAAAAGGGTAACTTTTGGATACTTCATTGCCAACTCCTTGTATTATAATTGATGGTTATTCAATCATTTGTATAAGAGTTGTACAATTAAGTTCCCGATTACATAATTAAAACACTCTCTATGGTCTCGTGATCTAGCTTTTCTCTTCCCTTCAAAAAGCTTAACTCAATAATAAAAGAATATCCGATTATTATTCCTCCAAGTCTCTTGACCAGATTCGAAGCTGCTAAAGCTGTTCCACCTGTTGCTATCAGATCATCATGAATAATCACTCTGTCTCCTTCTTTAACAGCGTCCTTATGAATTTCTAATGAGTCTGTACCATACTCTAATTCATAAGTTTCACTTATAGTTTCAGAAGGTAATTTACCGGGCTTTCGTACAGGAACAAAAGAAGCATTAATTACTTCGGCCATATTCGTTCCGAACAGAAACCCCCTTGACTCCAACCCTACTACTATATCACAGTTCGAATCATGAAAGGGTTGGCATAAAGCCTGTGTTGTAAGCTGCAAAGCCTTTTTATCGCTTAAGAGTGTAGTTATGTCTTTAAACTGAATTCCCGGTTTAGGAAAATCAGGTATAGTCCTGATAACAGATTCCAGATACTTTTTGATGTTTTCTTCTTCTGAGAGCATTATTTTATCTTGATTTGAAATAGAAACTAATACTTTTTCCGCTTTTGACGAAAGAAAATAATCCCCCGCTCTGGAATACTCATCAACAACACATGGCGAAAGCTTTACTACTCGCAGAACAAGCTTTTGAAGAGGGAGAAATACCTGTGGGTGCTATTGTTGTTAAAGATAATATGATTATTGGCAAAGGATATAATCAGGTTGAAAAGCTGAGCGATCCTACCGCCCATGCTGAAATGATAGCTATATCAGCAGCTTGTGAGACTTTGGGAAATAAATATCTTAAAGGTTGTACTTTATATGTTACACTAGAGCCGTGTCCAATGTGTGCAGGCGCTTTGGTTTGGTCTAAAATAGATACCATTGTATATGGTGCTTCGGATTCAGGTTCAGGTGGTTCCGGGTCGCTATTTAATATCACAGCAAATAAAAATCTTAATCATCAGATCGAAGTTATTCAGGGTATTCTGGAAATGGATTCTGAATATTTGTTAAAGTCTTTTTTTGGAGCTAAACGCTGATCACGAAGTAAATATCAGTGAAAGCATATATTTCAATGAAGGAAGCTGAACTCCCTTTTTGTGATTTCTGGCTCCAATTTCAAAGGCAATTCTCCACTGCCTCATTAGGGTCTTTACAGCGAATATAAAACTATGTTCAGGATCATAAATATTTGTGGACTCGGAAGTTACACCATTCAGTTCAATTATCTTTATACCCTTCCCTTTAGTTAATTCTTCTTCGGAATCTGTGATCAAGTCGTATCTCCCAAAATAAAAACCTCCTTTAAAGCTTTTACTGATTTCATCGATCTTTTGAATCAAATCTTCTGAGATCAACTCAGAACTATCAAGAAAAAGAGAGCCGCGGGAATGGGTACCCAACTCTGTAAGAAGTATTTTCTCCCCCTGATCAGGAATAGAGTAAAGATCATTAATATGTTTATCAAAATGCGTCTCAGCCATGTAAACCGCTCTGGAGTCTTTTAATATGAGTTGCTCCAAAGTATGTTTACCATCTCCTGATACTGATAATTTGTGCTTTGTGGTTATAGAAAAAATATCACCGTTTTTATCTTCCGGATAGCGATAGTAAAAAACACCGAACTCTTGCCCTTCTATAAATTCCTGAAGAATATGAGCTTCAGAAAGGTTGCTAAGGTTGAATTTAAGCTCATCCAAATCTTTAATTATTTGTACTCCTTTTCCTCTCTCTCCTTTGTCAGGCTTTAAAACTATTGGAAAACCCAACGAGTAAGTTTCCATAAATTGTAAAGCATCATCGATTAGATTTATTGAACTACTTCTAGAATTCAAAAAAAGAAACTTCGCTACTGATTCCTTAGATTCAATTTTTTCCAGAATCTCTTTTTTAGATTCTCCTTTAAATCCACCCTCTTCTATTCCCGGATTAGCTGCAGTTACAACAGTGATCTTTTTAAACCTCACCCAAAGAACTAATGAGTACAATACGATCGGTGTATATAAAACATATATCGACCAAAACTCCCAACGAATCAACCTGTTTAATTTCCCATAAAGTAATCTCCTTCCTTTAAAAGTGAATAGAGGAATTATGATCTTCAATACAAACAGAACAAACAGAATTGTTCCCATCAAAACCCATAAAGCATAATCCTGATAAACAGTGAAATAATATATGAGTTCATTACCTAAAACCATTGCAAGACTGACGATTGCAGGTGTCCATAACAGCGATGCTATTCCGAAATAAAAGATAAACATCCAAAAACTAGCTCCTATAATTCCTGCAGAAAAATAGGTTGGGAATCGAGTACCCGGAATGAATCTGCTTATTAAAATTATAATAGGTCCTTTTGCCTGAAACCATTGATTCGATCTTTGAATATCTTTTTCAGTTACGAACCACTTGAATGGAAACTTATGAATAGCATTTTTACCCAACCACATACCCGAAATATAGATCAGAATATCTCCAACAAAAATCCCGATATAGCAGGCTGATACTGCTGGAAAGAATCCCATCAAACCTCTTGATACCATCAAACCCGCTCCTATACAAGCCAGATCTTCAGAAATAAAAGTACTGAAAATAATCAGGAGCATTAAACCGGTAAGTATCCAACCTTCTGCACTGATAATTTTTGAATAAGAAAAAGGGATTAGCGCTTTGATCTTTCTGGAAACTGAAATTTCCTTAGAACCGATTTTAGGATTGTTTATAAATTTTTGAATTAGTTCAGAGGATGAAGCTACTTCTGAAGTGTTTTTTAATCTATTACTTGTAGTGATTAATCTGTTGAGTTCTGAAGAGATCCTGTTTACTGATTTACTACTTTCAGCTGAATTAATTATCCTAGTAGGTATCAGAATTTGATTAAACGAAGATCGCGTATTACGAAGGTCTGTATTAAGACGAATCCCAGAATAATGACTGCCTAATTGTGTTTTTTCAAAATAACCGAAATCAGGAAGCAGGTTTTGTATAGCCCACGAAAAAACAGCATTAATTTGATAAACTCCCTGATTTAAATGATGCCCTCCTAAAAGCTCAAATTCTAAGACTCCTTCAGGATCATATAATGTAAGTGACCGAGCCTTAGAATCAGAAGAATTTATAAAATAAGAAGCCACAATGGTTCCAAAACCATTTGCAAGAATATGAAGAGAGTCTACATCATAATCTCTAATTATTATTTGTGCCTGCTTTGCAAATGATTTAGCAGAAGGCTGGTATAATTGTTCAGCAAGAGGTAAGTAATTTAATGTGAAAACTGAATTAGTTTTAGCCAGTTCTGAAACCAATGAATCAAAACCTTCATTATTCTGCTCCAAATCAGGAAAAACAAGAATAGGTTCTGAACCTTGAACTATGCTCTTTTCAACTTCTGAGTTTAAATCATGATTTTTAGAAAATCGCTCAAATAAGAGTGAAGAAACAAGCAAAGAAAGGTAAAGCAGAAACCATAACCTCCACCCTCTCAGAAACGAATTTTGGAGGCTTCTCATAAAGTTTATGAAGCTTGTACTGTCTCTTTTTCAGATTCATGCTTTAATGTAGAGGGAGCTACACCAAATTCTTCAGGAACTACAACATCTATGGTTTTAAGAATTAGAGCTATCAGAGCGTAATGATGTACGGTATGACTAATTAAAAATTGCAGCTCTCTTCGGACGGTAGAAACACTCCAGGGTGTATCTAATTTTCCTGAACCCTCATTACTTTTAACTTCAATTTTTTTATCGATAAGCTCAAAATTAGATTCAAAAAACTCAACAGAGTCAATTATGTTTCTGAGTTTACTAATTGCCAATTTCCTATTTGTCTCCAGCTTAAGGTCTCTATCCCTGAGATCATAGTTGATCTTTTCGGTATATCCGTTGATTAAGCTAGTATAATGTTCAATAATATGACGAAAATGTCTGCCGATACCGCTTCTGAAATATTTTCCATTATTGAAAGAATACTGATCATCTGTTATAGAAGATAAAAGTGAAATTCCTTGTTCAAGGAAGTAAATATTTGATTTAACAACAGCTACTTTATTTTGCATACTCAAAATTCTCAATTAGCGGAATAAATTGTTCTTTTGATTTTTCGTAAAGATCATTGGCTAATTCCTTACGATCGTTATTGCTAATAGGTTCATCACCAAAGGTAATTGTACCGTAAATTTTGCTAAGCTTCAATAATTCTAAGAAATGTGATGCAAAAGTTATATCTCTCCACCAACAAACAGATTCAGAGGCATGTCTTTCATCCTGAGAAGTAGTGTAACTTATTGTAGCATAATGAACCGGCAAGCCCAATTCAGCAGGATAAGCTAACAATGAGGCTTTAAAAGGAAGAACTTCTGCTCCTGAAGTTGTTGTCCCTTCCGGAAAAAGTAAAATGCCCTGGGATTCATTTATTCTTTCAGATATAAGTTCATTTACTCTTTTTACATCGGTTCTCTTGCTTCTGTCTACAAACAACATCCCCACTGTTTTTGACATAAATCCAAACATAGGCCAACTTAGAACCTCACTTTTCGCTATAAAAACGCTTTTAGTTTTCGAAATAAACATAAAAATATCAATATAGCTTAGATGATTAGAAACCATAAAGTAAGGAGGTTCAGGAGGTTTACCTGATACTTCTACCTCTAATCCTATGATGCGACACACAGCTGCTCCCCATTTACTTAAAAAATAGGCCCTCCAGCTCTTAGAATTTATTCCAAATATAGATAATGGAATTCCCACGATAATAAGTACATAGAAAAAAACTGTCGCAATAAGTATCATGCACAGTTTTAACAAAGCTATAATTAATCTCATACAGAAATGTAAGAAACTATTTTAAAAATAATGCTCTGGTTTGTTCTGATATTGTTTCCAGATCTAGAATAATTAAGAAGTCGATTGTTTTAAATTGTTTATCCAGAGCCGGAGGGCTACAAACCTTACAACCAACATCAAGGTATAATCGAAAAAGTTGAGGGATTTTTACCTCTCCGGAAAAACTACTTTCAGGAGATTCTTCACAAAGATACTCTTCCTCCACCTCAATTAGATATTTCTGATGAAAATAACCTTCCTTTCTCAGATAATCATAATACTCAAGACCTTCAGCAGGATTTTGACTTGTGATAGAACAACATCCAAAAAGGTATCTCTTATTTAAAAGTATCATATATTTAGCAAGTCCTCTCCATAGCAAAAATAAGACCCGCCCATTTCTGTGTTCTTTGTCTATACAAGCTCTGCCTAATTCAAAAGCATCTGAAAGTATGCTATCAGGAAGTACATCTATTTTAAATTCATTTGCTGTATAAAAACCTTCTCCCTCTTCTGCGCTTTCATTATCCTGTACTCTGTAAGTGCCAATTACCTGATTTGATTTGTTTTCAATGACTATCAGATGATCACAATACTGGTCGTATTTATCTTCATCCATTTTAGTATCATATGATTCCTGAAGCCCCTCTCCCAATTCAACATTAAAAACATAAAACCTTAAACGAAGAGCTGATTCTATTTCATCTCTATTTTGAGCTAAACGTACTGAGTATTTACCACTAGAAATTTCCCATTCGCTTTTTTTATGTATTCTCTTGTCAGTGAATTTCATAACGAGGTTTTTTCTTAAATATATCTTAAATCTAACTACACAGTATCAAGAAAGCTTCACATTTATGTTAACAAATTATAGCTGTTTAAATCAAAATGGTTTGATAACTTAGATAACAATGCTCTACTATAAAGAATATATAAAATCTAAAGAAGCCGATTGGGTTGTTTTTGTGCATGGTGCCGGTGGCAGCTCAAGTATATGGTTCAGCCAAATCAAATCTTTCAGAAAGGAATTTAATGTACTCCTTCTAGATCTGCGAGGTCATGGTAAATCCAAAGACCTCCTTCAGAAGTATTATGAAGAAAATTATTCTTTTGAAAATATAAGCCGGGATATTCTAGAAGTGATCGATCATCTGGAAATTAAAAAAGCTCATTTCGTTGGGGTATCATTAGGCTCAATTATTATTCGGTCATTAAGTGAAATTGCTCCGGAGCGTGTAAACTCGGCTATTCTTTGCGGTGCAATCACAAGAATGAATATTCGATCACGGATTTTAGTTTTTATAGGTCACCTGTTTAAAAGAATAGTTCCTTACATGTGGCTTTATAAATTCTTTGCATGGATAATCATGCCCAGAAAGCGACATGAAAAATCCAGAAACCTGTTTATTGGAGAGGCAAAAAAACTAGCTCAAAAAGAATTTATAAAATGGTTCAAACTGACCAATGAGGTAAACCCCCTTCTCAGATACTTTAAAGAAAAAGAAACCAGTTCACCCATGCTTTATGTTATGGGTGAAGAAGATTATATGTTCTTACCCCCTGTTAAAAACATAGTAAAAAACCATAAACTCGCCTACCTTGAAATAATAGAAGACTGTGGGCATGTTTGTAATGTCGAAAAACCGGAAATTTTTAATGAAGTTTCTATAAACTTTCTTAAAAAGTACTCCGGGACTTAGTTTTCTTCTTTAATTTCAATTTCAGGCTGAAGAGTGAAAAGCCAGGTTCCGGGATCACCTTCTTTTCTCATTCGCTTTGTTGTTTCTACGGCTTCATCATAATCTGAAAAAGCATAATATGCTACATAATTAAAACGGGTACCCGGATGAAAAAGAATTCTTGATTCAAACCCTTGCGAATCTAAAGTATTAGAAAAATTAGTTGCATTCTTTGGCACGATAAATGAGCCCCCGACAACAAAGTATTTTAAATCAGAGTTATCTTCCTGAACTTCTCCATTTTCTCTTTTTGCTAAATACTCATTTAAATCAAAAGCTTTAGGAACAACTACCATTAACTCAGGATCTTTAATAGGCATAGAAAGATTTTTAAGTTCTTCCTTCTGATTCTCTGTCAACTCTTCTTCTTGTAAAGGTTTTTTGTCTTCAACTTCTTCCTCTGGAAGCTCAATGCCTTTTATTTCTTCACTAGTAACAGTTGAAGTATCTGGTTCATCATCTCTGACAGGAGGAACAACCGGATCAGCCTTATCCATTACATAATCCATTTCATTCCGGAAACGGTTTCTGGCGTTGGCAAGAATGGTTCCCTTCGATTGAAGTTTATCATTCATTCTTTCGGATAAAGTCTTTTCTAGTTCTGCTTGAATGATAATGACCAATTCATTTTCAATTTTATCAGTTGAATTATAACCAAACAGATATTTTAACCCAAAAAACCATCCCGGCAGATCTTTCAGAATTGGAACTCCTCTTCTGATCTGTGTTTCAGAAGTTGTATATAAACCGGCTACAGCAGTTGCTTCGCCATCTAATAATAAAGTTTTAGTGGTTACTTCCTGCTTTCTGATAACAGTACTAACAGCATCTGGTTGGGCGTTCGATCGCTCAGCAGCAATATCAAGATGTATGAAAGTGCTGTCATTATAGTCAATGATGGTTGGAGTAACTGTAAGTATTGTACCTGTACTGAAAAATTCATCAGTAACATTACCAGCAAAATCTCTTTGCTTAACAGAAAAATCCTGACCGTCTTGAATTTTCCCTTCTTCACCGTCTACTACTTTAATTGAAGGAGTAGCTATGATACTTCCCAAGTTATTAGATTCAAATGTACTGAAAAGTGCTTGAACACTAATGCCCGGGCCGATTTCTCCCAGATTAACCAAAGCATTAAACACACTTTGTGACACCTGATTTGCATTTGATGAACTCACGGATACAAATTGATCTGCAAAAGCAGTTTGAGGTATAGAAGCATCCGAATCAGCCCCTATAAAATCCTGAACATTAGCCGGAACATTATTTGTAAGCGTTGACCAATCAATACCAATTTCAGCAAGTGCTCTTTTATTTCCTTCAAAAAAAGTTGCGTTTATTCTGACTTCTCTTGTATCTATATTCGCTAAAATCTCACCTGATTCCCCTCCTGCTGATGCTCCTCCCTGTACATTCCCGGATGATCTTTCAGTTGTTTCTACAGGAACTACTATTTCGTAATAATCAGGCTTTGTGACCAGTTGTAGATTTTGAATTTTCAGAATATAATTTAAAGCTTCTTTCCAGTACATAGGAGGTAAACTAACCCCTATCGATCCGGTATAGCCTGATAGATCAACTATAAATTTGTTCTCATATTCCTGAGCAAACTGATTAAATATTTCAATTGCTTCGGTGTAGCTTGTACTTCTGTCAAAAGTTACAATCTCATCAGGGTTAGTATACTCCCGGAAAGGATTGGTTGTTTGAGCATATAAGTTGTGACTGAAAATCTGTGTAAAAAAGATTAACAGTAAGGAAACGCCAAATAATTTTTTTGTAATCTGCATTGTAGATAATTTCATCTTTCCACCTTTAAAGTGAATATTTCTTGAATCCCGCCTTTGTCCAAATTGAATATAGCTTCTTTGTTTTCTGAATCAATTTCTCTTAGATAACCTAAATACACTTTATCCCCTGGTTTCAAAATTTTAGTTTCACCAGTTTGATCAATAATAAATATTCTTGTGCTTGTTAAACCAATTAATCTGGATTGCTCAATATTTGTTAAGTTATCAACATTTGCAGGTACTGAATTGAGCACAAGAGGCTTCAAGGGATTAAATACAGAGATGGTCGGGTTAATTCTGAATTTTTGTTGAATATCGGAAGCTGTTTCAAAAATAATTTTTTGATAGTAACTGTTTAATGTCAATGTAAAGTCTACATAATCTTGAGTTGCTTCTCCCGAAGCAGGTGTCACATTCACATTTTCAATCTTATTTAAATAAAGACTATTCTCAATTTTATTGACAAATGTTACGAAATCAGAATAAATCCCTGTACCTACTATTCTTGACTGTAGAATTCCATATTGGTTATTTACAACAGAGTCTTGATATGTAAAATCATAGAATAGTTCTAAATTTTCGTCATTGATTTCACTTAAATAGTCATATACATCGTCAGGATTATTGTATGTATATAGTTTTTTATCATAATTTTGGACAATGTCTTTAGCTTTATTGAAGCGCTCTAACAGAGGCGGATATTTATCTCTGATAATTGTCTTATTATTATAATCGGTGTTTAGCGATTCCAACTCAGTGGCTAAATCGTTTATTTCTGCTTGTTGTACAAATTTAATATAAGTAAAAGCAGTTCCTGCTATTAATAATAGAGTAACTAATAAAATTAAAGAATTTCTTAAGGCGTAGGACATATTATTACTGATTCCCCCCCAATACTTCTTTTAAACCCTGAGCACTTTCCGGAGTATATCTTTCAGGATCAGCCACAACTTCAGAAACATTATAAGTAAAAGAAAAAACCTCTTTGTCTCTTATTAAGATTCGCTGTACATCTTTTAAAACAGCTTTGTTAAACATATCTGCTACCATAGGAATCCTGTTTCTGTAAATAGCAATACCATTAAGGTCTATTCCGGATTCACTAGATTCAGAAAAACTTGTCAACCAAATAGAATCGATATTATCAATTCCTTTATTTATTAAATCCAGAGTGACCGTCCATTTTAAAGTTTCTTCACTTAATTGATCTAATAATTCAAGCTTAGTTTGTATACCTGCCAACTCAGAGTTGATCCTGTTATACTCCTGAACTGTATTTTCTAATACCCTTATTTCTGCTTTTCGACTTGAAACAGTTTCTCTTAGGCTATTGATTTCTGAAGAATTTGCAAGATAAAAGTAATTTGCGATAGGGAATACAGAAATAATCAAAGCTACAAGTAAAAAGCCATGCCATTGCAACTTAAAAATTTTCTGACGGTCTTTAACATATGAAGGCAAGAAACTTATATCAGGATAAAACTGCTTTTGAAAACCTGCATCAGCCCAAGCTAATGAAATCGCCGATGTGAAAGATGATACTACTCCAGGTTCGAAACCATTTGTATCAAAAATCTCATCGTCATATATAAACTCAGAAACTTCTATATCAGGAAATCTGTCTTCAAAAAACTCAATTGCATGGTTGTCCAGACTGTTGTTACAAAGTATTATTCGATCCAGGTTGGGTACCTCACCAGTATCTAACTGAAAAAGAATTTTACTGAATACAGTGTTTAGGAATTTTTTTGAAGATGAACCTTCAGTTATAATAGGAGAAATGCTAAGCAGGTCTTTACCTTTCAGAAAAATAACTCTACAACTTTCTTCACTATACTGAATTAAAGCGGTAATACTTTCAAGCTCTACATTGTAATTAGCTCGAAATAAACCAACAATTAACGCTTCATCCGGTAATACCTCATTTATAGTAACTTTACCACTATAAATACTTTCCGACTGGTGTATTAATTGTAGAACATGTGGAGCTTCATCAATAGAAACTAACAGTAAAGAACCATCATCTCTAATTGTAGTTGAGTAAAAATCTTTTCCTTTTGGAGAACCATAGAGAGATTCTAAGCGATCATCTACAATTATTTGAAGATCTTTTTTCTTTATAGAAGAAAAATCTATATCTCTCAAAATCTGAAAAATAGTAGCTCCTGAAGGGATATTTACGCTTAATTTAACTTTTGACGAGTCTAAATCATTAAGAATATTATATATAAGAACCTCATTGCTACCTGCCAGCTCAGAATCGGCCTCAACAGCCATATCATCTACATTCAGGATAGAATCGTCATCTTCAAAATCATCCAAATCCAGATCTAAGTCTAATTCATCCGATTGATCTTCAACTTCAGATTCTTTCTCTTCATCAAGCAGATCGAAATTACTATCATCTTCGATACCAAATATGCTTTCATCTTCAATATCATCAAAAGCGTCAAATATTTCCTCTTCCGGATCTTGAGAAATCCCCCCTTTTTGAAGTGCATTTACAAGCTTGATCTTGTCTATTTTTTCAAGTGTTGCAATTTTTCCGGATACACTAATTCTTGCGATCTTAATAAAGTCGTCTTCTAAAGAAAATCCTGTATATAGTTTAGTTCCAGCCATCTAATTAATAACTTGTCTCACTTAATAGTTGTACTATTTTCGACTTATTGTTGGAATAATTAATTGCATTCTCCTTAGAAATTTTTCCTTCAGTATATAATCGTTTCAGATCCTGCTCCAAAGTATTCATTCCTTTTTCACTTCCTTCCATTAACATTTGATAAATTTCACTAATGTTATTGTTTCTAATAGCAGCTTTTACTGAAGAATTGGCAATAAGAACTTCTTTAGCCAACACTCGCTTCCCATCTAGGCTTGGAACCAACTTTTGACTAATAACACATGTTAGAACATCAGCTAAACGAGCACGAACACGATTCTGTTCTTCTGTTGGCACTTCTCCTAATATTCTTTCGATGCTATCCATTGCAGAGGAAGTATGCAATGTACTAAATGTTTTATGACCAGAATCAGTAATTTCTAAAGCTGTCATTATGGTTTCAGGATCTCGAAGCTCACCAATTACAATAATGTCAGGATCCTGACGCAATGCTTGTATTGCTCCGGCCTTAAAAGATTCTACATCTCTGCCAACTTCTCTGTGCCTTACCACAGACTTAATTGGTTTATGGATCAGTTCAACAGGAGAGGATATTACAACAATGTGAGAATCCACAGTTCTGTTATTAGCATCAATTATAGTATCTAGAGTAGAAGATTTCCCCGATCCTGTAATCCCTGTAATTAAGCTTAATCCATATTTATAATATTTTAAACTCAGCGCTTTAGCTACTTCTGCATTAACTCCTAAACTCTTAAAAGGACGGATTGTATTATCAATTCGTCTCATATTCATTGCTAAATGCTCTAAATCAAAGTAAATATCTACTCTAAATCGTTGGTTCTTGCCGTTTCCGATTTCAATTCCATATGAAAAATCCAAGTTTCGGTCTCTTAAGAGCAATTTTCTTTGGCTGTTTACCAATATGTTCAAGAGTAAAAAATCGGTAGCTTCTACCGAAAAATTCTGAGGACTGTTATCTGGTGATTTATCCCCAAAAATTCTATACCATATTTTACCTCTACATCCTGCCCCACCTAAATCTATATCCGAAGCCTCATTCTTCAACATTTTAAGTAAAAAACTATCTAGAACAGCTTTTAGATCAATACGAAGCTTTTCCGGTTGGTCATCCAGAATCTGGCTCATTTTTATAAAGAGCTCGTCTCCTCTGGCAGTGAAAGGAATTTGCTCAATTAAAGGCGCTGTGAGCGTACTTAGAATATGTTCTTTGCTAGCCGTTTGCATATAAAATCATATAAAGAAATCATTGTTATAGATGATTTCCTATCAAGATTGTTACATAAATATACTTAACCTGGTTAGTTTATCTTACCAGGTATTGTCATTAAGTAATCTTTTTTTGAGGTTTAGTAACTGTACATTCATGTTACTAATTTTTCTTTGCTGTATTTCGATGATATTCTTCGTAAAGATATTGAACAATTTTTCTGGTTTTTTCCGGAAAAAATTTAGTGCATCATACCGTTCATACCTTAATAATATTGTATCTGTTTCAGAAGTTACCTTTGCCATTCTACTGTTTTTACTGAATAAAAAGGCTTCTCCCAGAAAATTACTTTCAGATAATGTTGCTAATTGAATTCCGTCTTTCCAAATCGCTACTTTACCCGACGCAACTAAATACGCAGAGTTAACATTTTCAGATTCATTAATAATGTTATCACCAGCCATATAGCGTTCTTCAACACCCGTTTGTAAGAATTCCAAAACGTCTTCATAGTGAAAATTACGCAACAATAAAGGAGGTTCCTTAAGAAACTTCTTTAAGTAGTCAGGCATTTTATCATGGTTTTTTTCTTGCATATCCATTTGTTTTCTTCCCCGTACACTAAATATCGCTAAAATGATTAACTAATATTTAATAAGTTATCTAATATTTCAAATTAATCTTCTAAAGTTCCTGCAATTATTTCTTCAATTGTAGTTATACCTTCTTTAATACGTTCACGCCCCGAACCTCTAAGAGTTAACATACCTTGAGACATAGCTAAATCTTTTATAGCCTGTTCATCTATATCTCCACCTGATTCCAGAACAAGTTCTTTTATCTCTTTTGAGAAAAACAAAGCTTCGTGAATTGCTGAACGACCTTTAAAGCCAGATTGACCACAAATTTCGCAACCTACTGCTTTATAAAATGTTGTTTGCTCGTACTCCTCATCAGTAAAACCTATACCTTTTGCAACTTCTATATGTGGTTTAAACTCTTCTTTACAATCCTTACACAAACGTCTTACCAACCGTTGTGCCATAACCAGATTAACTGCATTTGCGATCAAGAATGGTTCAACCCCCATTTTAAATAAACGAGAAACTGCACTAGGGGCGTCATTTGTGTGTAAAGTAGAAAAAGTAAGGTGACCGGTATTAGCTAATTTAATTGCAATTTCAGCTGTTTTCAGATCTCTCATCTCACCTACCAAAACAATATCAGGATCATGACGGAGAATTCCACGTATTGACTGATCAAAAGTCATATGATTACTGATCTTCAGCTGCCTTGCTCCTTCAATTATATACTCTACAGGTTCCTCAATTGTAAGAACATTCTTAGTAGGGTCAATAACAGAATATAGAGCTGCAACAAGAGTGGTTGATTTACCACTACCTGTAGGTCCTGTAATTATAACAATTCCGGAAGGTTGGCTTATTGCTTTTACAAAATTGGCTTTTGCCATTTTTTGTAGACCTAATAAATCGAGATCACGAATTACTTTTCTGTCATCAAGAACACGAATTACAATCGACTCAAACTTTCTATCATATTGATTACCGACTATGGGCATAATAGAAACCCTGTACCGAATACCTACCCCATCAATTTGCCGTTGAATAAATCCATCCTGAGAGGCATCTCTTTCAAATCTGTCTACATTACGTGTTTTATCCTTAACTACAGCTGAGATAGCTTCTGGTTTAACATTTTTCTGCTGATACCATAGCTGTAGTTTTCCATCAGTTCTAAAACGAATATCAGTAGTAGTTGGACCACTGGGAACAATGTGCAAATCACTAACTCCTTGCCTAACTGACTCCACTAACATACCTTCTACCAAAGAGTTAAGCATACTTTGATTGATCTCTGCATCAATCTCTTCTTCATTAATAGACTCTTCTTCCTCAGCCTCTAACTGAGTTTCCTCATAGTCTATTTCTTCTAAAAGATCCAGGAATTCATTCTTCTGCTCATATACGTTTGAGAGAATTTCCTCTATAAATTCGTATTTACAGTAAACAAGTTCTGTTTTTTTGAAATTGAGCTTTTGAATTACACCTTGGATATTGGGATCAGATGGATCCGCAGCAGCTACCGTAATAGAATTCGGTGTTCTGTGAAAAGGAACAGCTTTCAGAACAACTAATTCGTCAATTACATCATTATTAAGCTCTTCAACATTTTTTTTAATATGCTCAATTATTTCTTCTGAAACTGATTCAGCATCTTCTAAAACTTCTTTAAAGGCATAAATTTCGGCAATTTCTTTCATTACAATATGCCGGTTTAAGTCCAAATCCTGAAAAAGAATCTGCCCTAAACGTCTGGTACTATTTTCCGGCTCTTGCTCTAAAATATCTAGAGCTTGTTGTAATTGTTCTAAAGCTATTACGTTCTTCTTTACAAGAATATCGCCGATATGTCTTCGGATGTTTATCTTACCCATTAAGCATTTGGCTTAATTACAGCTGATTCTGAAGAAACTACAGTTATTCCGATTAATGCAATCATTATAAATAAATTCACAAATAAACTTATAGTATCTATTACGGATTGCATACGGTAAGTGGTTTGGACTTCATAATATTCAGCGAGTTGTTTAGCATTCTCACGCAATGAACCTGATTCAGCACCCAATCGGAATCTACTAATAGCAGTTCTGGTAAACACACCGGTCTCTTCAATAGATTCAATTAATCCTGCTCCATCTTTAAGCATCTTTTTAATAGCAACTTCCTTTATACGTTTTTCCATATAAGTGTTTCTACATGCTTCGCTTGCAACCTTGATCACTTCGATGTTTTGCCCGGAGCCACTATAAAGGGTATAAAATACTCTTGAAAAAATCTCAATACTTGTTTTATGAAGTAAATCTCCGATTACAGGGATTTTAATTATATACTTATCTAAAAAAAGCTTTCCTTTTGGAGTTTTAAAATAATAAATAAGTCCTGCAATTGGTCCTAATATACTCAATATCAGCATAATCCAGTTTGCTTCTAACCAATAACTTAACTGAAGTGTTGCAGCTGTCATTGGAGGTAACGTAATTCCCATATCCACAAATAGTTCAGCAGTAGCTGGGAAGATATAGCCAACGTAAAAAAGTACCACACCAATTACAGCAATTACTGTAACAGCAGGCATCATTAACGATCTTTTCAGATTCTTTTTAAATTCAGCGTCACGCTCAAGAAACTTGGCAGTACTTTCAAATACTAAGGCCATGTTACCTGATGTAGAGGCTACGCTAAGCATATAAGCAGCAAATTTTCCAAAAATATCTTCGTGCTTGCCATAAACTTCAGATCCTTCTTTACCGTCCTTAAGATCTTTTTGAATGGTTTTAATAACTTCTTTCATCCTCTTGTTAGCAGTGTCTTCATACAAGAGATTTAAAATTTCATCAAAAGTAAGTTGTTGTTTTAAAAGATCAGCGGAAAGACTAATAAATGTAACAACTTCAGTATGAGGTACCCCACCCTTAAAATCGAAGAGCTTTTTGTTAATGCTAACAATTTCATACCCTAACTTTACAAGAGCTTTTTCAACTTCCTCTTTACTATAAGCTTCCTGCTCACCTGTCAACTTGGGTTTGCCCGGACGCTTTACCTTATAAGAGAAAGTAGATTTTTGTTCTAAAGACTTTACATTTAAACCATTAGTCTTAGTTAACCGATCCACTTTAATTTGTGCATCCTTTTTGTTCTCAGCTTCAAACTCTTTAAGGATTACTTTCCCACCATTTGAAACCGCTTTTAAACGAAATTGCGCCATTTCTTTAGAGTTTTAATTCCAGATTATACCAAATTGATTAATAACAGCTGTGAGTGTATCAGATCTATCTAATGTTGCAGCAGAAACTTGAAACTGTTCACTTTGAGCGATAATGTTAAAATAATAGCCATTATAACTGGCAGTATCTAATCCTAATTCATTGAAAGTTATATTTAAAAAACTTCCGCCTCCCCCACCTAATTCTCTGGGTTTTTTGTAATAGGCTATAGCCATACTTGAACAATCTAAGAGATCTTGCCTTATTGCACTTTTTTCAGACTCCTTTTGAGCCTCTTGAAACATAGTTATTGCTACAACGGTCATTATCCCAACTACAACAGTTACAAGAATCATCACTATAAGTTGTTGCTGTCCCATAAGTCACATTTTGTTAGGCAAAAAAAAGGACTCCATAAGCATGGAGCCCTTAAATATACGATTTCTTAACTGTATCAGTTAGAATCAGTCCAAGTCAAATCATCTCTAGTAGCTGTAGCTGACATTGTATTATCAGCAGTAGAACCCATAGCAGATGCTAAAGTTGAAGCATCATAAGCTGGATCACTTGCAGGATGTGCAGTAATAGTAAAGCTTGTAGCACCGGCTGCACTAATTACATACTTACCATTTGCATTAACAGCGCTTAAGAAGCCTGTTTGAGCAATAGTATCAGATGCGAATGAAATGTTATTAAAAGTCACACTTGCAAAAGTTTGACCACCACCACCTAACTGAGTAGGCTTCATGTAATAACCTTGAGCAGAAGCTGCAATGTTTGCAACATCCTGACGAACTGCATCTAAATTAGCAGAATCAGCAGCACTTGAGAAAGTGTTGATAGCTACTACAGTTGCAATACCTACGATTATTGTTACTAGTATAACTAGAAGTAATTGTTGTTGTCCCATTGGGTATACCTATTTATTGTTGATTGTTTGTTGTTAATATAATTTATAAAACAATTTCTTAAAACAATTTCTAAAAGTAAATTAGAAATTGTTTATCCGTGTTAAGCTTATCTAATCACAAGAGTATGTAGTTTATGAATAATTACAAAATATATTCAGTTCATTTTTTTGATACGGTTTTGTAATAATTGGTTAACCCGGATGTATATGTAGTATCGACATTTTTTTGATGGACTTTAAGTCCTTATGTTAATAATTCAAATAATGTATATGAAATACAGTTCAGCTAAGCCTTATTTTATTTTGTTTTCATTGTGGTTACTGGTTTTTTCGGCCAGTAGTCAAATAATGATCATAGCCCCTATCCTTCCTGAAATAGGTAACGCCCTTAATACTCCCGTAGAGTTACTCGGAAACTTGATTACTGTTTATGCAGTAATGGTAGGGATCTTTGCGATAATAATGGGCCCTTTCTCAGATAAAATTGGCCGACGAAAGATACTATTGATAGGTACAGGCGGAATGGCTTTATTTTTATTCTGCCATACACTTGTCGTGGATTTTAAAAGTTTTTTAATTGTCAGAGCTATGGCTGGAATGGCTGGCGGGGTTTTAAGTGGTGCAGCGGTTGCATACGTTGGAGATTATTTTCCATATGAAAAAAGAGGTTGGGCAAATGGATGGGTAATGAGTGGAATAGCAGTTGGGCAGATACTCGGAATCCCATTGGGAACTTTTTTAGCTGAACAATTCGGATTTAAATCTCCCTTTTTAGTTTTTGGGATAGTGATGTCACTTACATTTATTCTAATCTATTTAAAGGTCCCTCAGCCAAATGTTGAACTTCATACTGATAAACTTACCATTCTTTCTACTTTTACTAAATACCTGAATCTACTTAAGCGGAAAGATGTGAGTTTTGTAGCTCTCTGCTATTTGCTACTGTTTTTAAGTTTATCTGTTTTTATAATTTACTTTCCTACATGGCTGGAAGAATCCTTTGACTCTTCATTAACTACTATTGGATATATATTTGCTGTAGGTGGTATTGCAAATGTTATTGCAGGACCTAGTTCCGGATGGATATCTGATAAGATTGGAAGAAAAAACATGATTATTACTTCATGTCTCGGGCTTTCTGTTTTAATGGCCGGTACAACTTTTTTTATTAATGAGCTCTCCCTTGCTTTCATTTTATTTCCGGTTGCCATGATATTAATAGCAATGCGAATCAGTCCTTTTCAAGCGCTATCCTCAGAGTTAGTTAAATCTAATAACAGAGGTACTATGATGAGTTTATTAGTAGCGATAGGACAAGTTGGTTATGGCCTGGGAGGTACAGTTGCAGGTCCACTCTATTCATTGCATGGATATGCAAGTAATACTTATTTCGGTGCATTTTCCATATTTATAACGGCTTTGGTGGTTTGGAAATTTGTACCGGAACCAAAACTAAAATCTACGCCCATACCTGAACCATCGATTGTAGAATAAGTTAAAGATATTAGATTAAGGTATATGTTTACCTTTTTAAGAAATTAACTTTCCAAGACGATAAAATTATATGTAACTTTACTCTCTTTTAATTATCTCTTTAGGAAAAAGTCATGAAAAAATATCATCTCCTAAGTCTGTTTGTTCTCTTTCTATTTGTAACCATCAATTCATGCAGTACAACTGATGAAGACGTTATTATAACAGGTCAGGTTTCTGATGCTGATTCTGGTGACCCTATCGAAGGTGCCACCGTAGAGATAGTGTCTCCTGAAGAATTGGTTGATTTTGTAAAAACTAACTCTTCAGGTAATTTCGAATTTACAGATATAAGTATAAATGAAGTAACTGATATCTCTCTTACTGCTTCCTCTGCTAATTATGGAGATGTTTCTCGAACATTAAAAGCCGCTCCTTCTGATGTTTTAAATAATATTGACTTCGAATTAACCTCAAATGATTCCCAAGGTCCCGATGATTCCGGTGGTGATGAAGTAAGTGGTGATCCTGAAGGAGCTGCTGCAATTATTTTAGAATCCCTTTCTTCCGAATCAATAAATATCAGACAAACCGGAGGTAACATTAGTTCCAGATTTACCTTTTCTGTAGTTGATTCTGCCGGCAGAGCAATTAATACTGAAGGAGCTGTTGATGTTCAATTTTCAATTATAAAAGGCCCAAATGGCGGAGAATCTGTTATTCCTGATCGTGTAACAACGAATGCTAATGGGCAAGCAGTAACAAGTTTATTTAGTGGTGATTCAGCAGGTGTAGTAAGAGTAAGAGCGTTAATAGAGCGACCGGATATTGGTTTAACCATTATTTCTGATCCAATTCTAGTAGCTATAAATGGAGGTTTTCCAGCTCCGGATAGATTTTTTGTTGCTTCTGCCAATACAAATTTAGAAGGTTTTGGACTAATTTCCGGGAATAACTCATCACTTGAATATGACATTGTTGCAAGTGTAGGAGATATGTTTGGTAATCCTGTCAAACAAGGTACAGCTGTTGACTTCAGAACAATTGGAGCTGGAATTATCGAAGGTTCAGCATTAACAGATGCTTTTGGAACAGCAAGAGTAAGGCTCAGACCTGATGGTAGTCGTCCTACATCAGATCCTCTGGGAACTGGTTTTTTTACTGTTAGAGCAAAAACAGTAGACGAAAATAATGATTATGTTGAAAGCGAACTAAAGCTCTTGTTCACAACTCCACAGGCTTTAATTTCAATAAATCCTAATTCTGTTAATATTCCTGCCAACGGTTCTCAAGCTTTTACCTATACAGTTACCGATGAAAATGGAAACCCAATGTCAGCAGGTTCAGAGATAAGTGTAAGTGTAGCTACTGGCTTGGAGGCTTCAGGTGATGTAGGATTTTCATTAGGAGACTTTACAACTCCTGGCGCTGGTAGTACTGAATTCGGTTTCACTGTTTCGGATACCGATGATGAAAATTCAGATGTAATTGGTACTTCAATTACAATCACAGTCACTTCAGCAGGAACGGGTTCAACTACATCTTTAACCATTCAAGGTACTCGCGCAAAATCAGGTGGATGGAAGTTCGATCCAAAAGATTCAGAACAGTTTTTTATAGAAGGCAAGAAATAAATTTTAGAAATATTACAGACATAATGTTCGATTACAACAGTACTTTATATAAAGAATTCCTTAAAAATTTCAGAAATAACCCCGATCAAAAAAAGATCATTGTATTTGCTGGAAACTTTTCAGGTAACAGAACCTTTGCTTTATCACAGTTTGAAACTGAAGTTTTGGGAGAGGCAAAGAAAATTTCTTTAAATGACTATATATCAGCTTCTGAACAGGACACTTTTAAAAACCTTGACGCTCTTTTTAACGAGCTCAAATCAATTAACTCATTGGTCATTTTTAAAGATGCAGAACAATTATGTGGCGTTTATGTAGGGCACACTTATTCGGTAGTGAAATATGCTACTCCTCAGGAAAAATATTTTATTAAAAAATTAAAAGAGCTTAATTGCTCTTGTATTATCGAATTTGAGAACGAAAATCATTTAGATAAAGCTATAGAAAGAGTTGCTGATGCAATTGTAAGATTTAGAGTTCCTTCTTCAGTAATTGAAAAGGTTTTTTTCTGGCTAAGTCAGGTACGAGTAAATGGTTCTAACCTCCCCTCCCGTCGCCCGATCTAACTAAATGGAATCAAGTGAGGAGAACCAATTAGAAGAAGCTTCAATTTGGAGTGAAATAAAGGCCTCACTTTCAGGAACAGACAAAGACTTCACTAAAGGAAGCATAGGAAAAGCAATTCTGGTTCTTTCTATTCCTATGGTCCTCGAGATGCTGATGGAGTCGGTATTTGCTGTTGTTGATATCTTCTTTGTTTCTAAATTAGGAGCTGAAGCTATTGCAACAGTTGGGATTACAGAGTCTCTGATGACACTGATTTACGCAATTGCTATAGGCTTTGCAATGGCTACTACCGCTGTTGTATCCCGAAGGTTCGGAGAAAAAAACTACGATAAAGCATCAATAACAGCCGTTCAAGCTATAATCGCTGGTATCTTAGTATCAACACCTATTGCTGTTTTTGGTGGACTCTTTGCCCCTGAATTACTTGTTTTGATGGGGGCTACCGGACAAATTGTTTCAGAGTTCTCTGTCTACACTACTATAATGTTCAGCACCAACTTTGTGATCATGCTAATCTTTGTGATCAACTCAGTATACAGAGGAGCAGGAGACGCTAATATAGCTATGCGTACCTTAATCATAGCTAACGGAATTAACATTTTATTAGATCCTTTGTTTATTTTTGGGATATGGATTTTTCCGGAAATGGGTATTGCAGGAGCAGCTGTTGCAACATCTATAGGACGTGGAATTGGAGTTGGATACCAGTGCTACAAACTTTTTGATGGAAAGACACGAATTAATGTCCTTAAAAAACATCTTGTTCTTAGATGGGATATCATGTCTAACTTGATAAGAGTTTCACTTGGTGGAATTGGTCAATTTATTATAGCAACTAGCAGCTGGATCGGTTTAGTTAGGATTATTGCTGAGTTTGGCAGTGTTTCTTTGGCTGGATATACCATTGCTGTTCGAATTTTAATTTTCTCGATTTTACCATCTTGGGGTATGAGTAATGCTGCGGCAACTTTAGTAGGACAGAATCTTGGAGCAAATCAGCCTGAAAGAGCTGAAAGATCAACCTGGATCTCTGCTTTTGCAAACATGGTCTTTCTTGGTATAGTTGGATTAATTTTCTTTACTAATGCTGAATTATTGATGGGCATTTTTACATCTGACGAAGCCATTATAGATGTAGGAGCCAGATGTTTACGAATAATGAGCTACGGATATTTAGCCTATGCTTTTGGGATGGTAATTATTCAGGCCTTTAATGGGGCCGGAGATACCTTCACTCCTACCCTCATCAATTTAGTTTGTTTTTGGATCGTTGAAATTCCTCTGGCGTATTTTTTAGCTCTGAATTTAGGAATGGCAGAAGAAGGCGTATTTTATTCAATAGTAGTTTCTGAAACTTTATTGGGAATAATTGGCTTTATATTGTTCAAACGTGGTAAATGGAAAACAACACAAGTTTAAATGAAAGTTACAATCACATTAGACCGGTCAGGTCGCAGAGGCAAAGAAGTAACCCTCATCAAAAATATTCAACATAATCCTCAACACATCGAAAAAATTGCCAAAAAATTAAAGGGGCAATTAGGAACAGGTGGAACCGTAAAAGGTAAAACGATTGAGATACAAGGAAACCACGTTGAGCGTGTAAAACCCCTCCTTGAAAAAGAAGGGTTTACTTTCTAAAGCGAAACCTTGCTTTCTTGTCTAGGATCCAAATCGTATAACGAAGAAGCAGTAGCTTGAACCGTTTTATACCATTCATTTCCGTACTTATCGTTGATAGTGTAGAAATCAGCAAAATCAGGTTTTCTCAGGTTCATCTTCCATTCCTGAGTCTTTGATTTAAAAGACGGATCAATATGCATGAGTTCATGGTAAAGCACCATCTCTTTAGTTTTTGTATCAAGCATATCCCATAATTCCCCTGAAAGCTCTATCAGATAATCGTTACCGGAGTAGTACTTAACTTCTCGGGTTGCTTTCATACACTTTGCAGCTCTCTGTTTCGAGATGTTGGGGTAAACCAGAAAGTAACCGATCTCTGCGGGTCCAAACTCCATATTGTTTTTTGTAATTACATCTTTAGCAATCTTCTCCACCTCGGGAGATTCCATTAATTGTTTATCACTTGATGTTACTTCTACCGGCTTCAATAAATCGTTGTCGTTCATTCCTGATTTTTTCTTTCTTTTTGAATAATTACTGTTGATGCTACTATTGAGTACTCGATTTGCTCTCCTTGTATATTCTCACTGCTTTTTCCTGCATCTTCTGCATAATGCTTTGCTTTATCTTCAGATAAAACTTTCTTGCTTAGCTCTCCAATTATTGTGACTTCTTTACCTTCTGAATCAGTAGGCACAAAAAATCCATAATCCTTAAATGTGATACGCGCAGAATAATCTCCTTCTTGAGCTATAAAAAAACAGCCTTTTTTTTCACATACTTCGGCTATTGATGTAGTAACTACTACTGAAGAAGAGCCTTTGTCATCACTCGTTAAAACTTCTGTAAGTGATTTAGAGTTCTCAAAGTCTTCAACATTTGCTCCATAAATCTTAAAATAGCTCGTAACCCGGACAGGTTCAGAGAGTTTAATTACTTTTTTTGTTTCTTGAGCGAAGGCACTCGATCCTAAAAGAATCGTTAATACAAGTATGGATAATGTTTTCATAAAATTCTTTATTAATTGTTGGAATGAAAATACTAATTAAGCTATCAATTGTTAACCTTGATTATTAATTATTCTATATTAAGTGATACGTCAATTTTTAAATACTAAGTATTGAAAGCTTTTTTTTCTGCAGTTTTTGGTTTTGGATTTGGTTTATTTGTTGAAGGCTTTTCCCGGATTATCATATCATTCTTTCATAAACAAGAATTCTATTTTTTTGGAGTAGAGTCTTTACCGGGTTTTTCATGGATACTTATTATTTATATCGTATCATTTATGGCAACATGGCTTGGAGTTATGTTAGCACTTAGTATGGCGGATCCGAACTCAAAAAAAGCATTTTATGTCATTAGCTCTTTGATCGTACTTTGGATAATTTTTGAAACTTTGGCATCAATCAAAGTAGTACCTACATGGTATTTAATGACTTTTCCGATTACCTCTTTACTTGGTTTATTTACAGCAAAATACACTTACAATCTTAATAAAACTCACAATGCGACTTCTGGTTCTTAGCATCTTTCTAATTACAGCATTAAACTGTTCTTCTAACATAGAATATTCGGTTAAGGAACTCCCTTCTCCAAGTGGAGAAAATGCTTCATTACCACGACTTTTTACTGATAATACCGGCACAGTTTATCTTAGCTGGATAGAATCTAAGGGAGATACTTCTTCCCTTTTTTATTCTTCTCTTGCTGATGATGAGTGGACTAATCCAACACTGATCAGTGAGTCTGATAGCTGGTTTGTAAACTGGGCGGATTTTCCTTCAATTATTGGTAAAGATGGAAAAGCTATCGCCGCGCATTGGTTGCAAAAAGTTCCCGGAGGCACCTATGCCTATAATGTTAACATTGCCGGTGCTACAAACGAATGGCAAAGTGTCTTAACTCCTCATACAGATAATACACCGACAGAACATGGCTTTGTAAGTTTGACTCCGGCTTCTGATTCTACCTTTTTAAGTATCTGGCTGGATGGCAGAAACACTGCCGGTTCCGGTGGACATGATAGTCATGATCCAGGTCTTTCTTCTGCGATGACTCTAAGATCAGCATTCATTACTAATGATTTAAAGATTGAAGAGAGTTTTTTAATTGATGAAAGTGTATGCGATTGTTGTGGTACTGCAGTTGTACAAACACAAAATGGATTTATCACAGCATACAGAAACCGCACCGAAAATGAAATTCGAGACATTTACATTTCCCGCTATATGGATGGAAAATGGAAAAAACCATCATCAGTTCATGATGATAACTGGAATATAGCAGCATGCCCGGTTAACGGTCCCTCTATAGCTGCTAAAGGACAAACAGTGGCTGTTGCATGGTATACCGGTGCTAATGATATATCACGGGTAAAACTGGCTTTTTCCTCAAATGAGGGAAAATCGTTTGAAGTACCTGTAATTTTGGATAACGGTAATCCGCTAGGAAGAGTCGATGTTGAATTTATTTCGAACAACGAAGTATTGGTTAGTTGGGTGGAAAGAAATATGGAAGACAGATCAAAGGCATATTTTAAAGCAAAAAGAATATCATCAGATGGAAAAATTCAAAAAGAATTTGAACTCTCATTGATGGAGTCAAGCAGAAAAAGTGGGTTCCCACAAATAAGCAGCTATAAAAATACAATTATAGCTGCCTGGGCTGATGTTAGCGATCAGAATTCTTCTAAAGTTAAAGTCGCTATTCTAGAATAAGAGGAAACTCACCAAAGTTCATTAATTCAGCAATTTTAATACCAATATCAGTATTATCATTCCAGCCGGTGAATTGAATTGCATTGGGACCATAAGCCATCAAAGCTACTGGTACACCGGTGTGATAATCGGTAACCCATTCAACTCTTAACTTATGCGGATCATCCGAGGCTGTCATCATTGTCATGCCACCTGTCTCATGATCTGCAGTAAGTACTACTAAAGTTTCACCATCTTTCTCTGCAAAATCTAAAGCGGCTTTAACAGCGTCGTCAAAGTCTTTCATTTCACGAATTACATACTCTGCATCGTTTCCATGACCACCCCAATCAATTTGACTACCTTCAACCATCAGGAAAAATCCATTTTCATTTGATTCTAATTTTGAAAGAGCTGTATTCGTCATTTCTTGCAATGTAGGAGTCCTGTTCTCACTTTCGATTCCCGAGTTAGCAAACAGTCCTAAAACCTTTCCTGATTCAGAGTTTTGCATCTCTTCTGCAGTTGAAACATATTCATATCCGTTGGATTCAAACTCCTCAATTATATTTCTGTCATCTTTACGTGAGCTTCCTTCCTGATCCTGAGGGATAAAGAACTCCCTTCCTCCACCTAGGAATACATCATTACCGGACGTAACATACTGTTCAGCTATTTCATTTTGGCTTCCTCTGGAGCGTACATGAGAAGCAAAGCTAGCAGGTGTGGCATGCGTAATTGTAGAAGTAGCAACTAAACCGGTACTCATTCCCTTGTCTTTTGCTAACTCTAAAAGTGTTTTACAATGAGATCCATCAGGAAGAAATGCGATCATACCATTATCTGTTTTCATACCACAAGAATATGCAGTTGCACCTGCAGCAGAATCAGTAATTAATGAACTGGAAGATTGGGTTTTAACTATACCTGTAACAGGCATTCGCTGTAAATTTAAATAGCCGTCAGCTCCAACTAAATTTAATTGACCTGATGAAATTTGTGCTAACCCGGTTCCGTCTCCAATAAGCAAGATGACATTCTTGATCTTAGTATCTTCAACAAGTGGAAGGCGTTCTGTGTTTGATGTACTTGTTTTAATTACTTCAACTTCCTGACTCTTTGTACAAGCTAAGCCAAAAAGAAAAATTAAGGTTATGCTTTTCAATCTCATTATTCTGGTGTTTTTATGTAAATTTAATGTGTTTAGATTAACAGAAAATAAACTACTTAGGAAGTTTAGGAATAAAAGATTTAATAAGCCCCCAAATTCCTTTTGATGGCTTTCTAACCTTTTGCTTTCTATCAGTAGCTTTTTCAATTCGGTCAGGCCGGTCTTGTTTACTCCACAATTTGGGCTTTTTATTCTCCTTCTTGTCTTCCTTTTTCTTGGGCTTTGTTTTCTTCTTTAACTTAACCTCAACTTTTTTCTTCTCAACTTTTTTAGTTTCAGTAGGCTTTTTCTCAATTTTTTCTGTCTTCTGAGCCTTGTTCTTAAGCTCTATTATTACTTTCCCTTCTTTATCCGTGGAAATAATAACCGTTTCTTTTTCAATATTTATTGGCTTTGAACTATCAGATTTCTTGTTCTTTGCCTTAGTCTGAGGTTTTTTCTCAATCGGAGTTTTAGATTTTTCCTTAGATGAGTCTTTTTCTGAGGAATTTTTTTCTTCCGGCAGATCCAGAACCTTAAGATCTTCTCCTACTTTTTTCTTTATAGGATCAAAGTATTTTTCATCTGCTTTACTTACTAATGTAATTGCAATTCCTTCCTTATCATATCGGCCGGTTCTTCCACATCTGTGGATGTAGTCCTCCACAGCTCTGGGCACATCATAATTAATAATTACAGAAACGTTATCGATATCAATTCCTCTGGCTAAAACATCAGTAGCAACTATAACAGGAACAGTTCCATTTTTAAATGCTCTTAAAGAAGCTGTTCTTTCTTCCTGAGATCTGTCTCCATGGATACTTCCGGCATTAATGCCCTTTTTTTTCAGGGCTCTTTCTAATTCGTTTGTTCCTTTTTTAGTTGCTGAGAAGACTATACAAGAAGACCAATCAAGTTCATCAAGAAGGTCTTCAACTGCGCCTAGCTTCTTTCTTGGAGGTGCAAAATATGCTCTTTGATCAACTTGTTTTGAAGTTGTAGAAACTTCAATCTCTATTTTAACAGGGTCTTTCATCACACTTTTCATAAGCTTTTGAAGCTCTTTGGGCATCGTAGCTGAAAAAAGCATAGTGTGTCGTTGTTTCGGAAGTTTATCAATAATATGATTTACATCCGGCAGAAATCCCATATCCAACATTCTATCAGCTTCATCCAGTACCAGAAAATCAATATTACTGAAATCAACATCTAAAACTTTCATTTGATCTATAAGTCTTCCGGGAGTTGCAACGATGATATCAACACCAGCCCTTAGTGCATTGGCTTGCCTTGAAAAATCTTCCCCTCCTATTATGGTAGATGAACTAATTCCGGAATGATAACCCAATGCAAAAATTTGCTCATCAATTTGTTGAGCTAATTCTCTTGTAGGCGATAAAATTAATGCTCTAGTACCACTAGATGGATTACGTAAAATTAATTCTATTATCGGGATTACAAAAGCCCCTGTTTTTCCTGTTCCTGTCTGCGCTGCTCCTAAAATATCTTTGCCGTTTAAGGCCTCTGGAATACTTTGTTCTTGAATAGGAGTTGGTTCTGAATAACCAATATCAGATAATCCCATTTGCAGAGACTCATGGAGCTCAAAATCTTTAAATGTCAAAGTGCTAAATTTCTTAAAAGTTCTAAATCATGTAAATATACACAGAAAGTACGGAATATATATTCCACTTTGGTGCTAATTTCCTGTACTTTTAGAATTGAGTTAAATTATCAATCAAAAAAATACTATGACTTTTAAAAATTCATCAAGATTAGCAGTTTTTCTGCTTCTATTGACAGGTTTTGCTTGTGACAATTCAAACGATTCAACTATAAGTAAAGAAGCTTCTCTTTCTACTTCTCAAGATAGTATAAGTTTTGCATTAGGATATCAGAACGGAGATTTCTTTGCCCGTGAAGGCGCAACAGATTTTAGTTATGATGCATACATTGCAGGATTTATAAATGGGTTGGAACAAAATGATTTACTTGATCAAGCAACCAGAAATTCACTTATCAATGATTTCAGAATGGAGTTAACTACTGCCCTTAAAGAAAAAAACAAAGCTGAAGGTGAGGCATTTTTAGCTGAGAATAAAACTAAAGAAGGTGTAGTTGAAACTGAGTCTGGCTTACAATATAAAGTTATTGATGAAGGAACCGGAAAATCACCAACTGCGCAAAGCACTGTTGAGGTACATTATGAGGGAACATTAATTGACGGTACTAAGTTTGACAGTTCTTATGATAGAGGTGAAACTATTGAATTCCCGCTTAATGGTGTAATCCGAGGCTGGACTGAAGGGCTTCAACTAATGAAAGAAGGAGCAACTTACATGTTTTATATTCCTTCAGATTTAGCTTATGGAGAGAATCCAAGACCAGGTGGTCCGATTAAGCCAAACAGCACGCTTATTTTTAAAGTGGACTTGATTACAGTTAAGTAATACAATACTTCTTAGTAAAAGAAAAAGCCCGTGATTTGAAGTCACGGGCTTTTTTATTGTCTTTATTTAGCTTGTTACGAAGCTAGATTCGTTAGTATGATAATACTAGTTACTGCTTCCAGATTTGCTTCACTCATGGAAGTAGAACCTGCGTTATCATCCGAAGTGGATTCAACATCACTGAAGAAAGTTGCAAAGATATTCAGTGCTAGATCAGCTGAAGTTGTACTTGAAATAGCGTTCTCAAATATTGTTTTTGCACCAGTTTGAGAGTTGATTTCAGTATTTACACTGATCACAAAGTTAGCTTCTACAGAAGAATCACTTTCCATAGCTGTTTGAACATCTTCCTGATACTCTTCAAAAGCAGTTTCAACGTCAGCTTTTACACCTACAGCTGTTCTAAGAGCAGCTTTAAGAGTTACACCTGCATCTACAATAGCTTGTTTAGAGTCATCAGACATTTCAGAAGCTTCAGCTTCAGCTCTTACAGCAGCATCAATTGCGATACCGGCCATAATTGAAGTTTGATTCCTTACTGAGTTTTCAACTTCTTCTGAAGCAGAACTTATGTTATTTATCATAACTCTTCCCCAAACTTCGATTGCCTGAGCAGCTTTATTCGCTTCAACACCAGCACTTACAAAAGCACTTGCTGTTGTTTCTATGAATAAATCATATGCTTCAGTTTCAGCTTGAGTAGAACTGGCAGCTGTTAAATCCGCTTCCAGTTGAGCTTGAGCATCAGCTAATATACTAAGTGTTGCTTCAAGCTTTTCTTCACCATTCTCTTCTACTTCATTCGCAAAGAAGTCTGCTCTTGCTTCGGCAGAACTAGCTAAAGAAGCTGCAAATTGAGAAACTAATGATGCATTGCTTCTTACTTCACTTTCATTTGCTGTAGTAACTATTGTCTCAATATCAGACTTAGTTACAATATCAGCATCACCTTGAGCTACTAATCTTGCAAAAACATTACTTTCTGCAGTAGACTCTGTATCAATAGGTTTCAGAAGAATTGTTTGTCCGTTTTCTACATTAGCAGATAAGAAACCCATTGCTTCTGATCCATTATTTTCTGCAACTACAACAAAATTTTGTGCCGTATTTGCATTAAATGTAAGAGAAAAATCTCCGTTAGCATCAGTAGTAGTTTCTGCTCCATCAATAGTATTGATAGAACCGTTTGAGGTTACTGTCGCCATTGTGACAACTGTGCCCTCAGGTAGTGCTTTGGCATTAGATTGGGACTGTTCAACATTACCATTCACGGTAGCTGAATCAGAATTATTATTACTATCTGAGCATGCAAAGCCAATTACTGCAAGCATCAGAATCATTATTGGATATTTATAAAATTTGTCAGTCAACATATTTAGTTGGTTTGTTTTGATTAACTACTACCTTGAACAGACTTCAACTATCATTGTTCCGACAATCACATTAAGTTTTTTTAAACAACCAGTAATACTTCATTTAGGCAATTAATTAATACCTAATTTTTTACATGTTATCTCTAATTAGAACTTTTTAAGGGAAAAAATGGTAATATTATCGCATATTAAAATAGGAAATCGGATGTCATCCAATTTCCTATGAATACGTTGGCTTTTTCGGGGTACAATTGTAAAGCTGCAACACATATGTGTTGTGGCTTTTTTTTAAGCTAGTTTTGAATTTTTTCAGGAATTGCGCTGGATCTTTTAATTTCTTTTAAAATCATCTGCTTTATTATTTCCCTTCTTCCTATTACAAGAGCACTTTCCTTGGCTCTTGTTACACCTGTATACAATAATTCTTTAGAAAGTACCGGATTAAGCTTGTCTGAAATAAATATACACACGTTTTCAAATTCAGAACCCTGACTTTTATGAATCGTAATGGCATACGCCAAATCAAAATCAGATAACTCTGCTGTATGTATATCCCTGCTATTCCCAAACCTAACAACCAAAGCTCCATCTGTTTGTTTTATACAAGTTCCTATCTCTCCATTACTGATGCCTAATCTTGCATTATTTTTTGTAGTAAGAATTCTTCTTCCTTCATACCATTCCTGACTAAATGGTATACCCAAAATACTTTTAATATTACTTTCTACAAGTTTATTTAAATTTTCGGTGCCAAATCGGCCTTTTCTGTTTGAGCACAGAAACTGTGTCCGGGATGCCAGGTTTATTATTTCTTCAGAATAAGACCGAACAAGTTCTTCAATGTCTCTGGAAATGGGTTCTTGTATTTTAATATGATCCGATTCTTCAGCAATATCCATAAAAGCTTCAAAATCCTGCTCATTAATCGATACAGCCAGTTGAGGGATTCCAGTACTACTGCTGGAGCGATAACTTTTTGTTAATAGTACAATGCTATCATTAATTTTGTTTGAAGACGTTGATTCCTCAACTGTTAATTCAAATTGTTTTAAAATAGATGCAGTGTTTTCATTAAAAGAATTATTAGCTGTCCAACAAATATCGCCCAGCACTGAGCCTGCCTCTACAGAAGCGAGTTGGTCTTTATCACCAAGAACAATTAGACGTGCAGTGTTCTTAAGTGCTCTTGTCAGGCTTACCCACATTCTGATATCCAACATTGATGCTTCATCTACTATAACAATATCGTAAACCAGTTTTTGCTTTTCATTGAACCTGAATTCTCCATTACGTCTTGATCCCAGTAATTTGTGCAAAGTTGAAACCTCAAATTCTTCGTTGAGATCTGTGATAGATTCATTTAATCGCTCTGCGGCTTTACCGGTTGGAGCAGCTAATGCTATTTTCACTTCCGGATTCTGACTTTTCAGTACACTCAATATCTTTTTAACAGTATAAGTCTTTCCGGTGCCGGGCCCACCTGAGATAATTAAAAAAGGTTTAAAAAGAGCCAAACAAGACGCTACTTTTTGAAGATCATCTCTATCAGTACTGTTTAGAAAAATCTTATTTAGCTCCTCAGCTATAACTAAATTCTTAGCTGATATACTTTGCTGAGTTTTTGCTTTAAGCCAGGTAACCAACTCTGCTTCAAAGCTCCATAATTTATGAATATATAAACGATCACCCTCCATAATGAGCGGTTTATATTCCCCTACTGATCCAACCAAACCGGACGATCCTAAAGCTGATTTCAAATCTAAAGTTGATTTCTCTGTTAAGCCTATTTTTTTTGCAAGCAGTGACTCAGTAAGTTTCTCTAAATCTGTGCAAATGTTTCCATTAAGCTGATCATGAACTGCAACCAGCGCACAAAGAAGAGCGGTCTCTGATTCATCCGGTTTTATCCTATTTAAGAATCTGATAAATTCTAATTCAAAAATCCCAATTTCATCATCCTTTTTTAGAGATTGAAGATATGTCATCAAACTTTTCTTCAATGCGTACCCACTATTAGATCGTTAAAAACCATTACAACCTCTTCATCAGGTTTATCAAAATACACACCCGATCCAGGTATCTTTGGATCAATACCTCTCATAAATAAGTAAAAAACTCCTCCAAAATCTGATTCGTAACTGAAATCAGGTATTCTCATTTTAAGAAATTTGACGAGTGCCAAAGTGTAGATATGATATTGAAGATCGTAGTTCGATAATATAATTGCCTCTCTGAGTTGGTTTTTGTGATATTCCTCTAGTTCATCTCCCAGAAAATTGCTCTTATAATCAAGTATGTAATATTTACCATCGTGCTTAAAAATCAGATCAATAAACCCTTTCATATAACCGGAAACGGATTCAGTTTCTTTATTAAAACTTACTGTATTTCTTATTGATGCCAACAAATCGTGATTTGATACATTATTCACCGGAAAATGAAACTCCATTTCCTTTAATACAGAAGACTCATCTAAATCTTTAAGTTTGATTTCGTCTTTCAAAGAGTGATTTAAAGTTTCGTAAACCCAATGCAGCAATACATCTTTCCATTCGGCATTAATGCCAATTTCATTCATATTTTGTAAAACTATCTGTTCAGTTTCTAAATCATCAGAAAAAGATATGTCCTCAAATATGTAGTGTAATAAGTTCCCTGTTTCAACGCCTCTTGGAAACGTTAATCTGGATTTAACTGATTCTGAATTATCCTCCATTTTTACATCTCTAACTGATAATTCAAACTCATCGTAGTCTTTATCTGCGAACGAACCATGTGAAGAGGAAAGCGAAGAAAAACTTAGTATACGTTTAAACTGAAACAGATCTTGTCGGTTAGTTTTTTGAACACTCAGATCAGTACTAGTATGGCTCCCTGCGACCTTATGAGTTAAAGAATCAACTGAAGATTTATTCAGTTTTTCTGAAGCAGTTATATATTCAGAGTTTTCATACGTATTGAATTTTTTAAGTGCTTCCTTTAATAATTCTTCTTTTTCCTTAACCTTTAGATTTTGATCAAATAAAGTTTCCGAATCTGTTAAGGTTGCAAAAAGTGCCGATTTTGTAAGTCCACTGTAATCTGTAAAAGGTACAATACATGCATATTTAGCTCTAGTAAATGCTACGTAATTCAGGCGAAGACTGTCTGCAAGAAGTTCATTCTGGCTTTTTTCTGAAACCTCTGGCTTTGGATTTGTAGAAAGATCAATACAAAGTCTGTTGCTCTCGTCATGATATTCTGTATAGTTCAAACCCTTTGAACTGGCACTGTCAAACTTATCCCATAAAAAAGGAACGAATACAATAGGATACTCAAGCCCTTTACTTGAGTGTAGAGTAGAAATATTTACTAAATCTGAATCGCTTTCCAGTCTTATCAATTCTTCATCAGATGGTGCTGATTCAGCCCCTGATTTCTTTATAAGGTATCTCAGTAATGCTTTTAAAGGTTTTTTTCCTTTTTGCTCTCTTTTTGATAACAGCTCCAAAAGGTGATCAAGATTTGTTAAGCGTCTTTCCGGATCATCCTGCTTTGCAAGATTTTCTCTTATTCCAAAAAAGGAGTCGAGAATTTTAAATGAAGCTAATAAACCTTTTGTAGAGTACACTTCATCAGAATTTATAAAAGCAGATACAATTTGAGTCCATTTTTCCTCTTCATCTTTAAGCTTCAACAGATCATGCGCTGTAAAGCCAATAAATGAAGTTGCTAAAGCTGCCCGTACTAAACTGATATTAGAATTGTCTGTAGCCGCCTTTAATAAGATATAAAGATCCTCACTTTCTTTTGTTTTAAAGACAGGTTGTCTTGTTTTAAGTGTGCTCTTTATCCCTTTACTGCTTAGTGCATTCTGAATAGCTTCTCCCTCCTTCTTTCTTCTCACAAGCACAGCTATATCTTTTGGTTGTACAAAACGATCGTCTATTTTAAAATCCTTATTCAAAAATTCTGAGACCTGTTCGGATACATAATTACAAACAGCCTCAGTACATTCATCCTTATTTGCTTTGATTTCACAATCCACGAATGAAAATGGAGTAACCGGATTACCGGAATATTGAAATTGTGAAGCTTCTTTAGTATCCGGAAATACTGCAGGCCTGAATGTCGGTTCTTCATAAACAAACGGTTTTTTACTTGAACCAAAAACTTTGTTAACTGCAGAGATCATCCCTTGGGTAGATCGGTAATTATAATTCAGTGAATATTTTCGATCTTCTCTGACATCTTCAGTTGCCCGGAAGTAGGTAAACAGATCTGCACCTCTGAAGCTGTAAATTGCTTGCTTAGGATCGCCGATCATAAATAACGATGCTTTAGATTTCTCAAAAATCTTTTTGAATATAGAGTATTGCACCGGATCTGTATCCTGAAATTCATCAATCAATGCTACTGGATACTTTTCTGCAATTTTAGTCTGAAGTTGTTTAGTTAGATTTTGATTAACAGTTTGGAGCAAATCATCAAAGCTGAGAACATTTTCTCTGTCCTTCTGTTTCTGCATTTTGGTTTCTACATCTTTGATAGCTTTTATTAGAAAATCAGCTCTTACAAAATCTAATTTTTCTACTTTTAGCAGATAATCATCTATGTATTCGCAAATTAAAGGGAGATCAGGTTCATAGCCTTTGTTAGCTCCTTTTCTAATTTTAGCGGTACCAAAAGAACTCAATTTTTCGAATCCAGTGAAAGGAATTACTGATTGCTTGATCCAATCTTCGAAATCGTTAAAGTAATTCAGAAAGGCACTTTGTTTGTACCATGAGCCATGCATTTTCCCGGAAAAGATGATCTCATTTAAGTGATCTTTATCTTCCTCCCACCTTTCTTGAATTTTTGTGAAAGCTGATTTTATACTCTCAAAAGCAATTTGGATTTCTTTTTCACTAAGTTGGTCAGGCTTGAGAACAGCGTATGATTTATTTAGAATTTTGTCTGCAAGTTGGGATGAACTATCCGGATTTATGCCTTCCGAAATTAGAAAGTTTATAAAACTTCTCCCGTCCTCTGAAATTGAAGCTTCTGAAATAAATGCTTTCCAAAAAGAGTCTACACTTTCTTGTAACAGATCTCCGGTGTCAGTAACAATTTCAAAATCAGACTGCACATTTAAATCAATACTATATTCCCGAAGCAATTTCTGGCAAAATCCATGTATAGTAGAAATAACAGCTTCATCAAAAGAGAACAAAGCCTTTTTTAAACACTCTGTTTTATGCTCAGAATTTCCGGTCTTTATTTCCTCCAGAAAAGAATCATTCTTTGTATCACTACCTTCTAATACTTGAATGCATTCCTGTATTCTTGAACGAATACGTTGCTTGAGTTCGGAAGTAGCATCTTCAGTAAAAGTAAGTACAAGAATTTCCGAAGGTGAAATATTTTGCTCAATTAATGCCCTGATGTACAGTGAGGTAATGTTATAAGTTTTGCCGGTTCCTGCACTTGCCTCAACAAGATTAAAACCTTTGAAATCGACATTAAAAATATCCAGAGGTTTCATTTGATTTCACCTGTAGCTTTCAGGATCGGAAGCCAAAGAGTCTCTGAAGACTTTATGAAACTTTGTTCTTCAATAAAATCTCCATTTTGGTATACAAGGCTGTTGTAGTAATCATCACTTTCTGAAAAACCGCCCCATGATTCCCACTTTGAATAAGCAGCTTTTTTAGCTTTTTCTTCTGAACCTGATTCCAAGAGAGTTTTTGCAAACTCATAAGAAGTTTCAAGCGGAAAAATATTTCCCTGTGGGTTTTCTACTGAATTTAGATACCAGTTTATAATACGTTTCAACTCAATATCTTCTTTAATTATTTCCGGTGATAGGGTCAGGTTTTTTAAATCATCATTAGCATCGAAGTAGAATAAATGGCTTGTATAATCTGATTCGATATTCAGTATTAAATGATTTAACCAAAGATTAATAATATTTCTGGCCTTTAACCTCCCAAGTCTGATTTCCAACTTGTGGTCAGTTACAACATTGTCAATGGTACCCTGAATTTGAAATGGATCAAGAGAAAACTCTATTTCAAGCCTCCTCTTGTTTGACAAATCAAATGCTTCCTTAACTTTACTCAGCTGTCTGATTAAGCTCAAGTTTGAATTAAAATCCAATTCTCCCGGATAACCTTCAGGTACTAAACCCGACGCTTTACAGGCTGTCCTCATCAGTTTTTCATCTAAGTTTTGAAAAAAAGCATCCTGAAGAAATTCTTTTAAGAAGTATTTGTTAAGCTCTCTGGTTTGGAATAACTCCCTATCATCTGGTTCCTGAAATTCATCGTAATTAGAAATTTCGAGAATTTCTCTGCAAAAGTATTTAACCGGGTGACTAAAAAATGAAATCAACTCATTAACTGAAATTAAATTTGAACCCTGATCTGCAGCTACTTTTACGTCCCGGCTTATAAAACCTGAATTAACAGGACTATTCTTTGATATCAGTTCAGCTATTTTTTTTCTGTGCTCTGAAAATCCTAGTTTTTTAACTGAATCTGTACTGAAGTATTCCTTTTCAAATCCGTGTAGTCTATGCTTTTTAGTATTTATTGAAATACCAACTTGCTTACATGTTTCAACCATTTCCTGCAGAAGCACACTGGGAAGTGTTTCAATAGTTGATTGACTGTTTTGTCCCAGATAGCTTATATATAATGTTTCTTTCGCGGAATTGATCATTTCAAAAAACAGAAATCTTTGCTCATCTTTCTCGATGCGATCTCCGGCACTAGGGAATTGGTTTATTAAGTCAAATTCAGGCCTTAAAGCTGAACCTGTAAGTACTTTCTCATTTAAACCAAGTATCGCAACAAACTTATAAGAAATATTACGATTGGGTACATACTCGCTTATATTAATTCCATGTCCAAAGCTTACTGAACCGGAATCAGGTTTAGAAATTTGCTTATTGAACCAAAGTAGAAAAAGATTACAAGAAATAAGTTCAGAGGTATTAACATGTTCCAGTTGTTGCGTTAATTGCTGAAGCTGATTAGTTAATTTTCTTACCCCGAAATCTTTTGTGTACTTACTATCCAGAAACAATTCCGTGATATTAATCACAAGATCTAACCACTTCGAAACAGTTAAGTCATTTTGTAAAAGCTTTGACTGATCTTCTAATAAGTTTACAAAATTAGAAAGGCGTGCCATTAAGTCGGTTGACTCTGAGCTTATTGGTTTTGAATAAACAGATTTATTATCAAAAAGTTCAAACCTGTCCCCTTCCATAGCATAGCCAAGAAAAAGACTATCGATTGCTGACTTCCAAGAAAAAACTGAATCTCCTATCCCCCTGTGAATATGAAGTTCTACAGCCCATTCTCTCAAACGAGTCAAATCTGATTCCGAAAATTTCCATTTTTTTGAAATAATAGGATTATCAATAAGATCTAATACGGAATTAACTTTGAAATCAGAGTTTAAAAGTGCCAATAGCTCTTTCAGAGTGCTTTTAATTAATTTAGAATTGTCATCAAAACCCCTTCCCAATGGTAGATTTGGATCATTTATGGATTCAGATAATTCATCTTTCAGTACATCCTTATACTCCTCCAAGCCAGGCACAAGGATCATGCATTCTTCAGGCTTTAAAGAAGGGTCCTTCTCTAATTCATGAAGCAGATGATCTTTTAAAGTTTCAACTTCTCTTCTGATGTTGTGACAAGAATGTATTTGAATGGTATCATCATCCGGAGTAGTGACAGAACTACTGAAACTTCCCTGAATCATTTTTTGAACACCGGAAAGTTTTGTATTTGGTTTAGCTTCAGGCAACAAATCAATTCGTTGAATAGTGGCTTCAAAGCTTTCGGAACTCTTTTCAAGTACATAGTTGGTATCAAAATGATTTTTAAGAAGTTTCCGTGAATAAGATGAGTCAGTTACTTCATTTTCCTTGCCAAAAGAATAACCGAAGTTGTGAATAGTTCTGTGCTTTGATAATAAACTCAGAATATCAGAAAATGGTTTAGATAGATGTGGAAGACTGAAAACCCAAATATTTTCGGGTACCTCATCAACCAAAAAAGAATCATTTCTCAACCACTCTGTTAATTGTTCATAAGCGTCTACTCTTGTTACTCTTTCACCTGAGTTCGACCATTTTTTTGATAACTCCCTCCACAGATCAGCCTGCCAATTCTCATGTTTTACATTATACTGAAGATCCTTGTTCTCCCATTTTTTTATTAATCCCGGCCTAAACACCTGATAAAGATCGAAAACATCTGAAATTGATTCGGAAAGTTGTACTAGCTGTTTCGGATCAAAAGATTCTTTGCCGGTTATCTTTTTTAAAAGATCTTTTTTTTGGGATAAGACTTCAAAAACAGTCCATTGTAATGGAATTCGGTCTGATGGCAAGTATTTGTCGAGTTCCGGATTTTTGAATCTATAAAGCTTCCAAATAAACTCGGAAGGGAAAATAAATTCATTATTTGCTGAGATAGAATTTACTTCAGCTTCTCTCAAAGTAATCCACTGCTGCATTTCTTTGTTTTGAATAATTATCCAATTCTTTTTGAAAGGATTTTTTGAAGATTCAGATGCGAGCAGCTCTAAAAATTTATCGGAAAGCTTTGTAAGTGAGTTTGATTTGTAATCTAAAATCATATGCCATTTTATCTGGCAAAAGTATACAAAATTGGACGGGTCAAATCAGAATTAATCTGACTCATTTCGTTTTTCAGCTCCCTCCTTCAGGAATTCATTTACTAAACAACTGTATGACTTTTCTTCCCTCTCAGCTATCTCTTTGACATCGTTAATAACAGACTCCTCCAAATAGTAGCTTGCCACCTTCTTTTGGATAACCCGCTCTTCTTTATCATTTACCGGTTTACCATCAGTGCTTTTAATAAAATCGAATGAGGCATGATTATTTAAGCTGTATGCTAACGGATTGTGCCCCAGACTTGTTTTCTTAGACATTTTCTAATGGCCATTCTTTATTTCTTTTGCAAGCGCAAAGTAATCTTTAGCCCCGTTGCTGTTTCCGTCATATTCAAATATAGTTTTGTGATGGCTGGGAGCTTCTGCCAATGCAACATTATCCCTTATTATAGTACTAAACACTTTTTCGCCAAAATAATCCTGAATATGTCCTACGACCTCTTTATTTAGATTCTTTCGGCTATCGTATAAAGTACAGATGATACCACCAACTGCCAGTCTGTTATTTAATCTTTGCTGGACAATTTTAATCAGATCAAGCAATTTTGATAATCCATGTAAAGCCAGATACTCTGATTGCAGAACTATAAATATATCTTCAACAGCTGTAAAAGCATTCAGCGTAAGAAGACCTAAGTTTGGCGGGCAATCGATCAGAACAAAATCATATTCATCATCTTTAATTTGTTCCAATACGTTCTTTAACAGACCTTCTCTGGCAGGTTCGTTTGCAAGTTCCAATTCTGCACCTGACAGTTCCAAAGAAGATGGAATAAAATCAAATCCATTGTGCTTGATTATTGCTTCATGAGCTGTAGCTTTGCCTTTGAGCGTATGATAAATATTCTTTTCTACACGATTAGAATGCATTTTTAAAGAATATGTGAGATTAGCCTGAGGATCCAAGTCTATTAATAATACCTTTTTTCCCAATTTAGCCAACCCTGCGCCAATATTAATTGTTGAAGTTGTTTTACCAACTCCACCCTTTTGATTTGTCAATGCAATAGTTTTCATTCTGTATAGAAAATTTTGTCCTTCTTCTGAGTATTTCTTCTATACATATAGAGATTATGATGCACTCATTGTTACATTTCAGTTTTAAAGTTTAGATTAAAAATACCTTAAGTATTAGAATCTACATATTGATCAAACCTATTTGGTTCAGTGTGAATAAACATCGTACATTTAGTAAAAAATATTTTCATGCGATTTTTTAGTAGAAAGCTCATTAAACCACAGGATCTAAACGCTCACGGAACGTTATTTGGTGGAACTGTATTGAGTTGGATTGACGAAGAAGCAGCTATATTTGTATTGTGCCAATTGGGCAAGGGAAATATTGTTACTAAATATATGTCTGAAATCAATTTCGTTAATTCAGCACCTTTAGGTGAAGTTATTGAAATAGGTATGGAAACGGTTAGGTTTGGAACAACTTCCATTACAGTTAAATGTGAAGTGAGAACAAAATTTGAAAAGAAAACCATTATCACCATTGACGAAATAATATTTGTTCATTTGGATGAGTTTGGAAAACCTTCCCCTCACTTTATTAAAGAAGCAGTAAACGAATAAATATGGCAAAATTAATTGACTTTACTGCCCTGAATGAGATGTTATATGGCGATGAAAGGTATATAAAAGAGTTTGCAGATGCAGCTGTGATTTCCTTTTCCGAGTTTAAAACCAATTACTCTAAATATCTAAAGCTCAGAAATGAGGATGCATTTCGTAAAGCGGGACATAAAATTAAGCCTGTAGCTCAGATGCTGGGGCTTAATGGCATTATTGAAGAATATGAGCATGCTAAAAAATTAATTTGGGATGAGAAAGAAGACTCAGAGATTCAGGCTTCCATTTCCAAGATGGAGAAGATCTGTAATGATGTCCTTAATGAGCTCGAAAACTTATCTGATGACAAATAATGTTATTTCTGTGTGATACTTTTATTTTATTGATGGCTTAGTTTATCTTTAAAAGTACTTTTATGAGTTCACCATCCTATCCCATTCTTATCGTTGAAGATGATTCCGATCTTTCAGAATTAATTAAAATTCAACTTACAGATAATGACTACGAAGTAGAGCAAGCACTAAATGGAAGAATTGCTCTTAATAAAGCTCTCGAAAATAAGTATTCATTGATCATACTTGATATCATGTTGCCTGAAGTAGACGGGTTTGAAATATGTAAATCAATAAGAAAAGAAAATCATCAGGTTCCCATTTTAATGCTTACTGCTAAAGCTGAGGAAGTGGACAAAATAATGGGTTTGGAATTTGGAGCAGATGATTATCTAACCAAACCTTTCTCAATCAAAGAACTCATAGCAAGAGTTAAAGCTCTTTTAAGAAGAGCCTCTGCCTCTGAAACCGAAGACAGTTCAAAACTTGATCAAATGGATTTTGGTGAATTAGTTATTTATCCGAATAAAAGATCCGTTCAGCTTCAAGATGAACTCATAGAGTTGACTTCCAAAGAGTTTGAGCTTCTTCTTCTGTTCGCTAAGAATCCGGGTAGAGCGTATAGCAGACAAGAATTACTTGATGTGGTTTGGGGTTATCAATACAGCGGATATAGTCATACTGTAAACTCTCATATCAACCGATTGAGAAGTAAAATTGAAAAGAATCCTTCTGAGCCTAAATATATTACTACTGTCTGGGGAATGGGTTACAAATTTGCCGAACTGGAAGAATTAGGAATCCAATGAAAATTAAACAGAGCTTTTATACAAAGATCTCTACTACTTTTTTGGTGCTTGTTTTAGCGTTAGGCATCTCCTTTGCTTATTTGGGAGTATCATCCTCGTTAATGTTTGTGGACGAAACAGGACAAAAAGTAAACAAAATGCTAGCCGCTGATATGGCTTCTCATTTCCAGCCTTACTTAATGGATTCCATCGAAGGTGATAGCATTATATCAGTTATAAAGTATCTGAATGGAATAAATCCGGAGATCGATATCTACTTGTTAGAAAGCAGTGGAATGATAAAATGGTTTTACCCAAGTCAGGACCCTGATGCTGAAGTTCAAATTGCCAGAGTTAATACGAAACCACTTGACGAATTCTTATCCGGCAAAACACTTCCCATCTATGGTGATGATCCTTTAAATGAAGGAGTTAAAAAACCTTTCTCCGTTGCTCCTATTTCAATTATGGGCAGTCAGGGATGCTATCTTTACGTGATTCTATCCGGTCAACAGTTTGATGAAGCTGCAGGAATGGTTCAGAATAGTTATATCCTGAGGAACACTTTTATAGGATTGGGACTGATCCTGTTAGTTACTTTAATTCTGGGATTAATCGTATTCAGATTGTTAACCAGTCGTTTAAGACATGTGAGTGAAACTGTTAAGTCATTTGAACAAGGTCAGTTAGAGAAGAGAGTTAGTGTTAATTCTGAGGATGAAGTAGGCTTATTGGGATCATCCTTCAATCAAATGGCTGACACACTTGTTTCGAACATGGAAGAGATTAAACAAATCGACAAACTACGAAGAGAACTTGTAGCAAATGTTTCTCATGATCTTAGAAGCCCTCTTGCATCGATTCAGGGGTATTTAGAAACCATTCTTCAGAAAGAGCCTTCGATCAAACCTGAGGAAAGATCAAAGTATTACGAAATCGTTCTCCGAAACACTAAAAAATTAGGCACATTAATAGAAGAGCTTTTTGAACTCTCTAAATTTGACGCTCAGGATGTACAGCCTGACATGGAGCAGGTTTCCATGGCTGAGCTTGCCCAGGATCTTGTGCAGCAATTTAAACCTCTTGCAGAACAAAAGGGTATCACACTCAAAGCTGTTCTTCCTGATGAGCCTTCTAATCTTGTTTATGCAGATATCGCCCTTATGGAAAGAGCAATTTCAAATCTGATTGACAACGCTCTTAAACATACTCCGGAAGGTGGAACAGTCTCTATCGTATCTAAGAATGACGATAACAATGTAAGCTTTACCATTTCGGATACGGGAAAAGGAATTGCGGAGGAAAACATTCAGAGAATATTTGATCGTTTTTATCAGGAAGACCCGAGTAGAACAGTTGGTTCTGGTGCCGGTTTAGGTTTATCAATAGCTCAAAAGATTCTTGAGCTCCATGGTTCCAAACTTTCTGTTGAAAGCGGCTCCGGAAAAGGAACTTCTTTCTCCTTTGTACTCTCTCCACAAATGAGCTATTAAATTACTATTCGGTTTTGTTTTAAAAGTTCAAAATCATAAACTGAATTAAATTTAAATCAAAGCAAAACATGGCAATATTAGTTACCGGAGGTGCAGGTTATATTGGAAGTCATACCGTACTTGAGCTCCTTGAATTAGGAAATGAAGTAATTGTAGTTGACAACCTTTCGAACAGCAGTAAAGAATCGTTGATCAGAGTTGAATCTATAACAGGAAAAGCTCCGATCTTCTATGAGCAGGATCTTTTAGACAAAACTGCTCTGGAGAATGTTTTTTCAAATCATAACATTGATTCTGTTATTCATTTTGCAGGATATAAGGCCGTTGGTGAATCTGTTCAAAAGCCAATGATGTATTATCAGAATAATCTGGATAGTACGTTGATTCTTTGTGAAGTCATGAAAAAATTCGAAGTAAAAAATCTGGTTTTCAGTTCTTCGGCTACTGTTTATGGTGATCCTGAGTCCGTACCAATTACGGAAGAATCAGCTTTGTCTGCTACAAATCCTTACGGACGAACAAAACTCTTTATAGAATATATCTTAAAGGATTTATACACTTCTGATAAAAGCTGGAATATAGCTCTGCTTAGATATTTCAATCCCGTTGGCGCTCATAAAAGTGGTTTGATAGGTGAAGACCCCAACGACATTCCTAACAATCTAATGCCATATGTTTCTCAGGTAGCAGTTGGAAAGTTAAAACAATTGTCTGTTTTTGGTGATGACTATCCTACCCCAGACGGAACCGGAGTTCGTGATTACATTCATGTGGTGGATCTTGCACTCGGACATCTGAAAGCTATTGATAAACTCAGATCTGCTCCGGGACTGGTTATTTATAACCTGGGAACAGGAAAAGGAACCAGTGTACTTGATATGATTAAGGCTTTTGAAAATGCTTCCGGTAAGGTAGTTGATTATAAAATAGGTCCGAGACGTTCAGGTGATATCGCTACATGTTATGCTGATCCTGCTAAAGCGGAAAATGAATTGGGTTGGAAAGCAGAACGAGGCATAAAAGAAATGTGTGAAGATGCCTGGAAATGGCAATCCGAAAATCCTAATGGATATAATTAAGAAAACGGTTGTTAAGAATTAGAAACACACTTATCTTTGGAATCTGTTAAGCCAAAGTGGCGGAACTGGTAGACGCGCACGACTCAAACTCGTGTTCCTCACGGAGTAGGGGTTCGATTCCCCTCTTTGGTACAAAAAGCCTAGTAAAATACTGATTTTGCTAGGCTTTTTTTTATTTCAGTAAAGTCATCTTGATGGTTTGCAGCAAACCGTTTGAGCGTAGTTGAGCGTAATAAACACCGCTTGCCATACGTGAAGCATTCCATTCAACAGATTTAGCTCCTTTACTTTGATAGGTCTTTACAAGTGTAGCTACTTCCTGACCCGTTGATGAATAGATCTTTAAAGAAACATTGGAAGATTCATTTAAAGAGTATCGTATAATTGTTGAAGGATTAAACGGATTAGGGTAGTTTTGTTCCAACTCAAATTCTGTTATTTCAATGCGTTCATCTTCATTGCTCACAGTAGTAGTGGGATTAATGATCAAAACAAATCGTTCAGAATTTCCCTCTTTCATTTTAACAGGAATTGCACCGGCAGAAGGCATCTCTAATTTTGAACTTTTTGTTATAATCGAAGGATACTCAAATGAATATTTTCCTAACGATGAAAGTATTGTTTCGGTATTGTTTTCAACATCTCTGAGAACGACCGTTGCTTTGTTCAGAAGTTCTTCGCTTATTTCCCATTCCAATTCCAGATCATCTTCCACATTGTAAGAGTTGATTTGTATAGGAACCTGAACTACAACTTGTTCAAGTTCAGGTAAAGAATGCACAGATTTTCCTGTTTGATCTTCTACACAGGATAATATTGCATATTCAGAAACTGTAGGTGTTAGTTTAGAAGCATCAAATCTATCCCTACCGTATACCGCATTTGGGTGAAATGTTATTCTACAACCTCTATCATACGTTTTGCCAGATCTGAGTTTTAATTGAATCTCACTGCTCTCTGCCAATTGTTTGGAATAGGCGCTCTGTGTTGCATCAGAACTGGTCTTTCCGCTGGTCGGAAATGTAATTGAAGATGAAACATTTGAATTAGGAGATTCTACCCAGAAACCTTGCCATGGTAATACTATTGAAGAAGTTCTATCTACCGGATAATATAATCCACTTTCCAGCAAATGAATATTTGTCTGAATAGAAGCATCAGCAGTAACAGCATTCACATCAAAGTTACTTTGAAACGGATTCCCAACAAGTGTGAAGTATGAGTTACTCACTTCTGTGGAAGTGTTCAATGATACACTCACATCTGATGTCGGGTCATTTTGATCAGAATCCAGATCCAGAACAATAGGTAATTCTGCACTTCCTGATACATTATTATCAAAGAAATAAACCGCAAGAGCTTCTCCTTTGTTAAGAGCTGTATTCAAAGTGGATGGAGTAGAATAAGAACCTGAATTGTTATACGTAAAAATGTTTGGATCTTCCCCGTTATCAACTCCATTGATACGCACATCATCAGAAATCTGAGCAAGAGTCGGGGTAGTAGATGGAATTGAGATCAACCTCCATCCTGCTGTTCCTGAAATAATACCTTCTGTGATTTTAGAAGATTCGATTCCCTTACTATATCCCGGAGTTGCTACTAATTTTGCATTTCCATTGTTCGAAGAGATATTATAAACCTTCCAATCGCCTGAAGTTACTGTTGCACCGTTTCCTGAAATTGATGTTTGACCAAAATTTCCGTCGTTAGGTAGTTCAGAATAGATCCTGTACGCAACCTGGTTTTTCGAAAAATCTGAACTGTTCCCAATATTATCTCCTGCAAAAGCATCAATTTGTTCAGGAGTACCTGAAGCATCTTTTACTAATGTATATTTATCATTTCCGTTGTGACTTATACCTCTTTCATTTTGGTCAATTACTCCTTCTCCAAAAACGGTTTGCACACCCGTTGAAGCATTATCATCTCCAATTACATAGAAATCTTTAGCTTTGATAGTTCCGGTTAATGAAATTGTATTTCCACTACCTGTTCCATTTGCATTACTATAACGTATCAACGCCCAATCATCTGTAGTAAAATTGATATCGGAATCTGTTGTGTTAAAAAGCTCAACATACTTTACTAAATCACCGTTAGCTTCGTACACTTCTGAAATGTATACATCCGGTAATGTGGAAGCCGTAGGTTCTTCGTAGAAATAAGCTCTTCGTATTAAAGTGGTATCATGAATAAAAGGGTTTTTGTTGCCCTGAATGCTTTCTATTCCTTCACTCCTTTGCAATTCAGCAGCATCAACCGGATCATCCTGATGCCATTGGTACAGTGTTTCTTTCATTCCATTGAAATATGCTTCATTGTCAAAAGCATCATTTACGATGTCTGTATTATTCTGATATAAAGTCCAGAAATAAAACATGGCTCTGGCTGCGTTACCTTTATGATCTTCGCGAGGCTCAAAAGTATCATTAAAATACTCGCTGTAAAGATCAATATTACTCGATGGAATACTTTCCAGTTTAGCTCCATTTTTCCAGTACCACCAAGAAGTAGTGGAATTATCATTAACCTCATCAAAAGGGTGATTCCCTCTTGATGAGTTTACTGAACTCCATACCGGATACAGATGATGAATATCTCCCCTCATGGGCTCCGCATTATCATAGAAACTTTGGGGCCAGGAATGTTCGGTATTAAAACTTAAGCTACCGTTAGAAGGTGTTCTCGTTCCATCAGCTTTTGCCCTGAGCCCGGAATACACACAGGTTAAGCTGTCAGTTAGATCTACATCCAGTTGCTGATACATAGAATCTCTAGCTTCATCATAGTCTTTTGGACTGGATGGAGTATAGTTAGTTCGTAAAAATTGAATCAGAGCCGTTTCGTTTAAGCCCGATCCGATAGTATCATTTTGTGCTGCAGAGTTTGAAACGAAAATTAAAACAGCACAAAACGTCAATAGAAACCTGTTCATTTATTGCCGCCTGTAAGTAATATAGTCCTTCCGTATTCTCTATTAATTTAAGTGCTGTAAATGAACTTTATCTATTAAATTTGAGTATTAATTTCATTTTTAGAATAGAATTTTTTCATATTTAATACTCAATTCAGCCATATATTATTTATTAATAATAAGATATAACTATACTCTATTACAGAATAGGATTGCGACTTACTCTATACTGTAATTAGTTTACCTCTGTGCATAAAGACTGTTAAATAATATTGCATATTTTTATTTGTGCTTTGAATACCGTTTTTTGAACAAATTTCAAAAATGATAAATAGCTTTATGAGCCTACTTCGTATTTTACTCGCTGTATTTCTTCCACCCGTAGGAGTATTCCTTACTGTTGGAATCGGATCCGCTTTCTGGATTAATATCTTGTTAACGATATTGGGATATATACCGGGAATTATCCATGCGGTTTGGATTATTGCCAAAGCAGACAATTGACCATAAAAAAAGCCGTCATATTGATATGACGGCTCTAGAATTCTTAAGGAAAAGTTATTTTATTTTTCTACTTTTTTAAGCATTTCCCATTGATCTGTTGTGAGCATGAACACATAAATGTCACTACTATCGGTTTTAAAGTTATCATCGATATAACCCGCAGCTTGTAAACTGGCCATATTTGCCTCAACATCTGCCGGAGTTAATGAATACGCTGCACCGGTTGCAACATCTACTATTATTCCTACCAGTCCCCATGAAAAAATGTTACCTACAAGTGCCGTCCCGATATCGAATTTTTTAAATATTTCAAAGTTGAGATCTTCATATCCTTCCTTTTTGAAAGTCAATACATAATCACTGTTTCTTTTTAAAGAAAGTGTTTGAGGAGTAACCCCTCTGTCAATTCCATTAATAAAAATATTTGCCCCTGAAGGATTAGAATTCACCCTGACATCTGTACTAGATCCCTTAAATATAGAAGCACAGGAAATAGTAAGTGTACACAATAAAACTAGTGCTGGAATAACCCGAAGTTTTTTAGAATTTATCATAAAAATATAATTTTAAGTTTTTTAAAAATTGTTCATGAGATTAGTATTATTTGTTTAAAAACACAAACATAAACCTTAATTCATAAACCAAAATAATGGACAAGATCGGCTTTGGCTGTATGTCGCTTGAAGGTAGACAAATAGACAGTATTAAAATCTTAAGACAGGCGTATCATAATGATATTAAATTTTTTGATACTGCAGACTTGTATGATTACGGCGAAAATGAAAAAATTGTAGGTGAGGCACTTGCTCCTTTTCGGGATAAAGTTCAGGTCACTACAAAAGTTGGTAATGAATGGAATGAAACACGCACTCACTGGCGATGGAATCCAACAAAAGATTACATACTCAAAGCAGCAGAAAAGAGCCTAAAGAGACTTAAAACCGACTATATAGACTTATATATGTTGCATGGCGGAACGCTTGATGATCCAATTGACGAAACCATTGAAGCTTTTGAGTTCCTTAAAGAACAAGGAAAAATTCTTGAATACGGTATATCCTCTATCCGGCCCAATGTGATCAGAGAATGGATCAAAAGATCAAACATGGGCACAGTGATGATGCAGTACAGCTTGCTGGACCGCAGACCTGAGGAAGAATGCCTGGATCTGTTAAATAAATCTGATATCTCGGTTATTACCCGGGGTACACTAGCAAAAGGAATGCTGATAGGTAAGCCTGCTAAAGAATGCTTGGGGTATTCTGAACAGGAAGTAAAGCTGATGCAAGAAGCTGTTTCAAAAACTGAAAATCCCATTTCAACTTCTATTCAGTATGTAAACAAACATCCGGCTGTGGAGACCGCAGTTATTGGAATCAGAACATTGGAGCAGTTGAATGCATTAATTTCCTCAGCATATATTAGTACCTCTGAAGATACGCTGAAAAACCTTTCAAAAGTTTTAGCTCCTAATATTTATAAGAAACACAGATAGAAATCCATTTTGACTTTTAAACCATGAAGACATTTCCTCGACTAAAAATAATGTTAGTTTTCTCAGGAAAAATTAAGGGATTCAATAAGCTTAATCGCTGAAATTCTTTGGCTCGGGCTTTTCTATATAAACGATTTCCGTTTCAAATTTGAAATATTTATCCAGATTTTCTTTCAGAACAAAAAACAGTTCATCTGCTTGTTCAAGTTCATCATCCGGTGCCTTAACAATTCTGGAATAATTACTTTTCAGAATTATATCAATAGTGTACCATTCCTTCATCCTCAAAGTCTCTTGAAGAACATTTCCTGATTCCTCATTAGAAAACCTGAGACTCTGAACTTCACTAAAGGAAAACTCTCTCCTTTTAATCTTCAAATAGCTGAACCATCGAATATTTTGAGTAACTGTGTACTTATCCGTGTCGAAAATAAATTCATAGCTTGCAAAAAGTTTGATGAAAATTGCTATAAAGAACATCCAAAAGAATACTGCAAAGATAAATCCAAGAATAAAGCATAGAATCAACGCCGTAAAATCAATAAGCGTAAACGTAGCTTCTACATTCAGCTGAATAACTGAGCTATTTGAGTCGATTTTGTACTTCATCTTTGAAGATATTAAAACAATGCCAACAAAAAAGCCTTGCTTACTATTGTAAACAAGGCTCATAAATTTTGGAAACTGATTATGGGGTTAGTCTTCGTCGTCCTCACCGTCTTCATCATCATCTTCAAAAGCTTCTATTGAATTTTCAATATTGCTTTCTATAAGAAGAGTATTGTTAGAATCAGTTGGGTAAAGTGCGTTACCATCCTGATCTAAAAACCATAACGAAGTATCAAAATTCAGAGTTATTCTAACCTGTTCTTCGTCATTAACTTCAAAAGCAGGTTCAAATTCCAACTCTACTTCAAAATCTTTTACTGATTTGAACGTAAACGGCTCTCCGTTTATAGTACCTGAGATAACCATAGAATAATTTTGACCATTTTCTCCTTCAAAATCCGGATCGTTTACCATTACATTATCATCTTCATCTCTTGCTTCGATCTCAAATTCCAGCTCTTCATAAAATCCAGCAGGAACATCGGCTATACCAACTTCGGTTAAACCTCCGTTTAAATTCAAACTAAGAACACGAGGTCCTTGCTCTATATCAGTGCTATCATTATCTGTGGCACTTTCAAATTCAATTTCGCTGAATCTGAATTTTGCTTCAGAGATAATTACTGTATCAGCTTCACTGTTTAATTTTTGATAGGTCTGGCTGTTAGAAGCTTTAGCATTAAGTTTTACACTTGATTGTGTAGTATCTGAACATGCACTCAACAGAAGAGAGCTTGTTAATAACAGTACTACTAATGATGCCTTATTAAAATAGTTTTTCATGGTCTTGATGAGTTGTTTATTTGATTACAAACCATTTAAACCAAGATCACACCACAATGTTCCCTATAATTTTATAGAAGATCGTAATAAAGTTAAGTTTGAATCACTCCTGTTTTAAACTCTTTTATATCAGGGTTAAGGTTTGCACATTCCAAAGCATTAGATATTCTATCTCTGGTTTCTGCCGGGTGAATGATCGCATCAACCCATAATCTCGATGCAGCATAACGAACATCCGTTTGTTTGTTATAACGGTCCGTAATTTCTTTCATAAGCTCGTTCTGTTTTTCTTCGCTTACCTCTTCCCCTTTTTTCTTCATAGTGGCTATTTTAATCTGAGTAAGAGTCTTAGCGGCTGAAGCTCCACTCATAACAGCGATATTCGCTGTTGGCCAGGCAAACATAAACCTCGGATCATATGCTCGTCCACACATGGCATAATTACCTGCTCCGTAGCTATTTCCCACTACAACCGTGATCTTAGGTACAGTGGAATTACTCATAGCATTCACCATTTTTGCTCCGTCCTTAATAATTCCACCATGCTCACTTCGCTTTCCAATCATGAACCCGGTTACATCCTGAAAAAAGATCAACGGAATTTTCTTTTGGTTACAGTTCATGATAAAACGAGCAGCTTTATCTGCAGAATCAGAATAAATAACTCCACCAATCTGCATCTCTCCTTTTTTGGTTTTGGAAATTGATCTTTGATTTGCCACAATCCCAACACTCCATCCGTCTATTCTTGCGTATCCTGTAATCAGAGACTGACCATATCCTTTTTTGAACTCTGTAAAACTATCTTCATCGATAATACACTCCAGTAACTCATTCATGTCATACGGAGATGTTCGGGATTCCGGTAAAATATCAAATATTTCGGCTGAGGATTTTGAAGGGAGTTTTGCTTCTTTTCTGTTAAATCCTGCAGTTTTATGCGGTCCTAATTTTCCAACGAGATCACGAATCGTTTCTAAACATTCTTCATCATCTTTCATTTTATAATCTGTAACGCCACTAATTTCAGTGTGAGTAGTAGCGCCACCTAAGGTTTCATTATCTACTGACTCGCCGATAGCTGCTTTAACCAGATAACTTCCTGCTAAGAATACACTTCCTGTTCCATCAACGATCAGGGCTTCATCACTCATAATAGGCAAATAAGCTCCTCCTGCTACACAGCTTCCCATTATTGCAGCTATCTGCGGAATGCCCTTTGCTGAAATAACTGCATTATTCCTGAACATCCTCCCAAAATGGTCTTTATCAGGAAAGATCTGATCCTGCATCGGAAGAAAAACTCCTGCTGAATCTACCAGATATATTAAAGGGATATGGTTTTCAATAGCAATTTCCTGTGCTCTTAAATTCTTCTTAGCTGTGATAGGAAACCAGGCTCCCGCTTTTACGGTGGCATCATTCGCAACTATCATACAGTCTCTTCCTTCTACTTTTCCTACTCCGGTGACTACACCACCTCCCGGACAACCACCTTCGTCTTCGTACATTTCATAACCTGCCCATAATCCTAATTCATAAAACTCCGAATCTTCATCCAACAGCAAATCTATACGTTCTCTTGCAGTTAATTTTCCCTTTGCATGTTCCTTGTCTATTCTTTTTTGACCTCCTCCTAACATTATCTCTTGTTCTTGAGCTCTTAAATTATCGAGTAACTCGTTTAACCAGTTTTCTTGCTTTGATGAGTTTGTATTCGCCATGTTTGTCAGAAATCTTTTATTATAATACTAATGATTATTATTGCGTTGATTATAGGAATTTTAGTGATTCATAACGTGATTTATGATGTAATTGAATTTAAAAACCTTTGCGATGAAAAAATTTACTCTTTCTCTGTTTACTTTTTTGCTTATTTCTTCTTCTGTTTTACTTAGCCAACGTCGGGGAGATATAAGTTATGCAACTTTAGCAAACAGAGCATCTACTCCTAATTTCTTTATCGACGCAATTGTAATTCCAACTGAAAATACTGAACAAGCCAAGTTAATTTTCATATTTAGAATGGAAAATAGTTTTTTACCCTTCAAGAAATTATCTGTTGACGATGAAATTGATGCACCTGAAACTGCTGAATTCTATAGCATGGCAAGGCTAAACACAGAAATTTTCAAGGGTAAAGCATCTAAAAAGGAATTAAAAAACATAGCTCCGGTTTCCCGGGATTTGTGGCAAGACACTCTTTTCGCAAATAATTATGAAGATACTAAATCGAAAATGAAGTATGCCTCCGGAAGATTAGTTACAGAACTCGATCCAGGAATGTATAATTATGTGCTTCAATTAAGTTTGATGGATGAAACTGATGATCGCAATTCACAAAGAAGAAGCATCAGCATAAAGAACTTTGCAACTAAAAATAAAGGCGAAATATATCTGATTAAATCGAGTGGAACTCCTTCTGATATGGAACTGATAAATATGGGAAACAATGTCATTTATGGAGAAGACTATAAAGCATTGATTAGAATTCCGGATTATTCACCATCAGAAAACTATAAATTGGTTATTAGTAAATCCAGAATTGAAAAAAATGATACTACCAACGTATCAACTTTAAAATCAATTCCTATATCAGCTGATCGGATATTTACTAATTCAACACTTTCATTATTGGATAAAAAAGAAACAGCTCTTTCACTTGATCAAAACAACGGATCATTTTCCTATGCACTGGTAGATGTCCCTAATTCTGAGTTTGAAAACGCTCTCTATTCACTTGAACTGAAAAGAAGTGCAGACGAAAATGTACAAGCAACTAAAGTTGTTCGTTCATACTGGCCAGATATACCTCCTTCGCTTCTGAATCTTGACATCGCTCTGGACATGATGAAATACATCGTTTCTGAAGAACAACTCAAAAACTTAAAGACCGGTAATTCGGTTCAAAAAGAAGAAAATTTCAGATCGTTCTGGTCAAAAAGAGACCCTACTCCCGAAACCGAATTCAATGAACTTATGACAGAGTATTACCGTAGAGTTCATTACGCGTTTGTAGAGTATCGTTCTCCGGAAACCCCTAACGGACAAGACACCGATCGCGGAGAAGTTTATATCAAATATGGCCCACCGAATTCACGTGACAGAGCTTTTCCAAAAAAAGGTAAGGTCATTGAAACATGGACTTACAATAACCGAACATTTATATTCGAGAAAGGATCCGGATTCTCAGAATTTATGTTGGTAGGCAAATAATCCTCAGCGTTTCAATAGCTTAAGTGTTAACTTTGGCTTATGATACCTAAAATTGGAATAACGATTGGAGATATAAACGGAATCGGACCTGAAATTGCTTTAAAGACGATCTCAGAAATTGATCTTTCCGCTTCTATCCCTATTCTTATATCGCCGACTTCTGTAATAGATTTCTATAACTCTGAATTGGGGCTTAACAAATCATTACACAAGATTACTTCTGTATCTGAAGCAAAAGTTGGATTTTTTAATCTTCTTGTAACTGAAAACTTACCTGCAAATATAGAAACAGGAGCAATAACCAAAGAATCCGGATTCATTTCTATGAAATCCATTGCGTTGGCGATCGATCTTTGCAAAAATAAAGAGCTCAATGCTATGGTTACTCTTCCTATTTCAAAAGAAGCTGTTCAACTTGCCGGATATGATATTCCCGGTCATACTGAATTTTTAGCCAAGCAAACAAATTCCGATCAGTTTTTGATGATGCTTGTCAGCGGAGATCTTAGAATAGCTCTTATAACAGGACATATTCCGATCAGTAATGTTGCGGCTTCCATAAAACAGGATCTGATTATAAGTAAAGCCACAATTTTGAGTGAAAGCCTAAAGCAGGATTTCGGAATTTCCTACCCCAGAATTGCTGTCTTTGGATTGAATCCTCATGCCGGAGATGGCGGTGTTTTAGGTTCAGAAGAAAAGGAGATCATTGCACCGGCTATCGGCAAACTAAAAGAATCCGAGATTAACGTTGAAGGCCCATTCCCTGCCGATGGATTCTTTGGACAGAAAAAACATCTTAAGTATGATGCCATCTTAGCTATGTATCACGATCAGGGACTTGCACCTTTCAAACTCTTATCTTTTGGAAAAGGAGTTAATTTTACTGCAGGGCTTCCGATCATCAGAACTTCACCCGACCATGGCACAGCATTCGATATAGCAGGAAAAGGGATTTCAGATCCTTCTTCTTTTATTCAGGCTTATGAACTTGCTGTTGAACTTGCACAAAAGAATTGATTGAATGAAAGAAACAGATAATTATTCCAATCTGGCTCCTCTGTATGATAAGTTGATGGAAAATGTTGACTACGAATCCTGGGCTGATTATATCGATGAAATTATTCAGGAACATCATCCGGAGTGTGAAAAAGTACTGGAGTTAGCTTGTGGAACGGGATCAGTTGCTATTTCTCTAGATGAATTAGGTTATTATGATATACTTGCCAGTGACCTCTCCCCTCAAATGATTGAAGTGGCTAAACAAAAAGCCTTGGAACAAAATGCTGATGTTCGGTTTCAGACACTCAATTTTTTGAACATTAACATTGAAGAAGAATTTGATGTGATCTTCTCTGTTTTTGATAGTGTAAACTATTTACAAACAGATTCAGAAATAATTGCAATGCTCGAAGAATGCGAAAAGGTTTTAAAACCGGACGGGTTATTCATATATGATTTCTCAACTCCATTAAATTCTTTGGAAGCAGTAGATTATTTAAATAATGAAGAAGCTGAAGTAAAAGATCTCAGATTTTTCAGAACAAGTGAGTATGATGCCATCAACAAAATACACACCAATACTTTTGAAATTGAACAATTATCAGAAGACAAAAAAGAAATATTATCTACGTTCAAAGAAGTTCACAAGCAACGTATTTATACTTTAGAAGAAATGTTATCAATTTTGAAACAAACGCCCTATCATTTAGTTGCAAAATATGGCGATTTTGATCTTATTGATGCCGACGAAAACAGCGCACGTATAACCTTAGTACTTAAATGTCAGAAACATCTGTAATTGAATTAAGAAATGTAAGTTTAAGCTTCGAAAACCGAAGAGTTCTCAACAACATCGATTTCAAGCTTCACAATGGTGAATTCACCTATCTTATCGGAGCTACAGGAATTGGTAAAAGCTCTTTCTTAAAACTTCTGTACAGAGATATTGTACCTGACACCGGCACTGTGCGTGTTACCGATTATCCCGTAAATAAGATCAGCATGAAAGAAGTTCCTATGCTTCGACGCCGATTAGGAATCGTATTTCAGGATTTTCAACTTCTTCAGGACCGGAATGTATTTGATAATGTTGCTTTCGCACTTCAGGTTACAGGTGAAAAACCCAAATTTGTTAAACAAAGAGTTTTAGAAGTTTTGACCATGGTTGGTTTAAGTCACAGAAGAAAGCATATGCCTAAAGATCTGTCCGGAGGTGAGCAACAAAGAGTGGTGATTGCCCGGGCTTTAGCAAATGAACCAAGAATACTGCTTGCTGATGAACCTACCGGAAATCTTGATCCGGGCGCAAGCAAAAGCATCATGGACCTTCTAAAGCAAATCAACAACCGTGGAATGGCCGTACTTATGGTAACTCACGATTATGCATTGGTAAAAAAATATCCCTTCCGCACTGTTCGTATGATCGAAGGTTCATTACAAGAACTGCAATGGAAAGGCGACAAATTGGTTCCTGTAAAATAAACTTATTATGGATTCTAAGAATCTGACTGAAGCTGTTAAAAATTACGCCTTGCAGTTAGGATTCGATGCCTGTGGGTTTGCAAAAGCTGAATTCCTTGAAACAGAAGCACGTCGTTTGGAAGAATGGTTAGTTCAACAGCGTAATGGAACAATGAGCTGGATGGAGAACAACTTTGACAAAAGAGTTGATCCTACAAAACTTGTTCCGGGTGCAAAATCTGTAGTTTCAGTTATTGGAAGTTATTACTCCCCGGATCATGATCATCAATCATCAGGGAATCCTAAAATTGCCAAATATGCATTGGGAAGAGATTACCATAAAGTTTTTAAGAAAAAACTGAAAGAACTATTCAGCTATACCGGGTCTCTGGTTGGTAATATTGAAGGCAGATTTTTTGTTGATTCGGCTCCCGTTTTGGATAAAGCCTGGGCTGTACGTTCCGGCTTAGGTTGGATGGGTAAAAACTCCAATATTTTGAACAAGGATATCGGATCTTTTTTCTTTATTGGAGAAATGATTCTGGATGTGGAATTCAACTATACCTTGGCAACTACCGATCATTGCGGCACTTGTACCAGATGCATCGATGCATGCCCCACAGATGCCATTTATGAGCCTTACCGTGTTGATTCGAACAAATGCATCTCCTACCTGACCATCGAGCTTAAAGAGCAAATTCCGCAAGAACTTCAATCTTCTTTGGGAGAATGGATGTATGGTTGTGATATATGTCAGGATGTTTGTCCATGGAATAAAGATCCTTCTTTAACTCAAATGGCAGATCTAAAATCCAGAACAAAGTTATTGAACAAGAATATAGATTTCTGGAATGAAATAGATAATCCACAATACGATGCACTTTTTGAAGGAAGTGCGATTCGTAGGGCTAAATTTGAGAAATTTAAAATGAATACTCAGATAGTAAAAGATAATCTTCGAAAAACTGAGTTACACTAAAAGCTACCGCGCTTATCGATCAATGCTTTATATAAAAGCTCCCTGGCTCGAAAGATATGTGCTTTTACAGTACCCAAAGGAAGATCAAGTTCATCTGCTATTTCATCATATGAAAGTTCTTCCATGTGACGGAGCTGTATAACTGCTCTGTACTTTTCAGGAAGGTTTTCGATCGCATCCTGAACGATTTTCTTCCTCTCCTTCTTGATCACTGCTTTGTCAGTAGCGTAGGTTTCATCAGGAAGTTGGATCTCCAGTTCACCATCTTTAGTTTTGTACGGATCATTAATAGACAGCGTCTGAAGTTTTTTCTTTCTCAGATAATCTATGGTGTGATTGGTAGCAATACGATACAACCAAGTTGAAAAAGCATACTCATTGCTATAAGTAGAAAGGTTCTTAAAAGCCTTCATAAACACTTCCTGAACCAGATCTTCAACAAGTTCTTTCTCTTTGATCATTTTCCGAATATGAAAATATATCGGACGATCATATTTGCTCATCAGATCCTTATAGGCGCTTTCATCCCCTTTTAGAGCTCTTACAACAAAGCCGTCATCCTCAATACTACTAGCTGAGGCATTTTCTCTGGGTGATGAATTTTTTTCTGTACTGGTATCTGACATTATCTGATTTTGTGCTAAGCTAAAATACAAAGCTTAGCGTAAATGAAAATCGGTTTTTTTTTAAATTCTATACTAATTCTTTTTAAGCTCATTGAGTATTGCTCCATGACGAATTCCACCGGTAGAAACTCTGATCTCTTCCAAATCAAAATAATTCATAAAACCTTCCAGAATAAGCAAACCTGCAAGAAATATATCTTCCCTTCCCTTCAAAACTTTCGGACTTAGTTCAAGTAATTGCTGATGAGTATGTAAGCTGAATATTTCAATTCCTTTTTTAAGTTTTTCACGAACTATCAAATGTCCATTCATATGCTCCGGATCATACTCATCAATCTGCAGATCTATAGCCGCTAATGAAGTAAGGGTCCCTGCAACGCCCACTGCTTTTACATTCTTTTTGGGTCTGAATTTCTTAGTCTCGAGCATGCTTTTCACAGCTTGTCTGCACTCTCTTATTTGCTCTTGAAAAGGTGGATCTTGTACCAAAAATCTTTCGGTAAAACGTACGCAGCCCATATCAAAAGAATGAGAGTCAATAAGTTCCCCACCTCTGCCCAGTGCTATTTCTGTACTTCCTCCTCCAATATCCAATACAAAAACATCGCCACTAACCTGTTCATCAAATACAGTTAAAGCTCCTTTATAAGTATACTCAGCTTCTTTATCTCCGGAAAGTAATTGAACATCAAAACCCGTTTCTTTGTTTATCAGATTTTTAAACTCATCTCTGTTAGAAGCATCCCGAACAGCGCTTGTTGCTGTAACAGTTACCTCAGTTACAGCAGAAAATTGAGAGCTCAGAATATTTTTATATTCTTTTATAGCTTTAATAACTCTTTCCATGCTTTCATCTGAAAGAGCTTTATTAACATCCACTCCTTTTCCAAGCCGAGGCACTCTTTGCTCTTCATGAAAAACCTTTAAGCCCTCTCCATTTTCATCGGCAATAAGCATTAAAACTGTGTTGGTTCCTATATCTATAGCTGCTTTCATTTTCTTAGTAGAATTGCGATCCACTCTCCGTTTTGTCTGGTTTCCAGGTGTGTTAATGTCTTAACTGATTCTAAATTCATAATGGTTTGTTCATCACCTTCCAGTAAGCCCGAAAGTAATAAAGTGCCTTCTTTCCTTAAAAAAGAAAGTAATTCAGGAATTAATTCTATCAATGCATTCCTGTTTATATTTGCAAGAATTACATCGAAAGTACTGTCTGTAGGAATAACTTCTGTTGATCCGAGTTTGACCTCAAATCCTTCAACTTCATTCAAGATAATATTCTCTTTTGAATTATCTTCGCTCCATTCATCTATATCAAAACCAAAAGCAGATTCAGCGCCAAGCTTTAAAGCTGCTATGCCCAGAATTCCGGTTCCGGTTCCTGCGTCAAGAACTTTATCTTCTTTGCTGATGATTTCTGATAACCAACCCAGGATTAATCTTGTTGTTGAATGATATCCTGTACCAAACGCCATTTTAGGATCGATAAGTAGTTCGATCAAGTCCGAACCTGAAGGCGCCTCTTTTGCCCATGTTGGCCTCACATAAAAGTTACCAATAGTCTGAGGTTCGATAGAGTTTTCCCACTTTTCATTCCAGTTCTGAGGAGAAATTAACTCTTCTTTTGTTAACTCTGCATCTTCAAAGGAATACAAAATTTTAGTGATCTCTTCTCTTATAACATCATCAAATCTGGATGAAGGAACCGAAGCAATTAAGAGATTACTTTCTTGTTCAAATCCTTCAAAATTCAGTTCAAATAGTTCAGCTATCAATAATTCATGCAGATCATCAGATAACGTGATGTGTAGTCGGATATAATCCATCAAATTCTATTATAAATTAATTCAAGAAGAACATTCCCAACTGCCTGAAGAGTATTCTTATCAATAATCGGAAGGTCGTCCTGATGCGTATGCCAGTGTGGAGCAAATTCGATATTTCCATCCGGGGCTACGGAATGATTTATAATATCTATAACCGGGATATTTGTATTTTCATATATGATGTAATGATCATCCAACACTCCCGCTCCTCTCTGATCAAGGAAAATATCTGAATAACCTTTATTTTCAGCTATTCCCCAAATTTCATCCACAAGATTGGGAGCATAGCTTAAAGAGTAGGTTTCTTTTGGGAAAACAGCTCGTTCAGCACCTACCATATCCAATAATATTCCAAATCTGGGATTGTATCCCGGAACAGGAGGATTGTTTGACCAGTAACGTGAACCTAAAAAGTACTTTACAAGATCTCCAGATGTCCCATAATCTTCACCATCAAATAAAACAATGTCTACACCAATTGGTGGCGGGTTTTCAGAAAAGATCCTTGCCAGCTCAATCAGTACACCTACTCCACTACCTCCATCATCGGCTCCTGCTATAAACTCTCCGGTTCTGCTTGTATCTTGATCTGCCCTTGGTCGAGTATCCCAATGAGCACATAACATTATTCTGTCACTGGAAGATGTATTAAATGCCGCAATTATATTCGCCATTTCAAGAGTTTCACCATATCCTTCTTCAGTAAACTCCTGAGAGAATACTGCATTCTCTCCCGCGTAATCTTTAAGTTTCCCTTCCAAAAACTCTCTGGTCTTAACATGTCCGTATGTGTTTGGAACTCTAGGACCAAAATTAACCTGTGTCTCAATAAATTTATATGCCGAATCCGAAGAGAATTGAGGAACGTTTCTCCCTTTTTCAGAAAATTGAAGTCCTGTTCCTTTATTACAGGCTAAGATCATTATAAAAGCGGAAAGTACTAGTAGAATTTTATTCATCTCTGTAAACCATTGTTGAGGAAGATTGTGAAACCGGATAGATAATAGTATCCATAATATTTACATGTTCCGGTCTATTTGCAATAAAAACTATGATCTCAGCAATATCTTCTGCTGTTAAAGCTCTGAATCCTTTGTAAACTGATTCGGCTTTTTCTTCATCTCCTTTAAACCTAACATTGCTGAACTCCGTTTCCACCATACCGGGTGAGACCATACTTACACGTACTCCCGTTCCGTGCAGATCTTTCTTGGTAGATTCGGTGATTGCTTTAACTGCATGCTTTGTAGCACAATAAACCACTCCACCTGCATACGATTCATGTCCTGCTACAGAGCCTATATTTATGATATGACCTGCTTTTTTAGCTTTCATTTGTGGAGAAATAAGCCTTGTTAATGACAACAGACCCTGAACATTTACAGCAAACATCTGATCAACATCTTCCTGATCTAGCTCATAAACAGCATCTTTACCTAAAGCCAAACCAGCATTATTTATCAATACATCTATATCACGATCAATTGAGTTAACAAAATCCTGACATGCCACACGATCTGTTACATCAAAAGGGAAAGTATAGATTTCCGAATCTGGATATTTGTTCTCTAACTCATTTTTAATTTCTACTAACCTTTCTACCCTTCTGCCGGTAAGAAACAAGTTGGCACCAAATTCACCTAACTGATAAGCAGCAGCTTTACCGATCCCTGAGGTAGCCCCTGTTATGATGATATTTTTTCCGCTTAGTCGGTTCATTTATCCGGATTTTCAGAAATTATATATTCTATTTATCCAGAAGTTCAACTAATCTTCCGGCATTAAGAATTTTAGATTCCTGAAATGAATCCGCCAAAAATTGAATTCCGATCGGCAAACCGTTTGAATGAGAACCCGATGGTACGCTAATTCCACAAATGCCAGCCAAATTCGCTGATGTAGTGTAAATATCGTTAAGATACATCTGTACCGGATCATCCAGCTTCGCTCCCTGTTCAAAAGCTGTAGTTGGAGTGGTAGGTCCGGCTATTACATCAACTTTTTCGAAGGCTTTTTTGAAATCTTCCTGAATAAGACGTCGAACTTTTTGTGCCTTGGCATAATATGCATCGTAATAACCTGAACTGAGCACATATGTACCTAACATGATTCTTCGCTTTACTTCAGTGCCAAAACCTTCTGTTCTGGATTTTTTGTACAGCTTTATCAATGCACTGTCCATTTTAGATAATGCCAGATCTAGCTGAACCTCATCATCTTTAAATTCTTCCCTTAAACGACTTTCTTCTTTTTTTAACTCTTCAACAACGTTTGATTTGTCAGCTCTGTGTCCGTATCGTATTCCATCAAATCGAGCCAAATTACTGGAAGCTTCGGCTGTAGCAAGTACATAATAGGTAGCGATCCCATATTTAGTATGCAGTAAACTGATCGGTACTAACTCAGCACCTTCTGATTCAAGTTTCTTAAGAGTTTCATTAATATTAGAAGAAATTTCTGCATCCAATCCTTCACCAAAAAACTCTTCAGGAACACCTATTCTGATTTTTTTATTTGGTTGCTTAAGCTCTTCTGCAAAATTCTGAACCGGAATATTTGCTGATGTATTATCTTTTTCATCAAAACCGGAAATTGCTTGAAGCACTCTTGCAGCATCTTCAACATTATTAGCAAAAGGTCCAATACAGTCAAATGAAGAAGCAAAAGCAATCAATCCCCATCGAGAAACACGACCGTAAGTAGGCTTTACTCCAACAACACCACAAAATGCAGCAGGTTGCCTAATAGAACCACCCGTATCAGATCCCAGAGATGCCCTCACCATTTTTGAAGCAACCGCAGCTGCGCTCCCACCTGATGAACCTCCGGATACTTTAGATGTATTAACCGGATTTTTAACAGCACCATATCTACTGAACTGGTTTGCGGAACCCATTGCAAACTCATCCATATTGGTTCTTCCGATCAAGATTGCATCCTCTGCTTTCAAGCGCTCAATAACAGTAGCATCATAGACGCTCTCAAAGTCTCCAAGAATCTCAGAAGCACAGGTAGCTTGGCGTCCTCGCTCACAAATCAGATCTTTGATACCCAGAACAGCACCGGCGAGAGAGCCTGCGGTTCCATTTTTTATCTTATTTTCAATTATTTCTGCTTCAGAAAGAGCCTCTTCAAAATAAGTTGATACGAACGCATTGATTTCCAGATTTTGTTCTTCAATCGTTGCAATATAATTAGTAACTATATCTTTCAGGGAGAGGTTTTCGTTGAGAATTTGCTCTTGTATCTCAGCGATGCTATTTGTAGACAATCTTCTATTTTTTTGAATTAGACTTTGTTTCTTCTGAATTTACAGCATCATCAATATCACGAGAACTGTCTTCAATTTCTTTTTTGATGTCGCTTGATGCTTTTCTGAATTCTTTAATTCCTTGACCTAATCCTTTTGCTAACTCGGGAATTCTTTTAGCGCCAAAAAGCACTAAAACAAGAATAGCTATGATAATAATTTCGGTTGTTCCAAAACTTCCCATAAAAAATAATCCTCTTTGGATTTAGTTGATGTAATTGTGCTAAGATAACAATATTTTCGGCACGATTTAAGATCAAAAATTTTTTGGAACGATACTTGGAAAATTCAGGTAGAATTGTATCATTCACTCACTTAATTAAAAAAAAGATTTATTTATGATTTGGACAGTAGAATTAGCCGCCGCTTTAGATGAAGCACCATTCCCAGCGAACAGAGAAGAGCTTATAGAATGGGCTGAAAGAAATGGGCTTCCAACTCAGGTGATTACTAATCTTGAGGAATTGGAGGAATTAGACGAAGGTGAGAATACGATCTATGAAAACATAGAAGATATTTGGCCGGATTACATTCAGAAAGAAGATTTCTTCCATAACGAAGAAGACGAAGGATTCGATTATGATGATGTTTAGCCCCAAATAAGCCTGGTTATGTAATCAAACATAACCTCCACCATTGAGAAATACCCTATCTACAATATCATTTATCACTATATCCTTCCTATTCACGGTGCTTTTAACGAGTACCGCACAGGTTAATGTATCAGCACAAAATTCTTCTGTTGTTTCGGACAGCACTTCTGATAAAGTAGTGCGAAGAATCAGGTTTTCGGGAAATAGAAATGTAAAGGATCGAACTCTGGAAACATTAATTCGAACCAAAACAAACCGGGAATTCCTGGGAATACCCAGATTTACACCTTGGTATTACTTTTGGGAATTGAGTAATGGTCGTTTTGGAGAGGATCCAATCTACTTGGATCGTTCCGTAGTCTCTAATGACATGGAAAGAATCAGACTGTACTATGAATCCTTAGGATACCTTCGCGTTCGGGTTGATACAACCATCGTTGAATACAAAACTGATAAAGTTGAAGTTTCTTTTATTCTGACAGAGGGTACTCCTTCAGAAATAGAAACAATTTCTTACAGAGGACTACCCTTCTTTTCTACATTTGAGAAAAGAATTGATTTTATGAGAGCAAGCCCGCTAACAAATGATCGCATTAATGATTCAACATATACAGTAAATCGTCAATATAACACACAGGAATTAGGTGCAGAGCAACAGCGAATAATCAATTTTTTAAAAAATAATGGCTTTGCATCGATTCAAAAGGATTCGGTAATCGCTCTGGTTCAGACTCAACAACCGGATTCAACCAATCTTGACATTCAATTCAGAATAAATCCCGGAAAGGTCTATCGCTTTGGTGATGTTTATGTAAACCTTGCGGATGCTTCAGCTCCTGATAACTATACTCAGATCGACACTGTTACTTCCCAACAAGAAGTAGTTGATACCACAAAGATATTCCTGAAAAAAGAACCCGCTACACAAACCAAGTTTTCGTTACTGACTGACCAAATACTATTTAAACCTGGAGATATTTATAATCATGAATTATATCTGAATACTATCCGGGAATACCAAAATCTTGGAATGTTATTTATCAGAAGATTCGGGCAAAATGAAACCGGAAGTCAGCCCGACTTTTCACAGACCTATATCCCAACCTATCTGGATCTGCAATCCCTTACAAAGCATAGCATTGGAGCTGAGATATTCGGAATGAAGAGATATGGTTTTGGTACCGGTCTTGGAGTTGATTACACGAATAATAATGCATTTGGTAAAGCTGAGAATTTCTCGCTTTCAGCTAATGTCAGTTTTGAATTTGTGAGCAAAAGTGTGCTTGAAGAAATTGCTGATACCTCCACTCAATCTTCTATTTTCAGAAGCTATGAGTTAAGAGGAGATTACACTGTACCAAGACTGAATTTTCCATTCGCATTTCTGGATAACACTCGATTTTTTACAAGTGGTTTAACAAGATATTCACTGTCTTACAGCAGATCTGATCAACTATTTTTTGATATCAATAGTGACGTTCAGTTTAACCTTCGCTATGAAGTACAACACAATCCTCGATTTTCTAGTTTTTTAGATCTTATTGAACTCGACATTGTTGATCCGTCACCAACAGATGAGTTTATTAATAATCTCAGAAACGATTTCGATTCAGACACGTTGCTTGACGGTACTATAGTTGACCCTATAGAATTAACAAGGATCTTAGAAGATTTCAGGCCTCAAATTTCATCCGTAATACGGTACACGTTCAGAAGCCAAAACACAGACTTAATAAAAAGAAATCGTGGATATTTCAGTGAATACTCCTTATCAACAGGTGGAAATATTCCATATGTACTTGACAAATTTGTAATTACTCCGGATACCCTGGAGCAAAGCCTTCCGTCTCTGTTCAAAGTAAGTGAGAATGAATTGAGTTACAGCAGATATATAAAAGCAACTGCAGATTACAGGAAATACATTCCTGTTTCTAATTCTGCAGTATTTGCCTGGAGAGTGTACGCAGGAATAGCTCAACCTTATGGCAGTAGTACAACTATTCCTTTAAACAGGCGGTTTTTTGCAGGCGGCAGTAATGATATTCGAGGTTGGGGCCCATTTCAGTTAGGTCCCGGTTCTATTAAATCTGAAAACGTTCGTATTAACGGTGGGGAAATAAAATTAGCGGCATTTACTGAAGCTCGTCAGATCTTTATTCGAGATCTTTTGGGTGCCAACTGGCATGCGGCCATGTACGCTGATGCCGGTAATGTTTGGTATGGACCTAAAAATGATGCCGCTCAAGATCAAGAACTGGAAAAAGGCAGATTTTATATTGATGATTTTTACAACCAGATTGCAGTTGGAACAGGTTTAGGATTGCGTTTAGATTGGGAATATCTGGTCGCTCGATTCGATTTTACCTTCAGGGCGCATGATTTAGAAGTCGGATGGTTCAACAATAAAAAGTTGTACTTTAGTTTTGGTATCGGTCATTCTTTTTAACGTTATTTAGATATGGGAAAACTCACAAATATTAAACAACAACTGAGCATAGTATTTGGCTCAAAATTTCTTAAAAATTTATCCGCAGCAGAAAGGTATGAGTTCCTGCAACTCTGCCACAAAAGAAATTACAAAGAAGGCGAATATGTTTTTTACAGGAATGACCCCGGAACGGGAATGTACTTTATTCAGGATGGAAAAATTGAACTGATGCTGAATGCCAAAAATGAGGAAAATGAAAATGTTGATGGCTCAAGTAAGTTTATTTTAGATCCTCCGGACAGTTTTGGAGCACTCTCAATAGGATACAATCTGAGAAGAAAAGCAACTGCACAATGTGTTACTGATTGTCAACTTCTGGGGTTTTTCCAACCCGACTTTGAGGTTTTAAGAGACCGCCATCCACAAATAGCAGTTAAGTTTTTGCAATCACTTACCAACATTGCGCTCAGGCAGTTAGAGCAAGCAACTTATATCATTGAAGAGGTGGCTGGACAGGAAAAGGCTCTTCAAATACAATTTGATACTTACTACGAAAATTCTGAAGATTAATAATGGCATTAAAGAAAGGCGAAGAAGTCACATTAGAAATTGAAAGTGCGGCTTTTAGAGGAAAGGGTGTTGCCAAAGTTGACGGATTAGCCGTTTTCGTTTATGGAACAGCTCCCGGCGATGTTGTTAAAGCACGCATCATAAAAAAGAAGAAAAATTACAGAGAGGCTAAGCTTTTAGAAGTTTTAGAACCCAGTAAAGACCGTATCACTCCAAAATGTCAGCATGCCAATGTTTGTGGGGGATGCAGCTGGCAACATGTGCCTTATGCCAAACAACTTGAGTATAAAGGGCAACAAGTAGCTGATCACATTACAAGACTCGGTGGATTAAACGATACTACTATCCACCCTGCTATGGGAAGTGAATCTGAATTCTATTACCGGAACAAAATGGAATACAGTTTCAGTAATCGCAGATGGCTTACACGTGAGGAGATCAACAGAGATGAATTTGTTGACGATTCAGCGTTTGCAGCCGGAATGCATGCACCCGGAAGATTTGATAAAATCCTGAATTTAAATGAATGTCACTTACAGCGTAAAGAATCGTTTGAGATTTTGGATTTTGTAAGAAACTACTGTATTCAGCATGACATCCCTCCTTTCGATGCAATGAAACATGAAGGTTTTATGCGGCATTTGATGATCCGTAACTCATTCCATACGGATGATTTCATGATAAACCTGGTTACTTATCAGGATGATCAGGAGTTGATTAAAAAACTATCTGATGAGTTACTTGAGAAATTTCCGATAATCACAACCATTGTAAATAACATCAACGACACAAAAAGCCCTACTTCCATAGGCAGAATTGAAAAAGTGATTCATGGTCCGGGTTATATTGTTGACAAAATTGGTGAACATACCTTCAAAATTCACCCGAACGCCTTTTTCCAAACTAATACAGCCCAAGCTGAACGGTTATATGAAACTGCACGACAATTCGCTGATTTAAAAGATGGAGAGATCGTTTATGATCTGTATTGCGGAGTAGGAACTTTAAGCTTGTTTATGAGTCAAAAGGCCGAAAAAGTGTTGGGAATCGAACTTGTAGATGTAGCTGTTGAAAATGCCAGATTCAATGCAAAAGAAAACAATGTCGGAAATGTTTCCTTTATCAAAGGAGATATGAAAGATGTGTTCACACAAGAAATGGTTGATGAATTCGGAGCTCCTGATGTTTTGATAACTGACCCTCCCCGTGCCGGAATGCACCCTGATGTAGTTAAGAGATTGAAGGAACTGAAAGTACCTAAATTGGTTTATGTAAGTTGCGACAGCTCTACTATGGCAAGAGATCTTAAAGAACTTGCCGAGGTATATGATATACTGGAAGTACAACCTGTTGATATGTTCCCTCAAACTTATCATGTAGAAGCGGTTGCAAAGCTTAGATTAAAATAAATCCAGAACCTAAATAACTCTCAAAATGAAGATATTAGTTATAGGTGGAAACGGAACCATTGGAAAACCGGTAGTTAAACATTTCTCGGAAACTGATGAAGTGATTGTTGCCGGCAGAAACAGCGGAGATGTGAGTCTGGATATCGCAGACCCTGATTCCATTAAAAAAGCCTTAGAACAAATCGGTAAACTTGATGCAATCGTTTGCATTGCCGGTGAAGCTAAATGGGATGATTTCGATAACTTATCAGAACAGGATTACTATATCGGCATTAAAAGTAAGTTAATGGGTCAGGTAAATCTTGTTCGTATCGGTAGAAATTATCTGAATAAAGGTGGATCTATAACACTTTCTACAGGTATTCTGGCAGATGACCCTGTAGTCAAAACCACAAGTGCCGCAATGGTAAATGGCGGAATTCACAGCTTTGTACAAGCCGTTGCTTTGGAACTTAACTGTGTCCCAAGAGTAAATGCAGTATCTTTAGGAATGGTTGAAGACGCCTATGAGAAGTATAAGAACTATTTTCCGGGGCATAATCCCGTTCCCACAGCTAAGCTTATAAAAGCATACGAACGAAGCGTAAAAGGCAAGGGAAATGGTGAGATCATCCGATCTTATGAGTAGCAAACATTCTCAACCCTGATTATTTATGGTTCAAAGAAAAAGTAAAAATATAAAATTGATGGGTAGTAGAACTCTTTTAAAATGTACTTTAATACTCGTTTCCTTTATCACTTTCAGTTGTAATACCAATAATGATAAAGGTGATGCTATTCCGGCCGACCTGATTCCTGTTTTTAATCTAGATACTTTCGGAAATCCGATACCGGGTAATCCAAAAATTAATGCACAGCTATCAATATCTATCGATAGTGAAACTAGCTTTGAAGGCAAGATTGCTATAGAATCCAGAGGATCAAGCTCACAAAACTTTCCAAAAAAATCTTACAGCTTTGAAACCAGAGATGCCAATAATCAGGATGTGGATGTTGCATTACTTGGATTACCCGAAGAAGAAGATTGGGTATTGATCGGACCTTACAGTGATAAAACTCTGATAAGAAATATTTTTATTTATGATCTGTTCAAGGAAATGGGAAATTATTCGAGTAGAAGTGTACTTGTTGAACTTAATCTCAATGATGAACATCAAGGAGTTTATCTGCTTTCAGAAAAACTAAAAAGAGATAACAATCGCATTGACATCAGTAAGTTAAACCCGGATGAAAATTCAGGAGAAGATCTGACCGGCGGATATATCCTTCAAATTGACAGAGATGATGAAGAAAAACTAAATGATTCGTTTACTTCAAACTACCAGCCTCCTTTTGCACAAAGAGGACAACAAGTTACTTTTGTATATGAAGAGCCGGGTGCTGATGAGATCACAGATCAACAAAAAAACTATATCCAGAACTATATTTTCGGTTTTGAAGACGCCTTAGCATCTCAGGATTTTACTGATCCGGTAACCGGTTATTTGTCCTATATCAATGTATCCAGTTTTATAGATTTCTTTCTCATCAATGAACTTGCTAATAATGTAGATGCGTACCGTTTAAGCACTTATTTAACCAAGGATAAAAATGGAAAGTTAAATATGGGACCGGTTTGGGATTTCAACTATTCGCTTGGAAATGTTGATTATTGCAGTGCCGGAGAAACTAACGTCTGGGCATATACATTTAATGAAAGATGCGGAGATCATGATCAACAAGTTCCATTCTGGTGGAGCAGATTACTTGAAGATCCCGCTTTTGTAGTACAACTTAAAGATCGCTGGAGTAAGCTTCGCAACGATGAATTTTCGTTAAATAGCTTGAATCTGATGATAGATAATTACTCAACTCTGCTTAAGGAAACAGGAGCTGCTGAAAGAAATTTTATGACATGGGATATACTTGAAACTGACGTGCATCCTAATAGCTTTGTAGGTGAAACTTATGACGATGAGATCAATTACCTTAAAGATTGGATCTCTGACCGATTGAATTGGATGGATGGCGCCATCGATGCGTTATAATATTTTAAATTAACCTTTCTAGTTCCTGGTTCAAGGGTCTTGCTTGGACGAACTAAACCCTCTCACATAAAATTGCTCTTAAACCAACTCCTTCGAGCTCACAAAAGATCAGGAATTCTTCTCCCCCGTCTTTTAAACCGAATTTCTTTTTGATCTCGTTGGCTCCCATGGGATAATTCCTGACGATCACATTTACTGTGTCGTTCTTTACTCTTTTTTTTATTTCCTTTTTAGATGGCTTGAATACTTCTTTTATCAATAATTTCTTTCCGGGAAAGTTTTCTATAAGTTCATCAGAAGTATATAAATGTGTATTCGGATGTAGTTTCAGAACACCAAATTCTGAACTGAGTAATTTATAAGCACCGGCTTTCATTAATGCAGCATTTGGCTCATAAATGTATCTGATAGGTTCTCCGATATTAAAATCAGATGCTTCTTCTTCAGAATACTTGAATGAAAACTGTTCCTCATCCCTTTTATCTGAAATATTCCAAGCTTCAATGTCAGCTTCTCCCTCATTGTCTTTGCGAAGATACAGTAATAACTCCTTCACTTCATTGTCTACAGCTACAACCTGCACCTTATAGCAAGAACTAAACTGTTGTAATGTCTTCTTGATGTCCAGCATTGGAGATGCTTTGATCAACACATTCTTAGCAGAATTCAACAACTGCTCTTCCAGCTCAATCACGTTTGGCTCACAATCTTCCAGAGCATACACTCTGTTTTGCGAATCATCTCGCCTGGAAGGATCTATAAATATCCAATCAGACTGAACAGTATTCTGATTGAGCATATCTTCCGCTGTAGAGTTTTGAACTTCTATATTTACTCCAAGAACTTCGAAATTGTGTTTTGATGCTCCACAAAGCTCTTCATTCGGTTCCACATAGACCGTAGATCTCATTTTCCGCGACAGATAAAAAGTATCAACTCCGGTTCCACCTGTCAGATCAACAAGCGAATCCCCTTCCACAAAACGAGCTTTAAACTTTGCGGAAATTTCTGAAGAAGCCTGCTCCAGATTTTGTTTAGGAGGTAATATCAGATCATAATTACCAAACCATTCGGGTAGTTTATCTTTCGCTTTTTGGCGGGATGCGATCTGAACTACAATATCTCTCATCGGCTGCTCCGGAAACTTCCGTGACTGAAGCATAATCTCAGCAGGATCATCATTGATATGATCTTTTATGAAATCAATACTTTCTTCAGAGAATTTACTTTTCATCGCTATCTTATTAAATATGTAAACAGCTTATATGTTTGGCCGATAGCCATCCGCCGCTACATAGTCGGCAATTTTGTACGGACGGATCATGATCCATCCCTACCGTCAACTATTTTGTATGGGCGGATGGCTATCCGCCGCTACGGCTGTTTGTAGATCGAAAATATCAACATTATCATTTGCATGGGTAGATCTCAATCCATCACCAATAAATTTTTAATCGCATGAATATAATCATTATCGGAGCAGGAATTGGAGGATTATCCTCAGGGTGCTTACTCGCTAAGCAAGGCCATGATGTGACTATTCTGGAAAAGAATGAAAGTGTGGGCGGAAAAATGAATGAGATCACGGCAAATGGATTTCGATTTGATACCGGTCCTTCCCTATTTACCATGCCTTATATTCTGGACGGATTGCTACAGGAATGCGGAACTTCTCTTTCTAAAGAGCTTGAAATGGTTCCTTTGGATATAAACTGCCGGTATTTCTTTCAGGATGGAATGCAGTTCGATAATTACAGCGATCGTGCGCAAATGTTGAGAGAGATCCGCAGAATTGCTCCTGATGATGAGAAATCCTACATCAAATTTTTGAAATATGCTGAGTCTCTGGATAAAAAGACCAGGAATGCATTTGTCCGGAATCCACTATACAATTTTTCAGATCTGAAAAACCTGAATCTGTTTTCTTTTTTAGGGATCGACGCCTTTACTACGGTCAGTAAACGGGTCGACTCCTATTTTGAATCTCCGTACCTGCAACAGTTCTTTAAGCGGTTTACTACCTACAACGGCTCTTCACCTTTTCAGGCTCCGGCTACGCTGAATGTGATTCCTCATATCGAACTGAATGAAGGTGGATACTACATCAAGGACGGTTTATACCAAGTTGCTGAATGTTTGCGTGATCTGGCGACTTCTTTGGGAGTTAAAATTGAATACAATGCAAAAGTAGACCGCATTCATATTTTGGAAAGCAAAATTAAAGGAGTGGAAACCGAATCCGGAGAATTGTTGGAGTGCGATCTTGTGATTGCCAACAGTGACGCTTCGGAAACTATTCTGAATTTGATAGACGAGTTCAGTATTTCAGCCAAACGAAAAGAGAAACAACAAGAGCTAGAACCCTCCTGTTCCGGTTTTGTGATGTTGTTAGGCATTGATAAACAATTCGAGCAGCTTATTCATCACAATATTTTCTTTTCTGCTGATTATGAACAGGAATTCAAACAGATCTTTGATGATAAGATCATGCCCGCCGATCCGACCATCTACATCGCCAATACTTCCTACACAGATAAAGAACATGCTCCCGAAGATGGCTCCAATTTATTTGTATTGGTGAATGCTCCGTATTTGAGTGAATCCTTTAGTTGGGATAAAAGTAATTATGGAGATAAGGTGATAAGGGAATTAGAAAATCGTGGATTGACAGAGCTTTCAGAACATGTAAAGTATCGTTCTGAGATCACACCAAAAGATTTCTATGAAAAATACCTCTCCAATAAAGGCAGTATTTACGGCACTTCTTCCAATGATAAATTCTCGGCTTTCCTTCGACCCAGAAACAAATCCCGCGAAATTGAAGGCTTATACTTTGTAGGCGGTTCCACCCATCCCGGCGGCGGGATTCCGTTGGTTGTTCAAAGTGCCATTAATGCGGTGGAGTTGATTGATAGGTTTGAGTGAATTTGAGATTTATTCGGGAATTTTAGAAACCATTTTTATCATGATAAAATCCTGACTTCTTTGTTTACTAGTATTTTAGAGTCAATTTTTAGATTTTATCGGGACAAACTGGGAAAATCCTTGTTTGGTTAATATTATGTTATGTGGTTAAGTCTAATTATGAAATTTGCTATAAATAAACAGTTTTCTATAGTTTTATTATTGCTAGTGAATTCAATTGTGTTCCTTTTTCCACGAGTTGGCCCACCCGCTTTTAGATATACAGGTTCAAATCCAGAAACAGATGTGCTAAATTTTGGTTTTCCTTTTACGCAATTAATTTATGATTCTTCATTAGATTTCCCTTTTGTATTTGGACCATTGGCTGGTTTAACTGCCATACTCTGTTTATTAGTATCTACTTTGATTTATAATTCTGTAGCAATCATCAAATTTTTTAAAAAATCATATACCACATAACAAGCGTTTCAAGCGGACTCGTTTAGGGTTCGGAACTTTATTAATTAAAACCAGACTCGCCGCTTAAACGCCGGGTCGTTAGCAAACTTAATCGAGAATGTTCAAAGCAATATTTACACTTTTAATAACTCTATTAATTTCAAAAGCTAGTTATGGACAATTTGCATTTAACAATATTCCATTTCAGCTAGATAATAAACCGGAGAATTCTTTCTTGATAAAACAAACTAGAGAAGATGACATAACAAAAATCGAAGAATTTAATGACAAGGGAAATTTAATTTTTCAATATATCCAAGGAGATATTCCACCATTCTTTAATTGGTCTGAACCTCATTTTTTTATTTATGCATTTGAATATGACGAAGTTGGAAATCTAGTAAAGAGATATGCTTTTAATTCAAATGCCGGTCACAATATCTATGAATATGAAACTAATTCTGATGGTACAAGAAAGACAATTTATGTCAGAAATTACCCAGAAAGAGGAAAAAGAAATACTAATGCTTACTCAAATATCTCAGAGATAAAAAACTTTTCTAAACTGGTAGAGTCTCCAGAGGTAATAACAATGATGTCTTCAGAAAAACTATTCCTGAAATTCGAATATCTCAATAAGGAGGGTAAACCGATTCAAATAGATGAATATAGCTATACTTACAAGGACTCCATTCAAACTCATATTGAGTATGACGAGAAACTAAATGAACTTTGGAAAAAAGTAATTACATCAGATGGAGAAGTAATGAGAGAAATAAACTATGATTATCCTAATGATGAAACTCGTATAACAACAATGATTAATTATCGAAATGGAAAAGAAAGTTATTCTTTTCAATCAGCGAAAGTGTCAGATAAAGAAAATGATTCAGAAATTGAGTATTCAATTAGCGGTGAAGATTTAAATATACGATTCTATCAGTATGAAGATGGCAAACTTGTCAACATAAGAGTTTATAAAACAGAGTATATCGGAGATTTGATAATTCCTATATCAAATAACTTTGAGAAAACTGCTCAAATAGTCTATTCATATAACGAATTAGGCTTATTGGAAAAAGAAAATATGGATAATTATGAGTCAGGAGAAAAAGAAATTAGAGCTTATCAATACGAAATTGAGACGAACTAAAATAATTGATAACAAGTGTTCCAATCTCACAAATAATTAAGTTCCGCACATGCTCGTTTGTAGTTTTAACTAAAATCTTAAGTTGTGATATACCGCTTCATCTCCTTCCCAAGTTCCTGCTTGGGAAGGCATAACAGGAGCTCCTGCTCCTTATAGATTACCTAACTAACTTCAGGTACTGCAGACTGACGTCTTTGCTTTTTTACTTGAAGAGAATTTGTGTCAAACTCTATCATGTTTTAAGCATTCTTATCTTTGAAAGAAATTTATAGTTTTCTCCCTCCGGTCGAAATGACAAAGGATTGTTCAGATTAGAGGGGTTGCTTAATGCACCAGATCTTTGAACAGAATTACTTAGAAAGTTGGTTAGTAGAATCTAATCTGAAATGCTCAAACAAATCGGGAATCACTTGTAACGGATAGCTTGAATTGGCGTTGATCAAAACACAGATCCCTATTCCAGTATCAGGATCAAAAGCTATTTCACTTCTGTATCCATTTACATATCCACCGTGATAAACGATTTTTTGTCCTTCGTTATCCAGCACTCTCCATCCCATTCCGTAATGTGACTTATTTACACCGTCCCAATACCTGCTGAATCTCTTATTATTAATAGTAGCCATTGGTTCAAAAATCTTATTGAGAGTCTCTTCAGAAATAATTTCAGGGTAATACCCGGTCAAGAGTAGCAACCACTGCCCCATATCAGCAGCAGAAGCGTTAATTCCACCGGAAGAAATTGCATTGTAATACTTTTTGGAAATTTTAACAGGAACTCGCCCTTTGGAACGGGAATACCACACATGCGGATATGCTTTGTTTTCTGAATACCTGATGCTGTCATAGTTTGCAGAAGAGTTAACCATTCCAAGCGGTCTAAACAATTTCTGTTGTAGTAAAGAGTCGAAATCAAGTTCTGCTTGCACCTCAAGAACTTTTTCGATCACAGAATATGCCGCATTTTGATAAGCCAGCTGCTCTCCTTCTTTAGCAATCAATGGAACTCGTTCTAATCTCGGAATTATTCGATCTAAAGAAAGTCCGTCTTCAACTAAATTTGTATAAGCGTGTCGGGGTAATCCTGAGGTATGGGATAAAATATGCTTGATCTGAACCCGATCTGTTTGTTCCGGATCATATAGTTTGAATGTCTCCAGATAATCGGAAACCGGTTTTTCCCAACTTAACAGACCTTCATCTACCATTACTCCAGCTAAAACCGAAGCAAAGCCTTTGGAAACACTTCCTAGTCGGAATACAGTATGTTCATCTACTTGTTCTGTTTTCCCGCTTTCTTTCACTCCAAAACCTTGTTGAAAGATTACCCGACCTTCTTTTACGATTACCACTGCCCCACCGGGAATTCGTTGATTGGCTAAACCCTCTTGAAAAGAGACTCTGAATTCATCCAAAAACAAAGCAGTGGAATCATCCATTACCCAGTCTTCAGGTTCTGTTAATACCGTTTTAGGTTCTGATTTGATCTCCGTGCAAGCCTGAAAAGTTGAAATAGTGACCACGGATAAAAGAATTAACGAAAAGAATCGGATCACTGGCTGGCTGGTTTTGGCATAAATACAGTTTCAGTTTTGTTTAAAAATCCTTGGCAAGGATACAAAAAACTGGCTACGATTTAAAAAAGTATTCGTTTCAAAAAAATTAAGCTTGGATAATTTCCGGATGCTTAATTTTTAAAACGAAGTTCTTATCTGTATGAAAACTTTTTTACCTTTTGGTTCACCCACTCAAATACAGATATACATGAGCAAATCAGGAGATCAACTTTCCTATCCAAAAGAAAATATTAAAGTATTATTACTTGAAGGTATTCACGAAACCGCAATAGAAAACTTTAAAAAGCATCAGTTTCTGAATATCGAAACTTATGATATTGCTTTTACAGAAGAAGAATTGCTGGAAAAGATCGAAGACGTACAGATCATTGGTATTCGCTCTAAAACCCAATTAACCAAGAAAGTCATAGAAAAGGCTTCAAAATTAAAAGCTATAGGTTGTTTTTGTATAGGCACCAATCAGGTAGATCTTGAAGCTGCTATGAAAGCCGGGGTCACCGTATTTAATTCTCCGTATTCAAACACAAGATCCGTGGCTGAGTTGGTTATTGCTGAAGCGATCATGCTTAAGCGTATGATCCCACTAAGAGACAGAAAAGCACATGAAGGAATGTGGCTCAAAGACGCAACTGAAAGTTATGAAGTACGAGGAAAGAATATGGGCATTGTAGGTTATGGTCATATTGGTTCTCAAGTATCAGTATTGGCTGAAAACATGGGTTTTAATGTTCTATACTATGATACAGAGCCAAAATTACCCATGGGAAATGCTACTCGCATTAATTCACTTGAGGAGCTTTTAAATCGATCAGATATAGTGACTTTACATGTTCCCGGTAACCCTACTACTAAAATGATGATGGATGCAGAGCGAATTTCCCAAATGAAAAAAGGGAGTGTTCTTCTTAATCTGTCAAGAGGTTCTGTCGTTGTAGTTAATGCATTAAAGGAAGCTCTTGAATCCGGGCATCTATCCGGAGCCGGTATTGATGTATTTCCTGAAGAACCTGAATCAAAAGGTGATTCATTCAAAACATCGCTACAAAATATCCCAAATGTAATTCTGACTCCACATATTGGCGGTTCTACTATTGAAGCTCAGTATAACATTGGTGTAGATGTATCATCAAAACTCATTGCGTTGATCGATAACGGTACTACTGTTGGTTCACATACGGTTCCTCCATTGAATTTACCGGTTCAGAAAAATGCTCATCGTATTTTGCATATCCATGAAAATAAACCCGGTGTTTTATCCGAGATCAATCAATGCCTATCCGATTCTGATATCAACATACTGGGGCAGTATTTGAAAACGAATGAACATATTGGTTATGTAGTACTTGATGTGGATAAAGAATATGATGATGAACTCATTGAAAGAATGCAGAATGTAAAGCATACCATAAAAACCAGAATACTGTATTGACTATCAAGCAGTTAAATCAGTTAGGCTTGGTAGCATTTCTCTTACAAAACTCACCGTTTATATTTTGCTAGGACAATAAGTGAATGAATTTTATTCGGATGATGGGTGCATTATCCAGGTCAAGTTTATAAGAGATCAGGAATAAACTTAGATTTATACAACTTTAAGAATCGAGTCTAGTTCACTCCGCTCTGGATCCTAAGTTGATAACTTCTACATTTTCGATCTTACCTGCATGAATTTTGAAACGCATGATGGTTCGTTCCGTTTGAAATCCGTGCCTTCCGGCAGCTCCCGGATTCATATACAACATTTTATCCATTTGCTGATCCCGCGCAACTTTAAGAATATGAGAATGTCCACAGATAAAGAGTTCAGGAGTGTTGCTCTCCATCTCCTGTCGAATAGGAATACAATATCTACCGGGAATACCGCCAATATGCGTCATCCAAACATCCACACCTTCGCAATCAAACCGCTGGTGTAGCGGATATTCAGCGCGTATATCCTGTCCGTCAATATTACCGTATACACCTACAAGCGGAGCTACTTCTTTAAGCTGATCAGCTATTTTAATAGTCCCGAAATCACCAGCGTGCCAGATCTCATCACAATCCGCGAAATAATCCAGTGTTTGTGGATCCAGATAATTATGTGTATCCGAAATAAGCCCGATTTTCATCATTCTTTTTTGCTATCATCTTTATTCAAAAACAATGGAATCAAAGAAACCACTTTTTCTTAAATTCTCCTATATAAACTCAACACTTTCTAAACAAACTTCATTCTTTGAAAGGATTCAGCATCATTATCGTCACCTGGAACGGACTTCATCACCTGAAAACCTTCCTCCCTTCGGTTTGTGCTACGGATTATCCTGATTTCGAGATCATACTTGCTGATAACGCCTCGGAGGACGGAACCGTTGAATGGGTCAGGAATAAATTCCCTGAAGTTATTATCTCCACTTTTGATGACAATTACGGGTATTGTGGCGGAAATAACAGAGCGGTTGCAACTGCATCCAAAGAACTTCTTCTATTCCTGAATAATGATGTTAAAGTAGATTCTAAATGGCTTCATGGTATTAATGAATGCTTTGAGTCGGATGAAACTATTGGAGCTGTACAACCAAAATTATTGTCTTATAAAGAGCCAAAATACTTTGAGTATGCGGGAGCTGCGGGAGGATTCATTGACAAATATGGTTATCCTTTTTGCAGAGGAAGAATTTTTGAAACGGTTGAAAAAGATGAAGGTCAATATGATGAGATTTCAGAGATCTTCTGGGCAAGTGGTGCGGCATTAGCTATCAAAAAGGATCTGTTTGAAGAACTAGGCGGCTTCGATGAGGATTTCGAGTTCCATATGGAAGAAATCGATCTGTGCTGGAGAGTTAAACGATCCGGACAAAAAGTAATCTATACTCCTGAAAGTACAGTTTACCACTTAGGTGGAGGATCTTTAGCAATGGGTTCTCCCCGAAAAGTGTACTATAATTTCCGTAATAACCTGTTTATGATCTGGAAGAATTATTCAGTTTCTGAATTGATCTTAAGATTTCCAGTAAGACTACTTTTGGATGTAATAGCAGCTTACAAATCACTATTAGGTGGTAAGCCTAAAGAGTTTGTAGCCATAGCGAAAGCACACCTTCACTTCTTTTTGAATTGGACTAAAGTTCAAAGAAAGAGAAAAGCTATTTCTGGTCCAAAAGTAAAATCGTTATCTGGTAAGTTCCCCATTTCCATAATCTGGAATTACTTTCTGAAGGGAAAAAAGAAATTCGATGAACTTCTTTGAAATGGTTATCAATACATTAAAAGAAAAAGCTCTCCCATTTCTTAAAATGTATTGGTTTTCCTTTATTTTAATTTTCTGTAGCTGGTTTATAGTTAAACAGTTTTACATGACTATAGATTATAATATCCTGCTTGCTGTAAGCTATAAGCACGTTTTCGGCTTTTCGATGATCTACTTTGTTATGGATAATCTGACCTTGATAATTCATGAAGCCGGGCATACCATTTTTGGGATTTTCGGGTGGCGATTTCTGACAGTTTTAGGGGGAACACTTTTACAGATTCTGATCCCTTTTTTGCTATTCATTGCTAGCTGGAGAAATCGAAAAGTAATTGCATCTCAGGCTTCGTTATACTGGCTGGGTTTCGCTTGGCTTGATAGTGCAGCTTACAGCGCAGATGCTTATACACAGAATCTCCCATTGATCGGTAATTTACCAAAATCCTCTCATGACTTTCTTAATATTCTTTCTGATATGAATATATTAAACCATTATATGACAGTAGCTTGGATAATGTTCACTATTGGCTTTCTAATTTTGGTTACCGCAATTCTATTACCGCTTTTTAAAACCCAACAAACAAGATATGTTAATCTTGACCTGAAAATTTAGTCTTCAGGATATACAAAAACGGGAGCCTGATCATACCAATTTGTTCGGGTCAGTCGTTTTAAACCCGTTATATCAGATCTCATAATGTAGATATCGTAATTACCGGTAATATTGGTCGCGTTAAATGCGATATATTTTTTGTCTCGCGACCAGGAATGCCATCCTTCATTTGAAAGATAACCATTTGAAGTAGAGTCCGGTGTCAATTGTTTTAAATTGGTACCTCTGGGAGAAATGGAAAAAATACTATAGTTATAATTCTGTTTGGAAATGTAGCTGATTCTCGAAGAATCTACCCATTGTGGGGGTCCTGAATGGTATTCCCAATCAAGTGCAGAACTATCCATAGCGGGGTAATCTGTTAGTTGTCTTAATCCTGTACCGTCTTCTTCGATTATATACAGTTCATCGTGTTCTGAACGGTTAGATCGAAACACAATTTGTGATCCATCCGGTGAGAAGTGTGCATCTGTATTTTGAAAGTCATCATCAGTTAATTGTGTAATTATCTCCCCTTCTAAATTTATGATATACAAATCACGGGTATCATAATCATCATCTTTATTTATAGATATCACAAACTCCGTTCCATCTTTGCGAGAACTCATCCATGAGTCATGAACTAAAAAATCAGTAATTCTTCGAACTTCAGTTCCATCCCATTTCATCTCATAGAGAAAATACTTTCTGGATGTGGAATCTCTGTCTGACACGAAATAAAGGCGATCTTTATAAGCATAATACACCCAGTCTACTCCCGGTCTGTTTGAAATATTTCTTTGTCCTGAACCATCTGCATTCATTACAAAAATCTCGTAATTATCGGCATCAAGATCGTAAGCCACATTATAGGCTATCTTGAAATCTGCGGAATCTTTAGGCTCTGTTTTGACTTCTTTTTTTTCGGTCTTCTTTTCAACATAAGAAGAGCAAGCCAAAAGACTTGCTCCCATAGTTAAAACCAGTAAATATGTTTTAATTTTTTACCTCCAGGCTCCGATGATCAATCCCATCAGCGTAAAAACCACTGTCCAGAATCCACCATTGATGAGCATATATTTAAATGATTTTTGTTCATACAATCCTGAAACTCCCATTGCCAATGCTACCCAAGCAAACCCGGTCAAAAAACCGTACATAGCTCCAGAAGCAGCGTCAACATCGTTTCCAAAGAACATAGCTAAACAATAAGCCATTATAAACTGAAATACAGCAGTTAATCCAAAGATCTTAGCCATATTACCATTTTCAACATCTTCTTCAGATAATCCGGCTTCTTTCATCCATGCCTTACCGAAAAGAGGTCCATACCAAACAAATCCAATTGCAAACCCTACGAGTGTAGCTGCACCCACAGCTAACCAGTTAATCATTACATCTTCCATAATTGTATCCTATTTTATTTAATAACTCTACACTAATCAGTGTAACGCAACGAATTAACGGAATAATCTTATACTCAGCAATTTTAATTTAATTTTCGTTGAAACAGTCCGATAAGTGCATATTAGCTTTCCGGTTTCAAAAAAAATAGATTATTTATAAAAGGGTACATTTGAAAATTCTTATAGTAGAAGACAATCTTCATGATTTAGAGCTCATTCTGACTAGACTTAAAAAATGCTCTTTTGCTTGGGATTATGAGCATTGTGATAACGAAAAAGACTTCAATGAGCTGTTAAAAAAAGAGTCGTTTGATTTTATTATTTGCGACTATAATCTTCCTTCATTCGATTGCATTCAAGCACTCAAAATTGCACGCACTACTATTAAAGATATTCCCTTTTTTATAGTTTCCGGGTTTATTGGAGAAGATCAAGCGGTTGATCTTATAGTAGAAAATGGAGCGACTGATTACATTTCAAAAAATAATCTTAACAGATTATCACATTCCATAACCAGAGAACTGGAAAATTTGAAAGCTCGGAGAGAGCTTAAAAAGAACAGATTGAAACATGAGCGTTCATTAATGCTTCTCAAAGCTATTAATGATATAACAACCTCTCTCTTAAATACTGATTCTCTTTCAGAAATTGCGAATACGATTACTGAAAAAATAATGACGCATTTTGATTTCGAAGATTGCGTGATTTATAGTTTTGATGATCAAACCAATCTTTTAAAACAGATTGCTGCGATTGGACCTAAAAAAAATCCTGACTGTAGCATTAACAATGCAATTACTTTAAAACTTGGAGAAGGTATTGTTGGTAGCGTTGCAAAAAAACTTAAATCGGAGATAGTAAATGATCTGAGTAATGACTCCAGGTATGTTGTGGATATCGAATCAAATAACTCAGAGATAACCGTTCCGATTTTACTAAATGATGAATTAATAGGGATTATTGATTCTGAACATGAAGAAAAAGGATTTTATACCCAACAACATCTTCAGGATTTGCAGACAGTAGCAGGTGTAATAGCTACCAAATTCAAAGCAGGATTGGAACTGGAAAAGTCACAAAAAACTGCAATTAAGCTCAAACAGAGCGAAATGCAACTAAGACAAATCAGTGAAAACATAGAAACAGCTGTATTTAGGTACACCTTAAGTCCTTCTGGCGAAGGAAAATTTCTATTTGTGAGCTCCAAAACTGAAGAAATTTTTGAAGTATCTGCAAATGATGCTTTAGAGGATGATAGTTTAATATGGGATCTTATCCATGAGAAAGATAGAGATTGGGTAAGCAGAGTATATTGTGAAGCGATAGAAGCTGAAGCCAATTATAATTTAGAATTTAGAATCATTACCCCTTCAGGTAAACTAAAATGGGTTGAAACAGCCGGAACTATCACGAAATTAGAAAATGGTAGTATTATATCAGACACTTTAAATAAAGACATAACAGAAAGAGTTTTAGCATCTAAAAAAATTGAAGAAAATGAATCGTTGTTACGCTCACTTACCAATAACATTCCCGGTGTTATTATCAGGCATTCTATTACTGAAGGAGTAGAAAACCCATCCATTGAGTACATAAGTGAAGGATGCCTGGAAATTTATGAATTATCCCGGGATGAAATTTTACAAGATAATTCTAAGCTGAAAGAAATCATCTATTCGGAAGATCTGGAAGCCATGGTACCTACGATTGAAAAATCCGCGAATGAAATGTCTGACTGGAACTTCACATACCGAATAAAAACAAAAAGCGGCAAAATCAAATATCTTCAGGGAAATGGAACCCCGCAGAGAATTCATTCAGAAAGTAAGGTCATTTGGGATACGGTTATATTGGATATTACCAACCAAAAAGAGACCGAAATTCAATTAACTGAAACCAATAATAGTTTAAAAAAAGCCCATAAAGTTGGAGAACTTGGTAATTGGTCTTTAGATATTAAAACAAATACAATTGAATGGTCTGAGCAGCTTTATGATATTTATGACAGAGATAGAGAGCTAGGACCTCCCGATTTTGAAGGATTTTTATCCTATCATGAGGTCTCTGACATCAATATGAAGAACCTATTGGAAGCTATTCAGTCAGGCCGTCCCTATGATGTAGATCTAAAATTAATTACAAAAAAAGGAAAGAATAAATACATAAGAGCAATTGGGTCTCCGGAAAAAAACGGTTCTGGAGAAGTTATAAGATTTACGGGACTTGCTCAGGATATAACTAGCAGATTGGAACTTCAGAAGAAGCTTGAGAATAGTGAATTTACTTTAGACACTGCCATAAAAGGAGCAAACTTAGGTGTTTGGGATGCAAACATCAGAGACCAAACAGGCATTATGAATGACCGCTGGTATGAAATGCTTGGATATGCCCCTCAGGAAATCGAAGATCCATACAGTTTCTTCTTTTCAAGGGTTCATCCTGATGATTCTGAACTTATACTTAATGAAATAGAACTGATCGAAGCCGGCAGACAAGATAGCTTTGAAGTGACAGTCAGAGCTAAAAGTAAATGTGGCGAGTATAGAACTATTTTAGACAAAGGTACTGCCTTAGAATATGATGAGAATGGTAGGGTAATACGAATGATAGGTACGCACTTAGATATTACAGAACAAGAAGAATTAAGAATTAAAATTGAAAACTCTCTAAAGGAAAAAACATTACTTTTATCTGAAATTCATCACAGAGTGAAAAATAATTTAGCGATAGTTACAGGACTAATATCACTCCAAAGCATTGGCTCGGATGATGAAGAACTTAAATCCGTTTTGGATGAAACAGCTCGCCGAATCCAGTCTATAGCGCAGGTGCATGAATTACTCTATAACACTGACAGTTTTACTAATATTCCATTCGATAAATATGTTCAAACTTTAACAAATTCAATAAGTGAAACTTTAGACAGTAAAAATGGAGCTATAAATTTAGAAATTGATAAAAATCTTGAAATCAATATCAATCAAGCTATCCCTTTAGGCCTTTTACTGAATGAACTAATTACCAACTCTTTTAAATATGCTTTTGATTCAACTTGTAAAGCTAACCTAATACACTTTTCATTATTTTTTAAGGATGATACTTATTATGCAAAGTATTATGATTCCGGTGCCGGTTTCGATAAAGCTAAACTAAAAAACTCATCATCTTTAGGCTCTCTTCTTATAGATACTTTATTACAACAGCTTGAGGCAGATTATATGATTAAAACAGCATCAGGATTTCAAATCGAGTTTTCGTTTAAAGAGATACTTTCAGGGGCACACAGCAACTTTTAATGAATACCCAGTTTAGGTTAATTATTTGGAAAATCTTCTTTACCTTACTTATATACAATAAATAGATTTATGATCCAGAATAACAAATTTGAAGTAGTTCCAATAGACCGTGTAGCGGTTGAAGAACGCGTTGGAAGACTTAATAAAAGAAGCATTAAAAAGGAATCGAAAGTACAGGCTTTGAAGCTCGCACTTAGTATGGTTGACTTAACAACTCTTGAGGGAAAAGATTCTGAAGGCAAAGTCCGCCAAATGTGTCAAAAGGCTAAAATCCCACACCCAAGTTTACCTGATATCCCAAGTGTTGCTGCAGTGTGTGTATATCCGAATATGGTTCGAATCGCTAAAGAAAGCTTGCGTGGTACTAAAATCAATGTAGCTAGTGTTGCAAGTGCATTCCCAAGTGGAATGGCTCCTCTTCCCATTCGAATCGAAGACACAAAGTATGCCGTTGAAGAAGGTGCTGATGAAGTAGATATGGTTATAACACGTGGAGCTTTTCTGGAGGGTGAGTATAATTTTGTGTTTGATGAAATTGCAGCTATTAAAGAAGCTTGCGGTGATGCTCATTTAAAAGTAATTCTGGAAACCGGGGAACTTCATACGTATGAAAATGTAAGACTAGCTAGTGATATTGCTATGGAGGCCGGTGCTGATTTTATTAAAACATCGACCGGTAAAATTTCTCCGGCTGCAACTCAACCTGTTACATTGGTTATGCTAGAGGCCATCAGAGAATTTTATTACAAGACCGATAAAATGGTAGGAATGAAACCTGCCGGTGGAATCAGAACGGCTAAACAAGCTATTCAATATTTAGTGCTTGTAAAAGAAACTCTGGGAGCTGCCTGGCTTAACAACGAATATTTCAGATTTGGAGCAAGTTCTCTTGCAAATGATCTGCTGATGCAAATTGTAAAACAACAAACGGGTCACTATCAGGGTCCTGATTATTTTTCCATTGATTAACTTTGAAGTCTATTATGTCTGAAACAAAAACAAAAGAGACCACTTACAAACCAACCTCTCCTAATTCAAAGTTAGACTTTGCTTCATTGTGGGAGTATTCTGCTGCCCCTGAAAGTTCTGCTAATCTGGAGATCAAAGAAAAATATGATCTTTTCATTGGAGGAAAGTTTGTAAAACCATCTAAGGATCGATATTTCAAAAGTGTTAATCCATCCAGTAACGAAGAAGTAACTCAGTTCGCGGAAGCAACTCAAAAAGATGTAGACAAAGCTGTTAAAGCTGCCCGAAAGGCTTTCAAAAGCGAATGGTCAGACTTGAACCCAAGTTCTCGTGGAAAATACATCTACAGAATCGCCCGAATGCTACAGGAAAGAGCCAGGGAATTTGCGATAGCTGAATCCATTGATGGAGGCAAACCAATTCGTGAATCCAGAGATGTGGATATTCCATTAGCCGCTGCTTATTTCTTCTATTATGCAGGTTGGGCTGATAAACTTGAATATGCTTTCCCCGGTAAAAAGCCTGAGCCGCTTGGAGTTTGCGGACAGATCATTCCGTGGAATTTCCCTTTGTTGATGTTAGCATGGAAAATAGCTCCTGCCCTTGCTTGCGGAAATACAGTGGTTCTTAAACCTGCTGAAACCACATCACTAACTGCCATGATGTTTGCCGAACTTGTTAAAGATGCGGGCTTACCTGACGGAGTTGTAAATATCATAACCGGAGCAGGTCAAACCGGTGCTGAGATCGTAAACCACAAAGATATTGATAAAATAGCGTTTACAGGATCAACTAATGTTGGAAAGATCATTCAAAAATCACTTGCAGGAACCGACAAGAAATACACGTTGGAACTTGGTGGTAAAGGTGCTTTAATTTTATTTGAAGATGCTCCGATAGACCAGGCTGTGGAAGGAATTATTAATGCCATCTATTTCAATCAGGGACACGTTTGTTGTGCCGGATCACGATTATTAGTTCAGGAAAACATAGCTGATAAAGTGATCATGAAGTTGAAAGACAGATTGGAAACTTTAATAGTTGGTGATCCTCTGGATAAAAACACAGATATTGGTGCTATCAATTCCAAAGAACAATTTGACCGCGTAAACAGTTATCTGGAATTAGGCGTGGAAGAAGGTGCTGAAGTTTATCAAAGTAAATGTTCTGTTCCTGAAAACGGTTATTTTATCCGTCCTACTCTATTTACCAATGTGTCTCAATCAAACCGAGTGGTTCAGGAAGAGATATTTGGTCCTGTTCTTACCGTTCAATCGTTCCGTACTGCTGATGAAGCCATTGAAAAAGCTAATAACACTCCATTTGGTTTAGCCGGTGGAGTATGGACTGACAAAGGTTCAAAAATCTTTAAAGTGGGTAGTGCATTAAGATCCGGAGTTGTATGGGCAAATACATACAACAAATTTGATCCTACCTCTCCTTTTGGCGGTTATAAAGAAAGTGGTGTTGGTCGCGAAGGTGGATTACATGGTTTATCTGCTTACCTGAATTTGAAATAAGGAATTATTATGAGTGATAGAATAGAAGTTCAAAAAACATACAAAACCTATGTGGGTGGATCTTTTCCCCGTAGCGAATCAGGGCATTATTATAAAGTATTTGACAGCGAAGGTGATTTTTTAGCTAATGCATGCCGTTGTACCCGAAAGGATTTCAGAGATGCCGTTTTAGCTGCTCGTGCTGCTTTTAAGGGATGGAGTTCAAGAACATCATACAACAAAGGACAAATTCTCTACAGAATTGGTGAAATGATGGAGAACCGGAGAGATCAGTTTGTTAAGGAATTGGGACAAATAGGTTTTACTAAGGAAGAAGCTAATGCTGATATTAACGCATCGATCGATAGACTGATCTATTATGCCGGCTGGACTGATAAATACCAACAGGTTTTCGGTTCTGTAAACCCGGTAGCAAGTGCTCATTTCAATTTTAGCATTCTGGAACCAACAGGAGTTGTCTCTGTATTAGCTCCGGAAAACAGTCCTTTGTTAGGCTTGGTATCAGTTATTGCTCCAATTATAGCCGGAGGGAATACCTGTATAGTTCACGCCTCTGAACAATACCCTCTTCCTTCCATAAGTTTTGCTGAAGTTTTAAATTCTTCTGATGTTCCGGGCGGTGTTGTAAATATTCTTACCGGAGTAAGATCTGAGCTGGTTGAGCATTTCAGTTCGCACATGGATGTAAACTCCATTCTTTATACCGATAAAATGGATAAAGAAACCAAAGTGAAAATTGATGAATTAGCTTCTAATAATATCAAAAGAGTGGTAAAGAAGAATATCACTGACTGGTACGAAGAAGATTCTGCAAGTCCGTATTTCGTGGTTGATTTTCAGGAGACCAAAACAACCTGGCATCCCGTTGGATTTTGATGAAGTCAATTTCAAAAATATTATTAAATCTTCTGTTTATCGGAACGCTGTTGATTTCATGTACATCATCACATACAACAACTTCTGATGCAGATTATGGTGAGTCAGAAAATAGTGAATCTGCTTCCGAAGACTCTGAGACATCAGATAGTGAATCTGTTTTAATAAGCAGTTTATCTGATACTTATTCTTCAAATAATAATGAAATACCTGATGTCTATTCTCGGATTAAAAAAGAAAGAGAAGTAGAAGTAGATTTAACTAAGGGATACCGTATTCAGGTTTATTCAGGTCAGGATGTATTTGAAGCTGACACTATAGCTTCTCGATTCAGAGCCTGGTCAGACACTACCATAACTGGCTATCAAGCTGAGACGTATACTTTTTTTAAAACGCCATATTACAGGGTTCATGTTGGGGATTTCCATTCAAGAGACCGAGCATTATCATTTTCAAAGCTTGTAAAACGTTTTTTCAGAGATGCCTGGGTAGTTTATGATACTGTCAATCCTTACCTAGTCCCGGATGATACTACCAAAATCAGCTTACAAGAACTTTAGAAAAGCTGTCCTGTTTTACTATATTCCTACCAATCCTGTACTCAATAGTTTACGTATTCAGATATAAAAAATGGGAAAATATATTCTAGCTTTTTCGGTGGTTTTGTGTGTAGCGGCTTTTTCGTCAATAAATACTAATGAGATTCCACCAAGTCTTTCTTTAAAGTATTCCATTGATAATATTGACGGGAGTATTAGTGGAACAGTAACCGTTCCTGATCAATCTACAGCAAGAAGACAATTCCGCGGTTCCAGTTACAGAAGCAGAGGAACTTCAAATTCAGGTTCGGCATCGTCTTCTGATTCAACTCCTGAAGAAGGTTCTAAGTTTATGAACACCATAGTAAGTGCCCACCCACTTTCATACACAATTTCAGATGATATAAGTGGTGAACCGGTCATAATAGGACAAAAAGATGCTACATTTCTTCCTAATGTTACACCTGTAACAGTGGGTACCGTTGTTCAATTTATTAATGATGATCCCTTTTTCCATAATGTATTCTCACTTACACCCGGATCTAAATTTAATATCGGAAGACGTCAACCGGGCGACGTTTTTTCAAAACAAATTGAAGCTCCGAAATGGAAAGTTACCGGAATAGGACCCATCACTTTATTTTGTGATGTTCATTCCCAAATGAAAGCAACTATACTGAGTTTAGATACTCCTTACTTCACAAGATTAAATGAAGATGGAACTTATCGGCTTTCTAATTTACCTGATGGTGATTATGAAATCAGAGTCTATAATCCTTCTTTTGACATTATTTCTAAAACAATCTCAATACAGTCTGATAATATCACAGAAACAAATTTTAATTTAGCAAACTGATTTTGAGTTTAAGAATAAGCACCAAATTAATCATCCTTCTGATTGGATTAACACTGATTGTACTTGTGACAGTTTTAACTGCTGTAAACAATACTTTTTCCAAGACTTTAAATGAAGATATAGTACTCGATTTCAGTCAATTACAAGGATTCTTTAAACAACAGCAAACCCTTCAATACGATAGATTAGTTGAATCGTCCTACCTGATCAGTGAAAACTCTACATATAAAGCTAATGTAGAATTAAATGATCCTGCTTCTGTTAATTTTACCGTTAATGAGTTTGCCCTTTTCATTAAAACAGATCTTTTCGTAGTTACGAATAATGACGGCAAAGTTCTTGCATGGCTGAATCATCAAGAGCGGGCTGGGTTGGATATTTCATCCAGAAAAAGTATTCAGAATGCCTTAAACGGAATTGAACCCCCGATTAATATAAAATGGCCCCGGTTATGGGCCGTTGAAGGCGAACTTTTTCAGATCGTAACTATTCCGATCTATGCAGGAAATACTATAATTGGTACTACTACTTTAGGGACTAAATTTCAGGATTCCGAAGCACGCTTACTTAAGCAAAATACTCCTCTTGATGTGACCATGTTTTTAGAAGAAACTCCGATCGCATATTCCAATATTGATGAGAACATGTCTGTTTACAGCAACTTTGTGAAATCAAAGGTGGGATTAATTGACTCACTTACTTCAAATTTAGAAATAAGCACCCCGTTTAGAGCCAATTTAAATGATAAGGAAGTACTTGCATTTATAAGTCCCCTGGGAACTGAAGAAAGAGCATACTATATCGCTTATGTGCCTGTAGATGTACAATTTGAGATTCTGGGTACAATTCAAAAAAATATTTTATTAATAGCTGCTTCCAGTTTTCTGGTCATTGTCCCTATAGCCTTTATCATTGCAGGAGCTTTTTCCGGGCCACTACAAAGACTTACAAAGGCAATGCTTAGGGTAAGAGAAGGTGACTTGAATGTTGAAGTACAATCTAATTCTCAGGATGAAGTTGGTATTCTTACAAAGACGTTTAATGAGATGATTCAAGGTTTGCGGGAGCGTTTCGCTCTTACCAAATATGTTGGCGATCATACTTTAAAAATGATACAGGAAAAACAAACTGTTGATTTGGATGAAAAGGCCTCCTTTCAGGAACTTGCAATATTGTTCACAGATATCAGAGGCTCTACTTCTAAAATTTCAACTTCGACTCCGGAAGAATTCCTTGAAAAGCTTAATAAAACCTTAGGAAAACAAGCAGATACAGTACTTTTGCATAATGGATCCATTGATAAATATGTTGGAGATTCTCTAATCGCATTGTTTGCAGGATCTGATTCTCTTAAAGAAGCCATTAATGCAGCCATTGAAATCCAAAAAGACTTTAAAAAAGATAAAGAGTTAAATGAATTCTTTGATGGAATTGGTATTGGAATCAATTTTGGGAAAGTAATTCTTGGAAATATGGGCGCTAAAGAACGTATGGATTATACTGTAATTGGTTCTGAAGTTAATCTTTGTGCACGATTATGCTCTTCGGCAAAAGACGCTCAAATATTAATACCCAAAGACTTAATAAGTCAATACAGCCATGAGGTTGAAGACCTAAGTTTCAGAGAGGTTGGAGCCCACGAGTTAAAAGGTTTTAAAGGAAGCGTTATTGTTTCTGAAGTACTTTATGATATAGAACACAACCATTCATAATTTTTCAAATTTTCCCGACATGATCTCAATAAAAAATTTTATTGGCACATTTATTTTAGTTTTTGTTTTATCGGTTCAAAACCATGCACAAGTTCAACTAAATGGTTCTTTGGATCTGGAGTTATCGTCTGGCGGTGAAGAATCAAGATTTATAACAAACGGTATTTCCCGGGAATTTGAAGCCCCTAACCTTGCAGTAACTCAGCTGAATGCATTTCTTTTTGCACCCATTAGTAATGAAATTTTCTTTGAAAGCAGAATTCAGTTAGACACATGGGGAAGCGGGAAGCTTAATCCCCCAAGAATTTCACTTGCAAGTATAACATGGGACAACCCCGATAATGCTTATATCATTAAAGTAGGAAGATTTATCTCCCCTTTTGGTTTTTACACAAAACGTCAGTTATCTACTGACCGGGTTTTTGTTCAACATCCTTTAGGATACAGCTACTTCACAAACATTTCTGATATAAGAGGATATTGGCCTGAAGCAGGAAATAATACGAATGCTGAATATGAAGAAGGTGACGTTGGGCTACCTACGATCTATTTTGCAGGTTATGTAACAGGTGTCGGCACCCAAATTGAACTCAGGAAAGATAAATTATTTCTTGATGCAGCACTAACTAATGGTACACCGATCACAATAAGAGACCGCTCTACCCTTCCAAATTTAGCGTTGACATCCAGGCTATTCTACAGACCTTATGTATTCTGGGAGCAAGGTATTTCAATGAGTTTTGGAAATTTCATGCATGGGGATCCTCTGAATAATTCTGTCCGAGAAGAAGAAAGTTTTCAAAAATACTATCAACTACTACTTGGAACAGATGCAAAAATAGCTTTTACCTATTTCGAAATAATTGGGGAAGTGATTTATTCAAAATGGAAAACAACCGGTTTTATCTCCAATCAATTTGATGAAAGTTGTGGCGGTAATTTATGTGATTACAACCTTAGCAATATTTCAGGAAATATAGATTTCAAATATGAACCGCCATCGTTAACCGGAAGCTACATTGCCTTAAGAGCTGAGCATCTTTTATTCTTCGATGCTGATGATCCCGATCCTGCAACTAACAATTCTTTTAACTGGGATGAAGACGTCTCCAGATTGACAGCTGTATTTGGCTATAAGTTGGCTCCTAGTATATTACTGAAAGCTTCTTTTTCTGATCAGGGGGATTTTGACCTTTCGGAATATGCTTTCAGAATTCAGCTATCCTCTTTCTTTTAGATAAAAAAAGGGATGCTTTACAGCATCCCGTCACTTCAACTCTATTTGTCAGTTTTATCTGTTCTGTTAATTAGAAAAATAAACAGCAGCAGCTCCGGCAAAATTTTGTGAATATGTTGGTGAAACATTCCCATTTGAAGATGGTAAATCGAATTCGAGAAGTTTTCCTTCTGCCACCGCTCTTTCAGCTACATAGATCTTCTGAGATTCAGCATTGTAAGCTAGTCCAACAGGATTCCCTAATTCAGTATTACTACCTTCGATAACAATCTGATCAGCGGATGAAATTGTTCCGTTATTTCCGGCAGCAGCTATTTTACTACTGAAATTAGTAATAACATGAATCGCTCCGTCACTATCACTGCCTGCATCGCCTATATCGCTAAGGAACATAATATCTTCTGAAGCTGAATAATGAAGAGCATGAGTACGAACAATGCCTTCAATTTGAACCTTCACATTCGGTGATACTAACCCATCCGAGTTACTGAGAAAATTATTATACACAGCTAAAGTATCTGAGTTATCCTGAATGGCATATAATGTACTTCCAGAAAATTGAATGTCCCACAGATGTATATCTGCTGTATACGTATTTGCAAGAGTTGCCGAGTTATCTCCAATTTCATAAACGTAAAAAGCATTCGTTTCATTATTGTCACCAGAAGCATCCTGAGAAACCACCACTTTACTTCCTGAAGCTGCTAATTTCCGTGCATTTGCAAAATCAGTACTACTGCTAAAAGCCAGCTCTATATTAAGCGACGCTTCTGTTTGCTTAAGATCAGTATAAACTTCTACTCTGTTATTGGTTCTGGAAGCAATGTATAATTCATCGGATTCTGATTTGTAAATGATCCCGTCAGAATCTGTAGAACTCAATCCAAACTGAATTGAACTTACCGTTGAAGATGAGAAATCATAGATACCAACTACCGGAGTTGTATTACTTGAAACAAAAACTGCTCCGAATTCTGTGGTAATATCGTCGTCGTCATTACTGCTCCCACATGAGATAAATACTATCCCAAATAAAAGAATCAAAAAAGATGAGATTTTTGTTTTTTTCATAACTGCCATGTCTGTTTGCTTTATTATTAGTTTTTCTTAATCATAATTTAGTACGAAAAACTGATAAAAACGGATTTAATTCTCAATTTTATTGATCTATATACAGGTTTGAAATTCCATTATAATTAATGGAAAATAAAGGAGATGAATTAAATTCATTAGTATCATCCGTTTGAACCGGATACTCAAATGAAAGAAACATACCGTTATTAGTTGAACGCTCGGCAACAATTATACGATTTGCTGCATTATGGTATATAACATCAACAGGGTTTTGTAGTAGCGTATTTGTTCCCTTGATGAAAATCATTTCTCCATTTGGAATAGCTTTTTCGACTTGTTGAAGTGCTACAGAAGTTTTTAAATTAAAATCTTCAATTACGATTAACTGTCCATCTTCAATACCTGATGCAACATCACCAACATCAGTAATGATCATTAAATCATTTTCAAGGTTATAGAATAAACCATGAGCCCTTACAACACCATCCAATTTAATTTTAAAATCAGGGGTAATTGCGCCTTCAGTATTCCCGAAAAAATTATTAAAAATAGCTAAACTGTCAGACTCATCTTCCACTGCATATAAAGTATTTCCAACCAGTTGAATATCCCATAATGGAAAATTTACAGTAAATTGATTTCTCAGAGTAATCTCAGCAGCGCTGATATCATACATAAACAAACCATTTTGTTGGCCGTTCTCCTCTGATGCATCCTGAGCAACGATAGCAATGTTATTGTCCGAAGTTAAACCTCTGGGATTACTGAAATCTGATGTACTTATGGCACTGGGTAAGATCCCGGAACCTGCTTCATTTGTAGATAATCTGGAATATGCGTTTATCCTGTTGTGCTCCCGATCTGCTTGATAAACAATATCCCTGTTCTTGTCGTAATAGATTCCTTCAGCAGCATCACTGGTTGTTACATACTCTACAATAGTTTTATTGCTTAAGTCAGAAAAGTTAAAAATACCAATCTTTGACTGTGTATCACTGGATACAAATATCCGTCCAAAGTCAGTTATTGTTGTATCATCTTTCGTTGTTTCACAATTTGTGAATAACACTAAAATGAATAAGTAATAAACCCTTTTTTTCATCGAATCAATATCTGTTTAAAAATGAAAATAAAGCTATTTACCGTTTTTAAACATTAAATCTAAATAACATTACATCACCGTCACTTACTATATATTCTTTTCCTTCCTGCCTCATTCTTCCTGCTTCTTTAGCTGCTTTCTCAGTTTCATACTTTTCATAATCGTTATATGAGATGGTCTCTGCCCTGATAAAACCTCTTTCAAAATCTGTATGAATAACACCGGCAGCCTGAGGAGCTTTTGTGCCTTTTTTAATAGTCCAGGCTCTGGCTTCTTTTGGCCCTACAGTGAAATAAGTAATTAATCCCAGTTCTTTATAAGCTGAGTTTATTAATCGATCCAGTCCTGCGCTCTGTAACCCAAGTTCCTCAAGAAACATTTCTTTTTCTTCAGGATCTAGTTCTGCGATCTCTGCTTCAATTTTAGCACAGAACATTACGATCTCGTCGTCATGCTTTGCTGCAATAGATTTTACAGTTTCTACATATTTGTTTCCACTATCCAGATCAGTTTCTGAAACATTGCAAGCATATAACACTTGTTTACTGGAAAGAAGCATTAGATCATTATAAGCTACTTTTTCTTCAGGAGTTACTTCAAACAGACGTGCTGATTTACCATTTTCCAAGTGTTCCCTGAGACGTTCTGCAACTTCAAGCTGAGCTTTCATTGCTTTGTCCCCACTTTTGGATTGCTTCTTTAAATTCTCTACTCTTTTTTCAATGCTTTCAAGATCTTTAAGAATTAATTCCTCTTCAATAATAGTAATATCTCTATCCGGATCAATTCCACCTTCAACATGAATGATATCATCGTCATCAAAGCAGCGTACTACATGAATTATCAGATCTACTTCCCGAATATGAGATAAAAAGGCATTTCCTTTTCCTTTTCCTTCGGAAGCTCCTTTTACCAAACCGGCAATATCCACGAACTCAATAGTTGTAGGAATTACATTTGCAGAACTTGCAAGATTAGCTAATTTAGTTAACCTTTCATCCGGTACAGGTACTAGACCCACATTTGGATCGATTGTACAAAAGGGAAAATTAGCCGACTCTGCTCCTGCATTACTTAGTGCATTAAAAAGCGTTGATTTTCCAACATTTGGCAAACCAACTATGCCACATTTTAAACTCATATTATTTACTTGTGTAAGTTAGATCTTGATCGAAGTGTTATTTGACTGTATGATCGATTAAGCCCCTGCCCTTCTTATTAATTCTGTCAGATTTTGACAGATCTTCTAATGAAGCATCCAGAATTCCATTTACAAAACGTCCGGACTTTCCTGTTGAGAATTTTTTAGCGATCTCAATTGCTTCATTAATAGTTACCTTAGTAGGAATTTCCTCGAAATAAAGAAATTCACATAAGGCCATTTTAAGGATCAGGCGATCTATTAAAGCCAATCGTTGAATTTCCCAGTTTTTGATATGCTTAATGATCACCTCATCTAGTTCGGGTTCGTTTTCTAAAGTTCTGAAAAATAACTTTTCTGCGAAACGTCTAGCTTCTTTTTCGGTTCCAAGTGCATCTTTTATAACAGAATCAGTTATATATTGAACTGAATCGCCACTCTGCTTGAGTGCGTAAAGTGCTTGAAGTACAGTTTCCCGAACGTGTCTGCGGTTGATCATGCCAAATAACAATTTTAATGAGCTGTAAAGATACGAAAACTAACTTTTACCTAAAGCATAAATCTCATTATATTTGTTGGCTTTCAAAAGCGTCCTTAGCTCAGTTGGTTAGAGCGTTGCATTGACATTGCAGAGGTCGATGGTTCGAATCCGTCAGGACGCACACTTTTCACTTTTCACTTTTCACTTTTCACTTTTCACTTAAAGAAACCTACATCACATACTCATAAGCAGCTTGTACGCCTAACGGGATCTTCAGATACCAGTAAATAAGCAAGAAGATCGTCCATGAGATCAGAAATACAATTGAATAAGGCAGCATTACCGAGACCAATGTCCCTATTCCAGTTTTCTTTACATAGCGCTGACAAAACACCACAACCAATGGGAAGTAAGGCATTAACGGAGTAATGATGTTTGAAACGGAATCACCTACTCTGTAAGCTGCTTGAGTCAGGTCGGGAGAAATACCAAGCCCCATCAACATTGGAACAAAGATCGGACTTATCAACGCCCATTTCGCAGAAGCAGAACCTACCATTAGATTTACAAACGCCGTCAGAAATATGATTCCAACAATAGTAACCTGTCCGGGAAGATCTAAAGCCTGTAGATAGTTAGCACCTTTCAAAGCAATAAGAATTCCGATATTTGATTTTGCAAACGCATCGATAAACAATGCACAAAAGAATGCCATCACAATATAATAAGCCATATCCCCCATCGACTTACTCATTCCGTCAATTATATCTTTTGTCTTAGTATACCCACCTGAAAGATAGCCGTATAAAATTCCCGGAACCCAAAAAAGAAGGAAGATCAACGGTACAATAGATTGCATTAGGGGAGCTTGAAAATCTGTTATTTCTCCATCAGGAGCTCTCATAGATGAGTTCTCAGGATATACCCAGAAAAACAATCCTACTAAGCCAATTATCATTACACTTGTAGCAATCCAAAATGATTTTTTTTCGTTATCTGAAATATTGCCCAGATCATCCGCTCCTTCCAAATCAATATCGTCATCTAGTTCTACATTTTTCAGTCTGGGTTCCACAATTTTATCAGTGATGTACCACCCAATTAGAACAATAAGTACACTGGACGCACTGGTAAAAAACCAATTGTTTAATGGGTTCACCAGCATATCCGGATCAATAATTTGAGCAGCAGACTGGGTAAAACTTTGCAGCAGAGGATCTATAGCTGATGGAATAAAATTGGCACTGAATCCTCCGGAAACTCCGGCAAAAGCGGCTGCAATTCCGGCCACAGGATGCCTGCCTGCGGCATAAAAAATAACTCCTCCAAGTGGGATAACAAGTACATATCCTGCATCTGTGGCTGTATGACTTACAATAGCAACTAAGATCAAAACAGGAGTTAACAGCATTTTTGGTGTAAAACTAAGTACATACTTAATAGCTGTATTTATATATCCTGAATGTTCGGCAACTCCAACTCCTAACATTGCAACCAGTACAATCCCCAATGGAGCAAATGTAACAAAGGTGTTAACCATACTTGCCAGAAAAGCAGCGAGCTGAGAACCCGTTAATAGATTAATTACCTCTATATTTTGCCCTGTTCTTGGGTCAATTTCAGCAAAATCGAAGGGTGATAGAATCAGAGAAAGAAGCCAAACAATACAAAGTAGCAATAGAAACAATATTGCAGGATCGGGAAGTTTGTTACCTGCGTATTCTATGCCGTCCAAAAAGCGATTAAAAATGGACTTTTTTTGTTTTGCTGTCTCTGTATTCACTTTGCGATAATTAGGTTAATTTTACCACCGAAAGAAAACTAAAACCGGATAAAAGTAAAAACAGTTTTATTGCACTTATTTCTTACTGAATCTGAACTCGAAATTGGCCCCGTTATCAGAATATATCTTTGTTCTGGCATTCAATTGTCTTCCCAAAGTTTTAACTAGAGTCATACCCAGTGATTGTTTGTCTTCCTCATTTTCTTCCGGTAAACCAACCCCATTATCTCTGACCATATAAACTATTTCATCGTCACTATTCTTAAATGAAATAAATATTTTTCCCTCATCTCTTTCAGTAAAAGCGTGTTTATAGCTATTAGTTAGTATTTCATTTAAAATTAACCCACATGGAATAGCTTGTGTAATTTCTAGCTGAATCTGATCCAGATCAAATTCGATATAAACCGGGATTGCTCTTCTTTCCAGTGAATTTGAAATCACTCTGGTAAGGTCTTTCAGATAATTAGGAATATCTACTTGGGAAAAATCGTCACTTTGATAAAGTAGTTCATGCACCAAAGCAATAGAATTAACCCTCATTTGACTATCTTTGAGTACTTTATGAGCGTCTTCGTTTTCTGAATTCAAAGCCTGTAACTCCAGTAATCCGGTAATTACAGCAAGATTATTCTTAACCCTGTGATGGATCTCGGCAAGTAGAACTTCCTTTTCTCTTAAATTAGATTTCAGCTTTTCTTCCGCCCTTTTCCTGTCCGTGATGTCAACATATATTCCATACATTGAAATTATTTTTCCATCTACAATTACGGGAACAGCGCAAACAATTACATCGATGATATTGCCTGATTTTGTTCTTCTTTTCCCGCTATACACTTTGGCTATTTCACTTGTGGAAAGTTCAAGAGCATCTTGATATTCATCATCAGGAACAATCAGTTTATCGAGCTCCAAACCTTTTACTTCCTTTTGAGTGTACCCAAATATCTCTTCGAAGCTTTTGTTCACATTTTCAATTTCCTGATGGTGATCCAGTTGGGCAATACCAATTGGGCTGGAATGAAATAAATTACTGAACATGCTTTCCCGATGTTTTAACTCCTGATGAGAAAGCAATCTTTCTGATACATCTCTTTCCACTACAATTATAACATCCTCATCTAAATATGAACCGGAATTCATCAATACTTCTGTAGGAAAAACTTCGCCATTCTTCTTTTCCCCCCATCCTTCATAGCTTATTGATTCCCCTTCTCTGGCTCTTTTTAAATAATCGTTTATTAATTCTTCATCGTATTTACCTGATGCAGATAGAAATTTAATTTGTTGACCGATGACCTCCTCTTTTTCATATCCAAAGGTTTTTGTTAACCCGGCATTAACATCTATTATCAAACCCAATGGATTTAATAAATAGATCGCATCTGTAATTGAATTATACAGATCCATAAAACTGGTCATCAGTTGCCTTGACTTTTCTCTGGCAAGTTTTTCTTCTGTAATATCTTTAATCACAGAATAGATAGAAGTTATATTTCCTTTGCTATCAAATAAGTAGGAATTATACCATTCGCACTCTATGTATTCACCACTTTTAGTTTCGGATTTAAGAGTAACTATTTTTGTAGGACTCAGATCCTGAAGTGCATCTTTATTGGCTTCGGTGATCTTACTGAAATCAGACTCTTGAATCAGATCTTCTAGTAAAAAAGGATTTTTGTTTACATCGGAATGGGAATACCCGAAAAGTAACTCCGCTCTTTTTGACCACCTCAATATTTTGTGATTAAGATCCCATTCAACTTCTGCCAATGGAAAATCCTGAAAACCAATAGGCAAAGAAACTGCTTTTTTGGAGGATGCATTCTTCTTAAATACATCTGTTACATCATGAGCAACTACAATTTTGGATGGAACACCCTTATAGTTTATAAGATGTGATGAAAACTGTACGAAAAATTCATCTTTCGCTTTCGAAAAGATCTTCCAGGTTTCGATGAAGGGTAATCCCAGATTTACAAATTCTTCCTGACTGAGATCTATATTTTTCCCTAAAGTAGACAGAGATTTGCCTATTAGTTCCTTTTTAGAGTATTGAAGTTTGGATATAACAGCCTCATTAGCATCCAATATCTTCAAATTAAGTTGATCGCACACAAACATTAGTTGCGAATCGAAAAATGTCATACTTATCCCAGAATGTCCTTCTATTTTGCAGCGAGAATATGCAGTTTAAACTTTAATTTATCCAACAAAACTTTAATAATCTTAAATTAAGTATGTACCAAAAATTATTATTCCTATCTTTGGGCATCATAAAAAAGCTTTTTTCAATTAACTAATTAATGTCAGAACAAAATATTACTATCACCTTACCCGATGGTTCCAAACGAGAATATAAAAAGGGAACTACTGGGCTTGAGGTTGCGGAATCAATTTCATCAGGATTAGCAAGAGTTGCACTAAGTATCACAGTTAATGGAGAGATCATTGATCTGGATCGGCCAATAAATGAAGACGCCACAATAGCGATCAATACCTGGGATAGTGAAGATGGCAAATATACATTCTGGCACTCATCTGCACATATTTTAGCAGAAGCTGTTCAGGAACTTTATCCGGAAGCAAAATTTGGTATTGGGCCCCCAATCGAAAATGGTTTTTACTATGATATCGATTTCGGTGAGAAAAATATTTCTCAGGAAGATCTCGGAAAGATCGAACAGAAATTTCTTGAAGTAGCCCGAAATAAAAATAGCTTTGAGCGAAAAGATATTTCCAAAGCAGATGCTCTTTCTTTTTACAAAGAGAATGGAAATGAATACAAAGTTGATCTGATCGAAGGTTTAGAAGACGGGTCGATCACGCTCTATACTCAAGGCAATTTTACGGATCTTTGCCGCGGACCTCATGTTCCAAACACAGGAATTGTTAAGGCGATCAAGCTTACAAGTTTAGCAGGTGCTTACTGGCGTGGTGATAATAACAGCAAACAGCTTACACGTATTTACGGCATCTCTTTTCCTAAGCAGAAAATGCTTACAGAACACCTTGATATGGTGGAAGAAGCCAAAAAAAGAGATCACAGAAAGCTTGGTAAAGAGTTAGGTATCTATATGATCGACAAAATGGTGGGCAGTGGCCTTCCCATTTGGTTACCTAAAGGAACAAGACTAAGAAGAACTTTAGAGTCTTTCCTGAGAGACGAACAATTCGAACGCGGCTATCAAGAAGTGATCACTCCTCATATTGGAAATATTGAGTTGTACAAGACTTCGGGACATTATCCCTACTATTCTGACTCTCAATACGATCCAATTCAGGTTGATGATGAAGAATATATGTTGAAGCCAATGAATTGCCCTCATCATCACAGGATCTATTCTAATGAGATGAGAAGTTATCGTGATCTTCCTTTGCGTTTGGCTGAATTCGGAACCGTATATCGTTATGAACAATCCGGTGAATTAAGTGGACTTTCAAGAGTTCGTGGTTTTACACAGGATGATGCTCATATTTATTGCATGCAGGAACAGTTGAAACAGGAGATCAAGCACACAATTGACCTGACGAACTTTGTATTTGATACATTTGGTATGCCTGTTGATATTCGTCTCTCCTTCCGTGATGATAATGAGGAAAAATACGGTGGAGACATTGAATTATGGGAACGCGCTCAAAAAGAGATCAAAGAAGTAGCTGACGAAATGAATCTGGACTATACCATTGCCCCGGGTGAAGCTAGTTTTTATGGTCCTAAGATAGATTTTATAATTCGTGATGCCATTGGTAGAAAATGGCAGTTGGGAACTGTTCAGGTCGATTATGTAATGCCGGAACGTTTTGATCTTACTTATGTAGGATCAGATAATGAAAAACACCGTCCGGTAATTATTCACAGAGCACCTTTCGGCTCCATGGAAAGATTTACAAGTATTTTGATCGAACATTTTGCCGGAAACTTCCCACTTTGGCTTTCTCCGGAACAAGTTCGTGTACTTCCGATATCAGATGATCAGAATGATTATGCAAAAAAATGCGTTGATGCATTTAAGAAGATTGGAGTTCGGGTAACTCTTGACGAGCGAAGCGAACAAATTGGTGGCAAGATCAGAGACGCGGAAACTGACAAAGTGCCGTATATGCTGATCGTTGGAGCCAAAGAACAAGAAGCTGGCACGGTTTCTGTTCGTAGACATCGCAAAGGAGATATTGGAACTTTCAAATTTTCTGATTTTCTTTCAACTGTTGAAAATGAGATTGAAAAAAAATCATTACCTGAAGATTAACAAAACATAAGAGGATAAATATCGCAAGAAGATCATTTGGCAGACCAGAACCTGCTGACAAAACCAGAATCAATGAAGACGTAAGAGCCGCACAAGTACGGGTAATTAAACCTGATGGCGGACATGAAATTACTACATCTGAACGAGCGTTACAGATTGCCGAACAATACAACCTCGATCTGGTTGAGATTGCACCTGATGCAAACCCACCCGTTTGTAAGATCATTGACTACGGCAAGTACATGTATGAAAAAAAGAAGAAAGAAAAAGAAGCTAAGAAAAAGCAGCATACTGTAAATGTTAAAGAGCTTCGCTTCCGCCCGAATACTGATGACCATGATCTTGAATTTAAAACTCGTCATGCCAGAGAATTTTTAGAAAGCGGCGACAAAGTAAAAGCTACCGTTCAGTTTCGTGGGCGTGATATGCTTTATACAGAAAAGGGTGAATTGCTTCTTTTACAGCTCGCAAAAAGCCTTGAAGACATAGCAAAGATTGAAACAAAACCGAATATGGAAGGTCGTCGAATGATCATGATGATCACTCCAAAATAAACTGTTATAATCGTTGATTACACGATGATTTCTACCTATCTTTGAAGTCTTTATAATTTTCACAAAGCAGGTATACACACAATGCCAAAAATGAAAAGTAATAGTGGAGCTAAAAAGCGATTTAAGGTTACCGGTTCCGGTAAAATTAAACGTAAGAAAGCTTTTAAGCGCCACATTCTTACTAAGAAAAGCAGTAAAACCAAGAGAAAGCTCGGCGAATCTACTATCGTTACAGATGCAGATGCTCCAAAAGTAAAAGAGCTTATCCCTTATAAATTTTAATCCTAAAATCTAGACAAAATGCCACGTTCATCAAATTTAGTGGCTTCCCGTCGCCGTCGCAGAAAGATTATATCTCAAGCGAAAGGTTACTGGGGCAAACGAAAGAATGTATATACGATTGCGAAAAATGCGGTTGAAAAAGGTCTTCAGTACCAATACCGTGATCGCAAAAACCGTAAACGTACATTCCGTAGATTATGGATCGTTCGAATCAATGCTGCTGCAAGAATCAACGGAATCTCTTATTCTAAACTCATCCACGCGATGAAAGAAAAGGATATGCAGATCAACCGTAAGGTACTTGCAGATTTAGCGGTTCACGACGCCGATACGTTTGCTGCCATTGTGAAGGAAGCTACAGCTTAATTGCTATCTTGCTATTTAAAGCCGGTAAATCTGTTTAATTAGGTTTACCGGTTTTTTTATTTTAACCACAGATTACTTAGTTAAATCAAAAAACATGCTCGATAAAGTAGAAGCATTAAAAAAAGAAATAGAATCTTTCCCGGTTTCAAACTCTGATGAGCTTGAAAATTTCCGCCTCGAGTTCCTTTCCAAGAATGGTAAGATACAATCTATGTTTAAAATGATTGGACAGGTTGCTAAAGAAGATAAAGCAGCCTTTGGAAAGTCCATGAATGATCTCAAGAATTTGGCTCAGGATCGTTTTGATGAGCTACAATCTTCCTTTTCTTCTTCAGCAACTATTGAAAGATCAGCTACAGACGATATTACTTTAACAGCTCCTCTCTCTCCTGTTGGTTCTTTGCATCCTCTTACACAGACTTTAGAAGAGATGAAGAGTATCTTTTACCGATTAGGTTTTACGATCTCTCACGGACCTGAGATCGAAGATGATTTCCATAACTTCACCGCTCTTAACTTCCCTCCTAATCATCCCGCAAGAGATGAACAGGATACTTTTTTTGTAAGAAAGAACGATGATCCAAAAGTAGATGATCTTGTTTTGAGAACTCATACTTCTCCTGTTCAGATCAGATTGATGGAAAAACAAAAGCCACCTATTCGTGCTATTATGCCCGGAAGAGTGTACCGAAACGAAGCTGTAAGCCCTAAGTCTTATTTCTTGTTCCACCAGGTTGAAGCTCTTTATGTTGATGAGAATGTAAGCGTAGCAGATCTGAAGGATACACTGATCACTTTTGCTAAATTAATGTATGGGAATGATGTGAAGTACAGATTACGTCCGGGCTTCTTCCCTTTCACAGAACCAAGTTTAGAAATGGATATCTGGTGGGGATCAAAAGAAAAAGGAAAATGGCTGGAAATATTAGGTTCCGGAATGGTTGACCCCAATGTATTTAAAGCGGCAGGAGTCGATCCTGAAAAATATACCGGGTTTGCCTGGGGAATGGGTGTTGAACGAATTGCTATTTTAAAGCATGGAATTGACGACATTCGCTCATTCTACGAGAATGATATTCGCTTTTTAGAACAGTTTAATTAAAAGATCTCAATACGTTATAAATGAAAATTTCATATAACTGGCTACAAGAATTTATTGATCTGGATCTAAGTCCTGAAGAACTCGCTGATAAACTTACTTTGATCGGTTTAGAGGTCGAAGAAATTGAAGAGTTTGGCAGTACACTGGAAGGCGTGATCGTAGGTGAGGTTCTTGAAACAAAAGCTCATCCTAATGCAGACAGATTAAAAGTTTGTACAGTTGATCTCGGAGAAGAGAAAGTTCAGATCGTTTGCGGAGCAAATAATGTAGCTGCAGGACAAAAAGTACCCGTAGCAACCGTTGGCTCTACCCTGCCCATCAAACTGGATGATGGAAGTTATTTAACTCTTCGAAAAGCAAAACTACGTGGCGAAGAATCACACGGAATGATTTGCGCTGAAGATGAGCTTGGGCTTGGTACGGATCACGATGGAATTATGGTTTTAGATCCATCAATGGAAACAGGAACTCCTATAAGTGACATCTTCGATCTGTATCAGGATACGATCATTGAAATTGCCATTACTCCGAACAGACCGGATGCAACTTGTCATCTTGGAGTAGCCCGTGATATTGCTGCAGCTTTAGATCTTGAGTTGGTTAAACCTGCTGTTAAAGTACCTGAATCTTCAGTTCATTCTGATTATTCCATTGAAGTTGAAAGTGATAAATGCCACAGATACGTCGGCAAGCTTGTCAAAAATGTAACTATTGAAGATTCACCAAAATGGTTGCAGGATAAATTAACAGCGATAGGACTTCGCCCCGTTAATAATGTTGTAGATATCACTAATTATGTGATGTACGAACTTGGACAACCATTACACGCTTTTGATTTCGACAATCTGAATGACGGAAAGATCATCGTTAAAGAATTCGATAAAGAAATTGAGTTTGAAACTCTTGATCACATCAAAAGAAAATGTGAACCGGGAACATTGTTTATTTGTGATGGAAAAGGTCCTGTGGCAATTGCCGGAGTAATGGGCGGGTTGCATTCCGAAGTAAGTGATTCTACCACAAACATTTTGATCGAAAGTGCTTATTTCGATCCGGGTAGTATCCGAAAGACATCTAAGCAACAAACTCTGCAAACCGATGCTTCTTATAGATTTGAACGAGGTATTGATCCGAATCTACAAGCCATTGCTGCTCAAAGAACTGCAGACCTCATCATTGAAGTTTGTGGCGGTGAAGCAGAAGCCGGTATCACGGATATTCACCCTGTAAAAACGGAAACGCATCAACTTACTTTGAGAAAGAGTTATGTGAACAGATTGTTAGGTACTGATCTGTCTGTTGAAGAGATCATCCAAATCGTAAATGGCCTTGAACTTGATGTAGTTTCAAAAGATGAAGACACCATTACTTTTGATATCCCTACTTTCCGTCCAGACATAGAACGAGAAGTTGACCTGATAGAAGAAGTTGGAAGATTATTTGATTACAATAAGATCGGGTCAAAGAATCAGGGGATCTTTGTATCAACTGAACCTTTAACTGATTGGGAGATTTTGCTTTCCAAAACCAGAGATATTGGCGTTCAGTTAAGATTTAAAGAAATTTACAGTAACTCCCTCATCTCCCAAAAAGAAGCGCTCAATTTTGTTTCTGAAGAGCAAGTGATCGAGACATTAAATCCATTGAATAAGGATATGAGTACGATGCGTCCTTCTTTAATGCATGGATTCCTGAAGTCTGCTTCTTATAACTTTAACAGGAAAGCAGAAACTATCCGGTTCTTTGAAGTTGGTAATGTGTTTTTACAAAGCGAAGATGCTACATATCATGATGGCATCAATGAGCAAACCCATTTACTATTTGGTCTTTCAGGATTGAAAAACTCAGAACACTGGACAGGAAAAGCTACGCCATTTTCTATATTTGATCTTAAGTCCGAAGTAAATGCATTTTTCACCAAATTAGGTTTGGCAGGAAGTTTTAAGATCAAAGCAAACGATGAGAACTCGCTTACCTACAGCTTCAAAAAAATAGAACTGGGAAAGGTATCCACTGTTTCTGAGTCTATGTTGGATGTCTATGATATAGAGCACAAAACTTATATTGCTGAATTCAGTCTGGACAAAATTTCAGAAGCTCTTGCCAAGCACAAAGCTAAATCGTTCACACCAATTCCCAAATTCCCTGCCTTCGAATTCGACTTTGCAGTGATCGTGGAACAGGAAGTTTCTGCAGGAGATCTTATGAGCTCCATAAAGTCTAATGCAGGTAACACATTAAAAAACATTGATATATTTGATGTATTCGAAGGCGAATCAATTGGAGAAGGAAATAAAAGTATTGCCTTCAGACTAAATTTCATTGATCCCAACAAAACCTTGAATATCAAAGAAGTAGAACCTATTATTCAGCGCGTGGTTAAATCACTGGAGAAGCAATTCTCTGCTAAACTTAGATCTTAGGTTATAAGCAATGAATAAGGTTGCAAAACAGACTGAACGATTTCGTGAACTTCTGGGTGAAATCAATGAAGAGATTTCAGAATTAAAGAATGAAATTAAAGAACTGAAGCGAGACAATTCCAAGCTTCAAACAAAATTGACTGAAGCAAGAGACAAACAAACAGATATTTTCTCTGCTATAAATGAGTCTGAAAGATTGGCAATGCGTCAGCATATTCAGGGACTTGTTCAAAAAATTGATAATCATTTGGGTTCTGAATCATGAAATCAATAAAAGTCACTATTCTCGGAAAGCAATATCCGCTGAAAGTTGAAGACAGCGAAGAAGAAAACATGATCCGCATCTGTAATTATGTAGATGAACGATTCAAAACCTATCGTGAACAGCTTGTAAAACAACCGGAATCTACGGTGATGTCGCTTGCAGCTCTTAGTATTGCTGAAGAACTTTTTGAAGCCAGAAACAACTCTTCCGAATTAGAAAAGAACGAACACCATACTATGGAGAGAGTTAACAAAAGCTTAGAAAAGCTTCTCCTTCAGATCAAAGAAGAATAAAAAAGGAAAAATACATTGGCTGAAACTGTCAGCATTTTGTTTGTCGGAGACATCGTTGGCTCTCCAGGATTACAATTAACAGAAACGGTACTTCCAAGTCTTATAAAGAAATTTGAGGCTGACTTTGTGATCGCTAACGGCGAAAATTCACATGAAGGTCATGGAATCAACAAATCTATCATCAAGTCTCTCCATAATCTTGGAGTGCATGTAATTACCGGTGGCGATCATTCTTTCGACAAATGGAAAGTGTTTCCGTACATGCGGGAAAACAACACCATCCTCCGCCCTCTTAACTATCCCAAAGGAAATGCCGGATACGGTTTTGGAGTGTATGAAATCCCGGGCACTTCTTTTAAGATCGGTGTATTGAATTTACAGGGACGTACGTTTATGAAAGCTATTGACGATCCTTTTTCTGCTGCTGATTGGGCGCTTTCTAAAATGAAAGAAGAAACGAATATCATTTTTGTTGATATGCATGCGGAAGCAACCGCAGAAAAGATCTCCATGGGCTGGCACATTGATGGCAGAGCTTCTGTGATGGTTGGAACGCATACTCATATCCCAACCGGTGATGCCAGAATATTTCCACAGGGATTAGGTTATCAAACCGATGCAGGCATGACAGGTTCTTTTAATTCATCCATCGGAATGGACAAAAAAGTAGCTATAAAAAGATTCACTACCGGAGTTCACCAAAAATATCGCGCAGCGGAAGGCGATAATCATTTATGCGGAGTATTTGCTAAAGTGGATACCGAAACAGGCAAATGCGTTCATATCGAACAGGTTACTTATCCTGAATTTTATTCTAGCAAGGAAAGCTGATGTCAGAATTATTATTAAAAGCTGAAGGGATTTATAAAAGCTACGATGATGATAATGGTGGCCCGCCTTTAGAAGTACTTGAAAATGTGAATTTGGAAGTTCAAAAAGGAACCATTACTTCTATTGTTGGCTCAAGCGGTAGCGGTAAAAGTACCTTACTTCATATACTGGGTGGACTTGATAAACCCAACAAAGGTTCTGTGCTTTGGGGAGATAAAGATATCAGCCTGATGAATTCTGATAAGTTAGCTGAGTTCAGAAATAATAATATCGGCTTTGTATTTCAGTTTCATCATTTGTTGCCTGAATTTACTGCTATTGAGAATATTGCAATGCCCGCTCTTATATCCGGAGTTCCGATGAAAGAAGCTTCTGACAGAGCACTGGAACTTATGAAACGATTCAGTATTGCTGACCGAAGATTCCATCGTCCTACTCAACTTTCGGGCGGTGAACAGCAACGTGTTTCCATGGCAAGAGCTTTGATGAACAGTCCGGAGCTTATTTTAGCTGATGAACCCACCGGAAATTTAGACGATGCAAATACACAGATCATTCTGGATCTTTTATTTGAATTAAGAGACAGAGACGGTGTTTCTGTGCTTTTAATTACCCATGAAAAAAATATTGCGGAACGTTCTGATACCATCCTTGAAATAAAAAATGGAACAATTGATTAAATCAATTTCGGTTGACCGCTAAAAACCTTATTTTTGCCCCCTATCAAAATCATACTTAACTAAAAAAACATGACGAAGAAATTTACTAAAGAAGAGTTAGAACACGATCCGTTGTTAGACAAATATGTACAAACGGTATCCTTCTTTAATGCAAACAGAACTATGATTCTGTCACTAACGGTAACTGTTATAGTTGTTATCGGAGTATTGATTGGATATAGATTTTATGCTGAAGGTCAGGAGCAGGAAGCACAAAACTATTTAGCAGCAGCAGAGCAAAGCTATTCTGCAAGTGATTACCAAACTGCTCTGAACGGAGATGAGTATACGCTTTCTTATGGTTTCATTGCAATTGCTAACGATTATTCAGGAACAAATGCCGGAAACCTTGCAGCTTATTACGCTTCAGTTTCTTATTTCAAAATGGATAATTACGAAGAAGCTTTAGGTTACATTCAGGAATACAAGCATCCGAAAGGAATTATGGGTGTTGGGTCTGTTTCTTTCCATGCAACGCTTCTGAAGCTAAACGGAAGCCTTGAAAAAGCAGCTAAAAAGTATGAAGAAGCTGCAAACTGGGATAAAAACGATTCCACTACCCCATTCAATCTTTTGAAAGCTGCACATGTATATAAAGAGTTGGGTAATATGGAAAAAGTAAGCAGCATTACTTCTACCATTATTGAAGAATACCCTGATAGTCCTGAAGCTACCAACAGCAGAAAACTTCAAGGAACTCTGGCTGCTAACTAATTCAGTTTCAGATCTTATTTATTTTTATCAAAGGCTTCCGATTGGAGGCCTTTTTTGTTTTTCATAATCATTCAATAAGATCTTGGATCCTCAAACAATCCCTAAATCAAAGATCTAAAGTTTGTAACTTATTTTCTCAATCCTATACTTCATATCAAATTCATTTCACTATGAAAAATATTAAGAAATGCTGCCCGAGATGTAGTAAAGGATTTGAATGTAGGGTTGATTCAATTTCCCAGTGTCAATGTTCAGCTATAAAACTCACCGAGACAAACAGAGCATTTATCAGCGGTACATTTGAAGATTGCCTGTGTGTTGATTGTCTGAAGGAAATAAAAGCCGACAAAGATAATTTCAAACTTCCCAGGTAAGCGGACTTTTTCTACTTACAAAGCTAACAATCATTTTGTCATTTCGACCGGAGGGAGAAATCTGCAGATTTGCTTCAAAAACGATTTTAGATTTCAAGGAGATTTTGGAGCAGGAGCTCCTCGGTTTCATCCCCCCATAACTAGCGCAAGCGTCTCGCTTGTGCGGTTAGTATATAAGTTCTATATCCAACAACCCTTTTTGTCCATAATAGTCTTTAGCGCTACTAAATAACCATTGTTCCGGACTTTCAACATATCCAGCAACAACTGGATTGAAATGTAAATATTCTAACTTTTGATCTATAATTAAATTAGAGGATAACTCTATCGGATGATTATTTTGTTGCTAGAATTGCCAATCTTTATTGTTTCCATTATTTATTCCCGCATTAGTCATCATAGATAACATCCATTTCCTTCTGCTTTCTTTCGGATGTTTTATTATCTCTTTTCGAATGGTTCTGGATGTAAAGCTTTTAAAATCTCTAAGAATGTTCTGCATTGGATCTTTTCTTGTACCAATGATTAAATGAACATGACTTGGCATTATACACCAAGCATAAAGAATTAATCCCTTTTGTCGCTGACAGTAACTTAAGCTATCAACTAATATATCGTTGTAAGTCTTTCTCGTAAATACATCAATCCAATTAATAACTGCAAAACTAACAAAGTAAGCTTGTTGTTGATCTAAGAACTTATACTTTCTACTCATTATGATCTGACTTTTAACGAGTTAGACAGATTCAACTCCTAATCCTTACAAAAAAATCTACTTTACTTTATTTAGCTCCGTTATCGTTTACACGCACAAGCGGGACGCTTGCGCTAAGTTAGGTAATACATAGAAATGAGATTTTTTCTAGAGAACTAAGACACTGACTTACGATGCGCCTGATAATTAACCAAAGCATAAGATAACAGAGTACTTATCAAGACTATACCCCAAACAATGCTAACCTTGATGGGTAATACAATAAAGTCAAAAAATGTGATGAGAAAAAAGATCAAGATTGAAACACCGGTTAAAATAAAAGACCTATTTTTAAAGAAAAATAGCATCCCTCCCAGAATTAAAGTCGACACAAAATAGATGTTCAAGTAAAATTTTGAACTTATACCCCATTGAATGGTTGGTTGGTATAACTCAAATTGATAAATGATTATCCAGGTAATCTCATATAGTAAAACATATAGAATGAGCTGTAAGACAGGCTGAAATAACCATACAGGTACTTTGGATATTCTTGAGGAAAAAAACTTTAATTCCATAACTAATAATTTTTATCGATAGAGCTTAGCCAAATCCAATTTCACGATAACATCGAGCAAATAACTATCGCAAGCATCACGCTATCCAGCTAGTATACAAGTTTATCAAACTAAGAAATAGCTAACAATCCTTTTGTCATTTCGACCGGAGGGAGAAATCTACAGATCTGCTACAACAGCGATTTTAGATTTCTCGGTCATCAGCTATTGGCTGATTCAACTCGAAATGACAAACTCCGCGATAATTAGCAAGCAAGGACTTTAGTCCCTGGAAACCACATCGTAAAAGATATTTGGAGCAGGAGCTTGGGATGGAGAAACAAGCAAATCAGGATTCTCAAAATTGTAGATTAACAGGATTTTTTTCGATAGAAATCCTGTTAATCATGAAAATCATTTCTAATCCTGGTCAGCCTTTGAATTATTTCTGACCAATTTCTTATTAAAGAACTTAACCAGTCCAAACGCAATTGCCCACTGAACAAGTACAGTAGCAACAGAAAATGCGCTTAGTGGATTGTACCAGCTGTCAGGTGCGTACTCGGTTGCACTTAAGAACATCCACCATCCAAGCAGCGTGATAACCTCAACAGGAACGATGTACTTCAAAATGATCTCCCACCATCTTCCGAGTTGTACTCCTTCTGGGTCAGTATTAACCAATTCGCTTCTGAATTTATGTACACCATATTTGATAACGGCATAACTAATAAAAGCACCGGAAACCATCAGTCCTACTCCCCATACAAAATCCTGATTGGCAAAGAAGCTCAGATTCATTGCGGAAGGTATACCAAATGCAAACCCTGCAACACAGATCACCATGGTAGCTTTCTTTCTTTTTATTCCTGTGTTCACAAACACTTTAGTTGCCAATTCGATCATAGATATCAAAGAACTGAATGCAGCGAATGTCAATCCTAAGAAAAACAGAATAGAGAAAATGCCTCCTCCACTCATGGTCGCAAATAATCTTGGCATCCAGATGAAGGTTAAACCGGTTGAAGCCGGTCCTGAAGTTTTCATTACATCAAGAATTTCTGCATTGGACATCGTTGCACCAAGCGTACCAAACACGGTAGAGAAAATGATTATCGCTGAAACAATGGAAACCATATTATTCCCGATCCCGGTCTGAAAAGCACTGACCGTTACATTATCCTGCTTTCTCATGTAAGTAGCATATGTCAGTATCAATCCCCAGGCAGCTCCTGTATCCCAGGCATTTTGAGTCAATGCTTCCAGCCATAAATTAGGATTTTTCAAGTCACTCCAATCCGGAGTAAATAAATATGAAATACCTGCTCCGCTTCCCTCAATAGTTAGAGCTTTTACTAAAGAGATCACTAATACAACTAAAAGAGATGGGATCAGGAATTTATTGACCTTTTCTATAGATTTTATCCCTTTCAGAACAATATAGCCACCCAACAGCATCACTGTTGCATGAGTCAGGATCGGCCAGTTAGAAGCCTGAAAGTTATTCCAGATTCCCAGAGCTTGATCTGCAGTTTCGGGAAGAGGTGCAAATAAAGCTTGTGATAAATAATACAAACACCATCCTGCTACCACACTGTAATAGAACATAATGGCCGTGGCAACGAAACCAATAAAGCCACCCATCCATCCTTTTTTCTCGCCGATCAGATCCGCAAAAGACTGAACCACACTTTTCCGACTGTGTCTACCTATTCCATATTCTGCTATAATTAAAGGAATGGACCACATAAATAAGAAAATAGCCCAGGCTATCAGGAAAGCACCTGCGCCATCTTCCCCTCCATTTTGTGCTGCTATTCTAGGGAATCGCCAGATATTACCTGTACCAACAGCAATTCCAAGAACACTTAGAATCATGCCTAATTTGGAGGAAAAAACTTGTTTCGGTTCGCTCATTTTAAAAAATATTGTTAATTAAAAAAATACATGTTTAAAGTAGCCGTTTCTTCACCTGAAGATTATTATCTTGGTGGTTTCTATATTTTGAATAGAACATGGCTATGCCTATAATTGCAAGCCAAGCATAACGGTAATAAACGACTATCCAAAAAACAATTTCTTAAGAAAATTTTCGATGTTTTCAGATCATAAAACAACCAATAAGTACCTCGCTTTATTCACTTTCTTTACTTCGTTAATCATTTACTGCCTTACTCTTGCACCCACTGCCAGTTTTTGGGATGCCGGCGAATTTATTGCTGTTGCGCACGGATTACAAGTAAACCATCCTCCCGGAGCTCCTTTTTACTCTATTCTTGGTAGAATTTTCTCCATGTTTATGCCTACAGAATATGTTGCTGTGAGCATTAATTTCATCAGTGCCCTTGCATCTGCACTAACTATCATGCTCTTATATCTGATCATTGTTCGCCTGATAAGAGAATGGAAAGGTGATGTTTCAGAATTCAGCCTGATGGACAAAATCGGAATGTACGGTGGAGCGTTAGTTGGTGCACTTACATTTGCAGTTTCAGATACATTCTGGTTTAACGCTGTAGAAGCGGAAGTGTATGCACTGTCTATGTTCTTTACAGCAATTGTAGTCTGGCTTGCCTTAAAATGGTCGGAACGACATCAAGACCCTTATAACGAAAAATGGCTGGTTTTGATCGCATATATGTTTGGATTAGCTATCGGGGTTCACCTCTTGAATTTACTCGCACTCTTTTTTGTAGCTCTCATTATTTATTTCAAGAAGAAAGATTTTACGTATATGTCGTTTGGCATAATGGGAATATTAGCAGTTACCTCCTTTTTTGTGATTTATCCTGCTACTATAAAATGGATACCTGATTGGTCTTCCAAAGTCGGAGGTGCCACTTATGGCCTGATCAACCCTCTCGTATTCATCTTTTTGATTATGCTTGCAGTAGCTTGGGGTGTTTGGTACACACATAAAAAGAAATATCGCTTGGCAAATATTGCGATCATTAGTTACGCAATGATTTTAATGGGTTTCTCTTCCTACTCAGTAATTATGATCCGATCTATTGCTGATCCTCCCATAGATGAGAACGATCCTGAAACTGTAGAAGCTTTTGTAAAATATCTGAACAGAGATCAATATGGTGATACTCCGATTCTGAAAGGAAATAATTATGATGACGCCACCGGACAAGTAACCCGTGGCACTGAAAATGAAGAACTTTTTCCGCGTCGTCATTCTCCGGATCCGCGTCATATGGAATACTACAGCAGATATGATAGTGATTGGGACTTCTTCTGGGATTACCAGGTCATCCACATGTATGTTAGATATTTTAACTGGAACTTTATAGGCAGAGCTTCAGATATACAGGATACCGGTTGGCAATCCGGTTTTTCAGCACCGAAATATCCGAGTAATAAGGCAAGTAATTCCTATTTCTATATTCCTTTCCTGCTTGGACTTTTTGGTCTCATTTATCACTTTTCTTCGGATAAGAAACGGGCATTTGCCGTCCTTTCTCTATTTGCTGTAACTGGAATCGCTGTAATTTTCTATCTCAATCAACCACCCTATCAACCCAGGGAGAGAGATTATGCCTACGTCGGTTCCTTTTTTGCATTTTCAATCTGGATCGGAATTGGGGTAACCGGATTGGTTGACCTGATCAAATCCTACATCAAAGAGAATTCTATGGCAGCTTATGCAATAATTGGATTGTGTTTAGTTGCTTCTCCTGTTTGGATGGGATATCAAAATTGGGATGATCATGACAGAAGTGATCGATATATAGCTCCTGATTATGCTAAGAATCTTTTGAATTCCTTAGCTCCAAACGCTTTAGTATTTACTAATGGTGATAACGATACCTTCCCTCTTTGGTATGCTCAGGAAGTGGAAGGCGTCAGAACAGACGTTCGTATTGTTTGCTTGAGTTTATTGAATACAGATTGGTACATCAAACAGCTACGTGATCAATGGTCGCATGAGTCTGCCCCCCTGCCCATCAATTTGACTGATAAAGAAGTTGAACAAATTACTTCCGGGATTTCACAATGGAGACCACAGAATATTACAATACCAGTGAATAAAGACATGCTGAGAAGAGCTTTTTCAGAAGACTCTCAGTATAAAGAAGCAATCGGGGTTTCCGGCAGTGAAATTCCTATTCTTCAAACAGGAACTGATTACGAGATCCCTGTTGACTCGTTGGATGATGTAGTTAGCTGGAGACTTGCAGGAAGATATTACGGCAAAGATCAGGCAGGAAATGACATCAGATATCTTCAAATTCAGGATAGATTAATTCTTGAAATACTTGAAAGCAATAACTGGTTACGACCTGTTTATTTTGCAAATACAGTATCCAGCCAGAGCCAACTTAATCTTCAGGATTATTTCCGAACAGAAGGTAAAGCATACCGTGTGATCCCTAAGAAAATGGAAGCACAGGTTGGAAATGCATATATAGATGCTGAGATTCATGCCAGAAGATTTCGTGATTTCAGTCACCGTGAATGGGGAAATCCTGATGTTTATTTTGATGAAAATATTCGTCGCATGATGGGTAATTACCGTTATAATTATCTGCAACTGGCAGAAAAATACATAATTCAGAATCAGCCGGATAGTGCTCTGTATTGGTTAAAACATGGTGAAGAAGTTATACCGCTTCGCGAAGATGAAGAAGTAAGCACCATCTTAGCTCTTTACGCAAACAGATATGCTCAACTGGGGAATAATGACGATGCCTTACGCTTATTAAATTCTTCTCTGGATGGATTTATTAAAAATCTGGATACTGAATTTGACAGATTTCAAAGTATTCAGAATAAACTTGCTGAAATATCTGCTCAATATGAGCAAGCAAGAAGAAATGCTGATATAAAGGCTCAACGATCACTCACTCAACGAAATAACTCGTTGGTTCAACAGGCGCAAAGTGTCTCTGAAAATATTATGAGGGAACGTCAGGCATTAATAATTGTACAATTTGTTTATTTCAAAGCAGGTAACGACGAACAAGGCCTAAAGATAGCCGAAGAAACAAATGCCAAATTTGAAGGCACTCAAATACCTTTAATTCCAAAAAACCGGGAAGAAAGTATTCAAAGAGGAACTCAATTCGGTTTAAATTAACCATCTATTTATAGTTAGCTCTCAGTATCGTATATTCTGAGAGCTAAAATTTTATATCATGATTCATCAATTTACAGCAGAAAACATTACAACCATTGGTAAAGTACTTGGTGCTACTCCAAAACCACTTGGTAAAGACGTATTCAGAATCGAAGTAAAGAACGAGGAAGAAAATCGAAAACTTGCTCTAGAAATTCACCTCGGATTGGATGTTAATGGTGAAGAAATGAATATGGTATCTGTTTATGCATACAATACTTTTCTTCAGTTACATAATTGTACTGCTTTTGTAGCAAGCGAAATACTTCAACAGGTTACTTTTTTCGGTAAATCAGGTGAAAAAACATCAGGTTTAATAGTAGAAAAAGCAGCCGGTTGTAGTCTCTATGCTAATGTTGATGAAAGTTTACTTACTGGAGACTTCACTCGACTCCCTGAAGATATGATGATGTGTGGTATAGCATTATCGCTTACAGAGTCAATGGATGATGACTTCAGCTTTTAACTGCTGAACGTGGCTGAGACCTACCCTCTTCAAATATTCAACACCACTGATATTGATTTGCCTTGCAAAGAGATCGATTGCAGAAAAGTTTTTGAATTTGTTGCACAACATGAAAAAGTGATCTTTGAACTGGTTGAGCTTGCTTATGTGGATGAGCAAGAAATCATAAGAATAAACAAAGAATTCCTGAAACGGGATTATATTACTGACATTATTTCATTCCGTTACGATGAGGATAATTCGAATACCAAGATCGAAGGTACGTTATATTGTTGCTTATCAAGGATAATAGATCAGGCTAAGGAGTTTAATCAAACTTCAGAAAAAGAGTGTCTCAGAATATTAATTCATGGTTTACTTCACCTGATTGGATATGAAGATCAGTCTGAAGCAGAAAAAGAGGAAATGACGAATTTAGAAAATCTGTATTTATCTATGTTTTACGAGTAACCTACGCCTCTTTCACTCGTAGCAATGCCAAAACTAATAGTATGGCTGAACACAAAGAAGAAAATATCATTACAGAACGAACTAAAGAATACGGAAAGCAATTCTGGGGTATTCTTCAGAAACAGATCGAAAAGCAAACTGATACTGAACAAAGTACAGTTACCAGATTAAGTCCTCCTAAAAAGGAAGGGAAATATAAGATCCTACTAAAGCTTTTATTCCTGTTCCCCCTACTACTGATCGGTACATTTGTAACTTCCTTTTATTGGGACTTTAACGGTGTTCAAACAACAGTAATGGGTTTCAGTGTCGAGTTTGAAGGCTTGATGCGCATACTTTCCATAAGTGGGTTGATCGGTTTCCTTACCAACTGGCTTGCCATTACAATGCTTTTTCGCCCGGCTAAACGAAGACCCATATTCGGACAAGGATTAGTTCCTGCACAAAAAGACAGGATTGCATTTCGTTTAGCAGCTGCTGTATCTGAAGACCTTATTAATCCTGATATCATAAAACAAAAAATTCAGCAGTCAAATGCCATTTCTAAATACAGAGCACAGGCAACAGAATATATCAGGGAAGTAATTGACGATCCTGAATTCAGAACCGACCTAAAAGCTCTGGCAGTTAATTATGTAGATGAAATGGTAGCTCAACCTGAAGTAAGAGCCAATATTGCGGAATCGATTATTCATCAAATTGAGAATAATATAGAAGAGAATTCCTTCGAAAAAGTAGCGCTTAAGGCTTACAGCTTTATCAAAGGACAAGAAATGCAAACTTTAGTAGAAGACGCCCTTACAAAGCTCCCGGGCGGTGTAGAAAAGGGTTTAGATAAATTAGACAGCTTTCTGGATACACTCCCCGATAAAATAGAAGCAAATAGCTCTACCATTGAAAACATTGTCACCTCTCTCCTATACAAGCTTATCAATCAATTGGATGTGCACGCATTAGTTGAAGACAACCTCCGGGAATACGATGAACAACGATTGGAAAAATTGATTAAAAATGCCAGTAATGATCAGCTTCAGTATATCCAGTATTTGGGTGCCGTACTTGGAACACTGGGAGGATTCATTATCTGGAAACCAATTGGCAGTCTGGTCTTGTTGCTGCTTATAATTTCAATTACCTTAGGATTAGATATTTTACTCCATTGGCTTAAAAACAGAAAACCCAGTGGATAACTGACTAACAATCTTTAGGGAATATGAAAAAAGCTCATTTAGTGCTCTTTGCGGTATTTTTTTTGATTACTGCCTGCTCTTCAACAAGTAATACAATTGATAACTCGTCAACTGAAACTGAAGACACAGCTTCAGAAGTAAATGAATCTCCTAAAACGGCCCCCACTGACTGGCATCATCTTTCTTCAGATTCAGAATTTATCGGAGCAGGAACTGAAAAAACTTACTCCGAGATCTTAAGCAACAGAACTCCTTCCAAAAAAGTCATTGTAGCCATTATTGATTCAGGAACAGATATTGAACACGAAGATCTGGCCGGTAATATCTGGGTAAATGAAGATGAAATTCCCGAAAATGGCATTGACGACGACAAAAATGGTTATGTCGACGATATTCACGGATGGAACTTTATAGGTGGTAAAGATGGAAGAAATGTAGACAAAGACACCTATGAGCTCACCAGAGTTTATTTAAAGTTGAGAGAAAAATTCATAGGAAAAACTCCTTCTGACCTTTCTACACAGGAACAAAAAGACTATGACTATTATCAGACTATAAAAGCTGAATTTGAGGAAAAAAGAGCTGAAGCAAAAGCCAATTTCGAAAACCTTCAAAATATAAAAGAGGCGATAGAAGGTGCTAAAAATATTTTTAAAGTAAGTTCCATTGATTCTGTCTCCAATAAAGAACTCGAACTAAATTACAATGATGGGCCTTATCGCAAGCAGGCAAAACAGGTTATTAAATATTTTCGGGATCTGGATGTAAATGAAGAAGATATCAATGACGCCTACAAACAATTCGATAAAATGTATAACTATGCATACAATCCTGAATTTAATCCCAGAGATATTGTAGGCGATGATTTTGAAGATCTGGAAAACAGATTCTACGGGAATAACGATGTGGAAGGTCCTCGAAGTGACCACGGTTCTCATGTAGCCGGTATAGCAGGCGCTATCCGAAATAATGACCTAGGAATGAATGGAATAGCAGACTATGTTTCATTAATGATCGTCAGAACGGTTCCTGATGGAGATGAGCGTGATAAAGACGTTGCCAATGCTATTCGTTACGCCGTAGAAAACGGAGCGGATATTATTAATATGAGTTTCGGTAAAGCCTACTCCCCACGAAAGTTTTATGTGGATGAAGCTTTTAAATATGCAGATGAAAACGATGTGCTCTTAGTTACAGGAGCCGGAAACTCAGCCGAAAATATTGACAGTACTTTCAGTTATCCCAACAAGTTTTATGAGGATGGCGGGATGATGCAAAATTTTCTTTCAGTAGGCGCTTCATCCTGGATGGGAGATTCTCTGTTAGCTGCTGACTTCAGTAATTATGGTACACGTGTAGACTTATTTGCTCCCGGTGTAGATATTTATTCTTCAACTCCGGATGATACATACGAATCATTTGACGGAACTAGTATGGCCAGTCCTGCAGTTGCCGGTGCAGCCGCCTTGCTAATGTCTTACTATCCGGATTTAAATGCTCAACAGATCAAAACAATTTTGCTGGAAACGGTTACTAAACCTTCAAATATAGTTTACAAACCCGGTTCTGATCAGGGAATCCCTTTTTCAAATCTTTCTTCTACTGGAGGAATATTAAATATATTTGAAGCATTTAAATTGGCAGAAACCAAATCAGAAGGTACAAGATAATTGAGCTCATCACTTTCAAATTATGATGCATTTGTAATCGGTTCCGGTCCCAATGGATTAGCAGCTGCTATTGCATTGGCTCAACAAGGTTTGAAAGTTAAAATATTCGAGTCAAAAGATTCTGTAGGTGGTGGAACCAGAACCCTTGAATTACGGGAGCCTGGTTTTAAACATGATATTTGCTCTGCTGTTCATCCTACAGCAGTTTCATCACCCTTTTTTAATACTTTACCATTATCAGATTACGGACTTGAATGGATACACCCTGATTTTCCCGTAGCACATCCTCTTGAAGATGGAGAAGCTGTTATTGCTGAAAAATCTTTCGAAAATACTTTAGAACGCTTAGGAGCTGATTCCAAAAACTACAGGAAGCTTTTCAAAGAATTTGTTGATTCGTGGCAATACCTTTCAAAAGATCTTTTTGGGACACTCAGAATTCCTAATCATCCATTGGCAATGATGAGATTTGGATGGTATGGAATGTTTTCTTCAAATTTACTATCCAGTAGCTTTTTTAAGTTGGACAGAACAAAAGCTTACTTCGCCGGCCTGGCAGCCCATAGTATTTTACCATTAGAAAATGCTTTTACAGCTTCATTTGGATTGGTTTTAGGAACCACTGTTCATTCTGTGGGATGGCCTATTGCTAAAAATGGTTCGCACTCCATTACGAAAGCACTTGCAGGCTTTTTCGAGTTCTTAGGGGGAGAAATCGAATTGAATACCCATATCGAATCTTTGGAAGAATTTCCTGCAAATAAACCTATTCTCTTTGACCTTACTCCCCAACAAATAATTACAATTGCGGATAGCAAGATCCCGGATTCTTTAAAAGACAGATTGCTTAGATATAATTATGGCCCCGGAGCTTTTAAAGTTGATTTCGCGCTTTCAGAACCTGTTCCATGGCTAAATGAGGAGTGTAAAAAAGCCGGTACGCTCCATTTGGGAGGCTCGATGGAAGAACTCTCTTATTCTGAAAAAGAAGTGTGGAAAGGGATCCATTCCGAAAAACCATATGTTCTTGTCTCTCAACCATCTGTATTTGATGAAACAAGAGCACCCAAAGGCAAACATGTGCTTTGGAGTTATTGTCATGTTCCAAATGGAAGCACTGAAGATATGGAAGAGCGGATTATCAATCAGATCGAAAGATATGCACCCGGGTTCAGAGATATAATCATTTCAACATCCACAATGACCGCTATGGATTTTGAAAAATATAACCCAAATTACATAGGTGGAGATATTAATGGTGGAGCTCAGAATTTAAAACAATTATTTGGCCGACCTTTAATAAAATGGGATCCGTATAAACTTCCCGTTGATCATTTATATATCTGCTCTTCATCTACCCCTCCTGGTGGCGGAGTTCATGGGATGTCCGGTTTTAACGCCGCTAGATCTGTTCTTAAAAATGAATTTGGAATAAAACTCACCTTGTAGCTTAACATTCCTTATTTTTGACCTATGTTTAAAGCACTTCGGTTTTTGGCCGGTACATTTACATCCTCTGATTCTAATAAATATCCAGCTACGCTTTCAAAAAAATGGGCACTAGTTTCCGGGATAATTGCTGTTTTAGTATCTATTCCAATTCTTTCTGTACTCTCATCGTTTTTTGTCTCTTCAGGTGAGATATGGAGTCACTTAGCTTCTACCGTTCTTGGAGACTACATAACCAATTCTTTGTTTTTAATTATTGGAGTTTCTACTGGTGTAGTTCTCCTTGGCGTGACTTTAGCTTGGCTCATCACCATGTGTAGCTTTCCCGGACAAAAGTACTTTGAATGGGCTGCAGTTCTTCCTTTTTCAATTCCGGCTTATTTGCTTGCCTATATTTATACAGATTTCTTCGGTATAACCGGGACCTTACAAACAGCTATTCGCTCAACATTTGATTTAAGCATTGGTGAGTTTGTTTTACCTGAAATCCGGTCTTTATGGGGTGCAATTTTCATTATGATATTGGCATTCTACCCATACGTTTATATGCTCGCCCGTTCTGCATTTCTGAATCAATCCGTATCTCTATTTGAGGCAAGCAGAATTATGGGCTACACCACCACTCAAAGCTTTTTTAAGATTGCTTTACCTTTAGCCAGACCCGGAATCGCTGCAGGATTGGCTTTAGCTTTAATGGAAACACTGAATGATTTTGGTACCGTACAATACTTTGGAGTGCAAACATTTACAACTGGAATATACAGAACATGGTTTGGTCTTGGAGAACGCCCAGCAGCAGCTCAGCTTGCCGGATTCTTATTACTTTTTATTGTAGTTCTGATTTTGCTGGAACGTTGGTCTAGATCCAGAATTAAGGACCAGACCACAGCTACCAATCGTTTCAAAAGAATTCAAAGATTCGATCTTACCGGTTTCAAAAAATGGGGAGCTTTTTCTGTGTGTGCTATTCCGGTGTTTTTAGGATTTATACTCCCTGTTATTCTTCTGTTGTATATGTTCTTTAATAATATCGATTCAGTTAATACACGTTTTATACTATACTCACTGAATACCCTCAGCGTAGCAGCCATTGCCGGACTTATCACTGTTTCTGTTGCATTATTGATGGCATACTCATCGCGACTTAATCCTTCAAAATTGGTAAAAGGCCTAAATCAATTCGGTGCTTTGGGTTACGCTATTCCGGGATCAGTGATAGCAGTCGGGGTTCTTATCCCCTTTGGTTGGCTGGATAATACCATTGATTCATTTGTACGTTCTAACTTTCAGGTTTCAACCGGATTGCTGTTGAGTGGAACCCTGTTTGCGATGATCTTTGCTTATGTTGTTCGCTTTCTTTCAGTTTCTTACAATGGAATCAATTCAAGTTTACAGAAAATCTCTCCAAGTGTTGATGAAGCTTCTCGAGGGATGGGATATTCTTTCTCCCAGATTCTGGGGAAGATACATATTCCTATGCTTTCCGGAGGGTTATTGTCGGCTTTCCTGCTGGTTTTTGTAGATGTGATGAAAGAACTGCCTGCCACCATCATAATTCGCCCTTTTAACTTCGATACTCTCGCTGTACAGGTCTATCGCCTTGCTTCTGATGAAAGGCTTGGTGAATCAGCAGGAGCAGCTCTAGCGATTGTTTTAGTGGGTATTATCCCGGTGATACTTCTTAGTAAGACCATCACACGTTCCCGAAAGACTGAAGAGCATTAATTTTCCTGATTCATCTCAGCGGACGTAAACTCCTGCTTTTTTAAATAAAACCTTATACAAGCAGAGCTTTTAGTCTCGGAGAATAAACCTAAGTTTTTTTCAGCTTCATAAAAAAAGCACCCATACATGGTACAGGTGCTTTTTAATACGATATAAGCTTCAGCGAAAATCAGCCAATCATAAATCTGTGATCCTTACTTCCACCCTGCTCTGTCCATAATTCTGATCGCTTCCGGATTGTTTTTTCCAAGAGCTGAAACATTCATTTCATCCGCTTTAAATTCTCCAAATCCTTGAAGAATCGGATTCCAACCAGCATCATCATTCACCGGATATTCGTTGTTATCAACCGTCAGATAGCTTTGAGAAGTCTCGTTAGTAAGATATTCCATGAACTTAATAGCATTTTCTCTGTTTGGAGCGTCTTTCAGTACACCTGCAACACTTATGTTCACATGAGCTCCACGACCAGCCTCGCTCTGATTTGGAAATACAAGCTGTACACTTTTAGCTATTTCCTGATTCTCTTCATCACCCGCAAGCATCATAGCCAAGTAATAGTGATTTACAATTGCAGCATCACAAACTCCGGCTGCAACTGCACGAATTTGATCCCTGTCCCCACCTTGTGGTTCACGAGCCATATTATTCACAATACCGGTCGCCCAAGCTTCTGCAGCTTCAACACCGTTTGACTCGATGATAGAAGCCATTAAAGATTGGTTGTAGATGTTATTTGAAGACCGAATACAAACTCTTCCTAACCATTCTTCAGTAGCAAGATCTTCATAAGTTAGAGATTCAGGATTAGCTACGTTTGCAGGATTTACTACTATAGCTCTCACTCTTTTAGAAATTCCGTACCATAATCCATCTGGATGTCTTAATGAACTCGGAATTCTTTCGTTGAGGATATCCGAATCAATTGAACCCAGTATTCCTGCTTCTTCTGCTCTCCAAATTCTTCCTGCATCAACAGTTACCAGAATATCTGCGGGAGAATTAACGCCTTCGCTTTTAATTCGTTCAATCAGTTCGTCTGAACCACCTTCAATCAGATTAACTTTAATTCCGGTCTCTTCAGTAAAATCAGAATACAAAGCCTGATCGGTTTCATAATGGCGAGCTGAATAAATGTTTACTTCCTTAGGTTGACTACAAGCTGATAGTATTAAAACAACACCAGCAGCAATTAGCGATAAATATTTCATTAGTTAGTTTTTGATTTAGCTTTTAAGTTCTGTCAAAAATAACATTATTTAGAGAGAATCTAAATAGAGAATTGTGATTAATCTGTTTTAAAATGTGAAAAGCTGTTACGCACGTAAATTTAAATAAATCTATTCGAAATCAAGAGCACTATTGGGTCATCCCGAACTTATTTCGGGATCTTTGTGAGGAATAAGTATTGAACCTGTCTTTATAGTCATAAACAAAGGCTCCATGTATTTTCTTATCAACTTAAGAACTGTTACTTATACAGAAGTAGCCAATGTTATCACTTCAAGTGAGTGGAAATTGAATCTGGCAAAGCAAAACAATTCAACGTTAGAGGATTAGTATGATACCTTAAGAGGATGGTAAACAAGATCAGACTAAAAGCCTTTTCGTAAGATCCCGAAATAAATTCGGGATGACCTGCTTGCAATATTGAAGTTGGTATAAAGAAATTTTGTTAACGAATTATTTAACATCTAAAGGGATGTCCCTCTAAATATAAAAACTACTTATGGTTTTCCGGGTCCAAAAACCTCAAGGTTTCCCAACGGTACATACCTGAATTGTGTCCATCAGCCCAGGTTATCTGGATGGCATGATTCCCAACCTGCTGAATATCTTTAATATCAATTTTCGAAGGATTTTCAACAAAGAACATCTTGGGTTCAAATTCATTCATATGCGCATGTCCTCCTCTGCACATAACACAGGGGCAGTTTTTTCTAAGCCCAAAAAGAGGATAAACTGATTTTACTCCATCCGACCATTCTATTTCCAGAACTTGATCATTGTTACTAACTTCTATACCCGTAGGTTGAACTGAATTTTCCATACTCAAAATTAAGAAATGATCTGGACTATTATTTCAGGAGTTTTAGTTTTATTCGCAAGCATCTGGCTAGGTAATAGACGATTTATCAAGCTCGAACAAATAACAGTACGTTGCTTTCTTTTTGCCGGTATTTTAGGAATGGTATTATTTCTGGTGCTGAGATATCTAAATAGCTTAGGATATTTTCCTCAGCCTGTCGGTGCAGCCTTCATGACCAATTGTTATTCTTCGTTCTCGGGATTCTTTCTTGGCGCTGCTTATGCTCAGTATAAAATGAAAAAGGATCTTGGAGATATAGAATATGTGAACACTGCTTTTATTTCTGACCTTCTTCCAAATCTTTTAGCTTTAACCATTATAATCCTTGGAATTGCACGGACTTCTATCTTCAGCGAACTGCCCGTTTCGCCAATTCGAATGTCATCCGGTGTTTCATTGATAGCTGTTGGGATTTATGCGATTACTCTGAAAGTAACACCGGAACTTCGAAAAAAAGGGTTTGTAATACTGGACAGAGAAATTCCCTGGAAAGATCTTATTTCGTACAATTGGTATCAGGAACAGGTAATTGAGCTCGAGTTTAAATACAAAGATCAAATTCGTATTCATCGAAGCGTAGTTGCTCCGGAAGATGAAAAAGAAGTGGAAAAACTACTGTCTAAAAAAATGATCGAAAAGATGGAGAAAGAAGCTGATAGCTGATAGCTGATAGCTGATAGCTGATAGCTGATAGCTGATAGCTGATAGCTGATAGCTGATAGCTGATAGCTGATAAAAAATAACTAAATTACATCAAAACAAACTAAACGTAAGAACATGGCCTCATTCGATATTGTAAACGAAATTAATACTCAGGAAGTAGATAACGCAATCAATAATACGCTGAAAGAAATCTCAACACGCTACGATTTCAGAGGGCTACACACCGAAGTCACCTTTCACAGCAAAGAAAACAGAATCCATCTTGTAGCAGCCGAGAGCATGAAAATGAAAGCCGTTCAGGAAATGTTGATCAAGAACTTCATTAAAAGAGGCGTCGATTCTAAAGTACTGGATTTCGGAACTGAGGAAGGAACATCGCAAGGTCATTTAAAGATGGATGTAACTCTGAAAGAAGGAATTGACAGAGAAACAGCAAAAAAGATCGTTAAAGAGATCAAAGATCTAAAGATGAAAGTGCAGCCTCAGATTCAAGACGATCAGGTTCGAGTAAACGGCAAAAAAATCGACGATCTGCAAGCTGTGATCCAGCATCTGAAAAGCAAAGACATGGGCGTTCCACTTCAGTTTACGAATATGAAGTAGAGAAATTCAAAATGTAAGATGAAAGATTAAAAATTAGTCCAATTCTTAATCTTTCATTTTGAATCTTTAATCTTTAATTCATTCTCTCCAACTCCACCATAATACACTTATTCTTCACGTACGGAATTTGCGATTCTTCAGCGATCTGCTCAGCTTCATTAGAAGAAACGTCTAATTGAGTCCACACAACTGCTAATTGTCCGGTTTTCTTGTTCCATTCCAGAACTTCATCAACCACTCCTGCCGTATGTTCATTAGCTCGGAAGATGTCAACAATGTCTATAGTGGTCTCAGTAGGGATATCATTCAACGCATCGTAACACTTTTCCCCTAGTATTTCATTTTCTGCAGGATTGACAGGAATTATCGTATAACCTCTCTCCTTCAGAAACTTGGCAATGTAATTGCTTGTTCTATGTTCACTGGCTGAACATCCAACGATGGCAATAGTTTTGGATTCGTTTAAAACTTCATTGATATCGGGCGTGTTCAGTGACATAAGCTAAGATTTTGGATTTCAAATACTATGTGTTCGATTCCTTATCTTTAAGCTCTTAATAATTATTATAATTCCAAAAGAAAGAAAATATTTTGTCAACTATTAAAGACGGTAGCACCGTAAAAGTTCATTATACAGGTCAACTAAAAGACGGATCTGTATTTGATTCATCCATCCAGAAAGATCCACTAGAATTCACAATGGGACAAGGACAATTGATCCCGGGTTTTGAGAAAGCAATTGAAGGTTTAGGCGTTGGTGATAAAACAACTGCTGAAATTCCTGCTGCTGAAGCTTATGGAGAGCCAAATCCACAAATGGTTGTGGAAGTAGAAAAAGCTCAGCTTCCTGAAGACCTTGAGCCTGAAGTTGGAGTTCAACTTCAATTGAACCAACCGGACGGACAAGCAATTCCGGTTCAGATCACAGCTGTAAACGAAGAAAAAGTTACACTTGATGCTAACCACCCGCTTGCAGGACAAGATCTTACCTTCGAAATCGAAGTAGTTGAGATCGCATAATTTCACTCTCAAAAAGGCTGTGAAATAAACTCACAGCCTTTTTTATATCTTATAATTCCTATGGCTGACTTTTCTCAAAAATCCACGATTTCTATAACCTGTCCAAAACTAATGACACCCTATCTTCGGAAGGAAGTTGAAGATCTTGGATTCAAAGTTGATCACGAACGTCTTGCAGGACTAGAAATCACTGGCTCTTTAAATGATTGTATGAAATTGAATCTGTGTTTAAGTACAGCTCACAGAGTTCATTTTTTACTGAAGAAATTTGAAGCACATAATGCAGATCAACTTCATGAGAAATTAGTAAGCATTCCGTGGGAAGAATACATTGATCGAAGTGGATATGTGAGTGTCACCTCATTCATTAAAAACAAAACCATCGACAATACCCAGTTTGCTCAATTGAAAGTTAAAGATGCTATTGTTGATAGAATCCGACAAGAAACAGGTGCAAGACCTGATTCCGGTTCTGATTTGAATCATACAGTAGTTTTTCTGTTCTGGAAAAATGAAGAAGCTATGGTTTATCTGGATACATCAGGAGAATCTATTTCACGTCGCGGTTACAGAGTTCAGAATCATACGGCTCCCATGCAAGAAACCCTGGCAGCGACTATTGTTCAGGCTAGCAAGTGGGAACCGGGACAACATTTTGTAAATCCGATGTGTGGTAGTGGAACCATTGCTATTGAAGCCGCGCTCAAAGCTCTTAATAAGCCCGCAGGACTCCTTCGTCCTAATTACGGCATCAAACATATACTTGGCTTTGATGTAGGCGAATGGAACAGTTTACGTACTGATCTGAAATATCAGGGAAATAAAGATTTTGAAGGTAGAATTTTAGCTACCGATCATGATCGCCGAGCCATTCAGGCTGCTCAGAAAAATGCCAAGACTGCCGGAGTTGATCACTTAATAGAATTTAAAGTGTGTGATTTCAGAGAGACCGAAATTCCATACGGAGATGGTGTTGTAGTCATGAACCCACCGTATGGAGAACGTATCGGTCACGATCAGCAACTGGAAAGTTTATACACCGCCATTGGTGATTTCTTCAAACAAGATTGCAGCGGTAAATGGGGATACGTATTCACCGGAAACTTCGATCTGGCCAAAAAGGTAGGGTTAAGAACCAATCAACGTATTGAACTGTATAATTCTACCATTGAGTGCAGGTTGTTGGAGTATGAGTTGTATTGATGAATTAGAGCATCTGTTGTAATCTTAGGTAATACTTTGATTATCTATGCATGAAAACAGGACTCTTAATTAATTTCAAAATCATTGTCCTTATTATGCAGTTCATCATGATAAAATTTTTGTAAATTTATCTTAGAAATACTCCAGATCTTTAAATGCATATAGCTTCTAAATACATTCAAGCCATTAAGAACGGCGAAGTAGTTGCCTTCCCAACTGAAACGGTTTACGGACTCGGTGCAGACGCATGGAATCCTGAAGCGATCGCAAAAGTATTTGAAACCAAAGGACGTCCATCAGATAATCCATTGATCGTTCATATTTCAGATTTTGATCAGGTCAACAAATTTGCTGCTGAAGTACCCAAATTTGCTCAACTACTTATAGAAGAGTTCTGGCCAGGCCCCTTAACCCTTGTTTTTAAAAAGAAACCTGAGGTCTTAGATATAGTAACAGCAGGGTTAAGTACAGTCGCTATTCGCATGCCTGCCAATGATATAGCAATATCATTTATTTCAGGAACTAATCCTCTTGTTGCTCCAAGTGCTAACAGATCCGGAGCTCCCAGTCCAACAAAAGCGAGTCATGTGATGGCAGATTTTGGTTCTTCTGTTTTAGTTATTGATGGAGGTTCTACTCAGATTGGACTGGAATCTACTGTACTGGATATTTCCGGAGATCAACCAATGATCTTGCGACCGGGTGTGATCGGAACAGATCAACTTGAAAAAGTCTTGAACCAAACAGTTCTTATTGATGATAAGAGTTCTGAAAAGCCTAAAAGTCCGGGGCAAAAATATTCACATTACAAACCCAAAGCGGACGTCAAATGGCTGGATTCGGAAGATGAATTTGAGGATACCTCTTCCCTGTTTTTACTTTTGAATGCAGAAACCGAACAACAAAACATCATAAATTTTACTCAGGACTTTGAAAAATTAGCTCGTGAATTATACGATAGATTTCGTCAGGCTGATATTGATGGCTATAAAAAAGTAATCATTGAACCCTTTGATGAGCGTTACGATTCTTCTGTTATTCCCGCATTACTGAACAGGATTGAAAAGGCTACTTCCATTTAATGAATAGCATTTACCGATTTATTTAACCGTATATTGCACGGACCAAAGTAGTGTATGGGAATAGGGTTGCTAAGGCACATGTATGCTATCTACAATTTAAATTGAGAATTTTTTCTGAGCTCTATCTTCAACTTTCTCCCCTTCTTTCTTACATATACATATGAAATTCCGCGATCTTCAAATTATTGAACCTATACAAAAGGCTCTTAAAGAACAGGGCTATGATCAGCCTACACCAATTCAGGAACAATCTATACCAATTTTACTGGCCGGAAAAGACCTTCTGGGTTGCGCACAAACCGGAACAGGAAAAACAGCTGCTTTCGCAATTCCGATCCTTCAACATTTATCTGATTCTTATGAACCGGATAATCAAAGACGTACAATAAAATCTCTGGTGATCACACCAACAAGAGAATTAGCAATTCAAATTGCTGACAGTTTTACTACATACGGACAATATACTGACATCAAGAATACCGTTATTTATGGAGGAGTTAAGCAGCAAAAGCAAGTTAAACGGCTTAAAGCAGGTGTTGATATACTTGTAGCCACTCCCGGAAGATTGTTGGACCTGATGAATCAGGGATTCGTGTCGCTAAAAGATGTAGAGTATTTTGTATTGGATGAAGCCGATCAAATGCTGGATATGGGGTTTATTCACGATATCAAGAAAGTAATTGCACGATTACCAAAAAAGCGACAATCGCTGTTCTTTTCGGCAACCATGCCTCCTGCTATTGTAAGCCTTTCTAAATCCATTCTTGGAAACCCGGAAAGAGTGACTATAACTCCTGAAAAAGCAACCGCAGAAAAAGTAGAACAACACCTTTTTTATGTCAGCAATGGAAATAAGATCAAATTACTGATCCATCTACTTCAAACAGATCTAATAACTTCTTCTATTGTCTTTTCCAGAACTAAGCATGGAGCGAATAAGATCGTGAAACAGCTATTAAATGCTGAAATTAGTGCTGAAGCTATTCATGGTAACAAGTCTCAACCTGCCCGACAAAGGGCATTGAGTAACTTTAAGGATGGAACCACCAGAATTCTTGTTGCAACCGATATTGCTGCTCGTGGAATTGATGTAGACGACATCTCTCATGTTATAAATTATCATCTTCCAAATATTCCTGAAACTTATGTTCATCGCATAGGAAGAACAGGAAGAGCCAATGCAAGTGGAATAGCTCTCTCCTTCTGTGCTGTTGATGAAAGACCGTTTTTACGTGATATTGAGAAATTAATTAATCAACAAATTGAAGTAATTTCTGAACATCCTTATCCTGATGACTCAGAAGAACCGGCTAAACCTGCATCAAAAGGATCTAATAGAAGTAGATCAAAGAGCAACGGTAGTAGAAATTCTAGAAGGAAAAACACTAATAGCCGAAATACCCGTAACTCGAGATCACGAAATAGAAACAGATAGCTGATAGCTGATAGCTGATAGCTGATAGCTGATTACTAAAAAATTATGGACGGAACTCAAAGAAAAGACATTAAACCCGGCAGCTCTGTTGAAGTAGTTCAGAAACACCATCAACGAAGTGGAGAACTAACTTCAGGAGTGGTAAAACGATTGCTTACCAAATCCCCATCTCATCCACATGGCATTAAAGTGATGCTGGAATCCGGAATTGTAGGTAGAGTTAAAAAGGTGAATTAGAGTTCTGCATTTTTAGTTCTATAACCAAAATAAAACGAAACCTTTATGTCGATTTAGCCGTGTAAGTGTGACACCAAAAAGGAGGAAAAATGGGTATTTGGGCTGAATCTGCAAAAACACTTATGTTCAATAATTCAATGCTTAGAGGGAGAACCCTCTTCAAAACATTGAGTGAGAATACCAGATATAATATCCTTCAATCCGAAATTGATCCCAAAAAAATGAACTTCGGATTAGATTTTGTTCAAAAAAGAAAGAACACAAGAAATCTAATATTCTTTCTTCTTATTTATCCAATTGCTATTACTGCATTTGTAATCTGGATACTTTCCATTATTTGATCAATCTTCAAAAACTCCAAACGTCTGATCAGGTCGCATTGCTAATACAGCTTCAACCATTAAATTGATCAGGTCTTCTACATCATTCACATTGCAAGTTTCTACAGGTGAATGCATATATCTGAGTGGAAGCGAGATCAATGCACTTGGTATTCCCGTCTGCTGATAAAAAATACTATCGGTATCTGTCCCTGTTCTTACACTTGTAGCTTCATGCTGGATATCGATCTTAGCTTCTGAACAAACTTCTTCCAGAAAATCGACGACCTTTGGGTGATTTGCTCCTCCGTGTTGAATAGCAGGACCTTTACCCATTTCTACTGTTCCGTGCTGTTTCTGATCAATTCCGGGAGTATCAGTCGCATGTGTTACATCCGTTACCAATGCAACATCCGGCATAAACCGGTAACTCATCATTCGGGCACCAAATCCGCCCACTTCTTCCTGCACAGAATTCAATGCGATTACATTTACTTTGAGATCTTTCTTTCTCTCACTGATCTTTCGGAGCGCTTCAGCAATAATATATCCGCCGATTCTATTATCAAGTGCACGTCCTGTTAAAATATCATCGTTCAGATATTCCAAATCCGAGGAATAGGTAATCGGATCACCAACTTGTATCAACTCAAGAGCTTCTTCTTTTGAACTTACCCCGATATCAACGTAGATATCTTTCCAGGCGGGCTGTTTACCCCCACCGTTTTTAGTGTCTTGCAAATGAATGGCTGTATTTCCTGTTACTCCAACAACTCTTCCTCTTTTGTTGTGGATGAATACTTTTTTGGCACGAGCAATGGTAGAATCGCTTCCCCCCAGCTTGTTGATATACACAAATCCCTGATCTGAAATATGCTGAACCACCATTCCGATCTCATCACAATGAGCTTCCAATAAAACCGTAGCTACATCCCCGCTTGTGTTAATTTTTCCTGCAGCAGATCCGTAGGCATCGGTTACCACTTCATCCGAAAACTGATCTACGTAATCTTTCCATACTTTCACTCCTGCTTTTTCAAATCCGGTTGGACTTGGAGTGATGAGTAGATCTTCTAAAAATTGTTTACTGGAACTGTTAGCCATGCCTGTATAGTTGTAATTATCTTAAATTATTTAGGCATCGAATATAACGAAAGAAGTATACAATATTGAATATGGATAATAGAATAAAAGACAGGAATTATATTCCTTTATTCCTAATTCCCTTATTCCTAATTTAAAAGTATGATCAAACCTGACTACGATTCCGATTTCTTTTACCATTGGCATGAACTAACTGTACGATTCAGCGATGTAGATTCACTTCAGCATGTCAATAATGCAACATTCAGTACTTATTACGAAGAGTCCCGATTACGTTTTCTGGGTGAATATTTCGAGATGAGTAAGGAATACCACGAAGGACGTTCTTTTGTGATGGTTCGATCTGAAATTGAATATCTTGGTCAGATCAAATTTCCGGATACTATTTTGATCGGAACCGGCATTCTAAAAGTCGGAAATTCCAGTTTGGATACCTATCAGGCTATATACAACAAAGAATCTAAAAAGCTAATGAGTGTTGCCCAAACTACCGGAGTTTGGTTCGATATAAACAAACAAAAACCGGTGAAACTACCTGAAATTCAAAATCTGGAAGCCATGCTCATAAAAACTGATCAAGATGGATAAAAGCACCCGGTACAAAATATTCAATGATCCGGTCCATGGATTCATCACCGTACCAAAAGGGATCATTCTAAGGCTGATCGATCATCCCTATATCCAGAGATTGCGAAGAGTTCGTCAGCTTGGATTAGGGTATCTTGTTTTTCCTGCCGCGGAGCATTCCAGATTTTCGCATGCTTTAGGAGCTCTGGAATTAGCTAAACGAGTACTGAATAATCTTCTGGAGAAAGATACTACCATTACCAAAAAGGAATATGAAGGCACTTTAATTGCAATATTGCTTCATGATGTTGGTCACGGGCCTTTATCCCACACTTTAGAACACACTTTGATCAAAGATTTCAATCATGAGCAAATGAGTTTGGCTATCATGAAAGAACTCAATAAAGAATTCGACGGAGAACTGGATACTGCAATAGCCATTTTCACCAATCAGTATAAGAAAAAGTTTCTGCATCAACTCATTTCATCCCAGCTTGATCTGGACAGGTTGGATTATCTGAGCAGAGACAGTTTCTTTACAGGTGTTTCTGAAGGACGTATTGGTATAAACAGAATTCTGAAAACGATGCGTGTCCATAAAGGAAACATTGTAATAGAGAAAAAAGGAATTTATGCGATTGAGAACTACATCATAGCACGAAGGTTGATGTATATGCAGGTCTATTTGCATAAAACAGTGCTAAGTGCTGATGCCTTAATCAGAGCTGTATTTAAAAGGGTCCGGGATTTGTTAGATTCCGGCTACGAACTGAATTTTGCCTCTGATAGTCTGCGATATTTTATGCAAGATCAGCCTTCTGCTAAAAAACAGATCACAGGAAAGATGATCAAAGCATATACCTCTCTCGATGATTACGACATCTACCTGAATATAAAGTTCTGGACTCAAAGCAATGATAAGATCCTCGCTGAACTCTGCAATCGCTTTTTGAACCGGAGCTTATTCAGAACCACTTTCTTTGATAACACGCCCTCTGAAAAAGATCATGAGGAAATAAAAAAACAAACAAAGCTTAGTTTAAAAAAACTGGGTTTACCACATGATGATGAGTCCGCTTCTTATTTTTACAGTTTTGATCAAAGCTATTCTGAAGCTTACAAATACCAAAACGAAAGCATCTGGATTTTGGAAAATGAAAACGCAGTGGAATTTTCCAAAGCAGCGGATACTAAGAACATAATTGCATTAACGGAACCTGTCGTCAAAAACTATTGTGTTCACTTAAAACAAGTTAAGATCTAGACCAACCTGTCTTCGTTGAATTCAGGAAGTATGAAAATCCACCAATCTGTCAAGGGGTTTGCGTACCACAATAGAAAGATCCATACCTCGCTCTGATAACACCTCTTCAAGTATTTCCTGATAAACCGAAGCTATTGAGCCAACAAAGCCTATTTCCTTTTCTTTTGATTCTTTGAAATAGCCAAGTTGTTTATCCGCAAAAGCTTCAAATCCTTTTCTTACCATATTCTTTATGAATGGATGATCTCTGTAATCACCCAATATCTTTGAGAAGGACGCCACAAATCTGTTGGCCTGTGGTTCTTCGTAGATCTTATGAAGAACACTTTCCAAAGACATATCGCTTGTTTCTTCCAAAGCGTTTCTCAGATCTTCAGGCATAGTTTTATAGTAATATGCATTCAGAATTCGCTTTCCGAAATAGCCACCACTTCCTTCGTCTCCAAAAACAAATCCAAGTGAAGGAATTGACTTCACGATCTTTTCGCCATCATATACACATGAGTTAGAACCCGTTCCCATAATGCAGGCAACTCCCTCCTTTTTACCAAAACAAGCAATAGCTGCGCCTAACATATCGCTTTCAATATGAATTTCAGATTCAGGAAAATTCTCTCTTATTGCATTCTGAAGTATCGCCTTCCTGGATTCATTCCCACTGCCCGAACCATAGAAAAAGATCTCGTCTATCTGAGCATTTTTTAAACTGTTTTTAACTCCGTTTTTAATAGCTTCAGAAAGTTGGCCGTGTGTCCTAAAATAAGGATTTAAGCCATCACTTTTAAAGAATTCTTTACTCTCTTTATTTACTAAAACCCATTCTGTTTTTGTGGAACCGCTGTCAGCTATTAAAATGCTCATTTATATTTTTTGTTAAATTTTATTGAAGATAGTTAACACATTATTTCATTACCACATTAAGAATAATTTTTAAGTACATTCCGAAAATAATTTAGTTTATATGACCTCAATTAGTGGTATTTCTTCGGGTAAACGTCTGGTTTCTTTGGATTTTTTCAGAGGAGCTACAGTAGCTGCCATGATACTTGTAAACAATCCCGGATCATGGTCTCATATCTATGGACCTTTAAAGCATGTACCATGGCATGGCTGGACTCCAACAGATCTGATTTTTCCTTTTTTCTTATTCATAGTAGGTGTTTCCATTGTGCTGGCATTTACCAAAGCCAAAAATAAAGGAGCTCAGAATTCTGATCTTTTAAAAAAGACTTTAATAAGGGCTGCTAAAATATTCGGATTAGGTCTGGCTTTAACGGCATTCCCATATTTGACATTTTTTCCGGATTTCGGACTTCATTCAAACCTGATTGATATCAGAATTCCAGGTGTATTGCAAAGAATCGCTGTTTGTTATGCTATTGGAAGCATCTTGTTTCTTTATACCAAACCGAAAACCCAAATGTACACCCTTGCAGGATTATTGATAGGCTATTGGATCTTAATGATCGGTATACCAGTTCCCGGATTCGGAGCCGGAGCCATTGACAATCCGGAAGGCAATCTTGCAGCTTACATTGATCAACTTACTTTATCGGGACATACCTGGAAAGAAAACTGGGATCCTGAGGGATTACTAAGCACTTTACCTGCTATAGGAACTACTTTGATCGGGATATGGACGGGTAGAATATTGATGAACGATCATGAATCCGAAAGTTCAAGAACACTTCAGTTCTTTATTTGGGGATTTGTTCTAATTATAATCGGATACATTTGGAGCTGGGTCTTCCCTATCAATAAAAATATCTGGACCAGTTCTTATGCTCTTTTCACCGGTGGGCAAGCCATGTGTATTTTTGGATTATGCTACTGGTATTTGGATGTGAAGGAAAAGCAGAAATTCACTGATTGGGGAGTCGCCTTTGGGTTGAATGCTATTACTGTTTTCTTTCTGAGTGGTATAATAGCAAGAGTTTTAAGCATGATTACCTTTACCTATAATGAAGCCACTTATTCTGTAAAAGGATGGATCTATGAAGTGGTGCTCAAGTCAATTGCTTCACCAATAAATGCATCTATTTTATATGCTATTATGTGGATACTTCTTTTTTGGGGATTAGCTCACTGGATGAAAAAAAAGAATATCATTATTAAAGTATAGATATTGAAAGGACTCTGATAGAAACCTTTCCATTTATTATTACTTAATCAAAGTCATTCTTCTTGTGATAGTTTTCCCTTTAGCACTCAGCTGATAAATATAAATTCCTGATGCCAAGTTAGATCCGTTAAAAGGAACATTATGTGTTCCTGAGCTCATATTCTCATTCAGAAGGGTGGAAACCTCTCTGCCTAACATATCATATACTTTTAAAGTAGTAACTCCGCTTTGAGCCAGACGGAAACTAATGACAGTTGTTGGGTTGAATGGATTCGGGTAATTTTGTTGTAATCTGGTTTCTGAAGGTACATCCGGATTTTCTTCTATCGAAACGCTTATTTTTTTTGGGTAACTTAACCTCATATTATCAAAAAAAAGCGATCCGGAATACGTCTCTCCCGTTTGCTGCTCAGATTTTAATTTAATCCCAATACCTGTAATTCTTATGGGGTAATAAAAGCTACTGAAGGGATCTGACGCCTGAATATTTTCCATGGACAAATAATACTCTTCAAAATCTGTATTATCTGCATACCTTTTAAGTCTGATCGTAAATTCTTCTCCATTGTTGTCTGTCACAATAGCATCGATCAAATGTTCTTTTCCATCAGTTAGACCATCAATTAAAATAGTATCTGGAACTCCAAAAACCGGAATATCTGTTCTAACATAAGCCCATGTACTGGGAGTACCTGCATACGTAAACTGATAATCGATTTTTAAAGCCTTTTCTCCCTCGGTAAACATATTCTCTGAAGCACTGATCGATGAATTAGCAAGGTCAATATTTTCACCATCTAATGAAAAACCCTCCACACTTTCAAAATTCTCGATTTTCGTTATTCCACTCCCAATTTGAACCTCAACTTGAGAAGTGTCTGAGACCCCATCAAAAGTTCCTATAATAGTAGTAACACCCTCCGCCAGCCCTTTAAAAACTCCGTTTTCTATAGTTCCTACGGCCTCGTTTTCAACTTCCCAACTTACATTCGCATTTGAAACGGATTGAGATATCCCATCACTGTCATACGATTCATTAAAAAAAACTATATCCTGATTATTATCCGTCACTGCTTGTTCCGGAAATAAATTAAAATTCGTTATTCCTTTGATCTCAACTAATGATGAATCTCTATAGCCGTTATATTCAACAAAAACATATCCTGTATCCGGGTTTGTACCAGCTTCAAATAAGCCTGTATTAGAAATTTCAGCATCAAAACCCTCGCTAAGGGAGAATATAATGTCTTGGCTGTTTAAATTTACGGGGAAGTAGTTCTCGTCAGTTCCTTCAACTTTGTATGTGAAACTCTTATTCCTGTATATTTTTTTAATGGAGGGATTAATATTTAAACGATGAAGGGTTCCTGTTTTTTGTTTATTGGAAACTAACATCAAAGCATTCGCTACTGATCTCTCGCCTGCTCCATCAGATGGTGAATTGGCAACTTCATTATGTACAACTAAAGTGGTTGATCCTCCTCCATCAAGATTCAATGCGTTGTGGGCACCTATCCCGAGCATAAAATCACCTAATTCGGTGAGTGTCATACCTACACTGGATGATTGTCTTCCATCAACAGTAACAAAATAAAACTTAGTTGTATCAGCATTAAAACCTAGTGCCGATCGGGGATGTCTTTCCGGCCAATTTCCTTGATTTACTCCGTCGTTCAGGAACTTAGCACTTCCACCAACGGCTTCTTTTAAAGCATCAGTGGCGGGAGCAACTTTGTGATTGATTACCAATGTATCACCTGAAGACACTGAATTTAAAATAGTAGCCCCGGCTCCATGTCCTGAAAGTACAAAAGTAGAATCTGTAAGACTCGAATTTCCTTCATTTTCAGACTTAGAAACTACAACAGTTCTTACCTCCCCGTTAACAACCCAGGGATCAATGGCTTTTAAAGTTAACTCGGTTCCAAAATTATTTGTAGAAGTACCGGATCCAAAAAAATGATTGTAGAAAATTATTTGATTGCTATTTCTAACTCTATTTACATTGCTGATAGAATTAGTAGTTTCACCAATTTTCAAAACTCCATCATAACTGGTAGTATTTATAAACATTTCCGAATTGCTGGAATATCCAAATACTTCTCTGTTGATAGGCTTAGTCAGTATTTCACCATTAAGAACCTGTAAGTTTGTAGGAGTTCCTCCACTATAGAAATCTCCATTTATAGCAGCTATTACTTCATGACTGGGCATAGATTTTCGGGCAGACATAGAGCTTGTTTTCTCATATGCGGCCAATCTGTCTTGTGCCTTTACAGTTTCTAAACTATAAATACCGTTAGTCAGATCGATCTCAATTACTTCAAGAGTCCACGGAACTGATGAAGCAGTTACAGAGTAATGAAACGCTCCTTCTCCAATTTGTTTAACATTTACTGTATCGAATTTAACCTGCGAAAAAACTGATGCAGGAATCAATAGAAAAATTGATAAACAGAGAAACTTATTCATATTTAAGAAATAGGAATTTAAGAGGTTTCATTACTATTAGAGTTTACCGTAAAACTATTTTATCAAAGTCATCCTACGGGTAATTGTACTACCTTTTGAATTCAATTGATAAATATAGATACCAGATGAAAGATTAGAACCATTAAAAGAGACATTATGCGTTCCGGAAGTCATATTTTCATTCAGCAAAGTTGAAACTTCTCTACCCAGCATATCATATACTTTTAGTGTTGTAAATCCACTTTCTCCTAATCTGAAACTAATCACGGTAGTTGGGTTAAAAGGATTCGGATAGTTTTGTGACAAATGAAACTGTTTAACCAATTCTGGTTCTTCTTCATTTGATACAACTATTCCTCCCTCTTCTGCAGGTGTAGGATCACTTTCTATATTATTTCTACTTGCAGCTGTTACAAAATACCAGTACCCGCTTTCTGAAGGTGGAGTAATATCTGTAAAAGTAGTATCTCCGGTAACTTCAATAAGGTTATAATACTTAGTCATTTCCTCTGCTTCATCTGGAGCCGTTCCTGAATCTACTCTGTAAACAGCATATTTAACCAATGTGTCTGTATGACTACTTGCATTGGATTTAGCAATCTGATCTATGGACGAAGGACTCCAGGAAATGTTAAAAATATACTCTGTCTCCGGATCTCTGTTCACTACTAGGTTTTCTGGAGTTTCCGGCTTAGCCATACTTTTCCAATCCATAATAGGCTGAAGGGCGTCATACTTATAAAAATTATTTCTTAATGAATCTGCAAATCCTTTAGATGAAAACCCGGTTAGGTTTTTTTCTCTGAAGAATACACTTCCTTGAATTTTAGGATTACCCCGGTTAATTCGAACCTGTTTTGGAACTTCATTTGCTGCAAATAAACTGTTCGAGTAAGTGTTTGAATCTGAGCGATATAAACCGTGTCCCGGATACATATGTCTCTCATTAGCCGCTGCACTATCAGCCCACCAATTTGCAAGAGCTTTATAATCCTGACCGAATGGACCAAATCTGTTTATCTCCCAATAGAGTTGAGGGGTTATATAATCAACGGTTCGATCGTGTAGCCACGCAATTCCATCTCCGTAAATAACTTCGTATGCATTCATTCCACTTATTCCGTCCGGGGTACCACTTTTCCAAATTCCAAACGGACTGATTCCAAACTTGACCCATGGTTTAACAACCTGCATGCTGTCATAAAGCCCTTCTACAAAAATATCGATATTATTTCGTCGCCAGTCATCTTTATCAGTAAAACCTCTGGGATATTTTATAAAAGTGCTATCATCTAAGGACTCATTATTATTGGATGCCATATGATTTGGCGGATAAGGATAGAAATAATCATCGAAATGAATCCCATCAACGTCATATCTGTTTACTACATCCATTACAACCTGAATATTGTAGTCAATTACTTCCGGTAAACCCGGGTTCATAATTGCAATTTTATTATTCATCACAAATAGCCATTCAGGGTGTGTATTTGCAACATGTTTTTCATCTCTTTGACTAGTGTCAAACTGTTTTCTTTTGCCTTTTTGGTATTCTTTTTGAAGAAATGGTTTTAAGCTTTCATCTATATCTTCTTCTGTCGCTTTCCCGGGTAAAGCCTTTTGTGTGAAGTCACTTGGTATAGTTCTCATTGCTCTGTATGGATTTAGCCATGCGTGTAATTCCATTCCTCGCTTATGAGCTTCTTCAATTGCAAATTCTAAAGGATCCCAATAAGGGTCCGGAGCTCTTCCTTCTTCTCCTGTAAGATATTTTGACCATGGTTCGATAGGAGAATCGTAAAGTGCATCTCCCTCTGTTCTGATCTGGAAAAAAACTATATTGATTCCCATTTTATCCAGCTTATTCAATTTGCTGATAAGATCATCTTGTTGAAATCTGACCGGTATTCCACCAGCCTGTGGCCAATCTAAATTTATAACTGTAGCCATCCACGTACCTCTGAACTCATATTTAGGTACATTTTCTTGTGAGAATATCATAGCCGGAGCTAAAATAAAAAAAAGGAAAAATAGTTTTTTCATAAAACGTTTTGTGCTCTCTATTAGGGATAAAAAAAAGGCAGCACAAGGCTGCCTTTTCTATTAAACAATTGCTTATTTAATTAAAGTCATGCGATTGGTTAAACGTAAACCATTCGCTTGTAGTGTATAGATATATACGCCGGAAGCTAAATTCGTAGCATCGAAAGTTACAGAATGATCACCTGCATTTTCTCTGTTATTTACTAATGTAGCAACTTCTCTACCTGTAATATCATACACTTTCAATGTCACAAGACCAGCCTGATCAATTGAGTAGTTGATATTAGTAGTTGGGTTAAACGGATTAGGATAATTCTGACCCAATTTAAATCCTTCAGGTATTGTATTCAGGTTGTCTTCATTTGAAGTGTACACCTGAGATGTAGTGAATTTCTGAAGATCAAACTCCGTATCTCCACCACTGAAAACACCTACATACGCTACTGTTCCTTCAGCATCAAAATCGAGTGCTCTTGGACGGCCTGCGTCGAATTCGTTTGTGAACTCAGGATTTCCACCACCGGCAACCCATCTTAAACTATCCAATGGTTCTTCACTGGCAGTACCCAAAGTAGCATAATCAAAAGCATACCAAGTTTGTGGAGTATATGGTGCATCAGGAACATCGTTTAATGAACCGGCACCTACCCATAGATGTTTTGTTCTTGGGTGAATATCAAAACTTTCTGCTCTGATTCCTCTTAACACGGTATCCGGAGTACCGAAACCACTGAACTCATCAGGCTTTTGGTATCTCAATACGTAACCATTGGTATATCCTGCCCACCAAATAGTCTGGCCATCAGCAGAAACTTGTACATCTCTAGAGAAACTTTGAGTTGTAGTAATAACTACTTCTTCATTTTCAAGATTGCTGTCGTACTTGTAAATAGGAGCGTCAGTTCCCACTACACATCCAGCATAAATATTTCCTTCAGCATCGGTACTTGCTTCACCTAATGAACATCCTGCTGTAGGATCTACCATACCAAGTCCCTGACCTGTTTGATAATCGACCTTATAAAGTCGGTTAAACTGAGAAATAACAATATGTCCATCCATAATGCTGGTTTCAATTCCTCTACCGGAATAACCTTCATATCCTTCACCTGTCCAAACTAAACCTAAAGTATCATTAGGAGTGGTTCCGTCAGCATATTCGATTACTTTAAGAGGTGAGAAACTCGCTGGAGTTCCATCCGCGTTATAAACATAGATCGCTCTTGTAGACAGAGTATCAGGATCTCCGTTATTTCCATTTCTACTAGTAATTATTGTTTCAGTCGCTGAAAACGGCTGAACCCATACCTTTCCATCCGGATCTACAGCCACACCATGTACTTCAAAAAACAAATCACTGGTATTTGCAGTATCAGGTATAAATGTGTCATCGAATGTCCAATTTTGTGCATTTACCAGCATAGGCGCCAGCAAAAAACACAATAGAATAAGTAGTTTGTTGTTTTTCATAGTTCTCCTTTTTGTATCCGTGTTTCTATAAGTTTTATTTATTTGTTAAGTGTTTAACAGTCTGTACTGTATAATTTTTTCTAATTAAATCCAAAAATACCGGCTCTTGTACGATCAAACATATCCATAAAATTGAGACTTGCTTCATCTCCTTCTGTAGTAACAACAGCAAATTCATCATCCCTCCAGGTAATACTGAATGTACCTTGTTTGATCATTCCGGGGTAAAATGCCTGATGTCTGAGCGAAGGAAAGACTCTTACAATACTTGTTTCTCCATCGTTACCAATCAAAAGTTCGCCGTTTGAAGCAAATATCAGAGAGGTTATTAAACCATCATAATTAGCTCCGAAATCGAAATAAAGTTCTCCCGCGCCTAAATTACCTCCGCCATTGATAGGAAATTTCCAAACCTGCTGACTTCCATTGATATCACCACCAACATACAATTCATTATTATTTTTGAAATAAGCTACCGCGCTAAATTGGCCTGTAAATGGGAATTTTGTTTCCGCTCTCGATGAAGCATCAAATCTGTGAATCTGATCACTGTCAAATCCTACAGCCCATAAAAAACCATTATCATCGAAAATCATATCGTTGATTTTGAGATTTGCAGATGATGATGCAGACCAAACACTTTCCCTTTTATCATCTCCGAAAGTCTTAGTGAAAATAGCTCTGATACTCTGTTGTGATAAAAACAAATCATTATTTTGACCTATCTCTAGATCACTATATTCCGTAAATCTCATTGTACTATCTGTAGGATATGGTCTGGAATCATTTGGATCAGGTCTGGGTTCACCAGGATATTTTACAAGATCTCTTGTTATAGTTCCATCCGGTGCAATTTTAGTATACCTGATAACTCCGTTCCGATCTATAATCGTATATACATTATTATCACCATCAACCCCTACAGGTGTTGTTGGTGCAAAACTTACATCAGTGCCAGGGTAAAAGCCCTGAGGTTGTCTTAATGTGTAAGCATAACTTTCGCTTAAAAACTCTGCGTCTCTAACCCCAACTTGAACAGATAAATCCGTTCCATGTATAGTGCCGGGACGTACAATAAGCTCAGTTGGTGTTGCACTTAAAATAACACCCGATGAACCACCAAAATTGATTACCACTTCTTCGGGATCATCAGAAAAATTTTGACCTGTTACTATTACTGAATCAACTCCTGCAAGATAACTTGGGTCGGGGGATATATTTGTAACTACAGGTCTTTCTGCGGACAATTCAAACTCCGGGTCAAAAATACTGTTTCCATCTCCACAATTTGAAAAAATCAGAGCTATACCTGAAAGAATAATAATTCTTGTGTTCAATTCTTTTAAAGTTTTAAAGTACGTTTTCATTTAAAATCCAATTTGTGCACTAAATCTGTTAACCTCTCCGAATACTCCGAATTGAGTATAAGAATAGTCGATGCTTAGATTTACTTTTTTCAAAGGCTGTATTACACCAAACCCAAATGACAATTTCTCTTCATCTTTAGGAAAGCCATAGCCCCCTCTGAGTATGAACCTGTTCATAAAAGTATATTCAGTACCTATAAAAATTTGTTCATCATAATCTCGTGGTCTGTTGGTATCGATTGCAACCAAAAGAGAATGTGTTTCAGGATCTATATCGGCTAAATCCAGAACATTCATTGAAATTCCTATCTTGAATGTAAGCGGTAATTCCTGTTCTTCTTCTGCAAAAGATACTTCCTGTGAAAAATTTCTAAGGGCAAAAGCAAAATTAAGGCTCTTGAATCCGGTCTTATAAAAAGCTCCAAAATCAAGAACTCCAACTCCTGCAGAATATGATTCCGTTATATAACCTCCGTTACCATCTGTATTTACAGGCGCAGAAGTCAAATCTTCATATGCATATTTGAAATTCGCACCTACAGAAAACTTATCCGTAATTGCGTTAGCATAAGAGAGACCTATAGTAATGGCTGTAGGATTTACAAATCCGTTATCGAGATAACCAAGTGGATTGTTAGGATCATTATCACGTACAGTAGCTATAATATCTCCGTAATCTACAGATGTTGCATTTAATCCGAACACTCCAATATTTGAATTTCCCGGTTTGTAAATAATAGATGCAGAGTTATGGCTAATGTCTGCAATCCACTGTACGACACCGGCGGTAACACTAACTTTATCTTCAACTAAAGCTAAAGTAGCCGGATTGTAAAAAGGACTGTAAGCTCCCATATTTACCGAAGTTACAGCATCTGACATTGCCGAAGCTCTTGCTGACGGTGAAACTGATAAAAATTTCATACTCGTCTGAGCCCTTTTGTCCTGAGCATTGAGCAAAGGAGAAGCGAAAAGTATTAAAAAAAGTATTGTAGCTATTTTCTTCATATTTATAGGAGCCCTTAAAGTATAATTACAATTTTACGAATGGCTACTTGTCCAAATTCATCGTCATTGGGATCAGTGTTAATGATCCGGGCGATGTAAATACCACTGGCAACTCTTTGTCTAGAGTCGGTTCTCAGATCCCATGATTCATCTCCACTTCCTCCGGTATGGTCAATGGAACGAACTCTTTCTCCCAGCTCGGTATATATTTCTATGGTACATTCACCCGGAATTTCATAAAACTGAATACGATCACTTCCATCAGAGTCTGTAGTGAATAATAAACTGTTATCAGCACTTGCTGAATAAGGATTAGGAACCACACGGATATCACTCATTGATTCCCCTGCTGCTCTTAGTAAAGTGGCAGGATCATACGATTGTGTATAGTATCTGCTACTTCTTAATTTGGTACCTGTTGGAGTATTACCTGTATTATCATTATTTGCTGATCCTACACTAACTATATAATAATAGTAGTTAAGCCCTCTTATTGGTACATCAAGTTGGAAGGCTCCGGGATTTTCGCTTCTGCCTGATTCGCCATCCAGAATTGATGTCTCTGCCGGGCTTGCTTCATACAGTAAACGATATGTGCTGTCCACTCTTCCCTGGGCACGGTAAATTTCAAATCCTTCAATGTTTCCTACATCACCTTGATATTCCCAGTCCAGCTGTATTCCTCCTCCTTTTGATTCCACAAAAAACAGAGCCGGTGGTTCCGGAGCTTGTGGGATCGAATAATCTGAATCGAAATTTCCTAAAGCTCTTTCGAAAGTTTGAAATAGTGAATCTCTTCCTGTAAAAACCCACTCATTCTTGGTCATACTTAAAGACTGACCATTAGCTTCATATGTAATATCAGAATATTGATCTCCACCCGACTCAACTATTTCTTTAAATTGACGTCCTACTCCCTCAGCTATTTCTCTTGTAATACCGGCAGAAGCTTCAGCAATTACTATTCTTACACTTTCACCTGGTGCCAGAGTGTAAGGCCCATAGCCGTAGGTATATGCAAATCCACCTAAATTATTACCTTGTTTTGGGTCACCCGTTGGCTGTATAAATCCATCATACCCACTGGGTTCAACCTTATAAGCATGGCGTTCACTATCTCTTCCTCTGGTCATCATTGCATACTCAGCAACCATTTTAGTTTCATTGAACGCATCATTTTGACTGTAAAGCGGATCATCATTATGCTCTTCTCTCATAGTGAATGGCTGTGCGGGGTCATCAGAATTATCATTTGCAGATGCATCAGCATGGAGCGTAACGGTTCCAACAAAGTGGTAAGCCTCTAATCGTCCGGTCGTATCTGCTTCTGTTAAATATCCACCTGATGTATTTGGTACATAGATCGGAGCGCCAATATTATCATAATTTGCATCCATAAAACCAGGGAAGCGTCCGTGCCATGCAAACTGAGCTCTGAAATCTTCCGGCTCTGCAGGTCTTAGACCGTCTCCACGACGATCATTCATAGTATTTTGCCCCCACCCGGTTGCGTTTCCAATGGTGTGGCGGGAAGCTTTAACAGGGGCCATTCTGTTTAAGAAATAAGGAACGAAACCCTCAACTGTTTGATTGGGCAATTCAATATCATCGTCAGCATCTGTATTACCTGTGTTTGTAAAGATATATTCTATCACATGGTAATTATCATGATACTCTTGGCTGAATTGCATAGCAGTTCTTTGCACTGTTATTCCCAACAAACTATTTACAGTAGTCACAATTTTACGATCCGCTAACATAGCAGGATCCACTTCATCATTGCTGACATCTTTGGCAAAAGACTGCAATCCGTCTACTACCACCTCAGGCGGTGTAAACTTACTTATAGTTTTCATTTCAATTGGAGTAAACTCACCGAGCCCTTGCACTCTGGGGCCCACGTGTACCACTCTTTTAGAAAAGGTTGTTCCGTTTTCATCAGTAAAGTTTTCCGCTCCTAACCATAATGCTTTCATAGCTTGAGCATCCTGACCTAAATATATAGCCGGCCACTGCCAACCACCTTGTTGTTCTTTTATAAATCCTTCTTCAATTTCTGAACCTACACTGGCATAGAAATTATGAAATGAACCTACCGACAACCATCTGTTCTCAACCTGAGCAAATAAGAACCCGGTACAGGATATTAATACCACTAGAAAAGAAGTCGTTTTTTTCAATGTTTTCCTAACTGTCATTTAAGCTTAATTCTAAATTAAAATGAAAACCTTACACCAAAGCGAATGGTACGAGGATCCAAAAAGTTAAAAAATCGTTGGTTTGGCATATTAATGTAAGCCTTTTCGTCTAATACCTGATCTACATAATTGCCATCTGCATCTACAAATGCATTTCCATCCCACTGGTAGTACTTATTCTCAAGAGAATTGTAATATAATGCTCTGGAATTACCTGAATTCGGAAGCGTTGTATACACTTCGATCGGCACATACTCAATATCACTAGGGCGATAATCTCCGGGTTGATCACTTCCCGAAACGCGTTGATTTTCCAAACCTATTTCCTCCCAGGTATCAGAAGAAAGATGCAGAGAATTCATATAATCAAAGTAGTCATTACCGTCAATTAATCCTGAGTTGAAAATGCTGAAATTTCTTCGGTTAATGACATTACTGATATCAGCAAAGAAGCCAATTCGTCCACCACTTTCAAGATTTACTTCTTTAGCGAATCTTAGACTAGTTCCCCAGAAATCCCTGTTTTGAACATTATAAAGCACACCTGGAATTGACCCACCACCGGTATAAGTAAAGTAACTTCCTGATTGCCATGTAACTAAAGGAACTATTTGCCAATCACCAAAAGGATGAGCACCCATTAATTCAGGACCAAAATCGTTTGGAGTAGTAAACTGAAGTCTTAATCTTGCAAAAGGTTGAGGAACCGGCTTAAAGACGTCATTATCATCCGTTAAACGATCGTAATTACGTTGGTCAAAAGGATTTTCATAATTTTCTAAAGTTCCAAATAAACCTGCTGAATAAATACTATAGGTGTAATTAATTTCTCCTTGAAAGTATTGTCCCCTTTCCTTTCTAAAAGTAAGTTCCAAACCTCGAACGTCGCCATAAGATAATGGCTGACTTACAGAGTAACTGTTATTATCTCTACTAATATAATCTACCTGGATTGGTTGATCTGATAGATCTTTATAATAACCACTTACTCTTACTAGGTAATCTTCAAATATATTATGCTCATATCCGACTTCGTAAGCTACTGTTTTGGGTAACTTATTTCTTGGGGAAGCTACTCTTGTAACAGTATTGGTAAATGGTTCTGTTCTTACTAGATATAAGTTTTCAGGATTCGGTAACTGTACATAATGATCGTAGTTAAAGAATAATTTACTTACTTCCGTTATTGGAAAAGAAACTCCCAATCTAGGCTGAAGTACGATCTGAGGATCAACATCAGTTACTTTAGCAGTATCTAAAGCAGATGCATTACCACTGTCAAATAAATCAGTAAAATTATCGTATTCATACCAATCAATATTTGGATCAGAGTAAGTTAGTCTCAACCCTGCCCTCGCAATCATTCCTTCAAATTCGAGTTTATTTTCTGCAAATAAACCAATTCTGAGTGGCGTAGTATTCCAGGTTGAAAAAGTTCTTCCTGACGGTAGCACTTTATCAAATGAACCATAATTAGCCTGACTGTTCTGTCTGATAACTTCAAAACCCGTTTTTAACTGGTTAATTCTGTTAAGCTGGCTTGTCATTTTAAATTTCAAACTCATGTAACCAAACCTACTGGTATCCCGGGCTGTACTCATCCCAACTCCCATCCTCATTCCGGAAGCCAGACCACTAGAAGTTTCATCAAAGAAACCAAAAGGACCTTCATCAAAACCTACACCACCAATCGAGTATACATTTGTAGTGTCCCTGAAATCACCCGGGCTGGTATTATTTTCTTGATTAGCGGCATAAAATTGAACTTCATAAAAAGTTTTAGAAGTAAGCTGATGAGAAAATTCTACTCCCAAACGTCTGTTAATTTGTTCGGAAGGAGCCCAATAATCTGATGCGTAAATTCTTGATTCGATGAAGCTTACTCTTTCCATATCAGTAGTAATGTCCCGATCTGAATCAAAGAAATCATTATTCCCGGTTTGACTCTCTGTGGTACCTGTTAATCGGTTATAATAACCATCAATAGATAATTTCATACCAGAAGCAATATTACTGGTCACTTTAGCTTGTAAGGTTGTTTGAATTTGTCTGTCTTCTGATAAAGGTACCAGATATATATCCTGAGTTCGGCGAAATGAAGTAGAGAACCTTAAATCACCAAAACGCTCACTTATAATTGGAACAGGTCCACCAAATGTAAAATCCAGATCATAATCAGGATCGGTAATGCCCATATCTTTTCTGTGTTGATATAGGAAAACCTGCTGAGCTGCACTAGGAGAAAGGTCATTAGTGGGGTCGCCATCATTCATTAACTGCTGAGAAAAAGCGTTCCAACCTTGAAAACTTGGGTATTCCCTTTGTGTGTATGAATCCCACGCTCCGTTGGACGTTCCAGTCCAAGCAACTTCATCATCCACATAAGGTCTCAGCCAGTACGAGTTAGGATCGTTAATTGCCTGTCCAACGTTTTTTTGTTGCGGATGAGTAACCCTGATCAATCCATCAAGAGTATAGCGGTCTCTTTCACCTTCTTTAGTTGTAATTGAAATAAGTCCGGATCTCAAATCACCGTACTCAGCGGAAACTCCACCCAGCTGTACATTAATTCTCTCTATGGAAGTTAAACTTACACCGGTTACAGGACCATTGTTCCGGGCAGAACCTAAAGATCCACCACCAAGGTTAAAACCTACCTCGTCAGTTCCACTACCTCTTACACTTAATCCTTGTACACCTGCCTGTAACCCAACAGCTTCGGTAACACTTGTAATTGGAAGCGCCTCAAGAGTTCCTTTATTGATATTAGCCTGACTACCGGCGACATCTCTTTGAACTACTGGTCGCTCTGCTATCACAACAATCTCTTCTCCTTCAAAAGTCTCTTCCCTCATTGTGATGTTGATCTCTGTAGTCTGATCCAGATTTACTTCCACATTTTCGATGATTAAAGGAGAGAAACCAATAAAGCTAGCTTTAAGAGTGTATGTACCAGGCTCTACGTTCAAAAGCTGGTAGAAACCATCGGCTTCGGCAGCAGTCCCCTTTTGGGTAGCCTCAATGACTACAGTAGCTCCTGGCAAAGGCTCTCCTGAAGAATCTTTTACGAAGCCATTGATCTTTCCCGACTGAGCAAAAATGCTTGAAGAAAATGTTAGTAAGATGAAAAGAAATAGTAGCTGTTTTAAACCCATATATTTTCAGATTGAATAAAAAAAATCTATCCCATGGAAGGGCTTTTTTTTGTTGTGATAACATTTTAATAAAAAATATTTATTGTTAAAAAAATTTAGTGGTTCAGTAACATCTTTTGATACTTGCCACCTAATCCTTCATTTAACAAAATTGAGACGCATTTTTTACTCTGCAACCTGTTTTAGCCCTCTTTCAAGTTATTAAAAAGTATATGTACATAATAAACACAATGCATTTTCTCTGAGAGTAAGACCTAGTCTTGTTCGATCAAAATTTCTCTTAAAGTTTGTATAGATCAGAATCCAAGTCAAAAAAAAAGCCCTTAAAAAAGGGCTTTGAATTTGAAACTTTCTATCGTCTGTTTCCAAAAATTCTCAACAGAAAAATAAACATATTTATAAAGTCCAGATACAGAGCTAAAGCTCCCATTACCGCACCCTTTTTACCTTGTTCGGAATTTGCATCTAATTCCAGACTCATGTTCTTTATCTTTTGAGTGTCGTAAGCTGTTAATCCGATAAATATGGCAACACCTGCGTAACTAATGATCCAGTATAGCGTGGAGCTTGCCAAGAAAATGTTTACGATAGTGGCAATAATGATCCCAATGAGAGCCATAAACAAAAACCCACCTATCGAAGTCAGATCTTTCTTTGTGAAATAGCCGTAAGCACTACAAATACCAAAAGTACCGGCCGTAATAAAAAATGTGGAGGCAATAGAAGCACTTGTGTATACATAAAACAGAACTGAGAGCGTGACTCCGTTCAAAGCAGAATAGAGAATAAATAGAGCCGTGGCAAAGCCTGAACTCATAGAATCTATTCTGGACACCATCCACCAAACAAGCCCTAACTCAACGGCAATGAGTATATAAAATGGTGCTGCACTTGATGCGCCGGTAAACATTCCCATAAATGCACCCGAATCTGCAACTCTCAGTGCTACAATTCCGGTAATCGTTAGTGCTAATCCCATCCAAACGTACACTTTATTTATAAAAGTGGTTTGGATGCTTTTAATTTCTTCTGCAGTAAGTTGATGTGCTTGGTTCATGGTATTAAAAAAGGATTTAGTTCTTGATGATATGCCATCAAAATACTAAATCCTTCGTCAATTTGATATATGTTTAACCGCCGAACCAATAACTAAATTTAACTAAGAATACATTAGTTGGTTCCGGATCAAATAAACCTCTGAAATCATTAAAAAAGTTGAACTCACCATTTGGGTTAAATCCGTTTCTTTGTTGTTGCCATACTAGAAAGAAAGTAGAACCGGGACTATATTCCCATCTGAATACAGCGTTACCTTGCAAAGCTCTCCTGTTAAAATCTAATCTCCAGTTTTCAATAGTGAATGGATCCTGACCTTGTGCTGGTTCATTTAGATCGCTGTCGGGATCTACGGTTACTGATCCATCAGAATTCCTAACAAAAGATCCTTTATCAGTACCATATTCATCAAAACCAAAGCCACCCGGGTTATTGAATTCTTTGAAATTTGAAAACTTTCCTGTTCCTATAAATGGACGAACGTAAGTCTGAAGACTCATTTTCGTATTAAATGTCCAGTTCAATCTGATCTCAGTAGAAAAGCTTGTTTGCTTGATGTCTGAGAATACATATCTCCTTCCAAATGTGTTATTGCCATCTATCGCTGATTCAGCATGATTCTGATTAGTAATAAATTGATCCACATCATTTTGGAATCCAAACTCGGGTTCAACGGATATCTGAATATAAGTTGTAGGTCTGTATGATAAGTAGCCCCAGAAGAAATGATCGTATTCCCCTACTCTGTCTTCTCTGTGAAATTGCCCTGTTCCACCTGATAATCTTTTAGAACTGTTTGAATTAATATTGAAATTAAAGTTCCAACTTCCCGGCATTAGAAAAGTAGGTCCACCTCTAGTTATTCTGTCTGAAATAGTATCAAAATTTGCGTTAGCGTTGATATTAAAAGACCACAGGTTTTTGAATTGAAAATAACCACCGGCATTATAGCCTCTCGATATCAGATCATCATCGAAATTCCATGCATGAGTTGTATAACTCCATAAATTAATGAACTGGAAAAAGTCCGGATCATTCTCCTGATATTGAACGCCTGTTGTTACTGCTTTATAATCCGCTCTGTTTTGAAAACCAATATCATTGGTTTCATATCCTGGCGTTACCATAGATCCGGTTACAGACCATGTCCAATGCTCTCCACTGGCTTTCTGAAGGCTTAACTCAGAGGCAAGACCACTCAAACTGGTTTTACTGTTATCCACTGATAGCCCATCTGAATCTACTCGCTGATAGTATCTCTGAGGCGCATTTTGTGTTCTGGTTATTGCCTCTGATGTACCAAAAACTGAACTCACAGAAGCTGTTCCACTAACTATCCACGTTCGGTTATTCCAACCGTGTTCGAAATCGGCTCCGGTAATAAAAGCTGAATTGTGGAGTCTGTTCTCAAAATAAGTTCCCCCTATGTCTCGGTTCATTCCACTAAAAAAACCACCAACTACTGTATTTCCTTCATTAAAATCTTGTTTAAGTCGAGAAACCAAAAAGTTATTGGACGGCTGAACAACAAAATTTCCTGTTGTATCATAAGATGTATTATTTAAGGTATCTATTACAGTCAAACTAAAAGGAGAACTTTCTTCTAATGTCCTGCTATACAGCATTCCAATAGAAGTTCCTTGTTGAGTTTTTCCACTCAACTTTGCAGCTCCTAAAATTCTAGACTGCCTGGGAGCATCTGTATATGTTATTGGCACTAAGTTATCGTTATTTGAGTCGTAATACCTACCACCACTAACAGAAGAATTAAAATCTCCAAAACCACCTTGCGGAGCCCTTCCTATTCTTCTTGAATAAAAAGTATTTGGGTTTCCGAAGTTGTTAAATGTCTTTGTACCCCCAAATCTGAATATTTCGTTTCCTTCTAAGAAAAATGGTCTTCTTTCTGAGAAGAACTGCTCGAATTGAGAAAGATTTATGGTTGCCGGATCAGCCTCAACTTGTCCAAAATCAGGGTTTATAGTAGCTGTCAATGTCAGATCAGAAGTAACACCGTATTTAATATCTCCACCGATATTGGCATCCAACTCGTTTTCATTATAGTATGGGTTGTTTGGATTACCGGGTGCTCTTTCTAAAACGGATGATACATAAGGAGTGATTTCCAATCTCCTAGGCTCTTCCAGATCTCTGATACCATTTAATCGTCCGAATAAAGAAACACTTCCGGATGCTGACTGAGAAGTCGGAGCCCAAAAATTATACTCCTGATGCCTCGCTATTCTTCGCTGAAAGTTAACTCCCCATGATTTTATATCATCTTTGGAGCTAAAACGTAATTGCGACATTGGAATTCTCATCTCTACTGACCAACCGCCTTCTACCATTGTTGCTTCAGCTTCCCAAACTGCATCCCATAACACATCTTCACCTCTGTCATCAAAATACAGGATATCTTTTTGAACACCTCTCGGGTTCACTGCAAAAGTAAACGCAGTACGCTTATCATTATAACTGTCTAAACTCACATACACCCAATCACTTGTTTCGCTGCCATCTCTTCTGAACAAAGAAGCTATTACAGAATCAGGAGCATTGTCATAGGCCATTATGCCTACATATACTTCGTTGTCAGTATATAAGATCCTTGCTTCTGTTTTTTGAGACGGATTACCTCCGTCACGCGGAGATCGCTGTGTAAAACCTGTAGCTACCGGAGCCGTGGACCAAATTGCCTCATTAAGCACCCCATCTAATTGTATATTTTGTCCTGATATTCTCACCGCTTCCATTGTAGGATTTTGGGCGTATCCAAAACGATAATCGATATTATCTTTTTTTAAACTAAAACCTCTTAGTTCTTCTCTTTCTTCAGGCACAGTTTCCTGTGCTTGTACACCAAAATTCAGGCATAGCAATAGTATGGTAATGGTAAATTTCCGCATGACAGTAGTGTTTTAAGGCTTTGGTAAGAAACTGCAAATCATTCTCTCCAAACGATTTGCAGTATTATTATTTAACTCTGATAGTTAGACGAGTGTAATTTTAATTCGTTACTCTGGTTTACTAATTTTTACGAATTGAAATATCTCCGTGGAGCGTTTTGAACAGATATTCCGGACCTCCTCCGTTTACAGTACCGTAGACCCATTTATTAATAGATACTTTGTATTGGCCTTTCTTAGACGAGACTTGAGTATCCGTAGGGTTCCGTTCGATGTCCATATCAAAATTGGTGTAAACATCTCCCCAGTCTGTTTTCATTTTTGCTGAAAACTTAGCATTCTCCGGTAATGATATCTCTATATCACCATTCACACCTGTAAACGACATTGGAGCATTGGGATCGATCTTTACAAAACTTACTTCGATATCTCCGTTTACACTGTTTACTAATGCCGATCCGGATATATCCATTACTTCTACGTCACCATTTACAGATTCGATCTCCACTTGCCCTTCCAGGCCTCTTACTTCCACGTCGCCGTGTACAGCATTAAGTTTTAATGAAAAGTTTTTGGGAACGTAGACAGTCAGTTCAAGATCATTATGTTGTGGCTGACTATTTATTTTAACCACATTATTGTCTTCAGTGATCTCAAGGCTTAAACCACCTGATGATATTCTCCTCAAACCATTTTTACGATTATTCCAGTTATCGTCGTCATCTTCACCGTTATATTTTACGATAACATCCTGACGATCATGCGTTTGTACAATTATATCATCAGCATAAACCAGATCGATTCGCAGCATCCCCTTTTGTCCGGGTTTGGATAAAGGAACTGTTATATCATCCTGAGCTGCTAAAGGATTTGATACAACCAACACAAGCAATGCACTAAATAGGGTAATTATTATTTTTTTCATGTTTCTCTTATTTCTTGATTTTAGTTTCTTTTTCGGATGTAGGCACTTCCGTTAACCGTCTCGAATTCCATTTTTGCACCACCGTTTCCAATTTGGATGGGGGTGCTTTTACCGATACGGTATCTGTAACCTTTTCCGTCTTTTTCCTTGTTCAATTGGGCTTTAAGTCGAGTTACTTGTTCAAAATCTGTATAGAGATCACCATGTAAACTTTCAAAAGTTACTACAGCGCCTAAATCTTTTGGTGAATAAATTTCCATGCTTCCGTTCACAGTATTAAATCGTGAATCATCTGTCGGACTCTTTGCAAAATATACTTCAATATCTCCATTTACAGTATGTGCATTAGTTTTTCCTGCTACTTCTTTTAAAACTACATCTCCGTTTACATTACCGGCGTCCACACCATTCATCATATTCTCAACGATGAGTTTCCCTCCGTTTACAGTGGATGCTTTTACCATCATGCTTTCCGGCATCTTTACTTCGATATTGAATTCAAAATGAACCTCGTCGTAATCATCCCATCTGTTTCGATTCCAGTTCATGGAATGTCTCATTTTTCCATCTCTAAATTTTACTTCAACCCCGGGAGCCTGAACATATACATAAATTTTTCCTTCATGCTCTTCCTGGCGAAGGTAGATCTCGTCAATGGTTTTTTGGTCCAGCTCTCCTCTTTTCTTTCGGATGGTTTTGGAGCCTGTTATAAGGATCTCATCTCCGTCATAACCGCTCACTTTCAAATCACCATTTATATTTTTTATGATAAACTCATTAATAGATGACAAAGCACTTTTCTTTATCTGAATGTCGATGCCTTCAGTTACTCTTTTATTTTGAGCAGTTACCTGAACTGTTAATAGTCCAACCAATAGTATTCCTATGATCTTTTTCATAATTCTTCCTTCCTTAAAGCGACGCAATGGTGCTTTCCAGTTTCTCTTTTACATTGATGTTTAAATTTCTTTCCTGTATCAGATTTTCAAACTCTGATTTTGAGTTTTGTAATCCCATTTCAACCATGGCATCTGCCAGCGCTATAATTACCACATCAGAGTTTTGATCTCCGATGGCGCTAACCAATCCTTCGCGAACAGTTTCGTCTTCACCCCATTTCTTTAAGGTTTCAATGGTTTGAACTCTCACATTTACACTTTCATCATTATTGAGTGTGAATAACAAAGCTCGTACAGCTTTTTCATCAGCTATCGGTAATTCTGCACTTATATTCACCGCTCTTAACCGGTCTGTAGTGGATGCACCTTCAAGCATACTAACAATCATCATCTCTCTCATATCCTGCATTTGGTCTGTTAATTCATTGATCTGGGAATCGTTGCTGCCCACTTGTGCACCAATAAATCCACCGACTATCAACAGCACAAAAGCATATGCTAATCGAGGCATGGTTAAGGCTGCAAACAATTCATTCAACTTTTCTGAAATATTAAACTTTGGTTTAGCGGAAGCTTTTTCTTCTTCCAACATTGCATAAAACCTGTTACTCATTTCCGCAGATGGCTCCGGTGTTGAAACCATCTCAAGCTCATTGTGTAATTGTTCCATTGCCTTGAAATCGATCATATCGATCTCTCCACCGGCAATCAGAGCTTCTACCTTTGCTTTCTCTTTATCATTTAATTCACCGTTTAAATAATCGGCGATCAGTTCTTCATATTTTTCATTCATCACTGTATTCCTCACTTAATGTGTGTACAATGTTTTTTAAATCTTTCATTGCCCTAAAGAATCTTACTTTTACTGCACTTTCGGTCACTCCCTGAATCTCTGCGATCTCTGCGTATTTTAAACCTTCGTATCGGCTTAAGATCACCACTTCTTTCTTGTCTTCATCGAGTTGATCGAGTGCTTTTTCGAGAATCTTCTTTCGTTTTGTTCGCTCATCCATTTCACCAAATTCAGGAGAGGCACCACCCATTCGATCTTCATCAAGCTCTTCTTTTTCATTATGCTTTTTGTTTTGGCGATAATGATCAATATGCGCATTACGAGCTATGCTGAACATCCATGTTGTAAATGCCCCTGATCCTGAATAGGTGCTTCGATATTTGAGCATGCGCTCGAACACCGATTGAACAAGATCTTCACTCACATCGGTTTGAAACGTTTTCTTGTAAAAAAAACTGTAAAGCGGTCGATTGTAGCGTTCGAATAAAAGTCCCAGTTTATCCAGGTCTCCATCCTTCACTTTCATCATTAAAGCTTTATCTGTAGTTGAGTTCACTTATTTACCGTCTCAATGCCCGAAGTTTCGTGTTCTGTTAGTTACACTTAGTATTTGGGGAAAGGTTACAAAAAGATTTAAGTGCCAATAAAGATCAACTTTTATTGTTCATTGAAATTTATTCTCCCTCCTTTTTAAACCCCAATCTCAAATATTTTTTTGGCTTTGTTTTAAACTTTTGAAATTTACCTGAGCTCAATATCTGATCGTATTCTAATTTATTGATCTCTTGACGTTCTTTTCCTTTTAAAATTTTCTCCCAATCTATACTTCCTGAAAAAACTTCTTCTAGTTTTAATTCTCCTGATAATTCATCTTTAACTCGGTATCCCTCTTGAAATTCTAAGTTAATGCTATAAAGAAAAGCTTTCTGTGTGAAGCTAACGTTCATTTCTGTTATTAAAGAATTTTCATTTTTACTAAATAACTCATGTTCAAACAAAATGGTCAATCTATGATTACCTGGTTCTTCATTTATATCAAATTTATCTTTTGCAGTTTCAAATATCTGTTTAAGTGAAAATATATTACCTTCATTATCCAGAAATTCACTTTCAAATGACAAATTTTGAAGTTCATTTGGAATAGTTTCGACCCTTAAAGACTCTATTTCAGATTTTATAAAGTCTAACCAAGCAGCTTTTCCTACAATTTTTTTCCAATTTTCTTCTAACGCTGATTCGATAGAATATAACTTTACATTATGTAGTTCGGCTTTTTTGATAGCACCTTTTGTAAAGCCATTTGATGAAACAAGAATACCATATGATGCATTTAAATCTTTTAATTTTGTACAAAAAGATTCTATCAATCCTATCGGAATTGGATGCTTATGTCTTTTACACTCTACTATTATTAGTGCCTCATCAAAACCTATCTTTTGCTTTATTAATACATCAATTTGACGTTTAATACCGCTCTTATCAATAAGGCTTTCATTATGACTTACAATAGCGTCTTTAGCAATATCATTTTGAATCCTTAGAACTAATTCTTCGAATTGTTTCCAGTTTTTCTTATACATCAAAAAATTTTAAATGTGTAGTTCATTTAACTATAATTATAAAGCTGATAAAAAGATGTAAGACATAAGATATAGGAAAGCCCGTCTTATGTCTTACATCTTAAATCCTACATCTTTTCAAACAGGCAACCCTTCCATTCTCATTATTTCTAATGCATTGGTACTTGGGCATGGACCTGATTTCAGCTTGTATTCGAAACTCATTTTGCCATCCGCAATAGATTCTACAAAATGCCAGTTGCTCAATGCCTCAATTTCAGATTCCAGATCTGCCAGCTCCAGATCATGTGTGGAAACCATACCGATTCCATTCTTCCCGGCTACTTCTCTCAGAAAAGCCGCACTACCGGCGTAACGCTCTTTGTTATTGGTTCCTTTATAGATCTCATCCACGAAGAAGAATAAAGGTTGGTTTTCTTCCTTGTTTAGCTCATCTAATAATTCCCGAAGACGTTTTACTTCAGCATAGAAATGAGAAAGACCATCACCCAGCGAATCATTCACATTGATACTGGTAAAGATTCTGTATAAACCTGTGTTTAATGATCTAGCGTTTGCAGGTGCTCCCGAATAAGCCAAAACTAAATTGATTCCAACTGTTCTGAGAAATGTACTTTTACCCGCCATATTTGAACCTGTTATCAGAAAAAGATCTTTGCCCGATTGAATTTCAAAATCGTTGGCCACTTTTTGATCTTCGGGAATCAGCGGGTGACCAAGTTCTTCTGCCTTAAACAAAGCATTTGTATCTTTATTGAATGTTGGAAAAGAATAACCATTATTCAGAAAGGCAAAATTAGCCATCGAATTTAAGGCTTCCAGTTCATAGAACTTATCGAGCCATTTAGAAATTTTTGGTTCAAGTTCCTCTTTCAGATTCTCCAGCTTCATTGCGAAGAATACATTCCATGGAATAAATAAATTCACAATGGGTCCCAATAACTGGTCTTTTTGTATAGATGCAGCAACAGAAAACCTTCTTACCTTTTTCAGTATTACAGATGGCTTGATTTCCTCTTCCTGATATACCTTCAAAAAGTTTGATATTGACTTGTTATCACTTGCTTTAAATTGTTCAACATGACTCAGGATATTACTGAAGCTTCCTAGTAACTTTTCCATTTGAAAAGCTGCATTGAACAATCCTTTAACTTTATCACCTGTAAATTTTAGCATAAATAAATAGCTCACAAATGAAACCACAAAATATACACTACTGAGTGTACCGATCAGTGCCAGAATTCCCAATGTCATATTAGATATCGATAAAACGATCATGAGCAAAAGTGGCAGCAAAAATCCTGTTTTCTTTGGAAGACGTAGCCAGTCTAACATTTGCTCCATATTCCAGTCATATCTGCCCGCCTTACTTTTAGTATATAATGCCTCTACTCTCAGTTTATCTCTGAATAATTGTAGCGGAGCTAATTCCTGTATCAGCTGCTGCCGCTTTTTTATTGATTCTACTTCTTTGGAATGGCTCAACAACCAACCGGAAAGCACATTTGAGCTTCCTTCGTAGATGGATGTATCCATCAACTGAAACAATGATCTTTTTCCGATGATGTTCAGATCCTGGGCATAAGGATGGTTCAAATATTTATCTCTGTTCATATCTCTGAAGGGTATTCCATTCCAATTCAGTTCCAGACGTGCAATTTGCTCTTCCTTAACCTGCTTCAGAAATCCGAGTTTTTCAATGAATTGCTCAACTTTTTTATGTCTGCCCATCAGATTCAGAAAAGCAATAACTGCTGCGATCAAAATCAGCGCATAAACTAAATCGTGTAAACGACCATTTGCCAGAAACGCGAAAAGCAGAGTCAGTAGAAATAGAGTAAGGCGTATTCCTGATAATTTACTACTCAACTTAGTATACAACTCGATCTTTCTTTCAATACGAGCTATATGTTCTTCAAATAATTTCTTCAATTTTGGATAGATTTAAATAGATATCATTTTTCAAATTTAAGGATACAGCTTTTTTTAAAGATTACAGATTAAATCAAATTTAATAGTTAATGGTTATTTGTGAATAGTGTTGCACAAAAAAACTAATAACCATTAACTATTCTTCAGCTCCACCAATGTAGCTCCCCAACTACTTCTGTCATCTGCCAAACGATAGGAAACAACAAACTCATTTTTATCTAACAAACTATGAACCGTTCTGCGAAGTACTCCTTTCCCTTTTCCGTGAATGATTCGAATGGAATAGATTTCTTTCTCTAAACAAGCTTCAATATAATCCGGAATCAGACCTCCCAATTCTTTAGGACTGAATAGATGCAGGTCTAAAATTCCGTCAATAGGTAACTCTACTGGTTCCATTCTAGTTATTAGTTATAAGTTTTGAGTGTTGAGTTCTCGCTTCACTTATTCACTTATTCACTTATTCACTTATTCACTTATTCACTTATTCACTTATTCACTTATTCACTTATTCACTTATTCACTTAAAAAATAATCCACAACTCTTCGCTCTTGCACCACTTTCTTAATAAACTGGACTACTTTTTGATGGTCAGGATGTTCAGCATAAACTTTTAAAGCTTCCGCGTCTTTACAAATTGTTGTCAAAACTACATCACAAATAGCCTCATCATCACTGGTCAAAATATTGATCCCAACTTCTGCCGAATCCAATTCTTCGATTTTTGCAGGTAATCCTTCCAGCAATTCTTTCATAATCTCAGCATTCTCTTGCTTGGTTTTCCCTTCAGCAACGGGTTTCAGTTTCCACATTACAATGTGTTTTATCATATTTTATAGTAGTTAGATTTTAGATATTAAGATGTTAGACTTGAGAATATCCAACTTCCATCAGGGAATAGCCAATATCCATTTACACAAATTCCTAATTCCCTTATTTACTTATTCCCAATTACTCAATTATTCCTAATTCAACTATTCGTAATTAACCACAGGAACCCTTAACTTTAAAATTCGGTTTTAAGCTACCTAAACGGCTTAATAATCAATAAAGAAAATCCCTTTACACTTGGATAACTTAGACTTAGACAAAATTACCGCTGAAGACCTTGGCGAAGCGCACATTGGTACTTCAGAACTTACTCCGCTCCGTGATGATGCTTTTGATCTTTCAGATTCAGAAAAAATCGACATCATTCAGGATCATTTCAAAGAGATCATGGAAACCCTTGGTTTAGATCTCAACGACGACAGCCTTAAAGGAACTCCATATCGGGTTGCTAAAATGTTTGTGAAAGAAATTTTTAACGGACTTGATCCGAAAAACAAACCTGAAGCCCGCACCTTTAGTAATAATTACGATTACAACGATATGGTGATGGAGAAGAACATTCAGGTGACTTCTTTTTGTGAGCACCATTTTCTTCCGTTTATCGGCAAGGCTCATGTAGCTTATATTGCATCAGGAAAAGTGATCGGGTTGTCCAAGATAAATCGTCTGGTAGATTACTTTTCACGCAGACCACAGGTTCAGGAACGCTTGACGCTACAAATAGCCGATGCTCTTTCTGAAGCAATGGAAACCGATGATGTAGCTGTTTTTATCGATAGCAAGCATTTATGTGTATCAACTCGTGGAATTCGTGATGTAAGCAGCAGTACCATTACTACAGAATTCAGAGGTGCTTTCAAAGAGGAAGCAACTCAACGTAAATTTATTGACTTCATCAAAACTGACACCGAACTCTAATCGTTTTGTCTGAACAAAAACTTCAAGTTTACAATACACTTACCAGAAAAAAAGAAGACTTTGAGCCACTGAATCCTCCGTTTGTGGGGATGTATGTATGTGGTCCAACGGTTTATGGTGATGCCCATCTCGGTCATGCCAAAAGCTATGTTTCTTTTGATCTGGTTTTGCGTTACCTCCGTTATCTCGGTTATAAAGTTCGCTACGTTCAGAATATTACAGATGTAGGACATTTAGTTGGCGACGGAGAAGAAGGTGAAGACAAACTGGGTAAGCAAGCTCGTTTAGAACAAGTCGATCCAATGGAAATTGCTGAAAAGTACACATACACCTATTTCCGTGATATGGATGCTTTGAACGTCCTCCGACCAGATATTGCTCCACGTGCAACCGGACATATTCCCGAGCAAATTGCTATGGTTCAGAAACTCATTGAAAAAGGACACGCTTACAATGTAGATGGCAACGTCTATTTTGATGTGCATTCTGATGAAGATTATGGAAAACTCAGTGGCAGAAAAACTGAAGAAGCTGAATCCGGTACTCGTGTAGAAACCGCTTCAGACAAAAAGGATCCTGCTGATTTCGCTCTTTGGAAAAAAGCTGAAGATGATCACTTAATGAAATGGGACTCTCCCTGGGGAGTTGGTTATCCCGGATGGCATATTGAGTGTTCTGCTATGAGCACCAAATATTTAGGTGAAAGCTTTGATATCCACGGCGGTGGATTAGAGAACCAATTTCCGCACCATGAATGTGAGATCGCACAATCAGAATGTGCCCATGATGCTCAGTTTGTAAAGTATTGGATGCATAATAATATGGTTACCCTTGAAGGACAAAAAATGGGGAAGTCATTGGGGAATGCGATCAACCTCCATCAATTTTTTACAGGAGAACATAAACTACTCACAAGAGCTTGGGATTCTCAAGTAATTCGATTCTTCTTGCTTCAAAGTCATTACAGAAGTACAACTGATTTTTCTGAAGATGCATTGGAAGCTGCTGAAACAGGGCTGAAAAACCTTCATTCCATGATCTCAACTATTGAGAAAGCAGAAAATGGTTCCGGAGAATCGTTCGATATCGAAGGCTTTAAATCCTCTTTTGAGAAAGTAATGAATGATGATTTCAATTCAGCAAAAGCAATTGCGGTTGTTTTCGAAAAACTGAAAGAACTCAGAAAATCGATCAACGATCAGAAGACCCCTTCGAATATCGAAGAAGTTAAGTCTGTGATCAAAACGGTAGTTGATGATGTACTTGGAATCTGGCCACAGGAAAACGCTGGAGGCAATGAGGAATTGACCAAAGGACTTGTGGAACTTCTTATCGAGATCAGAAAAGAAGCCAGAGAAAACAAGAATTTTGCACTCTCGGATAAAGTCCGGGATGACCTGAAAGAGCTTGGCGTACAGCTCATGGATGGAAAAGAAGGAACTTCCTTCGAAATTGACTGATGAACCTGCTGAAAATCATATTCAGCAAGTTACTCATTGGACTTGTACGTTTTTATCAGCTTGCTATTTCTCCATGGCTGGGAAGCAGCTGCCGATATTCCCCCACTTGTTCTCAGTATATGATTGATGCTGTGAAGGAATGGGGACCATTAAAAGGATTTTGGCTGGGAATTAAGAGAATTGGCCGTTGTCACCCCTGGGGCGGCGATGGACACGATCCTGTTCCGGAAAATCCAGAAAAACAATACAATGAACTTAACGAAGACAAATAACTAATAACCATTAACTAAATCAGGTTATTAGTTAATGGTTATTAGATTTCTAGACTATGAGTAAAATTACTTTTAAAGAAAGACTATCCGTAGAACAAGTAGAAGAAGCCAACGATCTGGCTCCGAAATTTCAGGAAGATGGATTAATTCCTGTAGTAACCACTGATTATACTTCCGGTGAATTGCTGATGCATGGATACATGAATGAAGAAGCATTCAAGAAGACCATTGAGCTGAGCGAAGCAGTGTACTACAGCCGAAGCAGAGAAACTTTATGGCACAAAGGCGCGACTTCAGGTTTGACACAGATCGTTAAAGAAATGAGAATTGATGATGATCAGGATTGTGTATGGTTGCGTGTGGAAGTTCAAGGCAATGGTGCCAGCTGTCATGTTGGTTATCGTTCTTGTTTTTACAGAAGCATACCAACCGGTGATGCATTCTTTGAAAAAGACGGTGAACTCGCTTTTGAAGAATCAGAAAAAGTATTCGATCCCAAAGAAGTTTATGGTGATGCACCAAATCCTACTAAATTATAGCAACACCAAGTCATCCTGAGGATACTTCCGAAGGATCTGCAAATCTATAAACTTAGCGTACCCTACTAATTCTGAATCAATACTGAATCATGTACAGTACAAGGTTCAGAAGGATGTTGTGCAGCTTTTGAGTTTCTAAACTTTACAACATCCTCCGTCCGCCAGTCGTCGGACACCTCCTTCGAAGGAGGATTTTTATTCTTGCCTTATAATTTATACTTCCGTGACAACTACATCACTCAATGTTTATACATTAATGTCATAACATTAAATAAATTATACATCAATGAAATCACTATTATTAACTCTGATTGCTGTTTTTGGGTTATCAACGTTAGGTATTGCTCAGGATATGATGAGTACCAAACACCTGAATATTGATGATGATGGCATAGCTATAAAGGGATATGATCCGGTGAGCTATTTCGTTTCTGAAGAACCTCAGGAAGGAAAAGAAGATCTTACTTATGAATATGAAGGCGCTACATATCAGTTCGCTAATCAGAAGAACTTAAACACATTTAAAGCCGATCCAGCGAAATACGCTCCTGCTTACGGCGGTTGGTGTGCTTATGCTGTTGGAAATGGATATACAGCGGATGCAAATCCCAATACTTATAAGATCTTAGACGGCAAACTGCTATTGTTCTACAATAAGTTCTTTACCAATACTTTAGACAAGTGGAATAAAGACGAAGAGAATCTCAGCAAGAATGCAGAGCAAAACTGGCCTGAGATCAAATCTAAGAAACAAGGGAATTGAGTTATTGGATATTAGGTGATTGAGGAAGAATACTAATAACTCAATCACCTAATCTCTAATCACTATTTACGCATTAAAAACTCCTTTCAAACTCTCGTCTTTATTTCGAAGATCAATTCCTCCCTCCAGAATTGATTTCAAATTGGTCATATAAAACATCCATCCTTCTCCACAACCTACATACAGGTTTTTCTTCGGGTCTTCTTCTATTGGGATATTATGTTGAGACAGCTCCACCATAACGTGCTCATCATTGATCTGCGATAGTTTTACTTCCACATCACACTGATCCGTAAACATAAACCGAAAATAATCTTTGCCGTTTAACTCCAAAACTTCTCTCTCCTCATACACAGAATCCGGATAGCCGTACCACATCCAGTAAAACATATCTCCGGGTTCGTAATATTCATCTGCAGGACGTTTACTTCCATCCTTTTTTGTTGCTCCGGCACTTCTCAGAAACCAACTTTCTAAACCTTCCTGAGTAGTCCATGCATCATAGATCTTTTGCATTGGTGCCTTAACGGCTATTTTCTTTGTAAAGCTTTTCCATTGATCATTCATAACAGCGATTGTTTTGTGAATATGAAATTAAATCTAAACTCAGCGTAATTACAAAATCAATTTGTAAATAAGTGGAGAAGTAGATAAGATATCCCCCACATTATTTATTTACTAAGATGAAAAAAGACATCAAAGCATATCACGACAAACAGGCTGAGTCTGATAAAAAGATCTGCGATCGACTTTACAAGGAGATCAACAAAACCCTTATTGAAACAAAAAATAAGATGTGGCATGCCCATCCGGTGTGGTTTTTGGATGGAAACCCGATTGTGGGATATAGTAAACTGAAAGACTGCATTAGATTGATGTTCTGGAGCGGTATGGGCTTTGAAGAAGATCAACTAAAGCCCGGAACCGGAAAATTCAAAGATGCTTCAATCAGATATACTGATGTTGACCAGATCAATACTAAAGATCTGGAGCAATGGCTTGAGAAATCACGGGAAATTCAATGGGATTACAAAAACATCGTAAAACGAAAAGGAAAGCTGGAACGACTAAAATAAGACCCAAAATGTCTACTAAAAAAGAATTGAGTTCCGAATTAAAGGAAGAATTGATCAAAACATTGAAAAGCCGTTTTGAGGAAAACATGCATCGTCATAAAGGTTATGAATGGGATAAAATTCAATCCAAACTGGAAGCTGATTCTGATAAACTTTGGACTCTGAATGAAATGGAAGCCACCGGAGGAGAACCGGATATTGTAGATCTTACTCATACTGATTCAGATTATCTTTTTGTGGATTGCTCCACGGAAAGCCCTAAAGGCAGACGAAGTCTATGCTACGACCGCGAAGCACTGGAATCCCGTAAAAAATATCCCCCTAAAAGTTCTGTGATCGATGTCGCTAATGAAATGGGAATTGAACTTTTGACTGAAGAACAATATTACAAATTACAGTCTTATGGGGAATTTGATACCAAAACTTCCAGTTGGATATCGACCCATTCTGCGGTAAGAAAACTAGGCGGTGCACTGTTTTGTGATCGGCGTTATAATCAAGTCTTTACCTATCACAATGGTGCTGATTCGTATTATGCAGCAAGAGGATTTCGGGGATGCTTGAAAGTTTAAATGTTAAGGAAAAAGTTATAAACCTTGAGAAGCTATTCAACAAATAAATGAATATGATTTTATAAATCAGATAATTTGTAGGTAGGTGGATAAGGTGATAAGTAGCTTATTCACTTATCGCTCATTTACTTATTTCCTTATCAACTCTTCCACCTCTCCCGCCAAAACATCCGCAGCTTCCGGACATTCTCTGAACCAAAGTTCCGGCTCAACTAATTCAACTTCAGACACTGCTAGTTGCTCATCATTATCCCACATAACATCTACACGAGCGTACGCAGGTAACGGCTTACAAGCATGTACTACTTCTTCTGCAAATGTGATCTCTTCTTTTGAAGCTTCATAATTATGAACGGTTCCACCAAAATCATCCTGCACTCTGAAATCCCCTGATTTTGCTTTTTTTAGAATAGCATGTGTGAACTTCCCTCCCATCACCATAAACGAAACCTCGCCTTTTGTGGCAATGTTATACTGGAATGGCTGAAGCATCATATCTTCTTTTGCAATTAATTCTGCAAAAACTACTTCATGATCAGCGATATTATCTGAATTGAGCTTATAAGTATGACGAGCGGCTCCGGCAACGGTTGGCTTTAAGATCACATCTTCCAAACCTGCATCGTTATAAATATCTGAGAGAGATCTGCTTTCCCCTCTTTTGATATACAACGTCTCTACAATTCTGATACCCTTTTTCTCCAGATCCCGGAGATAATGTTTATCCATATTCCAGCGGATGATAGAGGCAGGGTTGATGAATTTTGTTTGAGTTTCAACACGATCTAGCCACTGCTGAAATTCTTCAAACCGATCAAAATAATCCCAGGTAGTTCTGAAAATGGCGCATTTGGTAGAAGACCAATCGAAATCAGGATCTGCCCAATCTTTACGAATCACTTTTAGATCGTGTTTCTCTAAAGCTTTTTTGAGCAGTTCCTCTTCCGTTAAAATGTTTTGAATGTAGTCATTCACTTTCTCCGGATTCAAATATCTGGATTCTGTTAAAATGACTACATCATATTCGCTCATTTTCTACTTCTTTTTCGATTACTGCTTTTACGCTTTCCTTTTGGAAAACCGCCATCGTTATTTTTTCTTCTTCCGCCGCCGCTTCTTCCGCCACCGGAATTGCTCTTTTTATCATCCTGAGCACGCTCAACGGCAACATCTCTGCCTTCAAACTTAGCACCGGTTACGCCATTTGTCAACGCACCTTCATAACCGCTTTCAACTTCAAAGAATGAGAAATTATTCTGAAGGTCGATCTTACCGAAATCAGGCTTAGAACCATTTAGTTGTTCATTTACCAGTCCCATCAAGCGAACAGGATTAAGTCCGTCTCGTCTTCCAACATTTATAAAGAAACGCTCATAACCTGCTTCGGTAATTCCGCGATCTCTACCGCCACTTCTGCCACCACGATCATTTCTTCCGCCGCGATCGTTATTTCTGCTTCCTTTTCTATCATTACCACCTTGAGCATTCAGATCATTGGAATTAGAATAATAATCCAAAAATTGATTGAACTCTACAGACAGGAATTTCTTGATCAACGCTTCACGATCCATATCAGCGAGCTTTTCCATCGCCTGTGGTAAAAACTTCTGTAATTGATCTTCATTCACTTTTGTGTCTTTGATGGTATCGATAAGATCCAGCATACGAATTCCGCAGATCTCTTCACCACTTGGTACTTCTTTTTTGATAAAATCTTTACCGGACATCTTTTCCAGATCGCGAATTCTGCGAGTTTCTCTTGTGTGGATAATAGAAATAGCAATACCTGAGTTACCGGCACGACCTGTTCTACCACTTCTGTGGATATAAACTTCTAGGTCGTCAGGTAGGTTGTAGTTAATTACGTGCGTTAATTCGTTTACATCCAGTCCACGAGCAGCTACATCAGTTGCCACTAATAATTCAAGTTCTTTTGTCCTGAAACGATTCATCACATCATCACGCTGAGCCTGTGAAAGATCACCGTTGAGCAGATCAACATCATAACCGTCTTTGTTCAGTTTAGCAGCGATTTCGGAAGTCTCACGACGTGTTCTGCAGAAAATGATCCCATACACATCAGGGTTCATATCTACAATTCTCTTAAGCGCTTCGAATCTGTTTTTTGCATGAACCATGTAATAGTGATGCTCAACATTCTTCGCACCGGCATTACGTTCACCAACTTCGATCTCTTCCGGATTGTTCATGTACTTCGCTGACATCTTAGCAATTGCTTTCGGCATCGTTGCTGAGAATAAAAGTGTTTGTTTCTCACGTGGAGTATCAGCCAGAATTGCATCCAAATCATCCTGAAAACCCATATTCAGCATTTCATCAGCTTCATCCAATACAAGTGTTCTTACATTGCGAACATCAAGTTTTTTTCTGTTGATGAGATCCAGCATACGACCGGGAGTTCCGATCACTACCTGACAACCGTTATTAAGTGCTTTGATCTGAGTAGAGATATTAGCTCCACCGTAAACTGCTACTGTTTTAACTCCTTTCTGATATTTTGCGAAATCCTTAAGATCACGAGCGATCTGAATGGCTAATTCACGAGTTGGTGAAAGCACCAAAACCTGAACATTGTCTGAATTTGTATCAATTTGATTTAAAGCAGGAAGTCCGAATGCACCGGTTTTACCTGTTCCTGTTTGCGCTAGTGCAATAAGGTCACGCTGCGAAGCGAGAATAGTAGGTATTGCTAATTCCTGTACTTTTGTGGGTTCTGTAAACCCTAATTTTTCAACTGCGTCGAGCAGTTCTTGTTTTAAACCTAGTTCTTTGAACGTTGGCATATAATTTTAACCGTTTTTATCCCGTTCAAAAACTGTGCTGTGAGTATTCCTGCCCGGGTCATTTTATTATTAGAGGTGAGCTAATGACAAGAGGCAAGCGGGACTGCTTGATTCATAAAAGCCAGCAATGATCTATAAACCTGAAGGTTGTTACATTTCCAGTCTTATCGCGAACTCACGATTCAGTAAGCTCTGAATATACGGATTAATTCTACCAATAATGAGATTCCTCCTATAATTCTTTTTAATAAAAGATTTCCTGATATATGCTCGAACATTCCTAAAGATTTTTTTTATTTTGGCTCCGGAAATTTAAACCGGATATCAAAAATTACATGTCTGTTAAAGCACACTATCCAAAAGCACTGCAAATAAGAGAACTGGAACAAAAGATCACAAGTGAGTTAAATCTTCAGGGGTTTATCTTATCCAGAACTATTTGGGGAACTTCGATCTGCTCTGATGAAGTAAATAATTCATTTAATATTTTCAGCAGATTATTTGTGGGACCGGGTCCTTTCAGGTTTGGTGGAATTTCAGGACTACCTTTTACCGGGAAAACAGGCGTGATGGCTTTTGCCAGTCATATTCCTGATAAAGGAGGAGCTTTTATTTTATACGGTCCGCATATCGGAGTATCTAAAGAAGGAAAATCCGGAGAAATCCTTCGCCAAAGACAAGATTCTAACTCCACTTGTTGCGGTTCTCTCATTGCCGGATTATCTGCAATTCAAAATCCGTCAACTATTGGTGAAGAAACCGCATCTGATTATCAACAAGCTCAGGTTGTTAAGATGCTGAATGCCGAAAGAGATCAAATTCTAAGCGCTGACGATCAGATCAAAGAAGTGACTGAAAAAGCTTATGAAAAAATTCATACTCAAGTGAAAGAGCTTATCCATGATTGCAAAGATGCACTTGTAGGTAAAAAATTATACCTGATGGGTGGAATTGTGATCAACACCAATTGGGACGAAGAAGATTATTTTGATATCAGAAATTCAGAAGTGATCGAACTTACCTGAGAAGTTTTTCCCAAGGTGATTTTTTTGTAAAAGCCCCAATGATAGCAAATATCCAAATTATCAAATGAAATACGAGAAAGTATACCTTATTTATACTATCCGGAAAAAATTGAAAAACTTGAATTAAAAAAGATATAGTTAGAAAAAAAATAATATAGCCAACAACTAAATTACCAAAGAAATTTAACACTAATAGCACAGCAGGGTGATATTCTTCATCGAGCTTTTTCTGTTTTTCTTTATCAAGCTCTTGGTTGCGGAGACCTAACTCTATCTCGTTTTCAAACTCCTTCTGCCCTAATTCTCTTTCTATTTTATTTTTCATATTCAGGGCTGTCACAGAACAACAAAAACTTTAGTGATTTTGTGGTTTAGTGGCTGATTTATCTTTTTTTAATGCTCATATCCCAAAATAGCAAAGTGGACTAATAATAAAAATTAAGGTCATGCATGTATATGTATAGCAATCTGTTGACAAAAAATCATTTGTTATTACTCTTTTAAAAAGCCAGGTCATCCCGAACTTGTTTCGGGATCTTACGAAAAGGCTTTTATTTTTTCTTGATTCCCGGTCTTTTAATGTTTCATACCAATCCTTTAACACTGGGTCATAATTCTTCGATTATTTGTATGAAAGTATACCTAGCCTTTGTTTAGGGTAATTCAGACAGCTTCAAGAACTATTCCTTACAAAGATCCCGAAACAAGTTCGGGATGACCCTGAGTGGCTAAAGTTCAAAAAGTGTTGCTAAATTCTGCTAGTTCCGCAGCTCAGCTACGGAACTAAGCTTGAAAGCTCTGCTTTCATTGAGGCAGAGCCTCAAATCCACATACCGAAGGAGAGCACAACGAGATGTTCGGAATGAGAACAAAACACAAAAATTTTAGTGATTTCGTGTTTTAGTGGCCTTTTATTCTTCCTCGTACATAAATTCGATCATATTCCCATCAGGATCAGCTATAAATAAGAATCTTCCCTTTTTTCTGTTTGCCGGACCGCTCATGATCGTAACTTCTTTTTCTCTGAAGTATTTTGCCAGCTCATCTATTTTCTCCGGTGTTTCCACATAAAACCCAAAATGGTCTACACGAAAATCTCTGGAAGTCGGATCATAACTGGTTTCAGCTTCCACGATTACCATGGTGTCTCCACCTCCAATATCGTAGACAGCCATGCTTTGTCCCATAGTTCTTATAACTTCAAATCCAAGAATGTCTCCGTAAAATTCTTTGGATGCATCAATTCTGTTTACCCGAATAGTAATGTGATTTAAACCTGAAGGCGTAAAATTCATTTTGTTCAATTAAAAATTAAGTATTGTTCAATAATCAATATCTTAAGTTAATTCTTAATTGTATAATTTCATTCCGAAATTCTTTCAAATCATTTTTAATCGTGTCAACATTTTACATTGTAGCTACTCCGATTGGTAATCTTGGTGATCTTTCGCCCCGGGCGGTAGAAGTTTTAAAATCTGTAGATCATATTGCTTGTGAAGACACCCGTACTTCCGGCAAACTATTGACCGCCTTTGGGATAAACACTCCGAAATTTTCGTTTCATCTCCATAATGAGCATCATAAAGTTGAACACGTATTGAATATTTTGAGGGGTGGTCAATCGGTTGCATTGATCTCTGATGCGGGTATGCCGGGGATTTCTGATCCGGGATTTTTGGCCGTTCGGGCTATTAAACAAGAAGGAATTACGGTTACCGTTATCCCCGGACCTGATGCTGTTACTACAGCTTTAGTGGCAAGCGGACTTCCCTGCGATAAATATTGCTTTGAAGGATTTCTTCCGCCAAAAAAGGGACGACAAAAACGACTGAAAGAACTATCTGAAGAAGAACGGACGATCGTGTTCTATGAAAGTCCGCATCGCATTGTAAAATTACTCAAAGAATTGGAAGAACATTTTGAACCGGAACGATTGGCAGCGGTTGCCCGTGAACTCACAAAGAAATTTGAAGAAGTGGTACGAGCTCCTATTTCAGAATTAAAAGAAGAGTTTGAAAACAGAGCTTCCATCAAAGGTGAAATTGCTGTGGTTGTCGCAGGAAAAGGATATTCTGAATGATAAGTGGATTTTTAAATTTGAGTTTATCTAAAATTAAAGAGTCATTCAGAGCGATAGCGAAGAATCTTCAAGTATTTGTAGAAGCAAATTATAGTCGTGAAGATCCTTCGACAATAGCCTCTGAATCTCTAATAGCTTCCAAATAATCCGACCTTTAGAATTATTGGCGAGAAAGAACGCAATGAAATCGACGGCTCCGAAGGAGCAATCATTACACTCAGGCGGATTCTTGAATATGTATCATACGAACGGAGACCTTTTGTAATGATTAGTCGATGTAATGGAGTTCGCCCCAATAATTCTTGTCGGGAGTTTTTGGTACTGAAGCCTGTGCTGAGGAAGCTCAGTATCGGCACAAAAGTACATAAACAAAGTAACTGAATCCTGTAAACACACTTAGATTAGAATAGGCACCTACTTTTGTCTTGATACAAAAGTAGCAAAAGATCAAGCCGAAGTATTTAAGCCGGGTTCACTGATCCTACGCTGAATAATCCTAAAGGTCTTCGTTCATTCAGAGAAAATTAATACACTCTTCACCGGAAAGGATTATTCCTGCTTCGCAGACGCATCCGGATCACGCTCTCTTTTCCGTCTTAAATACTAAGGGCGAATTATATTTGAGCAATTAGATTTAAGATCTTCAATGAATTATCTGCCATCTACATGGATGACTTTTACTATATTATTTTCCAAAAATCGAATAAGAAATAATTGATGAACAAATTTCTCGAAAACAAATGGGCGTTATCTATCACAGCCGGAGTTCTACTCGGATTGAGCTTCCCTCCTGTTGATCTGTCATTTCTGAGCTTTCCTGCTTTTATACTTTTATTTTTGCTGGCTGATAAATGTGATTCCAATAAACAACTGGCTTATTACAGTTATGCGGGATTTGTAGTTTGGAATCTGATCACAACGTACTGGTTAATGATGGCAAGTCTGGTCGCAGGAATTGCAGCCATACTGGCAAACGCCGCAATCATGACCATTCCACTGGTTCTATTTCGGGTCTGTTCAAAGCGATTTGATAAAACATGGCTGATCGCTCTTTTGCATGCTTCTATTTGGGTGAGTTATGAATTTCTGCACCATAATTGGGATCTTTCCTGGCCTTGGTTAACACTAGGAAATGCATGGGCAAATCAGGTTTCTCTGATCCAGTACATCTCTGCTACGGGACATCTCGGAATTTCTTTTTGGGTGATCTTTACCAGCTCGTTAGCTTTTCTGGCGTTTAAAAATAAAAAGCAATCTATTGCTCTGGCGGCTACTTTTGCCCTGCTGTTGCCATCCGGAATTTCACTCATGATGTTTTTGGGCTCTACTGAAGCACCGGCAATCAAAACAACCAGCGTAGCGGTCATTCAGCCCAATCATGATTCTTATGAAAGTCATGGTGGATTGGGCAGTCATTCTGTGTTGATGGATAGTCTTTTCAGCATCACGAGCAAAGTGATAACCGATGACACTGAACTTATTGTATGGCCTGAAAATGCGGTTGATGCAGGAATTTACATGAATTCAAGAACGACTGTCAGTATTTCAGATTCAACCCTAGCTTGGAATGCTTCGTTGATTACCGGAACCGGTTTATTTGAACTCTATGAAGAGCCTCCAACTTTGTACAGAGATATGGTTAATGGAAGGGCAAGAAATTACTTTAACGCTACTCTTTATGTAAATGCTGATGGTGAACGCACCCGTTACGACAAGCATAACTTGGTCCCCGTTGTAGAACGCTTCCCATTCGTGGAATTCTTTAATGCGGTAGATGTTTTCGGTTGGCTGGATTGGGGAAATATCGCTGGATTTGGTAAAGGTCTGGAAGCTACTTCCCTTAAAACAAACAGTTTTACCACTCAGGGATTGATCTGTTATGATTCTGTGTATCCATCGTGGATCAGAGAATTTGTAAAAGACGAAGCTGATTTTATAACCATTATTACCAACGACGGATGGTGGGGAAATACCAGTGGACATTATCAGCATTTTGCTTACGCCCGATTACGAGCTATCGAATTTGATCGCTGGATCGTGAGAAGTGCAAACAACGGATTTTCCGGCATCATTGATCCTGAAGGCAATGTACTCCAAAAAACCAACTACTGGGAACGCACCGGATTCACCTTTGACGTTCCATCAAAATCCACTAAAACCATTTATACTAAATTCGGAGATTGGCTGGGGTATTTGTGCCTGATTTTAAGTGTTGGTGGGTTGGGGTTCATCTCGTTTACTAAGCTCCAAAACTCTCGCTTTAATCAGGATAATTAAGTATATACGCAATTCAGTCCATTTGTACATAAGTTGGCAAAAGCTATAAAATAACCTGAATGCTTAAAATAGAAATACGTCCATATGATACTGTCCATCAAGACGAAATAGATGTCATGATAAATGAAATTTCAAACGAGTTTCTTCTTCCTATTTCTAGCGGGAGAAAATCTACAAGCGTCTTACTTGATAAATATTGGGTTGCGTTTTATGGAAGTGAAATAGTCGGAACAGTTGGCGTTTTGAAAACAGAAAGTAATTTCTCTGTCCTGAAAAACATGTTTGTAAAGTATAAGTACAGAGGTAAAGATTTTGGAACAGCCCAACTACTGTTAAATAACGTTTTTGATTGGTCAAGTGAAGAAGGTATTAGCCGTATTTATTTAGGAACAATGGATCAATTTAAAGCCGCTCATAAATTCTACGAAAAAAATGAATTTCAGAAAATAGGAAAAAGTAAACTGCCACTAAATTTTATAAAGAACCCTATTGATGATGTGTTTTATAAAAAAGACCTCAATATGAGATAACCAGCTTTCACCACATATTTTATGATAAAGTATCAAATAGAAAATAATCTATCTCCTCAGGAATTTATCGAAGTACTTAATAAATCAACTTTAGGAGAAAGAAGACCTGTAAACGAACCCGAAAGAATTTCCAAAATGCTAGAATATGGAAATTTGATTGTTACAGCCAGGGAAAACAATGTATTGATCGGGGTAGCAAGGTCTTTAACGGATTTTATGTATTGCACCTATTTATCTGACTTAGCAGTTGACCAATCTTATCAAAAAATGGGAATCGGTAAAGAACTAATAAGACGTACTAAATTGGAATCACCCAAAGCAAAATTAATCTTATTGGCTGCACCTAAAGCAGTAGACTATTATCCTAAAATAGGAATGAAGAAATGGGACCAATGTTATGTATTAGACGACGTAATTGAATTGAAATAAAGCTAAGTTTTCATTGGACTTGTTTATAAAAAAATTATTCATAATAATTTTCAACCACAAAATCGCCCCAATCCGCAATAGATTGAATCAAAGGAATTAAAGTTTTTCCAAAGTCTGTTAATGAATACTCTACTTTTAAGGGTGGCTTAGAAGTATATACCTTCCGATTGATCAATCCATCTTCTTCCATCGACTTTAATTGTAAGCTTAATGTTCGTTCAGTAACAGTAGGCATCTCTTTTCTTAACTCATTATAGCGAAGCGTTTTATCAATTAAATGATATAAAATTACCGTTTTCCATTTTCCACCAATAATTCCCATAGTGAGACTTGTACAACAGGGGTACTCACTACCTTTGAATTTTAACTTTTTGGGCTCTTCTGTTTCCATAAAATTATACTATCCTTTTTGACCGTTATTGCAATGATAGATAACTATACATAGTTTTGCAACTATAATAATTATAGTTTAGAAAAGAGAAGACTTTCAATTTTTAAACTGAACGAAACAACTCAAATTCTATAACATGTATAAATCGATAACTTATTTACTTGCAATACTCGGAGTATTAGTTTCTTGCTCAAGTCAGAAAAAGGAACACCCCGAAACGGTTTCGGAGAATATCGAAAATCCAACGAATACTGTTTTATTAAGCTCTGAAATTGTTTGGGAAAAATTAAATCCGGCAAGAGGAGATCAAAGTCCACAAGCCGGAACCATTTGGGGAGATAGAAACGGAGAAGTTGCAACAGGATTCCTCGCAAAGTTTGCTAACGGTTTCTCTTCCCCACCTCACATTCATAATGCAACGTATAGAGCTGTTGTTATAAAAGGTAGTATCCACAACGATGATCCTGCCGCAGAAAGCATGTGGATGAAACCTGGTAGTTTCTGGACACAACCCAAAGGAGAATCTCATATTACCGCTGCTCAAGGCGAGGAAAATATAGCTTTAGTAGAAATTGATAGAGGACCTTATTTGGTGCAACCCATCGAGGAAGCATACGACAACGGAGAACGCCCCAATAATATAGACGCTTCAAATGTCGTTTGGTTAGACAGCGAAAAGACTAATTGGATCGATGCCAATAGTAGTGCTGAAATTAGTTTTCTATGGGATTCCAATGGCTCAAAAGGACTTTTTGTAAAGCTTACCAAAGAGTACAATGGGACTATAAAAACAGATGGAACAGAGCTACACGCGGTTGTAATCCAAGGTGATCTGAATTATACACTTCCTCAAAATCAAGAAACAAAAGTGTTAGACGCCGGAAGTTCTTTTAGCTCAACAGCCAAAGCCATTCATGCCCTTTCAACTATGAATAAGGACACTATTCTTTACATCAGAACAAACGGAAATATCAAAATCCAACAAAGATGAAAACAATACTAATCACAGGAAGCACAGATGGTGTTGGTAAGTTAACTGCAACTAAACTGGCTGAAAATGGACATAAAATAATTATGCACGGAAGAAATTCCGAGAAACTGAAAAACACGATTTCAGAAATCAAAGAAATAACAAATAATGATCGTGTCAGCGGTTTTTTATCAGATCTTTCTGATTTTGATAGCGTCAACAAAATGATAGCCGACGTATCTAATGAGTTTTCATCTATTGATGTATTGATCAATAATGCCGGAGTTCTCAAGAGTAGTATTGAACAAAACCAAGATGGATTAGACATGCGTTTTGCCGTCAATTATTTTGCCCCTTACCTCCTTACAAATGGTTTGTTGCCTATTCTTAAAAACAGCAAATCACCAAGAATCTTCAACTTAAGTTCGGCCGCACAAGCAACCGTTTCAATGGATGCATTAGTCGGAAAAGAACATATTTCGAGTAATGAAGCGTATGCCCAAAGTAAATTAGCTTTGACGATGTGGAGTTTTACTTTCGCACAAAATCATCCTGAAATAACTACAATTGCTGTAAATCCGGGTTCACTATTAAATACCAAAATGGTGCAAGAAGCTTATGGCCGGCATTGGTCATCGGCAGATAAAGGAGCCGATATTTTAGTTGAACTAGCGATTGCAGAAAAGTACGCAGCAAACAATGGGAAATACTTTGATAATGACCATGGAGATTTTTCTGATGCTCATACTGATGCGTACGATCAAGATAAAATCGATCAATTGATCTCTGTAACAAACAATATTTTGAAATAGCAAATGAGTGTTTATTTTAAAATAGCATCGAAAGGTAAATTAACCTTAGGGTTGGTATTCCCATTAGAAGCATATAGAGGTTCAATTGCTAAAATGGAAAATCAAGAACAACTCGCTAAACGTGCAGAAGAATTGGGTTTTAAAGCACTTTGGTTTCGGGATGTTCCTTTTAATGACCCGAATTTTGGTGATGCAGGGCAGCTTTATGATCCTTGGATCTATATGACTCATATAATGAATCAGACCAAGCAAATTGCTTTAGGTTCTGCAAGTATCATTCTGCCTTTGCGTCATCCTGTTCACACCGCTAAATCAATAAACAGTCTTCAAATACTATCAAACGAAAGACTAATTTTGGGTGTAGCGTCTGGGGATCGCCCCATCGAATATCCTGCATTTGATCAGCAGTTAGAAAACAAATCAGAGCTCTTTAGAGATAGTTTTTATTACATTAAAGCATTGCGAGGAGATTTTCCTAAATACACTTCAAAATTTTATGGCAACACAAATGGAGGAATTGATCTACTACCAAAGTATTACAAGAAAACACCTATGCTTGTAACCGGTCATTCCGGTCAGTCATTAGACTGGATTGCTGAACATTCTGATGGTTGGCTCTATTATCCTAGAGATTTCAAAACCTTGGAATTGGTGATGCAACAATGGAGAAATTCACTTTCTAAAATACAAATAGACTGGAAACCCTTTATGCAGTCCCTATATGTAGACGTGACTATAGATCCAAAAAGTGCGCCGACCCCTATTCATCTTGGATTCAGATCAGGAACTGAATATTTGAATGCTCATTTGAAATTATTAGAGTCTTATGGTGTCAATCATGTGATCTTAAATTTAAAGTATGGCTCAAGACCTTCCATAGAATTGATAGAAGAAATTGGAGAACATGTGATTCCAAATTTTTCTTAATCTCATGAAAGAAAGAAAATAAAGCCAGTTGCGAGCAAAATATAAAAGTAAGGGAGAAGATGTTAAGCGCAGTTTGTGATACAATTATGAATACTTATTCCATCTCAACATTCATTATTAAATGTTCAATATTCGTTATTCTCTGACACTTATCTGGACTGAATAGCAATTCTGATATTGAATCTGATTTCCTGATTTGTACGTGGAGGAATGGATGACCCTTTTGGAATAATTCGATTGTAAGTGTATTCAAAATTAGAATTTATGGTACTCGAAATACGATAACCAATAACCAATGATCCATTATATCGCTTCTGCCCTGTCTCGTTCTGAGGGGTGAATTCGTAAGCATCTACATCTGTACCATTTTCATTAAAATTTTGGAATGCTGTAATAATATCATTCACCAGAATAAAATTCTGGTCCGAATCTTCACTGAAGTTCCCGCTTATTGCCACATCTATGTTGTTTTTAATATTCGGAAAGATCGGTATGGACACTTTTCGGAATGTGTAATTCAGATTTACTTTAAATCCTTTGGATTTACGTTCAGAAACTGTTTTACTCGATAAGGCAAAGCTGGTTAGTTTACTCGTTTCATATCCAAAATCGGTTTTAAGTGCATTCTTCCAGGTAATATTTAGTTGAATCAGCGGACTGAATCTCTGATCTATATTAATAGAAGCCGGCTCAAACTTATCTCTGTTATCATTGATCGTAATTCCACCAACATTCTGAGAAGTGGGTTCTCCAAACTGATTTATAAACTGCCATCCGAGTCGATAAGTCCCTTTATAACTATGTGTGAGTGATGCACGATTCATATTATCTCCCAAAAAAGGAATAAACTTCTCAAAACCCTGCCAGGTTACGCGCCAGTTAGGTTTAGGAATAGGAGTGAATTCCTTTTGCCCAACCCCCGAAGTATTTCCTGATAAATAAGAATTTCTAAAATCATCCTGTAACGTAACTCTGTTCAATACGGTTCTGCCGTCATTGTTTCCATTTTCATCATCTATAACTCCACCGTCTAAATCCTGAAACGCAGTCCGAAGTTGTGAACGAAAGAAATCTTCATAACCAGATCCGAAAGCCCATACTGAAGAATTTATATCTCCTGATGAAATACTTACGGAATTGAAATTGTCTGATTCTGAATAAGTGATTGTTTCTGTAGTCCGTTCATCCCAACGGGTAGTCCAATCCAGATCAATTGAAATGTTTTCGAATAATTTAAGAGTTGTTCCCAGTGTCAGATTATCAGAATACGTTTTATTTATAGCTAATGGGCTGTTGTTATTCCTTACTAATTGATCTCTGGAAATACTCTCATCTAAACCTGTACGATAACCAAATGGCGGAGAGAAAGAACCTGAATTTTGATCACCAAAAGCATAGAAGAACTGTGATTGACCTCCATAGCCCTGCTGACTTGAGCTTTTTCCTTTTCGATAGTTCAAATCAATGGTTTTCATACTGAAAAGAGCCAAAACTAGTTTTCTTCCAACAAACTGAGTGTCTTTCAGAATATTTATCCCTCCGGTCGATGTTGTATCGTCGGCTGCCGGTTTGCTGTTTTTTCTTCTAGTGGATTCTTGTTTATCACTATCCCTCATTGCGTCTACAAACCCAATCCCGTCAATAATCTTACCTACATTGAATTTGAATGTATTTGTAAGATCAAAAGTATTTGAAATTCTTGCTCCAAGATCTGATCCACGAGGACTGTTATTCCATTGAAATCCACCTGAATAAGAAGCGTTATAAGTAATCCAATCTAATGCCTTAATTGTATTTAGTTTTGGCCTCCAACTGGCTGTATAAGACTCTGAGTAACTTGATCTCCTTGCGGACACAGAGTCCGTTCTAAGAATTTCATTGAATACATCAAAAGTAGGTTTCACCTGGAAACGAAGACTATCAACTCCTGTTTGATTTGAATTTTCAATTCCGATATTCGACAGATCAAAATTTGTGTTCGACCGAAAAGAAGTTGTTATGGAAGGCGTAAAGTTATAATTGAATCCAAAATTCGTCTTTTGTGTAAATGAATGAGTTTGCTGAATAGGCTGAATGGTATTATCTCCCAAAATCTTTCTGCGCCTTTCGTCGTAGCTTCTGGAAACACTCGTTGAGGCGTTTATGCTCGATGGCATATAACCTATTCTCAATCCTGAAAGAATACTCAATCCCGGTAACTGTTCTGTAAACCTAAAAGGCCTGAAAAGTTTTACCCTAGGGAAAGTAAGCCCGTAATTTAAAGTCGAAGAGTAATTCCAATTATTCTGAAGAGCCAACTGTGGATTTCTGGAAGTTCCTTCATTGTACACATAGCTCAACTTCATTCTGTCTATGGTGTATTGTGCAAGTTTACTTTCAGAATTAGATTTTGAAATATTCGATACATTCAATGAATATCCTTCGGTAACTGTTTGAACTTCCTCAATCTTTTCGTTCACGTTTTGCTCTATTTCAGAATCTGGAATATCTGTTCTGGCTCGTTCAGCATCTATAAAATCATCCAGTCGAATGTCACCGCGATCGGGTAAAAATTTCGGTGTAGAAGAGTTCCTCCTCGCAGAAACCGTTACAGGAAAAGACCAACCGAAACGATCGGGAATTAACTTATGCAGATTTACAGTCGAGCTTAACGAATATCCTAAATTATCAGAAACACTACGTTGCCCCAACCGGGAATCCAGACCACCAAAGCCGGTAGTTTGCCTGGTTACATTTGCATTCATTGTTGCAAAATCGGCTAGTTTCAGACTTGCTTTTCCATTTGCAGCCCACCCATTTTCATTATCAAAGCCGGATATTCTTAGCTCATTTACCCAAAACTCAGCATCCAATACAGGTGTTCCCGGAGCGTCCGGATCTGAATTATTCATATCATGAGGGTTTCTTATACCTATTGCAAATTCCGAAACACGATCTAACGATGGATTTCCTTTTATAGATATAACTGCTCCCGGTGCCATCCCATCAGGCAAAGCCGATTCCCCTTTGTAAATTTCAGAGGGATCTCCGTTATTATTTCTTCTTTCCTCTTTTAAAACGTTGAAAGCAGAAATAACGATATTCATACTGTTTTTATCGTATTTCCATACTTCTTCTGCTTCTGAATTAAGCCGGCCTCCTTCTGATGGATCATATGAACCAAAATTAAAGTTAGGATCACTTGGAGTTACAGGTTGTCTGTATTCATAAAAATCGTTGTCGAGATCTGTTCCCATTCTTATTACAAGTTCTGCATCTGCTCGGTTCTCATAACCCTCTCCATGTACAAACATTCTGATGTTTGAATAATTAAGGAAATTCAAACCACCGGGATATACTCTTTTCACAAAGTTAATTTCCTGAGACCCTAATCCTTCCGTTTGAAGTACAAGAGACTGCTCATTCGCCAGTGTTTGAGACTGAGCGCCTCTGTTTACTGCTCTGATAGCTCCCTCAGGTTGCCGATATGGAATCGGAGATCTGCTTGCATTTTCCTCTATGTTTACGGTAGCAACTTTAAAATCAGAGACACTTCCTCTGGACTCAGTGATATTTTCAGCCTCCCGCCATTGACTACCTACAAATTCAAAAGTAGCGAAACGCATTGTGAAAGGTTCTTTATATCCTGACATCCACAAACGGATATATGAAATATTCTGAAAACCATTAATATTACCTACTTTACGAGTGAATTCATTAAGTGGAATTCGAATTAATCTCCATGTACTTTCCTGAGTTCCTCCTCCCACTTTATCAACGATAAATGTGCTGTCTGAACCGATTTCCAGATTATCAAAATCAGCAGGATTGTAATTTATCTCATATTGAAAATAAGCGTTTTGTATCTCAACATTTGACTGGGTAATCAATCCTTCTTTCTCTGGTTTATTTGTAACAGCTCGTTTATCTCCCCCTGCAACCGGTGTATTTCCGTCGTAATAGCCTCTTACTCTGTGAAAACGTTCGTGAAGTTTTAGTCCGTCCACTTTAGATTCCCCGTAGTATACATAGTCATCGTTAGACGGGTCTGACTCTATTTCCTGATACTCAGGACTGTTAAGCCCATAAGCTTCTTCCATATCTGTGAGGAAGCTTGCGAAAAGGACTTTTTCAGTCGCTTCAGCATTGAAACCATCTTCATTCGGAACTCCATCAAGCCCCACATCTTCAAGATCTCTGTTTTCGTTTGAAAACTGTCCCTGAGGAGGTGTAGGAATAGTGGGTATGTAAGATCTTCCTGCAGCATCTTTTTCTAAACTTGAAATGTTTTGAGCCAAACCATCCTCTGAATTAGAAACGCTATTTGGAATTACATCCTCAGAAATTATTCCCAGATCAATATAAATTTTACCAGCATAATCTTCGTTGATATCCTGTGCATCAGGTTCCCGACCATCCGGCAAAACAGTTTGAACCCAGAATTCCAGAAACTCAATATTGTTTTGAGTAAGATCTTCCTGTCCGGTAGGTAAAATTGCCGTCATTCCACCCCACATATCCTCGGGCTCATTTTCAAGCTTGTTTTTTAAATCCGGATTATAATTATACGGTCCCCTTTTAGTTGGATTGTAATAGACATCCAACGGTGTTATAATCTCCTCCTGTGGATTATTTGTTTCCCTTCCTCTAAAAACATCTCTGACAAATACCGGTCTGGATTCCGGAGTAACCTGAACATTTCCTAAAATATTTGATACGTTTCTTGGAATTTCATACCACGCAAACTGAGCCCGAAGATCAGAACGTGCTATCTTAGACATCAGATCGGGAGCAGGGTTTTGATTATCCTCAAAATCAGTATCATGTCCGGGTACAGCTGCAGGTGCACTGGCGAGGTTCCATCTGGAAGCAATCTTAAACGGAATACTAAACTCCGCACCTTCAAAGTCATCTATAAAAGAAAGTCCGTTTTCCTCATCATTAAATAAAATTCCATCGTCAATAGCATCCCTTACAGCATTCGTTTGGGCTACTCCCGGTCTGAGTTGGGCAAATTCTCCGCTTACACTGAAATTGGATTCTGCCCTTGTCTGCAAAAGAGGGATTCTGTCAATAAAACGGGTAAGCCAGGGTGTATCGAATTCTGCATTAGCATCTAACCCAATAACAGTGTTATTGATAGGTTCATTTCCGATTCTGATTTTTTCAGAAAGAGTTTGCTCGTTTAACCGGAAAAAAGTACTTCCTAAACTGATATTATCGGAAACAAAATACTCTGCTCTTACCCCTGTAAAGTTCTTTTGACCTATAGAGAAAAACTGATTGTTTTCGTATTCAACCCGTAGATTTTGTCCTGGAGCTAAAAACTTATCATTTAGAATGCTCACACTTCCGAAGGAATAATCAACTTCGTAGTCAACGCCGTCAATAAGCTCTGCCCCGTTTGCAAAAACCTTTACCGAGCCTTCCACAAGGTCACCCAGAAAAAACGAGCTTGAAACCCCTCCTTTAGAATTACCACTGATCTCATAAAACCTGTTTTGGGTACTTTCAAAAGCAATGTCTTTCTTTGCCGAATAAAGGGAATCAAACACCAATTCAGATTCATCTGTAGGTAAACCTGAAATCAATGTATCAATTCTGGCTCCGAAAGGTTCCAAATAAGGAAACATAATTTTCCCAGTAAAAGGATTGAATCTAAGCCCGTCAAAATCTATTTTGCCGTCTTTACCTAGTGCTTGCTGGGAATCCTGAAGATCCAAACCAAGATCTTCCAAAAGTGTTGGGGTACGTCCCGGAATTCTGTTAATCGACTGATTGTCTTTAGTGATCTCAAAATCAAACGTTAAACCTTCCTGTGTCACGTTAGTAACTCCCAAGGAATATATATTTCGCATAGTTAAGTCCCATGCAAATTTATCAGGTGTCAGGTTTCTTGGCCTTAGTAACTTTAAATATGTTACACTTCCATCTTTTGGTTCAAGGTCTCCCACCTGAACAAGGTCTCCGGAACCATCTGATGAAGTATAGGAAAATGAAACGGCAAGAGTGGAATTACTACCCACCCTTCTTTTTAAGCTTATTATCCCCAGAGCTCTGTTAAATTCATAATCTTCACCCTCTTTCAACTTAACGTAATAGCTGCCCGGCTGAACACTTCCTTTTAAATTCAGATCATCAGTTTGAACAGAATTATTATCCCTTCTGTCTTCCAGTTTCTGATCATCAATTCGATCATTTTCAGGGTTTGGCGGCTCAAAAGATCCGTCCGGGTTTTCTACTACCCCAAGATCAACAAATGCATACGCTCGAACAGACGCGCCGGGCGCTGCTCCTGTTGCGTCCTCTATCCAAACATTCATTTGGGGATACTGGAATTCCTGAATCGTTCTTGGAAGTGCGTCTAGCATATTACTTTCAAACTGTTGACGGTTATAGAAATCAACAAAGAAGTGCTGATCATCGTCATAATCAGTCGGCCTCAATTCAAACTGAACTTCCTGAGAACCGCCTGTAATTGACTGACTTTTACTTTCTCCCTTTTGTTGAGATAACACTGATGTCACTCTAAGAGGTCCTAATTCAGCAACAGATTTTATCCCAAACAAAGCACCACCACCCTTTACCAAAGAATTTCCGGTTTCCATAGAAACGTTACCCAATTGGATGCTTTTTATAATTTCATCTTCATACCCGGTGTATGCAATTTTAAGTCGGTTTTGATAATCAAATGTTCTCTCTGTATCCCAATCCGTTGCTATAGTAAGTTTATCTCCAATACTACCTTGAATGTTTAACTGCAGGTTTTGATTAAAAGTAGGGTCCACTCTTTTCTGCTGGTCTTCAGGGATATTGGGATCTTCTACCTTTTGAATTGACGCTCCTACGTTCATATTAGCAGAACCATTAACTCTTAAGTTAACTTCTGGTTTTCCAAAAATTGAAGTAAATGCTGAGTTTTCTCCTCCGGGAATCCTTAGACTGAAATCCAAAAGGCCTCTTCCCTGTTGTTCTTCCTTTTTGCCTTCTTGAATCAGCAAGCGGGAAAGCTCTCTTTTCTGAGCTTCTTTCTTTTGAGCTGCATAATTCTCAAAACTATAAAATCCCGGTACTAAAACAGAAGTCCCGCTAACCTGCTGCTGAATTTTATACGTAGAAAGTGTGTCCCACGAAACTCGGGTATTGAAATCATTTTCAGACAACCGGTAAATCTTAGGTATTTTTCTGCCCGAGAAATTACTCACCGGATATGATTTAAAAGGAAAATAAAACTTAATTCCAATCAGAGAAGTATCAGCGACAACTTTGGAAGTATCAATTACTGTTCTTTGTTGGGCGTAGCTATTCCATGAGGTAAAAAACACCGAGCCACAGAGAAGCATCGCTGAAGTAAATAAAAGCCTAGTTGATTGATTCAAAAGACAGCTAAAACTGTAGATTTAAAACTTAGTTTAGTAGCAATTTATTTATAGGCTGTACAACTTCTTTAGAATTCGAATTGGCAACGATAATAACATATATTCGCTTATCTTAAAAGTTTAAATCTACAAACCTTTATATATTTTCATCCAATAAATTCCTTTTCTTTACGTGTAGAAAACGAGATTAGTACTTTAAAAATATTCAATGCTGAGAAAATTTATCAACAAACTTCAAATAGACCTTTTAAAAAAGCATATTGGTCCCTTTTTGTTCTGTTTTTTTACATTGATGTTTTTGTTGTTGATGCAGTTTTTGATCCTCAACATCGATCAACTTATTGGAAAAGATATTCCATTAAGAATAATTTTTGAGCTTATTTTAACAAATTTAGCATACATGGTTGTTCTTGCAGCGCCCATGGCAGTGCTTGTTGCAACCTTAATGGCTTTTGGAAAATTTTCAGAACTTCAGGAGCTCACAGCTATCAGGGCTTCCGGTGTTCACCCGATGAAAGTAATTCTGCCCGTATTAACAGCGAGCATATTGCTTTGTATGGCTTTAGCTTGGTTTTCGAATGAACTGCTCCCGGAAGCAAACCACAAATCTCGTTCTCTTTTTATTGACATCAGATTAAAAAAACCAGGATTCGATTTAAAGCCTAACGAGTTTTATGACGGCATAGACGGTTATATTATCTTAGTAGATGTAATTGATAACAAAACTGATAGCTTGTACGGAATAACTCTATTTCAGGAGGCTACAAGAAATACAGACCAAGCTTTTATAAAAGCAAAAAAGGGATACTTGATTTCCGAGAACAGCAGCATGCTTTCTCTTTATCTATTTGATGGAAATATGCAGAAATTTCCTTCAACCGCTAACCGAAGTAAAACAACTTTAGAGATTTCAAAATTTAAAGAGCATAGAATAACTTTTGATCTGGCAGATCTCGCGTTTGAGAAATCCGACCCTAATAGAAGAAACAGAAGTGACCGTACAATGAATATACAATCTATGAAAGTAATTGTAGATTCTTTGCATAAAGATATAGATAAACATTACACACAGTTATCAAACCTTGATAAAACGTTACCAATTTCCAGTCCGGAAGGGTCAAAAAACTATAGGCGCAGATTAGAAACTAACCCTAGTACAGATACCACTTTAATTACTTCTTCTGTTACTGTAAACTATCAGGATAACTACCTGAGCCAAATGAAGTTATTACAATCTTCCATATCTGATCTCAATGACTATAAGGCCAGTCTGCAGAACCTTCATGCCAATATATCCTTTAGGAAAAAAAGTATGAATAGGTACCTGGTTGAAATACATAAAAAGGTTTCTATCCCTTTTGCTTGTATTGTCTTTATACTTTTAGGAGCTCCTATTGGAATAATGACAAAACGAGGAAACTTTGGAGTTGCTGCAATAATTAGCACGGTGATTCTTACTTTTTACTGGATATCTCTCATACAAGGAGAAAAGTTAGCTGATCGACTCTTTATATCACCATTTGTAGGAATGTGGTCATTTAATATAGTATTCTCGTTTATCGGAATAGTTTTGCTAATCCGTTTATCAACCGAATTTAGAATAACCGATATTTTTTCAAGAAATGATTAATAAGCTGGATCGATATATCATTTTCAGGCTATTTACCATTACTCTTTTTGTAATTATGGTATTGGTATTCATTTTTATAATGATTGATTTTTCGGAAAACAGCGATGATTATACCGACAAAGGTGCTCAAATGAATGAAATTTGGGGCGATTACTATTTGAATTATATTCCTGAAATGACTCGCCTTATCCTTCCCGTTGCAGTATTCACTGCTTGTTTATTTTTAACAGGACAATTATCAGAAAGATTAGAGATTACCGCTTTAAAAGCGGCAGGAATAAGCCTTTACAGATTGATTGTTCCTTATATTGTTTTTGCAGTTTTCTGTGCAGGAACTATTAGCTTTTTAGATTCAAATGTTATCCCAAATTCAAATGAAGCAAAGAATTCTTTCGAAAAGAAATACTTAAAAAAGAGAACAGAGTCTATCGACCGAAATCATATCTACAGACAACTTTCAAAAAACTCAATTTTAAGTGTCAATTATTATGATTCGAATCAGGATATTGCTTATAGAATAGAATTAACTAACAGTGATAGCGTTGGTATTAAAAAAACGATTTCTGCAAACCAAATGGTTTGGAATGATGAAGGTAAATACTGGAAGTTAAAAACTGTCACAGTAAGGGAATTTACACAAGCCGGTTATTCGGAATCTAGTATTTCCGAAATTGACACTACACTGAATATTTTCCCAAGGGATTTATCCAGATCTACCTCCGATATTTACCAACTAACATACGCTGAAGCAATAAATTATATTAACTCCATAGAACGCAGCGGTGCAGGAAACGTAAATATGCCTAAGGTTCAGTTTTACGGAAGACTGGTATACCCACTCTCTATAATTATTGTAATTATTGTAGGATTCGCTGTGGCCTCGGTCAGGCGCAGAGGTGGCAAAGGCATTTATCTGGCTGCAGGACTAGCTATTAGTTTTCTATATCTTGCATTTATGAAGATTGCAGAACCATTCGGATATTATGGAGCTATCAGCCCTGCTTTAGCAGCCTCGATAGCTCACTTAAGTTTCTTTCTGGTGGGGTTATTTCTGCTTATTTCTGCAAAAAAATAATCAAGCCTCAGGTACAGGTCCTCTGTACATTGGTATATCTACCTTTTCTTTACTTGAATTAATAGCTCCATGCTCATCTTCAAATTTCTTCACATTATCGTTCAATGCATTTGCTAGTCTTTTTGCATGATCAGGTGTCAAGATCATTCTTTTTACTACTTTTGCTTTTGGAACACCCGGCATAACTGCGATAAAATCTAAAATAAACTCTGATGGAGAATGAGTGATCATCACGAGATTTGAATACGTCCCGGTAGCCTCATCTTCTTTGAGTTCGATCTCCATTTGTCCCGGGTTCATTGTTTGGTTTTGTTCAGCCATAATATTTTAATCTAAAAATCCTTGTTTTTCCATCCATTCATCATTGTAAATCTTACCAATGTAACGGGTTCCACTATCAGGAAGTATTATTACCATAACATCGTTCGATCCTAGCGGATATTCTTTTGCAAAATCCAGTGCTCCTTTTACTGCTGACCCACACGACCATCCAACAAATAAACCCTCTTCTTTTGACAACCTTCGGGTCATTAATGCAGAATCTTTATCGTTTACCTGAATAACTTCATCAACATACTCGAAATTTATTGCTTCAGGAATAATATCCTCACCGATCCCTTCCGTCATGTAAGGCTTAATCTCGTTTTCATCAAATTCACCAGTTTCAAAATATTTCTTATAAACAGATCCTACACTATCAATACCAATGATCTTAATGTCCGGGTTTTTCTCTTTTAAGAATTTTGCAGTTCCTGAAATAGTGCCCCCGGTTCCCATACCGGCTACAAAATGAGTGATCTTTCCTTCAGTCTGTTCCCAAAGTTCCGGTCCTGTACTCTCATAATGCGCCTGTGTATTACTCAGGTTATCGTATTGGTTAGGGTAATATGAATTAGGTGTTTCTTCACTTAAACGCTTAGAAGTTGAATAATAACTGTCAGGATGATCCGCTTCCACATTGGTCGGACAAACGATTACTTCTGCACCTAACGCTTTTAAAATATCTACCTTCGACTGGCTTTGCTTATCCGTAGTAGTGAAGATACACTTATACCCTCTTTGAATGGCAACAAGAGCCAAACCCATTCCTGTATTTCCGGATGTTCCTTCAATAATAGTTCCTCCGGGTTTGATCAATCCTTTAGCTTCAGCATCGTCAATCATTTTAATGGCAATACGATCCTTAATACTCTGTCCCGGATTGAAATATTCTACTTTAGCCAATACGGTTCCGGGTACATTCTTAGCTATTTTTTGAAGTTTTACCAGAGGAGTATTTCCTACTGCTTCAATTACTGAGTTGTAATACATTCTAATTATTCAGATTATTTATTTCCTCAAAGCTAAGGAATATTACGGAGTGAAATGAACTGCTAAACAGATTTTCTTACAATCCCTTTCCAAAAGACAAACCACCTGTAATGAAAAACTCTTTATATCTTGTGGAGTAACCAGGAGAAATGAAAAACCTGACCATTCCATCTCCTCTTTGAAGATTTTGCTCACGAAAACCAAAGCTTGGACCAAGCCATACATCAAACTTTTGATCAATTGTGCTTAATGTCATAAAAGCACCAAGTTCTACAAATGAATCTTTATCGGTAGCAAGCAAGTCTGTAACAGACATTGGAAAAGTAAAACCATTAAACCCTAAATATCCATCGGAATTCAGATATGAGATTCCCATTCTTAAAACAGCTGGTCTGGGTGTTATTCGTTCAAAATTTAATGAATAAAGCCCACCATAGCCTAAAACCTCAAACTGAAGTACGTGCAGAGGTTTTCCGGTATCTTCTGAACTATTCTGAGAATGTGTGTTACAGAAAAAAATTATACTTAGAAATAAAACAGATAACCAAATTTTCATAGATCATATAAACTGAGATTATGATTTAAAATAGTTCAATAATTTCATACTTTTAATAAAACTTAAAATTCCTTCCAAGATGTTCATCGACCAAAAAAAACCAAAAGACTTTGATTGTGGCTATAATCTCGATCTGATGATTGCAGCACTTCCCCGTATTAAAGACGAACAGGAACGTATCAAATATGCTAAACGAGCTGTTGGCTTAATAAAGCAAAGCCATCCTACCTGGGTTGATGAAAATGGAAAAAGTGAAGCTGCTTGGGAATATTTTTTCGAACTTGCCGAATATGATCTCAATGAAATAGGTATTAAAAGCCCTTTCGCTTCCGGTGAGGATGATGACGCTCAATAGTTTATACATCTGTTTTAACTCTCTTGTTGATTTACTTCAGTAGTTTTTCTTGGGATTTGGCTTATCTATTCTTATTTTCAATTTAAATTGAAAGTTAATTACGGATAAGGCTTTTATGCCTCAAAATCGTTTGCAAAATCATTCTCTGACCTCCTTATTTGATTATCAAATAAGTAAGCAGGAACTTTCAATGCAGATCAGTACTGCTATTAAATTATTAAGGAATGGATCAAAAAAGTACTTTTCTCTTTCTTTTCCGATTCAAAGAGTTGATGTACTGGCTGTACTGGAGCAAAGCCCTGATAAATCATCATTTGAATATTACTGGGAAAAACCTTCTGACGAATTTTCTATTGCAGCTGCTGGAGAAGTGTCCAGAATCCAAACAACCGGTACTGATCGTTTTAAAGATGCTTCTCAGTCAGGTAAAAAATTGATCAATGAGATTTTTCATTATTCCAAGCTTTCTCATTCCAAAACAGCTCCCCATTTATTCGGAGGATTTTCCTTCCACGATCATAACGTAAGCAAAGATTGGTCTGAATTTGGCGCAGCTTCCTTTACTCTACCTGAATGGTCTGTTATTGTGAATGGTTCACTTTGTCTGCTTACAGTTACATTCAAACTGAGTTCTGACGATACAGTCCAAAGTGTAGCAAACAATATTTACAAGAAACTGGATTATTTGAATGAATTATGTTCTACAGATACCTACGAAACGGAATCTGAATATGTAAATAATCAAACGGTTACATTGCCCGATACTGATTCTAAAGAATTCTTTGGTTGGAAGTTTGCTATTGAAAACGCTACCAGTCACATTGATCAAAATCTATATGAGAAAATAGTACTTGCAAGAAAACTAAATATCAAAACATCTAATTCGGTTTCTGATACTCACATTTTGAACCGTCTCAGACATCAGTACCCGGACTGTTACTCCTTTTTAATTCGACAAAGCGATAAAGCGAGTTTTATAGGTTGTACTCCCGAAAGACTCGCATCCTTTAATAAGGATTATATTCTCACCGAAGGACTTGCCGGTAGCACTCCAAGAGGAAAAACCGCGTCTGAAGATGCACAGCTCGAAAATGAATTACTGAAAAGCAAGAAAGACCGTAACGAACATGAATTTGTTATAAATGCAATTTTCAAAAATCTGAAATCTTATTCTGATTCCTTACATATTCCGAAGCTACCTTCCATCAAGAAACTCACTAATGTTCAGCACCTGTACACTCCGATAAGAGCTCATATAAAAGAAGGAGTATCCAAAACAGAAGTCTTAAAAAACCTGCATCCAACTCCTGCAGTTGGTGGTTATCCCAGAGAACAAGCTGTTCCGTACATTTCCCGATTTGAAGAATTTGATCGTGGCTGGTACGCTGCACCTGTTGGCTGGATAAACGCAAATGGAGACGGGGAATTTATTGTAGCAATTAGAAGTGGGTTAATTAAAAAAGATGAAGTGAATTTTTATGCGGGATGTGGTATTGTTAAAGGATCTGATCCATTGAAAGAATGGGAAGAGACCAATCTTAAATTTATCCCAATGCTCTCAGCACTTGAATATGCAAGAAAATGAGCCTCAAAATTTAGCTTTTTATTGGAGTACTCTTTTTGTCCGATCCCTGTTTGTGGAAGGTGTAAGAGATGTTGTTATTTCACCCGGATCAAGATCTACTCCCCTTACTTTAGCTTTTTCTGCACACCCCGGAATTAACAAGACAATAGCTGTAGATGAAAGATCTGCTTCATTTTTAGCATTAGGACAAGCTAAAGCTTCGGGTATTCCCAGTGTTTTGGTTTGCACTTCAGGAACAGCATTGGCTAACTATAGTCCTGCAGTTCATGAAGCTACCAACTCGGGTATATCAATGATCATAGCCAGTGCTGACCGTCCTCCGCACTTAAGAGGCTTAGGGTCTTCACAAACAATTGATCAAATTAAGATTTTTGGTACCCAACCTGTTTTCTTTCATGAGATCGGTGAGCCAAGAATAGAACCAAATAGCCAAAAAAGAGTCGAAGTTGCAGCAAGACAAGCTGTTCAATGTGCAACTGAATTTACAGGTGTTTCACATATCAATTTCTCTTTTGATAAACCCTTTGAGCCTGAAGCTGATTTTTTAAAACTTATTGAAAAGGAAAACCTTAATCATTCTAAACGAGCTCAAACAGATTATTCTCAAACTCTCGAAGAAACTGCTTTAGGAGAAAAGTTCTGGTCTCAACTTATATCAGCTGAAAAACCTTTAATAATCGTTGGTCCCAAAACCAGCAGAACAGAACTTAGATTTATAACTCCTCTTGCTCGTGCTTTATCCGCTCCTGTAATAGCCGAACCGGGTTCTAACATTCCTAACTCAAAGCATATTATACCGGGATACTCAGGTTTTTTAAAAGATCCGGATTTCAGGGATCAACTTAAACCAGACCTGATAATTCGGGCGGGGTCATTTCCCATTTCGAAAGGCGTGCAAGAATTGCTCTTTGAATGTGATGATATTCACCAAATCAGCTTTTCAAGCATTAAAGTGCCAAATGACGGAGATACTCCACCTGACCGAATCATCCATTTAAAAAGTCCTCTTTCCATTCCTGATATTAATGGAAATGCGTCTCCTAAGTGGCTTAAAGAATGGAAAAAAGTCTCAAAGAAATATTCTTCTTTTTTGGTAGACAACATACTTCCCTCAACTCCGCTTACAGATGGATATATTTTTAAGGAAGCCGGTGATCTGATACCCAAAAAGAGTTTTGTTATGCTTTCGAACTCATTTCCTGTTCGGGATCTGGCTCTGTTTACTGACTTTTCAGGACAAGAAATTTATGTAAACCGGGGCGCTGCAGGAATTGACGGTATTATTTCTACAACGGCAGGATTAAGTAGTGTTTTGAAAAAAACAGGAGTTCTGTTTATCGGAGATATCGCTTTTCTGCACGATGTTAACGCTCTGTTACTTGCAAGAAATATTGATGAGCCACTTATCATAGTTGTACTGAATAATGGAGGTGGTACTATTTTTCGAATGTTGCCCGTGTATAAATTCAAGAAGAAACATAATCAGCTTTTTGAGACTCCTCAGGATGTTCGGATCGTTTCTTTGTGCCGGGGATTTAATGTGGATCATACTCTTGTATCAAAACCCGAACAATTTGCCAATGCTTTTGAAAGCTACGTTGATAAACCCGGAGTTCATGTAATTGAATGTATAACTGATGCTGATGATTCCATGATCGAACGCCACAAGCTTTGGAATTTCTCTTTATCTTCTCAGAATGAAGATTAAGATCAGAGGAATTCAATATCACTACGAAATTCATCAAAACAAAGAACAGCTACCATATTTAGTTCTTTTGCACGGCTTTATGGGGAACCACAAATCATTTCGGGAACTGATTCCATCTCTTTCTGAATTTTGCAATCCAATTACTGTTGATCTCTTAGGGCATGGAGAAACTGAAGGCTCTGAAATGCATTATCGGTTTGCATCAAAAGAACAATCAGCTGATCTCATCAAACTAATTTCCGAACAATTTCAATATCCGCTCTTCTTATATGGATACAGCATGGGCGGAAGGCTTGCTTTACAAGTTGCTTTACAGCGCACCGATCTGATACAAGGTTTGATTCTTGAAAGCACCACCTTCGGAATTGAAAATGAACAAGAGCGTCAGGCTAGACAAGCTTTAGATGGACAACGTGCTGATTCAATAATGGGAAATTTCAATCAATTCCTTGAGGAATGGAAAAAGCTCCCGATTTTTGAATCGGAGCTTTTAACTGAGCGAATGAGAAATGAAATAGAAGAGATACAAAAAAGACAGAATCCTGTATCAATGAGCAATTCCTTGCTGGGTTTCGGAACCGGAAGTATGCCATGCGTTAAAGATTATCTCAATATCTTATCAATGCCTGTAAAATTGCTTGCCGGAGCAAAGGATCAAAAATTTGTTAACGTTATGAGTACTATGCAAACTCGGATCAAACCGGCTTCTCTGGAAATTTTCGAAAAAGCGAATCATAGAGTACATTTAGAACAACCCGAAGCTGTTGTTCAGATAATTAAAAAATTTATACAAACCAATACGCTGAAATGAACTGGAATACAGTAAAAGAATACGAAGATATTACTTATAGAAAGCTTAATGGCGTTGCCCGAATTGCTTTCAACAGACCTGATGTTAGAAATGCTTTTCGTCCAAAAACTCTATTTGAGATGTATGAAGCATTTTCTAATGCAAAAGAAGACAATGACATCGGTGTGGTTTTATTAAGTGCTGAAGGTCCTTCTTCCAAAGACGGAAAGTATTCATTTTGTTCCGGTGGAGATCAAAGAGTACGTTCAAAAACCGGATATCAGGCAGGTGATGGTATTAATCGTTTAAATGTTCTGGAACTACAAAGATTAATTCGGTTTATGCCAAAGGTTGTGATCGCTGTTGTTCCGGGCTGGGCAGTTGGTGGTGGACATAGTTTACATGTTACCTGCGATATGACCTTAGCAAGTAAGGAACACGCTATTTTTAAACAAACAGATGCAGATGTAGCCAGCTTTGATGGTGGATTCGGCTCTGCCCTTCTAGCCAGACAAGTTGGACAAAAACGAGCTCGAGAGATCTTCTTTCTGGGAAGAAATTACAATGCTCAGGAAGCTTTTGAAATGGGAATGGTAAACGCAGTAGTTCCCCATGATAAGCTGGAAGCAACTGCATATGAATGGGCACAAGAAATTTTAGGTAAAAGCCCTACTGCTATTAAAATGATCAAATACGCTTTCAATCTTATTGATGACGGATTAGTTGGGCAACAGATATTTGCAGGAGAAGCTACCAGATTGGCTTATATGACTGATGAAGCCGAAGAAGGGAAAAATGCCTTCCTTGAAAAACGTAAGCCGAACTGGGATAAATTTGACAGAAATCCATCATGAACCATCATAAGCAAGACACAACTATAGGTGGCTATTTTAAAGCCGCTAAGATTCTTTTCGGAGCTTTTATCCTTGGAGTTATCAATTTCGGAATTGTTATTGTAGTACTCTTTATTATGGAAATTCTTCCACTCGTTGAGTTCGCTCCGGAACTTATGATCTACTTTATTGCCGGGAGTATCATTTTTTTCCTTCTTATGACTTACCTGGGTTCTTTATTTTTCAATAAGAAAATTACCAAAGTTAAAAACAGTCAGGATTTCGCTAAAAAACTTTCCGCTTACAGAGAAGGTAAATTAATACAGGCTGTTACTTTAGAAGCTGCTGCGTTACTGGCTATGGTCTTTACCATACTTAATACGCATATTATTTTTGTGGTAATAGCCGGTCTGAGCCTTATACAAATGATCAGAGTTTTTCCTAAAAAAGCAGAAATGATCGAAGTTTTAGAGCTCTCGTATTCTGAACAACAAAATTTAAATAACCCGGAGTACGATCTCAGATAGTTTATAGCTTTAACCTGTAAATTTCTCCACTCTCCTCAACGATCATCACTGTTTCAGAATCTAAAAAAGTAACACTCTCCACCTGATCAGCCTCAAATTCATAATGTGAAATTTCTCCATCAAACATATCTTCAGTTTCATCATCATTGAAGATCCATAGCGACTTATAAGTGAGTACAGCGAGTTTACCGAATGCATACTCAGCGGCTGTAACTTCATCGTCAAAATCTATTTTTTGCACCAACTGAAATTCATTATTAGCCTCAGAATTCAGCTTTGTAAGTTTAAATAATTTTGTCTCACGTCCTCTGAACCTTTTCGTAAGCGCAAATAATTCACCTTCTTTCCAGAAAACAGCTTCCACATCCATTGAGTAGTTTATGAACTTATACAGAAAACCTTCCGGTTTTTGATATGAAATTTTGAACACTTCATAATTCTCAGTTGATTGATCAGTTGTGGAGGATTCTTTTACCTTGATAATAGATTGATCTGACCTGCAACTACAATTATTACCTACATCTGCAATTATTATATTACCCTTTTCATCGATTGTGATGTCTTCCCAGTCTCTGTTTTTTACCCCTTTGATTTCCAGCCCTTTTGATTCTTCGTCCGGCAGTACTTCACCTTTGCTGTTTATCGCATAGATTCGGTTTTTGGTTCCTGAATCTCCATGAACCCAAAATACATCCTCAAATCTCGGATCTTTGACAATGCCAGACACTTCATCCCGTGCCGGGTCATCGATTCGTTTAAACTTTTCAAGCTCGATTTTTTTTGATGATTGTGAATAAGAATCACAACTTAGACCAAAGACCAACGCTATTAATAAAAATAAGAAAGTTCTGAAATTCATTTAGTAGATTTGATTTACCGTTAATATGAATTTTATTAAGATCGATGATGAAAATACAACACGATGAAACTGAAACAAAAGGCTCATTTTATATTTTGGTTGGTGATGAAAAAGCTGCAGAATTAACCTATTCCAAAGCCGGAAGCGATAAAATTATCCTGGATCATACTGAGGTTTCTGATAAGTATCGCGGTGAAAGCCTGGGAAAGAAACTTGTGTATCATTCTGTTGACTTCGCCCGAAAACATAATCTTAAAATTTTACCCCTTTGTCCATTTGCAAGAGCCGTCTTTTCCAAGAATAAAGACTTACGGGATGTAACATAAAAAAAGAGCTGCTATAAATAACAACTCTTTTCAAATTACTTATCTTCCTCTTCTGTTGCGGTTCCGGTATTCCTTAAAAGAGTAATTTATATCCTCTTTCAAAATATCAGCAAAATCTTCCATTAGATTCTGATGTCTTCTGGCTTGCGTGAAGAAATTTCTTCCATCATTCAGATACATATTTTCCAGTTTTACTACAATTCTGCTTTGTCTGTTCAATTGTCTATGCAGATCTTCTAGTGTCTTATAACTGACATGAACTGTATTTCCATTTCTCTTACTGTACTCATTCTTTTGAGTCCTTTTCTTTCTTAGACCCTTTCCATGAGAATATTCGAGTTCATTTTTTAAATACCTTATTTTCTTTTTGGTATCGTTGACCTCATTCCTCATTCTTCGGATGATGTCTTTTTTGATTCTTTTCGCTTTTCGAACCCTGTCCCTAAGAGCGGCTTCATAAAAATTATCCAGATCCTTTTGAAAGGCATGAAACTCCCGGATATCTTTATTGGAATATCTTTCAGGTTTAGTATCTGTATAATAGGAAACTTTAAAAGAAATCCCTTTTTGTGCAGTTACGTTTTCTAATCCAAAAACAAATATTATGAGTGCGATTAATGATACTAGCCGTTTCATGGTTCCTCCCTGTTTGTGATAAAGCTTTATCGCTTCAATCAATTAACGAGGAAAAATCCACTTCATTAACCACATATTCGTGTTAGCATACTTATGCTATACACCTTCTGTATATATCTGTAACAAGCTTTTGTCAATTAAATCGTTTAACAGATGACAACCCTTAATTTAATTGAGTCAAAATTATGAAAATGAAAACCTTATCTGTCGCTTTATTGATACTGTTTATTTCGAGCTCAGTATATTCTCAAAACAGACAAAGACAAAACACAGCTACCCCACCACCCGTTGAAGAAAGAGTAAAAACTACTTTAGAAAAAATAACTTCTGAGATTACTTTATCAAAAGAGCAGCAGGAATCTTCAAAAGAGATATTTACAAATTTCTTTACTTCTATTGATAGGCTCAGAACATCTGGAGGGAGACCCGATAGAAATAAAATGGATTCCATCTCTAGGAAAAGAGATAAAGAGTTCGAAACTTTGCTAACCCCTGAACAAAAAAAGAAATACGTCAAAATAAATGATGAACTCTTCTCAAGACCAAGAAGAGTAAATCAATAAATTCTAAGGGGCAAACGCCCCTTTTTTTTTATTCATTAACTTTATTTCACTTTTATGTAACATTTCGGAATCTTTTTGCATCTAAGCTGTAAATACTCCTATTGACCAAATCCAGAAGTGATAGAACTTATTGAAGAAGCATTGAATGGAAATCAACATGCTTTTAAGGCGTTATATGAACAGCATGTGGATGGACTGTATAGCTTTTTATCTCAGTTTTCTGATCAAGATTCTCATAGAGAAGAATGGACTCAAAGAGCCTTTATTAAGGCTTTTAAGAACTTATCCCAATTTGATCAAAGATCCGGCTTTAAGACCTGGTTATTTACAATAGGATTAAATGAAATGAGGACTGATATGAGAAAGAAGATCCATTTCGTAAATATTGAAGACAAACACATTGAATTTGAAGAGCAGCAACCAATTGAAGATTCAACTATTTGGAAAAAAGCTAAATCAGCTATTCAACAGCTTGCTCCTGATAAAAGAATGATATGCTTATTACATATAGCAGAAAATTACAGCCATGCTGAGATAGCTGAAATGATCGGAATTACCGAAGGAACGTCACGCGTTATTTTACACAGAGCTAAACAGGAACTTAGAACATTGGTCTCAAAATGAAAGAAGAAAATTTTTATTCCAAGAAAGACTTGCCCTCACATCTGCAAAAGGAAAAAATGTGGGATAATATTGAATCAGAGATTCTGATAAAGAGGCAGCCAAACATACTTTTTCACTGGAAAAGCTTTTTAATCGGTAATGCTGCTGCTGTTCTTTTGATATTTTCAAGTATTGGAATCGTATCTACATATAACAACCTTTTCGATGATTCTTCCACTGAAGAACAAGTTTACGAAACTTTGAATACCGCTACCAAGCAATTGCAGAGTCTTACTCCTTTGCTGATTCAACAAGCAAGTGAGCAAAATAAAAATTCTATCGAATCAACAGCAGATGCTATTTCTGAAATCGACAAACTCATTGATGAGATCAAATCAGATATGCTTTTTAACGGAACATCACCGTCAAAGGAAGAAAGCTTAAAGCGTCTTTATGCTACCAAATTGGATTTTTACAAAGAAATTCTATTAAATCAAGAGGATCAATCATGAAATACTTATCAATTATTCTATTCATCTTACTACCAACATCCCTTTTGGCACAAAGTGGTGATAAAGAGGGCTCTTATAATGCCCCCAATCTCGATCAGCTAATGATCAGAATTGACGCTGGTATGACCATCAATGTTACAGGTTCTGATACTGATGAAATTACTTATACATATGAATTTGAAGGAAATGATCAGGCATATAATCACTTATTTGTAAACTTTGATCCAGAATTCTCTGCCAACAGTGGGAATGGTTATTTGAATATTGAATTTCCTGAACACAAAAAGAAGAACGTTAATTACAGGATAAAGAAGAACATCCTTACCCTTAATATTCCCTCAGATTTAGAATTGGAATTAATAACCAGATACTCCAAAATTGATGTTTCAAATATTGAAAGAACGGCAAGAATTGAAAACAGAAGTGGCTCAGTAAAACTAAATGACATTGGCCAGTCTGTTACTGTTTATAATGAATATGGTAATATTGATATAAGCTCAGTTAATGGAGATGTAGAGATTACAAGTCGTTCAGCAACCGTAGATGTTAAAAATATTACAGGAAACCTGAAAGTAAGCAGTAATTATTCAAAAATGAATCTTTCAAAGATCACAGGTATTCTGGAAGTTGAAAATAAAAGCGGTACCGTAAATGCCTTTGATCTTGATTCAGATTTTACGGCTAACGGTGATTATACCAATTATGAACTTACTAATATCAGGGGCGATATTAAGATCAATAACAAGAATGGAACAATAGATATCGATAATGCAGAAAATGTTTTCATCACCGGAGATTATTCCAACGTTAAAGCTTCAAATCTAAAGGGACAATCGGTTGAAATTCAAAGCAAGTCTGCAAAACTCGAATTAAGCGATGTTCTTGGTAAAGTAAACGTTAATGGCGGATACCTTAATATAGATCTTGAGAATATCGCTGATGACATTTTAATCTCGAACAGATCCGGAAAAGTAACCGCACGAAATCTTAGTGGATCCTGTGCTATTAACGGAGATTACAATAAGATCAAACTGGATGATTTTAAAGGCTCCGAAATTCAAATGGAAAACCGATCAGGTGATATAGAAGTAAATGCTGTAAATGAACTTGAATTTGTAAACATAGAGTCTTCATACACAAACATAAAGTTAAACCTTTCTTCTCCGTTTACAGGGAGTGTAAAATTTAGTGTTACTTATGGCAAGCTTGATCAACCGTATACACTTAATAATGCAACTCTTGTTGATGAGCGAAATTCTACTGAAGTTGAAGGATCTGTTGGAACAGGTAACGGACGGATGTTTATCGTATCCCGTAATGGACATGTGACCATCAAACAAAATTTACCTTAACTATTCATGCCGAATTGCATCTACAGGAGTTAATTGAGCTGCTCGCCATGCAGGATAGGTACCAAAAATAATTCCAACAAACAGTGCTATAACTAAGATAGATAGCACTGTACCTGTTCCGATTGCTGCTCTGAATTCTCCTATCTCCGTAAATGAATTTACAATAGGTACAAAAATAAATATCCCCACAATTCCCACTATCCAACCTATTATACATCCTACAAATGAAATAGTAACTGATTCAGCCATAAACTGAAGAACGATGTCTTTCTTCTTAGCTCCTGTAGCTTTGCGAATTCCGATTTCTTTTGTTCTTTCTGTCACCGATATCAAAAGAACGTTCATAACCCCTATTCCTCCTACCAATACAGAAATACCTGTAATGGCTCCCATTATGAGCTTAAATAATAAAATACCCTGACTAAACTGTTCAACCCTTGCCCTGTTGGTGGAAATAATAAAAGCATCGCTTGTCTCCTCAAAATTACGATCTAACCAATTTTCTATTTCTTGCTCAATTAAGGGAATTTCCTCTGCTTTATTAGCTTTGAGTACAATATTGGGGTATTCCTCAGATAACTTTGTATAAACTGAAGTAGGAATATAAACTCTCTGAGTACTTTCAGGGCTTCCCTTCAGAATTCCCACTACCTGAAATCTAACCCCTTCTATTTCTACTGTTTCTCCTATTAAGCCAACTCTTGAGGCTGAGAGCTTATCCGCAATCTCTGGTGATAGAACAATTGTTTTTGAACTATTGATCACATCTTCTTTGGATATATATCTTCCAAAAGACAAACTATCAGTCAAAAACTGTAATCCGAATTCCAAACTTCCCTGCAAATATATTCCTGAAACAGAATCTTTGTAATTGATTTCAGTAGATCTGGTTCCAGTATATTCTAAAAGTGCTTTATTTTGAACCAAAGATCTCAATTCTTGTACTTTTTCAATAGTAAACTCTGGTCGGTTTTTTATTTGAATACGAATATCATCTACAGTCTTGGTACGTTTTGAATTAACAGTGATTATATTCAGTGAAGTAGTATTTGCTAGCTGCTCTCTGCCCGTTTGCTCCAAACCGTCTCCTAAAGCAAGAATACCAACCAAAGCGGCCACGCCTATGATGATCCCCAAAGTGGATAAAAATGTATGGAGTGGATTGGCTCTGATATTTTGCAGAGCAATTGAAATAGATTTAAAGAATTGACCCATAACCTCAGAAATTTTGAAAACAGGTACGTGTGAAACCTGAAGAGGTTACGGAATAAAAAAGCTCTGCTTTAAAACAGAGCTTCAAATTGATGATATTTGCTTTTATAACCCTTCAAATCCTCCAGCAGCCATCATCGTTCCAAAGATTAATACAAATATTATGAAGTAAAGTACTGTGGAAACGGCCAACATTATTAAAGCCGCTCTTGCCCAATTTTTTTTGTTTGGATTTGCTGAATCACTAAACCCCCACACAAACAACATTACAAAGCCTACCATTGGAATGAATGTAATAAGCATTGTTACCACCCAGTCTTTCAAAGACATAACCGGGGCTGTTTCATGATTTTCCATATAAATACCTCGAATTTTGTTAGTTAGCTAGTTATCAGATAATGAATAATCTGAATCAAAATTCAAAATTTTTAGATATGCTATTTAATATTTATGGAAGTAGTAAAGTAGTTGTCTTCTATTATAAACTTTGAATCCTCCCAGGAGGCCGGACCAAATCGTCCCCTTGCATTATTCGAAAAGCCATATTCCTCTTTCGGAATGCCCAAAAAATTTGTATCAATTTTGCCATTTTCGTTTTTATCATGATAAACAGCTATGGCATATTCCCCGTACGGAAGCATTTCCTGTGTCCATATTATTGTGGTGCTGTCAACAGGTAAAACTATGGCGTGTATAGGGTCTTTAGTATATTTCTCCTTGGAATCAAACATTGCAATTCGAATTTCTCCCTTCAGCTCTTCTATCCCTTCAATATATAGCCTGAACTCCGTGACGTCCCCTTTTTCCGGATAGGAAATTTCCTGAGCTTTCAAACTCATTCCTGAAATTATAGTCGCCAAAAATAATGCCGCTACTATCTGTAATCGTCTCATGATGTTTTTGTTTTTTCAAAACTAAGCAGATTATTACTACTTAAAAAGCGGATTATTGTTTCCTAATCTTTAGAATAGTCGCTCACCATTTTTCACTTTCTGATCGGGGCTAACCAGAATAACTTTTCCATTGCTATCGGGTAAGCCTGTCACTAAACACTCCGACATAAAAGGCCCGATCTGTTTAGTCGGAAAATTAACCACTGCAAGAACTTGCTTTCCCAATAGATCTTCTTTTATATAATGATCAGTAATTTGAGCTGAAGATTTTTTGATCCCGATTTCCTTCCCAAAATCTACAGTCAGTTTATAAGCCGGTTTTCTGGCTTCTGGAAAATCTTTGACTTCTGTTATTGTACCAACTCTTAATTCAACTTTTTCAAAGTCATTCCACGAAATTTCTTTCATCTAGTAAAAACTTAAAATTTTATCTACTTAAGATACAAAAAATCCCTGCTACCATTGAAAGCAGGGATTTTATCAATACAAGTAAAATTTATTTCAATAACACCATAGATTTTGTTTGTCTAAAGTTTTGTGCAACCAACTCATAGTAATAAATACCACTCGGTAGTGAAGAAGCATCAAAATTAATTTGATGTCTTCCGGAAGACTTTGGTCCTGAATAGAGTTCAGATACTTTTTTCCCGAGTATATTATAAACTGTTAGACTTATATTAGCTGAGTTCTCCAAATTAAAAGAAACCGTAGTACTCGGATTAAATGGGTTTGGATAGTTCTGATATAAAACAAACGAGTTAATAGTTTCTTCTGGCTCATTTGAGACTGTATTGTCGTAGCTATAAAAAGAACGATGCTCTTCATTCCAGGCTTGGAAGTAATAGCTTACTTTACTTTCTATTATAATACTCCCATCGTACATATAGTCGGTTCTATATTCAGGATTCCAATTTTTGGTTTCATCATCGTAATATTCTTCCAGCTGTTGAGTAACAAGCCCATTCTCTTTCTGATGTGTTAGCCTGGAGTATGGTTCAAATCCTATCTCTTCTGAGTAAAGCTCATCATTATAGATATCAACAAAGTAAAAAACATCACTTATTTGCCTTATGTACCCATCCATATCAATATCGTAGTAAATATATCTATCGATATAATCCTCATAAGCATAGACTTCGTGTAGATCACCATCTTTAAAGACTAAATAGGATAAAGTATCAGGAACTCCATCAAAAATAAAAGTAATTGAATCGGGTGTATGGTAAACTAATTCTGTTATTTCATCACTTATTCCATCTTCCTCATATTTAGCTGAATCAAGTCTTCCCTCTTGATTATAAAACAAATATGTAGCGTACTTAACTTCTCCGTTTGTATCCGTATTTACAATGGAAGTCAATTTACCACCTTCCATGTAGGAAAAGTTAATGTTGCCGAAATGTACCCAGTTTTCGTCCTGAAATAGGTAAACCTCTTCTGTAATTAAAAGTCTGTCTTCTAAATAAGAAAAGACACTTTTATCTGAATCAACCCAATCAACCCCTTGCTTTGACTGAGTAATAATTTCACTTATTCCTCTATCAATTACTTTTGTTTTTCCTGCAATAGGAACCTTGTGGGGTTTAAGGTTTGCCTTCAGGATAAGTTCTTTGGTTTCTTTTTTTTGTTTTTTACTGCTCACCTGTGCACTTGCAATTTGTGAACCACTTATCAGAGTGCAAATCAATACACATAATATTAGATAAACCGTTTTAGGCTGCATAATACCCTCTTTTTTATTTTATTGTTTTAGTAACCCAGTTTGGTGAATAAATTAATTAAAACTCTTACAAGTAAGAATACATCAACTAATTTTTTCTAAAAAACGCTGAAAAAGAAAGAGAAAAAATCACATAAAAATGTGATGGTTAAAAGTTTAAACCTAAAACAGAAATTCAACTCTTAATTCAACTTTTTCAAAGTCATTCCACGAAATTTCTTTCATAACATTTTATTGATTACCAGTCCAATGACAAAGCTAAAAATATCTGTGCTAAATAATATACAGGGAGTCCTATCAGCTTGTTTCTAAATTCCGATTTGATAAATTTTTCTCTTGCTACAAACAAGTCTGAAACTGCAAAAAGAAAAGCGCCCACCAGAACTCCGTTTCTATAGTTGCCTTCCCATGCATAACCTGAAAGTGCGCACATAGCGCCAATAATTATAATATACATGGCTACTAAGGCCTTAAAATCAGTACTTATATTTGGTTTTAACCATCTATAAGAACGAACCATTAAAACTAAAGCCGCGATTGTTGTTATTAAAAATAATAATTCAAAAGAACCTACTGATATAAACGCAGCGATAAATGCAATATGAGCAAGTGCAAAACTTACAATTCCAATCTTAAAAAATGTACCTTCGTCACTTTTTATTAAAAATACATCACCCAGAAAACTAAACCCAAAACCGATCAACATCCAATTTGAGTACGGACTGGAAACATCTGCCAAAGTGAGTGCTATTAAAACAAATGCTGAGGAAGCAGTTATTTTGAAAACCCATTTACCCCAACTAAAATTATGCTTTTCGAAATACAGAAGAATAAAACAAGAGATAAAGCAGATTGCTATTAGAAAAAGTGTAGTCATATAATTTATATAAGAAACAATAAAAAACTCTGCTAACTTTCGCTAACAGAGTTTTATGGAAAACTTCAATAAGTAAGTAAAGCTCTTAAGAAGCTGATTTTACAGTTTTGATTATTCTTGCAGCAGCAGTATAAGGATCAGCGTTTGAAGCTGGTCTACGGTCTTCTAACCATCCTTTCCATCCATTCTCAACAGTGGCTATAGGAATTCTTATAGAAGCACCCCTATCAGATACGCCATAACTGAATTCATCATGAGCAGCTGTTTCATGCTTACCGGTAAGTCTTTCTTCGTTATAAGCACCATAAACAGCCATGTGCTCTTTTATAACAGGAGCAAATGCATCACAGATCTTATCATAAATATCTTTTGATCCTGCTTCTCTCAATAATGCATTCGAGAAATTTGCATGCATTCCGGATCCATTCCAGTCAGTATTACCAAGTGGCTTCGGATGCCAGTTAATAGTTAAACCATATTGCTCGGCTGTTCTTTCCAACAAATAACGGGCAACCCAAATCTGATCACCTGCTGAATCAGCCCCTTTTGCGAAGATCTGGAATTCCCATTGCCCCGCTGCAACTTCTGCATTAATTCCTTCTACATTTAAACCTGCTTCAAGACAAATATCCAGATGTTCTTCTACTAAATCTCTTCCAAAAGCATTATCTGCACCAACACCGCAATAGTATGGTCCCTGAGGAGCAGGATATCCACCTACCGGAAATCCATACGGCATATTTGTTTCAGGATCCCACAAAAAGTATTCCTGCTCAAAACCAAACCAAAAATCGTTGTCATGGTCATCAATGGTCGCTCTTCCGTTTGTCTCATGCGGAGTTCCGTCTGCATTCAAAACTTCTGTCATAACCAAATAAGCATTTACACGAGCTGGATCTCTGTAAATAGCCACAGGTTTTAGCAAACAATCAGATGAATTACCTACCGCTTGTTGAGTTGAACTTCCATCGAAAGACCAAATTGGTGCGTCTTCAAGTTTACCGGAAAAATCGTGAAGAACTTTTGTTTTGCTACGAAGTCCTTGAGTAGGAGCCGTTCCATCTAACCAAATATATTCGAGTTTTGATGCGGACATTTTTTAAAAGAATTTTGAAATTTAAATTAACGGCTTAAGATAAGTTCTTTATCAAATAAGACTCAATTATTTTGGTATTTTTTTATCAACAATTAATTTAAAAAGGTTTGTAATTTTATAAACCATATTTAATTACGTTTTAAAAAAACAAAAGCGCTTCCAGGCTTAAGAATTTAATGGCTTTGGATTTTCACTTCACTTTTTAAGGCTTCAACTAAAGTGGTATCTTATATTCAAAATGTTTCCACATAAATTTTCATGTAATTTTTAATTTTTGAACACATCTATTTTAAAAATTTGGGTAGAAGCTGCGCGTCCGAAAACTCTTGCAGCCGCTTTTGTTCCCGTTCTTATTGGTGCAACCATTGCTTATCAGGGTGAACTTATTAATTGGATGGCGACCACCGTTGCTCTTCTTTGTGCTTTTTTAATTCAGATCGGGACCAACTTTGCCAATGATTATTTCGACTTTGTTAAAGGAGCGGATACTGACGAAAGAATTGGTTTTGAGCGAGCTACTGCAAAAGGTTTGATCTCTCCCAAAAATATGTTGAACGCCACAATCATTTGTATGGCTTTGGCATTTATTTTCGGGCTTTATCTAGTCTGGATCGGCGGGACAGTTGTCTTGATCATAGGACTATTTTCATTGTTATTTGGGGTACTTTATACAGGAGGTCCTTTTCCACTTGGTTATAACGGTCTTGGTGATCTGTTTGTCTTTATCTTTTTCGGTATAGTAGCAGTAATGACAACTTACTATGTTAATGCTTTAGCATGGTCGATGGATACTTTTTGGGCTTCTTTGGCAGTGGGAGCTTTGTGCACTAATATTTTAGTGGTCAATAACCTGAGGGATATTGAACAAGATAAAATAGCAGGAAAGAAAACCCTTGGGGTACTCTTTGGCGAAACAATGCTTAAAGTTGAATACACATTTATGCTTATGCTTGCGTTCGCAATTCCTCCTCATTTTTATTTTCAGCTAGATTACGAAATCTGGATCTTTCTTCCATTTCTGATTCTTCCTGTTGCTTTGTTACATACCAAAACTATCTGGACGGAAACTGAAAAAAGAAACCTGAATCAACAGCTTGAAAAAACTGCCAAATTCATGACCATTTTTGGATTACTTTTTTCTATCGGAATCATCCTATAATGCTCAAATTCTATTCTTACAAAATTCCTTTTCAAACCTCTTTTTCTATATCAGGAGCTGTTTATGAATTCAGAGAAGGTGTAATTATAGAATTTGATCATGACGGAATTCAGGCATTTGGTGAAATAGCCCCTTTACCCGGATTTTCTGCATTTACCCTTGATCAGATTATATCTGTACTTCAAGTCAATAAAGAACCCTTAGAAAATGCACTTATCAAAGGTGAATTCCCTCAGTTTTTTTATGTGTTATCACAAATACATAATATTCCTTCGCTCAAATTCGGATTGGATACTTTATATCATGACTATTCATCAAAACAAAAAGGTGTTTCATTAGCTGAGTATCTATTTCCGGAGTTATCTGCTTTAGAAATTCCTTCAAATGCAGTCTTAGGTATAACAGATGTAAAATCATCGTTGAATCATGCAACAAAGATGGTTCATGATGGTTTTAAAACCCTCAAGGTCAAGGTTGGAAATGATTTTGAAAAAGAATACCAACTTTTGGATGCCTTAAGATCTGAATTTCCCGCCGTTCAGATCAGAATTGATGCAAACAGATCATGGGGTTTAAAAGAGGCAATTTCAAATCTTCGACAACTTGAAGATCTAAATATAGAATACTGTGAAGAGCCTTTGATTTCTGAAGAAGTAGATCAGCTGAGTGTTCTTAAGGAGGAAACTACAATTAAATTGGCTGCGGATGAATCTATCCGGAACAAAAAAGACGCGGGGATACTATCAGTGCAAAATGGGTTTGATGTTTTCGTTTTAAAACCGATGATGATCGGTAGTTTTTCGGAAATTTACGTAACAAAGCAACAGGCAAGCTCTCATTATATTGATATGGTGTTCACAACATCGTTAGAAAGTAAAATAGGAAGGATAATTACGGCAATATTAGCATTCGGTTGGGGCGCAAAAAAATATGCGCACGGATTAGCAACGGGTTCTCTTTTATCAGGCGATCTGAATGATGAAACTGAGATAAATTCGGGTTCTTATGTTATTCCCCAAAAACCAGGTATTGGAATTGATTTGAATTATAATTGCCTCAAAGAGATTATATAAATAGTGTTTAAGTCTAGATTACATATGTTTGAATTTGGAAAATCAGAACCTCAAAAGGTTTTTCTGACTTCCGAACATGGTATGTATACCTATAGCGATCTGGAAAGGTTTACCGGGTTTTTCCTTGATACCATCAAACAAAAATCAGATTCGTTAAAATGGCCAATCGCTTTTTTATCTGAATCTTCTGACTTATTGATATTTTCTATTGCTGCAGCATGGAAGCTGGGAATACCTATCATTCCATTAAGTCCTAAACTTCCCCAAAAAGAGCTCGAGGATGTTGTTCAGGAATTAAGCCCTTCTCTTATCTTTTGTGATACGGCAAATCGAAACAGACTTTCCGGTGAAGATGTTGTTCACATGGATGAGAACTTCTTTCTGAATGCATTCACTTTCGATATCAGAGAACTGGAATTACCAAATCCATCCAAGATCAAAGACAACTCTATATTCGGATATTTTCTGACTTCCGGTACAACCGGAAAATCCAAGATCGTTCCGTTGAAGAGAAGACAAATGATCTCCGCTGCAAAAGCTTCAGCAAAAAACTTTCAGCCTGAACCCAATCATTTTTGGCTGTTATGTCTTCCATTAAATCATGTAGGTGGAATTTCCATAATATTCAGATCGTTACTATACGGCTCAGCTATTTACAGAATGGGGCGTTTCAATGAAGAAATGGTAACTGAATTTCTTTCCGAAAATCCCAGATTTCAGGCTGCATCGCTGGTACCAACAATGCTGTCCAGACTTTTAAAGAATCCGTTATTTAAAACCCACAGAGATTTTAAAGCTATTTTATTGGGAGGAGGACCAACTACTCAACAACTGTTGAAAAGATCAGTTGAAAGAGGAATTCCTATCGTTTCCAGTTATGGAATGACCGAGACATGCGCACAAATTGTTGCCAATGCAATGACTACACCTTCAGGGATGTATACTCCACTTAAAAGTGTAGGTAAACCGTTTCCTCCAAATCAATTACAGATAAGAGATAACAATGGTAAAGTATTAGGAAAAAATCAGTCGGGTATGATCTGGCTTAAAGGACCTCAGGTATTTGACGGATATTATGAAACCGATGAAAATGTGAATATTTTTGATAAAAATGATTGGTTCAGAACCGGGGATTATGGTCATATAAACGGATTCGATCAACTTTTTATAGAATCCAGAAGAGAAGATCTGATCATTACAGGTGGAGAAAATGTAAATCCTCTTGAGGTTGAAGAAGCAATTCAGCGTTTACCTTTGATAAAAGAAGCTGTTGTAATAGGAGTTCCTGATGAAGAATGGGGTCAAAAAGTTACTGCTGTAATTACTTTATTAAATGGTCAAACTCCTGATATTGATGAAATGAAGAAAATGCTTTCTTCAGAGCTCTCTGATTTCAAAATCCCTAAAGAATTGGTAGTGGTCGACAAATTGCCCAAAACTGTTATGGGTAAAGTAAAAAGATGGGAACTTGCCCAACAGATCATAAAAAAGTGAACTTATGATTAAGACTTAGGAAGCGATAACGTAAACGTTGTCCCCTTCCCTTCCTCACTTTCAAAATTGATTTCACCTTTGTGCAAATCGGTAAACACTTTCACGATCCAAAGCCCTAAACCTGAACCAATTTCATTTTTAGTTCCTTGTGATGAATCAGAAAAAGCACTGAAAATAGTTTCCTTTTGAGCTTCCGCTATCCCGACTCCATTATCTTTAACAGTAAATATATGTTTACCTCCTCTCTCCTTAATGTTTAATTCAATCTTTCCATCCTGCTTGGTAAACTTGATGGAGTTTTGAACTAAATTATTTAAAACAGATATCATTTTCTCTACATCAATATTTAGCTTTGATCCATTCGTAAGTTCAGAATTGGCAACAAATTCTATCCCTTTCATCTCAAAATAGATCTTATGGTTCTTTGCCAGTTTGTTGAAGATATCTTCCGGAGCTACTTCCTTTTTATTCAGATGAATTTCACCGTCATCAAATCTGGCCAGAGTAAGCATATTATCCAAAAACCTTGCGTGGCTATCCGTACTGATCTCGATCAATTCTATATATTTGAAAATATCTTTCAAATCAGGATTATCTCCTTGTAGTTCGTCCTTGATCAACTCATTTGCAATTTTTATGGATCCAATGGGTGTTTTAGAATCATGAGAAACCATTGCAATTAAACGGTTTTTCAACTTCAGCAGATCATCAAGTTCTTCTATACATTTTTGTGTATTCGCCATCAAAACTCCGGCTTCATCCTTAAAATGCTTTGGTAAGGACGGGATCTTTTTATCAGAATTATACTTGATGACTGCTTTATTTGTCATTAAAATGGGCGCAAGTAAACGGAAAATAAAATACAGCGTTACGGAAGCTCCAACCACTGTTGCAACTAATACTACAAGCAGAATAGATACTCTTTCCTCAACCGGAAAATAAATAGTAAGATAAATGAACAGACCAATTAACGGGATGTGTGTTCCAATGAAAGCGATCAGGAATATTTTCCCGGTATATCCTTTTGGCCATTTTAATTTACTTATAAGACTGTAGAATGATAATTTGCTATCCATGGAGAACTTTACTTGATGAATTTACTAACCTTATCGACAGCATTACATGAATTTTAATCCTGTAATATTTGCAATTCCTATCTTTTTCGGACTTATGAGTTTAGAACTTATGTACGAAGCTATAACTAAGAAAAAAACCTATCGTTTAAATGACGCAGTTACGAACATCAATCTAGGTGTTTTGAATCAGGTGAGCAATATTTTTACTAAAATTGTTACTATCGGTATCTATTCCTTTATCTACCAATACTTTGCAGTGTATAAAATCCCTGAACACTGGATCTCTTTCATTATTCTTTTCTTTCTTTATGACCTTTGCTTTTACTGGAGTCACCGAATGTCTCATGAAATAAGTCTTTTTTGGGGAGGACATGTAGTTCATCATCAAAGTGAAGATTTTAATTTATCGGTGGCTCTAAGGCAAAGTTCTACTGCTTTTATCTGGAGTACTCCTTTTTATTTACCATTGGCTGTACTTGGTTTTGATCCTATTCAGTTTGTGCTTATCGGAGGATTCAATCTGCTTTATCAATTCTGGATTCATACCGAACATATAAACAAGATAGGCTGGCTTGAAAAGATTATGAACACTCCGTCGCATCACAGAGTGCATCACGGTCGGGACCCGAAATATATCGACAAAAATTACGCCGGTGTTTTTATTATTTGGGATAAGATGTTCGGAACCTTTAAAGAAGAGGAAGAGCGACCGAATTACGGGATAACCAAACCGGTAGGAAGCTGGAATCCGGTTTATGCTAATTTCGCACATTATATTGATCTTTATCAGTATGCAAAGCAGTCCAGATCCTGGAGTGATACCAAAAAAATGTTATTCAAACAACCAGGGTGGTTACCTGATTATCTTGGAGGAGTCCAAAGACTGGAAGATGTAAGCGGTGACTTTAAGAAGTACAATGCTGATGTATCCTTTATATGGATGAAGACCTATATCTTTGCTCAGTTTGTAATAGCTATTTCTATTACTGCTTATTTCCTATTCAATTTTTCTGATTTTTCAGTCCCGGGAAAAGCACTTTATTCCTTCTGGATAATTTTCTCATCTGCTATGTTGGGAATACTGTTTGAATCCAAAAGTAAATGGGTTTTCTGGGTAGAAATCTTGAGACTCAGCTTGATCCCAGCCTTAGCTTACGTGCTTTTTGTTTGATTATTACAACCCCACCCTTTCGAAAATGACATCTACATTTCTGGTATGATGTTTCAGGTCGAATGCATCTTCGATCTCATCTTTGCTGAGTTGTGATGAAATGAATTCGTCTTTATCGATCAATGGACGGAATAACTTTTGATTTTCCCACGACTCCATCGCCAGTGGTTGAACAGCATCGTACGCTTCTTCTCTGTTGATACCTTTATCTATCAGTTTATTAAGAATACGCTGAGAGAAAACCAATCCCTGTGTTTTCCAGATGTTAGCTTCCATATTTTCTTCAAATACCACCAAATTCTCGATCACATTCGCAAAACGTGAAAGCATATAATCCAACAATGTAGTCGCATCCGGAAGAATGATACGCTCTGCAGAGGAATGCGAGATATCTCGTTCGTGCCAAAGCGGAATATTTTCAAAAGCAGTAACCATATAACCACGAAGTACACGAGCACATCCCGTAATATTTTCAGAACTGATCGGGTTTCTTTTGTGTGGCATAGATGAAGAACCCTTCTGCCCTTTTCTGAAAGCTTCTTCTGCTTCACGAACTTCACTGCGTTGCAAATGACGAACTTCCACCGCCATTTTTTCCATAGTTGAACCGATCAAAGCCAAAGTAGATATATAATAAGCGTGTCTGTCTCGCTGTAAGGTCTGGGTTGAAATCGGAGCAGGAGTCAATCCTAATTTCTCGCAGGTGTACTGTTCTACTTCAGGAGGAATGTTTGCAAAAGTTCCTACCGAACCGGACAGTTTTCCGAATTCAACATCAGCAGCTGCTTTTTCGAAGCGCTCTAAATTTCTTTTCATTTCCGCATACCACAATGCACACTTCAACCCAAAAGTAGTTGGCTCCGCATGAATACCATGCGTTCTGCCCATCATCACGGTATACTTATGAGCCTTTGCTTTTTCACCTAAAACTGAAATAATCCGTTCCAGATCTTCTCTGATCAACTTATTCGCTTGCTTTAAACGAACACCCCAGGCTGTGTCTACCACGTCTGTGGATGTCAATCCGTAATGGATCCATTTTTTTTCTTCGCCCAACGTTTCTGATACCGCTCGGGTAAAAGCCACCACATCATGACGAGTTTTGGCTTCAATTTCTTTTATTCTATCTAACTTGAAAGATGCTTTTTCATACAGTTTATCTACATCTTCCATCGGAATGGTTCCCAACTTTGCCCATGCCCAACATGCTGCAAGTTCAACCTCCAACCAGGCCTGAAATTGATTTTCTTCCGTCCAAATGTCTTCCATTTCTTTGCGGGAATATCGGGATATCATAAAAGTAGTTAGTTTAGTTTTTCAAATGTTTGAGACATGAATTCGATCTTAGTAATTGCTCAAGATGTCACTATTTCGTCATTCCTGCGCAGGCAGGAATCCGGATTGAATTTAAAAACAATTAGTGCCAAATATGAGATCTAGATTCCAGGTATTCGCCGTGGAATGACCTTGGAATTAATTTCAATCTACTGTTTAAGATGAAACTCTGTTTTAAGATAAGGTTTCTAAATACAGATTGCCTCGATTCGATTATTTTTTTTGAATCAGAAATTATTTATTGGAATAAAAATTTATTAATCGTAATATTGCAATGAACAAATTTAATAGCAATGGGACTTACCAAAACCGAAATTTTTACAGAGCAACAAAACAAGATCGCAGTGTTTGCAAAAGCCTTTGCTCATCCTGCCCGCGTTGCCATCCTTCAACAATTATTTTCGACTGATTCCTGCATTTGCGGAGACTTAGTTGAAGAAATTGGTCTTGCCCAACCTACGATCTCTCAGCATTTAAAAGAGCTGAAAAATCTTGGGCTTATTCAGGGAAGTATTGAAGGAACCAGTGTGTGCTATTGCATAAACAAAGAAAACTGGTCAGAGATGAAATCAATCATTGCTCAATTTCTGGATCAGGATATCAACGGAACGAACTTAAACTGCTGCTAACTTTAAACACATCACTACAGAATCATGAAATTATCTCAAATTAAACGTGCTCTTGTCGATTTAGAATCTATCGCCTTCCAATTACCGAACGGTGAATTGGTTCCCCGACATTTTCACGTGACTGAAGTCGGAATGATCACCAAGAACTTCATCGACTGCGGCGGAACACTCAGAAATGAAGAAGTGATCAACTTCCAGTTGTGGAGTGCAAACGACTACGATCACCGAATCCATCCGGAAAAACTGTTACACATCATTGAGCTATCTGAAAAGACCTTAGGACTTCCTGATCTGGATATTGAAGTAGAATATCAGGGCGAAACTATTGGCAAATATGGTCTCGATTTTGACGGAACTAATTTCCTACTGACTACCAAAGCTACCGATTGTCTGGCTAAGGATAGTTGTGGAATTCCTGTTTCCAAACCAAAAGTAAAACTATCTGAACTACAAACCGCCGGTTCTTGTGCTCCGGGAAGTGGTTGCTGTTAATCTATTAAAGATCTGAAAATGACCACAACTACATCTCCTCTTTTTGATAAGCTATTAAGCTACACCAAAGAACTGGAACAAAACTTTGATTCCATTCCCGAAGAACGAAAAGACAAATTACGTTCTTTGAGTGAATATCTTTCGGGAAAATGGAATTCAAATCAAACTCCGAAAGCGATTATCATTTGTACGCATAATTCCAGAAGAAGTCATTTGGGGCAGTTGTGGTTAGCTGCCGGAGCTGATCAATACGGACTTCCTGAGATCGAAACTTTCTCCGGTGGAACCGAAGCTACTGCTTTTCATCCCAATGCGGTAAATGCTGTCCTCAGAGCCGGATTTAAGGTTGAAGCCAAAGATCCCGATGCCTCCAATCCTGAGTACCAAATTTCCTGGAAAGCGGATATGGATGCATATAAAGCTTTCTCAACACGGTTTGATGAAGCTCCGAATCCGACTAAAGAATTCGCTGCCATTATGGTGTGTTCTGAAGCGGATCAAGGATGTCCTTTTGTGCCCGGAACAGATTTCAGACTGGCTCTTCCCTTCGATGATCCCAAAGCCTTTGACGGAACTGATCTTCAGGACGCAAAATATGATGAGCGCTGTAAACAGATCGGTACAGAAATGTTATTTGTAATGAGTAATGTAGAACTGAAATGAGAAAATACTTTGCTGAATTCATCGGAACTTTCGCTTTAGTTTTTTGCGGTACCGGAGCCATTGTTATCAATGATGTAACCGGAGGAACCGTAACCCATGTTGGAGTAGCCATTACTTTTGGATTGATCGTTACGGCGATGATCTATGCCTTTGGTAAAATTTCCGGAGCGCATATCAATCCTGCGGTTTCTATTGCTTTTGCAGTTACCGATCGTTTTAATGAAAAGCAGGTTGCTCCATATATCATTGCTCAGGTTGGCGGAGCCATTTTTGCTTCCGTGATCTTAGCTTTTCTGTTTCAGGAGCACGAAGGATTGGGCGCTACCCTCCCGGCCGGAGACTGGCACCAAACCTTTATTCTGGAAATCATTCTTACCTACTTTTTGATGGTGGTGATCTTGTTTGTAAGCCAAAACAAAGCTGTCACTGAATTCACCGGATTGGCTGTGGGATTTGTAGTTTTACTTGAAGCCATGTTTGCAGGACCGATCACAGGCGCTTCCATGAATCCCGCCCGCTCCATCGCCCCTGCTCTCGTATCCGGAAATCTTACTCATCTTTGGATGTATATCGTCGCTCCGATCATTGGAGCTCTCCTTGCCAGCGGAACTTGGTTTTTATTGAGGGAAGAAGACTAAAACCTTTCATCTTTATTTAGTCCCATTTTTATTACTGTATAGTAGAATAAAATGATAACCATGTTTTGATAATAAATGGGTTTTATTCATCTTACTCCATCTTATTTAAGAATAAGGTGAATAAAACTTAAACATCAAACTGGGATATGATGAATACAATGCGTCATATTCTTATGTTGCGGGTAATACTCAAATAAAAAACTGAATGGACAATTTATTAGAATTAAGAACTGTAAGTGAACTTAATCAATATTCGTTTTTTGTCCCCTCATATCAGCGAGGTTACAAATGGACAAAAAAAGAGGTAATTGACCTTTTGAACGATATCAATGAGTTCAAGCCAAGAGTCATAGATAACTCTGATGAAAAAACTTGGTATTGCCTTCAACCGATCGTTATCAAGGAAATTAATCCCTCTTCAAAAAAGTTTGAAGTAATAGACGGACAGCAGCGCTTAACCACTATCTATTTAATACTACATTATCTCAATCAAGACTTTGTTGAAAATCGAAGAGAGAAACTGTTTGAACTTGAGTATCAGACAAGAATGGAAACTTCTAAATTTCTAGAAGATTTGAATGAAGAAATCATAAATGAAACTAATTCAGATTTTTTTCATATCTCACAAGCTTATAAGACAATAGCAAAATGGTTCGAGGAGAGAAGAATAAACTTTGATAAACAGGAGTTTGGATCAAAGTTTCGATATAACTCAAAAGTTATTTGGTACGAATCGAAAACTGAAAATCCTATTTCCATTTTCACTAGAATTAATATTGGAAAAATCCCCTTAACAAATAGTGAGCTCATAAAAGCACTCTTCCTTAATAGTTCTAACTTTATAGGTGCAAACCCAGAGCAGCTTAGGCTAAAACAACTTGAAATTTCATCAGAATGGGACAACATTGAACACAGTCTTCAGAATGATCGATTATGGTATTTTTTAACAGGTGACAAGACTCAAGTAAATCGAATTGAATTCATCTTCAACTTGATGAATGAAGAAAAAGATCATAAAGACCCTTACTCCACCTTTAGATATTTCTCAAGGCTCTTTACAAATAGCAGTCAAATCACTATTGAAGAGAATTGGAAAAGAATTAAAGGGTATTATCAACGGTTTAACGAATGGTATTCAAAAAGAGAATGGTATCATAAAATCGGATTCTTAATTACCGTGAATGAAATATCTATTGAAAGATTATATAAGGAATCAAATAACTTAACAAAAAACGAATTCGGAGCCTACCTAGACACATTGATTACTTCTTCAATGAAGAATATAGATTTGGAGAATCTGCAATATCAAGATAAGAAAGAGGTAAGAAAGGCATTACTTCTTTACAACATTCTCACAATGCTCAATAGTCCAGATGACAACTCCTATTTTCCTTTTAACCTTTTTAAAACCGAAAGCTGGGATATTGAACATATTACCTCAATCAAAGATGCTATTCCCGACAGAAATCGAAACCATTGGCTGGATGATGCAAAAGTGTTCATAGATGACGCAAAACCTGAAGGTGTAAGTCTCAAAGAAAGAGCTGAAATATGTAATGTAAATAACGAAGAGGATTTTAAAGCCCTTTTTCAAGACATCGTTTCCCATTTCAATTCTGAACTTGGAGATGACGCAATAAATGACATTTCCAATCTGACACTTTTGGATTCAGAAACTAATAGAGGATATAAAAACGCAGTTTTTCCATTGAAAAGAAAGACAATTATTAGCAGAGATAAAGCAGGTGTCTTTATTCCAATTTGCACAAAAAATGTTTTCCTAAAATATTTTAGTGAATACCCACCAAAAATATCCTTTTGGACGGAAGAAGACCGAGAGAATTATGAAACAGACCTTTACACAGTGCTAGATAAATATTTGGAAACCAATGATTAATTCACAAAACTACACAGGTCGAATTTTGAATTTCCTAGACCTTCTAAAAGACTATGAAGTTCAAATTCCAATTATTCAAAGAGACTATGCACAAGGCCGTGAAAGTCAAAAAGAAATTCGACATAACTTTCTCAATGCTCTTCATTCCTGCCTCATAAACTCAGATCCTATTAAGCTTGACTTCATTTATGGAAGTATAATTGATGGAAAATTTCAACCTCTAGATGGTCAACAACGACTTACCACATTATTCCTGCTTCATTGGTACGCGAGCATAAAAGATGGTAATTCAGCTGGCAAGGACATCCGTGATTTACTGACACGTTTTTCATACGAAACAAGGATCTCTTCACGTGAATTTTGTAAGGCACTAGTTGAAGAGTCAATTCAAGAAATACCCAATAACCAAAAGTTAAGTGAAGCCATAATTGACAAAAACTGGTTCTACCTTTCATGGGTTAGAGACCCAACGATTGAAGCTATGCTTAGAACAATCGATGCAATTCACGAAATCTTCTTCGCCTTAGAAAATTTGAATGAAAAGATTTCATCTAATCTTATCGAGTTTTATTTCGTTGAGCTTGAAAACATGGGATTGACGGATGACCTGTATATCAAAATGAATGCAAGAGGAAAGTTATTGACCCCATTTGAAAATTTTAAGGCAGGTTTCCAAAAACGCATTGATGAAGAGAACTGGGAAGAAGGTCTTCCCCTATCTGAATGCTTTAGCACTAAAATAGACAATGATTGGACAGACTTTTTCTGGGATCATTTCAGGAAGGAGGATACTATAGATGCTGCACAAACGCGCTTCGTATCTGCTATTGCTATGATAATGCATTCAGTTGAAAGACTAAACTCAACTGAATCAAGAATTGAATTGCTAAATCAACTTCAAGAAGATCCAACTCAAGTTAGACCGAATCATTATTCTCAAAGAAGCTTTAAGTATCTTACATCTACTTTTAATGCTTACAGTGAAAAAGTAATTCTGACCAATTACTTAAGTCTAAAGCTTCCTTTCCCGATGTGGAGACATGCCCCAAAGAGCTCTTTATTATCCATGATAGTTTATGATGATAATTCTTCATCCACAGTTCAAAGGGATAGTGCAACTTATACTCAAAAGGTACTCTTCTTTGCTGAATCAGTATTTTTCAAAAAGAATGAACATGGTCCAAATGACATTTATCAAGATTGGATGCGTGTAATTCGAAATATTGTTTCTAGAGCTGACATTGACAAAGATGGCTCAAGGCCAGATATAGTCAGGAGTCCTCAGTCTTTTGATGGTGTCATTAATCTTATCAATGAACTTTCAGATGGATGTGAAGACATTTATAAGTTTCTTTCAGAAAAACCAACATTAAAATCACAATATGCTCGCGATCAAATAAACGAAGAAATAGAAAAAGCAAGACTAATTCAGCACGATAGTGGTCTTAAGGAATTGATCTTCAAAGCTGAAGACAATGAGTTGCTTCGTGGAAAGATAACTTTTCTATTTCATTGCATAGGTTATGACTTAAATCCTGAAAATTTCAATGCTGATTTATTCGTTTCAGTTTCCGATGTGGTTAACACCTATTTTAATAATGAAAAAAGTTTAGGTAACGACATAAGACGTGCCCTACTAACTATTGAAGTCAATGGCGAATATGAATTTTACTCATATTGGTGGTCATATTGGCATATTGCAAAATCAACAAAAAGAAGACTAATTGATAGATTCAGAGAAGTAGAATACTGCATAAATCATGAGTACTTCAGAGAATACTTTAAAAAATTCGTTCTAGGACTTCAAAATCAGAGTCCATCTCAAATGGCTCAATCTTTTCAGAGCCCACCATCGTTTCCAAACTGGAAATTGAGACTAATTAAAGAAGAAAGTCTTTTAAATGATAACAACAAAACAAACCATATAGCAATTGCGGAAGACAACTCTTATTGCTTCATACTTAAAAGTAAGAGACCGAGAGAAATTGAAGGAAACTTAAAAATAGAGTAATACCCACAACAAAACCTATACGCAATGCCCTTCGGGACACTGCGCATAGCCAAACCGTTGTGCCTAATTGTAAACCAAAAACGAACTTGAACGAATTACTCGAAATATTTGAAACTGAGAAAACCTGTATTTATCGAGGCGAAGAATACCATGTAAGAGATAATGGAGCCATTTTTAGGTGTAAGAAAGAAAACAAAAGAAAAAGACCGTTGGATGAAAAATGGACATTCGGAAAGCCAGATACCCAAAAAGGCTATTTAAATTTTTCTTCAGAAACTGTACATAGAATTGTGGCAACCGCTTTTCATGGAAAACAACCATCTGATAAGCATATTGTAGACCATATCGATACTAATAAAAAAAACAACAGGCCAGAGAACTTAAGGTGGATAACAAGACTGGAAAACATTCTACTTAATCCAATCACACTTTCGAGAATAATTTTCAAGTATGGAAGTATTGACAATTTCCTTGAAAATCCCGGCAAACCAAAAGATGGAGGGCTTGAGCAGAATTTTGAATGGATGAGGACAGTTACAAAAGAAGAATCCGACAACACAAGGCAGAATCTAACGCAGTGGGCTCAAGAAGGTAAGATTCCAAAGGGTGGTCAATTAGGAGAATGGATATTTTCAAAAAATAGCCATCAAATTGTCACTAAAGATAAAGAAAACCCCATAACGGAATCATTGACTCCTATTGCGATTCAAAAAAACTGGAAAACGCCAAATGAATTTCCCAATTGCCCCTCTTTATTGACAGAAAGTACAGTTAGAAAATATAATGAAAAGCTTTCGCCTGGAAATGTATTTTCAAAGAATCAATACGGTGAATCAACCATTGAAATGTCAGAGTTAGCAGAGAACCAAAATGAACTTTTTGTAATTACCAAAAGTGACAACGTGAAACCATATGCACTCGCAAAAGTATTTGTTGAGAACAATAAGGTCGTTCATGAAAGCCTTGGCTCTTTTTTTGATTTTAATGGAGCAAACAAAGCCTATACCCTTGCAATTGGTCGAGAATGGAAAAGTGATCAAACTTTAGATGACCTAGTTGGGTAGAAAATGAATAAAAACTAGACACAACAAAAGCTAAAATACATTCCCAACCAACCTAACCGTTGCACGACATTTTAGCCAAACCATTGTGCGCAAGCGTCGCGCTTGTGCGGGAATATTGGTCAAATTACCGAAAACTAAGCTCCACAAAGATCCTGAAACAAGTTCAGGATGACCCTGATTTTTAAATCTCATCAAAAACCAGTTGTGCAGATTCTTCGCAGGTATGCTCAGAATGACCGGTAGTTTTCGGATGTATACGAAAAGGCTCTAGCCTTCACATTGGCGTAAGCTCAATCCTCGACTCAATCATTACAAAAGCTCTTTGTTCGTATGATCTAAACTTCCGACCATACCGAGTTACTTTTTTTAATATTATCCTGAATAAGTTCGTGGTATAATATATCTGTAACTATTTACTTAACTCTACTCATGAATATAACAGGAAAGTCAATCAGGCCTTTTATTGGGGCAAAAAACTACACTGTTTCACGAAGATTTTATCGGGATCTTGGTTTTGAAGAAATAATCATCTCTGATAAAATGTCTTATTTCCATATTGACGATTTCGGGTTTTATTTACAAGACGCTTACGTTAAAGACTGGATCGATAATTCAATGATTTTTTTTGAAGTAAGTGACTTAGATGCCACATTAAAACATGTACAAGGTTTAGCATTGACAGATAAGCATGAAAATGTACGATTGTCTGAAATCGTATATAATGACTGGGGAAATGAATTTTTCCTTCATGATCCCAGCGGAATATTATGGCATTTTGGAAGGTTTAAAGCGTAATGGCTTTCAAGCCCGAACATTCACCCTTCTTAGCGTAAGCGTCGCGCTTGTGCGGAAATATTTGGTCTGTTAAATAGAATCTATACACCACAAAGATCTTGGAGCAAGTTCAGGATTACCTTGATTTTTAAATCTCATCAAAAACCAGTTGTGCAGATTCTTCGCAAGTATGCTCAGAATGACCGGTAGTTTTCGGATGTATAAGAAAAGACTCTAGCCTGCATATTGACGTAAACTCAATCCATCGACTCAATCCCAATCTTAGCGCAAGCGTCGCGCTTGTGTGGAAATATTTGGTCTGGTAAATAGAATCTAAACACTACAAAGATCCTGAAACAAGTTCAGGATGACCCTGATTTTTAAATCTCATCAAAAACAGTTGTGTAGATACCCTGCCTATTCCGGCAGGCAGGTTCGCAGGTAAGCTCAGAATACTTTTATTTAGCCCTATTTTATTCATTGTAGATCAGGATCAAATGATTTTTCTGCTTTGATAATAATTCGGTTTTATTCATTTTATTACTTCGTACTTAAGATTAATGTGAATAAAACATCAGATTATGAAAAGACAAGCAATCAACCCAGCCAACGATTGGGGAGCTGGATTCGACATGAACCAAGCTGAAGTTATATCAGACTTTAGTGAATTAATTAAATTTTCGGGTCAAACTTCTCTTATAGCGGATAGTACTGCTGAGCTTGGAGTAAGTGTTAAACATCCGGACGACCAACGAAAGCAGATGGAGTTCATCCTTAATTCCATTTACGGTTTGCTGGAACAAGCAGGAATGACAAGAAAAAATATCATTCATATTACTTTTTACACTACGGATATGGAAGGTTTTTTAGGGAATTATGATGTGTATTCCAACTGGATAAAAGAGGCAAATATTCGCCCAACCCAATCTGCAATTGGTGTAAATCAGTTAGTTTCGCCCGAAATGAAATTAGAAATAGAGGTAACCGGAGCACAATAACAGACAAAGCTATACCCAATATATCTGAAATCTATAGCGAATCGGTAACATCAGAATACTCATTTTGAAACTGAAATTTAGGAATTTCAATTGAAACCGGTTGTGCAGATTCTTCGCAGGTATGCTCAGAATGGAATGAACCGTATCTGTGCTTTACGCCGAGCCTGAAGGCTCTACTAGTGTAAATACACTTAATCAGAAGGACTATAAAGACCGATTGGATGAATCCGTATAATTATAAAACCTGTTAGAATCACTCTATGAAGTTAAAAAACCCGATAAAGCCAGGTCTCTATAATTCCTCGGCCATCATCTAAAACAATTGATAGTAGCTGTTTCTTCTCTTTTACCTTAAAATTGAACGGTGGCTCCAATATTTGCAATCCACTTTTCTTTTTTAGTCTCGTTCCCTGTCCTGAAATGATATCTATATTTGGATCAAAGTCTCCTTCAGGAATATGCTCTGTAAGAACTACATATTTATAGCTATTCAATTTTTGGACTACACTCTTTACTTCCGCATTCGATAAGTGCTGAAGAACTTGTCTCAGTATCACACAATCAGCTTCAGGCAGTTCAACCTTGGCTATATTCAAACACCGGAATTCCAAATGATCGGCACTGAACATCTGCTTATTCCTCTTGATCAATTCAGGTACAATATCTACAGCAATGTATTTCTTAGAATGTTGTACCAGCTCTTTCCCCACATTGAAATCTCCGCATCCCAAGTCACAAACCGTTAGTGAATCATCAAAAGAAGACAAAAAAGATCTTACAATATTGATATACGGATCTACTAACTCAGAAAGATGTGAACCATCTCCTGAATAAAATTCGTCACTCTCTCCTCCCCAAAGATTCATTTCATAAACCTGAGCCATTGCTGCTTTGGTAGGCCATGGTTTTTTTGAATTTTTACTCATCTCTGAATTCTTCGGAAATAATTTACTTTACTCTTATAGCCTGTCCGTTGGACTTTTATATAAACCTAAAGTACAAAATTTCAGCTCAGGCTCTCTCGAAAACCAAAAAGGTCAGGTCATCGGTTTCACGGCGATCGGTTTCGATCCAGATTTTGCCGATATCATCGCGATATTCCGGAAAGTAAGTATCTCCATCGTATTCTTTGTTTACCTGTGTTACGATCATTTTATCGGCCATAGGTAGCGCATCTCTATACAAGACTCCACCACCTATTATGAATATTTCTTCTTCATCCAATTCATCCAAGGCAATTTGTAAGGAAGTATACGTATCAACATTATCGTAGGTCTTGGTTCTGGTGAGAACGATGTTTTTTCTACCGGGAAGTGGAATCTCATTCAATTCTTCAAACACACCTCTTCCCATGATCATAGTTCCGCCCAAGGTGGTTTGTTTGAAGTGCTTCAGGTCTTCAGGATAGCGCCACGGCAGTCCGCCCTCCTTTCCAATTACAAGATTCGGGTCATGAGCAACGACTATCGTCAATGTCATACTGCAACCTCAAATTTGATCACTGGATCAGGATCGTAGTTATGAAGTTTAAAATCATCAAAAGTCAGCTCGTCAACCGGCTTTTTGGCAATTTCCAAAGTTGGTAATTCACGAGGTTCTCTTTTAAGCTGTTCTTTCAGTCCGTCCACATGATTTACATAGATATGAGCGTCCACAATAGTATGTGCAAATGTACCCGGCTCTAAACCAACTTCCTGAGCTATTGCCATTGTCAATGCAGAATAACACGCCAAATTGAATGGAATTCCCAATGCAATGTCACCTGAACGTTGAGTTAGGTGACAGTTCAGTTTTCCGTTACTCACATTAAAAATATACATGATATGACATGGTGGAAGCGCCATTTCTCCCAACAAACCCGGATGCCAGGTACTTACCACAATTCTTCGGCTGTTCGGATTGGTTTTAAGCATATCGATAGCACGTTGAACCTGATCGAATTCTTTACGAACCCAGGTTTCACTTTCTACAGCTCCTCCGGTTCCTTCAAGATTTACATTTTCTTTTTCCAGATAAGGGAATCGTCTCCAAAGCACCGGATAGATCGGACCAACATGCCCGTCTTCATCAGCCCAGGCATCCCAGATATGGCAATCGTTTTCATCGCGTAGCCAACGAATGTGATCTTCTCCGCGTAAATACCATAACAATTCCAGGATAACAGAACGGAAAAATACTTTCTTAGTAGTCAACAAAGGAAATCCTTCTGACAGATCTACTTTATAGAATTCCGCAAAATTTGATATGGTATCGGTACCTGTTCTGTTTTCTTTTCGTACGCCGTTTTCAAGAACGTTTTTTACAAGATCCAGATATGCTTTCATTGATTGATATAACGATTAGAGTAAAATTCCACTGAGTAAAAATACAGCAATGCTAAAATAAATAATGATTCCGCTTACATCCACTATTGTTGCAACAAAAGGTGCTGATGAAACAGCAGGATCGAGTCCGACTTTAGATAATATAAAAGGAAGCATTGCTCCTATCACATTTCCAAATACAACTATCAGTAATAAACTGGATGCAACAACACTGGCCTTTAGCACCAGTTCCATATTCATCGGGTCGCCATCGATCAAACCCCAGACTATTAGTGTGGCAAAGCCCAGAACGCCTAAAATGGAACCCAGCATCAGGCCGGAACTTCCTTCTTTTTTGAGAACCATTTTCCATCCATCTGATTTAATATCGTCTGTTGCCAATGCTCGAATGATCAACGTTGCAGCCTGCGAGCCTGAGTTCCCACCGCTTGCTATCAGTAATGGCACAAAGTAAGACAGCAAGACAATTTTCTGAAGCACTTCCTCATAACCGCTCATGGTCAGCGCAGTCAAAATCTGTCCAACAAAAAGTACGATCAACCATGTAATCCTTTTCTTCACGAGTTTGCCTACTGTAGTCTGAGAATAGTAATCATCCAGCGCGTCCATACCCGCCATTTTCTGCATATCCTCTGTTGCTTCTTCCTCAGCAACGTCGATCACATCATCTACGGTAACTATTCCAACTAAAATTCCATCCGTATCCACAACCGGAAGAGCCGCTCTGTCATACTTCGCGAACATTTTAACCGCTTCTTCCTGATCTTCATAAGCCATCAGCGTTTCGAAAGATCTGTCCATCAACGTTTCGATAGTCTCTTCAGGATCGGCAAGTATCAATTCTGTTAACCGCAGATCATCTATCAGATATTCTTTGTCATCAACTACATAAATACGGTTTAAAGTCTCAGCTACTTCCGCATATTTACGGATATGTTTCATGCTCCGCTCGATGGTCCAGTCGGTTTTTACACGAACATATCTTGGCGTCATCAAACGTCCAACACTCTCTTCCGGATAACCGAGCAACTTCTTGACTTGCTTCTGGTCTTCAAGATTCATCGAGTTCATCACACGTTGAGTAAGGTGACCCGGTAATTCTTCCATCAGAGACACTTGCTCATCGGGCTCCAGATTTACCATTACATCGCTCAACTGTTGCCTATTGAAGAGCTCAAGTAGTTCTACTCCTTTTCCGGATGGGAGTGCAGAAAAAACATCTGCTGCCAGAGGCTTTTTGAGCAGTCTGAAAATAACTACCGCTACATCTCCTTCAAGTTCTACCAAAAGGTCGGCTATATCAGCAGCCGGAACATCAGCCAGAACGTCTTTGAGAGCAACCCAGTCTTTTGCCTGGATAAGTTCTTCGAATTCCGGTTTTATGAGCTGCACAAGCATAGTCAGAGGACTTAAAAAATGATTCTTTCAGCAGGCTAAGAATCGTATTAAATCGACCAAAAAACAAGTTTAGATATTGATGATTTGCTGGTGATATTTATTCAAGCTTACTTTTATTGTAGGGTGTTTGTTCGTATTAAAAAAATGAGCGTCTCTGTAGATGTCAGATAATTCACAAACAAAAAATTATCGCACTTATAATCCTGACAATTTTAATCTGGTTCCGATGCTCTGCGTCGGAACCGAACCTTCCCGGCTAAGAAGTAGTTCATTTGCACTCTGTACTTTTGTACCGACAAAAGTACCAAAAGCTCCCGACAAGAATTATTGGCGCGAACTCCATTGCATCGACTAATCATTACAAAAGGTCTACGAACGTATGATACATATTCAAGAATCAGCCAGAAGTGTAATGATTGCTCCTTTGGAGCCGTCGATTTCATTGCGTTCTTGGCTCGCCAATAATTCTAAAGGTCGGTGTGGTGGAGGCTTTTTCTGAAATCGTTGTAAATTATCTAGCTTCCATAAGAACGACGAAGTATTTGACTTCCGGTTAGAACCTACCGAACGCCCAGAGTTTTAAGAGCTACTTTTGCCGCTTCCTGTTCCGCACTTTTTTTGCTTCTTCCCTTCCCTGCACCCAATTCCTTGTTATCAACTATAACCATGATCTCAAATATTTTATCATGACCGGGACCTGATTCTGAAACAACTTTATAGCTGGGTAAACTCATTTTTTCGGCTTGAGTATATTCCAGAAGCGCACTTTTAAAATTATCGACCTGATTTACCAGTTTTTTGAAATCTACCTGTTTCTCAAATACTTCGGATACAAACATAAAAGCGTTTGCATATCCTTTTGTTATGTAAACTGCGGCTATTATAGATTCAAAAACATCAGCTAAAATACTTTTTGAAATACTTACCTGATCTGATCTCTCTCCCAGCTCAAGTAAATCTTCTATTCCCAGTTTAATGGAGAATTTGGCTAAAGTCTCTCCTTTTACAAGTTTGGCTCTGCTTTTGGTTAAAAATCCTTCATTTGCTGTAGGAAATTTTTCAAAGAGAACTTCAGCTGCTATCAAATCAAGGACTGCATCCCCTAGGAATTCCAATCGTTCGTAGGACTCATGGCTTGAGTATTGGTCATTGGCAAGTGTAGATCTGTGCCTGAGCGCTCTTAAAAATAAAGAAGGATCATCGATTTCAAAACCAATGATCCTTTCCAATTGTAATAACCGTTCGTTTTTAACCTGATCTTTTGATAGATCTTTTTTCTTAAATAAAGACCTTAACCAGGTTGGCATAAACTATTATTCTTCAAATTTTTTGAATACTAACGAAGTGTTATGTCCACCAAACCCGAAAGCATTGTTAACTGCATACTTTACATCTCTGGCAACGGCTTCATTTGCGGTATAATTAAGATCACATTTAGGATCCTGATCAAACAAATTAATTGTTGGCGGAACCAAACTGTGATAGATAGCAAGCAAGGAAGCAACTGATTCGATAGCTCCTGCTGCACCTAAAGTATGTCCCGTCATAGACTTAGTGGAATTCAAATTGATCTTTTTAGCATGATCACCGAAAACTTTCTTAATAGAATTTGTTTCAGCAATATCACCAAGAGGAGTTGAAGTTCCGTGCATGTTAATATGATCGACATCTTCCGGCTTAATTCCAGCAGCTTCCAGCGCGTTATTCATAGCTAACTGAACTCCACCACCATCAGGATCAGGAGCAGTAATATGGTAGGCATCTGCAGAATATCCATAACCTACGATCTCACCATAAATTCTGGCTCCACGTTTTTTGGCCATTTCATACTCTTCGAGAAAGAAGATTCCGGCACCTTCTCCGAGAACGAAACCATCTCGATTAACATCAAATGGTCTGGAAGCAGTGGCAGGATCATCATTTCTGGTAGACATAGCTTTCATGGAGTTAAATCCTGAAATACCAATCTGTGTAACAGGAGCTTCTGAACCTCCTGTCACAGCCATATCTGACTGTCCATACCGAATTGCATCATATGCTGCACCAATATTGTTAGATCCGGTAGCACACGCAGAGACAACACTGTAGTTTGGTCCCCTGAACCCGTACTTAATAGAGATCTGTCCCGGAACTAGATCCGGAATAAGCATTGGAATAAAAAAGGGAGATACACCACGCGCACCTCTATTGTGGAACTCAATAGATTGGTCGTAGAATGTCTTCATACCACCAATTCCGGTTCCTACAATAACAGCAACCCGATCTTTATCAATTGATTCAAGATCAATACTACTGTCTTTAATAGCCTCTTCCGAAGCTACCAATGCATATTGGGCAACATTATCCAGTCTGCGCGCTTCTTTTCTATCGAAATAGTCAGAAGATTCGTACTCTGGTATTGTTGCAGCAAATTTTGTTGGAAATCCTTCAGTATCGAAATGCTCAATAGTTCTGGCACCACTTTTACCTGAAATCAACCCATTCCAGAAATCAGGAGCACTCTTACCAACCGGGGTAAGAGCGCCAATTCCTGTTACAACGACTCTACGTGTTGTCATAAATTAAATAAAGTTTTTTAAGATAGTTTACCCGAAAGGTAGCTTACTGCATCACCAACTGTTGCAATGTTTTCAGCATCTTCATCAGGAATACTGAGATCGAATTCTTTTTCGAATTCCATAATTAACTCAACTGTATCTAGTGAGTCAGCTCCAAGATCATTTGTGAAGTTTGCATCTGAAACAACTTCTGATTCATCAACACCAAGTTTATCGATGATAATGTCTTTTACTTTTGATTCTACATCTTGTGACATATTGTGTCCTTTAAGGTTATTTAGTAGTTAAGTTTTACTATAATAAATTAAACATAAAAATTCATTCAAGCACTAGCAATAAGCTACATTGCCATTCCGCCATCCACACGGATAGTTTCACCGGTAATATACGCACTCATATCTGATGCTAAAAATACAACTGCATCAGCAACTTCAGTGGCTTCTCCTGCTCTTCCGAGAGGGGTTTCAGCCTTGATTCCTTCTAAAACTTTTTCATCCAATTGATCTGTCATGTCCGTTAGAATGTATCCCGGAGCAATTACGTTCGCTCTTATATTTCGAGATGCTAGTTCTTTAGCATAAGATTTGGTGAAACCAATTATACCTGCTTTTGAAGCAGAATAGTTGGTTTGGCCGCCGTTTCCTGAAATTCCAACCACAGAACTAATATTAATGATTGAACCACCTCGATTCTTCATCATTGGTCTGGCAGAAGCTTTAGAGTAGTTAAAAACACTCTTCAAATTTGTAGTGATAACATCATCCCATTGTTCTTCACTCATTCGAAGGATTAAATTATCTTTTGTTATTCCCGCATTGTTAACCAGCACATCAATTTTACCGAATTCTTCGGTTATTGTCTTAATAACTCCTTCAGCTTGTGTGTAATCGACAGCATCAGCCTGAAAAGCTATTCCTTTTTGCCCTAAAGCTTCGATTTCTTTAACTACTTCATTAGCCGCATCCGCTGAACGTGCATAAGTAATGGCTACGTCAGCACCAAATTCAGCAAGTCTGATTGCGATCGATCTTCCGATTCCACGACTTCCTCCGGTTACTAAACAGCTTTTTCCTTCTAAAGATAAACCCATGATTATTCTATTATTGATATCCTGAAATTTCTGCTTTTCTGTCGGTTCTTTTTACCAAACCTTGTAAAACTTTGCCCGGACCCACTTCAACAAAAGATGAAGCTCCGTTTGCAATCATATTCTGCAATGTCTGTGTCCAGCGAACCGGATTCATCAATTGATCCAGTAAATTTGATCTTATTCCGTCAACATCAGACGTTGGTTTTGCAGTAAAGTTGCTGTAAATAGGACATGAAGGTGTGTTTATTTCCAAACTCTCGAGCGATTCCTTCAACCCAACAAAAGCCGGCTCCATCAATGAAGAGTGGAAAGCTCCTGATACCGGCAGTAACATAGCCATTCTGGCTCCTTCTTCCTTAGCTATATCAACTGCTGCTTTTACAGCTTCCACATAACCTGAAATTACTAACTGTCCGGGACAATTATAGTTTGCTGCTACCACTTCTTTGCCGGTTTGTTCCGTAGCTTTTTTACAAACTAATTCTACTTTGTCATCATCCATACCAATAATCGCGGCCATTGTTCCCGGATTGGACGCTCCTGCTGCCTGCATTAATTCTCCACGACGCCGAACGATCTTCAATGCATCTTCGAAACTTACTGCTCCGCATGCAACCAAAGCTGAAAACTCTCCAAGGCTATGGCCGGCAACCATATCAGGTGCTGCATCTAATGTTTTGTATAAGGCTATTGAATGAAGAAATATTGCGGGTTGTGTAAATTCAGTTTGCTTTAATTTTTCTTCAGGACCTTCAAACATTATTGACTTCATGTCTATACCAAGTACTGTATTTGACTGTTCAACTAATTTTGCAAACTCAGGATTAGAATCGTAGTGATCCTTGCCCATTCCAACAAATTGCGAACCTTGTCCGGGAAATAGATATGCTGTGCTCATTATTTTATCCCCCACTTAAGATAAATAGCACCCCATGTAAATCCTCCACCAAAAGCAACCAGGATCAAATTATCTCCGTGGTTCAATTTGTCTTTCCAATCATATAAACAAAGTGGGATTGTAGCTGCAGTAGTATTACCGTACTTATTTATGTTTATCATCACTTTTTCTGAGGATAAACCCATACGATTGGCCGTAGCATCGATAATTCTCATATTAGCCTGATGGGGAACTAACCAGGCTACATCTTCCGGCTCAAGATTATTTTTCTTCATAATCTCTAAAGAAACATCTGCCATTCCCATCGTTGCTTTTTTAAATACAGCTCGACCATCCTGCGTTACGTGGTGTTGTCTGTTTTGCACAGTTTCAATAGTTGCAGGATTTCTACTTCCACCTGCGTGCTGATACAGACTACAATTTGTATCTCCTTCAGAATAATGTATATGATCAATTATACCTGTTCCATCTGTAGATTCTTCGAGAATTACAGCTCCGGCTCCATCTCCGAATAAAATACTTGTTGTTCTGTCTGTGTAATCCAGAATGGAGCTCATTTTATCAGTACCAATAACCAATACTTTCTTGGCTCTGCCTGATTCTATATACATAGAGCCTGTAGTTAAGGCATACAAAAATCCCGAACAAGCAGCAGACAAGTCAAAAGCGAAAGCATTTTTAGCGCCAATTAGATTCTGAACCAAACAAGCGGTAGCCGGAAAAAGGTAATCCGGAGTTACTGTAGCAAGAATTATCAAATCGATTTCTTCAGCTGATGTACCAGAACTTTCAAGAGCTTCTTTAGCCGCTTCAGCACCCATAAATGCAGTAGCCTTATCGGGATCTTTTAAAATTCTTCTTTCAGAGATACCTGTTCTGGTTCGTATCCACTCATCGTTGGTATCCATTAATTTCTCGAGTTCAAAATTGGTCATTCTGAACTCCGGCAAATAATGCCCAACTGCAGTGATTTTTGCTTGTTTTACTTCCATGTAGAATAAATCAGTTTAGTGATGTTACGATTTTGCCGTTCACATCATTTTCGATGCAAGACACTGCACTTTTGATCATATTTTTAATTGCAAGAGGTGAGCTTCCTCCGTGACCTACTATACTAACACCGTTAACACCCAGGAACGGAACTCCGCCAACTCTTTCATAATTAAATGGAGCTAACGCTGTTTTCAGAATCTTTTGGGCCGCAACCACTTCTTCAACTTCAAGATCCAGCTTTGAGACTGCTCTTTCCACTAATTTCATAATGGTTGCAGGAATGGATTCTCCGAATTTCAATAAAATATTACCAACTAAACCATCAGTTAAATATACATCTGCTTTTCCTGAAAGAATATCTTTTCCTTCTACATTACCAATAAAACCCGGTAAGTCTTTGATGTGCTTATGAATGGCTTTGAGCTCTTCAGTACCTTTCTCATCTTCTTCACCAACATTCAGAAGGCCAACAGTAGGTGATTCAATTCCTATGATATTACGGCAATATACCTGACCCATTTTTGCGAATTGAAGAGCGACTTCCGGTTTAACATCTAAATTTGCACCGGCATCTAATAAAAGGCGGAAACCTTTTACTGTTGGGTAATAAGCACCGATCGTAGGGCGAAGGATGCCTTTCAGTTTACCCAGAATAAAGGTAGATGCTGCAAGTAAAGCTCCGGTGTTTCCCGCGCTTACAAATGCATCGCATTTACCTGCTTTGTGTAATCCCATTCCGATTACAATAGATGATTGTTGCTTACCTTTTACTGCCGCAGCCGGAGATTCTTCCATTCCTATGATCTGAGGAGCGTCCTGAATAAGAATACGCTTTTTATCGTATTCTTTTCCTTCCAGCTCCTTTTTTATCAAATCCTCAGGTCCTAAAAGAAGAACAGTTAAACTTTCGTCTTCCTGTACTGCTAATAAAGCTCCTTCAACAGGAGCTTTGGGATAATGATCTCCACCGGCTGCATCTACTGCAACAATCATAATGTATTATTTAGTTAGCGGCTGCTTTTGTAACCTGACGACCTCTGTAGTGCCCACACTCAGTGCAAGCATGATGGTATCTGTGGAGTTCGCCGCAGTTTGAACATTTCGCTAAAGTAACATCAGAAATTGCGTGGTGTGCACGTCGTTTGTTCTTTCGTGCATTCGAGGTTTTTCGCTTTGGATGTGCCATTTATTTACTTAATTATTTCTTTAATTCTTTTAATGCTTCCCATCTTGGGTCGATGTTTTCTTCCTCTTCATCAGAGTCGTTACCAAATTGTTGGTGTACAAACTCTTTAGGATTGCCTTCATCATCCAAAAAACGGGGATGTAATTTTTTTACCGGGAGATTGAGCAATATGCTATCCAACACATCCTGCTCTAAGTCTATTTGTTTAGAATGAATATCAATGTTCCTGATGGAGCCTTTTTCATCCGCCGATTCTTCTACTTCTTCAGCTTTAAATAAAACTTCGTAATTGGTTTCAATCTGATGATCAAATTCATCTAAAGACCGGTCACAAATAAGTTTTATATCAGCTTTTAATCCAAATTTAACCTGGATAAACTGAAGTGTACGATAGAAGTTGATATCGAGTACAGCTCCTTCAAACGGAACTTCCTCAATCTCAAGATCATCGCTTTCTAATTCGATGGTTCTTTGGCTTTGCCCTTCAGGTATTTCAAAGATCTTAAACTTCAACATAGAACGTCTCCTTTACAGCTTGTAAATATAAGGATTATCCTACACGCTTACAATCAATTAAAAAGACCAAATAGTCGCTTATCAACCTGCTCAATTATGGAACCTAAATCTTCATTATTATTTACAAAATCGAGGTCATCGGTTTCAATAATAAGCTTTTCATGAGGATAACGATCAATCCAATCCTCATATAACCGATTCAGCCTTTCAAGATAATCGATTCTGATAGTGTTCTCATAATCTCTTCCCCGCTGCTGAATTTGATTTACAAGGGTAGGAACTTGAGCACGCAGATAAATAAGTAAGTCGGGCGGACGCAAGTAATGGCTCATTTCATGAAACAAAGCTTCGTAATTCGTGAAATCGCGATCGCTCATCAAACTCATTTCATGAAGGTTTTTTGCAAAGATTTCCACATCTTCATAAATGGTTCTGTCCTGAATCAGACTTATATCATTTTCCAACATCTCTTTCTGATGTCGAAATCTGCTAGACAAGAAATAGATCTGAAGATTAAAACTCCATCTGCGCATGTCTTCGTAAAAATCTGCTAGATAGGGATTGTCATCTACTGACTCATAAAAAGCCTCCCATCCAAAATGCTTTGACAACAAACTGGTTAGGGATGATTTTCCCGCGCCAATATTACCGGCTACTGCTATATATTTAGAGTTTTTATTTTTCGAATCGCTCATAAGTTCCTTTTAATCTTTTCCAAGCAAACGGTACATCGCTTTTTTGTAATCTTCAACCCCGGGTTGGTTAAAAGGGTTGACTCCCAAACTATATACAAATATCCCCGTCAGCAATTCAAAAAAGTAAATTAGCTCCCCCATTACTTCTGCATTCAATGAGCTCAACGACAAATTTATAATCGGAACATCTCCATCTTTGTGCGCTTCAGTAGTACCGATCCTTGCCTTGGTATTAATTTCATGGAAAGACTTTCCTGACAGATAATTTAATTTATCATGATCTCCTTCAAGAGAATTCACTTTTAAATTTGAGATAGGTTTTTCAACAGCAATAAATGTTTCCATCAAACTTCTGGTACCTTCCTGAATAAACTGCCCTAGACTATGCAGATCAGTAGAAAAAGTAGCTACGGTTGGGAAAATTCCTTTACCCTCTTTGCCTTCACTTTCTCCCATTAGCTGCTGTATCCAACCGCCAAAAGATTGTAACTCAGGCTCAAAGCACGAAAACACATCAATGGTAATTCCTTTTTCATGAAGAGCTCGGCGAACAGCTGCATAATTCACGATATCTGTTGCATCCTCTTCATATTTATTAAAAGCGGATACTGCTCCATAAAAAAGCGTCTTTATATCAATTCCAGCTACAGCAATGGGAATCAAACCAACAGGTGTTAACACTGAAAATCTACCGCCCACATCCTCAGGTATTATGAATTTTCTATATGCTTTTTCTTCAATCAGACCATTCAAAACCCCGCCTTCACTACTAGTTGTGCAGATAATCCTCTCAGCGGCTTTATCTTGATACAGTTCATCCATGACTTCACGAATCATCCTGAATGAAAGTGCTGTTTCTAATGTAGAGCCCGATTTTGAGATCACATTGACGTAAACACTTTTCGGGCTTCCATCCTGCTTCGGAGTTTTTATATATGCCAGAAGCTCCTGAAGGTATTTTCCTCCCATGTGATGACCTGCAAAAAGTATCTCGGGTCCTTTTTTGTTAAAATGAGAAGATAGTGCATCTATAACTGCCTTCGCCCCCAAATAGGAACCTCCTATTCCACAGACAATAAAAATATCTCCATTATTTCTGATGTCTCTCCCCAAAGAACTTACTTTCTCCAGTAAAGCATCGTTAGGAGATTTCAGCAGATCTCTCCAACCTAACCACTCGGATCCTTCACCGGATTTGTCTTTAAGCTGAACAAGTGCTTTTTCGCACTTTTCAAGTGATTCATTGTATACTTCATCAGAAACAAAGTTTCTGGCAATAGCAGTGTCGATTGAAATCATTATCTAAGTAGTTTTGCTAGTTCTATAAGTGAGTGATCAAGATCTTTCTTCCTGTCCACAGCTATTTTGATCGGTGTTATTTTTATATCGCCATTGACAATACCAACCATTACACCGCTGTGACCTTCCATCAGTGTTTTAATTGCAGCAGCACCTAATCTGCTTGCTAAAACACGATCACGAGCGGTTGGGGAACCTCCTCTTTGAATATGCCCTAAAATGCAGACACGCATATCGTATTTTTTGAAATCGTCGCGAATCTGATCTGCTAATTGAATAGCTCCTCCAGATTCATCTCCTTCTGCTACTACAACCAGACTGCTTCTAACCTGATTCTTAAGCATATTTTTAAGCTGGGACTTTACATCTTCGATATCCATCAACTCTTCCGGAAGTAGTGCGAGTTCTGCACCTCCGGCTATACTGGTTTCAAGTGCAATAAAGCCGGCATCTCTTCCCATAACCTCCACCAAGAACATTCGTTCATGAGCATCAGCGGTGTCGCGAATTTTATCTACAGCATCAAGTGCCGTATTCAATGCTGTATCATAACCAATGGTTTCATCGGTTCCGATTATATCATTGTCGATAGTTGCCGGAATACCAATTACTTTTATTCCATGTTCCTGACTAAAAATATTTGCACCAGTAAAGGTTCCATCTCCTCCGATAGCTACTAGCGCATCTATATTATATTTCTTAATAGTTTCTGCAGCCTTCTTTCTTCCTTCTTCTGTTCTGAATTCCTGAGAGCGCGCAGATTTAAGAATTGTACCTCCTCTCTGGATGATATTTGAAACAGAATTATTTTTCATGGGCTTCACTTCATTGTGAATTAACCCATGATATCCATGTCTGATTCCAAAAACTTTTAAGTCATATTTCGCTGCAACCCTTACTACGGCACGTACAGCCGCATTCATTCCGGGTGAATCTCCACCGCTTGTTAAAACCCCAATGGTTTCAAGCCCGGCTAACTTCGTAATCATAATTTTCTTTTAAGTGAGTGAGTGTGATTAGTCCTAAATATTTGTCGTATATATTAACTAAATTTCGAGCTGTTCAAGTTTAAGAAAATTTAAACATATTTGATGGCTGATAACGTTTCCCTTGCCAGAATTGAAAAAGATTCTGTGGTTCGTAAATCTTTAAACGAAATTACCGCCCCTGTTTCAGAACATTTATCTGAATTTAGATCTTTTTTTAAAGATACTGTTAAAACAGATGTGTTTCTACTGGATCAAATACTGAGGTATCTGCATAAACAAAAAGGGAAAGAACTTCGTCCTACTCTTGTTTTTATGACCGCTAACTTATTTGATGGTATTTCCAAGAGAAGTCATATTGCGGCTACAATGATCGAATTGTTACACACAGCTACTCTGATCCATGATGATGTTGTTGATGAAGCTAATTCCAGACGTGGATTTGTGAGCATCAATAAGATCTGGAAAAATAAAGCTGGAGTTCTGCTTGGAGATTTCTTGCTTTCAAGAGGTTTACTGGTTTCGCTTGAGAACAAAGAATACAAGTTGCTGGAAGTACAATCAAAAGCAGTCCAGAAAATGAGCGAAGGTGAACTCCGACAGCTTAAAACGGCCGGGTTATTTAACATGACTGAAGAACGTTACTTTCAGATCATCTCCGAAAAAACGGCCAGCCTTATATCTACATGTTGTGAGTGCGGAGCAGTTTCTGCTACCAATGATAAAGAGCAACATGAGTTAATGGCAAGTATTGGAATGAGTATCGGAATTGCTTTTCAGATCAGAGACGACCTTTTTGATTATGGCATGTATGATATCGGCAAGCCCAAACGTAACGATATACAGGAACGCAAAGTAACACTCCCTTTAATAAAGGCATTAGAGCACAGCTCCAAAAAAGAAGCTTCTCATATCAGAGCTTTAATGAAAAAAAGAAAAAAGACTTCGAAGAATATTGATGAGATCGTAGATTTTGTTCATGATAAAGGTGGAATGGATTATGCAAAACAGAATATGTACGAATATGCAAACCAAGCCATTGAAGGATTAGAAAAAATTCCTGAATCACAAGCCAGACAGGATTTTGTTGATCTTATCCATTATGTAATTACCCGTAAGAAATAAAATTAATGACTGAACAACCCAGTTTGTTTATTTCTGATGTTCATCTCGGAGCTTTTGATAAGGCGACGGAGATACAAATTGAGAATGAACTCATCGCACTAATCAATCACTGTTGTGAACAAAAGATCAAGATCTATATTCTTGGCGACCTCTTTGATTACTGGATGGAGTATCCGAAAAAAAAATTCATTCCAACTGTTGGGCAAAAGGTATTGCAAGCCTTCAAAAAGCATAACTCCCAATGTGAACCCACTACTTATATTACCGGAAATCATGATAACTGGACGTACGGCCATTTTAAAGATCTGGGATTTGATGTGGAATGTAATTACCGAATCATCAAACAAAATGGATTTAATACTTTATTAATGCATGGAGATGGAAGGTTTGGAAAAAGCGACGATCTGCTTCGTCCTTTTTTTCATGGTGTTTTAAGGAGTAAATATTTTGTAAAAATGTTTCAGGCATTTCTACCGCCGGAGTTGGGAATTCCGGTCATGAAAAAATTCTCCGGGTTTTCTAAAATGAAAGATAACAGAACTCCGGTTCCTTTGGATAAACATGCTAAGCGCGTACTCAAAGAAAAAGATATAGACTTTATTATAATGGGTCATGATCATATTCCAAGAATGGAAACATTTAAAGCCGGAACGTATATAAACCTTGGAACCTTTTTCTATCATAAAACGGTAGCTCTTTACAACAATGGAGCGTATCAACTCGTTAGATGGAGTGCTTCTGATAAAGAATTTGTACCTTTCACTGAATCAAGTGTTATAGAATGAGCGATAAAAAAGAACCTATTGATCACCAACGGTATTTTAACGATCCTGAATACCGCAAAGAAGTACTGGCGGAGCGAAAAGCCAGAGAAGAAAATACACCTGAAACTTCTTCTAAATATGGCTTTAGGTCTGACAGTCTCAGAAAAAAGATCATTACCTGGACCGGAGCGATCGCCTCAATATTTTTAGTTGCTGTAATCGGATATGTCATCTTTCTTTTTCAGGGACTTCCACCACTCGAAAAACTGGAAAACCCTGACACAGCCATTGCTACAGAAGTTCGCAGCCGGGATGGTGCTGTTCTGGATAAATATTTCACAGAAAACAGGACATGGGTTCCCTATGATGAAATTTCACCACATGTTATTAACGCACTTGTAGCTACAGAAGATCACCGCTTTTATAATCACTGGGGAATAGATATGGTGAGAACACTTGCCATCCCATTCAATTTGATGCGTGGTCGTGTGGAGGGTGGTTCTACTCTCAGCCAACAGCTTGCTCGTAATCTTTATAAAGAAATTGGATTAAAATTTTCTATTTCCAGAAAATTCAGAGAAATGATCACCGCTGTTCAGATCGAGCAAAACTATACAAAACGTGAGATCATAGAAATGTATCTCAATACAGTTGAGTACAGTAATAGCGCCTTTGGAATTGAGGCTGCCTCAAGAACTCATTACAACAAACCTGCAAAAGAATTAACCCTAACAGAATCTGCTGTATTGGTTGGCTCAGTTAATGCTGTATATGCATATAATCCCCGAATCTATCCGGAAAGATCTCAAAGAAGAAGAAACATTGTACTGTTGCTGATGAACAACCGGGGTTTTATCGACTCTACCTCATACAATCAGCTTAAGCAAGAACCGATCACACTTGACTATCAACCACCTTCAAAAGCAGGTAGAGTGAGTAGATATTTCGGTGAATACGTTCGTCAGAATGTTTCCGGTTGGGCTGAAGAAAACGGTTATGACATCTACAAAGACGGGCTCGTTATATACACTACTATTGATTCCAGACTTCAGAAACATGCAGAAAAAGCATTAAGTACTAAACTCGATTCACTTCAAAAGATATTTGAATACGAATGGACCACTCCCGGAAGCGATGAATATATGGATCAACTTTGGGATGAATTTCCACGATTCAAAGACGAGTTTCTTGAAGAAACTGATCGATATAAAAACGGTTATCAAACATATAATACCAAGATCCGAAAAGTTGTTCTGGACAGCTTAAAGGCCGATGAAGCTTTTGTGGATTCTGTACTTAAAGCACGAACAAGATTACAAGCCAGCTTCGTAGCAATAGAACCTTCCAATGGAAATATCCTGGCCTGGGTAGGTGGTTCGAATTACGGGAGTGTTCAATTCGATCACGTGTACCAATCACGCAGGCAAGTAGGTTCTACATTCAAGCCTTTTGTGTATTCAGTAGCTATTGATAACGGCTTTAAACCTTATCACAAATTTTCAAAGTTTCCGATTTCATTCCGGGACAGAAATGGAAAAGTATGGAATCCTAAAGACTCCGAAATTGCCAGTGGTCCGAATGAAGTTCCTTTGCGTGAAGCATTGGCAAGAAGTATGAACAATGTAACAGTTCGTCTACTGCCGGAACTAGCCGGATATCCGGGAACCAATAAATTATGGGAGCTGGATGCTGCTGCCAGAAAGATCAAAGCAATGGCTTCTAATTTAGGTGTGGATATGAGTAACACTCCCGCCTATCCTTCTATTGCCTTGGGAACCGCAGAAGCTTCTTTACTAGAAATGACTTCCGCATACACTACTTTTGCCAATAATGGAGTTCATATTGAGCCCATTGCGATCACAAGAATTGAAGATAAAGAGGGAAATGTACTTCAGGAATATTTCCCTGAATATCGAAAAGAAGTTATCAGTCCTGAAACAGCGTATATGATGGTTGATATGTTACGTGGCGTGATCAGAGGCGGCGAAGGATACTTCGGAACCGGTGTGCGATTAAGAAATGTGTACGGCGTTCGACAAGATATAGCCGGAAAAACAGGAACTACAAATGATGCTTCTGATAACTGGTTTATCGGAATGACCCCACATATTGTAATGGGCGCCTGGGTTGGTGGTGAGGATCGTCGAATTCGTTTCCCTCAGGACGGAAGCTACAGTATTGGTCAGGGTGCAAGGACAGCACTTCCTATTGTTGGTACTTTCATTAATTATGTAACTGATGATCCGGAAGCTTATTGGGGTTACGACGCATTTTCTCCCCCTCCCGGCTTTGTAATGCCCGAAGACCCTAAAGAAGTTCGTGATGAATTAGGGACTGATAAAAATCGTGGCAGGATTGGGTGGTAATTTACTCCACCAAGTACCTCATCAATCTCACTGCAAATTGCTGATTATTTGGAGCTAACCTGGAATTAAAACCTACTTTAAAAGTACCGTTTTCGTTGGTTACATTCCTAGCTGTAAACATTGCTGCCTCACCAAATACAGCTAGTTTTCCCTTACCATAATTCATCACAGCTCCCTGTGCATAATTTTCCAGATCTATGGTTTTTGTGGTATCGTCAAACTGCCACGCAATTTCGGGTTCAAGGCTGATATCTCCTTTTTTAAAAGACAGAATAAGTTCAGCTTCCTCAGGATATTTAAAAGCACTTCCGGTAAAAGTTGTAACAGATTGAATTTCTCCAGCCAGCATTGGATGCTCTTCTAGTCTTTCGTTTTGCAGAGAGAAATAATCCGGTTGATTTCCTTCTTTTTTCAATCGGGCAAAGCCATTGCTGAATTCAAATCCAAAAGAATGAGCCAAATCATAAGCAACTCCCCCAAACGGCATATGATCCGCCACCAAAAATAATCTACCTCCCTCATTTACCCACTGATTGATCTCCTTGATTTCCTGCATAGTAAAAGCAGAAGGATTAGGCAATCTCCAGTTCCCAAGATTACTTTCATGTAGTGGATTTATAATTGCATAAATATCACAATTCGATAATACTTGTGTGCTTAATATGGAAGAACTCATTTCCCTCATCCGAAAACCGTTTGCTTTCATCAATCGCGCAAAAGGTGAGAAACCTCCACCCAGAGTGTGCAAATTATTGTGCGCAGAATCGATGCATAAAACCGGTGCAAAAGACTCATCAAACAAAGGCTCAACAATGTGAGGAGTAAAAGTTGTATCGAATCGTTGCTGTGCTTGTACGGATACGCAATACAAACCAAGTATTAAAATTAGAAAACTATATTTTTTCATAGAAACGCATTTAATCTACTTCGTACATGTTCCAATTTCCGGTGACATTACCAATGGTATCTCCTCTTGTATAAAATGGATAACAAGTCCATTGTCCTCTCCACTTTTGATCATCAATTAACTCTCCATCAAAGAAAAGCAATTCACCCCAAAAATCAGGCGGGTCATTAGGCACATGTAAAGTGTCAGTTAAAATTATCTCGTCTTTATTTGAAAAATCTACTTTGAAAGAGCCTGCAGCTATGGCCTCGAAAGCAATTCCACTCCCGTCGTTTTGTAAAGCACTTCTGCCCGCAAATCCACTGAAGTCTAAGTAGGTATTTCCTTTCTCTTCTTTTATTTCAACAGACGAGAAATCAAAAAAACAGTTTATGCTCACACCGTCTACTTCACCTCTTGCAACTCCATCTATTTTAACCTGATTTGGAAGTTGATTTACAAAAGCATTTTCATCATCAGAACATGCAAAAAATATCGCCACAATCAGTAAAATTAATCTCATATTCTGATCTTAAATTTATTGTTTTTAAAAATATAAACTTAATAATGGCACTAAGAGCTAATTATTGCATATATATAAGGAGAGTCTGTAGAAATGAAATTGAAACTAAGAAATAAAAAAGCCGATTCTCTTTCGAAAACCGGCTTTATAAATTTATTGTCATTTGCGAACAAAGTGAAGTAATCTTTTTTTAAAATAAGACTGCTACGTTCCTCGCAGATGTTTTATTCTTCAATAACAGATTCAGCTAATAAAGTGAGTTTGTTTTCAGCTACTTCCACAAATCCACCGGAGATCTTATAATTAGTTTCTCCTTCAGATTTACGTACTAACACATCTCCTTCTTCTAAAGTAGAAACGATAGGAGCGTGATTTGCTTTAACTTCAAAACTTCCCTGTGTTCCAGGCATTTTTACGCCGGTAACATCGCCTTCAAATAAAGAGCCTTCAGGAGTTAAGATTTGTGCTATAAAAGTACTCATGCTTTATAATTAAGCTTCTTCAGATTCTGCGAGCATCTTCTCGCCTTTTTCAATTGCTTCGTTGATATCACCAACCATGTAGAAAGCTCCTTCAGGTAAGTGATCCAATTCGCCTTCAATGATCATCTTAACACCTTTAACGGTATCTTCGATCTTCACATACTTTCCTGCAGAACCGGTAAACTGCTCTGCTACGAAGAATGGCTGAGAGAAGAAACGTTGTACACGACGTGCACGGCTTACCGTTTGCTTATCTTCATCAGAAAGTTCATCCATACCAAGAATAGCAATGATATCCTGAAGATCTTTGTAGTTTTGAAGAAGTACAGTCGCTTTACGAGCTGTTTCGTAATGCTCTTCTCCAACTACTTTCGGATCAACGATTCTTGATGTTGAATCCAATGGATCTACCGCAGGGTAAATACCGATCTGCGTTAGCGCACGGTTTAGTACTGTAGTTGCATCCAAGTGAGTAAATGTTGTTGCAGGTGCCGGATCTGTCAAGTCATCCGCAGGTACATAAACAGCCTGTACAGATGTAATAGAACCTTTCTTTGTAGAAGTAATACGCTCCTGCATAGCACCCATCTCAGTTGCCAATGTTGGCTGATAACCTACCGCCGATGGCATACGACCAAGAAGTGCTGATACCTCAGAACCTGCCTGAGTAAATCGAAAAATATTATCGATGAACAACAGAATATCTCTGGAAACTTCATCACGGAAATACTCAGCAACAGTCAATCCTGAAAGAGCTACACGAGCACGTGCTCCCGGAGGCTCATTCATCTGACCAAACACTAGAGTTGCCTGAGATTCCTTTAATTTAGATTCGTCAACTTTAGAAAGATCCCACTCTCCAGCTTCCATTGACTCTTTGAATTCATCACCGTAGTTAATTACTCCGGATTCGATAAATTCACGAAGAAGGTCATTTCCTTCACGTGTTCTTTCACCAACACCGGCAAACACTGATAAACCACCATGCTGTTTTGCGATGTTGTTAATTAGCTCCTGGATCAATACAGTTTTACCTACACCGGCACCTCCGAAAAGACCAATTTTTCCACCTTTTGCATAAGGACAAAGAAGATCAACTACTTTAATTCCTGTTTCCAACATCTCAGTAGATGTAGCAAGTTGATCAAAAGCAGGAGCTTCACGGTGAATCGGGTAATTTCTTTTTCCTTCCGGAGCTTTGATTCCATCAATCGCTTCGCCTACCACATTGAATAAACGTCCACGGATGTCTTCCCCAACAGGCATTGAAATGTTTTTACCTGTATCGATAACTTCCATTCCTCTTACCAATCCATCGGTAGAATCCATGGCGATAGTACGCACACGATCTTCACCTAAGTGTTGAGCTACCTCCAAATAAAGAGTTGAGCCGTCGGTTGGATTTTCAATAGTTAGGGCATTTAGGATGGCAGGGGTTTCGCCATCGGTAAAGTCAACGTCGACAACAGGTCCGATTACCTGTGCAATTGTTCCTTTATTCATGTGCTAAATCGCGATTTTATTAAAATTTTTTGGTAGTCTGAGTAGTTGAAAATTTGCACTCCTGCAAAGGCTGGTAAAGATAGGGAGATATGCTGTGAGAGGCAATCCTTTTTCATGTTAAATTAAAAAGAATAGCCACGCCAAATGATATTCCTAAAACAAAGAGCCATTCAGAGGCTACTGCCGATAAATCTGCACAGTGTGAATCTTGCTCGGTTCTTTAGATGGGCAGACTCTTCGCTATCGCTCTGAGTGACTATGTTAGGAAGCATCAAACCAAAACAAGGAGTCATTCAGAGGCTACCGCCGATGAATCTGCACAGTGTGAATCTTGCCCAGTTCTTTAGATGTGTAGACTCTTCGCTATCGCTCTGAGTGACTAGATAATCCGAGAGGTTCCACACAAGTCATCCAGAAGAGTTGCTTTGCAACGACTGAAGGATCTATAAAGCGTGAATTTTGCTCGGTTCTGTTTTTTCTGAAAACGATATGGTCTATTATTTATATCCATATTGATACACGCTCCTGAAGGGGCTTCTAGCTAAAAATTCTATCATAGATTGGGTGTGTTATTCTAATTCTTAGTTTAAACAAGCAAGTTCTTCAGGGCTTGCGGTTTTATGAATTTGATTCATCTCTGTTTTACGCTACTGAATAACACATCAGCCTAAAAATTAACACACGTAAAATCTCAGAAATTACTTTAACATTTTCTGACTTTATCTCGTCCTATATTCGATATAATCATCAATCTCTTATCACCACAATGAAAGCACAATTCAGATTCCTTTTTGCACTCCTGTTTACAGGGTTCCTTTTGAGCTCATGCTCCAACAACAAACAAGAATTCTCAGTTAACTATGAGAAATTTACTCTCGATAACGGATTAGAAGTAGTATTCCATAAGGACGACTCTGATCCTGTTACTGCTGTGGCCTTAACTTTTCATGTTGGTTCGGCACGGGAAATAGAAGGTAAAACCGGTTTTGCACACCTTTTTGAGCACTTACTTTTTTTAGAATCTGAAAATCTTGGTAAAGGCGGATTGGATAAAATGAGTAGCCGCATTGGTGGTTCCGGTGCCAACGGTTCTACTAGTCGCGATCGAACCAATTATTTCCAAACGGTACCAAAAGATGCGCTGGAAAAAATGATCTGGGCAGAAGCTGACAAATTAGGCTACTTCATCAACACCGTAACTGAAGCAGTTGTTGCCAAAGAGAAACAAGTTGTGAAAAATGAAAAACGCCAAGGTGTAGATAACGCACCTTACGGTCATGCAAGCTATGTGATTGGTAAAAACCTGTATCCACAGGGACATCCATATAATCATCAGGTAATTGGTTCTCTGGAAGATCTTCAAAATGCAACTCTTGCTGATGTAAAGGAATTTTATCGTAAATGGTACACTCCGAATAACGCAACTCTTGTTATAGCCGGAGATTTTGATACTGATCAAGCCAAAGAATGGATTGAAAAATACTTTGCTGAAATTCCTCGTGGAGAAGAAATAACTCCACTTCCTGATGCTCCTGTTGAAGTTGATGAAACAAAGAAATTATTCTACGAAGATAACTTTGCCCGTCTTCCGGAATTAAGAATGGTTTGGCCTACAGTAAAGCAATATCATCCTGATATGTATGCTCTCGATATTTTAACTCAACTACTGACCGATGGTAAAAAAGCACCGTTCAATAAAGTATTGGTTGAGGAAGAACAAGTTTCTTCAAACGTATTCATGTTCAGTCAAAATGCTGAAATAGCAGGCGAAACTACTTTATTGGTTCGTGCATATCCCGGAACGGATCTTGACAAAGTATCAGAGGCTGTAAACAAAGCATTTACCAAATTTGAAACCGAAGGGTTTACAGAAGCAGATCTGGATAGAATAAAAGCAGGTATTGAAACTCAGTTCTATAATGGACTTTCCAGTGTATTAGGAAAAGCTTTCCAACTTGCTCAATACAATATTTTTGCAAACGACCCTGGATATATCAATGAAGATATTCAAAAGACACTCTCAGTTACTAAAGATGATATCATGAGGGTGTATGAAGAATACATCAAAGGCGAGAATTTCATCGCAACCAGCTTTGTTCCTCAGGGACAAGCCGAACTCGCTCTTGAAAATTCAGTACCCGCTGAAGTGGTAGAAGAGCAAATCGTACAAGGAAAAGCAAACGAAGAATTTGAGCTTCCTGAAGAAACCGAATACGAAAGAACAGCTTCGAGTTTTGACCGAACGGTTGAGCCTCCGTATGGTGAAAGCCCGGATGTAAAAGTGCCTGATGTTTGGGAAGCTTCATTAGAAAACGGAATGCAGGTATTTGGTATCGAGAACAATGAGTTGCCATTGGTTCAGTTTACTATCGAAATAGAAGGTGGATTGCTGTTAGAAAACACCTCAAAAACCGGAGTTTCAAATTTAATGGCAGACCTTATGACCAGAGGAACAGCTAACAAAACTCCGGAGCAATTAGAAGAAGCTATTGATGAGTTAGGAGCTTCTATTAATGTAAATGCCGGCAGACAAACCATTACTATTACAGGAAACGCTTTAGCCCGTAATTATGGCAAAACGCTGGATCTGGTTGAAGAAATTATTTTAGAACCACGCTGGGATGACACAGAATTTGAACTTGCTAAGCAAAGTACGTTAAGTCAGATCGCTCAGCAAAGTGCAAACCCAAACAGTATTGCTTCAAATGCCTATAACAAATTGTTGTATGGTGAAGATCATATTCTTTCTTACAACTCGGTCGGAACAACTTCGAGCGTGGAATCCATTACCATTCAGGATCTGAAAGATTATTACACTGCAAACTTCTCCCCTTCAGTTGCTGATTTCATGATCGTTGGTTCTATATCGAAAACAGAAGTAATGAGTTCATTGACTGATCTTGAAGCTAAGTGGGAAGCAAAATCAGTAGATATTCCTGAATTTGAAACTCCCGAAAGACCTGAAAAATCTGCCGTGTATTTTTATGATGTTCCAAATGCTAAACAATCTGTTGTAAGATTCGGATATCTTGCCATGCCTGAAACTCACGAAGATTATTATCCCGCTACTGTTATGAATTACATTCTTGGTGGTGGTGGATTTGCATCCAGATTTACACAAGAACTTCGCGAAGGTAAAGGTTATACATATGGAATCAGATCCGGTTTTTCAGGTTCAAACATCGCCGGACCATTTACCATTAGTAGTGGCGTACGTACCAACGTGACTTATGAATCTGCAGCTTTAGTTAAAGAGATTATGGAAGAATACCCATCTACTTTCACCGATACTGATCTTGAAACCACTAAAAGCTTTTTACTGAAAAGTAATGCCAGAAGCTTTGAAACTCTTGGCGCTAAACTGAATATGCTGGATAACATCAGTGATTATGGTTGGAGTCCTGATTATGTAAAAGAGCGTGAGCAGATCGTAAAAGATATGACCAAGGAACAGATATCAGAATTAGCACAAAAATATGCGAATCCTGATCAAATGATCTGGTTAGTAGTTGGTGATGCCAAAACTCAAATGGACCGATTGGAGCAATTAGGTTTCGGGGAACCAATACTAATCAATAACAAGTTTAAGGAAGGGAATTAAAACAAGCTTATTTTCTTTTTCAATATACAATAGGGATGTATTGCAATACATCTCTACTGTATATGATGTAAATTCTATATGAAAAGAATCGAACAACTAATTGACTTACTAAACCTTCAAAAGCATCCGGAAGGTGGTTATTTCAAAGAGGCTTACCGAAGTGAAGGAGTTATTCCTTCTGAGGTTTTAAGTAACGATATCGATGGAGACCGAAACTATTGTACAGGAATTTATTTTCTACTCACTTCAGACAATTTTTCTGCTTTTCATCGAATTAAACAAGATGAGATGTGGCATTTCTATGAAGGCTCTCCACTTGTGGTTCATATGATTGACAAAGAAGGAAATTACTCTTTTCAAAAGATTGGATTAGATTTCCAAGGCGGACAAGTTCCTCAATTTGTAGTTCCTAAAGGAGTGTGGTTTGCCTCTGAAGTTCAAGAGCCTGATTCATATTCCCTTGTAGGGTGTACTGTTTCCCCGGGATTTGATTTCAAAGATTTCGAGCTTGCAAAAAAAGACTCTCTGTTAGCCGAATTCCCAAGCCATTCAGAGATCATTGACCGTCTTACAAGATAGAATTTTTATATTTTCATCACATCTGTCATTAAAGATTCAAAGCTAGAATCTTTATATTCAAAATCTAAATTTAGAAACTAACTACCCGTATGAAAAATCTTGATTCTTCAGTTCAATACAAAATAGATCAATGGCTGGAAGGCAGCTATGACGAGAATTCCAAACAAGATATCCGTTCGTTAATAGATCAAGAAAAGTTCGAAGAATTGACAGATGCATTCTACAAAGATCTGGAATTTGGCACCGGTGGTTTACGTGGGATTATGGGAGTTGGGTCAAATCGTGTAAACAAATACACTTTTGGAGTAGCAACTCAGGGATTCAGTAACTTCCTGAAGAAAACCTATCCTGATCAGCAGATAAAAGTGGCTATTGCGCACGATTGCAGAAATAATTCAGACACGCTGGCTAAAGTGGTCGCTGATGTATTTTCTGCAAATGGGATCAAAGTATATTTCTTTGAAGGATTACGCCCGACTCCGGAATTATCGTATGCAGTAAGAGAGCTCGATTGCCAGGGAGGCGTGGTACTTACTGCTTCCCACAATCCTAAGGAATACAACGGCTTTAAAGCTTATGGAGCAGATGGAGGTCAATTGGTATCGCCACACGACAAAGCAGTGATGGATGAAGTACAAAAAGTCGCTTCTATTGATGACGTTAAATTTGAAGGGAATAATGAGCTAATCGAATTGATCGGAGATGGTATCGATCAGAAATATTTAGCAGAATTGAAAAAACTATCAGTATCTCAAAAAGAGATTCAAAATCAGAAAGATCTGAAGATCGTATTTTCCCCCATTCATGGAACAGCCGGAGTGTTAGTACCGCCTGCGCTCAAAATGTATGGTTTTGAAAATGTGACATTGGTTGAGGAACAAATGGTTGTGGATGGCAACTTCCCTACAGTTGTATATCCAAATCCTGAAGAACAGGATGCTCTGGCAATGGCTCTGGATAAAGCCAAAGAAATTGATGCTGAATTAGTAATGGCAACCGATCCGGATGCGGACAGAATAGGAATTGCAGTAAAAGATACTTCAGGTGAATGGACGTTACTTAACGGAAATCAAACTGCATGCCTGATCATCAATTATATGCTTACTGCCTGGAAAAATGCCGACAAACTGAACGGAAATCAGTATATCGTTAAAACGGTGGTTACTTCATATTTGATAGATGAGATCGCTGAATCTTATTCTGTGGATTGTTTCAACACCCTTACCGGTTTCAAATATATTGGTGAACTCATGACCAATTTTGAAGGTGAAAAAGAGTTCATTGCCGGTGGTGAAGAAAGCTACGGCTACCTGATTGGTGAACACGTTCGTGATAAAGACGCTGTAGTTTCAGCTGTAATAATTGCAGAAATGGCTGCGTATTACAAAGATAATGGATCTAGTCTGTATGAAGCTCTTCTAGAAATGTATGTAGACTTTGGTATCTATCAGGAAAAACTGATCTCCATAACTAAGAAAGGAAAATCAGGTGCTGAAGAAATTCTGGAAATGATGAAGAACTTCAGAGAAAACCCTCCGGTTTCACTTGGCGGCTCTGATGTGATTACTATTAAGGATTATAAATCAGCTGAAGAAAAAAATGTGAAGACCGGTGAGGTTTCTGGGATAGATCTCCCCTCATCAAATGTGCTACAGTTTATAACTGAAGATGGTGCAATTATCTCTGCTCGTCCTTCCGGAACAGAGCCTAAGATCAAATTCTATTGCAGCGTTAACGATACTATCGCAACCGTTCATGAATACCCATTTGTTCAGAAAAAATTGATGGATAAGATCGATCAGATCATGGAAGATCTCAGCTAAAGAAAATTACTATTTAGAATTAATCTTAATAGTGATATCTTTGGTGAAACTTAAATTCAATTTCATCAATGAGACTGCTCCTTTTATTTCTGATCACTTTTTTATCTAGTAATTTGCTTCCTGCTCAGGAACTGATCATCGGAAGTGAGCTTGTTAAACCCGGAATCCGTGTAATATTTGAAGGCGCAATTAAGGACGATGTCATACCTTCTGATCTTCATTTGGAAGAATCAAAAACGGATGTTCATCTCGAGGCAAGAGTTAATTGGGCATCAGATAAAGCTGTGAAAGTTCCTGAAGGAGCGCCCAGAGGTGGTTTTGTAGCTTATCTCACTATTACTGCTGAAGTTATCAATGAGCGCACCAGAGAACGATTAGAGGATATTCAGATCGTACCGCACATCAACCTGATCGATAATCTGCACTATGCAAGAAACCTCAGCTTGCCCGGTAAAAGAGATGATCTCTACACCGTAAAATTTACTATCTATCCACCGGAAGGAAATCAGTTAGCCCTTCATAAAGATTGGAGAGAAAATCACAGCGATCAGTTGTTCGAGCAAACTCAATTTGAATACAAGAACGTTGATTTTGAAGAAATTGCGAATGCCAGTAGAAGGTAAAATACTACCTCAACTCAAAGATCTTACCGGCTTTTTGAGTGATAATATCCTGCATTTCCAGTTGTAGTAGCGCAACCAATAATTCGCTGGTATGGACACTTAATTCATCTGCCAGGTCGTCTATTTGAACAGATTGTTGTTCCAGTTGCTCGCAAATGGAAGTGCTTAGTTTATCTAGCTTATATTCTTTCCAGCTTGGTGCCTTTTTAGGCAGTTCTTTTGCACTGTTTCCATCAGATTCAAAATCGATGGGTAATTCAACCAAAATATCATCTACTACCTGAACCAGTTTTGCTGCTCCTTTTTTGATGAGATAATTACACCCCGTTCCTGAAGGATTTTCTAAATGATGGGGAATTGCGAAAACTTCTCGATTCTGATCGAGAGCCAGTTCTGCTGTGATCATGCTCCCTCCTTTTATTCCAGATTCAATTACAACTACCCCAAGACTTAAACCGCTTACAACTCTGTTTCGCAAAGGAAAGTTGTTTTTTTCGGGAATCATCCCCAAAGGAAACTCTGAAATAACAGCTCCACCGCTTTTCACAATTTCATTAGCGACTTCAGTATTACTTTTTGGGTAGAGATTATCAATTCCTGAACCCAAAACAGCCACCGTTTTAGCTCCAACATTCAAAGCGGATTGATGTCCGATAGTATCAATTCCATATGCTAATCCACTAAAAATGCACAACCCTTTTTCTGCAAGCTTAGTGGAAAATTTCTGGGCTTGTTTCTTTCCGTAAGTAGACGCATTTCTGGTTCCTACTACTGCTACTCCGGGTTTTTTAAGAGCTTCGGGATCGCCTTTCAACCAATACAATATTGGGGGATCGTAAATTTCTTTCAATAAGTTCGGGTATTCCGGATCTCTCATTGTAATGATCTGAGCACCGATCTTTTCCGTATCTTCTATTTGCTGATCAACACCTTCCCAGTCATCGAATGATAAAATGGCCAGAGCCGTAGCTTCTCCCACTCCCTCATAACTTCTGAGTTGAGTTTTACTGAGATTGAATAGATTTTCGAGCTGATCACATTCCTGTACCAAATGCCTGACTCTCTTGCTTCCCAGTCCGGGAATCAGAGTTAGCGCAATTAAGTTTCTAAGAATCTTCTTGTTTTGCATGTTGAAGTTTTTCCCAAAGTGCTTCTCTAAGTTCATCCACACCATGTCCGGTAGCAGATGAAATTGGAATTACGGGAATTTCATCATCAAAATGAAGTTTTTTATCTAACTTAAAACCTTGTTTTAAATCCATCTTAGTGATAGCTAATATTCTGGGCTTGTCAAGAAGGTCTTTTCGATAGGCTTTTAACTCGTTCACCAAAGCATTGTACTCATACTCAATATCGGTTTGAGAACTTACCATGAATAACAATATGCTGTTTCGTTCAATATGGCGAAGAAACTGTATTCCCAATCCTTTTCCCTGATGTGCTTCTTCAATAATTCCGGGAATATCAGCCATTACAAAACTTCTGTAATCTGAAAATTTAACTACTCCAAGATTTGGTTCAAGTGTAGTAAACGGATAATCAGCGATCTTAGGTTTTGCATGAGAAAGCGCTGAAAGCAACGTGCTTTTTCCTGCATTCGGGAATCCAACCAGACCCACATCTGCGATTAATTTAAGCTCAAGCTCTACTACTCTCTCCTCTCCCATTTCTCCTTCCTGAGCATATTGAGGAGTTTGATTTACCGAACTTTTGAAGTGCCAGTTTCCGAGTCCGCCTCTTCCGCCTTTGGCAATAACGATCTCTTCTTCATCTTCGGTGATCTCACCCATTCTTTCTCTGGTTTCAGCATCAAAAGCTACCGTACCCAGCGGAACTTGAAGTATGATCGATTCTCCGTCTTTACCGCTAGAACGACTGCTACCACCATTTGCTCCACCTTTGGCTTTGATGTATTTCTTATAACGAAGATCCAGAATGGTATTTAGTTGCGCATTTCCTTTCAGAATGATACTTCCGCCTCTTCCGCCATCTCCCCCATCAGGACCGCCTTTAGGAACATATTTTTCCCGTCTCATATGAGCAGAACCATCTCCACCCTTTCCGGCGGTAACATAAATTTTAGCGTAATCTGCGAATCTCATTCTTCGAGGTTATTGGTTATTAGTTATTGGTTATTGGTTATATTTCTACAAATAACCAATAACTAATAACTTTTTTAAAAATTGACGGGAATTAAGCCAGTTACTTCTTATGAAGAACCAACTTCAAAAGTTTTGTAAGCTTGGATTTCATCGTATTTCTAGGAACTATAAAATCCAGAAATCCATGCTCCAGTAAATATTCAGCGGTCTGAAATCCTTCCGGAAGATCACGACCAATAGTCTGACGAACTACTCTCGGTCCTGCAAAAGCAATAAGTGCGCCGGGCTCAGCAACGTTAAAATCACCAAGCATAGCATAACTTGCAGTTACGCCACCGGTTGTTGGATGAGTCATGTAAGAAATGTACGGAACTCCTTCTTCTTCCAGCTGAGCCAGTTTAGCTGAAGTCTTAGCCATTTGCATCAAACTCAACACACTTTCCATCATTCTGGCGCCGCCTGTTTGGGAAATGATGATCAAAGGAATTTTATTTTCTCTGGCATAATCAATAGCAATTCCAAGTCGCTCACCTACTACGGAACCCATACTTCCACCGATAAAACTAAAGTCCATACAACCAACTACAAGATCGATTCCATTCATTTTACCAACCCCAACACGAGCTGCATCAGATAATCCTGATTTCTTTTGAGTAGCTTCAAGTCGATCTTTGTATTTCTTGGTATCAGAAAATTTCAGAGGATCGGTCGGCATAATATTCTGACCCAACTCTTCAAATTTGTTGTCATCAAAAATGATCGAAAAGTATTGCTTACTTCCAATTCTGAAATGATAACCGCTTAAAGGATCGACCCATAAATTGTCTTCCAATTCGCGCCGATGAATAGTTTCACCGGTAGTTGGAACCTTAACCCAAACGCCTTCCGGCATTTCTTTTTTAGTCTCGGTCTGAATATTTTCGTCTTTTCTTTTAAACCAACTCATAGTTTGTAATTGAATTTTTTTAGAGGCACAAAATAACCAATCTTAACCTTAAATAAGAATTTGATTATGTGTTCGTGTTATTAACCTGACTGCTACTGATATAATTCGAATTCAGTTCTTCAGGATGTGTTTTAACACAGAAATCAGCATTATTTTTCAGTTGAAAAAGTCTGATCAAAGAATTCGCTGAAATAAAACTGTCGTCAAAAACCTGTACGTTTTTCAAAGCTTTTTTACTGATTCGATCTATTCCTGTTCCAATCAAAATGTTACCGGATTCAATTTGATCTTCCAGATCAGAAAGTTCTATCACTTTTGCTTCTGAAAGGATTTCAAGCTTATCATTGAGTTTAAATGCCTGATGATACACATGATTCCTTCTTGCATCGATGATCGAGTGAATAGCTTCTGAGCTATTTTCTGTAGCCATTGCAAAAGATGCCAGTGTATTACACGCAAACAGATCAACATCCTTACCAAACATGATCCCTTTGATCGCACTTGCCGCGATTCGCAATCCGGTGTAGGAACCCGGACCATTACTTACTAATACAGCATTCAGGTCTTCTATTTTGAACTCATGCTCCTTCATTAACTGCTGAGTGAACAAAAACAGATTATCAGAATGCACACTTCTTCCCTGAACGCGTTTTTCGAACACCTTTCCGTCTGTATTCTGAAAAGCTACCGAGCAAATGTTTGTAGAAGTTTCGTAAGCTAGAATTTTTTTAACCATTCCTCACCATCTTCTGTCATTTCGAGTTGAATCCGCTGCACAGCGGATGACCGAGAAATCTTCATAACTATAATTTATTTCGAAAATCATTAGATGTCTCACATTCGTTCGACATGACAAATATTCGTTCTTATTTACCTCAACTCATTAATCACCAACTCACCACGGTTAAAGATTCCGACCGCTCTACCGGTCAACTTCTTATTCAGATAAGGAGAGTTTTTAGATTTCGAACGAACGTTTTTCGGATCAAAAGTCCACTCTTCATCGGTATTGAAGAATGTTAGGTTTGCTTGTGCTCCTTCTTCGAGTGCAGGAATTTCAAGATTTAAGATCTTCCGTGGACTATAACACAGCTTTTCGACCAATTGCTGAAGGTCCAGTTTCTTGGTTTTGAATAATCTCATGTTGGAGATACTCCAGGCTGTTTCCAGACCAATTATTCCGTTCGGAGCATAAATGAATTCCACTTCTTTTTCTTCAATAGCATGAGGAGCATGATCGGTACAGATCACATCAATAGTTCCGTCAACCAATCCTTCTATCATCGCGTCCACATCTTCTTGTGTTCTTAGTGGCGGATGCATTTTGAAGTTGGTATTGAACTTTTGCTTCTCAATTTCTTCGTCCGTCAGATCAAAATGATGAGCACACACTTCTGTGGTTACATTAATACCTTTTTTCTTCCCTTCTCTAACAAGATCAACCGCTCCTTTTGTACTGATGTGAGCAACGTGAATATGTCCACCGGTGTATTCAGCTAATAAAATATCGCGAGCGATCATGGTTTCTTCTGCGATTGCCGGAGTTCCGTCTAAACCAAGTCTGGTAGAAACTCTTCCCTCATTCATGTGTCCCGGTCTTGAAAGCGCAAGGTCTTCCTCATGATTAATGATCGGCATTCCAAGCATGGAGGAATATTCCAGAGCAACACGCATCACCTGAGAATCGTAAACCGGATCACCGTCGTCACTGAATGCAACTGCTCCTCCGTCTTTCATATCACCCATTTCAGCGATCGACTTTCCCGCTCGGTCTTTGGTCACACAACCGATCGGATGTACATCTACCGGAGTTTCATTTCCTTTTTTGATGATATATTCCACCACATCTCTGGTGTGCGTTGCCGGTTGAGTATTCGGCATACAAGCAACTGCTGTGAATCCACCAAAAGCCGCTGCTGCACAACCTGTTTTGATCGTTTCTTTGTGCTCATAACCGGGCTCTCGTAAATGAATGTGCATATCCATCCAACCCGGACTTACATAAGCTCCTTCAAAGTCATGAGAATCTTCTCCTTTCTCAGCTTTTAAAGATTTTCCTATTTCTGAGATCTTACCATCTTGTATTCTGATGTCGATTGTGTCTTTTCCGTTGTGTTCTTTACTAACCGGACGAAGATTTTTCAGGAGCATTTTAAGCTATTTAGATTTTTGAATTGGACAAATATAAGGTTTTATGATTTGAATATTGAAAGGCATTCTTCGAATCTTAGTTAATATCTTTATGTCTTCAGCTTAATGAAATAGGTTTATTACTGTTTGCCGGCGAAGTCCTTCAGTTCTTCGCTGGGAGGTCGTGTCTTCTGTCAATTATCATTACATTAAGATTTTAGCCATATCTAACAGTCTCTTTTTCTCCTATTCTACATTCATTGCTGTACTATTCGCGAATACCTGAAGGAATTCGCTGGCTAATGTTTCAGTGCTAGTTATTTGACCAGTTTATTCAATTCTTTTGAGTAGGATATGGATTTATGATATTCTTCTTGATTGTAAATATAGTTTCTGACTTTCGGTATATCTTTTTCGCTTACTGAGAAAACGCCATAACCATTCTGCCATTTGAAAGTTTCTTCCAGGTTCGCGTTCAGATTTATCCATCTTGATGAGGCTCCCTTCAATAAATTTATTACCTCTGAAATTTTTTGTGTGGTTTTTAGACGAATCAATAAATGAACATGGTCTTCAATTCCATTTATTACATCAACTGTGATTTCATTTTTCTCACCATATGATTTTAAATAATTAAATAGATCATATCTGAAAGACCTGAACAAATTAGGTTTCCGTAGTTTAGTGCTCCAAACAATATGAAGCCAAACTGATGAATACGTTTTCGGCATATTGAAATATGTTTATTACTGTTTGCCAGCGAAGTCCTTCAGGTCTTCGCGGATAAACAGTAAGACAACCTAACATACCATTCCTTACAAAACCATGTCCCTAATTCGGATTCTCAGTTGTCATTCAATAAATTGATCGAATGGAAGAACAGAGATTATTATTTGAGCAGATCCGCGCTAAGCTGATCGAAAAAGAAAAGCTGGTTACTTCGGGAAAAATGATGAGTACCGAAGCCATCAAATACGATGGGAATGTATTTGCGTTTATTTCTAAGAACGGAAATATGGTTTTCAAATTCGGAAAATCCTTTGATCCGGAAGCTCAGGATTTTAAATCCATTCCTTTTAATCCATTCAAAAATAAAGGTCCGTTGTCGGGCTGGTTTGAAGTTTCCTTTTCCCAACATGAACTATGGGAATCTCTGACTCAGGAAGCATTAACTGTAATCAAAAAAAGGAACTAATCATGCCTTTAAATCAGGAATATGTCGATTACATTCTCGATCAACTATCAGAATTTGAAGGCGCATCATCCAAAAAAATGTTTGGCGGTGTTGGGATCTTCAAAGACAAGATCATGTTTGCGATGGTGACTAGTGAAAATGTATTCTATTTCAGAGTGAATAATGATTTGATCCCAAAGTTTGAAGCCGAAGGAATGAAACCGTTTGATCATGCCAAAAAAGGGAAAGGAATGCCGTATTGGTCAGCGCCGGCTCATGTAATTGAAGACAAGCAACTAATGAAACAATGGGCTGAGGATTCCTATGAAGCTGCATTTTAGCTAAAAAGAAGTAATTATGATCGACCAAAACTACATCTCATTTTTTGAAGAACTTGAAAAGAATAACCATAAAGAATGGTTTGATGAACATCGAAAAGATTATGAGAATCACGTTCGTAAACCTTTTATTGAATTGATAGAAGCCTTAATTCCTGCTCTCCTCGTAATTGAACCAGATCTCCATACAGACGCTAAGAAAACCTTATTTCGGATCAACAGAGATATCCGCTTTTCGAAAGATAAAACTCCTTACAATTCACTAATGAAAGCCAGTTTATCTTCTGAAGGAAAGAAGTCTGAAGTCCCGGGATTTTATGTCGGAATCGGGGCAGATTATGTTCATGTTGGAGGCGGATTATATCAGCTTTCTAAAGACCGCCTTTCCCAGGTCAGAGACCTCATCGTATCAAACAAACAAGAGTTCATCAGCATAATTAATGATCCTGAATTCAAGAGTAGTTTCGGAGAACTACAGGGCGAACGTAATAAAAAGCTCGATAAAAAATATGCTGATCTGGAAAGTGAACTCCATTACATAGCTAATAAACAATTTTATGCTATGGCTAAATTCAAAACTTCAACGCTTGTTAAAGAGAAGTATCAGGTAGCAGCACTTATGAAATATTTTCGTGCTATTCAGCCATTACATTCATTCTTAAATAGAGCTTTTTAGTCACTCTTGTAGAAGTTAGATAATTCACTTACAACAATTGTCCCGTTTCTAATAAACCTCAGTATTTTAATAAAGCTTCCAATTACACCGACCTTTAGAATTATTGGCGAGCCAAGAACGTAATGGAATCGACGGCTCCAAAGGAGCAATCATTACACTCAGGCTCGTTTGTGAATAGGCATCATATACAGGTAGACCTTTTGTAATGATTAGTCGATGCAATGGAGTTCGCGCCAATAATTCTTGTCGGGAGCTTTTGGTACTTTTGTCGGCACAAAAGTACATTACCAAGTAAATGTACTCACAATCCTTAAGTAAAGACCTCCTCTGTCTCCTCCTGCAACAGGAGGAGGACTCGTTGATAAAAATTAGAATCAACTCTGGAATTCCCCTCCTTATCCAAGGAGGGGCGAACTACTCAAAACCAAAGAATTTGTTTCGTAACCGGGATTCTTCGTCCCGAAACTTCGGGATCAGGATTGTAGATGTCATGTAATTCGCTGACAGTTTTTGAACAGTAAAATATATAGGGTCATCCCGAACTTGTTTCGGGATCTTTGTAAGGAATTGCTCTTGAAACGGTCTTACTTACTATGAACAAAGGCTATGTGTACTTTCTTACTAACTATCGAAGAACTACGATAATATAAGTGATGCTATAGCAAGGGAGAAGCAACTAAAAAATGAGCATAAACAGTGGAAATGGAATCTGGTAAAGCAAAACAATCCAACGTTAGAGGATGGTAAACAAGAACAGACTAAAAGCCTTTACGTAAGATCCCGAAATAAATTCGGGATGACCTGCTTGCAATATTGAGGTTGGTATAAAGAAATTTTGTCACCGAATTTCCTGACACCTACAACTCTGTCTTAGAAAACAGAGTATTCACGTTTAATACTTTGCTCCCGTTAAACAACAAATACAGAGATCCTGCAAGCATCATAATAGCAGGGAAAGCACCGGAATAAGTATCTCCCGTATGAACCATTAATAGTGCGATAATAAAATTACCGATCATTATTATGGCTGCAATACGAACTTGGTATCCTATTATAAAAAGTATCCCGCAAATGAATTGGGCGTAAACGGATACAACTGCCGAAACCAACGGGATTGGAAAACCGAAATTTGCTAAAAACTCCGAAAATTCAAGCATTCTTTCCCAAGAGAACACATTATCCTGAGTTCCATAGATCAAATGAAAACCTATGATCATCCGGATAAAAACTTCTGCGTAGTCTTTGTGTTTATCAAAGAATGTATTTGCTCTTTCAATCATACACTTAAAGTTTATTTACGTGAACCGGTATTACAGAGTCTCTGATCATAAAATAGCATTATTCTTAGTTAATCCGTTTATTCTGAAATTCAATATTAGAATTCAGAATTAATTGGGGTGAATGATGAATAAATATATGTTGATTTTTCGGGGTCAGGATGGAGTTGATACTTCCGATACCGCCCTCAAAGAAAGAATAAGTTTACATGTGAACTGGATAAAGAAACTTGGTGATCAACACATAGATTCACAACGTTTGGAAGATTCCGGAACCCATCTTATAAGTCATGATCGTGTAATTACTGACGGACCTTTTATTGAAGCGAAAGAGATCATACTTGGATATACAATTATTGCAGCTAAAAATATGGAAGAAGCTGTTTTTTTAACCAAAACCTGCCCCTTATTAAATTATTTTGAAATTATGGTCAGGCCGGTAGTTAGTTAATTGATGAAAAAATCTTTTTCAAAAGTAGCAGCCAGATCGTAATTAAAGAACTCTATCATTTTAGTCTGTGTACCTTTTTTCATTCCGATCTTTCTTGGCAACCAAACCCCATCTACTTCTGTGTATTCGTCGATCGTATAATTTATAACCGACTGATATTTACCATCCAGAAAATAAACCTGTTTCATAAAAGGACGATATGTGTCTTTTGAGATGTAGTACATTTCTTCTCCGTATCTCAAACCTGAAAGCCGGATTATATACGCTTCTGTTTCTCCAATTTTGATCTCTCCTTCATAGTAGATATCCAGTCTCTTATCTTCATAATCAAAAAGGTTATTCTCATACAGATTAAATTGTTCTTCCTCATTCAGCTTCCGACCTTTTAGATTCTGAACTTTTCCTCCGTCCTTTTTACTAATTCTTTTGATCCAACCTTTTCTGCCGTGTCGCCCGAATAAAATATATTCGTCTTCGGTTTTTTGATCTATTCGAAACCAATCATTCTTCATATAAAAAAGATCGAAAGTAGCTTTTTCACCGGTCTGATAAGTGATTTCACCCGTTGTTTGAAAGGATTCTACTCGTAAGTTATTTTCCCGTCCTCCCAGAGCTTCAATTACTCTCACTACCAATTCATTCAATTCTTTATCGTACTCATAAATATCCAGCAGATATCGGTTTCTGTCCTGAGTATACACAGATGGGCTTATAAAAAAGAGAAGCAGTATAAAGATGAAAATCTTCTTCATAACGATAGAATTTCTCTCATTATACTAAATCAGAATCAATAAATCCCGTATGTTTCCTTCAAACCAATTTATTTATGTCCGAACAAACACCTTTTCTATTTGATATTCCTTCCGTTTCCGAACTAACCGGAAAGATCAAAACTGTACTCGAGCAGAATTTTATGGATATTCTGGTTGAGGGCGAAGCCAGTAATGTGAAACAAAGTGCAAACGGACACTATTACTTTACTTTGAAAGATTCAGGGGCTCAGCTTCCTTGTGTGATATGGAGAAGTACCGTACAACGCTTAGGAATAGAACTCACCGACGGACAGCAAATAGTGGTTGGCGGAGATATTCAGGTTTACGAACCTCATGGTCGTTATCAAATGATAGTAAACCTAGTTCAGCAAGCGGGAATTGGAAAACTTCAGCAGGCATTTGAGAAACTTAAAGCAAAACTAAAAGCTGAAGGTTTATTTGATGATATACATAAACTGGCACTTCCTAAGTTTCCTCAAAGGATCGGGGTTGTAACTTCTAAAACTACTGCCGCTTTTCAGGATATCAGAGCTACTCTTCAGAAAAGATGGCCCCTTGTGGAAGTAAAACTGTTTCATGCCAGCGTGCAAGGAGTAAATGCAGCTCCCGAAATTGTAAATGGTATTAATTACTTCTCTAATCATAAGAATGTGGATGTAGTAATTATTGGTCGTGGCGGTGGTTCGCTCGAAGATCTGTGGCCATTTAATGAAGAAGCCGTAGCAAGAGCTGTATTTCATTGTGAGATCCCAATCATAAGTGCTGTTGGACACGAAATTGATTTCTCTATTTCAGATTTTGTTGCAGATTCCAGGGCTGCTACTCCAACTCATGCCGCTGTAATGGCTGTTCCGGATATCAACGAAGTAAATATGAAAGTTGAAGATCTGTACAGAAGACTTCAGCTCAATACATCGGGCGCTGTTCAGTTTTATAAAGATCGTGTTAAAAATCTTGCCGGTTCTTATGCTCTTCTTGCCGTTCAGCAAAAGATGAAAAATGCCGGAACTAAAATTACCAATCTTAGAGAACAGCTTGGACATCGCACTACCTCCTCGATCAGAAATCAAAAAGATGTTTTACTTGATTTCCAACATCGCCTTGACAAGCAAAACCCAAACGGACCTCTGGAAAAAGGATTCGCACGCGTTTGGCAAGATGAAAAGTGGATCAGAAGTTCGAAAGATCTTCAGCAAAAGGATCCGTTTGATATAGAATGGAAAGATGGAAAGGTAAAAATTGGTTGATCAAGGCTATTATTTTAACTCTGAAAGATTAGGTTTCAGGTCATTCAAAGAAACTGATCTGGATCTTTTCCACAAAATGAATTCAGATCCTGAGGTAATGGAATTCTTCCCTTCTGTTTTGGAAAAGGAACAAACTATGTCATTAATGAACAGGATAAACGATCATATTGGTAAACATGGTTTTGGATTTTACGCAGTGGACTTACTTTCAGAAAAGAAATTTGTGGGCTTTATCGGTTTAAAGAGAACCGATTTTGAAGCTGATTTTACTCCATGTGTTGAAATTGGGTGGCGTCTGGATAAAAAATACTGGAACCGTGGTCTTGCAACGGAAGGTGCTTCTCGTTGTTTGGACTTCGCCCTTTCTGATCTTAATTTAGATGAAGTTTACTCATTCACTTCACTGCTCAATAAAACTTCAGAGAGAGTGATGCAGAAGATCGGTATGAAAAAGATAGGAGAATTTGATCACCCTTTGTTGGAAGATGAGCATCCTTTGAAGATTCATTGTTTGTATAAAACCGGTTAGTCCCTCAAAAAAATATTTTTTGTTTCTATCGGAATGAATTTAACAGTTCCGTAATTTTTGTTAATCAAAAAAACTCCCTCAATTCAATTATGAAAAAATTTAATAATTCTGTTTTTCTGCTCCTTACAATTTTCTTGTTTTCAAGTTCAGCTTTGGCTCAGGGGTCAAACCTACAAATTTATGGTGATGTAAGAATAGCACACATTGGATTTGATACGGATGCGGATGGAATTGGCGGACCAAATTCGCTTTTAAGATTGCGGCCGGGCGTTAAATATCTGTTCAATGAAAATCACTCTTTTTCGGGCAGATTGGTATATCTGGTGTCGAAAGAACTGGAACCTTTAAAGTTTACTATTAAAGCGGATGGAAATCGTGCATTGGCTTATGGTTCGGTTTCTTTTGATGAATTCTATTATCAGTTTAAAAATTCTGACTTCCAAGTAAAGTTCGGAAGATTTCAACATAGCGTAAATGTCCTCAGCAATGCAAAACGGTCGCATTTGAAATTTCAAAGCAATGCCAATTTTGTACACTGGACGGATGGTTTGTATATCAAAAAATCAGTTACTGATGATTGGTACGGTGAGATGGTCTTGGAATATCAAAATCGTGGCAACCTTACTCATCCTTATTCCATTCCTTTGAACTTTCAGAATAATGAGCATAATGTAATCGGTTATTTTGGAGTGGAAAACAGAACCAGAGATGAAAAAAATATTATTCAAAAGGGTTTTGGACTTTTTATTGCACCTGATGCATATTTTAAACCTGATGGATACACGACTTATATTGTTCTTGATTCCAGGATCGCTATTGATATCCCCAAAAAGGAATTATTGAGAGGTGGTTCATTTAGGATTGTAGGAGAGTTAGGTCAGAATTTAAATACATCTTTTTCAGATGGAACCAGTGCTGTTGCTTCTTTCGGTATCAATAATTTTGCAGAGAAGCATGAGTTTATGGTGGAACTTGCAATGAATGATAGTCAATGGCTTACGGGAACTGCTTACGCCCGAAATACTGATGACATCGAGTTCAGGTACAAGTACATCTTTTCTGATAAATTAAACTTTGACATGAGATACAGAATCCGTGATTCCAGAAATGATTTTAATCCGATTTTTTACAGTACTTTTTTCAGATTGACTTACTCTTTCTGAAGTCAGTTTTCCTGTTTCGCATAACAACCAAGAATAGTTAATTCTGCTGCTTTTTCTTTCAGTTTCTTTAGCGCTTTCTTGGTTTCAGGATCTGCAGTATTTGCCATTATATCCAAATGGAAAGAATATCTCCATGGCTCGTTCATTCTTGGCCGCGATTCCAGTTTGCTCATATTGATACCGAACTCATGTAGCACATTCAGGCATTCTATCAAAGAACCTTCCTCATTGGAAGTAACCATTAACAGTGAAGTTTTAGCAGGGATCTGAAGATCAACTTTAACCGGTTTCGGAGCCACAATTACAAATCTGGTATAGTTCTCTTTTTGATTTGCGATGTCGTGAGCAATCACTTTTAAACCGTAATGATCAGCGGCATGTGCTCCGGCTATCGCTGCCTGGGACAGATCTCCGTCTTCCAAAACTTTTCGGGCTGAAATTGCTGTATCCAAATAAGATTCTACTTTACTTCTCGGAAGTCTCGAGAGGAAGTGAGTACACTGCGCGATCGCTTGTGGATGTGATAGAATTCTTCGGATCTGAGAAACATCTACTTCTTCAACGGCTAATAAACAGTGAACTATTTTCAGGATCTCCTCACCCACAATATGCAGATGTGCTTCCCCCAGAATGTCATAAGTGTCATTGATGGAGCCGGCTGTTGTATTTTCTATCGGCAAGCAAGCCAGATCAACTTCACCATCCTTTACTGCTTTTGCGGCTCCTAAAAAAGTGTCATAACCATAGCTTTCTACTTTACCATAACGCTCACCAAAATGTCGCTGAATTGCCAGATGTGAATAGGCTCCGTCTGTGCCCTGATAACTTACCTTGATAGTCTCGCCATTACTTTCATTCTGATGATCAACCAGCGAATGAGTTTGAAACCGAACGGAATTGGTGATGATTTCGCGAAACAAATGTTCGGCATAATACCTGTCCAAACCTATTTCCTGAGCAAAAAGACGAACTCGATTCAGAAGTTGCTCTTCCCTTTCCATGTCACGGATACCGGCTTCTTTGTCGATCTTAAGCGCAGCAACTTCTTTTACAATATCCTGTCTTTCAGCAACCGCTTTAAGTATGGTTTTATCAATTTGGTCCAGTCGTTCCCGAATAGATTCGAGTTCTTTTTTCATATCACAGTTATTTCGATGAACCGAGAAGTTAGTAAGTTTGTACTCAAGTTGAGGGAATTTTTTAGATGGAATTGACATTATCACCACAAAAAGAACAAATGTCTATTTCAAACAAGTATAAACTTCCTATTTCAGTTGCATTATGTTTGTTTATTGGATTTCTCTCCGGAATCTCCACTTCAGATAACATTTCAGGATGGTACTCAACGATACAAAAGCCTTCCTTTAATCCACCGAATTGGATATTTGGTCCTGTATGGACTTTTCTTTACATCTTGATGGGGATTGCTTTAGGTAAAATTTGGAGCTCTGATATTTCAGGTAAAGAAAAGAATAAAGCTATAATCGTCTTCGGTTCTCAATTAGTTGTAAATGGAATATGGAGTATTTTTTTCTTTGGGATGCAGAATCCATTATTAGCATTTATTGACATCATAATTTTGATCATTCTGATCGTCTGCACTATCAAATTGTTCAAGCCCATCAACAGAATGGCAGCATGGCTTTTATATCCCTATCTGGCTTGGGTGAGCTTCGCAACTGTTCTGAACTTATCAATCATAATATTGAATAACTAGACATTCAGTACTTGCAAATGCATGTCTATTGATTCATCTTCTCAGGAAATAAATACCCTGATATGAATCGAAAAACTTTTCTCAAAAATTCCTCTCTTGCATTGGGAGCTTTATCCGCAATGCCACTCGGGAGCTTCATCACCAAAAAAGAATTTATCAGCAAGCGTCCGCCTGTTTCTGAACGAACTTTTACCAGTTCAGCTGTAGAAGAAGTGATCAAAGAAATGAAATCTGTTATTAAAGATGAGGAAGTTGCATGGCTTTTTGAGAACTGTTATCCCAATACATTAGATACCACGGTTGATTTCGAATACATAGACGGCAAGCCGGATACGTTCATCATAACCGGAGATATTGATGCGATGTGGTTGAGAGATTCTACAGCTCAGGTGTGGCCTTACTTGCCACTAATTAACAAAGACGAAAGACTTAAAGAGTTGGTGAAAGGTCTGATCAACCGCCAAACGAAATGTATCAATCTGGATCCTTATGCGAATGCTTTTTACAAAGATGTAACTAAAGAATCGTACTGGAAAGAGGATTCCGCTCAAATGCTTCCCGGAATTCACGAACGTAAATGGGAAATTGATTCTTTGTGCTATGCTATTCGACTTTCGAATGCTTATTACCAAATTACCGGCGACACTTCCGCGTTTGATAAAGATTGGGATAAAGCGATGAAACTTGCAGTTCAAACACTCAGAACTGAACAACGCATGGACGGAACTACTCCCTACCGATTTGCCAGACGCACATCAGTGATGATAGACAGTCCTCCATTTAACGGAACCGGAAGACAACTTAAACCCACCGGATTGATCTGTTCTGCTTTCCGTCCTTCCGACGATTCTACCATTTATCAGTATCTGATCCCGTCCAATTTATTTGCTGTTACTTCATTGAATCAGCTTCATGATATTTATATGAACGAACTTGATGATCATGATTTTGCTCATGAGTGCAAGATGTTTGCAAAACAAATTGAACAGGCCATTGAAGATCAAGCTGTTTTTGAACATCTGAATTTTGGTAAAATCTACGCTTACGAAGTTGATGGTTTTGGAAACAAGATCTTCATGGATGATGCCAACGTTCCTTCTCTGATGTCTTTACCTTATATAGAAGCTGTAAAACCGGATAGTCAGCTTTACAAAAACACCCGAAAGTTTTTATTGAGTGATAACAATCCATATTTCAATTCGGGTACCGCCGCAACCGGACAAGGAAGTCCACATTCCGGAAAAGACAGTATTTGGCCAATGGGAATCATTTTAAGAGCGATAACCAGTAATGATACTGAAGAGATCTCATTATGTATCAAAATGCTGAAAGAAACGCATGCTGATACTGGTTTTATGCATGAAAGCTTCTACAAAAATGATGCAACTCAATACACCAGAGACTGGTTTGCGTGGGCAAATACACTGTTTGGAGAAATGCTCATCAAAGTAAATGAAGAGCATCCCGAAATATTAGAAAAACAGTTTTAATTTCTAAGCGGGTTTTAACAGCTTTTTCTTAGGAAGTGTAAATTCGATTGTTGTTCCGTTTCCATCAGAATGAGCATCTACACGACCAAAGTGTTTAACGATGATTCGATTCACAATTGCTAAACCAACTCCGGAACCTTTTACGGTATTTTCATCATGTAGTCGTTGAAAAACATCGAACATCTTATGCTTATATTTTTCATCAAAACCAATTCCGTAATCCTTAACGAAGAAGGTAATTTCATTTTCTAAAACTTCAGCTGATACGTCTATTTTTATTTTTTCCTGATTGATCGAATACTTAACTGCATTTGAAAGTAAATTATCCACTACCTGTTTCATCATTGCTTCATCGCCATACACGGAAGGCAATGTTTCCATATTCAATTCGATCACTTTTTTAGTAGTTTCGCCCGCCTTGATCTCATTTACGGATTCATTAAAAAGCAGGTTCATATCTATCATTGAATCCGTTTTGTCTTTTCTTCCAAGTCGTGAGAACTCAAGAATACCCTGAATCAGTTCGTTCATTTTCAGAGCACTGTTCGAAATATTCTGAAGTTTTCTTGTGCCTTCTTCACCAAGCTGATCAATATGATCTTCTTCAAGCATTGCTGAAAATCCTAAAATAGCTCTTACCGGTATTTGAAGATCATGTGATATGGAATAACTGAAACTCTCCAGTTCGCTGTTCATTTCTTCCAAAGCTTTGGTTCTGTGCTTTACCTTGTCTTCTAAGCTTTCATTCAAAGACTTAATCTCATCATTTGCATCCTGCAATGCCGCAGGACTTGGAATTTTGAGCAATTCCGGCATACTTTTCCAAAGCATGAATACCGTTCCTACAGAAACCAATGCCATAATTATTTTGATCATCCCTGAAATATCATAATAGGGATACCATACATTTACGATCATCATCACATGAACGGTTCCACAAGCGACTATAAATACAGCGAAAGCTACTAAAAGTGCATTTACCTCTACATCCTTTCGCTTGTTGACGAAATAGATCAATAAGCCGGGAATCATGTAATAAGAAAAGGCTGTTACTCCATCTCCCAAAACGTTACTCCACAATGTAGCTGGCTCCCAAAAATAGCAAGCTCCATGTGGCATGTAATTGTTATTAAAGATTTCAACGATCGAGTTAAGTAATAAAATTCCGTCCATAGAAGCATGATGAGGTTACGTATATATCTAAATTAACTCTAATTCATATTCAAAAGCCATTTACTTAATTTAATCTAATCCTTTAGAGACAAATCTCAGTCAATATTGAACCTCATTATATTCAAATACATTTTTGCTCTCACTTTCCTTTTCTTTGGGTTAGAATCAGGTATTCATGCGCAGGATCTGGTTCAAAAAGTGACCATCAAATCTAATGATGGGATGAGATTTGATCTGAAAGAAATAAAAGTAAAATCCGGCAGTACGATTGAACTTACTTTAGTTCATACAGGTAAACGATCAAAAGAAGAAATGGGGCATAATTTTGTTCTCTTACAAAAAGAAGTCGAAATCAGGCCTTTTGCTATGAACGTACTCAATGAAAAAGAAAATGGATATGTTCCTGAATCAAAAGAAGACATTATAGTTTTTACCGATGTTATTGGTGGTGGTGAATCAACTACCATTACGTTTGAAGCTCCACCAAGAGGAATCTATAATTTCCTGTGTTCGGTACCCGGACATTTCGGGTTAATGAAAGGCAAGTTTATCGTTGAGTAACAAACCTGCCCTACATTTTTTACGATCTGTTAGAATTTTTTTCTGAGAGCACCGCAATCTGAAATTCCATTCTTTTCATTTCACGTAAAATGGAATTCTTATCCATTTGCATCCAATGCCATAATTTCAACATAGAAGTCGCAAAGAATATAATGAAGAATATTCCTCCTAGTTTGAATAGCTCAATGGTTTCTGTAGCAGTAAAGAACTGATAGCCGAAATAAAAGGTAGCTACCGTGAAGATCAGCTGAATAACGGTAGTTAATATTGCCCAGCCTTTTAATTTTCCGGTGTACAATCCTCCCCACTGCTTGAACAATCCTTCTTCCTCAAGTTCGTGGTAGAACTTTGCATCTTCCTTGTTTAACGACTCTTCTATCAGTTTGTCGATGTCTTCTTTTTTCATAATAGTTCCAAATAGTTTATTTGATGGTTTTCTTTAAATATTCTCTGGCGTTGAACAATCTCGATTTTACCGTTCCTGAAGATATCCCCAGCACACTTGAGATTTCCTTTATGCTCAAATTATCCACGTAAAATAATTCCAGAACGATTCTCTGAGCATCCGACAGCAAATTCATATTTTTTCTCAATTCGTTGATCCTGGGATTGCTTTCCTCGATTTGTATACTTGAAGAATTTTCCTCCTCTGAATCTGACTTTCGGTTTCTTTCTCTTTGTTGATGACGGATCCAGTCTATAGCTTTATTGCGGGCTATGTTCAGTGCCCACGCTTCAAATCCAATCTGAAATTTTACTTCTTCCAGTTTCGTGATGATCGCATACCAACAATCCTGACTGATATCATGTACAGAATCTCTACTTCTGGTGTGATAATAGATCTTAGATCTCAACTGAGGATTAAATCTCCTGATCAACTCCTTTAAAGCCTCCTTATCTCCGGATTGATACTTCCGGGCAAGTGATTCATTCAAAATATGATTTGATCTGTTATTCATCTCACAGGAATAGTCGTTCAAAAAAGGGAAAGGTTCATATTTATTTTGAAGACACTGAAAAACTAACTTATGTCATTTCTGTTGATATCTGGTAATTCGTTGACAGATGTTATTAAACAAATTAATGAGTCATCCTGTTCAGCTACCAAATTCCATCTGACGGATTACCCGTCTGATGGATTGGAGTAGAAATCCCCTTTTTTAAAACTCAATTTTCCAGCTGAGTAAAGGCAATACTAATCCTTCTTTAATAAGATCTACTTTTCCGTTTTGAAGTTATAATCGAATCTTGGATCCTTGGCTCCCAATAAGTTTTTGATCTGAAGTGCCCACAAAGTCGAGTAGTTTTCTTTATTTGTACGGTACGTAATTGAAAGATCAACGATGTAATGTGTATCGAACTGTTGCGAAAATGATCTGGTTTCATCGAATACCACTTCTTCGGCGTTTCTGGATGTAGCTTGAAGAACCGGACTGTATCGCTCCCCTCCTGTTATACTTCCACGAACATTCAATCCCAGTAAATTTCGTCCTTCTCTTAAATTGAACTCTTTCCCGAAGAGAACATTCGCTGCTATTTTCTGATCAAAACGACCATTTCTCCAGATTCCATCTCCGCCTTTGTATCTGTTTGAATAAAGAGTACTGGTCAGTAAATAATAATATCCTTCACTCATAAATCGCTCCAGCGTTAATTCTATTCCGTAGTTCTCTCCTTTTCCTTCATTTACCAGGGCGTCCGTAAAAGTGAAATCATGCACGTAATTCAGCATCGAAAAACTACTGTCTGCGATCACAGGAACATCAAACATATTCTGCCAAAATCCCTCGATCTTAATTCGATGCACCTCTCCGATTCCCTGATCTACAGAAGCTACCAAGTGATGCGCTTTGCTTGTTTTAAGATTTTTATTCGGAAAATTCGCCTGCGGTTCCACAAAATAAACATCCAATTCTTCGATCTGACTGTGTAATCCGTAGCCAATATTTAATGCAGTTTCAGGTAGCACCTGCCAGTTGATCGCAGCTCTGGGTTCCAGTACAAATTCATCATTTACAGAAAACCACTGTCCGTGTAAACCTCCCAAAACTGATAACCGCGGTGACACATTGAATTCTGATTGATGATATACCTGATACAACTGTGCCTGATCTTTTTGCCGGATCAGACTTTGATAAGGGGATGAGTTGTCGGGTTTTCCAGCTAGATCAAAATTGAAATAAAGCTGTTGTAATTCCACTCCTGTACGAGTGGCTATTCTTTTGCCAAGTCCTTGATTCAAAAAAGTTTTAAAAGCCAATCGACTTGTATTGTCATCAATATTTAGATATGGATTCAGGTTTAAATTATCGTCAAAACGTTCTTCTGAATATTCAGTGGAATTCCCTGATAAAGCCAGAGTGCTTTTCAGATATCCTTTGTTGTTTACGGTGATACTATGTGAAACTCCCACGGCTCCTACTCCCAGATCAATTCGGTTTTCTGTGAAATCACTGAATGCGTATTCCCATTTGCTTGAATCTGTTTTAGCTTCCATCGTTTGAAGGTCTAAACCTCCGATTCCCCAAAACTCAAAGCGGCCACTATTTTGTGTTGGCACATCAATTTTGAACGACAGATCCTGATATTGGATTCGTCCCTCAACAGGCAACAATGGTTGTAACAACGTTAAAGTAGAAAACCGATAATTGAACAAATAGGTAGCAGAGCCGTTCTTTTTAAGTGGTCCTCCGGAGCTTGCCTCCAATCCGTTAATACCGATTTGAACAGCGTGCTCTCTTTTATTTCTGTTTCCTGATCTGAAATTAATATCAAACACCCCTGAAAGAGCATTTCCATATTCTGAAGGAAAAGCACCGGTAAAAAAATCCGAGTTCGAAAGTAGTTGAGCACTGAATAATGTCAATCCTCCACCGCCCGCTACTGAAAGACCTGCGAAATGATTTGGATTCGGGATCTCAATCCCTTCCAATCTCCATTGTACACTTTTAGGTGCATTTCCACGGATCGAAATAGCATTGTTTTGAACACCTCCGGTGGAATTTACTCCCGGAAAAACGGTCACTAATCTGCCCGGATCGTCTAATCCGCCTGCATAACGTTGTGTTTCTTCGACTGTGAATTTTTTCACACTTACTTTTGCAAAATCGTTGATGGGTTTGTCTTTTTGAATAGTTGCAACCACCTCAATAGCCTCTCCTTCAAATACAGATTCTTCCATTTCAACATTAAGAACTGTTTGTTTACCTGAGCTGACCAGAATATTTCGCAATATCACCGTCTCAAATCCCAGATAGCTGAACTTGATATCATGCCTCCCCAACGGGACATTCTTTAAAACAAAATTCCCATGTTCATCTGTGGATGTTCCAATAAGTGGCTCGTGATCCAGAACCAAAACATTAACTCCGATAAGTGTTTCCTGGGTCAGCCTGTCCATAACCACTCCTGTGATTTCCTGAGTTTGAGATGATGTCGATTGTCGGGCAAATACTGAAAATGAAAGTCCGGTCAGGATTAAAAACAGTGAAATTTTTTTCATGAATATATTTTATGCGGTTAATTGATTCGCACAAAAATACCTTCTTATATCACCTTAAACGTCCACACCGTTGGGACTGGACTTCTTTTTTGCAGATTACTTTTTCTTTATGGGGCTTTTGAATTTGTAGATGCTTTTTAGTTCAGTCATCTCGCGGCGTATGCCCGAAATCTGGATAGTTTTAGGGAATTATGCTTGTGATAACGATCCGGATTCCTACCTTCGCAGGAATGACCCTAAATTGAAAATGCTTAGAAATAAGCTCGTGCATAAGCTAGCAAGGGCTTCAGCCCTGCGGTTTTGTGGACGAGGAATTTAATTACGAAGAGAAGCCGGTCGGACTGAAGTCCTCTCTGGTGAACTTAATACTGAATGTTGGTAGTGATTTAGATTTACTCAGATACACCAGCCAGGGATTTATCCCGCAGCGATTAAAGGCAGGTAATTACATAAACCGCAGAACCTGAAGGATCTGCTTGTTTAATATCCTTTAAACGATCTTTGTCCCCAGCAAGCAAAATCCCCAGCTGGCGGACAGGATGACCCGACATATTGAATCTTAACCATCAAGAGACTTTTTATACTGCGAAGGTGTTAATCCTGTATGCTTTTTGAAAACCGAATTAAACGATGACTTAGAATTAAAACCCGATTCTAATCCAATTCCCAGTAACGTGTAATTATGGAATTCAGGATCTTTGATCACCTGTTTTACGTTTTCTACCCGGTAGCTATTTACGAAATCGTAGAAACTGGCATCGGCAAATGTATTGATCACTTCCGTTAAATTGTGGGTGGAAATATTCATCAGTCCGGCAAGTTCGGCTAAGCTGAGATCACTGCGTAAATATGGTTTTTCCTTTTCCATCAATGCACAAAGCTGCTGATGTAACTCTTTGCCTTGTTCTTCATTTAATCCGGAGCGCGTGTAACTTTCCTGTCGTGGTTTCTCCTCTTTGAGAGCTTGCTTCTCCTCCCAACCGATCGGAGTAAAAAACTCAGCCTGTTTCAATCCCATATAACCGATGCTGTACACAAAAATGGTAGAGGCGAGAAGTGTAAAATCGGTGTATTCGCTAAGCATATCACTGAATGAGCTTACCGTGTATAAAACTCCGGCAGTAATTCCGAGCAGCGTTCCTGCCAGTACAAAACCCTGCAACCAATCCAGGTTTCGTTTTTCCAGTGTGGAATAATTCGCCCTGATCTTTTTTCTGTACTGATACAAATCCCTGATTATAAAAGGTAAGTAAGCTAGACTGTATACTACTTTTAAATGTGTGATCCATTCACTGCCGTACTGCAATTCTCCGGTTTCGCTAAGTAAGTTTAACTTGGTTTCTCCTGAATTAAAATAAAAGGGAAGGAAATATAGCGTTAAAAGGATAAAGGGGATGAAATGCTTTTTCTGAGCAAGAGTGAGTCGCTCATTTCCTTTTATTAATGTTTCGGAATAAAGATAGAGCAACGGACCGTACAGTAAAGTAATTGAGAAATCCAGACCGATCACATGAGGAAAGTTGTGATGCAAACCTACACTCAGCAAAGCCGCCATAGCCAGATCGATTGTAAAAACCAGCATTAATGCAGCCAAAATCCGGTTCGAAAGTTGATTCACTTTCTTAGAAACCAGCAAAAAGGTAAGCATCAACCCGTGAACAGCTCCCAGAAAAAATATCACACTCATGTAAATTGCACCAAATAATTCGATCTCATAAATGAAAGATAACACTTATGAGCTAATGAGGAAGCGGGTATTAAATTTTCGAAGGTAGATTCCTGCAACAGAAAAAAGACGAGGAATTTAATTACCAAGAGAAGCCGGTCGGACTGAAGTCCTCTCTAGCGAACTTAATACTGAATGTTGGTATTGATTTAGATTTTCTCAGATACACCAGCGAGGGATTTATCCCGCAGCGAGTAAAGGCATGCAATTGCATAAACCGCAGAACCTGAAGGATCTGCTTGTTTAAAAATCACATAACAAAATTTATGCTAGTAGGGCGTTCACGCCCGGCGGTTATTTACAACCTGTGTTGATGACAATCGATCTTGGTCATCTCGCGGCGTATGCCCGAGATCTGGATAGTTTTAGAGGATCACACTCTTTCATAACGATCCAGATTCCTGCCTTCGCAGGAATGACTTATGAGATAGTGTCAGCCTTGATTGTTGTGTCGTATACAAAAACTAGAAATAAACCCCACAAAGATCCTGAAACAAGTTCAGGATGACCCCTAAATTGAAAACACTTCCGTTTCGAAAAAACACCGATTATTTTTACTATACATCAGGTTCTCAGACCCGCGGAACGTAAAATCCCAATGCTAAATCAGTAACTATTACAATGAATCCCAAGGTTGATTTCTTTTTTAATAAAAACAGCAAATGGCAGGACGAATATGATTTATTGAGAACCATTATTCTGGATTGCGGACTGAACGAAGAATTAAAATGGGGCAAACCATGCTACAACGTAAACGGGAACAATGTGGTGTTGATACACGGATTCAAAGACTATTGCGCGCTGTTGTTTCATAAAGGAGTGTTGCTGAATGATGCGGAAGACATTTTAGTACAGCAGACCAAAAATGTACAGTCGGCACGACAAATTCGCTTCACCGATGTGGAACAAATAAACGATATGATGGCGGTCTTGCGATCTTATATCTTTGAAGCCGTTGAAGTTGAAAAAGCAGGACTGGAAGTACCGATGAAAAAGACTTCTGACTTTGAAATGGCAGAAGAATTCCAAGAAAAGCTGGAAGCCATCCCTGAACTTAAAGAAGCTTTTGAGTCACTTACTCCCGGCCGACAAAGAGGCTATCTCCTCTACTTCTCCGGAGCTAAACAATCCAAAACCCGCGCCTCACGAGTCGAAAAATGCATTCCCGACATCCTTGAAGGCAAAGGACTGAACGACCGCTGAACCGGAGCAAGTCCGACCACATTGGCAAACCGAATTTTGTACACGAAATGTCTAACCGCATTTAGAACGGCGAATTGAAAACCCAAATTTCGTACGGGCGGATCGCGATCCGCCCCCGAAGGTTTACAGCAAATGATTCCATTCCGAAATTACAAATCCATTGAACAACCAGCCGGAAATACCCGAATAATAAGTTTTTGCTTTACTTGCTGGAATTGTTCACTTTATCCAAATTATTTTAAGAATGACTTGAATAAAACTTAAACAGCAAGTCGGGATAACATGGATTAAACGTGTGTTATTTCGACGTTGAAAGCTATCCAAAATATATGAAACATGAGTGAATTAATTTATTCTTCAGCTGTACTTACTATGTCACAGACTACTGAGTTTATCAGGAATAAATCTGTCGACAATACTGTTTTAAATCTCATTATCCAAAGAAGAATTAGTGAGTTTACACTAGATGAAGCATATAATGCAATTAATGATGATTTACCAATTAGAAAAGAAGAAGTTTGGAATTCAATTCAAAGGTCATATGATAGTCAAACCATTGAGTTGATCGGAGGAAAAGAGAATAATAAATCTGCTGCTCGTTTTAAGATCCCTGACCAGGTTACAAAAAAAATAGAAGAACAGTGCGAAGAACTTAAATCCTTTCTTGACGACTCTGTAAAAGAGCTTTTTAATGGTCTTTACACTTCAGAAACAAAAGAAAAATATAAAGATCTTTTATTAGATGTAGTGACTAAACTAATGGCTAAGTATGGTTATGCTTATGCAGGACAACTTGCAGGTGTAGGTGACGCTACCGAATTCGTTCCATTAAAAGATCTGAAGTCAATCTGCCAAAGCTCAATAACAGAATATGAGTTGAAAATAACTTCTGATGATTTAGCTAATTGTATTGGAATTTTGTTTGATCGAAGAGACCCCTGTCTAAACAGTTTAGCTTTTAGTATATGTAATCGATACTACATTACAAGGCTCATTGGATTAGACATTCCAATCGATTTTGTTGCTAGAAATCTATACGAAGGATCTAGAATATATCTTGATACAAATCTCATAATGTCTATTGTTTACGCTCGCTCTAAGAGACATAATGAATTTCGAGAAATATTAAAAAAAGCCGATGAAATAGGTATCAGATTTGCAGTGTCTGAAATAACATTAGCCGAACTGCATAGGAAGGTTGAACACTATCAGAGTGATCTTGAAATCGGTTCAGAAATAGTACCTGATGACTTGATGACTGAAGTTCAAGGCCAAATATTAGAGTCCCCTTCCCCTGAACCAGAAACAGTTAGCATACAGTTCGATCCGACTGAATCTGCTCACAAGGAACGACTTTCAGAAATGGGGGTCGAATACATTCCATTGAAAGAAGGAGATGAAAAATGGACACAAAAAGAGTTTGATGATGTGAAAACTGAAATTGCTCAGTTTGATCGAAAGTACAGAAGAATGTCTCTAGCTAAAAATGAAAATGCTTTGTTTCATGATACATATTTGTATTTCTTGATTCAGGGAATACGAGACGAGACTGATCCAACTGGTGCATGGTTTCTCACATTAGACAATTCAATAATTGAACATGGTGTTTCAAAAAAGAAAGATGAAACCCCTCCATACTCTATAAGATTGTTCTCACTCCTTCAAACACTTTCTCAATTTGTAGAAAGTCAAGCATTAAAGGGAGAATTCTCGGATCTATTTGGAGATTTAGTATCAAAAGATTTACTACCTAGAGAACGACTATTCTCAGTTGAGGATCTGAAGTTGCTAATCGGATTTGATATCAGGGCAAAAGAAATTCCACCAGAATTTGTACGAAAAGCTACCCTTCATATAAAACAGAACATATTAAAAGGTGGTGAGATAACTGAGAAGAATAAGTCAGAAGCAATCCATGAATTCACTAAATTTTTAGCAACACCTGAACAAAATTTTGTTGAAATCAGAAAGAAATATGATAAAAAGCTCAAAGACAGAGATGAAGACCTAAAACTAAAAGAACAGGAAATTGCAACAGCTAAGAGTGAAGTTGAAACTAAAAAGGGAGAGATATCACAACTTGAAAAACGTCTTGAAGAACTTGAATTGGATAATGCTAAAGAAAAGCTTTCAAGAGCAGAAGAAAAGTTCAATTCTGATCAAAACTCATTTGCTAATTCTGAATGGGCTGCACATATAAAATCTTTAAAATCGATAAGAAACAGATACATTCTATTTATTTTAATTTCATTAGTTGCATTTACGACCGTATTTTTCATTGAAACGCTTTTAGGACTATTTGGAATTTCTATAGCAGTAAACATCTGGGTTAAATATCCTCTTGCCCTTATAATTTTTCTAGCTCCGTTTATAAGATCATTTTTTGAGCATAAGAAGGTGCTAAACTCTTTCAAAATATGGAGCAAATCTTTTCAACAAAAGCTCGAATCGAGCTTTAAGCAAGACGCTAAAAAAGTATATGAATCAATTCACAATCGACCAAAACTTGAAGATTACTTAAAAAAATAAGACAAACACCATAGCCTAACCTATTAAGAAGAATTCCCAAAAACTTCTAAACTCTTCAGCAAATCGGTGATTTCAGAATTACAGCTACGAAAGTCACGTACATTGACCCACACCCATCCACCAAATTCATTACAATGGAATACGATCACTTCAAGGTTGACATAGAACACAAAATAGCTCGGGTTGCTTTTAATCGGCCGGAAAAGTCGAACGCACTTAACATGGACGCCTGGCTTGAGATGCGATCCATATTTGAGATGCTGTCGGAAACCGCTGAAGTCAGAGTCATCGTTCTATCCGGTGAAGGAAAGCATTTCTGTGCCGGAATAGATCTGGAGTTGTTAATGTCGATCGATCAATTGCGAACGATTTCCGATCAAGACCAACGAAGTGAGAAAGCCAAAGAATTCATTCTAACTCTTCAGCAGGCAGTTACCTCCATAGAAAAATGTTCCAAACCGGTGATCGCTGCCGTCCACAACGGATGTATCGGCGGTGGAGTAGATATTGTTGCTGCTTGTGATCTGAGATATTGCACTAAAGACGCTTACTTCTGTATCAAAGAAATTGATCTGGCTATGGTTGCCGATCTGGGAACGCTTCAACGCTTACCAAAGATCATCTCCCCTTCCATCGTAGCAGAAATGGCCTACACCGGAAAGAATGTATTCGGTCCCGAAGCAAAAGAAATCCATTTAGTAAACGAATGTTTTGACACGGAAGAATTATTGCACGAAGGCGTTATGAAAATTGCCACAAGTATTGCGGAAAAATCACCCATTTCCATTCGGGGCACTAAAAACGTATTACGACATTCAAGAGATCATTCCGTGGAAGAAGGCCTTGAATATATTGCAGAGTGGAATTCCACGAAGTTATTCTCTGATGACATGGCTGAAGTATTTGAAGCCATGAAGGAAAAGCGGAAACCTAATTTTAAGGATTGAAGCCTACATCGGCTTTACTTCTCCGCCTTGTGGCATAATATCCATTTCTTCCACCACGCTTCTGGCGCTGAGTTCAGATAAGGAAACGATCATTCTTCCCACATCTTCCGGATCGATCAGCTTGTCAGTTTCAATATCCACACCTTCCCAGGAAGTAGAATAGGTTTGTCCCAGATTTATCGCAGTAACCGCAATGTTGGTTTTGGCTAATTCTCTCCGCAGAGAACGCGTGTAACCCAAAAGCGCATGTTTGCTCATCGTGTACGCGCCGCTGTCTCCATAGCCTTTTTTGGAAGCCTGTGAGCAAATATTCACGATCAAGCCTCGCTCCTGTTCTTTCAACACCGGAAGCACTTGTTTTGTGATATTGAAAGTGGAAAATGTATTGAGTCGGTATTGTCGGTCAAACTCTTCAGCAGTTGTATCTGCTAACTGCTTAAATAAAAATACGCCGGCATTGTTAACCAAAATTCCCGGATTCAAAGATCTGAAATCAATAGCAGCAATTTCTTCTTCTGAGGTCAGGTCTGCAGAAATGATATCTACTTTTGGTGCGCCCCAATCCAGACATTGTTGTTTAGCTTTTTCCAGATCGGATGTGTTGCGTGCAATCAGCACTAAAGGATGATCAGTCTTTTCAGCGAACATCTTTGCTATGGAAAGACCGATTCCTTTGCTCCCTCCTGTTATCAAAACAGATGATTCTTTGAAATTCATTAAGGAACCTTCAAAAACTTGTGCGTCTGCAGGCTAATTCCCCACTCAGGATGTTCTTTCACATAATCCACAATTAGCGGTATGGATTTCGGAGTGTCCCATTCCGGTTGTAGTAATAAAGTCGTTCCTTCGGGACATTTAGCTGCGTTTTCTTCTGCCCAAGCCAGATCTTTGTTGGTAAGAACCACCACTTTCAATTCATCTACAAATTCAAATATCTCTTCAGTTGGTTTTTTAAATCTCTTTGGCGAAAGTGTGATCCAGTCTAATTCTCCCGATAACGGAGATGAGCCGCTAGTTTCAATATGGATCTGAACACCAAGCGAGTGCAATGCTTTTGTAAGTGGAAACAGATCGTGCATCAATGGTTCCCCACCGGTGATCACTACAAACGGAGCGCCACTTTCTTTTACTTCATCCACCAACTCAGAAACTTTCATCACCGGGTGACCTTCTTCTTCCCAACTTTCTTTTACATCGCACCACCAACAGTTTACATCACAACCCGCCGTTCTGATGAAATAGGAAGCTCTTCCCGAATGCGCACCTTCGCCCTGTATCGTATAAAAATGCTCCACGATCGGATATTCGACGTCGAGTATCTCTTTTTCATCGTTCATTAAAGCAACCGGTTGCTTGTTCATAGTATTGAGGGAACTGTTTATAAAAACGGGATTTTATTGATCTCACAAAATACGGCTAATACTAACCAGAAGAAACCAGAGGATGGGACTAGTTCAAATCATCTCGCGGCGTATGCCCGAGATCTGGATCTTTTTTGAAGATCATTCCCTTTGATGACGATCCAGATTCCTGCCTACGCAGGAATGACTTTGATTGAGATTTCAAAAGTTAAAGACCTCCTCTGTCTCCTCCTGCAACAGGAGGAGGACTCGTTGATAAAAACCAGAATCAATTCGGAAATTCCCCTCCTTATCCAAGGAGGGGCGAACTACTCAGAACCCGAGAATTTGTTTCGGAGCCGGGGAGGTCCGTTCCGACGCAGAGCATCGGAACCAGATTAAAATCGAGGTGATAGAGGTTGTGACAACGTTGATCGGGGTGTAGATATAACAACCAGAAATAAGCCCTACGAAGATCCTGAAACAAGTTCAGGATGACCCTAGATTGAGAATTCTTAGAAATTAAGCTCGTACATAAGCTAGCAAGGGCTTCAGCCCTGCGTTTGTATGGATGAGAAAGTTCCATTTGCGAGGAACGGATGTGACGACGCAGAGCATCGGAACCAGATTAAAATCGAGGTGATAGAGGTTATGACAACGTTGATCGGTGTGTGGATATAACAACCAGAATTAAACCCCACAAAGATCCTGAAACAAGTTCAGGATGACGACTTTTTCTATAGTAAAATCAAAAATACTACTCATCCTTATCCGTGTATTCAACCCAGCAGGTGTCTGTTTCCCACACGATCACTTTGAGATCAATTCCTGCTGGAATTCTTTTCGTGGTTTCTGTATGGATAAACTCTGCAATACGTTCTGCTGTGGTATTTGCCTCGATCAGATCATTAAGGAAACCGTGATCAAGTCCGCCTTTATCCGCATCTTTTGCTGCCCATTTAAGTTCTTTAAAATCGCAGACCATATCATCTGTGTTCAAATAAGCAGATGGATTCAGTTTATTGGATTTCGCAGAGATCTTAACTTTATAGGAATGCCCGTGCATTCTTCCGCATTTTCCATTGTATCCTTCAATAAAGTGTGCTGCATCAAATTTAAATTCGGTATGTAGTGTCCACGTTGGCATATAATTCCGGCAACTTTTTTAAAATATTAGCATAAAAAAAGCTCATCATCGGATGAGCCCTTTAAAAATAAGAGATTTTTATAAGAATTACTCGTTTCGCTTTATCGGACAACCTTTTGGAGCACTTCTTTTAACTTCTATTTCTGTACCTGAAGCTAAAGCCTGAATAGCGTCTTCCACATAATGATTTTTAACAGCTGAAGCACTGTTTGCATTATCATCAATGCTGCCTTTATAAACCAACTTCATAGATCCATCAAACAAAAATACCTCTGGAGTCCTGCTAGCGCCGAAGGCATCCGCAATTTCATGATCTTTATCCGATGCATACAAAAAATTATAGGTTTGTTTGGTTGCCCTTCGCTTCATATCACTCAGTGATTCACCACGCTCTCTGATCCTCTCATTGGGATTAAGTACAAGCATTCCGATATTATTGAGTCGTGCAGAGTTTGCGACGGCCTTCATTCTGTCTTCCCATCTTGAGACCATAGGACAGGTATTGCATGAGAACACAACTAATAAACCGTTCTGTTGTGCTGTTTGTGAAAGAGTAATTGAACGACCGTTTATGTCCTCAACACTGTGATCAAGCATGGGTGCTTCACTTCCAATACTTAATGATCTTTGTGCATTTACCTCCAATGAGGCAGCAGCTAAAAAAATAAACAGCGGTATGAATTTCAACGATTTCATTTTTCTAATAATTTCTTGATCAGATGACAACAAGTTATAACTCATCAAACGGATTCCAAAAATGTTTATTGAAGTTAACGGTATATTCTGAAGTGAATTCCACCCCTTCTTGTTCCAATCTCTCACGCATTGAGTCATCTTCAAAAAAAGCTCTGCCGGTAAGCTGTCCAAGACGATTTAAAACTCTGTGTGCCGGGATATGATAACCAAGTTGTACAGGATCGTAGTTATTAAGTGCGTATCCAACCATTCTGGCTCCGGACTCAACTCCGAGATATCCTGCAATCACACCGTAGGAAGTAACACGACCTTCCGGAATTTGTGCTACCAATTCATAAACCCGCTGATAAAAATCTTTGGTAGATGGTTTCAAATCTTACATTACTTTTAAGAAACAGATTGTACTTAATCTACTCTTTTTATAGTACAACCCAGAGATTTTGTTTTTGATTGTGTGATCTTCTCTCCTGCAACCATTTGTTCGATCGCATCTTTCAGATAAAAGCTTTCAACAGCATTTGCATCACTGGCATTGTCATCAATCGCTCCAACATAAACCAATTTCATATCGGCATCGAATAAATAAATATGAGGAGTTCGGGTTGCTCCGAAAGCATCTGCGATTTTATGATCTTTGTCGAGAGCATATGGAAACTCATATTTCATTTTTTTAGCCCTTAAAACCATGTCCTGCATTCCATCTCCTCTTTCACGGTAATCTTCATTAGGATTCAATGCGATCATACCAATTTTATTCTTTTCCGTGATATCAAAAACCATCGGGTATCGGTCTTCCCAACGTTCTACCCAGGGACAAGTATTACATGAAAAAATAACCACTAATCCGTTTTCATCTGCAGCTTGTTTAAGAGTGACTTCTTCACCGGAAACCGTTTGCATACTTAGATCTGTCATAGGTGCGTCTGAGCCAATCGGAAGTTCTTCCATTTGTTGCGACAATCCCGTGCTGACAATTAACAGACCAACCAAAAAACCAGACAACAGCATATTTATCTTTTTCATAATCTCAACCTTCCTTTATTACTTTTAATAATTCTTGTTCAAATTGTTCATACTCTGCTTTACCTTCCCATTCTGCTGAAATGCTGCCATCTCTTGAATAAATTACAGTATATGGCAACGCTCCCGACCAGGTTTCAGATACGGTTTGAATAAACTCATTGTCTTTACCTGTTTTATAATAAGTAGTAAAGTTTACATTCTGTTCCTTCAAAAATTCTTTAGCCTCTTCTTTAGCTTCTTCAAAATCTCCCGATACAAAGATCAGTTCAAATTCGTCGTTATAATTCTCTTTCAATTTCATTATATACGGAAACTCTTCAATACAAGGCACGCACCATGTAGCCCAAAAATTTACCAAAACAGGCTTATCACCCTTGTAAGACTCGATCTGATCTACCAATTGAGTGGCGTTTGTATCAACAAGTAATTTCTTTTCTGTTTGATCTGTGCAACCAATACACACACAAATAAGGACTAAATAAAGGTGTCTTATTTTCATTTTTTATGATAAAATTTATTCGAGCAATTTTTTAAGCTTCTCTTTGGATACTGTGTCAAGTCGGGTCAGTTCAACGGTTAAATAACCCAATTTTTTATATATGCTCAAAAGGTCCGGGTGCTTTTTCAAAATTTTAACATGCGCCTTGATGGTTTCTTCATCTCCTCTGGCGATCGGTCCTGTTAATGCGTCCTGAAAACCCTTCTCTTTGATATTGGAAACCGATGATTCCGTTAAGGGTAATAAAGCTTTTAACGCAACTTCAGGATCTATATCTCCTGCTTTTGCCAGATCAGTTGCCAACTTCATAAGCGTAACAACATAATTAGCTGAAACTACAGCAGCGGCATGTAAAAGTGGTTTTGCTTCCGGTTTCACTTTAAAGCTATTTGCCTTAAGATCCTTCGCTAGTTTTTCCAGAATCTTTAATGCATCGTCATCTCCGTCCATATCAAACCAGACATTCTCCAGAGAATCGTCATTTAGAGTAATTGCCTTCAACGGATGGAAAGAAGCTATTTTAGCGCCTTTACTTCTGAAAGGCTCCAATACAGATGCATCCAGTGTTCCCGAACAATGAATAATGAATTTGCCTGAATAATCCGGAAAGGAAGCAGTCAATTTATTTGTCAAGTTTCCAATTTCCGAGTCCTGAACGGCAAGAAAAATTAAGTCGCCCAATTCATCTGCTGAATCCGGAAATGTATCTCTTATGAATACTGACTTGATCTGATAATCCGAATCAGATAGAGATTTTTGCAGAACACCCCCAACTCTTCCAAGACCAAATATTGATATTGAGGGTTTATTGATCATATAGCGTGCTGAGCTATTGGTGCATGTGCAAAGCCACCAGTATATGTTGTTTTTTCATTTACCGGTGTGAACCAAATGTCAAGATCCCAATATTTAGAAACTAAAATACCGGTCATAAATGCACGAGCTCCTTCTACTTCTTTTTCTTTGCTATTCAGGTAATGGTGCAAACCGGATTCGTTATTACTTTCTATCAAACCTTTTAGCTTTTCCAGTTCTGAGGTATTGGAACTTGGCAGATCGCAGCAAAAAACCAATAATGCGTTTCGGTTTCGAAATAGCTCATCCAGAGCGAAAGCCAACTCCTTTACAATAGCCGGATCATAGTCTCCTATTTGAATACTTACCACGTCAAAATCATCCTGGCATACCTGTAACATCATTAATTGAGTATATAAACTCATTTTGTCACTCATTCCGCCATCATTGATATAAAAGTCGTCTTCTTCATCACATAGCTCATTTCTGAGTTTATCATTGACAGAAACTTCACCAAATGGAGTAGTAAAAGAATGATTTGAAGGAATACTTAATTTCTTCTCAAGCTCACCTTTGTAAGACTCAATAACTACAAGAGTTTCAAACTCTGAAGAACAAACATTCTTATATATGGATGTTAATTCTTCGGGATTATTTGGATCAATATGGGTCGGAACAAAAAGCATCTTTATGTTCTTCAGTCCGTTGGCAACCGGAACCGTTTTGTTCAATGATGATTTTAGTTCCTCTCTGGAAATATTTGCAAAAGCCATGTGCTGATATTTTATTTAAATCTTAGGCATAAAAAAACCTGAAGACACTAATCCCATTAGATGAGATTACGTCTCTTCAGGTCTACATACTACAGAACCGTTTTTTAAAGCTTTAATAAGCAATAGAAATTTGGTGATTCAGTTCTTGGAAACTACAAATTTGAAATGTTTTTTCATCATTAATTCTTACTAAGAATTTAATATCGTTTTTTTTCTGTATTTCCAGTTCTTTTAAATTGGTTCTTAATCCTGTTCCCAAGCACTTTACTGCAGCTTCCTTGATCGTCCAAAGGAGTATGGGGTCTTCATCTGAAAAAACCTCCCACTCCGATTCCCCAAGTATCCTCTTCACAATTCTTTGGTCTACTTTTCTGTCCAGCCACTCAGTATCTAAACCAACGTCAACGGTTTCTGAGATCGCGCAAAAAACATGATTTTTGGAATGACTAAAACTCAGAAAAAGCTCTTTATTTCCGGTTTGTGCGTATGGTTTACCCAGTGGATGTTTCAATATTTCAAAATCTGAACTTAATCCTGATACAGATAATATTTCTTTGAAGAGATGACGCGCTGAAAGGTATTCATCTTTTCTTTGCTGATTTGTGAAGCCATCCCATTCTAATCGTTCTCTCTCCGAAAGCAGATCAATTGACAGATCAGTTTTTATTTCACTAAAGCCAAGTTTAACCTTCCCGGGAAAGTCAGTAATTAAAGAAGTATCCAGCAGTTCCAAAAGAATGAATAAAGATTAATGTTAATGTCACAATTATCCGCTTAATTCGGTATTTTCAGTGCTTCTGATTCGCAATACAACTTATTAATTAAACGATTACATGTCGAACCAAGAACTTACACATTCTGAACAAGAAGAAATACGCCGCGAAAAACTTACTGAACTTAATAAACTGGGAGTAAATCCTTATCCATACTCCTTCGACGTAACCCATTCTAGTAAACAGATTTTAGCGGAAGAGAGTCTGATCAGAGACGAAGAATCAAATCCTGAGTCAGAAGTAGTCTCCGTTGCCGGACGAGTAATGACTCGCCGTATTATGGGTAAAGCTGCCTTCTTTAATCTTCAGGATTCAGATGGAACTATTCAGATCTATATTCGCCGTGATGATGTTGGTGTTGAAAACTACAATACGGTTTTCAAAAAGATGGTAGACATTGGTGATATTGTAGGCATCAAAGGTTTTGTTTTCAAAACGCGTACAGGTGAAACTACCGTACATGCTGAAGAATTTGAGTTTCTGACCAAAACGCTCCGCCCTATTCCAATTCCAAAAGAAGTGGAAAATGAAGATGGTGAAAAAGTAGTATATGATGCTTTTGCTGATAAAGAATTGCGTTACCGTCAGCGTTATGTTGACTTGATCGTAAATACTGAAGTACGTGATACTTTCAGAAAACGTACACAGCTCGTTCAAACCATGAGAAACTTCATGAATGACCGTGGTTATATGGAAGTTGAAACACCGATACTTCAACCTGTTTATGGAGGTGCTTCCGCTAAGCCATTTGTTACTCATCATAACTCTCTGGATATGGATTTGTATCTGAGAATTGCTAACGAATTGTATTTGAAGCGACTTATTGTAGGTGGTTTTGATGGCGTTTATGAATTCTCTAAAGATTTCAGAAATGAAGGTCTTTCCAGATTTCACAACCCTGAGTTCACACAAGTTGAGCTGTATGTTGCTTACAAAGATTACAACTGGATGATGGACTTCACTGAAAAAATGATCGAGCAAGTAGCTCTTGATCTTCATGGTTCCACAACGGTTACAGTTGGAGAGCATGACATTGATTTCAAGGCGCCGTGGCCGCGCATTCCACTACTGGAAGCCATTGAGAAAGAAACCGGCAAAGATCTTTCAGGCATGGAACTGGATGAAATGAAGAAAGTAGCAAAAGAACTTCATATCGAAATTGATGAAAGCTTTGGTAAAGGTAAAATTATTGATGAGATCTTCGGTGAGTACGTAGAATCAAAATTGATCCAACCTACTTTTATTACTGATTACCCGATCGAGATGAGTCCGCTTACTAAAAAGCATCGATCCAAAGAAGGATTGGTTGAACGATTTGAGTGTATCTGTAATGGGAAAGAGATCGCAAATGCATATACTGAGCTTAATGATCCTATCGATCAGAGAGAACGTCTTGAAGAACAAGCTTCGCTGCGTGCGGGTGGTGACGATGAAGCAATGACCATCGACGAAGATTTTATTCGTGCATTGGAATACGGAATGCCTCCAACTGCCGGAATCGGGATTGGTATTGATCGTTTAGCGATGATCATGACGAATTCTGCTTCTATCAGAGACGTTCTTTTCTTCCCACAAATGAAATCGGAAAAAAGTGAATAGTTATTAAGTTATTAGTTATGAGTATCCTTAACTAATAACCAATAACCAATAACTCAACATTATGAATTTTGAGTGGTATTTAGCGCTGCGTTATTTTAAAGGCAACCGAAAAGGTGCACGCTTTCTATCGTTCATTAAGATCATGTCCATTACCGGAGTAGCTATTGGTTCTGCCGGATTATTGATCGCACTTTCAGTGGTTCATGGATTTAAATCCACTATCAATAACAAAGTTCTTGGGTTTGCACCTCATTATACGATTGCAACACAGTCGTTCATTATGCCAACTATTGAACGTGCAGACACATTAATTACATTTCTCGATAAAAAGCTTCCGGAGATCTCTGAAAAACAGCCTGTAATTCAGGGACAGGTTATGATTCAAACAAAGGATGAGATCAGCGGAACCATACTAAAAGGTGTAAACCGATCTGGTGGGGTTTCTAAGCTTTCTCAATATATAGCTGTTGGGGATTTCGACTTATCTGAACAGGAAAATGGTATGTTTGGAATAGTTATAGGCTCAAAATTGGCCACACAACTAAGTGCCGAGACCGGAGATATTGTTACAACCTATACTGTAAGTGGTGTGCCATCCCTTATAAATTCTCCGGAAATCAAACAATTTCTTGTAACCGGAATCTACAGAACCGGAATTGATCAGTTTGATGATGTATTTGTGATCGTAGACCGGGATCAAGCCAGAGAGCTTTTTAAACTCAAACCGAACGAAGCTCATGCAATCGAAATAAAGTTAGAGAATGAAAACTCCATTGAGGCTTTTGAAGAAAAATTAATAAATACTCTCTCATTTCCATTTTTTACTGAATCCATTCTTGAAAAATTTTATAGTATTTTCGCCTGGGTTGAACTTCAGGAACAAATGATTCCGTTGGTTATTGGTGTCATGATCATTGTTGCAGCTTTTAATCTTATAGGTGCTGTACTTATGATGATCCTTGAACGCACCAGAGATATAGGAATTTTAAAAACTATTGGCACCAAATCTTCCATCGTTCGTCGGATATTTCTTTTTGAGGGATTGCTGGTATCATTTGTTGGGCTAGTTATTGGTATCGGAATATCTCTTCTTTTTGCTTATCTGCAACTTGAATTCCAGATTATTCCTCTTTCAGAAGAAAACTATTATATGAACTACGTGCCTGTTGAACCTCATCTCCTGGATTTTCTGATCGTTACTTTGGTTACAACCATATTATGTGCCTTGGCTTCATGGATTCCGGCTCGTGTAGCAGCCAAAACTGATCCGCTGAAAGTAATTTCTTACGGCAGATAATACTCCCTTCAGTTTTTCACTCATTTATCCTATTGATTTAGAGTGTGTTAAAGGCTGTTTACTAATTTATATTTCCTTTTTTGGTCGGTAAATATTTAATTACTCTAGTCATTAATACAAAAAACGGGGAGATATGAATACTAGAAAAGTTTTCAAAAGGGGATTTTTGGTATCACTTATAGCCGGAGCTTTGGTTATTGTGAACAACGACAAACTATTTGCTCAACAAGCAGGTAGTGCAAATACCATCCAAAACATTCAGGAGCAGCCGAATCAGCAAAGGTTTTACAAAGGTGTATTCAACGCTGATGAAACCACATTTAACACAACAGTTTACACTTTTAATGATATCACCATTTTTTCTTATTTCAATGATACTGATATCACAATTACAAGCTCTGTGGGAGATACTGTTTTTTCAGATACCTTAGCTGCAAACGGGTTCACAACCTATAATGCTAACAACGGTATTTTTAGTATCAGCAGCGGCAAGTCATATACTGCATTGGTAGGTGATGCAATTTCTAACCTTGTACAAGGCTATTTTGCTATCGACCAAAGTGGACGTGGTACATCCACTCTTTTAAATACCTATATGGTTGGAAATTTTCAGAATGAAGAACGATTTATTGTTTTCGGATACCAGAATAATACAAGTTTCAGTATTAAAAACTTAGTAACCGGAGACGTACTGTTTGCTGGTGTTTTAAATAAAGGAGAACATTACACACTCCCTTCCACTCCACACAGAACATACTTACAAGTTTCAGCTAGTAAACCGGTCTCAGCTTTATCTTACGGAGATCAGGATTATTATGTACCGGCAGCAAACGGTAGGTTTTCAGGAAATACTTTTTACGGTTTTTCCTCTCACATTGGAAACTGGACCAACAGCATTACCATATCCTCATATCATGACAATAACATTGTGTATGCTTTTGATTCCATCACTGGAGACACCCTAATTGCCGATACACTGGGACAAGGTCAAGTTGTAACTCACCCTATTGTTGAGGAAACTTATTGGGAGGTTGAAGCTCAAAAAACGGTAACTGTTGCCAACATACCATATGCAGGTTGGTCAGGTAATTATGCTTACATGACCAGAGCTATGGATGAAACCGGAATAGGTGCCGGTAAACTTTTTTATATACCGACTATTTCCTCCAGATTGGATGTTTTTTCCTTCGAAGATGATAATGATGTCAGAATAACATATTTGGGTCACAATACCTCCTATCCTTACGAAACAGCAACAATTGACACAGTTTTTGAAGGAGTGCTTAATGCAGGAGAAGGCTATAATTTCACTACTCTTTCAGGCAATAATGTCTACAAAGTGGAATCAACCGGAAATTCTTCAGTCTTGCAAAGCAATTCCGGAGCAGGAGCTGATTTTATGCCACTGAGTTTCGCTCAGGAACTCCCGGATCTTGCCATTAGTGAAGATGGATTGTCTTTTACACCTCCTGATAGTGTTTTTGGTGAAGGAGATGAAGTAACGGTTTCTCTGGTAGTTAGAAATTTCGGACCTGTTGATGCCGAAAATGTTGTGGTTGCTCTTTATGACGGAGATATTTCAAGTGAAGGAACGGCTCCTGTGATAGGATTTCAAGAGATTCCACTTGTCGCAGCTCAAGACTCTGCCATCATAAGTGTTGATTTTGTAGTTCCACAGGATCCTGAATTCAGAACTCTTTCCCTGCAAGTAGATCCGGAAGACAATATTCAGGAATCAAATAGTTCAAATAACACCATTATAAGACCTCTTGTACCAAACAGAGATTTACTCCCTCCTCTTCCGATTTCAGTTACAGCTCCAAGCGGTTTGGAAATTGAAGGTGACAGTCTTGCCGGAAATCCATTCAAGGTGCAGGCAAATATTTTCAATCAGGGAACCGTAGACGCTGAAAATGTTGTAGTCAGGTTAATATTGTTTGATGGTTTAACTTTGGTTGGAGAAGATTCTGTTGTCAATGAAGCTTCATTACCCGGTCAGGAATCTCTTACCGTTGAATGGATGGTTACTGCAGATAAAAATGTCTCCGGACCTAATAAATACAAAGTAGCAGTAGATGCAGATAATGCTGAAGCCAAAGAAGCAAACCGTTCTATAAGTATCCCTGATCTTGTTGCTCCGGCCGCTCCTTCCAGTTTAAGTTCAATGATCTCTGCTGAAAATGAGAGTAACATTACATTGAATTGGTCATTGAACTCTGAACCAGATATAGCAGGGTATTTGGTATATTATGGTTCTGAAAGTGGCGTTTATGATGGAGTTTCAGCTAACGAAGGAGAATCTCCTATTACTATTTCCACCTTCAATGAATTCGAACTTTCAGGATTACCGGATGGTGGCTCTCAATACTTCTTTGTGATCAGAGCATTCGATCTGTCAGGAAATATCAGCGATCCGTCTAATGAATCTACAACAACTATTTTAACGGATATTTTTAACGAGTCGGAAGTGCCGGACAAATATTTAATGGAGCAAAATTATCCTAATCCATTTAACCCTTCAACCAGTATTTCATATAAAGTACCTGAAGCTACAAATGTCCAAATCACACTTTATGATATGCTGGGCAGGAAATTATCCACTTTGATTAATGAACGAAAATCGGCAGGAACGTATCAGCTAACACTTGATATGAGCTCTTACTCAAGTGGAATTTACTTGTACAGAATGCAGGCGGGTAATTTTGTACAAACAAGACGACTGACTCTCATCAAATAACATATTCTTTATTTTTAAAGCCGGATCTTTGTCAAAGATCCGGCTTTTTTTGTTTTAAGATATATGAGTTATAATTTCAGACATGATAAACTTTCAACCTCTGCGGATCACATCAGGATGGACTATAGAATGGAATACGTTTATGAAAACGGATCCTCATCCGGATGATATGACTGATTTTTCAGGAAGCAGCTTACTCCATGCTTATAACAGAAATAAAAAAAGGGCTATAAACTTAGAATGGAGACCTGAAGAAGATTACGATGGTGAATTTATCCTCCGAGTAATCAATCTGGAGGAGCACTATAACCCAAAAACTCAGGATTTTGATCTGGTTGGTGATTGGGAGAACCCTCATTATGAATTTTGTTCCCGAGATCGATTGAAAATCGTATCCGAAATTGAGGAACTGATGCTTCAACTTCTGCCTTACGAAGACCCCAGAATCCTTAAATCACGAGGTGTGGTGGATGATGAAGCCGAACGCATCAGAATAAAGTTACTCGAAACAAAGGTCTCTGATGTTGTCAAGTCTTATATTCTGAACTCTGACCACAAAAAACTCCAGGACCTGTTATTAGATCACACAGATGTAAAAAGAGAAGATCTGCTTTTTTTATCCGAGCATGGTGCTGTAAAAGGAATAAGAAATAAAGCGAGTCAAATACTAAACAGTAAGCCATTTCAAAATAAAAAGTGATACAATATGAGAATTAAATTATCTGAAGAATTAGAGCTTTCCCGAATCATTCATGGCCAAATGAGATTATTGGAATGGAATTTATCTGATAAGGAACTTCTAAGTTTTATAGAACAATGCTTAGATTTAGGAGTAACATCCTTCGACCATGCTGATATATATGGAGACTATGGCTGTGAAGAGAAATTTGGAAATGCTCTGAAATTGGATTCTTCTCTAAGAGATAAAATCGAAATAATTACCAAGTGCGGTATTATGAAGTTATCTGATAAATTTCCTGAGCGTTCAATTGGTTATTATGATTATAGCTATGAACACATAATTCAGTCTGCTGAACTTTCTCTCAAAAATCTATCAACCGATCATATCGATGTTTTTCTGCTTCACCGCCCTGCTCCTTTCTTTGATCCCACTGAAGTCGCAAAAGCATTCGATCATCTTCACAGATCGGGAAAAGTGAAACACTTTGGCGTTTCAAATTTTACAACAATGCAATTCGAATCATTGCAATCACATTTGGATCAAAAATTGGTTACCAATCAGGTTGAGATCTCACCTTACAATCTCGAACATTTTGAAAATGGTAATATTGATTTCTTTTTAAAGGAAGAGATTAAGCCAATGGCATGGTCCCCTTTAGCAGGTGGAGCTATATTTGATCCAAAAGAAGATAAAGGACATCGCTTAGCAAAAACTTTAAGAGAAATAGCTGAAGAACTTGATCAGCAGCATATCGATTCTGTGATCTATGCCTGGCTATTAAATCATCCTGCTCAAATTCTACCAATTGTAGGTTCCGGTAAGATAGAAAGAATTAATTCAGCTGTACAAGCTGAAAAGATAAATATGAGTTTAGAGCAATGGTATAAGATATGGGTGGCTTCCAAAGGACATAGAGTTCCATAAAAAAAGCTCTGCCGAATAAACAACAGAGCTTTTAGATTTTCTAAGGTAGGATAATTAATTCAATACAGAATCAACAGGTTCCCATTCCATTCCAAATGCTTCAGCTACATCGTCATAAACGATAGTACCGTTTGCGATATTCAAACCTTGAAGTAATTCTTTATCATCTTTAAGAGCTTGTTTCCAACCTTTGTTTGCCAAAGCAACTGCATACGGAAGCGTTACATTTGTTAAACCTAGCGTTGAAGTGTAAGGAACCGCTCCAGGCATATTAGCAACACAGTAATGAACTACATCTTCAACCATATAAACAGGATCTGTATGTGTAGTTGGCTTTGAAGTCTCAAAACAACCACCCTGGTCGATAGCTACGTCAACAAGAACAGTTCCGGGACGCATTTCTTTTAACATTGCTCTGGTAATCAAATGCGGTGCTTTTGCACCCGGCTTTAACACAGCACCGATGATTACATCAACACTTGGCAACATTGCACGAATGTTTGCTTCGGAAGAAAAGAATGTGTGAATGTTTTTCGGCATTACATCATCCAGATACCTAAGTCTTGGCATATTGATATCCATGATCGTAGTGTCAGCTCCCATACCTGCCGCGATCTTAGCAGCATTAACACCTACTATTCCACCACCTAAAACCAGTACTTTAGCAGGCTGTACTCCGGGAATTCCTCCCATCAACATACCACGACCGCCTTTTGGCTTCTCAAGATAAACAGCTCCTTCCTGAGCAGCCATTCTTCCTGCTACTTCACTCATCGGAATTAACAAAGGAAGAGAACCGTCTGCTTTTTCTACTGTTTCGTAAGCAATAGCAATACATTTTGAATCAACAACCGCTTTGGTCAATGCTTCATCAGCAGCGAAATGGAAATAAGTAAAAATAACCTGCCCTTCTCTCATTCGCGGATATTCTTCAGCGATAGGCTCTTTTACTTTCATGATCATATCAGCACGCTTCCAAACTTCTTCTACATCATCAACTATGGTTGCACCTGCTTCAATATAATCTTCATCAAAGAAACCACTTCCAATACCTGCCCCTTTTTGTATTAAAACCTCATGTCCATTGCGTTTCATTTGCAATGCGCCACCCGGTTGAAGAGCGATTCGGTTTTCGTGTGTTTTAATTTCTTTCGGTACACCAATAATCATAACGTTGGGAATTTAGTTGCTTAAAATTTTGAAAGACTTAAAGGTAGGTATTTTTCATAAAAAAACGCTTCCATTTTTTTGTTAAATGTTTAATTTGGGAATCTTCAAACTTAATAATTCTCTTATCTCCGGTTTGTATAACCTTTACGGCTTCAAAAACCCTTTATAATTAGTTTATGTATAGAAAATCCTTCTTATTCCTGTGTTCTGTTTTATTGGCTCTGAATTGTCAATCTTTGAAAAACACACAGAAAAGTACTCCTCCTACGCACCCGGAAATACAAAGAGAATTCAGAGCTGCCTGGGTAGCTACTGTTGATAACATTAACTGGCCGAGTTCTCCGGGCTTGCCCGTTACTGTTCAGCAAGAAGAAGCTTTAGAAATACTTGACCTGCTGGCTGATAATAATTTTAATGCGGTTATATTTCAGGTAAGACCCCAAGCTGATGCTTTATATGAAAGTGAGCTGGAACCCTGGTCTTATTATCTTACAGGTGAACAGGGAGAATCTCCTTTTCCCTACTACGATCCATTGGAGTTCTGGATTGATGAAGCACATAAACGGGGATTGGAGCTGCACGTGTGGCTGAACCCGTACAGAGCTCACCATCCAAAAGGTGGAATAGTTTCAGATAACTCCCTTGTGAATACGAAAAACCATCTTGTTGTAGAATTGAAAAATGGCTACTGGTGGTTCGATCCCTCATTAAAAGAAACTCAGGATCATGGCATCGATGTAGTTATGGATATTGTTAAGCGCTACGATATAGACGGTGTTCATTTCGATGATTACTTTTACCCTTATCCTTCATATAACAATGATGAAGATTTTCCGGACGATAAAAGCTGGAACGAATATGTAGAAAATGGCGGAGATTTAAGTAGAGGGGATTGGCGCAGAAACTCAGTAAATCAATTTATCGAAAAAATTTACACCTCAATTAAAAAAGAAAAGCCTTTTGTAAAGTTTGGCCTAAGTCCATTTGGGATATGGCGTCCCGGACATCCTTCGTCTATTCAGGGATTTGATCAATATGATGTTTTATATGCCGATGCTAAATTATGGCTAAACGAAGGCTGGATAGATTATTTCTCCCCTCAGTTATACTGGCCTGTTAATCAGGTTGAGCAAAGTTTTCCTGTACTTTTGGGTTGGTGGAATGAACAAAACTACAAAAACAGACATGTTTGGCCAGGAGTCAGTATTGGGCGATTCCAAGGTGAAAAACAAGCTGATGAAGTGCTTAACAATATCATGATAACCCGGGGAATGAATCCTGAAGCACCCGGTTTAGTTCACTGGAGTGTAGCTCCACTAATAGGAAACGACTCACTTCAAACTGAGTTAAAAACCAAGCCTTACAGAGAAAAAGCGGTTGTTCCGTCACTTTCCTGGCTTAAGCAAAAAACCCCTGAATTACCTGATGTAGAGTATGATTTTTCTGAAGAAAGCGTTGCCGTTTCAATAAATAAGGCTGAAGCAGAAATATCCAATTGGATAGTATATTATAAATATGACGATACGTGGTCTGAAAGAATTCTGAACAGGAAAAGAAAACAGCTTATCCTTCCATATACTATTGAAGTTCAATCAGAAAGTGTTGATTCCCTGAATGCACCTCAAATTTCACTTCTTCAGGAAATACAAGTTACTTATATAGACAGATTCGGATTTGAAAGTAAAGCTTCGATCCGAAATCTGGATAAATAAAACCATTTTACGAATGCAGTTTCTTTTTTTACATACTTTTGTGCAATCAAATTACCTAACTATCTATAAATGAAATATCGTAACATCTTTTTGAGCCTGATCCTTGCTTCGGCACTTAGTTTCGCCGGTTGTACCGGAGCCAAGAAATCTACATCTAATAAAACAACTACTCCAAGTTCTTCTCGATCTACCGCTAAAGGAGGCATTAAATCTTTTGATAAAGTTATTAACAAAAATGCTACAAAAGATGAAGGTGTATTCACTGTTTATGAGCAGGAAGGAAAATACTTCTTTGAGATCAGCAACGATCTTTTAAACAGAGAAATGTTAATGGTTAGCAGAATTGCTGGCGTTCCTCCCGGTTTCTCGGGTTTTAGTTCTGCGGGATCAAAATCAGCTGAACAGGTAGTTAGTTTTTCAAGAAATAAAGACAAGATCTTATTGAGAAAAAAATCTTATGAAGCTATTGCAGATGAAGAACTTCCGGTTTATGAATCTGTTCGGGCAAATAACTATGAGCCTGTAATTGCTGCTTTTGATATCGAAGCTTTAAGTAAGGACTCTTCAGGAGTAGTTATTGATGTAACCGATCTTTTTACTAAAGATGTAGAAGCAATTAGTGGGATTCCGTCTTATTTGAAAAGAACCTATCAGGTACGCAGGTTAGATACCGACCGTAGTTTTGTGGAGTCTGTAAAGAGCTTCCCTGAGAATATAGAAGTTCGTCAGGTTATGACATACGTTGCCGCCAATCCCCCAAGCGCCGGATACACTCAAACTCTTTCAGTTGAAGTAAGTCAATCTATTGTGCTCTTGCCTGAAGAACCCATGCGAAAAAGATACGCAGATTACCGAGTAGGATATTTCAGCATCAGACAAATAGATTATGGTTCTGATGAACAAAAAGCAGCTCAGAAAGAATATATCAGAAGATGGAGATTAGAGCCTAAAGATCCTGAAGCTTATGCTCGAGGTGAATTGGTTGAGCCTGTAAAACCTATCGTTTACTACCTGGATCCGGCTACTCCTGAAAAATATCGATCTTATATTATTGAAGGGATCTTAGACTGGAATGAAGCTTTTGAAGCAGCGGGCTTTAAAAATGCTGTTCAGGCAAAAATCCCTCCTACTAAAGAAGAAGATCCCGACTGGAGTGCAGAAGATATTCGCTATTCAACCGTGAGATGGGTTGCCAGCACTGTCCGTAATGCTGTTGGACCAAGTGTTTCTGACCCAAGATCAGGTGAGATCATTGAAAGCGATATAGTTTGGTTTCACAACCACATGAGGTCCTATAGAAACCGGTTAATGATCGAAACAGGTGCAGCAAATCCGGACGCAAGAAAGCTTAAATTGGATGATGACCTGATCGGTGAAACTATGCGCCGCGTAATTTCTCATGAAGTAGGTCATGCAATCGGTTTGCCTCATAATATGCAATCAAGTTCTGCCTACCCAACTGATTCTTTAAGATCAGGTTCATTTACACAAAAGTGGGGAATCGCGACAACCATCATGGAATATGCCCGTCAGAATTATATTGCACAACCGGGTGATGAGAACATTCGTTTTATCAGGCAGATCGGTCCTTACGACAAATATTCTGTTAACTGGGGTTACAGAGTAATTCCTGACGCAGAAACTCCCGAAGATGAATTGGAAACACTTGACAGCTGGATCGAAGCCAAAGCTGATGACCCTGTATATAGATTCGCTTCTTCAACCGGATATGATCCATCCTCACAAACTGAAGATCTGGGAGACGATCCTGTTAAATCCAGTACTTATGGTTTAATGAATTTAAAAAGAGTTGTTCCGAACTTAATTGAGTGGACTTCTACCGATGGCGAAGGCTACGATGATCTTGAAGAGATCTATGGTGAATTGATCGGACAATGGTCACGCTATGCTCGCCACGTTGCTACCAATATCGGAGGGGTTTATCAGGCCAGAAAAGCTTCTGATCAGGAAGGATGGGTTTATACTCCTGTTTCCAAAGAATACCAGAAAAAAGCGATGGCATTCCTGAACGAGCATGCATTTACTACACCGAATTGGTTATTGGATGAAGATATTCTTTACAGAATCCAGGCTCAGGGTGTAACAAACACTATCAAAAATCTTCAGTCAGGAATTTTACGCTCCACTATGAATGCCGGGGCAATGATTCGTTTATCTGAACAAGCTGAATTTGACGAAGATTCTTATCCGCTTCATGAAGCGCTTGAAGATATCAGAAAAGGAATCTGGAGCGAAGTTTACAGTTCTGGTACTAATAATATTGATGCATTCAGAAGAAACCTCCAAAGAGAATATCTGAGTTCGATAGCTGCTATGTTTGAAGAAGATACACAAGGTGGCGGATTCAGAGGTCCTACTCTTGATATTAAAGATTCAGATATCAGACCGGCACTTCGTTATGAATTAACAGAGTTGAGAAAGGAAGTGGTGAGTAATATTTCCTCTCGAACAAATGCTGAAACCCGAGCTCATCTAAACGATGTACTTACAAGAATTGACGATATCTTGGAAGCAGAAAAATAAAGTCAATATTTAGAATATTTAAAAAGGCTCCGAATCGGGGCCTTTTTTATTTCTGAGATCGCGCCAATCCTTTTTTCGTAAGAGAAACATGTCCGTATAAATATTCCCCTCCTAACGTCTCGATCTTTAAACATCTCTTAGACTCCAGATATTCGAATAAATTCCTGGCTTCCGTTTTATCAATACCAAGTTCTTCAGAAATAGCTTTAACAGAAACACGCACTCCCTCCTCCCCATCAGAGTCGATATACATCCTTTTAAGGATGCTTTTTGCCTTCGAATTAAAATCACTTCCCAGAATCAATGATTAACTTTTCGTTCAGTGAAAAAATCTATTTTTCAGCTTAAACTTTTGTTAACTAAATGTTATCCTTTCATTAACTCATTAATTTGGTGTAAAGCTCAGTACTTTGAATTTTGATAACTTTGAATTATGATATCTTTCTAATCGTATTTTTAAGTTTAAAAGCAGAACTTAGGTCAGTTAATTAAATCTTACATGTTTCAAAAACTAACTCTCAGGGATCGAATTTTTCTGATATCATCGCTTCTGATTATGGCAGCGATTACTTTGATATGGGTTTTTATAAAACCTGAATATCAGGATAAGATCGTTAAAGAGAGGACCACCATTGTATCTCAACTTCAGGAATATACTCTGCGACAAACAGATGGCACGATAAGAAACTGGCTGAATTCCACTATCAGACTTGCACAGGATCTTTCTCAGGATCCGGGTAATGCTCCTGAATTAGCTAACAAAGCTATAAATTATACTCCCGGCTTAATGAGAGTTATAATTGCTGACACTGAAAGTGACGAAGAAATAGATCTGATTCGTGGTATTTATAATTCAATTGATTTTACTATTGAACAGATTGATTGGTATCCATCCCGAATTGATGAAACCACCAATACAGCGTTAATAAATCACCCTGAACAAACTGTAGATTTCTTTATTACGGAAAGAGCTTTTCAGATAGGTTCTAATGTTTTCAAACTTCGGTTATACTTTAACGCTCAGAATTTGAATAACAGTCTTACCAACATTCCGCTTGGCGGCACCTATTTTACCAGCATCTCGAATTCACTGGGAGAAAGTGTCACTCCATCTTCAACCTTTCAATTTCCAAATGACTTAATTGGTGAGACTAGTTTTTCAGATGAAAAGATGATAACTATAGATTCAAAAAACTGGTATGTGCTTTCTTCGCGGTTTGAAACAATTCCTTTTTGGCATCTGGTAGCTGTAGATGATGCATTCATACTTGAACCGGTTAACCAACTTCTGCGTTTTTCTTACTACACTGCGGCTTTTGTTCTGCTATTTATGTTCGGGTTTAGCTGGTATGTAAGCTTACGTGTAAACAAGCCTATAAAGCTGCTTTTAGAAGATGTAGAGTATTTAGGAAATCTGGATTTCGACCACCGTATTAAGCAGGTTTCGCTTCCTGAATTTCAGCCTATGCATGATACTCTGGAAAATATCAGAGCTACCTTAAGCCGCTATCAAAAACTGAATGTTGAAAAGATCATATTAGAAGAGTGGAAAAATAAATATATGGTTACCTATTCTGAAGATCTGATAGGTATAATTGGTGAAGAAGGAACCTTCACTTTTATCAACAATCAATTTATTTCATTTTTAGAAGATCTGGAACTGAATCCGAAAAACGCATCGCTGGAGAAGATCCTCAATCACTCCAACATCAAAGTTTCAGAATCAAATCAAGCTTTACATTACCCGGATCCATTTACTATAAAAGTAAACCAGTCTTCATTAACTCATTCAACCAGTGAAGGCACAGAATACTTTTATGACTTTCAGTATCTGTCCATTCTGGATGAAAGTAATGAAGAGATCGGAGCCTACGTGATTATTCATGACAAGACCGAAGATCGCTTGTTAGACATCAAACGTAATGATATGATCAATGTGATTGTTCATGAGCTGAAAAATCCGATTACAGGTGTTGTAGGTTTATCCAGGCTAATTATTGAAACTGATGATATGGAACCTGCAGAATCAAAAACCCTGATGCAGGAAGTACTTAACTCAGGGGAACGGATGAACGAGCTAGTAAATCGCTTTCTGGAAGTACAAAAACTTGAGGCAGGAAATACTTCACTAAATGTGTCAGAAATTGATGTTAAAGAAGTAATCGAAGACGTTATGATGTTGTCTAAACCATTGCTTTCTTCCAAGAGTCTATCTCTTTCAGTTACAGAGACAGGAAAAAAGTTTAATATAGAGGCAGACAAAGATCTGGTGTTTGATGCCATTCAAAACATTCTCAGTAACGCTGTAAAATACGGTGACCCTGAAAGAGTCATTGATATCGACCTTAAATCAACCCGTGAATCCGTTATCGTTTCAATTACCGATTATGGCTACGGAATAAGTATTGAAGATCAGAGCAAAGTATTTGAGAAATTTTTCAGGGTAAAATCCAATATCAAGTCTGCCCGTGAAAAAGGAACAGGTCTAGGTTTGGCTTATGTAAAACAAATTATGCAACGTCATCATGGCGATATTGCTTTGGAATCTTCAGCTAATATCGGAAGTAGATTTATACTAACTTTCCCAAAAAAATATAAAGCAGGATAATGAAAATACTGGTATTAGCTTTTCTAATAAGTTTTATTTCTTTGGGTGTTCAGGCTCAGTCTCCTGTGTCTTTTTCAAGCGATAAGCTTCAGCAAATATCACAAAGATATGCCGGTAGTTCTCTGAACTGGCCTGTTGTTGTTGGTCTTGCTGACCATAATATTACTAATAATACTTTTACTCTTTCGAGTGGTGATCTGCTTAAACTGAGAAGCCTTACCAATTCCACGCTCATTTTTGAAGATCAACAAAAAAGAACGAATAAGCTGATTAGCGAGGGTGCTACTATCTTTGCTACTAATCAACTAAATGATACCAACAAGTTGTTCAGTGATTATCTGAATGAGATCAGAAATGGAAACTTAGAAAATGCCTTGTCAATTAGTGAACAACTAAAACCTTCCGTTGATGCCTTGGAGAGAACCCTAAACAGTAACCGATTGGTGTCGATACAAGCTCAATTAATTACCAAAAACGGACTTGTTGACAAAAGGTTAGGATTGCTTGCCGGTTGGAATGAAGCTTTTGTGGGTGATCTGTTTGAAGAATCGCACGGCGTCAGAACCCAAGAGGAAAGTTATGCAACTTTAGCTTTTACTGATGGAAGTAATATCATAGTTAATCCAAGCACCACTGCAATTATCAGAAAGTCCAGAATAGATAAACTTGACAAAAGTGCCGATGCTGAAATCACTTTGGTAGAAGGTGGTTTGCTTTCTAAACTTTCCGCAGTTGGTAAAGAGAGAAGTAATTATGTTCTGAATGCAGGAAATTCCACTACAGAGTTGAATACCCAAAATTTTCTGGCAGAAAATACAGGTGGAACTGATGTAAGGCTCTCCAACTACGATGGTGATGCTCAGGTTTCAGCAAATAACGTTGTTGTAACTATCCGAAAAGATGAAGGAACAATTATTCGTGGAAATGCAGCTCCCCTGCCTCCAGTAAAGCTTTTGCCCTCACCAAAATACTTAACTTCAAAATTGGACACCATAATTTATCAAAGTGACTTTCTTCTGAATTTTTCCGGAGTTGATGATGCTGTAAAGTATAGAGCGGAATATAGTACTGCTTATAATTTTGATGAAAATGTGATAGTTAAAGAAGTAAGCAATCCCAGAATCCTGATGGAAGACCTTTCTCTTGGCACAACCTATGTAAGAGTTCAATCCGTAGATGATCTCGGACTTAAGGGACCTTTTACTGATAAATTTTTGGTGATAAGAAATCAGGACACCAAATCTCCTCCAATTTTTGGTGATCAGTTTAGCCAGAAGGTTCATTTTGTGTTATCAAATTCTGTTACAGTAACAGGTGTAACTGAACCTGACGCCATTGTAGTTGTAAATGGTAAAAATACTAAGGTATCAGGTTCTGGGGTTTTCAACAGTGTAGTTTCATTAGAATCTAATGATCAAATCATTAATGTTACTTCAACAGATGGCTCTCAGAATACCACTCGCAAAGAACTTCGTGTTGTACATTTAACGGAAGCAGATCTTTTCAAAGTTAAACTTGATGGGTTGGATTTAAAAGAAGATATTTCTGCCACAAATTCTGCAAAAACAATAACTGGACGTGCTTTTCCTGAAATGGAAGTAGAGCTTAAAAATGGTGAAACTATAAAAACTGTAAAAACAGATTCGCAAGGTAGATGGGGTGTAACAATGAACGTGCAACAAGGCAAACTTTCCATTACATTTAAGGCGAATCAAACAGGCATAGAAACATTGTCCAAATCCTATACGGTTAAGTAAATTCGATCGGGTTATTATGATAAAACGACTAACACTCGTTCTTACTTTATTATTTGTCTCGCAGTCTATTTTTGCACAGGAAGTCTACCTTTCTATATCCGGCAAAAGCACTTCTATCATTAGTGGTGATAGCCGAAATCAGTATGATATTTGGATCAAACCTTCCAGTACTCCGCAATCAGGTAAAATTGAGATCTTTGATGCTGGATTAGGTGGCGCGGTAGATATTGTTACTCAAAATGGCGCTAATACTTCTACCTCATTTTCATTATTCCCTTTTGATGAATTATATAATATTGAAAATGGAACATTACGGTCCAAAGCTAATCCATCAAATAGAGTAGCACAGCTTACAACCCAAAGCGAAGAACGTTTTAAAAACAGATGGGTTGCTTTGTCTGATATCGATAATACTTCAGCCAACGGTTATATAATCCGTGTCTCAACTGATAATGGAGATGATGTAAATAGTTTTAACTTCCGTGTTAGTTCGCCAACCGGACAGATTTTATCCGGTCAAAATTGGCAAATTATTGGGGTCGATCTGTCAATCGGGCTTTTTAATTCACAAAGAAGTTCTGTTTTTCAACTTAAACCTTACGTCTTACAGGAAGCTTCTGATTCACCCCGCTTAGTTGCCAGCGGACAAGAAGATTCAAGAGTTCGTAAAATTGATTCTTTTGGAGAAATCTTTGACCTGTCCCGTTCCGGTATCCCTTCCTCAAAATTCGGTTTAAAAAATAATTGGGGTTTAAATATTACAGGATCATCAGATCGAATTAATACATTGACAGTATATGGATTTGACGCACCCGTTCTTTGGTTATTGGAGCCATTTGTAAGCGAGAATAACAGGAAACCCAATCTGGGCATTAATGAAGTTCCTACTCAACAATGTACTGAGAAAACATTTGAATTAGCTGGAAACGACTTTAATAACGCAGAAATCAGCAACTCCAGATGGATACTCGATGATCAACAAGTTGCTTCCGGTAAAACACCAACCATTTCGTCTGATACTCCCGGTGAGCTGGTGTATACAGTGTTAATTCCGAATCAAAGATCACTTTTTCCTGAATATTGGACATATACAAAGTCTGTATTTATAAATTCTCCTCCCGTTGCAAGAGTATCTGTTCCAAAACGTGTGATATCTCCTACTGAAACTGTATTACTGTCTGGCTCAAATTCATATGATATTGAAGGCAAGCCTTTGACCTACCAATGGTATGTGAATGGTTCACCAAGAGGTAATTCAGAATCTTTCCGGTTTTCAAGTACAATTTCCGGTATTTATAACGTAACTCTAAGAGTTTCGGATGGGGGTTCCAATCCTACTTGCGCTACAGATGAAAGACAAATTCAGATGCGCGTTAACACACAGCCTTATGCTGAGTTAAATATTGCTACACTAATTGGAACAGATGAAAATGTAACTGCTACCGTAAGTAATCAAACCGATGCAGACAATGATTCTTTAATCTATTCTTGGAGAGGTCTCGGTATAACGGGTTCATCAAATGGTGAAACAGTAACTGTAAATCACTCAGAGCCAGGTTCATACACGCTGAATCTTACTTTAGATGATGGATCCGGATCCACTAACGGCTTATACTCAATTAATAAAAGATACGAAGTTAATGCACCCCCGGTGCCTCAGTTCACATTAAGAGAAAAAGCCGCTCCGGGAGATAATATCACTTTTGATGCGGGTAGTTCCACTGATGGGAATAATAATCCATTAACCTATAAATGGTTTGTGAATGACAATCTGATAGCTTCTGAAGCAGTATCAGATTTTCAATTTTCTGATCCCGGTACTTATCGTGTAAAACTTATAGTTGATGATGGCAGAGGTGTTTCGAATTCGATTCAGGAACTTACTAAAACCGTTCGGATAAATACACCTCCTCAACCGATAATTACTGCTGCAAAAGTAACTTCAAGTTCCAGAGTAACTTTTTCAGCAGAACAAAGCAGTGATTCAGAATCCACACTAAGTACATACAGATGGGATTTTGGAGATGGAAATACAGGAACAGGACCTAGGGTTCAGCATACATATTCCAAAACAGGAGAATACAGAGTTACTCTTCAGGTAAACGATGGTGAAGGACTTTCAAACAGTACCAGAACCACCGAGCACATTTTGTTGATCAACCAATATCCGATAGCAGATTTTATTTCTCCTGTAGTCGTTGCTCCCGGACAGGAATTTACATTAGACGGCTCCATAAGCACAGACAGCGACGGATTGATTACAAGCTATGAGTGGTATAACGAAGGGGAATTAATTGGAACAGGGAGTACAATTACCACCAGTTTAAGTAAAACAGGAAACGCAAATATCTCACTAAGGGTAAAAGACGATTCCGGTTATGAACTTGCTGAAGGAATTAAAACCAAAAAAGTACGTGTAAACACACCGCCTACTCCTGTTTGGGTTACTGATGCGGGTTTCGTAGCTCCAAACAAAGAAATTAGATTCTCTGCCGCAGAATCATACGATCTGGATGGAAGCATCGCACGATACAAGTGGGAATTTAATGACGGAGTAACACTCCGAGGCCGGGTAATTCAACGAACTTTCAGAGAAAGTGGAACCAAATCTTTTACACTAACTGTAACAGATAATGACGATTTATCTAACTCCAGCTCTTCTGTATCGGGAGAACTGAAAGTAAATCACCAGCCTCTGATCGTGACAGAAACCGTTTTAAGATCCAATGCTCTTTCAGTAAAACTTGATGCTACCTCAAGTTATGACCTTGATGAAAATCCATTGACTTTTGAATGGACTTTGCCGGATGGCACAAAACGAAACGAATCTTCTTTTACATGGCAGGCAAGTGAACCTGGAGTACATTTCATTGGGCTTACTGTTGATGATGGTTTGGGGCTTGAAAATAGTATTGCAGAGGAATCCATCAGAGTTTTAATAAACAGACCGGTTAAAGCTGTAGTTGCATCTGAAATTGCTTCCTGTACCGGACAAACGGTTTTATTTAACAGCTCACAGAGCTTTGATCCTGACGGAGATCCTTTCAGTGTAAACTGGAGTTTTGGAAATGGAGCGTCTTCTGATCAGGCTAATCCATCTTATGTATATGAAACACCCGGAATTTATGAAGCCAAACTTACTTTGAATGATGGTTTTACTGAAGAACAAACTGTAGCCACTATCCCTGTTATCATTGAAGGTTCTCCGGTAGCTAAGCTAAATTTATCCGATACTACAATTTGCGTAAACAACAGCATCAGGTTTGACGGATCCTCGAGTACAGATCCTTCCGGCTCCCTCCCATCCTTTAGTTGGGATACAGGTGATGGAAAATCAAAAACCGGAGCTGTGATCGATCATATTTTTACTACACCCGGAGTCTACACAGTTTCACTAACCGTAGAAGGCTCGGGTTCAGGTCGTTGTAGTAACATCAGCCAAACAACTGCAACAGTAACTGTAGTTGAAGGTCCTGAAGCAAGTTTTGAGCTTCCTGAATATACTGTTCCCGGAAAAGCAGTAACACTGGATGGATCCGCATCATCAGCTGATGGTGGTTTTAAATCTGCCAAATGGGTTATTGATTCTGAAAAAGGACAAGAAGTTGTTGAAGGACTTAATACAACCTATACCTTCGATGAACCAGGTGAATATCTTGTCAGCCTTGAACTGGAAACCAATTCAGAAACAAATTGTAATACCGTAAGCATCACCAAAAGTATAAAGGTTAATGCACCTCCGGTTATAACCTGGAATTTACCTTCAAATATACCGGCCGGAACAGATCTTAAATTGGATGCTTTGAGTTCCAGAGATCCTGATGGCTTTGTTAAGTCTTATAAATGGTATATGGATGGGCAACTGATCAGTGAAAATGCCGCCGAAATCATAAAAGCGATTCAACCGGGAGATCATACCGTTAAACTTGAGATCACCGATAATACAACAGCAACTAATAATACTGTTTCTGCCGAAAAAACATTCTTTGCCAATAGTAAGCCTTCTCCTTCCATTATTGCTCCTGAAGCAGTGTACCTGAACGAGACCGTCAGTTTCAGAAATGCATCAACTCTGGATAGGGATGAAGATGTACTGACTTCTACATGGAAACTTGACGGAAATATAATACCAAACCCAACTTTTGAAGTAACCAATCAACAAGGTCATAAGCTTGTTTTGATACAGAATGACAACAGAGGACTCTCCAACTCAGTAGACAGTGCTGTAATTCGGGTAACTCCAAAGCTTTTACCTGTGGCTGATCCTGACCTTCCAAACTTGATAGCTGTGGGCGGAGCTTTATCATTACCTGATATCAAAATGGAAAACCCGTGGAGATTTAAAAATCAAGGACAATTTTCCCTAACATGGACATCAACAACACCGGGTAATAAAACTCTTACTCTCGCATATGTTCAAAATGGTTCCGAGTTAGTATCACAGGAATTCTCTCTTCAGGTTGTTCCTCGACTTAGTTTCACTGAAAGTCCTGAAACACAAACTATTGAATGGAATCCTGCAAACCCATCAATGATTCTCAGAGCTCCTTCTGTAAACAGAGAAGACTCTGATGTAATCTATACCTGGAAACAAAGAGGAAGCACACTTGGAACGGGTAAACAAATTGGCGTTCAACTGGTTAAAGGTGAAAATAGATTTACAGTTCAGGTAACTGATCAACGGGTAGCAAGATCGAGCCCGGTAACTATTGATGTGGTTATTATAACCGAATAACTATTCAGTTATACTGCTTCAAAATCTTTCATTTAACTCAAAAACACAGTAGTTTAATTCGTTAACAAATTACGAAAAAAGGCTCTTTTTGAAGATCATAATAATTGGTGCCGGAGAAATTGGGTACGACCTTGCTAGTGTACTCTCCAAGGAAAAGCACGATGTAATAATTTTAGATCGCGACAAAGAATCGTTATCAAAAGCATCAGAAACTTTGGATGTACTCTGTAAAGAAGGAAATGCTACATCAGCTAACGACCTCAACAAAGCCGGTGTATCTGAAGCAGATATTGTGATCTCTGTTACCAGTGTGGATGAAGTAAATATGATCGCATCCATGATCAGTAAAAAACTGGGTGCCAAAATGGTGATCGCCAGAGTTAGAAATGATGAGTTTTCGCATCGTGATTCCCCTTTAAAAGCTACCGATCTGGGAATTGATGTAATGATCAACCCTGAACTCAGTGCAGCACAGGAAATAGCTCAGCTTTTAAAACGGTCTGCAGCCAGTGATGTGATCAATCTGGCTGATGACCTGATGCAACTTGTAGGAATCCGGTTAGACAGAAATGCTCCTTTGATAGGAAAAACGCTGATCGAATATGCTTCAGAAAACGATGATATAACATTTCGTGTAGTCGCTATTGCTCGTCGTGGCAGAACATTAATGCCTCGTGGCCCAATGAAACTTCAAACTTTTGATCAGGTCTTTATCCTGGCAAAAACGGAAGACATTCCTACTATCATTGCCACTACAGGTAAATCAGAAACAGATCTGAACAGAATAATGATTGCCGGAGGCTCCGGAATCGGTACAACTATTGCCCGTATTTTATGTGGAGATGAAAAAAAGGACTGGTCAGTAAAACTGATCGAACCTAATTACGAAAGAGCAGAAGAACTCGCCATTGAATTAAAAAATGCAATGATCCTGAATGGAAACCCAACGGATCCTGATCTGTTAGCTTCTGAGGGAATTACTGATATGGATGCTTTTATTGCGGTTACCGACGACGAAGAATCAAATATTATTTCCTGCTTGATGGCAAAGCATTTGGATGTTAAAAAGACAGTTGCACTAGTTTCTAAGCCTGATTTCATTCCTCTTTCTCAGACAATAGGTCTTGATGCAGTCGTAAATAAAAAAGTAGCTGCTTCGAATGAAATTCACCGTTATGTAAGAAGTGGAAATGTGATTTCTGTAACGGAACTCCGTGGAATTAAAGCAGAAGTAATTGAGCTGTTGGTTTCTGAGAAATCTAAAGTAGTAGATAAACAAATTCAAAAGATCAAACTCCCTGATGGTTGTATAGTTGGTGGAGTTCTTTGTGACGGATCGGTTGAAATTGCAACCGGTAAAACGGTAATTCAGGCCGGAGACCGGGTGATGGTGTTCTGTTTGCCGGAAGCCATAGATAAAGTAACCAAGCTTTTCAGTAATGCCTAATAGTAAAAGTGTAATAAGCGCTTTTAACCGCCCTACCATTGATTTTCTGGTTGTATTGGGTATCCTGGGTGCGTTCATCTTTTTTATGGGGTTCGCACTTCTTTTACCTGCCGGAATTGATCTGATCTACGGACAAGATACCTGGTATACTTTTGTTGTTTCTGCCGGAATCGCATTCGTATTAGGAGGTTTACTTTGGTTTTTCTTTAAACCCAAAGAAGAACTAAGGATCCGTGAAGGTTTTTTGGTAGTAAGTTTAACCTGGCTCGCGCTTTCTTTGGTAGGCGCATTACCCTTCACTATTTCTGGAATTCTACCCAATTACACCGATGCCGTTTTTGAAACAATGAGCGGTTTATCAACTACAGGTTCTACCATTTTGGGCGGAACAACCAGTACCGGAATTGTAAATCCTGCCATCGAAGATCTCCCAAAAAGTTTCTTATTCTGGCGATCGCTTGCTCATTGGTTGGGAGGAATGGGAATCATCGTGCTTTCTTTGGCAATCCTCCCACTTCTGGGAATTGGTGGTATGCAGCTTTTTCAGGCCGAATCTCCGGGGCCAACTGCTGATAAATTAACGCCAAGAGTTCAGGAAACAGCAAAATTGCTATGGGTAGTATATGTAGCTTTTACCGGGGCTGAGTTTTTACTTCTGTGGCTCCATCCTTCCATGGATTGGTTTGAAGCCATTAATCACGCTTTTGCTACACTTGCAACAGGAGGGTTCTCCACTAAGAACACAAGTATTGCTGCGTTTGATTCAGCTTATATCGATACCATTATCACAATATTTATGTTTTTGGCAGGAATTAACTTCGCTATGCACTTTCGTTTACTGCGTGGTGAATTCCAACCATTTTTTGCGAACCGGGAAACCAGATTCTATACCCTCATTACCATGATAGGAATCCTCGGGATATCTTTCTCTCTTTGGTTTTTTGATGGATACACTATTTTGGAAGCAATTCGCTCAGGAGCTTTTCAGGCAGTAGCTATTATTACAACTACAGGATTTGGAACCGATGATTACGAATTATGGTACTCTTTCGGAGCATTTCTCCTTCTTCTCTTTTTCTTTACAGGCGGAAGTGCGGGTTCTACGGGTGGTGGAATTAAAATGATCCGCTGGATGATCCTGATCCGAAATACAGGTCGTGAAATTAAGCAGATCATTCACCCGAAAGCCATTCTTCCGGTAAGGATCGGAGATCAGGCCATCAATCAAAATATTCAACGTACAGTATTGAGTTTTTTCATCCTGTATATGTTCATATTCGGATTGGGGGCATTTGTAATTTCACTATTCGGATATGATATCATGTCTTCAGCCGGAGCAAGTATAGCCGCACTTGGTAACATTGGTCCCGGTTGGGGAGAATTCGGTCCCACCGACAGTTTTGCCAAAATGCCTTATCTCGGAAAATGGGTTATGATCATGCTGATGATGATCGGCAGGCTCGAGATCTTTACCGTTCTGATTATCTTTTCCCCTGCTTTTTGGAAACAGTAGGTTTCTAATCTCTGTAATATATTGAGAAGAATATAACATATTCTTCCACTATTGAATTCAATTTGATATTTTATATCTCTGAGTAGAATTAAATATCTAAAACTCTTGTAATGAAAGTATTAAAATACTTTTTCTTATTAGTTTTATTACTAACTCTAAAAAGCTGTGATAAACAAGTTAGTGATGAGGTATTTGATTTGGATGTCGAAACTTATGTTGAGTTACTAAAGTCCAATCAATACGAATATTTGGATCTTCCTGATTTTGATTTTGAAGACATTTCTGAATTGCTTCAATACCGAAATGAAGATCAAACAATAACAAACTTCCCATACAATCCATTATCCTCTTTTTATGATCCGGAGTCAAAATTAGGAATGTATATTTTGTGGACAATTGAATCGATCCGAGTAGCTTCAGCAACAAGCCAGCAAATGAATAAGAGATTTCCTTCTCAGAACCCGGTTTTGGAACTTAGAGATTCTGAAAAATTCACTTTAGTATCTGATAGCTTTTCTCATAATGTTGCTGCGAGTGCTTATTATGATTGGTGGATCAATAATAATCAAAAAGATTTTGATGAATTTAAATCAATTGATCCTTTGGGAAAGACTAAATATAAGTGGCACTGAAAAGCCGGTCTTTAACTAACAGCATTATCCCTCTGCCATTTCAATAATTTTATTCCATTCAGCTTCTCTAACCGGAGTAATGGACAATCGGGAAAGCCTGAACAATTCCATATCATCTAAAGCCGATTCTTTTTTCATAGCTTCTCTGTCCACAGGTTTATCGAATTTCCGTATAAACTTCACATCCACTAAGATCCATGTTGGGTCTTCTTCACTGCTTTTCGCATCAAAATATTTTGAATCAGGATCGAATTGGGTCGGATCAGGATATGGTTCGCTGGCTACTTCCATCGTTCCTACAATTTCAGGTGGGGAAATTCGGGAATGATAAAACAATACTTTATCCCCTACCTTCATTTCATCCCGCATGTAGTTTCGGGCAGCATAGTTTCTTATTCCATCCCAAGGCTCAACCTGATCTCGTTCCAGGTCATCTATGCTATAGGCATCAGGTTCAGATTTCATTAACCAATACTTACGTTCGCTCATTACTTTCGAATTAAAGATTCAAAATTAAAGATGAAAAATAGGTTCAGTAACCCAATTTTTCATCTTTAATCTTTCATTTTGAATTATACTTCTGTACATACCACAAAACCGTGTCTCTTAACATTCCATCAAAATCAGTGGACGGCTCCCAGCCCAATTCGTTCTTAATCTTTGAGGCATCAATTGCATATCGGAAATCATGCCCAAGTCGATCAGTCACGAAACTGATGAGGTTTTTATAATCACCGTCAGGCCCATTTCCTATTTCCTCATTCAGTAAATCACAAAGCTTGTGAACCAGCTCAATATTCTTCCATTCATTGTTTCCTCCGATGTTGTATACTTCTCCGGCTTTTCCTTTCAAGAAAGCTGTTTCCAGCGCCGAACAGTGGTCGATCACATTCAACCAATCACGAACATTTTCACCTTTACCATACACCGGTATCGGATTGTGATTGATCGCGTTTCGGATTACAGTAGGAATCAGCTTTTCATCATGCTGATGTGGTCCGTAGTTGTTAGAACAATTGGTTGTAACCACATTCATTCCATAAGTATGAAAATACGCTCTTACGATCATATCACTACTGGCTTTGGAAGCGCTATATGGAGAATTTGGAGCATACGGGGTTTGTTCGGTAAAAAACCCATCGTCTTCAAGTTCACCATAAACTTCATCCGTGGAAACATGCACAAAACGATTATTTTTCCAACTTTCTTCATTATCTTGCCATAGTTGACGACACTCTTCCAGAATATTAAACGTTCCAACAACATTCGAAAGAATAAATGGTTCTGGTCCCGAAATGGAATTATCTACATGAGATTCAGCTGCCAAATGGAAAACCCCGTCCGGCTTAAAATTCTTTACTATATCTTGCACTTCTTCACGATTGACCAAGTCGATCTTTTTAAAGTAGTATCTTTCCGAGTCCTTTAATGGTTTTAAATAAGAAGTATCTGAAGCATAGGTCAGCTTATCAATATTCATTATAGTCCAGTCAGGATGATCCTTGAATAGTTTTAGTATCAAATTTGAACCAATAAAACCGGCACCTCCGGTAACAATGATCTTCTTCAAAATGTATCCTCTTCTTTAAGTGATGAAAATAGTGGGAGTTTTCTGTCTTTATCGGAAAGAATTGGTTTACTTACATCCCAATTGATTCTTATCAACGGGTCGTCCCAACGTATTCCTCTCTCTCCTTCTTTGTTATAATAATCTGAACATTTATATGAAATAATCGCCTCTTCACTCAATACTGAAAAACCGTGTGCAAAACCTTTCGGAACCAGCAAGGAACGGTGATTCTTCTCTGATAACTTGTATGCAACATAGTTTCCAAAGGTTGGAGAGTCTTTTCTTACATCTACAGCCACATCCAGCACTTCTCCTTTTAAACAACTAATAAGTTTGTCTTGTGGACTTGTAATTTGATAATGCAAACCTCTGATCGTTCCTTCATAAGATTTCGATACGTTATCCTGTACAAATTCTAAATCAAATCCTATTTCTTCTAAGTGAGATTTTCTAAATGATTCAAAAAAGTATCCTCTTTCATCTTCAAAAACATTGGGTTCAAAAACGAACACTCCTTTTATTCTGCTTTCTGAAATTTTCATTCTTATAACTGTTTTAACAATCTTTGTAAACCTGCTTTCCAATCCAAGATCAGGACGCCGTCAACATTACTAATTTTTTGATTACTTAACTTGGAAAAAAATGGTCTTTTAGCTTTAGTTGGGAACTCAGCCGAACTTACCGGATTTACGTTTACATTTATTCCCTTCTGTTTGAAAATCTCCTTGGAAAAATGATACCAGGTTGTAATTCCCTCAGAGCTTAAATGATATAACCCGGTTTTGTTTTGTTGAAGTAATTTAAAAGTTTGTTCCACAACCTGATCCGCAAAAGTCGGACTACCAAACTGATCATTTACTACATTCAATTCATCTCTTTCTGACCCGATTTTCAGCATCGTTTTAACAAAATTGTATCCATACTGTCCGCATAACCAGGAAACTCGTAGTAACAGAAATTCGCAACCTGAATCTTTGATCGCTTCTTCCCCTTTTAATTTGGAATATCCATAAGCATTTACCGGATCTGTTGAGTCTTCTTCTTTATATCCTTCGGGATTATTTTCTTTGTCTGATATTGATCCTGAAAATACATAATCCGTAGAATAATGAACCAGTTTAACATTATGTCTTTTACAAACATCCGCCAACTCTTTTACGGATTCCGCATTGATCTTTAGCGCAGTCTGTTTGTTTTCTTCAGCGTCATCTACTTTTGTATAAGCCGCGCAGTTTATCAATACATCCGGAGCTACATCAGCTATTATTTTATCAACTTTATCATCGTCGGTAATATCCAATTCAGTTGATGAAAAGCTATTGTAACTGACACCATGATCTTTGCAGAAATCAATCCATTCCCTTCCAAGCTGACCTCCGGCTCCGGTGATCAAAAGCTTCATAAATTAACCCTGCACCAGTTTGTTTGCATGTTTATAAGAATCAGGAGTTCCGGCATCAGTCCACCAACCTTCCAGTACCGAACTTTTCATTTGTCCCTGTTTTATATAAAAATTATTTACATCGGTAATTTCTAATTCTCCCCGACCCGATGGTTTGAGCGTTTTAATACATTCAAATACTTTATTGTCATAAAAGTAAATGCCGGTTACTGCAAAATTAGATTTTGGTTCTTGAGGCTTTTCATCTATCGAAATTACTTTATCTCCATCCAATTCTGCTACACCATAGCGCTCAGGGTCTTCTACTTCCTGAATAAGAATTTGAGCACCTGAACCATCATAATTTTTGACAGCTTTATCAAGAGAGTGTTCGAATATATTATCTCCTAAAATAACAACAACGGGATCGTTACCAGCAAAGTTTTCTGCAAGTCCCAAAGCCTGTGCGATTCCACCCGCTTCATCCTGAACTTTGTAGGTAAATCTGCATTTAAAATCTTTTCCTGACCCTAGTAAGTTTACCACATCACCCATATGGTCTGTTCCGGTAACTATCAAGATCTCTTGTATTCCTACTTCGATCAGTTTTTCAATGGGGTGATAAATCATTGGTTTTTCACCAACCGGGAGTAAATGTTTATTCGTAACTTTGGTTAAAGGATAGAGTCTGGATCCCGTACCACCTGCCAAAATAATGCCTTTCATAATATGGATCTGATGTCAATAGTTTTACTTGTCGCTAAAGGTACAAATAGAATTGAAGTTTGGCTAAAACTTCTCTTTCTAAACTTAATTATAATTTAATATTAGAGTTGATTAATCCTTATCAAATTTAATTAAATAGTTCGGATATAGTCGTTTAAAGTATTTAATGGGTAGTTCTTTCTGTATATTTACTAATGCATGAAACTTAGATTTTCATATCTGCTTTTAGTCTTTTTTGCTTTTATCTCTGCTGAACAGAGCAAAGCTCAGGACAAAGTATGGACAGGCGCTGTTGATTCTTCATGGCATGTGGCAGGTAACTGGAATCCAACCGGAGTTCCGACTTCTGGCCAAACGGTTTCAATGAGGGGAAATATCACTCCTTATCCGGTAATCACATCTAACGTTACTGTGCGTTCGGTCATCGTTAATCAATATTATTCCAATCCGGGAGATGAACTAACTATTCGAAACAATGCAACGCTAACCATTACAGATGATTTTACTCTGAATGGCGCCGGAGTACTCAATATCGTAAACGGGCATCTGGAAATGACTGCGACTCAAAGTGGTCAGAATAATCTGAATCTGAATTCAGCTCAATCAGTAGTAAATATCACTAACGGTAGTTTTACTGTTGGAACGGCTTCGGAGGATGTTGACGCTGAAATAATCGGAACATTCAATCTTGGAAACGGAGATTTTACTGTTTTTGGAGATTTTGATGTCTCAAACAGCGATACTTTCAATGCGGAAGATGGTACCGTAATTATAAATGGCAACTCTACCATCAATGGAACTTATAACGGAAATGATGGAACTACTACTTTTAATGGTGAGGTAGATGTGCGTAGTGGTGGGGTTCTAAATCTCGATTCCGGAACTATAAATTTTAATGGCGAGACATTCGTAGGAAATAGTGGAATAGCAAATCTTGGAACCGGAACTGTTTTTGTTAATGACAATATTGAGGTTAGAAGCGGTGGTTATTTTAACGTTGAAGATGCTACTGTAACAGTAACCGGAAATGCCGATTTTACAAGTAATGGAAACCTTTCTATCGACAATGGAACTATAAATATTACCGGTAACGCTAACTTGAGTAGTGGCGGAAGTTTTGATCTTAATGATGGAAATCTGAACGTAGGCGGGGACGCTTCTTTTACCTCAGGAGGAACTGTAAATGCCGGAAATGCAAATATAACACTGGAAGGCGACTTCACTGTCCAAAATGGAAGTAATTTTAATGCCGATTCAAGTACGGTTACTTTCAGTGGCGATTCCACTCAAACTGTAAGTTCAAACGGAGATGTAACTTTTTATAACGTTGTGGTTGATTCTGGTGCGGTTTTAAACACTGACGGAGGTTCCGGAAATACAATAATTATTGAAAACGATTTAGTGGTTCAAGATGGTGGTGGTGTTGATGTAGAGGGTGATGACCAAATTGACGTTCAGGGTGATATCGAAGGCGATACTGATGAAATTGACAGTCCAAATCCTTTTGCAGTTTCAGCAAACGCACCTACCCTTACATCGGTAGTTATTACGTTCAATAAAGCAATGGATGAAACAATTTCTGAAAACACAGGGAATTACAGTATTCGCAGGGTTAGTAATTCTGCTTCTGTTTCTATTAGCAATGCTGTTCTGAATACAAGTGGTAATAGCCGTGAAGTAACATTAACAACTTCTACTATAACTGAAGATGTAGAATACGAAATCATCATGAATAATTTAGAAAGTGTAGATGGTGGTGAAATTTCTGACAATCATAAAAAGCGATTCACTAAAGTTGGCGCTGTTATTTTTTATTCAAGACAGTCAGGTAACTGGTCTTCCAACAGTACCTGGTCAACTACCGGGCATGGAGGTTCTGCTGCAAGTTCGAATCCCGGAAATACTAACAACGCTAGTATAATTGTTGGTGATGGAGATGTGGTTACTATTGCAAGCCCAACTTCTATAGTGAATCAAACTTCTGTTCAGGTGAATATTAGTTCTACTTTAAGAGTTGGAAACGGAGGGATTTTAACCACGGGATCAAAATCTATATCCGGATCCGGAATTTTTCAGGTCACTTCAGGAACTCTTCAAATTGGCTCACCGGCAGGAATTGCTTCATCAGGTTCTACCGGGAATATTCGAACCAATACCCGTTCTTTTTCAACTTCAGGATCTTATACATATAACGGATCTACTGCCCAGGTAGCTGGTACAGGTCTTCCTTCATCTGTAAATAATCTAACCATTAATAATTCTTCCGGTGTAACACTCGATAATAATCTTGAAGTAGATGGAACTCTAAGTTTAACATCCGGCGTCCTGATTATTGAATCCGGAAATAATTTAATTGCCAATACCAAATCTGTCGGCTCAGCTAAACTTAGGATGAAGCAAACTATTTCCGGTTCAAATGGTTGGAGATTGCTCTCCTCCCCACTTTCTTCAGATTATGGTGATTTATTTGATGCCATAACTACACAAGGATATGCAGGATCTTCTTTAGGGAATGCTCCTGTTGACAGTCTTCAGCCTAACGTACTTTATTATGTTGAATCTTATCCCGGAACCGACAATCAACGCTGGAGAGCTCCTTCAAATGCATCTGCTTCTATTCAGGAAGGTCTCGGTTTATATACTTATATATTTGGAAATATCGCCTCTGACTCCCGTTATAATAATCCTCTTCCTGCAGATCTTACCGTTGAGGGTCAGGAACCTTCAGGTGCAGTAGATTTCGGTGTTACATATACCATTGCTGCCGATTCCGGCTGGAATCTTGTTGGAAACCCTTACACAGCCACTATTGACTGGGATGATTCAGGAAACTGGACGAAAACAAATATTGATAACACCATTTATATATGGGATTACACCTCCAGCCAATATAAAACCTGGAACGGGACAACAGGAGATTTAGGGAACGGATTGATTTCTCCTTTTCAGGGATTCTGGGTCAAAGCTAATGATACAAGTCCTGCATTAATTGTTGACGAAGACGCAAAAACTACTAATGGCAATTTTGTAGGTAAAATAGTTTCGGAGAACAACAACCCTGAACCAAAATTCTCTATAGAACTTTCTGACGATTTAAACAGAATCTCCACTCATTTTATGTTTTCAAAGTCAGCAAAACTTAACAAAGATTCCAAAGATGCCTACCGGTTAGTCCCCCCGCCCGGAATTTCTTCCTATTTGGATTTAGCTTCGGTCTCAGAGAATAAAAACCGGTTTTCTATTAATAACCTTCCCAGAGATTTTGGTATTCCAATTGAAATTCCATTGTCGATAAATGCCTATGAAAAAGGATATTCGGCAGATAAACCTCTTCATTTTGTATTCAAAAACTTTAAAAATATACCAGCTGGTTGGTCAATTTATCTTGTAGATACTAAATCAAATACAGAGATAAATATACTTACTGAACGTACTTATTTGTTCAACCATACGGGAGAGCACAGAAAAGAAGCTCCAAACAATGTTTTAGGAAGTAAACCTAAAATTACTGTTAAAGCTTCTTCAAAAAACAGATTCTATTTAAGAATTGATCCCGGTGCTGATGCAAATGACCTTCCCAATGAATTTATTCTTAGTCAAAATTATCCAAATCCGTTTAATCCCTCGACCAAAATCAAGTTCACACTTCCGGTACAAAGTAATGCAGTGCTCGAAGTATTCGATATTCTAGGCAGAAAAATTACCACCTTAGCATCCGAAGAATTACCGGCCGGTCAACACATTTATGAATGGGATGCAAGCAGACAATCAAGCGGAGTTTATTTATACCGTTTGGTAACGTCTCAGGGGATACAGATTAAAAGAATGACCTTACTCAAGTAATTTACCCTCTTTAAATTCAGTAGTTAGAATTGTTTAATGAACCCAATTAAGTATTAATAATTGGTATATTTAATCAACTTCATCTGCAAAAAGAGCTTTTTTGAATTCACACAAGAGAAACATACTTCGAGTCTTATCAGCATTAGCACTGATTGTGATTTTCTCAGAAATCACTCTGTCGCAAATAACGGGCTATACCAACAGATTAAAAGGTCAGGTAAATAGTGCCCAGGTAAGTGGCTCTTCGGATTTAAGTAATTTCCCTGTTTTAATGAGCTTTGCTCTTCCCGATCTTAGGTCAACAGGAAACGGAGGTTTGGTTCAGAATGTAAACGGATACGATATACTTTTTACTTCAGCCAATGGTACTTCCATTCTTTCACATCAGATTGAGACATATGATCCTACAACCGGTCAAATAGACATTTGGGTTAGGTTTCCCACACTTTCAGCAACTTCCGATACAGAGTTCTATATGTATTATGGAAAATCGGGGGTATCAACAGATCCCTCCTCTCCAAATGTTTGGGACTCGAACTACAAAATGGTTCTTCACATGAATGGTGATACTGATGACGCAGCTGGTGAAGGCACAGATGCTACAGATTCAGGAACTTCAGATGCAGCAGGACAAATCGGAAGGGCGAGAAATTATGGAGAGAATGAAGGAGATTTAATTCAGGTTCCTGACCCCGGTTCTTCTCCTTTGGATATTACCGGAAATATTACAATTTCATTCTGGATAAATATTTCGAACCGTAATGATGGGCCCGACCTTATAACAAAAGGAACTTATACCGACGGTTATTCAATCTGGATTACCAACAATGGAAATTTAAGATTCCAGATTAACAATAATGCTTTAAACGGCTCATCTAATAATCAAATTAGTAACGGAACATGGAGCTATCTCACTTTTACAAGATCTGCTTCCGGAAGAAATATATATGTTAATGGGGCATTAGATGCCTCCGATGGTTCGGGTGTATCTTTCAACACTAACAACGACCCACTTTATATCTCAACTACTGCTTTCGATTTTGAAGGTAGTATGGACGAAGTTCGAATTTCCAATACAACCCGTAGTGCTGATTGGATTGCAACAGAATACAACAACCAAAATTCACCACTTTTTTTTATTTCTCAATTGAATGCGGAACCTGTTCTGCAAACAATAGAAGGTTCAACAATTACTTTTAATTCAGGTGACTCACCGAAAAATATTACATCTACAATTGATGTATCTGATGGTGATGATATTAACCTTGAAAGCGCTGAAATATCTATTTCTAACAACTTTGCGCTAACTGAAGACGAGCTGCTTTTCACAGATCAACTGGGTATTACAGGTAGTTACGCTTCGAGCACAGGGGTTCTGACCCTTACCGGTACAACTACAAGCGCTAATTATGAAACAGCGATTCGAAGTATCACTTACAGAAATGCAGATACTTCTCCCACAGAAAATACCAGAACTATCAGTATCACTGTAAATGATGGAACGGACGATAGTAATACGCTAACTAGAAATATTAATGTTGTAAAAGTTAACAACGATCCTGTTCTCTCAAATCTTGAATCTTCTTCATTGATCTTTTTCTCAGGCAGCTCAGCAAAACAAATTAGTAATACTATTGAAATTTCTGACATTGATGACACTAATATGGAAAGTGCCACTCTTCAGATTACAGGAAATTATCTTAGCTCTGAGGACACTCTGGAATTTGTATCTCAAAATGGAATTACATCTTCATGGAATGATATTTCGGGAACGTTAACCCTTACCGGTTCAGCTACTAAAACAAATTATGAAAATGCAATCCGTAGCGTCACTTACCTGAATTCGAATCCAACTCCTGATATGTCCGTAAGGACACTCAGCTTCACAGTCAGCGATGGAAGCGATAACAGTTCAACCCTTACCCGGGATATTGAAATACCGGATTCGATATCTGACCCTTCTAATGATTTCTCGAATACCGTTTTTCATTTTGATGCATTTGATGTGGACGGAGATTTACTAACCAATGACCAACCCGGTGATGGCACCGGTGTTTCTACCTGGGGAGACAGATCTGATAACGCCGGAGGAAGTTCAGTAGATCTTTCAGGTACAACGAGTCCCGCCAGTGATGAGCCCATCTTTGATTCTGATTATTTCGGAGAAAGAGGCGGATTACTTTTCGATGGTACAGATGACAAGTTTGATGTTCCGGATAACGCTATAAATAACACAGGAACTTATACTGAAAAGTCTTTTGCAGTAGTTTTCAGGACCGGTTCAAGCACCGCAGGATTGCAGATAATTTATGAACAAGGTGGTGGAACCAGAGGTTATCAATTAAGCATTAAAGATGGTATTGCTTATGCCTTTGTTTGGAACAATAGTGAGTGGGGATCAGGCAATCAATATAAATCCATTAATCTTGGTGCTGTTTCAACTAATACCAACTACATTCTGATTGCAACCCATGATGCAACCTCGGGAACTCTAGCTGCAAAAACCTGGTCTGCAAACATAAACGGCGGTAGCATTATTACACAAGCTAATGTCGATTTTCAAAGAGCTCATAGTGGTGATGCAGTTATAGGCGAAGAAGACGGAACAAGAGATCCTGCCACAACAGGAAATAATCCGGCAGGAACTAATAATTTCAATGGTATCATCGGTGAATTTATTTCCTGGAATGACGCTTTATCAGCTGGTGATTTCACAAACTTATATGCCTATTTAAGTGATAAGTGGTTCAATAAAGCTCCATTGTTATCATCAATAGAAGGTTCAGCACTTTCTTATTCCGAAGGCGATCCTGCAACAACAATATCTTCCTCTTTAGTAGTTTCAGATTCGGATAATTCTGTTTTGGAAAGCGCGGAAGTAAGTATATCAGAAGGCTTTAATAATTCTGAAGATGTTCTTGCCTTCACTAATCAGTTAGGAATTACAGGAAACTGGAATTCAACCACAGGGATCCTGACTCTATCAGGTTCTTCATCTGTTGCAAATTATCAAACCGCACTTCGTTCTGTAACTTATGAAAACACGAATGGATTAAATCCGTCAACCGTGACAAGAGAAATTTCTTTTCAGGTTTCTGATTTTGAAGATGCAAGCGGGTTAATATCCAGAGAGATTGATATAGTACCCTCTAACGCCACTCCTGTTTTAGCAGCCATTGAAGGTGCTACTATTTCGTTTACTGAAGGTGACGGTCCTACTTCTTTAACTTCAACTATAACAATTTCCGATTCCGACGATACAAATCTGGAAGAAGCAACCATTCAGATCACAAACAATTACTTTTTGGGAGAGGATGTACTTGATTTTGTTAACGCAAATGGAATAACATCCAATTTTGATTCAGGTACCGGAACATTAACTCTTTCGGGAACAGCAACAGTTGCAAACTATCAGGCAGCCCTCAGATCAGTTACTTTTGAGAATATCAGTACCGACCCGGTCACCGGTTTAGACCGCACTGTAACCATTTCTGTAAATGACGGCTTAGATGATAGTAACAATCAAACCAGAGACATTTCAGTTTCAAGTGTAAACACTCCTCCTGTTCTTGATGATATTGAGCAGGATGCGATCCTGTACACAACAGGAGACTCTCTAGAAGTTTCAGATGATATTACTGTTTCTGATTCTGATGATACAAATATAGAGACCGTTACTTTTCAAATAACCGGAAACTATGACAGCTCTGAGGATACTCTTGTTTTCGCTGATATCTTCGGAGTTACAGATTCCTGGACAGATGGAACAGGAACACTGACATTAACCGGTCCTGCAACAAAAAACGACTTTCAAAGTGCTCTCAGAACGGTACGATATGCCAATACTTCTTCCAACCCATCCGATCAGCAGAGAACTATTTCGATTACAGCAAATGATGGTGATGATAACAGTAATATTGTTACCCGAAATGTGACCGTAAGTGTTCCCGCAACCATTAATGACCTTACGGTTTGGTTAAAAGGTGATGACGGAACATTCAATGCCACATCAGGTGGTAGTGCAAGCACTAACGGTGGAAATGTAAGACGATGGGAAGACCAAAGCGGGAATAATCACCATTTCATAACATCAGGAACTGCACCAACCTTCCGAACGAGTGTAGGAAGTATCAATTCACAAAACGCCATTGAATTTCCGGGCGGCGGAACTGTTGTTCGTTTAGAAGATGCTGACGCAGAAACTCAGTATTTGAATGGCCTGGATGAGTTCACCATATTCTTTGTGATCGAATCTGATATTACGAATACTGATAGAGGTTTTTGGACAACCTACCAACCGGATGGAACCGGAGACGATAAATTCTTCAACATCAGATATGACGCAACCGGAACAAGTGGTACAAACATTATTACGGCCGGATTAAGGGAAGGGGAATCTTCTGATTTTTTACTACAAAGTTTCTCTGATGCGCAAACTACATCTGGTCAAATAATCTCTTTAAAGTGGCAATCTGAAGAGCTATTCGATATGTATGTGGATGGAGTTCTGAACAACCCTTCCGCCTCAGGAAATATCCCTACAGGTTTACTTACTAACTTAACTACTGCAATAATCGGACAAAGCAGTAAAGACCAAAACAACAGCTGGGATGGATTAATCGCTGAAATGCTGTTCTATTCTCGAGAACTTTCTATTTCCGAACAGCAAAATATAGAAGATTATCTCTCCTTAAAATATAGTATTCCTATAAGAAATCTTACTGCTGCTACCGGTGGAGAAGCAATATCTGCAGACGATGCTTCAACAACCTACACTACTTTATCAGGGCCAAGAGTTCAGGAAAGTTTTATTGGTGAATACACTTCTAGTGGCACTTTTGTATTTAAAGCTCCAACAGGATTTGAATGGGACACCGGTGGTGCTAACCCATCTGCTTCAGTAGCTCCTGCTTTCGGAGGAAGTACAAATCTGGCAATTTCCTTTACAAGCAGAACTTCTAGTGAAATAACCTTTACCGTCACTACTGCTTCCTCAACTAATCCAGCTGAAATCACTTTCAATGGGTTCAGAGTAAGACCAACAACTGGGATTCTTCCGAATGAAGGAAATATCAGGAATATTGGAACTACAGGCTCCGGAGGTACAACCAATTATGGTACATTGACAATGGTTGCCGGAACTCAAATCGCAATGGCTTACTCACAACAACCGGGAACATCCACCGTAAATTCACCCATTTCTCCTTCAGTTAGGATACAACTTGTTGATCAATTTGGTAATTCTGTGGAAGAAGGTGGCGTAGATATTGATGTGGCTTTGAATGTAGTTAGTGGTTCAGGAGTTTTTACTGGGGGCTCAACTACTACTATCAGGACAAATTCACTTGGAATTGCTGACTTCACAAATCTTCTTATTGACGATACAGGTTCATACACTCTTACCGCTACTTCTTCAGGGTTAGCTTCAGAACTTAGTAACGAATTTGATGTAGTAGTGCTAGGACAACTTACAGAGTTTAAAATAGAAAGAGTTCCTTCCGGAAATATTTCCAATAAACTGGCAGGACAAAGTTTCAACATAAAAATTTCAGCTGTTGACGGAACTGATGCAGTAGTTACAGACTTTTCAGGAACAGTTGATATTTCTTCTTCCTGTACATTAGATGCCGGACAAGGTACCTCCCCTGCATTCACATCCGGAGTGTTATCCTCACTTACTGTTAGTATTAGCAGTGTTGGATCCTGTTCCATCATAGCCACTAATTCTGCAGGCTCCGAGACCGGTGAAAGTAATAGTTTTAATGTAACTCCCGGTGCAGCATCCGCAACCACTACTCAAATTACTGCAAGCCCAACTGTGATCTTTAATGATGGATTTTCTACCTCTACTATAACAGTACAAGCACGGGATGCATCCGGAAATAACGTAACTGTTGGAGGTGCAACTATTGCTCTTTCAGCAACTGATGGTTCTCTGGGAAGTGTAACAGATAACTCTGACGGTACATACACAGCAACGCTTACTTCTTCTATTATAGAAGGAACTGCAACCATTACAGGAACTTTAAACGGTAATTCCATTTCTGATAATGCTCAGGTTGAATTTGCAGCTTTTAATAAAATATGGAGATCTCAGGTGGGTTCAGTTCCAGATGCACGAAATTGGGACGATCCCGTAAACTGGTCTTCCGGAAGTGTGCCACTTTCAACTGATAAAGTTCTTATACCTGCAAACCCATCTGTAGGTAACCAACAGCCTGTTGTGGATGTTACCAATACTACTGTTGCCCAAATATCGATTGAAAGCAGCGCTACAGTTACCGTTTCCGGAGGAGTCAACTTTGTCGTAACCGGTGAAGCATCCGGAGGTGGTAAAATACTTGGGAGTAATGCCGATTCTTTGACTGTGGGTGGAAATCTGGATTTGCTTGATATTACTCTGGGAAATGTAATTCTGAACGGTTCCTCTAAACAGATCGTAACCAGCCCCAATGATTTCGTGGATCTTGAACTAGACAACTCCGCTGGCGCTGATTTTTCCTCTGATCTTACCGTTACCGGAGATCTAAACCTTACAGATGGTACTTTGTTTATACCAACCGGAAAAAACCTGATTGCAAATTCCAAAACCTATGGCCCCGGTGGTTCATTAAGGTTTCAAAGAAGAATTTCAGGAGTAAAAGGTTGGAGAATGGTTTCATCTCCTGTTAATACAACTTATGGCGATTTCCTGGACGGAACTTTAACTCAGGGATATACCGGTTCAACATTAGGAAATGCAGCTCTGGACAGTCTGCAACCCAATGTATTAACATATCTGGAAACTGTTGTTGGTACTGATAATCAAAGATATCGTGCTCCTTCTAATGCCACACAATCTGTGTCTCAAGGGCAAGGAGTTTTTGTGTTCGTCTTTGGTAACATTGCTGCAGATTCCCGTTACAATGATCCGCTTCCTGATACACTTGATGTTGAAGGTCAGGAATGGGAAGGCGACGGTACAGAAGTCGATTTTGGGATCACTTATACAGCTGCTGCTGATACAGGTTGGAACCTGATCGGAAACCCATTTGCTGCCACTATCGATTGGGATGACAATACCAATTGGACAAAAACTAATGTTGAAAATACTATCTATGTTTGGGATCCTTCGGCAAACGGTGGCAATGGTGAATACTTGACATGGAATGGCACAACCGGAACTCTTGGAGGAGGTCTGATCTCCCCTTTTCAGGGATTTTGGGTAAAAGCCAACGCTGCAGCTCCTGTTCTTAAGGTAAATAAAGAAGTTAAAACAACAGGTGGTAGTTTTCTCCGGAAAGAGAATACAGAAGGACAAAACGATCCTCAATTAGAGCTTTCTTTAAAAGCAGACGGACTGAACAAGAAAACAAATATTATGTTTTCTAATAGCGCCAGAAAGTCAAAAGACAACAGCGATGGTTATCGTCTTCTTCCATTTTCATTAACACATCTGGAGCTTCATACTTTTCTGGAAGATGGTACAGAACTAGCCATTAATAACTTACCGCTTGACTTCAATTCCAGATATAAGATTCCGTTACATGTAGCAGCTTATAGAGACGGAGTTCCTGTTTCAGGCGAAATGGAACTGATTTGGAGTGGGCTTAGAAATATACCGGATGATTGGATAATTACCATAATAGATAATGACACTCAGGAAGAAATCAACATAAAGGAACAAGATTCTTATACTTTTAATCATTCAACAAAAGCTAAAATCTCTAAAACAGATCCCTTTTCTCCAAGTTTTAAGTTGAAATCAAAAGGCAGAAGTACTTCAGAGAGTGCCCGTTTCACTTTAAAAATAAGTACAGAACAAATTGAGCTCGAAGTTCCTGAAGAGGTGTTTTTGGCTCAAAACTATCCAAATCCATTTAATCCCAGAACTACTATCCCATTTGGCATTGACAAAGATGCTGATGTAAGTATTATTATATATGATATACTTGGAAGAAAAGTGCATACTTTGGTTAACAGAAGGCTTACGGCAGGCACCTACGATGTAACTTTCCATGCCAATCACCTTGCCAGCGGGGTATACTTTTATCGTTTGATTACTGATTCAAAAGTACTTGTGGAAAAATTCACTTTGATTAAGTAGTATTTTTGTCCCATTCAAAAAGAGTTAGAATTACCTAATCCTGGTTTACTCATTATCGTTTAGTAGTATATTAGTCTATCTGTGACAAGCAGTTAATCTGGCTTTATAAGTAGATATGACAAATTTTTTTACCAAATACCTCTTCATATCTGTAGCACTATTTTTCGGGCTTAGTGAGATAGCAAATGCTCAACTTGGGTCATTTGCTGAAAGAAAGAAGTTTAATATAGAAAGTGATAGTATCAGTGGCGCTTCTGATCTAATAAATTTTCCTGTTCTGGTAAACGTAACTTTACCATCGGGAGATGTGGAAAATGCAAACGGATTTGATATTGCTTTTACAGCTGGTGACGGTACTACACAATTAGACCATGACCTCGAATCTTATGATTCCGGTACGGGCGAACTTGTAGCATGGGTCAGGTTCTCTTCTTTAAGCGCTACAACAGATACCCAGTTTTTTATCTATTACGGTGACTCAGGAATTACCACTGATCAAAGCACAACTGATACCTGGAACTCAGATTACCAACTGGTAATGCACATGGATGGTGGCGCTACCGAAGATGATGCAACTTCTAATGCCAATGATGGTACAGAAAACGGAACGGGTGGAATTCCAACCACTTCAGGGAGAATCGGTGATGGTCGTGATTTTGAGCGAGATGATTCAGACTTCATCTCTGTACCTGACGATAACAGCTTAGATATTACTAATGAAATTACGATTTCGTTCTGGTACAATCCTGAATCTAATGCTGCACCTGATATGGTTACTAAGGGAACCAACACTTCTTATGAAGCCACAATCAGAGGTGGCCCCAGAATGCAGTTCAAAAAAGAAGGTGGTTCAAATTTGACTGCTTCTGCTTCCTTTTCGCTCAGCAACTCAACATGGTACTATTTAACCTATGTACAAGGAGCTTCAGGAAGGTCAATTTATCAAAATGGTGTTTCAATAAACACCGATGGCAATACGACTGCTTTTTCTACAAATGGAGACGCTTTACAAATTTCCAGATCAGGTGATGCCGCTGACGGCATTATTGATGAAGTCAGAATTTCTGATATTGAACTAAGCGATGATTGGATTGCCACTGAATATGTAAATCAATTAAATCCTTCAACTTTTATAACAGAACTGGACGATCTGCCTAGCTTACAGAATATTGAATCAACTGCTGCAACTTATACCGCTGGTGGTTCAGCAATATTTATTACATCCGATTTAACTATTGGAAGTCACCCCACTGTTACAACATTAGATAGTGCCGTAATTCAAATTTCTAACAATTTAGATAATCCTGATGATCAACTTGACTTTTCTGATCAATTGGGAATTACCGGAACATATACTGCTGCAACCGGAAAACTTTTACTTTCCGGAACTACTTCTTTAGCCAACTACCAAACAGCGCTTAGAGCAGTTACTTTCAATAGCCTTGCGGGAACTCCTAGTCAGCTTACAAGAACAGTATCAATAACAGGTTATAAAGGATCTTCAGCTACTAACACCCCTATCAGAGATATTGACATTATAATCGCATTAACAGATTTGACTACCGACATTTCAAATATCGTTTTTCATTTTGATGCACAAGATCTGGATGGAGATGGTACTGCAAATTCTGCAGAAGGATCTCCTCCAATCAATAATTCTTCTGTTACTTTATGGGGAGATCTTAGTACAAATAATTTTGATTTTACCACCGGAACTGCTGCTATTTTTGACTCTTTAGGATTCGGTGAGCGTGGTGCTGTGGAATATGATGGTGTTGATGACGAACTCCAAAAAGGTGCTGAAACATCTATCAACAATAGTATTTTTAGTCAAAAAGCATTTGCACTTACTTTTCGTACCGGAAATGATATTTCAGGTTTCCAAGTAATTTATGAACAAGCGAGTGGAGCAAGAGGATATAACTTCTCCACTGTTGACGGCACCCTTTATGCGCACGCTTACAGTCGTGGTGATGCTAATTGGGGAGGCGCAAATGGGGAAAGACATCGTGTGATAGATCTTGGATTGGTACTACCAAACGAAAGCTACATTTTAATAGCATATCATAACTCAAATGAATGGGCAGCACAAGTAAATAATGGGTTCCTGGAATCTTTTGATAATGCTGCGGACATGCCTGCAGTAAGCGAAAATGTTGCTCTGGGAGGCAATTCAGGAAACACTCGTCACCCAATTACACTCGCAAATGAAAACGGAAATTTTAATGGACAAATTGTAGAATTTGCTTCTTGGAACACATCGCTAAACGGTGGGCAAAGAGCCAGTTTATATAATTATTTTAACGACAAATGGGGGAACGTTCCTCCTGTCTTATCTTCCATTGAAGGTACAAATTTAGATTTTACAGAAGGTGATCCGGATACTCAAATCACCAATACGATTACTGTTTCAGACAGCGATCCCCATAATAATATGGATAGCGCAAAGGTATCTATAACTACAAACTTTATAACTGGTCAAGACTCTCTCATCTTTGCTAATACTGCAAATATTACCGGCACTTATAATGGAACCACGGGTGTGTTACTACTTTCGGGAAGTGATACAAAAACAAATTATCAAACTGCACTCAGGTCAATTAAGTACAGAAACTCAAGTATTAACCCTGCTACAAGTACTAGAACTATTGAATTTGAAATTTATGATTGGGATGATGTAAGTAGCACTGTGAGCAGAAACGTAAATATCACCAATCCTGATGCAACTCCGGTACTTGCAAATATTGAAAGTGGAGATTTAGCTTATACAGAAGGTAATGGTGCTGTAGCAATTACTTCTGCTATTACAGTATCTGACGTCGATGACACAAACATAGAAAGTGCAACTATTTCCATTACCGCTAACTACTTTATTGGTGAAGATTTTCTCGACTTTACAGACACCGGAAATATTTCGGGCAGCTTTGCTTCAGGAAGTGGGATATTAACTTTGACAGGAAGCGATACAAAATCGAATTACCAAACAGCGCTTAGAGCTGTAACTTATGAGAATACCAGCTCAGACCCGGTGACCCTTGACCGAACTATTTCTTTTGTTGTCAATGATGGAGATAATAACAGTAACACACAAAACAGAGATGTGACAGTAGCTACGGTAAACTCGAAGCCTGTTCTTAGTTCTATTGAATCATCAAATATTCCTTATCCTGATGCTGCTGTTCAGATTACAAATACTATTGTAGCTTCTGATCCTGATGATACCAGACTTGACAGCGCATTTGTAATAATTTCTGAAAATCTGAAACCTGCAGAAGATTCTCTTATTTATTCCACCCTTTTCGGAATTACGGGAAGCTGGAATCCAAATACAGGAATTCTCAAACTTACAGGGAATAATTTATTAAGCGACTATGAAGCAGCATTAAGATCTGTGGATTATATAAATACTGCCACCATAGCGTCAGGCCCCGAACGAGTAGTTAGTTTTATCGTTAGCGACGGTGATCTCAAAAGTGATACTCTAAAACGTACTATCGATGTAAGTCCGGTAGAAACCATTCCTGATCTTGAAGTTTGGCTTAGGGCAGATGCCGGAATTTCTGAAGGAAACGGAGTTGCTATTACGACCTGGGAAGATCAAAGTGGGAATGGAAATGATTATACAGGTACAGCTGGTTCAGGAACAGCTCCGACTTTTGTAGCAAGTTCTGCAACTTTAAACAGCAAGCCATCGGTTAACTTTATAGGAAACGGAGATCACTTTCTTGATAGTGACGGACAAACAAATTACATCAACGGAAACAATGAGTTCAGTATGTTTATTGTTTATAAATCTGATGTTACAAATACTGATAAAGGACTTTTTATAGCTGATTCTCCTTCAGGAGCTGATGAGATTCTGACTATTAGATACGACGCTTCAGGAGCAAATGGTGGTGGATCATTTAATGATGTAGTAAAAACAGGAATTCTTGGTAATGGCGCTGACAACCAGTTAGAAAGCTTTTCTGATATTCAAACATCCGGAGCACAAATAATTAGCTTGCAATGGGAAAGCGGTACAACATACGATCTTTATGTAGATGGAATTTTGAATAACCCGAGTTCTGCGGCAGATCCTCCTCCCTCAGGAACGATTACAACTGCAACTACTGCTTTGCTGGGAAAAGGAGGAAAAGATACCGGAAATAACAGTTGGGATGGCGAAATAGCAGAATTCATTTTCTATAGTCGTAGTATTTCCCAAACGGAACGGGAAAGTATAGAGGATTATCTTGCAGACAAATATGATCAGGCAATTCGTAAAATTACTCCGGCGATTGGAGGAGAATCAATATCAGCTGATGACGCAAATACTACTTACACTTCATTAACTGGTCCATTTATTCAGGAAGGATTTATTGGTGAGTTTACATCTAGTGGAACAATTGTTCTTAATGCTCCTTCAGGTTATCAATGGAATACAAGCGGAACAATTGGAGTAACTGAATCTCCTGCTTTTGGTGGATCAACAGAATTAGACGCTTCTTTCACCAGCATCACTTCAAATACAGCAACTTTTACCATAGATGTAGTTTCATCAACCAATCCCGGACAACTACAATTTACCGGCCTGGAAATTCGTCCAACAACAGGAACTATGCCAAACACAGGAAATATTATCAATTCCGGAACAACCGGACAAGGCGGAGCAACCAATTACGGCACAATAACCATGGTTCCGGGATTGAAAGACAGTTTGGTGTTTGTTCAGCAACCCACAACTACATCAAAAGACTCGATCATTACTCCAGAAGTTCGGGTACAGCTTGTAGATCAACACGGAAACAGTGTTGAAGAAGCAGGCATATCAATTGGTATTAATCTTTTCGGTGGAGCAGGAATTTTATCAGGCACAACTTCCACAAATACAAATGCTTTGGGAATTGCTGAATTTGATGACTTAAGCATTGATGATGTTGGTACTGATACATTACAAGCTACAAGTGCCGGATTAACTTCGTCCTTAAGCTCCTCTTTTAATATAGTGAATGATGGTGTTTTAACCGGATTTATTGTAGAAAGAGTACCCTCAGGAAATATCAGCTCTAAAACTGCAGGTCAAAGTTTCAATATCAAGATCACAGCCGTTGATGGCTCCTCTACTACTGTAACTTCGTTTAACGGAACTGTAGTAATTTCATCGAATTGCACAATGGACTCCGGGCAAGGAACTTCCTCCGTTTTTTCTTCCGGTGAGCTTGCATCTACAACTGTAAGCATTACCAGTACAGGCTCTTGTACAATAACTGCTACCAATTCAGCCGGCTCTGAATTTGGAAACAGTAATTCGTTTAGTGTAAGCGCAGGGGCTGCGTCTGAAGTAACATCTATAATTTCTGCATCGCCAACAGTTATTTTGAATAACGGATCGAGTACTTCTTTAATAACCGTAGATGTAAAAGATGAATTTGGTAATAATATAACTATTGGTGGAGATGCGATTACCTTATCAACCACCGCGGGCACCTTAGCAAGTACAAGCGGTTCGATTATTGATAACAGTGATGGAACATACTCTGATACTCTTACATCAACAATGGTTGAAGAAATTGCTACTATTTCAGGAACTGTAAATTCGACAACTATTACAGATAATGCACTAGTAGAATTTGCCGCGTTCACTCATATTTGGGAGAGCCAACTTGGTTCTGCAAGCCTCGCATCAGACTGGGAAGAAACAGGAAATTGGAACGTCGGCAATGTACCCGGAACCAATTCTGTTGTTTTTATTCCTTTAAATCCTGCAGTAGGTAATGAACAACCCGTGATTGATGTTACAGGAAGTACGGTAGCTTCAGTTACCATGGAAACCGGAGCTTCACTATCCATTTCCGGAGGAATAAATTTCACAATCACGGGCAACCTTTCCGGAGGCAGCGTACTTGGAACCAATGCTGACAGCATCACTGTTGGGGGTGATATTCTAGATGTTAGTGCAATAAATGTTGGTACGGTTGTTATGAATGGAACTTCCGCCCAAAGCATTACTAACCCTCATGCATACACAAATCTTGTTATTGATAATGCTAACGGTGTAACAGTAGAAGAAAATCTAGCCGTCAATGATAGTCTTATCATGACATCAGGCGAATTGCTTATACCAAGTGGAAAAAATCTTGTTGTTGATGGTATCAGATATGGAACTGGAACTTTACGTTTTCAAAGAAAAATATCTGGTGTAAGAGGATGGCGCATTCTCTCCTCTCCTGTTTCTTCTACATTTGGTGATTTTTTGGATGGCACATTAACCCAAGGATTCACGGGGTCAACACTTGGCAATGCAACTCTTGATAGCTTACAACCCAATGTCCTTACTTATTTAGAAAGTTTTGAAGGCACTGACAATCAACGATACAGAAGTCCCGGAAACGTCACAGATCCATTAGTACAAGGGCAGGGTATTTTTGTATTCTTTTTTGGAGACATAGCAGCAGATGCTCGCTATAATGATCCGCTTCCGGATACATTAGATGTTAGTGGACAAGAATTTAATGGTACAGCCGGTGAGGTGGATTTTGGAGTCACTTACACCGCCAACGCTGATACAGGTTGGAATTTAGTAGGCAATCCTTTCGGCGCCACAATTAATTGGGACGACTCACCAAACTGGACCAAAACCAATATCGAGAATACTATTTATATCTGGGACCCGGCTGCCAATGGTGGTAATGGTGAATATCTAACTTGGAATGGTACCACAGGAACACTCGGTAGTGGTTTAATTCCACCATTTCAGGGATTTTGGATTAAAGCAAATGGTTCAACTCCTGTTCTAAAAGTTACTACTGACTCTAAAACAACCGGAGGATCATTCCTGAGAAAAGAAATTAGGACGGAACAAACCAATGATGTCCCTTTACTAACATTGGAACTTACCTCCAATGGATTAAAAAAAGATGCGAGCTTTATGTTCACAGATAATGCTTCAGAATCAAAAGATAATTTTGATGCATTTGAACTACTCCCTTTTACTGAAAGCCGTTTAGAAATATTCAGTTTGCTAGATGATGGAACACCACTTGTCATAAACAACCTTCCGCTTGAGTTTACAAACAGATACTTACTTCCTGTAAATATAAACGGGTATAAAGAAGGCATTCCAATTTCGGGCGATTTCAAAATTAGAGGGATAAATCTTGATAACATCCCCGATGAGTGGCTGATCTCATTGATCGATAATGAAACAGGTGAGGAAATAGATCTTATAAATCAAGAAGAATACACGTTCTTTCACTCTACCAATAGCAAAGCTAAAGTAGCCAACCCGAATACTAAACAAAAAGTAATTCGAAAAAAAGTCGGAGATGCACGATTCACTTTGAAAATTACAACTGAGGAAATCGAACTTAATATCCCGGAACAGCCTTTTTTATCTCAGAACTATCCAAATCCTTTCAACCCAACTACTACCATTCCATTTGGCCTAGATGTAGATTCACAAATTAGTTTGATTGTATATGATATTCTTGGTAGAAAAGTAGCTACTTTAATCGACGGAAAACGACCGGCTGGAGTGTATAATGAAGTATTCATCGGATCACACTTAGCAAGTGGGGTCTACTTTTATCGTCTTTCTACAGATTCTCAAATTTATACTAAGCGATTCACTCTTATCAAATAGCTTAGATTTTGAATAAATCTAGAAATTATTCTCAGTATTAGAACGTTCTTATTAAAAAGAATTAACTGGTAATAGTGTCAACAAAGTAAGATTTTGAATCAATTCAAATCACTTTCATGAAGATTGTATCCAAAGCGTTATTTATAGTTTTATCTATTCTCCTGGGACTTACTACTGGTGGATTTGCTCAAAAATCATCTCAAACTGCTAAAACCAATATAGAGATCACAACAACCATTGTAAGTTCTATAGAGCTTATTACCGTCAAAAGTATCACTGTTGGAAACCTTCAACCCGGCCAGGAGGAAGTGTACATTAATTCCATAAATGACGCTAATGCGGGATATATGATAGCTGTTGGCGCTCCAGGTGCTGATTTCAGGTTGAATTTTGAAAGAACAAGGACGCTTACTCAGGTAAATGGTGATGGAAGTTTAATTTTTGAATACGAACTTTCCGGAAATAATCTAGAAGATCAAAATAGCGCTGAATACATAGATGAAGATTTTAGAAATCTTAAATTCAATTCTGAAGGTCAATTTCATATATGGGTTGGAGGGAAAATTGATTTAAGGAACGCACGTCCCGGAAACTACGATGGAGATTTTACTATTGAAATTGAATACATATAATGAAATTTCTACACACTTACATATCTGCTTGTTTATTAAATGCCATTTTAGTTTTCTGTTTTACACAAAATTCGACTGCTCAGGAAATTGATTTCGGTTCTTATAGTTCTGTTTACTCAGTTACATTATCTGAGTTAAACATTGGAGAAGATTTAGATTTCGGATTACTGATCCAAAACGAAGGTGTGGTTTCACTACCCATAGCTGAATCCAAAGTTCTATCTATTTTGGGAGTTAAGTACCTGGATGTTATTGTTGATATTACGGCAGATAACTATCTTCTGCTTAACGGCAACTTATCCTGCTCTACAGATCCTAGTTGCAGGATTCCATTCACTTTACAAGCCTCCTATGCCAATAATGGATCCAATACTTTCAGCCAAGCTGTAAATTTCACCGTCGTTTCAAATGTAGCTAGTGCACAATTTCCGATAAAGCGCAGAGCCGGCGGACCGCCAAGCCCCCCGCCTACTCCGGTTTACGAAGGCTATAACCCTAATCTTTTTCAGGAAACAGCTTATCTTTATATATATGGTTCTTTAAATGTAGGCACTATAAATGCCGGCAGTTACACTGCTGATATAATAATTACTATTAGCTATGATTAATAACCTTGCTAAGATATTATTTTTTTTATTTGTAGTGGTTTCACACAAACCTCTTTCTGCACAGTTTATAAATCTTCAAATCACTATCGAACCTGAGTTAAGCGCACAGGTAGAGCAAGTACTGGACTTTGGGCAGGTTGTTTCTAACTCCGGTGTAATGCAAATTGAACTTGGTGATTTGAATACAGGAATATTCAGTATTCGTGCTATACGGTCTCAGTCTCTTTATATAGAACTTAATCATCCAGATTTTTTGTCTCGTGAAAATAACCCAACTGATCAGATTCCTTTAGAATTAAATGTGTCATATAACAATTCGGGAACTGATAACATCTCCAAATCACAAATACTTTCTGATCGTTCCGGTACCATAACAATTGGTGGTTCTGAAAACAATTCTGGGAATTTTTGGCGTAAGCTTTATTTATATGTTTACGGATCTATTGATGTAGGTAACATTCCTAATGGACTATATAAAGGAGACGTTACACTCTTTGTAAGCTATGATTGACTCTATAATCATTTATTAAAAGCTTCTAATTAAGAAAACCTAACTTTTTATTCGAGGAGATTCTAAATAGCTTATGAATGGAATTTTAAAATCAATCTTTATTATTAAATAAAACAATCATGAAAACTCTATTAAAATCTACTTTAGTTCTTTTGGCTGCTCTAGTGATCTCTGGAACTTCTTTTGCTCAAGGTACTTCAGATGATGCTACTGTATCAGCAAATGCAAATATTGTAGCTGCTCTTACAGTTACTAATGTTTCTGACTTAAGCTTTGGAGACATCCTTACATCAGAAACTCCTACCATCAGTGCTACTACAACAGGAGCTGGTTCAGTTTCAGTTTCAGGTGCAACAAGTGGTCAAACACTTAACGTAACTATAGATTTCCCTTCTGTTCTTACAGACGGAACTCCTGCTAATGATTTATCATTTGATACTTACAGTGCAGCTGTAACAGCTTCTGGAAATGATTCTGATCCTACAAACGGTGTTGCTTTAACTGGCGCTGCTACAGCAGGAACTCAAATCACAGGAACTTTTGTTGCAGGAGCAACTGCAGCTCATATTTTCGTGGGTGGTCAAATTGATGACGCTACTAATGGTGTTGCTGGTAATTCATATGCTAATGATATTACAGTAACTGTTGACTATAATTAATTAATGATAGTCTTTTAGTTTAAAAAAGTCTTATTTGAATAAAATAAGACTTTTTTTTTGCAGGTTAAGAGAAGCTGAAATACTTTTATTCAGCATTTTTGCTTATGTTTTACAAAACCAATTTAAAAAGCATATGAATAAATCTCTATACGCTATTACATTCCTTATTTTATCTTTAAGCAGTATTACTGCTTTTGCACAGGTTACTATTGCCCCTACCAACTTATTTATTGATGACAATTCTAAGTTCGGTACTTATATGGTAATTAACGGGTCCAATGAAACACAAGAAATTTCTATTGATTTTTTCTTTTCCTATGCAAATTTAGATGAAAACGGCAATCGTTCTTTAATCAAAGACGATATTGAAAAAGCTGAACAACATTCTATTGTTGAATATGTAAAAGCTTTTCCAAAAAACTTTAAACTTGCCCCGGATCAGCGACAAATTGTTCGATTAAGAATTTCTGCTCCGAATAATCTTTCTGACGGCACCTATTGGTCCAGGATCAGAACATCTTCTACTCCAGAATCTCCACCTATAGAGCTACAAACGGATCAAGCAGTTACAGCTCAAGTTGGCATTATAGTGGAACAAGTAACAGGGCTTTTTTATAAAATTGGAAATGTTAATACCGGTATAGAAATTAATACGATTCGCACTGAAAGTGACGGATCAAAATTGACTGTGCTTACTGACTTTTTGAAAACAGGTAACTCTCCTTTTTTAGGTTCAATATATACTTCCTTATTGGATCAATCAGGCAGAGAAGTAAAGACAGGATTCATTTCTACATCCATCTACTTTGATGGAACTCACAAACAAGAATTGGATATTTCTGATTTAGCTAAAGGTACTTATACAATAAAAGTAACTTTTGAAACTAATCGCTCCGATATCTCTGAAAGAGACATTGTTGGTATGGAACCTGTAAACCAAACAACTTCTTTTGAAATCAATTAACCTTGAAGTGCAAAACTTCTTTTTTATATACAATTCTTACAGTTCTATTATGCTTAAGTTCTGCGAAAGGACTGTCCGCTCAGGATACAACTGAAGAGACAGAAGTTTATTTAGACTTTCAATATCAAGGTGTGGTTAAATCAGTAGTAATAAGCTACTATAAAAATGATGTTTTTTTTCTTCCGGTAACAGAACTATTCTCTCTTTTCAAAGTTCAGAATTCAAGAGAGGGTAATATTATTACCGGTAAATTTTCTACAGATCAAACTCCTTTCAGAATTGATCTGGCTAAGCAAACAATTAAATTCGGTAACAAACAATTTTCTTTATCTACGGATGATTTCCTTATACAGGAATTAGATGATTACCTCTCCCCCGGTGTTTTTTCTGAAATATTTAAACTGAATTTCTCGGTTGACTTCAACAAGCTGATATTAAACCTAGAAACAGAAGCAACTTTACCCGTTGTTGAGGAAGCTTTAAGAAACCGAAGGAGAAAAGTTGTTGAGGCTAATACCTATCAAAAAAATTATTACGACTTAGCTCTTGATAGAAATAAATCATTCTTGAACGGAGGTTTTGTTGATTACTCTTTAACAAGCTTTATAACCAACAATGAAAACAGCTATTCCTATAGTACATCTTTAGGTTTACAACTCGCCGGAGGAGACCTGCAGGGAAATGTATTTGGCAATTATACAAACAACTTTAATATATCTAGCAACAATCTTCGTTGGAGATATGTAGTTCGGAATAATCCCGCAATTACACAAGTTTATGTTGGGCAATCAACACTTGATGGGGTTTTAAGTTCGAATTTTACTGGTCTGAAAATTTCGAATCAACCCATTGAACCTAGAAGGTACTTTGATGAATACGTAGTTCAAGGTTCTACAATTCCTGAATCAGAAGTTGAACTTTATTTAAATAATGCTTTGATCGGATATGAAAAATCTGATGAACTTGGCAATTATCGCTTTACAACACCTCTTTATTACGGAACCTCTGACCTCGATTTGAAAATTTACGGTCCCACCGGAGAAACAATTGATAAATCTACGAAAATTCAGGTTCCTTTTAGTTTCTCGCCTCAGGGAGAATTTAATTACAACTTAAATGCCGGTGTTCTTGATAATCCATTATTAGGTTCAACAGAACGTCCTTTGGTTGTTAATGCTAAAGCAACTTACGGTATAAAGAGTTGGCTTTCAGGCTCTCTTGGTACTGAATATTTTGAAGGAGCAATGGAAAATTCAACTCCAGCCCTTACAGGTGCCATCTCAACTCGATTTCTAACAAGTTATATCCTTACTCTTGAAGGTGTTTCTCAAGGTTATTACAGATCAAATCTAAATGCATTTTTTGCGAATTCAGCAAACTTTAGTATAGATTTCACCAAATATACATCTGAATCAATCCTGTATAATTCTTCCGGAAGGGATAAACAACTAAATACCTCTTTTTTTTATCCTTTCACTGTAGGTAATCTGCCTTTAATTTCCAGAGTATCTTCTTTCACTGTGTTCAGAGATGATGTTCAGTCTACCTCATTGCGTTTAGATTTAAGTACAAGAATAAATAAATTTAATTTCAGGTTGGGGTACTCTGACCGTATTCTTAATTCTTATAACTTTCTGGATCCAAGTTTTTCTTCCACTCTTGATAATTCCATTACTTATAACATTTCCAGAAACCCCAACATCCCAAAAATACTCCGGGGAACTTTTTTAAGAGCACAAATGCGGTACTTACCAAAGTTATCTAAAATTGAAACTGCTCAATTTGTTATCTCCAGAAATCTGTTTAATAGCGGACGATTGCAATTATCATATGGTCGAAACTTTATTAATAATTTTAATAACGTAAGAGCGAGTTTTGTAATTGACTTCAACAAAGCCAGATCAAACTCTACCTTTTCTTCAATCCGTTCTGATTATAGTGTTTCTCAAAATATTCGGGGCTCTTTGGGTTACGATACGAACTATAATAATTTTATTGTTACAAGTAGAAATCAGGTAGGAAGATCCGGAGCCGCTATCAAACTTTTTGTAGACAATAACAATAATGAAAGGTATGATGAGGATATCGACCAACCAATTGACGCAGGTTCCATTCGAATAGACCGGACCTCTGCTTCTTCATTCCGTAAAAATGGGATTTTGTATTACTCCCAAATGCAGCCTTATTTCCGCTATAATATGCAGGTTAATAAAGGCTCTATTGAAAATCCCTTATTAGTACCTGAACTTAATGAGTTTTCGATTATTACAGATCCAAATACCTTCAAAAAAATTGAAATCCCGTTTTATATGTCCGGAGTAATTGAGGGTAGTGTCAACAAATATTTTGATGAACAAAACAATAGCGGGATAGGTGGCGTGAGAGTTCTTATCTCAGGTATTGATAGTGACTTTTTCAAAGAATTGAGATCATTCTCTGACGGTAGTTTCTACTCTTATGAAGTTCCACCCGGAAAGTATAAAATGAGTATTGATCAAAATCAGCTTAGTGTACTGGATTCCAGATCAGAGCCCGGTGAAATTGAATTTGAGGTACAAGCTTTGTCAGAAGGCGATTTTGTTGAAGGCCTATCATTTCTTATCGTACCAAATGATTACGATCCTGACCAAAAAGAAGTAAAACCTGCAGAAGTTATTATAGCTGATATTAGTGAAACTACTGAAATGGTTGAACTAGAAGAAGAACTGGATGATAATATCACTAAAACTTTACGGCTTATTATCCAGGCCCAAACTGCTTTTTACAGCAGAGATATTGAACGAGCTCTGACATTAGTCAACGAATCATTAAGCTTATTTGAAACAGCTCAGGGCTACGCTTTGAAAGGAAGTCTTAATTATTTGAAAGGTAATAAAGACGAAGCTCAAGAGAACTGGGATCGGGCATTAGAATTCAATCCGGATATTTTAATTCCGGATATAGAAGTATTAGACCAATTAATTAGAACTCAACCAGGTAACTAGGAGTATAAAAAGTTCCTATGACAATCAGAATGTATACGTTGGTTAAAGAATATTTGAGTAATTATTTGATATTGAGATCTCTGTTTTCTCTTTTGATGATCTTATTTATTTCAAATTTATCAGTTAAGGCACAATCTTCCCGTGTTACTTCGCAATCAGGAGAACTTCAAATCGCTTCTCTTGAACAGGCATACGATTCACAAGTTATTTTGATACTTTCTAATCATTTTGATAGAAAGAAATTTTTCGTGGATGTCAACATTGACGCAGAATTTATCGAAGAAATTTTACAGACTCCCGGTGCTCAAACCATCACAAGAAATCCTCAGAGTTTTTTACCCGGTCTTCCATTTCTCCCCGACGAAAATCTGCAAAGCTCGCAAACTACACAAGCCACACCTCAAACTACTACAAACCAAACTACCTATAAGACTTTACAGTTAAACAGCCTTGCCATTAATATATATGCCGATACTTCACTTTCTGATAGTGATTTAGATTTTATGAGGCGAGTGACAGGCTTTGCCGCTAAAGTAGACTTTACAAGAGGCGATGTAATAAATATAACTCAACTAGCAATCCCTGATCCTGATTTTGAACCTTCTGTTGTAATAACTAATACCGAAGAGCCGGAACCTAAACCCCTCTTAAGTTCTTTCAAAGACTATCTGGTTGAAATGATTTTGCTTGCTGTATTTCTACTTGGATTATTTGGTTATGGCATGTTCAGAAATTCAAAAGATAAATCTAATTTTCAATCTGAAAGACAAAACCTTAAAAGTGATATAACTTTAGAGGGAAGTTTAAACCCGGATAGTAATCTTTCTTTTTTCGGAAGTTCAAAAGAACAGTCGCGGAATATTGTATCTGAATTCGAATTAGTTTCTGAGAATTTCTTTAAATATCCTCAGGAAGTTTCTTTGGTTTTTGAATTTTGGATTGATAGTGATGAAAAAAATGGCCCCTCAAATGTAGCAGAAGTTGTTTCTTCGATAGATTCTAGTTCTCTTAAATTACTACAGAATCATATCGACGAAGAAAAACTGGAGACTATCAAAGCAGCAATCAGAAATCTGCCTCCAATGTCTATCGATGAAAAGTACAGAGCTGCAAAATATTTTAACTCTGTTATTGAAGACGAAAATACAGATGAAAAATCAACCAAAAAGCATGCTAAGCTTGGGCTATTTAAATTTCTTACACACTTATCTGATGAGTTGTTAACTGAACTCATAAAAACTGAAAATAATGTAAGTGCAGCACTCATAATTGATTATTTACCGGAAGATAAAGCTGCTTCTATCCTAAACACATTTGAAAGATCCCGAGCAGCTGAAATTATGCTTAAAATGTCTACCCTGCATACGCTCTCCTATAAAGAACAAAGTAAAATTTCCAGCGGATTGTTTGAAAAAGCAATCTTGGTGAGAGATAATGTACATGAGCAAGACTTTGGTGTGGAGAACATTTTACCGATTCTTGAAAACCTTCCTGTGAACGAGCAGAAAAGATATATCGAGCAATTGAAATCAACAGGTTCACCGGTTGGCACAATATTAGAAAAAGAATTTTTCACCATAGACCAGATTCCGGAATTAGAAGACGAAGTGGTCAAAAATGGTGTTGAAGAAATTGACACTTCAACATTGCTGGAAGCACTGGTTGGACTTGAACCTGAGTCTATAGACAAAATACTGACCGGAAGACCTAAACGAGAACAACAATTGATTCGCCTTGAGCTTGAATCTATAAACGGTGAGCATCAAATCAATAATGATGCAAAAAAGAAACTTGTCAGTTCACTTAGGAAATCTTTAAAATCTAGTAAAGCAGATCAGCAATAAACCGTACATATCGAATGCTATAATTCTCGGTATCTGCTTGATGTCGACATCACTTCTATTTTCTTGCGGAAGTTCTAAAGATATGCCTGTTAATGAACCTGTAAATACAGATCAAAATGAAGCAAATTTAGCTCAAACGGATAGTTCTGCGACCATTGGACCTGAAATTGATCCCGAAAAACAAAGAAGGGACTCGCTCACTCAAGTTTATAAAGAAGAGCTTCACAAAGACTATCAGACGAAGGCCAACAGAATTACTACACTTTATATACTTGCTCAGCAAAAATTTTATAGTGCTGAGTACCAGGACGCTCTATTTTTAATAAACCGTGCTTTACAGGTAAAGGAAACTGCTGATCTGTTTGCTTTAAAAGGAAGTATTTATTTGGGATTGGGTTCTGTTGAAAACTTCGTGGCTTTTTGGAGACGAGCTCTCGAAATGGATGCAAACTTACCCATTCCTCCTTCTCCAGCCATTGTTGCAGAATTAAAGAGGCAAGGCTTAATAGAATGAAAACACTTAAAAATTTATTAAACCATAACTAAGACATGCGTACATCATTTTTAAACATTTTTTGTTTCTTAGTTTCATTAGCCATTTTAATATGGGGAGCCCTTCTTGTGGTTGGGTTTGCTCAATACAATATGATTCCATCTAAATATGAATTTCTGAACATTCCCAGCCTTGCCATTGTATTTGGAGGTATATCAGCAAGCGTATTTATCAGTTATCCATTTAAAAAAGTCATAGTAGCATTAAGAGAAAGCACTCGACTTTTTTCTCAAAGCAATATTGATGATCAATTACTTGAAAAGGATATTGAAAAAGTTTTAGAATGGCAGAAAAGAATTCGAATCGATAAAATCAGAGCTGTATCAGAACTAAGTGAAGAATACGGAAATCGTTTTGAAGGATATCTCTTTTCAATTTTAGATACTAATTATTCAACTGAAGATCTTCGTGAGTTAGCAGAAATAAATATTCAGGAAACATTTACAAGGCAACAGCAGATCAATCAAATAATTGCAAGTATGGGCAAAACAGCTCCTGTCTTCGGTATGCTGGGTACACTGTTCGGTCTAATTGTTATTCTCTCCGGTTTTAATGAAATGGACTCTCTGTTAACAGGACTTGCTGCTGCATTGATGACTACACTTTATGGCATAATAATTGGGAATTTCATCTTTATTCCAATGGCAAAAAAGATGAATAACATTGCATCACTTCAATTTTTCAGAGAAAAACTGATCTTGGAAGGAATTCTGTTGATACAACAACAAAAATCTTCACTTCAGATCTACGACAAACTCAAAGCTCATATGCACAGAACGAGTCAACAATTTTAGGGTAGCGGAAATTGAGTTTAGACCAGACAAATAATACTAAAAATTCACTGTATCCTAAGCAGGAGATTGAAAGTGAAGATGACGATAGCTGGCAAGTAAGTTATCTTGATATCATAACCATTCTCCTTGGTTTTTTGATCATTTTACTCTCTTTCTCAGACTTAAATGATGGTGAACCTTTCTCAGTTTCTGAATTGTTCAAATCTTCTTTGAATGAAACCGAGTTTATAACTACACCTATTGAAAACATTAAAGAAGAACTTGAAGGATTGCTAGCTCCTGAAATTGAGCAAGGTAAACTTGAAATATTCAGAGAACTCAATGATGTCCGAATCAGATTTAAAAGCGACGATCTTTACAGTTCAGGAAGTGCAACTCTGGAAAACGAAGCATCAGAAATACTTAACCGTGTTTTAGCAGCTTTCAGGATTATATCTTATGACGATTTTGAAATAGACGTTGAAGGCCACACAGATAACGTCCCTATTTCTTCTGCTAACTTTGATTCGAATTGGGAGTTATCTACCTCAAGAGCATCCAATATTGTAAAATATTTCAGTGAAATGGGGATTGCACAGGAACGTTTAAAAGCATCCGGTTATGCCGACTCCAGACCTTTGGTTGAATTTGATGAACAAGGCAATCCTTATCCTGCAAGTAAGGACAGAAACCGAAGAGTTGTTCTGCGGTTATTCTATTCAAGTCCGGAACAAATGGCAAAAGCGGATTCCATAGCTACTGAACAGCTAACCACAGAAACTGAATTGATACCAAGTGAAGAATCGAATGAAACTCTAGTTAATGAAGAAGAAACAGCAGCAACAAATAGTTCTGATGATTTAGCAGGAACAGATGAACAAACTGAAGATGAACCGAATGAAAATCCCAGTGTTCAAGCAACCGAAGAAATTCCTGCACCTATCACTCCACCAACAAACCCAGTTTCAAAACCGGAGATCAGAAATGTCAGCGCAGGAAATTTTGAAAACGGATGCAGATATTCAGTTCAGGTCGGAGGCTTTGAATCCTTTTTTAACAGTTTAGGTTTTTCCAAAGAAGCTGAACAAAAAACCGGGTACGAATTTGAGATAATGTATAATAACTCCATGTTCTCAACCAGAACAGCGAGCAGTAGCTCATTTTCTGAAACAATGGCTTTACAAAATACTATCGAAGAGAAACTTGGCGGAAACCAAATATCTGGATTAGTCCAGCAATGCTATAATAACGGAAAGGAACGGCCTCAGGCGCTTAAATATCAAATTCAACTGGCTTTCTTTCAAAACGAACAAGGAGCTCTGTCATTTAAAGAAACCCTTGCTCAGGAGTACAATATTGATGCAATAGTAGAAGAAAAATCTCTTCAGGCATACACAGTACTAACTGCTTCAATAAATGATATTTCAACAGCCTTGCGGAGATTGGATACTATACAAAATATTGAAATACTTAAAGATGCTTTTATAAAGTATGATCCGGCCACGGTCTCAGAATATATGTTTAGTTACCAGATACAACTGGGTTCTTTTTCTTCTAAACAGGAAGTAGATCAACTTTCTGAACGGCTTCGAAGTGAAATGAATGTACAAAGCAGTATCAGAACCTTCAGCAACGGACGCTATTATCTACTGACAAGACCATATTCAGATTGGGGTGAAATTAACGAACTTTATACTATTCTCGATCGTGATAGCTCAGAACTATCTCCTGTTATATATCTAAATGAACGGATATAAAAAAAGCCCTGATTTTCATCAGAGCTTTTAAATTCAGAATCAAATAAACGTCGCTTAGAGCAACATTGATAATGGGTTTTCCAGTAAATTCTTAACTGTATTTAAGAATTGAGCTGCTTTCGCTCCATCAACAATTCTATGATCACTTGAAAGAGTGATCTTCATACGTTTACCAGGAACTACAGCTCCGTTTTCTACCACAGGAACATCGCGGATAGCACCAACAGCAAGTATACAAGCATTTGGTGGATTAATGATAGCTGTAAATTCTTCTATGCCAAACATTCCCAAATTCGAGATAGTGAAAGTGCTTCCTTCCATTTGTTCAGGTTGAAGTTTACGATCTCTTGCCAATCCGGCTAATTCTCTGGTTTGGGATGAAATCTCTGACAGCCCTTTTTTGTCAGCATGAGTAATAACAGGAGTCATTAAACCTTCATCAATAGCTACAGCAACCGCTACATGAACATCTCCATGCTCTTTGATTACATCGTCATGCCATGAGCTGTTTATCGCCTGGTGACGCGTTAGAGCAATTGCACAAGCTTTCACTACGATGTCGTTGAAACTGATCTTCACATCATTAGCTTCATTCATTGAAGAACGGGCAGCCATTGCAGCCTTCATATCAATGTCTATAGTCTCGTAGAAATGTGGATTGGTGAATTTGCTTTCAGAAAGTCTGCGAGCAATCACTTTTCTCATTTGAGAAACTTTCACTTCTTTGCTTTCTAAACTTTCGAAAGATTTAGATGCAGTTGAAGAGCTCGATGGTTTTGACAAACCACTTCCACCTTTATATTCTTCAATATCTTTTTTAACAACTCTGCCATCAGGACCTGAACCCTGAACAGAAGTGAGATCAATTCCTTTATCCTCAGCCATTTTTTTGGCTAATGGAGAAGCTTTTACTCTTCCGTTATCAGATTCGGAAGAAGACTCTTTTGATTCTGTTTTCTCCTCTGATTTATCCTCTTCTTTTTCTTCAGACTCTTTTTCTTCTTTTTTATCTGAATCTTCGGACTTAGAACTTTCAGAACTTCCGCCCCCTCCTGCTCCGTCAAGAATATCAGAAATATCTTCGCCCTCTTCACCGATCACAGCGATTAGTCCACCTAAAGGAACTGCATCTCCTTCCTGAGGAATGATCTTTAAAAGCGTTCCGTCATCAAAAGCTTCCACATCCATGGTGGCTTTATCAGTTTCAACTTCAGCGATGATATCACCGGCAGAAATCTTGTCGCCTTCTTTAACATTCCATTTAGCGATCACACCTTCTTCCATAGTGTCGCTCAGCTTCGGCATTTCTATCTTAATAGCCATAATTTCTTCGAGTTAGTGAGTTTATTAATTTCTGTAAGTAACTTGATTCACAGCATCTACAACCTGCTTAACAGAAGGATACCAAAGATCAAAAAGGTTTTTAGCAAATGGTGCACAAACATCAGGAAGTGTTACACGCTGTACCGGTGCATCCAAATAATCAAAAGCTTCACGTTGAATTAAGAATCCAACTTCGGCAGCTAATCCACCAAACGGATGAGCTTCATCCAGAATTACGCATCTGTTTGTTTTCTTGATCGATTCAATGATCAGCGGAAGATCCAAAGGTTTTACTGTTCTCGGATCAATAATTTCACATTCCACACCGTCTTTTGCCAGCTCTTTTGCAGCCTGTACAGCTAAGTGATACATTTTTCCGTGAGCTACTAAAGTCACATGTTCGCCTTCCCGTTTGATCTTTCCTTTCCCGATTGGGATAATGTAATCTTCTTCATCAGATACTTCTCCTTTCAAACCGTACATTTGCTCTGACTCCATAAACAAAACCGGATTATCATCGCGAATGGCAGATTTAAGCAATCCTTTTGCGTCATCAGGCTCGGAGGTATAAATAACTTTCAATCCCGGGAAGTGAGCATACATTGAATCATAAGCAACAGAATGCGTAGCTCCTAACTGTCCTGCTGATGCGTTAGGGCCTCTGAAGACGATCGGACAATCAATTTGTCCACCCGTCATATACTTAACCTTAGAAGCGTGATTTATGATCTGATCTGCTGCTAATACAGCGAAGTTGAATGTCATAAATTCTACAATTGGTCTTAAACCATTCATTGCAGCTCCCACTCCGATGCCGGCAAAGCCAAGCTCAGAAATAGGAGTATCGATCACTCTTTTATATCCGTATTTGTCGAGAAGTCCTTCAGTGGTTTTGTAAGCGCCGTTATATTCAGCTACTTCCTCACCCATTACCAGGACTTTCTCGTCTTTTGCCATTTCTTCATCGATGGCAGCTTTAATTGCTTCTCTAAATTGTAATTCAGCCATTATTCTATTCTTTGAAATTCTTTTTAGGTATGGAAATAAGGATCGTCTTCAACAAACATATCCTCGTAGAGTTCTTCATCTTTCGGGAAGTCAGAATTATCTGCAAATTCAACTGCATCTAATACTTCCTGCTCTACTTTTTCTTCGATCTTTTCAAGCGCCGCTTCTTTGGCGATGTCATTTTCGAGAATATATGTTTTCAGTCTTTCGATAGGATCGATCTTCTGATATTCTTCCAGTTCCTCTTTTGTTCTGTACTTTTGAGGGTCTGACATTGAATGTCCACGATATCTGTACGTTCTGATCTCAACAAACCAAGGTTCTGAGTTCTTGCGCACATCATCAGCGATCTCTTTCATCTTTTCATACACAGAGAACACATCCATACCATTGATCACAGCACTTTTCATTCCATAACCATCAGCTCTGTCTACGATTTCTGCTACTGTATGACGTCGGGCAGCTGTTCCCATTGAATATCCGTTGTTTTCTACAACAAAAATTGCCGGCAGCTTCCAAAGTTGAGCAATATTAAAAGTCTCGTGTAATGCTCCCTGATCAACAGCTCCATCACCAAAGAAACAGGTAGAAATTCGGCCGTTCTGCTCGTATTTATTGGCGAATGCAAGACCTCCACCAATTGGGATATGTCCACCAACGATTCCGTAACCGCCCCAAAAATGATTTTCTGCTTTAGCGAAATGCATTGAGCCACCTTTACCTCTGGAACATCCTGTTGCTTTACCAAAAAGTTCAGCCATTCCTTCGTTTGCTGAAATACCTCTGCAAAGTCCCCAGCCGTGGTCACGATATGCTGTAATGATATCGTCATCATCATTCAGTGCAAAAGTTGTTCCGGTTGAGATCGCTTCCTGACCAATATAAAGGTGAAGAAATCCTCCAAATTTTCCTTTTTGATACTGCTGCATTGCTCTTTCTTCAAAACGACGTTGCAAATACATTTGCTCATACATCGCTTTTAGCTTTGCAGCTGAAAGACCCAGATCTTTATGTTTGGATTTTGTAGCAGCAGGAAGATCAACCCCTTTCTGTACTGCTCCTGATTTTTCATCTCCAATTCCTCTTGGAGCAAATTCTACATTACCGCTTTTCTTTTTTGCCATAGTTCGTTTTTTATAACCTTAACCCTTCAAAAATGGGCTTGAATATATTCAATTTTTAGGAAGTTTTCGTAATTCTCTGGAGTACAAGTGTTAAATGGTATTTAAAATGATTTCATTCACTTTAGATAGTGCTTCTTCGAGTTTTTCAGGTTGTCGCCCGCCTGCAGTAGCAAGACTTGGTTGCCCACCACCACCACCGCCAACTAATCGTCCAAGCTGTCCAACTAACGCTCCTGCTTTTAATCCTTTTTCTTTTATCAGATCATCAGTGACTGATACCATCAGGTATACTTTTCCTTCTTCCTCATCTTTTGAGGCTAGGACCGTAACCGTATTTGAGGAAGATTTTTCCAGAGCATCGTAACCCAATTGTTTGAGTACATCCATATCTGAGCCGGGAATCTCTCCTTTAATAAGTGTGATATTTCCGTCTAATGATTCCGGATTTGAAAATAATTCAGTTAGTTTAGCTCCTGTGTTCTGAAGATTCTGAGCTGAAAGTTCTTTTTCTAAAGCTTTCTTTTCTTCCTGAAGTTTCCTGATGTCTGCTACCAGGTCAGCACTTTGTCCAATTACTCCTTTAATTTCTTTTAAGAGAGATTGTTCATTCCTCAATATCTGATCTGCTGCTTTACCACACACTGCTTCGATTCTTCTCACGCCAGCTGCTACCGAAGTTTCCTGAGTAAATCTGAAATAACCGATCTCACCAGTAGCTTTTACATGAGTTCCACCGCATAATTCTCTGGAAAATTCAGGATCAAAAGTGATAACACGAACTTCATCTCCGTACTTTTCTCCAAAAAGCATCATCGCTCCCATTTCTTTAGCTTCTTCAATCGGAACACTTCTCTGTTCATCTAACGGGATGTTTTCCTGAATTTTTTCGTTTACCCTCTGCTCGATCACTTTGAGTTCTTCATCGGTAACTGCTTCGAAATGAGAGAAATCGAATCTTAAATGATGATCATCTACCAAAGAACCTTTTTGAGCTACATGATCGCCCAGTTCTTCTCTTAATACTGCATGAACTAAATGAGTAGCCGAATGGTGTTTTTGGATTTCTTTTCTTCTGGAAGTATCAACCTGAGCAATCCATTCTCCGGACAGATCACCAGGTAGGTTTTCTGTATAATGAACAAATTCTCCGTTTACTTTTTGTACATCAGTAACATGAATGTATTCATTTCCATTTGTTACTAAACCTGTATCAGCAACCTGACCACCGCTCTCTGCATAAAATGGAGTCTTAGCAAGTTTGAACGCAAAACGTGTTCCTTCTTTTCTGAACGAAGTAAATTCTGTTTCTACTTTAAAGTCATCGTATCCAACAAAGAGTGTTTCGCTATCTCTTTCTCCATTAACTGATTTCCAAGCATCAGTTCCACTCTGATCTACGCTAAACTTACCAGCTGCGCGTGCGCGATCTTTCTGTTCTTTCATCAACGCGTCAAATCGATCTACATCAACTTCGATTTCTTCTTCTCTAGCCATTAGCTGAGTAAGATCGATTGGGAATCCGAATGTGTCATGGAGTTTAAAAGCGTCATCACCCGAAATAACTTCTTTTCCTTTTGAGACTTCCTTAAACAATTGAATTCCCTGCCCAAGTGTTTTTAAGAAGCTCTTTTCTTCCGATTTGATCACATTGATGACATATTCTTTCTGAGCTTGCATTTCCGGGAACACATCCTTGAATTGATCAGCTAAAACATCAACCAGCTTATAGAAAAATGGTTCTTTGAATCCCAATTTATCCCAACCGTAACGAATAGCCCTTCTTAAAATTCGACGAATAACGTATCCACGACCATCATTTCCTGGCGAAGCACCATCAGCAATAGAAAATGCAACTGCACGAATGTGATCGGCAATTACTCTCATAGCAATATCTTTCTCGCTATCAGAACTGCTGTACTTTATTCCTGCTAATTCAGAAATTGTGTTCAACAACGGTGTAAAAACATCGGAATCATAATTGGAAGTCTTACCTTGAAGTACTGCACAAACTCTTTCAAAACCCATTCCGGTATCTACATGCTTAGCGGGAAGAGATTTAAGCGAGCCATCAGCTTGTCGGTTGAACTGAATAAATACCAGATTCCAGATCTCCATCACTCTGGGATCGTCTGCGTTTACTAAAGTAGCTCCATCAACTTTTTTGCGTTCTTCTTCTGATCTGAGATCAATATGGATTTCTGAACATGGGCCACATGGTCCGGTGTCTCCCATTTCCCAGAAATTATCTTTCTTGCCACATTTCAAAATATGAGCATGGTCAATTGAAGTTTCGCTTTTCCAAAGTTCAATTGCTTCTTCATCAACCGGAAGTCCGTCTTCATCATCGCCGCCAAAAACAGTAGCGTATAGTTGATCCGGATTTAAGTCCCACTTATCAACCAATAATTCCCAAGCCCAAGCAATTGCTTCTTTTTTGAAGTAGTCACCAAACGACCAATTACCCAACATCTCAAACAAAGTATGATGGTAAGTATCGTATCCAACCTCTTCCAGGTCATTGTGTTTTCCACTTACACGAATACACTTTTGTGTATCTGCAGCACGATTCCATTCTTTCCCTTCATGAGCAAGCGTCTTCTCTTCCCCTAGAAATATTGGTTTGAACTGGTTCATCCCTGCATTTGTAAATAACAGCGTAGGATCATTTTTAGGAGCTACCGGTGCGCTATCGACTATGGCATGCCCTTTATCTTTAAAAAAATCGAGAAATTCCTGTCGTATTTGGGATGAAGTCTTAGTGGACATCAATTTGAATTAAAAAATCGGTTGAAATTAAGATGGTGAAGATAAAAAAAATCTGCTTCACACTCGATGTTAGATTTATGTTTAATGAATTATTTGAAAAGTGGGAATCAAAAAGCTGAAATAAACATTTTGTGCTTTCATGAATTAGTAACGACATTTATTCAGATTTTAAACTTATCAGACAGCTATGAAAACTATTCTCAATTTTTTCTTCCGTGGAATGCTAATTGTGTTTCCTGTTGGTGCCACCATTTATTTAGTTTCTATAGCCATCGGTTGGGCAAATGAATCTCTAAATTATCTGTTTTACAGCTGGTTCGATTATAATATTCCCGGCTTAGGAATAATTACCGGCTTTATAGCCATCACTCTTATTGGTTTTGTATTTACCAGAGCTTTCACAAAACCCATTCTTCATTTGTTCGAAAAACTACTTACCAGAACACCATTGGTTAGCATTATTTACAGCTCTTTAAGAGATCTTACCGAAGCTTTTGTCGGGGATAAAAAGAAATTTACAGCTCCTGTTGTAGTAGATTTCGGAGTTCCGGGCGTAAAACGCTTAGGTTTTATTACACAGGAATCACTTACAGATCTTGGTCTTGAAGATGAAGTAGCCGTCTATTGTCCGCATTCTTACAATTTTTCCGGAAATCTCTATATAGTGGATAAAATTCACGTAAAACCGATCAAAAAAGATCCCGCTACTTTTATGAAATTTGTGGTTTCCGGTGGTGTATCAAATTTAAATAAGCTAGAGTGATACTCACCTTTCACTTTTCACTTTTCACTTAATAAACTTCTTCGAATGTTCTTGACGAAGGCTTTATGTTCTTTTTAAGGTCTTCCCATTGCCATTCTGAAGGAGGAATTTCAGCCAGATCACCACGAACCTGCAAATATTCCAAATGCCCTTGAAGCGCCAGATTCTGATAGATACCCGTTTCCATTCCTTTCATTCCACAGATATAGATTAGCGTATTTTCTTTTTCAAAAATTGGGTTCAAAGTATCAGAATGATCATTGATCACACTTTGAACATAATATTTACTTCCGTCACTGCGTCGGTCCTCTCTGGATACACAACTCAAATAATGGAAATTAGAGTGCTTCTCAGACATTTCTTTTATGAAATCAGGATATAGAATATCGGTTCTGTAGGCGCAACCAAATACCAGAGCTACATCGCCTTTATAACCTGATTCAAACAATTCCATGATCATACCTCTGAAAGGAGCAATACCGGTTCCTGTTGCAAAAAATACATAATTGAAATCCTGAGCATTTTCTGGTAGCAAATACCTTTTACCACTTGGCCCAGTAAGCTGAACTTTATCACCCGGCTTCAGGTCAGAAAGATAGTTTGAAGCAACTCCCAGATAGAGTTTACCGTCTATTTCATCTATAGATCTTTTTACTGTAGTGGAAACCAAATGCGATTTTCCGCCTTCTCCTTTTGTGGGAGATGAAACCGAGTATAAACGCAATTTGTGCGGACGTCCTTTTTCCGTCTCACCGGGAGGTAGTACCCCGACAGATTGTCCAACTCTGATCCTGTCTACCAGATCAGTACCCGAAATATCGAATGTTATGTGCCGAACAATATTTGGGCTGTTTTCTGCCGTGCAAACATAATTTTCTACAATAGTTGCTTCTACAGGGTCTTTCGGTGAGTAAATATTCAGTTCTACTTCCGGGAGGATAATCTCTGCCATTCCAATAATTAGATTTAATTGCATAAAAAAATCCGGTACTCTGATTGAATACCGGATCTGTAAAGTAAGGTTTTTCTAGTTTAGAAATAAAACGTTAATCCTGCGGATATAACATTACCACTAAACTCAGTATCGTCGAGGTCATCTCCCTGGTCGTCCAGGAATAAATATCTGTAATCAACATTTAAACCGGCACTCTCATTTAGAGGAAGATCAAGTCCAAATCCCAAATGATAACCAATATTAAATTCTGCGTCATCACCAGGAGAAACGAATCCACCATCGTAGTCATAAAAAGTATAATAAGCCCCTAAACCGGCAAGACCATACGGTTGGAAATTAGAAGCTAAAGGTACATGCATTAATAATGTAGCAGTAACCGGAATTTGCTTGATGGTTAAATCACCATTTGTGGTTGAGTAACTTTGTTCTCCTCTGTACTCAGCGGCAAATTCGAATCCGAATACTTCTCCGCGGGTTCTCGTCTGGAATCCAATGAACATGGTTCCATCATCTGCATCAGGAGCTTTGTAGTACCCGATCTTAGGTCCAATTCCCGATCTGTCTTTAGTTGGAGCCGATGTTTGTGCGTTTGTATGAGATGAAAATGTCAATAAAACTGCTAGTGTTAGCGTAGATATAAAAAATTTCATAATTAGTATTAGTTGTTGTTAGATAATACTTTAATGGATATAAGGCTTGTTAAGTTCCATTAAATAATACTAATACTACTCTTAAATCTACTGATTACTTATTCTGTCTCTCACTAACTCATCGATGGTTGGTCTTTCGCCTCTTTGTTCAATCAGTCTGGCTGCTGTTCTGTCTGTCACTTCTACTCCACTCATTCGCATGAGATTTTCTTTGGTCAATTCCTCTTTTGTATATCCCAAATCCATCATTCTGCTTGTAAAATATGCAGTAACACCAGCTCTTCTTGTTTCAGCTAATTCCTCAATCGACAAAGTATACCCAAGCTCTTTCATCATTCGGGCGTAATCTGCACTCACTCCTGCATTTTGAAATTCCACCAATTGAGTTAATGTAATATCTGTATAGCCAATATCATGCAATTTTTGGGTTTCTGTAGCAGTCACTCCTTCCCTTCTGAGATCTATTAGTTCTTCTCTGCTGAGTTCCCCGTAACCCATGTCTGTCATCCAGGTTCCCATTCCTTGTAACAGTTCTTCATTAGGCTCATTTATTGCTTGCTCAATTCTGTCAATCGGATTATCAATACCGCTAAAGTCGATTCTGGAACCGACATAGAAAGTAAGAGTAGCTATAAATGCAAAAAGAAGTATATAGTTTGAAAGTTTACCGGAGTTTGAATTCTTATCTAAAGAACCCTGATTGAGTTGAGAAACCGAATCATCCTCAAGATCTTTAAGATCATTTTTTAAATTTCTGAATTTAGTACTCATATTCGTCCTTTTTAATTTCTAAAGCAGGTACGAGAGTATAACTAAAAAGATGCGATTTTTTATGATCAAGCAATCAACTTTAATGACTTATCCAAGTCACCTATTGTAAATGGTTTAACGATCAGGTCAGCAAAATCGGTATCTTTTGCACGTTCAAAATTTAAACGGTCTGAATTTCCTGTAAGGTAAATTACTTGTGAATCTACAGTTTCCTTGATCTTTGCCACGGTATCAATACCATCCATTTCTCCTTTCAGACGAATATCCATAAGCAGAATATCGGGTTTTTCTTGATTAGCAATATGAATGGCTTCTTCACCTGAAACGGCTTTCCCAACTACAGTATGCCCAAGTTCCTTAATCATATTTTCTACTACCAGTGAAATGATCATATCATCTTCCACTATTAGTACTTTTTTACTATTGCTCATTATTTGAACCTATTTTTAAACCCTTATCGAACCATTTTTTGAAACCTTAAATTAATGTACAAAATTTATTAGCCTCTTTTTACAATAATTTAACCTCTAGAATTTCTCCGTTTACTGTATTAATAAAAATATTCCATCTCACTTCTTCAGTATCATCCTGTAATAGTTTGACCACCCATGCTTTATGGATTTCCAAACCCTCATCAACTGCAATTGCCACAAATTTCAATTCCGGTTCTCCCGATAAGTGCTTTTCAGTTATTTCCTGCTCAAAAATTTGATTTTTCGAATTTGCATACCTGACTTTCATACCAATAACTTTGTCCATGGCGGCAACAGATCCAAAATCTACAAAACCAGGATCCGTTACAGGATACCAGTTTCCCCAAATTCTGTTTACCCCATTAATATCTAGATAAACCAAAATTTGAGTGTCCATTACTTCAATGCCATTAACTATTTGAGGCTGAAAGGTAAACTTCCATTGCAATGGGACGCTATTGATATTCCCTTCACATATTGTACATCCATTCAATGGAGTGACATCCTCTAAAATTAAACTCTCTATACTTTCAACTCCGGTAAACTCCTCATTTTCTTTCAGCACTTGTTTTGCCACAGATAAAAGATCATTACTAAAGGGTGCTTCCTGCTTTATTTCATTCCTGTTTAAGCAAGGATTTACATCATTCGGAAAAAGAATTCGACTAAAACCAGTTAATCCATATTCATTAAGCGTTGAACAAATCTGGTCATTATTCTTTTCATGGTATTTTTGGTTTAGAACCTGTATATCTGAAATATTTAACCTTTCTATAAAAACCGGGTATTCATCAACTTTATCATTAGGAGATAAAGATTCACAGCCTGAATAAAAGGCTGTAAAGAATATAAATAGGTAAGCAAATTCTTTTCTAATCACTGTGATTTGTCCTTATCAGAAGTTACCGAAACACCAGATTTACCACAATAGTGTAATCAAAGTTCTTTACCTTAACGCATTATATTTTTTTAAGCTTCAGATGAAAAAAAGAGTTGCAGTTATTGGTTCGGGAATTTCAGGCTTAACAACAGCTGTGTTGTTACAACAGAATGGATTTCAAGTATCGATTTATACAAAAGAGCCCCCTTTAAACAAGGCAAAAAACCCTTATTTTGGCAGTCAATTCCCTTCCGCCTCTGTAATTCCTCACTCTGTATCCCACTCCGAAATACACAAAATATTCGAAATGAGTCAGCTTCTTTTTTCAAAGCTGTATGACTTCTCTTTTCCCGGATTAACAATACATGAACATTTCGAACTTTTCGGTTTTCAAAATACTGAACCCGATTATGCTCGTTCCATACCAGGTTATAAAGCTTTATCAGATTTGAACTGGACACCGGAACATCCGGATATACCATTGAAAAGTGGGTGGAAGTTTGATTGTTTTTTTGCTGACTGGACAATTTACTTTCCACATCTTGTACGTAGTTTTTTACAAAATAACGGGACTTTTATATCCCAATCAGTTAATCTTAATTCATATGTCTCAATCAACGAAGACATCATAATCAATTGTTCCGGTCTTGGTTCAGCTCTATTAAAAGAAGAAGACAGCAAACCATTAATTTTAAAAGGACACTTATTAAAAGTTAGCAACACCGTGGATTTAAAATCACCATCAGGAAATACTGTGTCTTATAATTTTAGTCCCGGATCAGATATATATGCGGACTCTTTTAAGACTCCTTTCGATGTATATTGCTATCCCCGTAAAAATGATTGGGTTCTCGGAGGAAGTCGGTTCAAAGGAACTTTGGATAAAAAAGGTGATTGGGTTTCCGAAGATGAACTCTCACATGAGTTTCCGACCCAAATTGAATCTATTAATTCAGAAATCATAAAAAATACATTTGGGATAGATCTTTCAAAGTTTAAAGAAAGAGAATATCAGTATTCATTTCGATATGTCAGGAATAAAGAGCATGGTCTACGATTAGAAACGGATAATGCTCCGGGCAAATTAGTCGTTCATAATTATGGTCATGGTGGAGCCGGAGTTACACTTAGCTGGGGATGTGCTTTTCATGTACTTCAAATACTCTGTAGAAAATTAAATATCGGAAATACTGAATCCGACCTTCAAAAAGTTTTGGACAGCTTACCGGAAGGATTAACTAAACACTGAGCTTAGATTTAGACTTATAGTTTAACCAGTGCCCTGTTATTAAAAGTATGCTACCTAATAATGTAATACCTGCTTCTCCGTATTCACCCAGTATTTCATTGAAATACCAAGCCAGAAATATTATAAAAAGACCTGTGAGTAATAGTATGGTTATTCTTGGAGATTGATGCCGTTGTCTCAATGACAGATATACTGCAGGCGCTATAGCTACAAAGAAAATAAAATGCGTATACTCATGAAATTCCTCAAAAGCAGGCCATAAAGGTATTAAAGCAACTATAACCGGAACCAATAAACAATGAATAGCACAGATTCCAGATAAGCCAATTCCTACCCTGTCCCAAAATCCGGGTTTAGCTCTTTTAGATTCTTTTTTCAAATTATGGTAGTCAGCTTAAAATTTTCTGAATGATTTGAAGCCTTAAAGATATTAATATATCTGCTGAGTTATTCATCGAATTTATCTCTTTATTAAAAATAAGATTGTTTGTGTAATCTTAACTCTTCCTCTATCGTTGATGCTTACATTACACTGAGAGTTTAAATAAATGTTTGATGAAAAAAATTCTGAAATTTCTAAAATGGATAGCTATATCTTTCGGAGTTCTTATTGTTATAGGGTTGATTTATATTCATAATCTCGACTTTTCATTGAATGAAGAAGCTATTAAGAATGCTTTTGAAGATTTGCACTATAGTCCAAAAGAAGGTTTTATAACGGTTGATGATAGAACAATTCATTATGTAGCAATCGGTGATACATCCAAACCAACCGTTCTTTTTGTTCATGGATCACCCGGTTCATGGGATAACTTTCTGGGCTTTATGCGTCACCCGGGTTTACTGAGCAATTTCAGACTTATATCTGTAGACAGACCGGGATTCGGAAAATCCGAGAGTGGAAAACCTGAACGCTCTTTACAACAACAAGCTATGCTGATTAACAACGTGCTTGAAGTCGAGGGTTCTTCCTCCATTCTGGTAGGTCATTCTTATGGAGGTCCGGTAATTGCAAAAATGGCAATTGATTATCCTGACAAAGTTGACGGGCTTATTTTTGTAGCGGCTTCCATTGATCCGGTGCTTGAAAAAACGAAGTGGTTTCAAATTCCTGTACACTACAAAATACTTTCCTGGATTTTACCTGACATGCTTTATTCAACAAATGAGGAAATCCTGGCTTTAAAAGAGGAACTTAAAAAAATGGAGCCTCACTGGAATAAGATTACCCAACCAACTTCCATCATACAAGGAAAAAATGACAACCTTGTTCCTTATGAAAATGCTTTATTTGGAGAAAGAGTGCTTACTAATACAGAGCCTAATTTAGTCATTAGAGATATCAATCATTTTATCCCATGGGAGAATCCTAATCTGATCGTTCAAGAGATCCAGAGAGTGGATTCCCTGATAAATCATTAATAACCCAACCTGGTAAAAATTTTGAAAGGTCACAATGTTCTCAATGTGACTTTGAACAGACTTAGCGTTATTATTCCTGCTCCGTCTAAAAGTGGCAAAAAATGCCCTAATAAAATTAATTCTAAAAATAGAAATGTCTCAATTTAGTACGAATCCTGAGTCACAGAAATTTGAAAAGATACCAACTTCGATTTTTTCGAATGCAAAAGATGCTTCCATTCATGTAGCACATCAAATTGCAGATCTCATTAAAGAAAAATCTAAAAATGGTGAGCAAGCTGTTTTAGGCCTGGCTACCGGTTCAACACCAACTCAGGTGTATGATGAGTTGGTAAGACTGCATCGCGAAGAAGGTTTGAGTTTTAAAAATGTAGTAACCTTTAACCTTGATGAATACTACCCTATGGATCCTGATTCTATCCATAGCTATGTGTATTTCATGAAGGAATATTTATTCAATCATATTGATATCAAACCTGAAAATGTGCATATCCCTGACGGCACATTAGAAAGAGAAGATATTTACGCTTTTTGTCAGAACTACGAAGAAAAGATCAACAATCTGGGCGGACTTGATATCCAGGTTCTTGGGATTGGTCGTACCGGTCATGTTGGTTTTAACGAACCGGGTTCGGCAATCACATCTAAAACAAGATTAATTGCTTTAGACAGCCTCACTATTTTAGATGCTGCCAGCGGCTTTTTTGGTGTTGAAAATGTTCCAAAACGAGCCATTACAATGGGTGTTGGAACGATCATGAATGCCGATAAAATCTTTTTGATGGCTTGGGGGGAGTCAAAGGCTTCAATTATCCACAAAACTGTTGAAGGGGAACAAACTCCTCATATTCCAGCAACATTTCTTCAGCAACATGATAATGTAGAAATAATACTGGATGAAGCTTCCTCAGCTGAATTGACCAGAGTTAAAACGCCATGGCTGGTTGGTCCTATTGATTGGGATGGTGCCATGCTGAGAAAAGCTGTTGTTTGGTTAAGCCTTTACTTAGAAAAACCAATTCTGAAGCTTCGTGAAGAAGACTATAGCGAACATGGCATGAATGATGTTCTTACTGCTATAGGAAGTGCTTATAATGTAAATATTAGAATTTTTAACGAAGTACAGCATACTATTACAGGCTGGCCGGGAGGGAAACCAAATGAAGATGACACCTACAGACCGGAACGAAAATCACCATTCCCGAAAAGAGTATTAATTTTTAGCCCTCATCCTGATGATGATATTATATCAATGGGTGGAACTTTTATACGTCTTGCAGATCAAGGTCATGAAGTTCATGTAGCTTATCAGACATCCGGAAATATTGCAGTTTTTGATGACGAAGCATTACGATTTGCTGATTTTGTAATGGATTATCATAATAAATTTGGCTCAGGCTCTGATAAAATCAGTAAGCTCTATGAAGAAGTAAGAACTTCCATCGAAAACAAACAGCCCGGTCAAGTTGATTCCGAGAGTGTGATGACGATCAAAGGCATGATCAGACGAGGTGAAGCAAAAGCAACTGCCCGTTATGTAGGTTTACCTGATGAGCACATTCATTTTCTGGATCTCCCTTTTTATGAAACCGGGAAAGTACGGAAAAACCCTATTGGCCCTGAAGATATAAGAATTACAAAAGATCTGATTTCGGAGATCAAGCCACATCAGATTTATGCAGCAGGAGATCTGTCTGATCCTCATGGAACTCACCGGGTTTGTTTAAATGCCGTATTTGATTCGCTAAGAGAATTAAAAGACGAATCTTGGATGAAAGATTGTTGGATCTGGCTATACAGAGGTGCTTGGCAGGAATGGGGAATTGAAGAAATTGAAATGGCCGTTCCTTTGAGTCCGGAAGAAACTGACCGTAAAAGAACGGGAATATTCAAGCATCAATCCCAAAAAGACAGACCCTTATTCCCCGGAACAGACAAAAGGGAATTTTGGCAAAGAGCTGATGACAGAACAAAAACTACAGCTCAACTTTACGACAAACTGGGACTTGCAGAATACGAAGCAATGGAAGCTTTCGTAAGATGGAAAGAACTGGATTAAGCAGTTCTTTTTAACGGTTAATCAATTTTGGCTCAATTAAAACTTTAGAAGGCACTTTGTACTCACTTTCCTCAAATATAATTTTGAAATTTTTAAAAAGAACTTTTCCCAGTTCTTTTGAGTCAATACCAATCGTATTTAAGGAAGCGTCATGCTCTTGTGTCTGTTTTACATTACCAAAACCAAGAATAGAAATATCCTGGGGAAACTTATATCCTTTTTCAATAAGAGCATTTTTAAAACCCCTGGCTACTTCGTCGTTAGAAGCAAAAATGGCATCGATTTCTGAGTTCACAAGGTCTAAGACTATTCCGATGTTATATCCATCTTCATATGTGGAACCTTTATTTTTGAAGGAATTTCGAATAACAACACAGCGTCCACTCGCTCCTTGTTCTTCGAGTTCATCCAAAAAACCTTCCAGTTTTAAATCATCAGATTTGTATCCGTTTTCATCCAAAACGATGCAAATCTTTTTTTCGGATTTCTTCAACAATTCAAGTGCAGCTAACCGACCAACTTTATAATTATCTATGGTAACTATTGGAACATTTGAATCATAAATATCATGGCAAAAAAAAGCGGGAATCTGTTTCAGGATCTTGTTGTATAACTTCACCCCGAATACAGATTTTCTGGAAGTTCCCAGTATTAAACCATCAACCTCCTTGTTTGAAACAAGCTTAGAAATCAGTTCCTCATGAGCGTTGATAGTATCAGAAACATGAACTTCCAATTCCTTTCCAAGTTTTTTGGTCAGTTTTTCTACTTCGGTAAGGATGTCAAAAAAATTAGCATCATTATAGTTAATAAGTGCAAAAACGATCTTGTTGGCAGGTTGCCTTTGTTCCTCATTAAACTTTAAATGTTTTTTATTTATGAATGTACCTTTTCCAACTCTACTAACCAGATATCCTTTATCATTAAGCAACTGCATTGCCTTTTTGATTGTGGACATACTTACATCATACATCTCGGTGAGTTGTAAATAATTAGGTAACCTTCCACTTTTTCCAAAATGATCATCAAGAATTTTCTCAATAAGGTCTTCAGTAATTATCTCGTAAAGATGTTTATTCGTATCGTTTTTGTCGATCATTCCTTCTCAATGAATTTTTCTAAATCTATTTATCCAATACTAATAAATAATTGGATTAAAATGTGCTCTATTGTTGAAGAATTTGAGCTAAAATCTAAAATTTTCCCCGAAGCTTGTTCTAACGTTTGGGAAGTCATCTACGGTACCTGTGGAGTTTATTTAATAAAAGTAAAAGCAGAAAACAGTTCGAGAAGTTTTACCGATATTCAGAAAGTAACATTAATAAAATAGAAGGAATCCATTTATGAGTTTTATTGCCACTTTTAAGAAGAATCCCTGGTCATGGATTCCAACTCTCTATTACACCCAAGGAATTCCATACATAATGGTGGTAACGGTTTCTGTGATCATGTATAAAGATCTTGGAATCGATAACGCTGAAATTGCTCTTTATACAAGTTTGTTATCTGCGCCTTGGGTTTTTAAGCCCGCATGGAGTCCTTTTATTGATATTTTTAAAACAAAACGCTGGTGGACATATTTGATGCAAGGATTGATCGGTGTTTCTTTTGCGGGAGCCGCAATTACCTTGAATACTCCCAACTTTTTTGAAACCTCACTGATATTTTTATTTGTTGTGGCTTTCTGTTCCTCAACCCATGATATTGCCGCAGATGGCTTTTACATGTTGGCTCTGAATGAAGAACGGCAGTCATTTTTTGTAGGGATTCGATCTACCTTTTTTAGATTAGCGATGTGGAGTGGTGAAGGAGTTTTTATAGTATTAGCAGGAGTTATAGCAGCAAAAACAAGTGACCCAACCTTTTCTTGGACATCAATTCTGGCAATTGTCGCCGTTTTAATGATTGTAATGTCAGCCTATCATGGATTTATACTTCCAAAACCTGACGAAGATGTTCCTGTAAAATCTGAAGGTGAGTCTCAATTAAAAGCAGTATTAAATACTTTTGTTGTTTTCCTGAAGAAGGAACAAATCGTTCTTTCGATCCTTTTTATTTTACTATATAGATTAGGCGAAGGACAACTTGTTAAATTAGCGGGTCCTTTTCTATTAGATGCCAGAGAAGCCGGAGGCCTTGGTTTATCGGTAACTGAAGTTGGAGTAGTGAATGGAATTATTGGACTACTTGCTTTAACGGTTGGAGGAATCTTTGGTGGTATAGTTATTTCCCGGCATGGGTTAAAGAAATGGCTCTGGCCAATGATATTTATTATCAACCTTCCAAATGTCGCGTATTGGTTTCTTGCTCATTACCAACCTGAATCATTTATAACAATCAGCACACTTGTGGGGGTTGAAAAATTCGGTTATGGCTTTGGATTTGCAGCCTTCCTCATGTTTATGATATATGTGGCTAAAGGAAGCCATAAAACTGCACACTACGCTTTTTGTACTGCTTTAATGGCATTAGGCATGCTGTTATCAGGTGCAGTTTCAGGGTTTATACAGGAACAAGTGGGATATGAGCAATTCTTTATTTGGGTGCTAATATCGGCCATTCCGGTAATGATCGTTACCCCATTTATCAAAATTGAAAACGACTTCGGTAAGAAAAAAGAAAAAACAACTACCGAGTAAAAGGAACTAAAATAAACTTCGTAATTATACATTAAGAGCATACAACAAAACTATTTAACTATGAGATTCAAGAAATACACATCATTGGCGTTTTTACTTTTAATTACTGCATTTGCAGGTTTCAAAGTACAAGCTCAACCCCAGCCTGTTGGGGAACCTCAAATCCTATTAAAGCAAGACGGAATTAACTTTCAAGCACCGGTTTGGTCACCTGATGGAAATACTATTGCAGTAACTGCAGACCGTTACCTCGGAATCTGGCTTGCTAATGCAGATGGCTCGAATTTGAAACAATTAACAGATGAAGATGCCGGATATGGTTTAAGCTGGTCTTTGGATTCAAAGTCAATTCTTACAAGACTCAATACTGTTCAAAATCGACGCAGAAACCATGCAATTGTAATTTATCACACTGATGGTAAAGACCCTCAATTGGTTTCAGAATTTCGCCCTAAAATGGAAGCTCTGCCAAAGTGGGCTCAATACGGGGAGAAAGTGGTTCTTATTCAAAACGACCAAATTGAAACGTTTGATTCTTGGTTAGATATGCCTGATCAATTCAAATCTAAACCAAGCCAGGCTTTTTATGTATTAAAGAGCAATGAAATTGCAAAAGGTATGATCCCGACTAATTCTACTGAAAATATTTCTCCTTTTGAGGATGCAACTTATTTAAATCTGGAAGTTTCTCCTGATGGACAAAAGCTCGCTTTTGAAGTGTATGGAGGAAATCTGTACGTAATGAATGTGGATGGCTCTAACTTAATAGATCTTGGAAAAGCACATCGTCCTTCTTGGTCACCTGACAGCCGCTATGTTGTTGCCTCAGTTAGTGAATATGATGGACATTCCATTACTAAAGGCGATGTATTTGCTTTTAGTGTTGATGGAAACCAAAGCATTAACCTCACTGATCGATCAGATTTTATTGCTCAAAATCCTGACTGGTCTCCGGACGGTTCTAAAATAGCTTTCGATGTGCCAAATGAAGGCGCTATTTATGTCATCAATATTCAAAACTAATTCTTCAGGAAAAGAATCTTTTATTATGAAATTCAGATTAGCAAACCAAAAAATGAAAACATATTCGTTTATTATATTACTTTTAGTAATTCTTTCTTTCAGCTCTAATATGAAGGCCCAAGAAGTTACAGGGTTAGATGGAGTAACAATCATGTTAGACCCTGGTCATGGTTTTACTTCAAATGGACAAGGTGGAGGCACATTTCAAAATGTAGGTTTGTATGGGTACTCGGAGTCTCAAAAAGTATTTCAAATCGCCGTATACCTTAAAGAATTATTAGAAACAAAAACAGATATAAGTAATGTTTATCTAACCAGACCGTCTGACAGTTCCAGTGTAGACGATTTGGCACAAAGAGCTCAACTAGCAAACGATTTACAAGTTGATTTCTTTTATTCAATACATAGTGATGCAGGAGCAATTTCTGCAAATTCTACCCTTACGATGTATGGAGGTTATTATTCGTTTAGTGGAGAAGTTGTTGAGAAAGAACCTAATGGAGGAAAGGCTTTTGGCGATTATTTAATTGATGAACTAACTGATGCAATGAGATTAAATTCTACCAGACGGAATAGAGCTGACAGAGAGTTCTATGTATCTTGTTGTGGAGCTAATCGCAATATCCGAAATCCATATTTATCAGTAAATAGAAATACAAAAATGCCATCTTTACTTAGTGAAGGTGGTTTTCATACCAATCCATTTCAACAAAAAAGAAATCTAAATCATGAGTACAAAAAGTTAGAAGCTTATGCAGCATTCTGGTCAATCTTAAATTATTTTGGAATTGAAGAGCATCCTGTAGTTGGTATTACAACAGGCGTTATTTCTGATGATGATGACGGAGAAGCACTTAATGGAGCAACCATTTCTATTGACGGTCAATCCTATACCACAGATACTTTTGAGTCTTTGTTTAATCAGTATTCTTCTGATCCTGAAGAACTCAAGAATGGATTTTATTATCTGGAAGAGCTCTCTAATGGAAATCAACAAGTAATTGTAAGTGCCGAGGGTTTTTATTCAGACACCGCTACTGTAGATGTTCTTACAGATGATTTTACCTTCCATGATGTTAGTTTAGTTTCATCTACCCCTCCTTCTATTACCGAAATTGATATAACAGACACCCTTTTAGTTAATCCCGGAGAAAACCTCGTACTTCAGTTTAGTAGAAAAATGGTTAAATCTACTGTAGAAGATGCGCTTTCCTTCGTGCCCGCCGATAGTATCAGATTGGTTTGGAAAAGTGATTCCAGACTTGAGATCATAACCAATGAACTAGAGTTCGAAAGCAATTATGTATTAAAAATAGATTCTACTGCTATCGATCGGTCTTCCTATATGCATCAATTGGATGGAAATGGTGATGGTGTAGGCGGAGATTCTTTTGTTCTGAAAATCGAAACCGGAAATGCCGATATCCAATCTCCGGTCGTTTCTGATATAAGACCAACTAATACTCAGTTCAACGAGCTTAAGCCAATTGCTTCAGCAGCTTTTAATGAATTCCTGGATACTTCTAATTTGAGTTCCGGTATTGAGATTAAAAAAGGAACGTATTCTGTTCCCGGAACTGTAAAATATTATGAAGTATTGGGAAAAAGTGTAATCAATTTCTTCCCTTCTCAAAGATTGGATAAGAGTACAAATTATGTTCTAACACTAAGTGGAGCTATAAGTGATACTGTTGGCAACGCTCTTGGTTCTGATATTAACAGAACATTCCCAACCACGGATCAGGAAATCAGTAATGAAATTGTTGTTGATGATTTTGAGAATGGCATAACGAAAGCTAATGGTGGAGCTTGGTGGGAACCAACACAAAGCGGTAGTAATTTAGGACTTAAAGCTGAACAAGTAAGCCTCGAGGAAGAAAATGATATTGTTAACCTGTTAACAGGTAGTACTCAATCCATGCGTATTAACTATGGATGGGATACAAATGATAAATTTCATCTTCTAAGAGAATATCGAGGAGATGCTAAAACCCCAAAATTCAGTAATACCAGAATTCTTCAATCGTATGTATTTGGTGATGGAAATGGTAATAAATTCAGGTTTGTAGTTCGTGATGGTAATGGTGAGCTCGAAGCAAGCGAATGGTACACCGTTGACTGGCTAGGCTGGAAATTAATTTCCTGGGATATGGCAAACGATCCTGTTGTGGCATGGGCTAATGGTAACGGAACGCTGAATGGCACATTGTATCTGGACAGCTATCAGCTTACGTACACTCCGGGTCAACCTTCAACAGGGTTTATTCTTTTTGATGATCTAAGAGCCGTTGAAATGGGTCTTGCAACTTCTAATGAAGAAGAACTTATTGCGGATATTCCATCCGACGTAGAATTGAACCAGAATTACCCGAATCCTTTTAACCCAAGTACTAACATTACTTTTGGATTACCACAGCACAGTAAGGTAAATATCACTGTTTACGACATGTTGGGAAGAAAAGTAGCTACTGTTTTCTCAGGATCGAAATCTCAGGGATTCCATTCTGTTCAGTTTGATGCTTCCAACCTTTCCAGTGGAATCTATATCTACCAGTTGAAAACAGATTTTGGAATGATATCCAAGCAGATGACTTTGTTGAAATAACAATTTAGGTCGATCAATATGGCAGGGACAGTTCATGAATTGTCCCTGTTACCACAAACAAATCCCGTAGGGGGAATTCATGAATTCCCCCCTACGGGATTTTATATATAGGGTCATCCCGAACTTGTTTCGGGATCTTTGTAAGGAATTGCTCTTGAAACAGTCTTACTTCCTATGAACAAAGGCTATGTGTACTTTCTTACTAACTATCGAAGAACTACGATTTATATCGGAGTTACCAATAACATTCATTCTAGAGTGTGGAAACATAAATTGAGAGAAGGCTCTTTATTTACTTCAAAGTATAAACTAACCATTCTTATATATGCCGAAGAATACAATAATATAAGTGATGCTATAGCAAGGGAGAAGCAACTAAAGAATGGGCATAAACAGTGGAAATGGAATCCGGTAAAGTAAAACAATCCAAAGTTAGAGGATTGGTCTGATACCTTAAGAGGATGGTAAACAAGAACAGACTAAAAGTCTTTACGTAAGATTCCGATCCGCCAGCTGGCGGACGGGATGACCGGGTTGCAATATTGAGGTTGGTATAAAGAAATTTTGTCAACGAATTATCTAACTTCTACACCTGTTACCACATAGGGATAATTCATGAATTATCCCTACAGGGTTTTATAATGGCCTTACTTTTCCGGCATTTCTGAAACTGACTCAATAAAAGAGTGCTCCAGATAAAACTGCTCTAAACCTGCTACGATCTGCTCAGCGATCTTATGCTGAAAATCAGAATCTGTAAGTAAGATCTCTTCCTCCGGATTTGAAATAAAAGCAGTTTCCACCAGAACATTCGGAAACTCTATCGGAGCATTTAAAGAAAAATTGAAGCTACCGGTTAATCCATAGTCGTCTAATCCCAGAGACGTCATTCTGCCGTACATGATCTCAGCTAAAGGCTTAAACGCAATGTGCTTATAAAACGAACCAGTTCCTTTTATTTCCAAAGGATCACTGCCATAACCTATTGAATTAGTGTGGATACTTACCAAAAGATCAGCTCTTGTTTCTATCGTCATTTCCCTTCTCTCCGACATGTAAACATAACTATCATCTGTTCTTGTCATTATAACATCAGCACCGGCTTCTTCAAGCTGAGCCTTCAACAACTCAGAAATTTGTAGAGTCACATCCTTTTCCTGATAACCCGCTGCTCCCAATGAACCGTTGTTGCTTCCACCATGTCCTGCATCTACCGCAATTACTCTTCCTGTTAAAGGCTTTAAAACACTTGTAAGAGTCGGAGGTCTTTTAATTCTGATATCCATGATGGCTCCCCAGCCGTAATCAATAGAATAGCCCCAGTTTTGCGTGTTTTTCAGTTTGATCGTTAACCGGAATCTGTCATTTTCAACTTGTTCCCAGTCAACACTTTCAATGCCTTCAGAAGTAAGATATTTGATCTTCCAATTGGTATTAGAAGTAGCACCAAAAATATCTACAATGATCTTATTGGGGTCGATCTCCTGAGTGGTTATATAAGGTAATTTTTCTGAAAGTGTAACTCTTATCAGATCATGTCGTGCATTCCCTGATACCCGGATATTGCCCGTTAGAGAAGAAACCGGTTCCAGCTCTTCATCCGTTAGTTCAACAAAACGTCTTGGAATCCATGCATCCAGACTTTCTGAAAGTCGTACTTTATACATGCCCTGCTGCATTCCGGTAATATTGAGCTTAACGCCCTCTGGGATGGTTCCATATTTTGTACCGCCCAATCGATCGGTTCCCAGTCCTACATTCAGATAAGCATCATCGGTACTAACAACTCCGACAATAGGTTCCGGCAAGAAACTTACCTTAAAAGTACTTACTCTTTTGTGATAACCGAGTAATCCCTTTTTAATTTTGAAGGTTATAGCAGCATCTTTGACCGCGTCTCCTTCCCTCACATAATAAGTTCCTCTGTAAACACCTTCTTTACCTCCAACCAATTTTGGAGACACTTCTTTCATCTTAATGTTATCAGTAAATCCGTTTATGTTGAAATAAGCATCTTCTCCGGGTTTACCTTGAAATTGAACATGTAATGCTTCTCCGGGTTCAAGCCAGGTATCACTGCCAGGCTCAACCATTAATTCTGATATTATATTTTTACTCAAGTCAGGTTTTTTGGGTTCCGGCTGAACCAACATCATAGTGTCTGAAAGACTTTCCCCGCCCATTTCTACTCTGAAAATAATATCTGTTGTATCACTGTCATGATCAATCATCGCAATAAAAGCACCGGAGGAATACACTTTCGCTCTTCTTCCATTGATGTATGCCGTTGCACCCGGATTAGTGTTAGCAGCAACTCTGTATCTTGAAAAAGAATACACAACAGTATCCTGTTCAGGAATTACAATATTGAGATATAAAGAATCATTCTGCGATTCTTCCAAATCCTGTCCTAATGTAACTGCATTTATAAAAATAAAACTTAAGAAAAGTAGCCCGATCTGCTTCATTGATTTACTTGTATAGATAATATTGAGATGATTTTTTTCTGAATGACTCTACGTCTTTATTTAGATATTCCTGAATATCAGAAACTCTGTATGATTCTTTAAACCTGTTTCTTATTTCATTAGTACCGGAAACCTTGTCAAACATTGACCAACGATTCTTTCCTTCTTCAAAGATGTCTATTTCGGGATACATTTGCTTATGAATCTGCATAAAATAGTATTGCAAACTCATTAAATGTGCTTGTGTGTAATCTGAAAAATGGATCTGTACCCCGTGTAAGGTTTTACCCTGATCCCTACCGTAAAATGGTTTGAAAACGATCGGGCGAAATTCTACACCAGGAATATTCAGCGCGTTCATATTTTCTGCAAGCTTTCTTTCATCAATCCATTCTGCTGCAAAAACCTGAAACGGAAGTGTGTACCCAACTCCTTCAGAGAAAACTCCCAATTCTCCCATTATTCCTGTAGAAACATAAAAATATGCTGAATTTGCATGCGGAATATGAGGTGATGTCGGTACCCACTGTAATCCCGTTTCTTCGAAAGTCATTGAGCGGTTCCATCCTTCCATTTCCACAACGGTAAGATCTGCTTTTTTCCCTTCTCCAAGCCATCCTTCTTCGTTAATCATAATTGCAACTTCTCCGGGAGTCATTCCATACACATAAGGAATCGGATATTGACTCACAAACGAGAAATAACCTTCCTCAGCGACATTTCCTTCTATCTTGTTTCCACCTAAAGGGTTTGGTCGATCCAGAACTACAAATTCGATATCATGCTCCGCAGCAGCTTCCATAGCTAAACCCATTGTACTGATGTAAGTATAAGATCTGACTCCAATATCCTGAATATCATATACAAGCACTTCCACACCTTCCAGCATTTCTTTGGTCGGCTTTCTGGTTTTTCCATACAGAGAATACACAGGAACCTGGGTTACAGGGTCTACATAATCATCAACTTTGTCTCCTGCAGCAATCTCTCCACGCGCTCCGTGTTCCGGACCGTACAAAGCAACAAGTTCAATGTTCTCTGCCTCGAAGAGAATATCGATAGTTGGCTTTAATGAAGAACTCAGCCCTGTGGCATTAGTTATGAGCCCTACTTTCTTACCATTCAGCACATCAAAATTATTGCTTTTGAGGACTTCAATGCCTGTTTTTATTGATTCGGTTTGTTTTTGGTTCTGAGCACAAGCAACTCCAAAGAGAAACAGGAGCGTTAAAAAAACCAACGGACTTTTGATATTCATATATAGCTTTTTATTACATTTTATTTTCAAATCGGGTTGAAGTTAAACCATCTGAAGTTGAACTTCTGTAACTAATTATTAAATCGATTTTACGAACACAATGAAGGTTAATAAGCCTGTAATAAAAGACTTATCTCTGAAAGAAAAAATTGCTCAATTATTCCTGATAGGATTTCATGGAAATGAATGCAATTCTGACTCAGAAATCTCGAAATTGATCAAGAATATTAAGCCCGGTGGCGTCATTCTTTTTGATAAAGATATGGTGTTCAACAAACCGGTTCATAATATCAAATCTCCTGAACAGCTGAAAAAATTAACTACTCAACTGCAGGAAACTTCAGAAATACCCTTATTTATCGGTATTGATCAGGAAGGTGGACTCATAAACAGATTAAAGCCCGAATACGGTTTTCCGGTAACCAAGTCCCATCAGGAACTGGGAAAAATAGACGACACTTCTGCTACTCAGCAAGAAGGATCATTGATCTCTGAAGTTCTGAAACAACACGGCATCAATATCAACTTCGCTCCTTGTGTGGATCTGGCTTTAAATGCTGACAGTTCCATCATCGCAAAGCGGGAACGTTGCTTTGGATCGACTTCATCAGAAGTTAATAAACATGCGGAAGCTTATGTTCGGGGGCATCAGAAAAATGATGTGCTTACAGCTTGTAAACATTTTCCCGGACATGGAAGCGCAGCAGGCGATACACATGCCGGTTTTGTGGATGTGACTGACACGTGGGAAAGTGATGAACTTGAGCCATACAAATACATGATTCAAAAAGATCTTTGTCCTGTGATAATGACTTCACATATTTTCAACGGTAATTTTGATACTGAATACCCGGCAACACTTTCCAAAAAAACCATTCAGTATTTGCTGAGGGATAAACTTGGCTTTGATGGCGTTGTAATCTCAGATGATATGCAGATGAGAGCAATTTCTGATCATTATGGTATGAAAGAATCACTTAAACTTGGATTAGAAGCAGGAATAGATGTATTCTGTTATGGAAATAACCTTCTTAAAGAACAAATAGATCTGGCAGATGCAATAAGTACTATTGAGGAATTAGTGGAGAATGGAGACATCTCTGAAGAGAGAATTGATAATTCTGTAAACAGAATTTTATTATTAAAAAAAATGATCTCATTTTAATCTAAATCAGATCAAGCTAAACAATCCTTTTGCAGTTCGGGTGGTCTCTTCAATTACTTCTTTAACACTGATCCCAAAAATATCAGCTAATTTCTCGGCGGTGAATTTCATGAAAGCAGGTTCATTTCGTTTTCCCCTTTTCGGAGTCGGTGATAAATAGGGAGCATCAGTTTCTAAAACCATTTTTTCTAATGGAAGCTCCGCCACTGTTTTATCTACTCCCCCATTTTTGAAGGTAACCACTCCTCCTATTCCCAGATGAAATCCCAGATCGATTGCTCGCTTTCCTTCTTCCACAGTACCGTTAAAACAATGCCAGATTCCTTTTAGAGAACCATCTTGTTCCTGTTCGATGATATGTAGAAGATCATCTGTACTTTCACGGTTGTGAAGTATAATTGGTTTGTTAACTTTCTTGGCTACCCTGCAATGAGCATGTAAACTTAACTTCTGCTCTGTGATATGATCCTTACTCCAATAGTAATCCAGACCTGTTTCGCCTACTCCGATAATTTCATCATCGGAACACAATTCTAACAATCTATTTTCAAAACCATCCTCCAACTCTTCAACATCACAGGGATGAAGTCCGGCCATTTTATGAAATTCGATTCCTTCAAAACTCAGCGAATCCATTTGTTTCAAAGAGCCAAAATCTATGGCAGGCATCAGAATAGTTTTAATTCCAGCTTCAACCGCTCTTTTATAAACTTCCTCTCTATCCTCATCAAAGTCTTTCAAATAGATATGTGAATGAGTATCGATCATTTTGATGAACTTATTTTAAAATTCTCGAATAAAATCAGTATCTGATCCAGTCTTTATCTTCCAGCCATTGAATTAAAGCAGGTAAAAAGGTCAAAGAAGTCAATAATGTCATTCCAATTCCGATCACTGCCATAACGCCCAAAGATTGTAATCCCGGGTGACTTGTAAATATCAATCCTGCAAATCCAAGCATGGTAGTTATAGATCCCATCGAAATATGTTGACCTGTACTGGAAAGTACAGCCCACATAGAATTTTTGCCTTCATCCCGATATCTGTGAGCCAGATGAACTCCGCTGTCTTCACCAATTCCCAAAATGGCGGGGAGAACCACCAGATTATAAAAATTAAATTGCAGATCGAATATCATCATAATTCCAAATAGCCAAAGTAAACCAACGACAAGAGGTAACATTGAAATTACCGACCATCTGAACGATCGGAAGGTAAAGATCATGAACAGGTAAATAATAATGAATGTCGCTCCAACCATATACGGACTTTCTGTTCGCATAAGATCTAGCATGGAAGCTGCAACTATAGATGTACTGGCTGCATAATATGTTTTCCCGTTGTCCAGAGTTACTGATCCGATATCATCCTTAAAAGCGATGGATTTCTTTCCGTCAGAAAGTCCAACCGAAGGATAAATGATCACAAATCTTCCGACTTCTCCGTCTTTGGTTATAAATTTTGACTTGAGGTACGGAGGGATTTGATCGATCGTTAAGGGCTCTCTGGTCTGGGCTGCTCTGCGCAGTTTATCGAGGTCTTCATCTTCCTTATTTCTTATGAATGTATTGTCTAACAATTCCCGAACTCTGGCGATTTTCTGTAGTTTCCCCTCTTCCTCTTCTTCTGTGGCCGGAAACCGATCCTGAAGTGCTTCAATACTTAATATTGTAGGAGAACTTGTGTCAGCTTCCATTTTTTGGTTTAACACTTCAACCAAATTTTCAACTTCACTATCAGAATCTGCAATGATGTAAGCTGGATTTCTTTTATCTGAACTTCCAACCTGACCGGCTACTTCTCTGAATTTCTCATAAGCAGGATAAGTTGGTTCCAGCTTTCCAAAATCGTATTGAAAACTTAAAGTTCCGCTATATCCTATTACAACTGCTGAAAGAACCAAACCGGCTACAACTGTAGTTCTTGCATACGGGTATTTTTTATTTTCCATTGAATTGGAAGTTGATTCCTTTTTTGAAAATAAAACCCAGTTAAATTTCTCAAAGATCACCAACAAGGAAGGAAGCACATAGAGCATTGCAAATAGAGCAAGCATAATTCCTGTCCCGGAAATAAAGCCGAATTCAGAGAAACCTCTGAAATCCGCAAACATCAATACATAAAGTGCAGAAGCCGTGGTAAATGCGCTTACAAAAATTGCTTCTCCGGTTTTATCGTTTGTAGTTAAAATCGCTTCTTCAACGGAAAGACCGGATGAACGTAATTCTATGTATCTCGCGTAATAATGAATACCGTAATCGATGCCCAGCCCGAATAATATCACGAACAGAACCGAGGTCATTGTGTTCAGCATTCCCAAATAGAAATAGGTGATCCCAAATGTCCATACCAGACTCATGATAAGAGGAATACCAATGATCAATACCGGAACCGGCATTCTTATCACATGACTCCAAATGCTGTGGTTTAGATCTTCATCCCTGCCTCTTCGATAGTGAACATATTTCTTTATAAAGAAGTACATCATAACCAGAAGCACTACGCTTGAAATACCTGTTGCAAAGCTTCCTAAAACATCATTCATGATGGAAGTAAGTTCCTCAAGGTGCCTTTTTAAACGGCCTCCAAACTGAACTTCCATGTCGGGATGATAAGAACCCGGATTCATAGCGGTAAGAAGTGAATCGTATTTTACGAACATGTCTTCCAGATACCGGATGTCACTTTTAGAACCGGTTGGAAAGAACTTCAATACCATGATGGTACTGTCTTCATTTATGGGATATTCAGAAGGAACCAGAACATCGTAACTTTCTTTGAAGCTATCAGCTTTGTTCTCCTCATTGTCAGAAGCATCTTCCTCATCTTCTTCAAAATCGATAAAAAAGGGATTTGCTTCTTCGCGGGCATTATCGATCTCTTCCTGAAGCCAATCCGTTATCTCTTCCAGCTCTTCATCACTCGCCAGATACAAAGCATTATCTTTAATGATGTCTGTATCTTTTCGAAACTCTGCTCTTTTAAAATATTTGTCGTTGTATCGGGGGTAAAACAGTTCAAGGGTTTTCGGTATCAGATCTTCAGCAAACTTCTTATTAGCTTCAAAACTCGGTGATTTGATAGCCACCTGCATTTCTGTTTCACCACCAACCGTATTCTTTAACTTCTCCAGAGCCAACACATTAGGATGGTTCTTCGGTAAAAGATTTGCAATGTCTGTGTCTATCTTTAGCTGAATAGAATAATACCCACCAACTACAGCTAACAACAGACAAACACCAAGAACTAAAAATGGATGTTTAATATTTAATTTTAACAATGGCTGAAACAGCCGAAGAATTTTTTTCATTTAGTAAAAGCCGGAATTTCTTTAAGCATTCAATTTACCGAAAAGATAACTCACTTTTGAACTGATTTTAAGATAAAATCATCGTAGTCTGCTTTTACACTGCTTTTCGTATTATTCCCATCGCTTAAAATAAGTAGTGCAAGAGGCCTGCTTGGTGGTTCATCCCCAAAAAGTCTTTTATAGTCTTCCACAATATTTCTTTCAAAAGTATGCCATTCTCCAAGGTTTTTATCCCCAGTCCCAATTACAATAATTTTTTGGTTCCCGTAAAATTTTGAAAGCTCTGTACCAACAGGGAGTGTAGAGCTCCATGTATATCTGATTGTTTTGGGTACTTTTTTAAACAATACTCTACCCAGATCAAACGCGATGTACACACTTGCAGCTACATCATTTTTATCTCCATCATCCTCATTTCCGCCTATAGGTATTTCATGGATTCTAAGCTTCCAACTTAAAATCGGTGTTCGGTGAATATTCACTTCGTCATTTTCCAATAAAGGATAACTCAGATGTTTTCCCCTGTTCCCTTCAAATTGTAAAAATTTATCTCCGTCTTCCATTTTGATGGCATAATTGTAGGTCTCTCTGAGTTTACCTTCATAGTAAATTGGTTTCGCTTCTCCCTTTTGGTTATACCATGAAGATGGAAGGTTACCAATCTCCTCTTTTTCGAAGTCTTCTATAAGAACTGTTTTTCCTGAATCAGATTGAGCCTCTATACTATTAGACAAGAAGAAGCACATTAAAATTATTGCAATTGCTCTGATTATTAGCATTGTGTTATTAAGCTTTTTTGCTGTAATTTTCTGTTTATAAACAAAGATACTTTATATCTGTACAATGTCTTAACTTGTATGAACCAAAAACATTTTGTTTTAATTTCTTAATGTCAGCAAAGAAAAAATCTATACAAATAACACTAATCAGCTTTTTATTCTATGGCTTATTGGTGGCCACTCATGAAGGAGAATATTGGCCGTTTAGTATTTATCCTATGTTTTCGAAAGCAGGTAATCCATGGACAAGGGCTTTGGTCAGGGATGTAAGTAATTCAACTCCTGAAAACCTTTGGAATACTACCACCATTGACGAACTAAATGGCAACCCTGTGTCCATGAAGTCTATAGGTGTTGACCAAATTGATTATTCCAATTTTGTGTCAAAAACTAAAGATTGGGATACAAAAAGGATTATGGCACTCCGAAATATGTTAGGTGAAGAATATCTTACAACAAAAGATTGGATGATCTACAAAGTGCACGGGAAACTAATTGGAGAAGACAGTGTAGTTGTAGAAACTGTTCCCATATTACTTTTTAAAAGTGATACCACCTTATTTAACCCCAACTTTTCAAGCGAATACTTTTTTTCGGAATGAATTTAGGCAAACTGATTACTGAAAACCTGTTTGGCAAGCCTGACCAGCTCACCAGCGCACATCGATTTTACTTTAAATTATTTGAGCTATACATAGTTTATGAAACTATCAATTTGGCATGGGAATGGGGTTTATATACTTTAAAAATAAGTGATGTTGTTTTGCCTTTGGGAATTGCAAACCTCATCGACATATCCTTTATGCATGATAATTACTTACCTATTATTAATGCAATAGCGATCAGTATACTCCTTGTATTGAGTTTTTTTAGGAAGGGATCCAAGTGGCAATATGCTGTTGTTTTTGTTCTTTTGCATTTTCAATATGTAGCCAGATTTTCTATTGGAGAAATACCTCATAGTGCTAATCTGGTTGGAATGGCAATATTCAGCTTTGCTGTTGGCTTGGCTGCATTCCAAAATGAGTTACACAGATATCGTTTTATAATTGGGTTTACTATTTTTTATATAGGTTTAGGATATTTTTCAGCTTCTATTTCTAAGCTTATTGGAACCGGTCCAAACTGGATAGATGGCAGGCATTTATGGCTGTGGATCGCCGAAAAAAGTACTGATATTCTCTCTCGTGAAGGCCAGTTCAATTATAATTTCGTTCAAATAACTGCCTTAAGAAGTATTCCCGCTGCTACTCTTATGCTTTTCATCGGAATTGCAACCGAGTTCTTTGGTATATTGATCTGGTTTAGAAAACTCCGTCCTTACGTTGCTTTAGCTTTAATAGGCATGCATTTTGGAGTGATGATGAGTATGAATATTCGGTTTGATTCCTTTATGATCGAGCTTATAATACTTGGGTTTCCTTTTCCTGAACTATATCTAAAATACGGCGATCAAATAAAATCTTATTTTTCGGGGAGAGAAATAAGTATATAAAACTTTACATATGATAAAATTCTTTAAAAAACTTCTTTGGGAAGACCTGAAGATTAAGAGATCTGATATTAAAATTATTTTCTCCTTTACAATTCTTGCAAGTACCCTGATAATAACGGCCGGTTTTTTCTTAGATCTTCTCAGTATATCTGTTTTGCTATCATTTTTTTCTTTTTTTCTTTTTTCAGGCTTTTATCATGCACATGGATTAGTTGAAGAATCAATACAACATACTCAGCAAAAAAATCAAACTCTTTTCTCTATTTATAATACCATAGAGCCAAAGATTCCCCTTCCCTTAATGACTGGTTGGGCCGCTACCCCCGAGCTTATCTATACTATACTAAAAGAAATCTCTTTTCAAAAACCTTTAACTATTTTTGAGATTGGCAGTGGCTCCTCAACTATTATTTCTTCTCTTTTTCTAAAAAAAATGGGGAATGGAAAAGTGATTTCCATAGATCATGATGATAAATATTACGGGCAAAATAAAGCCGGATTGGAAACATATGAAGTAGATCATATAGCAGAATTGTACCATGCTCCTTTAAAAAAATATACTATCAAAGATTCAGAATATCTTTGGTACAATTTAGAAAATGTCCCGATTCCCGATAAAATAGATTTACTCGTTATAGATGGACCTCCTTTTAAGCTAAACCCAAATGCGAGATATCCTGCATTGCCGCTGTTGTATAAACACCTCAATGATAAAGCAGTAATTATATTGGATGATGCGGACAGAGAAGATGAAGGATTTATTGTTCGTAAATGGGCAGAAGAACATCCCGAGCTTACGGTCGAATTTATCGGATCAGAAAAAGGAGTGGCAATCCTACGGAAAAATTAATTCTTAGCCCAAAAGAATTTTAAGGTAATTGCGTTAAGAAAATTCTTCCAATCTGATCTGGTGATAAGCTTAAAAACAGATCCCAATAGTAAGTACACTGCAATATATGCTGTGGCTGAATACATAAATATAGTTCCGGGAGTAAATTCAGTCATAACTGACATTTCTTTCACAAAGTAAACCGGAATTGCTATTACAAGCGAGAGCACTACAATTTTACAATACTTTTTTATAGGCAATACCTCATAGAAAGGTACGTCAAGATGAGTACCGATTTTCCTTAATGTAAAAAACCAGTTTATAATGTTCGCAGCCAGAGTTCCTGCTGCTGTTCCGGTAATTCCAAAAAAGTAGGTTGCTGGAACACTAAAGATAATATTCAGAATTAACAGGGAAATACTTAGATTCAAAATACCTTTGGTATCGCCAAATGCCTGTAAAGCACTCCCGTAGTGAGCAACTCTTATTAAAGTGATTAAATTATAGATCTGAAATGGTAAAACAGCCCTAGCGTAATCTGTTCCTTCAGTTTCATAAAGTATAGGTATTATTTCTTTTGCAAGTACAACTGAAATTATTACTAAAGGAATGATCAAAATAGCAACCTTTTCGATGCTTTTATGCCACAATTCAATAAGATCCTTGAATTTCGAGTTTAGTTGAAAACCAACGTATCTGCTAATTAAAACAGAACCCACTGCAAATGGAATAACACGTAAAATTGGAATTTCATTAGCGCCAACATTATAATTTGCAACTAGAATTTCACCAAAGAAAGTAATTACTATTATTTTATCTATAGACTTATTGAATTGACTTACCAGCGAAGAAATCCCTAGAGGAATTGAAAAATTAACCTGATCTCTAATACTCGTATGCTTTGTCTTTAAAGGCCCCTCAGGAATTACCAATGAAACCCAAATAAAAGACCCCAGAAATCTGATAATTGAGTAAGAAAGCAAACCAAAGATTACAATACTGAGTGAATATCCCAATAATAAGGGAACAACAACTGCACTGAATGAAAGTAAACTCGTTAAAATTTGATACCAACCTGCTTCTTTCTGTCTACCTAAGGCCAACAAAATGTTATTCACAGGCCAGGTTGGGATCTCAAAGACAACTATTACAGCTATGTAGGGTAAAAGGTCCTGTATGACCTTAATACTTTCGGGCTTAAACTCAGTTAAAAGCTCCGGTACAAAGAACTTAAAAGCCACAATACCAATCGCTGCCAGAGTAGCTGTAATAAAAAGTATTGCCGTTGTCTGAAAGGCAAATGCTCTTCTATAACTTTTCGAAAGTTTCTCAAAATAGTAAAAGATACTCTCAGGAAACCCTAATGTAGCTATATTTTTTGCTACCTCGTATACAATTAACAGAGTACTAAGGATGGCAAACTCTGTTTCTGAAATCAGATTTACAATTATAACAATTATAGACCAGTCAATAAGAGCGGTAAGTATTCGTGAAAATACAACAACTGTAACTTTATCAGCTAAGGATCCTTTATTTTCACTCATTCTCTATCAGCTTTTTAAAAATGTCAACCAATTGTAGAGTAGTTTGCTTTGCGTTAAAATTGTTTATTTCAACCTGATTGCTAATTCCTTGATAAGGTAATTCTTTATTTGATTGCTTTAACGAAACACATTCCGCTAAAAAATCTGCTGCTTCATTTCTTTCATTTCCAATAAAATGTACCCCAATCTTGGTTTTCTCTACAATTTCACCCACTTCATTATTAGGTGCCAGAGAAAATACAGGAGGCTTACAAATCAAATAGTCAATTAGCTTTGCCGGTACTATATCATTTCTTTCCGGATGTGTACTCAAAAGTAAAAGATCAAACTGATTTGCAAGATTGATCACTTTTTCATTAGGTACCATTGAAATAGTTTTAAAATGATCTTCAAGATCAAGCTTATTTACGTACTCAAGATCTTCTCCAACTAAGTCTCCAAAAGAGTATATATATACTGATTTTAACTTCTCAGGATCATTTTCTTGCAAAGTTTCCAGTACTCTCAAAATATCCGTTGCCGTTGATAGTTCTCTGAACTTTCCAAGAAATAGAATATTTAACTTTTCTTTGGGTAGTTCAAGTGTATGAGAAGTAACATCCGACTCATAGAAACTCCTGTCAAAACTATTATAAATTGTTTTAGTCTTATTCTTTATAACCGGATAGTGTTGAGTATACTTTTTTTCAGTCGCTTTTGCAGTAAATGTTATGTAACCGGCTTCTTGCATTATTTTTCTCTCAAACTTCTTGTCTACTATAGTAGCAGGCCACTTTCTACTTTTATAACGAATATTGCAAAGTGTCCAGGGATCTCTCATATCAGCAACCCAGGGAGTATTAAGAACCTTAGAAACTTTAGCTGCTAAATAATTAGCGGACCAGGGATCACTTGTGCTCCAGACTAAGTCCGGATTAAAATTCCTTGAAAAATCTAGAATATTCTTATTTTCCTTTATAAAAAGCGGAAGCCAGGTATCAAGCGGAAATCTGTTATCAATAAATTCTGATAGTGAAAACTTTTTTGTAGAATCTCTTTTTTGTAAATCATTTTTTTTTGAAAAAGGGATCCCAACCTGAAGCAAAGGAACTCCTTCTAAAACTTTGATCTCTTTCTCGGTTAAACTTCTATTTTCTTCTTTTATACAAATAACAGCAGGTGACCATCCTAGTTCTTTGAGATATGTAACGAACCTAAATGGTCTAATACTACCAACGCGCCTTCTGGGAGGGAAATATGGAGCAATTAAGAGTACTTTATTAGACATTCTTTGATGAGTAGATTTACTTTAATTAATCAGAGAATTTTAAAACAATTATAATATTTGTGCCTTAAATCCTATCACGATACCGAATCTTTTACCCAGTTCCCCAAAATCATAATTGAGTATTAACGATGCTTCAGTTTCATTTAACTCACTAATTCTATATATGAATTCGCTGGAAAAATAATAGCTATCTTTTCTAAGCTCTGAAAGTGGAATTAATTCTACATCATCTTCCGGTTCATAATTACATCTACCGGGCTCTGCCAATTGATCAAAACAATTTCCATAATTCCTGCTATATGTTGCTCGTTGTGAAAAAGCGATATTTTCATTGATTCTACCTTTTACCCCTACATGATGAGCTACCAATACATTATTAACAGACCTTGAAATCCCATCTCTATCAAATTCATATTTGATTAGCGGATTACCTAATACATATCCCCTGTTACTGAAACCTGATCTGTAGATACTGTGATAGTAATAGTCTGCTCTTCCATAGGGTTCAAAATCCTTAGCGTCTTGTCTTTTAGTATTTACATGATCATAAACAACATAGTCCAGAATTCTATTTTCTTTAAAATCAATTGTTGCATTCCACTGTCCATCCCACGGACTTCTATGTCGGGAAGCAGGTCGATCTTCGATAAAAAATAGTTTTGAGATTTGAAGCTCAAAGTTTTCAAATTCATATGACATGGCATAATCATATCCTGAAACTGAATTCCCTAATCTGTTTTTTTGCTCTCCGGGTAGTGCATTACTTCCACCACTATTATTAAATACTATTCTTTTATAGTCATTAAAACCAGAAGGAAGCTTTCCAAATCTGGGGCTGGTTCCTCCCCAAAAAGCGTTGTGTATGATCCCTGCTGACAATCTGTACTTTCCTATATGCACTTGCAGATAAAAATCTTTTGAATGAAAGAGGACATCACTTACATATCTGTTATCCGGAGTAATATAATCTCCAAAACTAAACTTATATTTTAAATAACCCTTTAATAAAGGTACTGACAAAAACCTTTTTGCCCGAATATTGTATCCCGTAAAAGCATTCGCGTTACTTCCCACCAAAAGAGAACCTATTGTATACTCTTTATTTTGACCTAAGACTTGTGTTCGATAAAAACGACCAATTTTCATATCGAAATTCTCAATCTCAAACTTGGCAAAAAACCGAGGAAAAAATATTGTACTTGTATTAGAAGCTCTTATAAAAAGTTCTGACTCAAAACCTGCATGAAGGTTAGAGAATAGCTTTTTTGAAGGAGATGAAACATTAAATGAATTAATAACATTTGTTGAGTTGCTTTGAATCAACCCATGCTGATTTGCCCAACCCCAAAATGGAGTTTCTTGATTAACCCCATTAAGTATGAAATTGGAAGTGTATGTTACTTTAAAACTTTCTCGATCTTGTCCAATGAGGTCTTGTTTTACAATAAATAGACAAAAAAAAATTAATCCTGTACTTATAGTGCTTTTCAGAAACCTATTCGTAAAAATCATCTATTACTTTTCTCTATAAAATTTTCACTTCGCTCTGAACTCATGATATTTCCTTTTTTTGATCCACTTACAAGTTGCTTCCAATTTGACTCGGCAAAAGAATAAAACGGGGTTTTTTCATGAAGCCATCCAAAATGTAAACAGTATGGTGTTGTAATTAAGTAGTCACCTTTCCCAGGAAATAAAGACAAAATCCTCAGAAATAGTTTTCTTAAAGTTGATGATTTAAGCCCTCTCAATGAATATGCAAAATCATTGCAATAATATTTACAAGCCACGTATTCAAATTCTTCGTCATGTTCCGTCAGGTCAGATATATAGTCCAATTGTGCACTATTATGCCCTTGCAACCATGGGTAAACAGGATTATTTAGCTTTGACATAGCCATGGCTAAACTCCATTCGCATGATTCTTCACTCCTGCCATGCTCCATTTTCCTGCTTTTGAAATGGGTCTCTTCTTTTCTATCAAGCATTTCCGAAGCTAGAGTACAAACTTTCTTAGTCTGAGAATAATCTCTTGCAAATATTACTCCGGATTGTACTCTGCTTAAATAAGAAAGTCCGAACTTTTTTAAAGTCCTTTTTCTTTTTCCTAAAAAGATATCTTTAAGAACTCCTGCTCCTTTAGCAGCTCCGAAAAAATTATCTGAAACAAGAGTACCGGTAATAGTAAAATCAAAAACTCCTAAAGATTGCCATAAAGAATTAGGATTTTTACACCAAATAATATCACTATCTAAATATAAATTCCTTTCGAAGATCATGAACTTATACACATTGTGTTTAAAACCAACTATTGAACAATTATCTTCAGGAAGTACTTGTATAGTTGCAAAAATTGAAGTTAATCCTTTTTCTTCAAGAATGTCCTTCTGCTTTTGACTACATAATAGGGCCACTGGTCTTTTAGTGTCATGTCTTCGAAGTGAAGTTACCGACGCCAAAGTGTGTTTTAAGTATTTTGGATGCCCATAACTGACATAAACATATCCCTCTTTCGCCAGTTTCTCGTTTTGTAAAGACTTTAACACTTATTGTAAGTTTAATTATTTTCTGTAAATATAGGAGTTTTAGGCCTTAGAAGCTCGTTTCCTGAGCGTCGACAAAAGCGAATCAAAACCTTTCCTCTTTATTATACGCTGAAACTGCCTGTTATAAGACTCTGCAGTAGAAACTTCATCCAATATAAGATCAGTTATTACCCATTCATTTCCTTCTTTTACCATAGTGTAATCAACTGGAGTCCTTATATCATCCAGTTCTGCGTACGTTTTTACCATAGCTTCATTTCCGTCGACAGTAATGGAGTTATAGGTAACTTCTGCTCTGTATATATCTAATTTATTTAAAGATTGATCTCTGACTATTGTGGCAAATAATTCAACAAATTCTGTTTGGATATCAGTACTCAGAGTATCATAGGTATCTTCAAGCGCATATTTAGCCATAGATTCGAAATCGATAACCCCATTGATTATATCTTTTATTTCAGCTCTTTGTTCATCACTATATTCAGAACCTTCAGGGCCTAATAAATTTTTTACCTGCTGGTCTCTCTCTTCCAATAATGTTTTAATTTCTTGCTCAGGCGTTTGAGCTTCAGCGATTGTTACTATAGCTAGCGCCCATAGCAATACGGAAAATATTCTTCGTCTCATTTTTAATTATTTTGATTTAATAGCTGTAACGGAATTCCCGCAGCATTATTTAATTTTGCCAGAGAAGTATTAAACTCAAAAATACTTTCTTTTTCTTTAAGTCTTAACTCTAATTCCATTTTCATTGCATCAATAAGATCTTTTACTTCACCTATACCAAAATCATAATCTTGTTGTTCCATCCTTAACCATTGTTTAGTGGTAAGTAAAGCTTCATCAGTTTTTACTACTTTAACTTCTGCTACTGCAGCCTTTTGATAAGCCTGATTAACTTCTAGAAGTATACCGTCCTTAGCTGCTTCTGACAGATAGTCCATTTTCTTTATTTCTATCTTAACTCTCTCTAACTGTGTTTTAGCCTGAAAGAAATTAAGATTCTGACGTATCGTTAGTCCCACCGCTGTATTTAAAGTGTTTTCAGGTGTACTGATAAACGGATTAGGTTGTCTTGGCCTAATAGGAGTAGATGCAAAAGTAGCTGTAAATCCTAAATAAAGGCCCGGGAGATTACTTGCTTTTTGATAATCAATATATTTCATCAAAGCTTCTTTACCGGTATCAATCCCTCTTAACTCATTTCTATTTAAAAAGGCACTGCTTTGATAATAATCTAAACCCGAAAGTTCTGAACTCAAAGGGTCTAGATATCTGACTGAAGGTGTATATACCGTTCCGTTCTCATTCCTTAAGAGATATTGCCAGGTTTGTTTAACAAAAACCAAACTCTCGTCTACTTCTGCTTTTTGAATACCGAACTGAGCTTTAAATACCTTGAATTTATATACATCTGTTTCGTCAATATCATCTCCTTCTTCCTGAGCATCATCGAGAGAGTTTTCAATCTGATCGATCTTTTCCTCCGCATCTTTTAACAAACGTTCAATTTCCAGAGCAAGTACATAACTATAGTACAATTCGAATAACCGAACTTCTAGATCTTCCTTTTTTGCTTGAAATTCAAACTCTGTTGCTTTAACTGCTTCTTCTGCTGCAGATACTGCTTTGTTTACAGATCCCCATGTAAATACCGGCTGAACTCCACTAATTCTCAACCGATTAAAAACCCCAACTTTATCCCAATCATTTTTTGCATCAGGATCCAGATAGATTTGTTCTTCCGGAAAATTACCCGGCGATGAGACTCCGGGAACAAGAGCATGCTCGGATCTAAAAGATAAGCTTGGTAAAAAACGTTGGTCTTTCGCTAAATCGACTCTGTTTTCAGCTAAATCAATGTTAGTCTTTTCGTACTTAACCTGCCCCGAATTATTTAATCCAATATCAATAAAATCCTGTAGGGAGATTTCCAAAGTATCTTGTGCAAAACTTGAACCAGCAGATACGATGATGAAGAAGATGAAAATGGGAAAGATTTTTTTCATAGAATTTTTTTGAGCTTGTAACGCAACAAAATATCAATTATTTAAATAAAAATAGCCCTTAACGGGCTATTTAAAAAATGCGGAGAGTGAGGGATTCGAACCCCCGGTACCTTGCGGCACAACGGTTTTCAAGACCGCCGCATTCGACCACTCTGCCAACTCTCCGTCGAAATATTCATTAAAATAAAACTGAAACTAATTATTCACTAAGTGCTTGTGCACCTGAAACAATCTCAGAAATTTCAGTTGTAATAGCACTTTGTCTTGCCTGGTTATACTTCAGCTTCAGATCACGCTCTAATTCTTTTGCATTTTCCGTAGCACTATCCATTGCAGACATCCTTGCACCTTGCTCAGAAGCGTTAGATTCAAGCACAGCTTTCCACAATTGAGTGTTCAAATGCAGTGGCAACAGCTTTTCCAAAATTGCTTCAGAATTCGGCTCGTAAATATAGTCAATAGAAGTTTTAGAATCACCCTCTGATTTCACTCTAAAACTATCCGGATCAATAGGTAAAACTTTATCGATCTTTCTGTTTTGAGCTATCACAGATTTGAACTCATTAAATACGATATAAACTTCATCATAGCTACCTTCAACAAAATCGTTTGTAGCAGATTCCATGATCGCTGAAGTTGGATCATATTCAATAGTGTCAAAGAATCCCGGAAAAGACTTAACTACATTATAGCTTCTCTTCTTAAAGTGGGTTGTAGCTTTCTTTCCAACTGTAACTAGCGAAACTGAACCGGCTTCTAATTGTGCTGAAAAATCTTTAGCTAATCTTTTTTCAAGTTCCTTGAAAAGATTGTTGTTAAAACCTCCACAAAGTCCTCTGTCAGAACCTACCACAATAAACAGCAGGTTTTCGTTTGTTTCAGACTTCTCAACCAAAGGACTGGAAATGCTTCCATTATCTGCTAAACGACCAACAACATTCTGAATCTTAGCAGCGTAAGGACGGGTTTTAGTCATCCGCTCTTGTGCCTTCCTAAGTTTAGCCGCAGCAACCATTTTCATGGCTTTTGTAATTTGCTGGGTACTATTTACAGAACTAATTCTGTTTCTTATGTCGCGTAAATTAGCCATAGATTAAGCTTCTTGTCCTGCGAGAACTTGATCAATTACTGTTTTTGCTGAATCGAGTACTTTCGTTCCAAACTCATCGCTAAGAACACCTGATTTAGCCAAAGCTTCCATCTCAGAGCTATACTTAGAAAGCACAGTCTCAAGGAATTGAGTTTCAAACTCACTAATTAGATCAACAGGCAACTTATCAAGAAGCCCTGCATCGTTAACTTTCAGCAGAACGATCTGTCTTTCAACCTGAAGTGGCTGATAAACATCTTGTTTCAACAGTTCTACCGTTCTTTCACCTTTTCTCAATTGAGCTTGTGTAGCAGCATCAAGATCAGATCCGAACTTAGCAAAAGCTTCTAATTCACGGTACTGAGCTAAATCAAGCTTCAATGTACCTGATAGTTTCTTCATCGATTTAACCTGAGCAGATCCACCTACACGAGATACTGAAGTACCAACGTCAATTGCAGGACGAATACCGGAGTTAAATAAGTCAGTATCCAAAAAGATCTGACCATCAGTAATAGAAATTACGTTTGTCGGGATGTAAGCAGAAACGTCACCTGCTTGTGTTTCAATAACAGGAAGTGCTGTTAGCGATCCACCACCTTTTACCATTGGCCTTAAGCCTTCAGGTATGTTGTTCATTGCCTGAGCTACTTTATCATCATTAATGATCTTAGCAGAACGCTCAAGTAAACGACTGTGAAGATAGAATACATCACCTGGATAAGCTTCACGTCCCGGAGGTCTTTTCAGAAGTAGAGACATCTCACGGTATGCAACAGCTTGCTTAGAAAGATCATCATAAATTACTAATGCGTGACGACCAGTATCACGGATGTACTCTCCAACAGCTGCACCGGCAAAAGGTGCGATATACTGCATAGGAGCTGAAGAACTTGCAGGAGCAGATACAACAACTGTGTAATCCATTGCTCCGTTTTCTTCTAATACTTGCTTTATTCCTGCAACTGTTGATCCTTTCTGACCAATTGCTACATAAATACAAAAAACAGGCTTCTCAGAATCCTGAGTTGCTTTCTGGTTTAGAATGGTGTCAATTGCAACAGAAGTTTTTCCGGTCTGACGATCACCAATAATAAGCTCACGTTGTCCTCTACCAATAGGGATCAAAGAATCAATAGCTTTGATACCTGTTTGTAACGGCTCAGCCACCGGCTCACGATAAATTACACCGGGAGCTTTACGCTCTAGAGGCAACTTAACAGTATCGCCTGTTATTGGACCTTTACCGTCAATTGGGTTTCCAAGCGGATCAATAACACGACCTAAAACACCTTCACCTACATTAATAGATGCAATGTCTTGAGTTCTTTTAACAGTATGGCCTTCTTTTACAGAACTTGAAGAACCGAACAACACGATACCCACGTTGTCTTCTTCAAGGTTAAGTACCATTCCTGTAATGTTATTACCGTTTTCATCTTTAGAATCCGGTAATTCCACAAGCTCACCTGCTTGCACTTTAGAGAGGCCATAAACACGTGCAATACCGTCACCTACTTCAAGTACGGTACCTACATCATAAACATCAGCTTCGTTGTCGAAACCGCTTAGTTGTTTACGTAATATGGCTGAAACTTCGTCTGGTCTGACTTGGCTCATTGTATTATTAATTTCTAAATCTTTTCAAATTCTGATTATTCCATCGATGACTCGAGGAATCGTGTTTCAAGCTGTTCTAGCTTATGCTTAACTGTTGCATCAATTACAGTATCATCAATTTTTACTGAAATCCCCCCTCTCAGGTCCTCTTGTTCTTTAAGATCAAGATTTACTGTTTTTGAAGTAGTTTTTTCAAGCATTTTAGTCAGTTCAGTAATCTGTCCTGTTTTTAATGCTTTCGCAGTTTTTACTTCAACAGTGATGATTCCGGCATGAACATTGTAAACATCTATAAACGCAGTGGCAACTTCATCAAGAATATCTTCTCTGCCCTTATTAGTAAGTAAAACAATAAACTGAGAAACTTCTTTAGATACTTTACCATCAAAAATTGAAGATAAAGCATTCCGTTTATCAGCCGGTTTTACCACAGGGCTTTTAAGAAATACTCTTAATTCCTTTGAGCCTTCGATAGTCTCTTTGATAAGATGAATATCTTTCAAAGTATTCTCAATCGAATTCTGCTCATCAGCACTTTCAAGAAGTGCTGTTGCGTAACGTTTTGCTGCTTTTGATACCAACATCAGCTAAGCTTAGTTTTTTGACAGGTCGGTAATAAAATTATCGACCAGCTTGTTGTTCTTATCGTTATCTAGTTCCGCGTCGATGATCACAGAAGCAGATTTGATCGCTAATTGAGCAACTTCATTACGAAGTTCCAATAACGCCTGCTTCTTTTCCTGCTCAATAGAAGCTTTCGCTTGTTCTATTATTTGAGCAGCTTCATCTTTTGCTTTCGAAATTCGTTCTGAACGAAGGAGTTCCGCTTCTTCTAAAGCTTCCTTTCGGATTTTTTGAGCTTTAGCTTCAGCTTCACGGAGCGCTTTCTCGTTATCTTTCGATACTTCCTCAGCTCTCGCTAATGCCTTCTCAGCAGATTCCAAAGAATCTTTGATCTTCGCTTCGCGAGAAACAAGAGCGTCCATGATTGGCGGAACTGCATACTTCATCATCACCAGAATAAATGCAATCATGGATATCAGTATCCACAATGCAAACCCCGGATTGAATGACAATAAGCCTCCTCCGCCTGCTAAAAGAAAAGTCATTTCTTATCCTTTATTATTGACCGATTCCAAGAGCAAGAAGGATACAGATAACTGCACCTAAAAGAGCAACACCCTCGATGAAAGCTGCAGTAAGAATCATTGCGCCACGGATATCTCCGGATGCTTCTGGCTGACGAGCGATACTTTCTGTAGCTCCTTTACCAATCATTCCGATTCCGATTCCAGCACCAAGTGCTACGATTCCAGCTCCAATACCAGCTGCTAAAAGTCCCATAGTATTCTTTATTTATTTGTTAGAGTTTATATGAGTTTAATTTCTTTACGATACATGCTCAACATGATATTCTTCTTCATCATGATGATGATCTTCTGCCGCCATTCCAATAAATACAGCTGACAGAAGAGTGAAAATGTATGCTTGTAACAATCCTACAAAAACCTTTAGAGCATACAGAACAACAGTAAGTGTCACCGAAACTACACTAATACCGTACGCGCCTACTGTGCCAAATAGTTCAGCAAAAATGAAGATCAACCCTAAGATTGCGATGATCATGATCTTTCCTGAAAGCATGTTTGCAAAAAGTCGAATTGCAAGTGCAAATGGCTTTGTGAAAACTCCTAAGATCTCAACCGGAGTTAAAATTGCTCTTACCCACGTGGGCACTCCCGGAAACCAAAAAATGTGTCCCCAATAATCTTTAGTACCACTGAATTGAGTAATTACAAAAGTCATCAACGCCAAGGTAGCAGTTACAGTAAGATCAGCTGTAGCTGTTGCTGCCCATGGTAATAAACCAAACAGGTTCATGAATGCAATCCCCATAAACATGGTAAAGAAATACGGTACGTATTTGTCTGCTTTGTGATCATCAATGTTGGCACGAGCAACATCGTCACGTATAAAGACAAATAATACTTCAAAAATATTTTGCAGTGTGCCTTTAGGCTCTACGTCTTTTCCTACTCCCTTCTGGTATCTGCGAGACATCGCAACTGTAAACCAAACAGCCAAGATCATTCCAAACCAGAAATACATCAAGTGAGAGGTAATGGACAAATCAAAAGCAATTTTACCGCCATTCGTAGCAACAAGGACTTCATCAACTACTTCGAAGTAATCTGATTTAGCAGCAGATTTTGTACTTAAGTAAGCTTTGAATGATGTATTACCTTCAGCATCTTCTAGAAAGATCAACCTTGGTAAATATATCTTTCCACCATTTATAAAATGAGGAATCTTTAAATAGTCATGGTCAGCAACAGTACCCATTACGTCCAGAGGTGAACCGCCTTCTTTCTCTTCTGCTGCAAAAGTGTTTGAAGTACTAACCGATAAAAATAAGAGTGTCAGAAATACGCGACGCAGGGTCTGGATCATTACTTAATTGCTGCTTTTATTTTGTAGTAGTTGATTGAAAAAAATCATTTCCGTTATAGACTGATAAAGATAGGAAATTATGAAACTAACTGTAAAGTAGATTTCATCAATTTTTGTCAGCCCAAGTAAAATTCCCATTGCTGCTAATACAAGTATAAACCTGATCACCATAGAGAAGAAAAAAACCTTTAAAAATAGCTTAGAATCAGCATTCCAGAAATTATCGAGTATCCAGGCACTGCTTAAAACAAAAATGAGACTTAAAAGAAATCCACAAATTACCGCTACAGCAGGATCAACAGGTAAAAAAAAAGGACAGATCAGCGCGAGTATGAGCGGGATCACATTAAATTTTGCGAGCTTTTTAATCATTCTTTCTTTGGTCGTGACCTCCATCACTTTGAGCAATTTTAAATATTAAAACGAAGAATAAAATAATCCCTGTTACAGCACCAAGTAGCACTCCATATGGTGAAGAATTCAGAAACTTGTCTGCTAAATAACCAAGTCCAATGGGTATTAAAAGAGTTGCTGCAATTTCAGCACCAAGAGCCAGGTATTTAGCGTATTCTTCCGGAAGGCGCATTGGTTACGCCTTAGCTCCTTTTAGCTTGGTCTCTTCTGCGTAGTCAGCATCATTGTTTTGAGACAGGTTTTTTACATCAGATCCCATCTTACAGGTTCCGTTAATTTGTGCACCCTCTTCAACAACCAGTGTTTTTGTGAAAATGTTTCCATCGATAATTGCTTCTTTCCTTAGGATAAGGCGACTGCTTACTTTCACATCTCCTTCAACTTTACCTGCTATGTCTGAGTCTGATGATGAGACATTTCCTTTTACTAATCCATTATTGGTAAGTATTATCTTACCCTTTGAAACTGCTTCTCCAACAATAGTACCACTTACTCTTATATCAGAGTTGGCATGCAGATTTCCTTTAATTTTAGTGCCTTCATTTATAATATTTACTGAAGGAGACTGACTTGTAGAATTGCTCACGGTATTACTCTTTTTATTTTTGTTAAACATACTTATTAAAAAATTAAATAGGCTAATGGATTTTGTGATATTCCATTTTTCCAGATTTCAAAATGAAGATGAGGTCCTGAGCTGGAAACACCTGTGTTTCCTATAAGTCCCAGCACATCTCCTTTTAATACTTTTTCTCCTTTCGTTTTATACAGCTTTGAACAATGCTTGTATGTACTAACAAGTCCGTCCTTATGTTGCACAGATATTACATATCCGAAATCAATTGTCCAACTGCTGGATATGACTGTCCCATCAGCCACATTCATAAACATTTCATTTTCTTTAGTAGCAATATCTATTCCGAAATGCCCTTCAAGAGGTTCATAACCTCTGGTTCTGGTTCCCTGTGCTGGAGTTCGGGTTGGGAAATCCGGAGCATTGGCTAAAATATTTGCGGATACAAGATTTCCATTATCAAATTGCTCAAACACATTCAGATTGTCAAAATTCTGTGATAAACCCGGGTTATTATCTCTTTCATTGGCTGCAGAAACGGAAGTCAATCTTTCATTTAAGGCCAGAGTTGTGTCCTGATTAAGTCTGATAACTTCTTTTATCTCTCTTAATTGCTGGTCTCTTACATCCAAAGAATCCTGAAGTGAAAGTATACGCTCCGAGATATTTTGAATTTCTCTTCTTATTTCTACTTCATCCGTATTATATAACAAACCACCCAGAGGTGTAAGCATAAAAACCAAAGCTACTATAATTGAAAAAATAATAGACAGTACTGTAAAGCTGATAAACAGATTGTTTGGTTTTAATCTGTAGGAATCATCCTGCCCAGGCTTGGTGTCATCAAGCAAAATTATTTCTACTGTCTTATGACGATCTTTAAAAAGTCTTTTTATAAACGACTTCATAGTTTCAGGTTTTCTTGATTCTTCACAATCTCGTCAAAAAACACAGCCAATTCACCTGCTAATTTCATTCTGTCATATTTTTGAACTTGTTCAGTAGATGCTGTTGGTAGCTTATTCTGTTTCCACAAAAGAAATATTTCTTCAATTTTTTCTGTTACATCCCGGATTACATTCGGAGGTGTATGATATCCAATTTTATATTCATTCAGAAGTGCGGATGCTTCTCCTGTATGAACCAAACCTAATACCGGTTTTTTTGTTCCAATATACTCAAAGAGTTTCCCTGTTTTGATCTGTTGCAAATTTTCTGAAAAATTAGAAATCATCCATAAAATATCAGCTTTTAACAAATTTGCTACCGAAACGTCGTGTGGCAAGTAACCATAATCAGAAACTGATCCCTCCAGATTGAGTTCTTTGATCAACTTCTTAATTCTTAAATCCAGTCCTCCCTGAAAATGTAAATGTATTTTATTTTTGAAATCAGGGTTTTTCTCACAAAGAGTATAAATTGCTTTCAGAAAAACATCAGGTTGATTCGATTCATAGAAAAGACCACTGTATAGCCAGTTCATTTTTCCTTTTCTATATTGTAAGTTTGATATACCGTTCTTCAAAAAGTCTTCCGGATCATAACCATGAGGAATAACTTTAATATTTACAGATTCTTCCCCGGAAATTTTGCCGATACAGTCAGCCGCATAATCGTCCAAAGCGATAACACCTGAAGACAGATTTAACCAGCCCTTTTCCAACTCCTGTTTTTTCCTGACTCTACTGTCTGACTCTCCGGCATCAAAATGATTTCCTGTAAATAAATCCCGATAGTCTAAAACAAAAGGAAGGTTTGCTGTTTTGCTTAATTCCTGTGCTACTAAATGATTACTGAATGGGGGTGCAGAGCTAAATATGAGATCGATTTCCTTGTTTTGAATAATTGCTTTACCATCGTTTACTGCAGGCTTTACCCATCCTTTTTTATTGTCAGGAAAATATAACAGCTTTGAAATCTTTCTTAGTACTTTTGCTAAGCTTCCTGTTACCAGACCTGTGCTTTTCTTCCGCCCTCCCAATGTATGAAAAGGAGTTTTAGCTTGTACTCTGTGGATTTCCAGATCTAACCGATCAAGTTCTTTTTTAAGAGATTCATCAAAAAACTGGTACGCTCCCGGTTCAGGGCATAAAATGATGGGGTTCCAACCAAATTTTTTTAAATACTTAGCGAACTTTAATGATCTCTGTACACCACTTCCACCCATAGGCGGAAAATAGTATACGATAAAGAGAACATTTTTCATTTGGTTAGCAGCATCAAACCGAATAGTTCGGTGCTTCTTTTGTTATCTGAACTGAATGGGGATGACTCTCTTTATATGAAGCAGCAGAGATCTGAACAAATTCAGCCGTTTTCATACCATCAATATTCTCGGCTCCGCAATATCCCATTGCTGCTCTTAATCCACCAGTCATTTGATGAACTACTTCTCCTAAATATCCTTTAAACGGAACGCGACCTTCAATACCTTCCGGAACAAGTTTATTGATATCATCTTCCACATCCTGGAAATAGCGATCTTTTGAACCCTTTTTCATCGCTCCGATACTTCCCATACCACGGTAAGATTTATATTTACGTGATTCATATATAATAGTCTCTCCCGGACTTTCATCCACACCGGCAAACATAGATCCCATCATTACAACATCAGCTCCGCCGGCAATCGCTTTTGGAATATCTCCTGTTTGTTTGATTCCGCCATCTGCAATTAACCCGATCCCTTTGCTTCTGCAAAATTCAGCAACTTCCATAACTGCGCTTAGTTGAGGAACACCAACACCTGTAACTACTCTGGTAGTACAAATTGATCCCGGTCCAACACCAACTTTAACAACGTCTGCTCCGGCCTGAACCAGCGCTTCTGCAGCCGCTCTGGTTGCAATATTTCCCCCAATCACATTTAAGTGTGGGTATTCTGCTTTTATTTGAGACACTGTTTGAAGCACTCCATCAGAATGCCCATGAGCAGTATCAACAGTAATAACATCAACTCCGGCATTCACTAAAGCCTCTACCCTTTCCATAGTATCTGCTGTAACACCAACAGCTGCACCAACTCTCAGTCTGCCTAAATCATCTTTACAGGCATTCGGAAAATTCATTTTCTTTTCAATATCCTTGAAAGTGATCAACCCAACCAACTTATTCTTTGAATCTACAATCGGTAGTTTTTCCACTTTAAAGTGTTGAAGAATCTTCTCTGCCTGTTTAAGAGTAGTACCTTCTTTTGCTGTGTACAGATCTTCTTTTGTCATGATCTCGCCTAGCTTTTTCGTCATATCTGATTCAAAACGAAGATCACGGTTCGTAACAATTCCGATCAGGATTCCGGCTTCATCAACAATAGGAATTCCACCAATTTTGTGCATACGCATTAAAGAGCGTGCATCCTTTACGGTAGAATTTTCATCAAGAGTAACCGGATCGACGATCATTCCACTTTCGCTTCTTTTCACCAATCGAACTTGTTCTGCTTGTTCTTCTATGGTCATATTCTTGTGAAGCATCGCAATTCCACCTTCCCGTGCAAGAGCAATTGCCAGGCGGTATTCAGAAACTGTATCCATTGCCGCACTAACAATAGGTATGTTCAATTTAAGAGTTGGTGTAAGCTGAACACTTATGTCCACATCTCTTGGTAATATTTTTGAATAATTAGGTACTAATAAGACGTCATCATAAGTAAGCCCTTGTCGGGTGATGCGTTCAAAAGGAGAAGAATCGTTCATTTTATACATGAAACAAAAAATTTGGCTTGCAGTTTTTCAAAGATAAGGATATCTGTATGGAAGTGCTTGTAGTTTAAACTATTTTTTAAGCTTTCCGTAGATTCTTTAGAATTTAATACAACTTTATGGGCAACAATCATATCTATACAAAAAAAGAGATCAGTAAAATTCTCAAAAAAGCTTCTGAAATTCAGACGCAAAAAGATCTCTATGGTGACAGAGATGGGCTCTCGGAACAGGAAATTCTGGAACTAGCCAATGAAGTTGGTATTGACAAAGCATCTCTTTTGGAAGCTATACATATTCATGACAAGCCTGATTTTGATCAGGAATTTAAGTGGAGTAAAGTAACTTCTAAATTACAAGAAGTAACCTATGTTGACGTAGAAATGTCTTCGGAGCAGTGGGAAGATGTTGTCCAGGAGATCAGAAAAGTGACCGGAGGAATTGGCAAATCAGCGAAAACTGGCAAGTCTTTTGAATGGGAGCAAAGACGAGGTGAGTTTGGCTACAAGCACATCTCATTAACTCCTAAAGAAGGAAAAACTAAAATTCAGTATGTCCATAACTGGACAGCAATGAAGATCCCTCTTCTATTTATGCCTGCATTTCTGGGCTCTGTTTTTATGTTAGTTGCTTTAAAAGGAATAGGATTTCCTAAATCCACTGCTGTACTGTTTGCTCCGCTTGGTGGTATGGTAGCTTTTTCAGGTGGCCTTATGTACATGAAATATTATTTTTCTAGGGAAAAACGACGTCTTAATAATATGATCCGAACTATCTCAAAAAAGATAAGCTCTTACGGGAATACGAAGATATCTATAGAAGACGAAGATGTTTATAATGACACGTATGAAACCAAACAAGATCAAAGGATCAAGTCCTGAGTAACCTTTAGATAGATTTTTTATGAATGATGATCATATTTTCTCAAAGTCTGAAATTGGAAAAATTCTTTCTAAAGCCTCAGAGATACAAAAACAAAAAGATCTGTATGACGATAAAGATGGCCTTAGTAAGAGTGAATTGATAGAATTAGCCCGCGAAACAGGAATAGACCAATTATCATTACTCGAAGCAATGCAAACTTTTGATGAACCAGGACTTGATGATCAATACAATTGGTTCAGTGGGGCTTCCAAAATACAACATGTCATAAATATTGATGGTGAGATAACTAATGAACTCTGGGATTCTGTTATTAAAGAAATTAGAAAAGAAACAGGTGGGATTGGTAAAACTGCAAAAATTGGAAGCTCCTTTGAATGGGAACAAAGAAAAAAAGATATAGGATATAAACATATATCTCTAACTCCTGTTAATGGAAGAACCAATATTCAAATTGTGAATTCTTGGACTGGTATAAAATTCATATCTACTTTTTTTTCAATGATGATTGGGTTTATGCTAACTGCAGTTGCATTAGATGGATCCTCAATAGCTGATTTTGCTTTAATTATTGCCCCTCTTGGAGCAATAATAGGGTTAATTCCTTCAAGAATATTTCTTAGGAGCTACTACAAGAAACAAAAAAACCAGGTTGAAGGGATAATTACAAGAATAAGTCGTAAGCTAAAATCGTCGCCCTCTATTACTATTGAAAACTAAGATGTTTATTCCAATGAAACCACTGCGAATAAATCTAAAGACAGAACCGCTTAATTTATTCGCAGGTTTTTCTTTCATGCCAATGATTTTACTTTCAATGCTCTAATGGCCGCTTCGAGAGAGCAAATTCCATCCTGAAAACTACTTACCCAAAAGTGAACTGTATTTCTTCTTTGCTGAACGAACTGATCACAGCTGGAAAAATAGCCTTTTAATTCCTGAACCATGAAACGAACGTCATCATAGATCTCGATCTTTAATTCATCAGGAAGTTCGCCCCAACCCATTAATTCAAAAGTCTGCTGCATTTCTACAAACTCTTGTTTGCTTTCTTTTTTGATACGATTTAAAAGTGGAGCAACAAAAAGTTTAGTTTCTGATTTTTTAGAAATTGCCGGAGTTGTAAGTGTATGAAGTGTCATGATAGTTGGGTTTTGTTTTATTGTTTACCCAAACTTAATCATACAGAGTGACAACATAGTGTCACCCTATTAAAAATAAATTTTCTTCTATGATTTTATACCATTAATAGAGTTTAAAGCATCAATCAGTGTTTCCATTTCTTTAACCTTTTTAAAAGGAAACAGGTCTATGGCTTTTTCCTGAGCAGACTCGGTTGCATACCCATGAACTTTCTTCCCATTATTTGTCAATCTAACTTTACTCTTCTTGATATCCACTGGGCTGTCTTCACGTTCAATAAGTCCGATTTTTTCGAGTTTTGGTAGCTTACGGGTCAGATCTGTAGTTGAAATTCCAACTTGTTTAGCAAGTTCAACTCTTTCCATTTGATGGTTTCTTGCTTTATTCAACACATGAAGGATAATATAATCATCCAATCCAACTCCATTTATGCCCAATCTTGCATCAAATCTTCTTCTTATTTTTGATTCTATTATTGAAAGGTCTATGAAAAATTGAAGTTTTGCGCTTAATTCGTTCATGTCTTTAAAATTAAGTTATAGAAATCACTCATATATTCTAGCATTAAGATGCTAAGGTATCACCTTTAAATAATGAGTTTATAGATAGTACAACTTTATAATTAAAGGAGTTACTATGTTTAATAATAAACCAATCCGTGAAAAAGCTACTATAAACGGTTCTTCAATGGCTGATATCGCTTTTCTGCTACTCATCTTTTTCTTAGTTACTACAACCATCAATGTAGATACCGGGATATCTTTAGTACTGCCTCCCTCTATTCAAGACGACAGACCTCAAGTACATGAAAGAAATCTCATGAATATTCTTGTCAATGCTGATGGATTGATTCGAATGGATGACAAACCTGTATCGATCGAAGAAGTAAAACCAATACTCAGGGAGTTTATAAATAACAGAGGAAAAGATCCTGAACTATCAGACTCTCCTCAAAAAGCTATTATATCCTTAAAAACTCAAAGAGAAACACCATATAAGGTTTATATCGATATGCTTGATGAAGTGATGGGAACTTACAAACAGCTCAGAAATGAGGCAGCTATTTCAGAATTCGGCATTGAATTCAAATCTCTTGTTAACAACAGTTCGCAAAAACAATTGATAATAAGGATGTATCCTAAAAATATTTCGGTCGCGGAATCAAGTGAGAACTGATTTGAATATCAATGATATTTATGTACATTATTTATGTACATAAATAAATTGTGATGAAAAAAGTCCCTGTAAATCAAGTTAGAGAAGAGTTAGCAAAATATTTGGCGGCAGCTGAAAATGGTGAAGAAATCATAATCACTAAGCATAACAAGCCAATTGCTAAACTGGTGAACTATAACGAACCCAAGAAAACTAAACTTCCGGATATGACGGAATTCAGAAAGCAATTTAAAGTAAAGGGAAAGCCTATGTCAGAGTTTGTAATTGACATGAGAAAAGAAGACAAGTATTGATGTATATAGATACAAGTTGTCTTTTCGCTTTCTATATTGATGAGACAAATTCTAACCAAGTTGATGAGCTAATCAATAAAAGTCCTATCGTCTTTATAAGCAGACTCACCATAATAGAAATGCTTTCTTCCTTAAAAAAGAGAGCCAGAATGAATGAAATATCTAATTCCTCAGTAAAGAAAATTTATGCTTTGTTCAAAAATCATATAAGCATTGGTATTTTCAAGGTTTTGGATTTAGATAGCTTAGTATTTTCAAACGCAGAGATTTTGCTTTCTTCCACCTCAAACCCTCTTCGAACTTTAGATGCTTTACATCTTGCAGTTGCTTCTGAAAATAATCTTAAAATATTTACTTTCGATAAAACACTTATAAAAGCAGCAAAGGAACTTCAAATAGGAATTTTAGACTAATCAACCGGATAAATACTCTTTTTGGCCGCAAGGAGAGTATTTTTCATTAACATTGCTACTGTCATCGGCCCCACACCACCCGGAACCGGGGTGATCCAGCTGGCTTTTTTCTTTACGGATTCAAAATCAACATCTCCAACTAATTTGTAACCTTTTTTGGAAGTTTCATCAGCCACTCTGTTTATTCCTACATCCACAATAACAACGCCTTCTTTCACCATTTCTGCTTTTACCAGATGAGGCTGACCTGCAGCTACAATCAGAATATCAGCATTAATAGTATGCAGGGTAAGATCTTTGGTATATTTATGACAAATAGTAGTAGTCGCTTTTCCGGATGAGTTCTCTCTGGAAAGCATCGTTGCCATTGGAGATCCTACAATATTACTTGCACCAATAACAACAGCATGTTTAGCTTTCACTCCAATGCTGTAATGCTTGAATAATTCCATCACACCGGCGGGTGTACAACTTTTAAAGCAAGGTTGATCCAATGACAATCTCCCTACATTCATAGGATGGAATCCATCCACATCCTTTCGGTGATCTATGGTTTCAATCACATCATGAGAACTTAAATGTGATGGTAACGGAAGCTGAACTAAAATCCCATCGATAGAATCGTCAGCATTATACGCTCTTATTAAAGCCTTTAACTCCTTAGCTGAGATCGTATCCTGTAATATTTCCGTTTTGGTTTTAATCCCAACATCCTCGCAGGCTTTTGTTTTAGCCCCGGTATACACTCTTGATGCAGGATCATCACCAACCAACACAACTTGCAGAAAAGGAGCTCTGTTACCTTTAGCTTTCCAGTCAGAAACATCTTCTCTAACACGATCTCTGACCAGTTCTGCTACCTTTTTACCATCAATGATTTCTGCACTCATGCTATCGCTCTATATTATATTTTTTCATTTTATTGTAGATGTGGCTGCGTTGTAAGCCCACCGCATCAGCAGTTTGTGAAATATTCCAATCGTTCTTTTCGAGTTGTTTGACCAAAAATATTCGCTCTGCTGTCTCTTTAAAATCCTGAAAATTATCTGTCTCATCTGCAAGTCCGCCAAGATCTTTTCCATCCATTTCTTTCGACTTTAATACGCTTTCAACAGATTCCTTGTCTATTAAACCGTCAGCTGATAAGATACCTAATCTTTCTACTGCGTTATATAGTTCACGAACATTTCCTGTCCACTTTCTTTTCTTGAGGGCTTTTAATCCCGAATCGTCAAACTCTACAGAAGAAAAACTGATGTCAGTTGCTTTTAGCTTTTCAAGACAGGATTTAGCAATTAATGGAATATCTCCTGCTCTTTCATTTAAACTAGGCACCTCTATCGGTATTACACTGATTCTGTGAAACAGATCTTCACGGAAATTTCCTTCTTTAATTTCTGATTGCAGATCTTTATTGGTAGCGGCCAGAATCCTCACATCGACTTTGATTGATCCATTTCCTCCAACCCGCGTAATGGTATTTTCCTGGAGAGCCCGAAGCACTTTTGCCTGAGCTTCTAAACTCATATCACCTATCTCATCCAGAAAGAGTGTTCCTCCATCAGCTTGCTCGAACTTACCAATTCTTTGCTCATTTGCGCCGGTAAATGCTCCTTTTTCATGACCAAAAAGCTCACTTTCTAATAATTCAGAGGGAATTGCAGCACAGTTTACTTCTACAAAAACCTCTCCACTTCTTGGACTTTTTTCATGTATCCATTTTGCTACCAACTCTTTACCGGTACCGTTTTCGCCTGTGATCAAAACTCTTGATTGAGTCGGTGCTACTTTATTGATCATTTCTTTGATCCTGTTAATAGCTTTGCTCTCTCCAATGATCTCCTGAATCTTGGGTAGCTTTTTTCTGATCTGCCTTACTTCTTTTGCCAGATCCTGTTGAGAAAGTGCATTTCTGACTGTAAGAAGTAATCTGTTCAGATCAGGTGGCTTTTCAAGAAAATCGAAGGCTCCCATTTTTGTAGCTTCTACGGCAATATCAATGGTGCCATGACCTGAGATCATGATTACCGGAAATTCAAAACCAGCTGTTCTTATTTGCCGAAGCGTTTCGATGCCGTCAATTCCTTTCATTTTGATATCCAGAAACAACAAATCGAACTCATTTTTGGAGATCATTTCTAAAGTTTCCGTACCACTTTCAGCCAGAGAAACTTCATAATCTTCGAATTCAAGAATTTCCTTCAGAGTGTTACGAATTCCTCTTTCATCGTCTGTAACTAAGATATGTGGTTTAGATTTCGACATGGCTGAATCTAATCAATATTTTTCATACAGATATTGCAAAATCTGCTGATGAGAATTATCTACAGGACGTACTTTTCCTGCAAAATGATTGGTCGCTAAACTAAATACAATTTGTTTCCCTGATCGGGTAGTCATGTAACCACTTAGTGTTCTAACCCCACTGACATACCCTGTTTTTGCACGGATATTATTATACAATTCGGTTCCTTTAAACCGATGAGCAATGGAACCATCAATTCCAGCAACCGGAAAACTGTCATAAAAAACATCCCATTCATTATGGGATTTCATCGAATACAGCAAGGTGCTGATGTTCCCTGTTGTGGTATAATTCCCCATTGCTAAACCGGAGCCATCGTTCATTTTCACCAAATTGGTATCCAATCCTTGTTCAGCCAGAAAAGTTCGTACTTCTTTAATACCGTTTTCGAAGGTACCCGGAATTCCATGCTCTTCTGCTGCCAGAGTTTTGAGCATCATTTCCGTATAGAAGTTATCGCTTTCCTTATTCGCCCATTTTACTAACTCAGAAAATGGCTTGGAAGTGTGGGAAGCAATTACTTTATAATTAACCCAGTGATCAGAAATATTATCTCTATCCACTTCAAATATCGAATTGGTTTTAATTCCGTTCAAGTTTAAGTAAGTATCAAAACTATGAAGGAAATAACTCTCAGCATCTGTTATAGCCAGTGATTCTTCTTCCAAATATCCTTTTGGGAGTTTGCTTCCAAGATAAATCGAATTTAACCCTAAACCTTTTTTGTAATCTTCGTCGTATTTTCTGTTTTCTTCTACGATCTCTTGTTCATTAATAAACTCAACATATTCTGTATTTTCAGGAAACCAATTTATCTTGGGAGTGTCCCCTATTTTTCCATCTGCATTTACTACTAAATCAACCGCATTGTTATTGAATGATAATGGAGCAACCTCAACTCCGTAATAAAACGACATATCATACCAGTCCCATCCAACCGGGAAGTCATGCTCATCGAAGAAACCAATATTTGCAATTAGATTACCTGCAATATTTTTAATTCCATTACTTCTTATTTGTTTTTCAAATTCACTAAACACATGATATCGGTCTTCATCATAAAGAAACCCGCTGATACTCGGGTCGCCAACTCCCCTAAAAATTAAATCCCCATAGTAGACCGAGTCAGTGATTTGACCATTTCCATATATATTTGTGTAATAAGTATAGTCACTACCTAACCGATCTAAGACTGCAGCCAGTGTATATAATTTCTGATTGGATGCAGGGATGATAAGTTTATCAGAATTGAAGTTTTCCAGTTTATTACCGAATTCATCCAAAACAGTTAATGACCAAAATGCTTCCTGATTGGGTAGAGTTTCCAGCATCTGCTCAAGGTCCTGAGCCGATAATGAAACAGATACAATAAACGAGAAAACTATGAGCACTAAGGTTCTTAACAATCTCATTTTAACCCGGAAAATATTTTTCTTCTTCTTCCTGAAATGCTTCTAGTATTTGATGGGAACTTTCACAACTAAAAACCTGCTCCCGGAATGTTCCACTATTCATTAATCTTGAAATTCTGCTTAACAGCTTAATATGAATGCTGTTCTTTTCATTCGGTCCTACCAATAAAAATATCAATCGAACCGGAGTGTCATCAACAGAGTTAAATTCAAGTGGTTCTTTAAGAACAGCAAAAGCGCCGTGGTTTTCTTCTACAAGCTCTGTCTTACAATGCGGAATGGCCAAGCCTTTTCCCACGCCTGTTGACATCACCTGCTCTCTCTCCCACACTGCGTCTTTAACTTCCTGTAAATGCTCAGCGCCTATCTTTTCGCTTAAAGAATCTACCAAAACTGAAATCAATTCCTGTTTATTACTTACTTCAAGCTCAGAAAGAATAGTTTCGGGTTTCAATAATGAGAATAGGTTCATCTGTAGCTTGTTAAATATTGGGGTTTCAAGTCTTGGAATATAGCCAGTTGAACGGGAATCAATCAAAGATTATTTGTTTGATTTTGGGCAACTCCGATACTAAATCCTTAAACTAGGGTATGGATTGGTTACAAGGCACAATTACTATTTTTAAAAAGGATCTGAAGACAGAGTTCAGAACCCGGTTTGCATTCAATATGGTGATCGCTTTTGTAATATCTGCTCTTCTTCTGATCATGTTCACACTAAAAGCTCAGGAGCTTAATCCAACTCCAAAAAGTGGTTTAATTTGGATCATCGTTTTATTTGCAGCTCTTTCTTCGCTGGGAAGAAGTTTTATTTCTGAGACTGATAAAAATACCTACAACCTTTTGCGAATTTATGGCTCGGGCACATCTGTGTTTTCAGGAAAACTGCTTTACAACATCGCTTTTAGTTTTGTTATCAATGTCTTCACTTTCGGTATTTATATTTTTCTGGTTGATCTTACAATTGTTTCCTGGAGTTCTTTTTTAACGATCCTAATTTTTGGCACCATTGGGTTGTCAGGTGTTTCTACAATGATCGCTGCCATCGTTTCTCAAGCTGACAGAAAAGGAGCTATTTTTTCAGTACTGACCATTCCGCTTTTTATTCCATTTATTCTGCTACTGACAAGCATCACAAAAAGTGCATTTATAGACGGATCTTCAGAAGGATTTACAAACGATTTTTCTGCATTAATTGGTTTTATTGGAGTTACTATAACAGCCGGAATTTTACTATTTGAATACATTTGGGAGGAATAATTGAATATTTCGTTCGGAAATAATCGTCTAGTTGGACAAAAAAGAGCCAAAAGCCAGATCGAGAGAATGCTTACTTCGGGAAGGGTTAGCCATGCTTATCTGATTTCAGGAGCTCCGGGAGTTGGAAAAACCGCTTTTGCTTTAGCCTTTGCCGAAGCAATAAATGGAGTTAGTAATATTTCAGATTTAGGAGAATATCAGAATTCTAAAAAATCGTCTTGGTTTTCCCATCCTGATATCCATGTATTTATTCCTAAGCCTACTTCAGCTAAAGCAGAAGAACTAAGAGAAAGACTCGAATTACTTTCGGAAGATCCATATGAAATCATAAACTTCGCTCAGCGTCCTTCTCTTCAAGATGAAAGCTCCTCTAAAAACTTACAGGCATTTTATCCTATCGATTATTTCAGAGATGAGATCAGGCCGGTAGCAAAACTCCGCCCCAACGAAGGAGATCGTGTTGTAGTAATTATGACACAAGTTGAAACGATGAGAAAGGAAACAGCAAATGCCTTTCTTAAATTACTGGAAGAACCTTCAGATCGTCTGATGTTTATCCTGACCACAGAAAGTTATGAAAGCCTTCTCCCCACTATTACTTCACGATGCCAACATATTCCTTTAGGAACTTTAACACAACGAGAAGTTGAACAAGGGTTAACAGATATTGATAAAATTTCTCACGAGGATGCTGCGTATTTAGCACGTGTTTCCAATGGAAATTATGCCGCAACCCGCTTTTTTGATATAGGTAAACTGAAACAGAATCGTGAGGAAGTTGTAAAGTTTCTTCGCTATTCTTTCAGTCAGGATGCAACGGCTCTTTCAAAGATCTCGCAAGACTGGCAAAGTTCAAATAATATTGAAGGAATGATCGCGATTACCAATTTACTGGAAATGTATATTCGTGACTTGATCATCTTCAAAGAAACTGAGAATGAAACATTGATAACTAACGTTGATCAAATAGATTCCATAAAAAAATTCGTGGAAGCTTTAAGTGAAGCTAAACTGGGAAAAATGCTTTCCCATATTGATGAATGCCGCCCAATGCTCAGACAGAATGTATCTCCAAAATTGATATTCGTTGTTCTCTCATTCAGGTTTTCAGCATTAATGAGAGGTTTAGAACCTTATATACCGGAAAGTGAAAACTGGAAACATTTACCTGCATTTGTAGAATAATGACCGGAATTAAGTTTTATAAAATGGAAGGCGCCGGTAATGATTTTGTGATTATCGACAATAGAGAACTTCAGTTATCAATTGAGGAGATCATAGCCTTTACTCCCGTCTTATGTCACAGACGATTTGGTATCGGAGCAGATGGACTAATTGCTTTAGAAAGCCCACAAATTGAAGGAGTTGATTATACCATGGTTTACAGGAACGCAGACGGCAGTGATGCCGGAATGTGTGGAAACGGAAGCCGTTGCTTAGCATTATTTGCTTCTACTCATGGTTTTGGATCAGCACAAACCTTTAATGTTCACAATTCGGTATATAAAGCTGAAGTTGATCTGCAAAAGAACTTGGTTTCTGTGAGTTTTCCGGATGTTTCATTGCCCGCAAATATTAGAGTTGATAACCAACAACTTGTACAGGTATATACCGGCACAGAACACGTTGTAAGTTTTGTAGCTTCGGATCAACTTGACAAAGAACCTGAGTTGGTAACCATTGGATCAGCAATCAGAAACCATGATTCTCTTAATCCTCCCGGGACGAATGTAAATTTTGTATGTAAAACTGATCATTCTGCTATTCGATTACAAACATATGAACGAGGTGTCGAAGATTTAACTTTAGCCTGTGGAACCGGAGCTATTGCATCTGCGATTGCAGCTCATTTCTCTTCACAAAATAACCAGACCAATAATAATTATTTAGTGAGAGTTGAAGGTGGCGATCTGAATGTATCTTTTAAATTCAATGCTGATAAAAAAATTTATACGAATATCGAGCTTTCAGGACCTGCTAATTTCGTATTTGAAGGAAAGGTTAATGTATAGATTTCCCTTGCTGTTTCTTCTGATTTGCTGTTTATCATGTTCGGGGTCTTCTGATCTGTCTACTCGTTATTCCGCCCCTGTCAATAATCAGGATCAAGGTTTACTATTAGTATCTAATCAATTGCCGGCTCCTGATTCATTTCAAAGCATTCAACTTTACAGAAAAGGAAATGTTGACAACCCTCCTATCATCACTCTCAATAACAGAGAAAAGCTGGTGCTGGAATTTGATGAGCTCACTTCTATTTCTGCTCAGTTCAGGATCACTTTTGAGCATTTTGATCAAAACTGGAATCCGAGCAATATACCTGAAGCCTGGTACCTGGACGGATTTAATGAATTGATAATTTCGGGTGGTGAGAAAAACACATTATCAAAACCCAATTTTTTCCATTATAAAACTGAGTTTCCAAATAACGTTCTGAAATTTACAACAAGTGGCAACTACTTACTGAATGTGTATGATTATTCATCAAATACCAAGCTGTTCAGTATACCCTTTTTTGTAACAGAACAGACTGGTGAAATTACTTCACGGGTTGAAACTCTTTTTAATTCGGGGAATAATTTTTCTGCTTCAGATCAACTGTTTTCAGTTTATGAATATCCGAAGGAGGTGGAGTTTCCACAATTTGACCTTGCTTTCAGCTTTGTTCAGAATCGTTTTTGGGGAAATGCGAAATCAACATCAACTTTTGATATAACCACTCCGGGTAAAGTCAGGTTTTATACACCAAGAAGTAATTCTTTCCCGGCAGGGTTTGATTTTATTCCGCTCGATCTTACTGACCTGAACATTAATCTTGACAAAATTGAAGACTGGCAACCTGAGTTTACTCCGCCAAGAATTTTTCTGAAAAGAGATATTTTAAACTTTTCTGCGTCTCCGAGTACAAGCTATAATACCAATTTCGGAAGACCTGATTCGAAAAGAGATTCAAGATACGCTGAAACTACTTTCAGGTTTGATTCAGGGAGTTTGAATACAAAAAATACTGAACTTTATGTAGCTGGCGACTTTAATTCATGGATTTTAGACAGTGAATCAAAATTAAAGTACAACCCCGAAACCAATTTATGGACAAGTAGATTTTTAATAAAGCAGGGAACCTATCGGTATAAATATTTCCTTAAAAATAGAGGCTCTGTTAATACAGAACCGGTCCCTATCAATGACTCCATCACTAAAAGATATCAGGAATATCAGAGCTTTGTTTATTACTTGGATCCCGAAAAAAAATACCACAGATTACTAATCACAAGTAGCTTTAATTCTGGGAACTAAAATTTATTTTAAAAATCTATTCCGATCGTAAAGTAATGAACAGGGTTCGGGCTGAATCCAGTTCTATCATATGCCCACCCTATGTCGTATCCAAAAGGCAAGCCAAGGAAAATTGACCTAAGCCCAAAGCCTGCACCGATCAAGATATCTCCGTCCAGATAGGTAAATTCTGAAAACGATCCGTCCTGATTTCTAAAATAACCTAGTCTTTCCTGAGCAACCTTAAAATCCAATTCTTTACCATTAACAATTGTTTCCTGTCCTTGTACAGGGTCTGGTGTTAAATTAGTATCAATAGATTTTCCCCAGGCAGTACCAGCGTCAAGAAAGGCGACTCCTGTTACATTATATAATGGAAGAATAGGCAGTGCTCCCGGAACTAATGCCGCAAATATTGGAAATCTGAATTCAGCATTAATTAAACTAAATTTATCCCCATTTATAGAATTATATGCAAAGCCTCTTAATGGTAATGCAGGAACTGTAAAAAAGTTATCTGTAATACGGTCTAAGGAAAAACCATTATTCGAATATTGTTGATTTAACCATCCCAGTTTTCCACCAAGAAAATAGTTTTGAGAATCCTTACCCGTTGAAGCACCTCCCGAATATCTAAAAGCTAAAGAATATCTTGTTCCTAAATCTATATATTTTCTAAAATCCCCTAAAATTGAAGCGAATTCAGGGGCAGAACTTCCGATTACCGGACTTCCACTAATTCCAACCGAATACCTGTATCCACCTGATGGAGTAATAAAACCGGGCTTGGTTTTGTCATCTGTATATATTATTTCAGGATATATAAACTGACTGTTATCACTCCTGTCAACCGTGCTTCCAAATCCATCGAAAACAGAATTATAATCAAGGTCTACATTAAGGAAAGTAAAATTAAAGTCCAGTCTTCTGAACTTATCAAAAGGATACTGAACTGTTCCGCCTAAACCATAAGTTCTGTAGCGAATTAATTCTCCATAAAAACTTTGGTATTTTCTGGATGTGTGGAAGTAACTAACAAAATAATTAGTTCTCCGTTTAAGGTTTCCGTATTGAATGCTATAGTCACTTTCTCTTAAATCAAAGACAAAGTTAGTTCCAAATGCAAGTTGATGATCACCCAGCAAATCACTAACAATAAATTGAGTTAGCGCAAATGACCCATAAGTAGACGCCACAAAAGTAGGGCTATAAGCTATATCGACATCAAATTTAAGTCTGTATTCCTGAGGTACATATCTACCATCAGAAGTTAAATTATTTTCTACACTGAATGCTTCTACATCACTAAGATAAATTGTAGTATCCTGAACAACGTCATCTGCAAAAACGTAATTTCTGAAATCTATACTTTTTTTGGTAGTGTCGGTTTTGGCAAGCGAATCTGATTCTATTTTTTCTTTGGCTTCTACTTCAGAAATGGATACCACGCCTCGTTTAAATAAATTCTGAGCATATTTAGTAGCCGGTACTCTTTGACCTTGCGTTTCCGTTGATCTTCTTTTGGCCCAATAATTATCTGTGATAGAATTTTTAATCTCTTTATTCAAAGGAGATTTCAATAGAAAAATATCAAGATATCCATCATTGATAGCATTAAAAGCAAGTTTACTTCCATCAGCACTAATGGATATCTGAGAAACTCCCGTTTGAAAGTCTGATAGCGCTATTGTTGTTCTTGTTCGTAAGTTCAATTCTTTTAGATTCTGTATACCATTCTCATCAGAAATAAAAAGAAGTTTTCCTGTTTGCGTAGTAATTGGTTGGAACTCGTTCCAGTTTGGGGTGTCAGTAATCTGTGATGCAAAATTATTATCGATATTCGCTTCATATATATCAGTTTGATAAATACTGCTATCATCAAGAAGTTTATTCGTTTTTGTAGTCTCTCCCAAAGCAACATTCTCACCTCTGTCAGAAACAAAGAATACAGACTTTGAGTCACTAGCCCAGGCCGGTTCTCTATCTGAGTATATATCTTTTGTTAGATTAGCTAAAGACTTAGATTCAAGTTCATAAATAAAAATATCCTGAAAAGGTCCGATATTCCCATCAAATGCTATTTTAGAGCCATCAGGAGACCAAGAGACAGAACCAATTGCATCAATTTTCGGAAACTTGATCTTCTCGATTTCCTTAGTACTATAATCAATTATTGCAATATCATCCCTGCCTTTTGTCTTAGTGGAAAGTGCTATCTTAGATCCATCAGGAGACCAAGTCAGGTTTGGGTTTAAAATATTAAGCTCTTCAAAATCCGGATTATCTTCTCCTCTGATAAGAGTTTTTAGTTTTTCGCCATTTATTGTACTTATTACAACTACATCGAAATAACCTCTGCTGTTTGTAATAAAAGCTACTTTATCGCCTTGAGGTGAAATAGCGGCACTTGTATTATAGGTTCCAAAATCTCCACGCTTGGTGAGTAACGTTGCAATACCATCAGCTCTTTCACGCTCCGCAACTTCAGGGTAATACCTTTTTTTGAGAGACTCAGTCCAGGCTTTCGATAGTTCTTCAATACTTAAGCCAAGAGAAGTTCTTAATCCATATTGAATACTTCTGCTGGTTTTAATGCTCTGAAGTATTTCTGCTATTTTTTCTCTGCCATATTCCTCTACTATGTAATTCCATACAGATTGCCCACCTCTATATGCATAGTATCCATTCAAATATGGAATAGGTGCCAAATAATTATTAATAACAGCATCTCTTATAAACATATCTGTATTTGTATCCCAACCCAACGCCGTGTATTCGGCTAAGCCCTCTTCGAACCACAAAGGAAAAACTAATTGAATATTATTTTGAATAATGGAATTTAGAGACCCTCCATAAAACATATCATTAAACACTGCGTGTACTAATTCATGATGAATAGTTCTTCTAAAATCTGTGTAGTCACCACCATAGGGAATGGTCATTCTATTTTTATATTTGTCTGTAACCCCGCCTATCCCCTCTGCACTTATTGGAAGTGCTACTACATTAGTTTGTGAAAAATCATTATGTGAGTCATAAATAATAACTGATATTCTATCTGAAAGTTCGTGATCAAAATCCTCTTTCAATTGTTTATAAGCACTTTCCACACTCATAGCTGCAAATTCAGCTAGTTTGTAGTTTTTCTCCCCGTAATAATAAACATCAAAATGTTTTGATTGAAGATAGCGCCATTCAAAATCTTCATATTGGACCCTGTTTTTCCCATATGAAAAATACTGAGAATAAGAAATACTTGAAGCTATTAAGCCTACTAAAACGGTTAATAATATTCGTGCCTTCATATCAATACCAGTTTATTTTGCTAGTGTAAAATCAATTTGTCGTTTTTGGGTATTAGTGCTTTCAACTTTTACCTGAATACCATCGCCTAATTTATATGATCTTCCTGAGGAACGACCTACAAGTGCATGTATTTTTGAGTTGTATACATAATAGTCACCTTTCAAATCAGAGACTCTTACCATCCCTTCACAATGAACATCATTCAGATTTACAAAAATACCTCTTTCAGTAACACCTGTTATTGTGCCCTTAAAGTTTTCGCCTATTTTTGTACTTAAAAATTCCACTTGTTTTAATTTTATAGAATCTCTTTCAGCATCTACTGCAACTCTTTCACGACTACTACAATGTTCGCCGTGTTTTGTGAGTGCTTCAAAATTATAACTGGTTGTACCGGAAGAATATTTTTTTAATAGTCTATGAACAATTACATCAGGGTAACGTCTTATAGGACTGGTAAAGTGTGCGTAATGTGGAAATCCTAAACCAAAGTGTCCAATATTTGCCGGAGAGTACTCAGCTTTTGCCATCGATCGTAACATTAACCCATTAACTATTGATTCGACCGGAGTATTTTTTACTTGCTGAAGCAGGTTATTGATCTTTTTAGGGCTCATGTTATCCGTTACTTCAAACTTAATGTTAAAAGGAGCTACTTGTTCGGCTACACCAGCTAATTTTTCCTGATCCGGTTTATCATGAATACGATAGAAAAAGGGAAACAGATTTTTTGACTTCTTCTTTCCCGAATCTTTTCGAAGATTGTCGACATGCAATGCAACCGTCTTATTGGCCATCAACATACATTCTTCAATAAGCCGATGAGCAAATATTCTCTTTTTAATGATTACTTCTATAGGTGTGCCTTTGTCGTCTAGAACAAATTTTGGTTCCGGATTATCAAAATCAATCGCTCCTTCCTTGAACCTTTTCTTATATAATGCTTTAGCTAATTTTTCTGCTGTCTTGAGCTCTTTTTTATATTTATGATTTGCTCCGTCCAATACTTCCTGAGCTTCTTCATAGCTAAAACGTTGCCTTGAATGAATTGCAGTTTCTTCGATGGAATAATCCACCAAATTGCCTTTGGAATCAATTTCCATGAAACAACTGTAAGTAAGCTTATCTTCATTTGGACGAAGACTACATACCCCATTACTAAGTTTCTCAGGTAGCATTGGAATCACTCTATCAACCAAATACACACTGGTTCCCCTGCTGTAAGCTTCTTTATCCAAAATAGTATCAGAGGTTACATAATGACTTACATCAGCTATATGAACTCCGAGATAATAATTCCCATTTTCAAGTACTTCAATACTTAAAGCATCATCAAAATCTTTAGCATCCGCCGGATCAATGGTAAATACAAAATCTTCCCGCATATCTTTACGTCGCTTAAATTCTTCTTCGGGAATTTCTACCGGAATCCTTTCTGCAAAATTTTCCACTTCCTTATCAAAATCAGCTACTAATTCATTTTCAGCTAAAATTGATAAGATGTTGGCGTCATTCGTACCTGATTTTCCTAATATGGAAGTTACTTCTGCTTCAGGTAATGCTTTAGGATGTGTCCAGTTTTTGAGCTTAAACAGAACTTTGTCATCATTATGAGCTCCGTTAACATTGTCTTTTAAAACAAAGAAATTAATATGTGCAGATTTTTGGTCTGGCTCTATTAAATAAGTTCTGTCTCCGGTTCTTTTGAATGTACCAACGTAAAATTCTTTACCTCGCTTTTTAATTTCTACAACCTTTCCTTTAGGCTGCCCACTGTTTCTTTTACCTGTTATTTTAACCGAGACAATATCATTTGGTAAACTTAAACCTGTATCATTTCCGGGAATCATTACATCTTCTTCCATCCCTTCTACAATTACATAACCGGTCCCTCTTGGGGTCAATTGAATGTATCCTTCAACTAAATTAGAATCTTGTTTATTTATTTTTTTGTGAGATGTTCTTAGCTGAATTTGAGGTCCATTCTTACTCAATATTCCTTTTTTATCAAGCTTTCCTATTGCTTTATCAAGTTTCCTGTGCTCTTTTTTGCTATTTATAGCTAAAGCGTTTGCAATTACATCTCTTTGTAATGAGTTGTTAGGACTGCTTTTTACTAGATCTATTATTATTTGTTCTAAACTACTTTCTCGTGAGCTTCTACTCATTAATTCCTTTTATTAACTGGGATTTTCATTCCCATCGTTTTCTTCTTCTTTATCTTTATTTCCGAATAATTTTCTAAATGGACTTCCAAGTCTTCTGAAAAAGTCCTGCCATGTATTAAAACTTACTTCCGCTTCTACTCCTACCCCGTTTATATCCTGGCCTTGTTGCGTTTCTTGCCCATTAGACAAATTACTGAATGTAGGATCTTGCCGGTGAAAAGCGGTAACAGAAAATGTTCTGTTAATTTTATATGTAGCCCCTAAATCTCCGATGTTTGATTGAGCTCCGGTTAGTTGTCCATCTCTGCGAATAATAATTCTGTCATTATAAAGTCTTAGTGCTAACCCTAAATCTACCTGATTGTAGGTATTTAAATTAAAATCCACATCAAAACTACTTATATCACTACTTAATAACGAGTTAATTTGATTAGAAAGCAAAGGACTTATTAATTGGTTCGATATCAGTGGATTAAGAACAGCTCCACTCCCTGTAAAGTTCTCTGTTAGTGATGAAGCTCCATTAACTGATGTTGCCGGTATAAAATCTCCCATTAACAGAAAGCTTGTGGCCTGGAGTAATTTTTCATCCTCGTTTCTGTTTAACGAAGCTATCTGAGTTGATAATGTCGAATTTTGTCTCGCTTCAAATGTATTGGGCAATCTAAAATAGAAATTGTTTTGAATACTTGAGAGAGAGCCACTAATGTTAAGTACTAAATCTACAGGAGTTCGCTGAATATTACTTGGATCGGTTAAATCCAGATCTGATCTGGCAGTTGTTAATGTTCTGATATTAGGCCTTCCCGAATATACTGCATTAATATTGATTCGCGCATTTCCGGGTTCACCTTCCCATATTATACTTCCACCGGGTTCAAGATTGAATCTTCTAGTAAATATATCACCACTAACCAATTGATAATTTCCATCGCTGATATCAAACCTTCCAAAAATACTCAGATCCTCATCTTCAAGACGAATTCTTAATCTTCCTGTACCATTTGCGGTTATAACATCTCCGGTTATCTGATCAAAAATAAGCTTGACTGTCATCGGGTTATTAGCAATGAACTGAAGATCCAGTGTAAACCTTTCTGCAAAAGTAAGCTCCGAAAGATCGATCTGCTCATTTACAGAAAATGACGAATTATTTGATGACGTTGTAGAATCAGGGCCGTATTCATCAAAAGATGAAACAAAACGAATAAACTTATTGTCTTCATTGAATTCAGTTTCTTCAAGCAACGGAAGCTCTATTTGTGAAAAATCCGAAATTAACATGGGTTCAATGGTTGTCAAAACAGGACTAACATTAGTTCCTGAAATGTTTACTACACCGGTTCCGTAAGCTTTACCAAAAAAAGGAACAGTTGGGTCAAAATTATTATTCAGAAACTGGAATTCTTCTGTATCAATCCTGATGTCCATATTGTGAACAGGTTGAAAATCATTAAAATTATACCAACCATCTAAAACAGCAAGACCTCCGGATGGGTCTATTAAAAATATATCTTTAAATACCAGTCCTTCTGCACGTGTAAAAGTAATGGGACCCTGACCGTAATAATAGGTATCTAAAAATCGCGGTTTCATATAAACTGCATCATCCGGACCGATGTCGTAATCTACTTTGAAATCATAAGTTTCGAGATTCCCCCACACTTCTCCCGTACCTGTAGCAACACCTGCCATTTCTGTAAATACTTTTGGAATCAGAAAAGGAACTATCCAAAGATCTACAGTATTAAAGTCTAAATTAAAATGATAGAGAGAGTCTACTTTGGGGAATTCTCCGTTTACAGGTGCAAGTACATAGCCTGAAAACTCTAAGTTCTGTCCTTCTCTATCATTCCTTTCAAAATATGATGGATAAATAGTAGAATCGGTAGTTACATTAATATTAGTATCAAATCTATTCAGATCTTTATCAAACACACTTGATATCTCAAAATCCCCGACCGTTTGATTATTTAGTGAAAACGCACTTAGATTAATCGTACCCTCAACAGTTGGTATGCGTGTTAAAGTCCGTGTTGTAAAAACTCCATTCAAACTGCCACCAAAATCGACTTTGCCGTTTATCAGATCCGAAATCCTGTCCAGCTTAACACCTCTGAAAAAGTAGTTTACAGAGTCAGTCACAACATCACTAAAAGCGCCTTCAATATTGAATAGCTCTTCTCTGTTTTGAAAAGTGAAGTCTCTAAAAATTAGTCTCTCATTATTTGTTAGAGTCAAAGATGGAGTATCTCTGTTCTCCCATGAATAAATATCCGATCCAAGCTTAAAATTATTTATTTCCGCTACTATTGATGTATCTGTTAAAAGACCTTTACTATCCAGAACCAGTCTTGCCTCTTCGCCTATGACCTCTATAGAATTTGATATTTCTATTGAATCTCGAGCCATATCGAAATCAAAACTAAAACCTTCAGTTTCAAAATATGGGGTATTAAAGCGAACCATTTCAGAGCTTATCAAAAGATTTGAGAATTCTTTCAAGCTCTGGTTATATCTAAAACTTCCTGTTAGTTGGGTTCTTATGGAATCTGCTTTAAAATCATTTATCTCAAATTTTGTATCAAAAAAATCTGCATTAAATAACAAGCGGGTTGTATCGGCAGTTATATTTGAAGTTACCCTGGTTGAGGCTGTCATTTCAGGAAATTCAGGAAAATATTGCTTTAAAAGCTCTACATCTTTTAATTGTGCAGTTATATTGAAATCCTGATTTTTGAGTTTTTTATCGGATATTAATACAGATTTGGTAAAAGCTTTGGTAAAGAATTCCTTCTGCAGTCGTTCTTTAAAAAAACCGATCCAATAATTTGATAAAGGGAGTAAGTGCGTGACAGTAAAATTTCCTTCCAAACTAACATCTGCGGCAGTAGTAGTAACTCTGATCGAACGATTGGTTGCAGAAAGGTTAGCAATATCAGCATACAACAGCTGAGGCTTCAGGGTATCACCATCAGACACTGAAAAAGGTATATTTACATTTAGCACTCCTGTTGCATCGTTGATTGAAGTTCCTTCAAAATCAGCACTGTACTCAACATCCATTACAATGTCTGCTAAACTTTCGGATTGCAAAAAATACTGAACACTTAAATTATTTCCTGTGCCCTCAAGTTGAATTGACTTTTTTTCTTCCGAAAAGTCAATTTTTCCCTCTCCCTCCAATGTCCCGTTTTGAGCTTCTATTAAAAATTTTGGCGAAATAACCTTATTTCTGCCTGTAGCACTTATATCAACTTGTGAAAATGTTGAATCGTTGACTTCCAAATTGAGAGAAGAAAACTCAAATAAATCAAAACTTGAAAAATCATTATAATCTGATGTTTTAAACTGACCTTTTGAAGTAATATTGGTTGATCTGATAAAATCACCCACTAAATTTCCGATGTTCAGCGAATCTGTTTCAAACTGAACATCAAGACTTTTGTTATCAGCAAAGCCCATTTCTCCAAGAAGAGAAATTTTACCTCGTCTGCCCTCACTTAAAAAATTTCCTTCTGTTCCATTAAGATCGCCTGTCAACCCTGCTGACAACCTCGTATTTGAAATTGCCTGAAGCTGATACTGGTTTACCTCCGGGAAAAAATATTTTACATCAGAAGTATCAAGTAACACATCAGAAAAAGTTAAATCATATTGAAAAGGATCTTCTTTATCGAAATTAAATAGTTTACCTGATGCATTGATAGAAGAACTTCCATATTCAACTTTTGTTGAATTCACATTCACATCTTTGATTCCACCTGAAAAATCAGCTTGTACAAATAAAGGGTATTTAAAATCCGGGAGCTCCGGGAGCAGTGCATTTATACGATCTTCAGATATCGAAAATTCATCTATATCCAAATCATACTCTGCCTCTCTAAGCTGTTTCACAAAATCCAGTTCAAAAATATTTATCCCATCTATTCTCCCGGTAAAATTCACATAGGAATCATTATTAATAAAATTAAATGAGTTGAATTCAAGGAACCTGTTGTCACTGTATATCTGCCCGAATATCTGGCTACGACCTAATTCTATTTCATCTGCAACAAATGACATCCTTTCAATATCCAGAAACCGTTCATCCTGCTTATATTCAAAGAACATAGCGAGGTCAAGCTCCTTAATTACCAAACTATCTGCATTTGAAGTAAATTGGTTTGGTTTATAAGCGTTTCGAATCAATATTTCACCTTCTGTAATTGTTACGTTAGGAGCTAATATTTCAAAAAATGGCCTTTTGGTTTCTGTAGTATCAATTTCAGATGACTGTACTTCCTTTTTCTTAAGCGCATACAATAATGAGGTATCTGATTCAGGATCGATTAAAATTTCAGGTGATTTTATATTCAATCCTGTAACTACAAATCTCTGTTGAAATAATGCCGGCACATTCAGATTTGCTGAAATACTATCACTTTTAAAAACTGAGGTAATACTTGATGAATCCGGATAAAGGTTTACATCTTTCAGCTCAATCCGAAACGGGATCAAACCATCTAGTTCTCCAATTGTAAATACCCCGTTATATTTTTCACTGAAATTAGTTTCAATACGGGTAGCGAGATATGTTTTTGCAGGCTCAAGCTGAATAAGACCAAACACAATTCCGCCACCAATAACAGCCGTTAAAATAATTACTGCTGTTATTGCCCAGAAAGTGTTCCAAACTCTATGTAGCCATCTTACTACGGGCACTATTTAAATTCCTGAATTATATATTTCCATGATTCTTTGATAAGAGATATGTCCTTTACAACTTCCGATCTTGCTTGTCCTGCTTCTTCCAATATGATGAATCTGATTGAGCCGTCTTTAACTTTTTTGTCATGAAGCATTAAGTTTGCTAATTCTTCTTCTGTTTCCAGAGGCTCAAATGACGATGTATACAACGCCCTGAACGCGGATAAATTGGTTATATCTATATTAAATCCTAATAAATTTGAAAGCTTTACTGCTCCCCACATACCCATATAAACTGCTTCACCATGAGAGGAATTTTCGTATCCCCGAACTCTTTCAATAACATGAGCAAAAGTATGACCGAAATTAAGAATTTCACGTACTCCGGATTCCTTAAAATCCTTTGATACAATATCAGACTTTACTTTAGCGCAGTTAGTAACTAATTGTTCCCATTCTTTTGAATAAGTGAATTTTTCAGAAAGGGATAAAGATTCGAGACTCAAAAAAATAGATTCATCTTGTATCATCCCATATTTAATTACTTCACCTAACCCATTGATAATTTCTTTTTGGGGAAGTGTTTCTAAAAATTTCAGATCCGAAAATACAGCTTTAGGTTCATAAAACGCTCCTATCAGGTTTTTTCCCACAGAATGATTCACACCGGTTTTCCCGCCAATTGAACTGTCTACCATCGCCAGTAAAGTCGTTGGAATATGGACCAGCGGCATGCCTCTTAACACAGATGAAGCTACATATCCACCTAAGTCGCCCGTAACACCTCCCCCAATTACTATCACTGGTGTTTGGCGCTCAACTTTAGCTTTCAGAATCTTATCAGTAATTTTAGTGAATTGTGAAAAGCTTTTGCTTTGCTCGCCTTCTGGTACTGAACAGAAAATTGGTTCATCGAACAGGCCTGAAATTTCTTTTATAAAAGTTTTTCTATAAAGCTCCAGAACATTTTCATCAACTATAAATACTGCTTTCTTTAACCCAAAATTTGCAGTGAGATACTCATTTACTTCATTTTCCAGTTGGTAACCAACATGAATATTATGATGATTTGTATATGTTGTATTCAGCTGAATACGGTTAGACATAATTTTTAATTTTATTGATCAGTCTTTTTAAAACTGCTTCTTTTTCCTCGAGTCCCGTTGTAGTAAGCCTGACTTGCGCCTGATTGTAGAATTCTTTTCTTGTCGAATATAAGGTTTCTAACTCATTTTTAAGTGTTTCCTTATTTTTAATTTCACCCTTTTCGTTTCTAACAATTGGTCTTTTGGGATTTCTTAGAACCCTGTCCAAAATTACTTCTAGTGGTGTTTCCAAATGGATCAATAATCCATGTACTTTCAAATGATCTACAACATGCTGATTTTGAAGTGCTCCCCCACCTAGTGCAACAACTCCTTTAAAAGATCTTGTTAGTTCCTGCAGGTATTCCCATTCTTTGGTTCTGAAGTATTCCTCTCCGTATTCTTTAAAAATATCGGGAATTGACATCTCTTCTTTTTTTACCAGATACTTGTCCAAATCATGAAATGGTAATTCTAACTCCTGAGCAAGTAATGAACCAATTGCACTTTTTCCGGTTCCCATAAAGCCCGTTATATAGAAGCTGTCTTTAAACTGTTTTAGTCTGTATTCACTCATTGAACAGGTTTTTTAGGTTTTACAAACTCCACTTCTTCCTTATCAACTAAAACGGCACCAGCCGGAGCGCCTTTCGGCTTTCTCACATATTTCTTTTTGGTAACTATTACCGGCACCACTTCAGCTCCTTTGGCTTTTGAATTGAATGCTGCAAAAGATGCGACTTCCAGAATTACATTTTTTGGAGGCATTCCTTTATCATTTCCCATTCTGATCAACGCATGTGAGCCTGACACTTTTCTGGCATGCAACCAAATATCTTCTTTGTGCCCCATTTGTACTAATCTATCATTGCTTTTTGCGTTTTTTCCGATCCAAACCGGGTAATTTTCCACTTCCAGGGTATGAAAAGGCAACGTTTCTTCATTTTCTTCTTTATCTCCAATTCCCAGTTCACTTAAAGCTTTTGACTTGTCTTTTTTCCAGTCTTTGAGCTTATAAAGCTTATTAATATTCTCGATTTCATTTCTCAATTTTTCCAACTCCTCTTTTTTGCTCTCCAGAACAGGAATTCTTTCTAATGCTTCTTCATAAGATCTTATTGAGTTTCTGGATTTAGAGTAGTACTTCTCTGCATTTTCAATAACTGTAAGTTTTTCATCCAGGGGGATTTCTATCTCTGAACCCTCCTCATACAAATCATTAACATTAATCTTTGATGGATCATCAGTTTTTAAATGACCGTTTGCCATCAATAGATGTCCGAATTTTTCATATTTCTCAGCTCTCTCAATCCCTTTATCAGCTTTATCTAAATTTCTGAGACCGGATGAAACTCTCTTCAATTGCCTTTTTATCTGTTTGAGCAGATCCCCTTTTAATTGTCTTAACCGCTGATCATGCGAATAATTTTTATACCTGTAAGCAATCAGATCATTTATGCTGTCAAAAAACTTTTCCGTTTTCAGTGGAAGGATACTTTCATCAAAAAGTGCAGTATTCCCGTTCTCAAGTAATCTCCAGGAAGGATTGTTTTCTACTTCATTCGTAAGTTTTTTTATGAAAGCAACGATCTGATCCTCTTTCATGCTTTCCACATCATGTTCTGAAATGACATCAGCGAGATTATTTCTCGGGATAAGAGGATTTAGCGATGTCAACTTCTGTTTTGCTGACCCTTTCTCTTTTAGATCTTTAAAGAGGTCGATCTCTTTTTCTTCCGGTATATCTATCTCTTCAACTTCATTCCCTTTAAAAGAATCTATCAGCTCTCCATCTTTTAAAAGCAACACATTTCCATTGTTACTGAATATTTTGAATACAAGTTCATACTCATCATCAACACTAATGGTTAGAATACGATCTGTCTCTGCCAACTCCACGTTTTTTATCGATAACCCGTATAGTTCTTCAAAAAAAGCAATTGTGTTTCTTTTTTTCGGATTTGAATAATAATCCAGAAACATAGCCATATTGCCCGGACTGGTGCTGAAAACCAATTTATGGTGATCATCAGCTTCTCCTTCTATAAAAAATTCTATCAAATTTTTATATCTGGTGTTGGCCAATACAATTTTTTTACCAAGAATTTTGGATTTAATGAGTTCGTTTAAATATTTTAATTCGTAATAATTCAATGAGAGCTTAAAGTTTTAATACTTATTCTAAGTAAAGAGGTTTATGGAATATCCTATTTTTAATTCAATCATAAATACAGTTGATACTAATCTGGAAAAAAGAGGAATATCAACCAAAATGTTTAAGACTTGGGAAAATAATAAAATAAATGCCACCGGTTTAGAATTAGAAATAAATCTTTCAGACATTTCATCTTTTATTCGAATGCTTTCAATTAATTTTGATTGGGATAGCTTCAGAGAGGCTGCATTAGCTAAAAAACTGGATGGCCTTGATTCACATCCATTCCTGACTATAGATAAACTCAAAAACACAAACGTGAGCCCAACCATTGATGTAGAGATGTCCTGGTTCTTCAATGAAGAAACTTGTCAGCCAATAAAACCAGATAAGAATGGAAATTACAGAGTTGAAAATGCAAGCCGATGGATGGAATCGGTTAGTAAAGATGTAAATGAGCTTCTAGCTAAAGACGACATTATAACCCGCTGGCATGTTGAAATTGAAGGTGATCAGAATGGAAAATATTTATCTACTATTAATCTGATATCTTACTTTCAATATCAAATTGATACTCCAAAAACCCTACCTGAGGTTAACAAGCTTGTGAGCAGACGTTTACAGGAATTGTTATTTAAAGCAAATAAGGTAATAAACATTTCTGATGAGATCTTATCCGGAGCTGTGGCTGCTTGATGCCTGAAGCAAAGCTAGTAGCAGTTGATAAATTTTTTAACCCAACTGAAGCTCAGGTTGCAAAATCGTTATTAGCAGACGCCGGAATTCTTTCATTTTTACTAGATGAAAACGCCTCATATTCTATAGGGACTGCTATTGTACTGGGAGGATACAGATTAGCTGTAGCTGATTCCGATTTATCAGTTGCACAAGAAATTCTAAACGAATTTAAAAAGCTTAATTCTGATATACAGGAAGAAGAGATACGTTGTCCTAAGTGTCATTCAAGTTTGACTAGTAATAAAACCCCTTTTTCCCTCATAACTATTATCGGATTGGTTTTCAGTAGCTTATTTTTATTACTTACTAATTCAAGTCCTCGATATCACTGCAAACGTTGCAAGTACAAGTGGGATGAAAACAAACGAGCATAAAAAAGGCTCTGATTGATTTAATCAGAGCCGAAAATTTATTTCTTCTTCTTGTGTCTGTTTTTTCTCAGACGCTTTTTGCGTTTGTGCTTTGCAATTTTTGAACGCTTTCTTTTTTTACCGCTTGGCATAAATAGTCACCAAAAAATTTCTTGTTTTTATTTCTATGAATTGATCAGCTTTAAAAATAAGAACTTTTCAAAGTATTTCTAAATCATTTTTTTAAGCAGATATACTTTCATTTACCGCTTCTTTGAAGTCTTTAGATACTTTCAACATCGGAACATATTGCTCCGGTACTATGACTTCTTCATTAGTTTTGGGATTTCGAGCAACTCTTTGTGCTCGTTTTACAACTTTAAAGCTACCAAAACCACGTAGTTCGATATGTTCTCCTCGTTTCATAGCGTCAATAACAGTTTCCATAAAACCATTAACAACGGCTTCTGTTTCTACTTTAGTTAGCCCTACTGATGATGATATAATATCTACAATGTCTGCTTTAGTCATAACTTTTATCCTTGATAAAATTTATTCTTCATATTAAGCCAATCGTTTAAAAAAACAAAGCTTGCCTCAAATCGTTCACTTAAAATAACTATTATTTTGGAGCAAATTGATAAAGAAAAAATGTTATCAATAATTATTCCTAAATCTTTTTTACTTTCATGGGTCATAAAAAGCTACTAATTCAAAATTAAATGATTGCATGGAATTATTTGAAAGTATTGTAAACAGTTTAAACGATCTGGTCTGGAGCACTCCATCCAACTTCCCATTTATGGTTGTTGTTCTCCTTAGTTTCGGGATTTTTATCACTTTACGTCTTGGCTTTGTACAGGTTCGGAAGTTTGGTCATGGTGTTCTTTCCGTTATGGGAAAGTATGACCACCCTGATGCAGTTGGTGACGTAAATCACTTTCAAGCATTAACCACTGCACTCTCAGCAACCGTTGGAATTGGTAATATTGCCGGTGTTGCTATCGCGATTCACTACGGTGGACCCGGTGCTCTTTTTTGGATGTGGGTTACCGCATTCTTTGGAATGGCGATCAAGTACACAGAATGTACCTTAGCTGTTAAATACAGAGTAGTAAATGATGATGGCTCTGTTTCAGGTGGACCGATGTATTACATCGAAAAAGGACTTGGAGAAAACTGGAAATGGCTTGCCATCTTTTTTGCAGCTATGGCTGTAATCTGTTCGTTCCTGACAGGAAATGCAGTTCAGGCTAATACAGTAGCTGATACTATGAGAAGTACTTTCTTAGTTCCGGGTTGGGTTACCGGGTTAGTTACTGCCTCACTTGTTGGAGTTGTAATTATTGGTGGAATTAAAAGAATTGGTAAAGTTACCGCGAGTTTGATGCCGGTAATGGCGATTATTTATGTGCTAGGAGCTTTGATCATTCTTCTGATGAACGCAAGTGAAGTTATTCCTGCCTTTAAAACTATTTTATCTTATGCATTCACTCCGGAAGCAGGAATATTCGGTGTTGGATCAGGAGTGTTCTTAACAACTTTAGTTTGGGGTATTAAACGTGGGTTGTTTTCGAATGAAGCGGGACAGGGATCTGCTCCAATCGCTCACGGTGCTGCAAAAACAAAAGAGCCTGTTCGTGAAGGTGTTGTTGCTCTATTAGAGCCTTTTATTGATACGCTTGTAGTTTGTACAATGACCGGACTTGTGATCGTTAGCACCGGCGTTTGGGAACAAAAGCATGATGTTCCATTCTTAGCATCCAGTTTGGAAAACACTTATGAAATTGAACAAGGAAATTCCTTGATTATCGTGGATGGTATTCCTACTAATGGTAACGTTATCAGAAACGACCACCCAACAGGAGAATTTTACACGGATGAAGGTCGCACACAATTATTCAATGGTTCAATTTCCTTAGAGGGCGACAAATATGTAGCAAAAAGCATTGATGGTAATGAAGTTGTAGAATTGCATTCTTCTATAATTGAAAATGGTGCCCCTTTAACAGCCTTAGCTTTTGAGAAAGGTCTACCTTTCGCAGGTGGTAAATATATCGTTACTATCTGTGTGATTTTATTCGGTATCTCTACAGCAATTAGCTGGAGTTACTATGGAGACAGATCCATTCAATATCTTGCAGGTGACAAATCCATTATTTATTACAAAGTTGTTTATCTGATCATGCACTTTGTCGGTGCTGTACTGGCTCTGGAAACCGTGTGGGCAATTGGTGATATTGCATTGGGCTTAATGACCTTCCCGAATATCATCGCATTATTTGCACTTTCAGGAACAGTAGCAGTAGCCAGCAAAACTTATTTCGCTAAAATGAAAGACCAAACAGGTAAATAGTTTTATGAATAATGTATTGGAAGTCGACCATCCCGTAATTGATATCTACTTAACTGCTTTACGGGATAAGACTACCAAAACAGCTGCATTCAGAAGAGCGATGGCTAATATCGGAAATATATTAGCCTATCACGCTTTAAGTGAATTGCCCTTAACTGAATTTGAAGTCGAAACTCCCATTCAGAAAACAAGTGGTTTCACACCCTCTACCGATGTTGTAGTAATTCCAATTTTGAGAGCCGGTTTAAGTCTTGTAGATGGAATAATCAATTTTATACCTGAAGCTAAAGTGGGGCATATCGGTGTTTATCGTGATGAAGAGACACACGAGCCGGTCAATTACTACCACAATCTTCCAAATGGTATAGAAAATGCATTTACACTTGTGGTGGATCCTATGCTGGCAACTGGTGGTAGTGGCAGTCACGCAGTCAAGTTTCTGAAAGAATCAGGAGCAAAAAATATCCGTTTTGTAGCTCTCATTGCAGCTCCTGAGGGGATTGAACGTCTTCAAACCGATCATCCTGATGTTCCGATCATAACTGCCTCAATCGATGAAAAGCTTAATGACCAAGCCTATATCATCCCCGGCTTGGGAGACGCCGGAGATCGCTATTTTGGTACAACTTAAGTACATATTTTCTTCGTTAGTTTTCTTTCTGATTGTGTCTCAATGCACGGAATTGTCTGAATATGATAACGAACGCATTCAGGAAGCTTTGGGGGATTCTTTAATCACCAGTTCCACAACAAAAGATGTGGATATGGACATTATCGAAAACGGAACTCTGAAACTGAATCTGAAAAGTAGTCGTGCCCTTTCCATCACTAAAGACAGAAATAAAACAACTTACCTGAGTGGACCTGTAGAAATAGATATCTTCAAAAGTGACAGTCTGGACACTGAAGTTTCTGCTGACAGTGCCATTTATCTGCCTAAAGAAGCACAATTCGAACTATTCGGAAATGTGATTGTTCATTCTCAAAACGGACGTTTTCTGTATTCCGAATATTTAAAATGGTTAAGAGAAAACGACGAAGTTACCACTCCGGGACGTGTTCTCATTATAACTGAAGCAGATAGTATTGCTGCAACCGGATTTGTAGGAAATACAGATCTTACAAATTATACACTCACCGAAGTAACCGGAAAAACACAATTCAATTGAAAGGATCGATAAAATACCTGCCTTTTTTGATTTTGATTTGTTTCATCAATTCTTCTGTTGTACATGGCCAGACCACCGTTCAGATTGAAAGTGTTAAAACACTGAAAAGCATTACCGTAGACGGCGAACCCATCCGTAAATTATATGAAGCTCGATTAAGAACCGGGGGGTTTACAATTGTGTGCGACAGTGCCTGGCAATTCCTCGAAAAAGATGAGTTCAGAGCTTTTGGGAATATTCAGATCACCACTCCAACCGAAATTATCTGGACTGATTCTTTGGTCTATTACAATGTGTTAGACTTCAGCCAACTCAGAGGTCGGGTAATTATTAAGCAGGACAGTACACTGCTTTTCGGAAATAAAGTGAATTACAATTTTGTAACCAAAGTAGGCCGTTTTCTGGATGAGATCAGATTAGAAGACAACGAGAATGGTATTTTGAAAGCTCAATCCGGGGTCTATTTTCAGAATCAGGATAGTGCCGAATTTCGTGGAAACGTACAGTTGGTAGATTCTGCGCAATATGTAGAAGGTGATAGTTTGTTCATTAATCGTAAATCCAAATTCCTTCGTTTATTTGATAATCTTCTCGTAATTGACAGCACAAACAATGCATTATTAACCGGTGATTATTTAGAAGCAGATTCTACCGGACGAAGATATCTCAGAGGGAACGGGTACCTTCGTCGAACAGTGGAAGATTCTGTAAGCTCAGATACCACCCACATCTTTGCCGAAGAGATTGAACTCAATGAAAAAGACTCGACCACAACTATAGATGCTGTTACGGATGTAAATGTATGGTCAGAAAAATTCTCTTCCCTATCTGATACTTTATATTACAATTCTGATACAGAACTCTTCCGACTAAAAGGAAATCCAAAAGCATGGAATAAAAATATTCAGCTCTCCGGCCCCTTTATCTTTGTTCAGCTTGATAGCAGCGAAGTTCAAAGCCTTACTTCCTACCCTGAACCTTTTGCTGTACAAGAAGACACGGTAACAGGAAGATTAAATCAGATCAAAGGCGATACGCTGATTGCAGATTTCAAAAATGGAAACATTTCCAGGATCCGGATACATCCAAACAGTGAAGTCCTATATCATATCACTAACGAGAATAACGAACCGGACGGTGCCTTTGAAAGTACTTCTCCCAAAACCGTTCTGATCTTCGAAAACGGGGATATGGTTGAAGCAAAGATGGGCAAAAATCAGGGATTATTTTTACCGGAATATACTGAATTGAACAGCAGAAGATTGGAAGGTTTTATCTGGACACCGGAACTACGTCCCGAAAAACCAACTATCGATCCGCAACCTACCCTTCCTCCAATTCCTACCGAACGTCCTTTTGAATTACCAAAGAGGTTTGTAGAGTTTATGGAAAATTTAAATTCAGATAATAATTAATATCTTTTTTGATTTGATCCTTTTAGATGTTAGATAATTCGTTGACGTTTAGTAGTTATAGTTCTAGAAAAATTTGCCCTTAGTATTTAAGACGGACAAGTGAACCTGATCCGGATGCGTCTGCGAAGCAGGAATAATCCTTTCCGGTGATGAGTGTAGTAACTTTCTTAGAATGAACGAAGACCTTTAGGATTATTCAGCGTAGGATCAGTGAGCCCGTCTTAAATACTTCGGCTTGATTTTTTGTTACTTTTGTATCAAGACAAAAGTAGGCTCCATTCTTTTTCCTTTGCAAGATTACTCGCAGGACTAAAGTCTCATTCCAGTTCAAGCGTCTCGCTTGGACCAGTAACTTTACCTGAACTACACAGGCGAAACATTTGCATTGGTTGTTGCATAAATTCAAAAAAATGATGGGTCATCCTGAACCAAGTGCTGAACTTGATTCAGGATGACCCTATTCTTTAAGCCAAGGAAAACCTGCCCAAAAATTGCATGCCCTCTTAAAAGACTGACTGATCCAGCTTAATTAAAAATTGTAATTGCTCGCTTCTCTTTTCTGCATTTTTGATTTTCCAATGCTATTTTGATTAAAACTAACTCGATCAAATTATGAAACGACTCTTCTCAACAACTCTATTCTTTTTATTTCTGCTAACTTCCATATCTGCCCAGGATTTCACTCTTCCGGAACACTTTGACAGAACCGTGGAAACCTCTCATGAAGTGACTGTTAACGGTTCTAAGATTCCCTATTCAGCAACAACAGGATTCCAACCTGTTATTGATGAAGACGGAAACGAAATCGCTGCACTAAATTATACTTATTATAGGAGAACTGATATAAAAGATGATACACGTCGACCGTTGCTGATCTCTTTTAACGGCGGACCCGGTTCTGCATCTGTTTGGATGCATTTGGCTTATACCGGACCAAAAGTGTTACGTATCGATGATGAAGGATTTCCCATTCAACCTTATGGAGTAAAAGACAATCCCCATACTGTTCTGGATGTAGCTGATATTGTTTTCGTAAATCCGGTAAACACCGGTTATTCCAGAGTGCTTGATCCTGAAACGGATACAAAGCAATTCTTCGGAGTAAATCAGGATATTGCATACCTTTCAGAATGGATAAATCTGTTTGTTACCCGAACAAACCGCTGGAGATCACCAAAATATCTGATCGGAGAAAGCTACGGAACCACCAGAGTTTCCGGTTTGGCTTTGGCATTACAAAGCAGACAATGGATGTATTTGAATGGTGTGATTCTGGTTTCACCAACTGAACTTGGAATACACAATGGAAACGGCAGACGTGAAGGTCCGTTGGGCGCTTCACTCCGATTACCATATTTCACAGCAGCAGCGTGGTATCATGAAAAACTGCCGTCCGATCTTCAATCTAAAGATCTGGACGAAGTACTGCTTATGGCTGAAAATTATGCTGTAGACGAACTTATGCCTGTTATTGCAAAAGGAGGATTTGTAACTGATGCTGACAAAGAAGCGGCCGCAGAAATGATGGCGCGATACTCTGGGATTTCCAAGAAAGTAATTCTTCAACATAATTTAGATGTCCCTGCTTCCTTCTTTTGGAAAGAATTGCTTCGGGATGAAGGCCATACTGTTGGAAGATTGGATTCCCGATACAAAGGGTTAGACAAAACTGATGCCGGAATTAGACCGGATTTTAATTCCGAACTTACTTCATGGCTTCACTCCTTTACCCCTGCTGTGAATTATTATTTCAGAAACCATCTTAATTTTAAAACTGACCTGAAGTACAATATGTTTGGTTCGGTTCGTCCGTGGGACAGTAGTGGTGATAATACCGGCGAGAATTTACGACAAGCTATGGCTCAGAATCCGTATTTACACACTATGGTTCAGAGTGGTTATTACGATGGAGCCACAAAATATTTCGATGCCAAATATACCATGTGGCAGATCGACCCGAGTGGCAAAATGAAAGATCGTTTTTCATTTAAAGGCTACCGCAGTGGACACATGATGTATTTACGTGCTAAAGATCTGAAAAATGCCAATGATGACATTCGTGAATTTATAGAAAACTCATTGCCGCCTGCGGGCACTCCTGCTAAGTATTGATGAATAACGATTCAAAATCGGTCTGACAGATTCCCTGTCTGACCGATTATTTGAATTTTTATAGAAACAATTTTGAAAAGCAAAATATGTTAAAATACGGCCAAATAGCTTTGATTCTTCTCCTGTTATACTCGTGCAAATCTCAGGAGGTGAGAAACGGTTATAATACAAAAGCGATTGAATTTAATAATCAAGCTGTGGAATTAATGATGGCAGGAAATTATGATAGTGCTTTAATCGTATTTGATAAAGCCATAAAACTTGATGAATCATATTATTTACCACATTCTAGTAAATCTAATATCTACGTATTGAGAAAAGAGTTTCACAATGCTCTAATTGAGAGTGAATTGGTAATTAAAAAACAACCTGATTTGGCAGAGGGATGGGTGTACTCCGGAATGTTATATGATCGGAAAGGAGAATCGAAAACCGCTAATAAATACTACCAAAAGAGTATTGAGATATTCACTAAGCGAATTTCAAATCCGGAGAAACAACACATGATTTCTGCAAATAGACTGAATCGAGCTTATTCTTATATTTTACTTGGAGAAACAGAGAAAGGAAAAAAGGAGTTGCAATCATTAAAGGAAGAAGAACCGGAAAACTTTATGATTGATCAACTTTTAAATACAAGCAAGGAAGATTATATAAATCAATTATTTGGTGAAGATTAAACTTCCTACAACACGTGTTATAACTATTTGCCCCCCACAGATCAGTGACCAAGTTGTAGTTTGAAGAGATTTCTCTTTTATTCTTTCTAATCTGATACATTAACAATCAACACGGATATAGTGAACCTTAATAGAGTTCACTTTATACTGATTCTGGTATTCTGAATAATAAAATGAAAATAACAACTTGGAACTGTAATGGCGCACTTCGCAAAAAGTTCGGAGCTTTAGAAAAGTTACAGTCAGATATTTATTTGGTTCAAGAGTGTGAAAATCCTGTTTTAACGAAAAATTCAAAGTACCAAGAATGGTCAAATAACCACCTTTGGATAGGCGATAATACAAACAAAGGCATTGGGATTTTCGGAAGAACAGAAATCGACCTTGTACAACTAGATTGGTCAAATACTTACAAAGACCACACTGTTAAGTACTTTTTGCCTTGTCGTGTTAATGATCAATTCAACTTAATCAACGTTTGGGCCCACAGAAATAACTCGCCAAACTTCGGTTACATAGGACAACTTTGGAAATACCTTCAAACTAACAGAGATAAATTTAACAATCTTATTCTTACAGGAGATCTCAATAGTAATACTATCTGGGATCAATGGGATAGGTGGTGGAATCATTCTGATATTGTTCTAGAACTCAGTGAACTTGGCATTGAAAGTTTATATCACCAGTTCTTTGACGAAGAGCAAGGTCAAGAGTCTCAACCGACTTTCTACTTACAAAGAAAATTAGAGAAACCATATCATATAGATTATGCCTTTGCAAGTGAGTCAATAGCTGAACGATTAGTCAAAATAGAAATTGGAAGTGTTTCTAAATGGCTTGAGGTAAGTGATCACTTACCTTTAACTTTCGAATTATCTCAAACGAGCAAGCACAGTATTAGTGAATAAACAAGTCTTTCCCCTCGTTCCACACGCTCTGCGTTGGAACGAACTTTTGAGCACTTATGACCTCTCTTAATAATGAACAAGTTGTAGTTTGAAGGGATTTCTTGTTTATTTATTCTGTTCTTCTGATTCATTGAATAGATGAATAATATGTAAAGAAATCGGGATTGATCGTTGGAGAGCAATACAAATATATCTGTAGTAAATCCGGAATTGAAGTTCGATAAAGTTTCTTTGGTCGAACCTTCTGGGCATCATTTTCTCTTACTCGCCGCGGAAATAAACCGATCAGCCCTGCCCTTTTTTCTATTCACAAGTAGCAAAAAGAAAGAACTGCTTAAGTATTCAAAATCCTCATGTCGTGAACTTGAACTTATTGATGGCGTTGAAAGTGCTGTGGTTTTTAAAGCCAGTTTGATCCCGCCCGGAAAGGGAAAGCTTTTAGAAGAAAGACCTGAGGTTCATATCGCAAAATATGATGTGGTTGTACTTATCGAAACAGAAAGTAAATCCATTGCAGAAAACATCAAATCCCATAAACTATATACAGATCTGGAGAAGAAAATAATCGAAGCTGCAAATAATACACTTTACTTAAGTGCCTCCAATGTGAAAAAAATAGATTCCGTCGACCATAACCGACAAGGTGTTTTCTTATTTAATTTCTTTTATGCAAACAATGTTCAACAGAATATCGGCATCTGGGAATACACTGCAGGTTGGTTTCAGCAGGAAACTGGTTTGGATAACTCTACTGTTCTTCTCCCCGAAAATCCCGGTCAATCAGATTACAAGATCATTAATCAGTGCAGATGGGACAGCTTTAGTAATATCCTGCCCTCCTTGATCTTTAAGAAAACGTTTAAAACGTACGTACTGGATAACTTTTATGAGAACAATGTCGCCGCAATTCCGATATTGTATAAACTAGCCTGAATTTAAAACTCTGAATTAAACGGATCGAATAATGCCAGCAAAAACAGATACCAGCCATCACGATGAACGCATAGCCAAAATGACTTTCGCTTCGGTCTATCCGCATTATGTCACCAAAGTGGAAAAGAAAGGAAAGACAAAAGAAGAGCTTCATCAGGTTATTGAGTGGCTCACCGGTTATGATGAACAGAAAATTCAGGAGTTGATCGACTCTAAAACTAACTTCGAAGATTTCTTTAAGGGAGCAACTTTAAATCCCAACGCTCACCTTATCACCGGAGTAATTTGCGGGTATCGGGTAGAAGAGATCACCAATAAAACCACACGGGAATGCCGCTATCTGGACAAACTGGTTGATGAATTGGCCAGAGGTAAAAAGATGGAAAATATTTTAAGGAGTGAGAATTAGGAATATGGAAATAGGTGAATTAGTAATGATTCAATGAAGAATTAAGAATTTTTCAATTGGGGTGGTAAATTACCTTTCTAGTTCAAGCGTCACGCTTGGACGAACGTTTTGCAAGAAATGCACAAGCGAGACGCTTGCGTTAGTTGGGGAGGCAGTAAGTAATTAGGAATATGGAAATAGGTGAATTAGGAATAAAGGTTCACCGTATTCCTAATTCACCTATTCCTAATTCCCTGCAACAAAGTATTTAAATCCCAGTAATACTTCCCAGTTATTAATTAGATTATCTTTCTGTGGAATTAGAGCTCATCAAAAAAAACAAAGTATTCATTACACTATTCTCTGCATTATTGGTATTTGTTCATTTGTTATTCGAACATTTCCACGGTGGGATCGTTACTCATTATATCTTACAAGATGACACCCTGCCCGGAATCTCAAACTGGTGGGGATTGCTTACTTTTCCTTTGGCTACCTGGGTTGTTCTGATCAGAATTGAAAAAAGAAACATTGCTTCACAAAAGGAACACAACAAGAATGTTCTATATCGCTTAGTAAGTGCAATCATATTCGGAATTGTAGTTTCATATCTGTTTTCAATTGAATCTACCGGTCTTGATTATTTGATGCTTAGCTTATTCGCTTTATCTCTTTTTATTCCTCTTTATTTCGGCGAATATCTTCTTGGCTTTACTATAGGAACCATGTTTGTGTTTGGCGCAAATATCCCGATCATTGGCGGCATAGTGCTTATTTCTATTCTTTTTCTGCTCTACAACATTCCAAGGTTCGTTTTTAGATTCGAGAGATCTAAGCTAGATTAAACATCGCCCTTTTTGTAACAGCTTTCGTTGAATTAAACAACATCAGAATTCTAATTTATCTTATCCTTATTTAATTTTTAGTCATGGCTAAATATTTTTATATTCACATAAAAATAATACAGCATCATGACTACCCGAAAAATACAATCCGCTTATGCCGCTTTGCTTTTGGTTGCTGCTATCTACTCTTGCGATAGTTTAATTCCCGAAGCTCCTGCCGAAAGCGACTTACTTGATGGCCCAACCGAAGGGCTTTCCACTTCCGAACAATCCAGATTTCTTAAAGGTGATATCGCATTTAATGACGAGGTTTTTACTCCCGAATCAGGACTTGGTCCTGTTTTCGTCGCTAATTCATGTGGAAGCTGTCATGCCGGAGACGGTAAAGGACATCCATTTACCACATTAACCAGATTTGGGCAGACGCAACCAAACACCGCTCCTGATGTCAGCATCGGAGGACCTCAACTCCAGAACAGAGCAATTCCCGGGTTTAAGCCTGAAACACTTCCAAATGGTGTTCCTTCTATGGATTTTACACCGCCGGCTGTTACAGGACTGGGTTTTCTTGAAGCGTTAACCGATCAACAAATTCTGGATAATGCTGATCCTAATGATACAGACGCTGATGGAATTTCCGGTGTTCCGAATTATATTAATGCTCCATCCTATTTTATTCCAAAACCATCTCATCAACCTGTTGGCGGACAATATATCGGTCGTTTTGGTAAAAAAGCTGCTGCAGTTGATCTTCTTCATCAAACAGTAGGTGCATATAATCAGGATATGGGAGTAACTTCTACTTTCAACCCCTTTGATCCACATACAGGATTATCAACAGATCCTGAAGTCAGCGATCAAACCGTTCGTGATGTTGTATTCTATCTTCAAACACTCAAAGCTCCCATCCAAAGAGACACAGACGATCCCGAAGTCATCAGAGGTAAAGAAGTTTTTATGAGTATCAATTGCTCTTCCTGTCATGTTCCTTCTTTCACAACACCTCAATCCAAGATTGATGCTCTTTCCAATAAAACCATATTTCCATACTCAGATCTGTTACTTCACGATATGGGGCCCGGACTAGATGATGGTGCTACCGAAGGTTCCGCAGAAACTTTTGAATGGAGAACTCCACCACTTTGGGGATTAGGTTTAGCGCCGGAATCACAAGGTGGAGAATTCTTTCTCATGCACGATGGACGAGCTAAAAGTATTCAGGAAGCTATTGAACTTCATGGTGGAGAAGCTCAGCAAAGCAGAGATGAGTTTGTTGCGCTAAGTGATGCTGACAAACAAGCACTTCTCAAATTCCTGAGGTCGCTGTAATGAACAGAGAAGAATTTATAAAAGTATGCGGATTGAGTTGCGCAGGATTGATCTCCACATCACTGTTTCTTCAGGGATGTGCAGGTACTCAATATTTGAATGCAAACATAAACGGAAGTTTTATGGAGATCCCTTTAAGTGCTTTCTCAACAGAAAACGGTTCAGGCTCAAGAGATTATCTGGTAGTTGAAAACAGTAAACTCAGTTATCCAATTGCTGTTTACCGCCATGATTCCGAAACCTACACTGCCCTTTTGATGAGATGTACGCATCAGGGAACGGAGCTAAGAGTTTTTGGAGATCGCCTCGAATGCCCGGCTCACGGTAGTGAATTCACAAATAACGGTTCTGTTCAAAGCGGTCCCGCAGATAATGAGCTCAGAACATTCCCAGTACTTATTGAATCAGAAATTTTAAAGATCGATCTACGATGAAAAAGTTAATTATCACATTATTTATTGGATTCCTCTCTCAGCAACTAATTGCTCAAGTTGATCAGTCTCTCTTGAAAGATGATCGATCAGATTCACTGGAAAATGCAATGAACATGGATGCATTAAGCAATCGAGTTTATGCTACATCAAGCTCTCCGGTTTCGATCGGTGGTTATCTGGAAGCGGACTACAAATACATTGGTGAAGACGGACTTACAGACGGACATTCATTCAGGATTCCTCGGGTTACCTTGTTTATCACCTCTTCCATCAGCTCCAGAATAAAATTCATGAGTGAGTTTGAGTTTGAAGAAGGTGGTGAAGAGATCGCCATTGAATTTGCTGCCATGGATGTGAATTTTCACCCACTGCTGAATTTAAGAGGCGGAGTTGTAGTAAATCCGATTGGGGCATTTAATCAAAATCATGACGGACCAAAGTGGGAATTTGTTGATCGACCAATTGCCATGACACAAATGCTTCCGGCTACCTGGAGCAATGTTGGTTTTGGCTTGTATGGAAAAATGTACCAGAAAGATTGGGCTTTTGGATATGAAGCCTATCTAACCAATGGTTTTGATAATTCTATAGTCACCAATACTGAAAACCGAACTTTTTTACCTGCTTCAAAGGATAATAAGGAGCGTTTTGAAGAATCCAGTAATGGCGAGCCTTTGTTTACCGGAAAGATTGCAGTCCGTAATCAAAATATAGGTGAGCTAGGATTGTCATACATGGGCGGAATTTATAACACTCATGAAGATGACGGCTTGATACTTGATGAGCCGAGAAGACTGGACGTTTTTGCTGTAGATTTTAATACAGAATTACCGTTTTCAGATACTTACATAGTTGGCGAGTGGGCATGGGTTTTTGTGGATGTTCCAAGTACATTCACTCAGCAATACGGAGAAAAACAAAGCGGTGGTTTTGTGGATATTGTTCAGCCGGTAATTGATAAACCCATGTTCGGTTTTGATAATGCCGTTTTCAATGTAGCTCTGAGACTGGAATCCGTTGATTGGAATGTTGGCACTTTTAATGAAACAGATGGTAATATCGGAGATGAGATCTGGGCTTTAGTTCCGGGAATAAGCTTCCGCTCTACTTATCAAACCGTATTCAGACTAAACTACCGGTATCAGGAGCAAAAAGATATTCTTGGAAATCCTCCTGCAAAAACCAGCGGTATTGAAATAGGTTTTGCGACTTATTTTTAGAATTCGCTTTACTCTTGGTATATAAAATTGATCATCTCTGTAGATGTTATGTAATTAGATAACAGATTGGTAATGATAATTCGAAGAAACCTTCGCCCTTAGGATTTAAGACGGACAAGAGAGCGTGATCCGTATGCGTCTGCGAAGCAGGAATAATCCTTTCTGGTGAAAAGTATACTAACTTTCTCAGAACGAACGAAGACCTTTAGGATTATTCAGCGCAGGATCAGTGAACCCGTCTTAAATACTTCGGCTTGATCTTTTGCTACTTTTGTATCAAGACAAAAGTAGGTACCCTTGCTCTAAGCTATGCCTTTTTATAAGATCCGGTTCCTTGGCTCTATGTACTTTTGTTCCGACAAAAGTACCAAAAGCTCCCGACAAGAATTATTGGCGCGAACTCCATTACATCGACTAATCATTACAAAAGGTCTTCGCTCGTATGATACATATTCAAGAATCAGCCAGAAGTGTAATGATTGCTCCTTCGGAGCCGTCGATTTCATTACGTTCTTGGCTCGCCAATAATTCTAAAGGTCGGTGTAGCTGGAATTTTTTTTTAGAAATCGTCAGGATTATAAACAAGACATTTTTTGTAAGTGAATTATCTAACTTCTACACTTCTTGTAATTGTATTCTATCAAGCTTTAAACCATCAGATCCTTCAGGTTCTGCGGAGTTCCAAGTAGATTATCCTGCGTATACTATTTAATCCGATTTGATTAAAAAATAAAGTCATCCTGAGGACACTTCCGAAGGATCTGCACATCTATTTCCTATACTAACTTAAACTTTGCAGACTCTTCGCTATCGCTCTGAGTGACTTTTTTCTTTTTCTTGTCTATCATGACTACCATTAATCATGCAAATTGTAAAATTATCAGAACAGAACGTAGAAGCACTCGCTAATCTCTTTGTTGAGTTGTGGCCGGAGTATACTTTTGAAACTGAGTTTGAATACTGTAAACAGATTCTAGAAAAAGAAGATCAGACAGCTTTCTTAGTGAAAGAAAAAAACGAATACATTGCTTTTGCATACCTCTCACTTCGAAATGATTTTGTAGAAGGCGCAACCTCCTATCCCATTGCTTATCTGGAAGGGATTTATGTAAAAGAAACCTACCGAAAAAACGGAGTTGCATCCGAGTTGATCCAACGAGCAGAGCAATGGGCAGAAGAAAACGGAAGTTCTCAACTCGCCTCAGATGTTGAAATAGATAACGAGCAAAGTATTCAATTTCATAAAAAATCCGGCTTTTTGGAAGAAAACAGAATTGTTTGTTTCATCAAAGATCTGAAATCCGGTTAAACCTCCTCTAGTTCTGCATTTTCCTTCATCACACGTTCCTGAACGTCAAACGGAACCTGAGCATAGTGAGAAAAATGCCTTTGATAAGTAGCACTGCCTTGTGTCATTGATTTTAAGCTTGTGGAATAGTGGTCCAATTCTTCAAGGGGAACATGTGCTTTTATTTTTTGCAATGCTCCTTCAGCATCCATTCCCTGAACTTGTCCGCGGCGAGTTCCAAGATCGCTTAATACTTCTCCCATATAATCCTGAGGAACGATCACTTCAATTTCATAGATCGGCTCCAAAAGTTTTGGATTGGCCTTCAAAAAACCATCCCGGAAAGCCATTCTTGCAGCGGTTTTAAATGCAGCTTCGTTAGAATCCACAGAATGCATGGAACCGTCAAATACAGAAACTCTTATATCCCGGGCACAGCATCCGCTCATCGGTCCATTCTGCATTTTTTCCATCACGCCTTTCAGAATTGCGGGCATAAACCGATTATCGATCACACCGCCAACTATGCAATTATTGAACACCAGCTTACCTCCCCAAGGAAGATCATGTACATCAGTATTCCTTACTTTCATATCGGGCGGTTCAGGCATTCCTTCTTCGTAAGGTTCTATCAACAATTCAACTTCTGCATATTGTCCTGCACCACCGGATTGTTTTTTATGCTTGTATTTCGATCTTACCTGAGTGGTTATGGATTCCCGATAAGGAATTTTTGGGGTTATAAACTCAACATCCAGTTTGAAGCGAATTCGGAGCTGGTGCTCAATTACTCCCAAATGTTCTTCGCCCTGTGCATGAATAATGATCTGACGTAATTCCTGGCTATGCTCAATTTTGATGGAAGGGTCTTCCCTGTGGATTTGATGAAGCGCGTTACCAAGCTTGTCTTCATCTCCTTCATTGGTAAGCTTTACGGCCGTTCGGATTGTTGTAGGCGGAAATTCAATTTCTTCCAGAACTATATTATTTCCTTTTTCTGAAAGAGTGTGATTTACTTCCCCATCCTTCAACTTTACCACTGCTCCAATATCCCCGGCTTTGATCTCATTTATGCTGATGCGTTTGTGTCCTTCTGTGAGGTAGAGACTTCCAAGCCTAACTGAATTAGAAGTTGAGTTATTCATCAGATCCATTCCCGCAACGGAAGATCCACTGTATTGTTTAAAATAGATCAGATCCCCAACATGAGATTCCGAATATGTCTTGAATAAAAACAGAACGGGTTTTCCGTCGGGATCCAGTTCAAAGTCGTCTCCATTCTGACTTTTTGGAGCATTTCCTTCCAAAGGATTCGGAGCGATGTCATCCAGAAAGCCCATTACCCGACCGGTTCCCATATTCCTTGCTGCACACACACAAAACAATGGATGAATCTGTCCTTTTACCAATGAAAGGTGTAACCCTTCCTCCATTTGTTCTTCATCCAGTTCTCCTTGTTCAAAGTATATTTCCATTAAGGACTCATCATTTTCTGCAATGATCTCGATCAATTCCTGATGCAGTTTCTCTGCTTTATCTTTCAGAGAATCCGGGATAGGCAGTTTATCCGGCTTTCCTCCTCCTTCCGGAAATTCGTACATCGTCATTCTGAGTACATCCACTATTGCGTGAAAGTCATTTCCTTCGCTGTACGGAAACTGTACTACCGTAACTTCTCTTCCAAAATGTTCTTTTGCTTCCTGAACAGTTTGCCAGAAATCAGAGCGTTCATTATCCAGTTTATTTACTACAAAAATCGATGAAACTTCATACTTACGGGCATATTTCCATAATGAATCCGTTCCTACCTCTACTCCGTTTTCAGCATTTAATGTGAAAATGGCTGTATCGGCAACTCTCAGCGGACCAACTACTTCACCTACATAATCTGAAGTTCCGGGAGTGTCGATCAGATTGATCTTGTGGCCTCTCCAATCCAGATTCATAAACGATGAATAAATGGATTTTTCTTTCTCTTTCTCTAATTCATGATAGTCGGATATCGTATTACCTTCTATTATGGTTCCTCTTCTGTTAATAGCTCCGGCTTCAAACAACATAGTTTCAGCCAAGGTTGTTTTGCCGGAGCCGGAATGGCCCAACAACACAACATTTCGAATTCTGGCAGGATCGTATACTTTCATGGTGAACTCCTCAGATTGCTAAGATTTTTGTTTTCTCTTGATGAAAACTTTAAGCGCTTCCTTTTTTTACGCTATATTTGGCAATAATTTTAAGAACGTTCGCACTAGTACGGCGAATAGCTAATTTAAACGGCTACGGGAAATAAGCAAGATGAAAAAAATTCTTCTCATACAAACAGGCGGAACCATTGCAATGAGTGCAAAAGGCGAAGGCGTGGAACTGGATCCTGAAGCCTGGTCAGATTTACTCATCAAACAGATCCCTGAATTAGAAGAACTTGCTGAAATTACAACTTACCCACTTTTTTTTGAGGACAGCTCTGATCTGAATTCAGAACACTGGATAAATCTGGCACAATGCATAGATGTTAATTACGAAAAATATGACGGCTTCGTGATCCTGCACGGAACAGATACCATGGCTTATACAGCATCCGCACTGTCTTATTCGTTACAAAATTTAGCCAAACCCGTGATCTTTACGGGAAGTCAGGTTCCAATGAGCAGCGTGCGAAGTGATGCCCGACGAAACCTTATCAATTCCATCGAAATGGCGACTACTGAATTGCAGGAAGTCGGTATTTGCTTCAATGATCACGTCTACCGCGGAAACCGCGCGACTAAACTGAGTATTGGTGATTTTGATGCTTTTGGCTCTCCGAATTTAGATCCCATTGCTGAAATTGGTTTAGATATTGAACTTCATGTTCCGCCTAAAAAACTGATCCCTGCTTTTGAGAATAACGCTGCTTTTTCAAATGAGATATTTGTTCTTACTGTCCATCCTTCACTCAGCATGAATATTCTCGATTGTTTAGATCTCACCAAATTGAAAGCGATCATTGTCCGAACTTTTGGTAGCGGTAATTTTCCAATGAAAGGAGAATACAATATGATTCCATTTTTTGAAAAGTGCAGAGATCACGGGGTAATTGTAGCTATTGTTTCTCAGGCGGATTATGATGCTGTTAATCTGACCAAATATCCTGCCGGACGAGCAGCGTTAAATGTTGGCGCTGTATCTGGGGGAGATATGACTATGGAAGCAGCACTTACAAAATTAATGTTTCTTCTGGCTCAATCAGATTCAAAAGAATACATTGAAACACAATTTCAAATTCCAATGGCTGGTGAGCTAACTGTTGATAAATAGATTTATTTGCCTTGTCATTTCGACCAGCGGGAGAAATCTAAAATTTTTACTCAAAGCAAATACTTAGATTTCTCACATTCGTTCGAAATGACAGTTTTTTCCATTACTTTTGTCTCATAATAAAATAAAAAGATGAGCCTTACATACACCAATTACCTAAAAATAAACGAACTGTTGGAACTTCAGCAGCTCAAATCAGATCCTAAAGAACACGATGAAACACTGTTCATCATCATTCATCAAACCTATGAATTGTGGTTCAAGCAGATCATTCATGAGTTTGGAAAACTGAACAAAGAACTTTCAGCAGGTAATACATGGATTTCCATCAAAACGATGAGACGAATCCTAACCATCATGAAAACTCTTGTTTCTCAGGTAGATATTCTGGAAACCATGACTCCTCTTGAGTTCAACAGCTTTAGAAAGTTTTTAGGAGAGTCCAGTGGATTTCAGTCGCTGCAATTTCGTGAAATTGAGATCTTGTGTGGATTGAGATTTCCGTTGATGAAAGAAGCGCATAAAGATGATCCGAATCACATCGAAATTCTGGAACAGAAAATGAAAGAGCCGACTATCTGGGAAAGCTTTTGCAAATATCTGAAGAAAAAAGGGTATTCAGTTTCATCGCCCAGAGAGAATGATCGGGGACTTGTGTTCAATACTTCTGAAGAAAATCAAAAGGAACTCATCAAAATGATGAATGAACATCAGGAAGCAGCTTTGGTAAGTGAATTATTGGTAGATTTTGATGAAGGTTTACAGGAATGGAGATATCGACACGTTAAAATGGTGCAGCGAACCATCGGTACTAAAAAAGGAACAGGCGGATCAGAAGGAGTTGCTTACCTTCAACGAACATTAAACCAGACTATCTTTCCGGACCTTTGGGAAATCAGATCTTCTTTTTAGAATTTTAAATGCCACAAAATCACCAAGACACTAAATTATAACACATACTTTTTGGTTAACTATTAAAATTATAAATGCTACAATCCCTCAATCTTTTTGTGGTTTTGTGTTTTAGTGGCTAACATATTCTTATGAAAAACATCGACGAATTAGCGCAACAACTTATCCCTCATTACTCCCATTTCAGAGTTTCTGAACGACTTCTTTTTACCGGACATTCACATCAGGCCTGGCCGGATGTAGCGCTGGAAGGACAAAAAGAGTACTTCATGGACACCGCAGAGCTCGTGGACAAAAAGTGGGAAAAAGCTGCTGAAAAAACAGAGATACTGAGAAACTATTTGCGCGGATTTTATGACGATCCCGATGGATTCTACTGCCGTGAAGAAAGTACACATGTTCTTTTTGTAAGCTGGATGAGTGGACTTGATCTAAAGAATAAACCCAAGATCATTTCAACCGATGGAGAATTTCACTCACTGTTTCGTCAACTTCATCGACTGGAAGAAGAAGGTTTGGAGGTAACTTATGTAGCAACCGATCCCGATGAAAGTTTTGCAGAACGAATTATCTCTGAGATCGACGATAGAACTTCTGCAATAATGCTGTCACGAGTTTATTTTGAATCAAGTTTGATCAATCACCATCTCACAGAAATTGCACAAGCAGCCAGAAAGTACGACGTTCCTGTTTTAATTGATGACTATCACGGAACCAATGTCGCACCGATTTCTATTCGAGAAGCTGATCTGGATGATTGTTTTATTCTGATCGGTGGTTACAAATATCTTCAATGGGGCGAAGCCAATTGTTTCCTGAGATTCCCAAAAGACTGTGATATGCGTCCGGCAATAACAGGTTGGTTTGCTTCATTCAGTACATTAGAAAAACCACGCGACAACTCCCCTACTCACTACGATCATTCTGATCAACGCTTCGCAAGTGGAACTTATGATCCCTCTTCTCAATATCGCGCAGCTAAAGTGGTCGAGTTTTTTGAAGAACAAGGACTCACTAAAGAAATCCTGAGAGATCAGTATGTTCAAAAAGTAGAATTACTTAAAAAGCATTTTCTCGATAAAGATTTTGATCCATCTGTAATTCGACTTACTCATGAAAAATCGATTGCGGAAAATAATGGAGGCTTCCTATCTCTTACTTCACCAAAAGCCAGAGAGATCAGAGCAGAATTACTGGCTCGTGATATTTTCACCGATGCCAGAGATCAGATCCTGAGATTTGGTCCGGCTCCTTATACTACAACAACTCAGATTAAAGACGTGATGGTTGCTTTGGATGAAATTGTGATAACTTTATAGAGTAAATCCCAAAATACAAGCATCAAATTTCAGACAAATAACAAATTGCAGGACATAAATCTCCATCCCAAGCTCCTGCTTGGAAGAGAAGTTAATTAGCTTCGCAAAAATTCTCGTATTAGATCAATTGCGAAATATAATACTGCAAATGATAAAACCACTTGAGATAAATAAAATACAAATGGTTTTTCTTCTGGGGAAGAAATGGTAAAAAACATTATTGATTTTCCAATACTATGTTGCATCCATAAAATGAAACTAAAAAATAAAATTGCAAACACATCAAATATCATTTTTATAATCCCATTTTAATTAATGACATGGTTATAATATTTTTTATAAAAATCCATCCCCACTAAAGTAAACAAAATCAGCTAAGAGGCACTCGTTAAATAAATCAGATTTAAACTTTTTTTGTAAGGAATTCTTTTTAACCCGTCTTACTAAGAACCAAGGTTTGGTAAATCTCAATTTTCAAACTACAAATTCCAGACAAATGAAAAATTACAATCTTGAAGAACGTACTTTGGTCTTTGCAAAAGCAACGAGAGTGTTTGTTAAAAAACTCCCCCGTTGTACTTCTAACTTCGAAGATGGTAAACAGTTGATCAGGTCTTCGGGTTCTATCGGAGCGAATTATATAGTAGCCAATGAAGCTTTGAGTAAGAAAGATTTCAAAATGAGAATGAAGATCTCCAGAAAAGAAGCTAAAGAAACATGCTACTGGCTTAATTTAGTGGATACCGGTAATGATGAACATCTTGAAAAAGAACGATCTAATTTACTGGATGAAGCAACGCAATTATTGAAAATAATGTCTTCAATAATTCTAAAAGCTGCTTAATTTGGAATTTGAAGTTTGAAAATTGTGATTTAAAAAATTTAGAAATAAATTTTTTTCTTACATATATCGAACATATATTCTTTCGCAGAAGATGATGACACGATATGACACCCTGCCTTGTTAACTTTGTAGTAAATAAATTCAAAAATAAATGTAATCATGGCTGACTCAAAAGAAAGATCTAAAGCATTAGATATTGCCGTCGGGCAAATTGAAAAACAACACGGGAAAGGAACCATCATGAAGTTGGGCGGAGACGCCGTTCAGGATGTGGACGTTATTTCGACCGGTTCCATTATGGTAGATTATGCATTGGGCGTACAAGGTGTACCAAGAGGTAGAGTAACGGAAATTTACGGCCCGGAAGCGAGTGGTAAAACTACTTTGGCGCTACAGGTAATTGCACAGGCACAAAAAAATGGCGGATACGCTGCTTTTATTGATGCTGAACACGCCTTCGATCCCAGATATGCTAAAGCATTAGGGATAAAAGTCGACGAACTTCTTGTATCACAACCTGATAGTGGTGAACAAGCACTCGAAATTACAGAAACACTGATCCGCTCCGGTGCACTGGATGTGATCGTTGTTGACTCCGTAGCTGCACTGGTTCCACGCGCGGAACTGGAAGGCGAAATGGGAGATTCTCATATGGGGCTTCAGGCTCGCTTGATGTCGCAGGCTCTCAGAAAGATCACGGGTATTGTGAGTAAAACACATACTTCCTGCATTTTCATAAACCAGGTACGTGAAAAGATCGGAGTTATGTTTGGCAATCCTGAAACCACCACTGGTGGTCGCGCACTTAAATTCTATTCTTCTGTTCGTCTGGATATCCGTAGAATTGGAGCTATTAAAAAAGGTGATGAAGTAATTGGTAACCGAACTAAAGTAAAAGTTGCCAAGAATAAAGTGGCTCCACCCTTCAAAGTGGTTGAGTTCAATATCATGTATGGAAAAGGGACTTCATTGATCGCTGAGATTCTGGATCTGGCTGTTGAATTCGATGTAATTGAAAAACGAGGCAGTTGGTTCCGCTACGATGGCGAACCTATCGGACAAGGTGCTGATGCTGCAATGCAGTTCCTGGAAGAAGATCCCAAACTATGTGAAAGCATTGAGAAACTGGTTCGGGCTAAACTTCGTGGCGAGGAACTGGATGAACCTATTCCTGATGCATCCAAAGAGAAGGAAAAAGAGCCTGAAAAAGCTGAAGCCTGATTTGTACTAACAATATTCAAAAGCTCTGTTCTTAAACAACAGAGCTTTTTGTTTTTAATGATATGAGTTATTCCAACAAGAAATATTCGAAGAAAGAACCCGATCTTCCGGTTACAATTCATCGGATTGAAGTTCAGAAAAAAAACTCTTTTCGCTATTCTCTGTATTCCGAAGACGGATTTATATCCGGTGTGTCTGATGCTACTCTGACTAAACAGAACCTTAGTAAGGGAACAGTCATTGATGAACAGCTATATAATGAAATCCAAAAGGAAGAAGAAAGTTGGTCAATCAAAGAATATTTAATTCGTCTGTTGGGCAGACGTGATCATGCAAGCCATGAATTGCGGTTAAAAGGAATCAAAAAAGGCTACGATTCCGAAATTCTGGATCAGATCATTGCTGAACTTGAGGAAAAAAATTATATCAATAATTATGCTTTTGCTAAAAAGTATGTACATGATAAATTCAGATTCAATAACTGGGGACCAAACAAGATAAAAGCCGAACTAACAAAAAAGAAGATAAAAAAAAGCACTATTGCTCAGGTTTTGGAGGAAGAATTTGATCAACAATCAAAGATCGAAACTATAAACGAACTGATAGAAAAGAAAAAGCCTTCGCTTTTACGAACAGATCCCGAAAAAAGAAGAAAAAAAATATTCGATTATTTATTTAGAAAAGGATACGATTCTAGTATTATATTGAAAGAAATTGACGGCTTACTTGAATCAATGAATAAATGAAAAACATTACCCTTGAAAAAATAGTGAAGTTCGCCATTGGCATTGCAGCCATTGCCGTTCTTGGGTGGGTTTTAGTAAAGCTGGGGAATCTGGTGCTTTATCTGGTTCTTGCTTTGATTCTGAGTTATGTTTTAGATCCTATCGTAAACTGGTTACAGCGAAATAAAGTCCCCAGAACGTTTGCCATTACGCTCACACTTTCAGCAGTAATTCTGGTTTTTGTTTATGCTTCTACTACCGTTATTCCTAAAGTGGCAGACCAAATGGTTCAGCTGGCTCGTCAACTAGACATCCGGAATATTGAAAGTATCGCCAATCAAGTTGAAACTAAATTAAGTGATGATTACGATTTTATTCCCGAGGGCTTTTTAAGTAACAATCTCACTCAAGTTCTAAATTCTTTATTTGATTTCGATCAATTTTCATCAGTTTTCAGTAATGTCGTCGGAGTTTTTACGGATATATTTTCAGCTATTTTAGTTGTTCCCTTTGCTGCATTCTTTTTTCTAAAAGATGGTTCTAAGATTCGAAGAGATCTTTTATTGCTGATCCCAAACAAGTATTTCGAAACTTCATTAACACTCATTGATAAGATTGAAAAGAGATTAGGTCTTTATTTCAGAAGTGTTTTATTGCAGAGTTTGCTGGTTGCAGCCAGTTCCTGGGCTACACTTTCTGTAGCAGGATTAGATAATTCCCTTTCCGTTGGCATTGCCGTGGGTTTAGCCAATACTATCCCCTATTTTGGTCCAATTATCGGTTATATACTTTCTATAATTATTTCAATAATAGAAACCGGAGACTTTTCTTTGGTACTGGTTTGCATGATCGCTATTCTGATCGTGCAGATGCTGGATAATATTGTGTTTCAACCTCTTCTCTTTTCCCGCTCTGCGGATATGCACCCCGTAGCAATTTTATTTATCATTTTGATTGGTGCAGAAGTGGCCGGTATTTTGGGGATGTTGGTGGCAATTCCATTAGCTACTGTTATCAGAATCACCATTATTCAGATAAGCTGGAGCTTCAATAATTATCAGGTTTTCGACCAAAATCCTGATCTGATCAAAAATCCTTCCGGTTAGCTATTTCTATCCTGATTAGCAGTGAAACTTTGCGTATCTTCAGTTAAGTATTTCTGCAACTTCAAATAAATCACTGTTGAAGAACATTGTTGTATTTGCATCCGGTTCTGGATCAAATTTTCAGTCACTTATTAATGCGGTTTCAGATGGTAAACTGACTGCAAACATTGTTGGATTAATTACCAATAATAGATCTGCTTTTGCACTCGAGAGAGCTCAAAAACACGGAATTCCTACCTTCATTATTTCTCCGGACCAATTCAATAGCGAATCTGATTATTCAAAAACAGTTCTTTCAAAACTTGAAGAGTGGAACACCGACCTGTTAATTTTGGCAGGCTATTTAAAGAAAATTCCTGTTGAAATCATTCAGTCCTTTGACAACAGGATTCTGAATATCCACCCTTCCCTGCTTCCAAAGTACGGAGGTAAAGGGTTTTACGGATCCAAAGTTCATGAAGCTGTGATCCGGAATAAAGATTCTCAGTCCGGTTGTACTGTGCATGTAGTAACTGCTGAATATGATGAAGGTCCCGTAATTGGTCAATCAACAGTTAAGGTTGCTGATTCTGATACTGCTGCATCTCTTGCTGAAAAAGTGCTTGAAAGAGAGCATATATTACTTCCTGAGACCATTCAAAAATATCTAACAACACTAAAAAACAAATAAAGTGGCATTAAAACCTCTTTCATCTCTACCAACTACACCACTTAAAATTAATCGAGCATTACTTTCTGTATCCGACAAAACCAATATTGTTGAATTGGCAACTGCTCTTCATAATAGCGGAGTTACTTTAATTTCTACCGGAGGAACTGCAAAAGCTATTTCTGAAGCAGGAATACCTGTAAAAGATGTTTCTGAAATAACAGACTTTAATGAATGCCTTGATGGAAGAGTTAAAACTCTTCATCCTTTGGTTCATGGAGGAATTTTAGCCAGAACAAGCCACGCCAGCGATGTTGAAGAAATTGAGAACCTAGGAATCTCTCCTATCGAATTGGTTGTAGTAAATCTCTACCCATTTAAAGAGAAAGTGAAAGAAGATATTACTCCTGCAACAGCTACTGAATTTATAGATATTGGCGGACCAACCATGATAAGAGCAGCGGCTAAGAATTTTGCACATGTGGGAATTCTAAGCTCTCCCGATCAATACAAAGATTTTATTTACGAACTTAATGAAGGAAACGGAATCTCATTTGAGATGAGAAAGTCCTTAGCGAAAGATGCCTTCAATCATACAGCTGATTATGATTCTGCTATTGCGAACTATTTCAATGAGTTGGTGGATGAAGAGCCTGTAAAACAATTCAATTACTCTGTACCACTTTCACAAGAACTGAGATACGGAGAAAATCCGCATCAAAAAGCAGCTGTATATGGAGAACAGGATTCAATAATTGACTGTTTTCACGGAAAGCAACTCAGCTATAATAATTTTATAGATGTGGATGCGGCTTTGAATATTATCTCCTCATTCAGTGATGATAAATCTACCTGCGCTATTATCAAGCACACTATTCCTTGTGGTGTTGGTATCGGAGAAAATCTAACTGAAGCCTATAAAAAGGCTTTCAGTACAGATACTGTATCGCCATTTGGAGGAATTGTTGTTGTTAACGAAGAACTGGATTTAGAAACTGCTGAAGCAATTGATAAAATTTTCACAGAGATCATTATTGCTCCCGCTTTTTCTGATGAAGCTCTGGAATTGCTGACTCAGAAAAAAAACAGACGATTGATCCGGATCAAAAAGCAAGTTAGTGAAGTACAAGCCAAATCTTTCAGATCAATTTTTGGTGGGCTGTTAACGCAGGATGCTGATCTTGAGCCTGTTGATCAAAATGATTTCAAAGTTGTAACAGAAAGAAAACCCACGAACGATGAAATGAATGACCTGCTTTTTGCCTGGAAAGTAGTTCGAAATGTGAAGTCAAATGCTATTGTTTATGCAAAAGAAGGAAGAACTTTAGGTATTGGTTCCGGACAAACAAGCCGTGTGGACTCTTCTGAAATAGCGGTTGATAAAGCAAAAAAAGAAGGTTTGGACCTTTCCGGCTCAGCTATCGCTTCCGATGCATTCTTCCCTTTTTCTGATGGTATAGAAGCAGCAGCAAAGGCCGGTGCAACATCAGTAATACAACCCGGTGGAAGTATTCGTGATGAAGAAGTTATCGCAAAAGCCAACGAATTTGGCATGACGATGATTTTTACCGGAAAAAGGCATTTTAAACATTAAAAATTATATTTCGCATATACACTTTCATTCTCGTATTTTCAAAAAATAACTACCCAGCACTTTTAAACATCTACTATTTTGGCAATGTCTGATAATTACGGAATCCCGTCCCCTGCTTCCTCAAAAAATAAACAGAAAAAGGGGCTTCTAGATTTTCTATATACCGATATCGCAATCGATCTTGGCACAGCTAATACCCTGATATATGCCCGTGGTGAAGGTATTGTTTTGGATGAGCCAAGTATTGTTGCTCTTAATCAAAATAATATTCCTGTAACTACCGGTCATGAAGCTCGATTGATGCATGAAAAAACACACAGAAATATCAGAACCGTACGACCTTTACGAGATGGTGTAATTGCTGATTTTGAAGTTGCTGAACATATGATCAGGGGTATGATCAAAAAAGTGAAGATGAAATGGTATTCATCAACACGCCAGATGGTTATTTGTGTTCCTAGTGGTATTACAGAGGTAGAGCGAAGAGCTGTAAGAGATAGTGCTGAACATGCCGGAGCTAAAGAAGTTTATTTGGTAGATGAGCCAATGGCAGCCGCTATTGGAATCGGATTGGATGTTCATGAACCAGTGGGAAGTATGATCGTAGATATTGGTGGTGGAACTACTGAAATTGCGGTGATCGCCCTCTCAGGTATTGTTTACGCTCAATCTGTAAGACTTGGTGGTGATGAACTGAATGATGACATTATCAACTATTTCAGAAGAAACCACAACCTTTTGATCGGTGAAAGAACTGCTGAAAAGATAAAATGCGAAATTGGTTCAGCAGCTCCTCTTGATGAAGAACTTGAAATGATAACAAAAGGACGTGACCTTGTAAACGGAGTTCCCAGAACAAGACATATTACATCCAAAGATGCCCGGGAAGCGATTGCTGAATCAGTTAACACCATAGTTGAGTCTATCACAAAATCTCTGGAGCAAACTCCACCTGAACTTTCTGCTGATATTCTGGACCGCGGAATTATGTTAACCGGTGGCGGTGCTTTGCTCAAAAACCTTGATAAACTCATCATGGAAACTACTGATCTGCCTGTTCATATTGCAGAAGATCCGTTAACAGCAGTAGTAAGAGGTACGGGAGCAATTTTAGAAAATCTTGATTACTATCGTCCTGTTATTTCTTAATTGAATTAATGAATGCAATTTAAAACACTTAAAGTTGGTGAAGCTAAAGACTACATAATCACTGCCATTCTCATTTTACTTTCAGTAACCATTGCAGTTAGTAGAAATCAAGGCGGTATACATAGTTTGCGTCAACTTTCAGCAATTACTGTAAGTGTTTTACAATCCCCACTTGCCAATATTCGGGTTTATCGACAGGCACTTACTACGAATACCTATTTACAGCGCCAAAATATCCTTCTGCAGGATGAGTTAAGTAAGCTCAGGGCCATTGAACAAGAAAATATAGAACTTCGTAAGTTGCTCTCGTTTCAGGATTCTACTGAATTTAGCCTTACACCAACACTTATAATCGGTAAAGAGCTGAATGGAATCAATAAAAGTCTGACTATAAACTCAGGCAGTTTGAAAAACGTTAAGGTTGGAATGCCTTTAGTTACCTCGGATGGTTTACTTGGAAAAGTAATCCTCACTACTGCCGAATATGCTCAGGTTCTTCCTTATAACAATAGCCTCTTCAGAGTAAGTGGGTTAATTCAAGAAGAAAATGCACCCGGTATTGTTTCCTGGAACGGTGAAAGCCTTACAGAAATGGTAATTGATTTTATACCGCAGACTATTCCGGTTGAAGAAGGATATACTGTTGTTACTTCCGGTTTCAGCAATGAACTGCCAGCAGGAATTCCTATTGGTTCAGTAATAAGAACAGAAATTGAAGAAGGAAAAGAAACTCAACGAATATTTTTAAGACCTTTTGCTTCAATAGCTCAGGCTTCTCAGGGTTTCATAATTAATTTTACCCCTGATTCATCACTTACAAATTTGAATGATCAATATGAGGATATTTTTGAGTGAGAAATAAGCTTATTAAACATATTGGAATTGGAATTGTATTTGTTTTATCTCAACTACTTATTTTTCAGTACCTGACCATTTATGGTACAATAGCAGATCCGGTGTTGGTTTTTGTGCTCTGGACTGCATTAAGATATAAACGGCATGAAGTATTATTCTTTGCAGCAGGGTTAGGTCTTTTTCAGGATGCTTTATTTGATTCATGGGGATTAAACATGTTTGCTAAAACAATTACCATGTTCCTACTCTACAAAATTGTCTCCCGAAACTCAGAAGTCCGTTTAATTATTTGGCAAGCTTTTGTATTAATACTGGGAGCTGCTTTTCTTCATAATCTCTTTTATTTAGGATTTTCGTCATTCTTAAATGTTTACGAATTTTCATTCTCTCCTATAATTTTGTTGATCGGTAGTAGTTTATATACAGCACTGATTGGGAGTATTTTACACATTCTTAAAGGAGACGCAAACTAATGAACAACTCACCCAACAGAACTCGAACGTCTATTTTTGCTTTACAGGCAATAATGGTGCTGATCTGTTTAGTTGTTTTAGGAAGAATCTTCTACCTGCAGATAGTTCAATATGAAGTTTATGACGAGTTGGGTGATAAAAACTCGATCCGGCAGGAATATGTAGATGCTGCCCGCGGGTTGATTTATGATAGAAATGGCACACTTTTAGTCGATAATCAGCCAATATACTCGGTAACAATTACTCCTCTTAACTTTGACTCTGAGAATATCCCGTTATTAGCAGATCTTTTGGGAGAATCAGACAGCCTTGTTACTGAACTTGTAAATGATGCCAAAAGATATTCCCGCTTCAGAACATCTAAACTTATTACAGATGTTGATTTCAAAGTCTTTTCTCTTATTCAGGAAAATCTCTGGCAACTTCCCGGGATCGGACATCAGATTGATAGTAAGAGAAACTATCCTGCCCCGCTAACAGCTTCACATATTTTCGGTTATCTTCGTGAAGCAGATGAAAACGATTATAAGCAAACTCAGTCGATTCGGCTGGGTGACAAGATTGGTAAAAGCGGACTTGAATTATACTATCAAGATAATTTAAAAGGTGATCTGGGAATAAATTATTTAAAAGTAAACGCTCTTGGGCAATCTTTAGGGAAGTATACAGAGCAAAAAATTGCGAAACCGCCGGTTCAGGGTGACAACCTGATTACGACCCTTGATGCAGATCTCCAGGCTTTTGCTGAGCAACTTATGAAAGGAAAAAGTGGTGGTATCGTAGCTATGAATCCCAACACTGGTGAAATACTAGCACTTGTCAGCTCTCCCGAATATGAAGTAAAAAAACTTGCCGGAAGGATTGATAAAGAATACTGGCAGTTTATCAACTCGGATTCAACACGTCCTTTGTTTAACAGAGCAATATCAAGTCGTCAACCTCCGGGATCCACCTTTAAGCCATTGATGGGTATAATTGGTTTACACCTTGGTATTGTGACACCTGAAACTGAGATCTATAACAGTGGTTACTATATGAGAGGTAGGCCATATAAAGATCTTGCCGATCCTGGACTTTATGATATGGAATCCGCGATTGCTCATTCCAGTAACACTTATTTTCTAAGTGTAATGGATAAAATTGCAACTTCAGGTAAACTAAACACGTGGAGTAAATTAGTTAAAGATTTTGGCCTTGGAGTTCCAAATGAAATTGATCTTCCAAGTGCTAATAGAGGGATTATTCCTGACAGTAGTTATCTAGACCAAAGATGGGGTAAAAGAAAATGGGGTTTAGGTGATGTATTAATCTTTGGTATTGGTCAGGGAGCCGTTTCTGCTTCGCCTCTTCAGATCGCTCAAATGACCAGTTCCATTGTAAATGGAGGGTATAAAATCGAACCTCATTTACTGAGAGCAGTAGAACGAGCAGATGGAAGTATTGTGCAAAACAACTCAACTATTGAAAAAATCGATTGGGTAAAAGAAGAGTATCTTAATACTGTCAAAAAAGGCATGCGAAGAAATGTATTAGAAGGGAGTGGACGTTTTTATGCTTCAATCCCTGATATTCAGGTCTCCGGCAAAACCGGAACGGCTCAAAACCCCTTTGGTTTCTCACATGGTTGGTATACATCCTTTGCACCAACAGAAAACCCTGAAATTGTAGTTACTGTTTTTTTGGAGAATGCAGGTTTTGCTTCTATTTCTGCTGTTCCTGTAGCTTCTCTGATATTGGAGAAGTACTTGAAAGGTGAAGTAGAAAGACAATGGCTGGTTGATTACGTTTTAAATTTTGTTCCTAAAGAGGATAATTCAGAAGCATCGGCGGGCCAATGAACAATCTTAGAAATTTAAATTGGTCAATATTTGGAGCCTGGATAGTACTTGCAGTTATAGGATTGGTAGCTATTTACAGTGCAACTCAGGGACCTGTGTCTGAATTTCTTCCTGATTACATTAAAAATAACTTTATAAAACAGTTGTTTTTTGTAGCATTAGCAGTTGTTCTTGTTTTATTATTTCAATTCTTTACCCCAAGAACATATATGCAAATTTCCTATTTGTTCTATGGTGTTGCCCTCCTATTGGTAATTCTTACTCTGTTCTTCGGTACTGAAATAAACGGTGCTAAAAGTTGGATTAGAATAGGTGGATTTAATTTACAAGCAAGTGAATTAATGAAAATTGCTACGATACTTGCTACAGCTCAATATCTTACAAGCCGGCGTGATATAAGTGCCGAAAATATTAGATATGCCCTTATCGCTGTTTTAATGATTTTAGTTCCTACAATTTTCATTTTTCTACAAAATGATACCGGTACAGCAATAGTTTTTCTCGCACTTATTCCTGTAATGTTATTTTGGTCTGGTTTACCATATGGAGTTTCTATCTATATAGTTTCACCCGCAATTATTCTTTATCTAACTGTTTTTGATTGGAAATTTGGTGCAATTGCTACCATACTTATTGCCTTTTTGATCTTTATGGTTCAAAAAAGAGTTTGGTTGACCGTTACGTCGCTTATTACAAGTATAGTAACAGTTGTTGGTGTGAATGTAGCTTTAACTGATATCCTGCAACCTCACCAAGTTGCAAGAATAACAGCTTTTACGAACCCGGCTTTTGACCCTACGGGTGCAGGTTGGAATGTTATACAAGCTAAGACAGCTATAGGATCCGGAGGATTATTAGGTAAAGGGTTTTTGGAAGGGACACAAACCCAACTTAAATTTTTACCCGCTCAATGGACTGATTTTATTTCCTGTGTTATCGGTGAAGAGTTTGGGTTCATAGGGCTTGGTCTGCTCGTAATTACATTTCTATTTCTTTTTCTAAAACTTTTGAAGATGGCAGGGAACCATAAACATCCTTTTGCTCAGCTTGTAACAGTAAGTGTGACCGCTGTATTTTTTATACATTTTGTAGTCAATATCGGAAGTGCAACAGCTTTACTCCCTGTAATTGGTATTCCACTTCCATTCGTGAGTTACGGAGGCTCTGCTTTCCTGACCAATTCTCTGATGTTGGCTATTTGTTTAAATATGGATCTTTATAAAAGAGACTTCAGCATATACCGTTAAGCTTTTTGATATTTTTTGTCAGTTCCAAGATTAAAACCTAACCGATGATGAGGTGTATAACCAAACTGCTTTAATGCTCTTTTATGATGTGGTGTTGGGTAGCCAACATTAGATTTCCAGTTAAATTCAGGAAATTTTTCACCTAGTCTTTTCATATATCTGTCTCTGTAATTCTTAGCTAGAATTGAAGCAGCTCCGATTGATATGGATTTATCGTCTCCCTTGATAATACAGGTATGAGGAATAAGAGAAGTTGTATATTTATTTCCATCTACCAGCAAATAATCAGGATTTGCTCCTTTCTCTTCCGCACATTTTTGCATTGTATTTATAGATGCCCATAATATATTGAGATCAAATATTTCTTTAAGTGAACCTTCCTGAATTGTATAAAAAAGTGCTTTTTCTTTGATCTCTTCTTCTAATAGCAATCTATTCTTTTCATTAATTGCTTTACTGTCTTTTATTCCATCAATCTTAATCCCTTCTTCGAAGATTACACCCGCAGCAACTACCGGTCCGCATAAACATCCCCTTCCAACCTCATCGAGACCCATAACTCTTTTAAAACCTTCGCTCCATAATTCTTCTTCGATCTTAGTGCGGTTAGAGTTCATAACAAATATTTAGTAGTTTGATAAATCATGGAACTGTTTAAAGATAAGATGTATTTAAATATTAAAATAAGATATGAATTTTAAATACACACAATGGGATGAACGCTTCGGAAAAGGGGGGAATAAGTCTCCCTTCGAGACACTCTGGAATCTTTTTCAGGAATTACTGACTATTTCAAGTGGTGATGTATCCCAAGCTCTCAGATGGCTTACCGAATTAGATAAAGAGTACCAAATTACTGAGCAGTTTGATGAAGACTATTCTTTAGGCGATTTTATGGATGACCTAAAAGATCGCGGTTACATAGAAAAAGGTGATCAAAATCAGATTGTGATCACCAAAAAGACCGAAAGAAGCCTCCGTCAGAAATCTCTTGAAGAAATTTTCAAAAATCTAAAAAAAGGCAGTTTCGGTTCACATAAAACTCAACACTCCGGTAAGGGATTAGAACGACAGCCCGAAACAAGAAAATGGAATCCGGGAAGTGATATAGGTCAAATTGATTCGGTAGGAACCATGCTGAATATGCTGAATCATAGTTCCATCGACAATGTTAATCTTCAGGAAGATGATATTTCTGTGTATGACACAGATCATTATACTTCGGTTTCTACCGTTCTTCTAATAGACATCAGTCATTCCATGATACTTTATGGTGAAGACAGGATTACACCTGCTAAGAAGGTAGCTATGGCGTTATCCGAGCTTATTCTGACAAGCTATGCAAAGGATTCACTCGATATAATAGTTTTCGGAAATGAAGCATGGGAAATTTCGATAAATGATCTGCCCTATTTAAAAGTTGGTCCCTATCACACAAATACTTTACAAGGGTTAGAAAGAGCCCGACATCTTTTGCAAAGAAAGAAATTTTCGAATAAACAGATCTTTATGATCACTGATGGAAAACCGTCATGCATAATCGAAGATGGCAGACTTTATAAAAATAGCTTTGGGTTAGACCGAAAAATAGTAAATAAGGTTTTGGATGAAGCTGTAAAATGCAGGAGAGAGCAAATCCCGATCACGACCTTTATGATAGCCAGCGATTCTTACCTGCAAAGCTTTGTAAGAGAGATGACTGAAGCAAACAAAGGTAAAGCGTATTTTGCTTCTCTGGATGACCTAGGTGGATATATTTTTGAGGATTATATCCAGAACCGGCGAAAAAATGTGAAATAAAAAAAGCCATAGTTTTAACTACGGCTTTTAAAATTGTAAGTAAGCTTAATCCTTAAATACCCAACTGAACCATAACAGCATCAGTGATATTAAATTCAGAGCTATACTTTTGAGATGCATATAGAATAATAACATCGCCTGAACTTGTTGTCGTATTCAGAACATAAGAAAGACCTCTTTGCTCAGCTACTGTACTTATTGCTTCACCAATTTGGGTCTGCAATGGGCCAAGAAGTTCATTTCTTTTACTTTGAATTTCCTGTTGTGCTGTTCTGGTAGCTTCATTCAGGTCATTGCTCATTTTCTGTAATTTCTCTTCTTCTGCTGCTTTAGCCGCTGCTGAAATTACATCCTTCTTTTGCTCGTATACATTAACAGCATTTTGAAGCTCTAATTCCTTTTGCTCGATCTCCAGAGACTTTCTATCCGCAAAATTTTGCAGCCTTTGCTGTACAGCCTTCATTTCAGGCATTCTGTTTAGAACAGCTTGAGGATTTACATAACCAATTTTTAATTCTTGAGCTTGTGTACTTGTATTTGTAGTTAATAATAACGTGAAAAGTAAACCTAAGCCTATTGAAAACTTCTTTAACATGATTCTATTTTTATGATTGTTTTAATTTTTCCAGTACTAATTCGGTAATATTCATTTGATCATCTGAAGCATAGAAAATAAATGCACCTGCATTTACAGATCCTTCATTTAAAACCAAATCCAGCCCTAGCGAATCTGCTACCGTCTTTATGGTATCAAAAACTTTGTTCTCGATTGGTTGAAGCAATGTGATTTGTCGCTGCTGAACTTCATTCAAGCTTTTTTGACGTTCTTCCTCAAAATCTTGATTTTTTTGAATTAAATCTTGCTCTCTTACTTGTCGCTGTTCCAGAGTTAACACTTCTTTTGCAGCATTATAGTCATCAAATTCTTTCTGCAAAGCTACCGCTTGAATTGCCAACAAAGAGTCTTTTCTTTGTAGCAAAAGACCAATTTCATTGTCAATAGCCTGAACTTCAGGTAACTGCGAAAGTATCACTTCCGGATTTGTATACCCTATTTTTAACTGTGACTGTGCGTCAAAGCTAAAAAACATTAAGAATAAAGCTATTAATGTTAATTTTTTCATGTATTTCTTATAAATGTTTTAAAATTATTGTTCTATTTCAATTCCAAGTTCCAATAAAACTTGTTCGTTTAAATTCCATTCCCCTCTAGCATAAACCATATAAATGTCACCTGATCTGTCAAATACAAAATCCAAACCATTTCTTTGAGCAACATTTCTAACAGCTGCAAATACTTGTCGCTGTATAGGTTCTAATAACTCTTTTTGTTTTTGAAAATATTCTCCATCAGGACCAAATTTTTGTGCAGTGAAATTATCTAACTGTTTCTTCTTGGTATTTATTTCCTGAATCTTCTCTTTCTTGATCTCTTCTGTGTACAGAATTTCCTTTGCAGCGTAATCTTCTTCAAGATTCTCTATTTCTATTCTTAATTCTTGAATTTCATTTTTCCAACCATCACTTAATACTTTCAGTCTTTGTTCAATACCTGAATACTCGGGTATTTTAGAAAGCACAAAATCAGATTCGTAGTACCCAATTTTTTGGTCCTGGGCATAAACATTTCCTGTCAAAATCAGAGTGAAGAAAATGAGCCAAATATGTTTTTTTATCTTTTTCATTAAAATGGTGCGCCAATGTTAAATAAAAACTCCCACTCTCCTGCCGAAACAGCCGGGTTCGTTCCCTGTATACCATCAAATCTATACCCGTAACTCAAATCAACTAATCCTAAAATAGGCAGGAATAATCTAACTCCGAAACCTGTAGAACGTTTTAACTCAAAAGGATCATATTCTGAAAAACTTAAATAAGAATTACCTGCATCAAAGAAAGTATAAGGTATTAACTGTAACTGTTCAGTTTGCACCGCAGGGTATCGCATCTCCAGTGTAAATTTATTATATAAACGACCTCCTACCTGTATACCATCAACAAAAGGAGCAATGCTTTGTCCAATCCCACCCGGATAACCTCGCATATCTATATTGTCATATAAAAAACTTTGTCTTTGTTGAAGTTGAGTACCACCCACTAAAAATCTTTGGAAATCACTTCTGTTAGAAACTGTAAAATATCCAATATAGCCAAAGTCTGCAGTTGTTGTAAGCACCAACTTCTGAACTAATGGGAAGTGACTCTGATAACCCGATTTAATTTTGTAATAGTCTGAGAACCCTTCTATTGGTAATGCTACTTCACCAGATAAACTGATCTTAGAACCCAAAGAAGGAGATATCGGATTGTCTAATGAGTTTCTTTCTATTCTTTGCTCTAAAGTAATCGAATTAGACACACCTGCTCTTTGGAAACTTGAACCCTCACTCACATCATATAGCTGGTAACCTAAAGTTGTACGTGTTGAGAAATAATCATCAGGCCATTTCAACCTTTTTCCAATAGAAATGCTACCAGTGAACAGTTCTGTTTTCCCTGTGCTAAATGTTGAATTTGAATTAATGAGATTGTACGACAAGTTAAGCCCTAAAGAAGTAGGCTTACCTGAAAGCCATGGTTCCACAAAATTTATTGAATAGCTTTGATAACCTTGACCGGTAACCTGAACTCCTAAAGAAAGTTTTTGACCGTCTCCGGAGGGAATTGGTTTCCAACCTCCTTTTTCAAATGCTCTTTTTATTGAAAAGTTATTAAAATTTACTCGAGCGGAAATTATGGCTCCAATTGTTTGACCTCCATATCCTCCGGAAAATTCAAAATTATCAGTAGAAACCGATTCATCTAAACTATATGTTACGTCAACAGTTTTATTCCCACGGTCAGGTAAAACATCAGGCTGAATACTCTGGGCATCAAAATAACCCAATGTTCCTAATTCCCTTATAGTTCTGATAATAGCTTCTCGGCTATACTTATTACCCGGCACTGTCCGTAAGGTTCTTCTTACAACATCGTCATGAGTTTTCGTATTTCCTGTAAATGAAACCTCAGATATAGTTGCGATTTCATCTTCATAAATATCTATATGTATATCAACAGAGTCTTCTCCAGCTTTATCAATAGTAGGAATAGCTTGAAAAAACAGATATCCGATGTTCTGATATAAAGAAGTTACATCAGTGCTGCTTTGGTTTAAATTAAGGTTTGTTTCAAATTTCTCTTCATCAAAAACGTCTCCTTTTCCAAAGTCTAACGCTCCGGTTAATTGCTCATCTGTGTATACAGTATTACCCTCCCAGGTAATCTTTCTTACTTTATATTGAGGACCTTCTTCAATTTTAATAGTAACACCAACTCCATCCAGGTCTTTCACATAATTATATATAAATACAGAATCACTCAACACCCTTACATCAGAGTATCCGTTTTTTCTATAAAAAGATAATACGTTATTAACTCCCTCTTCAAAATCGCTTTGTTTGTATACTTTTTTGGAAAGAAATTTCCACCATTTATCTTCTTTAAGTGGCTTCATTTTTTTTGTAAGCTTTTTATCCGAAAATGCTTCGTTTCCTTCAAACTTTATGTCTTTGATCTCCAGCCTGACTCCGGCGTCTACCTTGAAAATTAACCTTCCTCTGTTATTTAAATTTTCAGCTTTTTCAATCTTAGCATCTACTTTTGTATACCAGTAGCCTTTTTCTTTATAGAACCTATTAATTGTATTTTTAGCTTTTGCAATAATAGCTTCTGTTATAGCTACTCCGGGAGTAATCAAAATTAATTCTTCAAGATCTCTTCTTTGTGATCTTTTCACTCCTTCTATTTTATATTCAATTAAAGTCGGTTTCTCGGTTACTTTAATAATCAAGCTGATTTCAGATAAACTTATTTCTTCAATAAGCACTTCAACATCGGCAAACAAACCGGAACGAAACAGCCTCTTTATTGCATCAGGAATATCTTCACCGGGGTAAGTGATCTGTCTTCCAGTTGTTAAAGAACTAGCATTTATTATAAACTGTTCTCTTGTATTTTCATTTCCATCTACCTTAACAGATTTAATTGTGTATTCCTGAGGAGTAGTTTGGGTTGGGTCTGTAATTTCAAAAGTATCCTGAGCTTTTGACTCATGCATAAATGTCCCTAAAATTAACACACAAACTGAGGCAATAAATATTCTTTTCAACAAACTATATACTTCTTTTTTAAGGTTCACTTATTTTTTTTTTAATAAACGGGCTGCCAACCCTTTTTCGTCTTCAGATTGTTTAACTTTTCCAAATCTTCTATCGCGACTTTGATAGGACTCAATAGCTTTATACAACTCATCTCTTCTGAAATCCGGCCAAAATTGTTCTGTTATGTATAATTCAGAATAGGCAAGCTGCCATAAAAGAAAATTACTAATTCTATATTCTCCACTCGTTCTTATTATAAGATCGGGATCAGGAACTTCTGCTGTTGAAAGATGATCAGCAATCATTTGGTCATTTATCAAAGTAGGATCGAGCCTGCCTTCTTTTACATGAGTTGCAATTTTCTTTACGGCTTCCGTTATATCCCATCTTCCGGAATAACTTAACGCCAAACATAATTGAAGACGATCATTATTCTCGGTTAGTTCTATAGCTTCTTTTAATTGCTTCTTACAATCATCAGGAAATCGATCGGTTTGTCCAATAGTTACTAGCCTGATATTATTCTCATGCAGATTGTCAGCTTCCTTCCTCAATGAAGAAACAAGTAATCTCATCAATCCCCGTACTTCAGCTGAAGGTCTCCCCCAATTTTCAGTAGAAAATGCGTACAGAGTTAAATACTTAACTCCCAGCTGAGCGCAGGACTCCGTGATATCTCTTACCGAATCAACACCTACTTTGTGTCCATGCAACCGTATACTTCCCTTACTACGAGCCCATCGTCCATTGCCATCCATAATTATAGCAATATGCTCCGGAATCTCTCCGGACTTATTCAGCTCCAGTTGTTTTTTCTGGTCTGCTTCTGACTGTTCAGTATTTGTTAACGTAAGTTTTTTCAAAAATTATAGCTGATTTTCAAGCCTTAAAAAATAGGCTAATAATCGCCATATATCAAGGCGAGAAATATTTTCAATTATTTAATTTTTGTTGCAGCGATATCATTTCTAAAACAGCTAACGCAGCTTCTCCGCCTTTGTTTCCTTTGTCTCCTACTCTTTCTATTGCCTGTTTAACATCATCGGTTGTTAGCACACCGAATGCTACAGGTTTTTTTGAGGCGAGATTTATATCCATAATCCCTCTGGTTACCGCGTCACAAACGTATTCAAAATGTGGTGTACCTCCTCTAATCACTACACCCAAAGCTATTATACCATCTACAGGTTTGCTGTCTAACATACTTTTGACAGCTAAAGGAAGTTCAAAAGAACCCGGACAACGAGAAACTATAATATCAGTTTCCATAATTCCATTTCCTTTCAACGCTTTTAAAGCTCCTTGTAACATCCGTTCTGTTATAGAAGAATTCCATCTTGATACAACGATTCCAATCTTTACACCTTCAGGGTTAGTATTTCCTTCTATGTATGTAATACTCATACTATTCCTTTACTAAAATGGTTTGTTTTCTTTGATCTGTCATTCTTTTCATTGAATCCACGTACTTTTGAGCGATGGCAACAATCCCCACATGTGAATGACCTGTTCCAATACTTCCGTGATAATCACTTCCTCCGGTCTTTAACAAGGATTTTTTCTCACAAAAATTCGAATAAAATTCTTGTCTTCTGAAATTATGACTTGGATGGATGCATTCCAGTCCATCTATCCCTAAACTTACAAATTCTTCAATTTCATCTTCAGAATAAAGCCTTCCTGGATGAGCCAATATAGCTGCTCCACCTACATTTTTTATCATTTGAATTGCTTCGCCGGAAGAAGGATAAGAGTTCTTGATTTCACCCAATTTTTCATTACTTAAATATAGCTCAAAAGCTTCATTAAAACTTGACACATACCCTTTATCAATCAGTATTTTTGCAAGATGAGGTCTGCCTAAATTTCCACCCGCAGCTTCTGCCCAAACCTCTTGGTAGTCAATATCTATCTTACGCTTATTCAGTGTGTTTATGATCCCTTTTATTCGAGCTGTTCTTTTATTCCTCTGATTATTCAAAAAATCATCAAAGTAATTGGTTTCTGTTTCAAAACAATAAGCCAGAATATGCGCTTCCCTTTCTTTAAAAACTGTAGTTACTTCTACTCCGGGTATTAATTCAATTCCGTTTTCTTCTGCAAATGGCTTTGCGATTTTAAACCCTTCAAAAGTGTCGTGATCAGTAATTGACACTGTTTTCAATTTCTTTGATACAGCCAGTTTTATCACCTCTTCCGGAGATAATTTCCCATCAGAACAAGTAGTGTGGATATGAAGATCTGCTTTTTGCGGCATTAGTTCTTGCCTGAAAGTAAAGACTCTATCTGCTCTGGATTATTGATAAGATTAATCGCCGATTTAAGTTGCTCATCTTTGGAAAGAGATGCGTCAGTTCTAACTGTTTGCCCCCCACTTCTGGCTTTTAGTTCCAGCCAGATCATTTTCTCAACAAATTCCTTACTTCGATTCAAATCCTGCTCTTTTTGAACTTCAATAAGCTTTCTAAGTTCATTAATTTGTAATTCAGCTCCTTCAACTTCTGAAAGATCATTTTGTATTACATCTAAGTAATCTTCTGTTTCGTTAGCAAAACTGAATTCAATTTCATCCAGAAAAATTTTGAATTCTTCAAATATGCCTTCTGGAATATTTTCAAAATCAACGTCCGTATTTTCTGCGTAATACTCTGTAGTAAAATCAAAAACAGCTCCTTTTTGGAGTAAAGAAATCTCAATTAAACTCGGCTCATCAATTTTTACAACCACATCAGGCTCAATGCCCCTGCCTTCGTTAACGATTCTTCCATTTTTTGTTTTATAAACCGTTGAAGATGTCTCCCGCTTTACAACTCCTGAATTCCTTCCCTCATGAGTATAATCAATTGACTGAATACTTCTTCCGCTCGGAATATAGTAACGAGCTATTGTAACTTTTAAAGAAGTGTTATAAGGAAGGGGTTTTACAATTTGAACTAATCCTTTACCGAAACTCTGTTCTCCCACAATAACTGCTCTGTCCAGATCCTGAAGAGCTCCGGAAACTACCTCTGAAGCACTTGCACTTCCTCCGTTTACTAAAACTACAACAGGTTTGTTAAAAAAGATGGGTTCTTTTGTAGAAAATGTTTGATTATACTCGGCTATTCTCCCCCGGTTTTCAACTACCATTAAACCGGGTTCTACAAATTTATCTATAATAGAAACAGCTTCCTGAAGAATCCCTCCGGGATTGTCTCTGAGATCGAGCACTAAACCTTTAAGTGTTGTCTCATTTCTCAATTCAATTAAGGAACTTCTTACTTCATCAGCAGATCTTAAACCAAACTGACTTAACTTTATGTAACCAATATCTTTTGATTCACCAATCAAGGTAGTATGAGAAACATTCTTTACTTCTATTCTCTGTCTGGTCAATTCAAAATCAAGAGTTTGACTAACTCCAAAACGTTTAATTGAAATAGTAACTTTTGATCCAACCTCTCCAACAGTTAATGTTTGAACCTCTTCCGGTTGTAAATTCTCCGTAGATATTCCATCAATAGCAATGATTTCATCCCCGGCTCTTAAGCCACTTCTCTCCGCAGGTCCGCCCTCCGTTGGTGCAATAATCACTACTTTATCGTCTCTGTATCCTGCTTCTATTCCTATACCAGCATAGTTTCCACGGGATAATATTTCAGCCTGCTCATTTTGAGATTCATTATAGATAACGGTGTAAGGATCCAGTGTTTCAAGCATTGCATCCAAACCTATTCTCATAAGTTTTTCGGGATCAACCTGGTCAACATAATCCAGAGCAACATTTTCATACGTTTTACTGAAAATGGAAAAATTCTTTTTTATCAGAAAATAGATATCTGTTTGCTGAGCATTAGCTGTATTTGCAGAAATGATAAAGCATATCAGTAATAAACTAACGCTAAGTACCTTTTTCATAACTATTGCTTACCTATTTTCAGAACCTGACCTACTACTATAGTTGAGCCTGAAATACCGTTTAAACTTCTCAATGAAGAAACGCTTACTCCAAAACTCTCCGCAATTTCACCCAATGTATCATTTTTACGAACAGTATAGGTTTTAAACCCGTTTGAAGTTCCTGAAGCGGAGGCTAACAAAATATTTTCGCCTCTTCTTTGCTTCCTTTCCAACTCCTGCTTATTACTGTAGCTCATTGAATTTACTTTTTCATAATGAGCTTTATTTTGTGAAGAAACATAAACTGTCAGGTTTTGTCCAACACGAATTGTATTTCCTATTCCATTCCAAGCTCTGATCTCAAAAGCTCTTACGTCATACCATTCAGCAATATGTCCTATAGTATCTCCTGTTTTTACCTTGTAAGTCAATTTTGTTGAATTTGATGGTGCACTTGAGCGGGTTGATGTAGATCGGGACCTGCTTGTATTTGTAATATTCGTAGGACGATTGGCAGAAATTTTTCCTGCACTCCCTGCAGGCAATGGAATTACAAGCTTTTGCCCAGGATGAATAACATTTGAAAGGTTGTCGTTACTGGCATAAATACCACGAACTGTTGTTCCATATTTTTGAGCAATAAGCCCAATAGATTCGCCTCTTCTAACAGTATGTTCTGTCATATCCTGTGCGCGGTTGTCTTTCGGGATTTCCTTATAAGCGATCAGAAATTCTTCTTTTTTTCCTGTTGGTATCTTAAGTGGATATTTATTACCCGGAGGTGTAGCCCATCGTAAAAGTTCCGGATTAAAGTCTTTCAATTCATCTACTGAAATTCCGGTTGCTTCTGCAAGAGCATCTAAAGGCATCAATCCATCCACTTCAACAACTTCATAGCTATATGGTTCTCCTTCATACTTTCTCTCGAAACCAAATTCTTCAGGATTTAATCCGATCATGGCGGTAGCTATAAAGCCAGGAACATATCCTCTCGTTTCTCTTGGCAAATAAGGATAAGCTTCCCAGTAGTCTTTTTTCCCTCCTGCCCGAGTGATAGCACGATTTAACCCTCGAGGGCTAATATTGTAGTTTGCCATTGCTAAATGCCAATCTCCCCAAATATCATAAAGATCTCTTAAGTGGCGCGCAGCTGCACGTGTCGCTTTTTCAGGATCTCTTCTTTCATCAACCCACCAGTTCACTTCCAGTCCATAAACTCTTCCGGTTGCTGCAATAAACTGCCACATACCAACGGCCGCAGCCCAACTTCTCGCTTTAGGGTTTAATCCACTTTCAATAAAAGCCAAATACGCCAACTCAGAAGGTACTTTTTCTTCTTTAAAAATTTTCTGGATCATCGGCATATAAGTTTCAGAACGTTGTAACCAAAGCTCCATAACTTCAGGTCTTTTAAGAGTGTAGTACACTAAACTATTTGTTACATACCTATTTTGAATTAAAGGAACATCAGTTTTAGTGAGCATTACATCTTTTGGAAAATCAAAATCTTCATTCAGATAGGCGTCATCATCCGCAAAAAGTTCTTCCTGAATCGCAAATATTTCTCCTTGTGGTTCATTAGCCGATTCTGAAATACCGTAAAACTGTCGATATTCTGTTATTACCGCCCTAGAAAGCTCAATGAATCGCCGATCAGATCTCAACTCCGGATAATCATCCAATAACGCCTGAGATGCATTTACAGCATCGTTGATATGCGTTTCTGCCTCAAGTGGATTATCGTCGAGCTGTGACTCCAAACTCAATACATGTAACTGATAAATATCCGTCACTCTTCTTAAAATGTCTTTTTGAAAAGAATCCAATTCTAAGGTTACAGGATTCCGTTCCGGTTCAACCTCAATAACCTTATTTTCCAAAGGATTAGGAACCGGCAAAAGACGCAATGGCATCTTTTCAGTTTTAATGATTGTTGAATCTTGCGCAAAAATAGATGCAGTGCTTAAAAAAAGCGCACCGCATAAACTGATTTTAAAAATTTTATGCATACTCGTCTGTAGTTTAAGTCTCGCTAAAAGTACTAAATTAAAGGCTTAATTATTGCAAAAAGGCGTTTTTAATCCCCAGTTTTCAACCTTGAAAAAGCGTGGTTATTGTTTAACAGAAATAGATTTACTTATTTTTTTCTCTTGCCCTGACCAACCTTGAACAACCGGCCATCTTCGTCCGGTCCCAAAAGCTTTTGCAGACATCTTTAAACCGGGTGCTGATTGATACCTTTTATGTTCGTTCAGATCAACTAATCTCAATATTCGATCTGTAAGCTCTTCATCAAAACCCTTTAAAATGATCTCTTCTCTTGAAAGTTGTTGCTCAAGATAGTATTCAAGAATGGCATCTAAAGTTCCGTAATCCGGTAAAGAGTCTGAATCTTTTTGGTCAGGTCTTAATTCTGCACTTGGCTCCTTCTCAATTATGGATTCAGGGATTATTTCTTTTCTATAATAACTTTCGTTGAGCCATCTGCACATTTCATATACTTCTGTTTTATATAAATCTGATATAACCCCAAGTCCACCGGCCATATCTCCATATAACGTACAATATCCAACTGCTGTTTCTGATTTATTCCCGGTGTTCAAAAGCATATAGCCAAATTTATTAGCCATTGCCATCAGTAACCCTCCACGTGTTCTGCTTTGAAGGTTTTCTTCTGCAACATTGAATTCGGTTCCATCAAAAATTGGCTCGAGTTGATCTAAATAAGAATCATAAATTCGTTTAATGGCAATTTTATGCAACTTTATCCCCAGATTCCCGGCAAGGGTTTCAGAGTCAGACACACTCCCAACTGAAGAAAATTCGGAAGGCATTGTGACTGCTATTACATTTTCAGCACCAAGTGCTTCCTTTGCGATAACCGCAACCAAGGCTGAGTCAATTCCTCCGCTCAATCCTAAAATAACTTTCTCTGCAGCTTTGGATTTTCTTAAATAATCCTGAAGGCCTAATACCAAACCATTGAACATACTTTCAATTCTTTCAGGAACATCTAAACGACTTGATGTACTCCCAATTCCCTCTACTTTTTGAGTGGATAGATCGAAATCTATATCAATATTTGTAGTTGCAAACCTTTTGGCGCGACTTTTTATTTCTCCATCTTTATTTAGCGCCAGTGAATCACCGTCAAAAATAAGTTCTGTGTTAGCACCTACCTGATTAACATAAAACAATGGAATATCCAGTTCATCCGAATGCTTCTGAAGCATTCCGACTCTGCTTATCGGTTTTGTTTTTGTAAATGGCGAAGCTGATATATTGATAATTGCCTGAGCACCTTTATTAGCTAGGACTTCAGCCGGATTTACAGAATAGGTGTGATAATTTATCTCATTGTCATTAAACCAAATATCTTCACAAACAGTAATTCCATATGAAGTACCGTTTATAGATACAGGTTCAAATTTAGTACCCGGTTCAAAATATCTGAGATCATCAAACACATCGTACGTCGGTAACAAAGCTTTATGAACTCTGGCTATTTCCTTCCCATATTGAGCCACGATTGCTGAATTAAACAACTTTCTTCCAACTTCTTGGTTCTCTGAAATTGATCCAAAAATAACAGCAGTGTTTCCCGTGCTTTCGATCAGTTCACGATTTATCTGATAGCACGACTCCCTAAAAACCGATCTTTCTAGAAGATCTAAAGGAGGATAGCCGCAAACTATCAGTTCCGGAAGAATCAGAATATCAATTCCGTCTTCTGAAGCTTGCCTTATTGCTTCAGATACAAGCTTTTTATTCCCGAGCAGATCTCCTATGGTGGGATTAAGTTGTGCTAAACGTATTTTAGAAGAATTTGTCATATTCGAAAGATAGTACTGATTCAGACAAATGGCGAAAATTTGATCTATATAAAATCAGAATGGGTAAGCTGCTTTAAGCACGGTGAAATGACTCAATATCCTTATTGATAGAGGCAGTAATTTCTTCAACTTCGAAAGGTTTTTGTAAGTAACTGCAAATTAAACCAGATTCAAGTGCCTCTTCGATCTCCGGTATTTTATGATAACCTGACAGGATGTTATATGGACATGTTTTATAAAATTCCTGAGCTTTTTTGATAAACTCAAGGCCGTTCATTCCCGGCATTTTCATATCTGAAATTATCAAATCGAATGAATCATCAGTTTCCAGTATTTCCAAGCCTTTTTCCGGGCTTTTTGTGGTAACAATTTCAAAATTCTGTGCTAATAAATTTTCAAACAAAAACAGGTTCATTACTTCATCATCTACATAAAGTATTTTCTTCAGGTCTGGCATCTAATTTCTTAATGTATCTTTTTTAAGCTTAATTTTAACAGTAGTTCCATTATCGACAGCTGAATCAATTTCTATATCTCCATTTAATTCTTTTATAATATTATATACAATTGATAGTCCTAAACCGGTTCCTTTTCCCTGTTCTTTAGTTGTAAAAAAGGGATCAAAAATTTTCTTCCTTACTTCTTCAGAAATACCTTTACCGGTGTCATTAATAGAAATTAGAATATCATCACCAATTACCTGTGTTGAAATAATAATTTCTCCTTTACCTTCAATAGCATGAATAGAATTTAAAACTAAGTTAGAAAACACCTGGTAAAGCTTTCCTTCGTTTCCAACAACATAGGTGTCTTGAGATTCATACCTCCTGATAACTTTAATTCTCCCCCTCAATTCATGTTCTAGAATTATCAATGTCTCATCAAGAATTTTATTGAGATGAACCGTACTGTCTAATTTATCCGATGTACTGCTAAATGAACCTAAACTTCGTGTTATATTTAGAATTTTCTCAACACCCAAATCAATTCCACTTAACACAGTTTCAAATGTCTCTTTATCTTCAATTAGGATAGAAGACTCTGTTTGTTTAGCTATTTGCTTTACAATGTCTTTTCCGGCCTTTATATAGTTCAGTGGATTATTGATCTCGTGGGCAACCCCTGCAGTTAACACCCCCAAAGCTGCCATTTTTTCTGTTTGAACCAACTTTATATGAGCTTCCTCCAGGTTGCTGTAAGCTTCTTTTAAGTTCCTGTTTTGCATGTCGATCTCTTCAGTTCTTCTACTAACAAGGTTTTTCAATGTGGCTCTCTGTTTGATGAGAAAAAGAACTCGCATTCTGTATACAGAATATGCGATCACAATAATAAATAATAGAACCAAGCTTATGAACCACGGTGTTTGATAAAATGGATGCTCAACAACAAAACCTACCTGATGAGGAGCACTCCAGGGTCCGGCTTCAACTTGTCCCTGCACTAAAAGAGTATAACTTCCCGGATTAAGATTGGTATACCGAATCGGACTTTTTGAAATATCTGAAGAGCTATTCCATTCTTCATCAAAACCTTCAAGCTTATACCTGAAATTCATTGCTTCTTCATTAAAGAATGAAATAGTTCTGAACTTTAATTCGATGCTATTCTCATTATAATTGATGTTCTTTTGGCTTTTATCAGTAAAATCAGTGCCACTTAGTGTTTTAAGTTCTTTTAGTTCAATAATTGGTATATAATCTGCTTCAATATCTTCATTGTGATCAAAAACAGAAACACCTGCATCTGTTCCGATCCATATATCTCCGTCTAAATCTTCAATTAAAGCATTACGATTAATTTCATTACCTATTAATCCGTTTTTTTTATTGTACTGAATGGTTTGATCTTCATTCACTCTAAAAATACCATCGTTAGTACCAACCCACAGGTTATTCCCTGAATCTTTCATTAATGAATAAGAAGGAATTGCAGGAACGGAAATATCTTCATAGTCTACAATTTTTTCATTCTTCAATATTCCTAAGCCTGCCTGTGTAGCAACCACGTAATTACCATTCCAATATTCAATATCAAACGTACTGTTTAGTGAATTTTTTGTGCTTGAATAAAATCTGGTGTTAGTACCCTCCGATATATATAATCCCTGATAAGAAAGTATCGCGAGTTTGTCATCATCCAGACTAACAATATTTCGGATTCCATGAAATTCACCGAAAAGCTCTAATTTCTGATCTTTAAAAATATACACTGCATTAGAACTTGATACTAAAAGCTCACCATTATGTACACTAATTGCAGTTATTAAATTGTTGAGGGTTTTTGAATCGTAATCTCTTATTCTCCCATTTTTTATACTAATTAAACCACCTTGCGAAAGAGCTACATAAATGCTTTCGTCAGCAGTTTGTTCTATATCTAATACTCTTGTTACAAAATCCGGGTATCGGTTTCTCAGATCTATAGATTTAATTTCTCCTTTATCATAGAAATTAATGCCTCTTGGATTTGCCAACAGTACTTTCCCATCCAGTGTTTGATAAATACTACTTACCTCATCCTCAATTAGGCCTGTATTACTGTTTAAATTTTTAAATCGTAGTAAATTGAATTTAAATAAACCCCTGTTATCCCCAACCCAATAATTCTTTTCCTGATCTACAAAGATCTGATTACTTAATACGTTTTGTTGTCTTCCCAGAATTTTAAGAGGAATCCACCTCCCTGTTTCTTCATTAAGAACCGATGCTCTGCTGTAACTACTGTAAAAAACTCTTCCTCTGTCATCAATTTCCAAACTGTATTTTTTAATATCTGACTCTGAAAAAATACCCAGCTCATCTGAAACTAGACTGTATCTGTTATCTTCAACTTTGCCAATCCAATTCAAACCCAGAAAATAAAACGCGTCCTGAAATTTATTTATGGTGAGAATATTTCTGCTTCGCAAATTGAAATTATTGAGCTCACTTTCAATTATTTCACCATCATGGAACTCATAAACTCCCTGATTTGTAGTGATAAAGAGCTTATCATCTAAATAAACAAGATCATTGATCGTAACAGTTTTACTACCGCTCTGAATTTGTTTTACTCTCCACTCTGAGTGGGATTCATTCAAAATAAAAAGCTGATTCTCCAGTCCCAGAAATATCTGCTTCTTTGCAGCTCTGAATGAAAATGCTTTTCTGTTGTTCGGCCATGAGTCAGGAGTTATTACTTTTGTCCATTCTTTCTCTTTGTAATTTTGAACTGTGAAACCACTCTCATTATATCCTGCCACCCAAATTCTGCCTGAGTCATCATTTTGAATGTAAGATTGTTTTGTTAATGGAAGAGCTAGTGAATCCGGAAAAAGAAACCATTCACTAGCATCGTATGTTACCACGCCTTTTGATGTAATAAACCACATGACTCTGTTTTCTGCCTGAGTGATAGAGTAAACAGAATTGGTGGGCATCCCGTCAGATGTCGAATACGTTTCTGCAGGATAAAACTGACTTAAAAGCGAGCTTGGTATCAGGAATAAAATAAAAGTTGCTAAAAAAGCAGGGAAGCTAAATCGCACGAACTTAGGTTTTAGGAGTTACTAGACAAATTTACGACGATTTCAATACAAAGGCGACGTAATTATAGAGCTGTAACTAACCTTAATACTTAATCAGATGAGTTTTTTATTTCATCGTTTTAGACGACTATAAATACAAGTCCCCAAAAAAAGTATAACGCCAAATACAGTAATCATATCTCCAAGTAAAGTATGATTACTAAACGAAAGCGAACCAGAAGCCATTAAAATGACACCGATCCATTTTAATCTGTTAAAACTGTTCTGTCCTTTCTTAACTGAAAGTTCGTTATTCATAGATCTGCTTTGACTTTTGAGAACACTATTTTCAATAACTCTTGTGGAGTAGTTCAATTTTCATTAACTCCTTTTCCAATTTCTTCTTTCTTAATACACCTATTCCTAAAGAAAAATATCCAACTGATTGAAATATTTTAATCACAATATCCCATTCCGGACTTACTGCGTCAGAATTCAATCCTACAAATCCCAGGACTATTAATACTAAGCTACCAGTGATTACATAATTGTAGTTGATTATATTTTCCATGATTAAACTGATTGTATTAAGGGTTATGGTGTTTAGTCAGTTAGTCGAAGCAAAAACTTCAGAATTACAGAAAAGCCAAATTATTTTTTCTTAAGCCCGATACCGTACAGATTCAACAGTACAAAAACGAATACCAATCCGATAATTGAGGCAATTACATCATTAGGATCATAAATATTCCTGCCACCCAGATTGTGGAATCTCATTTCCTGAGTAATTACGAAAATCGCCCCTACTATTGTCGAGATAACATAGATCCATCTATCAGACAAGTTTCCAGCCCATGAATAGTTTTTGATCTTTGCTAAGAGAAATAATCCGGAAATACAGAAAACACCAACATATGCTTCTATAAAATTAGGTAAGGAATTTGAAATTGTTTTGAGCAACGCCAATCCTTCCTGTTCTCTTATCCAAGGACGAAACCATAATTTTAAGAGAAAGAACATTCCCATATTTATTAAATAAACATTCCACGTTACTCCCCGAACAGTTAAATCATTTAATCGGACTTCTTCTCTAAGTAGATTCTGTTCTGTGTTGCTCAATTTTCCAGATCCTTTAAATACGTTTTTAGTTTATCAAGATCATTCCCAAATCGTCTTTGCATGGCGTACTTATTAGTGAAGTAACTGAACGTTAACCCCGCTATATAGACTAAAAGCACATAAATTGTTCTGATATCGAATTGAAACACATCTTCTCTGTAAAAGAAAACATAGCCCACAAAGGCGAAGACAAACGGGCTGACTATAAGATCAGAATAGGTTCCGAGATTCATTGCACCTTTAATGATCTTAATAACATGATTAATAGTTTCTTTGATGGATAAGGAAGAACGTTCAAAATCAGTAATTCGAACATGATTAAAGAAGTTAAGTACAGAAATTATAAGTAATGAGACTCCTAATATTGAATAAATTATTGCCACTTGAGAAGAGCTCATAAATCTCATCAAACCTTCAATTAATGATTCTGTCAGATTAAAAATGACTGTAGCAAGACACATTACTCCTGCAAATCCTGCAACACCTACTTTAATTTTCAGCGTTCTTTTTATATCTGCTATCACACTTTGAGATTTTCTAGTGATTACTCCCCGGACTTCATCTATATCTACTCTATGAGATGAGACTTCCTTCTCAGTTTCTTCTTTCCATAAAACTTTCAGTTCTTCAAGTTCCATATCAATTCGAGTTAAGGGTTTCTTTCAGTTTGTTTCTGATTCGAGTCATCTTTACTCTAACATTGTTCTGGGTTATACCCATGATCTCTGCAATCTCCTCATTTGGTTTTTCTTCCAAATAAAGCATCATTATTCCTTTTTCGATCTTATTCAGTTGTTGAATTGCATCACGCAGTAATCCTTTTTCCAGACTCAGACTTTGTTCGTCACTTTCTTTAGAAATGGAATCAAATGAATCAGGCAAGGTAGAATCTTCTTTCTTCGTTTTTGATTTCCTCAGATTAGATATCGCTACATTCAATCCAACCCTGTACATCCACGAAGAGAATTTTGAATCCCCTCTGAAGCTTGGATATGACTTCCAGAGTTGAATCAATATTTCCTGAAAAAGATCTTTCTTATCTTCTTCATTGTCACAGTATATTCCGCATACCTTGTGCACAATCCCCTGGGATTCTGTCACCTTTTTAACGAATTCTTTTTCAACTACAGATTTCTGCAATGGTATGATTGAATTAAAAATACTTTTCTGAGTTAGTCGAAGCAGATATACTAAGAATTACAGTGAGTACAAAAAAAGGAGACTTTTATTCAAAGCCTCCTTATTCAGTTTTTTGATAAGAAGCTAAATCCTACTCATTCACTTCTTTCATTAATTCTTCAATCGCTCTTTCCAATTGTTGATCACGACCTGAGTTTATAACTCCCGGCATATTCTTAACTTTTACATCCGGTTCGGTTTGCAGATTTTCCATCCAGCGACCTGCTTTATCTTTGGCACTTACAGGTACAACTCCCCAATACCCGCCATTTGGCAAACCTTCCCATCCTGCGAAACTACAGGTTCCCGGAACAGGCATTCCTAATGTAATTCCGATCTTCAAATCAGTATAACCCTGAGCATAACAATGTCCATCCGAGTAATTACTTTCGTTGAACATCGTGAGCGTAGGTTTTGTCCAACGGGATGTCGGCTCTCCCCCAACTACTTTTGCAGCTGTAGCATAAGTGATGAATTCTTCACCCGTAAAGAACATCGCAAGATCTGCAACTAAGTCGCCACCACCATTAAATCGTGTATCCACGATGATTCCTTTCGCTTCTAAATATTTACCCAACATATCTTCGTAAATATCACGATAAGGACCATCTCCCATTCCGGGAATATGAACATAACCTAGCTGACCATTACTTTTTTCCATTACTTCCTTTTCATTCATTCGAACAAATCGGTCATATAGTAATCCTCGTTCTGCTCCTAAAGAAATTGGCTTTACGGTAACTTGTTTAGCATTTTTTCCTTTACTGTCAGTAATTTCAAGCAATGTAAATTTATCGGATTTTCGATTCAGATAACTTGCCATATCTCTGTTTGCTGAAACTGTTTCGCCGTCAATTTTCTGGATGATCATTCCTGCTTCGATCTCTAGTGCTTCTTTATCCAATGGACCGCCATTTATAACTTCCGTGATCTTGATACCATCTCCTTTATGATTGTAATCCCAGAATATTCCAAGAGAAGCCGTTGCATCACCATTTTCAATATTGTTACTATATCCTGCGCCGGCATGAGAAACATTCAATTCTCCAAGCATTTCGGATAGTACTTCTGCAAACTCGTATCCATTGGAAGTATGTGGCAAGTATTTCTGATATTCTTTATACAGCATATCCCAATCGTTTCCGTGGAAAGTTGGCTCATAGAAAATATTCTTAGTTCTGATATACACGTGCTCGAACATTTTTTGTCTTTCTTTGTCTGCATCATATTCCATTTCTCCGGAAATTGAAATTCCTTTTGTACTGCCACCGGAAAGATCCACTTTTGAAATTCTACCACTGCTCAGCAAATACAAATTTTCCATTTTTTTATCCCAAACCAAGCTACCGCCACCGGTATTCAAGCCGATCAATTTCTTAGTATCCCGAGTTCTAAGCTCTGTTTCCCAAAGATCATATCTTCCTTCAAATCTGGATAAGTAATAGAGTTTCTCCCCATCTTTTGAAAGTGTTGCATCCGAAAGATTACTGGAATGGATAGTAAGTTTAGCTTTTCTGTCCTTCATTCCATCCCAATCGAATTCAAGAGATTTTACCTCCTCTTTTTTCTCGTCCTTCTTCTCATCTTCTTTTTTGTCTTCGGATTTATCTTCCTTCTTATTTGCTTTTTCTATCTCCTGCATCAACTCATAATCTTCTTTACTCATACGGAACTTATCCCACGCATCCTGATCAAAAAACATAGCATATACATCTGATTGAGAACTTCCACTGGTTGCGTAACTCTTTAAGCCATCACGGTTACTGAACCAGATCATCTGCTTTCCTTCATTCATCCATTTAGGTGAATAATCGTAATAACCACTTTCCGTCAGATTGATTCGTTCTTTGCCATCTGCTGATAAAAGCAATACTTCACTGTTGTTCAATAGCTTATTCCAATCAACCAGTAGCCACTTACTATCCGGACTCCAGGTAAAGTATTTGTCTCCATCGCGCATATGGAACAGATCTTCCGGAGTAAGGAGGTCTACCGTATTTCCAGATTCCACATCCTGAATACGCAACGTTCTTCTTCCAGCGATATATGCTAATTTCTTTCCATCAGGAGAAAACTCAGGCAGGTAATTGTCTTCTTTAGTTTCAACTACTGCTTCTTCTTTCAAAAGCGTTGAAGCAAAGAAGAACGGCTCTTCTTCTCTTACTTTGTCGGATTTGTAGATGCTCCACTTTCCGTTTCTTTCGCTGGAATACACTAAACTTTTTCCATCGGGAGTGAAAGTGATGAATCGCTCTGTTTCGGGAGTGTTGGTAATTCTTTTGGTAAGTGAACCATCGATTGAAGTCACGAATACTTCTCCACGAGCAACGAATGCAATTTCTTTTCCATTGGGATGAACGGCCATTTCCTGAACACCACCGTTGATAGTGATGAATTTATCAGAATTGCTCTTTTCCTGAGTTCTGATATTCACGTTTACTTTCTTCGGCTGCTCTCCTTCTTTCATTGTATACAATTCGCCATCGTATCCGAAAGAAAGCGTTCCATTTCCCATGCTTAAGAAACGAACCGGATGCAGATCAAAATTGGTCAACTGAGTATTTTGTGAAGGATTCGCCAACGAAAGTTTGTGAACATTAAAACTGCCGCTTTCCTCACTCAGGTAATACAGCGACTTTTCATCTGAACTGTAGATCGGCTGACGATCTTCTCCTTCAAAACTGGTGATCATTTTGTGAGCTTTGCTCTTGGTATCGTAAGTCCATATATCTCGTGTGATGGAAGAAGTGTGATGTTTTCTCCACTCATTCTCTCCTCCCTTTTTATCATGATAAACCATCTGTGATCCATCTTTATTTACCTGAACAAACTCAGCTGGAACGGTTAAGATCTGATCAACTCGTCCACCGTTTACGGGAACGGAATACAACTCAGGTTGAGATCCTGTCGGGTACTGACGATGTTCTTTGGTATCCATTCGAAGTGCGCCAAATACGATATTATTTCCACCTGCCGAAAATGTGAATGGCTTTTCATCATTGGAATGGAATGTCAATCTTTTAGCCGCTCCGCCTTGAGCGCTCATCATATAGATATCAAAATTTCCGTAACGATCGGAAGCAAAAGCAATGGACTTACCATCTTTGCTCCAAACCGGCATATAATCATGAGCTTCATGGAAGGTTAGCTGAGTCGCATCACCACCGGTTGACGCTACTGAATACAAATCTCCTTTATAGGTAAAGACGATGGTTGAGCCATCAGGAGAAATAGTTTGATATCGAATCCATTGCGGATTGGTTTGCGCAAAAGTGATGCCTGAGAATAGTAGTACAAAGCAAGCGGACAGTATTGATTTCATTGATCCCGTATTAGTTTAAATAAAAATGAAAATGCTTACGAATGTAGGAAAAAAAGTTGGATGGGAGTTGTAAATAGTTTTTGAAGCTAAATCTAAAAACCATCCCTCGGATCAAGCCGAGAACCGTCGGCTTGATCATCTCCCTTAGAAGGGAGACTGTTGTACTTTGATTAAAAAAATACTCTTAGAATTTCTTAAAATTTATATCTCTGAAAAAAATATATCTAAAACTGTGGCAGTTTTACCGTCTAAAGCTCTGACCTTGCCTTCTACTTTTTGGTTCAATAAATCTTCTGGAATACTTTTAAAGTCTAATTTTTCAAAATAATCTGTAATTCTATTTTTGACTTCGCTCATTTTTTCTGGAGTTTCTTTGACATAATCGTACCCATCCAACCATAGAATTTTTTTTCTTTTATTTAATTCGAATAAATAATATTCACCAAGTGAACTTATGAGTATTCGAATCAGATATCGTGCTTTAACTTCTAATTCCTCAATTCTTTTTCCATTATCCCGAGTGATGATATTTCCCTTTTTGTCTAAAAAGAATCTTAACTCTTGCGAAGCACCATAATTCATATCATCACCATGATATATCATGGTATTAAATGCACGTTCAGCATCTTCTTTGATTTTGAGAATTTTAGATGTGAATTTTCCAGAGTAGTCTCTTTTGTTTTCACATGATTTAAGCACCAATTCTCTAAAATTATTACTCATAATTAAATCACCTCGGATACCTGATTCCCTCCACCATTTCCTGAACATCTTCAGGTGGGTCGGGATAAAATGATCTAACGCTTAAAGCTACAATCAGATTGATCAGCATTCCGAAGGTTCCGATTCCTTCCGGAGAAATACCAAACCACCAGTTTTCAGGAATATTCAATTCAGGAAAAGCGATCTTGAAATAGATGATGTAGACCAGAGTGAATATCAATCCGGCAATCATTCCGGCAAGAGCACCTTGCTTGTTCATCTTTTTGTAGAAGATTCCCAGAATAATAGCCGGGAAGAATGAAGCTGCCGCTAATCCAAAAGCAATGGCTACAACCTGAGCTACAAACCCCGGGGGATTAATTCCAAAATATCCGGCAACAACAACTGCAACAGCAGCCGCTATTCTTGCATATCGCAACTCAGATTTATCGGAAATATCTTTGTTGAACTGCTTTTTGATCAGATCATGAGAAACAGACGTTGAGATCACCAAAAGCAATCCCGCTGCGGTTGAAAGTGCAGCAGCCAATCCACCCGCTGCAACCAACGCCGCGACCCAAGCCGGTAAACCTGCTATCTCAGGATTAGCTAGTACCATGATATCCCGATCTACATATAACTCGTTGTTGTTTGCCGTCACTTCATTAGAGATCATCACCTGATTGTTGGCTCCTCTTCTGATATCTAATCCGTCCCGAATAATATCCGGTGCTCCGACAATGGCTGCTCCCGGTGCATAATTGATTATTCCGTCTTCGTTTTTATCTACCCAATTTAACAGCGCCGTTTCTTCCCAGGTGCTGAACCACGGAGGCATTTCTTCATACGGTTGTTCGCTTACTGTTTCGATCAGGTTTGTTCTTGCAAAAACGGCAATTGCCGGAGCAGTTGTGTACAGGATCGCAATAAAGATCAGCGCATATCCTACAGAAATTCTGGCATCTTTTACTTTTGGAACAGTGAAGAATCGAACGATCACATGTGGGAGTCCGGCCGTACCAACCATCAATGCAACGGTTATAAAAAATACATCCTGCATACTTTTAGTACCGGATGTGTATTCAGCAAAACCTAATTCCGTGTGGAGTTGATCCAACTTGTCCAGTAAATACATTCCTGAACCATCCGTAACCGTAGAACCAAATCCAATTTGAGGAATCGGACTTCCGGTTAACTGCATCGAAATGAAAAAGGCAGGAACCATAAAGGCAAATATCAGCACACAGTACTGAGCAACTTGCGTATAAGTAATTCCTTTCATTCCACCCAACACGGCGTAGAAGAAAACGATCGCCATTCCGATGATCACTCCCCAAAAAATATCTACTTCCAGAAATTTTGAGAACACAAGTCCTACGCCTCGCATTTGTCCGGCTACATAAGTGAATGAAACGATCAGCGCACAAATTACAGCAACAGTTCTTGCTGTATTTGAATAGTAGCGATCACCGATAAAATCAGGAACTGTAAACTTCCCGAACTTTCTCAGATATGGAGCTAATAGCAAAGCCAGAAGTACATAACCACCTGTCCAACCCATCAGATAAACGGTTCCGTCATAACCCATAAAAGAAATCAATCCCGCCATAGAAAGAAATGAAGCGGCCGACATCCAATCTGCTGCTGTTGCCATTCCATTTGTTAATGGATTAACAGCTCCTTCAGCTATATAAAATTCACTGGTTGATCCGGCACGTGACCAAATTGCAATTCCGATGTAAAGGGTAAAGGTTATTCCAACGAGAATATACGTCCATGCTTGAACATCCATTATGCGTCCTCCTCGTTTACACCAAATTTTTTATCTAAACGATTCATCAGGTACACATAGATAAATATAAGCACCACAAACACATAGATAGATCCTTGCTGAGCAAACCAAAATCCCAATTTGAAACCGCCCATCTTAAAATTATTGAGCCAGGGAGCAAGTAAAATTCCAAATCCGTACGAAACGGTAAACCAAATACTTAATAATATGCTCAGGTACTGGAGATTCTTTTTCCAATAGCCTTTCAGATCTTTTTCTTGTGTCATACTTCCCGATAGTTAGTTTCAGTGAGTATGCGTGTTTTATAGAAGTGATGCAAATTGTGTTTAACGTTTAACCACAGAGAGCGCATAGAAAAGAATACTGTTAGTTTGACGATCGTAGCTCCTCTTACCAAAAACTTACTTCATCATTCAATATTCTTCTGTTCATAATTCGGTATTCAAATTTTCTCCGTGCTCTCTGTGGTTAATCTACAAAAAACCCCGACCCACATTCCGCAGGTCAGGGTTTATCCTGTTCTCCATGAAAGAAATTCTTAGTAGGGCGGATTGTAATCCGCCCCAACTTTAACTACAACCTGAAGTTGAACCGCAGGTAATACATTTCATACACGTTCCGTTTCGAACCATCGTCATGCTACCGCATTCCGGACAAGCATCACCGGTATAACCCAACTGCTTAGCTTTTTCGTAATCTGTTTCGTAGCTGGATCCCGATTTCGCTTTAGCCTGTGGTGCAACGGCATCCACTGTTTGCTTCTGCGGTTCTGCAACCGGAGTTTTTGCAACAGTTTTGGTGGTTTCCACTACTTCTCCCCCGGGCGTTGGACGCAGATCTCTGGTTGAGATCTCATCGGCAGGAACATGAGCTAAGTCTTCGCGACCTAAGTAAGCAACCGCTAATTCACGGAAGATATAATCGATCACTGAAGTACTCATTTTCACATGAGGATTTCCGGTAACCATTCCGCTTGGCTCGAACTTGGTGAATACAAAAGCATCCACAAACTCTTCTAACGGCACTCCGTGTTGTAAACCAAGAGAGATCGAAATTGCAAAACAGTTCAGTAAACTTCTGAAAGCGGCTCCTTCACGGTGCATATCAATAAAGATCTCACCCAGCTGACCGTTTTCGTACTCACCGGTTCTCAGATAAACACTTTGTCCACCGATCTTAACTTTCTGAGTATATCCTTCTCTTCGGAATGGAAGTCTCTGGCGACGAGCTAAATACTTATGAATAATACGTTCTGCAACTTCAACAACTTTGTCTTGTTCTGCTGTTGTTGATCCATCTACAGTATCCTCTTCTTCCTCTTCCAGTTCTTCAAATACATCAGCCAAACTGTTCAGCGGCTGACTTAATTTTGAACCGTCACGATAAAGCGCATTCGCTTTCAACATCATTTCCCATGAAAGCATATAAGCATCTTTCATGTCTTCGATGGTAGCTTCGTTCGGAAGGTTGATGGTTTTTGAAATTGCTCCTGATAAGAACGGCTGAGCTGCTGCCATCATTCTGATGTGACCACGAGCTGAAATAAATCTAGTTCCTGTTCTACCACATTTATTTGCACAATCAAACACAGCCAAGTGCTCATCTTTAAGATGCGGAGCTCCTTCTACAGTCATTGTTCCACAAACATAATCATTTGCTTCAGTGATCTGCTCGCGACTGAATCCTAAGTGACGCAACATATCAAAAGTCACATCACTGAGTTGCTCTTCTGTAATTCCAAGAACATCTTTGCAGAAATCTTCGCCTAGAGTCCACTGATTGAAAGCAAACTTGATATCGAAACTACTTGGCAGTGCTGCTTCAACAGCTTCCAGCTTTTCATCAGTAAATCCTTTTTCTTTAAGCGATTCAGGATTTACATGAGGACATCCATCCAAACTAGCAGCTCCTTTCGCATGGTCAATGATCGCTTTGGATTCTTTAGCAGAATAGCCGAGCGTCTTTAAAGCTTTCGGTACACTTTGGTTGATGATCTTAAAATAACCACCGCCCGCAAGTTTCTTGAATTTCACCAATGCGAAATCAGGCTCAACTCCGGTAGTATCACAATCCATAACCAGACCAATAGTTCCGGTTGGTGCAAGTACAGTTACCTGAGCATTTCTGTATCCGTTTTTCTCGCCAAGTGCCACAGCGCGATCTGAATTTTCTTTAGCTGCTTTTAGCAGGTAATCAGGACAAATTGTAGCATCGATTCCCATCGGCTTAACCGTTAATCCTTCGTACTCTTTAGGATCAGCATTGTAAGCCGCTCTTCTGTGATTCCTCATCACGCGAAGCATATGCTCTTTGTTTCTTTCGTAACCTTTAAAAGCTCCTAATTCACCTGCCATTTCAGCACTGGTTTCATACGCTTTCATATGCATTATCGAAGTGATTGCTCCGGCTGTCGCTATTCCTTCATCACTGTCGTAAGGAATTCCCTGAACCATTAAAGCGGCTCCGATATTTGCATACCCAAGACCTAATGTTCTGAATACGTAAGACAGATCTGCAATTTCTTTAGATGGGAACTGAGCCATCAATACTGAGATTTCAAGCACGGTTGTCCAGATTCTTGAAGCATAGCTAATTGACTCAACATCAAATGTAGTGCATTCTTCATCTTTGAAATACTTCATCAAATTAAGAGAAGCCAAATTACATGCTGTGTTATCCAAGAACATGTACTCAGAACAAGGATTACTTGCCTTTATCTCGCCATCTTCCGGGCAAGTGTGCCATTCGTTGATGGTATCATGATATTGTGTTCCCGGATCTGCTGAAGCCCAAGCTGCGTAAGCAATCTGATCCCAAAGATCATTTGCCTCAATCACTTTCATTGGTTCCGGCTCGCGACCTTCTTTCTTCGCTTTTGCTTTTTCAACTCTCCAGATAAGATTCCACTGTCCGTCGTCTTTAACCGCCTGCATAAACGCATTCGGAACACGAACTGAGTTATTGGAATTTTGTCCGGCTACAGTTGCATACGCTTCTGAATTCCAATCAGTGTCGTACGTATCAAACTTAATGTCTGTAACGCCCTGAGCTGCCAACTGAATTACACGTTCAATATAGTTCAGTGGAACCTGATCACGTTTTGCTTGACGAATTACTTTTCCAAGCTCTTTATTCTTCAGTGGATCGCGACTCATTGCGCCATTAAAAGTTCTGCCTTCGATCTCAACAGGAGTATGGCACAACTTGATAATATCTTTTAAATGCTTTTGCGTGATCTTTGAACCGGAAACCAAAGCCGCGACTTTTTGCTCTTCCTGAACTTTCCAGTTGATGTACTCTTCAATATCCGGATGATCCAGATCAAGAGTAACCATTTTAGCAGCACGACGAGTTGTTCCACCGGACTTGATCGCTCCCGCTGCTCTGTCACCAATTTTCAGGAAGCTCATCAATCCTGATGATTTACCACCACCACTTAAAGGTTCATTCGATCCACGAATATTGGAGAAATTACTTCCTGTTCCTGATCCATATTTAAAAAGACGAGCTTCACGAACCCACAGATCCATAATCCCACCTTCATTTACCAAGTCATCATCTACACTCTGGATGAAACAAGCATGTGGCTGCGGATGCGTGTAGGAATCTTTTGATTTTGTAAGCTTACCTGTCTTTGCATCAACATAGTAATGTCCCTGAGCCGGTCCGTTAATTCCATAAGCCCAGTTCAACCCGGTATTAAACCATTGCGGAGAATTCGGTGCCGCCATTTGGTTAGCGAGCATGTAACAAAGTTCATCATAAAACACTTTCGCGTCTTCCTCTGAATCAAAATAATCGTGCTTCCAACCCCAATACGTCCAACAACCCGCCAGTCTGCTGAAAACCTGACGGCTATCCACTTCATGAGAAAATCTGTCCTTTTCGTCCAGCTCTTTCAAAGCTTTTGAATCAGCTTCTGATCTTTGTAACCATTTCGGCACTCCTTTCTCAGAAACTTTTTTAAGCTTGGCCGGCACTCCTGCTTTACGGAAATATTTTTGCGCTATAATATCTGTTGCGACCTGAGACCAACTGTCAGGAACCTGAACGTCAGACATATGGAAAACCTGTGAACCATCCGGGTTCTTGATTTCCGAAGTTCGGGATTCAAATTTCATTGAGTCGTATGGGGTCTTCCAATCCGCTTGAGTATAGAAGCGCGTAAATTTCATTTATTTCTCCGTTTTTTCATTGCTAAAATCTTCTTCTTGTCTTCGGGCTGATAGAGCAGGTAAAACCTTTAAGCCAGGAGCCTATTCTCCTTTAGAAGTGAGATTTAATATAGATGTGAGGCTTGGAGTGAGCAAGTTAAATCTGAATTACTTTTCCACAAAAAGAAACACTTATCCACATTAACAATTGCCAGATCAATCCTAACAAAAAAAGAGATGTTATTAATGATTTTATTTTACGAAAAACACAAAAAGGAATTCAACAAACAAATATAAAAAGCTTCCCTTAAACGCTATTAAAGAAAGCTTTTTATAAAATTATGAATTAAAAGTTATCCACATTTATACTATAAATAAACTCATTTTATATATTTTAATTTTATTTAATTATTCATTATTTATAGTATTTTTATACAAATTATTGTATCAATTTTTTTGCATAATATAAATAATAATTCAACCTAAATCTTTTTACAATAGCTTAACTTGAACTACTTATTCCGCTGAAAAATAAAATGCACCGGGAATAATTCCTGTAGGAAAACTATCCACCTTTACACCGTTAAGATTGTATTGAATTGCTAACCCCGATTGGGCAAAATTCTTGGCATCAGCCCCCCAAATAAATTGACCTTCATCCGATGTGGAAAACCCTAATGAATAAAAGTTATTTTCTATAAATGCTGAATCTATAACTTCAAAAGTATTCATATCTATACTCATTACATTCTCGTTCATCAGGTAAGCAATATCATCTAGGTCATTGATTATCAAATCTCCGGGATGTCCACCAACTTCAAAACTTGTAACTACTTCAGCTGTTGTACCATTGAGCACATAGATCATTCCGGGAGTGTCATCGTTAGGGTCGCTGAAGTCGCCGTAAGCTCCTGCACAAACTACCCATAACTGATCGTTGTCTTGCTTCAAAATACTTACAGGATTGTCTCCTACCGTAATAGTTCCGGTAACTTCATCTGTTGCTGTATTTATTATGCTGAGGGTATTGCCATTTCCGAATCCACTATTTGCCACATAAGCACGCTCGCCAACAACGACAATTCCTTCAGGGTTTGATCCCACAGCTATGGTAGAAGTCTCTTCATTTGTTTCCAGATTGATCACAGAAACTGAATTTCCATAAAGATTTGTTACGTACGCTTTGGTTGCATTGACCTGGACTAATTCTCTTGGACTAGCTTCATTAGCAATTCTGATGGTTGCTATCTTTGTCAATGTTTCCTTATCCACCACTTCAATTTTGCTTGAATTATTGACAACCAAATATAAACGATCTCCTATTGCCGTAGCACTGTAAAGTATATCTCCGATTGGTGAACCATTTTCATTTTCATATTGGTTTTGGGATACTTCGCCCGTTATCGGATCATAAGCGGTGATACTTGCATTGGCTTGTCCAAAATTTCCTTCATTCAGAACAAATACTCCGTTCAAAGTTGTTCCTGAATCTGAATCACTTTTATCACAAGCTGTGGTTAGGAATATTAATATTGCAGACGCAATTAGCAGTGGTCTTTTCATTAGTTACCGTTTTTATGTTTTATAGTTAGTGTTATTAAAAAATTTCTGAGGGGTTGTGGATACAGGCGCACTACTTCATATTGCTCATCCAAAATATTATTCACCTGCATACTAAGATCGAGTTGTGTTCTCCTGATGGTTTTCGAATAATTGATCGATACATCCAGCACGAAGTAGGACGGCTCAGGATCTCGAATGTCATTTTGTTCCGTCGAGTATCTCTCTGAAACCCAGTTGCCGTATAGTGATGTTCTCAAATCTCCTCTGCTTACTGAAATTGATCCCGAGTATTTCCATTTCGGTACATATGGGAGTTGATAACCAACAGCCGCATCACCATCAAATCTGGCTTCATCAATTGTAGACCTTGTATAACTTGAAGATTGAGAATAGCTGAGTTTATAAGTTCCCAATTCAAATTCTTTGAAAGCAGTCCATTCTACTCCATAACTTAACAGCGAAAGATAATTCTGAGCTCTGAAGAAAGTTCCGCCTCCAGGATTCCATTTAATCCCATTCGAAATATCCATTCTGAAAAAAGTAAGATTATGATCTCCTGTACTTTTCCACTGATCCGTTATTCCGATCCCGGTTTCTGTTAAAATTGCAGTTTCCGGTTTCAGGTCTTCATTACCACCTTGTGGCCAGTACAGATCATTAAAAGACGGAGCCCTAAAATTCCTTGAAACCAGTGAATGAACGTATATTTCATCTTCGATGATCTGATAGTTGATCCCAAGCGAAGGACTCACTGCTGCTCCGAAATCAGAATAATGATCTACTCTAATAGTGGGAAAAATTCCCAGAGCCTTAGTTGGTGAAATTTCACCCATCAGTTGCTCGCTTAAGAGATTTCTGTATTTCTTCTCAATGTAGTTATTGGTCTTTACTTCTGTAAAATATGCCGATGTAATATTTGTGAGCGATACTACTGAAGAAATGAACACAGTTGCTGTCCACTCATTATTCCATTCTCTTCCCATACTTATACTTTCAATATTCCTGTTCGGGTCAAAATAGTCGAGTTCAGTTAGTGCCAAATAGGATTTTATTCCGTGTTGCACATTCCCCGTTCTGAAATGAAATGAATTTACCCAACGATATGCCGAATCATATTGTCTGGAAGTTCCGGAACCGACGAATACATTTTCGGGAATTTCATGACCTGATTTCAGATACCAGAATTTTGACTGAAATCTTTTTCCTTCTTTGTTCCACCCGGCTTGTAGCTGAAACTGATCGTTATCAAAAGTTGCATGCCTTCGATTTTCTTCCTGCTCCGTATTTCTATCGTAATATCTGTAGTCGTTCTCATTTTCCTGAATTGACCCGCCTAAACCCAGCGTCCAGTTCCCGGCTTCAAATCCGATATTCCCGAATGTGATATAATTGGAGTTGGAACCTATTGATTGTCCTGCAGAAAATTCCCCTGAATTTATTGAAGAAGCCAATGATACTGATCCACTGATACCACTGCCATAGGTTGAACTTCCTGAACCTGAACTGACTTCCACCGACGAAAATGCTCCTGATCTGATCAAGGAAAGATCTAGCACACCAAGCATTGAATGATTGATCGGCATGCCTTCCCAAAGCACGCGGGTTTGTTCTCCTCCAAAACCTCTGAATGAAGCCAATGAAACAGCTCCCGGGGCATTTGAGCGCACAAAAATAGAAGAATATCGGCTTAACGCTTCACCTAATGATTGTCCATATGTATTTGCTAATTGTACTGAATCAATCAATACAGTGTGACTTGGTTGCTTAATAACAGGAATTCTGTATCGGGTGGACGTAACTGTGATCTCTTTCATTTCCAGAGTATCAGAAACAACCTGTGCCGGTACATTCGCAGAAAGCCAAATTGAAACAGCTATAAAAAGGGATATAAACCTCATGTAATACTTCTTAGATCTTTTTTCCCGAAAGATGCTATGAAAAATTTACGTATTGGCAGGTCTCCTGGCTTTCCTTGTGCAGCGCCTTCCCGATCCTATTGATCAGTGGCAAAGGTGAGGCTGCGGTTTCGGCTATTGCCGAAAAGGATTACAGTTGCGGGAACAGCTTCCGATTTAGCTGAAGATTCAGATTCACGGAATTCCCTTTTAATTCGGAAACGAACTCGTTTCCAAAACCAATACCGTTGACTTTCAAATTACAAACAGATCAAATCACAAACAACCCCCTTGAATAAGGAATATGGAATAACCAACATCCAACACTCAGTTTCCAACTTTGTTATTGGTTAGTGGGTGTTGGATATTGGATATTGAATTACTTGATAAGCGTCATCCTTCTTGTTTGTACAAAATCGCCTGCTGTAATTCGGTAAAAATATATACCGCTTGAAAGATTTGAAGCATCGAAGCTAAGAGTATAACTCCCTGCAGATTTTCTTCCGTTGTGAAGTGTTTGCACCAATCTTCCGGTTATATCAAACACTGAAATATTTACCACACTTGCTTCAGGTATTTGGTAAGCAATCTTCGTATTTGGATTAAAGGGGTTTGGGTAGTTTTGATGGAGGGTTACTTGCTCTGGTTGTACAAAAAATTCTTCATTTGAAGTAATAATAATTGAACCAAGCTGGACTTCAACCGTAGGGTTTCCTTCATTGATCAAAGCTCTCAATTCAGTAATTGGAAAATTATCAAGATTTCCATTCGCAATAATATCAAATTCTAGCAAAACCCCGCTTTGGGTAAATCCTTTAGAAGATGCACCTGAGATAAATAATGAATCTGTATTTACCAAATTATGGAATACAGCAAAGCTATCTAAAAGAGCCGATTTATTTACCTTATTTATAATAACAATTGCTGATGTATCTATTTCAAAACCAAATGAAAAAGCATCGATGGTATCTTGATCAGGGTTATCAATTTCAATAGATACAGTAAGTGTATCCCCAATACTACCTTCAATATCGGGGATTATGATTGTTGCCTGTGCTAAAATTTGAAAGCTCGTTAATAAAACAAACACTACAATTAAAAATACTTTCATATTATTTGATTAAAAGCATTTTTTGAGTTTTTACTACATCATCTACAAACAACCGATAGAAATAGATTCCACTTGCGTTATTTTGTGCTTCCCAAGTAACCGTATGACTCCCTGCTACAACACTTTTATCCACCAGAATTGCAACTTTTTGTCCAAGGGTACTATATATAACTAATTTCACTTGCGCTTTCTCAGGTAAGCTGAATGAAATATTTGTAGTTGGATTAAATGGATTTGGGTAGTTTTGATTTAATGAAATTTCATTTGGTATCTCATCAATAAATAAAGGCACAAAATTTTCTTTTGCATTTTCATTGATCCTGTAATCACCACTTAGATCTAATCCATTTGTATTGGTAAGTTTATCAATCGATAACAAAAACTCAGTATCTTCTGTTACGGTATTTGTACCATACAAGGAGAAGTAAATATTTTCTCCAGAGGTATTAGATGATAGATTCCAACTTTCAGGAATGTTACTTAAAGAAATATTTGATATTCCGTTTGAAAGCTTAAAACTAAATTCTAGTGAAGAAATATCTCCTGAGATTCCTTTTACAGTAAGTGGTACCATTATTTTATTTGATTCCTCTGAATATTCTCCGAAATCTACATCGGCAAAAACAGGCTCAACTTTTTGATTAGATAATCCACAATTGAGTTTGGCGATAAGCTTAACATCAAACTTTAGAATTTGAGCTCCATCGAAAGCTGTAATCATTCCATTTCCGGTAACATCAGCAGCACTTGAGTCGACCCCAGTTATTGGGTATGGCGGAGCGATTAAAACAGTGTGCCTTAGAATGTCAGAAGCATCGCTCGGCGTGACAATACCGTCTCCATTAGTATCACCACATACATAAGGTGCAACATTAACTGAACCAGAAGATGAGTTTGCTGCCGGGTTTCCTTCATTTAGAAGGATGTCTTGGAAATCAATACCATAAGTTCCACTACCTACAGCTTTAAAAGTTAGGTGTAATAAGTTTCCAGATGTATTGACATCAGAAGTTCCTTGCCCCGAAATTAACCCATCTGAACTAGGAGTGGAGTTAAACTCCACCGAATAATTATCATCTAATAACTCACCTTTCTCAACATTTGTTAATTCAAGTTTAGTCTGATCAAAATCTAGTTCAATTTGGAATGAACTGAACGATCCACCATCAGGATTTGCAATAGTTAATGGTAATGTGATTTCATTGCTTAATAAAGCTGTTGTATCAGGCAAACTGAATGTTACTATTGCTGATGGTTTGCCTTTGATGATTAAACCATTTAGCGATACTAAAATATCATCATCGTTTACATCTTTTACTTCAACTTCTGAAAGAGAGATGATTGTTTCACTTTCTTGTGGCACTTCTTTGATTAATTTGAAAGTAACTAATGATAACTCTCCAAATCCGGAAGAACTCCCCGATGTCCTTGATATACCGACTCCGATTGATCCTGATTCAGAGTCATTTTGTGCAAAGTAAATCGGGCTTGATCCCAGAAAATCCCCTGAGGCATCCGACACATATTCTATAAATTCAGGATCGTAGTTAACAACAAAACTACTTCCAAATACATCTGAAAGAGTAGTATCAGAATTACCTAACTGAACGCTTATTTCAAATTCTGAATTTAATTGAACATCATCGTCTGTTAGCAATGACATTGGAGGATTTCCAGACTGAGCAGAAGAAGCCACAGATGACAGAGCTTTAGCGTTAACAGAATGCGTTTTTTGCCAATTTCTTCCAATTGGTAACACATCTTTTTGGTTTACTACCCCATCTCCATTTGCATCTGCATAAGTAGATACTTCTGGATCCCAAGGGGTCGCCATTTGAGCTTCCCAATTTGATGAAGCTTGAGGTCTTATGGGGCCAGTTTGTTGCCAATATCTACCAATAGGTAATACATCCTTTTGATCTACTTTCCCATCATTATTTGTATCACCAGGCCAGACTGTAATACCAGTAGATATATCGATTTCAACTTCACTTTCTGAGAATGGTATATTTTGTTGGTTTGAATTTTCAGCTTCAATCTCAGTAAGCCGAATAGTCGTTTTGGTATCTGATGAAATATTTGGGTTTACTTTAAATGAAACAGAAGAAATAATTCCTGTTCCGTTTGAGCCTGATTGAGATCCATTTTTGGTAATACCTACCGCAAATTCTCCACTGGCTGAATCGTTATTGGGAAAATAAGTCACATTAGAACCGAGGAAACCTCCTTTTTCATCTTCTACTACTTCCAAACGAGCTGGATCATAAGTAACTACGTAACTCATTCCGTATAGATCCGAAATCGGATCGGATTCGGAGCCTACGTTGATATCAACTTGAAATTCAGAGTTCGGAGATTGGTAAATATTAGTTGATAGTGAGGTAATTTTTTCATCCGGGGCTGCTCCTACATCAAAAGTATAATTCCTGTTATTGTTGCCTTCATTGGTTTCTGATACATCTTCCTGACTATCCACTTCTACCGTCACAATATAGGTGCCTTCGCTCAGTCCACTTACGGTCTTGGTTTTCAGCTCCGAACGCTCACCATTTATATTACTCTCTGTATACTCATCAATCAACGTTCCGTTTATAAACAACTTCCATTTAAAACTTCCTGAACTGGACGAACCCGTATTATGTAGCACTACTTCTATATCTACATCATTGCCCTCTAATGGATTATCCGGCTTATGGTCAATGGCTTGTACTACCAAATCTATATCTACAATATCTTCACCCTGTTGACTTATCGATACCGTTCGGGTCAATCCCCCTCCACTTATTGTGACTGTCCCACTTCTTGAACTCGTCGTTGAACTATTCGAGGTGACCGTTACATTAACCTGTGAATCATTCCCATTGTTATCCGCTCCGCTTACACTAATCCAACTTTGGTTATCACTCACACTCCAGGTTGTATTCGAGTTTACCTCAAAACTTTTCGTTCCTCCATCGGCATCAAAACTCAAACTCGTCGGAGATACCGATAAGGTTGTCGGTGGGTCTGCTCTGCCTTGACTTATCGATACCGTTCGGGTCAATCCCCCTCCACTTATTGTGACCGTCCCACTTCTTGAACTCGTCGTTGAACTATTCGAGGTGACCGTTACATTAACCTGTGAATCATTCCCATTGTTATCCGCTCCGCTTACACTAATCCAACTTTGGTTATCACTCACACTCCAGGTTGTATTCGAGTTTACCTCAAAACTTTTCGTTCCTCCATCGGCATCAAAACTCAAACTCGTCGGAGATACCGATAAGGTTGTCGGTGGGTCTGCTCTGCCTTGACTTATCGATACCGTTCGGGTCAATCCCCCTCCACTTATTGTGACTGTCCCACTTCTTGAACTCGTCGTTGAACTATTCGAGGTGACCGTTACATTAACCTGTGAATCATTCCCATTGTTATCCGCTCCGCTTACACTAATCCAACTTTGGTTATCACTCACACTCCAGGTTGTATTCGAGTTTACCTCAAAACTTTTCGTTCCTCCATCGGCATCAAAACTCAAACTCGTCGGAGATACCGATAAGGTTGTCGGTGGGTCTGCTCTGCCTTGACTTATCGATACCGTTCGGGTCAATCCCCCTCCACTTATTGTGACTGTCCCACTTCTTGAACTCGTCGTTGAACTATTCGAGGTGACCGTTACATTAACCTGTGAATCATTCCCATTGTTATCCGCTCCGCTTACACTAATCCAACTTTGGTTATCACTCACACTCCAGGTTGTATTCGAGTTTACCTCAAAACTTTTCGTTCCTCCATCGGCATCAAAACTCAAACTCGTCGGAGATACCGATAAGGTTGTCGGTGGGTCTGCTCTGCCTTGACTTATCGATACCGTTCGGGTCAATCCCCCTCCACTTATTGTGACTGTCCCACTTCTTGAACTCGTCGTTGAACTATTCGAGGTGACCGTTACATTAACCTGTGAATCATTCCCATTGTTATCCGCTCCGCTTACACTAATCCAACTTTGGTTATCACTCACACTCCAGGTTGTATTCGAGTTTACCTCAAAACTTTTCGTTCCTCCATCGGCATCAAAACTCAAACTCGTCGGAGATACCGATAAGGTTGTCGGTGGGTCTGCTCTGCCTTGACTTATCGATACCGTTCGGGTCAATCCCCCTCCACTTATTGTGACTGTCCCACTTCTTGAACTCGTCGTTGAACTATTCGAGGTGACCGTTACATTAACCTGTGAATCATTCCCATTGTTATCCGCTCCGCTTACACTAATCCAACTTTGGTTATCACTCACACTCCAGGTTGTATTCGAGTTTACCTCAAAACTTTTCGTTCCTCCATCGGCATCAAAACTCAAACTCGTCGGAGATACCGATAAGGTTGTCGGTGGGTCTGCTCTGCCTTGACTTATCGATACCGTTCGGGTCAATCCCCCTCCACTTATTGTGACTGTCCCACTTCTTGAACTCGTCGTTGAACTATTCGAGGTGACCGTTACATTAACCTGTGAATCATTCCCATTGTTATCCGCTCCGCTTACACTAATCCAACTTTGGTTATCACTCACACTCCAGGTTGTATTCGAGTTTACCTCAAAACTTTTCGTTCCTCCATCGGCATCAAAACTCAAACTCGTCGGAGATACCGATAAGGTTGTCGGTGCTTGAATTTTAGTGAATGTATCTCCGTTTCCAGTAGCATATTCTGATCTATTGTCTACATTGTCGTATGCTCTCGCTCTAAAATATACAGTTGACCCATAAGTCCCTGAAAAAGTAGCAGATGTTGTCGTTACATTACTTTTCCAATTCATCCAAGAACCACTATTAATTCTATACTGTATATCATACTTCCATACTCCTGAATGGCTATCATTAGCTCTCCAGCTAACATTAAAACTATTACTAGACTGTGTAGAAGATAATGCATTAACACTTGCACTTGGTGGTGATTCATCACTAGCAACCCCTACAATAATGGTCGTAATTAATTCAGAACCAATTAGTTTATTTTTTCTTAATTCTAATTTAAATGTCCCTCCGTTTGTTGAATAAGATGGATTCTTTACATTTAATGTTATGTTTTTTTTCTCATCTTTAGAAAATCTAATTTTGTCTGATGTATTATAGAGTTCATTACCTCTAAAAAATAGCCTAAAACCAGTTGGCTCATTCCCTTCAATTGAGAGAAAATAAGTTCCTTCTTCTTTTGCTTCGATTTCAAAGGGGACATTATACCAATTACTCCAAAAAGAGGGTCTAGGAGCTTTAAAAAAGAATGTTGATCCATCAAGATAAACTGGATCACCTGAACTAAAGTTAAAATTTTCAGTAAAATCAGCTGGTCTTGTGATTTGCGAATGAACTCCACTGATCATAAAAATTGATAACAAAGCTGAAAATAAATATTTCATATGAGTTTGGTTAAAACCCCACTCCCCACCAAGGAAGTGAGGATGGACATATTAATGGTTAGTTTTGTAGAACCCCGATTTGTTGTTCTATTTATATGTCCTAACAAGAAATGCTACTTGCAGAAAAAGAATTGAATTTATTCGTAAGTATTAAAGAAAAACTCTTTGTAAAACGTAGAATCCTCTCCAACCGCCTCTAAGTATTTTCTATTTAAAGTAGGCGTATTTTGAAACGCAGTTCCGTTCCAGTATTGGAGAGAGTCACGGTAGGTATCTAAATAAAGAGCGTCTATTTCAAAGTTTATATGGCCCTCTTGATACAACTGCTTTGACATATAATCATAGCTATCTGTTGATATGATAGACCGAAGATTTAAATCATCGTAAAAATCATAAATCAAAGAAGAGGTAGGGTTTCCTCGGGATTTATGATCGTCAACTACATAGGAAAAATATCCTTCTCTTCTTTCCCTAAAATACCTTGGCATACCGTACAGTATAGTTTCAGGAGAGTATAGATTGGTCATCACTTTACCAAGAATCGTCTGAGGGATTAGAATAACTGCTATTTCCTTAGCTTTTGGAAAGTCAGACTTTTTATATCTATCTCCTAGCACACCAGATCCATGAAAATTATTTCCATCTAAAACGATTAAACCTTGGCTATTATATGCTTTCAATTCGGCAGCTAACATAATTTCGTTTGTACCATTTCCATCCAAATCTCTTATCAAAAATTCTCTCATGTACCCGGCATTAATATATTTATTGGTTATTTCACCGGTCTGGATATCCATTGTAATCAACAATTGAGAAAAGAAGTCTATCACTGGAAGCAACATAATTACTTCTTCAGTACCATCGCTGTTAATATCTGCAATAACAAATTTCCGAATACCATATTTTTCTTCTTTCACATATGGGTGATTATCAAATCTAATATCAAGATGAAAATCTCTTTTTAATAAAGTATCCCCATCTAATGATCTTATAATAAAAGCTTTGTTATCCTTTTCAATTGTATTTGATAAAACAGTAGTATTTTCAAATATTTCATTTACTCCGTCTTTATCGATATCAAAAAAAACTATATGGGTAGCAGCTTCAAATCCATTAGTTTTATTAAAATTTTCAACAAATACCTCACCAACATATACTTCTTCGAGAATGGCTCCTGATTTATTTCTAATTTCGGCATACTCCCCTTCATAAGTTACGTAAGTCGGATTCCTATCCACCGGCCCATAAACTAATCTTGCAATGATCGAAAGTAGAATCATCAACATAATTCCAGAAGCTACACCGAACTTTCGCTTCCAAACTCTTCGTAGATTGTGAATAATTGCATCTGTTTTCTGATGTATCGTTAATCGACGATCATAGAATATCTCTTCGATCTTGCTAACTCCAAATACCGGTAACTGTCGGTTCGGAAAATGCTCATTCAACTCCCTAACTTTATTTTGGACTATTTCCAGTTGTTCTGCAGGTACTACCAATACCTGTACCCAAGAGAAAAAAGCAGCTTCTGTTTTTAACCCCAAACTTTTTTCTTCGACTGCCAATACATTGCCAAAATCATCTACATCACCACTTACGCATATTGCAGGGTTGAGTCTAAAGAACTCCGCCATTTCTTCTGCTTTCAGCATTTCACAATAAAATGCTGAAGCGAGGGCTAGGTTTGCTGATCTCCCGGCATGCCATGCGTGACTCATGCTTAGGCTTGCTGTAGCTCTCCAATGTTTATGTTTACCTTTTTTACTTACCGAGAGTAACTTTTCTGCTACTTTAGATACACCTTCCAAAAAAGAACCTGAATCTTTCCCAATCACTCCAAAAGCTGGTTTTAACTCACTCTTTCCTTTTTTGTTTTCTCCAAGAATATCAACCCTTAGTTGCCTCAGGCGACCAATTCCGGTTTGACTATTCGCTGTTTTTAATTCCTCTACTACCGGAATTAACACTTCCCCGGGTTTATAGGTAGGTTTGTTTTCTCCTTCAAGCTGAATGACATCTCCTTGTCTTTTATTTTGATCTTCACCAACCCAAGAGTTTATCAGAAACAAGCTTTTTTTATGCTGAATAAGTTTCAGTTCAATTTCTTTGTCAGCATCTACAACTTCAGAGATAATTTCCAACCGCTCTATGAACTTCTTAAACTCTAGAGGGTTTATTCCAGCAATTAATAACGGATTCGAAAGATTCGGTAAGTATTGTAAGATCTGTTCGAGATAAGAAGACACTTGAGTACGATCATTCCAGGTATCTTCTAAAAAAGTATTAATTCCAGTTAGTTGGATTCTTTCTGAGGGAGAGCTCTGAATCAACCGAATAGTTTCATTATACTTTTGCTCAATAAGAAAAGGATCAAATCCGGACATATCAATTATTGATTAGTACATCATAAAATTTCATAAACAAAGGTTAATTGTATGTATTAAAGAAAAACTCTTTATAAAACGAAGAATCATCCCCAACTGCTTCCAGATACTTTTTATTTAAGGTGGGTTCGTATTGGAATTCAACTCCATTCCAGTATTGGAGCGAATCGCGGTAGGTATCCATAAAAAGTCCATCAGCTTCAAAATTAATACCTCCCGAATCAAGCAATTCCTTGGCTTTGATATCATAATTATCTTTTGAAACAATAGAACGAACACTTAAATCATTATAAAACTCAAATAAAACCCCAATACCATCACCTCTGCTTTCAAACCAGTCTCTAATGAAAAAAGTAAACATGTCTTTATAAAAATTCCCAAAATAGTCTGGGTATCCTTTTTCGAAACCTTTGTTATAATCATTTTCGGATAGAATTCTACCCAATACAGTTTGCGGAATGAATATTACTGCCTTTTCTCTTGCCTTCTCCATATCAGATTTTTGGTAACGCTCTCCCAATATCCCTTTTCCAGAAATAAATCTTGAGTCCAAAACAACAAGACCTTTTTCTCTATACCCTTTAAATTCCGTTGCCAGCACAATATCATCAAACCCATCTTTATCAAGATCGGTAACATATATATCTCGCAAATAACCTGCATTTACGTACATCGAAGTTATTTCTTGTGAACCCATATCAACTACTACTAGAAGATTAGTAAAATAAGCTGAGTAGGTAAGTATCATAACTAGCTCCTGCTTACCGTCATTTTCTATATCCTCAACCATAAACTTCCGTATACCAAAAACCCCTTTTTTTACATAAGGATGTTTATCAAATGATACATCTAACACAAATTCCTTATTAAAGAGTGTATCATTTTTAACCGTTCTAATAATAAAGCTCTCTTTTTTATCTGAATTTAAAACTGCGGTATTATTTTCCAAGATTTCATTTATGCCATCATTGTCTATATCTAAAAATTTTAAATGATCCGCTACTTCATTTTTCGAAGTTGAATTAAAGTAATCTACATATGCTTCTCCAACGTTTATAGATTCTAAAACCGATCCAGTTTGATTTCTGATATGAGCAAACTCACCTTCATAAGTCACGTAAGTCGGATTTCTATCCACCGGCCCATAAACTAATCTCCCTATTATCCCAAGTAATACAATTACAATAAAAGCCGACACCACACTAAATTTTCGTTTCCAGATTTTCTTTAGATTATGAGTAATCGCATCGGTTTTATGATGTAATGTCAACCTTCGATCATAAAACAATTCCTGAATGTGGGAAATACCAATAACCGGTAAATGTCGGTTTGGGAATTCTTCATTTAATTCATGGAGATACTGAAGAGTTTCATTTAATTGAGTTGCCGGCACTACAAAAGCCTGAGCCCAGGAGAAGAAAGCTGCTTCGGCCTTTAATCGCAGGCTTTCATTTTCAACAGAGAGTACTTTTCCATCTTTATCGATATCTCCCGTTATACAAATAGCAGGATTTAATCTAAAGTATTCAGCTTGTTCTTCTGCCTTCAGCATTTCACAATAAAAAGCTGCTGCCAAAGCTACATTAGCAGAACGACCTGAATGCCAGGCATGACTCATATTCAAACCTGCTGAACCGTTCCAGTATTTCTGTTTGTTTTCCCGACTTCTTGCCAATAATTGTCCTGCTGCTTTTTTAACCGGTTCTAAAAAGTTCCCTGCTTCATTTCCAATTACACCAAAAGTGGGTTTCAGTTCATGTTGTTTAAACTTATTTTCTCCAATAATATCTATCCGAAGCTGCCTGAGCCTCCCAATTCCTGAATTTCCATCTTCAGTTTTAAATGCTTCCACTACAGGAATTAATACTTCGCCCGGTTTAAAATTTATGTTCTTTGATATTGTTTCCGTAACCGAATTCAGTGTCGAAGATTCAAGTCTATCATATTCTCCAACCCAAGATTTTATCAAGCTCAAACTTTGTTGATATTCCTGTATTCTTTTCTCCAAGCCAACATTTTCGTCACTTGTACCGAGGAATTCTTTTAGTGTATCTATGAACTGTTGAAATGTCTTGGGATGAATTCCTGCAATTAATAGCGGGTTGGTGAGCTCCGGTAACTTCTCAAAAAGTTGAGTTGAATAGGAATCTGCTTGTTCTTTAAAGTCCTGAATTTCTAGTAAGAACTGATAGAAGTAACTAATCTGCACTCTTTCGGAAGCGGAGCTTTGAATTAATCTCAGTGTTTCATTGAATCGCTTTTCGATATGGAAAGGATCAAATGAAGACATACATCTTAAGCATAAAGATGAACTCGGAAAGGCTTCTCAGAATTCACAGGGAAGCTGATCACATTCGTATTTAGATAGAGTAATCTGGTCTCTTCATCCTGCTCCACTAAAATACTGGATATCTTTGTTTTAAAAGCATGAAGCGTACATTCCTGATTGGATACCGTTATACTGCATTCATCACAGACCGTTATATTTTCAATCCTGGCATCGTGTTCAGGTTCATATTCACAAGTGCAAATAGATACCCTTAGCTGTGCTAACACACCATTCCAGTTAAGATCCGATAGTTCCGCTTTTTGAACATTTTTTAACTTCCCCCCTTTATCCGTAATAAGATCAATACCAAGATCGTCAATGGTTATTAGCACCCTGTCTTTTGGACTTATAAATTTTGAAATCACATGAAATTGATATTCATGGCTTTTCTGATCTTCCAATACCCTTAATAACGTCTGATATTCTTCTGAAGCCAGAGTTGCTTTTGTTTTAAGCCCATAATCTTCCGGTTCAAAGGACATCGCTGCCAGAACCATTGGTCCTGTGGTCTTTGGATTGTATTCTCTGGGCGAAAGTGTTATAACATTCGGTTTATTTAACTCATCATATTTTTCGTAAAATGAACTCAACCATTCAGCTATAGCCTTTGCTTCAGGTTCATCCTCGATCAATTGACGAATTTCATTATGCTCTAAATGAGACATTTCTTCCGGAAACCGTAAAAACTGTTCGATTTTATATTCGTCTATCTTATCCAAAAAAAGATTTTTTTATTATTATTCCTTCCAATTACCTACTTCTGCCGATTTTTTATCTTCCTTAAATACAAAACAAGATGTTCACGGGATTGTTTTACAAAATATTCCACATATTTACGTTGTTCATTTCTGTACTTTTCTTTGTCTATCTCACCTGCAATATCCACAAAATGTTCATAGTAACTTTTCCCGCTTCCATTACAATTGGTGTAATCCCCAAGTAATACGTTTTCAACTGTCATAAAATATTTACTGAAATCTTCTTCACTCATCTTATTTTTGGATACATATCCGGGATAGAGGTCCAACCGCACCTTTTTTACTACGGATTTTATCAGATCGGTTAATTCTCTTTCTTCCAATTCTTCATGGTCCGAAAAGTTAAAGTGCTCTGCATCTTCATTATAAAATTGATGGAGTCTTCTGATTATTTGTGCCAAAATTGAAAGCTTTATTTTCCCATTATACTCATCATGAATAACAAAAATATTCGAAACCAATTGTAGAACATCTTTGGTGGAAACTGCATACTTAAATCTGTAGCTCAATTTAATTTCTAACAGATCTGCCGGCATTTGAGGTTTATCTGAATGCAATTGAGTAGTAGTAATAAGTTTAGATTCCGGATTGTATTCCAAATCCTGAACAACATCTTCTTTTAGTACTCTTTTTATATTTCTGATGATCTTCCCTAGAGAAGGATCAAATGATTTATAGTACTCAAACAGTGTTTCATTTACTTTACTGAACACCAGTCTTCTCAGATGAGTATGATATTCACTTTCTTTGGTTATCAATAACCCTGAGAAATAGGTTTCCAACAAAACCAGTCTACCCTCCTTCTTCTCAAATAATTCTGCAACACAATCTAGGGCAATATCTTTTAGAGAAGAGGAAATCAGGTTAAAGAGATACGAATCCTTTTTGGTTCTCATCCGGAGGTAAGCTTCGGCAAAGTCTGAGCATTGTTTTATCAATTTCTGCTCGCAATCAGAATCCCCAGCAATAGACCTTATAATTATTTCTCTTAAAACCAATGTTATACCCGAAAATTATTGGCTTTAATAAACTGAATGCATTTGTTAAAATCAAAACGAAGGAAAGAATAATCAATATCCAATGTCCAACATTCATTTTCCAACTTTGTTATTGGTTAGTGGGTGTTGGTTATTGGTTGTTGGATATTGAACGTCTCTTTTTAAACATTTGTGATGTTGAGTGAACATTCCTTGTCTACCTTGCGTTTACAATATCAGAAAACTGATAAGATGTTTAGTTCGTATTCATTAACAGATAAGAAATTTTAACTAATTACAGATCTAATGAGATCATTTATAGTAACTTTTTTCCTTGCAGCTTTTTTAAGCTCATTTAGTGCTGCTCAAGATTCACTGGTAATTCCTATCACAAGTTTTAATCCTGCTGAATTTGATGATGATGCAGATGGTAACAAGTGGCAGCGACTTACTCTTCCAAAAAAAGATTGGACCGAATATACCTTAGTGACAGATGGTGATACTCCTCACATTAAAGCAGTAAGTAATAATTCTGCTTCCGGATGGAAGTATTTGATCGATATTGATCCCAAGGAATATCCTATCATCGAATGGCAATGGAAAATTGATGGCGTATTAGAAAACGGAGATATGACAGAAAAAGACGGTGATGACTACCCGGCTCGGATTTATATCACCTATGAATACAGCAGAAAAGATCTCCCCTTCGGCGAAAGAATCAAATACGGAACCATGAAAACGTTCACCAGTTTTGATATACCTCTTCGCTCTATGAACTATGTTTGGGCTAATAAAGCCAAAGTTGGACGAATTCAGGAAAATGTTTTTACGAACTGGGTACATATGGTTGCTACGGAATCAGGTAATGATAAAGCAGGCACCTGGGTTACTTCCACAGCTAATGTTTATGATTCTTATAAAGAGGCTTTTGAAGAAGAACCTAAAAATATTACCGGAGTAGCTATAATGACTGACTCTGATAACTCAAAAGGTTCGGCTACAGCGTATTACGGGAATATAGTTTTCAAAAAGAAGAAATAACAATACGGAACATTTTGAACTCCGATCGGCTTAAAGTAATAAATACTAACAATTTATTATTATGAAATCGATCAAATCAATTTTCGGGTACTTATTTTTAACTACGCTTCTTTTTTCTTTTGCATGCAATAACAGTGATTCTAAAAATGAAACTGATGCGGAGCCGGATTCTGAATCTACCATTGTAATTCCTGTCTCAGAATTTAACCCTGAGGAATACGACAAAGACTCGGATAACAACAAGTGGGAAAAACTAACCCTTCCAAAAAAGGATAATACCGAATATACTTTAGTATCTGATAGTGACGAACCCCACATAAAAGCAGTGAGTAAAAATTCTGCCTCCGGCTGGAAGTATAAAGTGGATATCGATCCGAAAGAATATCAGATTATAGAATGGAGATGGAAAATTGATGGTGTTCTTGAAGAAGGTGATATGACCGAAAAAGACGGAGATGACTACGCTGCCAGAATTTACATCACTTATGAATACGATCGAAAAGACCTGCCTCTTGGGGAACGTATTAAATATGGCAGCATGAAGACTTTCACTGACTTTGATATCCCATTACGATCTATGAATTATGTTTGGGCAAATGTAGCTGATACAGGAACCGTTCAGGAAAATGTTTATACCAATTGGGTAAATATGATAGCGGTGGAATCCGGAGATGCAAAAGCCGGAGAATGGATTACCTCTACGGCAAATGTTTATGATACCTATAAAACTGCTTTCGAAGAAGAACCAAGAAAAATTACCGGTGTTGCTATCATGACGGATTCTGATAATTCAAAAGGTTCAGCTACTGCTTATTATGGTGACATTGTTTTTAAAAAAGCTTCTAAGAAAGATTCTGAAGAGAAATAAGCAGATCCTTTAGGTTCTGCGGATTCGGTGCAGGGTTCCGACTTTTTTCTTTGCATTGTAACATCTTTATATATGAGTCGTCTAAGCGTTTGTAATCAATTCAAACGCTTTTTTATTATGAAAATCAAACAACTTGGCTATTTATCCGCAGCATTACTTCTTACACTTTCAGCATGCGGAAACGAAGGAAACAATAATGATGAAAATGGTGACAACGAAGAAATCGTAGTTATCCCCGTAGAAGCAACTACCGTATCCCGTGGTGATATTTCTGCTTACTACTCTAATACAGCAACTTTAGAAGCCGAGCAAGAAGCTTTAGTCGTTGCCAAAGTCAGAGGAATTATAAATCAGGTTTTAGTTGAAGAAGGCGACAGAGTTAAAGCCGGACAAGTAATTGCTAAGATTGAAGACGAACAGTATAGAATTGAAGCTGAAAGAGCCAAATCTAATATGGATCGTCTCCACAACGACTTCAAAAGAAGTAAGGAATTGTACGATAAACAAGCCATTTCTGTCGAAGAATATCAAAACAAGCAATTTGAGTATGAAGCTCAGAAATCGGCTTATGAACTTGCAAAACTAAATCAGGAATATACTTCCATCAAATCACCAATTAGTGGTGTTATTTCTGAAAGGCTGATCAAAAAAGGAAATATGATTGGCACTGATCAAAATGTGTACAGAGTTACAGACTTTGATCCTTTACAAGCTATTCTATATGTGCCTGAGCATGAAATGGCAAAAATTAATAAAAACCAGCCTGCGGAAATTAAAGTAGATGCTCTACCCGGACAGTCTTTTAAAGCTCATGTTGAGAGAATAAGCCCGATCGTCGATCCAACAACAGGAACTTTCAAAGTGACCGTTATCATTGATGAAAAAAGCGAAAAACTAAAACCCGGTATGTTTGGCAGAGTCAAAATTGTTTATGACACAAGACTCAGCACAAAAATGATTCCGAAAGTTGCGGTGATGTCAGAAGATGAAACACAAACGGTGTTCGTGGTTCGTGACTCTCTTGCTTACAAAAAGATCATCAAAACGGGATATGTAAACGGAAGCAATATTGAGATCCTGGAAGGACTTGAAGACGGGGAAATCGTTGTAACTACCGGACAGGGAAGCCTGAAAGACAGCGCCAAAGTTAATGTAGTTCGCAGCTAAGAGGAACTCCGATATGAAACTCATAGATTTCTCCGTAAAACGAAAAGTAACCATTTCGATGTTTACTGTTGCGATTCTGTTATTCGGAATTGTTTCACTTTCTCGATTAAATGTAAATCTGCTTCCTGATCTCAGCTACCCGACATTGACCGTGCGTACAGAGTTTGAAGGCGCTGCTCCTATTGAGGTTGAAAACCTAATCTCCAAACCGATTGAAGAAGCTGTTGGGGTTGTTAAAGGAGTTAAGTTGGTTCGTTCAATTTCCAGAGCGGGACAATCAGATGTTGTTCTTGAGTTTGCATGGGGAACTAACATGGATATTGCCAATTTGGATGTAATAGCAAAACTAGATGCTATTCAACTTCCTCTGCAAGCAAAAAAACCGGTAACGCTACGCTTTGATCCGACTTTGGATCCTATCATCAGATATGCATTGTATTATGATAACGGCAAAAAAGAAAATCAGGAAAGTACTGATAGCAGAAAAGTTGATCTGGCTTCTTATTCTGAACCGGAAGAAGATCTTAATGATCCGGCTGCAATTGCTCGATTAAAACAACTCCGAATTATTTCCGATGAAATTCTTAAAAAGAATCTTGAATCTTCTGATGGTGTAGCATCCGTAAAGATCAGCGGCGGACTTGAAGAACAAATTCAGGTAAACATAGATCAGGAAAGACTTGCTTATCTAAATATTCCGATCGAGACCATTACATCCACTTTAAGTGCGGAGAATATCAACCTTTCCGGTGGACGTTTAGAAGAAGGAACACAACAATATCTCGTTCGAACTCTTAACGAGTTTAAAGATGTAGATCAGATCAGAAATACTGTACTTACCGTTTTAAATGGAAATGCTGTGTATTTGAAAGACGTAGCTGATATCCGTCAGGGTTACAAAGAAAGAGAGGCTATTACCCGATTAAATGCCATGGAAGCGGTTGAAATCGCAATCTATAAAGAAGGTGATGCAAATACAGTTGCTGTAGCTGAATCAGCCATAGAACGCATAAACGAAATTCGGAAAACACTCCCTTCTGGAATGAAACTGGAAAAAGTGTATGACCAATCTGTTTTTATTTCTTCTGCTGTTAATGAGGTAAAAACAGCTGGTATAATTGGTGGTATTTTAGCCGTACTGGTTCTTTACTTTTTCTTAAGAAATTTCTGGAGCACCGTAATAATATCAGTTTCCATTCCTGTTTCAATTATCGCCACTTTCAACCTAATGTACGGGAATGATATTACACTCAATATTATGTCTTTGGGTGGAATCGCGCTTGGTATTGGTATGTTAGTTGATAATTCCATTGTAGTACTTGAGAATATTGCCCGACACAAAGATATGGGTAAAAATGCACTGCAAGCAGCTAAAGACGGAGCAAGTGAAGTTGGCACTGCAGTAATCGCTTCCACACTTACTACTGTTGCAGTGTTCTTCCCGTTGGTTTTTGTGGATGGAATTGCCGGTCAGTTATTCAGAGACCAGGCACTTACCGTTACTTTTTCATTGATCGCTTCTCTTGTAGTTGCTGTTACGTTGATCCCGATGATGTCATCCTTAAGTGGCAGAAAAAAAGAAATCGTACCACTTGAATTAAAAGAGCCAAAGACTTCATTTGGAAGATTCTTAAGATCGACAAGATTATTCTTATTCTATACGATACCAACAGCTGTAACTAAAGGCATTCGGGCTATTGTGAACTTCTTTGCCAAAGTTTTAAAATTCATCTTCTCCCCTTTTGTGTGGGCTTTCGATAAATTCTATCAGGCTTCTGAACGGGTATATTTAGGACTTCTGAAGACGTCTTTAAACAACAGACTTGTTGTGATCGTTATAGCTATCCTTTCTTTCGCAGGTTCTTTGGCTTTGGTACAAAAAATCGGAATTGAACTTATACCACAATTATCTCAAGGTGAATTTAAAGTTGAATTCAAACTTCCTCCGGGAACACCGATCGAACAAACCGATTCTGCTCTAAAAGCTGTACAGGAAGCCACAAAAAATGCTCAGAATGTTCAATCTACTTTTGCAGTTGCCGGAACCGGTAACAGAATGGATGCTAATCCGGATCAGGGTGGTGAAAACTGGGGCGAGTTGAATGTTCTGCTGGCATCAGGAGCTTCTTCTGAAACTGAAAGTTCGGTAATGAGTTCAATGAGAAACTCCCTTCAAGTAGTGCCCGGATTACAATATAAATTTTCCCGTCCGTCTCTGTTTTCTTTTTCGACACCGGTTGAAGTTGAAATAAGTGGATTTGATCTGGAGCAGCTTAAAGAAGTAAGTGACCTAATTGTTCAGAAAATGGATATAAACTCTCGTTTTGCTGATGTTAAAAACTCCATGCAGATCGGCAGCCCGGAAATTCAAATTCTGTTTGACAGAGATCGAGCAGCAGCATTAGGACTGCAAGTGCACGAAGTTGCAGATCGTGTGGTCAGTAATGTTCGCGGTGATGTAGCAACCAGATATTCATGGAGAGATCGTAAAATTGATGTGTTGGTTCGAGCTCAGGAGGAAGACCGTTCTTCTATTGACGAGATCAAAAACCTGGTTATCAATCCAAATAGTGAACGATCAATTCCATTAAGCGCGATTGCTGAAGTAAGAATTGCAAACGGTCCTGGAGAAATACGCAGAGCTTCCCAACAAAGAGTTGCTGTTGTAACTGCAAACCTGAATTACGGAGATCTTGGAGAAGCTGCAATTGATGTTCAACAAATCATTGACGCAACTACCATGCCAAGCGGTATATTTGCAAGAATTGCGGGGCAAAACGAAGAAATGGGAGAATCTTTCAAATCTCTTTTATTCGCACTTGCATTGGCCATATTTCTCGTTTACCTGGTGATGGCTTCGCAATTTGAGTCCTTGCTTCACCCTTTTATCATCCTCTTTACCATTCCTCTCGCTTTGGTTGGAGCAGTTCTTGCTCTATTCATTACAGGAACAACTATAAGTGTTGTTGTATTTATTGGTTTGATCCTGCTTGCCGGAATTGTGGTTAACAATGCCATAGTATTGATCGATCTGATCAATCAACTGAGAGAACGGGGCATGGATAAATACGAAGCTATTATTGAAGGTGGTAAATCCAGATTGCGCCCGATTTTGATGACTACATTAACAACTACATTGGGACTTCTTCCTCTTGCTATCGGATTTGGAGACGGAGCAGAACTAAGAGCACCGATGGGTATAACGGTAATCGGTGGACTTCTGGTTTCAACGCTACTTACGCTTGTTGTAATTCCGGTAATGTATTCCATCATGGACAGAAAAAAATACGACACTACAACCGAAGTTGTAACGGAGAACTGATATGAGTATGACTGAGATCTCCATAAAACGCCCCGTAACAACCATGATGGTTTTTGTGAGCCTCGTGGTTGTGGGATTTATTGCTACCAGGTTAGTTCCACTGGAATATTTCCCTGACATTTCTTTTCCGGGCGCTTTTGTTCAGATTCCATACCCTAACTCCTCTCCAAACGAAATTGAAGAACAGGTTATCCGACCTATTGAAGAAGTTTTAGCTACCATCAGTGGTGTTAAACAGATCAATTCCAATGCCGGAGAAAATGAAGGTGGTGTAAACATACAATTCACTCAAGACAGTGATATTGATCTGAAGGCTATAGAGATCAAAGAAAAGATAGAAAGTGTCCGAAACCAGCTGCCGGACGACTTTGAGTACTATCAGGTACACAAGTTCGAAGATGGTGGCGGAAACATGCTTCAATTACGTATCTCCAGTCAACGGGACCTTTCAAATGCATATGATCTTTTAGACCGAAACCTGAAACAACGTATTGAGCGTATTGAAGGAGTTGGTCAGGTTACCCTTTATGGTGTTGAGAAAAAAGAGATTCGAATTGAATTACTGGCTAACAGGCTCCAGAATTATAACATCGATCTGAATGATCTGAATCAACGTTTGAGCAGATCCAACTTCTCGATCTCAGCAGGGAAGATCAATGACTCGGGATTGCGATATAATGTTCGACCAATGGGTGAATTAACCGAGATCGAAGATTTTGAAAATCTTGTGATTGGAGATAACAATCTTCGATTAAAAGATATTGCAACCGTAGCATACACCTCTCCTGTTCGAAATTACGCAAGGCATTTAGACAGAAAATATGCAATTGGCTTAGATATAGTTAAAGAATCATCTGCCAATACCGTTGCAACAGCTGATCGTGTACTCAAAGAAATCGAAGAGATCAATGAACTTCCGGAAATGCAGGGAATTCAAATTTATGAAATGAATAATCAAGCTGAGGGAATCCTGAGTTCTTTAGAGGAATTAATGAATGCAGGCATTCTCGGTGCCGGACTTTCTGTTATTATGCTGTTCTTTTTTCTTCGTCAGTTTGGAACTACTTTGATCGTTGCTACAGCCGTTCCATTTTCTCTGGTAGTAACTTTAGGTTTTTTCTATTTCTTAAATATCTCCATCAATATTTTGTCGATGACCGGTTTGATTCTTGCCATTGGTATGTTGGTGGATAACGCCGTAGTGGTTACAGAAAATATCCACCGACACCGAAGAAATGGTGTAGAACCTGCAAAAGCTGCTGTTCTGGGCGCAAAAGAAGTTGGTATCGCCGTAACTGCAGGTACGTTTACTTCTGTAGTGGTCTTCCTTCCAAATATTGTGAATGAAAGTTTTATCGCTCCGTATATGTATTACATCGGAATGCCGATCATTATTTCTTTGATCGCATCTCTTCTGATATCATTAACCGTAATACCTCTTCTCACATCAAAGATAAAACCAAGATCAAAAAAGATAAAACGAACTATTGTAGATAAGCTCTCTGAAAAGTATTCCACTTTTTTAGCTTGGTTTATCGATCGCAGATGGGTTTCCACGATCAGTATTATTCTCTTATTCCTCAGTATAGGAGTTCCAATTGCGCTGGGCTTAAACATTGATATGTTTCCCAACAATCCTGAAAGAGAAATGGAGCTTCGGTACAATTTAAATGGTTCATATACTTTGGATCGGGTAAAAGAAACTGTAGATAAAATTGAAGATTACCTGTATGAAAATCAGGATAAATTCGAAATCGAATCAGTTTATACTTACTACCAACCGGAATACGCTCTTTCAACAATAATCCTTATTGATGAAGAGGATGCAAAAAAATCCGTTGAATTCATTAAAGAAGAGATCGAAAAAGATTTGCCCGTTGTCACCATTGGTGAACCTGCTTTTGAATTCAGAAGCAGAAACAACAGCGAATCTATCCGGGTATATGTTCAGGGAGAATCCATGGATGTACTTACTGAGTTAGCTGACCAAGTTGAATGGAGAATTTCTCAGGTTGAAGGGTTCACAGATGTAAAATCAGATGCCGAACGTGGCAGAGATGAAGTTCGGTTAACCATCGATTCTGAAAAAGCAAAAACATTTGGTTTGAGTTCACAAGCTGTAGCCAGATCGGTATCAAATGCTGTACGTGGACAAAATCTACGTAAGGTAAGAAGTGCTAATTCAGAAATTAACGTAATTCTAGCTCTTCAAAATGTAGATAAACAATCGATTGACGATCTTAAAGATCTTCCGATATCTATAGAAGGTGACCGAACCACTTCACTTTCTACACTAGCCAGTTTTGAACAAGCTTCCGGGCCTGGTAGAATATTCCGCCAGGATCGTAAAACCTCTCTGGGTATAGCTGTTAATCTGGAAGATGGCATGACTCCCGACGATGCAAGAGATAAACTCCGAGGCATCATGGATCAGATTGTTTATCCTACCGGTTACGCATGGAGTTTTGGTCGAAGTTTCAGTAACGACGATGAAGCCATGGGAACGATGTTGTTCAATATCGGAATTGCTTTCTTTCTCATTTATCTGGTGATGGCTTCCTTATTCGAATCATTGATGTATCCAACAGCTGTTCTTGCTTGTATTCTGTACGGAATTGTTGGAATTTTTTGGTTCTTCTTTTTTACCGGAACCACTTTTGATCTTATGGCCATGATCGGAATTCTTATTCTGATGGGAATTGTAGTTAACAACGGTATCGTTCTGATCGATCATATCATTCATTTGAGAGAAGAAGGAATGAGTCGTGCTGAAGCTGTGGTACAAGGCGGAAAAGACAGAATGCGCCCAATCTTGATGACAGCTGGAACAACGGTTCTTGGATTGATTCCACTTTGTATCGGAACTACTCAAATTGGTGGCGACGGACCTCCCTACTTCCCAATGGCAAGAGCTATTGTTGGTGGATTGATCTTCTCAACTGTTGTTACGCTGATCGTACTTCCATCCATTTATATCATCCTGGACGATTTTAAACTCTGGGCCGGAAGAATTGGTGCTAAAGCAAAAGGATAAGAACATCCAACATCCAAATTGAAGTTTAGTAATTTCCGCAGTTGGACAGAGCCTTTTTTCTTATAGACTTCATCCCAAGCTCTGCTTGGGAATGACATTAGGGAGCTCCTGCTTCCTATGACAAATTGAAGAAAACTAGGCAGAGCCTCACTAACACATTCAGAACTGGATGTTCGGAACGAGAAATAGGCGTTGTGCATTTTTCCAGTTCAGAAACTGCACAACATCCCTCTGATCTCATACAAGTGTTCGATCGGTCTCCTTTTGAAGGGAGATTTAAATCTTCGCCAATTCTCTGACCCACCCTTGTTCCCTCCCTAACTTTAGGGAGGGAAACTCCATAATTCCACTCAGAATTTAATTATAACGTCCCCTTCCCTTGTTTAAGGGAAGGGACAGGGATGGGTTCGGCTTAGTACTTGTTTTAGTTCACCCTTTTTCTATCTTAAATTGATTTTATACGAACGATAGTTCAGATAATATTATGTTAGGCAACCATTAAAATGAATAAGCATCATAAGCCATCAAAAGATAATAATTATTCAAAGATTGTAGATCTATGGATTTATCAAAGTGAGCTTTTTTGGCGAACTGTTTATTCTGTACCATTTGTAGCAATCGCAATTTTAGCAGGTTGGTATGCTTTGATGAGTAATGAACAACTTATACTTAGTCAATCACTATTAATTGCTGGTATTTTAATCATGTTAGTTCAGATGCTAATCCTTTATAGGATGTCTCAATACTTGAATGCGTTTAAAAAAGAAGCAAAAAAACAAAATCATTTGCCAGAGGTTGATAATGCCCTTTTTGGGTTGACAGGATATAGAATTGGAACTTCAGTTCCAGTAATCCTGATTGGCTTATTCTTGTTTATTCTTTTTCTATTTCCCCAAATTGAAGAAATTGATAATTACGAAGAAAAGAATGTAGCTCCAACAGAAATAAAGAAAGATTCACTCGAAAATAGTTTTTCTAATGAAAAAGAAAAGACAAATTAATGCTACACACTGTGGTGCATAACAAACGTTTCATGCGGACTCGAATGCGGTTTGGGTCGTTATACACAAATCTAATAAACATTAAATACTAAAATGAAAACTCTCCCAAAAGTACTGCTTATTATTCCTTTTATTTTCATTGCATGTTCATCAGCAAATGCAGTTAAGATTGAAACTGAAATGCTAAGTGAAGCTCAACCAAAAAAACCAGTTGAAAACATTGTCGTCTTTGAAAATTTACACGATATAGATAACGACTATACAGAAATTGCTAAATTCAAATCTATACTTTTTGAAGAAAATGACCCAGAACAAAAAATCATTGAAGCTTTTAAAAACAAGGCTAAAGATATTGGAGCTAATGCATTAATTATCACCAAAAATGAAGCTTCGGTTCAAGCTCATAGAGATCTTAATGTCGGAGGAATAACTACAGGCATTGAAAGAACAATAGAAGCTACAGCAATATTAACCAATTAAATTTCACCTCCACCCCAAGCTCTGCTTAGCAATGTCAGTCCAAAGCTCCTGCTTCCAATGACAAATTGAAACAGACAAGGCAGAGCCTCCTCACTCCAAAAAAAATTACATCATTTAATCATTTCAAAGTATTGGAATCAGCCGTATATTTGTATTTATAAAGACGGTTAAATAAAAAGATTTTTACAGAGACTATTTTTTGCACTACGCACTGAATACATATCAATTACAAAATGGACAAGAAGAAAAAAACATGCTTCTTGATGCTATTTCTACCGATCTACTTTTATTCTGCACATCAATTTTTGTACTTATAAAGCAGAAACTTTTCGCTGATATTTCACAACCATCAGCCCCTAACAAAACAAATTTTCAAGATAATCAGGCCGATGTTACTGCACTGCCTTTTCAGGTAACATCCTATATACGCTCATTTTACGATCCGGAGTTAGTACTCAGAATTCGACAGTGGATAGCATGTATTGCAGCTAACGGCCGTTCAAAAAAGAAATTCAATGAAGAATCAAATCATAATTCATTCTACCGAGGATCAAGCTCGGATTGCGTTGCTCGAAGATGGAGAGCTCGCTCAATTATTCATCCAATCCGAAGAGAACCAGCGTACTGTTGGTAATATTCATGTAGCAAAAGTCCATAAAGTGATGAGCGGTATCAAAGCTGCATTCATCGATATGGGAACTCCTAAAGACGCTTTCTTACATTTCTCGGATGCCGGCGACCATTTAGATGAATACATTGCCATGCTTAACGGCAAAAATGCTATTCCGAGTCATGCAAAGCCTGATCTGAAGAACAAAGAAAAGCTTGCTAATCATCAGAAACAAGCACTCGCCGGTAAGATCTTAAGAAACGGTCAGAAATTATTGGTTCAGATCGTTAAAGAACCGATTGGCTCCAAAGGACCTCGAATTTCTACTGATATCACCATTGCAGGTCGCTTTTTAGTGTTGATCCCAATGGGTGACTACATCGCTGTTTCTAAGAAAATTTCTAACTATAAAGAGCGCCGTCGTTTAAAGAATGTTCTTGGTGATATGGTACCGGATGGTTTCGGCGTTATCGTGAGAACGGTTGCTCAGGGACAAGACGAAAAAGCTATTGAAGATGATCTTCGTGATGTTTTAAGAAAATGGGAAAAGATCTTAGATAAACTTGAAACTGCTAAACCACCTTCTCTCCTGCACAGAGATCTGGACATGACAGAAAGCCTGATCCGCGATCTTTTTGCTAAGAACTACGAACGTGTATTAGTTGATGATCCAAAAATGTATCGTCAACTTAAATCTTATGTTGGACAGATTGCTCCTGAGATGGCTCAAAATGTACATCAGTATAAAGGAAAGAAGCATATTTTCGATCAAATGGGAATTGCTGAGGACATCAATTCTATCTTCAATCCAAGAGTGAGAATGAAGTCGGGCGGTTACCTGATCTTTGAGCAGACAGAAGCTATGTATGTGGTGGATGTGAACTCCGGACCTTATGCTGCTAAGGCAAGACAGGAAGATAATTCCCTGAAAACAAACTTAGATGCTGCCAGAGAAATTGCTAAACAATTACGCCTGAGAGATATCGGTGGTATTATTGTAGTAGATTTTATTGATCTGAGAGACGACAAAAATCGTAAGAAGATCTACGATGAATTAAAGAAAGAATTCCGAAAAGATCCTGCAAAAACCAATATGCTGGGAATGAGTGATTTCGGATTGGTTCAAATTACCAGACAGCGAATTCGCCCAAGTGTGATCAACTCCGTGTCTAAAGTCTGCCCAATGTGTGGTGGAAGTGGTGATGTGATCAGCGATGACACTATCCTTACTGACATTGAAAGCTGGTTAAGTAAATTTAAGCATGCTTCAGAATATCGTGCGGTTGATCTGTATGTAAACCCGTACATGAAGACACTCATCAACAAAGGAATGTTCAGTAAGCGCTGGAAGTGGATGTCAAAATTGCACATCAAAATCACCTTAGTTGCTGATGAAAGTATTCCGTTAAGCCGATTCAAAGTAACACTATCCGGTTCTGATGTGGATATAACCGATGTGGTTATGCGCGGTGCTTCTATTGATGAGGCCCTGGAACAGGTAGAATATGTTGAAGAGATAGATCGAGGTAAAGATGATCTAGAGATCACAAAGAAAAGCAATCATCGAAACAGCGGAAACAGAACGTCAGGAAGTTCTGCCAATTCGAATGGAAGAAAGAACCATTCCCATCAAAATTAGTACTGATATTTTGATGGCTTGGTTTTTGCCGATCTTAGCCTAAACTGAATTTAATTTTATACAATGAGTGCATTCAAATTACATGCAACAACGGTTGTGGGTGTTATCCACAATGGAAAAGCTGCATTGGGTAGCGACGGACAAGCTACCATGGACAAAACGGTAATGAAATCTACCGTAAAGAAAGTTAGAAAATTATACGGAGGTAAAGTGCTTGCCGGTTTTGCCGGATCTACAGCAGATGCCTTTACCCTTTTTGAGAAGTACGAAGAAAAACTAAACGAATATAACGGCAATATGCAGCGCGCTGCTGTTGAACTGGCTAAGGAATGGAGAAAAGATAAATTCCTTCAAAAGCTGGAAGCATTACTTATCGTGATGAATAATGAGAATGCTTTGGTTATCTCAGGTCAGGGTGATGTAATTGAGCCTGATGACAACATTGCCACTATAGGAAGTGGCGGTTCATACGCCCTTTCAGCTGCCCGTGCAATGAGTAAACACGCTAAGAAATTAACTGCTAAGCAGATCGTTGAAGAATCACTGAATATTGCTGCAGACATCGACATCTATACAAATCATAATTTGTCGATCATAGAAATTGAGGACTAAATGATGTTAGAAGAAAAGAATTTAACGCCACAACAAATTGTAAAAGAGCTCGATAAATATATCGTCGGGCAAAAAGCTGCAAAGCGTTCTGTGGCAATTGCACTAAGAAACCGCTGGAGAAGATTAAACTCCAGAGAAGAAATAAGAGAAGAGATAGTTCCGAATAATATTTTATTGATCGGACCTACCGGTGTCGGTAAAACTGAGATCGCCCGCAGACTGGCAAAACTTGCGATGGCTCCCTTTGTTAAAGTGGAAGCTTCCAAGTTTACCGAAGTTGGTTATGTGGGACGTGATGTTGAATCTATGATTCGTGACCTCACCGATATTGCCGTCAGTATGGTAAAAGCTGAAATGCAGGAGCGCGTCAAAGAAAAAGCAGCTCAGGCTGTTGAAAACCGGATCCTGGATATTCTTATCCCTCCTGTTACTAAAAAAGGTGTTGGTTTTAATTCCGGATCAGGAAATTCTGATTCAGATTTTGATCCTGCTAAAGCCGGTGACGAAGAATTGAATGTGAGAACCCGTGAGCGATTCAGAGAAAAACTTCGCAACGGAGAACTGGAAGATCGTGAGATAGAGATCGAAGTAAAAAATACCAAAACTCCAATGATGCAGGTCTTCGGTCCGGGCGGAATGGAAGAGATGGGTATGAATCTCCAGGATATGCTGGGGAATATGGGCGGTAGAGGCAAAAAAGCTAAGAGAAAACTTCCTATATCTGAAGCAAGAGAAGCCCTTCTGGAAGAAGAAGCTGAAAAACTCATCGATCATGAATCCGCTGTTCAGGAAGCACTGGAAAGAGTACAAAAGCAGGGAATTGTATTTATTGACGAGATCGACAAAATTGCCGAACCATCATCCGGAGCAGGAAAAAGCGGACCAGATGTAAGCCGACAAGGTGTTCAACGTGATCTTCTGCCGATCGTGGAAGGAAGTACCGTTAACACCAAGCACGGAATTGTGAAAACCGATCATATTCTGTTTGTGGGTTCAGGTGCATTTCATGTATCAAAACCTTCGGATATGATTCCTGAGCTACAAGGTCGTTTTCCGATTCGAGTGGAGCTGAATTCTCTTACTGAAGAAGACTTTGTGAAGATTCTTTCTGAACCAAAAAACGCACTTACAAAACAGTATGAAGCTATGCTGGAAACAGAGGGCGTAAAAATAGACTTTACAGATGATGCGATTCTTGAATTAGCCAGGATTGCAGCTGTGGTGAACTCACAGGTTGAAAATATCGGAGCCAGACGTTTGCATACCATAATGTCATCATTATTTGATGAATTGCTGTTTGCAGTCCCCGATGATATTAATTCCGGAGAGATCACAATCGACCCAACCTATGTAAGTAAACAGCTCGAAGATCTGGTAAAAGACAAAGATTTGAGCCATTACATACTTTAATGGGCATTAGAACGGTTTATTTATTACAATCCATCTTGAATGAAACAATTCGTTGCACTATTTAGTTAGTGTAATAAATAATTGAACTGAATATGACGTTAAAAAAATTTATTGCCCCACAAGTTGCCATCGTTTTAATCTTAGCTCTGGTAAAGTTTACCGGTGCGGATTCTGTTCTTAAATCAACTGCAAACGATGATGAAACCAATATTATCAAATATGCGCAGGCAACGCGAAGTATTGTAGCTAATTACTTCAGTGAAGCTGACCTCGACAAAATGTATAAAGTCAGCATTAAAGAATTTGTTACTCATGTAAAAGATTCTACATTGAAAATTGAGTCCACTCCAGTGGATACTACATTTTCCGGTGTAAAAATCAATTCCATTACGGATGCATTTACCAGCTTTGAGAAGGCTTATTTCTACGTTTCCAACAATACGGAAGGTGAGAATATGACCAAATTGACCGAGTATGCTATTCGCGGTCTTTTTTCAACTTTAGATCCTCATTCCGTGTATATAGAACCGGATGACAGCGAACGCGTGCAGGAAGAATTTGCAGGTAAATTTCAGGGTATTGGTGTTCAGTTCAACATCATTCAGGATACTATTACGGTTGTAACTGCGATTTCAGGTGGACCAAGTGATCAACTCGGAATAAGATCAGGTGACAGAATTGTAGCCATTGAAGACAGTAATGCTGTTGGTTTTACTAATGAACAAGTGCTGAAAAACCTTCGCGGCGAAAAAGGCTCTAAAGTAAAAGTTACTATTGTAAGACCCGGTGTTTCCTCTCAATTATATTTTACTATTGAACGAGATGATATCCCGCTTTATACTGTAGATGCGTCATATATGTTAGATGAACAAACAGGTTACATTAAAATAAACCGTTTTGCAGCTACCACTCATCAAGAGTTCATGGAAGCTTCAAAAGAACTGAAATCTCTTGGGATGGAGCGACTGGTTTTGGATCTGCGTGGAAATCCTGGTGGATATTTAGGGCAAGCCATTGCCATTGCAGAGGAGTTTTTTCCAAGAGGAACCTCATTGGTTTCAACGAAAAGCAAACACAGCCGATTTGATGGTGATTACTTTTCCAGAAAGGATGGTGAATATCAAGGAAAGCCTGTTATTCTTTTAGTTGATGAAGGAGCAGCTTCTGCCAGTGAGATCGTTTCAGGAGCTATTCAGGATCATGATCGTGGATTAATAGTAGGTAAACGAACGTTCGGAAAAGGATTGGTTCAGCAACAATATGAATTGATCGATAACAGTAATGTTCGGGTTACTATTTCAAGATATTACACTCCTTCGGGCCGTCTGATCCAAAAGCCTTTTGTAGAAGGTGGTGGTGAAGAATACGCTTATGAAATTTATCGCAGACAAAATGCAATGAGCGATGCCATAGAGTTTTCAGAAGAAATTCCCGATTCCTTGAAATACAAAACCGACGCAGGAAGAACAGTATATGGTGGAGGCGGAATTGTACCTGATTATATCATCCCTGACGACACTACCCGCTCAGGATATGTGATCAATTTTGCTATTCGTAAAAGAGCAGCTTTTGATTACGTACGTTCATATTTAGATGAAAATGGAGATGAGTTCCGTGCACAATGGGAAGGTGATTTTGAAAAATTCCGTACTGATTTTACTTGGGATGAAAAGAACATTGCTGATTTCAAGGCTTCATTAATTGATCAGGGACTTGTTATAACTGATACAGTTGATACTCCAAAATTCAGAAAGGATTCTCTATTTGTACCTGTTGGTCATTTTGAGGAAGTAGCCTGGATGAGTGAGGGACGTATGAAAGCTGAATTAGCTCGCCAAGTTTGGGAAATGAAAGCCTTTTACCCAATTGTAAACGATGTTTTTGACGAAACGCTGAAAGAGGCCATGACACTTTGGGATGCTGTAGACCGATTAAGCGCCTTAGCGAAAGGAGAAGCTTCAGCTGGAGTAGGGAATCGCAATGATGGTGGGGAATAATTAGGAATAGTTATTTACCTATTCCTAATTTATCATTTAATGTTTATTTAAACATACCGAATCACTTCAGATGACTTCTAGTACATGCTTTTCAAAAGAATTTATTCTTCTCTTTATACCCTTTCTAATTTTCGGTATTAGTTTAAGCGCACAAGAAACTAAATTTGAACCGAGTATTCTTATTCTTACTCCTAACGAAAGAATATCTGATAAAAAAACAAAATTAGATATTAATGAAGCAAATGTAGCACTTGAAAAGATTCCTTATCCAACCGAGCAAGAGATTCAACAAGCTTTGAATGAGATGCAATTTGAACCGGAAAATTTTCAAATTATGTTCAAGACTCAGCTTGAATTTTCTAAAAATCTAAACTTTTATAGTTCAATTAGTTCTTTCATACAAAGATATTTAAGCTATCGGTTTTATGAGAAATTTGAAAATTATTTGGTTTATGAACTTGATGAAAGCTCCAATGGAAATTTAAACGAACTAGCTTCCTTAGCTGAGAATCATAATATGAGATATGTTCTAAACATAAAGAAGGTTAAATCTTGGGAAGAGAAATCAACGAAAAAGACATCCATACAATTTCAATTATATGATAGTATTAAAAATAGCTTAGTCCTGGATAAAGAATATACCGGAGATGATACTAACCCAGGTTTTGAATTCGCGTGCAATGAAGGAAGTATTGATTGTACAGTAAACAATTCTTTGTCTCAAGGACTTAAAGAGCTAATTGAAATTGTTGCAAACAACAATCCTACAATCATTAAAGAACGAATTCTTGCACAAGAAAGAGCAGAAGTATTAATGGACAATTACTTTTCTTTAGAACCTAACAAGCAGATTACTTCTATAATAGAAAAGCAAGATTCATCAATTATTACTAAAGGATTTTATCATGGTTTTTTTAACCCTGAGATGAATAAATTTATAAGCTTCTTTCTAGTTTCAAATGAAGATGTAGATACATTTAAGAAACTTACAGAGAAAAAGCAGGGAAATGTTCAAATTATAAAAGAAGATATTTATGATTTAGAAAGTATGCCAACCCTTTATTCTTATGTTATAATTGGGATTAAGAAGAATGAAAATTGGTATTTGAAGGAAGACAAAAAAACATATTTCAATGCATCCGATATTGAAACCGGTAGGAAAATGTATTTCAATAATTTACAGAATTGGAATTTTTTTAAAGAATCCTCCGTAGAGCAAAATTCAAATTTTTGGAATACTTATTTCTTTTCTCAAATAGAACGAGCTGTTGTTACAAAAAAAGACAGACTTGATGATCTAAAAAAGGAAAAAGATCTAGCGGAAACAGACGAATACAAAGAAATGTTTCAAGATATGATTGACGATATTTATGAGGAAGATTTAAAAAACGTAGGATATTTTGGAGAATACACTCTTGTAGCAAGTGCCTTAAAACAACAAGCTAGAGATCAAAATGTAATATTTGAAAGTGAAACTTCTAAAACTCTAATTCAGCCTTTTTTCGAAAAATATATCTCAAGCTCAAAACCGGAAGTATCTAATTATATAAAATTAAATACCAAAAGCTTTGCAATGATTTATCCTAGAGAAAGAGATGTAATTTTAATTCCAATTGTGTTGGAATACAAAAATGGGGATAAGATTTTGGAATATTTTGTACTTATCTATCAACAAGAAAAAGACTATAAATTTTATAAATGGAACTATTTTGATCCGAATACTCCTGAATTAAGTTCCGTATATGGAAGCGCCATAAACGAACAATTAAATACCCTTACAACCTGGAATTTTTCTTTTGATTTTTTGAACGATTCTAACTTTTGGGACAATTATGTTTTATCCAAAAAAGATGGGGTTTACCAATATTTGAAGCAGATACAATAATTAGGAAAAGTTATTTACCTATTCTTATTTTATATATTCCTAATTCTATTTCACTTCACATACACCGTCTTCGTATTTACAAACTCTCGGATTCCATACAAACCTAGTTCTCTTCCGTATCCTGATTTTTTGATGCCACCAAAGGGTAATCTCGGATCAGATTTAACGAAGTCATTCACAAAACAGCATCCTGCTTCCAGCTGCTCCGCTGCTATTTTCTCTGCTTTTTCTACATCGGAAGAATAAATAGAAGCGCCTAATCCATAAACAGAATCATTCGCTACTTTTACAGCCTCTGCCTCATCCTGAACTTTGATAATAGAAGCAACAGGGCCAAATAGTTCTTCGTCGTAAGCAGGCATTCCTTTGCTCACATTTTCAAGAATGGTAACCGGATAATACGAGCCTGCCGCTCCGGGTTTTTCTCCACCTAGCGTACACTCCGCTCCTGCTTCAATACTTTTCTGAACCTGATCGTGTAGACCATTTCTCAGATCTTCTCTAGCCATTGGGCCGATATCAGTAGCTTCATTAAAAGGGTCACCAACTTTCTTAGTTTCCATCAGTTTTTTGAACTCGGAAACAAACTCGTCATACACTTCTTCAACAACCACGAATCTTTTAGCAGCGATACAACTTTGTCCACTATTTAAGAGTCTTGAATTCACACAACTTTCCGCCGCTTGTTTGATGTCAGCATCGGCTAAGATTATGGAAGGATCGCTACCTCCTAATTCCAATACCGTTTTCTTTAAAGCTTCCCCGGCTTGCGAAGCAACAATTTTCCCTGCTCTTGTGCTTCCTGTTAATGTAACTGCTGCAATTCCATTATGCTGAACTATCTGTTTCATGTTTTCATTCTGGACCAGAATTGTACGAAACAGATCAGAAGATATGCCTGATCCATGGATGATCTTTTCAATTTCCAATGCGCAACCTGTTACATTTTCCGAATGACTTAAAATTACTGCATTGCCCGCCATCAACGCCGGAGCTGCAAATCTGAATAACTGCCAGAAAGGAAAATTCCACGGCATAATTGAAAGCACTGTTCCCAGAGGATTGAACGTCACATAGCTTTTTGATGCGTCTGTTTCAACAGTATCATCTGCAAGAAATTCCTCTGCATTTTCAGCATAATATTCACAAACCCAGGCGCATTTTTCTATCTCTCCAATTGACTCTGAAAAAGGCTTTCCCATCTCGGTAGACATCAATTTTCCCAGCCTGTCCTTATTCTCTTTCAGTAATTCACTGATCTTGTTCAGGTTTACAGAACGATTTGTAAAGCTTCTTTCCTTCCACTGCTTTTGAGCAATGTTTGCCCTGTAAATGATCCCGGAAACTTCCTCAAAGCTCATTTCCGAATATTCTTTAATTACTTTTCCGGTAGCAGGATTGATGGTCTTCATAATGATGTAAGTTAACAGTTATTTGTTATTTGTATATACCAACAACTAATAACAAATAACTATTCCCTTTCCCTTTTCATCTTGTACTCGAACTTCTTTTCGTTCACAACATTCTCAGATTCGGTTGAAGGATCCGGATAATAATCGTCAGAATAAGTGGTAGTCAATTTGGTGACTTTCTCCTGAATGAGCGTTTGAGAAGACATTATTTTCTTCTTCTCTTCCTGAGATTCCGATCTTCCGAATCGCTCAGACAGCTCTGCTATTTTCCTCTTATAAAAGGCCAATTCCATAGCTTTGATTGAACTTTTTGCGGTTCTGTAAGGATTTTTATCTTTTTCATATTTCAGTCCGACTTTCTCCTCATGCCTCTCACTTGGAGCGTATTGTTCCAATAGAACATCGCCTACCAACCTTGGAAATGGATCTTGTTTTCCGGAGTAGATCTGAATGGAAATCTCTTTTTCATCTTTGTAACGGTTGAGGATATCCAGATAAAAAGTCTTTAATTCTTCATCTTCAAAAAGCTTTTCATTAGTAAATGAGCAAATATATTCGACCATATCTCGGCCGTAAGTGATCATTAACCGGATAAGTTCTTTCTCGAATTGAGGTTTTTTGGATGGTGGCGCATGACGACCACCCAAAGCCTTCGGAGTTTGTACTTCGTCTGAAGCAACGCTACCGCCCGTCATTCCTTCTTCGTCAACAGTTCTTTGTTCCCTGAACGCTTCCCTCCTTCGATCTCTGAAATCTTCCTGCTGCTTCTGTGCCATCACTCTTTCCAACTCAGTAAAGAGCTCTCGGTCGCTCCCTTTCCGATATTGCTGAGTTTTCTGATGAAGATGCTGAACATAGATCTGTCGTTGAATAGACTCTTTGATACTGGCGATGGCATGCAGAATTTCGGATATAACTTTACCGACCTGAACGGGGTTTTTCAATCGCCCTTCTTCATCTGCTTTCAAAAGAAGAAAATCCACAAAATCTAAAGCTTCTTTATTCTTTAACTCATCGAAAGATTCTTTTCCGAATTGCTTCACAAATGAGTCAGGATCTTCTCCATCCGGGAGTTCCAGTAACTGAACTTCCATCCCTTGGGCCAAAGCAATATCAATTCCTCTCTTCATCGCAGCCTGACCTGCATTATCCGCATCATAGATCATAATGATCTTTTCACCATAACGATTCAGTATCTTCATTTGACCAGGCGTAAGCGCTGTTCCTGAACTTGCCACCACATTTTTAATACCGTGCTCATTCAACGTGATCACATCTGTATATCCTTCAACCAGAATCACTTCTTTATTCTTGCGTATCTCATTCTTAGCAAAGTTAACCCCGTATACAACTTCACTTTTATTGTACACTTTGGTCTGTGCAGAATTTATGTACTTCGCTGTTTTTTCGTTTCCAAGTACTCTTCCGGCAAAGGCGATCACTTTTCCTGTGGTTCCAAAAATGGGAAACATCAATCGTCCACGAAAAGTATCGTAAAAACCTTCTCCCCTTTGGCTGGGCTTGATCAGATCTGCTTCAATTAAATATTCTTCTGAAATACCTGCATTCTGTGCTGCTTTGTAAAGATCGCTTCCGCCCGTAGGAGCATAACCCAATCCATACTTTTTAAACACTTCCCGGTTATAACCACGGTTATCCAAATACTTTAGTGCCTTCTCTGCATCCGGATTTTCGATCAGATTTCTGTAGAAATAAATTCCTGCAAACTTCAGCGCGTGATAAATTCCCTCTTTCTGCTGAAGACTCTCCGATGGTTCAGAGCTTTCTTCTTCGGGGATAAAAACGCCGTAACGATCTGCAAGCTGACGAACGGCTTCCGTAAAACCGATCCCATCCTGATCCATCACAAACTTAAAAACATCACCGGATTCACCACATCCAAAGCATTTAAAAATGCCTAATCTCGGTGTCACATTAAAAGATGGAGTCTTTTCATCATGATAAGGACACAAACCCGTGAAACCACTGCCTGAGCGCTTCAGCTTCACATAGTCGCCCACAACCTCCACTATATCAGCGGCGTCACGAACTTCCTCTTTTTTGTCGTCGGTTATCATGATTCAATTATACGGATTTTGAAATTCAGTTATTGGATAATGGTTATTAGTATTCAACCTTTATCCAATATCTAACAACCATTAACTATCCTTAAAAGCGCTTTCCATTGCCATGCAATGATGGTATATTCCAACGCACAAAAATTTGAACGTTAAAGAACAAAAATGAGCGTATTAGTAGGAAATGATACCCGTCTTATTGTACAGGGTTTTACCGGAAGTGAAGGAAGTTTTCATGCAGGTCAAATGATCGAGTACGGAACAAATGTTGTAGGCGGAGTTACTCCGGGAAAAGGCGGACAAACTCACTTGGATCGTCCGGTTTTTAATACAGTTGCTGAAGCTGTTGAAGAAGTTCAGGCAAATACATCTATCATTTTTGTTCCTCCGGCATTTGCAGGCGACGCTATTACTGAAGCAGCTTTTGCCGGCATCAAAGTGATCATTTGTATTACTGAAGGAATTCCTGTTAAAGACATGATCGTAGCAAAGCAAGTTGTGAAAAATCATGGAGCGGTACTAGTTGGACCAAATTGTCCGGGATTAATTACTCCGGGAGAAGCAAAAGTTGGAATTATGCCGGGAAGTATTTTCTCAAAAGGAACCGTTGGTTTGATTTCCAGATCAGGAACCTTGACTTACGAAGCTGTTGATCAGTTGACCAAAGAAGGATTGGGTCAAAGCACAGCAATCGGAATTGGTGGAGACCCAGTTATCGGAACTACTCACCTTGACGCTGTTAAAATGCTTCAGGAAGATCCTGATACTGACGCGATCGTATTGATTGGTGAGATTGGAGGTTCTGCTGAAGAAGAAGCTGCTGAATATATTGCAAAGCATGTTGACAAACCTGTTGTAGCATTTATTGCAGGATCTACAGCGCCTCCGGGCCGACGTATGGGACATGCTGGTGCAATCATTTCAGGTGGTAAAGGAACAGCTCAAGAAAAGAAAAAAGCACTTGCTGCTGCAGGTATTACTGTTGTTGATAGTCCTGCAGAAATTGGCATTACGCTAAAGAAAATGCTGGAAACTGCTTGATTGGATTATAATGATTAATTCAATGGGTCATCTCACGACGAATGCCTGAGATCTGGATAGCTTTTAAAGTTTAGTAGTTTTAAAAGAAACCCAGATTCCTGCCTTCGCAGGAATGACATTACTTAGAGTTTCTAAGGAAGAATTTGAAAACCTCCGCTCGATAGAGTTGGAGGTTTTTTTGTGTAGTTAAATTTATTCACCAAATTTTCCTGACCCACCCTTGTTCCCTCCCTATTATCAGGGAGAAACCTTTTTATTTTATCCTTAGCTATTACCAAGGTTTTAGCATTACAAGAACTTTTATTCCGGAGTCCTCTTCCCTAGACAAAGGGATGGGTTCGTTGTAGCTAAAAAAGTATATAAAATTTCATTCTTAGAATATTCAGCTTCATTTAATTTCAAACTTTCTCAATAATTTACCGTAATCTTTGCCTGACTTTAAAATCTACGTACCTGTCTAGTTTTTATGAAAAAATACTTACCTATTGTTGGAGTTTTGGCTTTTTTCAAGTTCATATTTCATTGGTTTGGTAATCAAAATTATGGTTTTCACAGAGATGAACTTCTCCACCTTTCGGTAAGCGAACATTTGGCTTGGGGGTTTATGGAATTCCCTCCTTTCATTTCTCTGGTTGGAAAAGTTTCTTATTTATTGTTCGATTATTCATTACTCGGAGTGCGCATTTTTCCAACTCTGGCCGGACTGGCAATTCTATATCTCTGTTGTGCAATGGCAAAAGAACTTGGCGGCAAATCCAAAGCAGTACTAATAGCGGGAGTATGTGTGTTAGCTTTCCTCCCCTTTTACAGGAATCACACTCTTTTTCAGCCGGTAGCTTTTGATCAACTCTTCTGGACTTTAGGATTCTTTTTCCTCATCAAATATATCAAAACTGAAAATTCTAAGTTTTTGTTGTTGATGGGTGCAACTGCCGGATTAGGTTTGATGAATAAATACACTATGTTAGTCTGGGGCTTTGGAATAGCTATCGGACTTCTTTTCTATAAAAAAGCAGAATTATATAAATCTAAGTGGCTTTATCTGTCCGGGGGTTTAGCACTTTTGATCTTTCTGCCTAATATTCTTTGGCAATTATCATATGATGTTCCATTTCTCCTTCATCTGGAAGTTTTAAAATCAAAACAACTGGATGCCATTGATCCCTTGGACTTTGGGCTTTCTCAACTTGAATTCATTTTCACTTTTATAGTTAGTCTGATCGGTCTGTCAGCAGTGTTTTTTGATGCTCAATTAAAAAAATACAAAAGTGTTGGAATAGCCTTTCTTGTGATCTTTTTCACTATGTGGATACTTCAGTCCAAAGCCTATTACTTTTTTGCGGCTTATCCTGTAGTATTTGCTGCGGGAGCAGTAAAAATTGAACATCTTTTATCAGTTAAACCCAAATGGAATTATGCGGTTGTAGCAGTATTGATAGTTCCTGTGATTCCCTTTATTCCTCAACTCACTCCGATATTGCCAATCGAGTCTTATGTTGAATACACGGATAAACAAGTAATTGATGGAAGAGTAGAACTTACCGGAGATTACGCTGATATGTTCGGATGGGAAGAGCAAGTATCACTTGTGGACAGTTTGTATCAGGAATACTGTACAGATGGAATAACAAACTGTGTGATTTGGGCTGAAAATTATGGAGAAGCAGGAGCTATTAAAATTCTGGGAGATAAATACGGATTGCCGGATCCCATCAGCAGACACGGAAGTTTTTGGTTATGGGGATATCAAAATAAAGATGCCGATGTTTGGATCAGTATCGGGAATGAAACAGGCTCCGTAAATTCTGTTTTTGAAGAAGTTGAATTGGTAAAACGGATCTATCATAAATATGCTATCGGTGAGGAAAATGGTATTCCGGTTTACATCTGTAGAAAGCCAAAGTTAGATATCGAACAATGGTGGAAAGATTATGAAAACCACATTTTTGACTAATTTTTCCAAATGAAGTTTTCGCCACTAAATCGCAAAAACACTAAATAGTAACTTTTGTGATTTAGTGTTTCCGTGGCAAATATATTCAAAGCTCCTCTCGAAAAAGTTGGAGGTTTTTTTGGGGAACTAATTTTGGCCGACAACCATTATCGGTGTAATATTTAATTTATTTTTATTTATATGTTTCAAAAATCAGACTACATATTTCTACTGGCAGCTCTTTTTTCTATGGCTCTTTCTATTTTCTTATGGTTTAGCGGTCAAAAAGATGCTGGATTGTTTGTCGGAATATGGGTGCCTTCAATACTAGGTTTTGCTTGTTATTTTAAAATTGCTACTTGGAGGAAAAAATGATTTCAGATGCGAATCTTTTTTATATCGGAATTTTTGTAATGGGATTGCTAATACTTGGTTTCGTTTTTACAGCCTATGAACTTAAGAATTTAGATGAGACTGATGATATTCACTATCGACATAAAAATAATACTTCTGTCAAATTTGAGGGAGATCAATAAACGACGAAGTAAATTTTCCTGAAAAAAGAAACCTTATCAATTGATTGCGATAGTAGATGCAATTTCCCATTATTTTGAATTGTAAACCCGGAAGACTACAGAAGCTTAATTAAGAGTCTTTTTCGAAAATCATTCAAAAAATCTGAATTAAACTAAACGTTAAAAAAAGTTACTACCCTCTTCCCTTACTCTTTTCTTGGATATATTCTCGCCAATTAATTTATTAATCTAATGAGGGTGAAAGTGAAAAGAACACTTAAACTATTTATGGCTGTTTTTGTACTAACAAGTACAATGGCAGTTGCACAAACTACTGTAGAAGTGGTGGATATGATCGTAAAAGAAGCCAATGAAAATTCCCATCTTGAGAAACTTGCTCATGAGTTGTTAGATGTTATCGGGCCACGTTTGGTAGGAACTCCACAACAACTTAAAGCTCATAACTGGGCGGTAGATACGTTCAAAGAGTGGGGAATTGAAGCAGAAAAACAACAATTCGGAGAATGGCGGGGATGGGAACGCGGAATTACCCATGTAGATCTTACGCATCCACGAACTGTGAGTATGGAAGGAATGATCTTAGCATGGAGCCCGGGCACCAAGAAAAATGGCGTTGAAGCTGAAACAGTAATTATTCCCGAAGTTGAAAATAAAGAAGAATTCGAAGCCTGGTTGAAGAACGCGAAAGGTAAATATGTATTGGTTTCCATGCATCAGCCAACCGGACGCCCTGATTATAACTGGGAAGAATTCGCCACAGAAGAATCTTTTGAGAAAATGAAGGAAGAGCGTTCTGCTCAAACACAAGCCTGGAGAGAGCGAATTAACAACACTGGATACAATTCCAGAACTATTATTGCAGCGCTTGAAGAAGCAGGAGCGGTAGGAATTATTCAATCCAGATGGTCATCAGGTTTTGGTGTGAATAAGATCTTTAGTTCTTCAACTCAGAAGATCCCTACTGTTGATCTTTCTCTTGAAGACTACGGATTACTTTACCGTTTAACAGAATACGGTGATAAGCCAAAAATTCATGTAAATGCAACTTCTAAAGATCTTGGAAAAGTTGAGACTTTCAATACCATCGCAACTATTCCCGGAACTGAAAAACCGGACGAGTATATCATCCTTTCTGCTCATTTTGATTCATGGGACGGCGGAACCGGAGCTACTGATAACGGTACAGGTTCTATCACCATGATGGAAGCAGCTCGTATTCTTAAAACTGTTTATCCAAACCCGAAGAGAACCATTATTGTAGGACTCTGGGGAAGTGAGGAGCAAGGATTAAATGGTTCAAGAGCTTTTGTTGAAGACAATCCCGAAATTGTAGATAACTTACAAGCACTGTTCAATCAGGATAACGGAACTGGACGTGTAGTAAGATTATCAGGTCAGGGATTCCTTCATTCTTATGAATTCTTAGGACGCTGGTTGGAAGCTGTACCAAACGACATCAGCAGACATATAGAAACAACTTTTCCCGGAACTCCTGGTGGCGGTGGTTCTGACTACGCTTCTTTTATAGCTGCCGGTGCTCCCGGATTTTCTTTAAGCTCACTTAGCTGGAGTTATTGGAACTATACGTGGCACACGAATCGTGATACATATGATAAGATCGTTTTTGATGATGTCCGAAATAACGCAATTTTAACTGCAGTTCTTACATACATGGCTAGTGAAGATCCTGAGTCTTTCCCTCGAGACAGAGCTGTTCTTCCAATAAGCCGAAGAACGGGCGAACAAATGACCTGGCCGACTCCAAGATCAGCAAACAGAGATGGTGGTAACTGATGCCTGATTGTCTGATTTAATTCTATTTCATTTAAAAGCCTTCTTTTTGAGAAGGCTTTTTTTATTTTTGAAACTCCTTATTAAACAATTGTGCTATGTCGTATAAAATTCCACCTAAAACTTCCATTGGACATGTTCATTTGAAAGTTTCTGATCTTGATCGATCCCTTGAGTTTTATTGCGGCTTGCTGGGTTTTGAACTTATGACCACCTATGGAGATCAGGCTGCTTTTATTTCAGCCGGCGGATATCATCATCATATTGGGTTGAATACCTGGTTCAGTAAAAATGCAGAAGCTGCTCCTAAAAATAGCCCGGGATTGTTTCATACTGCAATACTCTACCCCACTAAAAAAGATCTGGCTGAAATTTTCAAACGTCTGCAGGATAAAAAATATCCGATTTCAGGCGCATCGGATCATGGAGTTTCAGAAGCACTTTATCTGGATGATCCTGATGGTAATGGCGTTGAATTATATTGGGACAGACCTAAAGAAGAATGGCCGAAAAAAGAAGACGGTTCAGTTGATATGTTTACAAAACCATTGGATATCAGAAGTTTACTTGCCGAGCTTGAATAGCCTTAATTATTTTATTGCCCACTTTTCAATCAGATCAAAGAAACCCTGAACAAGAAGTGCAAGCAATGCAGCCGGAATTGCTCCTTCTAAGATCAGTGCTGTACTATCCAATCTGATCCCGGTTAGAATTGGTTGCCCGTAGCCACCTGCGCCTATCAAAGCTCCCAGTGTTGCAGTTCCTACATTTATCACTGCTGAAGTTTTTATACCCGCCAGTAAAGTTGGTAAAGCCAATGGAAGTTCGATCTTTTTCAGGATAACAACATTTGGCAAACCCAATGCATATGCAGATTCCATCACCGGCTCTGAAATACCCTTAATTCCTGAATGTGTATTTCTTACGATGGGCAACAAACTATACAGAAATAACGCTGCCATTGCAGGCACTGAACCGATTCCTAATAACGGAATCATAAAAACCAGCAACGCTAATGACGGTATAGTTTGCAGTATTCCTACAAAACCAATTATTGCACCTTCAACTACTTTTATTTTTGCAGCTACAACACCAAGTGGAATCGCGATTATAATGGCCAAACCCAGCGAAATTCCTACCAAGTATAAGTGCCCTAACGTATTGACAAGCAATCGGTCCCAAAGTGTATTTCTTTCAATTGTAGTATTGAGCTGAAGATTTTCCTTTAAGAATACGGAGGAGACTTCTTCATCATTTCTTTTATCCAGTTTTACTGCCGAATTCATAGCAATCATTGTTTTCTCAGGGATTGTATTTTCCAGCTGTTCAAGTAATGTAATGGCTTTCGGGTTCGTCTGTTCAAGCTCAAGTCTATAGAGCAGAACTGCCTGATAGGTAGGGAAGAAACTCTGATCATCTTTCAGAACTTTCAGATCGTAATATTCAATTTCAGCGTCAGTGGAATAGAGGTCAATAACATCGATGTTCTCTGCCTCAAGTCCTCTGTAAGCCAGATCGTGGTCCAGACCGGTTACATTCTCAGCATTTATTCCATAAAACTCACTGAGTCCTTTCCAGCCATCATTACGATCCAGAAATTCATTACTGAAACCATACTTGAGTTCAGGAACAGATCTAAGATCAGAAATAGAATTCAAATTTAACTCCTGAGCTTTTTCTTTATTCATCCCCAGAGCATAGGTATTATTAAAACCCAGAGGTTTTGTTATTCCAACACCAAAGCTTTTTAAAGTAAATTCAAGCTCTTCAAAATTGTCTATCTCATTTTTCTGAAGTATTTCCTGAATAATAGTTCCGGTATAATCAGGATAAACATCGATCTCCTCTGCCAGCAGTGCATTCCACAAAATTCTGGTTCCACCCAGCTGCTCGTTATACTCAGTATTGATTCCATTAGCATCCAAAAGTTGAGAAGTTATTTCACCCAGAATCACAGATTCTGTAAATAACTTACTGCCGATCTTTACAACCGGTTGAGCAATTGAACTAACCGGGACTAAAAATAATATTCCAATAATTACAACTAAATTTGTCATTTCGAACGAATGTGAGAAATCTAAAGAACTCACTTTATTTACCCGAATTTTTAGATTTCTCCATCTTTCAGCTATCGCTGAAATCATTCGAAATGACAGAGTTTTAGTACTACAATTCATAGTTCAATACTCCTCCAACGGACTTCGCTGTGCTGAAACAAATTGTTCTACAAACTCATTAACAGGATCACTGATAATTTGACGAATATTTCCTTGTTGAATGATCTCTCCTTCCTTCATCAGCACGATCTCATTCCCAAGAAAAGCAGCTTCGCCCAGATCATGAGTCACCAAAAGCACTGTTTTTTGGAGTTCCTGAAAGATCTTTTTCAAATCTGATTGCAGTTCATGTCTCACCAGCGGATCTATGGAACCCAACGGCTCATCCAGAAGAATGATCTTCGGATCAAGCATAAGTGCGCGTATTAAACTGATTCTTTGCGCCTGCCCTCCAGAGAGATCGTCCGGCTTTCTGTTTAACAGATTTTTATCGATCTGAACAAGCTCGGCTAATTCACTTAGTCTTTTTTCTGTTTTTGATGAACTCCATCCCAAATAATCAGCAGCCAAAGTAGAATTTTCTCTTGCCGTCAGATGAGGGAAAAGCCCGCCTTTCTGAATCACATATCCAATTTTTTGCCTTATTTGAAGTACATTTTCTTTAGAAACAGACTCACCTTCTATTGAAATACTTCCTGAATCTGCTTCGATCAAACCCATAATGATCCTTAACAGAGTTGACTTTCCGCAACCACTTGGACCGATCAACGCAACTGTATTTCCTTCGGAAATATCCAGATCAATATTTTTGAGCACTTCCTTAGAAGAGTAGGATTTACTGATATTCTTAGCTGAGATCATAGGGGAATGTAACAGATACAATTGAAAATCCCGATTGGGGATTATATCCAATAATGATGCAGATTCATGGAACACGGGTAACGCTGATCGCACAAATGGGGTTTAAACCAGCAGATCTTTCAATTTCTGCGGTTTCTGTTTTGATCTGCCTTCAACCGCGGCGGGACAAATCCCTGGCTGGTGTACCTGAGTAAATCTGATTCATTACCAACTTTCCCAGTCAAGTTCACCAGTGAGGACTTCAACGGCATAAACATAGGTTCTAAAACAAAAAAAAGGTTCCGACGCAGAGCATCGGAACCAGTTGTACAGTAGAGTGTATCTGCCTTATCCGTTGATCTGCGTTCAAAAACAGAACACAGACACCAGACCGGCGTGATCGTGTTTATACATCTTCGCTTTCGCTGTTACGGCCTTTAAGCTTTTTGTAAGCGTACGCTCCACCTGCAGCTGCAAGCAAGCCTAGGCCGCCATCAATAGGAGCCTGAGCAGGAGCACTCGGTAAGCCCGGTTGCGCCATAGCAAGTGATGACAGAATTAGTACTATTGTGAGTGTGAGTAAAACGAGTAATAAATTTTTCATAGTGATATAGCTTTGAGGCTATCAGCTGTCAGCCATTAGCTTTTAGTGATTCTAACAACACTAAAAGCTAACCGCTGTGCGCTAACAGCTAATTACTTAATTAATGTCATTTGTCTGGTTAGCACTTGGCCCGGAGCCGTTAAGCGATAGTAGTAAATTCCACTTGCTTGTCCGGTTGCATTCCAGCTTACCTGATAGCTTCCCGCACTTTTCGTAGTATTCAACAGCTCGGCTACTTTCTGTCCCATTACGTTATACACAGTAATAGTCACAGGTCCGGCTTCGCCCACAGAATACTGGATATTCGTAGTTGGGTTAAACGGATTCGGATAGTTTTGATCTAACGCAAATTTTGTTGGCGAATCAAGCTCATCATCAATTCCTACTGAAGTGTTCGGAGTGATCGTGATTCCGAATCGAGGATCTGAATTGTTTGAAGATTTCTGTTTTACAGCTCCAACCTGAAGTGAAGTGACATTCGGTCGTTTTTGCTTTGCTTCAACATTGAAGCTGTAGCTGGTTTCAGATTGCATATCAATATAAACATCTTCTTCACGGTCAGTAAGAGTAATTGCCCAATCAGATGGGATCTGCTTCATGGTTTCCCAACTCAAAGTATATTCTCCGCTTACTCCGGCATCATTAACTTGCAGGTCGTAAGATTGTGTAGTTTCCGGATCAAGTGATCTGGCATCCTGACTTAGTAATACTTTTCCTTCACCGAAGTCCTGAACAAAGGCAATAGTTGGTGATCCGTTTAGTGAGCTTAATTTAGACCCGTCAAATTGATCTTCCTGCTCAGAGGAATACGGTGTAAAATAAAATTTTGTAGAGAGATCATTAAAGCCTTCACCTGTCATATGCAGGTCAATGCTTCTTGTGTCAAAAGCTCTGGCTTTACTGTAATGCTCAATACCTGCTGCACTAGCTGTTTTTGAAGAAGTCGGTATGGTAACTTCCGTCAGGTCTGTTAACAGTCCTGTTGCTTTCTCAATGAAAAGACCTTGCCATTGAGACAATACCAAACTACTACCTAAGTTGTAACTCAAGTATGATCCGGATGAATTACTCCATGTTTTTATAGTACTCTTGACTCCGCCGAATAGTAAACCAGCTCCGGTCGCGTTACCGTCAATATCATCTAAATTTATATTTGACTGAAAAGGATTTCCAATCAAAGTGAAATCATTTGAGATAGTTACCTTAACATCGGATCCGGGTTCAGAGCCACTTACATCCAGGTCTAAGGGAAGTTCACCACTTCCTCCGGTTGTATTGTTATAAAAGTATACTACTACACCAAGGCCATCGCCCCACGCAGTACTCATATTTGTAGGTACTGTCCAACCTCCGGATCCGCCTGATCCTGGATTGTAATAAATATTTGCAGCTTCTCCCGAATTTGATCCGCCTGTTACTCCCTGAATGGCTGTGTCATCAGAAATATCTGTAACAGTAGCGCCTGCTTTTGGAATGGAAATCATTCTCCAGCCGGCCGTTCCTGAAATTGTTCTTGTTTGCCCGTACGCTATACCCGTAAGTAAAAAGCAAAAGAACAATGTAAATAGCTTTTTTATCAAGTTGTTACCTCTTTTAATTTATTAAAGCTTAGTTAACCGTGATTAACAGTGTTAAGTAAATATTAGTTAACGCCGTTAACTAATACAAATTAAATTTATCTATATGTCATTAAATTCTATTAATTAACAGAAAATTTAGAAGTCAAAATGTTTATCGGCTCTTTTACATCTTTTGTTAAATAAAAGACTATTATTTTTTTTGATTTGTCTATAAACCTTTATCTGCGATGAGCTTCTAAGCTTTCGATATTTCTGCTTTTTTGATTTTATTTATCGGAATCCGGAGATTTAGACATAAAAAAACCCGGCTTACTTTTCGTAAGTCGGGCTTCATAAAAACGTCTTAAATTATATGGCCTTTATCAAATCACTCTAGAATTAATTCATTCTCCTTATACGGAGTTGAGTGATTGCATGATAAAGCTTCAAAATTAAGAAGTACTAAACATCAAGATCGTTGTCTTGCGCTCTTTTGCCTTTAAGCTTTTTGTAAGCGTACGCTCCACCTGCAGCTGCAAGCAAGCCTAAGCCTCCGTCAATGGGAGCCTGAGCAGGAGCACTCGGTAAGCCCGGTTGCCCCATAGCAAGTGATGACAGAATTAGTACTATTGTGAGTGTGAGTAAAACGAGTAATAAATTTTTCATAATAAAAGCTTTTAGCTGTCAGCTGTTTGCCATTAGCGTTTAAAGGCGTTGCCTCACTAAACGCTAAAAGCTCTCAGCTAATAGCTTGTTATTTAATTAATGTCATTTGTCTGGTTAGTACTTGTCCGGGTGCCGTTAAACGATAGTAGTAAATTCCACTTGCTTGTCCGGTTGCATTCCAGCTTACCTGATAGCTTCCCGCACTTTTCGTGGTATTCAACAGCTCGGCTACTTTCTGTCCCATTACGTTATATACTGTAATAGTCACAGGACCGGCTTCGCCCACAGAATACTGGATATTCGTAGTTGGGTTAAACGGATTCGGATAGTTTTGATCTAACGCAAACCTAGTTGGCGAATCAAGCTCATCATCAATTCCTACTGAAGTGTTTGGAGTGATCGTAATTCCGAATCTGTTTTCAGCATCATTGGACTCAGACTCTGCAACTACAGGAAGTAATACGGATTTACTTTTAGAAGCCGTGTTTGCTTCAGCCATAAATACATAGGAATCCACTTCAGACATATCGATGTTGGAGCCTGTTTCATAATCATGTAAAGTGAAAGACATTTTGTTGCTTAGTTCCTCCAGCCCATTCCATGAAAAGGTAAATTCTCCACTTACTCCAACTAACGTCGGACGTAATGGAATTGTAATAGCTTCTTCCAGATCTACAGGAAGAGATTCTACCGATTTAAGCTTTTCTTCGTTTTGATATTCTCCTACAAAAGACATGGTAGCATATTCTGAAACGAGTGGTACCAGCTTGGATGCATCAGCACGATCCATTCCCAGCTCAGCATAACTTCTGAAACTCAATTTAATAGCTTCGTCAAAACTGCTTTCTGATGAAAGAGTAAACTCTATATCAGCGTTATCAGGATTTTCTTTGGAGAAAAACGTTCCTGTTGCTGAGGTTGTAGTCTCACCGCTTGTTGGAAAAGTAATGGCCGTAGCAGCATTTGCATTTAGCACTTCTACCCAAAATGCCTGCCAAGGAGACACAATATATGGTCCCGTTCTATCCTTAGCTGAATAAGAGCTACTGCCATCATTCCAGAACTGAACGTTGTCTTGAATTGCTCCACCGGTAACTGTAACGCTATTTAAGTTATAATTAGAAGCAAAAGGATTTCCGACAAGTGTATAATAACTATCGGCGGCACCGGAACCGGAAGACGTTCCTGCTGTATTGGATTTGTTCAACGTAACCCCGACATCTGAAGAAGGATCTGAACCAGATACATCCAAGGTTAGTGGTAGCGCTGAGCTACCATTGGTGGTGTTATTATAAAAATATACGGCTAGTCCATATCCATCTGAAATGGCTGTACTCACATTGGTCGGAGTCTCATACGACCCGGTATTATCATACGTAAATACATTTGAAGATGCTCCAGTATCTGAACCACCTGCTACTCCTTGAATCGCTGTGTCATCAGAAATATCACTAACGGTAGCACTGGTTTTAGGAATAGAAAGCAATCTCCATCCATCGTTACCAGAAATTATTTTTGAAGGAAGACCTGTTGCCGTACCAACTATTTCTACGTTATCTATAGCTATGTCTTCATCACCAGAATTAAGTGCAACTTCAATGGATAAATCTAATAAAGATCCTGTCCCACTAATACTAGCTGTAAATTGGGTGAAAGTTGATGTTATTTCGGTACCATCACCAGTCCCATCAAAATCAGTATCTAAAAAAGGAGCTGAGTTAAAGGTAGAACCATCATTTTCAATCCATAAAACATTGTTAGCTCCTCCATCATCAATATTTGAGGTTATCCTTACATAATCACTATTATCCCAATCTTGATTTGTACCGTCATCCTCTTCGGCTAAGTATATTCTTAACTCCAAAGATGTATATCCCGATATATCAATATCTGAAAATGTCAAAGTTTGAGGTGAAGTTTCCGCGTCTCCATCTATATCTTGAGCTGCAAAATACATGGTTCCTTGAATACCAGAAACTGAATGTGTAGAAATATTTGAAGAACCATCTGTTCTAGTAAAATAATCAGTACCTCCATCAGAATACTCTGCTGCTGCTGGTGATAATGTGTATTTAACTGTTGAATCCTCAAAATCCTCAAGCAAGATTGTAGATTGCCCAAAACTCATCCCTGCCATCAGCAAACAGAGTCCGAACGATAGTAAAATTCGTTTCATAAAATTCCCTTTTTGTAAAAGTTTTAAAGTTGAGAAAGGTTACCAAAACCTTCGTAGTTGTTCAAGTTTGTAGTGTTAACAAACTGTTAGGATTTTCTAAATAAAAAAAATGACACCGTTTTACAAGCGTGGTTTTTATAAAATCAGGAGCAGTTGGATCTATTTTATATTCCTTCTGAAAGCAATAAGGTTTGTAATACGTTGGGAGCTTTGATCTTACTACGGTATCATTTCGTAATTTTAGTTACCGGAAAAGAAGGAAAGTTTGTTAAAAAAAATTTAAACCCATACCAACCATTAGAATCAAACTCATTAGTGAGGACTTTAGTCCGAACAACCCCAAACCTTACAAATATTCTCAATCGATATTCATAGCGCCGCGGGATAAATCCTTGGCTGGTGTACCTGACCAAATCTGCGTCTTCATCAACATGCAGAATCCAGTTTACCAGTGAGGACTTTAGTCCGAACAACCCTAAACCTTAAAAGTATTCTCAATCGATATTCATAGCGCTGCGGGATAAATCCCTGGCTGGCGTACCTAACCAAATCTGTGTCGCCATCAACATGCAGAATCCAGTTTACCAGTGAGGACTTTAGTCCGACCCTGAGCAAGAAAATATATTTTTGTAAGGAATACGCTTTTAAAATGTCTTACCCAATAAAAAGTTATGGCATTCTCAAAAAATTCGCATTGGGTTCATATTATATTCAGCACTAAGGATAGAATTCCGTATTTATCATGGAGTGTTCGAAATGACGTTTGCTTATGGCTTAAAGCAGAAGCATTCAAAAAAGAGATATGTATTGACATTGTAAATGGAGTGGATGATCATTTACATGTATTGTTAAAGTTGAAAACCAAACAATCCGTCTCGGAAGTTGTGAAATGGATTAAAGGATCTTCATCCTATTATCTGAACAAGAAATACAATTGGGAACCAAAATTTTCCTGGCAAAACGGATATGCAGTTTATTCTGTAAGTGAGAACAAGGTCAATGAAACACGTCAATATATTTTCAATCAGGAAAAGCGTCATTCTGAAAATCAACCTTTGTTTCGCGGCGGGATAAATCCCTAGCTGGTGTACCCGACCAAATCTGTGTCGCCATCAACATTCAGAATCAAGTTCACCAGAAAGGACTTTAGTCCGAACAACCCCAAACCTTAAAAGTATTCTCAATCGATATTCATAGCGCTGCGGGATAAATCCCTGGCTGGCGTACCTGACCAAATCTGCGTCGCCATCAACATGCAGAATCCAGTTCACCAGAGAGGACTTCAGTCCGAACAACCCCAAACCTTAAAAGTATTCTCAATCGTTATTCATAACGCTGCGGGATAAATCCCTGGCTGGCGTACCTGACCAAATCTACGCCACCATCAACATGCAGAATCCAGTTCACCAGAGAGGACTTTAGTCCGAACAACCCCAAACCTTAAAAGTATTCTCAATCGATATTCATAGCGCTGCGGGATAAATCCCTAGCTGGTGTACCTAACCAAATCTGTGTCGCCATCAACATGCAGAATCCAGTTCACCAGAGAGGACTTTAGTCCGAACAACCCCAAACCTTACAAATATTCTCAATCGTTATTCATAGCGCGGCGGATTGAAATCCTTGCTGGTGTACCTGACCAAATCTACGCCACCATCAACATGCAGAATCCAGTTCACCAGAGAGGACTTTAGTCCGACCGGCATCAACATAGGTTTTATTACAAAAAAAGGTTCCGCCGCAGAGCATCGGAACCAGATAGAAAAATTCAGTGAAGATCTGCTTCATTCCTGTAATCAGTGTTCAACAATGGAACACGGGTCATACAGAGGAATTTTAAACCAGAACCACAATTCATCAGACGGGTTATCCGTCAGATGAATTTTCTTTAATTTTATTTATAGCTGTAAAAACCTTCTCCGGTTTTATTACCGAGTTTGCCGGCATCTACCATTTTTACGAGTAGTGGCGCCGGACGGTATTTCGGATCTTTGAATCCTTCATACAACACGTTCAGAATATCCAGACATACATCAAGCCCGATGAAATCTGCCAAACGTAAAGGTCCCATTGGATGTGCCATTCCGAGCTTCATTACTTCATCTACATTTTCGGGAGTGGCTACACCTTCATGCACACAAAAAATTGCCTCGTTGATCATCGGCATCAACACACGGTTGCTCACAAATCCCGGAAAGTCGTTTACAGGAACAGGAACTTTAGCTAATAGCTTGGAAGTTTTTTCGACGACGTTGTAGGTTTCATCGTCTGTTTCTAAACCACGAACGATCTCAACCAGCTTCATTACCGGAACCGGATTAAAGAAGTGCATTCCAATGAATTTTTCAGGTCGTCCGGTGAGCGCTGCTAATTTCGTAATAGAGATCGACGATGTGTTGCTTGCAAAAATAGCGTGATCCTGAGCATTGGCTTCAACAGCTTCCCATACACTTTTCTTGATGTCAAAATTTTCAGGTACTGCTTCTACAATCAGATCAACATCTTTAACTCCATCTGCAATACTAAGTGTGGCATTTATACTGTCCAGCGTTGTTACCTTTTCTTCAGCAGTGATCTTTTCTTTGCTGACCATTCTTTCGAGGTTTTTGTCGATAGTTGTCATGGCTTTGTCGGCAAATTCCTGCTTGGTCTCGATTAGATTTACAGGTATTCTGTTCATTGCAAAAACATGTGCAATTCCATTACCCATGGTACCGCCGCCTATTACTGCTACTTTCTTAATATCCATTTCTGAAGTTTTTGTTCTGTTTCTGATTTCTGTTTAAGGTACAAAGTTTTGGAAGCGCTTTTCAAACTTTTTGAAGTAGTCAGAATTTTGAAGGAGTCAGAATACAGAATACAGGAGTTCAGAATTCTGTATTCTGTATTCTGAACTCCTGTATTCTGTATTCTGAACTTCTGTATTCTTCTTCCAATAAATTCAGTAGTTTCTTGTTCAATCATTTAACAGATTTTTCCATGAACACGTTTCTGAAACTTGTCATCTTCTTTCTTATTCTGATCTTAGGTTTTGCAGGATTAGCTTTTTACTGGACGTTTTATAAACCTTTGCCGGATTATGAAGCTACCGTTGAATTGAACAGCCTTCAGAATGAAGTTGATATCCACTGGGATGAGTTCGGAGTTCCTCATATCTATTCTAATAATGAGTTAGACCTGTATAAAGCGGTAGGATATGTTCATGCTCAGGATCGTCTGTGGCAAATGACACTCTCTCAAATTGCAGCTGAAGGACGTTTCGCTGAATTTTTTGGAGCTGATCTGATCGACCTTGACAAACACCAAAGAACATTGGGAATCTGGAAGATCTCAAAACAGATCGAACAGAATGAATTAAGTGAAGCTGAGCGGAAAATTCTTCAAGCCTATTCGGATGGAGTAAATGAATACATCGAAAACAATCTCAATAAGCTGCCGGTGGAATTTGCACTTACCGGAATTCAGCCGATCAGATGGAGCCCCGCTCGTTCTGTTGCCCTGACCCGATTAATGGCATGGGAACTCAACATGAGTTGGTGGACAGAGGTGATGTATGGATATCTTAAATCGGGATTGCCTGCTGATCAATTTGAACAACTTCGTCTTAGTTTCCCGGCTGATGCTCCTACGACTTTAAATGACGAACAATCCGGAAAGTTTACAGCTTCTTTAATGCCGATGCTTCAGCAGGAAATTAAAAAGCGGGAATTGCTGGAAATGGAAGGAACTCATGTTGGAAGCAATGCCTGGGTTGTGGATGGTTCCAAAACAAATACCGGTTATCCATTGCTGGGCGGAGATCCTCATTTGGGTTTGGGAATGCCCGGAAAATGGTATGAGATGCACCTGAACCTGAATGGTAAAAATGTATCAGGAGCGACACTCGCGGGAGTTCCCGGAATCATTATCGGGCAGAATGATGAAATGGCCTGGTCGCTTACCAATATTATGGCTGACGATACGGATTTCTTTCTCGAACAAGTTGATCCAAACGACAGAGGCAGATATGTAGCAGATTCGTTATCTGACAGTACAGCGTCTTATCTGTCTTTTGAGAAGATCAGAGAAGTTATTAAAGTAAAAGATGCTGATGATGTTTCGCTGGAGATCAGGTACACCAAGCACGGACCTGTTATTTCCGATGTATATCCGGAAAAAGGATTAACGGATGGAAAAGTTATTGCTATGCGCTGGACCGGACATGACCTCAGCAATGAGTTTCGAGCTTTGTATGAAATTAACTGGGCGACCACTTTTCAGGATTTCAAAGATGCACTTCCACATTTTGGCGTGCCGGGGCAGAATTTTATGTATGGTGATAGAGAAGGTAACATTGCTATGTTTTCAACGGCAAGACTTCCCATCAGAACCGGAGACAAGATCTCACTAAGAAAAGGTTGGGATCCTTCAGAAGACTGGCTCGGTTATATTCCTCATGATGAAATGCCATCCGTTATTAATCCGGAAAACGGGTGGATCGCCAATGCCAATAACAAGATCACCACGGATAGTTATGATCACTATCTGGCAACATTCTGGGAACCACCTTCAAGAATTGAGCGCATCGTTGAAGTGCTGGAAGCAAACGAAATACTAACTCCCGAACTCTTCATCAGCCTACAGAACGACAGTTACTCAAAACATGCCGCCAAATTAACTCCGGTCATACTGGATATCATCAAAAACCAGAATGTGTATAATTTCGATAATGCTGTTTCTTATTTAGAGAACTGGGATTATAAATATACCAAGAATGCTACAGCGGCTTCTATTTTTGATGTATTCTTGGTTCATCTAACAAGAAATACTTTGCATGACGATTTTGGCGATGAAGTATATCAGAACTTTCTGCATCATGAAAATGTACCCGTCAGAACCATGGATGAATTGCTGATGCAAACTCCTGCAACCGTAGATACAAATGCGTTTTCATTTTTTGATAATATCAATACCACAGAGATCGAGACTAAAACTGATATTGTTCTTAAAAGTATGCAGGATGCCATTTTGTTTTTGAGTGATTCTCTGGGTTCGCAATCTGAAGACTGGCGTTGGGAACAACTGCATACATTAACGCTACGACCTCCTCTTTTTTCTCAAGCAGCAGATGACCCCGACGCTTCTGGAGCATTAAAATTAATTGTAAATAATTTACTAAGTAAAGGTCCTTACCAACTTGATGGTCATGGAATGAGCGTTGATAACGCTCAGTACAGTTGGCTGAAACCGTACGATATGGTATTGGGTCCTTCTATTCGCAGAATTGTTGATCTTTCCAGTTTAAGCAGCGTGAGATCCATTACACCAACTGGACAATCAGAAAGTCCTTTTTCTGAACATTTCGGAGACCAAACGGAGATGTGGCTAAACGGACAATACAGAATACTTTATCAGGACAGTACTTTATTTAACAATTCAGATATCAGATCCATGAAACTAATTCCCGCTAAGAATTGATTTGAATAGCTGAAAAACTCTGTTATCATTACCCATGAATTGGAAAATATTAGAACAAAGAAGTTATACCCCGTATTCAAATACACCTAAAGCTTGTATAGTTGTAGGGAAGTCCGGCAATTATTACCCGGGAGTTCGGGTTGAAAATATTTCGTTTCCGCTTACCATCCCGGCAATACAAGCTGCTTGTTGTTTTTGTTTGGCTGATGGAGACACGCCCGAATCTGTTCTTCTGAAAGACGAAAGTTATCCGGAGCAGCTCGACTTCTGGGTAAAAGAATTTGATCTGAAAAAAGAAGTGGTTTCAAGTATCGAAAATATACAATTTGGCGATGCAACCATCAGTCTTGAATCTTCACAGGTTAAGAACAGGCTCATCGATCTTTTGAAGGATGCAATAACTATTCATTCCGATTTTCCTGTATCAGCTTTACTTCTTACTTCGGCTGGATATGTATCCGGCGTAAATATAGAAGTGAGCGACTGGACGTTCGGGCTTTGTGCTGAACGGCTGGCCATCGCAAAAACAATTTCATATGGCATCGAAGACTTGGAATCAATGAGTCTTCATACTCTTAAAGGCGAGTTCAGCAGTCCATGCGGGGCTTGTCGTCAAGTGATCCATGAACATTTACCGGACAATGAAATCAACTTTTTCCATGCCGACGGAACACTTTCAGTTCATTATACAAGCGACCTTCTCCCCCTTAGTTTCTCTTCAACTTCATTAATCAAATAATTTTGTCTTATTACGTAGCACTTATAGATTTTGACCATCTGGATCATCCTGTATTTTTAAAATCTCTGGCTCAATCGTTATCAACTCATAAAACCAGAAAAGGAATTCTCATTCATGGCGACAGTGAGTACACCAACCGATTGATGCAAACCGGAATGATGAGAGAAGATGCACGGGAACGAGCGATCATGGACCTGAACCACAGGTTGGTTGCACTTTTTGCAGATCATGGAGTTTCAACAATTGGGTTACATGGATTTCAAAAAGAGCTTGTTCAAAAAACCGGTTCAGGATTACAACTAAACAAAAAAGTATTTGATGACCTACCGGATTCTCCTATGCTTTTGATCTCAAGCCTGATCAGTGATGGAGAAGGACGATCTTATATTCCACCTGTTGAGTTGGCTGAATTTTTTGCAGAGGAATTGAAAGATCATGAGTTAGTAATATTTTCTCAGGATCATGATTCGGATATTTTTACTCAAAGCTCCTATGAAAAAGAAGTAAACTGGAATGATTTATCAGAGGATTTTAAACAAAAAAATCTCTCTGAAGAACAACTTGTAATTACCATTCCGACCATATTAACCACCGGAATTTCATTTTCGGGGTGGCCGGAACCTGAAAAAGCCACGAAAATCAGGTAAAACTCAAAAAAAAACGCACTATTTAGCAAAAAAAGCACATTTTAATTTGACTGAATAGCCCTTATTATATAGCTTCAACGAGTTCCAAAATGGAAAATAATTTTAACAAACAAACGGAGATACATAATGAGTAGAGTATCAGAACTACAAAGCTTGGTTGACGAAACAAAAATGGAAATGGAAAAATTCTATGAGAAGGGCAACAAAGCTGCAGGAACAAGAGCTCGTAAGGGATTACAAGATCTTAAAAAACTATCGCAAGAAATTCGTTTAGAAATTCAAGCTAAGAAAAACGCTGAGTAAGTTTTTACTGTTTTTCTAAAAAAGCCTTTCAATATTTGAAAGGCTTTTTTTTTACCTGTATTTCAAATTTAATCTTATGAGAAGAATTTATCTGTTCATATTCTGATGCAAACTTTGGATTTCAAATTCCGGGAACACCACTCGAGTTAAGAGCTATAAATGAGTTCTATACAGTGATCCATAAAGCAACGAATATCGAAGAAAAGAATTTAGAACCTATTAAAATGATCATCCCTTCTGACTACGAAGAGAAAACTGAAGAAGAATTAACAAAAGAATTGGGTGGTATGTAAAGTTCACTCCACCTGTAAATGTTGAACCATTTTAATCACATTTAAAACCTAAACCAATCGATATGTATAAAGATATGGCTGATGCAGTAGAATCTATGAAAGAGAAAGGTTTTACTCATACTTACAAAATTTCTGAAAACGCTATAACATGCCAAGAACTGGAAAGAGAATTCGATATTGAAAATCTTTCAATTGTTGACTCTTATTCTCATGACAGTGGTACAGATCCGGGGAGCGAATCTACGGTTTATAGTATCGAGTCGAAAGATGGAGTAAAAGGTACTTTAGTGCTGGGCTTCGGAATGTATTCTGATCCCAATAAAGCAAAGCTTATTGACAGGCTGCTCAAGAAGGGCTAAACATCCATCATTTTTAAAACCGGAATTATGAAATTTCAATATTTCACGTTACTACTCTGTCTTTTTTTGGCGTGCTCTGATACAAATAGATCATTGCAGCTGAGCGAATTAAAGGAAAAAATAGACCTTGAGCTGTCTACATTGGAAGGTGACTTTGCAATAGCTTACAAAGATATTAATCATCCTGAACAGCAGATACTCATCAATGTGGATGAACGATTCCACGCTGCCAGCACCATGAAAACTCCTGTCCTTATAGAGCTATATAAAAGAGCTGAGAATACGGATCTGGATCTGCATGATTCTATTCTGATCAAAACCGAATTCAAGAGTATTGTTGATGGCTCCCCTTTTTCTATGGAAGTAAGTGAAGACAGCGAAAAAGACCTGTATCGTAATCTTAACAAGAATACCACTTTCTATAACCTCGCTTATGAGATGATTACCAGGAGCAGTAATCTGGCAACTAATATTCTGATCGATTATTTAGATGCTGAAAAAGTCACTTCTACGATGCGAGACCTTGGAGCTGACAGCATCAATGTGTTGCGTGGAGTGGAAGACCTGAAGGCATACCGTCAGGGTTTAAGTAACACTACTACCGCCAGAGATCTGTTAGTCATTTTTGAGCATTTAAGTTCAGATACTTTGATCAGTAAAGAAGCAAATAAAGAGATGTTGGATATCCTCAAGGATCAGGTTTATAATGATATGATCTCAGCAAAGCTTCCAGAGGGAACTGAAGTGGCTCATAAAACCGGCTGGATCACAAATGTTCATCATGATTCAGGAATAGTATATACAAGCAAAGATGAAGGCTATATTTTGATCTTTCTTTCTAAAAATGCGCCGGATCGTGAAGCTGTTTTAGAGGCTGCTGCAAATATTTCTGAAATGATCTATAACTACACGGTTTCCGGATATGAAAACTAAAGTCTTTAAGTCAGTTCTTATCTGTTCAGCTCTGATAGTGCTTGTAAGCTGTTCTGAATCAAAAAAAGAGCCGGTTTGGCATGAAGTCTATACCAAACAAGGTCTGGAGGTTGTAAAAGCTGACAGCGCAAATATTCTGGTTCATTTGAGATATTCCACTACAGATAATTTTTTGGGAAGGATGTATACGGAAATCTGGAAGAAGCTTATTTACAGCCTGACGCACTTTCTAAACTGTATAAAGCTTCTGAATTACTGAGTAAAACACATCCTGAATTAAAGTTATTGATCTGGGACGCCGCCAGACCAAGGAGAATTCAACAAGTGCTGTGGGATAAAGCAGATATTCCATTACCCGAACGATCTCAGTATGTTGCTAACCCGGAATCCGGCTCTATTCATAATTATGGATGTGCTATTGATCTCACTCTAGCTGACAGCTCCGGAAATCCTTTGGACATGGGTACCGATTATGATGATTTCTCTGAAACAGCACACATTGATAATGAAGCTGAATTAATTTTGAAAGGTGTTTTAACAGACCGTCAGGTTCAAAACCGAGCTATTCTGAGATCAGCGATGACTGAAGCCGGATTTATTCCAATCAGAAGTGAATGGTGGCATTTTGATGCATTTTCAAGAGCTGAAACCAAAGACAGATTCAAGATCGTAGAGTGATCATAAGCTCTAAAATCAGACGTTAATTATTCCTGATCATATTTTGCAGGAATAGGGTTATCTGCATTTTCAGATGCCCAGAATACAGATACTACCCACCATCGGTTGTTATCATAGAATAATTGAATACTGTTAATGCCTCTGGCAATGATCGCTCCTTCTTTGGTTCGTCTTGATTCATAAGTACTGAACACATGAGCTACATTTCTGAAACGCTGTACTTCTTTTGTGACTTCCGTTTCTATAAACCCGTTTTCCAAAAAGTTTTTTTCCACTCTTGGAATGTAATCTTCAACTCCCCAGGCGGAGTAACGTGCAACGCCTTCTCTGTTAACTCCCGTAGGCATCAATTTCGCCTCAGGAATGAAGAGGTTTCGAAACCTTTCCCAATCTCTCTCCTCTCCTTTTTCACCGGAGATAGAGGCATATAATGCTTCGATAATTGAATCTATAGATTGCACATCTTTATCATATTCTGATTGTGAAAAAGAAGATGATGAATATAGTATAATGAGTAAAAAGGTAAGTAATGATTTCATAGGTCTGTTATTAAAGTTCTTCTATACAATCAGTTCTTCGTCGGGTATCTACAATCGAAATGGCTTTCCATCCATCCACTGTTTTTACAAATTGAAAAGAGTTAACACCGCAATGAGAAAAATTATCTCCTACATAAAATGAATACGGAACCCAAGCTGTTGCTAAATTAGCATCTATATTGATCTGAATTTTAGCAACTCGTTCATCTAACATATCTTTACGAGGAGTAGCTACAACATTTTTAAACCCTGACAATGAACCTTGACTTATTCTTGTGTTCCCTTCACTGTCTTTAGAAATCGACTGCATGGTAGCATCAGAACTAAAAACTTTGGAAACGGCTGAACTATCTCCTGCTCTCATACCATCAAAAAGAGTTTCGATTTGTGATAGTATCATTTCTCTGTCAGTCTTCTGGGCATTTACTGCATAACTTAACATTAGTGACAGAAGAAATATTCCGGCGGTAACTTTAGTAAACCTGCTTTTCATAGATATATAATTTAGTTGCAGGTATTTACATAATTAATGGAATTACAAATGTTCAAAGATGTAAATCACAAAAAGAGGGATTAAGCAATTATAGGCTCAATAGCTTCGCTCTTAAAAGTAAATTCCAGTTTAAATTTATCTGTTGTATCAACAGTATAGGTTGCTTCCAGTTGCTGAAGCTGTGTATGAATTAAATTCAGACCCAGATTTTTGGGCTTGTCAAAGTTGCTGTCATCTCCAAAACCTGAACCATTATCTTCATATAATACTGTTACTATCTCTCCTTTTGCATTCAAACTAATTTTAATGATACCTTCCTCTTGATCCTGAAAGGCATATTTAAAAGAATTTGTAATTAACTCATTCAACAGAAGTCCAATTGGAATAGCCTGATTAATATTCAGTTTATATTCATCGATCTCTATAACAAATTCTATGTTTCTGTTTTGGTCATTCATTGCTGCAGAAATTGCAGGCACTAACATATCCAGATAAGTATGAATATTAATTGATGAGAGTTCAGGAGATTTATACATCAATTCATGTACCATCGCAATAGAGATAATCCTGTTGATGCTTTGTTCAAACGCCGCGGTTACTTTCTCGTCTTTAACTTCGTTCTTTTGTAATTGCAGAAGACCTGATACAATGGCCAGATTATTCTTTACTCTGTGATGGATCTCTGAAAGTAATGTTGTTTTCTCTTTCAGTGAGTTTTCAATGATCTCTTCTGATTTTTTCCTTTCAGTTATATCCTGAGTAATTCCCATCACTTTCTGGATCTCGCTTTTTCCACCTGTTATTGGGATAAAAGATGATAAAAAGTGTTTTTCATCTTTAGTAAATTCAAACTGAATGGATTCCCCTTCTAAAGATTTTGAAAAGAGATCGAGTATCCTTTTGCTCTGTGTTGGGTCTACGAGTTTATCATAGGTTACTCCTAAGAAATCTTCCTCATTTTCCACTCCCATCATTTCCAAACCGGCTTTATTGATAGAAAGAAGAGCTCCGTTTTTATCCAGTTCATGAATACAATACGGGGAGTTCTCAATTAATGCCCGGTATCTCTTCTCATTCTCTTTTATTTTTTCTTCAGTCTTTTTCTTCTCAGTTATATCTTCCACCAAGGACATCACTGTTGTTATTTTTCCTGAAGAATTTTTGACAACGGTATTGTACCAAATACAATCGATAATTTTGCCGGACTGAGTGTAATTTCTATTGTGTGAAATATTGGACTCAACACTTCCATTCTTCAACTCATTAGCAATTACCTCTGTTTTGGATTTGTCTTCTTCATAAATGAGATCAAATGCATTTTTCCCGAGTATTTCCTGTTCAGTCCATCCAAATATGTCCTCACATCTTTTAGACCAGCTTATAACATTCAGTTCTCTGTCATACTCCACTACGCCCAAGGGCGAGTTGTATAAATGATTTTGAAGCTGCTGAAGAACTTCTGCGTGCTTTTGTTCTGCTTTCTTCTGCTCACTGATATCAATTCCAACACCAAGCAAACAATCTTCACCTTTATAATTCATGGAAACCCCCGTAAAATAATATGGGATTCTTTCTCCTTCTTTAGTCAGCAGATCGGCTTCAACATTATCTTCTCCGGCTACAAATACATTTCCAATTTTTTCAGTCAGTAATTCTTTTTCATCATCATGGAAAAAGTTTAATGGATGAGCATTTTTAATTTCTTCAGATGTATAATTGGCAATTTCTTCCAGATTGTCATTCCACCGTAAATATTCTCCTTCTTTATTGAACAGATAGAAGACTCCCGGCAAGCTATTTATAATTGAATCCGATAACTGTTTCTCCAAAGTGATTTCCTTTTCAACTTCAACCCTTCTTGTTATGTTGGTAACATATGCTGTTAAACCAGCTACAGAATTGTCTTTGTTAATGATCGGAGCAAACCTGTTTTCCCAGTATTGATCCGGTAAATTTTCATTTCCGTATTTTCTTATATATTCAAAATGATCGCCTCTCAAAGCTTTATCAAAATCATCTTTAAGTTGTTTTTTTATTTCCGGATCGGGAACATAATCTAGTACATTCTTACCCACCTCTATATCTTGTCCCCAAAGCTTTTTCATCGTTTTTTTGTGGGATGTTGTAAAGGCCAAATAGTTATAATCGGTATCCAAAGAAAAAATTATCATATCCTGAGGGCTTTCAAGGATAGATTGCAAAAGCTCCGAGTTCTTTTTGAATTTCTCTCTACTGGTGAGCAATTGCTCTGACTTTTGATGTAACAATTCCTGTAATTCTTCCGGCCTTCTCAAAAACTTGGTAGTCATAAATCCGCCTAAAAAACCACCAAAAATTGAAAAAGCGAATATCAACCAAAAACTGGCGTTAGCAACTTCGGTATCTACTCGCTTGGCATAAAGCCTCCAATTTCCTTCCGGGAAATTTACTGATGCGAATGAATCCAGCTCGATGTCTTCATTAATGGGAAGAAAGAATTCTTCCACTCCGGTATTAGGATTCACTTTAGAAAGCTGAAAGTAATATCTGTCTTTTGAAAAACGATCAATTCCAGATTGTTCAATTAAAGTTTCCATATACAGAAGAATAGCCGAAAAGCCCCATAATTCTCCCTCAATAGTTATAGGCAATCTTCCAATTACCGCCTGGCCTCCTTGCTTCAGCTCAATTGGACCAGCAAAGTACATAGTTCCTAACTCTGCAGCTTTAATTACTTCAGCACCAACTTCCGGATGATTTTTAATATCATATCCAAGCACCGACTCATTTCCTTCTAATGGATATACATATTCTATTATGCCATCAGGAACCAGTTCCAACACATCAACTACATTGCTATTCTTAAATATTTGTTCTGCAACTTTTTCGAAATTCTCAACTTCTCCGTCGTCACTTACGGTAAGTGCCAGAGTCAATGCCGCACTGTAGGATTCCTGTATAGTTCGTTCAATGTTCTGTTCGATCAGTTCAAGAACTTCCTGAGATTCTCTTTCCTGATGTTGTAATAAAACCTGATACCGTAAGGACGCAATTAAACAACCGACTGAAATAATCAGTGCTCCAACTATCAATCCCGAAACTTCCGGAGAAAAATACTTTTTAGCTATTTTATTCAAGCTTACACCTACCCTGGAAAACTATTTATTAATAATCTACATTTAAATGTTAATGTATGAAAATGCAAATAATAAAGTGCTTGTTCATACTATGAGTTTTCATATGTTTAGGCATTCATACAAAAACTTATTGGTATTCATTCATTTACTTTATTCCTAAAAACTGAACTAATTATAATTATCTGCAATGCAATCATTTAGATATTCTCTCCTCATTATTTTATTGTCTTTGATCTTTTTCACAGGATGTAACAATTCCAAACATTCTGATACTGTGAATACACTCATTTCGAATGTAAAAAATGATTTCGTTCCTGATTCGAGAGTGGCGATTTTTGATATTTCAGTGAAGAAAAACTCTGATTATGTTGTTTTAAAAGGAGAAACCACACTGCCGGAAGCTAAGCAAGCTTTACTCGATTCTTTAAGAAATAGAGAGATCATTGTTGCGGACAGTATCGATGTGCTTCCTGATGTATCTGTAGGTGAGAATTACTTTGCGCTTGTAAATAATTCAGCGGCGAACTTACGTTCAGAACCAAAACACTCTGCTCAATTAGCTACTCAGGCAATAATGGGAATGCCTTTAAAAGTTCTGAAAAAGCAAGGTGGTTGGTATCTTGTGCAAACACCTGAAGATTATCTTTCCTGGGTAGATGGTGGTGGAATTGAACGTATGGATGAAGAATCCTATTCCGATTGGGCTGCATCTGAAAAAATTATTTACCTCGAGACCTATGGTTTCTCTTACAGCAATGCGAACCGGAATTCTGAAAAAGTTTCGGATTTAGTTGCCGGAAGTATTCTAAAGCTTAAATCCGGTAATGGCTCATACTACAATGTAGAATACCCGGATGGACGAAGTGGCTATATCCATAAATCTGAAGCTCGTTTACTTAACGATTGGGAAAGTAATATTTCTGCTACACATGAATCGCTTATTGAAACTGCAAAAACTATGCTCGGAGCACCCTATTTATGGGGAGGAACTTCCACAAAAGGAATGGATTGCAGTGGTTTCACTAAAACTATCTATTTCATGAATGGACAGATCATTCCTCGTGATGCAAGTCAACAGGTTAAAGCAGGTAAGCTGATCGACAGCAACAAAGATTGGGATAAGCTGGAAGTAGGTGATTTACTATTTTTTGGACGTGAAGCTACAGATTCCCGATCCAGAGCTGTAACACATGTGGGCATGTGGATTGGCGATAACAAGTTTATTCATTCTGCAAGCAATGTGCATATCAGCAGCGTTGATCCGGACTCTGATATCTATGACGGTTTTAATACGGACAGATATCTTGAAGCAAGGCGCTATATAGATAACTGGGATGGTAATATCATCCCTACTAATAAAATGTACACTGCTCTGGTAGATGTTAGATAATTCGTTAACAAAATTTCTTTATACCAACCTCAATATTGTAAGCAGGTCATCCCTGTAGATGTCAGGTAATTCGTTGACAGATTAATAGTGATCGTTCTTGAAAAATTCGCGCTTAGTATTTAAGACGGAGAAGAGAGCGTGATCCGGATGCGTCTGTGAAGCAGGAATAATCCTTTCTGGTGAGGAGTGTCATTATATTCTCAGAATGTACGAAGACCTTTAGGATTATTCAGCGCAGGATCAGTGAACCCGTCTTAAATACTTCGGCTTGATCTTTTGTTACTTTTGTATCAAGACAAAAGTAGTTCCCATTATGTTAAATTAAACCTTTTTATAGGATTCAGTTCCCTAGCTCTATGTACTTTTGTGCCGACAAAAGTACATGAACAAGGTAGTTGATTTCTATTTTCGAAAATAAAATGCTAGCCTTTTCGCCGAGCCTGAAGGCTCTACTTGTTTAAGGTTTTTAATCAAAATGATTGTGAATAAGCAGGTTATTTAGATTGCCTGTGCTTTTCCTGCCTTTAAGCCGGTATAAAGCTTAAAAAATAAGATCATAAATAAGATATAAAGAGCTGTATCCCAGTCTCCGGTTATATCAAAAACAGCTCCGATCAATATTGGCCCCGTTGCTGCTAACAAATATCCGATAGACTGTGACATTCCTGAAAGCTCTGTTGCTGTTTCTGAATCAGAAGATCTTAATACGATAAATAACAGTGCCAGCCCGAAACTTCCGCCTAATGAAAATCCGATCCCGGAAACCCATAAGAATACGGTAGCATTTGTCCCCAACCACAAACCTATTAAACTAAGGGCTTCCAGAAGAATTAATGCTGATATATACTTTCTCTGATCATCCTTTTTGGCGGCGATTACCGGAACGAGCACAGAACCAAGCACACCGGTCACTTGCGATAGCGATAAATACCAACCCGCTTCGGAGCTGCTGAATCCTTTCGAGATCAGGATATCGGGTAACCATGCAAGAATTACGTAAAAAGCTATCGATTGCAATCCCAGAAACAGAGCCACATTCCACGCCAGTGCATTTGATCCCAGATCCTTCATGGCTTTTTTAAAACTTCTTTTTGAATTGGTAGGAACACTGAATTTATTTTGACTTACCCAGACCAGGAACGCCAAAAATGAAAACAATCCCCAAACTCCCAGTGAAGTTTTCCAGGAACCCGGAAAAGATTCAGCTATTGGAACACTAAGTCCTGCTGCCAGAGCAGCGCCAACTCCCATCATTCCGGAATACAAACTCGTCATAAATCCGGATCTTTTATCGAAATCCCGTTTTACAAGAGCAGGCAAAAGTACATTTCCAAAAGCGATTGCTATTCCCAAAAGTATAGTTCCCAAAAACAATAATGGAATATATCCAAAAGCTCTGAGCACGATACCCACAGTCAACAAGAGTAAAGCTCCTGATAATGTCTTTTCGATGCCAAATCGTCTGGTAAAAAGTGGCGTTAAAGTAGACAAAACTCCGAATGCCACCAGCGGAAGTGTAGTCAGTAAACCCAACATCGAATTAGACAAACCTGTTGCCTCACGGATCATTGCGATTAACGGTCCTACCCCTGATAATGCCGGCCTTAGATTGAAGCCGATGAGTATAATTCCTGCGATTAATAAAACCTGATCTTTTTTGGGGCGATCTGAATAAGGAGTCAATTCAATCTTAAATCTGGATGAATATTCACCCGCTTAAAGTACAGCAAACTGAGTTAGGATGTGTGGATATTAGCGTGGTTATTATACACCACATTTCTTAAGGATAAACTTGTAATCAATTCCGGGAATGCCACTTATAGCTTTTATCGATAGCTGTTTCCATTCTCTTACGAACGTCAGTCAATCCCCACCTGTTGACTCATTGAAACACAAACAATTTTAATCTATAAAAATACTCAATGAAAGCAGCTTATTATAACAAGTTCGGAGAATTAGATAACCTAGAAACAGGAGAAGTGGATACTCCTGAGCCCGGAGAAGGAGAAGTTTTGGTTCGCATCAAAGCAGCAGGCGTCAATCCTGTCGACGCTTTTGCTACTCAGGGAATGCTTAAAGATGCAATTCCATCTGAATTTCCGGCAATTCCGGGTTGGGACGTAGCCGGCGTCGTTGAAAAAAGAGGACATTCAGCCAGAAGATTTAGCGAAGGAGATGAAGTTTATGCATATGCTCGTCGACCTGTTATCCAATACGGAACTTTCGCAGAGTATATCTCTCTTCCGGAAAGTTACTTAGCTAAGCGACCTCAAAAAGTTTCCATGGAAGAAGCCGGAGGAATTCCTTTGGTTGGACTAACTGCTTACCAAGCTCTTTTTGATGCAGCAAAAATGAAAGAAGGACAAACATTACTGATTCTGGGTGCTTCAGGTGGTGTTGGCACATTGGCTATACAACTAGCTAAGGCTCATGGCATTAAAGTAATTGGTGTGGCCAGCGAGAAGAATCATAAGTATATGAAAGAACTCGGAGCGGATGCTACTGTTGATTATAAAGACAATCATGTTGGAGAAATGGTAGCTGCTATTGAACCCGATGGCGTTGATGTTATCTTCCATTGTTCTCGAGGAGATGCTCTTGATCAGGTTATGGAAACCGGAGTATTGAAAGACGACGGACACCTGATCTCCATTACCAACAGCAATCCGGACATCAGCGATGATATTAACTTTCAATATGTGTTTGTGGAACCCAACTCCGCACAACTACAACATATTCAGGAATTAACTGATGATGGAAAGATCAAAGTTCACGTTTCAAAGACTTACAGGCTTGAAGAAGCAGGTCAAGCGTTAAAAGATGTGCAGAAGCTACATACACGTGGTAAACTAGTTATCGCGCCATAGATATTCAGACAGCTGTAGATGAGGAGATCAAAATTCTGGTTACGTAGCTCCGGTTGCGTAACCATCTTTCTCAGAATTTGCTATCTATTCTACACTTCTGGTTATTGGAAATGCACCACTAATACTTCAAATTCGAAATGGTGTAATCACTATCTTTTGGTGAATCAAAAATAGTATGTATGGATCCGGTAACTCATGGATTAGTGGGAGCGACCAGTGCTCAATTGTTTTCAGATAAAGATACGTTTAGAACGGCTTCTTTTATTGGTTTCATTGCAGCCTTAGCTCCTGATCTGGATGTATTCTTAGGTTCGGCATCAAATCCTCTACTTACGCTTGAACTACATCGCCAGTTTACCCACTCTTTTATTTTTATTCCGTTTGGAGCATTGATTGTATCTTTGATTCTCTGGCTCTTTGTTAAAAAGAGAATCAGCTTTAAGCACACGTACCTTTTTAGCCTGCTCGGATATTCAACTGCCGGCTTGATGGATTATATCACCAGTTATGGAGTGTATTTATTCTGGCCGTTTTTAGATGAGCGCTACGCTTTAAATATCGTCTCTGTATTTGATCCTTTACTTAGTATCGGTCTGCTGATTACAGCATCCATCGCCTTGTACAAAAAGAAGAAGGTATATAGTTACGGTCTGGCGGGATGGCTGTTCTTGTATCTTTGCTTTGCTGGGATTCAAAAATCCCGAGTTGAAAATATTGCTACTGACTTACTGCTTGCTGAAAACGATTCCAATACTCAATTTATTATTAAACCAACTATTGGAAACCAAATTCTATGGAGCGTTCGCTTTGTGGATGACGGAGAAATATGTAGCTCGGGAATACGGGCGGGGCTTTTCTCAACACCCATTATTTATGAAGGTGAATGCGCAGCTCTAGTTGATTGGAATTCAACATATAAACCATTCAAGAGTACCGTGATGTATAAAGATATAGAACGATTTTCCGAGTTATCTGACGGTTTATTAGTTCGACATCCCATTCATCCAAATGTACTTGGTGATGCCCGGTATTCTATGCTTCCAACTACCACTTCACCGTTATGGGGCATTACTATTGATACTGCAAAAACAGATCAACATGTGACATTTGATTCCTACCGTGATGCAAGCCAGGAAATCAGAACGAAGTTTTTGGATATGATCTTGGGTAGAACGGACTAATTGCCCTGATTCAAATTTATTATTTAACCCAGAAGGAATCTTTCACTATTGTTACACAGCGCTAAATAAAAAAAGCTCTAACACTTTATTTATAAAAGTATTAGAGCTTTTTAAGTGCTCCCCGGCAGTAGCGAACTTGCGAATTTTTTTCGAGATAAAATGGCCTATTACTGCATTAAATAAGGGTTCTCATGGATACTCTCTTGAAATTGATTGGTCAAAATTCCGTGAAATCTACCCTTTTTTGGTTAATGCGAACTTTTGTAAACCGGTTAATTCTGTTAACCAAAAGCCGACTAAAAAGAAGAAGCTCACCCCACCTGAACAAGCTAAATTGTATAGGAAATTACTTGATTCTGGGAAGGTGAAAAGTCGTGCCGATATAGCTAGAAAATTTGGTGTGAGTAGAGCTTGGGTTACTATAGTTTTGAATTTAAAATGCCAGTAACTCTTTTTGAAAAAGTTGTTGGATATAATCATGTAGGTGTAGCTGAACGCCACCCTAAATTTGAAATGTATATCTATTCTGTATCTGCATCCGGTAAAAAAATTAGTACAAATCCTGTTTCATTTAAAGATGATTTAAAGATAAAAGGATATGATAAGGCATTAAATGACCTTATTAATAAAATGTTGCAAAGACCTGATTATCAAAAACTGGCAAGCGGTGAAGACTTCGATTTAATAAATGAAGCCAAAATAAAACAAATGAAGGAGAGCTCACTTAGGGCATGGGATGAAGAGGACTATGAAACAGCAAAGTCTATATTACATGAGTTAATTATTTATAAACCAAATCTTCACAAAGCTTATCTATTTTTGATCGATATCTACTTAAATGAAAAAGACCTCTATGAAGCCAATAATCTTATAAGAATTCTCAATATGAAGGAAATGCAAGGTCTGTCAAAACTTTCTGATGATGATGCTTTATTATTTCAAAGCTTAAAACTCAAATAATTCGAACTTCAGGAAAACGAAATAGTTAACTGAAATAGCAATTTAACTTTATTTTTATCTAACTAAAGTCACAACTCATCTCAGTACATCCACACTAACAACAAGCTTGATGATGAGAATCTTCGGGTTCATGCTCAGAAGTCCTAAAAAATGAGCGTAACGTACCTCCTTCAGAAAATTTGCTCTGAATTCGTATAGCATTTCCAATTGCAATAAGGGCAACTCCTACATCTGCAAAAATAGCTTCCCACATTGTGGCAATACCAAATGCAGCCAGTGCCATAACCAGTATTTTAATTCCCAGTGCAAAACCGATATTCTGCCAAACAATTCGGTGTGTAAATTTTGAAATATCTATTGCAATTGGGAGTTTTGATGGATGGTCGGTTTGAATTACAACATCCGCTGTTTCAATTGTTGCATCTGAACCAATTCCACCCATAGCAATGCCTATATCAGATAGCGTGATTACTGGGGCATCATTTACTCCATCACCAATAAAACCAACAACATTTTTATTACCGATTGCTTCCTCTACATATTTATACTTCTCATCCGGTAGTAGATTTCCATAAGCTTCGTCTAATCCAAGTTGTTTGGCTACATAAGAGACTACTTCCTGATTATCTCCTGATAGCACTACCAATTTTTGAATGCCTCTTTCTTTTAATTCTTTAATTGCCTGGTTGCTATCTTCTTTAATTTCATCGGCAATACTAATAGTACCCGCATGTTCTCCATCAATGGCGATATGTACGTAAGTGTAAGGCTCCGTGTGGTCATTATTGGTAATTTTTACTTGATGTTCTTTTAAAAGATCGAGGTTTCCAACAAGAACGTTCTTGCCGCTTATGGTACCTTTTAACCCTTTTCCTGAAATCTCCTGCTGGTTTTCGACCTGATATAATTCCAGATCTTTTTTATAACCAAGAATGGCTTTTCCGATTGGGTGAGAAGATTGTTGTTCCAAAGATGCCGCATAAGTAATTAATTCATTTTCACTGATGCCATTATATATTTGTACAGATTGTACCTCAAACGAACCCTTGGTTAAAGTTCCCGTCTTATCCATAAAGAGAATGTTCATTTTGCGGAGTTGATCCAAATAATCCGATCCTTTAAATAAAATCCCATTCCCTGAAGCCGCGCCAATTCCTCCAAAATATCCCAGTGGGACAGAAATAACCAAGCCACACGGACAAGAAACCACAAGAAAAATAAGTGCTCGGTAAAACCATTCCTGAAAAACATAAGGCTCAATAAATAAGTATGGTAAGAAGGTTATCGCTACTGCAAGCCAAACTACAATTGGGGTGTAAACTTTTGCGAACCTTGTAATAAATCGCTGGGTAGGTGCTTTGCGTTTTGATGCTTCCTGAACCATGTTCAAGATATTAGATAGCTTGGTGTCTTTAAAACTACTGGTAACTTTGATGCGAACAGCGGTATCCTGATTAATAGAACCTGCCCAAACTTCTTCACCAGAATTGATTGTCATCGGTTTGGACTCACCAGTAAGCGCTGCTGTATTAAAAGATGCACGTTCCGTTATTAGTTCACCATCAAGTGGAACTTTATCGCCCGGACGAACCAATACAATGTCTCCATTATTTACCTTTGAGGGATGAAGTTCGAGAGTTTCCCCATCGCGTTCAACGGTGGCAACATCAGGCTGTTGATCAATAAGTTTTTTAATCGAATTTCGTGCTTTATGAACTGCTCCATGCTGTGCATATTCACCAATCGTGTAAAACAGCATTACCGCAACACCTTCGGCATACTCACCGATTGCAAAAGCGCCAACAGTCGCTATTCCCATTAGAAAAAACTCACTGAAGAGCGTACCATTCTTCAATGAATTAAATGCTTTGATCCAAACTGAGCCCCCAACAGCTAAATAGGATAACCCATACAGCATCAGGTATACATATTGACTCCCTTCAAATATGATAATATGCTCAACAAGAAGAGCTCCAGTTAAGGCAACAAAGCTTATTACCGCTTCTTTATATTTTTTAAGGAATGTATTCATGGGTACTTAATTTTTGTAAATAGTACCAGTTTCGTGCTTAACCCGATTGCATATTAATGTAAATCTCGTGCATTATTACGTTAAATCTGATCTATTGAAATTCTCTTATTTTCCTTCACTTCCTTGAAATGTGAGGGAGATAATCCGGTTTCTTTTTTGAATTGTCTTGAAAAATGTTGCTGACTGCTATATCCCAGTTCATAAGCAATTTCGGTCAGATTCTGCTCCCCATAGACAATTAACTCTTTTGCCCGCTCAATCTTTTGTAAGATATAATATCGTTCTATAGATTTTCCTTCCACATTGGAAAATAATCTACTTATGTACTGATAGTCTTTATTTAGTTGTGAGGATAAATATTCCGATAACTTACCGGGTAATTCTTTGTTGGTACGCACCAATTGGATAATTAGCTGTTTTATCTGTTCGACCAGTTTGCTTCCCTGATCGTTAATAATCTCAAATCCATTGGTGTTAACCACTTTTATGAGCCGTTGATATTCTGCATTAGTAATCGGATCAGCCAGTGTCAATTCTCCCAACTCAATCTTTTTAACTTCGAAATTTGAGGAATTCAGTTTTTCCTCTAAGACTTCTGCACAATGGCTACATACCATATTCTTGATATGAAAATGTTGTTGTTTCATGTTGTATGGTTGTCTTCTATGAGTGAGGATGTTTCCGAATCAAGCTCAACCTCAATTGTGCTGTGGCTAAAATTGTACGGTTTTAAAATTTTCCGGATTTCTTTTTTTGCTTCAATAATTTCAGAGTAATCTGAAACTCCCTGTAAGATCAGATGGGCCGTAAAAACATGGCGTTCTCCATCAAGCGACCACAAGTGAAGATGCTTGGTTTCATCTACAAAATCTTTTTCTAAAAATTTAGATTCTAACTCTTCTAGGCTAACGTCATCAGGACTCCCTTGAAGAAATACATATAGGGTTTCTTTTAGTCTCTTGATAACATTCCAAAGAACATAAGCTGTAATTAGAATAGAAAGCGCGGGGTCCAAGTAATGAATATCTTTAAATAGCAAAACAATGGAGACAATCAGAACGGCAGCCCAACCTAAAACATCCTCCAACAAATGCCAGGAAATAACTTTTTCATTGAGAGTTTTTCCGTCGCTAACCTTCCACGCAGCGTAGCCATTTACACTTACTCCAATAATGGCAAAAATAAGCATTCCTTGAGCGTCTGTATGTTCAGGAGTGATAATACGAGCGACCGCCTCATTAATAACAAAGATGGAGCCCGCTATTAAAACAAGGCTGTTTATTAACGCTCCGAGAAGGGAAAACCGTGTATAACCGAAAGTGAACGAGCGATTTGCTCCTTGCTTAGATTTGTGATCCAAATACCATGACAATCCAAGTGAGATACTATCACCAAGATCGTGTAATGCATCCGAAATAATGGCAACACTATTTACGTATAATCCGCCAAAAAATTCAAGGACGGTAAATCCTATATTGAGGAAGAAGGCAATTTTTATATTACCGCTACTGTGAGAATGATCGTGACTCATAATTTTTCAATCTAAGGTTTAATGACCGTGAGAGGTCTGGCTTTTCTTCATCTCAGCAATAAGAGAGTAAGCGTTGTTCCATGCAACTTTTATGTCTGATGATAAAGTTTCTAATAACTTCACTTCCACCCATCCGTCTTTTTCCAGGCCAGTTTTTATCTCAATCGGCGTAAATTTCCATTCTGTTTCTCCATTTTCCTGAACCTCTTCGGCACTAAACATATACGTTTTACCTTCGTCTTCAATGATGGCACTCTCGGGTAATGCAAACACTTCTTTGTCAGTGGTATAGATGTTACCATTGATATACATTCCCGGTATTAAATACCCTTCTTTCTGATCAATTTCGGCATGTATATGAACTGCTTTCGGGTTTTGCTCGAACTGCTTTCCTACGGAGTATATCTTACCTGTTAATCTTCCATTAGGGACAGATTGGACAGTAAAAGAAACTTTCTGTCCCTTTTTAACCTGATACACATCTTTTTCAAAAACCATCAAATCAGCATGTATATGTTCGTTATTAACGATCATAAATAATTCTGTTTGTGGTTCAACGTATTGTCCGATTTGAATAGTAACGTCTTCAATGTATCCGTCAATAGGACTAACAATGGGCACCGTCTCGTAAATATTTCCATTTCTGATTTTTTCAACGCTCAAACTCAATTGCTTTAACTGCGCCTCATACCCCTTAACTTCTGCAACCGTAGCTTTGTGCTCTGCTTGTGTTTTCTGGAGTGCCTGACCGGAACCAACCTCTCCTTCATATAATCTTTGTTGCCTTGCAAGTTCTTTTTCCAGATACAGCATTTGCTCGTACGTACGTACGTATTGTGTTTGGATATTGGTAAGATTAGGATGTGCGGCGTAAGCGAGCACCTGATTTTTAGTAACTTTGTCTCCTTCAATAACTTCAATGGAAGTAACATTAGCTCCTAAAATTGCAGTTACGGTAGCCTCATGTTGCGGAGGTACTTCCAGCTGCCCGTTTGCCTTTATGATGCCTGAAAGATTACGGGTTGGAAGCGTATCAACATTCATTTCAAGACTGTTAAATTTTAGTTGCGAAAGGTGTGCAGCATTAGCTTCTTCATTTTCTTCACTCTGCATTAAGGATGCATTTTCGGTTGCTATGGCTTCGTTATCTTCAACTTTTGATGTGTTGCAAGCCGCAAAAAAAGAAAGAAGAAGGATTAGTACGGTTATATTTGTTTGTTGGATATTCATGATATTGTTTTTTAAAAATTTAATTACTTGTTAGGAGTATTAAGGTAGTATTCTAATTCATATCTACTATTCAGATAATTACTGAAAGCGTCCCATGAATCTACCTCTATCTGTATGGCATCCCTGATATTTTGAAGAAACATCACGTAGTCAATAGCTCCTTCTTTATATGCTGTGAGTGCACCTTTTCGTTGTTCTTCTGCCAGGGGCAGTGCTTCTTCTTTATAATATTCCCAGGAATTCAGCCACTTTAAGTAGTTTTCCTGCATACTGTTGTACATACTGTTCAACTCTTTTTGTGCCTGATTAAGGTTTTGTCGGGCAATATTAGTTTGGATTTTAGAGGACTGCGTTTTTCCAAGGTTTCCCCAAAAAAGTAATGGGAAACGAACACCCAACTCATATTTATAGAAACCGGATTGATTTGCTATCTCCTGAAATCCATAACTCGCACTAAATTTTGGTAGAAACCGGCTTTGATCTTTCTTAACCACTGCTTCAGCCACCTCAACTTTTTGCTCCATCATAGTTAAATAAGGATGATTATTAAGAGCATCTTTATTAAAATTGATTGGCTCATCTAACTCTTCAACCGATACATTTTTTACGGTGTAAAGAGAATCGCCTTCAAACCATTTATTAAGTTTCCGAACAGCACTCAGATAGTCTCTGTATGCTTGCTCTTTCTGAATCTTAATTTTATTAGCCTGATTTAGTGTTGAAAGATACTCCAATCTGGAAGTGGCTTCCGTTTCAAGGCGTAGTTCTGCGGCTCTGGAAATATCAGTAAACTGTGCAAATAACTTATCCAGTACATTATATTTTTGCTTTGCACTAAAAACATCCGCCCAGTTTTGCTTTACCATCAATTCTACCTGAACGTAAGTGAGTTCGGCACTTTGTTCTGCAAGCTGTTCGTTTTCTTTTTGAAGCTTTAAACGGGAGGGGATTCCCAAAAGGTCAAACTCCTGAGAGACTCCAAATTTAGTTGTAACTCCATCCGCACCGTTTCCCACTTCTTCCTTACCGGTGAACACTTGAGTATCTCCAATTTCCCAGGCGGTTTTCCGTAATGCCTGTTGACTTTCTATTTCAAGTTGTGCTGCTTTTATAGCCGGATAGTTATCCATTGCTTTTTTTACAGCTTGCTCTAAAGAAAGCTCCTGAAGATTAGTTGTTTGAACAGGCTGTGCTTGTACCACACCTGACATAAATAAACTTCCGGCCGCCATTAAAAGAAACACAGAAGCCGTAATTGATTTCCTCTTTAACTTTCTCAGGTTTCTTTTTTCAACAAAAGAATACAAAACAGGAAGTATTATTAGTGTAAGCAAAGTTGCACTAATTAAACCACCAATTACAACCGTTGCTAAAGGTCGCTGAACCTCGGCACCGGCGGAGGCTGAAAAAGCCATCGGAGTGAATCCCATAATAGCTGCTGTAGCTGTTAATAAAATAGGGCGAAGTCTTTCTTTGGTTCCTATTAAAATTCGTTCTTTCAAATCAGTTACTCCTTCTTCTTTTAATGAATTAAATCGGCTTATTAGCACGAGTCCATTGAGTACCGCTACTCCAAAAAGCACAATAAATCCCACTCCCGCAGAAATACTAAACGACATATCTCTGAGTGCTAGGAAGAATATTCCTCCAATTGCTGCTAATGGTATAGCCAGATAAATCATGACCGATTGAGAGAATGAATTCAGTGCAAAATAGAGCAGGATAAAGATCAGAAACAGTGCAATAGGCACAACAATTGATAATCTGCTTTTTGCACTTTGCAGATTTTCAAATTCACCCCCGTAGGCGATATAATATCCTGCGGGAAGCTCGAGTTCTGCATCCAGTTTTTGCTGAATATCATTAACTACAGATTCCACATCGCGACCTCGGGCATTTACACCGACGTAGGTTCTTCGGAATGTGTTATCACGGGAAATCTGCATGGGGCCGGGTTGATAGCTGATATCTGCAATTTCTTCTATAGGCACTTGTGAACCACTTGGCAGGTCAATATACATTGAACGTAAATCTTCGATGCTTTGCCGGTTCGCTTCGTCAAAGCGAACAACTAAGTCAAATCTTCGCTCTCCTTCGAATACAACCCCAGCCGTTCCTCCTGCAAATGCAGTGCTTACATAATCATTTAGTTTGGCGATGTTAAGACCATATTGAGCTACTTTTTGACGATTATATCTCACAGTCATTTGAGGGAGTCCGGATATTCTTTCAGGACTTACATCCCCAACACCAGAAACCGTTTGTATGATAGATGCCATTTCATCCACTTTTTGAGAAAGTATTTCTAAGTTTTCACCATATAGTTTCACTGCAATGTCTTCTCTCACACCTTCCAGTAACTCGTTAAATCGAAGTTCAACAGGTTGAGTAAACACCAGATTCACACCTACAAGGGATTCGTTAAGAGTTGTTTGTATCTCTTCGATAAGTTCGTCTTTGGAAGAGGCTGATACCCAACTGTCTTTATCTTTATTTAGTATGATGTACATATCCGCGATATCCATAGGCATAGGGTCTGTGGGAATATCAGCTACACCAATACGGGCTGTTACCGTTTCTATCTCTGGAAACTTTTGTAATAGTATAGTCTCAATTTTTTTGGATTGTTCAATCGATTCCGATAACCCACTGCCGGAACGTAACAGAGCCTGCATGGCAATATCACCTTCATCCAGTTGAGGAATGAATTCACCACCCATGCGGGAAAAGGTAAATATTGATGCTAAAAACAGAATCACAGCGGCACTAATTACAATTAACTTTCTTTTTAATGCTAATTCTAAAAGAGGATTGTAAACACGTTGAAGCGCTCCAATGAGCTTGTTACTTAGTTTTTCGAGTGCCTGTTCAAATCGTGCAAACCATCCATTTTTATTGACAGAAGGCTTCATAACTAATGATGAAATCATAGGAACGTACGTAAGGCAAAGAATAATAGCTCCTATCACTGCATAGCCAAAAGTAAAGGCCATTGGGCGGAACATTTTTCCTTCTACACCTTCAAGAAAGAGAATTGGGGCAAATACGATGAGTATAATTAATTGGCCGAAAAAGGCGGAATTCATCATCGTGCTGCCGGCTTTGTAGGTAAGCTCATCCATTTGTTTTTTACCAAACTTACTCTTGCCGGATTTTACTCTTTTTTCTATCTCGTGTACCGTGCCTTCCACAATGATGACAGCCCCGTCAACGATAATTCCGAAATCTATGGCTCCAAGACTCATCAGGTTTGCCCAAACTCCGGTTGCCTTCATCATAATAAAAGCAAAAAGTAACGATAAAGGGATAAGTGATGCAGTAACTAAACCACCCCGTAAACTTCCGAGTAAGATCACTAAAACAAATACTACAATTAATGCTCCCTCAATTAAATTTTTGGAAACGGTGCTTGTGGTACGTTCGATCAGGGCGCTTCGATCGAGAAAGGGTTCAATTTTTAATCCATCAGGTAGAGATTCCTGAACTTCAGCAATTCTATCCTGAACTCTTTGAATGGTTGCATTTGGATTTGACCCTTTCAACATCATAATAATACCACCTACCGCTTCTTCACCATCTTGAGTAAAAGCACCATATCGGGTTTGTGTACCAAATTGTACTTTTTCGGCAACGTCATTGATAAGAACAGGGATTCCGTTTTCATTTTTAATGACAATGTTTCTAATGTCTTCTAAAGATCGAATCAATCCCTCTCCGCGGATAAAATTCGCCATTTTATTTTTCTCGATGTAAGCTCCACCGGTATTTACATTGTTCATAGCAAGGGCGTCATACACTTCAGAAATGGTAACTCCCATTGCATTCAATTTGTCGGGATCAATAGCCACTTCGTATTGTTTGATACCGCCACCAAACGAATTAACCTCTACCACGCCATCCAACAGAACCATTTGACGTTTTATGATCCAATCCTGTATTGTGCGAAGATCGTTTGGGGTATATTCTGACTCATATTCCGGACTTACTTTTATAGAATACTCATAGATCTGACCCAATCCACTTGAAATAGGCCCCATTGCCGGGCTACCAAACTTATCAGGTATGGTTTCACCCAGTTCATTTAGTTTTTCTTGTACAAGCTGTCGGGGAAGGTAAGTCCCCATATCATCTTCAAAGACGATGGTAACCACTGACAGACCGAATCTTGAAATAGACCGAATTTCGGTTACTCCTGGAAGATTTCCCATTGCCAGTTCTACCGGATAAGTCACAAATTGCTCGATATCTTCGGTACCCAGATTTTCTGATACGGTAATTACCTGAACCTGATTATTCGTGATATCAGGTACAGAACCCAAATTAATGGTCATCATGGAGTATATTCCAACTCCAATTAAGGTTAAAATGAATAAGCCAATAATGAACTTATTCTTTATTGAGAACGATATTATTTTATTAATCATAAAAAATTAAAACTGTCCCATTTCTCAGGGAATGTTGAATAGAAATCAGATTTAAAGACTTGATTGTATAAACCTGTGTGAATGTAAAGACTCAAAACTCTTGGAAAGACGCTTGCACTTTGACTGATGCGAATCAATCAATTTCAAAAGAGTTTTAGTAAATAGGGAGAGGCTAATTCAGCAGAACTACCGTTCTAAGAGAAGCTAATTCTTGATGTTCTATTAAAGGTGGGATAAACTCAGCTAATTGCTTTTTTGCTGAGCTTGGTAGAATTGAAACCAACTGATAAAGATCATTGTTGATCTTCTCAATGGTTTGATCCTGATCAAAACGATTTACTCTATTGTCTTTGGTACAAGTTTCATCGAGTTCCAGATCGTTGCAGTCTATACAATAGTCAGAGTCAGAATGGAATTCAGCTTCAGTGTCAGAAAAAATAATATCTGCATGCAAATCACAGTCTGAAGCAATTCCAAAAGAAAGAGGGGATGTTGATTCTATATTAATCTCCCCATTCGATTCAAAACAGTAGATCAATGAATCGGCAAAACCATGTACACTCAGGCTGTGTATGCTAAAAAATAGCAATACCACTGCTGAAGTAACTTTTATAATAGTATGTGAGTTCTTGATCATGATTCTAAAGTGAAACCAAAGATAGGATAAAAAGATTCACATAACTTATATTTTCTTGTTTTAAACTTGATGAATTTTGATGTAGATATTTACTTGATAAATTCAGCATCATGAACAGAATGCCCAGAGACTGAATTTCTGATGAAATGTAAATGAATTCTTCAATAAAAAAATCATGAAGATGTATGAAGTAGCTTATTCAAATCATTAGAAAATGAAATGATTGATTTTAATGCGAAGCCTATGGAGTTGGCACAGCTATAATTGACTTAACTTTTATCGAATTGCAGCAATTTAATTTTCCGACAAAAGATTTTCCTTGTGTAGCTTACGATTCCGTTAAAAAAAATAGAGTAGGTAATTCTAAAAAAGTTTCACTACTGTTTCACTCGAATAAATAAAAAAAGCTCTAACACTTTATTTATCAAAGTATTAGAGCTTTTTAAGTGCTCCCCGGTTCAGGACAAAGTGCGAACTTATTTTACCGTAATATGGCACATAGAGACTGTAATAGATGATTCTCGTAACCTAAGGTTCACACTCGACCAACCAAAAATGGTCCAAAACTACCCGTTTTTGAAAGATGCGAACTTCCAGTTAACACCCCTCATTTATGTTAACTCTACTAAGACTAAAAAGCGTAAACCAAAGAAACTATCTCGTGAGCAACAGGCTTTGAAATATCGTAAGTTACTAGACTCCGGAAAGGTTAAAAGCCGAGCTGAGCTTGCCCGGAAGTTTGGAGTGAGCCGGGCTTGGGTTACTATGGTTTTGAATGCATAATAATCTGCGCTGCATAATCCAACGATTCATCATCCGGAATGACTTTTAGAAACGACGTTTTTGTTTGTTCAATGAACTCTTTCATTTCACTTTCATTTATTATTTTGCTGGATTTTTTAAAGTAAGAAAATTGTCCGAGAGCAAGTTCAATTTGACCAGCAAACTCCTCAGCATCCCCTGTAAGTTTTAAATAATTATTCTGCCATTGCAGAAGGGTAATGATCTCCGACCAGTCTTGCTTGGACATTAGTTCTTTTGAGTCCGTAAGGTACTTAGTCAGGTTCTCTAAGAATACTTTCCGGTCGGATGGATTAATTTGTACTAGTTTAAATTTGCGTAAACATAAATCTATTACCTTCAGATGCTCATTTTCTCGCTTATGCCAAGCTATAACTTCATCAAAAGCACGAGCAATCAATTCCTGCTCCAATACTATCTCGATACGTTTATCTTGGGCATCAAGTATCTTTTCTACGGCTACTGTATAGGCTCCACCTTTAATCAATCCGAGGATTTCTACCGATTGTAAATTACTTTGGGGTGAGTTTGAATCGCTCATTACACCTGCTTGATTTATTTTTTTTTAAATTACTCAGGATTTACTACTCTGCAAGCTAATTAAAAATTTAAGCATATGCCTACTGGACAAATTGCCTTTGAACTCGCCCCAGATCTCGAAGGTATTGGAATGCCTCCAAATCTTATCATGAACTATGGCACACAGTATGGAAAAATTGCCAAAATTGAACTTTCTGAGAACACCTTTATCGCCGATAGACTTGTTCCTGTCCCCTATTCAAAACATGCCAGCAATAAAGTATACATCAGCCAAGCCTTCGAAAAGCAGCTAGAATTAGACACATCCCGCATTTCATATTGCACAATCATTGAGCCTGATTTTGTCCAACAAATAACGATCAAGGAAATTAACGAAGAATCACTATTGGACTTTTCACCGGTTATCAAACCAATAAGTGATAAAAGTGTGGTATATCAGGGTATGTTTCTTCGCCACAAAAATAATAAGATATATCAGGTTATTGAACTACCAGATAAGAAAGAAATTGGTATCCTTACCGGCGGCACCAAATTGGACATACAAGCTCCCCCCGATAGTAGTGAAGAAGACAATAAAACAGACCAAACCAATGATGATAAAGGACCAAGCTCGTTTTCACTTTCAGAGTTTTCAAATGATTCCACCTCGGGACTGGAATATACATCTTCAACAGGAAACCGTCCTACAACTTTCGGAAATCTAAACAAGCTAAAAGGAATTGATCATGTTATAAAAAGACTTATGATGGAAGTCATTCTACCATTTCAGGATGTTCTTGATGACCCAAATAGTAAACATAAGATAGGAGCTTGTATGTTCTATGGCCCTCCTGGTTGTGGGAAAACCGCACTAGCTAAAGCAGTGGCTAATGATTTACAACTACCTTTTTATAATGTAAAAATTGGGGATCTTTCATCTCCCTATGTCCATCAGTTTGCGAAAAACCTTAACCTTGTATTTTCCAAAGCCGCGAGCAATAAGGGTGGGGCAATTATATTTCTTGACGAGCTAGATGCCTATGCAGGTCACCGGAAAAATATGACCGATCCACATGACAAAGAAAATGTAAATGCACTTCTCCAAGAATTAGACCCTGTCAATCTTCCATCCAACGTGTTGGTCTTTGGAGCAACTAATTATATATCTTCGTTAGATACGGCTGTTATTAGATCCGGTCGTTTTGATACAAAAATTCCCATCCCTCCTCCTGACAGTACAGGGCGCGCTTTTATAATGCGGCAAAAGCTCCAGGACTTAGGTGTTAGTCTCGGTGACATTACTGATTCTTTCATTAATACCTACACCAGCGAAATACAGGGATTTGTAGGAGCTGATATTGATTCGTTGGTCAAAAAAGCCTTCTCTTTTGCAAAAATGGAATCGAGAATAAATCGAAAGGAAACAGTTATTAATAAATCGCACATTAAGGATGCTAATGATGCTATTCTCCCTCAGTGCCAAACTGAGCTGGGCATAAGTAAGCCTACTATAACTAAGTCAGACCTACCAGGTTCTGAGGCATTTATAGATTCTATCCACGACGATATAAAAGCTATACTTCATCCAGAAAAATTCCGAACAGATATAGATTACAAGCCTAATCTTGGCTTTATCCTTCATGGACCCACAGGAACTGGAAAAACAAGCATAGCGAATGCTATTGCACACGAAGCAAATTTATTATTTAAAGTCATTAAGGGTACTGAGATTGTCGATAAGTATATTGGAGTTGGGCAAAGCAAGATTCGTGAACTGTTTGAGCAGGCTGAATTATATCAGCCGATCATGATTTTCATTGATGAGATAGATAGCATTGCAAAAAGTCGAAGTGGCGAATTTAGCAATGATCATGAAGATATTCTCAATGCATTGATGAGTGAAATCGACACTACGGAAAAGAATAATAAAGTAGTGGTGGTAGGTGCCACGAATCACCTGAAAAAAATTGATTCTGCTTTGCTTCGTCCTGGAAGACTTGGCACACATTATCTTGTGGCTCGACCAGATATTGAACAGATAGAAAAAATTGTCCATCATTTATTAGTCGGAATACCCAACGCGCTGAATAAAGAACATATCTCCAAAATAACTAGCCAACTATTTGAGCAGAAGAAAACACAGTCTCAGATTGCCGATTACTTCAACCAGGTTAAACGGCATCTTTTATATCATACTAAAAAAGGAGAATCGGCTGACTTCTCCGTTTTTACAGATTTACTAACTCAGGGGCATTCTGATGAAAATTAATTTAAGAGCGCAAAGATATAAACAACATGAAATCCTGGTCTTTCAGTATAATTTGCCCAATTTTCCTTTAGAGAAAATAAGCCAGGAAGACTTTCCCATTTCCTATAAATTAAAGGATATCCACGGTGAGGAAATTTCGGTTACTATTGATAAGGACTATAAGCTAAAAGTGGATGGTAAAAACAAATCTTACCCCTTACACAAACTGTATGAGTGGGTCTATGGTATAGATAAAAAGGCTGGAAAAGAAAAGGCATTCGAATATGAGGCATCGGCCTATGGCCCTCTAACAATAGCTCCTGATTTACTGCCCGCTGATACGTCCACACTACCTGCCGAACATCAACCATTTTCTTTTGACTATACCTACGATAGCATCAGAGCCGAGTGGAAACCTTTTCTGAATGTTGTACGGTATCACCGGCTATCACCAACCGGGCACTCTATTGCTTATAAAGATTATCACCCGCAAAAAGACCGCATTCGTTGGGATGTTCAGGGAGTATTCAGAATCCATCCAACCATTTTTGATTCTTCTACCTCCCATATTGTCGTAACCGATACTCCTATAATCGAGGACTACCTAAACCACCATGAGATCCCAGCCCTAACCCTGCCCTCAGAGCAAGAACTATCCTATTATGACTATGGCAAAATTTTGGCTGGCAAAACCGTGTACTTCTGCACGTCTTTATATGGTCTAAATTATTCATTTTCTATCTACCCGTTTGCCACCACTTTGCTGAGCCAGGGAATCAAACTTCATATTGTAGATTGCAAAAAAGCTTTTGGGCAACAGAGTCTACCAGATTGGCATCACAACCATAAAAAGAGCTCATTCTGGGATATTTTAGAAAAACATAGCCGCCCTGTGTATCCTTCTGATGTGCCCAGCCGAAATTATTATGATAAGTTGGTTGAAGAAAGTTCTTCCAAGCAATTTCATCCAGCTCAGGATTTCACAAATAACTCGCTGAACTATAGCCTGAAAAACGGAGACATTGTATTTTCAAAACCTCTTCGGGTTATCAGAAAAGAAGAGATTGAACTTTATGAAGGAATAGTCCCTCATGCTAATACCGCTGATCCACAATCTGAACTCTCGCAGTTTAGACTCGAAAAAATTCAGCAACATGATTATTTCGCCCCCTCAGAAACCTACTCTAAACTGAGATCTTTTTTAAAGAGGTACATCTACTTTAAACAGGAGTCCTATTTTGATCTATTAACCTCCTGGATACTTTTAACCTATGTATTTAGGGTATTCAGAGCTTTTCCATATGTACATTTGTCCGGGGTAAGAGGCACTGGTAAGTCTACCGTCTTAGAAATCGTATCCAAGCTATCGTTCAATGGGTTCTTCCAAACCAGGGCGACAATATCAACTAGTGTAGAGATGGCCCATTCTCACGCCAGCACATTATGCATTGATGAATTTGAGGATTACTCTGGAAGAAGAAATTCTCACGATGAGCTTTCGAAATTTTTGAATAGCGGCTACAATTACACCGGTTCGTTCACCAAAAGAGTTGGCAAGAATAGCACGACCTTTTTTACCTACTCCCCCAAAATATTCGGTGGCACGGGTGAAATAGGTTTAGATACCCTAAAATCTAGAACCATCCCTATTAAGACGTTCAAAAAACCGGATAATGTAAGTAAAGAACAATTCCTGGAGTTTGATTACCAAACAATAGCTGAGATAAATTCACTTAAGACCTCCCTGTTCGCACTTGGTTTACATCATGCCAGTTCGATGTATTCACTATCGCTTCAAGATTACTCTGATGAGGTTTTGCCTATTTCTAAGCAGAAGCTAAATAATCGCCAACTTGAATTGGCTAGACCGCTTCTGACGTTGGCCACATTCCTCGAAAGTCAGCAAGTAATGGATTCTTTACTGACCGGACTAGACAAGTGCTGGAATAAAGAACAAGCTTTTGAAAGCTCCCTTGAAAAAGAGCTCTTTAAGATACTTGAAAACTACGTTAACCAAACTGATAGCTTGACTCCAAAGTATGACAAGGAGGGGTTGACTCTATATAATGCGAAAGAACTTTTTAATAACTCTACTATACAAAGCTTTGCCAAAAAAAATGAGGTAGGTAAGATGCAATTCAATACTCTAATTAGTGCTTCTTTCAATATCCAAAGAGATGATATCTATATACCCTCAGAAAAAAAGCCAAAGAGTTGTTACTTGGTGCCTGACGGGCTATTTAATTAAATTTTTTAAGTTTTTAATAACTACTAATAATACAACTAATAAAATAATTAATGCGCTTAATAAGGTCATTAGCGCTATATTATTATGATATTATAGTTTTCATTTTTTTAAATAATATTAAAATTTACTTGACAATTCCCACGTATTAGCCTAGAATATATATAGACGTGTGAACGTCAATGCAAAGAAATAAGAACTAAACAGCAGAGAAAAAAAATGAAAAAACCTATTAAAATAAATCAAATACACTCCGGCCCAAGAGGCTGAACTAAAAAACTAATTGAAACACACGGAGAGCAAGCAGTTTATGACTACTGGTATCTTCACGGTAACCGAAAGAGTGCTGAATTCTGAGGGGTCAGTCCTTGGACGATTTCTCATTGCGTGAGAAAATTCGGTTGGATGCGACCCATGGAAAAAGTGCCACCTATCCTTTGAGGAGTTGCTAGGGGTAAAGCTCATCCTCACCAGTATCCTCACCTAACGTTCACGGTTCCTAATTCAACCCATTGGAAACCGCCCCAAGAGGATATCCAACGGCACGCCTACTACCTGATTAAAAAGCGCACCTTTATTGGATTTTGCACTTTAAACCAAGGGTACACCTATTGTGATAATATCTATAGGTGATTCGAAGGTGACCCTAAGATGGACTGGGTAGAATCCTATGAGGATTTGATTAAGGCCATGAAAGACGATAAATCAGGATACTTCGAGCCTAGACACTTTCAAAAAGTCGAAACCGTCTATAAGCACTACACGGAGCGAACATCAGGGTTTTATTTTGAAGACTAGGGTGAGACCCAATTGATTCAAAAGAAATCAAGAACTATATAATGAGCCAATCCTTTTCAGGAAGGATTGGCCTTCATTACCATTAAAACACAACATAAATTTTTGGACTCGGAAATAACTTGTTTGATGCTGTTCCAATTAAAAAAATAAAAACAGAAGAAATAAAATTATGAAAATAGAATTTACAGCCGATATGCGCACTTTTGACGCTAAGCCAAACCAACAGGAAGCAGCCCGAATTAGCGGAAGCCTAAAACCTGTGTATGTAGAAAGTGTCGAAGAATTCGTGGAAGATATGCAGCATGGTCGTACCTGAAGCCCATCCAACTTTAATGGTTCGCGATCGAATGCCAACTGAATAGGCCAAAGTATTCTAGCGCTTGATGTGGATGGGGGGTTGACACCCGGAGAAGCTATCCAAAGAATGCGAGCCTATGAACTCACACCCAATGCTTGGTATCCTACCTTTAGTGACTCGCCAGCAAAACGTAAGTTTAGGCTCATATTCTTCCTGGATACCTTCATCACTGACATTGATGCCAGAAATTATCTAATGGATGGTCTATTCGCTCTATACCCGGAAGCCGATCGAGCTTGTAAAGATCCCGCTCATATTTTCTACGGGACCAATAAGAACGGTCAGGTGCTAAATTCCAAAGCGTTGCCGTTGGATCTTTTCTTAACCGTGCTGGAATCAGATAAGATTAAACAAGGAGGACGGTTACGTAAAATCGATCCACAACACCCAGGAGCGAAGTTTCTAAGAAAAGATGGCTTTATTTCAAGTTCCTATAGTAATACTATAGAATCTTCAAAAAAAACCATTGATCAACAGAAAATAGATTTTTATGAAAAGCTAAAATGGAATAAACATCACAAAGAGGTAGACTGGAAAAAGTTACATTCCAGAGTACGTTTGTTCTTCGACTTCTTATATGCTGAACAGAGATTGTCTTACGAACAACTAGTTGGTTTAGCTCAAAATCTTGCTTGGATGCAAGGAGGTCAAAAACTATATGAAGCAAGGCTTAAGGAGTTTAATGCCTCTCATATTGGTAATGATCCTTATCCCAATGATGGACGATTTGAACTCGTACGAAAGTTCAGCAAATACAACAAGCGCATTGAAACGGCTTATTTCCCGATGCGACTGGAAAACTTTTCTCCTTATCCTAAAGATCATGCCTACCGGAATTTAATAACGGCCGAGCGAGACCTTATTGATGGAATAGAGCAAACCCAGCCCATCCAAAGAATGTCTCTTATTCACGCCGAGCAATTCTTAGAGTATAAATTTAATGAGGCCATGGATTGCCTGCGCGACGATATATGGATTTTTAGGCTGCCTACTGGTATAGGGAAAACGTGACGAATAAAAGAGATGGATGAAGTTACTTTAGCCTTTCCAACGAACAACCTGAAGCGAGAGGTATATTCAGAGCGGGAAGACGCTACCTCTGCGATTATGACCCCTAAATTCCCTGTATTTACTGACGAAGTCCTCAATGAAGGCATTCAAAGGCTCTTTAAAGCTGGGTTTGTAAAGCAAGTCCACAAGCTACTTTGGGATCTAACAAAAGGGCTCGGGTGTGGCACGAAAGATCAACGGTTGGCTCAAGCGTATATTGACAAAAACCGAGCAGTGCAACACTCCATTGGCAGCGTCTTTACCACACACTCTCGCGCAATCCATACCCCATTTAGTCACGACACGATTATCTTTGATGAAGACCCTCTTTCGCTGCTCTTAGACGTAGATACTTTGAAGATTGCTGATTTGAAGAAGATTAAAAAGAAAAGTAGATCGATATTATTCGGTCATTACCGGACTAGTCTCATTGGACTCCAGCGGTATTTGGAAGGCGTTGAAGAGGGGGAAATCCTCACTCTGCCTGATGAGCATAAAGTTGATATCGCAAACGAGTGACAGCATATCATGCAAACAGAGGGTATTACCAGCAATATTATGAAGTTTCTTGGCTGTACGTATTTCTACAAAGATGAGTCTGATCGTGATTTGATCCACTTTATACACAAGGAGAAGCTCCCCGATGATAAAAAGATCATCATTATGAGCGCTACGATTCCCGTTGAAATCTATAAAGAGCTTTATGGGGAGCGAGTGAATGTTATAGACATTACAGATGTAACGCACCGTGGAAGTATTACCCAACACACTAAGTATTCTTACTCTAGAAATAGTTTAGCCCAACGATTAGAACAGACCAATACCAAGCTTAATAAACGCCCTACCATTACCTTTAAAAGCTTCAATGAACAAATAGACAATGCTACCCCTGATATGTGGTTTGGAAACTGTTCTGGGTATAACAACTACACAGGGATTTCCATTAATGTGCTTGGAACTCCACACAAACACAATGCTCAGTACCTGCTGATTGGTAAAGTGCTAGGCGTTCCTGTCGATACTTTTAATCGAGGCTTTAGAATGCAAAAGGTCGAATGAGGCGGGTTTAAATTTAACTTTAATACCTTCGATAATAAGCGCCTGCAAAACATTCAGCTTAGCCTTATTGATAGCGAATTGATACAAGCTGCTGGCAGAGCTAGGGCACTAAGAGAAAACGTGGAAGTAGATATATACGCCAATCTGCCTCTACGAATTACTCAAACCTTTGTGGATGATTAGCTAAATGTACACCCCTAAGTCCTGGCAGAAATGTCGGGGCTTTTTTATGTTAGTTAATTCAATTTTCAAGCCAAAATGGGACCCAACCTACCCCCGTCATCTCTACCGGGGCCTCATCCTTTTGAGTTAATTTCGCCACTAGGCATAAAGGCTTTTTATGCTGGAAATCGAATGCTAGAAATTTTTTTTGAGAATTTTTTTAGGCCATATCTAAGATGTGAAGCTAAAAGAGAGTCTAGCCCTCTCTTTTACATATATCCTTCACTTCGAAGAGAAAGGTAACCACTGGCAGTCAGAATCAAATGGTCATCCAACGGAATACCAAAGATCTTACCACATTCAGAGAGTCGCTTTGTAAGACTGACATCTACTGAGCTAGCAACTAGTCTCGATGAGGGGTGGTTATGCGCACATATCAGACTTGAAGCCTTGCTAAGCAGTGCAGTCTGAAAAACAGCAGAAGGTTCTACTATCGTGGCGGTGCTACCTCCTATGGAAATCCGGCTCCAGCCTAAGACTTTCTTAGCGTTATTAAGTAGGACTACAAGAAACTCCTCACGAAGCTCTATTGTGTCGGAATTCCAGATAGATCTTAGGTAAGCAGCTGCTTCAGCCGGACTAGTAATGGTTGGTAAGGTGTCAACTGGCTGAGAAGATTTATAAGCTAGCGACACCTCTGAAATGGTTGGCATGTTGATGGGGTTGGTTAAGATTAATGAAGGTTTGAAGTTCTTCACTAATCTTATACCTTATAAATCAATGATTATTTACAGTTTTCTACTTTCTGCACGTGTTGATTTAAATTTATCTCGACTCTAAGAACTAATCTGTTTAATGACACGTTTAATTTCGTCATCCATTTGGTCAAGCAGGTTATATTCTGGTTCTTTAGTTGATAAATAATTCAATGCCTTTTTTAATCTTTTTAATACAGGAAATGCTAGGTTCACAGAGAATTCTATATATTCCATAAAGTCAGACACGTTTGATGGAAGTTTAATCCCTTTTCTTGTTCCAACAATAACAATACCATCATCCCTTAATGAAGCAATTATCTCATTCCTGAATTGTTCTTCACTATAAATAATATTTAATGACCTTAAATAACTTAGCAATTCAGCCGTATAAGTAAACTTATGAGGCTCTGTAATTGCGGTGAAGTATAGATATTCTAATACCCTTTTTTTTGGTGTTTCATGCTTATGAGAATCTAAATAGCGTTTAGCCTCTTTTAAAAATACATCTGTTCCAGTTCCATTACTTTTTGGTAATTGTGGTGTAAAAATATTGTTTTTTGAATCGATTATCTCATCTACTTTCCAGGTATTTCTAAGCTGATTCAAATACTCTTCAGAATATTGTAGGTCTCCTTTTATGGATTTTCTTAAAGTTCCAGCATAAAAATCTGATAATTGAATGAAAGCATTATCTTTTGCTGAACCGATATTTACTGTTGGAGAAAAAAGGCCTAATTGTAGTTCTTTTAATAGATAATTTTTAAGTGATTCTTGATACTTACTGCTTCCATACCTATCCAATGTAACTTCTATACCATCATAGAACTGATATATCTTGCTATGTAACCTTTTATGTATATACTTATAGAATGTTTCTTTGTAATTAAACCAATCTCCAACTAAAGTTTCTTTATGAACTGTTATTGAAAAAATGTAAGGTTGAATGGATCTCAATTCATTAAAAATTTTCTTCCTAGTACTTTCAGCAATCTTACTTGATTTAAGTTCACTGAGACCATGAATTTGTTTCAGATTACTAACATTTAATTCTACTTTTTCTAGCTCATTTGAGCTTATTACAATTGCTAATAATATAAAATACTTAGATGCTCCTTCATTAAAATTAGGATCGCCTGTCTCATCGATAAAAGCCAAGTATTGACTCATTAAATTTGGGAATAAGTGGTATAAGAATAATGAACAATAACGTTCATTAATTCTTAATAATCAATGCTATGAATCTAGAACCATTTGTTTTCGCTGTCGCAGAGCGAGCGGTAGCTGTAGATGATGCAACATCTCCAATCATTAACCTCGAAAATCAGGACTCATTTCTCCCTAATGGTTACAAAGCCATTGTTCGTGAAGACACCAACGAAGTCATTTCTATCGTGAAAGACACCTATAAGATTGTGAAGAACTCCGATCTGATTGATCAGCTTCTTCGCCAGCTTGCAACCTGTGGTCAATCCTTTAAAATTGATCCTTCGCATTCTTTTGTAAGTAACGAACGTATGCGATTGCAAATTACCTTTCCAGAGTTACGACTCCGAGATCGCGAATCGGATATTGCACTCTCTGCATTTATTACAAACTCATACGACATGAGTTCTGGAGTTTCTTTCCACTGGGGAGCAATTAGAGCAATCTGTTCGAACGGCATGGTATTCGGGAAAATCCTTTCTAAGTATTATTCCCGTCATACATCTGGCTTCTCTTTCGAGAATCTTGGTGAAAAGCTTGCTGAAGCTCGAGAATACTTTCCTGAAATTCAGGAGCGAATCAATCGTCTGGAAATACTACGAGTTGATGAGCAACTCGTCGAAAATGTATCGACAAAAATCTCTAAACGTCTCGCCGAACAAGCAATAGCCGAGGAAGAGATTGGACGCATTTCTCAGTGGCAGCTTTTAAACAGGCTAACCAATCATATCTCTCACGAGATGGAGCCCCGGCTACAAGCCAAATACCAAGATAACGTCTCGAAGGTATTTGCTTTATGAATACACACTACCTCATCTTAAAGCTACTACTGCAACAAATCTTACGAGACGTAATTAACGCAATCGTCGAGTTTGTTCGGCGCATTCTTCGGCTATTCCTGCTAGGAGAGGATTTTATCCCCTACCAAGAAGAAGCCTCTCATTCAGAGCCTTTCGAGTAATCGAGAGGCTTTTTTTATTTCTAACACTTAAACAATAGAACTATGTCAACTAAATTATTAGACAACATCCCGTCAAAAAAGTGGGTGAAAAATCGGCGTAAATTTTTAGGCGGATCAGAACTAGCATCAGCATTTGGGAAATCAAAGTACCAAACCCCACTTAAACTATGGATGATAAAAACAGGACGAATGGAACCTCAAGGTTCAACACCTATTACAGAAATGGGGCATATTTTAGAACCAGTAATTGCTGAAAAGTTTACCCAAACCACAGGCATAAAAGTTCGGAATATTTCTAAAGCCTACCAATGCAACGAATACCCTTTTTTAAAGGGTAATATAGATAGGCAGATTGTGTCCAATCACATACACCAAAGCCCTGGTATTTTGGAAATTAAGTCTACTAGTAGTTTGATGCTTAAAAATGAGGAAAACGAGTTTCCACTTAGTTGGCTGTATCAGATAAATTGGTACATGTTTCTTACAGGATATAAATATGGATACCTCGCAATTATGGAGAGAGATACTGGCATATTCCATGAACCTATTCTCGTAAATAGAAACCAAGAACTCATTGATGAACTCTTCAATAAAGCTGTTGCATGGTGGACGTTACATATATTGAATGATGTTCGACCTTCCCCCATTAACGCCGAGGATTGCTTAATCCTATACCCTGATTCGTCTGACGGAACAAACAAAGAAGCGACCCCCGGCGATTATGCACTCTACAACGAACTCCTACAAATTAGAGAGCGTAAAGAGGATGTTGAGAACATGGAGGAGTACCTAAAAACCAAGCTCAAAGAAAGAATCGGCGAGTCCGAAATGCTTTCCTGTGGTGGCAAACCCTTAATAAAGTGGAAGTCTACTTCACAAAACCGGCTCGATACAAATGCTATTAGAAAGGCTCATCCTGAGCTATGCAAAAGCTTTACCAATCAAACCAAAACCCGACGGTTTACCGTCCATTAAACAGGAGACAAATATGTCAGATTTAATCATTACAGAAGACCCAGCCAATTATCCCATCCCTGAAGAAGGACTTCACCACGGAATATGCGTAGATGCAATTTCCATTGGTAAAGTTGAAACCCCTTGGGGAGCCAAGGAAAAAGTAAGCCTCATGTTTGAATTACAATCTATCGATGAAGACGGGAAGCCGTTCCTAGTTGGTAAGCGTTTCACACGAAGTCTGAACGAAAAGGCTACACTTAGAAAGTTCCTTGAGAAGTGGAAAGGGAGTAAGTACACTCCGCAAGATCTTCAAGAAGGAATAAATCTTGAAAGTTACGTGGGTATGAGTGCAACTCTGTTCATCGTACATAATGAAACCGAGGAGCGAACCTATGCAAACATCGAAAGTATCTTACCTTATAAGGCGCCGGATACTGGAGAGATTTCGTACTACGGTTTAAAGCCTAACGGAGAATACACTCGTGTTTGCGAACGGCCTGATTACCAGCCTGCTGATCAATTCTCAGCTAATGGCGTGACTAGTTGAGGGAGGCCTTTGGGCCTCCTTTTATTTCACACCAAACAATAAATCTGAAAGCTCTACTTTTAAAGCTTCAGATATTTTATAAATCGTGAAAACCGTAGGCATAGTTTGACCTCGTTCAATAAGATCAATCATGTTTCGGTGAAGTTCGCTTTCAATCGCTAATTCAAACTGTGAAAGCCCTGCTCCCTCTCTGGCTTTCCTAACATTCAACCCAATAATGCCCTGTATTTCTTCCTTGGTTTTCATGAACCAAGTATGAGATAAATTTAGGCTTGACTATGCACAATATATTGTGCAATCTTAACCCCAATTTAAATTCCAAATAACATGAAATATTTCTTACTTATACCCTTCATTGTACTAATCAGTTGTACTTCAAAAGATGAAAAACCTTCCAATGAGGATAATGTTGATTCTCTTATGACAGAAAATATCCAGGAAATTGAAGCACCAACTCAAAATGATGACTTTGTTCTAGATGAAACGTTCAGGCTTCCTTTACCAAATAGTTCGAGTCTCTACGATGCGCATGGTAGTAACTTAAACATCGATATCGCTTTGTTTGTCAGCTATAAAATCATTGATAACCAAGAGTACCTGGTATTCGATGGTGGAAAAGTTGATCTCATTTTAACCATTGAATCTAAAAGTTATGCTAACCATTCAAAAGATAACGCAAGATATTTAATTCTTGATGGATATCTTCAAGATGGCAGGGAAGCAACAGTTTGGTATTTCTGGGATACAAAACCTCAGGAAATACAAATGAACTTACCAGCAACCGACGAAAGGCTAAGATGGTTGTTATATAATCTGGACTAGTTCTAAAAAGAGAAGCTTAGGCTTCTCTTTTTAGCCTCAATATTCTAATCATAAAAAATGTTCAAATTCAGAAAAAAAGATCCGGAAGCTAAGGAAGTAAGAAAAAGTAAATGGTTTAAAAATGCCAAGAGCAAGGCTAAGGAGTATCTGGATACCCCAGATAAAATTCCCAAACTTATTGAAAAAGCGAAGAAAAAAGCGCAGAAGAAAAGTGGACCACTAAAAGAAGTTTGGGAAGCTTTAATGACGTTCTTTCGTTTACTAAAAGCCTATGCTAAAAAAGAGTACCGGGAAATACCGTGGGAGTCTATTGTTCTAATCCTAGCGTGTGTTATATATCTTGTGATGCCTATTGATCTTATTTCGGATTTTTTACCAGGTGGTTATATTGATGATGCTACCTTAATTGCTTGGACTATGCGATCGGTAGCTCTGGATATTGAAAATTTTAGGATATGGGAAAAAGAATAAGGTAAGCAAACTGATGAATGAAACTACGGCTCAATTGGTCATTTCCATGAAAGCTTTCCTGTTCTTTGAGGCTTATGCTCCTAGCGACCTAGATACAAAGAAATCTATTGGGAAAATCAAAATTGGAGGAGAAGCATTAGATACTACTTTAATTTCGATTGCCCTCAAGAAATGGGAAATTCATCATGGCTATGAATTAAATAATTCCCCTTGGAAGGATAAAAGTGTTCAAGAGTTAGTTCGGACTGCTCGGAAATTAACTGATGAAGAATATCAGAGCAATGTTAGCCATCAAATAGAAGAGATATCAGCCCTTCTATGGCAATATATTGAGCAGTCCAATAGTGAGCATGGGGTGCAGGAGAAAGCCGAATACCTGCTGAATTTGAATTAAGCTAGAACCATCCGACAGAAATATTTACTTTGACTTCAAGGAAATCTCGTAATTAGTAGGCTTAAAATCGAATGATCCTGATTTTAACTCGTTACCATTTAGTATAAAAAATGACCCATTTCTTCTTTTTTGTTTTAGATCGTAGAATCTAATCAGCCTATAGTTCTCGCTTTTTTGTTTCATAAAAGCTCTCTCATTATGAGACATATAGAATGGAGTACTAGCTGAACTAGTAGTAGATTTGATTTCAATATAGTACAGGTTGCCATCTTTTGTGTTCACTACATAATCATATCCTTCCCCATCCTTCTGTTTTTCTATATTCGCAACAGGACTACCTAACTCGATTAAATCTGGGTTCTTTTCAATCAATGATTCGAAGTATCGTTCTCCAAAATCTCCTTTTTCTTTATTTCTTCTATGTTCTTTCTCGTAGTCGGCTTCGTTTGCCTTAAAACTTGGTGAATCTGATATAAAACTATTAATAGATGCTGGAGGATTAGAATGTCCAGTATATTCAAATGCTTCATTTGGCATTTTTGATGGGTACTCAACTTCCTGAATAACAACATTCAATGACTCATATACACCCGGCAATCTGTCCTTCAAAAAAATAAGAGTATTGTATAACCCAAAACTATAGTGCTCTATGTTAGCAAAAGTAGTTGGTCTATTATGGGGCTTTAACTCATGAAGAATTGGATTATCTAACTTATGTAAATATTCTACTTCAATAGCGGGTTTTTTGCTCTCCCCTCCAATGTCTAGAAATGGGCCTTTCCAATTATACTCTGATCTAGCTATGGCTGTCCCGAAATAATGATTTTTACTCATTACGAAAATAAGATCACCTATCCTCAGATCATTTACCCATGGATATATAGACATTTTACCTTTACCTATCTCCTCCTTTCTTACACCTAAGTAGTTTACTCCTGAATCAAACCAATCAAACGTAAGAATGTTTGTACTTTTAAGGATATACCATTTGGCGGAATCCGCACATCTCCAAATATTGTTGAAATTACTTTTGAGTCTTTCTCCTAAGTAATCAACGGATGGAAGCTTCTTATAATCTATGATCTCAAGGTCGTATAACCTCTCAAATTCAGCTCTATTAGTTTCATTGCTCTGAAATTCATCCCCAAGCCAGATCTTAGTTGCTTCGTACACCGACTCTCTAACAAGCGCTTTATAGGGCCACTCATTGCCATCTGGCATTCTTACCCAATACTGTTGTCGCGAACTTATTACTATTTCTTTTTGCTTCAGAATTTCAGAGGCATTCATTACATGTAATCTATCTACACCGTCGAATATTTTTAACATGATTGTATCAGTTTAATGTTCTATGCCAAAGTAATCTCCAGCTTTTCTTTCCAGCGTTTCCAGTTTGGCATCATTGAATTTAGTAATCGGTAGAAGTTAGCATCATGCTTGTGATAAATCAGATGGCAAAGTTCGTGCAGAATTACATATTGAATACATCTTTTCGGCGCTTTGATAAGATGGAGATTCAAAGTTATGACTCCATCTTTAGTACAACTGCCCCATCTTTTTTTCATTTCACGAATCTTGAGTTCTTTAACCTTAAGATCATGATTCTCAAACTCTGGAAGCAGATCTTCTACAATATTCTGAAAATGAATGGATGCTTTTGCACGATACCACTCATTTAACGTAGCTTCTACCCGATTTTTATTTTTCACTTGAGTAAATAAATATCTCCCTTTCAGCTTAACCTGATCTACATTTCTAGAATCTTTCACTACTTTAAGTAAGTATTGCCTTCCCAGATACAGGTGTGTTTCACCTGAAACAAACTCTTTTCTCTTTGTTTGTGGCAGGTACTTTTCAAATTGACGAAGCTGTTTTAGAATCCATCGAGCCTTCGCCTTTACTTTCTTTTCGACGTTTTCATACTCTGTTCCTAATGGAGCATTTACGACTACTGTTTGATCGGGGTAAACAGTTAAACCAAGTGTTTTTCTGCTGGAAAAATTTAGTTCAAACTTAATTTCAGTACCCCCGTATACAATTGAATTCATGAGTAGTTCCTAATAGCCAGTTCTATGGATTTTTCAATAATTGTATCTATTTCTTCTATGTCAAGTTCGACTCCTTCCTTTAGCGAAAATAAATAGTCGTCGATATCCTGGCGCATTGCATTTTTCACATCGGTTTTATGTTGCCAATCAACCACTATGAGTTTTTGAATGATTTCATCAATTTTTAGCCCTATTGAAGTTGAAGTCACTTCATATCTTTCTGGCTCTTCCTTAACATTTAATACTTCATTGACGATACCATATACAGCATGCGCTACCTTATTACCTTCCAGTTCCTCAGGTACATCACTATCCGAACGACTCCGGACTTTTTCCATGATCTCTTTTACTTTGTTTAGGTATTGAGCATCAGATAATCGCCGTTCTTTCCAGTCATTGATAGTTTTCATTAACATTTCTGAAAACTTCTTATAAAGAGCTGGATCCTCCTCCATAACCATACTAATTGTCTTCTGTGTTCTGGAAGCAATACGATCGGCTCTTGCAGCGTCTCCCTCCACTTTAGCAAGCTCTTCTTCAAACTTTTCGCGATCAAATATATTAACCTGATCGGTAAGCTTGACGATCTCACTAGATGTCACGTGAGTATCGATAAGTTTTTGAATCTGTTTTTCATAATGACGGTAATCTACCACATCTGAATACCGAGCTTTGATCGATGCCCTTAGACTCATAAAGAACTTAGCATCTTCTTTGTATTCATTCACCTTTTTAGGGTCCGTATCCTGTAGAAAATCAAACGTGGATAAAGCCAATTTTAAGGTGCGTGAAAAAATAGAAACCCGATCATAAAATTCATCTCTTAAGGCTTCATCATCAAGAAATTCTTCATACTTCTGAATGTCCAAACTTCTATCCATGCCTTTAAAAACATCCCATACATGTGAATGGCGTTCCGGTAATTTCTCGATCTCAGCATGAATGTCTGTAAGAGTTCCTTCAAGCTCCTGCTGATCGAAATCTTCAAGTTCACTATAAGTCGTCAGCGCTTCATCTAACTCTCCTAAAATTCCATAATAATCGATGATGTATCCAAAATCCTTTCCTTCATATAAACGGTTCACCCTGGCAATAGCTTGCAGAAGTTTATGTTCTCGTAAACTTCTTGCTATGTATAAAACAATATTTCTTGGAGCATCAAACCCGGTGATAAGCTTGTCTACTACAATCATTATTTCGGGAGCTTCATCACTTTTAAATCGGTAGATCAATTGTTTATTGTACTCCTTCTCAGTCCCAAATCTCTCCATCATTTTATTCCAGAATTTCTGGACAATATCCGTATGATCATCGTCTATATCTTCGTGTCCTTCACGAGTGTCTGGAGGAGAAATAATCACATCAGAAGTCACTTTCCCAAACTCATCCAGAAACTGTTTACACTTAATGGCAGCAGTTTTTGTATGTACCGTTAACTGTCCTTTGAACCCGGTTCCCTGCCAGGTCTTTGAATAATGATCACTGATATCATAGCAAATGGTCATTAGTTTTTGCTCGGCCTCGTTTAGTTGATCAGATCTGCTAAATTTCTTCTTTAAATCAGCCTTTTCATTGTCATTCAGACGTTCCGAAATTCGTTCGAAATAGGTATCAATGGGAGTTTTATTTACTTGTTGTGGAATATGTCTTCCCTCATACAATAACGGAACCACTGCTTTGTCCTCAACAGCTTCTTTGATCGTATAAGTATCAATAGTTCCTCCAAATTTACGGGCTGTATTTTTCTCCTTGTTCATTAATGGAGTACCGGTAAATGCTATAAAGCAGGCATTAGGGAAGGTTTGCTGCATTCGGATGTTTGCTGTTCCGTATTGGGTTCTGTGCCCCTCATCCACAAGCACAAATATGTTCGGTGAGTTTTCTTTAACTGTACTTTTATTTACGACCGCTTCAAACTTATTAATGATAGTAGTAATAATAGCTCGTTTCTTTTCTTTTAGCAGAGCAATCAAATGCTTACCAGTTGCTGCCTGTACCGGTTCCAAATCACAATCATCAAAAGTTTGATAGATTTGGTCATCTAAATCTACTCGATCAGTCACTAGTACAATTCGTGCATCAGGGATACTATCATCCAAAGCAATTCCTTTGGCCAACATTACCATAGTTAAAGATTTTCCCGATCCTTGAGTATGCCATATCACCCCACCGGTTCGCTTTCCGGCTTCTAGGTGCTTAATACGTTGTAGAGTCTTTTCTACGGCATAAAACTGCTGATAACGTGCTACTTTCTTTAAACCTGCATCGTATAAGGTGTACCTTTTAATGAAGCGTAATAACCGCTCGGGTCTGCAAAGACCGTAAAGTATTTTATCCTGATCTGTAATTGAAAGATCTTGTTCCTCTAATGCATTGAAATAGGACTTTACGTATTTAAATCTGTCGGAGAATAGTTTATCAAAATCAGAATTCGGAAGTGCTTGGTTAACAAGTGTATTAATTCTTTGCTCATACTCTTTTTCCTCACTGAGCTTATCAAACTTTTCCTTCCAGGTACTCCAGAATTTTTGAGGAGTACCGGTAGTAGCATATTTATTTTCATTAACGGCAAGGCTAAGCAGAAGCTGAGAATGCACGTACAAATTAGGTATTCCGTCATGCTTTTGATTGCGTAAATGCTGCGATACTGCCTGTTCTACTGGGTTCTGATCTTTCTCTTTAACTTTCAGATCAGGACGTTTACACTCAATGACTACCAAAGGGATTCCATTCACAAACAGGATGATATCTGGTCGGTATTCCTTGTAGCCACCCACTCGTTGAACACTGAACTCTTCAACCACATGGTATGTATTCTTCTCTGGATGCTCCCAATCGATATACTTTAGCGTAAAGCTTTTTCGATCTCCTTCTATGGTCTCCTCAAAACTAGTACCAAGCGTTAGGATATGATACAGATGCTCATTAGTCTTTATTAAGCCGTCTACCAATGGGAGATCGGTAATTTTTTTTACCGCACTGGTTATATTATGATTCGAGAAGGGATAGATTTTTCCTCTAAACTCAATTTGGTTTATTCTGCGTAAACTTTCATCTAGAACTGACTGAAGTAACACTTTCGAACTACTACCCCGTAACTCATCCACTTCTTTTGGACTTAGATACGTATAGCCGATCTTTTGTAAAAGCTTTAAAGCTGGTATTTGACTGGAATGATCTTCTAGGTATGAAGGAGTGTTCATTTTCGTGTTTTTCCTTTTTAATTAATTCCGAATAGATCTTCACCTGATTCCAGATAGTAGGATTGAAAATTTCCGTTATCTTTTTCATCTTCCCAAAGTTCTTGAAGTGGCTGTAACTTAGCGTACCACCATTTCATTCCTATGCTCCAAGATCTCCAAACTACCTCATCAACTCTCCCTTTTTTAAACCAAAAGTATTCTTCTGCACAAAGGTTTAGATAATCGTTAAGGCACTTTACACTTTCCGGAGATTTAAGAGATAGTTTTTTAAAGCTTAGTAATTCAGACTTTTGCTGAATCTCTAAAACTTCGTGTAGGCCATCATTTAGCGCATCATATCTTTTATTGAACTCTATGAATAGATTTCTTTGAAATTCATCGTTACTAAGTTCTAACTGTTTTTTATTGTAGTACCAAGTTACTCCTACTGCCGTAACTCCAATCACAAGTATTTGAACAGCAGATTCTAAAACACTATACCAATCCATATTTCATTCATTTTTGAGTATTCTAAATAGCCAATTCATGAATAACAACATCTCGTACGTTTCTTCAGGGGAGCGTTGTTCTTCGTCGCCATGACTAAATATATTTCTAATAGCCAGTATCATTCCCATCGTCATAAATTTATAACCTTCCTGAATCCCTTTTTCATTTTCAGTAGAAAGGGTGTTGAGGGCAACTGGAGGTGTAGGCAAAGCAAACGTTCTTGCCATTAATTGCTTGCCAATATCTGTGGAATCTGATTTAAGTTGCACTTCAACTTCAAAGCGTTCGGTTGCTTTTCTTACCGATTCATTAAAATGGCCATTCTTGAATTGTTGAAGAGGTTCAGATGATATCTCAGGAACAAGCGGATGGTTTTCCAATCTTTTAACCAATTCTTCTGGAGGCACCTGAATTTCAGGAATATTCTCATCAAGAACAATAGAACCAAGTTCTTCCCTCATGTATATTTCAAGCTTCATTAATATTTCAATTAATGAGTTTAGTTCTTCTTGCTTTAGTGGATCTCTTTTAAACTTTCTATAGTCAATTGCTGCTGGAACCAGCTTACGAATAATGGTAAAAGGAAGTTTTTTATGGTAACGGAACAAACTCTCAAATCCATTTTGAAGCTGTGCTTTTTTATAAGAACTATTCCCAAGATATTTCTCGACTTTACTTTCTTTAAAAATGGAAATGAATGTTACTGCAGTTTTACTTCTAGACGAAAGAGGTAGAAATGGATATAAAATTTCCACAAGCTCACTAATGAGTGCTTTTGTATTTGCTGTTATGCGACGTACTGCTTTAGCCATTTGTCTTAATTTATCCTTACAGGTTCAATCCTTTTTCTCTCATATATAGAAAATGAACACCTGATTCGAATACTCCCATTTCTCGAAACGTCATATATAATGCTTCTGGGCTATCAAAAGCAGCGTTTAACCTTGGAATTTGTGTTCCACCAAGGTTAATAAATAGACGTTCATCATGTACTTCAATTCGGTGAGTTAAATCCGGATGCGTCCAGGTTCCTTCATTCTCAACAAAACCAAGTAGGTTTAGGCTTTGCTCATCAAAATTGGTCAGTATTTCATATAACTCTTCACTAGACATGTTAGCCCTTACTGTTGCTTGGATCTGCACTTCTCGGATAAGTACGTTCTTCCTGTATACGCCCATTTTCTTTGTGAATCTTCAGCGAAGATGGTTCATTACTACCCCTTAGCTTCTTAGAAGATTCTCTAATAGCATCTAGTTTGTTCATGCCTCCGAACACTTCAGAGGATCGCGAAGCTCCTTGTTTTTTAAGCTTCCAGTCTCCGTTTTCTTTGGTTAAATGGTAATTTTTCATGGTCCCTTGTTTAGTTAATTGTTACTCGTGTCTTACCGGTTAATAACTGCTGCATTAATCCCTTCTTTTGCTTCTGAAATTTTTCTTTTAAAAGACCCAATTCAGTTATTTCTTCGTAGACATGATCAATGACATCAACAATTTTCTTTTGTTCTTCAATAGAAGGTATTTTAAAAGCAAGCTTTGAATACTCAGTACTATTAATTCCGGGTTGACCACTTCTGGCAGACATTACACTTACCCAATACCAATATCGATGTGTATCAGTGTAATACTTTAAAAATTTTGGGCTTAAATCAGCTGGGTCTGGTTTAAATCTGATGAGGAAACCAGCGTAAACAAGTTCTCCATCTTCTTTGTCATACAAATAGGTTTTACCGGTTGTATTACCAGTTCGAGCAAAAACTATATCACCTTCTTCAAGCAAGTAATCCCGGTAATTTTCATCATCAACAGATGTTTTATTTTCTTTTAAAAATTTACCTCTTTCATCTATGTCGGTGATTCGCAGATAAACTGGTAAATCCTCTGAGTAGTTTGTGGAAGGAGCATTTATTCCATAATTACCTTTTCCAAGTATGCAGTCACCAAGCTTAACTTCCTTCCACTTTGCTTCAAATCCCGGTAACCGCCTTTTACCAGTCAGCAACTGCTGCATCAGCCCCTTTTTTAGCTTCTCTTTTTTCTTAATGAGGGCTTCGGTTTTCTGAATGGCTTCATCCCAAGTGGAGAGGATCTCGGCAATCTTTTTTTGTTCGTTCTTTGGAGGCAATGCTATTTGCAAACTACCAAGTGAGTTCTGATTAATATTAGTATTCGCACTCACGGTACTTTTTGACATTAACCTGTGCCTAAAATTAGGCTCATAAAAACAATACTTCTTAAAGGACAGATCGAATTTTCCTTTATCCCTGAATCGTATTAAAAAACCACTATAAGTTATATTTTCGATATCAGATTGGACCAGTGCGGATAGACCTACTCCCGAAGGCTTAACGGATGATCGAACAAAAAGAACATCTCCTTTTTTCAAGCTATACTTTCTTAAGTCATTTTCGGTTGTTTCAACGAAACCTAGATTATCAAATTCTACTACTGACTTCCCGAAAACATCCATCAAATTAACAAATGGTAGTCCAGATCCGTACTCTTCTTTAGATTTGTTCATTCCATTTTTAAAAGTTCCTAAATCAGATAGCTTCAAAACAGACCAATCCTCAGGAATCCACCCAAGCTTTGTTTTTTTGTAGCCATCCATGTTTGTTTCTATATTAGTCATCAACCGATCTCCACGATAAATTCACCACTTCTGGCTACGCACAATCCACCTTGTACAATAAAGCACTCAACCCAATGGGTACCCTTGTAAGCCGTAGATTCTTTCTGTTTCAACCCACCTCTACCTGCAGTTTTTGAGTGCAGTATTTGCCCACGTAAGCACTTTGCCATTTGTGCTTCATTCCCAGTGTTCACCACTTGCCAAAACACTTCAAAGTTTCCACTCACAGAGGTATTTGCTGCAAACATTAAGCTACACCCTTTTGGTATTACCGTCCCCTCGGAAATGTAATTCCATGTCCCATTATGATTATACCGACCGGTAACAGAAACACTATGAGTATTAACTACCGGCCATTTTGGTGCTTCTCTATGGGCGGCAATTGGTAGATTTCTAGCTTTTTTTGGCTGTGATAGCGTTGGCACACCAATTTTCGAGTAGGCATTTTCAACTAAACGCTTACCCATTGAAGTTTCGAGCTGGGGTTTAGCAGAATAGATGGTACCCACATCAAACACTTCAATCAGATCGGATTTGGCTTTAGCTAACCATAGATAAAAATTGTCTTTCAGGGTGGGGTTATGCTCCCATTTATCCGCAAAGTTTTCTTCCGGATTCACTGGGTTCTTAACCACTTTGATACGGTTATACCCACTGAATTCTTCCTCAATATAATTCTCCATACCATTGAGAATCGTTTTCAAAGCATCAAAAACATTATTTTCTCCTTGGTATGCCTTAGCGGCAAGCGTAGTGATAATGATAGATATTGGCTTTTCATCATCACCGCCAAACATAATATCCCGATGACGTTTCAGAATCTGGATAGCTCTCTGTAGTGGAGTCTTCACTTTCCAATGTGGTACATCTTCTACACTGGCATTCAGTTGTAAAGCCGCTTCCTTTATTAGTTTATCATATTGTGGTCTCATTTGGTCTTTAAACCATTTTGAGTACCCTTTTGGATTAGTTTTAGGCCACTCCATTCGATTGGATGATTCATAACTTTCAGATTCCGTATCCGTCATCCTCAGCGCATAATTATAGTATGACTCATCCACTCTACCCTCATAAATATCCTTACGAAATTGGTCCGGGGTTGATGGAAGAATATCCATGTGAAACTTGGTTCCTTCAGCATAATTCAATGTCCAGCAACGCTGGCCTTCTTCATCCAGCAAGCTTTCATACCTACCAACTTTTAACTCATTACCAATTCTGTTTTTAAGCGTTTTTTGACTGTCAGTTAAAGGGAGGTTTTCCAGAGAACAAATTAAGTCAATATCATAATGCGCGTCTTCTTGAATCGGACGTACCATCGTACCATATAGAAATGATCCTTGTGGTTCAATAGATGGGTTAAAATTAGCTAAGGTAGATCCATCTCTCGAAAGATATTCCCCTACCGCTTTATACCTGTCTTCTGCCTCTTTGAATTGATTTTCAGTAAGATCCAGAGACTTAGCCATCTCATCGAGTATCTTACCATATCTCTGTTTTTCCTGGATTTCAGCTAACATATTGCATCCTCTTGGGTTTAATTATTGATACCGTCTTGATAAATCCGTCCCGACTTCTATTCTGATCGTAGATGATCATGGGTAATTCAGCTTTAGGTTGCCAAACTCTTCCAAACTCTATAGCGGTTGAATTTGGCATTGCCGGGAATACACGTAATGTTTCATCCTCTCCGTGTGCTTTTTTAATTCGTTCGAAAACCTCTCTTACTCGTTTTCTAAAATTCTGTAGTGTAGCATCAGACCGAACAAGATCTTTATCAGGTGTTGGAACTGTTAGCTTCCAAATAGAAGTATGATCTTCCAAAACAGAATTAATCCTTGATTCATCAATATCTGCTGTTACGGAAATATTCAGTACTGGAAGCCTCGACTTATCTTCCGGTTCAACGATTTGAAAATCTAATGCGTCTCCATCTTCAGGATGTTTCCATGTTTGTGGTTCTCTTAACCTGGTATAAACTTTCATATGCGTAATTTCCGAAAGTAGAGCTCCCAATTGTATCAATAAAGGCTGTGGAGCTAAGCCAAATACTGAGAAATGCGGAGTACTGACTTTATCCTTTAGCCATGACAACTCTCTTTCAAAATTCCTAACCAATGACTCTGATTGTATTTCCCAGTATTTATCTTCGTCATCCTGATGGGCACTATCCATACTCAGAATGATTGGCCTATCAGATGCAGGTAGGAAATCGGGAATAATTGCGTTAGCAGCCTCATTATAGGTTAAAGGAGTACCATGTTCACCTATTCTCGCACCATAAAGTATTATATGACTTTGTTTATCCTCTGAAATATCACAAGCAATTCGTATCCGTTCTTCATGCTTAGCTTTCATTGCCCGTAATACACTAACCGGATGTCCATTTACATCTTCTTTATCAACTAACCGATGATGTCGGTCACAGAGTAACATAAGGTTAGTCAAATCAGCTTGTAGTTTTTCAGAAAGCTCTTTGTGACCTCGTGGTCCACCTGGCACATCTGCGATAATATGTGCTATATACGCCTGATTAAATTTCGATTTAGTAGTAGGGTCTAAATAAAGTTTTTTATTACAGCCATCATACTGACACCTGCCTCCAGCTTCTCCCCAAAGGATATATCGAGTTTTTTGTGGTACAGACGTAACAGACATAATCAGAACCCCAATTCCTTTAGGTACTCATTCATTTTTTCTCTTACATCGGCAAGCTCAGACTCAAGGGTCTCAATTTCTTTCTGCACTTCAGCTATATCCACTTCTTCTTCTTCTTCAAACGTATCCACGTATCGGGGTATATTGAGGTTAAACTCGTTTTCCTCTATCTCATCAATGGTGGATACATAGCTGTACTTGTCTTTCGTCTCAAAAGCCTCATAAGTGCTTACAATTTTTTGAATGTCTTCGTCTCGTATCTTATTCTGTTTTTTACCATCCTGAAATTCTTTGCTTGCATCGATAAACAAAATATCTTTTCGCTCTCGTCCTTTCTTGAACACTAACAATGCTGCCGGGATGCCTGTACCAAAAAAGAGTTGTTCCGGTAATCCTATAACTGCATCAAGAAGGTTTTCTTTAATAAACTGCTCGCGAATTTTAGCCTCTCTACTTCCCCTGAATAACACTCCATGTGGTACAACCACTACCATGCGACCATGTTCATTCAGGCTTTCAACCATGTGAGAAATAAAGCCATAATCTCCCTTCGTTTTAGGGGGAATTCCTCTCCAAAACCTATTATAACGATCATGTTCAGCTTCAGATTCTCCCCACTTCTTAAGAGAAAAAGGTGGATTTGCAGCTACTACATCGAACTTCATGAGTTTATCATCTACATAAAGCTTGGGGTTTTTTATGGTATCACCCCATTCGATCCGTGCATTATCAATGTCGTGCAAGAACATGTTCATTTTGCATAATGCCCAAGTGCTTCCATTACTTTCCTGTCCGAAGACTGAGTAATCTCGACTTCCTACCTGTTTGGCTAATTTGATCAGTAATGACCCGGAACCACATGTTGGATCATATAACCGTTCTTTTTCCTGTGGCTTCAATAATTCCGCCATAAGCTCAGACACTTCCGAAGGTGTATAAAACTCACCGCCTTTCTTACCTGCATCAGAAGCGAAATTCTGAATCAAAAACTCATAGGTATTTCCAATAACATCTTTCTTGCCAATTTTTGAAGGCCTAAAATCCAACACCGGATCACTAAAATCTTCGATTAAACTTTTAAGGCGGGAATTGCGGTCTTTTGTTTCTCCAAGAGCTGTTGTTGAATTGAAATCTATATTTCGAAACACTCCTTCCAATTTCTCTTTGTTGTTTTCTTCAATATCATGGAGTGCCTTATTTATGATTTCGCCAACATTTGATTCGTTTCTCTTGGCATAAATATAATCGTAAGTACAATGTTTAGGCAAAACAAAACGCTCACGCTTTAAAGCACGATCAATTCTAACCTCATCACCATCATATTGTTCAGAAAGCTCTGCAAGTCGATCTTTTCTTAAGTCAGACAGATACTTAATGAACAAGAAAACAAGGATATAGTTTTTGTATTCTGATGCATCTACTACCCCACGAAAAGTATTACATGCATTCCATGCAACAGAATTGATTTTATCTTGCGAAATTTCTTCACTCATTGGATTAACTCTTTAGTTATAGCTTCAATTAATTTTTTTCTTTTTTGGCCAAGCCTTTGAATTAGTATCAATTCTTTTTCCTGCATCTCTTTTAGCTCAACAATTTTCTTTTGAATATCTATCTCAGGAACATCAATCCTAAGGCTTCTCAATTCTTTTATTGACAGCGAAGAGATATTAGACCCTGCAGCTACTGATTCTAATCGCCATTTTATTTTTGCTCGGTTTAAATACCAATGAAGATATTTAGGAATAATAGAGCTATTATTGACTCGAATCACAAACAAGGATGAACTTGCAACAAAAGTATTTGAATGTTCTTTAGATATTAATGCAGAAGAAAACTTTTGTCCTTTTGCTGGTAAAACTATGCTGTTTGAATGCAGTAAAGAAATATCATCAACTTTAACTACTGCGTAGTAGGTCTTATCAAAATCTAAATCTCCTTCTGGTGTTATATTAACAACTTGAAGACAAGGAACCCTCCCTTTTGTGCCAGTTTTACTAACTGAACCAAAACTAATATCTGATATTTGTTCTAATTTCATATTTATTGTAGAATTTCTACAAAGATAATTATATTATATTGAAAAGCAAATTTATTAATTTGTAGATGTTCTACAATAGAAATCTATCTTTACATCAATATGCATTTAAGAGATTTCACCCTCTGGCAAATAAATAAGACATTAAAGTAGTTATTCTATTTCTTGTAGGTCAATCAAATACTTAATTACTGACTATGCCTAAATCGAAACCTTTAAAGAAGAAAAAACTCAAAGCGGCCATATATTGCCGTATTTCTACTCAGGAGCAAGCGGAAACTGCAAATGAGCGTAGTTCGATAGATTCCCAAGAAGATATATGTAGAAAATGGCTCGAGGTTAAAGGGTATGAACTGTACAAAGTTTATACAGATACCAAATCAGGAAGAAGTACAGATCGATCAGAACTCCAAAAACTATTATCTGAATGTTCTCAATTTGATATTGTTGTTTCAACCCGCTTAGATAGAATATCCAGAAGCATCAAAGATTTTCAAAATCTTATAGAGTTACTAGATCAAAATGGAGTGTCGATAAACTTTGCAAATGAAGAAATAGATACATCTACATTGATGGGAAAAGCCATGAGGAATATACTTATGGTTTTTGCAGAGTTTGAGTCTGACATGGTCAGCAAAAGAACCCGTGAGCAGAGAATAGCAGCTGAAAAAGAGGGGTATTGGATGGGAGGGTATGTTCCCTTAGGATATGATCGAGAGGATGGAACCCTTAAGAAAAATGAAGAAGAAGCAGTCCTAGTTAATTACATCTTTGATCTATATTTGAAATTTAAATCCGCAAAAAAGGTAAGAGAACTAATCAATAAAGAAGGGTTTAAAAATAAAGAGTGGACTACCCTTGATGGCAATGAAAGAGGAGGAAATGAATTTTCATCAGACGCTATCTCGAGAATATTAAATAGAAGATTGTATACTGGATATAATGAAATTGATGGCGAACTGTATGAAACTAGATTTTCTTTGATAATTTCGGCAACAAAGTTTTCAAAAGCTCAGGATATAAGGGAACAAAATAAATTGAATCCCAAAGAGTATGTAAAGGGAAAAGCACCCAATCTACTGCAGGGTATTATAAGTTGTGGTTTTTGTAACAGTGCGATGACTAATTCACATACGAAAAAACCCTCTGGAACTCAGTATTTCTACTATAAATGTTCCAATAAAAACAAAGGTAAAATCACTAAGACACATAACCCGAAAGATTTACCCTATAAAACCGTTGATGATTTTACCATCTACACATTAAAAGCTTTTCTTGCAGAACCAGAAATGATGAAAGCATTTATGAAAAGATCTGATTATGATACAGGAGAACTAATAAAACAAACTAAAGAACTATTAAAGCAGATTAGAAATAATAGACTTCAATTAATAAGAAGTAAGGATGCTATTAGTCAAGATTTAATAAAAAATAGGAATCCAGCTCTCAAAAAACATTGGGAAGAGGAATTAGAAACCCTATTGAATCAGATTACTGAAATAGATGAAGTAATTAAAGAAAAACTGGAAGAGTTAGTCTCCTTAGAAAATTCAAAACAACTAAATGGAGATCAGTATCATCAAATTCTTACTGAATTTAATCAGATACTTGAAGACAAACCAAAAAGTGTTAAACAAGACCTAATGCGGACTCTAATACGAAAGGCAGAATCTAAGATTGCAAAAACTAATAATGAGAGTGGTGAATTTAGGATCGACTATGTCTGTGATCACTACCTTATTTCAGAATGGGAAGACATAAAAGAGGGGCTTAAAAAAAATGCGAACTCTGAAAAAAGTTTCAAAGTTCGCACTTCGCTTGCGCTTGGCTCCCCGGGTAGGATTTGAACCTACGACCCAGCGATTAACAGTCGCTTGCTCTGCCCCTGAGCTACCGAGGAATGTGTCCCTTAAGGGGCGACAAATATAAAGAGATTATGGGGTGACTATCAATACTAATTTCGGTTTTTAGTAAAAAACTTTTTCGAGCACTAAAGCTTTTGCAGGAGCCGTGAATGATTTCACATCCGCATCCGGATTTTTCAACAGTTCAGAAAACTCTGAAACCGTTAATTTTCCTTTAGCAACCTCAACTATAGTACCTGTAATACGTCTTACCATGTTACGCAAAAAACGGTTGGCACTGATCCGGTAGATCCATTTATCATCAAACTCCTCAAATGTCGATTTCTGAATTGTACACAGAGTCGTAAAGTTTTCTTCGTTGAACTTCGAGAATCCTGAGAAATCAAACTCTCCATTGAGCAAAGCTGCGCATTCATGTAATTTTGTACTGTCTAAATCTCCGGACTGTGACCACCCCAAATGCTCCTGTAACGGAGAGGGATCTTTAAGAATAGTGTATGCGTATTCTCTGGAAGTTGCATCAAAACGGGCATGGAAATCACTGTGAACTTCCTCTATAGTTTTGATGTAGATTTCTTTCCCTGCCAAACCATTAACTCCGAAAATCAGTTTTTGAACATCCGATACATTTTCGATATCAACATGCGCAACCTGACCTCTGGCATGAACACCGGCGTCGGTTCTTCCCTGTCCGATCAAATCTATATCCCGTTGCAGGATCTTTGAAAATGCTTTCTTCAGCTCTCCTTCTACCGTTCGGGCATCCGGTTGAATTTGCCATCCGGAAAAACCGGAACCGTTATATTCTATCGTTAATTTATATCTCAAGATCTGTTGATGTAAATCTTAGTATTTAAAGTATCTGTATTTCGGGCTTTCGGCTCGAGATGACTTTACTTTATTTTAATCAGAACAACCGTTTTTGTCATGTCGAATGAATATGAGACATCTAAAAATTTTATATGCACTTCTGATTGATATAGATTTCTCCCTATGGTCGAAATGACAAAATGTTCCTTGTTGGATATTCTTGTTTTAAATAACCGTCCGGTCAGGGATAAATTCGCCCTTTCTGATAATCACAACTCCGTCTTTAACGCTGTAATTTTCATGATCTCCTTCTTCCAGATGATCTCCGCCAACAATTCGCACATCATTTCCGATACACGCATTTTTATCCACTATACAATTACTGAGATAGCACCGCTGACCTATACCAAAAACAGGTCGATCAGCTGAAGCCGCCTCAATGGTTGCCTTATCCTGAAAGTAATCGTTACCCATGATAATTGAATTTTCAACAGTAGTTCCTTTTCCGATTCTGGAACGAATACCGATCACTGAACGAACGATCCGGCTTGCTTCAATGATACAACCCTCAGCCATTAGTGCATGTTCCAGAGTTGTTCCCATCAGTTTTGATGCGGGAAGCAAACGAGCACGGGTGTAAATGAAATTTTCGTTGTCGTATAAATTGAATTCAGGAACCGTATCTGCCAAAGACAAATTTGCGTCGAAAAAAGATTTAATGGTTCCGATATCTGTCCAGTAGCCTCCGAATTCATAGCTACTGACCCGAAGTCCTTCTTTGAGTGCTTTTGGAATGATCTCCTTTCCAAAATCTGTCGCATCCGGGTTTTCATCAAATAATCGCTTCAGCGTGTCTTTGTTGAAGATATAGATCCCCATCGACGCCAAGTATTCTTTATTCTGTTCTTTGTATTGCTCAGGTACATCCGACTTCCAATCTCCCAGAACATCCGCATCCGGCTTTTCTATAAAGCTGTCTATCAGTCCCTCTTTATTGGTTTTCATGATACCGAAACCAGTTGCATCTTCAGCATTCACAGGAATTGTAGCTATAGTGAGATCAGATTTATTTTCCTGATGCCTTTGCAGCAGTTTACGGTAATCCATTTGGTATAACTGATCTCCCGATAAAATCAGAACGTGCTCATGCTCATGATTTGTCATATGATGAAGAGATTGCCGGACCGCATCTGCCGTTCCCTGAAACCAATCCGGATTTGAAGCAGTTTGCTCTGCCGCAAGAATATCCACGAAACCACTACTGAACACATCAAAGTTGTAGGTATTTTTGATGTGACGATTCAGTGAAGCTGAATTAAATTGAGTGAGAACATAAATTCGTCGGATATCCGAATTCAAACAATTTGAGATCGGAATATCAACCAACCGATATTTACCGCCAATTGGAACGGCCGGTTTAGAACGTTGATCCGTTAGTGGAAATAAACGCGTTCCGCGTCCTCCACCTAAAATTACTGCCATTACTGAACTTTTCATCAACCTACCTTCTTGATTAGTTTTCTATAAACATCAATGTATTCTTTAGCAGATCTGTTCCATGAAAAATCCAGTTTCATGACCTTTGATCTTACTTGACCAAATAAGCTCTGATTTTCGAATAAATCAATAGCCCGGTTTATCGCATATTCTGCATTTTCCAGATTAAACTCGTCAAAGCAAATACCATATCCATTCTGCTCACTAATGTCTTTCACAGAATCCTTAAGTCCACCGGTAGCTCTTACAATCGGAATGGTTCCGTAGCGCATGGCAAACATCTGGTTCAAGCCACATGGCTCCACTCTGGACGGCATCAGAATGAAATCTGACCCGGCATATATTTGATGTGCTAACTTCTCGTTGTATTCCAGAGTGGCATCAAAAAATCCTACATGGTCGCTCGACATCCTTTCGAAAATAGCATGCAGTTGGGGGTCGCCTGTTCCCAATAGTACAAAATTAACTTCTTTCTCTTTTTCCATGAAATGAGCGATCAGATCGGGAAGCAGATCCGCTCCTTTTTCTCTTACCAGTCTGCCGATGAATGCTACTGTTGGTAGTTCAGGATTGATACCAAACTCATCACAAAGCACTTTCTTATTTTTTGTTTTACCGGATTTTCGGTTTCTGAAAGAAAAATTGTGAGCAAGCAACTCATCTTTGGCCGGATCCCAAACTTCGGTATCGATTCCGTTTATAATACCTGTGGATTTTGTGGTTTCATTTTTAAACAGAGCTTCCAATCCATTGCTTTCTGCTTTCAATTCAGTCATATAATTTTTGGAAACGGTCGTGATCTGCCAGGCAGTTTTAAGTCCTGCTGCTAATGAATTCATAGCTCCGTCCCATTCCAACAACCCAACATTATCAAAACTAAAGGCCGGCAACAGTTTGTAGCTTTCTTTATCAAATCTACCCTGATACTCTGCATTGTGAACGGTAATTACAGTTGGTATCTGAGATAACTCTCGGTATCGGTTACACTGAGAAGTCATAAATGGGATCAATCCGGTATGATGGTCATGACAATGAATAATATCAGGTTTCTCTGATCTGTTTGATATCCATTCAAGTGCAGCGATCTGAAAACTTACAAACCGTTCTTTTTCATCCCAATAAGGCTTGCTGCTCCAGGGATCTATATAAATTCCCGGTCTATCAAATCTTCCCGGAATACTTATCATATAAATAGGGAAGCCAAATTCATTATCCATCAAACACTCGATCGAAAATTCAGTTACTTCTCCCCAATAATTAAAAGAGCCGGAATAAACTTCTTCAAACTCATGATCCGACACCCAATTATTTTCATATTTCGGCATAATCACTTCAGCATACTCCCCCTCCTCATTTAAATACTTTGGAAGTGAACCAACAACATCAGCCAGTCCTCCAACTTTAGCAATTGGGTAACATTCTGCACTAATATGAATAATGTTCATTTTTATGAAACTGATTTGTAATAAATACGTACTTGCTTGCGACTAACAAAACAAGAATCTTTGAGCGCAAGGTAATCAAGAATTACCATACTAAGGTTTACTTAAGGTTAAAATTTAAATTTAGGGATAATGACGATAATTCATGTTGAAAACATCAGAAAATCGTTTGGCAAAAACAAAGCGGTTGATGATGTCAGTTTCGATGTAGAAAAAGGGCGTATTTTCGGGTTGCTTGGACCAAACGGTGCAGGTAAAACAACTACCATTCGGATGATCAATAATATTCTTGGACCTGATCAAGGTTCCATCACTATTAATGGTCAGATAGCAAGTCCGCTTACTCAGAAGATGATCGGCTATATGCCGGAAGAGCGCGGGCTGTACAAGAAAATGAAGGTTGGAGAACAGCTTTTGTATCTTACTCAACTTAAAGGAATGAAAACCAAAGCGGCCAAAGAAGCCATTCATTATTGGTTGGACCGTTTTGATGCCTCTGACTGGACTAAAAAAGAAGTTGGAGAATTATCAAAAGGGATGTCACAGAAAATTCAGTTCATCGCTACTATCGCTCATGATCCTGACATTTATATTTTTGATGAGCCGTTCAGTGGTTTGGATCCCATCAACAGCGACATGTTGAAAGACATCATTATTGAGCTCAAGAATAATGGCAAAACCATATTATTTTCAACTCACCGAATGGAGCAAGTTGAACAAATGTGTGATGATATTTGCCTCTTCAATAAAGGAAAGGCTGTTCTTCAGGGAAAACTTCGTGAAGTAAAAGCATCTTTCGGTAAAAACACTATCAATCTGGAATTTGACGGCGATGGATCTTTCTTAGACAAGCTTGAAGGTGTTCGCCTGAACAACCGTTCTACAAACTTTGCCGAGATCAGAGTCTTGAATGGACAAAGTATGCAGGATATTTTAAAACTGGCTATGGAACACGCTGAAATTCATAAATTTGAACGCATTGAACCATCTCTAAATGAGATCTTCATCTCAACGGTGGGTGAAGACAACCTAAAAGCTCAACAACTAGAGGAGGCTCAATAATGGATTTTTCTAAAATATTTTTAGTACTTAAGCGCGAATACCTTACCAGAGCTAAGTCAAAATCATTTATCCTTTCAACAGCATTAACTCCGATTGTGCTTATCGCATTTTTTGGGTTTTTAGCCTGGATTATGACTAGTGACTCCGAGTCTGAAAAGACTGTAGGAATTTATGATCAAACAGGAGTATTGGTTGAAAACCTGATTTCCCTTGACAGTTTGAGATACTCAGATGTTTCCTACTTACCACTTGATACAGTAAAAGCGATGGTTCTTAGACAAGATTTAGATTCCTATCTCCTTCTGGAAGAAAGGCATATAGAAACCAATGAGAATGCTGAATTAATCTATAAAGAAAGCGGTGGTTTAGCTTTTAATGGAAGCGTAAGAAGTGATGTTCGTGAAGTGATCCAAGAAGAGCGATTAACTAGAGCTAATGTATCGGATGAAGTGAAACAACTCTTTGCTCGCCGACCGGGATTAGATTCTCGAAAACTTACTGAAGAAGGGGAAGCTGAAGATGATAAAGCAGGCTTTATGTCCGGCGTTGGATTTGTACTTGGTTTACTGATCTTTATTGGTTTGTTTGGATATGGCGCCGTTTTAATGCGAAGCGTTATAGAAGAAAAAACCAACCGCATTGTGGAAGTAATAACTTCATCACTGAAACCGATAGAATTGCTAATCGGTAAAGTAGCGGGAGTCTGTTTGCTTGGCTTTACTCAATTCACAGTTTGGGCAGTAATGTATATTGGTTTTTCGATGGCAGCAGTACCTGTTGCCGGCGTATTAATGCAGGATCAGATTGCTCAGGCAACAGAAGGACAAGATCTTGAACAAGTTGCAGCTGAAGCAGGATTTGATCCTTCTTCATTGGAAGTTTTATCTATTGATCCTATGATCTTCGTGTACTTCTTCCTGTTCTTTGTACTTGGGTTCTTCATGTATGCGGCAATTTTTGCTGCTGTTGGTTCCGCTGTAGATTCCGAGCAGGATACGCAGCAGTTCATGCCTATTTTGATGATACCATTGATAGGAGCCTATGTTCTGAATACCAGAATTATGGTTGAACCGGATTCAACATTAGCTGTTGTAGCTTCCATGTTTCCATTAACATCGCCAATCAATATGATCACCCGAATTGCTACTACAGATGTTCCGGTTTGGCAGATAGGAGCTAGTTTAGCTCTTCTAGTTGCCAGTTTCTTTGGCGTGATGTGGGTGAGTGCAAAAATTTACCGTGTTGGTATTTTGATGTACGGTAAGAAAGCATCCTTTGGTGATTTCGCTAAATGGATCAAGCAATCTTAGTAAATAGAGTTTAGGCGGATAGTCATCCGCCATTAAGACTTGATTAAATTAAAAAGCTCCGATATGAAAATGTCGGAGCTTTTTTTTGTAGAACCATTGGATTTGGAATACTATTTATTTAAATCTGTTTTACGCTTTTTTACAATTTAAGACCTTAAAAAATCTATATTTCTAAGTACTAATTAAAGGGTGTTTCACAATAATTCTTTAAATGGTTAAGCGTCATTTTGAAACGTCCCCTTCTATTTAGCTAAACTGCAATTAACAATTAACAGCCTCTAGCTATGATACACAAAAACTCCTCCCCCTTATTCAACTTAAGACGCTTTTTATTTTGGAATCACCACAAGTTTCCATCCACTCCAAAATAATTTCAACGACCTGATTAGACTATTTTTTCGCTAAAAATAGTAGCGCTTAAAGCCATACTTATTTCAAGGGCTAACTGTATATAATCACTATTTAAAGTTTAACGCTTTAGGGCAGAGGTTTATCATGAAAACCCATATCAAAAATGTTATAACATTACTTTTAAAGCTTTTACTGGCAACTGTAATTGCATCCATACTAGAATATTTGATCATCACCTTTTTGAGTTCAAAGCCAATTTTAACTTTTAATGCTCAAATGATATTAGCGGTCGTATATATCGCTTTTCTTTTACATATCGGATATAAAGTATGGTGTCTCTTCGACTTAGAAAACCTTTTTTCCAATAATGGAAAAAATCCGCAAAAATAATTTAAACCAGCAACAAACCTCAAATGAAATATAAAAAATTAAAAAAAGAGCTCGGACTTTGGGATGTCTATGCTATCGCTACAGGTGCAATGTTTAGCTCCGGCTTCTTTCTTTTACCCGGCCTTGCAGCTGCAGAAACCGGACCGTCTGTATTCCTGGCCTACTTTATTTCAGGACTTATCGTACTTCCAACTATGTTCAGCGTTGCAGAATTGGCTACAGCTATGCCTAAAGCCGGAGGTACATATTACATTATTGATCGAAGTTTGGGGCCTATAATTGGAACCATCGGAGGTTATGGATCCTGGCTTGCATTGGTATTAAAAAGTGCCTTCGCTTTAATTGGAATGGGTGCTTACCTGGCTATCTATTTTGACATTTCAATTGTGCCCGTTGCTATAATTCTAACTCTAGTTTTTGGTGTACTAAATGTAGTTGGGGCAAAAGAAACAACAACCCTCCAAAAAATCTTAGTTGCCACATTAATTTCAATTATGATTTTTTATATAACACAGGGTGTATTTGCTGTTCTTTCCCTTGATTTTTTTGAAGTTACTAATCAACAATTTACGCCCTTTTTTACAAATGGAGCTGAAGGCTTTTTTGCTACAGTAGGTATGGTTTTTGTTTCCTATGCAGGACTTACAAAAGTAGCCAGTATTGCTGAAGAGGTTAAAAATCCGGATAGAAATATTCCTTACGGTATGTTTTTGTCTATAATTACAGCAATTATTGTATATGTAGCCGGTGTATATATCATGGTAGCTTTGTTAGAACCTTCAGCATTTCGCGAAGACCTAACCCCTGTAGCTTCAGCCGGTAAAGTATTTATGGACTGGCTACCAAATGACCTAGGTTTACTTTTGGTTGTTGTTGCAGCGGTTGCAGCTTTTGCTTCAACAGGAAATGCAGGAATCATGTCTGCTTCCCGATATCCGCTTGCTATGGCCAGAGATCATTTGATCACCAGAAAATTCTCAAAAATTGGTAAAACCGGCACTCCTTTTTGGGCTATTGTCGCTACCGTTTTTTTGATGATACTTTTCCTGGTCTCATTCAATGTTGCTGAAGTAGCAAAACTTGCAAGTGCTTTCCAGCTATTACTTTTTGCATTACTTAATTTGTGTGTTATCGTCATGAGAGAAAGCAAAATTGATGGTTATGACCCCGGATTTAATTCTCCGTGGTATCCCTGGGTTCAAATTTCAGGAATAATATTATCGATTGCTCTTATTCTCGAAATGGGTTTCTTATCAATATTATTTACTCTGGCCGTTTCAATTTTTGCGTTAATCTGGTATTTCTATTACGCTTCTGACAAGATAAAACGACACGGTGCTATTTTTCACATTCACGAACGCTTGGGTCGAAGAAAAGACTACGGATTAGAGCGTGAAATGAAAGGTATACTACGTGAAAAAGGATTGCGAAAAGAAGATCCTTATGAAAGAATAATAAGCAGATCTGTTGTGTTGGATATATCAGATTCTGATATCAGCTACAGAGATATTATTAAAAAGGCTTCCGGAAATTTTGCGACTTCTTTTGATATGGATGAAAACCAAATATTTGACTTGTTTTGGGAAAACCAGGATATAGACACTATTCCGTTCGCTCCATCTATCGCGTTTAATCATATTAAACTAAAAGGAGATATTTCTTCTGAAATTATATTAGCTCGCATTCCAGACTCAGTATTTTTAAAACCGGATGGCTTTGAATCATTGAGCAAGAATAAACAAAACGAAATTGGAAACCTTCGTGCTATAATCTTTTTAATTAGTTCATCTGAAAAACCCCGTCAACATTTGCGTATTCTCGCTCACTTAGCTGAAATATTTGACGATAATAGATTTATAAAAAGATGGAAAAAAGCCAAAAATGAAGATGAAATAAGGGAAATTCTATTACGAGACGATCGGTTCATCAAACTCACTATAACAGCTGGTAATCCCATGGCAGGTAAGCAGATTAAGGAAATAGATCTGCCTGGCGAATGTTTGATTGCAATTATCAATCGTAATGGAAAAACTAAAATACCTCATGGTGACACCATTATTCAGGTTAATGATGAACTCGCTTTTATTGGAGAAGAGGAAGACATTCTGTTTCTTAGAAATGAGTACAATGAATAGTGATCTACGATAAGGCTAGAGGATTAATAAAAAGGCTTATGTAAATCCTCCTTCGAAGGAGGTTCCGCCGATTGGCGGGCGGAGGATGTTGTGAAGTTTTACAGCTCAGAAACTGCACAACATCCCTCTGATCTCACACAAGTGTTCGATCGGTCTCCCTTCGAAGGGAGAGTTATTTTGGAGTTAAAATTGAGAATGGGGAAGATTTCAGTTCGGCTATTCCCATTCTAAATTTTGAATTCCTAATTCTATAATTCCTCACCGCTCATCAAAACCCTTACATCAAATTCCGAAAGCAACACAGCATCCACAATATTTTCGGCATCTGTTTCAGATAAAAAATCCAAGCCTTCTAATACTTTTAATCTTATTCTTGGATCGAAATCACTTGAAAGCTCTACGATCTTATTTCCCCAGTAATCGCCATCTTGAACATGTTCCAGTAATAAATTCAATGCTCCTATTCGGGTAGAGTATGGAAACTCAAACGAAATCAACTCTTCAGCAATTTGCTGTGACTGATTTGTCGTATCTGCAGAAATAATCTCCTTAAGCAATGACAACGAACGAGTACCTGTCGTATCAATTTGAATCAATCTCCTCGTTGCTGATATCTTTCTCGGAAGATCCGCAACTTCCAAAAAGCTTGTTTTAGCCACTGTAAATACATCATCGGAAGATGTTCTCTCCATTTTTTGCTGAATCACTCCTGGCACATTTTCATCTTCTTTATAATTAGAAAGTGCTTCTAAAGCGGCTATTTGGATTTCTTCATGATCACTGTTTACTTCCTGCATAAACTGGATCTCGGTTCCCGTTGCGCCCGATGTGAACGCCCCTAAGGTGCTCAATAGGTTCGCTTTAGTTTGCACATCTGTTTCTGCATTAAGCGCATCTTTTAAGGCTAATTGCAGATCGGGATTATCGGTATGATAACTTAATAAACTAGCTGCAAGTCTTCTGTCTTCAACATTGCTACTTCTCAATTGTGCCAACAAAAACATAACCGGAAATCTTCCGAATCCTATTTCCGCAATATCTGTACTTCCCGAGTTGATCCTGACATACTCAACAGTGGCAGGCACTGCTATTTTCACAGAATCTCTTTCTCCGGTAAAGGTAACTTCTGAAGTAGTACTGTCATCAAACGTAAATACTGTCATATTTAAGCTTTGAAGATCTTCCCCACTTCCTGATAAACTTGTAAAATAAGCTGTAGCTGTGGAATTGATCTCATCATATTCTAAATCTAATTTATAGAGAAGTGAATCTGTTTGAGCTTCAGATTCGCTGATCTCAAACTTTTCAGTTTCAATCTGTGGAAAAGGAATACCGGTCTCTTCGTACCAGTAATCTGTGTAAAAGGTATTGGAAACAACTCCTGATTCTTTTCTAACCAGCTCACTCAATGATTCTTCTATAGTTTTTTGAAGAAATGTCTCAACCACTTCACAACAACTAACAATCAAATTCCAGCTCTTAAGGCTATACAAGCTGTCTGAATTTCCAATCTTTTCAGACTCAAATTCTGCATTATTAAAAGCTGCTTTCTTAACAAGCTCAAACACTTCAAACTGATCGGAAATATTTTCTTTTCTTTGATATTGCCCAAACCATTGTGCAACCAAGCCACGCTGAAGTTGAGTTGTTAAGGCTCCTCTGTTTTTAGCCAGATAGACCACTCCGGCAGCGTCGGCTTTTTCATCCCAGAAATTATCTTCCAGAACAACCACATTTAAAGCTTCCCAGGGGTATTCAAACGACAGCTCGTTTTCCAGAATGCGTTTACTTCGAATGGCTTCAGATAATATTTCCTGAACTTCATCTCTAGTAACTACTCGTGTTTCTCCAAAAACTCTCACTTTATTGATCCCGGATTGTGCTTCAGAAGATTCAAACTTCCCTACTGCAAAATTAAGTCCTGTAGCCGGAATCGCAGTATCTGCCTTCCAACTTACGGTTTTGGTATCTGTTGATGTAACTTGATCGGAGACTAAGTTTCCGTTAAAAACCACATCCAGATTTGCAGGAATGGTAATATTGGCATCCACAGAAAATGCTACTCTCGGATGATCATATACCGGCAACCAATGTCTCTGTGATTTAGGATTCAAACTTGACCATATAGTCCCAAAACGATCTTTATGAGTTCCATAGATCGATCTCCCTTGCCAGGTAATTGCCAATTCCGATTCGCTTGTCATGCTTAAAGTGTCAGCCAGATCTATGATCAGAGAATCTCCTGAGACTGAAAATTCCTTCTCATCACCGTCAAATGTAATTGCATCTATTTCCAAAGCAGCAGCATGCAGTATCACTTCTGTTTGTGCCGGAATTTTTGCACTTATACTGTAAGTTGCTACTCCTTTTACCGTTTCATTCACCGGATCAATGGTCATATCCAGATCCAGATGATTGAAATCATAAGTAAGTTTCGGATTTTGTTCATAATCCCAATCTTTTACTGAACAATCTTGCGTCGCAGTGAACAGGAGAATAAGTATGCTTAGATAAGAACTAAGTTTTATTGATTTCATTTACTAATGCTGTTTAAAAATATTATAGATTCTAAAATCTACGCCATCCCGAATTTATTTCGGGATCTTTGTAAAGGTATTTCTCTTAAAATTATTTCGATTTTTATCAAAGCTTCAAATCGAATCGTAAGATCCTGAAACAAGTTCAGGATGACCTATTATAACTAACTACATCCTTCAAAAATTTCTTTTACTAACGGATATAAATGGTTGTTGGTAGAGAAACCATTTCCGGTATGAATGGTTTCCTTACCGTCAAAATCACTGAACACTCCTCCGGCTTCTTTCATAACCGGAAGTAATGCCGCTGCATCCCAAATACTTAAAATTGGGTCGATCATAATTTCTGCTCGTCCGGTTGCCACCATCATATGCCCGTAGGCATCACCCCAAGTACGATGTATCTTGGTTTTCTCTAAAAGTTCCTGAAACTGTGCCTGCATTCCCATTCTGTTAAAGCGATTGATCTCGGTTACCAACACTGTAGATTCTTCCAGAGATCGTGTTTCTCTCATTTTGCAAGGTTCACCATTAAAAATCACGCCTTCACCTATTCCTGCAGCACAAAGTTCATTCAGCGCCGGACAATTGATCACTCCTACAACAGGTTCATTGTCGTTCATCACACCAACAAGCGTCGTATAAAATGGAATTCCGTGAATGAAAGATTTGGTTCCGTCGATTGGATCTAAGACCCATTGGATATTACTTTCTTCATTTGTTTTACCAAATTCCTCACCTATGATTCCGTGATCGGGAAATCTTTTTTGGATCTCGGCTCTCATCAGTTGTTCCGTTTCTCGGTCAGCAATGGTAACCGGAGAATCATCTTCTTTACTAATTACATCAAAGTCCTTCTTAAAATATTTGAGTGTATGTTCACCACCAAGAGTTGCTATTTCTATTGCCGCTTCTCTTAAAGAATTTATGTCCATTTAAGTTGATGTTCAGTTTGAGGAGTTAGTATTTTGGCCCTGTGATGCAAAGAATAAAATATAACCAATATGATCGTTTAATGAAGGCAATCTTATTGCAATATATTTTAGTCACATTATTAGCAATTTCATCACATTTCCCACTTTTAGCACAAAGCCCTACAGTATTAAATACTGTAATTCTTGACAGCTCTTCACTCCAAATCTCAGGCTCTTCAAACATCAATGAGTTTGAGTGTATTTACAGAGGTGTTTTCAATCCGTCTACTTTCAGACATACATTGCTTTTTCAAGATAATAGATATGTGATTGAAGGAGATACCTTAAAGCTGGTTATTGAAGATTTTGATTGTGGGAGACGAGGCATTAACAGGGATTTCAGAAATACACTCAAAAATTCTGACTTTCCAACCATTGATATCACACCAATAGAATTTACAAACACTGGTTCTCTTTTAAGCGAGATCAAGATTTCTATTTCTTTAGCAGGAGTTACCAAAAACTATACATTAAATTTCGAATCAGATTCACCTTCAGAAGGTGTATTTAGAATAAATGGACGTCAAAAATTAACAATAAGAGACTTCAACATAGAACCTCCTAAAGCATTGTTTGGCTTAATAAAAGTAGAAAATGAACTCGTTATTTCTTTTGACATATTTCTCCGGCATTTATAAAAAAAGCGAGCTCAGTCAGAACTCGCTTTTTATCTCTATCAGGATATGTTAGAAACTAATTACAGCTTCTAACATTACTCCGCTAAATTCTGCTCCTTGATAGAGCGAACTATTATAACCGGCTCCATCATATGTTTGTTTTACATATTCAAATTTGGCTAATACATTATCAGTTAAGAACCAGCCTCCACCGATATTAATTCTGGATATGTCAATTGATTGAGTAGCATCGGTTTGCTCTCCAGAAACAGTATTGTATCTTCCACCAAAGTAGAGGTTTTCATCTGCACCAAGGTGATAGATCAACTCTCCTCCCAGTTGAGTAAATCCCCCGCCCGCATCAGCTCCATTATTCACTTGTTCAATAATACCAAAGAATTCAAGACCTTGGAATTTTATGAATGGATTAATTTGGTACGCTGTTTGATAAGCATATCTGGGATTAAATCTGCCGGAGAAATCACTTCCTTCAGCTACAGCATAATAACGGCTTCCAGCACGGTCGCCACCATAGATATAATCTCTGGTGCCTTTATCACTACTGTTGTAAAATGATCCGGTTAATCTAAGTCTAAGGTCTCTCTGAGGTTGAATATCAACACCCAGTTTACCAAAAACTACGTACCCTTCATCTGATGAGGTTACACTTTGATTAAGTCGACCATTTGTAGCACCAATTACTCCAATAAACCCTGAATTCAGAACTGTAAATTCAATAAATGGTTCGGTAGTGAATGAATCCATTATATAGTTCCCTACAAACGGATTGTAGAGTGCTGAAGCATTGTCACTTCTTCTGAACTGAGCATCACCATAATTGATTTGATCCATTCCTACTTTTATTCTAACACTTTCCATTAATTCAGAAAGCAGTCCTTTTTGGATGAAATCAAGATTATCTATCTGCATATACCCTCCTTTTACATACGCCTCGGTATGGTGACGAGATGATAAGTAGGTTCTTAAATGCATTCTCAATCCTTTTTCGAGTTGCACATCAAGATTTAAGTTTGCGGTTGGTAAGTTGAAATTATTCTTAATATCAGCTAAAGAATCACCGGAATTAGTTTGTGATAATCCTTGAAACTGAAGAGCAAAGTCTCCTCCTACCCATACAAATAAACCATCAAATGTTTTATTTGGTGTTTTAGGAGCTTCAAAAACATTGATGCCGGACTTATCTACACCTCTAAAATTAAGAAGATGTTTATTTGCCTGTCCAAGTGCGCTTCCCATTGCGAAAATAGACATTAGTACTACAAATGATAGAGTTTTGGTTAGAGCTTTCATGATAGTATTGGTTTATTTTATTGGTTTGTTTTAAAGATGACATCGAAAACTATCTCGACTTCATCTCCGGTTTTTAAAGTTCCAAGCATCGCTTTTGGTGGTTTTATGCCGTAGTCAGTCATCAAAAGCTTCTTAACTCCATTGATCTTGATGCTGAGATCTTTAAAAATTTGATACGTCCCTGCTAAATCCACTTCCAACTCTTTTCCTGCAATAGTCAAAAACCCTTTTATAAAAACAGAGTCTTGTGTTAGTTCAGTTAGTTCTGAAAACCTGAAAAAGATTTTGGGATGTTTTTTAGCATCCAATGCTGAATAGGTTTTACTGTCCATAATGCCCTTACCACTTTTTATAGATTCAACATCTACAACTAAGGTCAGGTCTTCTATGCCAATAAACTTGTTTTGTGCGTCAATTTTGGTGAGTAAGTCACCTTCCATTTTCTCCACATTAGATTCCCAGTCATGTAAGGAGGATGTACCCTTTACAAGAATTTTACTGAGTTCATAATCTAGGGTGTAGACACTCTGAGATTTAATAGATAAGCTTGTTAAAACTCCAAACAATATGATGAACAGAATCTTCATAGTAACTCCTTTAGGTTAAGGTTTCCGTGAAAGGAAATTGTTTCTTTGAAGATTGATCAATCTATCTAAGTGCTTGTCATAAGGTACTTAACAATTGTGAAGATTCGATGAAGTAGATCTTCACTTATAATTAATCTTTAGAAAATTCAACTATCAATAAGTTCAGCGACTTCCTATTTTTGAATCGTTCTTGGAATCTCAAAAATTGATTAAAAAATGCCCAATTCACTTATAGTTAATACTATTTCATCACAGCTAAATATCTCAGCTAAACAAATTAGCACCGTAGCCGGTTTTATAGATGAGGGCGCTACCATTCCTTTCCTTGCGCGCTACCGTAAAGAAGCCACAGGAGGCTTGGATGAAGAACAGCTCAGAGATGTGCGTGATGCATTGGAATTTCAAAAAACACTGGCTTCAAGAAAAGAAACCATTCTTAAATCCATTAAAGAACAGGAAAAACTTACACCTGAACTGGAAGCGCAAATAAAAGGCTGTACCGACCTTACTGTACTGGAAGATTTGTACCTGCCTTACAAGCAAAAGCGTAAAACCCGTGGCGACAAAGCTAAGGAAAAAGGATTGGAGCCACTGGCACAGCTTATTTGGGATCAGGAAATCGAATCCGGAAGTCCTGACGATTATGCCAAAGAGTACATCAATAAAGAAAAAGAAGTAGAGACTCTTGAAGATGTGTGGCAGGGAGCAAACGATATTGTAGCGGAGTGGATCAACGAGCATCTGGAAGTGAGAGAAAAGCTGCGTGATATTTTTATGAAGCACGCTACTATCAAGACCAAGAAAAATCCGATCGTAAAAGAGCGTACCAATTTTGAGGACTATTATGAATTCGCTGCCAAAGTAGATCGTTTGAAGCCTTATCAGATTCTGGCAATAAATCGTGGTGAAAGAGAAAATGTGCTTTTTGTGAGCACAGAAGTCTGGGAAGAACGCACGCTCGAAACCATGGATGACATCGTGATCACCAACGATATGAGCATTTTCACCGAGCGTATTCAGGATGCTGTTGAAGATGCGTTCAAAAGACTACTCTCTCCTTCTTTAGAGCGGGAATTGAGAAACGCACTTACAGATAAAGCTGACGAACATGCTATTGAAACGTTTGCAACCAATCTTGGAAATCTGTTAATGCAGCCGCCTCTGGAAAAGAAGATCGTTCTTGGATTAGATCCTGCTTACAGATCCGGGTGCAAGTTGGCAGTAGTTGACGGAACCGGGAAATATCTGGATGGAACAACCATCTACCCTACTCCGCCACAAAACAAGATCGCTGAATCTCAGGTGGTTCTGGGAAAGTTGATCGAAAAACATAATGTGGAACTGATTGCGATTGGTAATGGAACCGGAAGCCGTGAGGCTGAACAATTTGTAGCCGATTATATCCAAAAAAGTGGCGCTGATGTCAGCTACTTGATCGTGAATGAAGCCGGAGCTTCCGTGTATTCTGCTTCCAAAGTTGCCAGAGATGAATTTCCTGATCTAGATGCAGCTCAACGTGGAAATATTTCCATCGCCCGTAGAGTTCAGGATCCTTTGGCTGAATTGGTAAAGATCGATCCGAAATCAATTGGTGTAGGATTATATCAGCATGATGTGAATCAGAATCAACTTTCAGGAAAACTGGACGATGTTGTAGAAAGCTGCGTGAACGAAGTAGGTGTAAACCTTAATACAGCTAGTGCTCCACTGCTTACTCATATTTCGGGTTTAGGAAAAAGAGTTGCTGAAGCTATTGTGAAGCAAAGAGAAGCTTCAGGAATTTTTACATCCCGTAATCAGATCAAAGAAATTGAAGGCGTTGGCGAATTTCGTTTTCAGCAAGCCGCCGGATTTATGCGTATTCCCGAATCTAAAAACCCGTTAGACAACACTGCTATTCACCCGGAAAGTTATGAAGCCGCTGAAAAGCTTTGTAATCTTTTTGGTATTGATCTGGAAAATCTGTCTTCACAAAAGGATAAGATTGCTTCAAAGCTAGGAAATTTGAATACCAAACAAGTTGCTGAACAACTGGGAATTGGCGAGCCTACTCTGGAACTTATTATCGAAAACCTTCAGAAGCCCGGACGTGATCCAAGAGAATCCCTTCAAAAGCCAATTTTAAGAACCGATGTAGTTAAAATGGAAGACCTCAAAGAAGGTCAGAAATTACAAGGAACCGTACGTAACGTAGTTGATTTCGGAGCTTTTGTGGACATCGGAGTAAAACAGGATGGATTGCTTCATATTTCAAGCATGAGTAAAACCAAAAAAGTGGAAGACCCTCATGACGTAGTTGGAGTCGGTGACATCATCAATGTAGAAATCACAAAACTGGATCTGGAAAGAGGAAGAATTGGGTTGGAGTTGGTTTAAGAAGTGACAAAGTGTTTTTAGTGACAGAGCTTCAAAGTTTGGTTTCGTTTGTAATCACAGCGAGGGCGTCCCTGTCTCCCGTCGGAGGGAAACAGATTTCATGCTTGCATGAAATCAGAGGGAGGACGAGCCACGACCAAGCTTAGCAACAACCTCTGAAATATTTCTTCTCACCTCATCCATATTCTTGAGAACATCTTCATTACTAAACCGAATAACTGTGAATCCTGCGTTCTCCAATTTCATCTGTCGATTTAAATCATTAATCCTGACATGCAGATCATCATGTGAGCTTCCATCTACTTCGATAATAAGTGATAATTCCTGACACATAAAATCTGCTATGTAACTCAGAACAGGTCGTTGTCTTTTAAAAGTATAACCTGTTTTCTTTTTGGAAAGCGCATATTTCCATAAACATGCTTCGGCTTTAGTAGCATTATTTCTGTTTTTATTCGCAAATTTTCTCAATCCTTTGTTATAACCGAAATTATTAAATCTGTCTGCTTTCATAGTCTTTGCTTTTTGCAGTAAGACAGGAAATGAGGGTGTTCCTTACAAAGATTTTTCAAAAATTTCTTAATATGGTTTTATCGTCCTCTCCCTGACTCAAAACTTGTTTTGACTCTGTCCCTCCATGAGAAGGGATAGTTTCTTAGCTGACTGAATACATGCCTTATGCTCTGTTTACTTTGTTATCAAATGGTATTTCCTTTTAAAATTCATCGTTAAAATACACTGATAATAGTTGTTTGGTTATTCCGTACCTTTCTTTTTTAACATAACTTTGGAAGAGAAAGGACCAAATCGAAGAAGAAAAAAAATTAAGTCAGGAAGAGATCGATCTGTGTATTTCCGTGTTGGAAACATTGACGGAGAATCCGAATCAGATTTTTGAAATTGATAAGGACAAAAGACTTGAACTTATCATGGCTGCGGGAAAGTTATCCCGACCAAGCAGAGAGGAATTCAGAAAGCGAAAGAAAGATGCTAAGCGAGCTAATAAACGAAAACTAAAAGAGAAAGATCGACACGCTCGAAACTCTACAGGCATCAGAAGTGCCCGGGAAGCAGTAGTTTTTGAAGCTCCTAAAATGATTGGTTTAACGGGAAAGGAAACAGAGAAAGAAATTCCGTTAGAATCACCAAGAAATTGCTACGTTTGTAAGGAAGTGTTTCACAATCTGCATCATTTTTATGATACGATGTGTAAAGGTTGCGGTGATTTCAATTATGCCAAAAGATTCCAATCTGCTGATCTAACAGATCAGGTAGCACTTGTAACAGGCTCACGACTCAAGATCGGCTACCACATCACTCTAATGATGTTGCGGGCCGGAGCGACTGTTATTGCGACAACTCGTTTTCCTGTGGATTCTGCCCTTCGTTTCGCCAAAGAAGATGATTTTCAAAAATGGGGACATCGACTTAAAATTCATGGGCTGGATCTTCGTCATATTCCAAGTGTGGAGATCTTCTGTAATTTTATTGAACAGGAATACGACCGACTGGATGTGCTTATCAATAATGCAGCTCAAACGGTTCGACGTCCTGCCGGTTTCTACCAGCATTTAATGCCGAACGAAGAAAGATCGATTTCCGAACTCCCTCCTTTTGCTCAGGAATTGCTCTCTGATCATGATGCATGTTTGAAAGAATTACAATCATTGAGCTCCGGTTTTGAAGACGGCCAGAATAAAAACCTACCGGTAACCTGGCATGGAAAACAATTAGGAATCGGACTTCGGGCATCTGCAAAACTTTCTCAAATTCCATACAGCATAGACAATTCTTTAACAGCTGAAGAAGTTTTTCCTCATGGAAAACTGGATGCAGATTTACAACAAGTGGATCTTCGTAAAACCAACAGCTGGAGATTAAAACTGGGTGAAATTCATACTAACGAAATGTTAGAAGTTCAGCTGGTTAATTCTGTAGCTCCATTCGTTTTGTGTAATCGATTAGCCGGATTGATGAAAAAAGAAGACACAGGTCAGAAACATATCATCAATGTTTCTGCAATGGAAGGGAAATTCCATCGCTGGCATAAAGAAGATCGCCATCCCCATACCAACATGGCAAAAGCGGCACTAAATATGATGACACATACTTCGGCTTCCGATTTTGCCAAGTATGGAATTTACATGAATGCAGTTGATACCGGCTGGGTAACTGATGAAGATCCTGCAGAATTAGCAAAACGAAAAGAAGAATTGCATGATTTCCAACCTCCTCTCGATATTGTTGACGGAGCAGCAAGAGTTCTGGATCCACTGTTTGATGGAATTAACACCGGCAAACATTGGTGTGGTAAGTTCTTAAAAGATTACAGACCTATTGATTGGTAGATTTTAAATTTCTCGAATGGTTTGAACTTGATTCGCTGTGGTAGAAATAATTAATAAATGAAGTTAAAGAAGTGACAGAGTTACAAAGTTAGTTTCTAAACTACTTTGTAACTCTGTACTTTGTCACGAAACTTTTTTGAATTTCAGAATATTTAATCTTTTTCAAACAGATATAAAAAATCAAATGAACGCCCAAGAGCTCGAAAAAAAACATCACTTCCAGGTTTATAACCGTTATCCAATTACTATTGATAAAGGATCAGGAACCAAAGTATGGGATACGCAAGGAAATGTATATCTGGATATTTTGGGTGGAATTGCGGTAAACAATCTCGGTCATTGTCACCCGGCTATTGTATCAGCTATTAAGGAACAAGCTGAGAAATTGCTTCATGTCTCTAACTTCTATTATACAGAACCACAAAGTGAGTTTATAGAACGCCTCTCTTATTTATCCGGATTAGATCGCGTATTCCTTTGCAACAGCGGAATGGAAGCGATGGAAGCTTGTATCAAACTGGCTCGTAAATGGGGTAAGAAAAATGGAAAATCAGGAAACATAATTTCTTTATGTGATGGCTTTCACGGTCGGTCCGTAACTACTATCACAATGAGTAAACCTGTTTATCAGGAAGATTTTGAACCGCTTCCTCCGGGATTCATTCAATCACCATACAACGATTTTGAAGCTCTTGAAAATGCAGTTGATGATCAAACCATTGCCATTGCTTTTGAATTGATTCAAGGTAATAGTGGTGTTCACGTAATTGACGGAGAATTTCTGAAGAAAGTCCGGCGACTTTGTGATGACAAAAATATACTCCTGATCTTTGATGAAGTGCAGACCGGCGTTGGTCGAACAGGAAAATTTTTTTGTTACCAACATTTCGATATCAAACCGGATATGGTTGCTTCTGCTAAGGCTCTGGCCGGTGGAATTCCTATCGGAGCGGTAATGGCCAAAGAAGAAGTGGCCTCTGCCCTTTCCTTTGGAAACCATGGAACTACTTTTGGCGGGAATCCTTTTGCTTGTGCAGTCGGCAATGCCTGTCTTAAAACCATTGAAATGGATAATATTTGCGAACAGGCCGCTGAAAAAGGTGAATACATGATGAACCTCATCAGAAAGAGAACAGCACATCTGGATTCGGTGGTTGATGTACGCGGACTTGGATTGATGATCGGTGTAGAACTCAATCAACCTGCCAGACCGGTAGTAGAAAAAATGTTCGAACAAAGAGTGCTTTCAAATGCAGCCGGTGGAAATGTGATTCGAATTGTACCTCCCCTTGTAATCACAAAAGATGAGATCGACCAGGTTGTGGATGTGTTGGTTAAGAGCTTGAGTTAGTCTATTAATACTAACTCAAACATTCCAAATTAAGGAGTTTCATGCTGATGATACACCTTAGCTACCACCTTCCAGTCATCTTCAAATTTTAACAAAGACAAGTAATCAGTGTAAACATGCTTGCCATTTCGATGAAGCTCTAATTCTACATGAGCTGCTTTTCCGGAAACATCTACTCTCTTAAATTTGTGCTCCCACTTATTATTTGCGGGATCGAAATTCGGGTCAGATTTTCTTTTCTTCGTTCCTTCTACCCAGTTGGCAATTGGGTATCGATTTATCTTCCCTTCTTTTCCCGGCGAAAATATTGCAAAATCTTCATGAAATGTCTCGGTCATGGCTTCCGGATTCAACTCATTAAAAGCTCCATGGACATAGCCTGTTTCAAGAACTTCTTTAATTGCCTCTTCATCGTGATGAATTTTGACCGTCGAATTGATAGCAAATACACCTATCAAAACCATTGCTAAGCTGGGTATAGTAATTCGTGATTTCATATTAGTACATTATTTGAATGATAAAACTAGTTAATAAGAACTAACGTGGATACTATCTTACTAGTAAAAGGTTACATAAAACTTTGTACTATACTTATAAAAAGTTAGTACTATCAGTTTATACTGCTCTTTTCATCCTGTTGAAAAATTAAAATTGCCAAGCCTACTATGAATCTTCGCGATCTGTCAAATATTTCTGAAAATAAAGTCTCCAGAGAAGCTCGAACTTTAAGTGAAATAGTTTGTGATGATCAAAACTCGCTTGCAGAACGCCTTATCGCTTTTGAAGACATTATAAATCTGGAAGTTGGTGATACAAGTTTAAGCAGATCCAGAAATATTGAACGCGACCACGATTTCAGGCAATTATTTCTAAAATTTGAAGGTGACAATCCTACCGGTACTCAAAAAGATCGGATAGGCTTTGCTCAGGTTTATGGAGCGTTACGACGAGGATTCGATACTATCACATTAGCGACTTGTGGAAATTACGGAGCTTCAGTGGCTTTGGCTGCTAATCTAGCCGGATTAAAGTGCAATATTTACATACCGGATGGATATCACACCGACCGGATTGTCGAAATGGAGTCGTTGGGTTCAAATATATTCAGATTGCCCGGCAGCTATGAAGACACTGTTATAAAGAGCAGTGAATTGGCTAATGAGCAAGATAGTTATGATGCAAATCCCGGCGGACAAAATAAAAGTCTGCAGATCATTGCCTATTCACAAATTGCATTCGAAATATATGATCAGCTTCGGGACGCTCCAAAAATCTGTGCTGTGCCTGTTTCTAATGGAACATTGCTTGCAGGAATTCATCGTGGATTTGTGTCGTTATATAAAAGAGGAAAAACGTCCAGAATTCCCCGGTTTTTAGCAGCTTCTTCTACTTTAAAAAATCCGATCGTTCATTCCTTCAAGAAAAATCTAACAGAGTGCGAAGATCTTGATCCTAAAAAGATCAAAGAGACATTCGTGAATGAACCTCTTATTAACTGGCACAGTTTTGACGGGGACGAAGCCCTTTCTGCTATCATTGAAACTGATGGATTTGCTTACAACATCAGTGATAAGAATATGAAAAAGATGAGCACCTATCTGAAACAACATGAAGGAAAAAATATACTACCTGCATCAACGGCAGGTTTAATCGGTTTGCTGAATTTGAATGAAACTGAGCCACTTGAATCAGACCGATATGTAGCGGTACTCACGGCAAAAAATTAATTTCAAATCCCCCTTTCATAATCATTTACATGATCTGAAAAAGAACTAACTTTAATTCTGAAGAATTATCTTCACCTCATAATCCAACTACAATGCAACACAAAGAATCTATAGACGGAACCGCAATTGTTTACTGTCAGGGTATGTTCAATACTCCTGAAGGAAAAACTTCACATGGACTTGTTAGGTTTACCGAGCGGTACAATGTTATTGGAATTATTGATGAGCGTTATGCAGGAAAGGATGCCGGCGAAGTATTGGATAGCAAGCCAAATGGAATCAAAATTTTCAAAGACTTTGGTACTGCTTATTCCGAATTGAGTAAAGATGGAGTTGCAATTAAAAACTTCGTGGTTGGTCTTGCTCCGGATGGTGGCCGACTTCCCCAATCAGCGAAACAGGAAATTTCTGCCGCTCTGGAAGCTGGACTGAATGTTGATTCAGGACTACACGATTTCCTCTACAATGATAAAGAATTAGTAAAACTGGCTGAGAAACATAATTGCAGGATCAGAGACGTACGAAAAACTCCTGATAGGGATAAACTCCATTTCTTTACCGGAGAAATTGAAAAAGTAGATTGCTTAAAACTAGCTGTTTTAGGTTCAGATTCTGCCATTGGAAAGCGCACAACAGCTTGGTTGGTAGTTCATGGTTTCCAGAAAGAAGGTTATAAAGCCGAAATGATAGGAACCGGACAAACAGGCTGGATGCAAGGCGCTAAATATTCTATGATCATGGATAGTTGCATAAACGATTTTGTGTCCGGAGAAATAGAACATGCTGTTGTAAGTGCCTGGAAGGAGTCTGATCCCGATGTTGTAGTTATTGAAGGACAGGGAAGTTTAATGAATCCGGCTTATCCCGGTGGGTTTGAGATCCTTGCTGCAGGCCGACCTGATTTTGTGATCTTGCAACATGCTCCTACTCGTTTGGAATATGATGGATTTCCGGGTTATAAACTTCATCCACTACATGAACAAATAAATGCTATTAAAGTAATTTCAGGTAAAGAAGTAATTGCAGTAACGCTAAATCATGAAGGACTTAAACCGGAAGAGATTGAACCTGCTTGCAAAAAAATCACAGCAGAAACCGGTCTTCCTTGTTTTGATGTGCTTGCTCATGGTGCGGATGATTTGATCAAATTGCTAAAACAGAAAGTTCGCAAATAATGAAAATTACTCAGGTTTCATTTGAACGGTTTGATCTGGAATTAACCGAACCCTATACCATTGCTTACGAAACAATTTCTGAAGCAACCAATTATGTGTTAAGACTTGAAACTGATTCTGGATACACGGGATTTGGGTGTGCAGCTCCTGATCCTGCAATAACTAAAGAATCTCCGGAGTATTTGGAGCAGAGCTTAAATGAAACAATTATTCCCGCTTTAAATGGTGTGAATCCATTTCATTATGCCCGGATTTTAGATGATCTGAGAGAAACCGGAAAGGTGAGATCTTCTGCTTTAGCAATGGTGGACGCTGCACTTTTCGATCTGATGGCAAAAAAAGCTGATGTACCTTTGTATCAGCTTCTGGGTGGATACAGATCTTCCATTCCCACCAGTGTTACGATTGGCATTTTACCTGTTGATGACACCCTTATGAAAGCTGACCAATTTGTTGAGGACGGCTTTTTTATACTAAAGATAAAAGGTGGTCTTGATGTGGAAGAGGATATCCAAAAATTGAAATTGATTCGGGATAAATATCCAAAAGTGATCCTTCGTTTCGATGGTAATCAGGGCTATTCTGTAGAACAAAGCATTGAGTTTTCGAAAGCCACTAAAGAGATCGGAATACAAATTTTTGAACAGCCTCTCAGTGTGGATGACGAGCACTTACTGGAACCTTTGATCTCAAAGATAGCTCATCCGGTAATGGCTGATGAGAGTTTAAAAACATTGGATGATATCCATCGACTAACAAAGAATAATTCTTCTGATATGGTCAATATTAAATTGATGAAGATTGGTGGGATTATGGAAGGAATGCATATCAACTCGGTAGCAAAAGCTGCCGGAAACGAAGTTATGGTTGGTTGCTTAGATGAATGCAGTTTAGGAATTTCAATGGGATTACATTTCGCGCTTAGTCGACCAAATGTTGAATTTGCCGATTTAGACAGTCATCTCGATTTTGAAAAAGATCCCTTCAAAGGATTATTCAGATTAGAAAAGGGCTATCTCTACCCGAACGACAAAGCAGGTTTGGGACTTTAGTTCTTACCATCATAAAGTAAATAGTAGGTTATGAGCTTTTATGTGCTACATTGATTTGAAGCATCATTGCTAAAGGAAATTCTTTTAGAAATACGCTTTTAAACTATTGGAGTCAGATATGTCAAAAGGAAAATCAATTAAGAAAAATTCAGGTAAAACCGCTCCGGCAAAAACCCTAAAAGAGAAAAGAGCTGCAAAAGCAGAAAAGAAAAAAAAGTAATAGTAGTTTCCTGCCTCCTAAATAATTTTAGAGAGGCAATTAGTCGAATAATTCTTTCACTGAATCAACTACTTTCTGTAACTCAGCATCCCCGATCTGATAATGGAAAGTAGCTCTGATCGTATTTGGACCAAAAGGAACCATTCGAACTCCTTTTTCTTCCAGTTTAGCTAAAGCTTCCACCGCTGATTCATTCCTGACATCAAAGATCACGATGTTAGTTTCGACACTTTTCAAATCAATAGACAAATTCGAACAACCATCAACAGCTTCAGCTAATCGTTGAGCTCTTTCATGATCTTTTTTCAACTTTGAAAAGTTATTATCTAAAGCAAAATCAGCAGCTGCAGCCAGCAACCCGACTTGACGCATACCTCCGCCCCACATTTTACGGTAACGCCGTGCTTTAGCAATATTTTCTTTGTTAGATAGAAGCATGGATCCCACCGGTGCTCCTAATCCCTTGCTAAAACAAACGGAAATGGTATCAGCGATCTCTCCAAAGAAAGTTGGTTCGATGCCTGTGTGAACCATTGCGTTCCAGATTCTGGCTCCATCCAAATGAACTTTTAAATTGTTCTGATCTGCGAATGATTTTAAGGAGCTTAATTCATCTTTTGAATAGCAAACTCCCCCACCCTTGTTGGTTGTGTTCTCCAGGCATAACACTGAAGTTCTGGGTTCCCAGTCAAAGCCTCCACGCACAGAATTTTTAATATCCTCCGGACTCAGCTTTCCTTTTTTGCCCTGAATAGTACTGATCTGAACCCCGGACAAAAATCCAGCTCCGCCTGTTTCATAATTGAAAATATGTCCGTTTTGATCGATCAGAATTTCATCACCCGGATTAGTTAAAACTTTTACCCCCAATTGATTGCTCATCGTTCCACTTGGCACAAACAAGCCGGCCTCCATCCCAAACATTGCAGATACTTTTTGTTCAAATGCAGTTACCGCTGGGTCTTCAGCAAATACGTCATCTCCCACTTCAGCCTTCGTCATAAAATCCAACATTTCCGGAGTTGGCTTGGTAACTGTATCACTTCGTAAATCGATCATTTTCTTTTTTACTTTTTGGTTTGCTTGGGATACTTTGATGTCCTTCTATAATGTTTATTTATTCACCGTGGATAATCCGTATAAAATTGCCGTTGTTCAACACCCTCCTGTATATTTAAATCTCAGTAAAAGTGTTGAACTGGCTACTCAGTATATTTCTGAAGCAGCTTCGAAAGACGTTCATATGATCGTGTTTCCTGAAACATGGCTTCCGGGTTATCCTGTTTGGTTAGATTATGCACCTGAAGTCGGTGTTTGGGATCACCCATCAGCCAAAGCTCTGTTCCGATTGTTGTTCGAAAATTCCATCGAAATTGCGGACGAATATTTTAAGATTCTGTCTGATTCGGCCACAGAAAATAATTGTCTGGTGGTGATGGGAGCAAATGAACGGGTTGGGAGAACCTTATATAACACCATTTTTTATTTTAAACCCGATGGTTCTTTTGATCTTCATCGAAAACTAATGCCCACTTATACCGAACGCTTAGTTTGGGGAATGGGTGATGGAAGCACACTTCCCACTATTGATCATCATGAAGCAAAGATCACCGGACTTATTTGCTGGGAACACTGGATGCCGCTAGCCAGAGCTGCTGTTCATCAAAACGGAGAAGATATTCATATTGCCCAGTGGCCGATGGTGAAAGACCTGCACCAAATCGCAAGCAGACAGTACGCATTTGAAGGACAATGTTATGTGATTGCTGCCGGTTGCACGCTCACTAAACAGCAAATGATTGATGGGATTATTTCAGTTTCTGATAAAGAAAATGCAGCTTTGGAGATGATACGATCGATCCCCGAAGACGATGATACTTTACTTTTGAAAGGTGGAAGTTCTGTAATCAAACCCAATTCGGAATATTTAGCCGAGCCTGTTCAAATTGAAAACACGATTATTTATGCAGATCTGGATCTTTCTATTTTAAGTGAAGGAAACCTTTTTATCGATACCAATGGACATTATTCCAGACCGGATGTTTTTCAACTTCATGTGAATACCAAAGATCAACAAAATGTAAAGTTCGGGTACGATTTTGAAAGTTGACGCTAAATACGATCTTATAATCGCCGGTGGGGGGATGTCAGGATTGAGTCTCGCTTGGTATTTAGCTAAAGGTGGGTATAAAGGAAAAGTTTTGGTCGTTGATTCCACCTTCGCTCCCATCAATGAAAAAACCTGGTGCTTCTGGACTAAAGATGTTCCTCCTTTTAAAGAAATCATATACAGAACATGGAATAAAGCTTTTTTTTCGGCTCTGGACATGAATGCTTTCCTGTATCTGAAAGATTACTCCTATCACGCAATTCGGTGTGGTGATTTTAAAGAGCTGGTGCTTACCGAGCTTAGAAATAGATCCAATTTTACATTGCTGGAAGAAAATATTCTGAGCGTTTCTTCAAATTCAAGCAAAGCAGTATTACTTACAAAAAATAGTGATACCTATATAGCTGATCATATTTTTCAAAGTGTATTCAAACCTAATTGGCAGAAACCGAAATATCCGTTGATTCAACATTTTCTGGGCTTTGAAATTGATACCGAACATTCGGTTTTTGACCCTGCTACTTTCACTCTCATGGATTTTGATCCTTCTTTTAAAGAAGGCGTTGCTTTTATGTATGTGCTTCCATTCAGCCATAACAAGGCACTTCTGGAATTCACCGTTTTTTCAAATTCCACCCTAGACAAAGAAGTGTATGAAGAGAAAATTCAGAACTACATGGACAAAAAGTATGGTCTCCATGTATCAGAATACGAAGTAAAAAGAACGGAATATGGTGAAATTCCTATGCAGGATCTGGACTACCAACCCACATATGAGAAAAACATTATCAATCTGGGGACCATGGGAGGTTTAACTAAACCAAGTACCGGCTATACATTTCTGAGAACTCAGGAATACACTAAACAACTCGCTGATTCTATAATTACAGGGGAAAACCCTTTGCTTCCTCCTCAATCCAAATTTCGATACCGGTATTACGATCTACTTTTGCTTCACATTTTAACCAATTCTACAGAAGACAGCCTGGCTATTTTCCGTGATCTTTTCAAAAAAAATAGGTTTGATGCCGTGCTAAGCTTTCTCTCTGAAGACTCTAACTTTGTTCAGGATCTGAAAATAATGAGTAGCGTTCCGTATATGCCCTTCTTTAAAGCCATTGGTAGTAATTTGTTTAAACTGAATTGAACGAAATAACTTTTATTTTCTATTATCAGCAGTAAAAATCAAACTAACTTATGACGCAAGAAAAAGGAACTCTCTCTGAAATAGCAAAACTCTTCTTCAAATTAGGTTGCATTGCATTTGGTGGTCCCGCAGCACACATCGCCATGATGGAAAAGGAAGTCATCGAAAAGAGAAAATGGATGTCTCAACAGCATTTTCTTGATCTCATCGGAGCCACTAATCTCATTCCGGGACCAAATTCTACTGAAATGACTATGCACTGCGGCCATGAACGTGGTGGTGTTCCCGGTTTATTTGTTGCGGGAATCAGTTTCATATTCCCTGCGGTAGTAATTACAGGGATTCTTGGTTTTCTGTATGTGGAATATGGTCAGCTTCCGGAAGTAGAACCGTTCATTTTTGGGATTAAACCTGCTGTATTAGCCATTATCGCAGCTGCTGTTGTAAAGCTCGGAAAAAAAGCTCTCAAAGGATGGGAACTGGGTGTTTTAGGAGCAATTGTTTTAATTGCCAGTTTATTAGGCGTGAATGAGATCATTGCCTTGTTGACCGCCGGAGTAGTTGGAACTTTATATTTCACTACAAAATCGAAGTTTGATGCTTCTCCAAAATCCATACTCCCCTTTCTATTTCTTCAGGCAGGTTCAGCTACAGTTTCTAAGATCACAGCTTTAAATGTGTTCTGGAGTTTCTTAAAAGTTGGTTCTATACTTTATGGAAGTGGTTATGTTCTGTTTGCTTATTTGGACGCAGAACTGGTTATGAGTGGATGGTTGACCCGTCCTGAATTAATTGATGCGATTGCCGTTGGACAGTTTACTCCCGGGCCTGTTCTTTCCACAGCTACCTTTATCGGATATCAACTGGCCGGTTGGCAGGGAGCTATAGCAGCTTCTGTTGGGATTTTTCTACCTTCTTTTCTCTTTGTATGGATCTTAAATCCTCTCATCCCAAAAATGAGAAATTCCAAAACTCTTGGTTTCTTTCTCGATTCAGTAAATGTGGCCGCCGTTGCAGTAATGGTTGCTGTACTATTTGTAATGGGACAAGATACTCTTACCGACTGGCGAGCAATTGTGATTGGGTTACTGGGAGCTTTCTTCACATTCGGACCTAAAAAACTAAACGCTATGTGGATAGTAGCCGGCGGTGCATTGCTTGGTTATTTGTTGAAGCTTGTTTGATACAGCGTTAACCTTGTAGAGGTTAGATGATTCGCTTACAACAATTGTCCCGTTTATAATAAACCTCAGTATTTCAAAAAAGCTTCCAACTACACCGACCTTTAGAATTATTTCCACCAACTCCATCACCCCGCTTTCAGCGAAATGATGGATAGCTACTTCTCCGTCTGTCGGGCTCTGCACGGCTGACGGATTTTGGTTACTGAGATAGAAACGAGATTTCGGATTTCGCACCAATAATTCCCTTTCTAGTTCAAGCGTCACGCTTGGACGAATGTTTTGCAAGAAATGCACAAGCGAGACGCTTGCGTTAGTTTGGGGCTCCTACTTTTGTCTTGATACAAAAGTAGCAAAAGATCAAGCCGAAGTATTTAAGACGGGCTTACTGATCCTGCGCTGAATAATCCTAAAGGTCTTCGTGCATACTGAAACATTTCTACATCTCTCACCAGAAAGGATTATTCCTGCTTCGCATACGGATCCGGATCACGCTCTCTTCTCCGTCTTAAATACTAAGGGCATAATTTATTTCAGCAATTAGGATTAATACTGTCACCAAATTACATGACTTTTATAGTGATGACCTCACTTTTCAATCAAATAAAAAAGCCTCCATCATGGGATTATCCGTTAGATGGAGGCTTGAAAAAAATATTATTTAACAAAGACTATCAGCACTGCAACATCCAATATTTTAAAAAGCGATCTCCATATGAACTTGGAACCTCATTAAATCATCTCTGGAAACAAAATCCAGTAAACCCGCACTTGCCTGAAGTTTAAGATTATGTCCTGAAATATATTTAGAAACGGCGAAGGTATATTCAGAATGTTCCGTCAAGGAAGAGAAATTTCCGTTTTTAGAAAGCGTGGCGTATCGGCCTGAAATTCCAAAATCTTTACCAAAAACATAACCTAACGAACCCATGTATGCTGTTCCTGTTCCGAAACCATTATCATTTTCAGCATCTCTGTTTGCGAATTCACCATGCACAGATAATCCTTGATATTTTAGCATGGCATCTGCCAGAAATGTATGCAGATCATTTTTTACCAAATCTCCACCACTGGTAAATACAAAGCCTCCGGTATGTCCTCTGCTTCTTACTGCCCCGTCATTAAAGTCATAAGCTATACCAATAGATAATTTTATCTCTTCCTCTTTAGCAAGATCAGGACCGGTGTAATCGCCCTTATCTGAAAAATTTCCAAAAGGTAAAAATTCAACTCGGCCGGTATAGCTGTATCCTCCGGGGTTTTTAGTGGTGATGTCTCTGCCCTCACCGATTGAAATGGCTCCCATCTGTCGAATTACCATTTCTCCTAAAGACGATGTGTTTCTGATCTGAATTCCAACATCTCTATCCAGATTAAAACTAGAGTTCAATAAACTTCTGTCAACAAATTGAACCTTTTGGGAAGAGATCAATCGTTCTCTGTTTCCCGGAAGAACGGTTTGTCCAAACCATATCTCAAAATCCGAAACCGGATTATATTTGATAACCCCATCTAATACAATATTTGAAGTACCGCTGTTTTGAAGAATTCCACCTGAACTTGAATTCCTGGTATCTCTGTTACTAAAACCCAACTGAACCTTGTAAGTAAATTTTTCGGAATAGATATGTCCATCCAATTTTAAACGTGCTCTGCGAACCAAAGCCTGATCGGAATACACATTATCTTCCAGGTTCCACTCTCCCAGATATAAACTTTGAAACCTCATTCCTAATTTCACGCTGTAAGAATTATCTTCCGGTTGAAAAACAATTCCTTTTCCAAGGGTTTTAACTTCTACATCCTGAGCTAAACTGTTTCGAGGAACAGCTATTACAATGAATAATAAGAACAGAAGTTTAGGGAATAATTTCATTTGGATATTTTTATTACAGTGAAAATTTATGCCGGCAAATGTACCTATTATACGAGCATAGTTAAAATCAGATTACCATAAATTAATATACAGTTAACATTGAGGTAACATAAAACCTCGGTTATAATGATTAACTTGATGCTTAATTTTTAACCATATTAAATAACTATGGAATTTGGTTTTCTCGGGTTTCTAAATCTGATGGGTTCTCTTGGCTTTTTCATTTATGGAATGAAAGTGATGAGCGAAGGAATTCAAAAAGTTGCCGGTACAAAAATGCGGCAAATTCTTCGTTCAATGACATCCAACAGATTTAAAGGTGTTCTAACTGGTTTTGCATTAACCGCCTTAGTTCAATCCTCTTCTGCAACAACAGTATTGGTTGTTAGTTTTGTTAATGCCGGTTTGCTTGCGTTGGTTGAATCTATTGGTGTGATAATGGGAGCTAACATTGGGACAACTATTACGGCATGGTTGATCTCCATAATTGGTTTTAAAGTAAAGATTTCTGCCTATGCATTACCGATCATTGCAATTGGATTCCCTCTTCTCTTTATGAGCAAAAGTAAAACCAAATCCTGGGCAGAAGTATTAATTGGTTTCGCTCTTTTATTTATCGGGCTTTCTTACCTGAAAGAATCCGTACCTGATCTTAAAGCAAACCCGGAAATCCTTGAGTTTCTGGCCCAATATACTGATCTCGGGTTTTTATCTACCCTACTATTTGTTGGTATTGGAACCATTCTGACAGTTACTGTACAATCTTCAAGTGCAGCTATGGCTTTAACTCTGGTTATGGCTAATAATGGTTGGATTCCATTTGATCTTGCAGCAGCTATGGTTCTTGGTGAAAACATTGGTACAACGATAACCGCTAACCTCGCTGCTTTGGTGGCGAATATTCATGCGAAACGAGCTGCAGCGGCACACTTCATTTTCAACATTTTTGGTGTGCTATGGGTCATCTTGTTGATGCCGTTCATGTTAGATTTCATCGATACTTATATGACATCGAACTATGATGCATCACCATTTAATGATCCTGAATCTATTCCAATTGCTCTATCTATTTTCCATACTGTATTCAATATTTTGAATACCTTATTTCTAATAGGCTTTGTAGGATTCATTGCTAAAACGGTGATCAGAATGATTCCGTCCAAAGGTGAGGATGATGAAGAATTCCATCTGGAATATATCGGTACCGGAATGATGCAAACAGCGGAGCTTTCTTTGGAAGAAGCAACTAAAGAGACTGCGAAGTTTGGTGAGATCACAGCAAGAATGTCTGAGTTTCTTAGGGAGCTTGTCGAAACAGATAAACCGAAACGTCAAAAGAAATTGCTTAAAAAGATCAAGAAGTATGAAGAGATTACCGATCGCATTGATGACGAATTAGCTTCCTACTTAATGAAGGTTTCTGAAGGTTCGTTAAGTGACGAATCTACCAGAAAAGTTTCTCACCTCTTGAATATTTCCAATAACCTGGAAACCATTGGTGATATCTTTTACCAGATGTCCAGAGATCTTGAGAAGTTCTTTGAAGGTGATATTATCTTTAACAGTGAGCAAAAAGCCGGTGTTCTTAGCATCTTGGATGAGATCGACAAAGCATTTGAGATAATGGTAACGAATCTCAATGAAGACTACGATAAAGTTGCTATTGAACCTGCTTACGAACAAGAGACCAAAATCAATAAGCAAAAGAAATCACTTCAGAAAAAACATACTAAGAGAATCGAGACAAAGATGTATAACATCAACAGCGATTCAGTATATAAAGATCTGTTCTTTGCCTGCGAAAAAATTGGTGATCACATCATCAACGTAAGTGAAGCGGTAACAGGACAAAAAGATAAAGATCCTGAAGACAAGTAAGAAGTTTAGAAGTAATTCTAAGCCCTGTTTCAAAAGAGACAGGGCTTTTTTTATGAAAAAATTTCAGCTAAATTTATTTTGGAAACATGAAATATAGATTTTATGTAGCTCAATTACGATATCAAGGCTGTCATCCTGAGCGGCCCAAATCAGTAAGAAGGTATTTGAATGAAGCACGTCGAAGGATCTCAAAAGTAATTGAAGTTTTTTTGTAAGGAGTAGGCTTTGAACTCGTCTTACCTACATGTCCAAAACCTACTATATTTATATGCTAAGCAATACTTCCAAGATGATCTATATTGGTGTCACCAATAATCTTGAACGTAGAGTCTTTGAGCACAAATCAAAACAAATAGAAGGCTTCACAAAGTAGTATAACCTGCATCAGTTGGTCTATTATGAAGAAACTGATGACATTGGTAGAGCTTTAGAGCGAGAAAAGCAGCTAAAGGGATGGATAAGAAAAAAGAAAGTAGCTTTAATTGAGTCAATCAACCCTAAATGGAAAGATTTATCAGAAAATTGGTATTCGTAGAGTAAAATCGGTTAGTTCAAGGTTTGAGACCCTTCGCAACCAGAATTATACCCGCAATAATATCAAAGCTCAGGGTGACAGTTTTAATATAAACCGAACTATTAATATAAAATATGGCATCTAAATGAAAGACAATGATTTTTTACTTCAATTCGACAACTGCACACTTCCTCCGGAGTTATTTGATCACAAAGCGCACCTGAGATTGGCGTGGCTGCAGATCAAACAGCATGGATTAGATCGAGCATTGGAAAATTGTTGTGAACAGATCTCAAGATTTGCTTCTTTCCATGGTGATCATCAAAAGTTTAATAAAACGATCACCAACGCTTCAGTGTTTGCTGTAAACCATTTTATGAAAGATGAGGACAGTTTTGAGGAATTCATCGGAAGAAATCCGCAACTACTTTCTGACTTGAAAGCCTTGATCAACTCTCATTACAGCTATGATATTTTCGCTATTGAAAATGCCCGGGAATTATTCATTGAACCGGATGTTCAGCCTTTCATTTAGAAAAAAGGAACTGAGAAAGGAAAGCCACTACTGCTGTTTCCGCTCTTAAACGATTTTTTCCCAGAGTTATGAACTGAACTCCTTTGCTTTTAGCCAGATCAGCTTCTCTTTCTGAAAATCCGCCTTCGGGTCCAACCAAAAGCAGATTACCTTCAGGGTTTAATTCACTTGGAATATCAGCTTCTTCTTCTCCTAAATAAGCCATCAAGATAGAATGTTTTTTGTATTGTTCTAAAACTTCATCCAACGATCTTTTGATCACTAATTTTGGAAGATAGAATCTGCTGCTTTGTTTGAATGCGCTTACGATCTGGGTCTGCAATCTCTCTTCATTTAATCTGGATCTTTCGGAATGATCTGCATCAAACACACAAATTTCCCAGGCGTCCAGTTCTACTGCTTTTTCAATTGCGAATTCCAATCGATCTCTTTTTTTGATAGCCCCGAATGCCATGACTTTTCTCGTAGTTGGCGCCTCTTGTGATCTGGTTTCCAGAACATTCAGCCGAACAGATTTTTTGGAAATATCCTTAATTTCACATTTTGATCGGTTTCCAATCCCATCTACCACATAAACTTGATCTCCCACTTTATTCCGTAACACTTTGGAAATATGAATAGCTTCCTGATCTGTTATCTCGACTTCGCTTTCATCGTCTTTCCAGTTTTCCGGTGGTGCGTAAAAGAAATTCATGAGTTTTTTCCTGTACAACTACATTTGATTTTACTATTCACATTTGCGAGTAAAAAAGGATACTGAATATATAAACAACTTAATAGTTACGAAGTAATCTGCCGGAATAACCGAGAGTGCTTTATGGGTCATCCTTGTAGATGTTAGATAATTCACTTAAAAAAATTATCTTGTTTATAATCCTGACGATTTCAGAAAAAGATTCCAACTACACCGACCTTTAGAATTATTGGCGAGGAAAGAACGTAATGAAATCGACGGCTCCACAGGAGCAATCATTACACTCAGGATGATTCTTGAATGTGTATCATACGAGCGAAGACCTTTTGTAATGATTAGTCGATGTAATGAAGTTCGCGCCAATAATTCTTGTCGGGAGCTTTTGGTACTTTTGTCGGTACAAAAGTACACATAGTAAAGGAAGGAAGTCCTATAAAATTTATTAACTTAGCTCAAGGCTACCTACTTTTGTCTTGATACAAAAGTAGCAAAAGATCAAGCCGAAGTATTTAAGACGGGTTCACTGATCCTGCGCTGAATAATCCTAAAGGTCTTCGTTCATTCTGAGACAATTAGTGCACTCTTCACCTGAAAGGATTATTCCTGCTCCGCAGACGCATCCGGATCATGCTCTCTTATCCGTCTTAAATACTAAGGGCGAATTTTTCTTGATTTATCACGCTAAACTGTTAACGAATTACCTGACATCTACAAGAATGACCCTATCCATAAAGTCATAGGAAAACTAGTACGGAATTATCTAACACCTACAAGGTTGAAACGTTATCCCTCGTAAATGTATCCAAGCAATTAAGATCTATTTCTTCCTTTTATAATAAGCACCGGGTTCGAAAGCTGTTTCTCCGGTTTCCAGAACCATTTCCACATAGGGTGCACAAATTCGGCAACCATTGCTGCAATAATTATCGATCTGAAGATCTTCTAGATCGGTGTAGCCTTTCTCTTTGGCGTATTCTTTGATCTCTTCAAAACTGTGCCCATGACAAATACATCGATTTACTAAGAAATCACTCATACTTGTTTAAAATGCTTACCAAGCTTTAAGCCTTGCCCTTGATAATTACTGTCAATTTCTTCGCCGTAAATGAACTCAGGAAGTTCGGTATTCGGCTCAAACTGCATACTGAATAATGTCTGACCATCTTCGATCATAAACGGTACATCATGAGAACGAACTTCCAGAACAGCTCGAGCTCCTTTGTCTTCTACGGAACCACCAAAACCGGAATCAAAAAAACCGGCGTAATGTGTTCTGAGTTCTCCTGACCCAGTATCGTAAGCCATCATTTCACAAGCTAATTTTGCCGGGACACGTATCCGCTCTTTAGATGCAAAAATATAAAATGCTTCCGGCTCCAGAATAAAAGTCGACTCCGAAGTAGCGTAGATCGGCTCCCAGAATTCATCTACATCATAGTGACCAATGTTTTCCAGATCGATAAAATTGTTATGCTTCTTAGCTTTATAGCCAATGATCTCCCCTTTTTTGCCTTTCAGTTGCACGCTCATGAACAATCCTTTGTTCACTTTGATCTGTTGCATACTTACCGGCTTGATATTTTCATCAAACAACAATGGATCGGAAGCATGAATTCTCAATAGATCCTGATCAGGCACGACCTCAAATCCGTGACGAACTCTCAACTGATTCAACCGCTGACCTGTTCTCACTTTTATGGAAAACGATTTCGGAACTACTTCCAGATATAACTGTCCCTGATAGCCCGGAGCAATTTCTTCGAAACGGTGCGAGTAGTCAGTGATCACTCTGGTAAATACATCCAGTCTTCCGGTAGAACTTTTCGGATTCGCTTTAGCGGATAAATTTTCTGGTGAAAACAGCTTTACTTCTTCTGAATTATCAGAAACACCGTTTTGAGTGGAATAATGAGATTTCGGAAGATTCAATCGTTCCAGCAACGGAATGATGTATACACAATTCTCTTCCAGCACCGCTCCGTCTTTGATGGAAAACGAATATTGCTCCAGTTTCTCGATCTTCTGTTCTACCGTTTCGTTCTCGGGAAGAAAACTGCATCTAACCCGATACGCTACTTCCCCCAGACGAAGATCTAAAGAATTAGGCTGAAACTGATTGTCGTTGATCGGGTAATCCGGATGTGAGTCAAGTATTTCAAGATCACGAAGGATCTTTAACTTTTGAACCGGTAGAATTCCTTTGGTATGTAAGTGTACTTCTTTGGAGCTGTTTGACATCGCCTGTGCTGTTACAATTTCCCGTAAGATAATAAGGCTGATACTTTAGGCAAACTGGAATTAACCCATTTATTTTTATTAAATGTCCACTTACCATTATGACAATTTTTAGATAAATTTTTGCAACTTTACCAGTTCTGATATGTAGATGACCTATGATATCTCACAAGAATACAATTTCACTTAAAAAAGGGACTTATTTAGCGCCTGATGTTAGCACATGTAATTTCAATGACTTGCTAGTTGGAGTAACTAAATATCAAACACCAACTGAAACCGGCGTTTGGCATTCTCATGAAAATCCGATGATAAGTTTTGTTCTGTATGGTTCAAATAAGGAAAACCGAGAAGGACTAACTTTTGAGAGAACTCCGGGTTCGATCAATTTTTATCATTCCAATGAGTTGCATCAAAATATCTATAACAAATTTCCTTCCAAGCATATCAGCTTAGAAATTGATTCGGCTTTTTTAAACAAATATGAATACACAGAATCACAAATTGAAATGGCTGTTGCTAACAATGAATACTCCATTTTTACATTTACAAAGTTGCTGAGTGAAGCATTTTTGAACGATTCTCAATCATCAAGCAATGTTGAAATGGTGGTTCTATCTTTTATCGAAAATGCTATAAACCCAAAAGAACAAAAGATTCCAGAATGGATGAACTTAGTCAGAGATATACTCAAAGATAGATGGAACGAAAATATTTCCTTACATCAACTTTCTGAGAGCGCTGATGTTCATCCTACTACAATTTCAAAACATTTTAGAAATTATTTTCAATGTACTCTCGGTGAATATAGTAGAAAAATAAAAGTAGCCCGTTCAATTGAGATTATTAATTCCTCCAAAACCAGCTTTACTGAGGTAGCTTATCAGTGTGGTTTTTCTGATCAAAGTCATTTTACGAGAGTATTTAAATCCTGTACAGGTCTTCTGCCCAAACAATTTGTTAAGCTCTAAACGAGCAGGCAAATTTCATTCTATTTTGTATAAAAAAGAATGGCCATCTTACCGAAAACCACAACCGATAGAGATGACTGTTTTAAAATTACGTAAGCCATATATAGTTTTAATCCTGATAACTTCAACCGTTCTTCTAGGATGTTATAAAAATCCAAAAGACAATTCTAACTGGGCGCAGGATCTTACAGAAGCATACGCAGCTCTCCACAAAGAAAGAAACATAGAGTCTGCCAACCTCATTTTTGAGGCTTCGGAAAAAATGCCACGAAAAAATTGGGAGAACTACTTTGTTACTGCATCCATATATGCTTCAAATAATAACACAGAAAAAGCTTTTTTTTCACTTGAAAAAGCTATTGAGTATGGCTTAAGAGATACTGATCTGATTACTAATTTTCCTGACTTTAAAAACCTGAAAAACGATATAAGGTTTCAACAAATAACTGAGCTTGCTGAAAAGGCAAAAGAAAATTATCTGGAACAAATCGAAAACCCGGAATTGCTTAAAGAGTTAGAAATCATGTGGGCAAGAGATCAACAGGCTTTATCTAAATATGAAAATAAGATACGTCTTTTAGACAGCACGGCTACTTATAACGATTATCAGAAACTATTTAAGCCTGTTGAGAAAGTCTGGGATATAAATAAAATTAAATTAGATAGCATTATAACTATCTATGGATGGCCTGGGAATAAATTAGTGGGAGAAGGTGGAGCAAAACTTGCCTGGGCAATTCCACAACACCATCCTGATGTATTTTACAAAGAACGATGTCTAGGGTTAATAAAAAAAGCTGTTGATAAGGGTGATTTAGATCCTAATTTATATGCTGAATTGAACGATAGAATAGCCCGTGAAACTTGGAGAAAACAAACCTATGGTGCCAGCATGGGCAAGAATGCCCCTTACCCTATAAATGATCCATCAAATGTTAATGAAAGGCGCTTCGAGCTTGGCTTAATGGAACCCATAGAGGTCTATGCTTTTTATCATGGTATTGAATACACCGTACCTTCGGAAAAAGAAGCAATAGTTGAATCTAACCTTTCTCAGAAAAAAGCCTTGGAAGCATATAGTCAATTTAATGAGTTCATTTATGAAAATAATCCTGATTCTGCTAATAGCTATTTCCTTAAAGCAAAGGATTATTATGGTGATATCACAAACCAACAACTATTTGATGCAGCTATAAAGTTAACTCAATTAAACAACGACCGTTCTAAGAGATTAGCAGAAAACATACTCAAAGTTCTCATTTGGAGAAAATGGAATGACCGCCAGATTATTTCTGATCATGAAGCTTTTAAATCTCTACGAAAAAGAAACGAATGGCAGTTTATTGAAGCCCTGATTGATAAAAGTTTATAACCTAATGAAGAATGTTCTATAAGCTGAAAGCTTTAAACGCACTCTGAAAAAAACTTGGGATTTTGAACTAAGATCGGTTTTATTCATTTTAAACTGATTTTTAAGTATAAATGAATAAAGTTTAACAGTGAAATAGGGATAAAAGGAATGGGATTCACTTTACTCTGTTGTTGTGTGTAACTTAATTACAAGTGATATGGCAAAAACGAAAACGAAAGAAACTGACGCAGATGTCTACGAGTTTATAAACTCATTTGCTAACTCCCAACAAAAGAAAAATGATAGTTACGAATTGATAAAAATACTACAAGACATTACGGGCGAAGAACCCAAAATGTGGGGACCGACAATTATCGGCTTCGGTAGTTATCATTACAAATATGAAAGCGGACACGAAGGAGATGCTCCCATTCTTGGATTCTCCCCGAGAAAGGCAGCCTTTTCGCTCTATATTTATTCTGATACAGAAAAAAGTAATTCAATCATAACAGATCTCGGAAAATTCAAAATGGGAAAAGCATGTATTTATGCTAATAAACTTGCAGACATCAATATTCCAGTTCTCAAAGAACTTTGTATAGAGTCTATACAATATATAGATGAACATAACGAGTGCTCTTGCAGGAAGAAATATAATAAATAAAGCTACACTCAACAACGCATAGAGCTTTTGGCGGGTGAACGTCTACCAGCAAGGTTTTCGCTTCGTAGCCAACTTTGGCGTGCTGTGGACAAGAGGTGCTCCGAAACCGCCACAAGCCACCTGCAAACCGTTAGAAAAGCTCAAACTACTAACTCAATCAGCTGCAAAAAACGATGAAAGACATCCCTGGAATAGATGAAAACGGAAATCCTAAGAATGGCCCTTTTCAGACTTACTTTAAAAACGGGAGCATTTCTTGTAAGGGTGAATTCAACAACGGGAAGAAATCCGGACAGTGGACATATTTTCTAAATAATGGACAGATGCAGTCAACCGGCAGCTATATAGACGGAAAGATCGTTGGTCAATGGAAATGGTTCTTCAAAAATGGCGACCCGCGAGCGACAGGCGGCTTTAACGATGAAGAACAGAAGCACGGTGAATGGAAACGATACCATGCTAACGGACAACTCTGGGACGAAGGTTGCTTTGAGCACGGCAAAAAGAAGGGTACTTGGAAAGTTTACGATGAAGCGGGCGAACTTATAAAGAAGCAAACTTTCAAGTAGTGGAAGCTCATAAGCCAAATACATTAAACATCGCACTAAATAAATCAGTCTAACTATGGAGTCAAAACACTATATACCCAGTGGCCAGGGAGAAAATTACGATTATTCTCAGGATCACTGTTTTATCAAAGTTTCCTCCAAAGACACTAATGGAGAATTGTGCCTTATCGAAGACACTCTTAAACCCGGATTCCATTTAAAAAGACATCATCACAAGATCATGACAGAAGTGTTTTACATGCTTGAAGGGGAAATGGAATTGATTTTCGATGATGAAACAATTCTGCTGAAACCCGGCGATACCATCACCGTTGATCCTAATGTGTGGCACGAGGCTAAATGCAGCGAAGGTGGTAAAATGCTCACCATATTCAAAAATGGCCAATTTGATGTTTTCCTCGAACAACTTTCTACAATGACCCGGGATGATTTTTCTAACGCGGAATTAATGAAATCGTTTTCAGCCAAATTCGACATTTACGAAGAGTAAAATTGGATCAAACATAATTTATACCGGTTCAGCTACTTTATAAAACCAAACCAAAAAGTATAGACAATACGAAAATGTGTATAAGGCTATAAAGTAGTTGTCTGTCGATCTTAGTCTTGTTCATTTAAACAAACAAAACAATGATGAAGACTAATCAATTTGGCAAACAAGGCTGGACTCCCGATAGAATCGGATCTCTTAAAGGTAAAACATTCGTTATAACGGGTACTACAAGCGGTACAGGATTTGAAGCTGCAAGGATACTACTGTCCAAGGGAGCGAAAGTGGTGATATTGAACCGCAATCCCAAAAAATCAGAAGATGTTATTTCCTCTTTTAAAAAAGAGCTGGGCAACCAAATAGATGTCTCATTTATCCAAATGGATCTGGCAGAACAGGAATCTGTACGAAAAGCTGCTCAAGAAGTACTTGAAAAAGTTACGCAAATCGACGCATTGATTTGTAACGCTGCTATTGCTCAGGTTCCCAATCAGAAACTAACTGTTGATGGATTTGAAAGTCAGCTTGGCGTAAACCACTACGGTCATTTCACGCTACAAGGTTTGCTCTTTCCACTGGTTGAAGAATCCAAAGGACGTATCGTAACTGTGGGCAGTATGGGCTATAATATGGGACTGAAAACCATCAAATTTGACGATATGAACTGGAATAAAGATTACACTCCAAATGATGCCTATAGCCAGAGCAAATTAGCACAGATCATGTCGGTTTATGAATTACAGGATAAATTGGAAAAAGCAGGCAAAACTGAAGTTAAAGTATATGCTTGTCACCCCGGTTCATCCAGAACCTCCCTGATCGATACCAGTGGTAGTTTTATGATGCGCATGATCTTTAACCTGATGAAATTTTCACCATTGACACAATCAGCTGAAAAAGGTGCATACCCAATGTTAATGTGTGCTACTGAAAAAGACCTGGATCAAAAAGCATTCTACGGTCCTACAGGATTTAACAACTTTAAAGGAGCTGTTGGAGCACATAAACTGGAAGCACACGCAAAAGACAAAGTTGTTGCGGAAAAGTTATGGGAAGTGTCAGAAAAAGCAACGAATTTAAAGTGGAACTTTTAAATTAGCGATATGCAACATTTTAAAACTTTATCGGCTTATTTAGATTATCTGGAACTACCGGGACCGGAGCATCCGATGTTCAGTGTATTTTCTACTATTGGAGATGGTTTTCTACCATGCCCGAAAGAAAGCTCACCTCCTATTACTAATGATTGCTATTCCATTAGCCTGAAGAAGATCGTAAAAGGAGATTTAAACTATGGTCGGACAAAATACGATTTCACCAATGGCGCATTGATATTCATCGCTCCAAGGCAAGTATTACAATGGGATGAGAGTGTAGTTTACGATCAAAAAGGATTTTCAATCAACTTCCACGAAGATTTTTTGAAAGGTACAGAGTTGGCGCATCAGATCAAGAAATATGGCTTCTTTTCATATTCAGCAAATGAAGCCCTGCACCTCTCTCCAAAAGAAGAGAAACAGATCGAATCAATTGTAGAAAATATTGATATAGAATATCAGAACAATCACGATGAGTTCAGCAAAGACATCATCATTTCGCAACTAAGCACGCTGTTGAAATACGCCAACCGCTTTTACGAACGGCAGTTTTTAAATCGGAAAGAATTGTCAAATGATCTTTTGGAGCAGTTTAATAAACATTTATCGACATATTTTGAATCTGGGCAGTTAGAAGAAAAAGGAATTCCCGGTATTGAGCAGATCGCAGATCAGCTGTCGGTTTCACAGCGTTACTTAAGCGATACACTAAAAAAAGAAACAGGCAAAACTTCAACTGAACATCTGCAATTGTATTTGATCGATGAGGCAAAGAATATTCTGTTGAACCCAAATAAAACGATTTCTGAAGTGGCTTATGAATTAGGCTTTGAATATCCGCCCTATTTTTCGCGACTATTTAAAAAGAAGGAAGGCATCAGCCCATCAGCATACAGAGAAAAATACACTTTAAATTAAGATCATGGATATACTAAAAACAGCAACGGACTGGGCAAAAGCCGAAGTTTTTTCAACATCATTTTTCATTGTTTTCGGAGTAGTATTTGTATTGGCAAGCATAGGATTTTGGCAACTCGCTAAAACTGATATGGCAAAAGCATACATCATTCCCACCTTGGTTGCCGGATCATTACTATTGATCATCGGTCTTGGTTTATTTTTCACCAATAAATCAAGAATCACACAATTTGAAACGGCTTATAATAATGACGCTACAGCTTTTGTAGAATCCGAGGTCGCACGTGTAGAAAGTACATTAGAGGAATATCAAACCATCGTTTTTAAAGCGATCCCATTTATTATTGTCGCCGCTGCATTGCTGATCGTTTTTATAGACAAACCGGTTTGGCGTGCAAGCGCCATCACAACCATTGCCATGTTGGTAGTTATTCTTCTGATTGACGGCACAGCCAAAGCCAGGATAGATGCTTATAGTGAACAATTAGAATTAGCAGGTAAGAAAACAATTAATGATTTAAATTGAGAATCAGAAAAGAAAATCATTAAGAATTGAACAACAAATGAATATTGAAGAAATATCACAATTAACCGACACAGAATTGTTGGAAGCAGCAAAAAATAATAAACCATCTCCCATAATAGATGCTTTTTTAATTGGGTTTTTAGTTGGGATAATCATTTATAGTGTTGTAGCAAACGCTTGGGGATTTATCACCTTACTTCCACTATTTCTAATCTATGTGTTCCTGAAGAAGCCTAAGAAATATGAAGCACTGAAAGCAGAATTGGAAAAAAGGAAATTACAATAGCTCCTATGTAAACAGGACTCCTACCCCTTCAATATCTCAACTCCCTAGGTTATCAAATACATTCAAAACCAGGAACAACATCACAAAAACAAAACTTTTCAGGAAGAATATCTTGAGTTCCTAAATAAATTTGATGTGGATTACGATAAAAAATATATCTTCAAACCTATTGGATAATTATATAAGGTGCCTAAAGGCACCTTATACTTAGGGGCTGTTTTTATTTCTACCAGTGTTTAGTCCCTACGGGACATTTAAATTCTATGAACTATGCTAAAATTCTTTAGAAAAATTAGACAGAGACTGTTGTCGGAAAGTAAGTTCAGTAAATATCTCATATATGCGGTTGGTGAGATTGTATTGGTTGTAATAGGAATTTTGATTGCTTTACAGATCAATAATTGGAATGAAGCAAAAAAAGAGCAAGCTATATTAAATGCATCTCTGACCTCAGTAAGAATAAACCTTCAAGAGGATATACGAAACCTAAATACACAAATAAGCTATAATGAGTCAGTGTTAGATGCTGTTGACTTTTCTTTTCGTATTATTTCATTATCTAAATATGAAAACATGCCCCTGTCGGCTTTTGCCGATAGCATTTTTGATGTCGCTACAGAAAGAACATTCTCGCCAACTACTACAGCATTCAATTCAATGGAATCGGGATCTCATTTTCAATGGATTGTGAATCAAGAATTAATCCAAGAAATTTATAATTACTATGCTTTGGTTGGCAAAATTTCAAATATTATCAGTCAGAATAATCAATTCGTTAAAAATCATATGGAAGTCTTTACGTATAATAATATGGAGTTTGGTTCTCTCTTACAGAACTCAAATCCCTATCCGAAAAAACGGAATCCAATACTTGATAATACCAGTATATTAAAAGAGAGTACCGTTTTTGAAAATGCACTTATAGGGAGAAGATTCCGAGCCAATAGTGAAATTGAGTTTTCAAAAGATGCAATTTTAACGGCAGAGCAACTCATTAAAACAATCAATGAATATTTGAACGCTAATAACTGAGTTAGAAAAAGGAAGAAAGGGATTAATACACCAAAATAGGAACCCAATTAAATGACAAAAATCACTGTTAAGCCTGATTGTGGAAATGCACCAAAAAAAGAATTACTGAAACAACTGAATATTGCTTTTGCAAAAGGTAACAGTGACTTCCTCACAGATATTGTTTCAGATGATATTGAGTGGGATATCATGGGTGACCAAAAGATTTCAGGAAAAGAACAATTCACCCGGAAATTAGAAACTTTAAAATTAGAAAAAGTATCAGAATTAATGCTTGATCGGATCTTAACTCATGGTAAGGAAGGAGCAGTAAACGGGATTATTAAAATGGAGAATGGGCAGGAATATGCCTTTTCGGATTTCTATGAATTTACTGGTGCAAAAGGAGCTAAAGTAAGATCGATCACATCTTATATAGTCAGAATTTAAACTCCCGGCGAAGCCCATTCTCGGTATAAAAGTATATTGATTGCTTTTGAATTCAATAAGAAACACTGTTGATCAAAATCCCCCAAGCAATATTTCTCTTCTTTACCTATACTCACTTTTGAAGTCTATTTCAATGATGCAGAATGTGCAAAAGAATTAACCTTCAACGTATTACATTTCAACCAAAAGATGGAGAAATAACACTTGGATTTTATATCGCTTGACCTGAATAAACATCTAAGCAAGTATATCGAGTCTATTTTTCATTTTAAAGGATTTAACCCGGATCATTCAATAGAAAGAGTAGTTCCTACCGGTCACGTCTTTTTAATATTCGAATTAGATGGATTCGAACGCTATACCTACAACAACAAATCTTTGAAACCAACAGGTGTATTCACCGATGTTTGGGTTTCAGGAAATCACAAGAATTATCTTTCTATTTCAGCTCATCAAAACTCTGAAATGCTGGTGGTTCAGTTAAAACCGAAAGGCTTCTATCCTATTACTCATGTTCCTTCTTCAACTTTAAATGATAAAGTTATTCCAGCTCAAGAATTATTTGGGACTGAAATTTTGAACTTGAGAACAACAATTCTGAATCAAAAGACAAGCACAGAAAAATTCGAGGTTATTGAAGAGTGGTTAATGAATAGAATCGCTCTTGATGATGTTCCAAATTCTGAGCTAACTAACATATTAGACCTTTTAAAAACAAAGCCCCTAACTAATCACGCTGATATTATTTCATCTTATTCTAAGACTCAAAAGCATCTGATCGATCAGTTCAAAAAGTATTTCGGATTAACCCCGAAGGTTTTTCACCGAATTTTCCGATTCAATGAAATTCTAAAGGAGATACATACAAAAAATAATATCCGCTGGTCTCAAATAACATATCAATTCGGATATACTGACCAATCGCATTTCATTAAAGAATTCAAAGAGTTTTCGGGTTTCAACCCTCAAGAATTTATTGTTTCGGACTTTCACAAAGAGCAACCCAATTTCTTCCCTCTCGATAGAAAAAGTTAATTTTTTACTATGCTGGCTTTCTAGGCTTTTATATTATTGTTTTTAAAAAATGAAATATGCCTAAACTTATCATAACCGTACTTTTATTAACACTTCCGCTAGTTCAGTACGCACAGAGCACTGAACCTGATTTGGAAAACAGAATTACTTCAGCAGTAGATTCAACAGATCAGGGTGAATTAATTTTGGTTCAAACCTTTGAGGTCAATACTTCTTTAGAAAGTGTGTGGAACGCTTACACAACAAAAAAAGGATGGGAAAACTGGGCAACTCCCGTGGCTGAAATCGATTTTAAAGCAGGAGGACTTATACAAACCAACTATGATAAGAATGCTGAAATTGGAGATGAAGGTACCATCACTCTGCATGTTGTAAACTATATTCCTCAAAAAATGATCACTCTTCAGGCTGAGTTAACCGAGAACTTTCCTGAATTCATGAAGGCCGATGCTGAAGATCTTTTTAATGTTATAACTTTTAATGAGTTAGAACAAAATAGAACTCAAATTATTTCTTACGGTTTGGGATATAAGAACAATGAAAAATACAAACAATTGATGAAATTCTTTATTCAGGGCAATGAAAGCTCTTATAAAAACCTTATCAAGTATCTCGAAACGGGACAAACTTCTTTAAACTATTAGATATGAATAAAGCACTGCAAACAATGATAGATAATATGCCTGAGAAAACAGGTAAATCACTGGATGATTGGAAGTCGATATTGAAGAAAGAATCTTTCGTTAAACATTCTGAAGGTGTAAAGTTTTTAAAGACTGAATATGGAGTTACGCATGGCTTTGCAAATACGATTGTCTCGCTTTCTAAAAAAGAAAATAACACATCAACTGATCTTCTTAAAAACCAATTCAAGGGTAAAGAACATTTACTACCGATCTATGAGAGTATTTTAACTGTTGTAAATGAACTTGGTAAGGATGTTACCATAACACCTAAAAAGACCGAAGTAAGTGTAGAGCGAAAAAGAAAATTCGCAGTAATTAAGCCGGCCACAAAAACCCGTATAGATTTAGGATTGAAAATAAAGGACAAGCCCACAACAGATCGTCTTGAAAATTCAGGACCTTTCGGTACCATGTGTACACATAGAGTAAGAATATCTGATGTTTCTCAAGTAGATGCCGAATTAAAAGAATGGCTTAAAGAAGCCTATCAAAAAGCAGAATGACTTGTAAAAAGTACTTTTGTTATCACATCTAAAAATCCCTCAAGCAATTTTCCCTTCCATTAGCTATACTCGTTTAAAAGACTTTAAGCGATGTATTTCATATTCGACATAGAAACGATTCCCGATTTCAGTTTTATAAGAACTGTCCTGAATGATCAGGATTCAGATCAGGAAACACTTTTGGAAATTGCTTCCGAGGAGCTTGCCAGAAATAAATCGGGCTTCCTCCCTCCTATGTATCACAGAATGGTTTCCTGGGTAGGTTTGTGGATCGAAAATACCGGTCAGCCCAAACAGAAAGTTTCATGGAATGGTGAAGATGAAAAAGAAGGTCTGCAACAGATCTTTGATGCCATCGGCACATTCAAAGACTTTGGACTCATCCATCACAACGGAAAAGGCTTCGATATCCCGGTTTTGATTTACAGAGCTATGAAACACGGGCTTCAAATGCCTGTTCGTCTCAATGACTACGACATCCGCTATCGGTACAGCAAGCATAACATAGATCTGGTGGATGAGTTTAATAATTACGGAGCAAGTTCCTGGCCGAAATTAAAACATTTGGGACAATTGATCGGTATTCCTTTTAAACAAACCGGAGAAGGAAATCAGGTGCTGGCTATGTTTGAACGGGGTGAGTTAGATCTGATCGAACATTACTGCTATGAAGATGTGATGGCAACCTACATCGTTTGGTTATATCACCAATATTCAACGGGACATATTCCACAGGATCAATTTAATAATTTAAAAGAACGAGCTTTAAGTAAACTCGAGGAAATCCAGAATAGCTAAAGCTTATAATTTTATGGCAACCCGTATATCCATTACCATAATAATTTTACTGGTTTTAATTAACTGCTCTTCTTCAATTAAAATCACTTCTAAAAATACTCAACCTTCTGTTGGGGATATAGAAAGCATATTTATAGCTCATAACCTTACTAAAAAATCTATTGCAGAGTTTCTTCATAAATCTTTTAAAAAAAATGACAAGAACTCGATCATCAGTGATATCAATACTAGTAATATTGATTCTCTTCACAATGAAGCCTTGAGTAAAGAAATACGCTATTTGATAATACTTGAAGGCGGAGGTATAAAAAAAGCGAAAGAATATAAAACAAGCACTAATACTTGGAAAGATTGCCAATTAGTTTCAGCATCCGGAGCTGTAGAATGTGATATAGAATTGGATATTGTCAATATCAGGCTCTATAAAGTTTCCGATCCTTTAATTTATTGGGATGCAAAAATATATATCCAAGAACAAAAAGGTAAAGAAATTGCTAAAACCCTAGTTTCCCAAATGATAGCAGATGGAATAATTAACGAAAAATTTAAAGCCTATTAAATTGAGAGTATTGATTTCTCATATTGTCATTCTGTCTCTACTTAGTGTATTAAGTTTATTAAACGCTCAGCCCTCTCTTCAATTTGTATCACAAGATGAAAAAGAGCTGATCACAAAATGGGAAAACTCAAAAGCTGAATCTTCTACCTCTTTTATGCAGTTTTCTTACTCTGTAAATAACCAAGCTTTAATAGAAGTTTTTTACTCCTATCATAAAAATGCGCTTTCCAATATAATTCAAAATCGTGATTCTAACGCGAAAAGAGCTGAGATCATCTTTAAGTATTTACATGAAGAAGTTTTTTTACGCTACGAACTTAACGCACTTACAACAGACTTAGTTACCGGCAAGATCTATAACTGCGTAACAGCAACTTCCTTTTTTGTGAGTATGGCTGAAGAATTTAATATCCCATTCCGGATTTACGAAACACCGGCACATGTTTACGCTTCTGTTATTGCTGGCGATGAAGAACTAATCATTGAATTAACAGCACCAAAAGACGGATTCGACTTCAATTCTAATACAGAAACACTCATTCAGACTCTTGTTGATAGTAAGTTGATTTCACGTGATGAATTGGCAGAAAAAGGGTCTGAACAGCTTTATCAGGAGTATATTGCTAAGACAAAGCCTATATCAAAAAAACAATTGCTTGGTATTCAATATCATAATGATGCGTTAATAAAAGCACTTAAAAATGAATACTATGATGCTTATAACCAGATGAATAAAGCTGTTAAACTTTATCAAAATCAAACATTTTCAGAAGCCTTCAAATATATTGTAACCATTTCCCAGCTCAATTTTACACTGGATGCTTCAAAAAAATACTCTTTAATATCCAATCTCACCTTTTCTACAAAAAACGACTCTATTCTAACCTACACATTAGTAAATCATTTGGGAGAATTAATTGAAGATCTTTTAAAATTTGAGGAGAATTTTGAACTGGTAGATGAACTGTTAACCAGAGTTGAAAACAATGTTTTGCGGGACACATTCATAGACGAAAAATTAAATGAATACTATATATATATGTATACGGTATTTGCTCAAAACGCATCCCTGAAAGGTGAAACTTTGGAAGCAAAAAAAAATATTGAGAAAGCACTAGAATTGTCTCCGAAAAACAGCAGACTCAATACCTACTACGTTTCAGTAACTAGCAATTATGCCACAAAGCTTTCCCAAACTGGGCTTTTTGAATCTGCCCGTGCCACTATTGATGAATTAGTAGAAAAGTATCCCGAAGGATATCCGGTGATAAACGAAGCGCGGGTGCAGGTTATCTTAGATGCATTGGTTTCTATTCCCATGACTATAGAAAACGAAAATAAGATTCTTCCTGAGTTAAAACTAGCTTATTCCATACAGCCAGAAAATATCTATTTGAGATCATTTTCAGCTACAGTTTTTCATGAATTTGCCATGCAGCAGGTTCGAAGAAGTAATTACCAAAAAGCAAAAGAGCTGATTCTGGATGGTTTAAAGTATAATACTTCTGATCCCACTCTTCTATCTGATCTGGAATTGATTAATGAAATCCTCAAATAAGAATTCTACGGCATCAATTTAGCTGAAACTTAAGAAGTAATAGAGCAGACCGATAAGTTTTATTAGGAAATTATAATATTAATTTTCTTTAAGGTTTAATTATGCTGAAAAACCACTCTTATTTCATGTTGCTTCTGGCTTTTTTGGGATGTCAAAATATAACAGGCCCAAACACTGATATTAGCAATCAGCAGACCAAAAATTACGGTACAGATTTCTCTTCAGAAGTCTCTTATCCTGAAAGGGAATCTATCGAAGGCTACTCTTCTTTAACTCATTTTTCTTTGGCAAAAAGCCAAAAAGCAATAATCACGAGAGGTAACTTCACTAACCTTGTATTTGCCGTTAACAAGCAGAAAAAACCCGTTTTTGCATCATTTTTAAACAATGAAAAATTTTATGTATTCGGGTATAAAGAGACTGCTTTAACCCTCGTTTCAGCTGTAATTCTACCCTTCATTAATTATGATGGTTCAAATAAGATATCCGAACTGGAAAAATATTCTGAATTTAATTCGTTGGTTAAACGACTAGAATATTTGTCCAAAAAGAACAAGACTTTTATACATGACGAACTTACCCTTTCTTTGCTAAGCAAAATAGCCGGCCACTTAACCAAAGATTTTTTAGTTGCAAAAGATACTCAGTCATTAAGCTTTGAACATGAAACAACTAATTCAAACGTGTTTACTTTGAACAGTAATACGAAGCTTCCATTTAGTATCAACTTTCAAAGTTCAATCACCAAATCCATTTCAAGTTCATTGTATACTGGCCTTCCTTTGAATATTGAAAACCAGAGCACTAAGAAAACCAATCCTGCTTTTAAGACTCGAAATGGCGCCTATAATCTTTCAATTGATTCCGATTCGGTTGCTTTAGATAAGAGGTTTCAAAAACTCTCCCGGGATCTCATCTTAAAATCATATACAATATTCGGTCTGGACACAAAGAATTACGAAAATAATAACACCGCTGAAATTTCTATTCTCAATACAAATCTTCCTCAAAATCCCACAAAGCCCGAAGCTTTAAATCATATACGCAGCCATTTTAAAAAAGAGATGGAGCTTTTTACTAAGCACATGTTTGAACAATTATCTGATAGTGAACTAAACAGCGACAATTTTAATAGCTTTGTTTATTTCGTTCAAACCTTGATCATTTCTCTGGATGAGGAGTCACCCTTGTATAATGATGACACTTTCTATGATGAACTTGATACCTTTAGCAACTACACTGAATCTAAAACTATTTGTATTGAAAACTCAGATATAGTTCCATGTTTTCCAAGTGTTAAAAAGGCAACGTATAGCATTGGGAATTCCGGATGCAGAGCAGGAGAGTTCAGAATCACATTTGGTACAGGTTTTTACGCGCCGTTTGGACTAGGAAAAGGTTCCAAAATTAAGATTGATTGGGAATTTAGCCCTTCTGGGAAAACAGGTTTTTGGTTAATGCCAATCAAGAATGGAAAGAAAAAAGTAAACGGGAGAACGAAAACCGTTGGGTGTTTCAATTTTGGATCAAAAAAAGAACTTACTTTATTCATCTCCTTAAGTGATCATGAAGGCCGTACAAGTAATACATCTCATATTATTATTGAAAGACCTAAAACGAAATCTTCCGGCACACCCACGGGATCAAATGCTGCTTATTTTGAAAGTTCACCTGTTATTGAATAAACCTTTTCTGATTACCTGCTCTCTACTCTCAAATTTCTACGAAACCATTCTTAATTTTCAAAAAAAGCCTGTCCCTTTTTTGCCATCTCATTGGCTTTATTCGAAAATTATTGCTTCAAATGCTTTGATGATTAATTAGAAAAGCGCTTTTATAATTAAACCTAAATTTATTTATATAAATTTAGGTTTTACATAATGATTTTAGGCTTATGATTAATTATAATTCAGTAATTAAAATTTACAACTGAATTGTTTAGCATATATGAAGCGCCTTTACGCAACAACAATCCTTATTTTCCTTTCTTCCAATTCCTTATTTGCTCAGGATGAGTTAGCAACTATCAATGCGGGTGATACAGCTTGGGTACTGATGGCTACAGCTTTAGTCATGCTAATGACTCCAGCCGGATTGGCATTATTTTATGGCGGACTCACTCAAAACAAACATGTTCTCAACACAATAGGCATGAGCTATATGGCTTTTTGTACAGGAACACTTGTTTGGGTAATCATTGGTTATTCCTTGGCTTTTTCTGAAGGAAATGCATTTATAGGAGGTTTTGATAATTTCCTGCTTCAAGGAATAACCGTTACAGATATAAGTGGATCTATCCCAACCTTACTTTTTGTGGTATTTCAGGGTACTTTTGCGGCCATAGCTGTTGCGATCGTAAGTGGATCAATTATTGAAAGGGTTCGATTTTCAACTTGGGGGATATTTTCAATTCTCTGGGTTATCATTGTTTATGCCCCTATCGCGCACTGGGTTTGGGGCGGAGGATTTTTGAGTGAATCAGGAGAAATGGACTTTGCCGGTGGGACAGTAATACATGTAAATGCAGGGGTTGCGGGATTAGTATTATCATATCTGGTTGGTAAAAGGAAAGAACACAGCCTTGAAGAAGTTCGAAAACCTTCGTCGATCAAGTTTATGATCCTGGGATCGGCACTGCTTTGGTTTGGATGGTTTGGTTTTAATGGTGGAAGCCAATTAGCAGCTGATGGTATTGCTGCTAATGCCCTCTTGGTAACAAATATTGCTGCTTGTGCAGGCGCGTTGGCCTGGTTAACTATAGAATGGTTTATTGTTAAGAAGCCCACCTTGATTGGAATGGCTTCCGGTGCAATATCCGGGTTGGTTGGCATTACACCTGCTTCTGGTTATGTAGATGTAACCGGTGCACTGGCTATTGGTTTATTATCCGGTATAGTAGGTTATTGGGGTGTTGTTCATCTTAAATCAATGATGAATCATGATGATACCTTAGATGCATTTGGTATTCACGGGTTGGTTGGAATTTTTGGTGCTTTGGCAACAGGAATATTTGCTAATCCCGAAATTAATAACGGCGCCGGATTATTATATGGAAATCCCGGTCAATTATTAGTTCAAGCTAAGGCTGTTCTTATCACAATTGCCTATTCCGGTGTAGCAACATATGTAACCTGGAAATTAAGTTCAGTGCTCACTAGTGGTGGAAGAATTGAAGAAAAACTTGAGTTGGAAGGCATGGATATTGGTTATCATGGCGAACACCATATCATAATTGGAGATAGCCAAGTACTTTCAAAATCTGATTCAACAGCATTTAATTGAGCCAGGATTCTCTAAACCACTCTGTCCTCGTCACTGTAATCAGGAATTTCTCCTTTATAGCCAAATATGCGTTTGATCCATTTTACTGTTCCAGCACTTTGGTTTCTAATGTACCACTGATCGGCAGCACGCCTGGCTCCCAATCCCCAGCTTGGATACGGATGAATAGTATCGGCTATATTTCTGAGTGAGACTCCGTTTTTCATTGCAACAGCGTACTCTGAAATAAATTCACCTGCATGAGCACCAACTACGGAAGCTCCCAATATTTTTCCTGAAAATTTCTTGCCAAAAATCTTAATCATTCCCACACTTTCACCTTCTGTTACGGCTCTGTCTATCTTTGAATATGGAAAACGATAAGTTTCAAATTTCTCTCCTCTTTCATTCAGTTCCTTTTCAGTAGCCCCGACATGTGCAACTTCAGGTGATGTAAAAGTAGCCCAGGTTATATGTTTCAAGTCCATTTTCATCGGAATTTTAAGCATTGCTCTGGAAGTAGCTACTTTAGCCATGTGTTCACTCATGTGTGTAAACTGATATTTACCAGCTATGTCACCAATGGCATAAATATTTTTCTTATTTGTTCTGCATGAGCTATTTATAGTAATTCCTTTCTTAGTGTACTCAATACCGGCCTCCTCCAGACCTAATCCAGCCAGATTTGGTTTGCGCCCCGTAGCCATCAACAATTTGTCTCCGGTAAGGGTTTTCTCTTTCCCGTCAATTTCTATTTGAACAGAAACTCTTCCGTCGTTTTGGGATACTGACTTTACAGAAGCACCTAATTCGTAGCTTACTCCTTGTCTTTTCAATTCTCCAAACAGGATATCCGTTAGTTCCGGATCATCATTCATCATAATTTTATCAGCCATATCTATAACAGTGACTTTACTACCCAGATTAGTGAATGCCTGGCTCATTTCTGTTCCAATAGGTCCACCACCAATAATGAGTAATTCTTCGGGCAGATCTTCCACCTCAAACAAACTGTCATTGGTTAAATAATCAACAGATTCAATTCCATCAATTGGCGGCACAAAAGCACTTCCTCCGGCAGCAATGAAGAAAAATCGGGAAGTCACTTTTCTTTTTTCTCCATTGGGTAATTTAATTTCTATTGTATGAGCATTTAAAAAGCTTGCTTCTCCTTCAACTACCTCAATCCCCATCTCTTCAAAAATTTCCGGACGATCTGCATCTTCATAAACCTCTTTCCTAACTTCATCTACATGTGTAATAACTTTTTTAAAATCAATCTCCGGTTCTGCATCTATTAGTCCATATTTGCCCGCATTCCGAACCTGCTGAGCTACTTTACCGGCCTTTAAAAGAACTTTACTGGGAACACAGCCTGTCCAGGTACAATCTCCTCCTAAACGGTGTCGCTCTATCATCATAGTTTTAGCTCCGAAATTTGCACAAATACCTGAAGCGGTCAATCCTGCAGCTCCACCACCTATTACAACGCTGTCAAATTCAAAATTTCCTGTAGACTCACCATCGGTATCATCAACCCTTTTTCTAATTTTCTGAATTGTAGAATAAGCACCACCTGCTACCAAAAGTACTACTACTCCATACACCCACCATGGAACATTCTTTCCGGCAATTATCAGATATAAATACGCAGATATAAAAAAGAATGTGGTACTTAGTGCCGGAACTACAATAGATTTACCCTTCCGATAGTTCTTTACTAACCATCCTAAGGAAACTGTAAAAAACGGAATCGCTCCAACATATATGGACCCAAAAATCAAAGGATTAACTCCGTACTGTTCACCAAGACCAAGAAACCAATCCTTAGTCATTTCAAGAAACTCTGTCATATAGAACCGTGTTAGTTATGTATCAAGTTGTAATAATGTACAATAAAGATACCATTCACATAGAATTATACTTCACGAAACTGTAAATTATAATTCAGCATTGAACATTTGCTTTTATGATTAACAAACGATCTTTTTATTTCATACCAGTCGCATTTTTTGCTGTGTTGGGTTTGTTTACCTCTTTGGTACATTACCATAGTGAGGGATTGGAATGCTTAGATCACGCTGAAGAAGCACATATTATCGAATACGAGGTAAACTGCCCCGTTTCCACACTTGTGTCAGATGCTTTTTTTATCGAAAAAATAGGGTTTGATGCTTTCATATCTTTTGATGCAACGATTTACTACAACAACGAACAAACTTTAAAAAGCTTTTCGTCTACAAAGTTAGGTCGCTCTCCTCCTTTTATAGCTTAACCAGGAACTGTTGGTCCGCAGATATCGGATCTTTTTTTAAATATTATCAAAACAATTTTTTAAGCTATGAAAAACTCACTTATTCATGCAGCTAAGTCTGCACTATTTCTACTATTGGTAACAGGATTATTTGCTGCTTGCAGTAACTCAACCGGATCTGATCACGATGATGAGCAAGAGCCGATCGGATTTAAAATTAAGCAAAATGGTCTCGTTGTGATTGCCGAGCCAACAACTAGTTCTAAAACAGATAGCTTAACTGTATCTGAAGGCTCAACTACTACATTTACAGTTGTTTTTATCGATGAAGACGGAGATGAGTTCACTCCTGACCCTGATGAGCATTCTATTACTTTAGAAACTCAATCTTCTATCATTTCATTTACTAACATTAATTCAGATGTTGCGCCATTTAGCTTTGATGTAGTTGCACAAAGTGTGGGTACAGGTACATTTGATTTAAAAATGTTACACGAAGGTGCTGCTGAATTTACCAGACCAGGATTACCATTCGAAGTAACGTCCTCCAATTAATGAAATATTATGCCTTACTATTAACTCTGTTGCTTATGATGAGTTCTTACTCATCATTTGCACAGAGTTCATCTTTTTCTGTTTCAGGCACCATATTCGACTCTGAAACTGAAGAAACTATACCTTTCGCATACATTCACCTGGAAGAGCTAAACCGTACAGCTGTTTCAACAATTGATGGCGAATTCGAGATAAAGAACATTCCGTCCGGTACATATACTTTAACAGCTCATAGAATTGGGTACAGAACACAATCACAAGAAATTGTACTCCTTTCGGAAGACTTAGCCTTAGACATCAAGCTAAATGTTTCTGTTTTAAGCTCAGAAGCAATCGAAGTTGTTGGTAAAGGTGAAAACCTTACCGGATCAGGACTGGAACATGCTTCTAAAAATATCTTTGGATCAGATCTGAGAAGAAATCTTGGTTCTACTTTATCAGAAACACTTTCCAATTTACCCGGTTTTGATCAACGTTCTAATGGTGCTGCCCCCGGAAGGCCGGTAATCCGAGGCTTGGGTGATGAAAGAGTAATGATCTTACAAGATGGCATCAATTCAGGTGATGTATCCTCACAATCAGCTGATCATTCAGTAACTATTGACCCTGTTTCAGCTACCGAGATCGAAGTCGCACGGGGACCTGCAGCATTAGCTTATGGTTCAAATGCTATTGGAGGAGTCATCAATGTTGTAAAGAACCAGGTGCAAACAACCTTACCGACAAAATTAACAGGGACCTTTTCTCTAAACGGTCAAACTGTTAACACAGGTGTTTCATCTGCATTAAACCTTTCATTTCCTGTGAAGTCTTTTGCAGTACAAGCTGACATAAATGGCCGATATGGTTTAAATACAGCAACACCCAGAGGCGACGTTAAGAATTCTTATTACGAAACCACTAATGATGCCATTGGAGTTAGTTGGATACAACCCTGGGGATATGCAGGAGCTTCAACGAGTATATATTTTAGTAATTATGGAATCCCACCGGATCCAAACGGACATCCCGATGGTGTGGATATCAAATTAAGAAAATATCAGTTTGACACCCGCTCCGAAATCCTGCTGAACAAAGAGTTTCTTAAAGTACTCGAAATGGATATATCCTTTAAGGATTACAATCATCAAGAAATAGAAGGTGAGAATAATAGTGGACAACCGGTTGTAGGAACTGAATTTGATCTGCTTACAACGAATTTTAACCTGAGAGCAAAGCATAACAAGTTTGGTTTTTTGAATAGTGGCTCTTTTGGAGTTTCTGGAGAATTTGAAGACTATACAGTTGATGGAGCAGGCACTCCACCCTCAAATAACTTTGAAATAGGAACATACCTCATTGAGGAGACCGATATACATGCACTGCACTTAGAATTTGGAGCTCGCTTTGATTATTCTCAAGCATCAACAAGCGAAAGAGGACTTTTTTATGGAATCGGCGCTAGAAACGGATCTATAGATTCAACTTTCTATAAAAACAGAAGTTTTGCAGCATTATCAGGTTCTGTTTCTGCTATTTATGATCTAGGTAAGGGTTTTTCTGTTGGTACTACATTTCTTCGATCTTTCAGAGCTCCTTCACTTGAAGAACTTTACTCCGAAGGTCCACACTTAGCTTCTTATTCATTTGAAATTGGCAACCCGGACCTTGACCCGGAAAGAGCATGGGCAAAAGAGATATTTATCGGATTTCAAAATAATAGGATCAATGCTAACGCAGCAGTTTTCCATAATGGATTTGATAATTATTTATACGCCAGAAATACGGGTCAAACAAATATTCAAAGAGCAGACCTGTTGAACTACCAGTTTGTAGGTACAGAAGCTGAGCTTTATGGATTTGAAACTTCTGCTGAGTTTCAATTATCAGAAACTCTGGTTTCAGATTTTTCTGTTAGCTATACCATTGGCAGGCAGGATACAACAGATGAAAACGGAAACAATAAAGGAACAAGGCCTTTACCACAAATACCTCCATTTAAAGCCAAAGCTTCCATTAAATATTCAAAAGATGGATTTGAAGCAGGTACCAGATTCAAATATGCAGCGAAACAGGACAGAACAGGGGAATTCGAAAATCCTACAGAATCTTATTTTTTAACTGACTTATTTGCTCAATACAGATTTAATACTAAAAAACTTCTTCATACTGTTTCCTTAAATCTTAATAACCTTCTAAATGAGGAATACTACAATCACCTTTCCAGAATTAAAGATCTGAGACCGGAACCCGGCAGAAACTTTACGATCTTATACAGAATCTACTTTTAAATAAAAAAGCCTCAATTTTTCAAAATTGAGGCTTTGTTTTTAGGTTTCAAAAAAGGGTCGTGATGTTGATCTGCGGGTTCATACGCATAATCTGTTCCCCTTAAGCGAATACAAGAGAAACCTCGTCACACTTTGTTACATTATTTTTAGAAAATTTTTTTCCTTAATTAAACGCTGTAATTTCCGGACATGAAATTATATAAAAAAACACCTTTCATTGCCTTATACGTACTATTTATTGCAAATTGCTCCGCTATAAAAGATTTGGCATCTGTTCAAAAACCCAAACTTTCTGTAACTGATGCTAAAATTTCTGATGCTTCACTAACGGATCTTGAGCTTACTTTCGATGTCGAAGTTGATAATCCCAACGTGGTTTCCATAAATCTGGCTTCCTATAACTATGATTTTCTTATATCCGATAGAACTTTTGTAAATGGAAACCAATCGTTAGGTACAACAATATCATCTGCCAATAAAAGTATTGTACAGATCCCGGTACGGTTTACTTACGAAGATCTTTTCAAAACCTTTTCAGATATCCGGGATAAAGATGAAACTAATTACGAACTAAAATCTGTGATCGGAGTAGAGTTACCGGTTTTGGGTTTCACAGAAATCCCTTTGGAAAAATCAGGGACATTTCCGGTTATAAAAAAACCATCAATATCTGCTTCCCGATTAACAGTTAAGAATATTTCTTTCACCAATGCTGATCTTGAATTGGTTCTCAACATTGAAAACCCAAATGCTTTTGGAATTTCTTTAAAAGATACTGACTATTCCATATCCATAAACGGACTTAAATCAATTTCTGGGAAATCGTTAAACCCAATTGTTATAAAAGAAAAAAACTCAGGCACAATAACCGTTCCTGTATCACTAAACTTTATTCAGTTGGGAAGAAGTGCTTATAATTTGATAACGAGCGATCAACCTATGGAATATACGCTTTCGGGTAGTACTGAAATAGAATCACCCCTTCCATTTTTCAAAACTTCATCCTATAATTTCGATCGTTCAGGAAACGTCAATATTTTTAATAATTAAACATGACTTTTGTCAGCTATTTAGAAACTCCAATTGGTCACCTCAGAATACTTTCGAATGGTAATGGAATTACTTCCATTAAGTTTATGGATTTTGACGGTCCTGAAGATCCTGACATCCATACTGAATCGGCGAAAACACAGCTTAAAGAATATTTTGAAGCTAAAAGAGACCGCTTTGATCTTACTCTCTTACCTGATGGAACCGATTTCGAACAAAAAGTATGGACACAATTAAATAACATACCTCATGGAACAACTACTTCATACGGAAAGATAGCCACCCATCTTGGCGACAAAAACTTTTCGCAAGCAGTAGGTTCTGCAAATGGAAAAAACCCTATAGCAGTAGTGATTCCTTGCCACCGTGTAATTGGCTCTGATAATAAATTGGTTGGATATGCCGGAGGTATGGATCGGAAAGAATGGTTATTAAAACATGAAGGTGCTTTACTTCTGTAACCAACTTTTACTACCGCTATCTTCTGATTTACTTAGATTCAGTATTGATATCTGTTTTAGCTTAACTACAAGTTCAATACCTAATTATTCCAGATGAAAAAAATATTTCAATTACTTCTGTTTGTATTCATTTCGCTCCCTGTATTTGCTCAAATGAGCAATGCTCCTGACCGAACTGATGGCGAAGGACCCTTTGACCGCTTGATCATCAGAGGTGTGTATATGATTGACGGAACGGGATCTCCTGCGACCGGACCTGTCGATATTGTAGTAGAAGGAAATCGAATTGCAAGTATACGAACAGTTGGTTACCCGGGATTACCAATTAATGAAAACAGACGCCCTAAAGCAGAAGCGAATGATAAGGTCATTGATGCAGAAGGAATGTACCTACTTCCCGGATTCATAGATATGCATGCTCATACCGGAGGTGGAGCTCAGGGAACAACTCCTGAATATGTGTATAAACTTTGGATGGCACACGGTATCACAACGATCCGCGAACCGGGTTCAGGAAACGGAATGGATTGGACACTGCGTCACAAAACGAGAAGTGAGCAAAATGAAATTACAGCTCCAAGGATCTCAGCTTACATATCTTTTGGGCAAGGAGCTTCAGAACAGATTATTACAGAAAAACAGGCTCGTAGTTGGGTTCAAATGATTCACAAAGCAGGAGCCGATGGAATTAAGTTCTTTGGTGCATCACAGAAAGTATATGCTGCTGCTATTGATGAAGCCAATAAACTCGGTCTGGAAACAATGACTCATCACGCACAAACCAGAGTGGTTTATAACAACGTACTTACTTCAGCCAGGCTTGGATTAACAAGTATGACACATTGGTACGGTTTACCTGAAGCGCTTTTCGAAGACCGGATCATTCAGGATTACCCTTTGGATTATAATTACAACAACGAACAACACCGTTTTGAAGAAGCTGGTAAGCTTTGGAAACAAGCCGCTGAGCCTTACTCTGAAAAATGGAACTCGGTGATGAATGAACTGTTGGATCTGGATTTTACATTAAATCCTACAATGACGATCTATGAAGCCAGTAGGGATCTGATGGCTCAACGCAGAGCAGAATGGCACGAAAAATACACACTTCCTTCTCTTTGGAGATTTTATGAGCCAAGTAGAATTTCACACGGTTCTTATTGGTTAGATTGGGGAACTGAACAGGAAGTAGAATGGAAAAACAACTTCCGTTTATGGATGGAGTTTGTGAACGAGTATAAAAACCGTGGAGGAAGAGTAACTTTAGGCTCGGATGCCGGTTATATTTATAAACTGTATGGATTCGCTTATATACAGGAAATGGAAATGATGAGAGAAGCGGGTTTTCATCCTTTAGAAATATTTCAATCAGCTTCACTTAAAGCAGCAGAAGTGTTAGGAATGGATGACGAGCTTGGGACAATTGAGGTTGGGAAACTTGCCGATATGGTAATTGTAGACGCTAACCCAATGGCGAATCTTAAGGTATTGTATGGAACAGGTGCCATATTGGTTGACAATGAGAACAATGTTAAACGCCATGGCGGAGTTGTTTACACTGTAAAAGACGGAATTGTATACGATGCCAAACAGTTATTAAAAGATGTTGAGGATATAGTAAACTCTGCCAAAGAGAAAGAAAATTTTGAGATCACTCAACCGGGCGTTAAGTACTAAATCATCATCAGAGACAGAAAGTAAAATATGAGTTGGCACGCACGTCGGGATAATAGGAAAATACACAGATGGGGAGCAATTATTATAGCTCTCCCTTTTTTGATCGTATTAATTACAGGGCTTTTTCTTCAGGTCAAAAAGGAGTTTGCATGGATTCAACCTCCAACGCAGGAAGGAATCTCTACAGATCTTGAAATTACTTTTGATGAAATTCTAAGTATATCTTCAACCATTGATAAAGCCGGTATTACAAAATGGTCAGATATAGATCGTCTGGATGTTCGCCCGGATAAAGGAGTAGTAAAAGTACGCGGAGTTAATAATTGGGAAATTCAAATCGACACCAAAACAGGTGATGTACTCCAAGTAGAATTTCGCCGTTCCGGAATTATTGAAGCTCTTCATGATGGTTCCTGGTTTCATGATTCAGCCAAGCTTTGGATCTTCCTCCCTTCCGGCATAATTGTAACCATTCTTTGGATAACCGGAATTTATATGTTCTTCATACCCTACCTCCAAAAGCGAAAGAACAGAAGACGTATGGATGAACTGAAAAGTAAGCACGAGTAAGTTAGTTCATCAAAGATTTTTAGAATTTTGAAATAAGCTCTGTTTTAACCAATTTCCTCTGTTAATAACTACGGGGGTTTTGGGATATGTTTAAGTTTTTTCGACGGGTACGTCAGGCTCTCCTTTCTGAAAGCAAATTCAGCAAATATCTATTATATGCTATAGGAGAAATTGCTCTAGTAATGATTGGTATTCTCTTAGCGCTTCAGGTGAATAACTGGAATGAAGAGAGATTGAAGAAAAACAGAGAGCAAGTATATCTGAATCTTTTGCTAAGAGATTTAAATACGGATATAGAATTTTATAAATCAAATATCGAGTTTTATGATCTGGTTCTCAAGAGTGGAATAAAAGTATTAGACTATTCAGATGGCATAAATGATCTTAAATACACAAACTGGGAATTACTGGTTGATGCCTTCCATGCCAGTCAAATCTGGCCCATTATTATCGAAAGCGCAACTTATGAAGAATTAAAAAGTGCCGGTGAGTTATCATTACTTAATAATTCAGTATTAAGAGACCGGCTGGGATATTACTACGGAGGAGGAACATCCAGATACCAAAGCACTATTGGTATAAACCCACCATACCGCAAAATGGCCCGAATGCAGATACCTTTCTCTATTCTGGATTACATGTGGGATGAATGCCATGAGACTGTCGGTGACATTCAAGTATTACACAAATGTGATCCGGTTATTACCGAAGAAAAAGCCAGTGAAATATTGAACAAGCTAACCGACAATGAAGAATTGATGGGAGAACTAGGTTTTTTTATGTCGGCAATTCGTGGAGGATTTGAGCCATTAAGAGAACAGTTCAAACTATCTGAACTAATTGTAAATGAAATTAACAAATCTTTGGAGAAGGATAACTAGTGCTGAGATTCTTTCGCCAAATACGAAAAAAACTTATGGAACAGAATAAAGTTCGTACCTATCTCCTCTACGCTGTTGGAGAAATTGCACTTGTTATGATAGGGATCTTGCTTGCCCTTCAAGTGAATAATTGGAATCAAAACAGAATAGAGCAGGCACAGTTGCAGAATTATTATGAAAGAATCATCGAGGAAATAGAAACTGATATTCCTGTAAAACAAGATTTCTTAATAAAAAATCAACAAGTCATTGACCTGAATAAAAGAACACTGAACTTACTCAACTCGGCAGACCCGGATTCATTAAAACAACTCCGAAATACGCTAGGTGCCCTATCTACTGCGTGGAGTTTGAATATATCATATCCGGTATTAAACGAATTTAAAAACAGTGGATACCTCTCAAAAGTCCGAAATACAGATTTAAAACAGAAATTTTTTGAGCTTAATTCGGTTATTGAGTTCACCAATTCAATAGACACATATATTGTGGAGCAATATCTGAGTACAATCGAACCTTACATTATAAAGTCATTCAATTACCAGGCTGTTGCTCTGGAAAGATATCAAAATTTACTTATACCGGGAGGGCCTCCTATCGATTATACTCAGTTCAATGAAAACCTCGAGTTATGGAATATGGTCTCTTTTAAACTCGAAACAGCGGGGCTTTACAATGAGTACATACAAGGCTTAATGGATGAACAGAGATCCTTGGTTAATTTACTTGAGAAGGAGCTTGAATAGATGCTCCGATTCTTCAGTCAAATACCATTTAAACCTCTGATTAAAAAAATACTTGGGTTATCACGTATTTTCTCTTTTTTGTCATGTCGAGCTACTGCGAGACATCTAAAGGTTTTGATGGCAGTTCAAGGTTCTTTAGACTTCTCCCTTTCGTTCGAAGTGACAAGCCACGACTCCGTGCCTTCCCCAGATCCTGCAAATCCGCAATTCCCATGCTGAGATTTTTTAGACAAATACGACAAAAATTTATGGAACAAAATAACGTTCGAAAATACTTCCTCTATGCTTTAGGTGAAATTGCTTTGGTAATGATCGGGATCTTACTCGCTCTTCAGGTGAATAACTGGAATGAGGAAAGAAAAAAAATGGATCTCGCAGAATCCTACTTAACTGCTCTAGAAGAAGATCTCATATTGGATATTGAGAATTTTGAGTTCCAGATAGATGATCTGTCTTTTCAGTTATCTCAAATTGACAGTCTGGAAGAAATTCTATCTGACCCTTCTTTTTCCAATTCCGATTTTAATGAGCTCATCAAAACCAATCTTGATATTATTCAGACTTTTGAGAATGCTAATCTGAACAACAATACATTTCTGACTCTTCAAAATACCGGCAGAGTTGACCTGTTAGACGAGATCATCCAGTTTAGATTACTGGACCTGAATTCACTTCAAAAAATTTATCGGGTTATGATAACTGACAACCTTCAGCTGAAATATAATTTAAGTGAAGATTTTATCGCAGAGGTTCCCTTTTACTTTCCTGAATTTAAAATTGACATAAATCCCAATGTTGAAAGTGATATATGGAATAATGTAAACTGGGAAAACGCTCGCCGAAAGTATTACACTTTCCTGAATACAATGAAAGCCGTAAATGAAGTGGATATCGAAATTACCGAAGATCTGATGTTGGAAACAAAAGATCTTTTAGCTCTTCTAAATAATTCAAATTGATGCTCCGCTTTTTTCACCAAATAACTTTTGAACCACGGATTAATTAGATTTTCGGATGAGCGCGGATTTGAAATATCAGGATATAACAAAGAAAATTATAGGAGCGTCTTTTGATGTCCACTCATTCTTAGGAAATGGTTTTCAAGAAGTAATTTATCAAAGAGCATTGTCTCATGAGTTTCAAAAAGCCGGGTTGAGTTTTCAGCGAGAAATTGAACAGCAGATCTACTATAAAGATGTACCTAAACCGATTGGAACAAGAAGAGCTGATTTTGTAGTTGAAAATAAAGTACTGGTGGAGATTAAAGCTGTAATTGAACTGGAAGATGTACACATTGCTCAAGCTTTAAATTATTTAAAGGCCTATAAATTAGAAGTTGGCTTACTCATTAATTTTGGTTCAAAAAGCATGACTTTTAAGCGCTTGGTTTTGACTCAAGACAAATCCGTGAAATCATCTAATCCTTAAAATCCGTGATTCAAAACCTATGATACGTTTCATCCTCAAAAAACTGTCTGAACCGCTGACTAAACCGATTACAGGATTAACACAGATTTTCTCTTATTTGTCATGTCGAGCTACTGCGAGACATCTAAAGGTTTTGATGGTAGTACAAGGATCTTTAGACTTCTCCCTTTCGCTCGAAGTGACAATCCACAACTCCGCGCCATCCCTCAATCCCATTAATCCGCGGTTCTTATGCTGAGATTTTTTAGACAAATACGAAAAAAACTTATGGAACAGAATAAAGTTCGTACTTACCTCCTCTACGCTGTTGGAGAAATTGCTTTGGTAATGATCGGGATATTGCTGGCGCTTCAAGTGAATAACTGGAATGAGAAAAAAAATCAATCACAAACTGCTCAGTATCATTTAAAAATACTAAAGCAAAATCTTGAAGATGATAAAGAACAACTTCAAGATCTCATACATAATGCTTATGACAGAGAACGTATGGCCTTGAACATGTCGGACATTATTCAATTAAAAACCGAACCTAATGATTCGATTGCAGGCAATATTGCGCAACTACTCCTGGAATTCAATTTTAAACCCCGAACCAACGGTATTGATCTATTAATTTCTTCGGGAAGTTTAGATGCACTTAATTCAGATATTCAGAATTCTATATCCAAATATTATCTATCGACAGAAGCAATTCAAGAAAGAGAAGAGATATCTAATCGGTTTATACATCAATATGAGACTTTTGTATTTGATAAGTACAGCCAAATTTGGGGAAAAGGTAATACAAATGATATGTTTGTTCCTCTCTATAAAGATGACCAAAGACCTCCTATTTCTTTTGATATTGAATATTTTTTATCCGATAGAAAGATGGAGGCTTACATTTTTGCCCGGCTCTACCAGATTAGAAAACAAATTGATACTTATGATCAGGGTCTATTGATGCTTGAAGAACTGAGCCGAAAAATTTAAAACTGATGGCATGCTTCTAATAAATTAATCTCGTAAATCAGTATCTCAGTTTTACTCTCATTTCCCGTCCTTAAAAACCGTAGTTTACAGCCATGTCATCTTCTATAAAAAATCAACGCGCTATTCTGGATAAGCTGAGTATTAAAGAACTCAATGAAATGCAGAAAACAGCTAAATTCGCTATTCATACAAATGCTAACGTGGTTCTGCTCTCCCCTACAGGAACGGGTAAAACACTCGCTTTCTTATTGCCGATCATCGAAGAACTGGATACTGAATGTGAACAGATTCAAGCCCTAATCCTGGTTCCTTCCAGAGAACTTGCTATTCAGATCGAACAAGTAGCTCGCGAAATGGGAACCGGTTTTAAGATCAACGCTTTTTATGGTGGTCAATCTTTTTCCAAAGACAGATCCGAACTGGACACCCCTCCTGCTATTTTGATCGGAACTCCCGGAAGAATTGCAGATCATTTACGCCGTGAGACTTTTGAAGTACCGGATATCAAATCATTGGTGCTGGATGAGTTCGATAAGTCTTTAGAGATCGGTTTTGAAGCTGATATGACAGAGATCATAGATGCCTTGCCAAACATAAAAAAGAAGATCCTTACTTCTGCTACCAAAGGAATTGAAATTCCGGATTTTGTAGGATTGAAAGATGAAGAGGTTGTCAATTTTCTGGATATAGATAAACCTGATCTTACAATAAAAACGGTAATCTCTCCCGAAAAAGATAAACTGGATACATTGGTTGCATTGCTGAACCAGCTTGGCGATAAACGGGGACTTGTTTTCTGTAATTTCAAAGATTCCATTCAAAGAGTAAGCGATTTCTTAAATCATCATAGAATCCCGCATGGTTGTTTTTATGGCGGACTTGAACAAAACGATCGTGAAAATGCATTGATCAAATTCAGAAATGGAACACATCGTTTATTAATTGCTACTGATCTGGCCGCTCGTGGAATTGATGTTCCGGAAATGGATTTTATCGTTCATTACCACCTCCCTCTTAAGGCTGAAGAATTCACTCACAGAAATGGTAGAACAGCCAGAATGCATAGTGATGGCGTTGCCTATGTTTTAAAATGGAGCGATGAAGATCTGCCTGACTTCATTCAACCGGATGGTGTTGAAGGTTTATCGATCTCCAATCCACCAACTAATACAGAATGGAAAACGCTTTACATCTCGGGCGGACGTAGAGACAAAATTTCCAAAGGTGATATTGCCGGTTTTTTCTTTAAAGAAGGAAAACTCAAAAAAGGCGAATTGGGCGATATAGAACTAAAGCAGGAATCCGCCTTTGCAGCAGTTAAATCTGATAAAGTAGATCAGGTTCTCAAACTCATCGACAATAAAAAGCTAAAAACTAAGAAAGTCAGGATTTCTGTGGTTTGAAATTGGTGATCTAGTACAAGTTTTTGTAAGCAACAGGTCATCTCGCGGCGAATGCCCGAGATCTGGATTGAGCTGTCTGACCCCAGCTAACGCAAGCGTCTCTCTTGTGCATTTCTTGCAAAAAATTCGTCCAAGCGTGACGCCTGAACTAAAAAGAGCCTTCTCCCAATTTATGTTTCCCCGCTCTAGAATGAATATTATTGGTAACTCCGATATAAATCGTAGTTCTTCGATAATAAGTAAGAAAGTACACATAACCTTTGTTCATGACTATTAAGACTGTTTCAAGACCTATTCCTTACAAAGATCCTGAAACAAGTTCAGGATGACCTTATATGTTTTACTGTTCATAAACTCTTATCGAATTACCTAACATCTACAAGGTTGGCCATGATTAAACTTTATCCAAAGCAACTTTTCTGCTATCATATCTGTTAATCAAACCTGAAGCAATACAAATCACATTAGACTAATAGAAAGAAACTGAGATGGAAAATTTGAAGAAAGCTTATATAGCCGGCGGTTGTTTTTGGGGAATGGAAGACTTGTTCAGAGTTCGTCCCGGAGTTAAAGATACTGAAGTTGGTTATATCGGCGGACAAAATGAAAACCCCACTTACAGAAATCACCCCGGACATGCAGAAGGCATAGAAATTACCTATGATTCAAACGAGACTTCTTTTAAAGAGTTACTAGACTACTTCTACAGAATGCACAACCCAACTACGGTCGATCAACAAGGCAATGACAGAGGCAGCAGTTATCGCTCTGCCATCTTTTTTCAAAATGAAGAAGAAAAAGAAATAGCTGAAGAAGTTATTAAAGTCGTTAATGATTCCAATAGATGGGATAGTGAAGTAGTTACTACTTTAGAGCCATATACTACTTTTTGGCCGGCGGAGCCTGAACATCAGGACTATTTAGTTAAACATCCCAATGGATATACCTGCCACTTTGAGCGGTTTGAAGAAAGTTATTTTTGAGAGGCATTTGCTGGTTTAGAAATTAACTCTTCCAGAGTTTAATATTTATCATTTCATTTTCGAAACTAGTTTAACTCTGGAAGAGTTGGTGCTTACATCATTAAAAGTCATTCTATAAGTTCCTGAAACAAGCTCGGTCGGACTGCTTGAAGCCGTCCGACCGATAACCTACATCAAAATCCTGGAACAAGCATAACAGCATTTTGGATCATTCTGGCAGGACCAACCCAAAACATTCTGTATTGAGTGTTATCCAATAAGAAAACAACGTTTCCACTTCCCATTCCCTGAACAGCTGCGAATGTTTTACCGGCTGCTTTTTCTTTGTTTTCTTCTGATGCATAACCTGAAGCCAATACTTCATCTGCATCTTTCACATAATACCCAACCGTACTGAACGATGGATCCGGTTTCAAAGCATTAGTACTGAATTTCAAAGAATACAGTTTATCCTTCATTCCAAAGGCCAATGGATGCGAGTTGTCGACCATCGCTTTAAATGCAGAACCCGGGATTCTTCTTAACCCGCTGGAGTCTTCCTGATCTTTATATCGGGTATAAGCTGCAGGATCTATTTTGTCTTCGTCTTTATCTTCCTCTGTGAATAGTTCTGCAGAAGTAATACCTGACTGATCTTTAGTTAACCAGCTTGTAGATCCTTCCGTTGCGACCAATGTTCCGCCATCTCTAACCCAATCCTTTAATCGCTCTCTGGAGTTTTCGTTAAATACTCTGTTTAATCCGAAGCCACTTGGCATAATCAGAACGTCATAATCATTAAGATCAATTCCACCTATGCTTGAAGATCGAATCCTGTCTATTCCAAGTTCAGTCCATTGATCAAAAAGGAACCAAATCTGTCCTGCGGTATAGGAACTAAATCCCGAATCTATTATTAAACCTACTCTTGGTTTTTCAACAGGTCTCATACTCGGAGAACCCAGATCACTTCCGGCGTCCATTCTTCCGGTATTGAATCCCGCGACTTTAACATCTGCATAATCAGCAATGGTTTTCATATCCTCATGGATGGCATCTCCTTTATGAAGGTTTCTCCCCAAAAGAACCACTAAACTTCCTCGGGAATATTCCATTCCGTCTTTCGTAAACCCTTTCTCAGAAGAACGCACTTTATATCCATGCTTCCATAATTGAGACAAAGCTTTTGGTGCATTTCTTTGATTCCAGTCAATTACGTAGGCATACTGAGCATTTCCGTTTGTCAGGCCGTTTGGATGAACTACTTCCTCATCGATCTGAGTAGTATTTACTCTAACATCTGATGTTGTCCAGGCTGCATCCAGATTATAAGCCAGTGGTGCCGACCATGTACTCATGTCATACATTACTGAATCTTTGATCTCCAGTTGCCTTCTCATAATTGTATTTATGAAAAGATGCGCCGGTTGATCCGTTTTGATAATAAAATCTCCCGCTTTGAACGATCTTGATGAAGCGTTTCCATCCCAGTAATTGAAAGCATTTCTGATATTGAAATCATCGTTTGCTTGTTCAACCTGCACGCCTTGTTTCAACATCAAATTCACAACATCGTATGTGTAGTCGTTGGAATTATTGGGAAGGATGTATGCTTTTGTATTTCCTTTTTGAGTGTTTTGAGAACGAGCATCTTGGAAATATTCGACTAATGCCTTTCTGTTTTCAACTGAAGTTTTAACAATGGAAACTCCATTTTTATAGTGATCAAAAACTCTTTGGCGAAGTGTAAGCACATAACCATCATTGGTTTCTACAGCGCGTCCGCCCCTGCTGTGTCCACCCTGCTCAGCCAACATTCCAATTCCACCCATAATACTTGGGTAAGAAGATCCGTAACCAGGATAAAAGAAATCGAAACGTTCACGAGTTTCAAAGTTAACCTGAGCTTTATCAAATTCTTCTATTGCTCCGCGACCAAATACATCTGCCCATGTTTCATAATCTGCAGGCAGCTCATGATTTCTTGGAGTAGTTCCCGGCATAGTAAAATAGTTGTTGTTAAAACCCTGCTCATGAAAATCGATATGAACCTGTGGCATCCATTGTTGATACACGTTTATTCTTCCTCTCGATTCAGGATGCACCAACCATGTCCAATCGCGGTTCAGATCAAACCAATAGTGATTCGTTCTTCCTCCCGGCCAGATCTCGTCATGCTCCAAATCCTCTGCATTTACATTCAGAACATTTGCCTGACTGGACTTGTACCAATACACATATCTGTCTCGTCCATCAGGATTGATCATTGGGTCTATAATAACTACAGCGTTGTCTAACCAGCTTTGTGTTTCTGAATCTGTAGAAGCTACTAATCGATATGCCGTTTGCATGGCCGCTTCACTACTGGACGGCTCATTTCCGTGAACGTTATAACTCATCCAAACTACAACCGGCTCTTCATTTACAGATACCGAATTAGGAGCATTTGCAATCTTTAAATTCTGCGCTCTTATTTCATCAAGATTACTGTGATTATCCGCTGAAGTAATGACCGCATAGTTCACAGAGCGGTTTTCATAAGTTCGAGCATACTCATGAAAAGTGATCTTATCAGATAACTCGGCAAGTTTTTCAAAATAATTCATCACCTGATGATGGAAAGTGTATTCAGTACCTAGCTCATAACCCAAATATTCTGTTGGTGAAGGAATGGAATTATCATAGCTGATAGAAGGATCGAACTGAAATCTTTCTACTACATCCTGAAATTGAGCTGATGCAGAAATTGAAAGAAATGCAGTTATAAGAAGTAGCGTAATTTTTTTCATAGCGTAGTTAATTTTTTGTTGTAATCAGACTAACAAAAAAAGCCGTAAAATGGAGTTAAATAATTTTCTACTGATAGGTGTGTGATCAGTAAATAAAAGTGTGATTATATTTTATCAAAATAGAACCACTTTGTAAGGTTGGTAACCTTGGTAATCCCATATTTCTTTGATCTTTTACAGTATAAGATTGCTCATTTATCACAAACCAAAGGTCTCTTCCTTCACTGAAGTTATATCTGAACCTGAAATTTACGCCGGCTAACTCTTCGATATTACTATATTGAATAAAAGCACTGGTGGAAAGTTTTTTATTTAAAGCGTATTGAGCTCTGATTTGTCCAAGGTGAGCAGTAAACTTTTCTTTGTCTCTTCCCTGAGCTTCTGGAAAAGCTAAATCAGTTATCTGATAACTCCCGCCAATTTCCCAATGAATATTTGCAACTAACTCCGGTTCAACTTCCAGTTGAACTCTTCTCCCGTCAAATAATTTACCGTATTCAAAAGTAGCGTTAATTCTGAGTTTTTTGCTGTTAGGCGATCTGTAAGAAAAATTACTTTCAAAGAAATCGTAATCATCAACCGGTATATAGATCTTGCCCACAAGATTAAAATCTTCGTCCGGAAGTAAATGTTCCTGATTATATCTTATCTGAGCTTCAGCCGATCCTAATGTCTTGAAATCGGTATTCCACTCTAAAGAAATAAACCTGCTTCTCAAGTCATAAGTGTCATTTTGAAAGATATTATAACTCCCGATATTAACTGAATGCTGTCTGTAAATAGACTCTTCCTCTCCTAACCATCCATATCCTAAACGATAAAAATAGTCTGATGTATTCACAGTTCTGAAAAAACCAATACCGGGATTGAATTCTGCACCTGTTCTGTTTACAAAGAATCTGTAAAACCATCCAATAGACGCTCTTCTTTGCCAGGTTAATCTGAAAATGCTATTGTCCTCAAAATCAAAACGATTCTCCTCACTCACAGAATTATCTATGGTCTGACTTACTCGTACTTCTATAAAATCGTCTCCAAAAATATTGAAATCCCCATCCAATCCCATCGCAATATTGGAACTCCCATTTACTCCTAAACGACTGGTGAAAATACCACCTACATAAGAAGAAGTATTTAATACATTTTTCTTCACTCTCAATACATTAAAGTTCTCGGAATCGATTTCATCACTTTGACCGGTTTGCAGGTTAATAAATCCAATGTCCAGATCATTGATCTTTCCTGTCAGTCGCGCACCCCCCAATATCCTTACCTGATTTCCGCTACTATCTAAACCAATTCTCCGGCTGTAAAACACTCTAGTATTTCCAAAATTAAAATCGAACAATCCTGATCTTTGTTGAAAAAATTGTCGCTTTTCAGGGAAACTGAGTGAAAACCGAGTCAAATTAAGTTGCTGATCATCGGCTTCTACCTGTGCGAAATCGGTGTTTAGGGTCACATCCAAAGTAAGATTAGAGGTAATATTGTATTTAAGATCAAAACCGACTTCAGCTTTAACTTCATCATCGTAAAAATAGTCAAGCGAGTCGCTTCCAAGTTCATTTAATCGTGTAAATCCCCCCAAAATATAAGGGGTGAAATAAACCGGTTTTTTTGAATCTGCCCCGGTTATAATTACATCCTGAGCTTGAGAAGGTTTTATGTTTCCATCTTCCCACAATGGCGGAATAGCCGGATAGATATGCCTTTCATTATGGTGTGTAAGCCATCGGTAGACGATCAAACCCATTTCTGCAATTCCATCACTGCTTTGAAATCCAATACTGGAAAAAGGAATTCTCATTTCTGAATACCACCCGTCCTCTTGGATGGTACTTGACGCATCCCAGAATGTGTTCCAGCTTCCATTTACAGCATTTGATCCCGCTACAGAATTTGCGTCATTTGAAATTGATTGGTCAAATCTTACACCCGCCGGAGTAGTAAAAAATCTCAGAGCATTTTGGTCGTCATTGAACGGGTCCAGAATAATTGCAAAAACATCATCCCCGCTATAGCTGTCTCTGTATAAACTATTCGCAGCTATAGTTGATGGATCTTCAGTGAACATCTTTGCAGCTACATACAAATACTCGTCGTCATAAGTAACCCGGATGTCTGTTTTTTCACTTAAAGAACCTTTAAAAACGGGTTCATATTGTACCATTGGGAATGGTTCCACTGCTTCCCAGGCAGCTTCATCAGGAATACCATCTACTATGATCGGAGAGGTAGTTCGAACTAATTTAATGGTCTCTTGTCCATAGATATTTTTAGCAGATAAGAATATGATTAAGCCTAAAAGAACGAATCTATGCAAGTATTAACTCCGAATTTCTTAGTTATTTATATTAATTAGACAATTACCAAGACATAATCCCCTATTCTCCTTATTTTGGCAAAACTATTTGATAATCAATGATTGACACTCTTTCTATTCCAACCATTTCAGACATTAAAGCTGCGCACAGGATAATAGATCCATACGCACATCGAACTCCTGTTCTGACCAGTGCAAAGGTGAATATCCGCTCCAAAGCTTCTGTTTTCTTTAAATGTGAAAATTTTCAGAAAGTAGGAGCCTTCAAATTTCGCGGAGCATGTAATGCAGTTCTAACTCTGTCGGATAAAGATGCTGAACAAGGAGTGGCTACACATTCATCCGGAAATCATGCTCAGGCACTTGCTTTAGCAGCCCGGATACGTGGTATTAAAGCTTTTGTGGTTATGCCGGAAAACGCCCCGAAAGTAAAAGTGGAAGCAGTTAAAAACTATGGCGCAGAAGTTACATTCTGTGAGGCAAGCTTGGATGCCAGAGAAGGAACGTTAGCCGAAGTTGTTAAAAGAACCGGGGCGACAACCATTCATCCTTACAACGACTCCAGAATTGTAGCCGGACAAGGTACAGCTGCTGTTGAATTGCTAGAAGAATGTCCTTTTCTGGATATTGTTATGACACCCATCGGTGGAGGTGGATTATTGAGTGGAACAGTATTAGCTGTAAAATCTATTAATCCTGATATCGAAGTAATAGGTACGGAACCGATTGAAGCTGATGACGCCTATCGTTCGTTCAAAGCAGGAAAATTAATTCCGGCTTACAGCACCAATACTATTGCTGATGGGCTCCGAACCTCTCTTGGAGAACTCCCTTTTCAGATCATCAAAAAACATGTAGATGATATTCTTACCGTTGATGAAGAATCAATCATTTCAGCTATGCGGTTTATCTGGGAACGGATGAATATGATCATTGAACCATCTTGTGCCGTTCCGGTTGCAGCTTTGTTCAATAATCAGGATAGATTTGCGGGTAAAAAAATCGGGATTATCATCACCGGCGGGAATGTAGACTTGGATAACCTTCCGTGGTAGAGTAAATACCAATTCTCAAATTACAAATAACAGCTTTAAAGTTCATTGTACATCAATTCAACCATCTCCTGTGTTTGCTCGTCTTTATAACATCCTTATGTGATTTAACATCGGTTTACAATCGGTTAGGTTGAATCACAATCTTCAATAAATTTAGGGAAATACTATGAAGACATTCATCGCAAGCCTGTTGCTTCTTGTCCTACCAGAAGTAATTGACATTCCAAATCCACTATTTTTACACGACAAAGTTAAAGTTCAGGGAACGGTCATTGATGCAGATACTCAGCAACCATTAGTTGGGGCAACCATCCAAATTAAAGCCACGTCCATTGGTGAAACTTCTGACGCTAACGGAAACTTTGAATTTTATACTGAACCGGGCACCTATTTAATTGAGGTTCTATACGTTGGCTTTAAGAAGTATTCTACGGAAATAACAGTTCCAAAAACAGGGCTAAGCAATCTTGTTATTTCATTAGATCCTGAAAGTACCACTTTAGAGGAAGTTATAGTAGGAAATGATCAGGTTGTAATATCAAAAAAAGCTGAATTTCAACTTCAGCTCAGAGGATCATCGACTTTAAGCATGACCTCTCCTCCCCCAGCCTTAAGAGATTATAACACAGAAGAATACGCTGAGATCTCAGAAAACACCTTCAAATGGGCTGCCAAAACTCCCCTTTCTACTTTTTCTATTGATGTGGATGGTGCTTCCTATTCCAATGTTCGTCGAATGATCATGGACGGACGCTTGCCTGTAAAAGATGCGGTTCGTGTAGAAGAACTCATAAACTATTTCAATTATGATTACGAAGATCCTGTAGGAGAACATCCTTTTTCTGTGAATACCGAGGTTGGAAAAGCTCCTTGGAATCCGGATCATCAATTGGTACAGATCGGTATTCAGGGAGAAAAAGTTGAAGCGGATAATCTACCGCCAAGTAACCTGGTATTCTTACTGGATGTTTCCGGCTCAATGAGTTCTCATGACAAACTTCCTCTTCTTAAAAAAGGATTTAAACTACTTACCAATCAATTAAGAGAAGAAGATTATGTTTCTATTGTGGTATATGCCGGTAGTTCCGGATTAGTACTTCCTCCTACTTCAGGAGCTGATAAAGAAACCATCCTAGAAGCATTGAATAAACTAAATGCAGGAGGCTCAACCGCCGGAGCTGCGGGAATAAAACAAGCTTATCAGATTGCCAAAGAACATTTCAGGAAAGACGGAAACAACAGAGTCATTCTTGCTACTGACGGTGATTTCAATGTGGGCGTTTCAAGCAATAACGAACTTGTTGACCTGATTGAAGAAAAAAGAGAGGAAGGCATTTTTCTTTCTGTATTGGGATTCGGTTCCGGAAATCTGAAAGATTCCAAAATGGAGCAGATCGCCAATAACGGAAACGGTAACTACTACTACATCGACAATTTACTGGAAGCCAAAAAAGTGCTTGTTTCTGAAATGGGAGGAACGCTTCATACCATTGCCAAAGATGTGAAAATCCAGGTAGAGTTCAATCCGCAGAATGTAAAAGCATATAGGTTGATAGGTTATGAAAACCGTTTGTTAGCTGATGAGGATTTCAATAATGACGAAAAAGATGCAGGAGAACTTGGAGCCGGTCATACTGTTACAGCGTTGTATGAAGTGATCCCACACGGAGTGGATATAGATTCATCTTTAAGTGATATCGACCCACTTAAATATCAAACACCAACTACACCTGTAAATGGTTTCAATGATGAACTAATGACTGTAAAACTCCGGTACAAACAGCCTGATGGCGATAAAAGCCAACTTCTTACTCAGGTTATAAAAAGATCAGACAGATCTGAATTATCAGAAAACCTCAAGTTTGCATCATCGGTGGCATCGTTCGGTATGTTACTCCGGGATTCAAAATTCAAAGGAAACAGCTCGTTCCAAATGGTTCAACAATTAGCCAAAGAATCGAAAGGCATTGATGAAAATGGATATCGTTCTGAGTTTATTAAGATCGTAGAGCTTGCCGAGCTAATTTATAAAGGAGAAGCTAAAAATTAGTTTCAATACCCAACAACCAATTTCCAAGTTAGTTAAGAGACTTGGAAATTGGTCATTTGTTATTCAATATTGATTATTGAATAAATATCGATAACTAAGTGAATTCGTAAACGGGAACTTTTTTTAAAGCAAGAAGTAATTTTAGTATCAACTAAATCTCTTGCTATGAAAATTTTTACTATTGTCGCTTCTTTTGCTTTATTCATTTCTTGTACAGGTAGTTATTACTCGAGCATTTATCAACCGAATTTGCAACCCGGTGAGGAATACGAAACTATATCTGAAAATACTTTTCTCACTCCATCTGAATATCCACTATCCACTTTTGCTATTGATGTAGATGGAGCTGCTTATTCTAATGTTCGGCGAATGATCATGGATGGTCGCCTGCCTGTAAAAGATGCTGTGAGGGTTGAAGAAATGATAAATTATTTCAGCTATAATTATAAACAGCCAAGAAATGAAGAGCCATTTTCAGTACACACGGATATTGGACCTTCTCCTTGGAATCCCGAACATCAACTTGTACAGATTGGAATAAAAGGAAAAGAAATATATGCTGATGATCTGCCCCCAAGCAATCTCGTTTTTTTGCTTGATGTCTCCGGTTCTATGGGCTCAAGAGATAAACTTCCATTGCTAGTGAAAGGGTTCAAACTATTAGTTAATCAATTAAGAGAGCAAGACCTTGTATCCATTGTTGTTTATGCCGGAAGCTCAGGCTTAGTACTCCCTCCCACTTCGGGGGATCAAAAAGAGAAAATAATCTCTGTTCTTGATGATTTATACGCCCAAGGATCCACAGCCGGAGGAGATGGAATAAAACAAGCGTACAAAGTAGCACTTAAAAATTATAAAAAAGAAGGAAATAACAGAGTTATACTTGCTACAGATGGTGATTTTAATGTTGGAGTTTCATCCACATCCGAACTTGTTAAACTTATTGAAGAAAAAAGAGAGCAAGGAATTGATTTGTCAATCTTAGGTTTTGGCACAGGAAATCTGAAGGATTCTAAAATGGAGCAGATCGCCAATAATGGTAACGGAAACTATTATTACATCGATAATTTACTGGAAGCAAAGAAGGTGTTGATCTCTGAAATGGGAGGAACCCTTCATACTATTGCAAAAGATGTGAAAATTCAGGTTGAATTCAATCCACAGAACGTAAAAGCATACCGATTGATAGGCTATGAAAACCGCTTGTTAGCTGATGAAGATTTCAATAATGATGAAAAAGATGCCGGAGAACTTGGGGCCGGACACACCGTTACTGCTTTATATGAGGTTATACCTGAAGGAGTGACTATTTCAAATAACTTACTACCGGTTGATCCTTTAAACTATCAGGACCAAATTTCTGAAGCACAAAGTAAGTACGGCAACGAATTGTTGACCGTTAAACTGCGATATAAATATCCGAATAAGGTTAAAAGCAGTTTAATATCGGAAATAGTTTATAAATCAGAAGCCACAAATCTTAATGAAAATCTCAAGTTTGCATCATCGGTAGCTTCCTTCGGTATGTTACTTCGGGATTCAAAATTCAAAGGAAACAGCTCGTTCCAAATGGTTCAGCAATTAGCCAAAGAATCGAAAGGCATTGATGAAAATGGATATCGTGCTGAGTTTATCAAGATCGTAGAATTAGCAGAACTGCTCCATCAAGGTAAAGCTAAAAATTAGTTTTAAACCAAATCAATTAACTAATAACCACTAACAAAAAGTTTTAGGTTATTAGTTATTTGTTTAAATCTTCCATTACTTTTCTTTCAAAGAATCAATTCTTCTCTGAAGCACCTGTTTGGTTCTATCGTCAGAAGCCAACTTTTTTGCTTGTTTGTACGCTTCCTCAGCTTTTTTAAGTTCTTCAGCTTCCTCATAAACCTCTGCTGCTGAATAATGAGCTCTCCAGTCGCTTGACCATTCTTTTCTCATCTCAGCGGCTTGTTCTAACCCTTTTTCTTTCTGCTCGTTTAAGACCAGTAACTTTGCATGTAATCCTAATGTTTGAACACTTCGGTCAATTTGTAAAGCTCTTGCTGCCCATTGTAAAGCTACATCCAGTTTGTAATCATTATTTTGCAGATATGTTGCTCCCTGAACCCAACCTTGCCACGAAAATGCCGGAAGTGTTCTAAACTGATTTTCAATATGAGCAAAAGTTGTTTCCATTGGTATCTCAACTTTAAATGGAACTTTCAGATGAGCCCATTTCAACGAAATATCCACAGAAGTGTTTGTATAGTCACTGAACGAAAATTTCATCCATTCGTATTTACTGTCCATTTCTTCAGGATTTACTTTAATCCGAAGGGCATCTTCATTTTCGTCATAAAAATAACTTCCCCAGGCTTCACTGAAGTTTGAAAAAATAATCACCCATTCCTCTTCTCCCGGAATAGTGTGCATTCCATAAGAACCCGCTTTTAGTTTTTGCCCATTGATAAGCACATCATCAGTTACTGTGAAAAGAGTATTCTTATTTGCGCCTGTTCTCCACACTTCACCATAAGGAACAAGTCCGCCCCAAATTTCACGCCCTTTAATTCCTACTGAGTTGTATTCAAAACTCATGGTTGTAAATCCTATGGTAATACTTCGTGTTTCCTTTGGGCTAGCCTGCGGAAGAGTTAAGGATACCGGTAGCTGCGCCAATACCGCTGTAGACAAAAAACAAATCATTAAAAATACTGCTCCAACTATACTTCTTTTCATCTTAAAGGAATTAATTTATGGTTTAGTCTAATCTAAGAAACTTTAAGAGAAAATTTCTTATTTGAAACAATGGGAGCTTCTTTTTCGTCTTACAGAAAAAATTGTATCACCATGACACAACAGGGCAGATTTAAAAGATCCAACAACAACGACGACTTCGACTTAGATTCCTACCTCGATGAACAAGCTCATAAAACCTCAGAACCAACTCAGGAAATTGAGGATGAGCACGAAACTTCTTTTATAAAAAACGCGGGCTTGGGTCTTGCTCTGGTATTCACTGCTTTCCTGTGGTACCATGACTGGAGCCCAAAACAAGCATATACTAGTATTTTCGGAAGTGATGAAGCCACTGTTGTAGCAACAGGTCAGGCCGGAAATCAAATTGTTATTGATATCCCTGAGATCCGGATCCCGGAAATTACTATTCCGGAAACACGGGAGATCGAACGAGCCATAGAGCGCGAGCTAGCCAGAGCTTCAGCAAGTGCAGATCTTCCTTCTGTTACTGATTATTTAGTGGAGCTAAAAGAGCTGGGTTTACTGGAAGACGACAAACTTAGTGCCTTTCAAGCTCGCCAACTTCATTCGGCAGGTGTTCCCGTTTCCTATATTCAGGAAGTTGATAATGCAGGTTTTCTGGATGAGTTAAACTTTGTGGCAATCTCTGAATTCTATAACAACGATATCCCACTTAGCTATATTTCTGAATTTGAAGAAGCAGGCTTTTTAGATAAAGTGAATTATATCGGAATAAGCGAATTCTACAAAAACAATGTGTCTATGGATTATCTAAGAATTCTGGACCAAGCCGGTTATCTTGACGATCTAAGCTTTGTATACATCACAGAATATTATAAAGCCGGAGTTACCACGGCCTTTTTAGACGATCTGAAAGCAAAAGGATTGTATGAAGATCTAAGCTTTGTGGATGTGGTAGAAATGTATAAAGACGAGAACAATTAGGATTAAAATGAGCAAGCAGAAGTTTCGATACGATTTACACAATACTGATGATCCCGATTTTGATCTGGATGCATATATAGATGAGCAAGCAAACGCCGGCGATCAGAACTTTGAACAGGAATTCAATTCACATCCAACAACAAAAAGAAATCTGTTGGCTCTTTCGGTTATATTAATTCCGGCAATATGGTTCTTCTTAAGTGATCCATTTTCAGTTTTCTCTGATAGCTCAAACTTTACCTCTTCTCAGGCTGGTCAAACCATTGTAGTAGAGAGACCTGAACCTAATGTGAGGATAATTACAGCACCTCCTGCTCCCGTCCCTCTTCAGGGATCTAATTTTAGTTTCGAGCCCGGAAATACTGTTGCAGACCTTGGAATGAGTTACACTGATTATCTTGCTGAACTTAAAGAATATGGTTATCTGGATGATTTTGGAGGAAGTGCATCTACGCGTTTATACCAAAACAATGTTCCTGTAGAATACATCGATCAATTCGGAAAAGCAGGAGTTCTAAATAATTTCGGGAGTACATCTATATCAAGATTGTATCAAAACCAAGTTCCTTTTGATTACATCCAAAATATGGCTGACGTAGGATTATTGGACAATTTTGGAAGTACTTCTATCTCCAGATTATACCAAAACCAGATTCCTTTCGAATATATCATAAAATTTAAAGAAGCGAATGTACTGGAAGATTTCGGTAGTACATCCATCTCAAGATTATATCAGAATGGTGTACCCACAGAATATATTTCTGAAATAGCAACAAGTGGATATTTGAATAATTTTGGGAGCACATCAATCGTACGACTACACCAAAATCAGGTCCCCGTTAGTTTTTTGAAAATTCTTGACGAAAAAGGATTATTGGATGATATGTCGTCCGAATCCGTAGTAACTGCTTATCAACTTGAAGGACAATAAATACAATGAGCTCTCAACGATTTAAAAACGAACTCCGTGGTGGTCAGGATGATCCCGATTTTGATCTGGATGCCTATTTACAAGAACAATCTCATCCTGACGAACAGTTTGAAGATCACGCTAATGATCCTACCAAAGGTTCCTCCTTTCTAAAAAACACCTTTCTCATTGTAGGGCTTTCCATTTTTGCTTTGCTATATTTTAACGACTGGAGCCCTAAGCTGGTTTACGGTAATATTTTCGGAGTAGAAGAATACCAACAGCAATCAGTTGCTCCTGAGCCTGTACTTCCGGTCACAGCTAATTCAGAACCTGATGTTGTTATTGCTGACAGTGATCCGGTAGGAACTAATGATATTGTTGTTACACAAGGACTTGAAAATCTGGCTCGTTTAGAGGCTCTGGAAGCATTAGAAAGCCTCGAAGGTTTAGCTGAACTGGAAAATCTGGAAGGACTTGAGGGTTTAGAAGAGTTGGCAAAACTTTCAGCACTTAAAGGACTTAAAGCACTTTCGAATCTTGAAAATCCATCTTTTATTCAAGTAGAAAATAATTCCTCTGAATTTCCTGCTACTCTAGAAGAGTATAACACAAAATTAAATGAAGCAGAACTTTCAGATAAATTTGATACAGAAACGGTGGCTGAACTTTTCGACGCCAAAGTTCCGGTTCCTGTATTAAAAACATTGAATGACAATGATCTGTTAAATTCATTCGATATTTCATCGCTGATCGAGGGATATAAGAATCAAAGAAATTAATACTATGGCAAATCAAAGATTTAAAAATGAACTACGTGGCAATCAGGATGATCCCGATTTTGATCTGGATTCTTACATAGACGAGCAAGCCAATGCCACCGGTACAGAAAAGCTTGATCAGGAATTTGTTGAACCGCCAACATCCACTAAAAGAAATATCATCGCAATATTACTGTTTGCTGTGATACCGGCTGTATGGTTTTTAACAAGCAGTCCGATTTCTGTTTTTAACTTTGATAATGGCAATCAAACAACGGTTTCTCAGGGACAAAATGTAGTACAAGCCCCTTTGCCTCCTGCTACACCGCTGCCTCCCAGAATTTCAACAACCGAAGGAGTAACTAGCGTATATCTGGATTATTTACAAGCTGCGACCGAGGCCGGATATACCAATCAAATCAATTCTACCGGAATACGGGCTCTGTACGATAGCGGTGTACCTCTTTCATATTTAGAGCAAATGAATCAAGCCGGTTTTTTGGACGATTTCTCCTATTCAGGTATCATCGGACTGTACAACGGTGGAGTGCCAATGGAATATCTAACTATGATGAACGAAGCAGGATATATGGATGACTTTTCCTATTCAGGAATCATTGGGCTTTACAACGGAGGTGTTCCCACTTCTTATCTGGATCAACTTAATGTTGGTGGGTATTTAGATGATTTTTCCTACTCAGGAGTAATTGGTTTGTATAATGGTGGCGTTCCCAATGAGTTTCTTGCCCGAATGGAGGCCGGCGGTTACCTGGACGAATTTTCATACTCAGGATTGATAGGCTTATACAGTGGCGGTGTTAGTGTTGATTATCTGGACAGATTAAACGCGGCAGAACTGCTGAACGATTTCTCTTACTCTGCCATAATCGGACTCCAAAGCTCGGGCGTTACTACTGATTATATCATTCAATTAAAAGAAGCCGGTTTCCTGAACAACTTTTCTTATTCAGGGATCATTGGTTTATACAACTCAGATGTCCCAGTAAGTTTCATACAGGAACTGGACAGCAGAAGTCTCCTCTTTGATATGAGTTATACCGATGTGATTCGTGCTTATGGAGATGGGAATTAGTCTCTCCGAGCCTGAAGGCTCTACTTGTTTAAAAGGAGCCCTTTCTATCGTCAGATAGAGACACACCTGATCCGCTACCTCCATTCATGAGCCTAGCGAAGTGATCTCCTTTTATTTACTCTGAGTATCTTCAATAAACACTTGGCCCCCTTCGCCAGTTCTCTGACCCACCCTTGTTCTCTTCCTAACTTTATGGAGGGAGACTACAAAATCCACTCAGATATTAATTACAACGTCCCCTCACCTTGTTTTAGGGGAGGAGAGGTATGGGTTCTTACTTGTACTCAATACAATTAATCCGTTACTTCAACAAAAAAGAAAACTTGCGCCACTTAAACGCTAGGTCGTCAGGTTAATTAGAAAAACTATTCAAAAAACTTTTTAATGAAGATTTATTTTTCCGGTTCGATCAGAGGAGGAAGACAAGATGCAGAGCTATACAATCAGTTAATTGAAGAAATTAAAAAGTACGGAGATGTTTTAACTGAGCATGTCGGCTCTTCTGAAATCAGTCAAGAACCAACAGACCAAGAAATCCATGATCAGGATATGAAATGGTTGAATGAAGCTGATATTTTAATTGGTGAAGTGACAACTCCTTCTCACGGCGTTGGGTATGAAATTGGTCGAGCTGTTGAATTGAACAAAAGAGTTTTTTGCTTATACCGGCAGCAAAAAAATAAATCTGTTTCAGCTATGATCAATGGCTCACCTTCAATTGAATGCTACGGGTATTCTACAATCAAAGAAGCCCAAAGTTTAATTAAGAAGATATTTTCCGGGATTTAAATTACCAAACCTAAACTACTTATTGAAGGGTTACATCTCATCCATTTTCCGACTTAACCTCGTTCCCAAGCTCTGCTTGGGAATGCCCATCAGAAGCTCCTGCTTCCTATAAAAAATTAAAGCAAGTGAAGCAGAGCTTCAGCATTACATTCCGAACGGGACGTTCGGAATGAGAATTAACAATCGACCCTTCGCCTCATATGCCCCAACCATTATATTCAAATCTATATAACCGTAACAAAAAAAGCGTTCAGATCGTATTTATTTCTATGTCACATTTGAATTCAATAAATAACGATGCGTTTAATTGCAGTCTCTTTCCTTTTCTTGTTAACTCCCCTGCTTGCTGTTTCTCAAATAACCAAAAACACTTATGTATGCCCTCCTTGTCCGGTACACGATACTCTCACATTTGATCACGATGGTGAATGCCCCGTTTGCGGGATGAACCTGATACAAAAGAGAGATACTTCGGATATCAATAAAATTGACCTAAATACCGGATCAGGCAACTTTATAGTAGATGGAGGAAGTTCCAACAATGATAAGATGATTACAGTTTTCTATCATAAACCAAAGAATTTCAGCGAACAATCTCCGGTAATGATGGTAATACCGGGAGCAGGACGAAATGGTCACGACTACCGGGATGTCTGGGTTGAAGCATCCGAAGAGTATGGAATATTAATTTTGTCTCTTCATTATCCGGAAAAATATTACCCTGAGTTTTGGAGCTATAATCTTGGAGGAATGATCACGGACGTAGAAATAAATAAAGAGCGTACCGCCATTTTAGGTTATGAGATAAACAATGATCCTGAAGAATGGATCTGGGATGACTTCGATAGAATTTTTTCCAAAGTTAAAAATGAACTGCAATTAGACACAGAAACCTATGATATGTTCGGGCATTCAGCAGGAGGACAGATCTTGCATCGCATGACGCTTTTTAAGCCGGATAATAATGCAGGCAGAATTTTGGCATCAAATTCGGGTTGGTATACCACTCCTTCCAGCTATGATAAATTTCCGTATGGTTTAAAAGGAGTTTCGACAACAGATAAACAATTCGAAAAAGCATTCAAAGCTAACCTTATCGTTTTTCTCGGAGAAAAAGATGATGAAAATGAAACCAGAGGCCACTTAGTTCGATCACCTGAAACAGACAAACAAGGAACACATAGGCTGGCGCGAGGCGAGTATTTTTATAATAAATCGAAAATCTATGCTGATAGTCTGGGAATCGAATTCAAATGGAAAATAAAACTAATCCCTGATATCGGCCATGATTATAAACGCATGAGTAAAGCAGCAGCAAAATATTTGTACGCTTTGAATTGATAGTGAGATTTAGAACCTTCGCTTCAATTCTCTGACCCACCCTTGTTCCCTCAAAACCTATCGCAAGCGTCCCGCTTGTGGAATTTAACCTCAATCCAAACGAGAAATAGATATTGTGCAGTTTACTGGCACATAAATCCCACAACATCCCTCTGATCTCACACAAGTGTTCGATCTCCATTCACGAGCTTTGCGAAGTGATCTCCTTTATTTATTTCTGAGTATTATCAACAAAAGTTTGAACTCTTCGACAATTCTCTGACCCACCCTTGTTCCCTCCCTAACATCAGGGAGGGAGACTCCATAAATCCACTCAGAATTTAGTTAAAAAGTCCCCTTCCCTTGTTTAAGGGAAGGGACAGGGATGGGTTCGCCAATTTTAAGAAATAGCTTCCGTTATCCTTTCAAAAACAAGCTCCTCATTAACAAGTTCTTCATTTTTAAACCTTATAACCTTCAATCCTAAGTTCTCAAGAACTACTGTTCTTTGCCGGTCATAATCTTTTTGATAATCATGCACTTTGCCATCAATTTCTACGATCAGCTTATGTTCTGCACAATAAAAGTCAGCGATATAAAAGTATCTTTTAGTTCCATACTGTGTGTGAACAAAGGGTTTTTGACGAATAAACCTTAATCCCTTGAATCTTCTTTTTCTTACGAGTTCCCAAAATAGTTTCTCTGAAGGAGTTGGATTTTTTCGAAGCTCTCTCGCCAGTTCTGTAATATTTTTTCTAGACAAGTCCATTGAAAACAATACAGAATTCGAATTCAATTTTCTAGCTTGTTTTCTGACCCACTCTTGTTCTCTCCCTAACATCAGGCAGAGAGACTCCATAAATCCACTCAGAATTTAGTTAAAAGTCCCCTTCCCTTGACTAAGGGAAGGGACAGGGATGGGTTCGCACTTGTACCCGATTAAATTATTCAGTTAATTCGATTAAAACACTTAGACCATGAGAGTATTTATTTTTCTGTTGATTTTGCTTCCAGTTAATGGACTCACTCAAGAATTACCGGAATGGGCTAAACAAAGACTAGAAGCACATAAAAATATTTTTAAAGTTAATAACGACTTTAATCCTACTTTTTATGTTGCAGATTTTGATGGAGATGATATCCCTGATATTGCCATTGCTGTAAAGAATAAGTTGCGCGATAATATGTCTGGAGTAATTTTCTATCTAGGAAACCAAACACACTTTTTAGCTGGCGGTGCAAATGGTTTCGGAAATGCTGGTGGTGATTTTTCTTGGGTTGATGAGTGGAAGATTTTCGATAAGGAAAAAACGTATCGAATAACTTTCGAAGAAAATGGTGATATTAAAGGCGATGAAGAAGTTCTATTAATTAATCCCGCAATAAGCATTCGGCAGAGTGAGGGTTCTGGTGGTCTTATTTACTTTAATGGTGAAAAATTTATCTGGATTCATCAAGGAGGTTAAACACAACTTCCTTTTGCCTATTAATTAATCGTGATATGCTAATTTTATTCCTTTCATTTATTCTGTCATTTAACTCCATTCAGAATGATACTTCTAGATTTGATTTATACGAAACCGGTTTGGCTAATCTCGACAATTCGAAAATTGAACATTTAGAAACGGCAATTGTTCTTCTCAACCCAAAGCTTCCCCGGCCAAATCTCTGAACTGTAGTTCATATAAATGGCTGTATAATCCGCCTTTGGCTAGTAGTTCGGTATGCGTTCCTTCTTCTACGATTTCGCCTTTATCCAGCACCAGAATTCGGTCTGCATTTTGGATGGTGGACAATCGGTGGGCGATCACAAATGTGGTTCTACCTTTCATCAATCGGTTTAAGGCTTCCTGAACTTGTGCTTCCGATTCGGAATCTAGTGAAGAAGTCGCTTCATCTAATAACAGAATTTCGGGGTTTTTTAAAATTGCACGGGCAATCGCCATTCGCTGTCGTTGTCCACCGCTTAGCTTCACTCCTTTTTCACCGATCAGTGAATCATATCCATCGGGATGTTCAATAATAAAATCATGGGCATTTGCATCTTCAGCAGCCTGAATGATCTCTTCATCTGTAGCATCCAGTTTCCCGTACTTCAAATTGTCCTTTATGGTGGTACTGAACAAGTGAACTTCCTGCGGGACAATGGATATATGCTCCCGAAATGATTTTACTTTCAGGTCGCTGATCGGAGTTCCATCAAGCTTTATCACTCCTTTTTCAACATCGTAAAATCTTGGGATCAGATTCAGCAAAGTCGTCTTTCCTGCCCCACTCGGTCCTACTAATGCGATGGTCTCTCCTGCTTTTGCCTTAAAGCTGATATTCTTTAAAACCGGTCGCTCTTTTTCATATCGGAAACCAACTTCACTGAATTCCAATTCTCCTTCCACATCTGTTATTTCAATTGCATCCGGCTTATCATCGATTTCAGGAATTTCATCCAACAGTTCAAAAATCCGTTCAGAAGCTCCTGCTGCAGTATTTACAGCCGTGTACAATCTGGAAGTCTGGCTAATGGATCGGGAAATATTCAGTGCATAAATGATGAAAGCCACCAAATCTCCGGCACTTAATCTCCCTTCAAGAACTTCTTTCCCACCGTACCAGAAAATCACTACTAATGTGCCCATGAACATGATTCCCACTCCGCTCCAGAACAATTGAGTAAGCACTACTTTCTTTCGGACGGTTCCGAACAATTTCTCAATAGAATCAGAGTATCGGGTTACTTCATAAGTTTCCCGAACAAAAGCTTTTACCAATCGAACAGCTCCAAGTGCATCTTCGGCAACAGCAGTGGAATCCGCCAATTCATCCTGAATTCCTCGTGACAGTTTTCTGATCTTCTGCCCGAAATAGCGAGTAGCAATAGTCACAAATGGAACGGTTACGAAGATCACCGCACTCAGTCTCCAGTTCAATGCAACCATCAACGAAACGGAACCGATCAGCGAAAAAGAGATCGTTAATAATTGTGGTAATGAATCCGTCAATGCCGTTCTGATGGAACCTACGTCGTTTGTTAATCGTGAAGTGATCTCACCTAAGCGTCTCTCCGCAAAGAACTTAAATCCCAATCGGTGAAGATGCTCATATACTTTTTTCCGGAGATCGGTTACTACCCTTTCCCCAACCCATTCCAGAAAATAATTTCCGGTAAAACTGAACAGTGATTGAAGTACAAACAGTCCTATCAAGCCAATGGCGAGTAAGTTGAGTAAACTGCCATCTCCTTTTTCGAAGACTGCATCCAGTAATTCTCTTAAACCCAACGGAACCGTGAGCCAGATTCCTGAAGCTAAAAGAACGACAACCGTAGCAAAATAGAATCTTCCTCTGTACGGTTTACTAAGCGTAAATATCTTGATCAGCGTATCCTTTAAGGAAGCAATGGAGTGATTTTTCTTTTGGTCTTCTTTTTTATCGGGCATGTTCTGCTTTTAAACAATCGTCATTCCGAACTCGTTTCGGAATCTTGCGAAATGGCTTTCAATCTATTTCAATTTTAATACTCTGATAAGGACTTTACTGATGACCGGATAATGATTCCTTACAGAGATCCTGAAACAAGTTCAGGATGACCTACCTCTCATCCCGATCCCGATTATTCGGGAGAAGGATCTGCACAACTATTCTCAATATATAAGTAATTGTGCAGATTCATCGCTACCGCTCTGAATGACTCAATTGTATTTACTCACAAATAAATGCAAAATTAGTGCCAAGTAAACAAGATTTTTATCTCGCAATTTGGTATCTACTAAAGACAGTAAAATTCATCACAAAGCTATGGACAGTGAACTACTTACCTGGATCTTTTTAATTGGTGGAGTCATCCTGATGTTACTCGAATTTGTGATTCCGAGCGGTATGGCATTGATCTTAGGCGCCAGCGGACTTTTGGTTTCACTTGCCCGTTTTCTGGGTTTTTTTGACGACCCTATTACTGCAACTATGGCATGGATATTTACTTCCGCCGGAATTTCTATTCTGGCAATGCCTTTCATCAGGAAATATTTAAAGGCAGAAACGTCTTATAAATTTGCGGATGAAGATTACGAAGCAATGGATCAGATCGTGGAAGTGGTCGAACCGTTAAATGAACATAACGATGAAGGCAGAATTCGTTTTCAGGGAATTTCATGGCAAGCCAGAACTTTGGAGGGAGAAGTTCCTGCAGGCACAAAAGTTAAGATCAAATATCGAGACAATACCACCTGGATCGTAGAACCCGTGGATCAGATTCAGGAACCAACCTCAGAAAAACTTAAAAATAAAAATTAAAGGCTATTATGTTTTGGACCAGTGTTCTTATCACATTAGTCGTTCTCTACTTTATACTCACCCGATTATTTATCATCGTGGAAATGAGAGAGGAAGTAATACAGGAACGACTTGGTAAATTCAAAAAGAACTTAAAACCGGGATTCCATTTTCTGGTTCCGTTTGTGGATCGTCCGGCTTACAGGCGTGAAATGCGTGAACAGGTACTAGATGTTCCAAGCCAAACTTGTATCACCAAAGACAATATTGAAGTGGCTGTTGATGGATTAGTGTACATTAAAGTGATGGATGCACACAAAGCCAGCTATGGAATCAATAATTATCAGGCGGCGGCTATAAATCTTGCTCAAACTACGATGCGTTCTGAAGTTGGTAAGATCACATTGGATGATACTTTTTCTGAGCGTGAAGCCATGAATGAAAACATAGTTCGGGAAATTGACAAAGCTGCAGGTCCATGGGGAATTAAAGTACTCCGATATGAGATCAAAAATATTCGCCCTTCCAATGAGATCGTGGACACTATGGAAAAGCAGATGGAAGCAGAACGTGAAAAACGAGCCGAGATCACTCATTCCGAAGGTTTTCGTCAAGCAAGGATCAATGAATCAGAAGGTGAGCAACGAAGTCAGATCCTGGTTTCAGAAGGCGCACGTCAACGCAGAATCAATGAAGCCAAAGGTAAAGCCAAAGAAATTGAATTGATCGCCAATGCGACTGCAAACGGAATTCAAAGAATTGCTGAAGCTATGCAAAAGCCGGGAGGCGAACTTGCTGTTCGTACAAAATTGGTGGAGCAATATATCGAGCAGTTCGGTTCTATACTTAAAAATTCAAACGTTTCAGTACTACCTACAGAAACGGCGAATTTGAAAACTTTCTTTGAAGGGGTAAGTAAAGTGAGCGATCATACAAAGAGTAAAGAAATTAAAGGAGATAACTAGTCATGGAAATCATTGAAATTATCAGTCAGGTTCTCGTTGGTCTTTTTACTTTATTCATCATTTTTAAAGTGATCAAGTCTTTGCGTCTTGTACCTAATCAATATTCATACATTGTAGAAAGACTTGGAAATTATCACAAAACGCTTGGACCCGGATTTCATGCTCTGGTTCCTTTTGTTGATAAAGTTGTATACAAACAGGATCTGCGTGAAGAAACCATTGAAGTGGAACCGCAGGAATGCTTCACCAAAGACAACGTAAAAGTTGAAGTGGATGGAGTGATCTATTTAAGCGTTATGGATCCGGTTAATGCCAGCTATGGAGTTACAAATTATCGCTATGCTGCTATTCAGTTAGCACAGACTACCACACGTTCGGTAATCGGACTTATGGATCTTGATCAGACCTTTGAAGAACGTGCGTTTATGAGTAAAGAAGTGGTTAAAGTTCTCAGCGAGATCGAAATTCCGTGGGGAATTAAAGTTCATCGATATGAGATCAAAAATATTCTTACTCCACGAACTGTACAAAATGCAATGGAACGACAAATGACAGCGGAGCGTGATCGTCGTGCCGTTATTGCAAAATCTGAAGGAGTTCAAGGCTCTAAAGTAAATGATGCTGAAGGTATCAAAGCTGAAATGGTAAATATTTCTGAAGCTGAAATGCAGCGACAAATTAATGAAGCAGAAGGTTTGGCTAATGAGATTGAATCTATTGCAGAAGCTACTGCCATTTCCATAGAAAAAATTGCCCACGCACTTTCGCAACCTATGGGTGCAGATGCCATGAAACTTCGTCTTTCTGAAAAATACCTTAATACACTGGAAGGATTGGGTCAGGATAAAAACGACATCATTCTTCCAAAAGATATTTCCAGTTATGATGCGGTAATGAAAGGGTTGTCTTTGGATGAGTTTAATGAGAAGAAGAAGGAATAATCAACATCCAATAACCAATAACCAATAACCAACTTAAGATTGAAATTTAGCTACGCTAATATGCTGTATAGGTTTCTTTTTCTTTTAGAGTTACAATTCCGTCCTTGGTGGCAAATTTGACCGGAACGGAAATAAAGCCCCCTCCCTTCTTTGCTTTTAAAACGGTAAAGTGAAGATGAGGTCCTGTTACATAACCAGTAGCTCCGGAATATCCTATTCTCTCTCCTGCTTTAATTTTCTGACCTATTCTTACTGAAACACCGTTTTTTCTGAGATGCGAATATTGGGCAAAAGTTCCATCATCATGTAAAATGGTTACGTAATTAGCTTTCTCTAAAAATGATTTATCGCTTCCTCCTTTAGAATACCTTTCCTCTGTTTCCACAACAATCCCAGCTCTGGAAGAATACACTTCTGTTCCTTCTTTCATATTGAAATCCAGAGAATATCGACTTTCCCCGCTATGAGAAAAATTTCCGTTGTATCCCTGATCTAATCGGTGTTGTTCTCCAATTTTAAAAGGAAGTCTATAACCCATTTTATCATTATGTTTTGCGAAAATACTACCCTGATAAAATATATAACTATACTTCATTCCCCAGGATGATTTTGGGTCTTTAACCTTCAATTCTGCAATTTTTTCTTCAGATCTCCCCTTCAAGACTGTAACAAGTGGGTTGTTTTCTGATGAAGTCATATTTGTCAGATCGGCTTCTAATTCTATGGTTACAGGATAGTAATTACTATTCGATGCGTATAAGGCAACTCCGTTTTTTATTTCCCTTTTATCTATGGTGACAGAGTTTTCCTGCACTAACTTGAACCCACTAACAAATACAACAACTGTCAGGGCAACCGCCACCAGTCTCATTCTTTTAAAATTCTGAAATCTTTCTTTGTTCATTAACACTACTTGGAATTATATTCTCTGATATGAACTCGCTCTTATTACAACTTATTCTATTATTGGCATCAGTAGATTCTGATGAATTAACTGATCCTGAACTTGCTCTTAAAATAAAGAACGGAAATCACGAGGCATTTAAAAAGTTTTTTGACCGATATAATGCATTTCTTCTTAATTATTTAATGAAGAGAGGAACCGCTAAAGAAGCTGCTAAAGATCTGGTTCAGCAAGCTTTTGTAATGATTTGGGAAAAACGCGACGAAATAGACGAAACGAAGTCTCTTCGGGCATTTCTATTCAGGATCGGATATACCAGAATGCTGAATCTTTTCAGGGATCATTCCAAGTTTGATGCAGAAGCGGATCCGGAAGAGAACTCAGCCCATGAAGAACCTGAAGATGGGAAGAACAAAAGAGATGAGCTTAACAACGCAATAGAGAAAGCAGTTTCAGCTATGCCTGAAAAGAGACAGGAAGTTTTCCGGCTCTGCTTTATTCAGGAATTTACTTATAAAGAAGCCGCACAGGTACTGGATGTATCTGTTAAAACCATTGAAAATCATATGGGACTTGCATTAAAAGATATGCGTGAGTCTTTAAAAGAGTACCGTTAACTGTTATTTAAAATTTGTTTTTTGATTTTTTTTCAAAAGGATTGGGGGTATACAATTCTACTCGTGTACTAAAGACAAATGACACAAATGTCTTTAACAAAACAAAAAGAGAAATCACTATGAAATCTTTACAAAACATATCAAAACTAACACTACTGGGCTTAAGCCTTTTAGTTACCTTTGCAGCTTGTTCTGCCGTAAATAATGATGTTGAAACCCTTTCGGATGAAGACATCGACCTTGCCACTCAAATTATCGGAGAGTCTGTATCTGACGAAAACTCCGGAATCATGAGCAGTATGTATGATGCAGTTTCTACTGTTGACAGTGATGGCATTTCTTATGGAAATAATCATAGAAAAGCAGACCCGGATGGCAGAAGCGGAAGAGGAAGAGAAAACAATTATTCCTATTCTTATGATTCAGATACCGGTACACATACGTTAGAATATAATCGTAGTGTAAATAATGGCGAATTCAGTAAAAGTGTAGCACTACTGAATACTTATATCTTCAAATCCCCTGAAGGTGATTTTATAGCACGTCCCAGAGCTAATGCCGATTCTATTGAAAGCGTAGACTTTACAGGCAACAAATCAGGTTCTGTAAATTCCCGAAGAGGAAGCTCCGAATTTGCCCGTGCAGATACTTTCGCTATTGCAGGTTTACATAGTACAAGCTCAATAGTTAGCATTGACGGAACACATCATGGAGAAGGTAATGCTTCCGGATTTAGAAGAGACAGCGTTCAGGTATCCAGAGATTTTACTGTCGATATTGAGTTCCTGAATGTTGAGATCGAAAAGGACTCTGTTGAAGCTAATGGAAATCTGGAACAGGGCGTAACCGGAACACTTACTTACAACATAACATTAAATAAAACTGTTGGTGATGAAGCTGATACTCAAGTAATTGAAGGTACTATTGAACTAGAAGGAGATGGAACTGCTCTGCTTAGATTTAAAAAAGTAGCAAAAGTTGTTCGATTCTCACTTAAAGACGGATCATCAGAGGATTAAAATACTAACCACAACGAACTGCAGGTGGATGATTTAACCTGCAGTTCTTTTATATTTGAATCATGGAAACTAAAGACCTTTTACCTGAAAACGATCAAGACCTGCTGCTGGCTAAACAGCTGGATTCTGCGTTACTTTCGGGTGAAGGATTTTCAAGTATTCAGGATCCATTGATTCGATCTCTTTTAGCTTATCAAAATAAAGAACATGTTCAGATTGACTCTTTAGCTTCAGAATCTTCTGAAATGTGGGATAAAGTGTTTTCAAAAACTAAACCACAAAAGAAAGCCAGAACCATTTCACTTCCAACCCGAAAAACTAATACTTGGGCTTGGGCAACAGCTGCAACAGTATTGCTTGCTGCATTCCTTGGAATTTTTTGGTTTACCAATCTAAACAACCCGGTTTTAGTTGCACAAAGTGGAACTGCGATCGAAACGGTGACATTAGCAGATGGGTCTCAAGTATCCTTACGCCCGAATTCATCTCTTTATCAAATCGAATTTTCAAACTCTAAAAGAACTTACGAACTTGAAGGGGAAGCCTTTTTTAATGTTACTAAAGACACCAACAGACCTTTTTCAGTTGGTTCAGATAATGGAGTTGTTACCGTCTTGGGAACACAGTTCAACCTGAGTACATGGGGAAACGAAACAAAAGTATTTCTTGAAGAAGGAAGTGTGAGACTCGACGATCTCAATCAAAATTCCGTAATCCTGAAACCGGGTGAAAAGGCTACTATATCTCAGAATATATTAAGCGATGCATCTCCGGCAGATACAGAAGAATTTAAGGACTGGCTGAATAATGAGATTGTTTTAAAAAGCACTCCTGTTTCGCAGGTAGTAAACGAACTTGAACATCACTTTAAAGCAATCATTGATATTTCGGGTATGCAGAACACATCTGAGCCTATATCCGGTACTATTGCATTGACTGAGCTTTCCACCACACTCAATGATCTGGGGATAATATTAGGTGGTACATTCAGAGAAGTAAATTCAAATAGCTTTACGTTTATTCCCTTAAATTGAGGTTTCATGAAAACCTTATTTAAAATAGCTTTCTTTATTTTTTGGGCAGGAACTATAAACCAAAGCTCTGCTCAAAATTCTTCTTCTGCAAAAACTTTGTTAGAATTGATCAGTTCAATTGAACAGAATTCCGAAATGAGGTTTTTGTACAGAGAAGCACTGGTAAGTAATATAAATGTTACCGTTTCTATAGACTCCCCCACTCTTTATGAGGATCTCAGGTCGCAACTCTCAAAATTAAATATTGGACTTCAGGTAAATCCGGAAAGAAACCAGGCCCTATTATTTAAAACCGATAATAAAAACAACAAACAAGATGCTGTTATTTCGGGATATGTTATAGATGCTGAAACCGGAGATCGATTGCCATACTCTACCATATCCTGGTTCGAGAATGGTGAAATTACTGGAGTAGCTTCCTCAACTTCTGGCACCTTCAGCGCACGGATAAATTCCTCCGGAACATCGATACCACTTTTATTCTCCTTTGTCGGATACGAATCAAAACGGGTTGATTTCGACATCTCTTCAAGATCTGAATTGAGTGATATCGCTGTAAGATTGCAACCACGGTTATATGGGGGAAATGAAATTATTGTAAATGGTAATGCTCTTTATACTCCGTCAGATTCCGTCTTCAGTAGTTTAATTGAAGCAGGATCTTTTAGTCCATTGGGGGACAACAACTCTGCAAAAGCTTTGCAATCGCTTCCTTCGGTACTTACTGGTCCCGCTATTGAAGATGGTTTGAATGTAAGAGGGAGCTCTTCAGATGGATTTCGGGTCTTGCTGGATGGAATCACTCTTTACAATCAAAGCCATTTATTCGGATTACTTGACGGTCTTAATGGAGATGTACTCAGAACAAGCGGTTTCTTTTATGATGTAACACCGGCTCAATTTCGGGCACCACTTGGCGGAACACTTACATTTTTAACCAAAACCGGTAACCTGCAAAATTTTGAAAGCTCAGTTGGGCTAAGTAACACTGCTTTAAGCGGCACTTTGGAAGGGCCGATTGTATTAGGGAAATCCAGTTTCCTGTTTTCCGGCCGCCATTCTTACATCGATGATATAAACTGGTTTAACAATCAGGGAATCATAAGGTACGGACTCGATATAGATCGGAATTATGATTTTCAAAGTGATACAGTCCGCAAGTTTGCAGATCGAAACATCCAAAATGTTAATGGAAATGCTTTTTTTTACGACTTACATGGTAAATTATATTTTGAAACTACTTCGGGTTCACAATTGATTGCAAGTATGTATTTCGGGAAGGACGAAGCCAATCAATCCTATGATCGTCGATTTCAACAACAATCAGAAGAATTCAATACGAATAATGAGTGGTCGAGCAAAATGGTTAAGCTGGCTTATAACACTCAACTTCACCATGATATAAATTCTGAAAGCAGCATAGGGTTCAGCGATTATTATTCTAATTATTTAAAAGAGGATAATGACTTCAGAAGGCCTGAAAATGACAATAACAATCAAAACGCGACTATTGAGATCTTACCGTTCAACTTAGAAAATGAACTTCAGGAATTTCAGATCAATCAGAGATTCAGCAAATCTTTTGAAAGCTTCGAGTTAGATTTTGGAGTTACTTACAGCGATTTTGAGGTTCTATATACTGAGTTAAGTCCGCGTAACCAATCCTTTAGAAGCAGAAGAACTAGTCAGTTACTGGACCTGTTCAGTCAGTTTGATTTTGCAAATTCCACCGAAGCTCATGTTAGTTTAGGAAGCAGATTATATTATTTCAGCAACGGAAAGTATTTAAAATGGTCTCCAAGAATTAAAGCTCAGTTCTTACCGGAATCTGTAATTTCATTCGGTCTGGGTTTCAGCAAAAATTACCAGTTCCTACATCAATTGGATTTTTTGACGGTCAACAGCACTGATTTCTGGGTTATGACAAACAACGAGCAGCCTCCTTCTTCAGTTAGTTATTTTACTTCAAACATAAGATTAAGGCCTTTAAATTCACTTTTTATACAGATAGAAGGCTATTACAAACTTTTTGATAATCTGCGAATTCACAGCTTAGCCGATCATTTTATTTCATCCTTTTTTGATGAGGATGATACAAACCCATTTCTTTTCAATAATACAGGCGTTGGTAAGGGTCTTGAATTTCTCCTGAAGAAAAGCTTTAACCAATTCAGCCTTTCATCTACCTACACCCTGGCTTCAACCGAGCTTGAAAATTTACTGATCAATGACGGCAAACCTTTTCATCCTTCTTATGACAGAACACATCAGTTTTCTATGATTGGTGATTTGGATCTATCTAATGGACTGAGTTTTTATGCCTCCTGGAATTTTGCAACGGGGACTCCAAATAATGTGCTTTCAAGAGATGAACAAACAGAAACCAGGATCGGGGATTACTCAAGGCTGGATGTTTCTCTTAAATATATTCTCAGTACCGGAAATACAGAAAAAGCTGAATTCTTATTTTCTGTTTATAACTTGTTAGACACTCAGAACCCTTGGTATTCTGATTTCAAAGCGGGCAGAAATACGAATAATAACCGAATTATCCCCGGTTTGACTACCGTTTATGATCTGGGAATTCAACCCAGTTTCAGAGCAAAGCTCTATTTTTAAAACCTCAATCTAAAAATAGTTCTTCCTTTTTCTGACTCCAGCAGATATAAACTTCCATTGTGAAGCCTCATGATTTGTCTGGATAAACTTAATCCGATTCCCGAGCCCCCTTCCGGAGAATTCTTACTTGTTGTATAGAATGGAACAAAAATTTTCTCTGCTGATGATTCCTTGATACCCGGTCCATTGTCCTGAACATCTATGAAAGCGTGTCCTGACTCATCAATACCACCTTTTAAGATCACTTTCGGATCCTGTCTGTTTTTCAAAACTTTGAATGCATTTTTTACAACATTAATCAAAGATTGTTCTATCAGTTGGCTGTCAGCAACTACTTCAATAGAATCAGATTCAAATTCGGTTTCAACGGTTATAGATCTTGAAAGAGCCTCTCCTTTCATTAGGTTTTTTACCCTGTCAACAACTTCTTTCAGAAGTACAACATCAAAATCGGGACTTGGAATCTGTGTTATATTCCGGTAAGAATCCACAAAACGCATTAAACCTAAGCTTCTTTTATTGATCGTTTGGAGTGCTTCCTTTACATCTTCCATTGTTTCTTCGGATATATCCTTATTCCCTTCTTCGCTCAATAAATTACCCGCCAGCATTGAGTTAACAGTGTCTGAGAGTGACGCAATTGGTGTAATGGAATTCATTATTTCATGAGCCAAAACCTGAGTTAAATTTTGCCATGCTTCCATTTCTTTTTCTTCCAGCTCTGACGAAATATTACTTAAAGAAATGATCTTATAAAGATCCCCTTTTACTCTGAACTCGGTAGCAAAAATAGCGATCTGAGATTCTCTGTTCTTTATGGACGTTCTTACCAAAGTTCTGGCTCCACCTTTCAGATCCTGAACTGCTTCATATAATGGCTCACTGATCTTTTTAAGTTGAGATACATTTCTTAAGACCGCGGTTCCCAAGATCTTTTTTGCAGCCGTATTGAATAATTCTATTTCACCATCTTTATTGAAAGAAAATAATCCAATCCCGATATGCTGAACCACCGTTTCCAAATACTGATAGCTCTCTTCTCCTTTGGCTCTTTCCCTATTAAATTTTTCTATGATATTGTTGAAAACAGAGTTCAGGGATTCCAGTGATTCTCCATATCCTTTATTAGAAAAAGACTGTGAGAAATCATTGTAACTGATTGCCTCAAAAAATCGCTTAAGATTCTTATTTGTTATCTCAACATATCTGATAAGATTTAATACCTGAAGTACAACTATTACTGCTATCAGCGCTAAACTCACATAGTATTGAGTGTTTAATGCTATATAAGCTCCAATCAAAAGCACTATAAACAGAAGTAATACTCTAAAAATAATTCCTATTCTCAGACTTCTAAGCATTATGAATCTCTTTAAAGTCCATATTTATCCATTCTTCTGTAAAGTGATGCTCTTGTCAGACCGAGTTCATCTGCTGCTTTAGAAATATTGCCTTCGTGCTTTTTCAAGGCCTTACGAAGAACCATTTTTTCAACTTCTTCCAGATTATAATCGTCGAAAACTACCTGTTCTGTATCGTTCGTTTCCTGAGTGAGTAAAAAGTCTCCCGGAAGTAATGTATTAGTCTCACTCATTATCACAGCTCGTTCTACAGAATGTTGAAGTTCACGAACATTCCCGGGCCAACTGTGCTTTTCTAATTTTGTAATGGTTTCTTTTGAACACCCATTTACTTCTTTCTTATACTTTTTAGAATACAGTTTTATGAAATGATTTGTCAGTGCCTCAATATCTTCTTTCCGATCTCTTAATGGAGGCAACTGAATTTCTATTGTATTGATCCTGAATAAAAGGTCCTGCCTGAATGTGGACTCAGCAACCATTTCCTTTAAAGACTGATTTGTGGCACATACCAATCGTATATCAATTTCTTTTGATTTTGCGGAGCCAACTCTGTTTACCTTTCGGTTTTGTAACACGGTAAGCAGTTTAGACTGAAGTGGTACCGGAAGATTTCCGATCTCATCCAGAAATAGTGTTCCTCCGTTGGCAAGTTCAAACCTTCCGGCTTTGTCTTCTTTAGCATCTGTAAATGCTCCTTTCACATAACCGAACAATTCACTTTCAAAAAGAGACTCTGAGATCGCTCCCATATCCACATTCATAAACACATTTTCATGTCGTGCTGATCTTCTGTGAAGTGCTCGCGCGATCATCTCCTTCCCTGTTCCGTTTTCTCCAAGAATTAAAACATTGGCATCAGTTGCTGCTACTTTTTCAATAGTGTTGAATACATTCAGCATTGCCGGACTTCGACCAATGATATCCCGATAATGATGATCTATATCACTGTTGATCTGCTTTTGTGTCTCTTTTAATTCTGCTACTTCTCTTTTTGAATCCGTGAGTTGCATAGCGGACATTACCGTTGTGAGGAGCTTTTCGTTCTTCCAGGGTTTTAATACAAAATCGGTGGCTCCTGCTTTTACGGCTTGTACAGCTTTATCAATATCACCATAAGCAGTTATCAGAATTACTGCTATGGAAGGGTCTATTTCCAGGATCTTTTGTAGCCAGAAGAAACCTTCTTTACCGCTACTCACATCCTCAGTAAAATTCATGTCTAACAAGATCAGGTCGTATCTGTTGTTTTTCAGAAGTGTTGGAATAGAATTAGGATCCTTTTCAGTTTCTATGGATTTCACATGTTGCTTCAAAAACAATCGAGCTGCCTGCAACACATCGGCATCATCATCTACTACTAAGATCTTTCCTTTCTTGGAGGTCATATCAATTTGTTAGTTTACATCCCTTTATCAAATACTGTACCTAAAATGAATTCTATTCATAAAATCAGTTCCGGTTTATATATAGCGAATAGCTCAAAATTCAGGTGTTCGATATCGAACAGTAAGTGTATCAAAATGAACAGTAAAATCCTACTAAAGCCTCAAAAACACTGATCTGACGAGCTTCTGATGCTTTGGCACAGTAGTTGACATTATATAGGAAAGAAAAATATTCATCTTTAAAAGAGTTTAAGAACAGCCCATGGGAATGGACAAGAAAATTGAAAAGAAAAAATGGACGCCTAAAAAGATTGGCCTCATTGTTATCGTTTTAGCATTCATTGGATTTACAATCTACAGCTTTGCTTATATGGATTTCAGATCCACACTCAATGTTGAAAAAGAAAAGCTGACCATTTCTACTGTCGCTGAAAATTCATTTCAGGAGTTTATTCAGGTCTCGGGAACTGTTCAACCAATTCGTACCATTTTTCTGGATGCCCTTGAAGGTGGAGTGATCAAGTCGGTTAACCTCGAATCCGGAACCACTGTAGAAAGAGGTGACACCATCGCTGTTTTAACAAATTCTTCTCTTCAATTAAGTGTACTTCAGCAGGAAGCAAGCCTTTATGATCAGATCAACAACGTCAGAAATTCCCGTTTGAATCTGGAGCAGAATAACCTTCGGCTTAAAGAACAATTGATCAGTGTAGAAAATCAATTGAACCTTGCTAAGCCTGAATTTGAAAGACAAAAATCATTGTACGAGAAAAACCTCACCTCTGAACAGGAGTTTCAACAGGCTAAAGAAAATTATGAGTATCAGAAAAAGAGATATGAAATAAGTTCTGAGTCCTTTAAACGTGATTCAGTTCAAACAAGATCACAACTAAGGCAACTTGATGAATCTGAAAAACGCATGTTCAGAAGTTTGGATGGAGTTCAGGCTATTTTAGAAAACCTGATCGTGACTGCTCCAATTAACGGTCAACTTACCACTGTAGAATTACAACAAGGTCAGTCAATTAACAGAGGCGAAAGAATTGGTCAGGTAGACATCCTTGATAATTATAAAATCAGAGTTGGAGTGGATGAGTTTCATTTGTCCAGAATTACTACCGGTTTGGAAGGTTCATTTAATTTCGCTGGCCAAACCCATGAATTAGTTATCACGAAGGTTTATCCGGTTATCAATAATGGTCAATTTCAGGTTGACATGGAATTTGTGAATGAGGCACCGTCCGGATTAAGAAGAGGTCAAACTGCAAGAATCCGACTAGAACTTGGGGAATCCTCAAACGCTCTGCTTCTCCCAAGAGGCGGTTTTTATCAAACCACAGGTGGAAATTGGGTTTTTAAATTGAATGAAGATGGCACTCAGGCAGTAAAACAAAATATTCGATTGGGTCGTCTTAACCCTGAGTATTACGAAGTATTGTCGGGATTAGAGGCTGGTGATCAAGTAATTACATCAAGCTATGATACTTTTGGAGATAATGAGGTTCTTGAACTGCAATGAGCATTCTGAAAATGAAATATTGCCAAAATGAATCACCTAAAGACTTTTCAAAAAAGCTATCAGCTGTTAGCTATCAGCTGTTAGCTTTTCCTCCTCATTTTCTCCCAACTGCTATATATAATTTGCTCAACATTTTTTTTACTTCTATTAATTCATTAAGAATTATTTGGCAATTACCATCACTTACAAACCGTAGGTCATTAGATAAAATAATTTGGTATTCCAGTTCTGAAGCAGAGCCAAGTGCAATGTTTAAGAAGTATGCAAACTGGGAATCACTACCTCTACCACAACCTTCTGCAATATTTGTTGGGATTGATGATGCTGAGCGTCGCATCTGTGTCACGAGGCCATATACCTCTTCTTTTGGGAAGCTTGTTGTAAGCTCATATACACGCAGTGCTACTTTGTGTGATTTCTCCCATACTTTCAAATCTCTAAAATTCTTCATAAGTCAATTTAATTCATTGGTTAAAGCTGTTAGCTATCCGCTAATAGCTGACCCCTTTAACCAAGTAAGACACACTCAACCAAATTCCTTACAAAAATATAAATAAATACATAACACAAACTAACTGAACAATGATACAAGCAAAAAACCTCAAAAAAGTCTACTCAACGGAAGAAGTAGAAACAACTGCTTTGAATAACGTAAACATCGAGATCAAAGAAGGTGAGTTCGTAGCCATAATGGGTCCTTCAGGTTGTGGAAAATCCACTTTGCTGAATATTATGGGCTTGCTGGATAATCCCAGTGACGGCGAATATCATTTTCTTGGACATGATGTTTCTAACAAGACGGAAAGGGAACGAGCTCAGCTTCGCAAAGGAAATATTGGATTCATCTTTCAAAGTTTTAACCTGATCGATGAGCTTACTGTATTCGAAAATGTGGAACTCCCTCTTCTTTATCTGGGGATGTCTGCTGATGAACGAAAAGAAAAAGCAGAAGCTGCTCTGGAAAGAATGAGCATGATGCATCGCCGAAATCACTTTCCTCAGCAACTATCCGGTGGACAGCAGCAACGTGTAGCCATTGCCCGGGCAGTAGTAGCAAATGCTAAACTGATCCTTGCCGATGAGCCTACCGGTAATCTGGATTCTGATCATGGTAATGAAGTAATGAAAGTACTCGCAGAGTTAAATGAGCAGGGAACGACAATTGTAATGGTAACTCACTCCCCTCATGATGCGGACTATGCGATGCGCGTAATTCACCTATTTGATGGACATGTAGTTACTGAAAATATGCAGGAAGGCTTTCACGTCTAAAACTATTAAAGGTATCTGTCATGCTTAAGAATTATATAAAAATCGCTCTTCGAAGTCTTTTTAAACAAAAGATGTACTCCTTTATCAATATTTCAGGATTAGCTTTAGGAGTTGCTTGTTGTGCGTTGATTCTGCTCTATACAACTAATGAATGGAGTTTTGATAAATTTCACTCCAAATCAGATCGCATTTATCGTGCATGGACATTAGAAGACTATGGGGAAGGTGATATTTATTTCAATACAGTTACGCCATTTGTATTGAAACCTACTCTTGAGCAAAGTATACCTGAAGTTGATCAAATTGCCCGACGATATGTATTCAATGATCTTGTTAAACGATCTGAATCTGATGAGTCTTTTTCAACTTCAATACAAGCAGTAGACCCTGAGTTCTTTTCCATTTTTGATTTTGAATTATTAAGGGGCGACTCTGAACAGATTTTCTCCGGGCTGAATGAAGTTGTACTTACACCGGAATTGGCAAACCAATACTTCGAGAATGAAGATCCATTACAAAAAACTCTTTTAGTAATGATGGGAGGTGAATTCCAGGCATTTACAGTTACCGGAATAATAGAAGAGCCTCCAACTAATTCCAGTATTCAATACGGATTACTTATCCCGATGGAAAAGGCGCAGACAGTTCTAAATCCAAATTCATTACTGAATTGGTACAGCGTTACTCCTGAGACATATGTTCTTTTAAATGAGCAAGCCGATTTAACCGCTGTGCAAGCAAAGTTCCCTGCTATGATGGAGCAAGCACTCGGTGAGGATTACAATGAAGGAGAATATGAAGTTGGCCTCCAACCTATCACTGATATTCATTTAAATACAGAGTTTCCGGTTGGAATTGCTTCCGTAAGTGATCCAACCTACTCCTACATTTTAGGAGCTATTGCTCTTTTAATACTCGTGATCGCTTGTGTCAACTTTATGACTTTATCTATAAGCCGTTCTACTTCAAGAGCTAAAGAAGTCGGGATCAGAAAAACGATTGGAGCTGAACGTCATCACCTAATGTATCAGTTTTGGGGAGAAGCTCTGTTAATGACTGTATTTTCAGTAAGCCTTGGTGTGTTAATCTCTGAATTCCTTCTGCCTTTCTTTAACCAGCTTTCAGGAACACAGCTTTCACTTCAGCTAAGTTTAAACACAATTCTACTCTATTCAGGTTTGGCTCTTTTTATCAGTTTGATTGCCGGTATTTATCCGGCTCTTGTTCTGTCAAACTTTAAACCAATTGAAGTACTCAAAGGTAAGCTTCAGTTAAAAGGAGACAAAAATATTTTCAGAAAAGGAATGGTTGTATTCCAATTTACCATTTCCATTTTTCTGATCGCATGTACTCTTATGGTTAATAAACAATTGGATTTTCTTCGTTCAAAAGATCTGGGTTTCCAGAAAGAACAAATCGTGATCATGCAAACAGATCTCCAGCTTGGGCCACAGATGGGATTCTCTCAAATAACAAAGGAGTCTGTTCGCAAAAAAGAACTCTTTGAAAGTCAAATCTCTTCTAATTCAAGCGTTATGGATCTGGCTTCTTCCATTTATACGCCGGCACAACAAGGTTGGATAGGTGTTGATTTTAAAGATACCGATCAGCAAACAAGACGGATGAATATCAATTTTGTAGATGCTGATTATCTGAATATGATGGGGATTAAAGTAATTGAAGGCAGAAGTTTTTCTGATGAAATTACTTCTGATGAGCGCAGAGCTATTATTGTAAATCAGGCGTTGGCAGATGATTATGGATGGGAAAATGCAATTGGAAAAAAACTTCCGGGAAGTAATTTTGAAGACCATGAGATCATAGGTGTAGTTGAAAACTTCAATTATCAATCCTTACGCACCTCTGTTGAACCTTTAGCAATGTCTATCAACCCTTCTCTGCTATTAAGCGGTATTGCTAATATCGGCTTCTTTAACTCTCCTTCGCCAAGAATTTCACTAAAAATAAGCTCCGAAAACGTTCTTGAGACAATCAGAGAATTGGAACAAACCTGGGCAGCTGTGTCACCCGGAACACCGTTTAATTTTCAATTTTTGGATAGTTCTATTGACAGCCAATATCGACAAGAAGAAAGATTACAAAAAATAGCAATATCAGGCTCAGCTCTAGCTATTATCATTGCATGCCTCGGTCTTTTTGGCCTCGCTTCGCTAATGATCTCAAGAAGAGTTAAAGAGATTGGCATCCGAAAAGTTCTTGGTGCTTCAGCTACCAGCATAACCCTTTTAGTAAATAAAGAATTTACGGTTCTTGTACTTGTATCCATCCTTTTAGCTGTACCGATGGCATGGTATGCTATTTCAGTCTGGCTGGATGATTTTGCCTACAAAGTCGATATGGGTTTTTGGTTGTATGTGCTAGCCGGAGGAATAGCGATTTTTATTTCCTGGGCTACCATAAGTATTCAATCTATTAAAGCAGCACAGATAAATCCGGTTAAAAGTCTCAAATCCGAATAGGGAGAATTAGCTATGTTCAAAAACTATATAAAGATTGCGTTTAGAAACCTCTTAAAGAATAAGAGCCAAACGGTCATCAATGTTGGTGGACTAACACTCGGTATAATCTGTGCTATTGTCATTTTCCTGATTATTCAATTCGATCTCAGCTTCGATAAATGGCATGAAGATTCTGATAAAATTTATCGTGTTGTACGGCATGAAACTGAATTCGGAAAAAGTGTTTACTATCGTGGAGGTCCATATCCACTTGCTGAAGCTGTCAGAAATGATGTTACCGGTATTGAGTATTCCACTTTAGTTTTTAATAACCTTGCTAACGAGCCAATCATATCATATTACGATAATGGCAATCTTGTTAAGAAATTAAAAGAAAGTGATTTTGCTTTTGTTGATCCCGACTACTTCAACATCTTAACTTATACCTGGCTATCAGGAAATCCTGAAACTGCCATTAAAAATCCTAATACTGCTGTTGTTACTCAAAATTTTGCCCTGAAATTATTTGGCACAACTGATGTTTTAGGCAAATCAGTAGTCTTTAATGGTGGTACAGCCGCAGATATTGAAATCACGGGCGTAGTTAAGGATATGCCTGAAAATTCAGACTTCCCTTTCACATTTATTGGTGCTAACTCAACCATGGAGAGAAATGGAGAAACTGCAGAAAATCCAAGTTGGGGAAGTAACTCAAGCTCTATGCAAACTTACGTCAAGTTGGAGCCCGGTTTTTCAGAAGAACAGATCAATGAACAACTTGAAGCATTGATTGTAAAATATCGAAACGAGGAAGTTGCTGCTGAGCTAGATCTCTTTCTGCAACCTCTTTCCGAAATTCATTTTGACAGCCGTTTCAGTAATTATAATGGACGTGTCATAGAAAAAAGCATGTTGTTAGCTCTTGGTATAATTGGTCTTTTTTTACTTATAGCAGCTTGTATCAACTTCATAAACCTCAATACAGCAATAGCAGTAAGCAGATCGAAAGAAGTAGGTCTACGAAAAACATTAGGAGGAACAAAATCTCAATTAATGCTTCATTTTTTTGGAGAAACAGCTTTTATAACTCTAATAGCATTAGTTTTGGGAGTAGGTTTATCAGAAACCGTTCTTCAAAATATATCTCCTGTTTTAGGATTTTCTCCTGAGATGAACCTCTTATCTAATGTTGAATTACAGCTCTTTATTGTATCAATTTTCCTGCTGGTAACGTTGCTTGCGGGTTGGTATCCGGCTCAACATCTCTCCAATTTTAATCCAATAGAAGCCATCCGAAATAAGATCCAGTCAAACTATGGGAGAGGTCTTACTTTAAGAAGAGGATTGATTGTAGTGCAATTTACCATTACTCAGGTATTAATTATTTGCACATTAATAATGGCTTCCCAGATAAGATATTTTCAAAATCAGGATTTAGGTTTTGAGAAAGAAGCCGTTGTTCAAGTTCCCATCCAAAATGAGAATATGCCCATTCTTAATGTTTTTAAAAGCTCATTACTGAATAAAACTACTATTCAAAATGTCAGCTTTTCTAATACAGGGACCACAAATAACAGTGTTTGGGGTGGGAATTATATAATGATCGAAGACTCCATCAGGCATGAAAATTCAGGTCAAGTCAAATTCATCGATGAAAATTTTATTGATACCTATGGACTTACCTTACTGGCTGGTACAAACATACAACCATCTGATACTGTTAACGCTTATATAGTGAATCAGTCATTTGCGAAAGAAGTTGGGTATGGAGATAACCTTTCAGGCTTGATTGGTAAAACAGCTTCCATGTGGGGAACAGAAGCTCCGATTGTTGGAGTAGTTAAAGACTTTAATACTCAATCTTTACATGAAGGCTTGGCCCCTGTTTTATTAGCTCCCAGAAAAAGCTTCTTTCTTTCCGCTGTTAAAATTAACACCTCCAGAACTAAAGAAGCTTTGGGTGATATCGAAAGAGCTTTTAATACAGCGTTTCCGGATCTGGTATTCGAATATTCATTTCTGGATGAATCAATAGAAAGTATGTACGAAGATGAACAACGTACAGCCAAGATCATGAACGCATTTACTTTAATTGCTATCATAATTGGCTCTTTGGGTCTATTTGGGCTTGTTTCTTACATGTCAACAACCAGAACCAAAGAAATAGGTGTTCGAAAAGTACTGGGTGCAAACCTACTGGATATTCTAAAATTATTTGGAACAGAACTAGCTCTTTTAACAGGAATCTCGTTTGTGATAGCAGCCCCTATTTCATGGTATTTGATGAGAAACTGGCTTGAAGAATTTGCTTATAAAATTGAGCTGGGAATTGGAATATTTCTACTTGCACTTTCGGGAATCTTATTGATATCTGTATTAACCATAGGATATAAGTCGCTCAGAGCTGCTCTTTCCAATCCAATTGAATCCTTAAAAAGCGAATAGGAAAATTATGTTTAGAAATTATATCAAGATCGCCTTGCGAAATTTGAAAAAAGATAAGGGATACACCCTTATAAACTTAATAGGGCTCAGTATGGGTATAGGAGTCTGTCTTATTATTTTCATTTTCCTCCAATTTCACTTGAGCTTTGATTCTTTTAATAAAAAAGCTGCTAATATATATCGTGTAACCACCTCAGAACAAGGACCTGATGGTGATTTTCGTAGTACCGGAAGTATGGAGGGTGCGCTTGCACAAACCCTGTTAGATGAAATTCCTGAAGTGCGGGCGTCAGTAAGAGCTAGCAGATATGGTAAAACATTAATTACCATAGGTAATGAGAATTTCTATGAAGAGAATATTCTAAGAACCGATCCCTCTTTATTCGACATTTTCACATTCCCATTTTCACAGGGTGATCCGAAAACGGCACTTTCTGATAAATCCAATATAGTATTAACAAAGTCTGTCGCGCAAAAATACTTTAGGGAACAAAACCCTATAGGTCAGGAGATTGTCTTTAATGAAAGAAATCGATACATCGTTACCGGAATTTTAGAAGATCCCCCAGCACAATCACATATCAATTTTTCTATGGTTATAAATATACCGGACTCTCTCTCCGGAAGATCGATAATGGATTGGAACTGGCTTCGCTCTTTCCACACTTATGTTTTACTCGATGAACAAGCTTCCCCGAACGATGTAGAAGCAAAAATTCCAAGTATCCTTGAAGGTAAAATGGCATTAGGAAATGCTGAGTTTCACCTCCAGTCATTAACGGATATTCATTTAAAATCAGATTTAGGATGGGAACTGTTTCCGGAACGCATTTTCAGTATTAATTATATATACCTTTTCAGTATTGTAGGAATATTTATTTTACTAATTGCCTGCATAAACTATGTGAACCTCGCAACCGCCCGGGCTACTACCCGATTAAAGGAAGTTGGTGTAAGAAAAGCTGCAGGTGCCCAACAAGGAAATTTGTTCTGGCAATTTACCGGAGAAGTTTTGTTACTCACCTTTACTTCCGCAGTATTCTCTCTTGGACTTGTTGAGCTACTACTCCCCTACGTGAATAAATTAATGGACCTCCAACTTTCTTCAATAGTCATATGGTCTCCGTTATTCATAACTGGATTTATCTCTTTCATATTTCTGATTGGAATCATTTCCGGAACCTATCCTGCATTTATTCTTTCGTCTTTTAAACCGGCTGAGATTTTTAAAGGCAACGGAAAATTACTAACCAGTGAAGGATTACGTAAGGGATTGGTGGTATTCCAATTTTCCGTCAGTATGATCTTAATTATAAGTACGATTATCATAGATCAACAATTGACTTATTTCCAAGACAAAAACCTTGGTTTAAATACTGAACAAGTATTGAATATTTCACTTGAATCAACCAAAACAAGAGAACTCGGAAATGTTTTTCTTGAAAAGCTCGCAAATCACTCCAGCATAGAATCAGTTTCAGCATCCGGAGACCTGCCCGGAAACAGTGGTACTACATTATACCTATATCCTTTCGAGGATCAAGAATTACCCATGCCTGCGCGTTACATGAGTATAGACCCACAATTTATTAAAACCATGGAAATGGAATTGATTGCAGGCACAAACCTTACAATACCAAATACAAAATCAGAGCAAATTTCAGTAATTGTAAATGAAACTGTAGTAAAAGAAATGGGCTGGAAGCCTGATGAAGCTATAAACCAACGACTAGATAGATTTGTAATAATTGGTGTCGTCAAAGATTTTCATTTTGAATCCCTTGAACAAGAAATCCGTCCTGCTGTTATGGCTCCACTTGGTGATGCTAATCCAGATTATATCTCCGCCCGGCTTAGCCCTTCAAATATTTCAGAGACGATGGATTGGATAAGAAAAGAATGGGATACAGTAGCGGATTCTTATCCTTTTCAATTTACGTTTATGGATGATACTTTCGAAAGTCTTTATAGGTCAGAAGAACGATTGGGAATACTTTTTACCGTCTTTTGCATTATAACAATCATTATCGCATGTCTCGGTTTATTTGGCTTGATGGCATTTATGGCAACAAAACGTACCAAAGAAATAGGCATCCGAAAGGTTTTGGGAGCTTCCATTGTCGATATCGTAACCCTTCTCTCGAAAGATTTTATCAAGCTTGTCGTTCTTGGTTTTGTCATTGCAATCCCTATTGCTTGGTATGCTACAAATCAATGGCTTGCAGACTTTGCTTATCGCATCGAAGTTAGTGTCGATATTTTTGCTTTTACTGGAATTTCAGCAATTCTAATATCCTTTTTTACAATAAGTTGGCAGGCTATTAAATCAGCTCTGTCAAATCCGGTTGAATCCTTAAAAAGCGAATAGGAAAATTATGTTTAGAAATTATTTAAAAATTACCCTTAGAAATCTCTGGAAAAATAAGAGTTATTCTTTTATAAATATTTTTGGTCTCGCTGTTGGTTTGGCAAGCTGTATTGTGATTTTGTTATATGTAACAAATGAATTGAGCTACGACAAACATCACAAAAAAGCAGACAGAATTGCCAGGGTAGTTTCCTTTATTGATTTCTCAGGCAGTTATTTAGAGCTGGCTACAACCTCTGCCCCAATGGGACCCACATTAAAAAATGACTACGCTGATGTTGAAGATATGGTTCGTTTCAGACCCAGAGGAGAATTTCATGTCCGCTCAGGAGATACAAATATCAAAGAAACAGACATCATATTTAGTGATCCTAGCGTCTTTAATGTTTTCACAATTCCGGTAATTCATGGTGATGCTGAGACCGCGCTTTCAGAGCCATACACGATGGCCATCTCCAAATCAAAAGCGCTGAAATATTTTGGGAAAGAAAATGTGGTTGGGGAGTCATTGTTGCTGGATGATGAGCATTCTTACAAGATTACAGCAATCTATGAAGACATGCCCCCTGCCTCCCATTTCAATTTCGAGTTTCTTCTTTCAATGGAAACAAACTCAGATGAAGCTAACAATGGTGTCTGGCTTAGTAATAACTTCAGAACGTATTTACTGCTCAAAGAAGGAACTGATTTAAAAGCTTTTGAAGAGAACTTTAAAAGCATCAAAAAAACTTACGTAGAGCCACAGTTAATTCAGTTTACCGGTAATGGACTTGACGAATTTGAGGAAGCCGGAAACAGTTTGCGTTACGAGCTCCAGCCACTTACTGATATTCATCTTCATTCAGGTTTAGTTGCTGAATTTAAGCCGAATGGAAATATAAACTATGTATTTCTCTTCTCAGGTCTGGCCGTTTTTATTCTTATTCTGGCTTGTATCAATTTTATGAATCTTTCTACTGCACGTTCAGTGAAAAGAGCCAAAGAAGTTGGTATCCGTAAATCCTTAGGTTCGCTGAGAAAACAATTAGTTGGTCAGTTCTTTACCGAATCTATGTTGTTATGTCTTTTCTCTTTTTTGATTGCTCTCCTGCTTGTAGAACTAACCCTTCCTTTCTTCAGTAATTTGTCAGGAACCCATCTTGTTACAAATTATTTTTCTGACAGTACTTTAATTACTTCTATTATAGGTATAGTCCTGATTACCGGGTTGCTGTCAGGAAGTTACCCGGCCATCATGCTTTCAGGTTTCAAACCGATTAAGGTCTTAAAAGGAGCTTTTCAACATAAGGAAAAGAGTAAATTCAGAAGTACGTTAGTGGTTTTTCAGTTCAGTGTTTCTTTAGTAGTGATTATCGGCTTACTGGTTATCAATAAGCAGCTGGAATTTATCCAAAATCAATCTTTAGGATTCCAGAAAGAACAAACAGTTATTGTTCATGATGCTTATATGCTTAGCTCCAATCTTCAGGCCTACAAAGATCAATTATTAAACGAACAAGAGTTTAAGAGTTCCACTGTTTCCAGCTATTTGCCCGTAAACGGATTTTCTATGAACGACCAGACCTTCTGGCCTAAAGGAGAAGATCCGATTCAGGGGAATAACTCATCTATGCAGGTTTGGCGTGTTGATGAAGATTATATTCCAACATTGGGAATGGAAATTATTGAAGGCAGGAATTTTTCTAAAGAAAGAGGATCGGATGAAAATACTGTAATTCTAAATGAAGCGTTAGCTCAACGATTTGGTTTTGAAGACCCTATTGGAGAAATAATTACAACCTTAACACAAAATCCGGATGGCTCTTTTGATAATGAAAACCTGAGGGAGTTCACCATTATAGGTGTGGTAAAAAACTTCCATTTCAGATCTCTTAAAGAGAATATTAGTCCACTTGGACTTTTCAAAGGTCAGAGTCGTGGTAACGTTGTTTTTAAAATTGACACTGAAAACGCTGCTATAGCACTTTCCAAGCTTGAAAATACATGGACTGAAATGGCTCCGGGTCAACCTTTCAGCTATTCTTTTTTAGATGACCGGTTTGATCAAATGTACAGATCTGAGAACCGTGTCAGCAATCTGGTATTTGCTTTTTCAGTCTTGATCATTGTTATCGCTTGTCTTGGTTTGTTCGGACTTTCTGCGTACAGCGCTGAACAACGCACCAAAGAAATTGGAATCCGGAAAGTACTCGGTGCAAATGTAGCAGGAATCGTTTCACTTGTATCACGTGATTTTATAAAACTGATCCTGATCAGCTTTTTTATTGCAGCTCCTATTGGATATTTCATCATGCAAAAGTGGCTGACAGAATTCACTTACAAAACCAATATCGGTTTTGATGTTTTTCTGATTTCAGGGATTGGAATAGTTGTGATTGCTGTCATTACAGTAAGCTGGCAATCAGTAAAAGCCGCTCTTGCAAATCCGGTCAAATCACTGAAAAGTGAATAAAGTTACAAAATAAATACATGATCAAACTCAGAAACATAGACCGATACATCGACAAACGACTTCAGCGAAATTTCATCCTTAAAGGAATTGATCTTGATATCGCTGAAGGTGATTTTGTAAGTATCATGGGACCAAGCGGAGCCGGGAAATCTACATTGCTTAATATTATTGGTTTTCTGGATGACGCCAATGAAGGCGAGTATTATTTTCTTGACGAGCCCGTTCACAGTCTGAATGAAAAGCAAAAGTCGGAATATCACCGATCTTATATTGGTTTTGTTTTTCAGGCTTATCATTTGATTGATGAACTTACGGTCTATGAAAACATTGAAATGCCTCTCCTCTATCGAACAGTGAAAGGCAGTCAGCGCAAAAGTATGGTGGCTGAAATGCTGGATCGATTTAATATTGTGGCTAAAAAAGATCTGTTTCCAAATCAGCTCTCCGGTGGACAACAACAATTGGTTGGAGTAGCACGAGCTTTGATCGGGAGCCCTAAACTTATCTTAGCTGACGAACCGACCGGTAACCTGCATTCAGATCAAAGCAAAGAGATCATGGAAACCTTTAAGAAATTAAATAAAGAAGACGGAGTTACTATTATTCAGGTAACTCATTCTGATGAAATGGCGTCTTATGGAGATCGGATCATCAATCTTCAGGATGGTGCTGTCACTGAAAACAATCCTTATGAAGAGGAATGATCATGCAAAACGTAAGAGTACAATTCACTATACCTAATGTAGAAAAAGTTGCTAACCTTGATATTCACGTTAACGGAGAACAGAAAAGTCTTAAATTTCGGGTTGAAACTTTCGACTGGGATTCTGATAATGGCAGTTCTGAAGATCTGGTAAATATTCTTAGAGACCGAATCCAAAATTATGATTCTCAATGGGAATTATATCATATTGGTGCTCCGCAAGAACATAGTATACCTGTTACATTTCGATTCAATGAAAATAATTCTGAGAACTAAGTTTTTTATAAAAATCAGTATTCTCCTTTTGGTGTGCTTTTTTTTAGTTGATTCAGAGCTGAAAAGTCAATCTATTGATGGATCTGAACTAAACTCCATCTCCCAAAAAGCGGAACAGATTGAACGGATTCGGACCCTTATAATTCATCAAAATGGTGAAACACTCACAGAAAAATCCTTTAATGGGAGAGATCTGAACCATCCTTTTAATATTAAATCGGCCTCTAAAAGTATTATTGGTTTATTAACGGGAATTGCCATTGAAAAAGGAATCATTCCTTCCATCGAAGAACCTATAAAAACGTATTTCCCTGAATATTTTGAAGAAAATCCGGACTCCATTAAAGAAACTATAACCATCCGCAATTTACTGACTATGCAAACTGGATTGAGATCAACAAGCTCCGGCAACTATGGCGCATGGGTAATTAGTGATAATTGGGTCGAATATGCCCTGGATCAGGATTTTGTGTCTCAAATAGACGGAAGAATGGTCTATAGTACCGGAACCTCTCACCTTCTATCTGTTATTATTTCGAAAGCAAGTGGAATGTCTACAAAGGCATTTGCTGAAAAATATCTATTCGGTCCTATGAACATTCGTGTGGGCGGTTGGGATAAAGATCCACAGGGAAATTATATGGGTGGAAATAATCTTGCTTTAAAACCTGCTGATTTACTTAAGATCGGTCAATTAATGCTCGACAATGGAAGATATGATGATGAACAGCTCATTTCAAAAGATTGGGTGAGTGATTCATTCGGCACATATACCTACAGCAACTATAATCCATATGGATACGGATATCAATGGTGGAACCAAACTATTGGTGGCTATAAAACTTTTTTTGCCTGGGGAAGCGGTGGGCAGTATATATTTATAATCCCTGAATTAGAAACAGTTGTGGTAATCACTTCTTCGACAGCAACTACAGATCGTAGTAGAAGTTATAAGACGCCTGTCTTTGAGCTTGTTCAATTTAATATAATCCCTTTTCTTGAAGCACGTATTAACTGACAAAGGAATTATTTAATTAGAAACCAGACAACAGAAAGACATTTTTATATCAAGTTACCTGTGTATTAGCTAATTATTTATTATTTGTAACAATCACTTCTTACGTTACTCTATTACCTGTACGAGAATAAATTTCTCAGGGGAACAAAAAAATAACCGGCTTAGGTATTTGTAGCAAATTTTCTGAGTTGCTGTCTGTCAGGATTCATGCATGTTTAAAAACTATATTAAGATTGCAATAAGGAATCTCCTTAAGAATAGGGTGTATTCTCTTATAAATATTTTAGGATTATCTATTGGTCTTGCAACAAGCTTGCTGATATTGTTATATGTAGTAAATGAATGGAACTATGATCAATTTCACAGTAAGTCTGAGCGGATTTTTCGGGTTGTTCAGACAATGGAATCTGAAAATAATAGTGAAGCAGACGCTTCTACACCCTTTCTTCTGGGACCTGTTTTAGACGCCGAATTCCCTGAACTGATTGAAAGTACAGTTCGGTTTTATAATCTGCAGGACGAATCTCATACCTTCAGGAACAAACAAAAAGGAGTCTCTTTTAAGGAAACGAATTTTTATTTCGTTGATTCTACTTTTTTTAACGTTTTTTCTGCGGGTCTCATTAGAGGAAATTCATCTGAAGTTTTAAAAAACCCCGGCTCACTTGTTATCAGTGAAGAACTATCTGAAAAGTACTTTGGTAACGAAGATCCTGTTGGCAAAACACTTAATTATAAAGGTATTCTTGATCTGACCGTAACCGGTATTATGAAAACATGGCCGGATCAATCTCATATGGATATTGATCTTATTGCTTCCTTTAGCAGCGTTAATTCAATCTACGAAGCGGATCAGGAATATGATCAGAGTTGGCTCTGGAACCCCATTTGGACTTACCTACTTCTCAATAAGGGAGTTGATGCTGATGATATGGAAGCTCAATTCTCTACAATCGAAGAAAATTATTTTTACGCTTATTCAGGTTGGCCGGCAGATGAAGAAGTAACTCTTTCTCTTCAGCCTATCACTGATATTCATTTGCACTCCGCTCTTGAACAGGAAATGGAAATAAACAGCTCTATTGTTTATCTGTATATATTGTTAGTTGTAGCAGGATTTATCCTGATCATTGCCTGCATAAACTTTATGAATTTATCTACCGCCCGTTCTCTGGAACGTAGCAGGGAAGTTGGAATGAGAAAAGTACTGGGAGGCTACAGAAAGCAATTATTCTATCAATTTATTGGGGAATCTTTCCTTATATGCCTGATTGCAATAGTAATCGGTATTTTAATGGTTTTTGCTTCCTTACCTTACTTTGGAGAAATGGTTGGAAAAGATCTTTCATTAAATCTTTTCTCACATTTTGCAATTATCCCGGGACTTCTGCTACTCACTATATTTGTGGGATTATTTGCCGGATCTTACCCTGCTATTTATCTCTCCTCCTTTGAGCCTGTACAAGTATTGAAAGGTTCCATTGTACAAGGAAGAAAAAGCGCCCTGTTCCGTAAAATGTTAGTCACCTTCCAGTTTACTCTTTCGATAATTTTAATTATTGGCACCGCGGTTATTTATAAACAGATCCAGTTTATTCAGGAAAAAGACCTGGGGTTTGATGAAAGTTCAGTTATACTGCTCCCAACCAAACAAAACCTCATAGCTTGGGAGTTTGAAACCTTTAAAGAGCGTGTACTTTCATTTTCACAAATCGAATCCATGACCGGCTTAAGTAAAGTGATTGGCTCCGAAAAACAGGAAAACTACCATTATGTACCGGAAAAGTTTGGTGAAAGCAATGATGAATTAAATCTCGCATTTCATACAACACATGACTTGGTAGAAACTTTTGATCTGAAACTAATTGCCGGCCGGTCTTTTTCCAAAGATTTTCCAACTGATGCGGAGCAGGCCGTACTGATCAATCGTAAAATGCTGGAAAAGCTGGAGCTGAATAACCCCGATGAAGCTTTAGGAGAAGTATTCTACTTTTACCCTAAGGATGGTGGAAGAAAAGCTAAGTCAGTAATTGGTGTTTTGGAAGACTTCAATTACGCCTCGCTAAAAAGAGAAATTGAGCCACTTACTATTTCATTAGTCGAGGGCACCTTCCCCTTTTTGGGTTTTATAGAACACACAGCAGTGGAAATCGCTCCCGGAAATCCGAAAGAAGCACTAGCACATATAGAAGAAATTTGGAAAGAAATGAATCCGGTTGACCCATTCGAATTTCAGTTTCTAGATGATCGTTTAGCTGAGATCTATGAAGCCGAAGATACCATGAGTACACTTTCTATTGCTTTTTCGATACTCTGTATTCTTATTGCTTCTCTTGGGCTGCTTGGGCTGGCATCATATTCCGCTCAGCTTAAGGAAAAAGAGATCGGGATCAGAAAAAGTCTTGGTGCCTCTGTTTCTGATATCGTTAAGTTATTGTCCAAAGACTTCCTGACTCTTATTGCGATTGCAAATCTCATTGCCTGGCCACTCACTTTTATTATAGCACAAAATTGGCTGGAAAACTTTCCATATCGATTTAATATCGCAACAAACCTTCCTGTTATTTTTATAGGATCCGGTATTTTTATAATGATCATCGCCCTTGCAACGATCAGTTACCATGCTTTAAGAGCTGCTCTGGTTAATCCTGTTGATGCAATTCAAAATAATTAGGAAGACAGGTAATAAGCATTAATCCGAAACTGTTTTTTCTTTTTTATGGTTAAGTTCAGTGATGGCAAATAAACTATCTCTTACTGCATCCTACATAGCTGTAAAGTTTTACGGGTTGACATTAAATCCCAAAATCGCTTCTTTTTTCACCCCTTTTACAATCAGTTTCTATGAAAAGGTAGTGTCTTATTTGCCTGCCAAACTAAGCTGGAATCAGAAAGCATTCCGATCACGATTTTGGAGAAGTTTTTTTGTCTGGTGGGAAGAATTACTACTTCCCGGAGATCTGATGCATATCATCTCCCGAAAATATTACGTTGAACATGCTGTTCAGAAAGCAATCAATGAGGGCTGTGAGCAACTTGTAATTCTTGGTTCAGGCTTTGATCATCTCGGATCATTATTTGCTGCTAAAAATATACCATCATTCGAGATAGATACTCCTTCCATGATTGAGCATAAACAGAGAATGCTTACTCAAAATGATTTTAATTCAGAACATCTGAACTTGTGCCCTATTGACCCTGCCAACCAAAACATAAATGAAGTACTTTTAGAAACGGGTGAATTTGATCCCAATAAAAAAACCGTTTTTCTTGCGGAAGGCTTCTTCGATTATTTATCTCTTGATAGTACCCGGGCTATTTTGGACAACATTTCCTCTGCCGGTACGGATCTTAAACTGATCAGTACGTTTTTTGATCTCGGTGAATTGAACTTCTTCCATCGGTTTATGTTTACTAGCGGAGTAGCAATGGTTGGAGAGACATTAAAACTTCCCCTAAGCAGAAAAGAGTTTATTGCTCTGCTGAATGAGTTTGATATCAAAACTGAAAATGAAACTAGCTATTCAAAGATCGAACAGGAACTGATCTCAAAAATGGAAATTGACCTTCCGGTACTTAAAGGATTCTATATTCTGGAAAGCTCCAAATGTTAATTAGAATCTGAATTTCCGGTTCTTTACTGAATCTGTAGCTGAACTATCAGTTTTTTCTTTATTATTTGAACTTACATCACTTAGCGAAAGACCTACTCGCGAAATCTGAATTCTATTTATGAAAGGTGCATCAAAAGTAAAAGAAGAATCTGTTTGTACCGAGTCTTGCACAACTTCAGGTTCTGGGTAATTGTAATAAGCAATTCCGCTCAGGTTCATCATATTCTTCAGTATCCAATCCTTTCTTTCCTTCACATATGGTGAAGCAGGCTCCACTCTCATTCTTTTAGGATTAGGAAGAACAGCAGCCATACGCGCCGACTCATCGTCTTTTAAAAGTTCAGCTTCTTTATTAAAAAAATGATCCGAAGCTTTTCCTACTCCATATATACCCGGACCAAATTCAGCTATATTCAGATAGACTTCCAACACACGTTCTTTTCCCCAAAGTGCATCTATGGTTAAAGCCAGTCCTGCTTCCACACCTTTTCTCACAAAGTTCTTATCGCTACTCAAAAAAAGGTTTTTAGCAACTTGTTGTGTGATGGTACTGGCTCCACGGACTCTCACACCTTCTTCCATTTCCTGATACGCTTCAGCGATAGCCACCAGATCAATTCCTGGGTGTTCCCAAAACTTTTGATCTTCTGATGCAACTACAGCCCATTTAATATTTTGCGGGATATCTTCATATTCTACCCATCTTTCTTTCAGGCTGTATCTTTCCACTCCGATCTCTTCCCAATCTTCCTGAAGAGTAAATGCCGTAAAAGATGGATCCACCCATTTCAAAGACCAAAGCATTACAAAAGCCATTACAGTAAATACAACCAGACTTATTGAAGTCCACTTTAATGTCTTTTTTGTATAAACCCAGGTTTTTGCGGCAATTTCCTTAAAATCGGTTTTTTGCCCCTCATTTTCCGAATGTTCAAAATCTATGTGTTCCATATGCTCTTATAGGCCTTTTAACAGATTTTGTTCTGTGATTTAATGATTTTGATTGAACTTTATGTAAACAAAATGGTGTATTCTTGGAGATCTTAAATAATTCGTTGCCAATTTAGTAGTGATAGTTCGAAGAATCATTGCCCTTAGTATTTAAGACGGAGAAGTGAGCGTGATCCGGAGGCGCCTGCGAAGCAGGAATAATCCTTTCTAGTGAAAAATCTAGAACTGCATCTGATCGAACGAAGACCTTTAGGATTATTCAGCGCAGGATCAGTGAGCCCGTCTTAAATACTTCGGCTTGATCTTTTGCTACTTTTGTATCAAGACAAAAGTAGGTGGCTTTGTGCTAGGTTAAGCCTGTGAATAGAATCCCGTTTCTTTGTTCTATGTACTTTTGTGCCGATACTGAGCTTCCTCAGCACAGGCGCCAGTATCAAAAACTCCCGACAAGAATTATTGGTGCGAACTCCATTACATCGACTAATCATTACAAAAGGTCTACGTACGTATGATGCATATTCAAGAACCAGCCAGAAGTGTAATGATTGCTCCCGCGGAGCCGTCGATTTCATTGCGTTCTTTGCCCACCAATAATTCTAAAGGTCGGTGTAATTGGAAGCTTTTTTCTAATCTCGTCAAGATTATAAAAAACAGGAACATTATTGGATAAATTATCCTCCTTCTACATAGATTACTCCACTTTCTTCATCGATTCAGGGAGTTGTTTAGTAGCTTTAGCTCCTAGTTCTTTAAGCATCTCTACCTGACGGATCACATTACCACTTCCTTCTGCTAAACGAGATTTCGCTTCATCATAGCTCTTTTGAGTCTGCTCAATACGATGTCCTACCTCTTCAAGGCTTTCAGCAAATAGCACAAACTTATCATACAACGCTCCGCCTCTGTCAGCAATCTCCAAAGCATACTTATTTTGCCTGTCACGCTTCCAGATGGTATTAATGGTAAAGAGTGTGGCTAACAGCGTTGAAGGGCTTACGATCACTATATTCTTTTCGAACGCTTCATTGTACAAATTCGGCTCACTTTGCAAAGCAGCTGCAAATGCCGGTTCTACAGGGATAAACAGCAATACAAAATCGGGAGTTTTGTCTGCGTAGATCTGTGGATAGTTTTTATCGCTCAATCCTTTTACATGAGCTTTTACTGATAATACATGCTGCTTCAGCGCGGATTGAGCACTCGTTTCATCATCAGCTGAGGTAAATCGCTCAAACGCTGTTAAAGACACTTTGGAATCCACGATCAGGAATTTCTCGTCCGGAAGTTTAACGACTACATCCGGTTGTAATCTTCTGCCGTCATCGGTGGTTTCGCTTTGCTGAGTAAAATATTCTTCATCCTTACGCAATCCGGATTTCTCCAGAATACTGGCTAGCACTACTTCTCCCCAATTTCCCTGTGCTTTGGAATCTCCTTTTAAAGCTTTGGTCAGGTTTTTGGCGTCTTCACTCATTTGCTGATTGAGCTGAACCATGTTTTTGATCTGTTCTCTTAAACCCGATCGCTCCTGCGTTCCTTTTTCGTACGTCTCCTCAACTTTCTTTTTGAACTCTTCAAGTTTAAGCCCAAGCGGATTCAATATTTGATCTAAACTCTCTTTATTCTGCTTACTAAATTTCTCGGATTTTTCATCAAGGATCTTATTCGCCAGATTTTCGAATTGGATCTTCAGTTCTTCCTGCATGTTCGCCAGTTCACCTTTCTGCTCTGCCAGCTTTTCCTGAAGTGAACTGTAATCGGATTTTAAACCAGCAAGTTGGCGATCAAGATCAGCGCTTCTGTCTCTTTCCTCTTTTAGCTGATTTTCTTTTTCCTGCTGAAGAGCTTCCAGCTTTTGCTCGGTTTCGGTAAGCTGTTCATCCAGATTCGAATTCCTCTCTTCCAGTCTGGAAGTCTCTGATTTCGATTTAAAATAAGCGATAAAAAATCCTGCGGTTGCTCCTACTGCCAATGCTATAACTGCTAAAATGTAATCCATTAATCTTTTTCTCTGTTTTTAAAGGGGCGAATGATCAGTCGAATCCCTTTATCATAAGTTATATAATTTTGAGTCCAGTTAATTAAAGCGACAACCCTGTTTCTGAATCCCACGAGTGCCATCAAGTGTACAAACATCCAGACCAACCATGCCAATATTCCATCAAAGAAAAACCTCCCGACTTCTGCCACAGCTTTGTTTCTCCCTATCGTAGCCATCGAACCTTTATCTAAATATGAAAAGGGTTTCATTTCTTCTCCCTTCGCAAAATTATTCAGATTTTTGGCCAACAAACCTCCCTGTTGTATAGCTGTTTGAGCTACCATTGGATCGCCATTCGGATTTTCGTCAGATTTCATTAGGCATACATCTCCAATGCAAAAGATCTCTTCGTAACCTTCAACTCTATTATATTGATCAACAAGGATTCTTCCCCGTTCAATAGATTGTGAATCTAGACCGTCAATTAAATTACCTGAAACTCCCGCAGCCCAAATCAACGTTTTTGAAGGCAGTTCTTTATTATCAGTTTTTACGGTTGAACCATCAAAGTCTTCAACTTTGGTATTTAACCAAACATTAACGCCCATTTCAGTCAAATACTCTTTGGCTTTTTCGCCTGCTTTGGGACCCATTGTTCCCAAAAGTGTATCGGTTGCTTCAACCAAGTGAACATTCATTCTTCTTAGATCAAGATCAGGATAGTCTTTGGGTAAAACATGTTTTTTTAATTCTGCTAAAGCGCCTGAAAGCTCAACTCCTGTTGGGCCTCCACCTACCACTACATAATTCATTAAACGCTCTCTATCCTCCAGATCACTTGTTAAAAGAGATGCTTCACAATTCTCAAGAATAAGACTTCTAAGATTCAAAGCATCCGTCACTGATTTAAGTGCCATGCTTTTCTCTTCGATCACTTCATTTCCAAAATAGTTTGTTTTGCTCCCAGTGGCTATTATCAGGAAATCATAATCAATTGAACCGGCTTCAGTAACAAGTCTTTTATTTTCTGAATCAATTCTTATTGCTTTGGTATTTCTGAAATAGAATTCTGATTTTTTCCAGAGGATCTTTCGAAGAGGATATGCGATGGAGTCCGGCTCCAGACCTGAGGTTGCAACCTGATATAACAATGGCTGGAAATTATGATAGTTATTTTTGTCAATAAGCACTACCTGGTAATATTTTGAAGAGATTTGGTTCAGTATCTTCAAACCGCCAAAACCACCCCCTATTATTACTACTCTCTTTAAGTTTGATTCAGGAATATTAAGTGCTGACATTTTAACTACATGTTTTTTAAAATTTCAGGCGTTCTTCTGCGAACTTCTTTATTGAAAAAAAGTCCGTTATGTCTTTGTCCTTTCAACATATAATGTTGATCGTTTCCATCCAAGAATTGATTTAATTTTATTGCTCTTTCTACAGGCAACACCTGATCGTTTTCAGCATAAAAAACAGTAATGGGTTCCTCGATCTTTTGTAAAGCCAGATCTGTTCTTAACGGATAGCGAACCAGAAACGAAGGCAGAAAAGGATAAGCTGCATTTTTCATATCAACCATACTATAATAAGGCGTCCACAACATCAATCCTTGTGGATCATTTTCTGCTGCAATTTGAGCTGCAATTCCTGAACCCATCGAGTAGCCTAACAGGTAAATAGTCGATTCCTCATACTCTTTGGTCATTTCTTTATAGAGAATCATCATATCTCCAACAAGATCCTCTTCATTTTTGAGCTTCCCGGTACTTTTACCAAATCCGCGATAATCGGGATATAACACATCATATCCTTCGTCCATAAACAAGCTAAACTTCGCCGGACTGGTATCGTTATTTCCTGCATTTCCATGAAAGTAGATCACCAATCCTTTGGCTGAATCCTCCACTTTTGCATGAATAGCATGGATTTTAGCATTATCAGTGGTTTCAAAAAAACGTTCTTCGAAATCAAATCCGTAATTATAGGTATGATCTGCAGATAAAGGTCGGGGACTAAATAATATAGAATTCTGAATATTGTAGAAATAAACACACACTGCAACGTACAAAACACAAAGTGTGATAAAAGTAGCTAGTAAAGATTTTTTTGTCTTGGACATGGAAGACTTTTGAGTTCTTTTGAAGCTACAAATACCTACCGAAAGAAGTTCGATAATTTGTAATTGCTGTTATATTTTTTAAACGCTAAGGTCATCCTGAACTCGTTTTAGGATCTTTGTGAAGCCTGTATCTAAAACATTGGCAGATTTATAGCCAGAGACACACCTTAAGATCCCGAAATAAATTCGGGATGACCTGCTTGCAATGTTTAGATTGGTCTAAATAAATTTTTCTACTAATTATATGATATCTAAAAGAATGACCTTAAAACACCTCAATTAAACACCATCTGATGATATCCTTTGTGTATATATGTTGTGACAACTGTCAACATAGAAAGCCCGATCTTGATCTGAGTATTCACTTCATCATGTTCATAATTTCTTGCCAGTAAAGATTGCCCACAAACGTATAATTCCACTCCTGCTTCTTTGAGTTCATCAATAAGTTTCAGGTTTGGATTATCGAGTTCGTATTTCTTTCGATATGCTTCGTTATTCAGGATCACATCTGTAGCACCACCATGTATTGCAACAGCCACATTCAGGTTTTCAGCTTTTACTCCACCTAATCCATGAAGATTCAACATTCTGGCAACATTATTGAGCCCGGGATTTATGCTTTCTTTGTCTCTTTGTAAAGTTTTGAGATCTACCACGATCTTATATTCAATTTCTGAATCGGGATTTACCGCTCCTTCAATTTCATATATAGTGCCATAGTTTTTAATAATCGGATTAGCTCCTTTTTGGGCAAAAGCGTTCACTGTACAAACTAGTGCTATAAAAATGGTAACTGAGTATTTCATGTCTTTTTTGTTTTAGCTGTTAGCACTTAGCCGTTAGCCAATTCGAAGCATTTGCTAACGGCTATCAGCTAAAAGCTTATTTGATTAAATTTCAGGTTTTAGTTACTTCCAAATTTTGTCTTTAATACTCCGGCTGCTTTGGTATATCCGCCATCTCCGCCATCCACGAAATGTATATGTTGATCTTTTCGATCTCTTACGTAGCAGGACATAATGCTTTCTTTACTCCGATGTGTACCAAATTGTATCTCTGCATCAAATTCCATCTTGTTTAGAAATTTTTCCAATTTATCGTGCTGAGTTTTCAATCCGGATATTACTGTATTTATTCGTCCATCAAGCACTAATGTATCTGTTAGCTCTACAAGAGTATTCAGATATTCCTGTCCTTCTTCATTGAACCGGAGATAAAACTTGCCAACAGCGGTTGAAAATGTTCTCTTTAGAAAAAATTTAAAATTTCTGGAGCCGTGTTTTATTTTCATTTCCGAGTTTATTCTATCCAGAGTAGCATTCAAGCTTAATCCTGCGATACTGATCGGACTTCTTTTTTTGTGTGACCCATAAATGTTCTCAATTTTGTCCAGCACTTTCTTGTACACAGGTCCTTGATCATCTCTGTTGCAAGCTTTAACTAATAAACACAAAATTTCATGTTGATCTTCCGGTGGTTTGATTCGGTCCCACCTGCATTCCATTCCTTCCAGGTTCAATATATTCTTCAGCACTTCCGGTGACTTATAAGAATCGTTTTCGCCCTTTATAATTCTTTCTACATAATGGAGACCGCCTCCAAGAATAATCGGTATCGAAAGATGTTCATTGATCTTTCCTTTTGCCAATTTCAGCTTATATCCGTTGTCATATACTTCTGACACAGGCATATTTCCTACCCGCAAAAAGAGATCAAAATTATCAAAACTGTTGTACTGATGTTCATTCAGAGCGTTTAGACAATCTTCGAGTATCTCAGAAGGAACCAAAAGAGTAGCTCCATCTCCGCCGAAAAAGAAAGGAATCGTAATTTTAGCTTCGTGCGCTATATTTAAAACCGCAATAATACTTCCGGTGGCAATCAGATTCACCACTTCATGCTTTCCTGAATTTATTGATTGAGTGGAATCTAAAATATCTGTTATAACAACGTGCCAATCAGAGGGTACATCCTCAAAGAGTTCTTCTTTTTGCAACAATCTGGAAATAGATTGTCGATACTCATTTAGATTCGTATAGAAATGGGGAGATCCGGTTGAAGACATAGGCTCAAAGATTAGCTATTTCACCATTGAATACAAAACCAATTATGAATGAGCTGAATCTAGAAATTTATCTTGAGATGGGCGGTAACTCCGGGTTCTCCAAATTCATTGAGATAACTAAAACTTGCTTCCGGAATCCTTTCGGACATATCTCGTGCCCGAGAAAATGCATTAATACCACTTAATAATCTATTGGCAACCATTAAAGTAAGCAAAGTGGGTAGCTGATTTTCAGAATTTGCAACTCTGTCTCTTGTGTCACGAAATTCAAATCTATCGTTATCTGTTTCCCAGTTCCACCTGTTTTCGGGAGTGTCGGGAAGTACATTTTGCCAACGTCGGGTTCTAAGTTGAAAATCATTGTATTCATCCAGGTTATCAAAATTAGCTACTGCCAGCTCAAATTCTCTGTTTCTGTTGGTAAGTGAAACACCTGCTTTTGATCTGGCCAGAATATTCAGATTACCTTCCAGACGATTTGCTCTGGCACTAAGTCCAAAGAAACCTGCCAGAAGAGCTATTTCAGACCCCAAATGAATTTTACCTCGAGTCCAGTTTTCATTGTCAACATAATGATGGCCCAATCCTGGAACTACGAATGAGATCAGTAATGCGGTCTTCGGATTAGGTGTTTCTTCCAAATTTTCTATTTGCCCTGATTGATCAAATTCAATCCCTTGAGCCAAACTATTTTCAATAACCAATAACCAACAAGGAATGATCAATATCCATTTTAGATATTTATTGAATCTGAATTTATTATGGTTGGTCAAAATCGGTTATTGAATGTTGAAATTTTGATGCTGGAAAATCGGTACCGGATATTCTACTTCTTCCTTTCTCTTCCCCAATGTCGGAAAATTGAAACGCTAAATCCAATCATCAGCAAAAAAGTACCCAGCCACACAACGGAAATAAAGGGCTTTTGTTCTGCAACAACTAAGATCCATTCACTTTCATATTCTTCATCTAATCCTTCAATGCTTAGATCTATTTCACCGCTTTCCGGATATACTTTTGAAAAACTGAATGTAAGATCATGTCCAGGTAACTCAACAGGTGGAGAAAACACGAATGTCTTGCCTTCCTCATCATTATATAGTGCAAATAACGGCTCAATCAAATACTGTTGACTACTAGCCATATGAGTAATTTGTATTTGAGCTCTTACTCCTATATTTGTATTTGGAGGTAATTTCGTGGTGTCTTCCATCGCATATTCCAGAAATGACATTTCGAATCCGCCAACAGTAATAGTCTCTCCTTTTTCGAATTGGATGGTCTGTGTCTCGGGAACTTTGCCTTCTTCTTTTGCAACCGGATTAACATTAGCTCTTCGAGCTATCATATCATTTCTCTGTTTGATAAACGAACTTCCTGCTACATAAAGATAAATATCACTCAATAAACCGGACCGGACATCAGGATCAACAGACCATTGAACGTTTTCCTGAGTAGAAGTTGCCAACATAGGATATACTTCCGGATTCATATAAAATGGTTCCCCACTTCCCAAAGGCAAAGGCTCGAAAAGAAGTTTATAAGTTTGCTGTCCGGGACGATTCTGATCCTGCAGATCAAATCCTGTATAGGTTACTATATACTTATCATTTACAATTTTCGGCTCTTCGAGTTTTAACTCCAGAAAAAGAACTGGTTCAGTAACCGTAAAACCCATTTCATCTTTGATCACACCTTGCTCAACCTGATTATTGTAATTGCTGATCCTTTCATCCAACATTGGCTTGTTGTAAACAGATGAGGCCAGAATCCCAATCAATAAAACCCCGAAGCCTACGTGTGTTACTGAGCCTCCGATCAACTTTGGTTTTTTTACACACAGCTGAACAATTACGAAAGTATTTCCAACTACCGCAAAGAAAGCCGTAAACATATAGAGTATGTAGTACAAGTCTCTGACCTCACCAAAAAATACAGCCGCAATCGTTAAAGCAGATGTAATTAAAAGCGGATTTATAAGAGCTGATGATAAGGTTTCAAAAGAGTATTTTTTCCAAAATAGATACTGCCCAAAAACGGTAAATACCGCCATTATCATGGCAATAGGCATACTCCATTGATTGTAGAAACTAATTTCGGGAGGAGTTGGGTTTTCATTGAACAACAATCCTATAATCGGAGAACTGGTTCCTAAAATGATCACAAGTCCAAGAATGAACAACAGGATTGCTCCCGTAAAAGTCATGAACTCACGAGATAAGATCTTCGACTCTTTTTCCTGAGATGGAAGTTCTTTGTATCTCCACAAAAACATTCCCAAGCCCAGCCCGGTTATCACTAACATGAAAATCAGAAGCTGATTATACAATCCAAGATCCACAAAGCTGTGAACTGAAGAATCTGCCAAAATTCCGGATCTGGTTAAGAAAGTTTCATAAACAATGGCTACATAAGCCAGCAATGCAAAAATAATGGAAGACTTTTGAGCCACCGAGCTTTTTCGCTGAATGATCATAGTGTGAATACCGGCAGTACCAATCAACCATGGAACGAGTGAAGCATTTTCAACCGGATCCCAAGCCCAAAATCCACCAAATGAAAGAGTTACATATGCCCAATAACCTCCCAGAAAAATAGCTGTAAGCAGTGCTACATTTGAACTTAATGTCCATGGCAATGCAGGTCCAACCCATTCATTGTACTTTCTTTTCCATAATGCAGCCATAGCAAAACAGTATGGGATGGTCATCATAGAGAATCCAACAAACAAAAGAGGAGGATGAATCATCATCCATGGGCTTTTGAGCAGGTCATTCAATCCGCTCCCGTCCGGTGGAGCAAAATCGGGGTTATTCTGTACTACAGGAATGTCCGGAAAGTTCTCTGCAAATGTTCTGAATGGAGAGGCTCCGATTGTCAGATCTCCAAATTGCCATCCAACGATCATTGATATCAAAAATAGCTGAGTAAGCGTCAGGAAAAACATCACCGGTGCACGATAAGGAGGGCGTGTCCATCGAATCAATCCCAAACCAAACAACCAGGAAAAGAATATCCACAACATAAAACTACCTTCTTGTCCACCATAAAAAGCAGACCAGATGTATTTTGCAGAAAGATCTAAACTGGTGTAATTATAAACGTAATAGTATTTAAACTGATGGGTAAACAGCAGATATACAAGAATCGCCGAAGCAGCGATCATAAACAAACCTTGAAAGCCAAAAAACCAGTTTCCGATCTTCAGCCTTTGCTCGTTTTCATCAGAAGCACTTTTAAAATAGTAGAAAAGGGAACCTAATCCAGAAACAAACGCCAGAGTAATTAAAAGTTTACCGACAATTCCGATCATAATCTGCTTTGTGATGCTTTTTCAAATTCAGGAGCATCGTTGTACTTAGAAGGACATTTCATCAACATTTCGTTGGCATAGAATGTATCTCCTCTCATTTCTCCAATAACAACTAATCGGTCGGCCTGCTCAAAATTGTTAGGCTTAGGTTTTGAATAAACCACTCTTTTACTTGCGCCGTCTTCATCCTTCATATAAAAAGAGAAGATCTTGGTTTCCATAGAAAATCCATAATCCTTTGATTCATCAAGTACTCCGGCAACATGAGCGGTTTTCATTTCTGATGCTTTTTCGAAGTTTGTGTATGTGCTAATGCTCTCTCCAAAGTTATACATCAACAGAGAGGTAAAACCGATTATGGCAATGATTCCAAAAATTAACTTAGGCTTCATGTTCTTCAGGGGTGTTTATTGTTGATTCGAGCTTGCTCACATTTCTATCCACTTTGATCAGAAAGAACAGTAGCACCAACCAAATGATCAGCGTAACTCCGAGTACTACAAAAATGAGATCGTTTGAATACATAAATTGAATGAATGCGTTTGATTGATCAAGTTGTTCAGCTCCGCTCCACTTGTTTCCATATGTAGAAGTCAGAGTATCAACGGTAGCTTGAGGTGCATCTTGTATGCGAATATTCATTTCTTAAAACTACGAATTTTCTGTGTGATATTGTACCGTTTTATATCGATGAACTACATCGTATATCCAAAACGCCAATGCAATAAATCCTATAAACGCCGGATATAAAACAAAGCGTAATTCAGGCGCTGTAATTTCACTAAAGGCCGGATTTCCTTCTGCTCCGGGATGCAGGCTTTCCAGTTGGCGCGGAACCACATACAGCAAAAAGGGAATCGTTGTAACTGCGAAAATATTATACACTGCTGAAAGCTTAGCTCGCTTTTGTTCGTCGTCGAATGCAGAACGGAGTACGAAGTACGCGTAATAGATCATTACTGCCAAGGCCGCCAAATTCATTTTAGGTTCTGCAAACGTCCACCAAGTTCCCCAGGTAAAGCGAGCCCACAGTGAACCGGTGAGCAGACCACAGATTCCGAAAACCACTCCTACTTTAGCTGCAGATTCCGCTTTAATATCGAAACTAATATTCGGGGTATTCAGATATCGGATGCTGTAGTAAAAACTAATTGTAAACATCGAAAACATTGCCATCCACATAGGAACATGGAAGAACAAATTCCGGGCAGTTTGCTCAAGAATGGGAATTTGAGGGATACTGATCAGGATTCCTGCAGCGATCACTCCGGTCATTCCAAGTGCAACAATATATTTCCAGATCTTCAAGGTGAGTGCTCTTTTCTTATTTAATTTTTTGAAGCCCAAATATACGAAGATGAGAACTTTGATGAGGACTTTTTACTAATGTTTTCGAATGAATAAAGAAAAAGCTATTAGCAGTTAGCTGACAGCTATTAGCTTTTTCTTTATTCTTCTATTCAATATTCATCATTCCTTGTTCATTATTCAATATTCACTTGTTCTTCTCCTCGATGTTCTTCAATTCCTTTGTTATTTTGGTAATCAAAAATATATCTGAATAAACTGATGTCCAATCCTGAAAAATCCATCGTCCTCACCCCCTCCCGTAAAAATTATTTTTGGGCATATCTGATCGGTGTGCTATTGATCCCTCTTTTGATTGGAATTGTTGTGATATGGTTCATCAACAGGAAAAGAAATTGCATACAATATAGAATCACGGATACTTCTATTTCAAAAGTTGTAGGAGAAGACAAAACTGAATTAGAACTGGTCAATATTCTCGAAACTTCTGTTTCACAAACCGGACTTCAAAAGCTACTGGGAATAGGTGAGATCAAACTTAAGGCGAATGTAAGCGAACTGATCCTTAAAGGAATTGAGGACCCTGAAAGCTTTCTTGAAAAAATTGATACAGCCATTGCTTATCAAAAAGAACAGCTTAAAGCTTCTGAAAAGATAAAACCACGAAAGCCCACTCATGACCCGGGCACACTCGAAAAACTGGATTATCTAACCGGACTTTGGCAGCAGGGATTGATAAGTGATGAAGACTATGATCAGGAACGAAAGAAGTTTTCTTAGTTCTTTTTAAATCCCTTTTACAAAAAGAAACCGTTTCTTATCTCCGTACAATAATAACGGAGTATAATGAACAAACTAACATCTTTCTCTTTCCTTTTACTACTGATCAGCTTTTCCTTGAACAGCTTTTCTTTTGCACAAAATCAAAAAGCGAATTTTGAGCTTGCCGAACGCTTTACTACTCAGAAGATGCAAAAAATGGTGGGAAGCACTTCAGTATTTCCACGCTGGATCGAAGACACCAATAACTTTTGGTACACTTACGAAAATTCCGAAGGTAAAAACTGGTATTTCGTTAATGCTGAACGAGGAAATAAGCGTCTGCTTTTCGACCAGGAAGAAATGGCAGCTCAATTATCTGAAAGTTTCAGCAGAACTTTTAATGCCAAAGATCTGGACCTGAAAGGCTTCGATTATGACACCGATCGCGAGCTGTTCACTTTCCATGTAGACAGTATCGAATTCACTTATAACTTGAACGGCAATCGTTTGATCCGTGGAGATTCTCTGGAAAAAGATGAGCGCGAAAACTGGAGATCGTATTCGCCCGATAGTTCCTATGTGGTTTTTGCAAAGCATCATAATCTGTTCATTATGGGTAAAGATGATCATGACAGCACAGCAACTCAGATCACCGAAGACGGAGAACGCTGGTTCAGTTATCAATTTAGTGATGGTGACACTTCCAAAACTGAAAAGCATCGAGCACGTGTAAATTGGTTTGAAGACAGTAAGAAATTTTGGGTTAAACGACAGGATAAACGTAAAGTTGATGATCTTTGGGTGATCAATTCGTTAAAAAAACGTCCTGAGCTGGAAACCTATAAATACCCAATGCCGGGAGAAGAAGATATTTACGTAGATGAGATCAAAGTCTTTGATCCTGCCACGACTGAGCACGTAACTTTAGATACAGACAAATGGGAAGATCAATCTTTGGGAGGAGCATACTTCAATCAAGGTGGTATTTTTGAAACTGACAGATCTGATTTTCTTTACATCCTTCGTCGTGACAGAACCTGGAGTAAAATTGATGTATTAAAAGCGAATACATCAACAGGAGAAGTTGAAATTCTGTTTTCAGAAGAAAGTAAGCCTTATTTCAATACGCGATTTGCTCGTTTAGCGATCATCAATGAAGGAGAAGAATATATCTGGTGGAGTGAGCGTACCGGATGGGGACAATTATACAGATACGACAGCGATGGAAATCTGAAAAACAAGATCACATCAGGTGCATGGGTTGTAGGTAATGTTGTTAAAATTGATACAGCGCAATCCAGACTGTTTTTTGAAGGATATGGTAGAGAAGAAGGACAAAACCCTTATTACTCAAATCTCTATAGTGTAAAATTTGACGGCTCCGGATTTTCTCATCTCACTCCTGAAGACGCTACACATTCCATCAATGCTTCGGATGAAGGAAATTACTTTGTAGATAATTATTCCAGAGTAGACCTGCCTACCAAGTCTGTATTAAGAGACGGCTCAGGTAAAGTGATTACGACTTTACAGGAAGCTGATATTTCACAGATGGTTGAGCAAGGCTGGAAAGCCCCGGAATCATTCAAAGTTAAAGCAGCAGATGGAGCAACTGATATTTACGGAGTGATGTGGAAACCATTCGATTTCGATTCTACAAAAACTTATCCGGTTATTTCTTATGTGTATCCGGGACCTCAAACAGAACCTTTTCCGGCTAACTTTACGATCGGAGGTTCCAGAGCACGAACCACAACCTTAGCTCAAGTTGGGTTTATCGTTGTTGCGATGGGTAATCGTGGAGGAAGTCCTATTCGTTCTAAATATTATCATAATTACGGATATGGCGATATGCGAGATTATCCGTTAGCTGATAACAAATATGGAATCGAGCAACTAGCCGGCAAACATTCTTTCATTGATGCGAGCAAAGTTGGAACCTACGGTCATTCCGGTGGTGGATTCATGAGTACAGCTCTTTTGCTTACTTATCCGGACTTTTATGATGTAGCGGTTTCTTCAGCCGGAAATCACGACAACAACATTTATAACATTTGGTGGGGCGAAGTTCACAACGGAGTAAAAGAGAAGAAGAAAACCGTTACCAAAATGAATGATGACAGTACTAAAACAAAGGAAGAAGTCATTACTTTTGATGCTCCTGTGGAAACCAATATCGAGCTAGCTAAGAACCTTAAAGGAAAGTTATTACTTGTTCACGGTGATATGGATAACAATGTTCATCCTGCGAATACAACCCGGTTGGTTAATGCACTCATCAAAGAAGGAAAGCGTTTTGATATGATGATGTTACCGGGACGCAGACATGGTTTCGGACCAATGCAACCATATTTCGATCGCATGAGCTGGTATTATTTTGCTGAGCATTTGCTTGGTGATTACCGAACGAATGTGGAATTTAATTTACCTGCAGATGAGGATTGATTTAATATAAAACCAATCAATAGGGACGTATGGCGATACGTCCCTACCTTTTTTGTTTTGGATTAACTTCCATCAGAACAGCTACTTCTCTTACAGAAGGAACTCTTTCTTCTTCTTTCCATTTCTTACTGAGCGCAAGATCTTACGACTTTACTTTTTAACCAGTTTCTGAGATGACATATTCTGAAATGCTTTTTCCTGTTTTGTAACTGAGATCGTCCAAACAGCCCCTGCAATCAGCATCACTCCACCATAAATCATGATCAGTGGTTTTACAGAAATCAAATCCAGTTCCAAACAAGCTGCTGCCACCATCACGGAAAAGGAATTGGCTACAGTAAACAGCAACCATTCTGTACTGAATATCCTACCTCGAAATGTATCAGTTGTTCTTTTTTGAAGCAGAATAGTACTCATCACCCAATTGGCACCCGAGGCTGAATGAGCCAAAAATACAAACAAGATCATCACCAAAATGCTTGTACTCCATCCTACTACCATATACATCAAACCCGTAGTTAAAATGCTGAAGCCCATCACCATTACCCAGTCTTTCTGATCTTTGAATAGTCTTCTTCCAATAACAGGTCCAACTCCCGTTCCAATCCCTCGGGCGGCATAAAGTAATCCTAATCCGATACTACCCATTTTCAATACATCTTCACTAACTATAATGAGTAAATAAACTAATCCACCCAGAAACATAGTTGAAGTTCCTTTTGCAATACTCGGCCTTAGAATGTGTTTGTTAGAAAATAAATACTGAGCGCCTTCTTTTATTCCGACAAAAGGATTTCTGGTTCTGAGTTTTTCTTCAGCAGTTTGTTCAGTTTGAGGAATAACCGCCCTGTACAAAAACCAAGCTGAAATGATGTAACTAAATGCATCCAGAATAAATACCATATCCGTTCCCAACCATTCCGTTGCAAATCCTCCTATTGCCATTCCTGTGGTAAATATAAAGCTCCATGTGGCAGTCGAGATCACATTGGCATCAACCAGTTGTTCCGGGGTTGTAACATTCGGGATTGAAGAAGTTTTGGCTGGTTCAAATAGAGCAGAAAGCATCATTTGTACTGAAGTAAGGGCAAAAGCAATCCAAAGTGTTTCCGGAGATCGAACAAGTAAAATCCCCAACAAAGACGCCGCCCTGGCAAAATCACAAAAAAGCATCAACTTTCTGCGATTGAATCGATCTGCTAAATAACCGGCAAATGGGGAAAAGAATGCCAGACTCAACATCTTAACTACGATGATCAATCCAAGAAGCAGTTCTGAATCTGAATATTTGGCAATGAGTGCGTAAAGGGCAAGAAGTCCAAACCAATCTCCGAAATTAGAAACCGCCTGACTCAACCACAGCAGCCTGTAGTTTCTGTTTTCCTTTATTAAACGGATGTATGGTTGTAAGCTTTTCAAAAAATCGCTTTGAAGGTATCTGAGTTTGTACAACCAAATGTAGCTATTACCCACTCAAAATAGTCATTGACACTTTGAATGAGGTTGATAGAGTAATATGAAATTCGTTTTACTGCTTATCAAAAGCCAAAACAGCGTTCAGGATTAGTTGAACGGAAGATTTATAGAATTCCTGGGGAATCGTTTCAAATTCATCGCTTGCCTTATGATAGTTTTCATGGTCTTCCACTCCGAAATATACAAACGGAACTCCTTTACTATGAAATGGACCATGGTCGGAGGAAAAAGTCCAATCGTTATAACCCAAATCCGGAGTGTCATGTCCGAATAACAATTTTAATCCTGCTGTATCTATGGATTCCAGTACAGGCTTTGTATCAGGATAATGATGAGTGCCGGCTGCATAAATTTCGCTGCTATCATTTTGGCTTATCATATCCATGTTGATATTCAGCTTTACCATACTCAAAAGAGCAGAATCTTCTACAAATGCTCTGGCTCCTTGTAAGCCCATTTCTTCCGCATCAAAAGCTGCAAAAATAAGTGTATGATTTGGTTGTTCTTTTGCAAAATAGTCTGCCATTGCCAACAACGCAGCTGTTCCGGATGCATCATCATCAGCACCATTAAAAATCAGCGAATCATTTCTTCCTAAATGATCATAATGTGCTGTTATAACGATCATTGAATCCGTTTTCCCCTCAACTTTTGCAATAACATTTATTCCTGTCATTTCTTCCTGAGTCCGGCGACTTTCAAAAGTAAATTCATGGGTATAAGAATCCTGAAACGGTTCAGTTCCTTCTTCCTGAAAACGAGTTATTAAATATTCACGAGCAATTCTATTTCCCTCTGTTCCGGTCCTTCTTCCTTCTGTAGCGTCAGAAGAAATAAATCGAAGATCTTCGATAAGTTGTACGGTATCTAATTCTGTACTTTGTTTCGGAGAACAAGCAAGAATAGGAAATAGGAGTAAAAAGAATAGTTTTTTCATGAATTGATTGCTTTAATATTGAAAAAGAAGATTGAGTTAAATCTTGCTCAAAGCAATCAAAAAAAACTAGTTTTACAAAAAAGTGAAAGCGTCAGGTTACTGAACTGCTTTCTTCATTTGCTTTTCGTTTAACACGATTATAGAGTGAAATATCTGAATTTGTGATAAATTTATAAAGTACTTTACTCCAGGAATTGTGAGAATAAAGCGACTCGTAAAACTCAGGTGCCATCTTTTTTAACTTTGGAAGTCTGGAGCCGGGTATGTAAGGGAAATCGTGGTGTTCATTATGATAACCCACGTTAAAACCTAATTTATTTAATGGGCCGTAGTAAGAGTAAGTTTCTTGACCTTCTTCAAAAACATAATGCTCGGATATAAAATGACCTGCCATAGGATGAATACTACCTGCCAGAAAAAATGATAAAAGTAAATAATACAATGCACCAAATCCGGCAAAATAAATATAGACTGAAATTGCTACTACCTGAAACAACAAATTCGTTACAAGCCACTTATTCATTTTCAGTGGGTGTACAAGTAATGGTCTTAATCCATACATAAAGATCTGATTTGCTGCCCAAATAAATTTTCCAATTAAGCCTTTAAAAAATCCGGCCTCTACATTCGAAGGCAAATCTGTATCATGATGTTCATGTCCTTGCTCACTGTGATGCATCAAGTGATATGCTCTGAATGACATCGCATATGGAAAAACAATTGGTATGTTTGCAATTATGCTGAGCCAGTTATTGTACGACTTTTTTTTGAAAGCTAAGTTATGTGCCAACTCATGCACTGCAAGAAAAAGTGAATGTGTAAGTGTTGCACCAACTATATAACTAATCAAAATAAACAGAGACCAGTGAAGTTGGAATACAAATGGGGCTGTGACAAGTTGGAATAATACAAGCCCTGTTACTTTATATTTCAGAAAAGGATCAATCCCATATAGTTTCCGAACTTCCGGATATTTTTTTAAAATCTGCTTTCGACGGCTTAAATGTGGTTCTGGTTTATCAGACCAATAAAAATCATCTGCAGCCCTACTATTATTCGAAATCACCAAACATCCTTTATTTTTTGTATTAAGTAATTAAAAGTATCATTTAATAATGATAAAACTAAATGAACCATATGTAATGTTCGTATTGAGAAGACAATTACAAAGGTGCCCAATTTACCGAGCGCCTTTTATCCCTTTTAACCGGCTTTTTTGAACACTATCCTGAAGATTAAACTTCAAAAAACCCCCGATCAAATCACTGATCGAGGTTTGTGGTTAATTTTCTAAAATTTTTAAAAAACAGATATACTACTCATTTCCCTTTTTCTAGCTTTCTAAATAACTTTACTCTGTAGAAGAGGTTAGCATCAATTTTGATTAAGAAATTTCATTTCAGACTTAGAAAAAAAAAGCATTTTTAAGGCAATCGATAAGTTTTTGTTTCATACCAGAATCCATTTTTTGTGTTTTCTGTAATTCTGTTTTTCTATTTATATAGCAAGTTTGACAAGCAAGCATGGTTTTACTCTGATCTTCCAGATTTCTGAGTACGACTTTATAATTACCAATCGGTCGCTCTAAGCCCTCTTCTGAACTGCAATAGGAACAATATCTGGTAATTACTTTCATTAATTAATTGACTTTATTTTTATTTTGGCTTGGGTGGACCTTAAGCCAAATAGAAAGTTCAATTTTTATGTATAGAAATCAATAGGAAGGAGTGCTCAATTATCTAGGTAGAAGTACCTACTTGGTAGCCTATTCTCAAATACTGCAATTATTGAAATAAAAAGTCAAAAAAACCCCAATCAAGTCAATGATTGGGGTTAGAATTTTTATTTAATATAACCTACTTAATAAGTGTCATTCTTTTTGAATCCACGTATTTACCGGCTACAATTCTGTAGAAATAGATACCTGAAGCGAGGTTACTGGCATCAAAGCTGACCTGATGATATCCAGCGTTTTTTGTCTCATTATCAATCAACGTTGCTACTCTACGACCAAGCAGATCAAACACCTCTAATCGTACTTCTCCACTTTGTGGAATACCAAAACGTATTACCGTAGAAGGATTGAACGGATTAGGATAATTTTGATTTAATTCCGCTGAAACAGGCAGCTCGGAGACCAAATCTTCCACACTCACATTCAGTGGACTTACATCTACTGTTAATGTATCCAAAGACACAATATTCTCGTTATTAGCCACTTGAATCGCTACAAAGAAAGTGTCTGCGTATGCCGGAGCTGTGATGGAAAGTTCACCATTGGTTCCATCGAAGGCAAATACTTGAGCCGAATCGGATTGGAGAGCAAACTTGAATTCCAGCTCGTTATCAGGAGTGGCAATATCGCTTACGTAATCCCACAGATTAAGAATTCGTGTTTCCTCAGTTTTAATTTTGAACGGTTTTGGTAAGTCAGAGAAAACAGGTTCATCATCTACGCCTTCTTCCCCGCCCCAGGCTACTACCATGTTATTGGCCGCACGTAGGGTTTTCATGGCAGTTGCACCTTCGTTGTTTAGTTCAATATTACCAATACTAATACTTACCCCATCCTGAAGGTCTCGTTTCGACCATTCCACAAACATCTTGCTTGCTGTGGCAGATGTCATCCCCGAACCTACTAAGAATCCGGCGATAGAATCGGGCGTGGTAGCTACAATGCCGCTTTTTTGAGCTTGGGAGTTTTCATAGTTTGAATGATAGGCTATCCTATTGTCCATTCTTGATGTAGTTAGTTCATCAATATCTCTTTGGTTTATGTTCGCTGAGTTGGTTTTTGTTTTGACTGCCGCCTCTGAAGTGTCCGGTCCCACATCAAAGTATTGGACATTGGAAACATCCCAAGAGCTGATATCCTGGTTGAAAGACTCCGCTCCTTGGAACATGCTCGCCATGTTGGTTACCTGAGAAACATCCCAGTCTCCAATCATTTGAATTGATGAAGAATTCGAAACTACTTTTGCAGCTACTTCATCACAGTCATAAGCTTTTGCGGGAAAACCAAAATTGAAACAACTCGCACCCAAAGCCCAGCTTGCCATTTTAGGACCATTACTTAAATCCCATAATAAGAATTGATTGAATTTTCTTGTGTGAGCAAACATTCCTGACATATCAGTTACTGATGATACATCCCAATCACTTAAAGGCTGATTGAAGCTCCTTGCATGTATAAACATACTTGACATATTAGTAACTGATGAAACAGATTCACCCCACCCATTAAGAGACTCATTGAAGCTTTCGGTTAGACGAAACATGTAAGACATATCCTTTACAGAAATAACCTTCCAATTATCCAGCGGCTGATTAAATCTCCTGGCACCATTAAACATATGGGACATATCTGTAACCGATGAAACATCCCAATCATTTAATGACTGATTAAATGATTCAGTAGCAGCAAACATGTATGACATATTTGTCACCATTGAAACATCCCAATTATCCAGCGGCTGATTGAAGCTTCTGGCATCAAAAAACATATGAGACATATCTGTAACCGATGAAACAATTTCACCCCATTTATCAAGAGGCTGATTGAAACCAAATGCGTAATTAAACATGTATGACATATTATTCACTGAAGATACATTCCAGCTATTAAGAGGTTGGTTGAAAACCCAGGCACTACGGAACATATAGGACATATCTGTTACCATTGATACATTCCAATCATTTATGGTCTGATTGAATTTCCTGGCATCATTAAACATACGAGACATACTGGTAACTGATGAAACATCCCAATGCTCTATAGATTGATTAAAAGATCTCCTTCCGGCAAACAAAGAATTCATATTAGTAATACCTGTTGTAACCGTTCGGGAAATTTCAGAATTATTTTCGTTTATGTTAAGTAAAGAAATGATTTGATCTCTATCACGTAAAGTAAATATCACTTCTTCTGCATTACCATCTCCATCCAAATCGTAGTTTAGCACATCACTTATCCCTACCTTTGTGTAAGGATAAGCTTTAATTGTTACTCCATTATCTGCGATATAAAATGCTGGAGGATCGTAAGTAACTGTATCTGTAGCAGATATTAATTCTGTTTCATCCCGATCTACAAAAGAAGCTTTTATAACGAAACGAAGCCCAGCTGGATTTTCAGACTTTAAGTTGTCTAAGTTCAAGACATAACTAGAACTCTCTGAACTGAAAACCGGTGAATTAAACCCTGATACTGAATCAGCGGAACCATCAACAGTTGCACTCCAAACTATATTAAAGTTATCACTATTTGCAGGTTCATTTTCGTACATCAAGTTTAGATTAATACTATCTACACTCGCATCAAATACTTCATTTGAAGCATCTAATGTTAGTTCACCTAAAATTAACCCGCCATCAATAATGGTAAACCCTTTATCCAATAATTTATATCTACTTTCAAGACTTAAAAGAGAATATTGTGTGTTATCAACATCAAGAGTCAATAACTTATCTTGAAAATTCAGTTCTGACCAACCTATCAATAATGAGTCATAATTTTGCTGTGATAGATTAGTCCCTTTCAAGAAACCAAATGGTGGGTCTGATAATATTTCTACGGATGTAATGTCCCAGTCGCCCAGATTTTGATTAAACTCGGATGCATTATGGAACATCCCTCCCATATCGGTCACCTGACTCACATCCCAAGTAGACAGATCCTGATTGAAGGAACTTGCTTCACGGAACATTCTAGTCATATTAGTCACTTTACTTACATCCCAATCAGATATATCTGCATCGAAAGAACTTGCCTTATTGAACATACTTTGCATGTTGGTAGCATTACTCACATCCCAAGAAGATATATCAGAATTGAAGGAAGTTGCATCAAAGAACATCGCTTCCATTTCCTCCACATTCGATACATCCCATTCACTTAGATCTCCATTAAATTTAGGAGTCCTGAAAAACATCCCCCTCACATCTGTAACTTTACTCAGGTCGGGTGAATCCGTAGCATTGTATTCCAAATTCGTAGCCCAAGCAAACATGAGGGTCATATCTTCCCATTCTATTGGTCCCCAACTATCCATTGAAACTAACTGATCTAAGTCTCCTTCATTAGCAGAGTACATGTGAGGAAAAGTTCCTTGTATTATAACTGTGTATGTATCAGCTATTGCATAGGTATGAGATGGATCGGGATCGTCTCCTGAAAATGATTCCTGAGTCCCATCACCCCAATCAATGATGAAATCAAAGTCTGTAATTTCTGCTCCTCCACCTGTTGGAATGGTTACGGTTTCATTGGCAGAGGTTGTTCGCCAGCGAGTAGTAAATTCATTAGCTGAGCCACCATCCGTAATGGTCCAACCAAGATCAGTAAGAGAATTATAGCTGTTGGTTGAAATTATAGAACGAACTGAATTACCAAAAGAAACCTCAATATCACTACTGGCGATTACCTTTTCAGCCCAACCAATAAGCGTTGAATCATATTTTGAGGTAGATAAACCAGCTTCCAGCATAAAGCCAACGTCTATAGGTGCCGTTATTACCCCAAAAGGGCCATTATAATCAAAGATTTCTACATTACGGATGTCCCAGTTGCCTAAACTCTGATCGAATGCCGTTGTACTTGCAAACATGCCTCCCATATTGGTCACTGAACTTACATCCCATCCCGAAATATCCTGATTAAAATCTTTGGCTCCTGCAAACATCAGCTCCATGTTTGTTACAGAAGAAACGTCCCAATCGGAAATATCTGAATTAAATGAAGACTGATTGCTTAAGGAGAAAAACATATTTTCCATATTACTTACAGAAGAAAGATCAGGAGTATCCAGGTTTCTTAACTCCAGGCTGTCAGCCCCGGCAAACATAGAAGCCATGCTTTCCCACTGAATTTCGCCCCACAACACCACACTTCTAATACTTGCTATAGTAGCGCCATCTGCACTAGCATTCATCTCAGGAAAAACGCCCGCTATTCTGATGTTTTTGGCACCAAATTCGGTATATGTATGAGATATAATCGGTGCATCGCCGGTAAATTTTTCTACCGTTCCATCTCCCCAATCAATAGTGAAATCAAAATCAGAAATTTGATCTCCTCCTATAGCTCCAAGTTGAATTGTTGGTTTCTCTGAAGTTACTTCCCAGATAGAGATGAACATATTGTATCGTCCACCATCGGTCAGTGTCCAACCTTTAAATCCAGTTAGATTACCATGAGCTGCGGAAGCGGGGCCATATTTTGCAGTGCCTACATTCAACGAAAGATTTTCAGGTAGGTTTGCTAACTGATTCCATTTATGAAGGAGCATGTCATAGTTCTGTTGAGAAAAACTGGTTCCCTGCAGGAAACCAAAATTACCATTATCCAAACGGGCCGCGCTTGAAATATCCCAATCGCTTATATCTTGATCAAAAGAAGCAGCATTCAAAAACATTGCCCCAAAATCGGTTACCTGGCTTACATCCCAATTTGCTAAAGGCTGATTGAAGGAAACCGCATTAGCAAACATTCCGAACATATTTGTTGCCGACCCGGTTTTCCAAGTAGATACATCACCATTAAAAGAATCGGTATCCTGAAACAATCCTCTCATATTTGATACGGATGAAACATTCCAGTTGCTCAATTCCTGATTAAAAGCATCTGCGTTTTGGAACATCTCCCGCATATTAGTCACCTTGCTGACATCCCATGTTGAAATATCTCCATTGAATATTGTAGCACCATCAAACATAAAGCTCATGTCGGTTACAGTAGATGTATTCCATCTGCTGAAATCTCCATTTAGCTTTTCTGCCGCAAAGAACATTCCTGCTGTTGAAGTTACCTTCGAAAGATCAGGTACATCTGTAGCTTTGTACTCCATATTGCGCGCCCAGGCAAACGAATTATTCATACTTTCCCACTCAATATTTCCCCATTGCTCAATAGAAGATAATTGATTCAGATCTCCGTCTGCATTTGGTTTCAGATAAGGGAATGCACCTTCAATCTGAACAGTGTGAGTGCCCGCTGTTGCGTAGGTATGAGAAGGATCAGGATCATCTCCGGTAATGCGTTCAACCGAACCATCACCCCAATCGACGATAAACTCAAAATCAGAAATTTCTGCTCCACCACTTGTAGGTATGGTTACAGTTTTATCTGTAGAAGTTGTAGTCCATGTAGTGATAAATGCATTGGCAGGATCTACCGAAAGAACTTCGTTGACGGTGACTTCGAAGCTATTATTCACTGAAAATTCACCGTCAGTGGCTGTTACTGTGATCGTTGCAGTTCCAAATTCCTTAAATGATAGTATAAGATTTGATTCACCACTGGCTATAGCTACCACCGATGACGGATTACTACTCAATACCGAATAGGTTAATGTTGAATTTCCATCCGGATCAGAAAATACTCCACTAAGGTCTATGGTTGTATTCGGGTCTGTCTCATCCACAACAAGATCACTTAATGGATTAATTAATACAGGAATTTCATTTTCATTAGTCACTGTAATGGTCAATAAAATAGTTGCTGTATTGAATATATCCTTGCCATCATCGGCCTGAACCGTTACTTCATATTTATTATTTCCATCTTGATCAGCAGGATTATCATAATCAGGAGAGACTTTAAATGTCAGATTTCCCGTAGAAGAATCAATATTAAATAAATCAGCATCCGCTCCACCAGAAATGGAGTATGCCAAGCCAATATCGGTTGCTCCACCATCTCCATCATTCGCATTTACATCTATAACACTTTCTGTACTGCCTTCAGTGAACAAAGCTGTGCTAGGTGTTCCTGGTTCCAAACCATATACAGTTGCACCCGTAGCATTACCTCCTGATACAAATAATCTTGTACCCTCATTATTGAAGGTAAAACTGTTAGATGAACCAATATCTAACGCTTCATCAAAACCTGAGTGCGTCACAGTTGCCAAATCAAAAGGCTCTTCCATTTTAAACTCTTCAATTGTTCCTGATGAACCGAGAACTAATAATTTTTTTCCATCTGCGCTAAAGTCTATACTTTTGGGATATTGAAGGAATGGATCTGTATATAGATATTGGCGGTTAGCACTAGCTGTAGATAGAACGAAGGGTGTATTTAATGAATAGCTTGCAATTCGTATGTTTTGTGATTCTAAAATAAACATGCTTTTACCATCCCTGCTAAAATGTACATCGATGGGGAATAAATCATTCATTATTCTTCTTGTGCCTGTAAAACTGGATGTCGATATGTCGAAAGGAATACTCAACTGATATTCTACTAATCCCGGAATGGCTCCTTCCCAACCCTCCACTTCTACATCCTTAGTACTTGAACCTATTACATACATTTTCGAGCCATCTTTACTGAACGTAAAGCCGTTTGGTGCAGTTTCTTCTGAGTGAACGGAAAAATCTTTACTAAAAATGGCTGTAGAAAAATCGAAAGGAGTACTCAGGTTGTACTCTTCAATATTAAGTACACTTGGATCACCATTAAGAATGAACAACTTTGTACCGTCATTATTGAAAGCAAAGTCCGTCTTTAAATCGATACCTTCAACAGTGTTAGTTTGTATAGCTGTAGACAGATCATAAGTTTCAATGAATACTGGTGGGTGGTTTGCCTCATTCACATTAACAACAAAACTATCTTCTACACTTAACTCACCATCACTGACTTTAACCGTAATATTGGCTACTCCGAACTGGTCAGTTTGGTAATTAAGAGTTAGTGCAGAATCACTAATTGTTGCTGTTACCAAAGTAGGGTTGTCATTTACTTCTACCGTGTAGATTAGTGAACCCGAAGCAGTCTCCACATCGTTAAAGTTGGTGCTTAGATCTATGACGGTGTTTGCTGCATTTTCATCCACAGTTACATCGGCTATAGGTGTACTAAGAATTGGGCTTTCATTTACATTAATAACCGTAATTTCCAGAGTGACATTAGAGGTATTATTTTCAGGTCGACCATCATCAGCAGTAATGGTCACTTTATAGATACCATCTGTGTTTGCATCGGTAGGATTTTCGAAGTCGGGCGAATTAGAAAATGTTAGCTCACCGGTTGACGAATCGAGTAAGAAATCTCCGGCATCCTCACCACCTGTAATGCTATACGTGATTCCAAAATCCGCTACTCCGCCATCTCCATTGGTTGCATTAAGATCAATCACTGACTCAGTTGCATTCTCTGTGAAATCAACAGATGTTGATGTTAAGGCAAAATCCGGAGGTGTATTCACTTCATTCACTGTAACCATAAATGAATCCTCTACGGATAGCTCCCCATCACTTGCAGTTACTGTAATGTTTGTAGTTCCAAATTTGTTTTGTTGAGGAAATAAGCGCAGCGTATCTGTATTGAATAACCCTATTACAAGGGTTGGATCATCTATTGCTGTAACTGAATAAGACAATAATTCTGAGGTAGTTTCAAGGTCTTTGAAATTTGGACTTACAATTATCTTGTATTCCCTAGAATTTTCATCAACTACCACATCGGCAATAGGGGTACTTACTGTTGGGGCTGTATTAAATATACCGGCATCGCTAATGATCCAATTATTCGGATCGCTCGTTAATTTTGTACGGGCTGCTGAAGCCGCCGCAGTGTATTTCACATTACCAACACCTAATCTCATATTGCGTTCCACACTTGGTAAAGCTGCCCAGCCAATAAGTAAAGAATCATAATTAGGTGTGGTGAGTCCGGAATTACCCAAAAAACTATAGAAAGCGTCAGTATCTTCGAAACTTTGCACCTTCGAAATATCCCAATCACCCAAATTCTGGTCAAAAGATACTGCCCCATTAAACATTCCAATCATATTAACAACGTTTGAAACATCCCACTGGCTTAGATCCTGATTAAAAGAAGTAGCTTCTTGAAACATATTTTCCATGTTTAAAACAGACGATACGTTCCAACTGCTTATATCCTGATTGAATGCAGTTGCGTGGCTAAACATCAAAGACATGTTTGACACCTTAGAAGTTTTTTCACCCCAGTTATTAATATCCTGATTAAATGCAGTTGCTCCTGAAAACATCACATTCATGTATTCAACTGAAGACACGTCCCAGTTTCCAATGGGTTGATTGAATGCCGAAGTAGATGCAAACATAGCATCCATATATATCACTGAAGATACATTCCAACTACTAATGTCTTGGTTAAATAAGGTTGCACTATTAAACATAGCTCCCATATTTGTAACAGCACCAACATTCCAACTACTTAAATCTTGGTTGAATATCTGCGCATTAAAAAACATGGCATACATATTTGTAACAGAACTCACATCCCAGTTACTTATGTACTGATTGAATGTATGAGCATTGTTAAACATCTTCTCCATGTTAACTACCTGAGACACATCCCAGCTTGAAATATCTTGATCGAAGTTTGATTTTCCATCAAATAAATAGCTCATATCGGTTATTCCACTAGTACAAGTAGAAGCCGCATTGTCTGTAGTAATTTGATCTTTTGATCGTTTGGTATAAGCGATTCCATTAACAACTCCTGTATCCCCGACTTCAGCATCAGAACAGGTGATCGTTACTCCGTTATTAGCAAGCAAGAATACACTGGCCACTTCTATCCAATCGCTGGAAGCCGCGGCTCCGAATTCACGCCCGTCATTCGGTGTAATTTCTACCTTTACAAACTTACCCGCTTGGTCTGAAGTTGGGGTAAAAGTGTTAGCCGTAGAGTCAGTGATGGCTGTTGCGTTAGTTCCACTTGCATCATCCGCAACATTCCACTGGAAGCTACTGCCTGATTCGGCATCTCCATCGGCGTCAGTAAAGGTGTAGCTTGCCATTAGTTGATCGCCTACTTTTGGCGTGCCTACAATTAATACGTCCGAGGCAACCGGAGCTTCATTGGTTCGGCCGGCATCAGCAATGGTCCAATTATATTCATTAACTAATTTTGCACGAGCTGCTGAGGCTGCCGGGGAATACACTAACGGTTCCATTTTCAGTGTTTGGTTTGGCTGAACACTTGGCAAGGCCGCCCAACCTATAAGCAAGGAGTCGTAATTAGCAATGGATAACCCCGAGTAACTTAAAAATCCATCTCCAAGTTCATCAAATTTAGTTACGTTTGAAATATCCCACTCACCCAAGTCCTGATCAAACACAAGTGCAGCATAAAACATATCCGACATATCGGTAACCGAATGTACCTCCCAGCTTCCTATATCTTGATTAAAAGAAGAGGCTCTATAAAACATAAATGACATATCATTAACCGAATGTACCTTCCAACCTCTTATATCCTGATTAAAAGAAGTCGCATTGGCAAACATACCCGACATATCAGTAACCGAGCTCACAACCCAGTTACTTATATCCTGATTAAAGTTATCTGTAAGCGCAAACATACCCAACATATTGGTCACTGAACTCACGTCCCAATCTCCAATATCCTGATTAAAGGCATCGGCACTATTAAACATACCCGACATACTTGTCACAGAACTCACATCCCAATTTCCAATATCTTGGTTAAATGCAGATTTCTCGTGAAACATGTTAGACATATCGGAAATCAGACTCGTACATACATTAGTTACATCAGCTCCCCCATCTACTCTTGCTCTCAGGCTATCTCCGCTCAGGGCTGTATACATTATTCCGCCCACTAAACCGGTATCGCCCGGAGAGGCGTCTTTACAGGAAATGGTTATGCCGTTCTCAGCCAGCAAGAATACACTGGCCACTTCTATCCAGTCGCTGGAAACAGCCACACCGAAGTCAAACCCGTCATTCGGGGTGATTTCTACTTTTACAAACTTACCCGCTTGGACTGAAGTTGGAGTAAACGTAGAATCAGTTGCTCCTGAGATTGCAGATTGCTCATTCAACGTATCTGACGAAACATACCATTGGAAATTAGCGCCTGCATTTGCATCTCCATCGGTATCACTGAAATCGTAGGTTGCAGCAAGGGTTTCTCTTACTTTTGGTGTGCCTGAAATACCTGCGTTGCTCGCTACCGGGGCTATGTTTTCAAAAACATCTGTTACGGTTATAGTGAGTGTAATACTTTCTGTGTTGAATTCAGCTTCTCCATCATCGGCTTGAACGGTCACTATATACTCGTTATCTCCATCAGTATCGGTAGGGTCTTCAAAGTCTGGTGCAGTTTTAAAAGTAATTACTCCTGTTGCTGCATCGATATCGAAAGCTCCTGCGTCTGTTCCACCAATAATAGAATAAGTCAACCCCACATCCGCCGCACCACCGTTTCCATCGTTGGCATTTATATCAATAACTGTACCTGTGCCATTTTCAGCAAAACTGGCTAAAGTTGGATTATCCAAAACGTATTCAAAGTGGGCTCCTAACGCATCATATATATACATTCTAGTGCCGTCACCATTAAAGACTAATGATAATGGGTTACTTGTTCTAGTACCTCCGTGATCGAATTCTTCACCGGGTCCTGCATATACTGCTTCAGATACGTCGTAGGCTACGGAAAGGTTGTATTCCACCACTGAATCATCTCCATCTCCCATAATGAACATTTTGGTACCGTCTTCATTAAAGGCCAGATCTCTTGGACTAATATCCTGATCTCCTACATAAAACTCTTGATCCGTTCCAGCAAACACTGCTGTAGATACATCATAAGGTGTCCCAAGGTTGTACTCTACCACTGATTTACCGTTAATTCCAATTATAAACAATTTGGAGCCATCTCCATTAAATGATATAGATTCAGCGGAACTTTCTTCTGTGCCAATATTGAATTCTTCACTTTGCCCTCCATATACGGCCGTAGATACATCAAAGGCGGTACCAAGACTATACTCGACTACAGCCTTTGGAGAAGCATTCAGAACAAACATTTTTGTACCATCGCTGCTAAATTCAGCATCTTTTGAAAACGAAATTTCTTCTCCAAAAGTGAACACTACTTGCTCATTGCTTGCTGTAGATAAGTCATACGCTGGGTTTAAGGTATGTTCCTTTATTTCAGGTGAATCGAGTGAAAATACTTTTGTGCCGTCGGCATTAAAAATAATCTGGGATCCACCACCCAACGGAATATATTCTGAGGAAGACAAAACAGCCGTGGATACATCATATGCGCCTGGAAATATGGGCGCATTATTTACTTCAATCACAGTAACTATAAAAGTTTCATCTGCAAATAACTCACCATCACTGGCCCTGACCGTTATACTTGCTACCCCAAATTGGTTGGTTTGGTAATCCAATGTTAATGTAGAACCATCGATTGAAGCTGCAACCAGTGTAGTATTATCGTTGGATTCTACGGTGTAGGTTAAATCTCCCGATGTGGTTTCTACATCACTGAAGCTTGTGCTTAGATCTATTACTGTGTTCGGTGCATTTTCGTCCACCGTTACATCAGCAATAGGAGTACTTATAGTTGGCACATCATTAACTGGATTTACTGTAACGTTGAATGAATTATCTACAGTTAGTCCACCTGAATCTGTAGCACGAATAGTAATAATTGCAGAACCAGAGCTATCTGCGAATAATGACAGTGTTAATTCATCTGAAGTATTATTTACTGAAACATCTGCTAAACCAGTATTTGAATTCGACTCGACTGAAAAAGTCAATTCACTAGCTGCTTGTTCTGCGTCAGAGAACACAGAAGTTAAATCAATAGTTGTATTATCTGCATCTTCATCTATAGAAAGATCATCAATCGCAGCTAACACAGTCGGCTCGGTATTCGAAACCATTATGTTTATCGAAAAGTTATCCTCCACACTGGATGCCCCATTTTCCAAAGAAACAGAAGCTGATATGCTTAGAGCGTATTCCTGATCCATTTCACTCACTGCAATTCCACTCAGATCGTATCCCCATTGTTGGCGAGTTTCGTTATAAACCGGCGTGCCTGGAGCTGTCAATCCTGTTGCCGGGGTTAAGGCCCAGCCCGGATTTAAAGCATCTGTAGCTACGGTTCCATCAATGGTCAAATCCATCCAAAGCGTATCGGTAACTGATGTGTCTATCGGAGAAGTTTCGATAGTCGATAAACTCAGTGCCCCTGCTGTTAAACCACCATCGGTAATATTCCATCCAAAAGTGTCTACCAGTATATCTCGTCCTTCAAGTCCGGCCAGATTATAGGTAGTTGGGTTTACAGAAAAATCCAAATCACTTTGAAGACTTAACGCGCTCCAACTGCTGAGCATGTCGGTATAATTTGCTGTACTTAAAGCTGTACCCTCTGCCATCAAGAACATGTCTTTCACATTGCTGATGTCCCAGCCACTTAAGTCTGCATCAAAGGATGTGGCGTCAGCGAACATCGTAGCCAAAGAATCTGCGTTCGACACATCCCAGGTACCCAGACCGGTCCCCGTAAAAGAAGACGCCAGGTTGAACATTCCATTAAAATTCAGCCCATTTGCTTCAGTGTAAGGATCTGCAGAAAAGACCCAGTCACTCAGGTCGCCATCAAAAGATGCTACACCACTGAACATGGCAAAAAAGTTGGTAACCGTGGACACATCCCAACCGCTTAAATCTGCAGTCGATAAATCGGTAAAGGCAAACATTCCTCTCAGACTGCTCACGCCGGATAAATCCGGAGTATCTGTGGCGGAGTAAGTAACAAGGTTTGTTGCCTGGTAGAACATATCTTCCATCGACTCCCAGGCAATATTTCCCCATTGATCAATCGAGATTAGACCACTTAAGTCTGTTTCATCACCAGCGAAATATGGGAATGTTCCTCCAATTAGCACCACATAGTCTCCCGCACTTGCATAAGTATGACTTACAGTAGGTTCATTTCCTGAATAAATCTCAACCGTTCCATCTCCCCAATCAATGGTGAAGTCATAATCAGATACACCATCGCCATTTGTTGGAATAGTTACCGTTTCTCCGGGAGCAGTAGTATTCCAAGTAGTAATAAAAGCCGTTGCTGGATCTACACTTAATACTTCATCAACGGTAATAGTAAAAGTTTGATCAGCAGATGTATCGACTCCACCATTAAGTGTTCCTCCGTCATCAGAAAGATTAATCGTAACCGTAGCTACTCCGAAAGAATCAGCGGCAGGTGTATATGTAAGGGTTCCGGTAACTGGATTTACAGCAGGTAATACTGAGAATAAACCATCATTATCCGTAGAAATATCAAAGGTCAGGTTTTGATCTGTTTCATTGGTAGCTCCTGCACTAATACCCGTTGCCCAGTTAGTTACTGTTTGAGCGCCGGAGTTTTCATCTAAGGTTTGGTCTGCACCGACTATAAAAGTGGGAATATCGTTTACCGGATTAACAGTAACCTTGAACGTGTCTTGAGCCGTTGCTCCCTGACTATCTTCGGCTTGAATGAATAGATCCGTTACTCCATTTTGATCGCTCTGAAGATTTAAAGTGAGAATTTCTGTAGAAGGATCTATAGAAGTAGTTAATAAAGCTGTATTGCTGTTTGATGCTACCGAATATGTAAGATCCGTATCTTCAACATCACTAAATACTGCTGTTAAATTAATTGAGCTTATGGAGCCATCTTCATTTACAAAAACATCGGCTATTGGTGTAGTAACAACCGGGCCTGTATTAGGCACTATTACATTTATGGAAAAGTTGTCTTCAATACTCGAAGTTCCATTTTCAAGAGGTACAGAAGCTGATATATCCAGCGCGTATTCCTGATCGAGTTCATTTACCGCAATTCCACTTAAATCGTAGCCCCACTGTTGGCGGGATTCGTCATACTCCGGAGTGCCTGTGGCTGTCATTCCTGAAGCCGGTATTAACGTCCAGGTTGGGTTAAACGCTACTGTAGCTACTGAGTCGTCTATGGTTAGATCTATCCACAATGTATCAACTATAGTTGGATCTACCGGAGAAGTTTCCGTTGTTGATACATTAAGCGTACCTGCAGTCAAACCATCATCAGTTATAATCCACCCTTTAGTATTTACAAGAGTATTTCTTCCTTCCAAACCTGTGATGTCATATGTCGTAGGATTCACGGAAAATTCAACTCCGTCTTGCACATCTAAAGCACTCCAACTGTTCAACATAGCTGAATAGTTGGCCGTACTTATTGCTGCTCCTTCTGCAAACAGAAACATATCCGTTACATTACTCACATCCCAACTACTCAGGTCCTGATTAAAAACTGATGCATCTGCAAACATAACCGTCATAGAATCAGCATTACTAACATCCCAATTGGCTAATCCGGTTCCGGTGAATGAAGTTGCTAAATTGAACATTCCGAGGAAATTTACTCCGTTAGCTTGTGTATAATCTTCTGAAGAAAAAACCCACCCAGACATATCTCCATCAAAGGAAACTGCATTTGAGAACATGCTGGAGAAGTCGGTAATGGTACTAACATCCCAACCGCTAAGATCTGATGTTGTTAAGCCTGTAAAAGCAAACATACTTTCCATACTTGTAGCTTGAGATATATCGGGAACATCCGAAGCTGAATATGTAACAAGATTTGGTGTTTGGTAGAACATATTAGCCATACTTTCCCATGCAATAGTTCCCCACTGATTAACAGCAATAAGCTTAGCTGAATTAGCAGCAAGTGCTGGTGTGTTTCCATAGGTTACTAAATCAGCATTATCGGAAAGATCCAAATGAGGGAATGTCCCGGAAATACGTACTTCGTACTCCCCAGCCACCGCATAGTTATGGGAAGGATCCGGATCATCGCCGGTAATTTGTTCCACTGTACCGTCTCCCCAGTCAATGATCGCATCAAAATCGGATATAGTAACCCCTCCATCGGTGTACAGGGTGATTGATTCGCTGGGTGTTGTTGTTCTCCAAGTCGTAATAAATGCTATTGTTGAATCTACACTTAATACTTCTTCTACAGTAATTGTGAATACTTGATCAGCAGATGTATCGATTCCTCCATTAGTTGTCCCGCCATCATCGGAAAGATTAATTGTAACATTAGCTACTCCAAAAGAATCAGCGGCAGGTGTATATGTAAGGGTTCCGGTAACTGGATTTACAGCAGGTAAGACTGAAAATAAAAGGTCATTATCGGTAGAAACATCAACTGTCAGGTTTTGACCTGTTTCATTTGCAGATCCTGCAGAAATCGAGGTTGCCCAATTAGCTACAGTTTGAGCACCAGAATTTTCATCTATGGTCTGGTTTGCTCCGGCAACAAACACCGGAACATCATTTACTGAAGTAACTGTAATCGTAAAAGTATCTTCAACTGATAATCCTCCTGAATCTGTGGCACGAATCGTAATATCTGAGGTGCCTGAAGAATCCGATTGGAGCGTTAAAATAAGCTCATCTGAATTTGAATCAATAGAGGTGTTTACTAAATCAGGGTTGCTGTTGGTGGTTACCGAATAGACTAAATCAGTAGCATTATCTTCAGCATCACTAAATACAGAAGTAAGAGCAATAGCATCAATGATTCCATCTTCGTTTACAGTAATGTCCGCTATAGCATTAGTGACAACCGGTGCATTATTGGGAATATTTATCTCTATATAGGCTGAGGTATCAGCTATACCAAGAGAAGTACCATCAAACGGAGTTATTTCAACACGTAAAAATTTTCCTGCATCACCTGATTCAACTACATAACTACTATCTGTTTCTCCGGGTATCGTACTTTCATTAGTACCAGATCCATCATCCGCAACAAACCAGCGGAATTGAGCACCGGCATTAGGATCGTCCTCAAAATCATTGTAGTCATATACTGCAAAAATCGTTTCGCCAACATCAGGAGTTCCTGTGATATTGCCAGCAATTGCGATAGGACGAACATTTATTTTTACGAAATCAGAAGTCGACGTTGAACCCTGTTGTGTTCCGTCATTTGGAGTAACTTCTACTCTGATGTATGCTCCTTCTTCAGCTGGTGTAACTACATAGGTATTGGAAGTAGCACCTGTTATCGGAGTTAGTCCGGTTCCGACTTCATCTGCTGCTACATACCATTGAAAGGTAGTTCCTGATTCCAAATCACTTTCAGGATCAGAATAGGTGTAATCTGCGGTTAGCGTATCGCCAATTCCCGGAGTCCCTGTAATTGTAACGGTACCGGCGGAAGGAGGTTGATTTGATGCCGCTACTTCAGAATAAGAGCTGGAAACTAAAGTTCCGGCATCAGTTCCATCATTGGGTGTTACATCAACTCGTAAAAATTTATCTAAATCAGCTGACGCTACCGTATATATTGAATCGGTTGCTCCTGCTATTTGTGCTGCGTTGGTATCACTAGCATCATCTGCACGATACCACTGAAATGTTGTTCCTGATTCGGGATCATTATCAGCATCACTATAATCGTAGGTTACCGCTAATTGATCTCCCAATTCAGGTAAATTACCTGCATTTGTTCGGTTATTTATAACTAGGTTTGAGACAGCAGGGATTGTATTGGCTGATTCTCCATTCGGATTTAATTCCTGCTGTATTGGATAGCCGTTGTTTACTCCACTTACTAACTCCCAAACGTCTGTGAAATCCCATGAAGCTACTGTATAGGTTGACTCTGTTTTCATTTGTGAAGTAGTCTTACCGGTTATGCCAGAAGTAGACCCTGCCCCAACGGCAGTGGTAGTTCCACTTTCATCAGTATCCCAAAAACTGTTTTGTGCAGCTCCAAAACCGCTTTTTAAGCCAACAAATCCTCCAATATTAGTACTTCCACTTACCGTTCCTGTCGAAAAACTATTTGTAATTATTCCACTGTCTAAATTACCAACTAATCCCCCAATTTGATCTGATCCGGATACTGCCCCAGTAGCAAAACTATTTTCAATATTATCGTTGGCAAAACCAACCAAGCCACCGGCATTATCTCCACCATTTACTGAACTTGTAGAATAGCTCTTACTAATAGTTTTTAAATTATGATTTCCAACCAATCCACCGATATCAGAGCCGGTAGCTGTTACAGATCCCGTTGAAAAAGAAGTTGTAATATCACCTCCATTCTGCCCCACTAATCCACCAACCTGAGAGGTTCCTGTTACAGAACCATTATAATAACTATTGGTTATGGTTCCATAGTTCTCTCCAGCTACCCCTGCCGTGTTGGAAGCACCGGTAATATCCCCTTGATCAATTCCTAAACTATCTACAACTCCACCTTCACCAATAGTAGCAAATAGTGCTACGTTATTATTGGATGAGCGGTTTATGAAAAGACTTGTGATTTTATACCCCTGACCATCTAAATTTCCCGTAAATGGTGTGTCTGCCCCAATAGGTTCAAATCCGGCTCCACTATTCCAGCTTGACGTTCCTAAGGCATCAATATTTTGGGTTAAAATAAAGTTGTCCGTCAGATTATTACTGATTTCCTGAAGCTGTTCGGCGGTAGTAATTTGATATGGATCTCCCTGAGAACCATCTCCACCGGCAAAACTTACCGAGACCGATTCAGCCTGTACAGGTCCACTCAGTGAACTTTCTCCGGAAGTGCCTGCATCAGTACCATCACTTGGAATAACAGAAAAACTTATGTATTTGCCTTCATCAGCATTAACTAATGTATAAGTATTTGCGTCAGCTCCGCCAATTGCTGCTTTCCCACTCCCCCCTGGATCGTCACTTCGATACCATGTGTACACAGAACCACTTTCAGGGTCGTTATCAGGATCACTATAATCATATGATCCTGTCAGTAAAGAACCTACTTCTAATGTTCCGCTGATAGAAACATTTGATACAGTTGGCGGATTGTTCCCACCTCCACCAACGCTTCCACTAATAGGGCCAACAGGATCGCTTGGGGTAGGCATCCCGCTGTCTGTACCATTAGAAGGAGTTACCTCAAACACTATTAGTTTTCCTTCATCAGCAGCAACCAATGTATACGTTATTGAGGTTGCGCCATCGATTGGCACCGGTGGATCAAATTCACTGTCAAACCGATACCATTGATAAGTAGAGCCGTCTTCGGGTATATCATTCGGGTCATTGTACTCGTAAGTACCCGTCAGCGTTTCCCCAACTTCTGTGGTACCAGTAATTTCAACAAAGTCAGCAAACGGACCGGAAGATGGTGGAGGAAACTGAGCCTGTACAGGAACGGCTGCCAATAGTGTTAATAATACGATTAGATTTGATAGAAATTTAATTGAATGTCTCATGTTGTACCCCTGTATTCGTATTTAATTTCTTTGAATTTAAAATTGGTTGTAAGTCAGAAAGCTTGTCTTTTGCCACAAAAGCCAATAAACCGAGTTCTTCTGCTTTGCGCCTAAAACCCGGTGTGTTGTAGCTGCTAACCAATATGATTTTTGCATCAGGATCTTTCTTTAGAATTTCTTCCGAAACAGTGAAACCACTTATACTCTGTAATTCTATATCCATCAGAACAAAATCCGGTTGTTGAGATTCATACTCTAACATTGCCCTTTCACCTGTCTCATATTCTATAATCTGATGCATTTTACCCGTAGCAAGTATTACAAAATTTTTAATGGTTTGACGCATTTCAGCATGGTCATCAACTATCATTATTTTCATTCTTATATCTTTATTTTTAAATAAAGTAGCTCAAAAGCGTACTATGATATACCCCTTACAATACATAGTTTATAAATCCTCTTATATTTTTTCTATAGGCAGGAGTGCTCAATTATCTAGGTAGAAGTACCTAGGCTTAATAAGATAGAGTAAAAAGAGCCTGATAAGACCGAAGATATGTAGTACAGATTTTCTTAGAAATCAGATAATCATAAAAAAAGGCGCCCAATTTACTGAGCGCCTTTTATCCCTTTTACCCCTCAAAATTATCGAAGTATATTATTTAGTTCTGCCCTGGCTTTTTGCAACACTTACCTGGAAGCTATCTGAGGAACTGTTCCCTGCGTTATCTCCAGTTGTCATAGTAATTGTATAAGTTCTGCCACTTTTACCTTTACCACTTCTTTCGGCGCGTACATAAACATCAATGGAACCATCGAAGTTGGTTCTGATATCGTAATCTGAATCTGTATTCCCATCTCCTTTACCGTTAGATGATTCGCTACTGGCAACCTGAACTCGAACGTAAGTGGTTCCATCAACAATATCGGATGCAGTAATACCTGTTGCTACCAATACCATTTTATGATTCGGTGGCCACAGACTGTTCGTCTCCTGATTGAAGCTTATTACCGGAGCAGTAGTATCTGTAACAGTTACTGTTACCTGATCAGAATCTGTTGCTCCCTGCTCATCCGTTACCGTTAGTGTGAATGTATGCGTACCTACAGCAAGATTTACTGAAGTAGAAGCATCCATTGCGCCATTCGACCAAAAATATGTTAGCGCATCGCCATCCGCATCCGTTGCTGAACCGTTAAGGGTAACCGTGGTTGTAGCCCCTATTGCCTCTATGGTCTGGTCAGCACCTGCATCTGCGACAGGAATGGTATTTACAACTGTGATTGTTACTTCATCGGTGTCAGACTCTTCTCCATCAGAAACAGTTAGAGAGAGTACATGAGTGCCCTTTGCGAGTGCAACGGTTGGTGTAGCTCCTGTTGCTCCGTTAGACCATGAATAAGTTAGTACATCACCATCGGCATCCGAAGAACCGGAACCATCAAGTGTTACCGAAGTAGTTGCACCCGTAGCTGTTAGTGTTTGGTCAGCACCTGCATCTGCTACCGGAGCAGTGTTTGTGTCGATTGGAGGAGGAGTTCCACCAAATTCTTCAGTGGTTTCCAATCTGAATTTACCACCGGCAAGCCCACCCCCATCAAAAATTACGAATGTAAGTTGATGAGTACCGTCTAAAGTAACACCATACTCACCCGGTGAACTTGTAGCCGCCTGATATCCAACTAAACGAGGATTGTCGCCATTTTCATTAGCAAGATAAACCCATGAACAGTTATCTGCTAACAATTGAATTACAAATTCCCCATTTCCTGATACTTCTGTCTCATATTTACTCCAGTTGTGACCGCCTGGCCCATCTGAGTTCATGCTATTGTAGGAATTGATCCATGCAGCATCGAATGTCGCATTGTCCCAAGGATGTGGTTGTCCGTTATCCTGAGTTACTTCAAACGCATTATGTGGATTTACCCAATTTGCAGTAAGTCCGAAGTTGTTTGACTGATAGCAAACTGTAGAAGTCCAACCACGATCTTCGGAAGCCGGGAAAATTGGATCATATGTTTGGATGGAGGAACTGCTAACATATACATTATTAACAGGTTCGGTACTTTCAACATTAGCTCTTACTTCACTAATTGTAACATTACCTCCACTGGCTACATTTCCATTATTTCCCATAGTTACAATAATACCATCTATATCTGCGAGATCTGCTTCTGTTATACCAGAAAAACTGGATGCTGAAATAGTTAAAGTAAATGGAGTAGCTTGAAAAGGAATTTTAAATTCTCTGTATAAGAAATTATTTCCTGTTCCTGATGAAAGGTAAATACCTGCGAACCACTTCGATCCACCTTGCATTTCAGAAAAGTCTATTTCAAAACTTGTAAGACCTGATAAATCATAATTTAATTGGTGTGTTGTAGGATCACATGTTACTTCACCCCAAACAATGCTTCTTTTTTGACCGCTCAGTATCGGATCTGAACAACTTCCGTACCTTAAGTCAATTAAAGATGAGTGAGTAGATGAACCTCTGTAAGCCGCAACCATTTCACCTGGCGATGAACCTGTAACAGATAAATCAACATTCCCTGGTGAATTTTCTGATCCTGCTAATTCTCTTCTGTTTCCTATTGGACCGGCACCTTCATACAAATCACGACCGGTTCTTGTACTTGCAGAAAATCCAGTAAGTGTTCCAACGGATTGAGCTCCCTGATCAAAAGAATCAATAATTATCGAACTGCTTTGTGAGTTTGCAGCGGATTTACCTTTTACTGTAGAAATCTTTTCTTCCGATTTCAGTTCGTCATTGTCATCGATTCCTGACACAGAAGACTCTTTACAGGAAATAAACAACAATCCCGAAAACAGCACGATACTTAAAAGTGCTTTCAATTTATATTTTTTTGTGTAGTTCATTATGTACCTATATTTAATTTTAAATGAATAAAATTTTTTCCGAAAGGTTGTACCCATTTCCTGAAAATTCCTATTTAATATCATTCTTGACCATACTATTTCAAATAGGAAGTACTACTCAAATTTATGGGTATAAGTACCTATATCGAGTAGTATCTGCTTTAAAGACAATGAGGTGTCTAATAAAATTTTAAATAGTTGAATATCTGTGAAAGATTGTCTTTAGCTACAAAACCTACTGAATGAGCCTCTTTAGCTCTATCACGAAAATAGGTTGTGTTGTTACTAGTTATGATGATGACTTTAGCGTCTGGGCTCTTTTTTAAAATTAATTCTGTTGCTTCAAAGCCGTCCATTTTTTTCATCTCAACATCCATAAGCACGTAATCCGGAGTATCAGATATATAGTTTTGCACTGCATCTTCCCCATTATCATATTCAACAAACTGAATAGGCTCAATAATATGAAGTAAGATCAAACTTCTTAAGATTTTCCTGGTGGCTTCATGATCATCCACAATCATTATTTTCATTTACTGTACTTTTTAAACAGTTAAGAAGCGCTTACTTATCTATCAATACACAGAGTACGCTATACTATTGGTTCAAAGAAATTCTGAATAAAATCCCCACTCAGTTCAATGAGCGGGGTTATCATAATAAGTGGCTAAACTTATTTTGTATGGATTGTAATTACTTATTAGAAGTAATTTCTTTTATTAATTACAGATGCTGTCTATTTCGTCTGACAAAATTACTTCAATAGTACTACCGCTGATGGTTATAACTTTATTTTCTGTGTTACCGTCAAATGAAAGTTTAAAATTATAATCCACACCCTGTTCTACATTTTTTATATCTACAGAACCACCGGTAAGCACTTGCTCATCTTCATTGTAATTCCAGTTAATTTTAGGAATTACCTTCCACTTGTCTGAACTCCCTGCTTTTCTATAAACCAACGAGGATTGCGGGATTCCGGTTACAGAAGCCCTTTCATCAGGATCTGTACAGCGAAGTACTACGTTGATGTTTGAATCAATAAGAGTAGCTGGTTTTTGGGGTAAAGTGATTGTAAATGTATCCCCTTCCGGTAATGTTGGGTAAGTCAACGTGGTCTCTAAGGGAGAAGTTATATCTATACTAACTGTCTCACTTAAACTATTAAAAACGATATCCTTTTGAATCGGTGAATTTGAAATTATAACTGAACCTTTTTCGGAACGCCCTTTTGAATTTAAAGTGTATTCTAGTGTACCCTCATACCCATTGCCTTCTATCACTAAATTTGAATATGTTTTATCAGACGAACCTAAATTATCAGTTATTATTACACCGAGGGGATTATTGAGTGCTGTTGAATTGACAAAACCTATTCTATAAGTCATTGTGTCAAAGTTTTGTCGACGTACTGTGTAATTAGTAGTATCAACAGGTGAAAAGTTAGGCTCAAATGGTCGTCCAAACGAATAAACATTTTTAGCAGGAGGTATTTCGGTAAGTCCATTTAAATCTAAAACTATATTAAAGAAAGTCTTTCCAGGAATTGATTTTTTAACTTTAGTAGCAACTTTACCTTGGCTGTTGGTAACAGAAAGAACCGAAATACCTACAACAGTTGGAACCTTTTGACCTTCTTCAACCAGTTCCTGGGTGTCGATCGGTAAGTTTTGAACTCCAATAGGGTCGGATAGATCAAAATTTGACATCTCGACAGATAAATTACCTGTAAGTGGATTACCATCTGCATCAACAAAGACTGTACCTTCAGGAATTTCTATTCCTGTTGAATCTTTACCTGATGTCCCGGAATTTGAAACAATCTTTATGGGTGCTGTTGTACTTCCATCAGAAGCTGTTACCCCCATTGTAGCAATTGTTTTAAAACTTTGTGGTTTATTATTTTCATCTACCATGGTAAAGGTGAAATCACTAAATCCTACTTCCGTTATTTCAACTGTTTTTGTTGCAGGAAGGTAGCCATCGGCTTCCAGTCTTAACTTTACTGTTGCAGGGCTGGCATCAGTGGGTTCTACCAAGTTACTTATCGCAAAATTAAGAATACCATCTTTTACCTCAACATCTGCAATAGGATCGCTGTACATATCAATTACATCTGTACCGTTTTCTCCTGCAAAAGTAACCGTTACAGTAGCATTTATTAATTCTCCCGTCTTCGCGTCTGTGAGCAATACAGTGGAGCCCGTGTTTATCGGTTCGAGCCCAATTACCAGAGCAAAATTATCTATGCTGTCTTGTAACCCGGTGGTATCGCACCCCATAAAACTTGTTAGCAACAACGTAAAGGCAGCTATTATACCGATTTTTATTTTATTTAGATTCTTCATCTTGAAACCTTTAATAGATTAAATTTTTAATAGTGATTTTGTGAGTTATCGGATTCTGATCGAAAATCCTAGATTAAGAACCGGATAGAATTTGAAGTCTTTCAATCCATCTTCAAAGTCTTTGCCTTGTTCGGCCGTTGGGGCGATGATACCCTCTCCAGATGAATTGATACGAGGCGAGTCGGTATACAAAGCACCAATATCCATTGTAAACCGAACCGGGAATCCCTGTCTCACAGAGTTACCAAATCCTAAACCCAAATAAGGAGCAATTTTGGATTCGTAATCCATTGTTGAACTGATCGATCCCAGTTTTTCAACCGAAAACTCTTTGCCTTCTACTGTATAAGGCTCAGTTGGGGCAACAAAGCCATCAACCTGAAAATCGAAGTAATGTAAACCTGCTGATAGTTTCAGGAATTTTTTGAATGGGAAATAATCAACTACCAAGCCAATGGAAGTCATTGAACTTACTGCATCATACCCTACGGTTGCTTCCAGATCGGCTTCTCCTGAGTACGTATAGTCAAGGAAAGATGCAGAAATACGCGTATTGAATTTTTTGTTAAGCGAAACTGCAAATTCTCCACCAATTCCTGTGGAGCCGCCTTTTACACCAATTGACATATGATTTCGCTCACTTTGTGCTTGTACCGTTTGCAACCCTGTTAGCAAAAGTGCCAATAAAACAAGGTAAGATAATATAGTTTTCTGCATTGTAGCCTTATAATTTGTTTAACCTTAAGCAGGAATTTAACTGGAGTAGAATTCAGTTAAATTCCTGCTATAAAGATTTACAAATACAGTTATCCTATCAATGGGAATAAGTACTCAATTATCTAGGTACAAGTACCTAGGTTTTAGGAAAACTACAGATAAGCTTCGTTTTCAGTAGCATATTTAAGAAGTGCATGTGCCCCGTGAAGACCTAATTTATTACAAATATTATTGCGATGGTTTTGAACGGTTTTTATGCTAACGAATAACGAATCTGCAATTTCCTGGCTGGTTTTCATCTCAGCTACCTGTTTTAGAACTTTCTTTTCAGTAGGCGTTAGTTCTTGGATTTCTTTTCCTTTCCCGGATGGTTTATTAGAACCTTGATTTCTTTTCACCAAAAAATCCGAAATGGCAGGGCTTAAATAATAATTACCATCTAATACAGCATCAATACACTTGGTTATTTCTGTTACCGTATTTTCTTTTAGAACATATCCCCTGATTCCAATGTCCATTGCTTTATTGAACATGGTTTCGTCTTTGTACATAGTTAAGAATACAAGATGTGTAGAAAGTTCTTCGCTGTTAGCTTTAACTGCAACATCATACCCTGACATTTCAGGCATTTCTATATCAAGAAGTGCAATTTCCGGTTTTTCTTGTTGAATCAGTTCTAAAGCTTTTTTCCCGTTTTCAGCCTCAAAAATCTCAAACCCGGTATTTGCTTCTATAACTTGCCTTAGTCCCTTTCGAATCAAGCTGTGATCGTCTGCAATTAATATCTTAGTTCTTTTATTCATACACTTTTTGGTATTGAAACGAGTATTTGGGTACCTTCGCCTATTGAAGAGAATATATCCATCTTACCTGAAAGTGTTTCTACTCTTTCTTGCATACCGGAAAGACCTAAACCAACCAAATTCTCTTTTTTACCGGCATCAAATCCTATTCCATTATCAGTTATGGAAATCTTTATTTCTTTGTCGGTGTGGATAATTGTAATGGAAGCTTTATCAGCTTCAGAGTGTTTTACAATATTATTTAAAGCTTCTTGCAACACTCGATAAAGGTTAATTTCTTTGTTTTTAACAATCAGTCCATCTACATTAACAATTTCAAAATCCCATTGAATTTTTGTAGTCTCTTTCACCTGATCGAGCAAATTATTAATAGCCTCTGTAAGTCCAAACCTCTCAAGGTGTACCGGGCGCAAACCATAAGACATTGACCTGACATCAGAAATGGAAATAACTGCACTTTGCATTATTTCATTTAATTGCTCTTCTAAAGTATCTCTATCGCCTATAAAATTTTTAGCAAGTTCAGCACGGTTTTTAATGACCATCATTTGTTGCCCCAGTCCATCATGTAATTCAGCAGCGATTCTGCTTCTCTCATATTCTTCAGATTCTATGAGTTGTTCAGTAAATCTTTTTTGTCTTTCATTTTCTTCTCTTAATAAATTTGTACGAATTCGATAAAAAAGAAATCCCACCCCAAAAATCAGCCCGGAAACGATAGCAATAAACCAATCTTTTTGCCAAAATGGAGGAGTAACAATAATATCGAAAGAAGCTCCTTCATCATTCCAAACTCCGTTATTAGCAGCCGCAGTTACCCTAAAAGTGTAATCACCTGGTGGAATTTTTGAATATATAGCTGACCGCTGATTACCAACATCAATCCAGTTATCGTTGAACCCTTCCAATTTGTACCGAAACTGCAAACGTTCGGGATTTGAGAAATTTATTCCAGTATAGTTTATTTCAAGAAATGAATCGTCGTAATTCATTTCTATTTCATTCTTTTGAGAATAATCAAATGTATTACTACGAATTTGCTCGATATAAACTAATGGTACTCTATCATTTTCTATGATTCTATTTGTTGAAACTACTGCTACTCCACTTACCGTGGGGAAATAAATATTACCATCGGAATCTTGTATGGTACTCGGGTGAAATCCCCCATTAGTTTCTGCGGAATTCATACCATCTCCTGTTCCATAAGAATATGATAAAATCTCATCGTTGACACCTTCAGAAAAATCATTCAAATTGTTCCGGGAAACTCTGAATATTCCCCGATTACTACCTATCCAAAAATTTCCATGATCATCTTCTACAATATGAGACACAATATTATCAAACAGTCCATCCTGACTTGTTATATTTATTATCTGATCTTCTTCCATTCTGAAAATCCCGTTACCGTATGAACCGAACCAATATGTTCCATCTTCATCATGATATATAGCACGAATATAAGGCTCATCTGTTTTATTAGGATAATTTTTTGAATGAGCTAACTTAACTTGTTCAACATTGTCATCGGTAATTTTGTACAACCCTGCAATCGTTCCCGCCCATATATTCCCATTAGCATCTTCGTGTAAAACCCGTGTTTCAGAAAAATTAAAACCTTCTTCTGTTTTGTATGTAGTAAATCCGGATACATCGTTGTATTTAAATATTCCATTACTGCAACCTATCCAAATGTTACCAAGTTTATCTTCTGCAATTGCGAAAATATTAATTCCTTCAAAACCATCATTGATACCGAAACTTTTACCTTTTTCTTGAAGCGAGTTAGTCATATATAAACCATTAGCACTAAACCAAATTCTATCTTTTGAATCTTGAAATACAGACCAAATACAGTTATTTGGGAGATATTTATTAACGGCAGGGAATTCAGCTACTCCATTTTGTGACACAAAAACTCCGCCACAGTTTGTTCCAAAAATGAAACTTCCATCATTTAGTGCTGACAATGAAAGCATTCGTTGATTAACCAAACCATCATTAACGTCAATCATCGATATTTGGGTTTCTTTTAGCCGGAATAAACCTTCAGCAACCGAACCTAACCATAAATTGCCCTCATTATCTTCAAACATAGATCGAATTTGAATATCAAAGTTTTGGTCCTCTCCATCCATTCTAAAAGTTTGAAATTCCGATCCTTCATTTATTAAAATGCCTTCATATGAATATATCCATAATCTGTTTTTGCGATCTTCATAAAACCCTAGAATATCTTTGTTGTTTAATCCAAAATCTCTTCCAAGAAAAGTAACTTCCTCATCCTTTAGTTTTAAAACCCCATTACCAGATGTTCCGATAAAAAATACTCCAGAATTTTCCGGGTATTCAATCAAACTTATAATGTTCGATTCTATTTTTTCTCTGAGATCCAAGATTTTGTAAAGTGTATCTTTGTAGCTCTTCGCAACTATTTTATCCATGTAAAGTATGGCACCTGTTGTATCTGCAGAAATTTTTTGAAATTTCTCCCCATCAACCTCAAAAAGCATTTGCCTTTCAAACTGATTATTTTTTTGTAAATAAAAATTTCCGTTTAAAGCACCCCAAATTCTCCCTTCCTTATCTTCTTTGATCCAACCAGCAGATGCAGATGTTGTTCTTTTATCAATGGAATATGAGGTCGCTTTATCTTTCGTTAATTTTACAACTCCCTGCTCTGATGCACCCCAAATATTATTGTTACTGTCTTCAAAAATACTTACCACACGATCATAATCCATTCCTTCCGTATTAGATCGATTATAAGTCCGAAAACGATGCCCATCAAACCGAACTAACCCTCCAAAAGTAGCCAGCCATATATAGCCATTATCGGCTTGAACGATATCATTAACCGAATTTTGAGGAAGACCTTCTTCCATACCAAAATGCGTAACTACATAGTCTTCAGAATTAGGAATCTGAGAAAATAATGAGGTTTGCGAAAGCCCTTGAATAAGCAAAATCGATAAAAGAAATATAGATAACTGTCGCATCATAGAAAAAGTTTTCAGAAGATAAATAAGAGAAAATCAAATACAAACTAAAACCCTATTCTGCTATCCATTACCACACTTTATTTCTTATTAATACGAATTGAAAAATATCGAACTCATCATGCGAGACCAACTTCACCAGGAATTTTAAACTACGGTTTGAAGGTAATTTTTTAATCTAACTCATCATTCCTATTACCACGTAATTTTTTATAGGCATAAGCTCCACCTGCAGCGGCGAGTAAGCCTAATCCTCCATCAATAGGAGCTTGAGCGGGGTTGCTTGGAAGCCCGGGCTGGGCATGAACAACGGCTGTTGCAATGAGCACAATGATAAGTGAAGCAAAGATTATAAGTGTTGTTTTCATAATGTTGGGCTTTTAGCTCTTAGCTGGCAACTTTTAGCCATTAGCGTTTAGAGGCATTGCCCGACTAAACGCTAAGAACTATCAGCTAATAGCTTATTATTTGATTAAAGTGAGTTTCTTGATCATGACTGCATTCCCCGCTCTAAGGCGATAAATGTACATCCCACTCGCGAGGTTAGAAGCATTGAAAATAAGCGTGTAACGTCCGGCTGATTTGTTTTCGCCATTCAACAACGTAGCTACTTTTCTTCCCAGAATATCAAACACTTCCATTGTTACTTTTCCGGTGTTTGGAACTCCATATGCAATGGTTGTACTTGGGTTAAATGGATTCGGATAGTTTTGGCCGAGTTCCACTTTAGTAGGTAGATCAATTAGCGGTTCATTGCTTACCGTTTGTGAAGGCGAAACCGTCAGAGCAAATCGTGGACCGGATCTTTTTTGCTTAGCAGTTTGGAAAATAGATTTCAGACTTGGTGGGGACGCAATATCTTGCGTCTGAACCTTCTTCACTTTTGCTGCATCCATAGTAAACTCATAAGATTCTTCAAGGTCTGTAGTGATATCAAATTCCGAATCATATAGAGAAATTTTCCATCCCTCGGGGATATTTAAATCACCTTTAGAAATATGATGCGTTGTACCACTTGCAGAAGTTTGAAGTGCCAATGGAATCTCAAACGGCTCCGTAATAATCGGTAAGCTGTTTATATCCAGATGAGTTGTATCATTTAGGATGGACGCCAACGTCACATAATTTGAAGAAAGTGGATTGAGTTGATGCGCATCCGAAGCATCTAGCCCAAATTCACCGTCTTCAGAAAACTGGAACCAGGCTTTGTTCTTTAATCCTGAACTATCAGATAATTCGATTGAAAAGTAAGTCGGCTCGGATTTAACAAACTGTTTACCAAGAAATCGTTTAGCGGAATCGGTTTTTGCTGATACCGGTATATTTAGAGTTGGACTGGCTTCCGTTGTTTGCACAAAAAATGCATTGAAAGGTCCCACCTCCCCATCTGTTAAACTTCCCAGAGTTCCATTCCAGCTTTTCCAGGATGCGGAATTGATATCATACACATACACCGAATTCGACAATCCCGAACGAGTAAATCCGTCCCAGTCAACGTCATTTCGGAATGGATTACCCACTAACGCCCAACCGTTTACATTAGAATTTAAAAGCGGAGTTAATGATTGTGTTCCTTTCGGCTCACGACCTTCAAGCTTTAGTGTTTTCGGGAAACCTGCATTTCCTGCTACACCAGGTCCATTGTCGTCGCTGAACACGTAGACCAAAACTCCTTCTCCGGGATGCAGAGAATCGGACATATTACTTACAGAAGTCCAGTTGGAATTAGACAGACTTGTTGAGGTATTTGGCCATCGATATACATTGGAAGCTCCTCCTGAATGATTTGCACCTGTAAATCCTTGAGTCCAGAAACTGCCTAATAATGGAGCGAATGAAGAATCTGCTACCGGACTAGTCATTATTCTCCAACCTTCGGCTCCTGTTAACTTTTGGGACGACTCTTTATAGTTCTTGATGGCATATTTCTTAAATAAATAGGATTCTACTTTTCGGCGATCATTATCGCTTAGTACATTTTTATATATAATTATTTCGGCAATCTGCCCCCCAAACCAGAACGTTCCTCCTGTTCTTACACCTACAAACAGCTGTGCAGATACTGAACTTTGGGCATTTACAGAAATTTGGGTTTTTCCGCTACGATTTGCCGCTACAGTTGATGTTGTACTTGAAGCCCGAACATTGATCAACTGTGCGGTTCCATCTGAAAAATCACCCACCGATCCTACATCGGTATAATTCCCGGCATTGGGAATAAACCGTAATCCTGAAGTGCCGTTGGTGTGCAGTTCAAAATTCTCATTTGAACCGGCTAAAAGAAAGTCGATTTCATTAGTTGCAGAAGTTGTTTTCGCTACCATAAAAACTTCATAATCACTATTCTGAATACCAAGAGTTCCGGTAGTAGGCGAAACCATATAGGAATTAGTTCCATTAAAGCCGATTGTACGTTGGTTGTTGATGGCGCTGTCTACAAGTACCGGGCGTTGTAATAAAATGGACTGTGTAAGGTTGTTATTATTCCCGCTTAGATCGCCCCAGCTATTTAAAGAATCCCCGAATGTGGTGAGCCCCCGCCCTGCATCTACATGCATTTTGAGGTTTGTGGTTGGGATTGGAGATAAATAAGTACTGAAATTCGGAACAAATACATGAGCAAGATGATTTTGAGTTGGGTCGCTTTGTCCTAATTTTCCAATATGATCGACATCCAGGATAGTAACAGCAAATGATGCAGCAGCTACAGTTCCATTATCCAACAGAAGTAAAGAATGTTCGTAATCCGTAGCTATATCAACTGCAAAACGACCACTTACATTTGCTGATTCTATAAGCGTTGGAACTGTTAAATCTGTAAAGCTGCTTACATTAAAACCAATATGCCTTCCGTTACCAAAAGCATATGTTTTTCCGTCTTCAGTAAGAATGATGGTTCCCCTTCTGTTACTCTGAACTTTAGTCACCTTCTTATTTACAATACTTGAATGCGTTATAACTCTTGGAGTACTATTATCAACTTTATCACCTTGACCCAATTGTCCGTCGCTGTTTTCACCAAATGAGATCAATTGCCCATCTTCGTTCAGAAGTATAAACGAGGATACACCCCTGCTGACAATCGATCCTGATATAATTTTTTTTGCCGTTATGGTAGCATGAGTTAATGCCGTAGGTACATTTAGGTTAACTGATGTACCATGTCCTAAATTACCATCCAATCCATAACCAAAAGTAAAAGCTGTTCCATCCGAAGCAACTAAAAGAGTAGCACGGCCACTAGACGCAGCATGTATGATTTTTTTCCCTGAAAGATTTGCATGAGTAAGGCGAACCGGTTGCGCTCTTCTATCGTTATCCCCTAATCCAAGCTGACCAAAGTTATTGTCTCCAAAGCCATACACCGCTCCATCTTCAGTCACAATAAAAGTCACCGATAGCGTATCTACTGCTCCAACCACAATTTGTTTAACGATTTTGTTATCAATTAATGAAGCATTCATTAATACCGGATCGTAATGATCGAGGCTATCTGTTCTTCCTAATTCTGCATAACTATTTTGCCCAAACTGGTAAATTGCATTGTTGGCGTTAACTACATACGTTTGCTTGTGGCCCGCAAAAACGTTCTTTACTGAAGCGTTACCAAGTTTTGAAGAGGGTATTAACGTTGGGCTTTTTACTGTAGGTAAATTTGAGCGCATTGAATTGCCTCTGAACCCTGTAGAATAAACATGCCCAAAAGAATAGATGAGACTGTCTGTAGTCACAAAATAGTTCATGGTTAGACTCGTATACATTTTTGCAACGGTCTTTCCATTCATTTCTGTTTGTATAACAGGTCTGGGAAACGCTTCACCGGCTCTCCAACGCCCGGTTCCGGATGATCGTGATGCGGAAGACCAAGATTGTCTTTTAAATGGACCTCCAAATGTTAAAATAGTACCATCAGAAGCTCTCATATAAGTGTATTCTGAATCCTCAGAACTTATTTCAACAATATTTTTCCCAACAATATTGGAGTGAGTTAACTGTACAGGTATAATAATGTCTGTTAGCGGACGACCCAAGCTTTCCTCACCATTCCTGCTCCCAAAACTAAATACAGTTCCATCAGAGGCTAATAATGTTGCTGATTCTTGATTCCCAACCACATCAATAATGGTTTTACCTTGTAAATTGCTATGCGTTATTTCTGTAGGAGTATTTACATCTACGTTTGGACCTCCCGGTGGTTCATACCCAAGAGGTCCAGTTCTTACACCTGTACTAAATACCTTACCCGAATCGGTAACAAAATAGCTTAACCCTACCGCCCCAGCTACAACTTTAGTAATGGTTTCTCCTGGAATATTCTGATCCATTCGTACAGGTGAATATGTACCTACACTATTTCCTATTCCTAATTCGCCGTTAGAATTTCTTCCATATACCCATACTTCGCTACTGTCGGTTCGTAACAAAACATGTTGTCTACCAGAGGAAATTTCCACTACCTTTTTGTTCTGCATCCCATTTATCAAAGTAGGTTCTGTTATGGGATTGGTTGTGGTACCAACTCCAATAAATCCATATGGATTATCGCCTATTACAAAGACTTTTCCGGAAGCTGTTCTAAAAATACTATTCTTCTCTCCTGCCTCTACATCCACGATTGTATGCCCTTCAAAATTAGCATGTGTTATTTCTGTAAGTGTTGTATAGTTATTGCTTCCACTCAAAGCGAGTTGGTTTCTATCGTTTGATCCTATTCCAAACATTCGACCATCTGCTAATAGCACTATAGCATGTTCATTGTCATATGCAGTAGCTATGTCAACCACTTTTTGACCATTTAACGCAGGATCATTTGCCAGCCCGGGAATATCAACCCGGTTAGTGTTGGATTGCCCTGCGGTGCCAAAATGGCCACCTCCAAATGAATATAATGACCCATTTTCTGTGAGCACCAAGCTTTGATTATAGCCTGTTACTACTTTTGGAGTAGTGCTTTGCCCAAAAGCTGAAAAGCTTATTGCTGTTAAAAAAAGTACCCCGAGAAAAAGCGAACGTATTGGTTTCATAATTTTTAAGAATGAAATGAATAGATGGTTTGAACATAAATTGTCCTGATTTGAATCTACTCTTTTTCACCTGCGCAAACGTGTCAACTTTCTGCGCAAACGTGCCAAAATTGAGTGAATAACTCTTTAATGCAGGTTGTGAGGACATTGTTTTGGAGACTTCGGGACAGGTTTACCCGATGTTGCTACTAAAATATTTTTGATCCCGTGCCTTTAAAAGGAGTAACGTGCTTAAGTAAGCTACACTAAATATATCTCCCTTTGAGGGGAGATGAATAAATCGGCAGTTCCCGATTTATTCTGAGGGGTGTTGCCTGATTTAAAAACCAGCAACACCCTCCGTCTTACTTCACTTTGTTTAGTAAGACACCTCCCCTCAAGGAAGGATTTTACCCTAATCTTAGCTAAGCGGATGCACACCAAAGCGTTCTTCATAGACTTTACGGAAGCTGGTGGAACTTTTATACCCAACAGCGTTGGCAAGTTCTTCCAGCCTCATTGTTTTATCCTGCTCGATTAGTTTGCGTGCTGTGACCAATCGAATTTCCCGGATAAATTCGGCGGGGGTCATCCCTGTTTCTAACTGAATGTTTCTATATAAAGAACTCCGGCTTTGCGAAAATTTTTCAGCCAACGACTCAACCGACAAACTACTGTCCTTAATATTTTTAGAAATGTATGCCATTACTTTTTCTGATAACTTTTCTCGGCTTTGTAATGCTTTATCCGAAAGAGTGATTTCTAATGCTTTTTTCTTTTGGTAATAGCGTAGCAAGTTTTGGGTTTTCAGCATCAAATGCTCTTGAACAAATGGTTTAGTTATGTAATCAACTACACCAATTCTGAGCAGATGTAATTTATCTTCCTCCAGCGCCTTTGCAGTGAGTACAATAATGGGAATATCTTTCCACTTCGGTTTTTTCATCAACACTTCAACCAGTTCCAAGCCGCCCATAACAGGCATCATCAGATCTGTTATTATTATATCCGGCGTATAGGAAGAAGAAAGCAACTCAATAGCCTTTTCTCCATTTTCAGCTTCTTTGACCGGCCCAAGTTCTGATAAAATGTTACTCACATATTCTCTCATGTCCTGATTGTCTTCCACTAAAAGAATACTGTATTCGCTTTCGGTCTCAACAACAGGCTTAGCCGGGTAAAGCTGATCTTCTTCCAATGCATCTTCAACCGTAGCAACTTCTTTTTCTTTCTCTTTAGAAACCGGAAGTTCCAATCTGAAACAAGCGCCGTTCTTTACATCAGCATCTATAGAAAGCTCGCCGTTATGTATACGTGCCAAAGTTCGGCTGAGCTCCAGCCCCACTCCCATCCCTTCTATATATTCTGTTTCTTCTCTTTTAATTCTGTGGAAGCGCTCAAAAATAGCTTCTTGTTCATGTTCCGGTATTCCGGGGCCCGAATCCTGAACTGATACCACAAATAGTTCTTCTTCTACAGATGTTTGTATAGAAATATATCCGCCATCGGGTGTAAATTTAATGGCGTTAGAAATCAGATTATTGATCATCACTTCTACTTTTGAACGATCAGCAAATAAAACGACACCTTTAGCATCAGGCAAAAATGTAAAGGTATGTCCATAATATTCTGCCAGAGACCGAAATGATTCCACAGACACCGACACTATGCTATCTGCATAATAATACTTTCGATTCAATGTAAGTTGGTGCTTATCTGCTTTAGTAAGATCAATGATTTGATCTACCATATCATGAAGTCGGTTTAAATTTCGTTTTACGATCGATAAATCTCTTTGGTGATCCTGATGAGTCACCTCTTCTGAGCGCAATAATTTATTTACCAATCCCTCACCAATTGTTAAAGGGGTTCTGAATTCATGAGATATATTAGCAAAGAAACGGTTCTGGAATTCGTTAGCGACTTCAAGATCTGAAGTTCTTTCCTGAACCTTCGCTTCAAGGGTTTCGATCAAAGCAGCATAATTACTGGCAACATTAAAAGTAAGTGCAATTGGGATGCCTGTATATGCCATCAAAATTGATATGATAAAAAGAACATGGCTTTGTGAACCAAAAGCGATATAGGGCAACACATATAATAATCCCCCGCCAACAGTAAGTGCTAAGCCGGTTGCAATGATCCAGATTTTATTTTCTGAAGATTTCCTTTTTGCTTCCCAAAGTGAGTAGATCCCATATATCAAAGTTCCTGCGACTAATACAGGGTGTAAAATATTTAACCATCCCCTGTTTATGAAAATGGAAATAACTCCAATAATTATTGAGATAAACAGAATACCGGCAAGGGGCTTTCGGGGGATCGGCAGATCAAAGATTCTGCGCAATGCTATCAAAAAGAAATACACTACAAAAATGAATGAAACAGCATAGGAAAACTCTGCAAAATATAAGTACGAATAGGTCCAGTCTGCCATCGTATCACTTAAAGTGGTAAAAGCATGAAGCAACATAAAAAAAGTGGTAAGAGAAACGTACGTATGATATTGACCTTTAAATTTTACTGCCAGATAGGTATGGATCAATACAAGAAGAGAGAGCAACATAAGTGCTCCGCCGAATATAAAAGCACGGTGCCTGCGTTGAAATATTTCGTAATCCGGATACAGAACAAGATAAATACCGTTTTCAAACCATTTCCATGTTCTAAAGTAAGTCGGGTTAGTATGATCGGAATATTGTACTAACAAAAAATTTGACCCCGGGCTGAACATGACTCCCGTTTGGACTTTGTTTACGTATCTTGACAGAACTTCTTCATCAGGATTGTCAGAAACATTGCCATTTTTAAGTATTTCAATTCCGTTAAGCCATATTGTTACGGGCTCCTGTCCGAAATAAGATAAAATCCATGGAATTCCTGCAATGGATGAATCTGCGATAAACTCTGCCTCAAACCATCCATGATTTTTCCATTTTGGATTAGATTTGAGTTCATTAAGATCAGTCAGATCAACAGGGATTGTATTACTGAGATTACGCTTCGAGTTGACTTCCTCAGGGTTATCAAACGAAAACTGCCAGCCATTCAGATCATATAAAGTAAGATTTCCATAGCTATTGGTATCAGCGATACTGATTGTTTGAGGTATATTTACCTGAGCATGTGCTAGGCTTCCGACAATAAAAGAAGTGATAAAGATTAAGAAAATTGATTTCCCAATCGCTCTAAATTGGAAATACTGCGTTTTATAATTCAGCAATTAGCACCCCGACAAAATCTATTGAATAGTAGCTGAATGTATGATTACTTCTTATAAACAAAAAACCCTTGCTCAACTAAATGAACAAGGGTTAAAATTTTTGAATAAGATTTAACTCCTCGTTTGTACGCTCTGCGTCGTAATGATTATACCATCAGAAACCATTGGTACAAGGAATTTTAATAAGATTTATGAGGGTATTACATCACAACAAGTCGTCTTCTTTATTTTTGTCTTTAAGCTTTTTATAAGCATACGCACCACCTGCAGCAGCGAGTAAGCCTAATCCACCGTCAATCGGAGCCTGCGCGGGATCACCGGGAAGTCCGGGTGGTTGAGCATAAACTGAAATGTTTAACACTAATAGTAAAGCACAAATTAATGCGATAACGAGGCTAAATTTTTTTATAAGTAGTAACATATCTTTTTTCTTTTCAGTTTTAGGTTTCGTGGATTTCTGGATGAAGCAAATTTGACAATATTTATTTGGAATCGATTCTCCGGGAATGCTCTTTAACTTTACTTTCATTCCTCTGATTGGATGTTCAATTCCTTCTTTTGCTTTGCAGTTATCGCAAGTATCGCCTTCTAAGGATATAGTTTTGAGTACGGTTTCTAATGTTTTCATGATCTTTAGCTTTTGCTTTTAGCTGACAGCTATTAGCTTTTGGGACTTTGCCTCAAAAGCTAATAGCTACTCGCTAAAACCTGATTACTTAATAAGGGTTAATTTCTTGATAAGCACCGAGTTCCCCACTTGTAGGCGATAAATGTACATCCCACTTGCCAGGTTCGAGGCATCGAAGTTTACCGTGTACCGTCCTGCGTTTTTGCGTTCGGTGTTCAACAGCGTGGCTACTTTTCTTCCCAGTAAATCATATACTTCCAGAGTTACATCTCCAGTTTCAGGAACTCCGTACTCGATAGTAGTAGTTGGGTTGAATGGATTTGGATAGTTCTGCTCAAGTTCAACTATTTTCGGTAACTCTGATATTGACTCATTGTTCACAGACATAGACTGACGGATTCGAAGAACAAAGCGTGAAGTCCCTTTTTTGGATTTTTCAACTACCTGAACAGGGGTTGCCGGCAGTTGTAGTTTTTCTCTGCTTATTGATTTCGTTTTTTCACTTAAGATGAAATCGATGGAAGATTTTTCTTTGATCCAAGTTTCTGTTCCCTCTTCCTTGTCTTCCAGAATGATTTCCCAGTCCGCTGGAATATTGGTTTCTTCCCAAGAAAGTGTAAACTCCCCATTCAAGTTGGTTCCATTTATGTTCAGGTCAAGAATAAACTCCGAACCGTTTAATGGCAACGCCTGTATATCCATAGGTTCGAGATTCGAAACAGTTGTACCGAGCAATAAATACTCACTGTTTAGTGAATTCAGTTTGTAGGCATCGAATTCATCTTTCCCCTCCTGTGCATCTTCATGAAACATAACAATGGAAGAGTTACTGATCTCATTTCCGGAGAATTTGAATTTGAGTTGTGGAACTGGCTTTTGTTTGAACAGCGTACCTCCTGTACTTTTCACCGAATCATTCATTGAAATACTCGGGCTGCTTGCATTGGCTTTTACCCAAAAGCCCTGCCATGGAGCAATTTTACCATCTTCGAGGGTTCCTGTTGTTCCGTTCCAACTTAGATAAGATCCGGCTCCTCCACCTGCTGAATCGCTCCATACATAAAATGTGCCATCCAGATTAGTTCGACTCCATCCGTTTGCTCCATCCCAATTAATGGATGTTCCATAGGGATTGCCGAGGAGGTTCCAACCGTCGTTAGAAAGTGTACCTGAATCGGTGAAAGTAAGGCCTGGTGAAGCTGTACCTGAAAATCGGCTTCCATTATTTGTCAATACTTTTGGAAATCCTTCTGCACTTCCATCATAGTTATCATCGCTGAATACGTAGGTGATAAAGCCAGTACCTGTGGTAGGAGTATCGGTGGCGTTACTTATGGACTGAAATGCTTTACTTGCTTCGTTCCATACCAATACATTGGGCGTGCCATGAGTTACATCGGCTCCGGTAAAACCCTGCGTCCACAGCCCGTCTAACAATGTCCCAAATGAACTCGATGTTACCGGAGTACTTAGCATTCGCCAACCTTCGTTGCCTGTAATACCAATTTTCTTGTACCCAAATGCTTTAAGATAAGGATAATCTTTTCCATCTATGAAACTCCATTCATCGGTAAAATCAAAACCTGTTAAATTTGAACTTTGTTTCATTTGTGCAGTAGAAAGGCCAGTTCCTCCATCAGATGTAGACTGTCCCGTTGTCTGAGTATCCCAGTAAGAATTGATAACTGTTCCTGAGTTTTTTTCTCCAATTAACCCCCCATTGCCTGATGGTGCTATCACACTTCCAATGCCATAACTGTATTCAATACTTCCGCTTATTAAACGGCCAACCAGTGCAGATGCACCGTAATTAGAACTAGTTGCAGAAGCAGAAGAATATGAATTTGAAACCAATCCATTTGAACTGTTATAGTTTTCGTTTGCACCAACCAGGCCACCGGTATGGTTTAGCCCTGAAATACTTCCCGTTGAGTAGCTTTTTCTTACTTCAGAGTAATTAATTCCTACCAATGCTCCGGTATATTCGTCTCCGGTTATATCCACATTTTCGAGAGCTATATTTTTTAGCTCAGCATCATAAGTAGCTCCAAATAAGCCGTTGAAATTTTCGGATGGTCGATTAATAAACAAATTTTTAATGGTAAATCCATTTCCATCAAATACACCTTGGAATTCATAGCCCCTTGAATTTTCTCCAATTGGATCCCATCCTTCTCCCGAACTGTAGCCTGTAGTATCTAAATCTATGTCTTTGGTTTGAACAAAATAGGCGTTCAAAATAGTTCTTACTGAGTTAAGTTCTGCAGCACTTGAGACAGTATAGGGATCTTCTTCTGTACCTGCACCTGCGCCAATGAAAGGCTCTGTAATTGTTAGTTTTGGAATCTCATCATATGCGTTAATTGTAGCATTATCAGATATTCTTATGGTAAAATAATAGTCTCCAAGTTGTACGTTTGCCGTAACCTTGATGCTAAATTCAAATTCATCTGATCTTCCCCCCACAAGGTTATGGGCAAAAGAATCAGAAGATTCAATTAACAGCCCCCCAAGACCTTCGTTTTCTGTGTCTGTGAGAAGATCGGCGTTTTGTGAATCACCATTAGTAAAATGTGTGGTATTAGCAAGAACAAAATCATTGCTAGTATCGCTGGTTATTTTTGTCCAGGTTCCTGAAAATGCAGAGTTGCTTGTGCTATAAAATAAGGAAAAGTTTTGGGATCCTGTATTACCGCGTGCATCATCATTATACATTTCAATCCTTAACCGGATCGCAGAGGTATCGTTAATTACTTTGTAGGTAAATATATTTTCATCAGCTAAAAAAGTTGCGTTAGCCTCATTTCCATTATCAGCTCGCCATCTGTAATTACCTTGCTTGGTATTGGCATAGGTTTGCGTTTCAGCCAAAACAAAAGCGGTTAACGCAAATAAGAATACTATATGCTTATTCTTCATTTTTTTTGAGATTTATAGTTCATTGTTATTGTTAAAAAAAGTAGTGTTAAAGCCACCAAAAGAGGGATATCGCCAAATTTTGTAAACAGGCTGGTTTCACTTTCCAAAGCCGCAGAAACCTTGAGCACTTGTGAAGTTTGTGACTTCGATTTTTTTAAAATTTTACCCGATGCGTTTATATGCCCGGCAAACCCCCAATTACTGTTTATAACTACATCTCTGCGGTTAGCCACTCCCATTAATCGTGTGATATAGAAATGATGAATCAACAACCTGTTATCAGAGAACCAGGAATTATTGCTCATCACTGTAAGTAGTTCAGCCCCATTTTTTACCTTTTTTCGGGCTACTTCTGCTCGCAGTGATTCGTTACAAATCAAGTTTCCAATGCTTCCATATCTGCTTCTTATTAATGCACCTTTATTGCCCGGCAGAATATTATCCATCACCGAAGTAGAGAAAACCGGTATCTGGGTGTTACCTGTTGTTACCAACGGCTTTTCGAGAGCAGATAAGAGATTCTCTTTATGAGTCACTGACCGAACAGCCCCGTCAGCTTCAATTAGCAGCGCTGAGTTAAAAACAGAATTATTTGATTTACCCGATTCAGATAAATACCCAACTAGGTGATTTGCTTTTGAGGCGTAAGTAATCTTTAAAACCTCTTTCATAAAATCATCATCGTCGGTAAACACCCAGGGCATTGCTGTCTCAGACCATAGAATAATATCGGGCTGCATCATTGCCGCTTCCCTGTTCAAATCGAAAAATATATGGGCTAGTGAATCTCCGTTAGCTTCACTCCATTTTTGTTCAGGTGGGATATTTTCCTGAATCAAAGCAAACTCAACTCTCTCGTTAACATTATTTGAATTCAGTTCCACAAGTACACCACCAACTACACATTGCCCAACAAGCAAAAGGCACCAGGTAATTGCTATTGCGTTTTTTCGTTTGGTAAACCATTCAGCAAGCAACAAATTCAAAAGCACCACAAAAAGTGAGACGGAGAAAAGTCCAAAAACACTTGAGGTTTGAATCAAATAAAGATTTGTGCTTTGTGTAGTAGCAAAAATATATTCTACCCACGGTATACCAGGCAGAAATAAAATTCTGAACCATTCCAAAAATACCCAAACACAGGCTGTACTAAGTATTAATTTAAATGGGGCATCATCCGCGAAGAACTTTTTTAGCTTTACATAGCAGTAACCAAAAACCCCAAGCCATAAAGCCATATATACAGAAAGTACTATCCACAGAATCCATCCCAAAAACCCGGCTTGCCCTGTAAAACGCTCGGCAGCAAAAACTGTCCAACTCAACAATATGAGTGATTGTATCAAGCCAGTAAAAAACCCACTTAGGAACCCTCTTTTAGTATCCTTTAAAAACAAAATAAAAGGAACCAAAGCTATCCAGGCCATCCACCACAAAAAATATGAATAGGAAAGGCCGAGAAGTACGCCGCTTGCCGTGCAATAAAATACAGGTTTCATTTTTGGTTGTTCTTTAAACATGTTTCTTTTTTCTCTAAAACTCTTATAAATAGCCCGAACAAACGTCTCAAAAACCTGAATAATCGTGTCAAATTTGTACTTCAATCTATCATAAAAGCCGTTTTTAGATAATATTTTTAAATATTATGGGAGGGACTGATATTAAAATCTCAAAAACTAAATGGACTTTTTCTCACAAACCCTTATACTCTCTTCGAATTAAAAGGACAGATTTTTTTCTCAGAGTATGGGTGGCTTTTTATTAACTCCGGATTCTATTCCGTTGCTGGCTAAATTATTGTTGGCATTAATTGTAACCGGATATGTTTTTTTCTACAAACCAAAATCTACTTCAATAAAATGGTTTGCAGGATACCTAGCCGGATATACTCTGCTCGATTTTTTTGCACTCACCGGAACTGCTGTTACAGCAAACTGGTCAGTTTTTTCTCTGCCTCTTCAATATTTAGCGAGTATTGTATTTACTTTTTGCTATGTGCAGTTTGCTTATCAATTACATGAAGACACTTTTCCTAAAGAAAGAAACAGTGCTTTATGGATCTCTGCCGTAATTGGAAGTGCCGGAGTTGTTTATCTTTTTATAAAAATGTTCACCACAGGTTATGGGGATTATGAAGGCATTCAAATTCTGGTCCCTTACCCTTTACTAATGATAACATGGGCTGCAATTGTTTTTTTCAGAAAACACCGATTAGAGAAGAGAAAAAGTGGACAAGAGGAATTTTATCGGGGTTATTTCGTATTTGTATGGCTGGCTTCAGTTGCTGTTCTGCTTTCATTTACCCCGGCGTTAGATGCTTTAGGAATTATAGATCAAACCACATTCGCACTTGTCTTTTTTGTGACCAATCTGATCATTTTTGCAATATTAACTGCGGCTTTTTTCCGATATGTAGCTCAGTATTCTTCCATCCTTATAAAACTGGTTGGAGTTTCCCTGGTTCTTTTCCTGGCTCTTATTGGTATTCAGGGATATCTCATAATTCCTGAAGAAATTCGGGTGAATCCTGAGTTAAATCCGATTGAAGTTCACAAAACGCTGGTACCTTATGCCTGGTTTTTGATTTCTTCCTGCGTGGCAGTTTTGACCATATTTCCTGTTTTTTACAACCGAAGTGTGCTTGAGCCCTTGAAGTCTATCATCAAAGGAATTGATAAAGTAAATGAAGGAAATCTGGGGCATAAAATTCCGGTTTCCAGCAGCGATGAATTAGGCCTGGTGGGAGAACATTTGAATAAAATGTCTGACAACCTGAAAAAAGCGAATGCCGAGCTTAAAGACTACACAGAAGGGTTGGAACAAAAAGTGCATGAACGCACCGAAAAACTTCAGCAGCAAACCAAAGAACTGGAACGGCTACAAAATTTACGAACCAAATTATTCCAGGATATTTCACATGAATTAAGAACTCCTATTACGCTTATTTCCGGCCCGTTGCAGCAAATCATTAATTCGGACAAGGAATTTGATGAGTACACCCAGAAGCAGTTACATCTTTCTGTAAAAAATTCTGAACGATTGAAAAAGCTGGTGGAACAAATCATTGAGTTAAACAGGCTCGAATTTGATCAGTTGACTATACACTATAGCTACATCAATGTATCTGAACGTCTTAAAATTCTCTGTACTTCTTTTGAGAGTTACATTGAAGAACAAGGGTTAAATTTGAAAATTTCTATTCTTGAAGAACCAATATTTGCAAAACTGGATGAAGATAAATTTGAAAAGATTATCAATAACCTGATTTCAAATGCCATCAAATTTACTCCTGAAGATGGTGATCTTAGTGTGAGTTTAATTCCGGAATCAAATTTTTTCTCTATTCAAGTTCAGGATACCGGAATTGGAATTCCTGAAAATGAAATCCCTTATATCTTTGATCGTTTTACAAGTGCGTCTAAAACTAATGTTGATTATAAAGATGGCCTTGGTGTTGGTCTGGCTTTAACCAAGGAATATGTTGAACTTCAAAATGGATCAATTCATGTTAAAAGTGAGCTTGGAAAAGGAAGTACTTTTACTCTTACGCTTCCTCAAATTTCAGATCCTGTTACTCTAAAAAAATCTGAATTTTCGGAAAAAGTTATTGACAATGGTGCAAATAAGGTAGACTCAAAAGAGCCAACCAGCGAAGCTCTGGTAAATACTCATTCCAGCACGATTCTACTTCTGGAAGACAATAAGGACATGGCAGATTATATAACATCTGTTCTAGAAGATCATTCATATAAAGTAGAACATGCGTTTCACGGTAAACAAGGACTGGAAAAGCTTAAAGATTTAAAACCTGACTTAATTGTAAGTGACATTATGATGCCTCAGATGGATGGAATGTCATTTCTTAAAAAAGTCAGAGAACTTCCGGATCTTTCTGATACCCCTACCATTTTCCTTTCTGCCCTTTCTGGTATGGAAAAACAACTGGAAGGATTCCGACTCGGGGTTAATGATTATCTTGTTAAACCATTTAATCCTGAAGAACTTATATGTCGGATTCAAAATTTGATTTCATTCAGAAAAGTTAGAAAGCAGTTTACAGTTGCAGTTTCTGAAGATGATACCCGGAATTTAGATGAAGAACTTATTCAAAAACTAACGACACTTGTAGAGACTCAACTTGGAAATTCGCAATTTAATATGGAAGAATTATCAGCTGAAGTAGCCATGAGCCGAAGTACTATGTATAGGGAAGTAAAAAGAATTACAGGACTTTCGGCTGGAGCTTTTGTGAAAGAAATCCGTTTACTGAAAGCCCGACAAAAGTTGGAAAGCAGATCGGTAAAAACGTTGGGAGAAGTTGCAGCAGCAGTTGGATTTTCCACACCAAACTATTTCACTAAACTTTATAAAAAACGATTCGGAAAACATCCCTCGGATTATCTTAATTGATACTTAGTATAATGTCACAAAAGTCTATTGAAATAACAGCATTAAAACCCGGAGACATTCTTCTATGTGAATTCAGGCACCCGGGATTTGAAGGCTACGCAGAAGCATTGATTGCTATTCTGAAATTCCGGAATGCTAAATCTGACGAAGATCAACAGAAATTCATGGCGGCAGCATTTACAATTCTAAGAGGTCTGATTATTACCTTTGACAAGGATATATATACTCATGCAGCATTCTGGGATGGAAAAGGCGTGGTAGAAGCAGGAGAAAAAGGCGTTCGCAGAAATCCAATTGATCATTATAAAAGCACTAATACGGATGTATATCGTTTTGTAAAGAATGACAAACAAGTGTTGGGAACAGAAAAATATCCAGTAAACCCGTTGTTAGAACTCGCTGATGAAATAGTAAATGAAAATCTTAATTACTCCTACAACACCGCAATTTTGATGATATTTCTCTGCATCACTCGATGGGAACGCGAAACATGGATTAAAGACATGGAAACTTTGTTAAAAAACCATCTCAAATCAGTCAATCCCAACCTTATTGACTTACTATTCAAAGCAAATCATGACAAATTTATAGAACTATTTGAATGGCTGGCCGATGAGATGATTCGCCAAATCGTTGCATTCAGAAGTGATAATGGATTGGTTTGTTCCGAAACTGTTGCAGCCATTTTTAATCAGGCAAAGCCTGAAGGAAAATATAAACTTGAAAAGCCTCTGAACTCAGCTACTATTCCTCATAAAGAAGAAGAAAGCATTCAACTCTCGCCGGAAGATTCTGAAAATGAATGGACTGAATTTTTTAATGAGTTGGATCGATCCGAGTTCCCATTAAAATCATCCTCACCTGAAAGTTCGGATTGGCAGAAGCATGCAGATATCATTTATACTCCTCATGATATTGCAAGGTCTGTTAATACCGTGAAAGTTGGTAGCTTGAATCTTAAATAAAAAACGCTCCAGCACAGAGCATTGGCGCGAAACCAAATCTTTGTCTTCAACAGATTCCATCAGAAGAGTAAAGTTCGACAGATGGATTAGCTTAAATACCAATCATAAAAAACCCTTGCTCAACTAAATGAACAAGGGTTAGAATCTTTAAATAAGATTTATGAGGGATGATTTACATCATTCCGCCCATGCCTCCCATTCCCGGCATTCCGCCACCCATACCGCCTGGCATTCCGCCACCATCATTATCATCGTCAGATGGCTTGTCAGAAATTACAGCTTCAGTGGTTAGTAGTAATCCGGCAACAGATGCTGCGTTTTGAAGCGCTGCTCTTGTTACTTTAGTTGGATCGATTACACCAGCTTTAATTAAGTCTTCATACACTTCGGTACGTGCGTTGTATCCGAAAGCACCTTTTCCTTCAAGAACTTTCTGAACTACAATTGCGCCTTCAACTCCGGCGTTGTTTGAGATAGTTCTCAATGGAGCTTCAAGAGCTTTACGAACGATTTGGAAACCAACAGCTTCGTCATCGTTGATGCCTTTTAGTTTGTCAAGAACTTTCATTGTTCTTAAGTAAGCAACTCCACCACCAGGAACAATTCCTTCTTCCACAGCAGCACGTGTTGCATGAAGTGCATCTTCAACACGGTCTTTCTTTTCTTTCATCTCAACTTCAGAAGCTGCACCGATGTACAATACTGCAACACCGCCGCTTAACTTAGCTAAACGCTCCTGTAATTTTTCACGATCGTAATCAGAAGTTGTATTCTCGATCTGACCTTTGATCTGATTTACTCTTGCTTTGATGTCATCAGCTTTTCCGCTTCCACCAACAATAGTAGTATTATCTTTGTCGATAGTTACGTTGCTTGCCTGACCTAAGAAATCAAGAGTAGCGTTTTCTAATTTGTATCCACGCTCTTCAGAGATCACAGTACCACCTGTTAGTATAGCGATATCTTCAAGCATTGCTTTTCTTCTGTCGCCAAAGCCCGGAGCTTTAACAGCTGCGATCTTCAATGAACCACGAAGTTTGTTAACTACTAATGTAGCCAATGCTTCGCCTTCAATATCTTCAGCAATGATCAATAATGGTTTTCCTGACTGAACTACTTTTTCCAAAATTGGAAGTAGATCTTTCATCGCAGAAATTTTCTTATCGAAAATAAGGATGTATGGATCTTCAAGATCAGTTACCATTTTTTCAGAATCGGTAACGAAGTAAGGAGAAAGATAACCACGATCGAACTGCATACCTTCTACAGTTTCTAATGTAGTTTCAATTCCTTTTGCTTCTTCAACAGTGATAACACCTGTGTTGTTGAATGTACCGTCGTCAGATTTTCCTACTTTCTCATAAGCATCAGCAATAAGAGATCCGATCTCGTCATCACCGTTTGCAGAAATAGTAGCGATCTGCTTCAATTTGTCGATGTCTTTGTCGATATCGATCTTAACATCTTTCAAACCTTCTACAATTGCGGCAACTGCTTTTTCAATACCGCTTTTAAGGTCCATTGGGTTTGCACCCGCAGTAACATTCTTCAAACCGGCAGCAATAATTGCTTGAGCAAGTACTGTTGCAGTAGTGGTACCGTCTCCGGCATTATCGTTGGTTTTAGAAGCTACTTCTTTAACCATCTGAGCTCCCATATTCTCGATCTTGTCAGAAAGCTCAATTTCTTTAGCTACAGTAACACCATCTTTAGTGATCTTTGGTGCGCCGAATGACTTTTCAATTACAACATTTCTTCCGCGTGGTCCCAACGTAACTTTTACAGCATCGGCAAGTTTGTCGACACCTTTCTTTAGAGCGTCACGTGCTTCCACATCATAGTGAATTAACTTAGACATAGTATTCTTTTCTTTTAATTTTTGATTTTAATTCTTTGTATTTGGTCTGATGTACTTACGATAGGATTCCAACAATATCAGACTCACGCATAATCAGGTACTCTTCTCCGTCAAAACTTACTTCAGTACCGGCGTATTTACCGTAAAGAACTTTGTCGCCTTTCTTTACAGTCATATCAATTTTATTTCCGTTTTCTACTTTCCCTGCACCTACAGCTATAACTGTACCTTGCTGTGGTTTTTCTTTAGCTGTATCCGGAATGTATAGACCAGAGCTGGTTTTTTCTTCAGCTGCGTCCGCTTGTACAAGCACGCGATCGCCTAAAGGTTTAATACTAGCCATGTGTATGACTCCTCTTTATTTTGTGTTAGTAGTTAATTTGAGCAAATGCTCTTTCATTGTTTCATCAGCAACAATGCAACTACCGTACCAAATCATTCCATCATTCCGATGCTCTCTAAATGGGCTGTCAATTTTGCATATGTGGCGGGTTTCCAGTTCTCAGGTCGCAGATCAAAATCATAACCTTCGGGTTGTAGATCTCCCAACACCGGCTTCAGCGAATTGCTGATCTTCTTTCTTCTCTGATTAAAAGCTGTTCTTACTACCGTCTTTAAATTTTGATCTGAACACTCGAGATCAGGTTGATCGAATGTTAAACGAAGCACTGAACTTTGAACTTTTGGTGGAGGACTAAAGGAGTTTGGAGATACATCGAACAGCAACTCTACTGAACTCATTAGTTGTGTTTGAACAGAAAGTATTCCATAAGCTTTGGTTGAAATGTCAGCTGCTAAGCGTTCAGCAACCTCTTTTTGCATCATTAAAATGGCATCTTCAAATAGATCCCGATGTTCAAGCAAAGAAAAAAGAATTGGGCTGGTAATGTAATAAGGAAGGTTCCCTACTACATATGTTTTTCCTCCTTTAGCAATTAACTCATTCCAATTTACTTTTAAAACATCTTGTTGGTGAATGGTAATTCCTTCAACTTCAGCTTCTAAAACACTGACTGCTCGCTGGTCAACTTCTATCACATGTACATCGTCATACTTTTGAACAAGGTATTTTGTAAGAGCGCCCGTTCCGGGGCCGATCTCAATTATTCGATCTGATTTCTCTGCCTTAATAGCATCAACTATTTTATAAATGATGTTATTATCGTTTAGAAAATGTTGCCCCAGACTTTTTTTTGTTTTAAATGACATTAGATACTTTGCATGTTATGTTTCCAGGCAGAATTAATTTGTCAGAAGTTTTAAATCTGGAAACTATTATCTGTAAATTAACGAACGCTTGCTATACTTGTAAGCAAAACTAATATTTATTTATGAGTTTACTTGATAAAATCGGGTTAGGAAGGAAAAAGAGTGACATAGCTCCTCTTGTAGGAGAAAAACTTAAAAAAGAGCAAGAGAAATATTCTTTGAAAAGGAATCCTTACCTCCGTGCTTTTATATTTATCTGCTTTATTGGTATTTCCATTCTTTCATTGCCTAATGCAACCATCAACTCAGGGCTTAACTATAGTGTAGGTCAACCATGGAGAGCTGAAGACTTGGTTGCTCCATATACTTTTGCTATCAATAAAACAGCCGAAGAAATCCAAAATGAAGAAGATCAGATCAGAAATACAGTTTCTCCTGTTTTTAACATTGATCCAAATGTAGAAATTGGAGTACAAACTAAGATTGATTCGCTGTACAGAAATATTCAGCCTGTTATTGAAGGTTATTACAATTGGCAGGAAAGTAAACAACAAAGCTTGTCCTCCGTTTTTGATGACAGTATCCGGTTTGCTCAGGAATATGCCAATGCTGAGATACAACTTACGGAAGGCTCATGGACTGTTTTATTCGATAGCTATTACTCTGCCTTATCAAACAACCTTTCTGTTAACTCATTTATAGGAGTGCAGGTAAAGCAACAACTTGAATCTGTTGTAGAAACATTAATGAACGATGGCATTATTAACAGAACCAAAGCAAGCATCGAACAAAATGAAATTGTAATTCGTGATGTTGTAAACAGCACTGAACGTTTAGCTACAAAAGCCAGAGTTCGTGATCTCAGAGAAGCTAATGAGTTTGCTCAATTCCAGCTAAACAGAAGGTTTGAACAAAGTATAGCCCAGTTGGGGATGGAGCTTTACAATAAAGTTATTCAGTCAAACTTAATATTCAGTGAGGCCGATACTCAAACCAGGATCGAAGACCAGTTGTCAGAAATATCAACTACAAAAGGTGCGATAGCTCAAGGACAGATGATCATCCGAAAAGGAGATATTGTGACTCAACAAAGTGCAAATATTCTGGAGAGCTTATCTGAAACCAGATCTCAAAATGCCTCTATCGTCGAAAAATGGCTCCGGTTTTCAGGTGGCGTAATTGCCATTTGTATGATTTCACTTGTATTCTTTATGTATTTATTCTTGTACAGAAGGCCTATAAGTACTCATAACGGATTATTCTTCCTTGTTTTTCTTACCATGGGGTTAATTGGCTTAGCCAGTGCAATTCTACTTCGTTATGATATTTCAAGTATCTACGTAATTCCTGTAGCCATTGCTCCAATTATTCTCACCATTATTTTTGATTCCAGAGTCGGGATAATAGCATCAGTAACTTTAGCAGCGCTGATTGGAATGGTAAATGGCAATGATTTTGAATTTACTATAGCAACAATTTGCGCTTGTAGTATGGGTGTGTTTTCAGTTCGTGATATTAAGGACCGTTCCCAATTCTTTTTCACTACACCGGGTGTTGTCTTTATTTCATATATCATAGTAATTGGTGCTTTTTCTCTTACAAAGTTAAGTGGTTGGGAATCATTTTTTAATCAGATCTTATTTATAGCTATTAACTCGCTGTTTATCCTGTTTACGTATCCCATCATTTTACTGTTCGAAAAACTCTTTGGAATCACAACCGATTTCACTCTCCTTGAAATGAGTGACACCAACCGTCCACTGCTTAAGGAATTGATGAATAAAGCTCCCGGTACTTTTCATCACAGTTTACAAGTTGCTAACCTGTCTGAAGCTGCTGCTGCCGCCATTAAAGCAAACTCGTTATTGTGCAGAGTGGGTGCACTCTATCATGATATCGGAAAGATGATAAAACCCTCTTACTTCGTTGAAAATCAGGGTGGAGGTTCTAACGAGCATGATAAGTTAAAGCCGCAAATGAGTGCAATGATCATAAAAGCTCATGTAAGTGAAGGAGTTAAAATGGCGGAAGAAGCAGGTCTTCCAAAAACCATTATAAGCTTTATTGAGTCTCATCACGGAACATCTGTGATCAGATACTTTTATGAGAAAGCCAAAGAGGATGACAACCTTAAAGAAATGCTGAATGAAGAGCAGTTCAGATATGAAGGTCCCCTTCCATCTACAAAAGAAACCGGTATTTTATTACTGGCCGATGGAATCGAGGCTGCTTCAAGGGCGATGAAAAACCCGAATTACAATAAGCTCGAAAATCTGGTTAACAAAATGGTTGATGACCGTGTGGCTGAAGATCAATTGAGTAAATGCCCGTTAACTTTCCGTGACCTTAGTGTGATCAAAGAAACTTTTATCAATATTTTGGTTGGTGTATATCACGGACGAATTGAGTATCCGGAAGAGAAAAAGGAGAAGGAATCTGCAAAACAAGAGAACAACAACTCAACAACAGATGATACTTCTGAGAAAGAAGTGGAGTTGCCAAAGCAGGATTAATGGAAAAATTTAAACAGGAAGTCGATCTTTATATTCAGTTTATCAAACTAGAGAAAGGCCTTTCTGAAAACTCCATAGCATCCTACAAAAATGATATTAGCAGATATATAGACTTTCTGGTTTTTAATAAAAAAATTACCGATCTGGGCGGAGTTACACTTACACATATAGAAGACTTTCTTGATTATCTGATCGATTCTGAATGTCTGTCAACTAGTTCTTTAGCACGAAATATTTCCAGTATCAGAAGTTTTCATGAATTTGCCACTGTTGAAGGGTTTTCTAAAGCTAATCCGGCCGAATTGATTGAACTCCCCAAAAAAGCAAAAAAATTGCCTGAAGTTCTGGATGTTGTAGAAATCGAAGCTCTGCTTTCATCACCAAATACAGAAAAGCCCGCCGGTATCAGGGATAAAGCTATTCTGGAATGTTTATATGGAACCGGCATGCGGGTAAGTGAACTCACCGGACTGGAAATGGATCGTTTGTTTTTCGAAATAGGATTCATCCGGGTTATAGGAAAAGGAAATAAGGAACGTCTGGTTCCGGTCGGTGAAGTAGCTCAAGAAGCTATTGAACATTATGTGGAACATGTCCGTCCTTTATTTTTTAAACCCAAAAAAGCCGATAAATCGAAAAACAGAGTGTTCTTAAATCAAAGAGGCGGAGCTTTAACCAGAATGAGCATATGGAATATTGTTCAAAAAGCTGCAAAAGCTGCAGACATAAAAAAGCCGGTTTATCCGCATATTTTCAGGCATTCATTTGCCACACATTTATTAGAAGGCGGAGCTGACCTGCGTGCGGTACAGGAAATGCTGGGTCATGCTTCTATTTTGACTACGGAAATTTATACCCATATCGATCGTTCATTTCTGCATCAGGTACACAAAGAATTTCACCCAAGAGCATAAATATCATGAAACATATTGCAATATTATTTCTTTTTTTAATTCCTTTCTCCTCTCTATATGGACAATCGCGTTCAACCCAGATTCATGAAAATGGTTTAGTTGTTTCAGCAGAGGTATATGCTTCAGAAGTAGGAAAACAAATTCTGCAACAAGGCGGAAATGCTGTTGATGCGGCTGTGGCTGTTCAATTTGCATTAGCTGTTACCCTTCCAAGAGCCGGCAATATCGGCGGCGGTGGTTTCATGGTTCTTCAATTAGCTGATGGTACTTCTACTACTTTGGATTTCAGAGAAAAAGCCCCATCCCGGGCATCCAGAACAATGTATATAAGAGATGGTGAATTTAAACCTGAGCTAAGCTGGGAAGGTATTCTTGCTGTTGGAGTACCGGGAACAGTGGATGGAATGGTAACAGCTTTGGAAAGATATGGCCGAATGCCTTTGGAACTGGTTATTCAGCCGGCCATAGATCTTGCGAAAAACGGATATTATTTGTCTTATGTGCAAGCTCGCTCGTTAAACAGTCGATTTGAAACTTTTAGCAAGTACGAAGGCTCAAAAAAATACTTTACAAAAGAAGATGGTGTTCCTTTCAATGAAGGAGACCTGTTAATACAAAAAGATCTGGCTGAGGTTCTTGAACAAGTAGCACGATATGGCAGAGATGGTTTCTATTCAGGTTCCGTTGCAGATGCAATTGTGAGAGAAATGCGAAAACAAGGAGGATTAATTACTCATTCCGACCTCAGAAATTACAGAAGTAAATGGAGAGAGCCTGTAAAAGCTCGCTTTCAGGATTACGAACTTTCTATCATGCCGCCTCCAAGTAGCGGAAGTATTGCAGTTGCACAAATTATCGAAATGATGGATGATTATGCTCTGGCGGAACTAGGACATAATTCAGCTGACTATGTTCATTTAATGGCGGAATCAATGCGCCGTGCTTTTGCTGACCGCTCTTTTTATTTGGGCGATCCTGATTACTATGATGTTCCGAAACAGGATCTGATAGATCCTAAATATAATCATGCCAGAATGATAGACTTCTCCATGGATACGATTACTCATTCTTCCTCTCTCTCTCATGGTGAATTTTCGAATAATTACGAGTCAGATGAAACCACACACTTTTCTATTGTCGATAAAGATGGAAATGCAGTGGCTGTTACAACAACACTAAATGGTTCTTTCGGTAGCAAAGTAGCCGTTGATGGAGCCGGATTTCTTTTGAATAATGAGATGGATGATTTTTCAGCACAACCCGGTGAGCCTAATGCATATGGCCTGATAGGTGGGGAAGCTAATGCAATTGAACCGGGAAAAAGAATGCTTAGCAGCATGACTCCGACTATTGTCACTAAAGATGGAAAAGTAAGAATGATACTGGGAGCTGCCGGTGGACCTAGAATTATAACTTCAACATTGCAAAGCTTTTTAAATCTGGCTGTTTTTGGAATGAATGCTCAGGAAGCTATAGCTGCAAACAGAGTTCATCATCAATGGTTGCCTGATATCCTTTTTTATGAAAACTATGGATTGAGTCCGGATACCATTCGTTTATTAGAACAAAAAGGGCACCAACTCCGGACCATGTCAATTGCCCGGGGACATATTATTTATGTAGATCAGGAAGGGAAAAAATCAAGCGGTGTAGATCCCCGAGGAGATGGACATGCCGCAGGTTATTGATTTGTAATCTAAATATGACTTAATACATTCTTCGCACTTACTGAATTATGTGAATCGTGCCAGATCACTTCTCCCTGATTCAAGACAAATATTTGAGGTGATTCATGTCTCACATTAACTTTTTCTGCAAAACTTTTTGAAACAGAGCGTTCGCTGATTACATCTATTAAATGAAAATCAATTTCCGGATTTTCAAGAAGTTCGGGATCATTCAAATTTCGAAGAGCAAAATAGCTTACACCACAACTGGGACTATGCTTGTACACTATTTGCAATCGATTAAAAGAGCTTTTTATTACAGCATCGATATCATCTTCAGTATGAATAATATTCCAGACAGTACTTTCCTCAGAAGGTGGCTCCACTCCGGTAAATGCTTTAGTTATTGTATTAAAAAAAGCCCATATTCCTCTTTTTTCGTTAATATATTACAAATCAATGTATTAATGGAACTTGTAAAAGGATTCTGCCATTGTAAAGAGTATAACAAATAAATTACTTACTGATTATGGATACAAACTTAAAAGGATACTGGTTAGGTCATTCGGCATTTAAATTTATAAGCCAAAGCGGAAGCATAATTTATGTCGACCCCTTTCTTAAAGACAATCCTTCTACTCCTGAGGAATACAAAGAAATTACAGAAGCTGATTATATACTTCTTACACACGGACACGAAGACCATGTAGGAGATACTTTAGAAATTGCAAAGAATACCGGATGTAAAGTAGCTGGTATAGTTGAGCTGATCGGTCTCTTACAAAAGAAAGGGCTAAGTGAAGAACAGGCAGTTCCTTTTAATAAAGGCGGCACGGTTCGTTTTGATGATTTTTCTGTAACTATGGTTTCAGCTAATCACAGTTCTTCTTTTGATGGTGAATACGCCGGCGACCCAGCAGGCTTGGTTCTATCCTTTGAAGATGATCTATGTATTTATCATATGGGTGATACCAATATCTTTTCTGATTTGGCTTTATATGGAGAGTTATATGAACCACATGTTGTACTGGCTCCGATTGGCGATCATTTCACTATGGGACCACAAGAAGCTGCATATGCTGTAGAAATGGTAAATCCAACTATCGCCGTTCCAATACACTATGGAACCTGGCCTCCCATCGATTCAGATCCGAATGAGTTTAAAGAAATTCTTGAAGATATTTCTGAAGTGGAAGTGATTGTAGCTACAGCAGGTAAGGATTTCTTAAACTAGATAAATCAAATTTAAGGGACGCTGTAGTCTAGCTTTAAAATATCTTCTAATTCCAGTTTAAAATTTATAAAAGTAGAGTTTCGCTTTACGTTTATGATAATATTTTTTTTATCGAACGTATTTATTTTGTCAAGCAGTTCACTTAGTGAATATTGATAAACATTTTTGTAGTCTACTTTTATAATTATATCGTCTTTTTGTAAGCCTGCCTTATCAGCGGGTGAATCCGGTCTTACTTTAGAAACCACATAAAATGGTAATTCTAAAACCGGTGTTATTATTTCCAAACCACTAATATTGTACTTAAATTTTTCCCGGAATCTTCTATTCCTTCTTATCAACATACTCTCATCTCTGTAATTGTATATTATATCAAACCTTTTTAAAAAGTCTGCTCCTAGACTTCCGTTTCTAGAGCCTCTATCAATAGCCAAATCCACTGCCTCTAAATCCGGGAAAGCTAGAATCGGTTCTTTAACTTCAAAGCCCTTCAGCTCAACTTTTCTGGCTTTTCCTATCTTTCCATAAATCTCCCCACTTAATCCGCTACCTAAATAGGTTTCTATGTGGTTTGAAGGAATCACAACATTCTTTGAGATCTCCGGATACAAAAAAATTGTATGACTTGCCCCCGAGTCAATCAGTAACCTCGCATCAAGTTTAGTATTGTTACTTTGAGTAATAGTAAGATCTGCATAAACTTTATTGTCTTGACTGTGTAAAGGTACGTACGTCCATGACTCATCATTTTTTCTTTCTAAATATTTTTCTTCAAAAGCATCCGGGTCATGTAAATAAATTTTCTTTCTTTCATAATCAGCTTCAACTATAAAGTTTTTAAATATATCATAACCTAGCAACCCGTTGATCTGTGTTCCCATAAAGTGAGAAAGGTTAAAAGTGTCTTCCAGAAGAACCACAATAGTTTGATTCTCACCTTCAATGCCATCAAGGAAAATTTCGTTGCCTCTCGAAATTAAAGCTGAAATTGAACCAGAGTTTCCAAGTCCATTTAATTCTACATCTCCCTGATAAGAAATTCTAAAACTTTGGTCACTACCCAATTCCGTGATGATGGTTCTACCTGCCCCGGTATCAAGAATAAATTTTAATTCTTCAGAGTCATTAATCCTTAAAGAAATTACAATTAGATTGTTGATCAATTCAAAAGGAACTGAAATAGTGCCTTTATATGGGTCAACTATACGGATATCTCTGTTTTCACGATCACCTTCTAAAAGTTCACGATTTCCCTGAAAAAGTTTACTTGAACACCCTACTAAAAATATAACCGCAATAAACAGAGCAACCGAGTTAAGGAAATTTTGCCTTACTTGATGTCTGAACAGATACTTACTTATTGCAGATATTTTTAGCATAACTGAAAAGTTCTTTACTCTATTTACTAAAAAAATACATCTGTACAAAACCTATTGGATTTAATCCTATCGGTTTTTAAAATTTCTCACCCAATATTCCGTAAGTATTTTCAACCTGAATGAAATACCATTCTTAAAATCTAGAACCTCTTATCCAGGTATCTGACCTTTTCCAGCTGTTTTGAAACTGTAGATTTAATTCTGAGTCATTCTTACCCTGAGCTTTTAAAGCTTGCTGGATTCCAAATAAAGACCAGCCGTTATTCGGATGATTTTCTAACTCTTCTTTATATACTTCTGTTGCACGTTCAAATTCTTCTATTTCCAGTAAAAATGCTCCATACCAATGTCTTGGAGAAAATGGTATCGGTTCGGGTTCATCATACGCTAAAGAATCATAGTATTTGATTGCCTGCTTAAATGATTCTTCAGCTTTTACAAGCTCTCCCCTAGACCATAAAATTTCTCCTTCTAAAATATATCCTACTGTACTCAAAAGATTTTCTGCGGAATGAAACCTGAATCTCGCTGAAGAAGATGACGCTTCTTCTAAAATTTTTTCTTTCATCTCCGTTGCTTTCTCTTCATCACCACTTTTTAATGAAGCATATCCCTGTGCAAAATCCCACATTCCGCCATGAATGGAATGAGAGGGCCTTTTTTCAATAGCCGGTACTTCATCAAATCTTCCAAATCGGATCAATGTCAGTACATGATACATGTTATTTCCGGTTAGTTTGGCGTAATCCTTCCCTGCTTGTATTGCTAATGCTCCTTGTCCGTCCATACTTGCAGCAAAAGCAAGCATATGAAGATTATGAGAAGGATAAATTGCAAACCCTTCCCCAACCGAGGCTTTCATATCAGAATGCCAAGCCATGATATTTGCAGTCACAGCATCTCCCCAACGACCGATTTCATTCCATGTATGCGAAGGCATATGATTTATATGACTGGCTCCCGGAATTGAGGTCCCAATATATTCAGCGCATGGTTCAGCCCATTCAGGATTTTGAGTTGATTCTGTTGCATGGATGTACAAATGACAAGCTCCCGGATGTTTGATATCTGTTTCTAAGATCTCTTCCAGCACAGAATGGAGTTTTTCCACATCAGGATCATTTACATCTCTGGTTCCTCTTCGGGGCTCTAGTAAAAACAAAGATTCAGCATACAAAGTAGCTATATCAAGATCATTCGGATATTTGCGAGACAACTCCGCCATTCTTTTTGAGTAAATAGTGTCCTGAACCGCTCTGTTTTCCCTGTCATAATCTTTAACATATCTAACCGAAAAGGCTTTTATAAGATCTTTTTCTTTTTCACTTCCGTAATTCTGAGAAACATTAATAGCTTCCTGAATTTTCTCATAGGCTCTGGGAGCCTCAGCATCTGTCATTGCACCGTTCAGATACGATCCCCACGCCCATGCTTCTCCCCAATAACAAACTGCGCAATCAGGATCAGCTTTTTGAGCTTCCCTAAAGGAACGGGCTGCATCAACTTTTGTGAATGCATACATCATCTGAAAACCCTGATTGAAATAGGCTTGAGCTTTTTCGTTTTCGGATGAGATCGGATATTCAAAATCTCCCAAAGCGACATCAAAAAGAGGAATCGGTTCATCAAAACTAGAAGGATAATTTACATCCTGAGACATCACAATAATCGGAAAGACAGAAATCAACATTAAAAGAATAACTTTTCTCATAGCAAAAATTTAGAATGACATTTACAGATTATAATAGATAAACACCTTCTAAAAAGTAAATGTTTGTACCCTGACATTTGACCCTATGTTGTATATCTTCAGACAAAACTAATTTTTTAAACAAACTTCAATGGCTGATCTGATAGGTGTTTTTGCTTTAATTGTAGGACTTGAGCTCGTTCTCGGTGTTGATAATATTCTTGTTATTACAATCCTTGTAAGTCGGCTTGAGGAAAAATACCAACAACGCGCAAGAGTAATAGGGCTTGTTCTTGCTATGGTTGCACGAATTGTTTTACTGTTTTTACTCCTCCAGCTTACCGAACTGACGAACCCAATTGTGATGGGTTTATCCGTAAGAGATCTAATACTAATTTCCGGTGGTTTGTTTCTACTCTATAAAGCCGTTAAAGAAATTCACAATACAATTGAACTAAAAGACGAACATGACGCAGCTAAAAATGTCAAGGACTCATTCAGCTCGGTAATTACACAAATTGTATTGCTGGATATGGTTTTCTCCGTTGATTCAGTAATAACAGCAATCGGCTTAACGGATGTAGTCTGGGTTATAGTTACAGCAGTGATCTTAGCATTTGTTGTGATCTTAATTTTTGCTAAACCAATTGGTGAATTCATTCTGGATAACCCCGCTTTAAAAATTCTTGCGCTCTCATTTTTGATCACTATTGGAATAACTATTTTTATGGAAGGCTTGCACAAAGAAGTCCCTAAAGCGTATATCTACCTGCCCATGGGCTTTGCTTTGTTTGTGGAACTGCTTCAAATGCGGTATTCGAAAAATAAACAAGATTATAATCAGGAACTCAAAGACAAACTTCCTGATTAAGTATTATTGATCAGAAAATTGTCCGGCATAGATTTCAGCCGATGAGCAAACTTTTACTTTTTTAAAGAACGCACATCAGTATAATTCTTCAAATACTAACCATCACTTTTACCCATGAGATTCTTTTTAATTCCTGTTCTGTTTCTTCTAATTCAATGCCAATCTGAACCTTACGAATTCAACGAAGATAATTCTTCTGAAATTCTCAGAACTTTAAGCTCTGATGATATGCGGGGACGACAAGCTTTTACTCCTGACATCGACAAGGCAGCTGATTTTATAAGCGACAAGTTTAACCAAATGGATTTGGATAAACTTGATAGTGAATCTGATTATTTACAAAACTTTGAAGTTCTGTCTATAAAAATAAAAAGTGCTGACATCGAGGTTGGAGGAACTCAGGTAAGCCCAAATGACTTTTTTATCCTTGGTGATACTTCAACTATAGAATGGGCTGAGACCAACCAAATTGAAGCTATTCAAATTGCTAAGGGTGAGAACTTTCAGCAAAGATTTAATGAGATACGTGAAAATACTGCTGAAGCTTTTGTTTATGTAGATGAAAGTCATGAAGCAATTTTCAGACGATACCAACCTTTTTTCTCCAGAGCCTCCAGAACATTCCCGGATGATCAGTCTCCAAATAAGATCTTTGTACTAACGTCAAAATCTTCAGAAACTGCATTTAACGCATATATCACAAAAGAGACTGAGCGCCTTGAACTCGCCAATGTTGTAGGCAAGATTGAAGGAAATCGAAAAGATGAATATGTGGTTTTTTCAGCTCATTATGATCATATCGGTGTGAGACAGCCAAATGCTGCAAATGCAGATTCTATTGCGAACGGTGCAAACGATAACGCATCGGGAACCACAGCTGTGATAGAATTGGCGAAGTATTTTAAAAGTAAGGGTACTCCTGAAAGAACTTTATTATTTGTTGCTTTCACTGCCGAAGAATCAGGTGGGTATGGTTCGCAATATTTTTCCAAACAACTAGAACCTGAACAGATCATGGCAATGTTCAATATCGAAATGATCGGAAAACCGGCTGTTGAAGGACCAAACACTGCCTGGATAACCGGATTTGAAAAATCTAGTTTTGGAGAGCTGTTGCAAAAAAGTGCGGAAGGCACAATTTACGAATTTTATCCGGATCCTTACCCGAATCAGAACCTTTTTTATCGTTCAGATAATGCCACTTTAGCAAGATTAGGGGTTCCTGCTCACACAATAAGTACAACTCCAATTGATGTAGATCCCGATTACCATCAGGTTTCTGATGAATTTGAAACAATTGATATTGCTCATTTAACGAATACAATTCGTGCTATTTCACAGGCAGCCGTAGGTATAGTTTCAGGTCAGGATACTCCAACCAGGGTAGATGCTTCTCAATTAAACTAGACTTTATCGTTTCAAAAAAGTAAAATGAAGCTTTCGTAACTCAATGATACTACTATGAAAGCTTCATTATCTTTATTCCTTTTTTCTCTCCTCTCTATAAGCTTGTTTGCACAGGGTTATGCAATTCAACAACTGGAAAACTCCCCAAGACACCACGAATGGGTTGAAATTCAGTCAAGTGGCAGAACAATGCACAACTTTGTGGCTTTCCCTGAAAGATCCGACAAAGCTCCTGTTTTCATTGTTATTCATGAAAACCGCGGATTAAATGACTGGGCCAGAAGCTTTGCTGATCAGCTTGCAGAAAAAGGGTTTATTGCAATAGCTCCGGACATTATATCCAATACTGTTGATGGAATTGAAAAAACCAGTGACTTTGAAACTTCTGATGCGGCACGTTCTGCAATTTATGCTTTGGATGCTGATAACGTGACTCAAGATTTAAAATCTGTTTTAAAGTATGCCAAATCTATAGAAGCAGGGAATGGTCAAGTTTATGTAGTAGGATTTTGTTGGGGTGGTTCACAATCATTTCGCTTTGCAACCAATGCAGGCGATGAGATCGAAGCTGCTTTGGTTTTTTATGGCACAGGGCCTCAGGAAGCTGAAGCTTACTCAGCTATTGAAGTGCCGGTTTTTGGTTTTTATGGTGGAGCAGATAACAGAGTAAATGCCACTATCGAAAATTCAGAAGAAGCCATGAATTCTTATGATAAAATATATAACTATGAGATCTATGAAGGCGCGGGTCATGCATATATGAGACGTGGAGATGATCCTGAAGCCCCTGAGGACGATCCGAATGTAAAAGCCAGAAATGCTTCCTGGGAAAGGTTGATGAACATTGTAAAGGATAATTGAATTGAAATCCAGAGATCAAATAGAGTTGGAAATTCATCAGGCGTTCGATGAAGTGATCAACTTTATTCGGCAACAGGATGACTCTCTGTTTGATCGCCCAAAAGCAGAAGGAAAGTGGAGTACAGGTCAACAACTTGATCATTTGATCAAAAGCGTAAAACCACTTAGCACGGGAATGGGGTTGCCAAAGTTCTTACTAAAATTTCGGTTCGGGATCAGAAACAGGCCTGAAAGAACTTTTGATGAACTGGTTAGCAAATACCAACAAAAACTGGAAGAAGGCGGACAGGCAAGCTCTGCTTTTATTCCACCTGAAATTTCTATAGAACAGAAAGATCAACTTTTGGCAAACTACGAAAAAGAAAAAATAAAGCTTGTTAAGGTGCTTCAGAAATGGTCTGAAAAGCAATTAAGTACGAATGTTGCCCCACATCCTCTATTAGGAAAATGTACGGTTCGTGAGTTGTTATATTTTACTATTCATCACAACTATCATCATCTGGAAAGCATTAAAGATATTCCTTAATTCCTTTTTTGGGATTTTATATTTAATTGGAATTGGGCTTGTTTGGTTTTCTGATAAAGGGATCAAATAATTAACAACTTAAAATAAAGTGAAGATTAAATTCCTTCGTTTTATTTAATCTTACTACTTCCTCAAGAAATTATTCCTCTAACTTTCAAAGGTATAATCTGAAAATTACCAATTCTGGGATGTCCTCTAATCAGCTTCTCTTCTTCGATCAAATTTACTGAGGACAAAACCGATATAGTTTATTGATCTGCAATTCTTGTTTTCGAAACCTGACCCCACCGCATGTTTATGTGGTTTTATTTCAATCACTTGAAATTAAATCTGAAATTCAACTTTTTAGAAATAATCGATTTCATTGAATATGAAATTCATTGGGTTTAAAAATAATTTTAATTCGGGTACAATCATGAAACATTCAAAGATATTCATACCATTTCTTCTATGCCTTATTTTAAGTGTAGACAGTTTTTCTCAGCAAATAAGCACATCCTTTAGTGGATCAAGGGAATATGTAAAAGCAGATTCTTTGCTATATATATCCGGCAATAGTCAGATCAGTGTTTTTAAAATCCAACAGAATGGTTCTGCATTGCCTATTGGTGAACCAATCTTTCAACAGATTTATAATTCTTCTGTTTCTGAGCCCTTAAACGGTTATGTTTTTTATTCTGGAGATAATGGATTTGTTGCAAAAATAGAGGTTTCTGATGCAATCAGTGAATCTGGAGAAAACCTTTTTGATTATCAAATTGTTCAGTTTCCCTTCGATGTAGATCTAACTGATATCGAATTAGTTGGAACAAGGTTAATAGTTGCCGGTGTGGATGGTTTTTTTGCCTATTCAGATGATGAAGGACAAAGCTGGAATAAGATCCGTATCGGTACTACTGCCCATCTTACAAATATTATTGAAGGCTTTAACAAGCTCTATGTAACTGGTCATAACGGAAACCTTTTCATATCTGATAATAACGGAGAAAGTTGGACCAAATCCATAACCAAAACCGACCGTGATATTCATGATGTATATATCCTCAGCGATGGAACGGGTTATGCAGTTGGAAGTAATGGAATAGTACTTTATACCACAGATGAAGGCCAAAATTGGGCACAAATTAGAAATTTTGGATTATACACTGATTTAAGAACTATCGATTTCTATAACGACGAATACGGTGTTTTAGCAGGTGAAAGTGGAATAGCTTACATGACGACTGACGGAGGAGAAACATGGGGTTCTTTTGTCCAGTCATCTACTGATAATCTACTCAACGTAGACATGATCAATCCTTTTGTAATTGAATTCGCTCATAATACTGGTATCTATACGGAAGAGATTCCTTTAGAGGATGTAATTAATGATGCCATGGTTGGTTTATGGCAGTCAATGATGAATACAGATAATATTGGATTACTTGTTGGTTCTGACTGGTCTACCTCGTCATGGGGTAATTTTGGAATGAGATTATTGGGTGGAGAGCCCAGAACCAGCTATCCGAATGATATCTCACAAAGCTCTGATATTAGAGGAATAAGCGAACGACCTTGGGGCGGAGCTTATACTGCTATTGTACGAGCAAAAGAAGGCATGGAAAATGTAACATCCGAATGGTCTACTCTCGATCAAAACGAAATAGATCTTTATATAGCTCTATCTAATTTTACTCAAGGACTTGCATATGCTCAGCTTGGATTAAAATTTGATCAGGCTGAAATTTATGGTGAAGATATTCTAAGTACAGCTAAAACCGTTCCGATTAAGAGAACAGGATTAGGTTTTACACCTGGTCTGACTCCACAATATGCTAACGAAATCTTACAACCTGATGGTAAAAGTAATATTAAGGTAACGAACAGGATTCCTGCTTTATTCGCCAATAACAATATAGAATTATCGACTAGCACTTCTTTCGCTCCTTACAGCGATGTAATTGATGTAGCCAAAGCAAAGCTTCAAGCTGCAATTTCAGCATTTAATTCCTCTGGTTTAACTATGCCTGATGGCTTTATTAACGGGTTTGGTGGAATATCCCACACAGAATTCTCCAACATGGTACATACCTTAATTGCTGAACTTGAGGTTATGAAAGCCCGAACGGCTTCCGAAAATGATAATGGAGTCGACTGGGATGAAATCATGACATTAACCAGCAATGGAGCTACAAAAGATTATCAGCCTCAAGGGGATGATTCTTTCTGGTTTAGCTATGTATTACTTTATCATAATTTAGATAATTGGTTAAGAGTAGATCAAAAAAATATTAATTTATTAGACCCTTCTCAGCCTTCTGCTTACCCACAAGATGGATCAGATCCCGGAATAGCTTCTTCAGATGATAATAGATTCTCTACCGATTTTACTTATTCTGGAGTTGCCCCATTCCGACCTGAAAGGGGTTACTATTTCTTTGGAAACTACACCTGGACTAAGTACCCTGAACATAACTTTTTTGAAGGAGCTTTTGGTCCTATGCCCTTCATCTTTAAAGCTTCAAACAATCTGTTAAGAGCCGAAGCAATAGTAAGAACAGGTGGCGATAAAACAGAAGCGACCAATCTTATTAATTTAACAAGATCAGATAATGGCGGATTACCAATGTTATCAGGTTCTGAAACTGATCAGGAAATACTTGATGCCATTTATTACGAATGGATGATTGAAGTTGGCCCAACAGGAAATGGTCCAATCGCATGGTACAATAATCGTCGTTTCGATGAGCTTCAAGAAGGCAGCCTTACTCAGCTTCCGGTACCTGCCAGTATACTTATTGAAAATGGAATGGAAGTATATACCTTTGGAGGAGATCAAGAAGCAAATCTTGACTTTTATGTATATCAGCCTTCTGATGATACTACATTTGTATCTCTTGAGCCCACTATTAAGTGGCACAGTGATGCTGATGCCGCTTCTTATAATTTGACGTTTATAAACGGTCCAAGTGCTGCCGACGAAGTCCTGTTTGAGAAAGAAGGGCTCACTGAAGCAAGCTATACTTTAACAGAAGCAGATGCAGAACTGGATTATTTTACCGAGTATTCTGTAATTGTTTCAGCCCTTGATAGTAATGGAGAAATATACCTATCAAGTAATGCGACTTCGTTTACAACTATAGATACATTAACTAATGCGCCTGAGTTAGTAAATCCCTCCAATAATGTCATAAATACACCCAACCGGATTACTTTCTTTTGGGAAATGGATATTGGAAATGCCCGATCTATGCAATTTGGCTTTACTGAAAATGATTTTAATCATCTTCAACTAAGTACCTCTTCTGACTTTAACTCAACTGTAATTGATACTTTAATTGCAGGAACAGGCGTCTATTTTTGGACTCATACAACCACAATTTCAGGTCTAGAATATGATACTCAATACTATTGGAGAATTGCTTCTGTAAATGAAGCCGGACAATCTGATTGGTCTCAAACATTTAACTTTACAACTATGCCCGAAAATAATGAAGGAATTCTACAGCTTGTTTCTCCGGCTAATGAAGGAAATGATGTTAGTATTCCTGTAGAGTTTGAATGGACGGCTTCTTCTAGTGCGATTGGTTATGAGCTACAGGCTTCATTTGATACAAATTTCAAACAATCTATAACAGTTTCTGGAATTGGAGATACTACTGCGACGACTATCCCTCACATACTCCCAGATACGACCTATTATTGGAGAATGAGACCCATATACGTTAGTGGGAACGGAGATTGGACAGTAGTTCAAAGTTTTACAACAGAATTACCAATACCGGATACTCCATCCTGGGAGCCTGCAGATGGAGCGATTGTTGAATCTTCTGTAGTTCAATTTACATGGGGGGAAAGCAGCTTTGCTCAATCTTATAATATTCAGGTTTCGGATAACAATGATTTCTCAAATATTATAGCCCAAGCTTCCGAATTAAGTGAAACTGATTTTGAACTTAAAGACCTGGAAACAGGAACTTATTACTGGAGAATTTCGGCTACCAATGCTTCCGGAACAAGTGATTGGTCAGAACATTTAAGTTTTCAAGTTAACCTCGGCATTTCTAATGAATCTGATGGAACCCTTCCCAAGAACTTCACTTTAAAACAAAACTATCCAAACCCATTCAATCCTACTACAACTATTGAATATGGAGTTCCTGTAAATGCAGAAGTTCAACTTACAGTATTTAATATGCTTGGTCAAAGTGTCGCAACTCTTGTTTCTGAAAAGAAATCCCCTGGCGTTTATACCGTTTCATTCGATGCCAGCTCACTCTCAAGTGGTATTTACATATATGTATTAAAAGCAGGGAATTTTACAGAAACAAGAAAACTAACATTGATTAAATAAGTGTATAAACCAAAATTCAGGAGTAAAAAGAGCCTGCCTATTTCAAGCAGGCTCTTTTATATTCGAACTTGAATAAAATTTTATTTATCGCCTCAATTCTTAAATAAAATCTTTCACTTCTTTGAATTTGATAGTTCCATTTATTGGCACTTGAGCAATTCGGTTTAAATGAATATCTAAAATTTTACCGATTCTAGGATAACCACCCACCGTTTGCCCATCTTTCATCAAAATAATGGGCAGACCATTTGGTGGAATTTGTATGATTCCCGGTATTACTCCTGAGGATTTCATATCAACCTGATTCATCAGAATAGGCTTTTCTGATTCCAGTCTTATACCCATTCGGTTACTTTTCGAACTTACCCTAAAAGACGAATTCAAAAAATTATCTTTCTCCTGATCATTCAATTGATCCCATTCCGGTCCGGGTATAAATTCAATGGTTATTTTAGAACTGTAATAAGGAATCCCATCATTTTGTAATGTTCGGGGTTCTAAGCTTTCTGGAATTTCCTGCCAGCTTATCTGATCACCTTTTTTCAACGGAGTTCCATTCAGGCCTCCAAATTTCCCCAATGTAAAAGTGGAACAACTCCCCATAACTTTATCAATATCCCAGCTACCTCTTATCGCCACATAAGCCCGACATCCTTTTTTGGCGAATCCTAATTCCAGTGTTTCTCCAGCTCTGACCTTAACAGAAGTGTTCATTTCTATTCCGTTATCGTTAATACCGGGGTTCATTAAAGCACCTGTTATCGCTATAGTGGCGTCAGTATTAAATTGATACTTCCCTCCCTTTAATGTGCATTCCAGAACCGGTGCATTTTCAGAATTACCCGCTAAGAAATTAGCTTTTTTATATGCAGAGATATCCATTACTCCGGAAGAAGGAACTCCATATTTTCTATATCCTGATCTTCCTTTGTCTTGTATAGTAGTGAACAAGCCTCCATCCAGTACAGTAAGTTTACCCATTTCTATTCTCCTGGGTTTCAAATTCCGCTTTGGTTATTCGGACAAACTTTACTTTGTCACCAGGTCTAAACTTTGTTGGTGGCTCAGAAGTTATATCAAAAAAAGAAGATGGAGATCTGCCAATAATTTGCCATCCTCCAGGACTTTCAATAGAGTATATTCCTGTTTGATTTCCTCCAATCCCTACTGATCCTGCCGGAATTTTTGTTCTGGGATTTTCTTTTCTTGAAACTGAAATACGATCATCCAGCCCATCCAGAAATATAAACCCGGGCAGAAAACCCATCATCGCAATTGAATATTCCCGTGAAGAATGAATGAAAATTATCTCTTCTTTTGTAAGCCCGGTTTTGGTTTCCATCTCCTTCCAATCCATTCCCAATTCATAACAAACTTTTATTTCATAAGTTTTCGAATTTAACTCGGACTCAATATTTTTTGTCTCAAGGTCGGAAAGAACTTCTTTAACATTGATATCAGAAGAGTTAAAAATAACAGTCAGCGATTCATATGCAGGAATCACATCTGTTAATCCTTGTATTTCCGAAAATTCTAAAAGAAAAGCAGCTTGATGTATAACATCTAATAATCTTCTCTCTGCATTTGGCCGCAGTAGCCAGGTAGTTTCACCCATCCGGAAAACAGTCCAGGAAATTCCATTAAGTTGCAGAGATCCTGACTCCATGATTTTTTAGAAATTGATGAATATTTCTGGCAAGCTCTTCGGAACCTTTTGTGTCGCTGTGTAAACAAATAGTTTCAGCTTTGATAGGTAATTCCTTGCCTGAGTATGCAATAACTTTTTCTTCGATCACCATTTTAAAAATTTGTGTCAAAACTTCTTCTTTTTTATGAAGAACGGCCCCTTCTTGTCCACGAGATCGTAATCTTAAGTCATCTTCATACGCGCGGTCTGCAAATACTTCAGCACAAAATTTCAGTTCATTCTTCAGAACCGCTTTTTCGAACTCTGATCCTGATTGTCCATAAACAACAACATCCAGACTCAATTCTTTGATAGCTTCAGCTACCGTTTTAGCAATGTCTCTGTATGCTGAAGCCGCATTATATAATGCTCCGTGGGGTTTTATGTGATGAAGCTCCACTCCTTCTCTGTCTGCAATTTCTTTTAAGCTTAGTATTTGGTCTTTGATACTGTTCTTAAGTCGATCCCGGCTCATTTCGAGCTGTCTTCGCCCAAATCCTGCCCGGTCCGGATAAGAAGGATGTGCTCCTACCTTCACTTTGTTTTTTTTAGCCAGAATTACTGTCCATCGCATACTGATTTCATCACCAATATGCCCGCCACAAGCAATATTACACGATGAAATGTAAGGCATAATAGCTTTATCAAGATCGGGACCATCTTCTGATATCCATTCTCCCAGATCACAATTTAAGTCGATGCTTGTTTTCATAAAAATTGAAATACACTATTTAAACTTCTGAAACCAACCAATAACGCCACTAGAACTACTACGATACCCAAAATATTCTGAATGGTTGTATTCACATAATCCCCTAACACTTTCTTTTGGTTTACGATATACATCAAAAATATTGCTACCATTGGAAGTAATATTCCATTGGCTACCTGAGCAAACTGGATAATGCTAACAGGACTAAAACTCAGCATTGAAAACAAAACGCCAATAGCCAGAATGATAATCCAGACTGCTTTGAATTTTGGATGCTTCATATCTATATCCCAACCCAGAATTCCTTTTGCTGCAAATGCCGCTGCCAGCGGTGCTGTTATAGCAGATGAGATTCCTGCAGCCACCAAACCCAATCCTAAAAAGTCTTTTGCCCAACTGCCCAATAATGGTTCAAGCTGTACAGCCATATCTGCTGCGTTCTTGATTTCTGAACCAGAACTTCCTGATGCCGCACTTGTTATCACAATACACATAGAAATAATTCCACCTAAAATAATGGCGACCATATTTTCTTTTCTCAAATCCGAAAGCTGACCTGTTTCAGAATATTTTTGTTGCACGGATGACGCATGCAGAAACAGATTATACGGAACTACTGTCGTTCCTATTAAAGCCATAACCAATAGAATCTCGTCAGCTGAAGCAGAAGGAATAAACAACCCTTTAATTATTTCTGAAAGATCAGGAGCGATCATAATTGCTGTTGCCAGAAATACCACACTCATTACTACAACCAGACCGACCAAAAAATTCTGAATTCGCTTAAAATTTCCTGAATACAGTAACCAAAAGGCAATCCCGCCTATAATCAGTGGAACTAATCTGATTTCTACTCCCTCTAATATAATATTTACAGCAGGTAAAACTTCGTTCCAACCAAGAACAGCCCCGGATATATTTCCTCCTTCATATGCTGCATTACCAATTACAATTGCACCCAAAACCAGTGTGATCCCAAAGATCCTTAATAACGGATTTTGCAGCTCACCACGAATTGCTTCGCCAAACCCCTTTTGAGTGATTAAACCCAAGCGGGCGGTCATTTCTTGCAGTACAATCGTTGCAATTACTGAGAAAAGTAATGCCCAAAGCAACGTATAGCCCGAATTAACTCCTGCGAGAGTACAAACGGTAACCGTTCCTGGACCAATGAAAGCCGCTGTGACTAAAGTACTTGGACCAAAATATTTTTTAACTTGCAATTTCATGGTTAAGAATATAGAATGTACCGTTTACAATCACGAATTCAGATCAAAGATTCTTATGACTAAAGCAAACAACAAAACTGTACCAACTCAGCTTAAGGTACAGGATTACCTGAATGCTATTGAAGATCCTCAAAGAAAAGAAGATTGTATCAGAATTCATGATATGATGAAAGAAATTACAGGACGAGAACCAAAAATGTGGGGAACTTCCATCGTTGGTTTTGGAACCTATCACTACAAATACGAAAGCGGCCGTGAAGGTAATATGCTTATGACGGGCTTTTCGAACCGGAAGCAGTCTATTACTTTATATATACTTGGCGGAATTAAGAAAAGAGAGGAACTTTTAAACAAACTTGGACCTTATAAATCCGGAAAGTCATGTTTATATATAAAACGTTTATCAGACATTGATATTAATGTGCTTGCTGAAATGATTAAAGAGGATTTTGATCACGTCCGAAAAAAATATGAAGTTATTGATTAATGTGGGTTATTATTCTACACTTTTGAATACAAATATCGTCTAAATCATCAATTTTAACTCCTTCATTGAACCATTCTTAATTGAGTAATGACTCTCAACGATTTCACTAAACAGACGCTAGAATTCCCTGACGACTACGAAGGAAAAGTAATCGCTACTTTGATTCGTTCTAACGAAAACATCAAGGGAAGAAAGTCAGTGCTCTATATTCATGGTTTTAATGATTATTTCTTTCATCCTCATTTAGCCGAAGGTTTTCATAAAAACGATTACAATTTCTTTGCGCTTGATCTCAGAAAATATGGGCGATCCCTTCTCCCTCACCAGCACCCGAATTATTGCAGAGATATTTCAGAATATTACGAGGAGATTACAGAATCTCTCAGCATCATAGACAAAGAGAATGGAAATGAAATTGTAATACTTGGACATTCTACCGGTGGTTTGATTGCAAGCATGTATGCGAATTTTGGTGAAAAAAGTGATTTGATTTCTGCATTGATTTTGAACTCCCCTTTTTTCGAGTTCAACCTTTCTAAAGCAGAACGAGATATAAATCTGTTTTTTGCCCGGATAATTTCTTTTTTTATGCCCTATGCTAATAAAAGTAAACCGTTATCAAGTTTATATAACCGAAGTTTATTGAAATCATATTATGGAGAATGGGAATTCAATGAAAACTGGAAACCCGAACGTGGTTTCCCGGCATATTTTAAGTGGTTGATTGCTGTTTTTAATGCTCAACAAAAAGTGAGATCAGCATCAGATATTTCAAAACCGATATTGGTTATGCACTCTAAACGATCTGATATAGCAAAAAAGTGGTCTCCTGAGGTTCTGGGAATGGATATGGTATTAAATGTTGAAGACATAAAAGAAACTGGAAAGAAATTGGGAAAAAAAGTTACCTTCATCCCTGTGGAAAATGCAATCCACGATATTTTTCTATCAAAAAAAGAGGTTCGTGAAAAGGCCTTTAATGAAATGATTAACTGGTTAAATAAGACGATTAAATAATCACTATGGAAAACAGTATAGTTTTTGAAACTACAATTGATGCATCCGCAGAAAAAGTTTGGGAAACACTTACAAATCCCGATAAAATTGAACAATATATGTTTGGCTCTCGTTGCGACAGCAACTGGACTCCCGGAAGTAAAGCCAACTATTATATCAAACAAAACGAAAAAGAGATTACTGTTGTAAAAGGAGAGGTGATTCGATCCATTCCTAACAAACTATTGGAACACACGCTTTTTCCAGCTAATTCAGGAATCGAAGATACTTTGGAAAACTACCTTGTGATCATTTATGAACTGGAAGAAGAAGATGGGAAGACTGAATTGACCATCACTCAAAAAGGCTATAAATATGTAGAAAATGGTAAGGAGCGCTACATAGATACTCAAAAAGGTTGGAAAGCAGTTCTCCCTAAACTAAAGGAAACTGCCGAAAAAGCGTGAGTCAGGAACAACCGAATAATCCTCTGCATGGCATAAAATTAGCCCAAATTGTAGAGGATTTGGTCGACTTTTACGGGTGGGAGCAGTTGAGTTATCACGTTGACATAAATTGTTTTAAAAAAGATCCAAGTGTTAAATCTAGTCTTAAGTTTTTACGAAAACACCAATGGGCAAGAGATCAGGTTGAAGAACTATGGGTTGACGTTTTTGGAGATTTATAAAATCATCTGCCAACAAAATTCAGCATCTGGTTTTCCAGTAGAACTATAACGGCCACAATAGCTATCGCTATTCCAAGCTTTAACAGCTGTTGCCCCATTCGTTTCTTTTCTCCGGAATCCGGAATAACTGCTTTAATTGCTTTGATCACTTTTTCTCTGTTATAGAAAACCACAAAACTTACAGCCGTTAAATAACTAATCGCGCTTAGCATGGCGCCGGTAGAAATCTCAAAGAAAAAATCCACAACGATGATATTCAGCAAAACCGGAATAAGTGTAGCCGCACCAAGTAATTTAGTTCGATGGAAAAGCAACATGAAAGATCCCAGAATCTGAGTTCCTCCGATAAAAAGAATATATCCGTAAGAAAATCCGAAGAACGTCCATGCTAGATCAAAACCTCCTACTTCCGAAAGTGGTAAAGACGCTACAGTTTCGGGGATACTCCCTTGATAAAACTGCCCGCCCAATAGTTTTCCGAATCCATAAGTGAGCAACATGGTTGCAGCGTAAATTCTTGCTGCTAACTCAAAATGTGATAATACTTTTTCTTTTGTGAGCTGCATTAGCTTCAATTTTAATTTGAAGCTTTTACTACTAAAATTATAAATTGTTACAAGCTCACTAGTCAGGATTTCAGTCCTAAAAATCTATTTTAGTTCTTCTAACTTAGTATCGTACTTCTCAACTAACTCGTTCCAATCGTATTTCTTAACTATGCTTTGGTAATCTACCTGTCGAACTCCCATTACACTTTCGATGGCTGTTTCCAATCGGGCGGGAAGCTCTCCTTCTTCGTATAAAAATTCTCTGTCCAACTCTTCCGGTAAATGCTCCGGATATGCTAAGCGATTAGGGAGTAACGGAAAACAATCACAATACATGGCTTCGATCACGCTTCCTCCAAAGAAATCCTGATTTGAAGTTACAGGAAGAATATCTGCGCGCCAAAGCCATTTCGCATAGTCGTCAAAAGAATCAGCATATCCCCAATGTAAGATCTCATCTTTGAGTTTTTCTTTTGCTTCATCAAATTTCGGAGGGTTTACATCATTTTGTTCTCCCAATACAACCAACTTGAATCCGATCTCTTTTTCCTTTAACTCAAATAACGTCTCGAAAAATTCTTCCGGGTTTTTGTCATACTCCCATCTGTGATTCCATAAAATGGTCGCCTCAGATTGTTTTTCTTTATCTGATGAACGGAATTCTTCGAATCTTTTCAGATCTAATCCTAAATGCAGCACTTCACTTTTCTCTTTGATCACTTCGATATTATCTCTTTCTCTCTTATCCGGAAACTGTTTTAAGAATTTAGGTAACGCTCCCAAAAAAGAATCCATATGATATTTCGAATTAAAAAACACCTTATCAGCTGCAAGTGCTGAAGCATAATTGATAAAGGAATAGTGGTTATTTCGCTTCTTCTTTACATCTCTGTCTTGTGGCGACCATGGATAAGTCAACTGATTTTCATGAAAATACATCGCCACCGGAATGTTTGCCGATCTCTTTCTGGTCAGTGAAAGAAATGTAGTGAGGTCCAGCATCGAAGTAGCGAGAATTAGATCAGGAGGTTCTTTTAATTCATTGAATTGTTTTGCTAAAGAAACCGCACCACCGTGCATTCTCCATTTCCAGTGTCGACCGGGCAAACTTAGAATTTGAACGTTGTGCTTAGAGTGTTTCTGTAATCCTTCTGCCCACTGCTTATGAGATCCGGAAAAAAAGGGTTCAAGAAGTGTTATTTTTATATTTTCCATTTACTAAATTAATTGAGTAATTTTACTCATTACATTGAGTAATTTGTTATCGTGATTTATAGAACTGAGAAAAATATCCTCCAAAACAGAATTTTAAATGAGCCAAGAGCCTTTTTACAAGTAGTTTATGGCCCGAGACAAATTGGCAAAACTACTTTGGTTTCTCAAATAATTAATGACATATCTATAGTTTCTCATTTCGCTTCAGCTGATGCTGTTTTAAGTGGCCAGCAGACTTGGATAGAACAACAATGGGAAACAGCAAGGATAAAGTTAAACAGATCTGATAGTGCTGAAGGTTTATTAATTCTTGATGAAATTCAAAAAATTGAGAATTGGAGCGAAGTTGTAAAAAAAGAATGGGACACCGACTCAAAAAATAATATTCCGTTGAAAGTAATATTGCTTGGTTCTTCCAGGCTAATGCTTCAGCAGGGTTTGACAGAGAGTTTAGCTGGAAGATTCGAAAATACTTATTTGGGGCACTGGTCATATTCCGAAATGAAAGAAGCATTTGGAATTAGTGAGCGTGAGTATGTTTGGTTTGGTGGATATCCCGGAGCCGCAGAACTCTTCTATCAGGAAGAAAGATGGAAAAAATATATTCGTAACTCCCTGATTGATACAATTATATCAAAAGATATTCTAATGCTCAACAGGGTAGAAAAACCTGCTTTAATGAAAAGACTTTTTGAACTTGGTTGTGAATATTCAGGTCAAATACTATCCTACAACAAAATGCTTGGCCAACTTCAGGATGCGGGAAATACTACCACTTTATCTCATTATTTACACTTATTAGATACTGCAGGTTTGCTTGGAGGTATCGAAAAATTTTCACCAAATTTAATCAGACAAAGAGCTTCAAGTCCTAAGTTTCAGGTTCACAATACAGCATTTATTTCTGCTCTGTCATCTTATTCTCTTGATGAGATCACTGCTAAACCTGATATCTGGGGACGATGGGTTGAGTCTGCTATTGGCGCTCATCTTCTGAATGCTTCTTTATCAGAAGATTTCTCGCTAAAATATTGGCGTCATCGAAATGATGAAATTGACTTTGTTTTAGAGAAAAATGAAAAAGTAATCGGTATCGAAGTGAAAAGCGGGAAAACCCAGACTGCAAAAGGCATGGAAGCATTTAAGAAAGAATTTAATCCTCACAAAATCCTCTTAGTTGGCAAAACCGGATTACCGTGGGAAGAATTTTTGGCGATCAATCCTGCTACATTGTTTTAGTTCTCAACATCCCACGTATAAAAATTGTGGTCTTTGTCTAAACTCCAGCCGGTTGCCGGATAAAGCTGATTTCCAACGTGATTATCCTTCGCTGTTTCCAGCATCATACCACAAGCATAAGTTTCGCGACAAAATTCTTTTGATCTTTGTATAAGGGCTTTCGAAAATCCTTGACCCCGATAAGCTTGATTAACATAAAGGTCATTCAATAACCAAAATCGTTTCATTCTGGTTGACGAAAACAATGGATATAACTGAACAAAACCGGTAGCAACGCCGTCATTATTTCGGGAAATAAAGATAACAGACTCATTTTGTTCTATACGTTCTTTCAAAAACGCTTTGCTTGCTGGTTTATCTGATTCCTTTTCATAAAAAACTCTGTAACCGTCAAATAATTCATTGAGTTCTTCTAAGTCTGCTAATGTGGCTTTTTCTATCTTCATATTCCCCTATTCCTAATTCACATATTCCTAATTCACATATTCCTCTATTCCTAATTCAAAACCTCTCATCCACCTGCAATATCGATTTCAGTTCCACTTGGTTTTCCATCAATAATGGGCATCGCTTTTCCAATCAGTTCACGAACACCATCAATACTTAGTGAATCATCGTGATCTTGTTTGGAATCCCAGACCTCAAAAACGTGCACGATATCTTTATCATCAGATTATTGACCTACTATGTAGACCAGACATCCTTTTGCTGTTTTCATCAAGTTAGCCGCTTCTTCTAAGATCGAAGCCAGCTCATCCCCTTTCCCTTCAACTGATGTAAAACTTCCGGATAGTCCGTATTTCATAATTAACTCCTAATTTTATATTTACCTATTCCCAATTATTCAATTCCGCGATAGCAGCCGCACATTTTCTTCCATCAATAGCTGCCGACACAATTCCGCCCGCATAGCCTGCTCCTTCACCACAGGGAAATAACCCTTTTATCCTGACATGTTCTAATGTTTTATGATCTCTGGGAATTCTTACCGGACTGGAAGTTCTGGATTCCGGTGCATGAACTACCGCTTCATTGGTTAAATATCCTTTCATGGTTTTCCCAAATTCAAGAAACCCGTTTTTCAAAGCTCTGTACATGAAATCGGGGAAAACCTCCTGAAGGTTAGCGGATGTCAATCCCGGAGTGTATGAAGTATTCGGCAAGTCTTTGGATACAATTCCTTTGGTAAAATCCACTAATCTTTGAGCCGGAACTTTCTGAGTCTTTCCTGCTACTTCCCACGCTTTTTTCTCAATAGCTTTTTGGAATTCCATCACTTTCAGCGGACCGTATTCTTCAAATTCCTTGAAATCATCCATCTCAAGCTCTACTACAATTCCGGAATTAGCTGTCGGGCGAGATCGTTGAGAACCCGACCATCCGTTTGTGACCACTTCACCGGGTTTGGTTGCACAAGCTGCTACTACTCCACCCGGACACATACAAAAGGAATACACTCCTCTTTCATTAACCTGCTTCACGATCTTATAAGGTGCCGGAGGCAAATACTCTCCTCGCTCATCACAATTGTACTGAATGGAGTCGATCAAAGATTGTGAATGTTCTACCCTAACCCCGATCGCAATAGGCTTAGCTTCAATTTCTATTCCTTTTTTATGAAGTAATTCGAATATATCTCTGGCTGAATGTCCTGTTGCCAGTATTACATACTTTGCATTAAAGACTTTATCACTAGAAAGACGAACTCCGGTGATCTGATCATTCTCAACCAGCAGATCAGTAACTTTCGAATTGAAATGAATTTCTCCGCCATGTTCTAAAATGAATTCACGGATCTTTGCGATGATTCTTGGCAGCTTGTTCGTTCCGATATGTGGATGGGCATCAACCAGAATATCCTTTTTTGCACCGTATGCCACCAACAGTTCCAAAATCTGATTTACATCTCCTCTTTTCTTCGATCGTGTATATAACTTTCCATCAGAATATGTTCCGGCTCCACCTTCCCCAAAACAGTAATTAGAATCAGGGTTTACAATGTGATTTACATTGATATTTTTCAGATCCTTGATTCGGGATTTCACATCTTTTCCCCTATCCAGAACTACAGGTTTCATCCCAAGCTCAATGCATTTCAACGCAGCAAATAACCCTGCCGGACCTGCACCAACAATGATTACAGCTTTTTTGTCGTGTACATTTTCAAACTTCGGAGGAGTTACTTTCGCTTCCTCGAATGCCTCTCCTATATAAACTCGTACTTTTAAATTGATCTTCACCTGTCGTTGGCGGGCATCAATAGAACGCTTCAGAATTTCAACATGAGTGATTTCAGATTCACTTATGTCCGTAGTTTTGGAGATATAAGCTTTTAACTCATCTTGTTGAGCAGCAACTTCCGGTATGACTCTGAGCTGTAATTCTTTTTGCATGAAATAATTTCACAATTTTAAATAAAAAACCCCGATGTAGAGTAAAACTACATCAGGGTTTAAAATAACTATTTATAAATGCTAACGCTTATGGATTTGAAGCTAATCCTCTAACCGATTCAACCAGCATTTTTACTTTTTCATTACTTGTAGCCATGCCATCCATTTTATCAGCAAGCTCAGTCAGAATTTTCTTTCTCATTTTTGGATTTGCTGCTTCAGCATTAGCTAAGCTCTGTCGAGCCATTTCAACAGTGGTATTATCCAACTCTTTATTTCTTTCAAGCTGATCTACGTAAGCTTTGGAAAGAGCAAAAGTTTTCGGCCAAACAAATTTAGGCTGACCTTGAGCATTCAAATAGTCAAGCTTAACTGTATTCGCTGCATCAATTTCATTTTGAGTGATGTAAGGATTGGCTTCCAGTTCAAAGATGTCAAGTCCACGAGCGATCTCTGAACTTACAATAGCGCCGTTATACCAATAAACTGACCAACTTCCACCGCTAGCCATTCGGTCTGCAGCTACAGGTCCGTAATCCTGAAATGCGATCTCAACCGGATTGTTAGGGTCTGTCCAGTCAAATACTGAAATTCCACCCTGATACCATGACTGAACCATGATCTCACGTCCGGGAACCGGAATCAATGAGCCATTATGAGCAACACAGTTTTCCTGTGAAGTTTGAGGAGCAGGCATCTTATAATATTCCTGGAATTTCATTTTTCCATTTTCAATAGTAAAGATCGCATTTGCTCCCCATTCCATTGGATCACTTTCACGACATTTAGGTTGGCCACCGCCACCCCACTCATCCGTAAATAATACTTTTTTTCCGTCATTGCTGAATGTTGCAGAATGCCAGTATGAAAAATTTGAGTCGGCTACAGCATCAATTCGTGTCGGATTTGCAGGATCTGAAATATCCAGCAAAAGACCATATCCTTCACAAGCTCCGCCTGCTAAACCGATTTCAGGATACAAAGTAATATCATGGCATTGATTTGGCCCTTTTCTTCCTGAGTCATCGCCACCACCAAACATTTGATTTACCAGTTCAGTACCTCTTTCTCTTAATGCAGCACTATCAGCAGCAGTTGGTTCTCCTGCAGTTCCTCCCCTTTCTTCAATTAGTACATTCAGTAATCTTTGGGTTAAACCGTTAGACATTACTCTTTCGGAGCCGTTAAATTCGAAAGTGAAAGCGCCATTCGCTTTTGCTTCAGCAAGAGCTTGTCTTTCAGCCGGAGCTAAACCGTGTGAAGGGGGTTCTTCCAGATCTTCAAAAATTCTTGGTGAACTTACAATAGCTGCGGTTTCAGGATTTGAAAGTGGCACTTTTATCACTTCAATTCGGAATAAAGCTGAATTAGGATCTTCATCAGGAGATACACTTTTGCATCCCGGTAATTCTTCTTCAGGACGAACAGGAGCTGATCCTGATACATATACATACACGTTTTCATCGTCACTCGGATCTTTAAGAACAGAGTGTGTATGTGAACCACGGCAAGTCTGAACATTTGCTACATATTCAGGCTCTTCAATATTAGTAATATCAAAAATTCTGATACCTCTCAGTCTTTTTTCACTTACTGCAGTCTGTACTCCTTCTGTACCGCAATCAAGTCTGCCACTATAGCCTTCACCTGATACAAACATCAAGTTGCCGTATACAGAAACATCACTTTGTGAAGCAGGGCATAAATAATCTTTTACCAAAACCGGATTTGAAGGATCCGAAATATCCCAGACAACTACTCCATTATAATTTCCCTGAATGGCATAGTTTCCTTTAAATGCCAGATCTGAATTAGTTACTCCCAAAAAATCTTTCGGGGGAGGAGTGCTGGATAATTTCTTAAGGTTCCAAAGTGCCTCTTCAGCATCAAAAAGTCCGGCCCCTAATCCCACTCTTGGGTCAGGTGAAGGTGATTCAACGTTTGAAAGTGAAGTTACATTTGGTGATGAATACTCTACATCCATCATCTGCTCAGTGGATGAACAAGCATAAGTAACCAAAGCTGCTGCGATCAGAAAAACCCAAAAGCTTTGCAATGGTTTGCGTGAAAAAAATCTGTTCTTTTTCATATTGATATTACTGGTTTATGTTTTGTTTAGATAGCGTAAAAATAGTTCCGTACTTATTTTAGGATTCTGACTGAATCTCATTCAGCATACGTTTCATTCGTTCAATTTCTGTGATCTGGTCTACATTTATGTCCGTAGATAACCTGAATGCTTGCTCGTCTTGCGCCGCTCCATCCGTATTGATCAAAGTTTGCACCATGGTAACTGCACCCTGATGATGCTGAATCATATATTTCAGATACAATTCATCAAATAGCTTTCCTTTTGCATTGCTCAATTCCACGAGTTGTTCCTGACTCAGCATTCCTGCCATATTCATATGATCTGAATGATCCATATCAGTACCATGAATCATTAAATTTAAACCGGCTATGTGTACTTCCGGTACTGGTTGATCCCTATCGCGCAACCACGTTTGCATAGTAGCAATCTCATCTTTTTGAGCATTAATTATTCGCGCTGCTAATGTACGAACCTGAGGACTTGCTCCATTTTCCGGAGCCAATCGCGACATAATCAATGCCTGAGCATGATGACCGATCATTCCAGTCATGAATTTTACATCCGCTTTTGTGAAATTCATCTTTGAGCTGTCAATTCTGGCCCAATAAATTTCTTCTAGTTCTGCTTTGCTGGGTTGTTCAGCTTTTTGTTGAGAAACTCTTTCTGAATTTGGTGAACTTGTATTATTACTTGAAGAACAAGCACTAAAGATCAGCGTTGAAAACACCAATAAACTAATCAATAAAGTCTTTTTTGCCGTAGGCATAGAATTTTAAAATTTACCTGTGAATAGTCTTAATTCTAAAAGTATAGATTAACCAATAGTGTATTAAAAGACAAAACAAAACCTGTATAAAGCCTGGTAAATATATGTTTAAAAACCCGACTAATTTTTTGGGCTGGTTTGAATTAAAAAAGATTCGTCATTGTTGACTATACAACCAATAAAAAAGATAACTATGAAAAAGTCCTTATCACTTCTAATAATCTTTGCGTTTGCAACCATCTCAGTCGTAGCTCAACTATCAAGTACTGCTGATACTTATGATACTGAAAAAGGTGAACTAACTGTACACCCGGTAAATCACGGAACTGTAGCTTTCACTTTTGATGGTAAAACAATTTTCGTAGATCCATATGGTGGTGCAGATAAATTCGCTGATTTTAATGCACCTGATCTCATTTTGATCACAGACATCCATGGTGATCACCTGAATTCAGAAACTATTACGGGATTAGATACTAAAAACACAATATTTGTAGTTCCGCAAGCTGTTGCTGATCGATTGGCCGATGATAAACAGGATCAAGTTGTAGTCATAGGAAATGGAGAAACTACTACTCAAATGGGAATTCCGATTACAGGTGTTGCCATGTATAATTTACCGGATGATGAGTCTTCCAGACACAAAAAAGGAAGAGGAAACGGCTATGTGATCGATTTTGGAGGAACGAATGTATATCTGTCGGGAGATACCGAAGATATTCCTGAGATGAGGAATCTGGAAAATATTGACATAGCTTTTGTTTGCATGAATTTACCTTACACGATGGACATCTACCAAGCTGCAAGTGCTGTGATCGAATTTTCTCCAACTACAATGTACCCTTATCACCATCGGGGACAAGACATTGAAAGATTTAAAGAAATAATGTCTGTTGGCAACCCTGAAGTAAATGTGATTTTAAAAGATTGGTATCCAAGTAACTAAATTCAACTAACAACCTATAACCACTTATCTATTCTATGCTAAACTTCGAATTTCAAAATCCAACCAAAATCATTTTCGGGAAAGATCAGATCTCTAAACTTTCTTCTGAAATTCCTGAAAACTCAAAAGTACTAATGGTTTATGGAGGCGGAAGCATAAAAAAGAACGGTGTGTATGATCAGGTAACCCAAGCTTTAAAAGAATTTGATGTTAGAGAATTTGGCGGAGTTCCTGCGAACCCGGAATACGCGGTATTATTAGAAGCATTAGAGGTTATCAAAACTAAAGACATTGATTTCATACTTGCCGTAGGTGGAGGTTCCGTAATTGATGGAGTTAAATTTCTGTCAGGAGCCGCAACTTATGAAGGAGATGAACCCTGGGACATTCTTGCAAAAGGAATCAGAACTTATGAAGGATTGCCATTTGGTACCGTTTTAACTCTTCCGGCAACAGGTTCAGAAATGAATTCCGGATCTGTTATCACACGGGAAGAAACAAAAGAAAAAAGAGTTATGGGCGGGCCCGGATTATTTCCACAGTTTTCGATTCTTGATCCACAGGTCGTTCATTCAATCCCTAAAAGACAAATAGCTAATGGTTTAGTGGATTCCTTCTCCCATGTAATTGAACAGTACATGACTTACCCAGTAGCTGCCAGACTTCAGGACAGAATTGCTGAAAGTGTGATGCAGACTTTGATCGAAGTAGCTCCTAAAGTAATGGAAGATCCTTCGGATTATGATGCTGCTTCTGATTTTATGTGGAGTTGTACTATGGCTTTGAACGGGTTGTTAAGAGTAGGCACTCCAAACGATTGGTCAACACATATGATGGCTCACGAACTCACAGCTCTTTACGGAATCGATCATGCACGTACTTTGGCAATTATTCATCCAAGCCAATTAAGGTTTAAACTGGAAGACAAAAAGGAAAAACTTGCTCAATATGCGGAAAGGGTTTGGGGAATTTCAGAAGGTTCTTTAGAAGAAAAAGCGGAAGCCGGAATCAGAAAAACTGAAGAATATTTTCATTCATTAGAAATGGATACTAAACTTTCTGAATACACTGCTGAATATGAAAAAACATCTGATATTATTAAAGAACGTTTCGAAGAGAGAAACTGGAAGGGATTGGGAGAAAAGCAGAACATAACACCTGATGACGCCAAAAAAATAGTTGAAATGAGCTATTAACATATTGACTATATACACATGTTAAATAATTTCAGTTGCTATTCAATTTTTACGAGTAACCGATTAATGCAGAAATTAAATTGAGCAACTTTTACTAAAGTTTGCTCGTGTAAAGTTAAAAAAGACGTAATTTTGCACAATTTTATGAGCTCAGAGTAATTATATATCTTTAAGCTTAATTCATCTGCATACATTTTTATATGAGGGAACTGCTACTACTAAGCATATTTATTGGGTTGTCATCAATAGCAAACGCTCAAACCATTACGGTTACTGATAATACAACCGGACTACCGATTGAATTTGCTACCATCTACGATGGTAAAAATCAGATATCAGCTATAACAGATATTCAGGGACAAGCGGATGTTTCAGCGTTTAAAGACTCTGAAAATATTTCTATTCGCTATGTCGGATACAGAGAAAAAAAATACAAATTCAAAGAGCTTGAAGAACTGAAATTCATGGTGACTCTGTCTCCATCTGATATTGCACTTAATGAAGTTGTAGTGTCTGCTTCTCATTGGAAACAGGAAACCAGAGAAGTTCCATTGAAAGTAACATCCATTAGTCCTGAAAATATTCAGCTTCAAAACCCTCAAACCGCGGCAGATTTACTAACAGTTTCAGGGGAAGTCTTTGTTCAAAAAAGTCAGTTAGGTGGCGGCAGCCCAATGATTAGAGGATTTGCTACCAATCGGGTTCTTATTGCTGTAGACGGAGTTCGAATGAATACAGCTATATTCAGAAGCGGAAATGTTCATAATGTTATATCTCTAGATCCCTTTGCGATTCAAAATACGGAGATCATATTTGGACCAGGGTCAGTAATTTACGGAAGTGATGCAATCGGGGGTGTTATGAGTTTTTATACCTCAAAACCCGTTTTCTCAACCAATAGTGATTTATACGCTAAAGGTAATAGTACTGCCAGAGCTTCATCTGCAAATAATGAACGAACTGTTCATGTTGATGTAAATTTAGGCCGTGAAAAATTTGCCTCCCTCTCTAGTATAAGTTATTCAGATTTTGATGATCTGAAAATTGGTGCCAACGGTCCTAATGAATACCTGAGAACTTTTGAGGTAACACAGGATCAAAATGGTGATTCCGTAATTTCAAATTCTAACCCAAGAGTGCTTACCCCTACCAGATTCAATCAATTGAATTTGATGCAGAAACTTCGTTACTCCCCTAACGAAAGTTGGGACATAAATTTTGGCTTTCACTATTCCGAATCATCAGATCTGGATCGTTTTGACCGCCTTACTCTCATTAATGACAATGGAGAACCAAGTTATGCAGAATGGTATTACGGTCCTCAAATTTGGCAAATGAATAACCTCAATATTCTTCGAAAATCTGAAGGAAAATTCTTTGATCAGGCTAGTCTTACACTTTCACAACAGTATTTCAGAGAAAGCAGACATACACGGCGATTTCAATCAAGCCAAAAAGTATCCCGGGAAGAAAATGTTGAAGTATTTACTTTAAACCTTGATCTAGAAAAAAACATTAATTCTTCCAATAGAATTTTCTATGGTGGAGAAGTCGTCTTAAATGACATCTCTTCTTTTGGCTTTAATGAAGACATTGAGAATAATACAACTAGTCCGACCTCTACCCGCTATCCCGATGGATCTGATTGGAACTCATATTCTGGTTACATAAGCCATAGATTGAAACTAACGGATAAGATCAATGTTCAAAGCGGTCTTAGATATAGTCATTTCTTTTTATCTGCTACTTTCGACCAAACTTACTACCCGGTTCCGTTTAATGATATTTCAATTAATGAGGGTGCATTTACTGGTAGTTTAGGACTTGTATATACTTTTGATGAAACTTTTCAAATTAATGTAAACCTTTCTACAGGTTACCGAGCTCCGAATATTGATGATGCAGCAAAAGTGTTTGATTCTGAGCCGGGCTCAGTAGTTGTTCCAAACTCAAATCTGAAACCTGAGTATGCGTATAATGCTGATCTTGGTTTTACAAAAGTGATCAGCGAAGCAGTTAAAATTAACTTAACCGGCTATTATACTATCTTAAAAGATGCTCTTATACGAAGAGATTTTATGATAAATGGTCAGGATAGTATACAGTACGACGGCAGGCTCAGCAGAGTACAAGCTATTCAAAATTCCGCTCAGGCCCGGGTTTATGGTTTGCAGGCAGGGGTAAAAGTAGAGCTTCCTTCCGGATTCAGACTATCAAGCCAAATCAACATCCAGAAAGGTGAAGAAGAACAAGAAGATGGCACATTTGCTCCGCTCCGACACGCAGCTCCTACTTTCGGAGAAACACATTTAAGTTATATATATGATAAGCTTGAAATAGATGTATACGCTGAATATAATGGCGAACTTTCAAACTCTGAATTAGCTCCATCTGAGAAAGGAAAAGAGTATCTGTATGCAAAAGATGTTTCTGGCAATCCCTATTCTCCAAGTTGGTACACTTTAAATTTGAATTCCGCTTATGAACTAAACTCTACCGTGAAAGTAAGTGCGGGTGTGGATAATATTACCGATCAAAGATACCGACCTTATTCATCAGGGATTGCAGCACCGGGCAGAAACTTTTTTGTAGCTCTGAGAGCTAATTTTTAAATCTTGAATATTTTGTCCCTATGCTTTAATAAGGTCAATTAAAACTGCGAAATCATCGAACACAATATCCGCTAACTTCTTTCCCTTTTCACTTGGACTAGAAGTGTACCAAGCTACTTTCCATCCTGCCGCTTTGCCTCCTTCAACGTCTGAAGAAAGTGAATCTCCAACATATAGTATGTCTGATCTTTCAATACTAACTAACTCCGTGCTGTAGTCAAATATCTTTGGATGAGGTTTCATTACTCCTATTTCTTCTGAAATGACAATTTGACTTACCATTTCTTCAAACCCAAACTGTCTGATTTTCATCCACTGTGTTTCTGCAAATCCATTTGTTATTATACCTACATTATATGTTGCTCTGATTTTATCGAAAGCTTCTTTTGCACCGGCAATCCATTCCCAGTGATTACGATAAAAATTCATATAGACTTTTCCGGCTTCTTCATAAAGTGCCGCAGTAATACCTAATTCGATAAAAGTTTCTTCAAATCTTCGCCTGTGCAGGATATGCCGGTCAATCTCTCCTCTGCCATATTCTTCCCACAACCCTTTATTGATATTATGATAGGTTGCAATGAGAGTATCTAGCGAAATGTCATTAAATTCTTCAAAATGATTATGAACATCCTTAAGTCCATTCTGTTCTGCCTTTTTGTGATCAAGTAGTGTGTCATCCAGGTCAAAGTAGATGAATTTTGGTTTTAGGTCTGACAATGGAATAGTTTTTGATTATAGTTGAATTAAATGAACCAAAATAAATTTAGGCTCGTAAGCGGGCTTAAGTTAAACAACTAAATATAAAATCATGAAAGGTAAATTAATTATAGGGCTTGTTGTTGTAGGCTTACTCGTTTTTTTTGGAATAAGCGTTAACAACGGATTAGTAGATAAAGAAGAAGCGGTTGAGGGAGCTTGGGCTCAGGTTGAAAATCAATATCAACGAAGAGCCGATCTGATACCAAACCTGGTAAACACTGTAAAAGGAGCAGCTAACTTCGAACAAGAAACGTTGACCTCAGTAATTGAAGCAAGAAGCAAAGCAACTTCAGTAAACATTAGTGCAAGTGATCTAGGTGATCCTGCTAAATTTCAACAATTTCAGCAAGCACAAGGAGAATTAAGCGGAGCTTTATCCAGATTATTGGTTTCTGTTGAACGCTATCCTGAGTTGAAGGCAAATTCTAATTTCAGAGATTTGCAAAGTCAGTTAGAAGGTACTGAAAACAGAATTTCTACTGAGCGTAAACGGTTTAATGATACAGCTCAGAATTACAATAGTTCTATCAGGAAATTCCCTACAAGTATCTTTGCTTCTATCGGTGGGTTTGAAAGAAAGGCTTACTTCGAAGCAGATCAGGGTGCAGAAAACGCTCCAACCGTAGATTTTGGTAATTGAAAAGACACAAGAACTAAGACATAAGATGTAAGACATCAGAACACTCTTACATCTTATGTCTAATATCTCACTACTATTCCCATGAAAGAATTCCTTAACGAAGATCAAGAGAAAGCAGTAATCCGTGCAATACGCGAAGCCGAAACATCTTCTTCCGGAGAAATCCGTGTACACTTAGAAGCAAAATGTGAGCAAGAAGATCCTATTGAAAGAGCAAAGGAAGTTTTTGCAGAACTCAATATGCATGAAACAGAACTACGGAACGGGACCATCATCTATGTAGCATCTGAAGATCATAAAATTGCAATCTGGGGAGATGAAGGAATTCATTCGAAAGTTGGGCAGGATTTCTGGGATGACGAGCTTGAACTCCTTACCAAATATTTCATGGCTGATGATTATGAAACAGGTTTAAGAGAAGCTGTTCTGAAAATAGGTGACAAATTAAGAGAATTTTTCCCCTATCAAGGTGAAGATGACATCAATGAATTACCGGATGATATAAGTTATGGAGACAGTAAAGATGCGTAAATTATTTTTAGTTATAACGATCTTATTTATCTCATTAAGTGCTTTAGGTCAGGATATTCTTCCTGATAATCCTCGAGGGTTTGTGAACGACTATGCTAATATGCTTTCGAGCTCGGAAGTAAACCGTTTAGAACAAAAGCTTAGAAATTATCGGGATACTACTTCCAATGTTTTTGCCGTCGCAACAATAGAATCTTTACAAGGAAATTCTATTGAAGAAGTAGCTAATGTAACTTTTTCTAAGTGGGCACTTTGGGAAGGGAATGCAGGTGAACGTGACAATGGTGTTTTACTTCTTATTTCTGAAGGAGATCGTGCATTCAGGATTGAAGTTGGTTATGGTCTTGAAGGTGCTATACCTGATGTAATGGCTAACAGAATACTCAACGATATACTTACTCCTAATTTTCAACAAGGGAATATTTATGGAGGAATCGATAGAGCCACTGATGCTATGATCCAACTGGCTGCAGGAGAATTCGAAGGATTTTCTGAACGTAGGAGTAACTCTGAAGGAGGCTCTTTTCCTTTCGAAGTGATTTTATTCATTATTTTGATCATTTTTGTACTGGTCAGAAAAGGACGGGGAGGAAATCACGGTGGTGGGAAGAGAACACTTAGTGCCGGAGAAGTTCTGTTTTGGGGAAGTTTATTAGGTGGTGGACCTCGAAGAGGCGGTGGCTCATCATTTGGTGGAGGCGGAAGCTTCGGTGGTGGTGGGAGCTTTGGCGGAGGTGGAGGTTTTGGTTCCGGTGGAGGTGGAGCAAGCGGTGGCTGGTAGCGCCAAGCCTTCGGCTTGGAAATAGGAATGTAGAATTTAAAATTAAGAATTCTTTGTGATTTCGAATTAAAACAGAGCCTGTAGAATATTACAGGTTTCTCTCCGCAATGTTTAGATTTCTCCCTTCGGTCGAAATGACAAATCTAATTCTTAATTTTCCATTTTGAATTCCTAATTCCTAATTCTAAAGCGCTTGTTCCAGATCAGCAATAATATCATCAGCACTTTCGATCCCTACCGATAATCTCACCAATCCATCTGAAATACCGGCATCGCAACGAAGCTGTTCGTCAACAACAGAATGTGTCATTGAAGCCGGGTGCTGTATTAAGGTGTCTACTGTTCCTAAGCTTACTGCCAGGGTACAAAGCTTTACATTATTCATAAGAGATTTCCCCGCTTCGAGACCATCCTTCAATTCAAAAGAGATCACTCCACCGAAACCATTCATCATAATTGAGCTGGCAAGAGAGTGTTGGGCATGAGATTCCAAACCGGGATACCAAACCGTTTCTACATTAGGATGTGACTCTAAAAACTCAGCAACTTTCATTGCATTTGAAGAGTGTTTTTCCATTCGTAAAGCAAGAGTTTTAACTCCATTCAATGTTATCCAGGCATCCATAGGACCAGAAATGCCACCCAGGTTTTTTCTGAACAGATAAACACCGGTTTCATCTAATAATTCCTTTTTAGCGACCAATGCTCCACCAATAATTGTTCCATGTCCGCCCATATACTTTGTAGTAGAATGAACAACAACATCTGCACCGAATTTAAGCGGCTGCAAATGATAAGGAGTAGTAAAAGTGTTATCCACCATAACCAAAGCACCATGTTCTTTAGCCAGTTTTGAAATTGCTTCAATATCGCTCACTTTCATAGTTGGGTTAGCGATACTTTCTAAATAGATGAGTGCGGTATCAGGATTTTTCTTCAATTCCATTTCTAACAGGAATAGATCTGTCATATCAATAAAAGAAGTTCTCATCCCAAGCATTTCAGTTTCTTCTTTTAAGAATTGACTAGTACAACCATAGAGTGCATCCTGAGCAATGATATGCTTACCTTTAGCAATACTGATTATTCCTGTGGTTATGGCAGCCATACCACTTCCGAAAGCTATTCCGGAAAAAAATTCCGGGTTTTCCATTCCATAGGTTTCCAGCTCACAAATAGCACGTTCTAAATGCTCTACCGTTGGATTTCCCAATCTTGAATAAATATGAGAGGCTCCGCCTTCTTCATGAGCGAAAGCTCTTGATCCTTCATCAACATTCTTAAATACAAAAGTAGAAGTCTGATAAATTGGTGTAATATGTGAACCATATTGATCCTTTTTTCCAGACCCTGCATGTACTGCACTTGATTCAAATGAAAGTTGTTTAGCTTTTGTGTCTATCATAATACTGGAATCACTGTTTCGTCTTTAATGGTATTTAATACAATATTGGTATGAAGCCTTTGCACATCAGGTAATGTTGTGAGTTTTGTTCTCATCAACTGCTCATAATCTTTGGTGTCTTTAGCTACAACATGAAGTAAAAAATCTCCTTCACCTGTTGTATTGTAGCAAGCTAATATTTCAGGAATGGCTTTTACTGCTGAAGTAAACTCTTTCATTCGGTTTAACTGGTGCGCACTTAATGTAACAGTTACAAAAACCGTAAGTCCTTTTTCAACCGCTTCACGATTTATCTTAGCAGAGTATCCTTCAATTACTCCATCTCGTTCCAAACGCTTTACACGCTCAAGAGTAGGAGTAGTAGTTAACCCTATTCTGGAAGCAAGTTCATTATTAGCTATTCTCCCTTCTTTTTGAAGAATATCCACTATTTTAAGATCCGTTGTGTCCAGCTTCATGGCATTATTTGGTTGAATTAACCTAATATTTTACTATTCATTAAATATAATGCCATGTATTAAGAAATCCGAAGAATAATATTCTAAATTTATAATTTATACAGAATATTAAACTAAAAAAGCCCCTCAAGAATTAACCTGAAGGGCTTTAGATGTAGAGTAAAAATTCAGACAGTTATACCAGGCTATCCACTTCTTTGGTTTTCAATCCTTCACCTGCCGGTGAGGTTGGAGTGGCATCCATATATTCATCTAAGGTAAACTCATCTACCTGAATAGCATCATTTCTGGCTGCTTCTGCTTTTTCAACCATTTCTGCTTCTGCTTTTGTGATTATATTTTTCTCCAGAGCAGGTTTCAGCAAGTTCAGAAACGAATCTTTAGGAAGCTCACGCTTTTTCATTGCTGTATAGAGCTTTTTGTATACAGGATTCGTGTTTGTTATTAAAGTTAAAGCATTTTCGTATCGTCCAACAGCCTCAGTCGGATCTGAAGGTATATACATACCGTCTGTCATGCGATCTCTTGCCTTACCGGGCTCTTGCATAGCCTGAGCTACCCTGTGGCCCAGATCATCAGAAGGATAAGTTCCGATAGGATTTAAACGTGACCATATACCTACTAACCTAAATCCCCAACTAAGCCCCGGAACTTTGATCTCTCTTAAAATGCCATCAAAAGCTTCCTGAATTCTATAGAAAACATAATCCATCGACCATTTGAAATAATCGAGATCTTCTTTACGTCTTCCTTCTGCTTCAAATCTTCGGAGTGTAGCTGTTCCCAGATACATAAAACTTAGGATATCAGCATAACGTCCCGCAATCTTCTCTTTCATTTTCAAACCGCCACCGTAAGAGCCCAAAGCGATATCAGCAAAAAATGCAAACGACGCTGAAGCCCAAGCCATTTTTCGATAATACTTAGCAGCAGGACCACTTACAGGAGACCCGGCTAGATAACCACGTGTAATGCTAAGCATAAACGAACGGGCTTTGTTTCTACCTACATGACCAATATGAGCCCAGAAATTATCATCGAATCCTTTTACATCTTTATCCATCAAGGCATTAATCTCATTGAGAGCGTATGGATGGCAACGAATAGCTCCCTGTCCGAATATCATCAATGTTCTTGTAAGAATGTTTGCGCCTTCCACTGTAATAGCGATCGGCAAAGAAATATATCCGTGAGCAAAAACATTTCGTGGCCCTCTGGAAATTCCTGCTCCTCCCACTATATCCATCGCGTCATTTATGATCTCGCGGGTATGTTCTGTGAAATTGTATTTTGCGATCGCTGTTACAACAGCAGGCTTCTCTCCTTGATCCAGCCCTCCGGTAGTATATTTTCGGGCAGCTTCCATAAAATAGGTATACCCGCCAATACGAGCCATTGGCTCTTCAATACCTTCAAATTTCCCAATATTTAAACCAAATTGTTTTCTGATCGCCGCATAAGCTCCAACAACTCGAGTGGATAGTTTTGCGCCCGCCAAACTGGATGCGGGTAGTGAAATACCCCGGCCAACAGCCAGAGATTCCATCAACATTCTCCATCCATTACCTGCGCCTTCTTTTCCGCCAATTATTGCGTCAATAGGCACAACTACATCATGGCCATGAGTTGGGCAATTATAAAACGGAACTCCAAGTGGGTCATGACGCTTTCCCAATACAACTCCCTCAGTATCTGATGGAATTAATGCACAAGTAATTCCGAGGTCTTCACCTTTGCCAAGCAAATTCTCCGGATCACGAAGTTTAAATGCTAATCCCAAAACAGTTGAAATAGCGGCTAAAGTAATATATCTCTTATTCCAGTTTAGCCTCAGATAAAGTTCTCCATCCTCTCCTTTAAATACCTCACCATCTGAAGTCATTCCTCCTGCATCAGAACCGGCGTTTGGCTCTGTAAGCGCAAAACAAGGCATTTCAACTCCTGCAGCTAATCTGGGTAAATAATAGTCTTTCTGCTTTTGAGTTCCGTAGTGATTTAAAAGTTCTGCAGGCCCTAAAGAATTAGGTACCATAACAGTTGTTCCCAAAGGTCCACATCTGGATGATAATTTTGCTACTATTGCAGAGTGTGCTGTCGCTGAAAATTCAAGCCCACCATACTTTTTGGGGATAATTAGTCCGAAAAAACCTTCTTTTCGGAGATAATCCCAAGTTTCTTCGGTAAAATCTTTTCTTACAAAGACATCCCAATCATTCACCATCTCGCAGACTTTTTCAACCGGACCGTCTAAAAACTCTTGCTCTTCTTTAGTCAGATCGGGGTAAGGTTGCTCAAGAGTTCTTTTAAAATTCGGTTTTCCTGAAAATAATTCGCCTTCGATCCAAACATTTCCTGCTTCTATTGCGGTTTGCTCAGTTTGAGATATTGTGGGCAGGAAGTTAAGGGCATCCAATAACTTCATAATTGGTCCACTTAATAATACCCTTCTTACCGGTTTGATATTAAAAACCAGCACAGGCACTGTATAAGCAATAAATAGCCATTGCGGAGCGTCAAGACCTATCAATCCCACATAACCCGCTATAGCCCATAGCCATAGTAGTGCGCCGGTATAAGCAAAACCAATGGCTATTATTACCGTTGCAGCGACCGAAGCCCAAAGTGGTACTTCGCTAAAAAATCCGAATAATTCTGATAATGCTTCCATAATGCTCTCCAAATTTTAAGAAACCTGAGTTCTCACCAGGAATCCTTCTATAATGTGTTGAATAGATTTTTCAATAAAATGTTCTCTGTTAATCCTGTTATCTAATCTTTGATTTAACACTACCGATATTACACCATGCAGTTGAGCCCAAATAGAATAAGCTGCCGTTAGCGGGTCTTCTTCTTCCATCAACCCTTCGCGGACTCCAGATTCAATAATTTTTACCAAAAGCTCGTATGATCTTCGTGCCCTTCTGAATTTTTCTTTCGGGTAACGAGCCATTGAATCTGACTTTACCATATATATAATCTGGTATTTCTCAGGATGCGCAAACGCAAATTCTGCATAACTTCTGATCACAGATTCAAACTGTGCTATTACTCCTGAGTTGGCATCTACTTTTTGTTCTATTGATACACTCAAAGCTTCAACTGATTCTTCAATCAATGTATGCAGTAGGTGATCTTTGTTATCAAAATAGAGATAAATACTGGTTGCAGATACACCTGCTTCTTTTGCTATTCCACGCATTGAAAGTGCAGTATGTCCGTCATTGTATAAAAGATGACGACTTATATCTAATATTTTTTCCCTTAAAGGGAGTTCTTTTTCGCTCATTTTAAAGATTGGTTAACAGTGTTAACTAGACGAAGTTAACTAATCTGAAGCGAAAATCAAGCAATTGAAAAATAAAATTCAGTTTTACTTTTTTTCACCCCTATTAATTACAGGAAACACTTAATTATATCTGAAATAATATATGTCATGAATTTCTGCTTATTTAACAAAGCTAAATCCTTTTTTGTATTAGCATTACTGACCTTATGCATGCCGTCATTGCTTGAATCCCATCCCTGGGGAGGCTTAGTGATTGATCAGGATGGAAATATATATTTTACTTTTATCTGCCCTATTGATGATGATGCGAATCATTATGCCTGCGTTTGGAAAATAACGCCAAATAATGAAATGATTCATGTTTTGAGAGCTCAAAGATCTCCCAGCGACATTATACTTTCAAGAAATTCAAACAGAGAAATATTCTCTGCAGAACGAACTGGTCAAAATCCACATCATAACAATACACTTTGGATAATTGATCAACCTAAAAATCAAGTCCTGATTCCAAGCACCACTGCTCAAAACCAATTTCATATTCAATCGATTGCGGTTAACGAAGAACACGAAATCTACTTTAGCAAAGATTCTGATATTTTTTTCAGAGACAGCCTGAATCAAATAACTAAAATAAATACACCTGATTTTGAACGAATAAATCTGACTGCCTGGGGTCCTGACGAAGAGCTTTACATTATGTCCGGCGATGATATTTATATTTATGATGGTTCGGATTACAAATTATTAGCTTCGGATTTAAAGAAACGAAATCCGGAAGATATTCCATTTTCAGGAGCAAATATTTTTTTCGATATGGTAGTTGATGAATCTAAAAATGTATACCTGACATATTATGGAAACAGAGAAGTGATAAAGATTTCGCCTGATGGTATTGCTAGTACAATTTTGAAATCTGAAAAGCCATGGTCTCCACATGGAATAGATATCTTTAATGGAGAAATTTATGTGTTGGAATCCACTATTGGCGATGGTAAGTGGTGGAAGTTTTGGGAAGAAGACCCTGGGATTATACCCAGAGTAAGAAAAATATCTGCAGACGGAACTGTAAGCACCATCTATAATTTTAAATCTAATTAAGGCCTGAACGAAATGAATTTAATTAGTTTCCCTTTCTCTAAGTGCATCTTTTCGTAATAGGTTTTTATTGAAAGCTCGGGATCTTCCGGGCATTCTTTATGTACGTCTTTTATATCTCTTAACAACTGCAGGTTCTGTTCTTCGATCACTTCTTTGGTGAACTCATAAAGTTCCTGACTATCCGTTTTTAAGTTGATGGTTGCTCCGGATTTTAACAGAGGTCTATACAATTTTAAAAATTTTGGTGATGTAAGTTTCTTCCTATCCTTCTTTAGTTGCGGATCCGGAAATATTATCCATATATCTGAAACTTCTTCCTTTTCAAAAAACTGATCCAGATGATCTATATAAGCTCTGAAAAAACGTACATTTTCTAATTCCTGATCCAGTGCACGTTGGGCTCCAACCCACAAACGATTCCCTTTTAGATCAAAACCGACAAAATTTTTATCGGGATAGAGTTTTCCCAAACCCGTCGAATATTCTCCCTTTCCACATGCCAACTCCAGAACAATAGGATTTTCATTTTTAAAAATATCAGCATTCCAACTTCCTTTGGGAAACGGGTTCTTGCTGTTGTAGTCATGCCAGTCGAAAGTATTTTCGAATGTCCTGACTTCCTCCATCCTTTTTTCTTTAATCTTCGGCATTTCAGGGAGCTAATCTTTTAATGATCCAATTCTTCTTTTCCTTCTCATACTTAATTCTGTCATGTAGTCTGCTGCGCCTTCCCTGCCAAAATTCAATTGATGTTGGCTCTACAACATAACCACCCCAATGATCCGGCATGGGTACATGCCCTGTCGAATATAATTTAGTAAGCGCTTCAAACTTTTCTTCCAAAATTGCTCTGTTCTCAATTACAGAACTTTGTTCAGAAGCCACAGCACCTATCTGGCTCTTAACCGGACGAGAAACAAAATATTCTTCACTAGCCTCTGAGCTAATTTTTTTTGCAACCCCTTCTATACGAACCTGACGCTCCAATTCTTTCCATAAAAAGCATATAGATACATTGGGATTGCTTTCTATATCTCTCCCCTTGTCACTTTTATAATTAGTATAAAAGATAAAGCCATTCTTCTCTATCCCTTTCAAAAGTACAATTCTGGAGTGCGGTTTTTGATCACTATCCACTGTTGAAAGTGTCATTGCATTTGGCTCCGGTAACATCGCCTTTAATGATTCGTCCAACCAAAATTTAAATTGTTGGATCGGATCAGCATGCACATCATTTTTATCTAATGTGCTCAGAGAGTAATCTTCCCTCAATTTTCGAATATGTTTATTATCCATTATTTAAAGTACTCCGGTTCATTCCCGCTTTTCCATTTTATATTACATCCCATACTCGGTATTTGTGGCTCAAAATTCTCCTCTCCTTCTATCAAAGAATTTGTTGCAGCTCTCATGTCATTTCCTGATACAGGCTTTCCGTTTCCGGGTCTGCTATCATCAAACTGACCTCGATAAAATAATTTCAGATCTCTATCAAACAGAAAGAAATCCGGAGTACAGGCAGCTTTATAAGCTTTTGCCACTTCCTGAGTCTCATCATATAAATAAGGAAAAGGAAAATTATGTTTCTCAGAAAGTTCTTTCATTAAATCCGGTGAATCCTGAGGGTAATTCTCAACATCGTTTGAACTTATCGCGATGCACTCGATGCCTTTTTGTTTGTACTCATTAGCAAACTCGACCAAACCTTCATTTAAGTGTTTAACATACGGACAGTGATTACAAATAAACATTACCAATACGCCTTTATCGAACTTGAGATCATATAAAAAAACTTTACTTCCATCAGTATCCGGCAGTTCAAAAGATGGTGCTTTAGTACCAATTTCCAACATTGTTGACAAAGTAGCTGACATGTTATTAAATCCTTAATTACCTTTGTTAAAATTATAGACTACGATGAAGCCTACTACTAAGATATTAAATGATAGAGACAAAATTTTGTTTGAGAAAGCACTCAAATTTTATTTTTTTGCTCGCCAAATAGATGTTAAGAAACTCTCAAAAGACGTTAGTGAACGATTACACTATACAGGTTCTGTTGCTTACTCTCTGGTTATTACCTACGCTAAAACCGGATCTCTGAAAATTGAATACATGGATTTCCTGAATCAGGAATTAAAAACCATGCTTTCATCTGACGAAAAAATCTATCAACCTCTTCAAATTAAGCCCTCAGAAATAGACGATATCGAGTTAATGAAAGAGACTAAAATTTCATTCTTTGATGAAGACGAAGGTGCTGATTCTGAGCTAATTTATTATTCCAATCAGAATTTACTTGAGTTGAAAAAACTATAGACATAAAAAAACCCGATATCCTTAATCTTTTTGAAAAGATGGCTACTATGTTTAAAAAGCTACTCTCTGTAGTAAGGATACCGGGAAGCTACATTTAATTAGACGACACAAAAACACTAAAGTTTCTAATTCTATAGAAATTTAATAGTAACTATGTAAATAGTTGCAATTGCTCACCACAAGATCTTTTAAAGTGGTCTGTAGTTAGCTTATTAATATCCTGATTGAGGTCTAACTTTCTACTCTGTACTTTAAAGAGATCTCTTATTTGTACAGCGAAGTTTCCTTCACCTCTCATTCTTTCTCCAAACTCAGCATTATATAATTTTCCTCCTCTCATATCCCGAATTCTATTTAAAACCTTGTTCTTTCTTTCAGGAAAATTCTGTTCCAACCAATCCTGAAATAGATCCTTCACTTTAAAAGGCAATCTTAAAATTATAAAACTAGCTCTTGTAGCACCTGCATCAGCTGCGGACTTTAAAATATCAGCACATTCATGATCTGTTAATCCCGGAATTATTGGAGCAATATTCACTCCTACCGGAATTCCTGCGTTGGCTAGCTTTTCAATTGCTTTCAGTCTTCTGTAAGGTCGAGACGTTCTTGGTTCCATTACTTCTGTAATTTTGTTGTCTAAAGAAGTCACTGATATAGTCGTGCTTACACAATTGTATTCATTCAGCTCTTTTAATAGATCTATATCTCTGGTTATAAGGTGGTTCTTGGTTATGATACCTACAGGATTTCTGAACTCTGCCATTACTTCAAGGCACTTTCTGGTGAGTAAAAGTTTGCGCTCAATTGGCTGGTAACAATCAGTTATACCACTCATTGCTATAACCTGTGGCTTCCATTTTGGTGATTGAAATGTTTTCTTCAAAAGCTCAGGAGCTTTGTATTTAACCATTATTTTGGTTTCAAAATCCAGCCCAGCGGAAAAACCTAAGTACTCATGAAAGGGCCGTGCGTAGCAATAAATACAGCCGTGCTCACATCCTCTGTAAACATTTAATCCGGCATTGAAAGGTATATCCGGACTTTTGTTATAAGAAATAATCTCCTTTGTATGATCTGTAAAGAGTTTTGTTTTAGGATTTGGTTTTTCTCCTGTTTCTTCATCCAGGTTATAATCAATATAATTTCCCTCAAACCTGTTGATCGGATTATCTGAAGAACCTCTTCCCTTTATTTTCTGATGTAGCTTGTTCATTTGCACACATATTTTGCACATGTAATATATGTGTTTAACGAATAACTACAAAAAAAGCCCCCGGGTTACAGGAGCTTTTAAAATTGTTTCTTTTTTTACTGTTTAGTCAGCGCAAGGAGTGTCTTCAAGATTTTCATCCCAGCAAGACTTTATACCTTCATTATAGTTTGGAGATATAATAAATCCGACTTTTGTTTCAGTATCAAATTCTATTGTTGTGACGTTTCCATTTGAACCATCCACATAAACAATTGTTTTCAAGGTACCATCAAAGTCATAATCTATTTCTGAACCTTCATTTCCATTTCTGTCGCTCAGTACTGAAAAATCCAGATCAATACTTCCGTCATTATCAATATCCCATTCAATTTCTGAAACAGGCTCATCTTCCTGAGCATCATAATAAGTCCATTCACCTTCTGTTCCGTCATATTCTGCTTCACCTGAAAACAATAGAAAATTATTAAGAGGTGGATCGGTTGCTGATGTAGTTACGAAAAAATTCCACTCAACATTATCTTCAGAATCTACTTCGGCAGTTAGTAAAACTGAAAATTCATTGTCTTCATTTTGAGCGGTATACATCCACTGATATTCTCCTTCTGCTACAACTTCAGGATCTTGGTTTTGAGCAGCTGAAATCAAAACCTTGGGTATGATCAGGTTTGCATCAACGATTAACTTTGCAACTCCTGCTCTGAAAAGAGCGGCATTAAAATTAGAACCGGCCTTTAACTTAGAGTTACTATTGCTATTAAAATCCGACAGATCAATAGCCATTGTTTGTACAGATGGAATCTCTGGTGTGATTTCTGGTTTATTATCGGAATCACTGCATGATATAAAAACAGCCATAATCAGTATTATAGCTGTTAAAGATTTAAGGTTTTGAAAATTCATTTCAGGTCTTTTTGTTCAAGTTTCTTACTTAAATCTTAAGACCTGATATTTGTTCCAAATTCTATTTATCTGTAGAGTATACTTTTTTACCGGCAACCCAGGTTTCCAAGACATCTATCTTCCAGATTTCGCTTGCTGGAACTGAAAAATAATCCCGGTCAATCAAAATAAAATCGGCCCATTTCCCTTCTTCAATTGATCCCAAAACATTTTCCTGATGACCTGCATAAGCTGCATCAATAGTAAAGGCACGAAGTGCTTCTTCTCTGGTTAACGATTCGTTTGGATACCAACCGCCTTCAGGATTTCCACTATGATCCATTCTTGTAACGGCTGAGTACAATCCAAAAAATGGATTGGAATGCTCAACCGGAAAATCAGAACCGGCTGCTACTACGGTTCCTTGCTCCAAAAATGTTTTCCAGGCATAACCACCTTTAATTCTCTGTGGTCCTACTCTGTCTTCAGCCATATTTTTATCGCTGGTTGCATGTGTTGGTTGCATGGAAGCAATAATGTCGAGCTCTTTAAATCTTGGAATGTCTTCTAAAGCAACTATTTGAGCGTGCTCCACTCTGTTTCTTAATCCCTGATCTCCATGTTTATTTTGAGCTTTTTCAAGAGCATCTAGAACCTGTCTGTTTCCTGCATCACCGATAGCATGTATGTTTGCCTGAAATCCTTTACCAACTACTTTTGATACAGCGGCATCCATTTCTTCCTGCTCCATGAACAACAAACCAACGTTCCCCGGATCATCAGAATATGGCTGTAACATAGCAGCTCCTCTACTCCCCAAAGCCCCATCGGAATATAATTTAACACTTCTCAGAGCAAGCATATCATCTGAGTATGAGTCAACCGGTCCGTTTTTAGAAAGCTCATCGAAAGTATTTCCTGAACCTGATATCATTCCATAGATCCTGGTTTTTGCCTTTCCCTGATCAGCGAACTCTTTATATAAATTCCATGCTTTAACTCCTACTCCTGCATCATGAACTGATGTTATTCCCATTTTTGCCATTTGGGCATACGCTTTTTCTAATGCCAGCTTTTGTTCTTTTTCAGTTGGAGCAGGAATTTCGGATTCTACAAAACCTTGTGCAGCATCTATGAATACACCTGTAGCTTTCCCACCGCCGTCTCTTATAACTTTTCCGCCCTGCGGATCGGGAGTGTCTTTACTGATGCCTGCCATTCTTAATGCCAAACTATTTCCCCATCCCGCATGACCATCAACTCTGCTTAACCAAACCGGACGATCAGAAATGACCTTATCAATATCTTCGGCGGTTGGAAATTCATTTTCTTCCCATAAGGTTTGATTCCAACCCCTGCCTTGTATCCATTCCAGATCGGGATTTGCTTCTGCATAATTTTTGAGTGTGTCAAGGGTAGCTTCTAGGGAGTTAATACCCATAAGATTTACATTGAGTTGCTGGAAGCCCAATCCCATTACATGTCCGTGAGCATCAATTAAACCAGGTAGCAGATTTTTGCCTTCACCATCAATAATTTCAGAATTAGGATAGTTTTCCGCAAGTGAAACGTTACTGATTTCCAAAAACTTACCATTTTTTATGGCAACGGATTTAAATTCGACCAGATCTTCACCGATAATGGTATAACCGTTAACGTTTTCGATTAGTGTTATGTCTTCTGACGGGCTGCATGCAAGTATTAATGCAGCTATAGTTATCAATAGTATTTGTGTATACTTCATATGAGTTTTTATTAAAATATTTATCGTAATATAGGTATTGACAATCGTTTACTTAAATCAAATTTAAAGCTTTTACAATAGCACAACAGGTGCTTAAATTTACGTTGCATGAATTTTATCTGTATAAGATCCTTTCTTTTTCTTCTTTATTTCATACTTAGTTTATTTACGATAAAATCTTACGGTCAATCACGTTCTGTAGATAATGTTGACAGTTTAAAAGCAGAGTACAAAAAACAAAACCCGTCGAAGCAAGCTGAAACAATCATTCAAATACTTGAATACTATCAAAATATTGATGTAGACAGCTCTGTGTTGTATGCTAACAGACTTTTAGAATTATCCGACTCACTTAACTACGAGGATGGTATCCTTGCCGGAAATACAAGCTTGATCAATGCCGATTTTATCAAAGGAGCCTATTTTGAAGGAATTCAAAGAGCGATTCCTTTTTTAAACCAACAATTTGACAATGAAGGCTACCATCATGCCAACCTGTATTTGGTTACAGGAAACTGTTACGGCTCACTTGGGCTTTATAAAACCGGGGTAGAATACTATTTAAAAGCCCGAAAAATTTTCAGCGAGTTGGAAAAAGAGGATAAACTGAATAAAATCTCTAACAATCTGGGTGCTCTATATATACGTTTGGAAAACTTTGAATCTGCCCTTGAAGTCTTCAATAATATGAATATCTCAGCCGGGAACAGAGCACTTAAAGTTACTTCTAAAGTAAATTTTGGCTTTATTTATTTGGGGCTGAAAGATTTTAAGAAAGCTGAAAGTCATTTCCTTGATGTACTTGATTTCGGAGATGACGCTATTGAAGTACGAGCTAAAGCTATTTCCAGTTTTAAACTCGGAGACCTTTATACTCAGGAAAAAAACTATCAAAAAGCGTTATATCATTTCAATAGATCTATAGAGTTTTTCTCTCTTCTTGAAAATGAAGCCCAAACTATGAATCCGCTTAATGGAATTGCAAAAGTTCATTTTATATCGGGAGATTTAGCTTCAGCTTTAACCGTAGCATTACGGTCTGAAGAAATCGGGGAAAAAACACAGACTCTCTCTGAATTAAACTCCGTTGTGAGTCTTTTAGCAGAAATCTACAAAGCTCAGGGCAATTATAAGAAAGCATATGAGTATTCTGTCAAAAACCTTGCTCTGAGTGACAGTTTGAATATTAGCCAAAGAAATCAGGAAGTTCAGGTTTTGGAAGCTGAATATAATTTTGAACGCAGAGAAGAAGAATTAAAGCTTGCTCAGAATATTAAGTTCAGAAATCAAAAATTGATTCTTGGAGGAGTTAGTTCATTTCTTTTTGTCAGTCTTATTTTCATATTTGTGTTTTACAGGAGTAAAAAAAATAAAGAAAAAGCTAATCGGAGACTTGAGAGACTGAATCTTGATCTGGAAGAAACGAACAAAATCAAAAACCAACTTTTCTCTATCATAGCTCATGATTTAAGAAATCCGTTAAGTTCACTTTATGGTTTAGTGACATTACTGGAAATGAAAGCTGCTGATAAAGATGAACTCGATAAATTGATTCCTGAATTGGTTTCTCAATTTAAACATACCTCCACTCTCTTAAACAATCTTTTGAACTGGTCTAAAAGTCAAATGCAGGGCTACAAAGTAACCCCGATAAAGTTTGATATCTATGATGTTTTTATCAAGAATGTTGAGCTACTCTCTAATAGATTTGACGAGAAAGAAATTACAATCGATCTGGGCTCTGGTAGTGCAGAAGATGTGTTTGCCGACAAAAACATGATGGATGTAGTAGTTCTCAACATATTATCAAATGCGCTAAAGTACTGTGACAAAGGAGATACAGTTTCTGTTAATACCGTATCAGAATCGGATTTTTTAATTATTTCTATAAAAGATACAGGCATGGGAATTCCTAAAGATAAGATCCGACTTTTATTCACTAGTTCATTTTACTCTACTACAGGAACACGAAATGAAGCAGGAACAGGTTTAGGATTAATGCTTTGTAAAGAGTTTATAGAAAAGAATGGTGGTAAAATTTGGGTTGAAAGTAAATTCTCTGAGGGCACTACTTTTTATTTTAAACTTCCCATCTATGATTCCAGTAATGACAGTTAAGCCGTCCAAAATTCTTTTTTTAAGTATTCTGGTTGCACATTCGAACCAGCAATATCTTCTTTACTTTTAAATGACAAGGCCTTTAATATTTGATCGTTCTCATTGTGTTCAGGGTCACTACCCAGTTTTAAATTTCCGGATTCATAATTAACCAAAAAGAAAAACTCGATAGCATGAAACCGGTCTTGGATGATTTCATTAATATGAACTAGCTTATTTACAGAAATAGTTAATCCTGTTTCCTCAAGAAACTCTCTTTTAAGTGCTTCTTCCAAAGTCTCTCCAAATTTAACTCCTCCTCCCGGAGGCGTCCAGATAAGCTCATTCGATATTGGAGACAACAATTGTGCTAACAGTATGCACTCATTTTTAATGAGTATTCCACAACTGCGTACTCTGGTCTTATCCTTGTAACCTGACAAGCTATTTTATTACTTTTTTCTTTGACTTTTTTAAAGCGCTGTATTGATCATTTGCTTTGGCATGTTTTAAACTCGCCTTAACAAAATCTACGAAAAGAGGCTGAGGGTTATTTACGGTACTTTTTAATTCCGGGTGAAATTGAACCCCAACAAACCAGGGATGATCGGGTATTTCTACAATCTCAACCAAGTCCCTTTCCGGATTCATTCCCACTAAAGCCAAACCTCCTTCAACCAACTTATATCTCAAGTTATTGTTCACCTCATAACGATGACGATGACGCTCAAAAACCAGTTCTTCTCCATAAGCTTTATAGGAATTCGAGTCTTTATCAAGTTTACAAGCATATTTACCCAGTCGCATTGTACCCCCCATATTCTCGATGTCTTTTTGATCGTGCATGATATCAATTATGGGGTATTCACAATCATCTTCAAATTCAGTACTGTTTGCATCTTCCCAACCGCATACATTTTGTGCGTATTCTATCACAGCACATTGCATTCCTAAACAAATTCCGAAAAATGGAATTTTATTCACCCGAGCATATTCAACTGCTGCCAGCTTTCCACTTATTCCACGTCCACCAAATCCCGGAGCTACTAAGACGCCTGAAATTCCTTCCAGTTTCTTAGAAATATTATCTTTAGTGAGATCATCAGACTGTACCCATCGAACATTAACTTTGCAATCATTTACTGCTCCTCCGTGAATAAAAGCTTCAACTATTGATTTATATGAATCATGATGCTCAACATATTTACCGACTAATGCTATTTCAATAGCTCCAGAGGGATCGCAAACAGCCTCAACAAACCCAATCCAATTATCAAGGTTATATTCTTTAGTTTCCAGTTGAAGCTTTTCAATTACACGCTTATCCAGACCTTCCTTTTTCATTAACAACGGAACTTCATAGATACTTTTTGCATCCAGAGATGCTATTACATCTTCCAGATCCACATTACAGAACCGAGCCACTTTACTCCTAATCGAAGAATCTAGCTCATGTTCTGACCTGCAAACTATAATATCAGGTTGTAAACCACTTTCAGAAAGAGTCTTAACGGAATGCTGAGTTGGTTTTGTTTTTAACTCACCCGCAGCTGCCAGATATGGAACCAGAGTTAAATGGATTGACAATGTGTTCTTTCTTCCTACATTGTACTTAAGCTGTCTTACTGCTTCTATATATGGTAAGCTTTCAATATCACCTACTGTCCCACCAATCTCTACAATCACAACATCATACTTTCCTGATTTTCCTAACTCTAGAACATGAGATTGGATCTCATCAGTTATATGAGGAATTACCTGTACAGTTTTACCAAGATAAGCGCCTTGTCTTTCTTTGGTAATTACATCATTATAGATACGTCCTGTGGTAACATTATTGGATTGTGAAGTCTGTATATCTAAAAATCTTTCGTAATGCCCTAAATCCAGATCTGTTTCGGCGCCGTCATCAGTAACGTAAACTTCACCATGCTCATATGGATTCATTGTTCCAGGATCCACATTTATATAAGGATCCAATTTTTGAACAGTTACTTTTAGACCTTGTGCAACTAATAACCGACCTAGTGAAGCACAAATTATTCCTTTCCCAAGAGATGAAGCGACCCCTCCGGTTACAAAAATATACTTAGTAGACATGCGAAGTTTGAGTGAAGTTGATGGATGGAAAAGATAGTATTCTAACACACCCTATTCAATGCAACTTTGAAAGTTATTTAATTTATCGTCAATTTTTTTTGAACAATTCCTCTACTACACCAATCAATACATCCGGTTTATCTGTAAAAATTCCTTTTGCTCCTGATTCGATAATTGATTCCATGAGGTTTTTATCATTTACAGTATATACCAGGAATGGAATTTTATAGTCATTCAGTTGCTTAACCCAGTTTTCAGTTAATTCTTTCTTGTTCAAATTAAAGGCATCAATATTATAATCTTTGGCGAGTTTCACAGGTGCTCTACCGTTCGATTGCTTTTGTTCATATAACATTGCCATTTTCACCGGATGTCTACTTTTCTTTACTCTTTCCAACACTCTATAATCAAAACTGGAAATCAGTACTTCGTCTTCCATTTCCAATTCATTAACTAAATTCAAAACCAGTTCAACAACTCCTGACTCTTCATTATCAGTAACCGCTTCAGGTTTTATTTCTATATTTACAAGTATCTTTGCTTTTGAGTACTCAAGAATCTCTCTTAAAGTAGCAATTCTTTCATTTTTGAATTTTGGATGAAACCAAGAACCTGCATCCAGTTTTTTCATTTCGGAAATAGTATGATCTAAGACTAAACCGGATCCATTTGTTTTATAGTCTAACCTTTCATCATGAAATACTACCGGTATATTATCTTTTGACAGCAATACATCCAATTCGATCATATCTGCCTTCATATCTACAGCGGCCTTGAAAGCGGACATTGTGTTTTCCGGAAAATAAGCGCTGGCTCCTCTGTGTGCTATCACGAAAAACTTTTTCTGAGAAAGGTTCATATTTTAAGTACCTGCATGAGGTTCATTAATTAAAAGCTTTAGAAGCTAAGCCTCTAACTTTCTGTTGAAAGAAAAAAAATGAGTAGTAACAGAAAAGTCACTCGGGTATATTTAGTCTCAGATACAGTTGAAGAGTTCTAAATTAATTTAGAATAGCTAATATATTTCTATAGATATAGAACTATATATGAGCAATAACTTTCATCCAAAAAATTTAATTCTGAAACGTTATTACTCTCTTAATTGCTTTGTTAATCAACGAATTAAAACTGTTAGTGTTTGACAATACAGAGTATGAAAAAACTAATCCCGATATAATTGATAAGCAACCAAGTAAACTCAAAGCCGTTGCAAGCCATATCGGTTGTATCAACCCAAGAATTGAAACAGTTACTACAGTTGTTCCCAATAAAACCTGAATAAATGCTGATAAAAATTGAAAAGCATTCACAGGAGGAGCGTCGTTTTGCTCTGAAAACGATCTAAACTGCTTATTAAGTTTTAATTCTAACCCATTGTCAGAACTCTTTCCCAGTAAAGAATTCATCTCTTTTTCTTCATTGTTCATGTCCTTACCTTTTACTAACCACTTATATTATTACAATCTAATAAATCAGCGCTAACAAAAAAATAAAAATGAGTAAAATTGATAATATTTACATTTACGGTCGCAACCCAATAATTGAAGCGTTAATAAATCGCCCCAACGAGGTTGAAAAAGTTTTTGTAAAAAACTCTATTCAACTTAATTCTATTGATGGCTTAACTGATTTAATTTCAAAAAACTCAATTCCGGTATCTAAGGTTCCTCAAATTAAAATCCAGAATCTAGTAGGAAGAGTAAATGATCAGGGAATTGTTGCATTATTAAGTCAAATATCCTACACAAACTTCTTTGATTGGGTATCTGAGCTTGACTTAAATTCGAATCCCGCTGTAATTTTTCTTGATGGAATAGAAGATCCGTATAACTTTGGAGCAATATTGAGAAGTGCTGTTGCAGCAGGAATTTCTGCAGTAATCGTGCCTACTCAAAAACAAGCGCCTGTTAACGCTACTGTTTTTAAAACTTCTTCAGGTACTGCAGGGAGAATTCCAATCATCAGAGTACATAATGTAAACCAAGGACTAAAAGACCTTGAACTAGCAGGGTTTGAAGTTTATGCCTTAGACGGCAACTCAGAAGCTTCCTGTTGGGATGCAGAATTCGATAATCCAACGGCTTTCTTGATCGGAAATGAAGGGGAAGGATTAGATAAAAATGTAATTAAAAAAGCTTCTAAAACATTACGGATTCCTATGGTAAATAATGTAGAATCGCTTAATGCTTCGGTTTCTGCTGCACTTATTTGTTATGAGTGGGCAAGGAAAAGGTCATAAAAAAAACAGACTGAATTACATTTAGTCTGTTTTTTTACCTTCGCTAAGAAATTTTTAGCTGTTATTTGCTACTACTTCAGATTCTGAAAAAAAGTAAGCTGCTTCTATTTTTCCATTTTCAACTGAATCTGATCCATGTATAATATTTTCACCTAGACTGTCAGCAAATTGCTCTCTAATTGTTCCTTTTTCAGCTTCTTCAGGATTAGTTGCTCCAATTAGAGTTCTGAAATCAGCTACTGCATTTTCTTTTTCCAATATCATTGGAACACAAGCTCCACTGCTCATAAACTCACAAAGCTCTCCATAAAAAGGTCGCTCTTTATGAACTGCATAAAATCCTCCTGCAGTATCCGCTGTTAATCTTGTCATCTTCATTGCTAAAATTTTGAATCCTGCTTCCTGAATTTTTTGGGTAACTTCACCGATAAGTTCTTTACGAACACAATCAGGTTTCAAAATCGTCAACGTTCTTTCTAATGCCATTATATTATTTATAAAATTAATTTTTTTGTAACAACCCTTTTGAAAAACTCTCTTCAAAATGGTATTTAAAGATAAGATTTAGGACATTAATTAACGAATCAAAAAAAGGGGCAGGTAACTCAACTGATTATGCAGAACACCTTTGAACATAGTTTTAATTGGAGCTTTATTTTAAAAGCTAATCCAACCCAACTATGGCCCTATATTTCTGATACAAATAAATTTTTAAAATCCGCAGGACAGTTTTCTGTTCGAAAAGAATCTTTTTTGAGAGAAAACAGAAAAGGATTTCTTGAGTTAACCTCAACAAAAATTAATACCGGATATGCCTGGGTTGAGGAGCCTTATGCCTGGGAAAAACCTTTTAGATTTGGTACTTCAAGAAAATATAAAGCAAGCCTTATTCAGTCCCTATCTTTTAATGTAAACCTAATACCTGAAAGATCTGGTACAAAACTCATTATCGATTTAAAGATTACTACTTCCAGAAAATTTATAAGATATTTTTTAGCTCAGTACATTGAGAGAATAGTTAAAAGAAAAGTTCAAAAGTATGTATATGATTGTGATCAATCAGCTTTTACCAATACTCTTCCATATGAGCATTCAAAGAAAACAAGACTTACAAGAAGAGCAAAAACTAAAATTAATGAAATTGAAGCTGATTTATTAGAAAAGACTCGCCGCCAAAGAATAATAAATCATCTTTTGGAATATATTTTGCAGGCTCAGGATGAAGATTTGAAAACAATTCACCCCTACAGACTTGCAGAATATTGGGGGGAGAAAAAATACTCGGTTCTGAATGTATTCTTAAATGCAGCCAAGCTAAGGTTATTAGACTTCAGATGGGATGTGTTTTGTCCAAACTGCAAAAACACAAAACAAAGTTTCCGAAGAATGAGAGATATACATTCCGATCTTCATTGTGATGCTTGCGATTGTAGTTATTCCATTGATTTCAACGAAAACCTTCATCTGGTTTTTAATCCAAATCCTCTTATTCATAAAATATCAAACAACACGTACTGCTACGGAGGCCCCCAAAATACACCTCAACGAGTCACTCAACATTTTTTAAAACCAGGTGAACGAAAATACTTGAATATCAGCCTCGAAGAAGGTACTTACCTTTTTAAAACCTCTGTAAATGAAGGGTTTCTGAAACTGCATCTAAGAAAAGATATCGATGACGCAGCTACTATCTTTATTACAGATGAAAACTTTGATGGACAGGACGCTACCGTCTCGATCAACCCCAACCTTACTATAGTAAACGATTCCGAACAAGATCTGATTTGCTATATTGAGAAGGAAAATTGGCGACAAGAAGCGATTTATGCCACAGAGGTAACATCCTCTCACGATTTCAGAACTTTATTTGCTCAGGAAACATTAAAGGATGGAGAAAAAGTTACTGCATCCAACGTAACTATTTTGTTTACAGACTTAATGAACTCGACTGATCTTTATCTACAGGAAGGCGACGAATTTGCAATCGGACAGTTGATGAGTCACTTTAAAATTATCCAACAAATTGTAGCTGAGGAACGGGGAGGAATCGTAAAAACCATTGGAGATTCTGTAATGGCTGTATTTAAAGAACCTGTATCAGCATTAAAAGCGGTAGAAAGAATCCAGCAGATATTTTCTTCTTCTACTGCTATGGGAGAATCCTTTAAACTTAAAGCCGGGATTCATTTAGGAAATTGTACCGCTGTTAATTTAAATGACCGAATAGATTATTTTGGCACAACAGTAAATATTGCCTCTCGACTTGTTGATGTAGCGGAAGAAAAAGAGATAGTAGTATCCGAGCCCTTCTATAATTTTGGAGATGCTGACTTATATTTACAAAACAATCGAAAAAGCTTATTTATTAAAACAGGTGAAAAGGAATTAAAAGGATTTTCCAAAGAAACTTTCAAGGTAAAACAGATTAGCATGGAAAGAACTTCATTACGACTTGTCATTTAAACCCTTTGGTTCCATGCTAGTTTATGGGCATTGTTTTATATTAAAATAAAAATGCCTGTTAAAAAACATCACCCTTCTATCAAGGACTCTACTTTGCATATGAAAGCAAAGAAAAATATAGCTTTGATTGCCCACGACCACAGAAAAATGGATTTATTAGACTGGGCAGAATTCAATAGCGAGTTTCTCAAAAATCACAATTTGTTCGGAACAGGTACTACCGGATCTTTAGTTTCACAAAAATTAAATCTTCCGGTTTATACTTTTAAAAGCGGTCCCTTAGGTGGTGATCTCCAAATTGGAACAGCCATTGTGGATAATGAAATTGATATGATGATCTTCTTCTGGGATCCCCTTCAGGCTCAACCTCACGATGTTGATGTAAAAGCATTACAGCGAATTGCTATCGTTTATAACATTCCTTTGGCTTGTAACAGATCTTCGGCTGATTTTCTGATAACATCCCCACTTATGAATTCCAACTATGAGCGGTTTATTGTGGATTACAGCCAAAGATTTAAGAAAGATTTAGACGATTAAAATTCTGATTCCGATTTATTACTATTGAAATATAAATTAGCTGTAGAACTGCTTATTTTAACATTACTCAATTAATAGTAGAATCAAATTTTACTCATGTCGCTAAACAGACTTCAATTCGAAAAAAGCCCCTATTTACTTCAACATAAGAATAATCCGGTAGACTGGTATCCATGGTGCGATGAAGCTTTTGAAAAAGCGGCATCGGAAAACAAACCCATTTTTTTATCCATTGGATATGCTACGTGCCATTGGTGTCATGTTATGGAACATGAGAGTTTTGAAGATGAAGAGATCGCAAACTTAATGAACGATACGTTTATCAATATCAAGGTTGATCGAGAAGAGCGCCCTGATATAGATAGTACTTATATGACAGTGTGCCAAATGGTGACAGGTCATGGAGGTTGGCCTTTAACTATAATAATGACTCCGGATAAAAAACCTTTTTTTGCAGGAACCTACATTCCCAAAGAAGCTCGATTTCAGCGAATTGGATTAAAACAACTGATCCCTGGAATAGCCGGAATGTGGAAATATGAACCGGAAAAAATTAAAAAAGCTACAGAAAGCATTCAGGATGGATTTGATAAGTCGTTGCATTTTGAGAAAGGAACTTTCCCCGGGCTGGAAGCTGTAGAATATGCCGCTGAGCAGCTATCACAACGCTACGATGATGATCACGGTGGGTTCGGTTCAGCTCCTAAATTCCCCTCTCCACATAACTTAAGTTTCCTGCTCCGTCAGTGGTACGCTACAGGAGAAGATCGTTTCAAAGATTCGGTTGAACATACATTAACAGAAATGCGCCTTGGAGGAATTTGGGATCATATAGGATATGGGTTTCACAGATATTCCACTGACGAAAAATGGTTGCTTCCTCACTTTGAAAAAATGTTATATGATCAGGCTCTTTTAATGATCGCATACACAGAGGGTTGGCAGGTAACCGGAAATCCGTTATTTAAAGAAACTGTTTATGAGATATTCGATTATATTTCAGACAATCTCGTTCACCCCGACGGAGGTTTCTTTTCTGCTGAAGATGCTGACTCCGATGGAGAGGAAGGTAAATTTTATATTTGGGAAGTTGATGAAATTCAAAAAGTTTTATCAAAAGATGAAACTGAGTTTTTTCTGAATACTTTTAACCTATCGATAGACGGAAATTATGAGGATGAAGCTACTAAACAATTAACCGGCAAAAACATCCCTCACCTGGAAAAATCTTTATCTAATGCTGATTCCGAGAATTTTATTAGTATCAGAAAGAAGCTTCTTTCCGCCAGAACCAACCGGTCCCGCCCCCTTCTTGATGACAAAATTCTTACTGACTGGAACGCTCTTATGATAACCGCTTTGGCTAAGGCCAGTAGCGTATTTGATGAGGAGAGATTTCTCACCAAGGCTGAAGATGCATTCTCTTTCATTAAAGAGAATCTTTTTCAGAACGAAAACCTCTTACATCGTTTCAAAGATGGTGAAAGTAAAATTTCTGCCTTTGCGGATGATTATTCATTTTTGATTTGGGCAACTCTTGAATTATATGAAACAACATATAATCCGGAATATCTAAATCAGGCAATAAAATTTTCAAGAGTATTTATTGAAAAATTTTGGGACAAAGAAAGTGGTGGATTCTTTTTTACTAGCCATGACTCTGAAGAGTTACTTGGCAGACAGAAACAGATTTACGACGGAGCAACTCCCTCCTCAAACTCTGTTGCAATGGTTAGTCTCATCAAGTTGAGCCGACTAACAGGAAAACCGGAGTTTGAAAATTATGCAAATTCAATAGGTGAGTTCTTTTCTGCAGATTTAATAAGATCGGGATCAAGTATAACCCAAGGCTTACAAGCAATACAATTTCTAAATAATAATCCGATAGAACTTGTTATCGTTGATAACATCCCACCAAATAAAGAAGATCTTTCGGGAATTAGGACTATATTTTCTCCATTCAAAGTCAGCTTGTATAAAGATTCCGAATTAAATGATATTGGTAAGTTTTCCGGTTATACAGAGAAAATGGAACGAATCAACGATAGCATCACTTTTTACTATTGTTCAAATTTTGTTTGTGAAAAACCATTTAATGATCTTTTGGAAGCAGAAGATCTTTTGAAATCAAATTCTTTAGCTTAATTTATTTAACAGTTTCAATCCAGTATGAGACTTAACTCGTAATCTTAATCAGGAACAATAGGTATGTTGTTTTTTCTTATATCTGCCATAGGTAAATTTTTAAATCAGGATAATGCTAGAGATAAAGATTTACTAAAGCGAATTGCACGGAAAGATCCTGTTGCACTTTCACTTTTATATGATCAGTATAATCGGCTTTTATTTGGTTTGCTGTTATCCATTCTAAAAAAGAAAACGGAAGCAGAAGATTTATTGCAGGAAGTATTCAGCAATATCTGGGAAAAAGCAGATCAATACGATCCGGATAGGGGAACCGGCTATACCTGGATTGTTTCATTAACAAGAAATAAAGGAATTGATAGATTGCGTTCTAAAGTTTATAAAGAACAAAAAAAGCAGTCGACAAGTCTGGATGATGACAATGTATACCACCCATTATTTTCGAGTGAGAACAATCCATTGGAGGATACAATTTTATCGGACAGAGCAGAAATGCTGAGAAACGCATTACAAAAAATTTCTGAGAAACAAAGAAAAGTAATACAAATCTCATATTTCGATGGATTGAGTCAATCAGAAATTTCTGATGAATATGATATCCCATTAGGGACTGTAAAAACTAGAATGCGAGACGGAATGATGAAACTAAGAGAAATTTTATCGGGAGAGGTACAATGAGCACTACAGACAATACAAAATTTGAAGAACTTTGCGTCGGTTTTGTACTAAGCTCCATAACAAAGGAAGAAGAAAAAGAATTTAAATCTTTACTAGATGGAGCAACTGCAGAACAAGAACAGCTTTATCAGGATATGAAAAGTATAGCATCAGAAATGGCTTTACTTGCATACGATCAAAAACCATCCGAAAACGTTAAAGAACAATTATTAGAAATGGCTTGGGCCTCTGTTCATGCAAGAGGTGGAGGTGCTACTGTTCACTATCTTTCCAGGTACAGAATTGCTGCAGCTGCAGCAGTGTTGTTTCTTGTAAGTTCATTAGGTTTGTTTTTCTTCAATCAAAACTTAGAAACTGATCTGGAAACACAAAAGGAATTAGTAGTTCAAAAAGAAAGGGCCATCCGTTTGTTAGAGACAGAAGTCGAACAAAAATCTGAATTATTAGCCATTCTAGAAGCAAGAGATGTGGATCTTGTTTTAATGGACGGACAAGATGTAAACCCAAATGGATTTGGCAAGGTGGTATGGGATAAGGATAATGGACAAGCTTTGCTTCAAGTAGCAAATATGCCTGCCGTGCCTACTGCAAAAGAATATCAGCTTTGGATTTTAATCAATGGTCAACCTTTAAGCGCCGGAGTATTTGCTGTAAATGATCCTGAAAGAGATAATTTCTTCAAAATTCAGGAACTGAATCAATCTGCAAACCAAGGTGCTTTTGCAATCACACTTGAGCCTGAGGGAGGTTCTCCTCAACCCACTGGTGCTATGTATATGCTGGGTTCTATGTAGAGATTACTGTACTTATTTACTAAGACGTTAAAAACTCCTTCCATATTGGTCGGAGTTTTTTTATGTCTTTTTTTTAAATAAAAACCAATCCGTCTCTCAAAATCATTCGTATTTATCATTACAGAAATTTTATTTAGCGATAGAGATAAGGAGTTGTAGCTTGAAAGCGCAACTCCTTTTTTTTATTTCAATTCCAAATCCAATCTGAACGTAAACTTCTTTCGTAATGTTAGTTAAGTATAATAATAACTTAACTTACGAGAAAAATGAATATACAAAAGATACCATTTTTGGTGACTGTTTTTTGTTTACTGTTGTTTGGTACAACTCAAATAACTAATGCACAAACAGTTTTTGAAACTACGCTTAGTGGGAGTAATGAAGTACCCACTGTAACAACTTCCGCAAACGGAAATATAACCGCTACTCTTAACGGAAACGAACTAACTGTTGAAGGTTCTTTTGAAGGACTGAGCAGTACTTACGCTGCCTCTCATTTGCACGCAGGCATGGCTGGTGAAGCAGGTGGAGTTCTTTTCGCTTTAAACGCTACAGTAGACGTTGATGGAATGGGCGGAACTTACACTACCGCAAATAACACTTTTACTTTATCCAGCGGTCAGGTAGATACATTAAAAGCACGCGGAATTTATGTAAATATACATTCCGAAACCTATGGTGCCGGAGAGCTTAGGGGTCAATTAGCTCCTCAAGCTGATGTTGTATTCAGAACTAATGTTTCTGGTGCACAGGAAGTACCGGTAGCTAAGACCATGGCAAGCGGCGCTCTGATCCTCGAATTAAATGGGGATTCACTATTTGTATCAGGGTCATTTAATGGACTTTCAAGCAACTATGCCGCTTCTCATTTGCATACGGCAATGGCAGGTAGTGCCGGTGGTGTAGCAGTAACTTTAAATGCCACTGTTGCAGCCGACAATAAATCTGGAGTTTATTTAGCCGCTGATAACAGGTTTGAACTTACATCGGATCAAAAAGCGGCACTTATGGATAGAGGCGTTTATGTAAATATCCACTCTGAGAATTTTGCTTCCGGAGAGTTAAGAGGTCAAGTTACTCCTCCGGTTACAGCTTCTTTCTTTGCCAGTTTATCAGGAAGTGCTGAAATTCCTTCTGCGAATACAAATGCCGGTGGTGCAGTTGTAGTTGAACTAACTACAGATGACTCATTAGTGGTAACTGGTACATTTGCGGAATTACAAGGTGATTTTGATGCTAGTGTTGCCGGTGGATCTCATCTGCACGCAGGGCATTCCGGAACTAACGGAATGGTTGACATATTAATTAATGCAGAAGTAGAGGCTAATTTAAAAGCAGGTGCTTATTTAGCAAAAGACAATAAATTTGCTGTTGATGCTTCTCAAATTGAGACGCTACTTAACAGAGGTTACTATGTAAACATACATACTACTACGTTTGGAGCCGGCGAACTTCGTGGGCAAGTATTAGGTGATGCCTCAGCTTATTTCAAAACGAATTTAAGCGGTTTACATGAACAACCTACTCCTGTAATTACCGAAGCTTTTGGTGCAGTAAATGTAGAGATAACAGGTGACAGAGCTATTGTTACCGGTGGTTTTGAAGCGCTTTCAAGTGCTTACACGGCATCCCATCTACACTCAGGAAGTGTAACCGGAAGCGGTGGAGTTGAAGTAACATTAAATGCTACAGTGTCTAGTGACACAAGTGGTGTATATAACGTTTCAGATAACACATATGTGTTAACAGAAACGCAACTTGAAGCCATGAATAGCCAAGGTTTGTATGTAAATGTACATTCCCAAGCTGAAGCGGCAGGCGAATTAAGAGGACAACTTCTTTTTGGTGATAATTTATTTCCTTCAAAAAGTACGTTGCTAACCCCTACTGATGATGCAATGATCAGTGTTTCCGGAGATATTTCTACCAGTTTCCAAGCTACTTGGACAACGAGTTCAGATGTTGAAGGTGACAGTCTTACGTATACTTGGCAAGCAGCTACTGACTCATTATTTACCAATACCGTTATTAATGCTAATGTTGGTTCAAACCTGAACTATAACATAGCCTTTGGTGATCTGGATACAATTTTAGTGGATCTTGGAATTGAATCAGGTGCCAGTGCAACAATTTACCACAGAGTAATAGCTTCTGACGGTAGCGATGAAGCATCAAGTGATACAAGATCAGCAACTTTTGAAAGAGGTACATTAACATCTAATGAAAACGATGGAATAGATACTCCAAACAGGTTCGCATTAGATCAAAATTATCCAAATCCTTTTAACCCAAGTACAAAAATAAGCTTTTCTTTAGAAGAAGCAGCGCCAACTCAATTGGTTGTTTACAACATGCTTGGACAAAAAGTTGCTACTTTGGTTAATGAAAGATTAAGTGCAGGTAACCACACCTTCAATTTTAAAGCTGACAATTTATCTTCAGGTATTTATATCTACAGATTACAATCAGCGAATCAAAGCTTAACCAAGAGAATGACACTGATTAAATAGAATTTTAATTAGTACAAACTAAAAGGGAGTTTGGATTACCAAACTCCCTTTTTTTATATCTCTATTTTCTTAATGTCCTGAAATCAGTTCCCTGACATCATCTTAAACATCAGATCTGTTACGCTGATCAGGTTAACTCCTGTTGGTATTTGAACCATCGCTTTTGCTATACTGGACTTATTGATATTGGTAACTTCCATTACGGTTTCAGTTCCTTTTTTCCCGGTTACTTCAACAAGCATTGGAAAATTTTTCCCTGCAAAAACCGCATCTCTTGATTGATTAACTGCTCTATCTGCTTCAGCCGGAAGGTTTTTCCATGGCTCAGCCAACATTCCCCAGTTGATATCAATATTCGGAGTAAGCCAAACTGACATTTTTGTATCATTTTCTCTGCCCGAGATAACCAGTTCGTAAGTTTTATATCCATTTATGGTTCTTTCACGGTCTGTATATTCAAAATTCACTTCGTCATTACTTGAACTCTTTGACGAAGAACTATTACCCCATGAAAGAAACATTTTAAATAATCCTTCCACTTCTGATTTAGTGACCTGAAGTGCATCATTATTTTCCATTAATACCACAAAGTCTTTTTTATCATTCCGAATCAACATTCCTCCGGAATTAAATGACTGACCAAAATTCATCTCATCTTCTCCTTTTAAAAAGATCCGATCTGCAGTTACATACATATTAAGCTGATTAACTGAAGTCTTACCACTTTCATTATCACCATAAAGGTTCATGGATATGTGACCTTCAAACTGTGCTTGAAGAGGATTCGAAAAAGCAATGGCACATAAAAAAAACAGTGTACTTGAATATATTTTGGTTCTCATAATTATCTCTGGATGTTATTAGATTGTGGAGTTTAACGAACTACATAGTTGGATGTTACGCAGAAATTAAGTCTTCCATTCCTACATTCACTTTTTTGATCCAACCGCCGGCTACAACGTCATCACCTTCATAACAAACTATAGCCTGCCCGGGAGTTATGGCTTCTCTTCCGGTTGGAAAATGAACTTTAATCTCATCTTCATCCAGTTGAGTCAAATGTCCCATTGCCCCATCATCGTTATATCGAATTGCGCCGGTGATCTCCATTTCGGTTTCCGGAATTCTGTCATACTTCACTAAATTTATTTCTTTAGCTGTCAGCGTAGAACTGATAAGATCTTCCTTCTCTCCGATAGTGATCGTGTTTGTTATCGCATTTATATTTGTTACATAAACAGGTTTTCCCATAGGGAGGTTTAGTCCACGTCGTTGACCAATTGTATAAAATGGATAGCCTTCATGTTCGCCTAAAATATTTCCGTCTTTATCCACGAACTTGCCTCCTTTCATTTTCTCTTCCAGACCCGGAACTTTGTCTTTTAGAAATCTGCGGTAATCATCATCCGGCACAAAACAGATTTCATAAGAGTCAGGCTTGTTGGCTACGTTTAATAATCCGTGATCTTCGGCTATTTGACGAATTTCAGGTTTTGAGTATCCACCCAAAGGAAAAATAGTCCTTTCAAGGTGTTTTTGGGCAACACCCCAAAGCGCATATGACTGATCTTTTTTAGGGTCTAATCCTCTGGAAATGATGTGGCGTCCATTCTCCTCTCGTACTCTTGCATAATGTCCTGTAGCAATAAAATCACACCCCAGATTGTCTGCTCGCTTTAACAAAGCAGCCCATTTGATATGAGTATTGCAAAGCACACACGGGTTTGGAGTTCTTCCGTCCATATAATCGCCCACAAAACGATCAATTACCCAATCACCAAACTCTTCCCTTATATCTACGATAAAGTGCTTAAAACCATGGTTTACAGCGATGTGCCGAGCGTCATTCATAGACTCTACTGTACAACAACCCGTTTCTTTCCCGTTATCACCACCGCTTCTGTGATAATCCCAGGTTTTCATGGTAATTCCGATTACTTCGTATCCTTGTTCTCTAAGCATTACAGCAGCTACAGATGAATCTACACCGCCACTCATTGCTACAAGAACTCTGCCTTTCTTACTCATTTCAAGATGTGAGTTTCTCTTTGAATTTAATTACAGCTAAAGATAAGGCTTTTGTTCACTGATTGCGATATTCGTTTAAATATCTCTGATAGTGTTTATCGATGACTTGGATCAAGTTCTAAAAACAAGTTTAATTTTATTCTCTAACAACCATTGCTATAGAATTCTGTAACTTATATAAAATAGAATTTTGCCCAATCAATATTGGATATTTCTCATTGAATTTTGAATATTCAATATCCCCTAAGTCATGTACAAATATGGTTTCCATGGTTCCTGAACCCCACCATTTATATCTCTGAAAAAAGTAATTGGAATCGGGCGATAGGGTTTACTTTTGAGCTCCATATTTGCCTCTTTTGGAGTTCTGTTCCCTTTCTTTACGTTACATTTATCGCAAGCAGTAGTCAGGTTTTCCCAGGTGTCTTTACCACCCCTGCTTTTGGGATGGATGTGATCAATGGTCAATTTAGATTTCTGCCCGCAATACTGACATTTAAAGCCGTCTCTTCGCATCACATTTCTTCTTGTTAACACCACTTTTGTATAAGGTAAGCGGATGTATCTGCGTAATCGGATTACAGAAGGGAAATCAAATTGGTCACTGGGTGTTCTCAGTTTCTTTTCAGGATCATCATGCAGCAACTCTGCTTTTTCCAAAAAAATAAGCTTCATAGAACGTTGCAAAGAGCAAACACTCAAAGGCTGGTAATCTTGATTAAGTACTAAAACATTTGCATTCATTTGCATTCAATTTGGGGTTTGGATCTTTTTTCTTTCATGAAGAATGCAGATATGAATTTAATTTAACCGTCTAACGATGGAATGCCCTAGTATGATATATTTATCTCATAAAAACAAATACACAGGTATTACCTTTTTTTAAACAATGTGATGATTTTAATGAATAATTATCTGACTTAGTTTTTATATTTGGAAGCGCTTTTTTAACAGAATTGAAATTAAACCAACATAATGTCCGAGATTAAAGACGCCCTCACAAAAGAGTACTACAAAGAACCTGCTCCATTAACTCAAGACGACTCCCCTTTTTCTTCCATGATGGAAAGATTCAGATTTGCCGCTGATATTTTAGACCTGGATGAAGGTATGTTTAAATACCTGTCTACTCCTGAAAAGGTAGTAATGGTTGCTATCCCTGTTATTATGGATGACGACAGGATCGAAGTTTTTGAAGGTTATCGTGTAATTCACAATAGTATTCTGGGACCTTCTAAAGGTGGAATCCGTTATGCTGAAGATGTACATCTCGATGAAGTTAAAGCGCTTGCTGCGTGGATGACCTGGAAATGTGCGTGCGTTAATGTTCCTTTTGGTGGAGCTAAGGGTGGTGTTCGTGTTAATCCCAAGCTTCTTTCAAAAAATGAGTTAGAAAGATTGACCAGACGGTACACTTCTAATATGAGTGATGTCTTTGGTCCTGAAAGAGACATCCCGGCTCCAGACATGAATACCAATGAGCAGACAATGGCCTGGATCATGGATACGTACAGCATGAAGAGCAAAAGAAATGAAACTGCTGTGGTAACAGGTAAGCCAATAATTTTGGGAGGCTCAAAAGGGAGGCGTGAAGCAACTGGACGAGGTGTAATCACAACGGCTTTAGCTGCCATGAATAAGTTTAAAATTTCTCCAAGCGATGCCACTATAGTAGTTCAAGGTTTTGGTAATGTTGGATCTGTTTCTGCTCAGCTGATATATGAACAAGGCGCAAAAGTAATTGCTATTAGTGATGTAAGTGGCGGATACTATAATAAGGAAGGAATAGATATTCCGGCAGCAATCCACTATTCCCAAACTAATAATTATTCACTGGAAGGTTTTGATGGAGCAGAATCTATTAGTAATGCCGATCTGCTTGAACTTGAATGTGATGTTTTAATTCCAGCAGCAAAAGAAGATCAAATAAATAAAGACAACGCTTCAAATATAAAAGCGAAAATTATAGCCGAAGGCGCTAACGGTCCTGTAACTGCAAATGCAGATTCAATTCTGGATGAAAATGGCGTAATGGTCGTTCCTGATATTCTTGCAAACGCAGGTGGTGTAACTGTTTCTTACTTTGAGTGGGTACAAGACAGACATGGATATTTCTGGACCGAAGAACGCGTAAATCGACGCTTGAACAGAATGATGAGAGAAGCTTTTGACAACTTGTTTATGGTGAGTGAAAAGTATAGTATTACACTAAGACAAGCAGCGTATGTATATGCAATTGATCGTGTAGCAACAACGCTGAAACTACGTGGTATTTATGCTTAATAATTGATGAGTTATAGAAAAGAACTTGTTCTGAAATCTACTTACGAAGAGCTGGATAAATTGGAAGGTTTTCTGAACGACTTACAGACAGATTTAAACTTTGATGATGAGTTTTATGCTCGATTAATGCTCACCGTAAGTGAAGCTGCTACCAATGGAGTTGTTCATGGAAATGAATTGGATGAATCCAAAAAAGTAACCCTCATCGCAGAACAAGATGGTTCCAATCTTATAATTACTACTCAGGATGAAGGGGCAGGATTTGATCCGAATGAGGTTCCTGATCCGCTTGCAAAAGAAAATATTCTGAATACAAGCGGTCGTGGTGTTTTCCTGATGGGAGAGTATGCCGACGGAGTTGAATATCAGGATAACGGAAGAAGACTGGTATTAAGTTTTGACCTGAAATCTTAGTTCTGAATTCATTTTAATTCACTCTTCTCAACAAATCTCCGCTCAACCTTAATAACTCGGTTTCTGCATTTTTTGCTTCAATTTGAGCTATTATCAATCGATTTTCGGCATTTAGTAAACTAAGTTGTGCTTCCCGAAGCTCTACAGAATTAATGGTACCTAACCTGAATCTTTCCAAAGCAATATCCAGACTTTGTTTTGTAAACTGCAGGTTCTCCTGTTCCAGTTCAATCAAAGAAAGAGCATCAATATACTGCTCATACACTTGCTGAATTTCAGAACGGAGTCTTAGTTTTAACTCTTCCAGCTGCAGTTGTTGATTCTTTAATCGTATTTGAGCGTTTTGGGATCTTCTGTTTTTATTAAAACCGTCGAATAAATTAATTCTTGCAGTAATACCATAATTAAAACCGGACGTATTAGAGAAATCCACGAAGCCTGTACTTGTCTCTGTTTTACTGTATCCATATCCCCCGCTTACATCAACCTGAGGAAACCAGTCTCCTTTTAATTCATTGATTTCTTCACTTGCTGCCATTTCATTCATCCGCGCTACCGATAATGATTTATTTTCCACCAATGCTTGTTCGATGAGAACTTCTATATCTATCATTTCTCCCATTTCGATCGAAGGCTCTACATCAAAATTTTCAAAAGATGAATTAGATAGTATCTGATTTACAATAATCTTTGCTTGCTTTAATGTTGTTCCTGATCGGATCAAAGCAGCCCTATCAGCATTAAAATCTGCGCGCGCCTGCAACAGATCATATTCAGAACCTGAACCTAAATCCTTTTTTGTTTCTGCAATTCTTATGCGTTCTTCTGATACTTGAACAGTGTTTTCAAGTATTTTATGTGCCTTTTGTCTTGCAACGATCTGATAATAACCATTGATTAATTCAGCAAGTAAATTTTCGATTTCCAGACGAGTTTGCTCTTCCCCTAATTCTGCTTCCAGGTTCAGCCTGTCTTTAGTTGCGAACATAGTCAATCCATCAAAAATGGTCCAAGTTGCATCTATGCCAAAATTATAGCTAGTGCTTTCAACTCCTTTATCATTTCGGTCAGGTATTGAATTAGCGGAATACTGAGTTTCATTATTTTCAATTCTTTTGGAGATGGTTCCATCAGCTGTCACTACAGGAAGAAGCCCTGCATTGCCTAATGAATTGTTATTCTTAGCTATTTGTGCTTCATTTGTTGCTATTCGGATGGCAAAATTCTTTTCCAATCCCTTTTGGATGGCTTCCTCAATCCTCAGAGTATCTTGTGCCAGAACGTTTGAAAACCCAAATGATACAAACACTCCAAATAATACTATATACGATCTCTTAAATACCGATTTCATCATGCTATTTGAGTTTCAAGTTCGTTTTCTGCTTTTTTTATCATTTCATCGCTGATCATATCATCTTTCGATTTTTCAGGTGACAAATAAGAGTACATTGCAGGAATCACATAAAGTGTTAAAAAGCTACCGATGATCAATCCTCCGATCACCGCAATTCCCATTGAAGTTCTGCTTTCTGCACCTGCACCAAGAGCTAATGCAATAGGCAAGATTCCCAACACTGTTGAAATACTTGTCATTAATATCGGACGGAAACGAGCGGCTGAAGCATCCATAATTGCATCCATTATAGAAAGACCCTGAATCTGTCTTTGGTTTGCAAATTCTACAATAAGGATTCCGTTTTTAGTAACTAACCCGATAAGCATGATCATCCCGATCTGACTGAAAATATTCAGAGTTTGACCAAAGTACCACATACTTACCAAGGCTCCTGACAAAGCCAGAGGAACTGTAAGCATAATTGTAAACGGATCTCTGAAACTTTCGAACTGTGCAGAAAGCACTAAGTACACCAACAGTAGAGCCAGAAAGAAAATAAATAATAAGCTGGAAGAACTTTCCACAAAGTCTCTGGAAGGACCTGATAAACTGGTCGAAAAGGTATCGTCCAGTACATTTTCAGCAATAATCTCCATTGCGTCTATACCATCCATAATAGTTTTGCCAGGAGCAAGTGCCGCCGATACCGTTGCTGAAGCATATCTGTTATATCTATATAGTTGTGGCGGGCTGCTTTGCTCTGCTACTTTCACAAGATTGTCCAGTTGGATCAAACTTCCGGAACTGTTTCTCACATATAGGCTTTTTAAATCCACCGGCTCGTTTCTGTTTTTTCTTTCTACCTGTCCGATTACCTGATATTGCTTTCCATTCATTATGAAAAAATCAAAACGCTGTCCACTTAACGAAAACTGTAATGTTTGAGCAATATCACGAACAGAAACTCCTAAATCCTGAGCACGTTCTCTGTCAATTTCTACCTGAAGCTCGGGTTTGTTGAATTTAAGATCCACATCCTGATACGTAAAAGCAGGGTCATTTCTCACTGCTTCCAGAAAATCCGGAATTACACTTTTTAGACGCTCAAAGTCCTGGTTCTGAAGTACAAACTGAACCGGTAATCCTCCTCTGCTGCTCCCGATAGTTTGCTCCTGAGATACAAATGTCTGAGCCCCACTCAATAGTTTTACTTTTTCTGTCAGATCATCGGCTACTTCATTTTGTGAGCGATCTCTCAGTTCCGGATCTTTTAGAATAGAAAAAGCAAAACCTGAGTTTACAGAACTTGAAGCTCCGAATCCCGGTGAGGTTACTGAAATAACAGATTTTGTTTCAGGGATACTATCCTGAACTAAGCTTACCAAACGGTCCATGTAATTATCCATGTACTCGTAAGAAGCTCCTTCGGGAGCCTGAGCAAACATTCTAACACGACTTCGATCTTCTAAAGGAGCTGTTTCCTGAGGAAGCGTACTCATCAACAAATAGATCAGGCCACCACTTGCTAAAATGGTTAAAGGAGCAAGCCATCTTCTTTTCATAAAAGATTGTAGAGAACTTTTATAAGCTTTATTTATTTTAATAAAGAACGGCTCAGTTGCAGTGTAGAACCTATTCTGCTTTTCCCTCTTTTTTAACAACTTGGTTGAAAGCATAGGAGTTAACGAAAGTGCTACAAAAGAAGAAATCATAACAGCTCCGGCAATCACTACACCGAATTCCCTGAACAAACGACCGGTAATTCCGCCTAAAAACAGAATCGGCATAAATACTGATACCAAGGCCGCAGTGGTAGCAATTACAGCAAAAAATATCTCTTTGGAACCCAGTATTCCGGCCATCATGGGTTGTTGCCCACTTTCTATTTTTGAATAAATATTTTCAAGCACAACAATTGCATCATCTACCACTAAACCAATGGCTAATACAATTGCTAACAATGTTAATACATTGATAGAAAACCCGGCTAAATACATAATGAAGAATGAACCGATAAGAGCGATCGGAATTACCAATACAGGAATTATCGTAGTACGCCAGTCTCTCAGAAACAGAAAAATAACCGCTATAACAAGAAAGAAAGCAACGAAAATAGTTTGTTTTACTTCATCGATAGAAGCCCGTACGTAGGTTGTAGAATCAAAGCCAATGGCTGTTTCAATATCAGCGGGAAGGTCTTTTTCAATATTTTCAGCTCTTCTGTAAAACTCGTCTGCGATATCGATCTGATTGGCACCGGGTTGTGGAATTAAAACCACTCCAACCATTGGAACACCATCTCTTTTTAAGATAGTGCGTTCATTCTGAGGACCTAACTCTGCATACCCAATGTCTCGCAATTTTATTGTACTTCCGGCTGTCTTCTTGACAATCAGATCATTAAATTCGTCCACATTTGTAATCCGCCCCATAGTACGGACGGTTAGCTCGGTGAGATTTCCTTCAATTCTTCCCGAAGGCAATTCCACATTCTCACTTGTTAATGCATTTCTGACATCGATAGGAGTTAAGTTATATGCGGCCAGTTTCATCGGGTCCAACCACAACCTCATCGAATAGGTTTTATCTCCCCAGATCTGAACATTACTTACACCCGGAATGGTTTGTACACGTTCTTTAAAATATTTCTCAGCCACTTCAGAAAGCTGCAACAGATTTCTGGAATCACTTTTGATATTGAAGAACAGAATAGGTCTGGCGTCTGCATCAGCTTTAGAAACGATCGGAGGATCTGCATCAGGAGGGATATTCCCAACCGCTCTGGATACTCTGGATCGAACATCATTCGTTGCTGTTTCCAGATCCACATCCAAATCGAATTCAACCGTTACAGTACTTCTTCCTTCTCTGCTAACTGAAGTCAGGTTTTTGATCCCTGCAATTCCGTTAATTTGATCTTCAAGAGGTTCTGTAATTTGAGATTCTATAACCTCTGCATTGGCGCCGATATAACTGGTACTAACTGTAACGATAGGTGGGTCAACCGCAGGATATTCTCTGATCGGCAGATAATTGAATCCGATTATTCCGAACAAGATAATTACAATTGAGAAAACGGTTGCTAAAACAGGCCTTCTTATGCTCAGTGAAGATAAACTCATATTATTCTCCGTTTACTTGCTTAACTATGACCTGCATTTCCGGCCTTACCTGAAGCAGACCTGTTGTTAAAACAGTATCTCCGATCTCAACACCTTCTGTGATTTGGATTTTAGACTCATTTCTTAAACCCGTTACCACACTTTGTGGATGGACTACCCCATCCTTCAACAAAAATACTTTTTGACCTTGCAGTTCAGGAACTAGTGAAATTGTAGGAATCATTTTAGCATTTTCGATAGTCTGGAGAGTCAACTCCAAATCAGCAAAAGCTCCCGGAAGCAGCTTACCGTCAGGATTAGAACTTCTGGCTCTAACTTGTAAGGTTCTGGTTTCAGAATCAATTCGTGGTTCTTTGGCATACACTTGAGCAACTAAAGGCTCTTCAATTCCCTGAACTGTAAATCTCACCTTGTTACCTACTTCTATTTGCGCGGCATATCGCTCAGGAATAGAAAAATCAATTTTTATAGGATCGATATCCTGTAGAGTAGCAATTCTGGAATTTGGGGTTATGTAACTTCCATCACTTACATATTTAAGTCCTAATTTTCCTGTAAATGGAGCTCTGATCTCTGTTTTTTCGATCTGAGCATTAATCAGTGACACTTCAGATCTTAGCACATTTACTTCATTTAAGGTAGCATCATACTCCTCCTGACTGATACCTCCTTTCTCCAGCAACTGCTTTTGACGCTTTTCCCGGTCTTCAGCCAAATTCAATCTGAAATCAGCACGTTTAAGCTGAGCTTTTAGTTCACTGTCATTTATTTTTACGAGCAACTCCCCTTTTTTAACATCTTCTCCTTCACGCAAATGTATTTGCTGAATCAGTCCGGAGCTTTCACTTGCCAATTCCACTTCTTCGTTTGAAGTTAGCGTTCCTGTAGTAAATATCTTGTTCTCAACGATATCAGGTTTTACTATATAAACTTCCACATTCAGAGGGGCGCTACTATCGGAATTATTTTGAGAAGCTGTCTCAGATGCTTCTAAATAGTCCTTAACTTTTGGAAAAGCTAAAAGTCCCAACACTATAATTATTCCTGCTATACTTGCTGCTCTTTTCATTAAGTCATCAATTTATTGTTAGTCAAATAAAGATAACTCTATTATTCGGAGAAGCATTCTTAAGCAATGCAAAGCCTTGTAAAACCCTGAATCTATTTACAGGTAATCACGACCGATAAAGCCTTTGAGGGCTTCCGGAACTCTTACTTTTCCATTCTCTTCCTGATACGCTTCCAATATCGCCGAAACCACTCTTGGAAGTGCTAAAGCTGAACCATTAAGTGTATGGGTCATCTCAATCTTTTTCTCTCCTTTTCTGTAACGAAGTTGCATTCTTCTAGCCTGAAAGCTCTCGAAATTTGAACAAGAACTTACTTCCAGCCATCGTTGCTGTCCCGGACTCCAAACCTCAAGATCATATTTCTTACTTTGCGTAAAGCCCATATCTCCTGTACACATCAATAAAGTTCTGTAAGGAAGTTCCAAAGCTTGAAGTAGTTTCTCAGAATGAGCTCTTAAACTCTCCAGTTCTTCGTAAGAAGTTTCGGGTTTTACGATCTTCACCAGTTCAACTTTATCGAATTGGTGAAGACGATTCAATCCACGAACATCCTTCCCGTAAGAACCTGCTTCTCTTCTCCAGCAAGGAGTGTAGCAAACGTATTTCACGGGCAATTCACTTTCAGATAGTATCTCGTCTCTATGAAAATTAGTAACCGGAACTTCAGCAGTAGGAATTGCAAAAAATTCATCTCTTGGAATCACATACATCATGTCTTCCTTATCAGGAATTTGTCCTGTGCCGCGAGCTGAATCTTCGTTCACAAAATAAGGAGCCTGCATTTCAGTATAACCTGCATTTCCTGCTTCATTTATGAAATAGTTAATCAAAGCACGTTGAAGTTGAGCAACTGGTCCAACATAAAAAGGAAATCCTGCGCCTGTAACTTTTACTCCTCTTTCAAAATCTACCCATCCGTAGCGTTCAGTAATTTCCCAATGTGGTTTTCTCCACTCCTCTTTATTAGGCTCTCCCCAAGTATCAAATGTTTCATTATGCTCTTCATTAGAACCAACAGGAACTGAAGAGTGTGCCACATTTGGAATTTTCAGAAGCATATTTTCCCGGTCTTCCGCCAAAATTTTCAACTCTTCTTCAAGTTCTTTTACATCTTCTTTAAGCTGTGTTGTCTCAGCAATGATAGCCTGCGCCTCTTCTTTCTTACCCTGTCCCATCAAGGCTCCGATTTGCTTAGCCTTGGTATTGCTTTCTGTTCTTATCGCATCAACTTTTTGGACCAGAGCTCTCCACTGCTCATCTTTTTCAATTACCTCATCAACAAGAGCATTGGATTTCTCTCCCTTATTAAGCATTCCTTCTTTTACAGCTTCTTTATTTTCTTTAATGAAATTGATGTCTAACATTCGATCCGTGCTTTTAAATTTAAGCCCTAAGATAAGACCTATTCTATTCTTCTTGAACCCTTTTTTAAAATTTCATTGTACTTACTTAAAGTTCTTTGTGGCTATTGCTTACCTTATTTTTTAAGGATATTATCAATATCACAAATAATTATTAGGACAATACATCATTATGAGCCATCTATTAGACGATATCGATATTTCCATACTCAACCATCTTCAGGAAAATGGTCGTGCTCAGCGAAATCAAATTGCAGAGCTAGTCGGGTTATCTGTTCCATCTGTGTCTGAAAGAATGCGGAAACTGGAAGAACGTGGGTTAATTACGGATTATAATGCCATTCTGAGTTCTAAAGATTTTCATTTTGATATAACTGCTTTCATGTTTGTGGAAGTTGATGGTTCAGAATATTATCCTGTTTTTGTGGAAAAAGCCCAACAGGAAAAGGAAATCCTGGAGTGTCATTCCATTACCGGAGATGGTTCACATTTTCTGAAAGTAAGAACAAAAAATACGGCTTCGTTCGAACGCCTGTTATCACGGATACAATCCTGGAACGGAGTTAAAAAAACCAGATCAAATCTTGTGCTCTCAAGTTTTAAAGAAACCAGAGCACTGCCCATTGAGCAAGCTACTGAACTTATAAAATAATTCGAGTCGGAGAATCTGTTTGAGTTTTTTCATTATGGCTAATGCAGAACCGGGGTTCTTGTCATTATATAAATAAGGAGGTTTTGCTTTAAAAAAGCTCTCATAAATTTTCTTAAGATTAAGCTTACTTACCAACTCATTAATCATTAAATTTACGTCAAAATGACAGACGAATAATTTAGTAAATGGATCGCGAAGTATTTCAGGAACAATTTGGGCTATTAGGAACTTCTCAGGAAATGCGCCATGTGATCGATAAGATCATGCAGGTTGCAAAAACTGACATCAGTGTATTGTTACAAGGTGAAAGTGGTGTAGGGAAAGATGTTACTGCCCGAGCTATACACTCTTTAAGTGAACGCAAAAGAAATAATCTGATTATTGTTAATTGTGGTGCCATTCCTGAAGGCATTATTGAAAGTGAGCTTTTTGGACATGAAAAAGGTGCGTTTACAGGAGCCAATGAAAGTCGCGAAGGCTACTTTGAGAAAGCCAATGGCGGCACCATTTTTTTAGATGAAATTGGTGATACTCCAAAAAATGTTCAGGTTAAACTTTTACGTGTACTTGAAAATGGAGAGTTCTTCCGGGTTGGATCAAGTAAAGTTCAAACTACTGATGTACGTGTGATCGCCGCTACCAATCTGAATCTCTGGAAGCTTGTTCAGGATGGTTCATTCAGAGAAGATCTTTACTACCGGTTGGATACTGTTCAAATTCACCTACCCGCACTCCGGGAAAGACAGGAAGATGTAGTTCCTATATTCAGAAAATTTGTTCAGGAATTTTCAGCAAAATACGATTCTGTTTTCAAAGGTTTTTCTGATGAAGCGAGAGAGTTATTGATATCCTATCGTTGGCCCGGAAATATCAGAGAGCTTAAAAATGTAGCTGAACAACTAGTGGTTTTGGAAAAATCTCAATTTATTGATGTAGAACGACTTCAAAAATATTTGAAAGGCAGACAAAGGCAGGGCTCTGCTGACAATCTTCCAATGGTTCCGAATGGAGAAGAAAAAAAATCAGATTCCGGAAATGATTTTGAACGCAGAGACCGTGAATTGGTTTACAGGGCTTTAGTTGAATTGCGGACAGATATCTCTGATGTTAAAAAAATGCTGGCTAATTTTATGTATTCAGCGATGTCCAGCAAAGATATCAAAGCACTACCACCCGCTTTGCAAAGCAATATGGATGAGTCTGATGTTTCAGAAATGAAAATCAATTTGAATGAGCATGCTACCTTAGGTATGCAGGAAATGCCCGGGGATGATACAGAAGACGAAAACGAAGTTCAGGAAAGCGAACAATCAGTATTGGTAAACTTCTTTGGTGGTGATGAAATTCCCTCTATTGAAGCTACTGAACAATTTTTGATTAAACAGGCGTTAGATAAATACGATGGAAATCGAAGAAAAGCTTCTGAGACGTTAGGAATTAGTGAGCGAACACTCTACAGAAAACTAGATCAATACGGGCTTGCGTAAATTAATTTTTATATCATTATTAGCTTTTATTTCCTTCTCAGGTTGTTTGAAATATAGTTTTACGGGAGCTTCTATACCTCCCGGTGTTAACTCCGTTTATATCCCGTTTTTTGCAGACCGGTCACGAAGCGGACTTGGTGACTTAAGCGATCGGTTAAACCGCATTTTAATAGACCGGTTTATTAATCAAAGCAAGTTACAACTGGCTAGTTCAGAAGAAGATGCCGATGCGATTTTGGATGGCTTTATTTCTACTTACAGTAACCGTCCATTTAGTATTGGAGGAAATGAGCAAACCAATCAAAATCAGGTTCAGATTTCTGTAAACGCAAGTTTTATATACACAAATAATGAAGACCCTGAATGGGATAAGTCTTTCAGTGGTTCCTTCACCTTTGATCCAACCGAAGATCCTATCACCGGTGAACAAAATGCTGCAGATGAAGCTCTGGAACAAATCGCTAACAGTATGTTTAACGATGCGGTAAGTAATTGGTAATACTTTTGAATCTAATACCATGTTAGCGTATTATTGCACTCCAAAATAATGGCAAAACTACCTTTTAACATACCGCAATCTCTTCGTTCTTTTAATGAACGCTATGCAAAAAATCCTAAGACGGGGATCACCAAGCTAAGCAGACATTTAAAGAAGAGAGGCCCCGATGCTGTTGGTCATTTTTTATTGGCTTGGTTTTATCATCTGGATGATCAAAATTCATTAGCCATAAAAGAAGCTTTAAAAGCCAAAACCTATGCGCCCGGCAGCCCGCTAATGGAACATCTTCACTATTTTCTTGTCCATCCGGAAAAATTTGAAGCCGCAGTTCCGGTTAAAAGCTACACTTCCTCAAAAAAGTTGAATCAATCAAACAGAAAATCACCAATTCTGGATTTGGATAGCCTGATCGCTATGCTTGAGGCAGTTGAATCTAAAAGAATTCAAATTCCTGCCGAGGGTGAACCATTTGATGATACTGACCTCGCCGAACAAGCTGAAGCCGTAGATGATATTATATCAGAAACGCTGGCAAAAATTCATGTGGTTCAGGGAAAGAAACAGCAAGCTATTGAAATGTATAATCAGCTTAAAGAAATTCATCCCGATAAAGCTGAACATTATCAGGCTGAGATCGAGAAAATAGACAAGTAAGTTAGCCCTTCACAAACGGATTATTCACTTTCTCAGCTTCAATCGTGGTAGCAGGTCCATGTCCCGGGTATACCTTTGTATTTCCCGGCAAAGTATACAGTTTTTCTTTGATCGATTGTTCCAGCACTTCAAAACTTCCCTGATACAAGTCTGTACGACCAATACTTCCGTTAAATAACGCATCGCCTGCGATCACAAAACCTTCATCTTTAAAATAAAGTGAAGTATGATCGGGAGAGTGACCGGGAGTGTATAAACATTCAAACTCAAATCCTCCGACTTCAAATTCTTCGTCTTTCGGTAGGCTTTCAGGGGTGAAGGAAAAAGCGACCTGATTAAGTCCAAACATAGTAGCCTGACTTCCGAAGTTGTTCCACAGAAAAAGATCGTCATTGTTTACATACACCTTGACATCAAAATCTTTAAGCACTCTTTGTAATCCAAGCACATGATCTACATGAGCATGAGTTAATACTATTGCCTCCAGAGTTGCTTCTTTGAGCGTGGTTTTAAATGATTGATATTCCGTTTCATTTGAGAAACCAGGATCGATAAGTATTGCGGATTCTCCATCCATGAGCAGATATGAGTTCTCAGCGAATGGTCCAACTTCAAAAATTTTAATATCCATAAATGTATATAAAAAAAGGATGCTACCAGTTACGGTGCATCCTTTAATTCAAAAAAATAAACTTACTTTTTCTTGTCGTACATGCGCTTAAAGCGATCCACACGACCTGCTTTAGCAGAAAAGTTGTTGTTTTTAGTATAAAATGGGTGATTCTTAGAATCTACCTCACTTTTGTAAATACCGTCTTTAGTGTTCATAGTACTTCTGGTTGTAACCTCAGTACCGTCACTCATGACAACTGTAATTTCTTTGTAATCTGGATGAATACCGTTTTTCATAATACTGGCTGTTTCGAATTTTTCAAAGGCTTTAAATATAAGATTATATCTGAGCTAATTCAATCATTTTATATATCAAAATCATCATCGTCATTTATGCCGCTAATGGATGAAAACATAGAACCTAACATATCAGTATATAAAGCTTCATCATCAAGGTTCTGCTTACTCAGAAGCGAATTTTGGTGCATTGCCTCCAATACCAGATCCATATAAGTATAGAATTCATCTTTTCCGATATCCTTAACATGCTTGCTTACCAGTTCTTTGAGTCCATCTACTCCATCCAAAGCTTTCTTATACTCTTTTGTTGATAATACATCAGGCAGATTCACTTCATTTCCCTGAGCGAACCAATCGGTAACAGATTTATACATCTCTTTTACATTCTCAGCTTTGCTCTGCGGATCGGGAAATACTTTTTTAAATGTTTTATTTATTGCTTTACCAATAATGTGCTTAGCCACACTAATGGCTCCCTCCTGCTCTCCTTCATAAACCAATTCAAGCTTACCTGTGAGAGCGGGAATCATATGAAAAATATCTGCAATTCTAACCTGAGCAATCTTTTCATCATTGATCACAGCTCGTCGTTCAGCTGATGAAAAAACCTGTTCCATCGCTGTGATGGTCATTCTGGTTGAAACACCACTTTTCTGGTCAATGTATTCTGAGTCACGGGCTACAAAAGCCGTTTGTTCTATAATTTCCCTGTAAATATCAGATATGGACACTTTGATAGCATCATTGCGATTTTGCCATGCTTCCTGTTCAGTAATTTTTACACCAGTCTCAATTTCTCTTGGATAGTGAGTAATGATCTGAGCATCAATGCGATCTTTTAACGGAGTAATAATATTTCCGCGGTTGGTATAATCTTCAGGATTGGCAGAAAAAGCCATGGATACATCGATCGGCATTCGAATATTAAATCCTCTGATCTGAATATCTCTTTCCTGCATAATATTCAGTAAAGCGACCTGAATTCTGGGTTGCAGATCTGGTAGCTCATTGATGACAAAGATCCCACGGTTTGTTCTGGGTATTAATCCGTAATTGATCACATTCTCATCGGCCAGATCTAATTTTTTTGTTGCGGCTTTGATGGGATCGATATCGCCAATAAGATCAGCTACCGTTGTGTCAGGAGTGGCTAACTTTTCGCCATAGCGATATGATCTGTGAAGCCAGGAAATTTCAGTATCATCGCCATGCTCTTCAATAACATTTCTTGCAAATTTCGAAATCGGATTAAAAGGATCGTCAGTGATTACAGAACCTTTTACAAATGGTATATATTCGTCCAGAAAATTGACCATAGATCTCAGTATACGAGTTTTTGCCTGACCTCTAAGTCCCAACAAGATCATATCATGCTTCGACATTATTGCATGCTGAATCTGAGGAAGAACCGTTTTTTCATAACCTAAAATGCCTGGGAAAAGCTCACCGCCTTTTTTAACTCCGGCAATCATGTTTTTTCTCAGCTCATCTTTTACTGAAAGAGACTCCCATCCACTGTCTTTGAGCTCCTTTAGCGTGGAAATTTTGTTGTGCAAATCATTCATAAATATCCTGTTTACTCAATTAACCGTGATCACAAAATCTTCATTCACCTTAATCTAAATTAATCTGATATATTAGTGAGTGCTCTTGCTTTAACTATGGTTTCTTCCCACTCCTTATCCGGATCAGAATCTGAAGTAATTGCTCCACCTACAGGAAAAACGAGTCTCTCTCCTTTAACGATTGCTGTTCTTATAACTACACTGAAATCAAAATCATCTTCAGGGGTAAAATACCCTATAGCCCCGGAGTAGATTCCTCGTTTGTAATCTTCAAGTTCTTCAATGGCTTTCATTGCTGCAATCTTGGGAGCTCCCGTCATAGACCCCATTGGAAAGCACGCTTTAATAATATCAATGGAACTCGTGCCGTCTTCTGCTTCAGCCTCTATTGTTGAAACCATTTGATGTACAGTCTCAAAGCTTTGAATTTCAAAAAGCTTAGTAACTTTAACAGAGCCTTTCTTTGCAAATTTACTGAGATCATGACGCACGAGATCCACAATCATCAAATTCTCAGCTTTCTCTTTTTCTGAGTTACTTAATTCCTCAATTTTTAAACTGTCTTCCTTTTCAGATCTGGAAACCGTTCCTTTAATTGGTTGAGATGTTATTTTATTCCCTTTCTTAGATAAAAACCTCTCCGGTGAAGACGAACAAATTTCGAGATTAGAATGCTTTATATAACTTCCGAACGGAACCGGTCCTACCAATTTCATTTTTTGATAGAGGTCCCAGGCTCTGCCTTCCAGCGCAAATTCTATTGGATGGGATATATTTATTTCGTAAAAATCACCTTCATGAATTGATCTTTGAGCAGTTCTTATCTTTTCAGAATACTTTTCTTTAGTAATCTGATGAACTGGGGTAATTATAACATCTCTCTGTATTTCAGTAATCGGAAGATCCTGACTCAGCTCTCCTTTGAGTACTTCTATCTCATTATCTTTTCCTATTCGAATCAATAATTCCGGAACAAAAAAGTAAAGATCCGGGCTTTCCGTTAAAGATTTGTTCCGGGAGTTGAGGTCTTCAACGAAGTTCTTCAGATCATAGCTTAAGAGCCCAAAAACCCACTCATCTTTATAGCGATTTTTGAATTCCTGTAATGCAATCCAAGGGTTTTTCCTGATAATTATTTCTTTATCATTTTCACTAAGATGTATTCTGTCACCAAATGCTTTTACAGAAGCTAGTGAACCAACAGCTATAAAAGAATTGGAGCTTGCCGGATGCTCATTCATTTGAGATTCCAACAGAAAGAAATCTTCTTTCTTAGAATATTGTCGATGAATTGATGCTATTAATTGATCTGTATTTTTCATAAATATTATTGCGATCAATTATAAGAGTAATCCATCATTTATTTCAGTGTTTTCTTATCATAGGGCACACAAAAAAAATATGCTCTATAAAAGCCTTTTAAAACCTGTTATTTTCAAAAAAGATGCGGAAGAAGCTCACGATCTTGCCTTAAGAATATCCTCTGAGGCAAATCATTCTGCTTTCCTTCAAACTCTAGCCTCAATTATATATGGGGGAGGCAAAAATCTGGAAAAAGAATACTGGGGATTAAAGTTCAAAAATCCGGTTGGTTTGGCTGCCGGGTTTGATAAAAATGGAACAACCCCTAAGGCAATGGAGGCTTTAGGTTTTGGCTTTATTGAGATTGGTAGTGTTACAGCTAAATCTTCTCAAGGAAACCCAAAACCAAGAGCTTTCCGTTTACCGGATGACAATTCCCTGATAAACCGAATGGGTTTAAATAATGATGGTTCTGATGTAATTACTGATCGCCTTAAAAACCATAATCTGTCTATTCCGCTTGGAGTTAATATTGCAAAAACTAATGATGCTTCTATACATGGAAAAGATGCTATTTCTGACTATGCATATAGTTATGAAAAAGCTGTTTCAGTGGCCGATTACATTACGGTAAACATATCATGTCCGAATACAGGTGAGGGAAAAACTTTTGAAGATCCGGAAGCCTTGACTTCCTTGCTTAAAGGCCTGAATCCTTCCACCAACGAAATACCTACCTTAGTTAAATTCTCCGTTGATACTGAAAAAGAAGTTCTGCGAAAACTTGTAGAAATCTGTGAAAGATATAGTATCGATGGATACGTGGCTACAAACACATCTTCAAACCGGGATAATCTTAATACCAAAAAATCTGCATTGAGAGCAATTGGCAACGGTGGTTTAAGTGGAGCAGCGATCGCTAAAAAAAGTGATACTGTTATCTCAACTCTTTACGAAATACTTCAGGGATCAAAACCAATTATTGGTGTGGGAGGAATAGACAGCGTGGAATCAGCACAGCGAAAAGTTGATGCCGGTGCAAATTTACTTCAAATTTACACGGGTCTGGTTTATGAAGGTCCCGGCTTGATCAAAAAAATAAAGAATGAGACGGATTTCAGATAACTCTACCTGACCGGAAATTTAAATGTACACTGTATTCTAACAGCCTCTCCTTCTACTAATACCGGATCAAAGATAAGTTCACTTTCGATTGCATTATCATAATCCTCTCTGATATCTCTTTCAATTTCAACTTGTGATACCATTTCAAATTCTTCAACAATTCCTCTTTGATTGATGGAAAGTGAATATTCAATTTCTTTCGTATCAGAATTATAAGTTCCAACATTTTCTAAAAAGACATTTAAACCACCCCTTATTTGAGGAGGAGACTCTAACTCGCTACATAAAAGCGATGAACTTTGCCCTCTTTCCTCCACTTCGGGATTTCCGGGTGTTTCTGATTTCTCAATAACAGGCTTTTCAAGTTCTTTTTTCAGCACCCTCACTGAAGGAAGTAATTTCGAATTTTTAAAACTTGATATAAACAGGTCTATGTTGATTCTGGCTTTATCCCAATATACTCCGTGGTATGGAAAAGAATCAGTGAAATCAGGTTTAGAGTGTGTCGAATCTATAATCTGTTGTAGATTTGTTCTTTCTAAATTTGTCAACGAAGTATCTTTGACAGCAACTTTAGCAGAATCCTGTTCTTTTTGAAAATCCTTCAGGTTCTGATTCCATTCGTTGTGTTTATTTATCCAATTCTCATAGTTATTGACAAATACTTCCTGCTGCTTTGCAAGCTTAACATACATCTGAATTGCTTCAAATAATATCCCCGCAGATTCAATATTCTTTGGATTTTCTAAAGCCAGTTTAGTGCTTTTGTCTGCCAGTTCTGATTTCGAAAGTGAAGTATCAGCTTTTAAATTTTGAAACTGATCCTGTAAACTGAACTCGTCATCTACTAATTCATTCTGCGTCTCCAGCTCATATTTCTCTGCCAACCTTTTCGCGTATCGCGACCCAGGATATTTCTCAACCAAAGTACTGGCACTTTCAAAAGCTTCGTTTTCATATCCCAATGAGCTTTGAATTTCAGAAAGAGAGTAATACGAAACTGGAACTTCATCACTAGAGGGATGGCTTTGGATCACATCCTCAAAGTAAACAGCTGCACTGTCAGGCATCTCTAAAGAAATGAAAAATAAATTTCCCAACTGATACTTAAGACGTGCGATCTCTTTTCTCGCTTCTGCTTTTTCAGACGGTTGAAAAGGGACTTCAGATAGATCAACTGTTGTTTGAATTGAAGATAGTGTTCTGGATCGTTGCGTTATCTGGTTAGCACTATCCGGATTTGATTGAGCTGTACTCGAAGCAGTAATCAGCTCCCGAGCTCTCCAATTATCGACTAGTGGTCTATCTCCCCAGATGGCAATAAACTGTGTTCTTGCGTTTTCCTGAAGTGTGGCGCTATTTACATTTAAGAAACCATTTCCTCCGGAAGTAGAAGTTGCCTCCTGAGTACTTGAAACATTGACAAGTGTATTTTGTTGCTTTTCCTGATTTTTTCTGGCTTGCTCGAGTTCATTTAATTTTTTCTTTTTAATCTCGGCAACCAAAGAATCCAGTCTTGGTTGAGACAGATTGGAAACCCAAAGTAAACTATCTCGGTATCTCAATTCATTTTTGATCCGGGAGTATTCTCCAAATGAAGCTGCTAACTCTCCTGCATTATAGCTTTCCGGAAGTTTTTGAAGAGCCGCGTTCTGCCTAGCAGATGTATCATAATAAGCAGCGGCCATTTCAAAATCATTATATCCGTATTGATAGATTTCGGCCAGACCATAGTAGGTTAGTGCTTTCGTTTCAGGACTAGGTCTGTCTAAGGTATTTTTCAGTAAGTTTTTATATATAAATTCTGCATCCTCGAACTCTCCTTGTTCCTGATAGGTTTTTGCTATTTCATAATCTATTTCTGTTTTAAACTCTGTGTTTTTATCATCTTTGACCATTCTGTTAAAGGTATTCAGTGCCGATCTGTTATCACCTAAAACCCGAGCTGTTTCTGCTCTTTTTCGGAGAGCCAGATACTGAAGATCATAATCAAAGTAAAAGTTTTCAACGGTCTTATAGGCATTGTAAGCTTCTCTGTAGTTTCCGGTTCTTTCATACAACTGCCCAAGTAAAAAATATCCTCTCTCTTTATACTTTTTATCATTCATATTCTCAAGAGATGAATTAAGTTCAGAGATTGCATCAGTCCAGTTTTCCTGTGCTACAAAATATTGAGCCAGAATTGATTTAAGCTCTGCTCTCTTTTTAGTATTCCATTTTCTGTCTTTGAGATTGAGTTGCTCATTTATGTATTGTATTCCCTGGCCATACAACTCCATTTCCAGTAGTACTCTAGCTCTCCACAAAACAGACTCCTGAATAAGGGCTTGATCATCAGCGGTAAGGGCTATTTCCTGAAATTTTTGATCTGCAGAAAAATATTCTTTCTTGAAATAATACGATTTTCCAATCAGGTTTAAAGAATTATCAACCCATTTTGAATCTTCATGTTTTCTTAAAATCTCTGCACCCTTTTCAATTGCTTTATCAAAATCCTGAACTCCTGCATTAATAGGAACTTCATGAATGCGAATTGGCTGCTGAGCGTTATATACTACTTTAGAATCCAGAACTTTTTGTAATCCGGCATTATAACTCTTCTTGGCATTATAGTATGTATTGTAGTAAGCGGTAAAGTTCCCCCAACTTGACTTCAACCCTGAATTACATCCAAGAAAAACTGTCCCTATCAATAAAAGTAATACCTTTTTTTGCATGTCGGAATTTATACAATCAAACTCAAAATTATGGTTTTTATTCTATTGTGCTAACCTTAATCATATTAGTACTTCCTCTTTTTGCAATTGGAATTCCTGTAGTGAGAATTGCCCGGTCTCCTTTTTTGACAAAACCATTTTCTTCTAAAAACTCTTCCATTAACTTTACTCCCATATCAGTATCAAATATCTTTTCAACTCTAACTGAATACACACCCCAAACCAGATTCAACTGACGTCTGACCTTTTGGCTTTCTGTAAATGCTATAATAGGGGCGTTGGGTCGGAACTTTGCAATTCTTCTTGCTGTACTTCCTGAGTTTGTAAGAGTACCTATTACTTTTGCTTCTACATTTTCTGCTATACTCACACATGAGTATGAAAGACTTTCCACAACTTGCTTTTCTTTCCATTCTGGTTTATCGAAAGCCAGACTGTTATATAATTTTGTACGATGTTCTTCAACCCTTCTGCAAATTTTATCCATCACATTTACAGCTTCCATCGGATATTTTCCAGCAGCGGTTTCTCCAGAAAGCATTACAGCATCGGTTCCGTCAATTACTGCATTTGCAACGTCTGAACTTTCCGCTCTGGTTGGTCTCGGATTGTTTATCATAGAATCCAGCATTTGTGTTGCTGTAATCACGGGTTTTCCGGCCATTCTACATTTTTCGATGAGTGTTTTTTGAACCATAGGCACTTCCTCAGTAGGAATCTCGATTCCAAGATCACCTCTTGCAACCATAATCCCATCACATTCTTCAATAATTTCATCTATAACTTCCAGCGCTTCGGGTTTTTCAATTTTTGCGATTATAGAAGCATGGCTTCCCGCTGCCCTAACTCTGGAAACTATATCTCTGATATCCTTAGCAGACCTGACAAACGAAAGTGCAATTATATCTACATCTTGTTTGATACCGAATTCCAGATCCTTTAAGTCTTTTTCAGTTAACGCCGGGATTGAAATTTTCACATTAGGAAGGTTAACACCTTTTCTGGATTTGAGTAATCCTCCTACAACAACTTCTGCTTTTAATTCCTTTTCTGATTTTGCGGTAATTTTAAATTCTAACAACCCATCATCTAAAAGTATTTTATTTCCAACTTCAGCTTCTTTAACCAGGTTTGAATAGTCTATCGGTATTATTTTTGAAGTACCTTCTAATGACTCACCGGTAATGGTAATAATACTGCCGGTTTTTAGCACCTGTCCTCCATTCTTCATGGTGCCAACTCTGATTTTGGGACCTTGCAAATCCATTAAAACAGGAATGCTGTATTTATTTGCCTTCGCAACTTTTCTGATATGTTTAATAACTTGTGCGTGATCTTCATGGGTACCGTGGGAAAAATTAAGGCGAGCAACATTCATTCCGTGTAATAACAAATTCTCGATTCCCTTTTCTGTATCGCAACTAGGTCCAATTGTGCACACAATCTTAGTTCTGCGTCTTGTAGATATCATTCTGAATTCAAATTGGTAGATTCTTTCAATTTATAGAACCCTTAATTTACCAATTAAATACCAACTAAATATTACTTTTCAAGATTGTTCCGTTAAGCCATAATTGAATTCGCTCATACTGAATATTGTAATAGAAATTTGATCTCATCAATACATAATTATCGAATGGAAAATAGTCATTTTTAATTTTTGTACGCGTGAAGTAAAAGTTTTTCTCTTGATCGTTTGAATTGTATGAATACCCCCATCTAACCTCATCAAGATAATATTCTACATTCCATGGGCTTCCAAAGAATATATATATCATACCGTAGTCTGTTTTCCATCCCTCTTTAAAGTTAGAAAACTGTTTATTCGCTTCTTCAACTCTGGAATAGTAAAGCTCTAATGTACTTCTTGCTAAATTTTTATTTTTAACATTTGTCAACCAGAACCGATCAATTTCTTTTTTCATAGAATCTTCATCCTGAATATTCATAAGCGCTTCATGGTCTTTCTTTCTCATCAAGTAAACCAGGGGTGCGGCTAATTCTCTTGGTGTTTTTAGAGTAGGATAATTTGGGCTTTTTATACCAAAATCATGAGCTTTATAAAAACCGTCTTCCTCTTCAGAGTAAATTTCTATTCGATAATTACCTCTATTTAGCTGTCCGAAAACGAACTCAATCAAAACTGTGCCAGTATTAGTCAATGCTCTTCTTGACGATGAAATAATTTCCCTTTCGCCATAATCTATTCCTTTATAAGACAGGCTTCCTGTACTGTAGTCATTATAGTGCATCAGTCTAGCTTCAGTGGTATCAGATTCAAACTTTACTAATCTCGATCTTACTATAAGTGGTTTAGTTAGATTTGTACTGGTAACCTGAAATACAAATTTTACAGAATCTATATTATTGGGAATGTCGTATGTAGTTACCGGCTTGAACTCACTTTGTCTGCTTTCTTTAACTAATACCCTTATGTCAGGAACATTTGTGTTTGAGGTTTTTACCTGTGGATCCGGCACATTAATCTCATCAACTCTGGATGTAGATTTCAAGGTTTCCTGATCAGTATAGGTTACAGTAACAATGTATTTGCCCGGCTCAATATTGAACCGCGATTGAAAAAAATAACTTTCCTGACTCCGAACCAAATCAAAGTCTTTATCTTTTATCTCTACAGGAAATTGGTATACTTTTCTTCGATCATATTCATCTTCAATATCTTCTATTTCGATATCAATACTTCCTTTGGCAACAAAAACGTTCTCTCTTTTTTTAAAGCTCAAGCTTCTGTAAATAACCTCACTTGCGATATTTAGAAAAGTACTATCACTTTGATCTATAAAACTAGAGGTTACGACCCTTAATTCCGGGTGCCCCGGCTGATATTTGTAGCTGTTGTTTCTATCAACATTCTCAACTAAAGTATTCGAACAAGATAATAAAAACAGGAAGATAATCAGTCCACAAAAAACTCCTTGATAAAATTTAGGCATGTAAAAATCTTTAATCATTATAATATTAACTTTTTGAACGCTTTATTATTACTTTTACTGTTAAATAACCATTAATTGTGCTTAGTTTTTGCATTTTTTATAGATTAAAAGTCTTAACGCCTTTTTAAAATAATTCTACTTTATTTAATGAAACATTACCTATTACTATTTTTTGTATTCATTCTTTCATGTACAGAAAGACAAAACCATACCTGGACAAATAACGCTGATTACTCATATCAAGAATTGAGTCCGAAATCTTCCTGGTTTCAAGATAACATAGGTTTTCAAAAACTCAATTCAGAAAAAACCGGAATTACTTTTTCAAATTTCATCTCTGAAGAAGCGATAAAAAGAAATCGAATTTTAACTAACGGATCAGGTGTAGCTTCTGGTGATTATAATAATGATGGCCTTATCGATATTTACTTTTCAAAGCTGGAAGGTCCTAATGAACTTTATGAAAACCTAGGTGATTTAAAGTTCAAAAATGTTACTGAGCAAGCCGGCGTTTCCTTATCCGATCAATATTCTACAGGCGTGGTATTCGAAGATATTAACGGAGATGATTTTCTTGATTTAATAGTTGGTTCATTAGACTCAGGAACTAAATTATTGATAAATAATGGCGATGGCACTTTTAATATTGATAGTACCTCTCTAAAAGTAGATAATAAAATATATGGGACATCATCAATAGCTATCGCAGATATAGAAAATGATGGAGATCTTGATATTTACTTAACAAACTATAAGAAGAGATCAGCAAAGGATATTTTTCCGTTTGAAAGAGCTTTCAGGCACATTGTAGGACAAGAGGGTGATAACTACTTTATTAATGAGAAATTTTCTGAACATTATAAATTAATTGAGCGTGATAGTGTAATTTTATGGTATGAATACGGAGAAGAAGATGTCCTTTTTCTCAATAATGGTAACGGTACATTTAGTAATACCACTACAACAGACCAATCTATCTTTAAAACTAATTCCGAAGAAGATGAAGTACTTGATTGGGGACTTCATGCAAGGTTCTTTGACTACAACAACGACATGTATCCGGACCTTTATGTTTGCAACGATTTTGAGAGTCCCGATAGAATCTGGATCAATCAAAAAGATGGTACTTTTAAAGAAATTGACGAACTCTCGATTAGAAATACAAGCTTGTCTTCTATGTCAGTTGCTTTTACTGACATCAACGCTGATAATAAATCAGATATTTTTGTAGCAGAGATGCTTAGCCGGGATCTGTCACTAAGAAATCAACAAATAGGTACAATGATCCCGTTACCTCTTCCAATAGGAGTTGTTGATAACAGACCTCAGTATTTAGGTAATACATTTTTAGTTTCTCAGGATAACGGTGAATTCGTAAATATTAGTGATTATAGCACCTTGAGAGCTTCAGAATGGAGCTGGGCATCTGAGTTTTTGGATGTCGATCTAGATGGCAATGAAGATTTAGTTATTTCAACAGGGAATTACTTTGACACTCAAAATGCTGATGCGAATCAACAATTACAGCTTAAGTTGTCTTCGGGTAGGTTACCTGCCAGAGATGTGATGTTTGAATACAAACCTTTAAAGAGACCAAACAAGATCTTCAGGAATATCAATGGAGAATATAATTTTGAAGACGTAAGCGAAGAATGGGGCTTTCTAACTGAAGATATTTCACATGGTATGTCTACGGCAGATTTAGATAATGACGGAGATCTAGATGTTATAACCAATAATTTAGAATCTACAGCTGGTGTTTATGAAAATATAAGTTCCAACAACAGGATCTCAGTTCATCTTACCGGATACAAAGGCAATAAAGAAGCAGTTGGAAGTACCATCCGTGTAACCTCATCTTACAAGGATAACACCAAGGTGCAAAATCGAAATATTTTAGCAGGGGGAAGTTATGGTTCCGGCTCCCAAAAAATTGCCTCTTTTGGAATACCTAATGCTGAAAAAGTTAATATTGAAATATTTTGGTATAACGGATCGTATTCTATCTTTGAAGATATGGATATCAATAAGTCTTATAAATTTACTATATCTGATGAATCAGTAAGTCCGAAACCTGAAACAGAATCAATCAAGCCGGTATTTGTAAATGAAAAAGAAGCGCTGTCTCACACCCATCAGGAAAAATTTTATAACGACTTGATAAAAAAACAACCCTTGCTTCCTTACAGACTAAGTCAAGAAGGACCATGGGCTGATAGTATTGATTTTAACTCTGACTCATTTACGGATGTTTTAATTGGAAATGGAAAAGGATATCCATTAAAATTATATAAGAATATTGAAGGAACGAGCTTCGAAGAAATTTCACTTAATCATCCTTCTTTTAAAGAAGGTGAGATCACTGGTATAAAGTCCTTTTCAGATAATAACACACCTCAGGCAATTATAGCTGTAAGTTATTATGAAGCAGAGTCTACCAAGCCCGGAACAATTCTGCATCTTGAATTTAATAACGGAGAACCTGTTTTTAATGATTTAGGACTTGATGACGTTACCAACCCGGGCAGCATAACAATTGCTGATTATGATTTTGATGGAGACTCTGACTTCTTTGTTTCAGGAAGATCAGTTCCTAATAAATACCCCATAGCGGCAAATTCAGCACTTTATGAAAATAATAATGGAGAATTTGCTCTTAGTGAAGCACATCGCTCTGTTTTTGAGAATTTGGGATTAGTAACAGGAGCCCAATTCAAGGATCTTGATAATGATAACTACCCTGAATTAGTAATTTCACGGGAGTTAAACTCAAATAAAGTGTACAAGAATCAAAAAGGAAACCTTACAGATATAAGTAATGATCTACCAATCTCAGATAAGCCGGGTTTTTGGCAAAACGTGACTATCGGAGATTTTAACAATGATGGTATACAAGACTTATTCTTTTCAAATATAGGTGAAAACACACTTTATCAGGATTTCAGATTAACAAGTGATGAATTACGTTTTTATTATCCGATAGCTGATATCAACAGTAATCTGCCAATGAGAATAATAGAGTCTTATTATGATGAGAATAAACAATGCTGGTCCCCAATCCGTAAGTATTCAGTGTTGAGAAATGCCTTCCCAAGATTATCGTTAGCATTTAGAAGCTATAGTCAATTTTCAAAAGCGTGCGTTGAAAGTGATTTTGGAGTCGAAGTTGAGCATTTAGCTGTCAATTATTTTAAAAACATGCTATTAATTAGCACAGGGAATGAACTCGAGTATAAATTAATGCCGCTACCTTCTGAACTTAACTTTACACAAAACAATAGTGCGAATGTTATAGATTATAACAATGATGGTTTATCTGATATTTTTATAAGCCAAAATGATTTTTCTTTTCGCCTAGAAATACCGCGACTGGATGGAGGAAGAGGTGTTCTTCTTAAAAATACAGGAGGCGGAAACTTTGAATTAGTTTCAGCATCAAAAAGTGGTATTAGTTTATATGGAGATCAAAAAGCAACACTCGTAATTGACTATAACAAAGACGGGTTAGATGATCTTATCGTTACGCAAAACTCTTTTGAAACTGTTCTATACAAGAACCAAAATCAGAATTAAATAATTAGTGAACTAATGCAAAGCATTAAATATTTAACACAAGTAGTACTAGTCTTATTCATGCTATCTTGCTCTAATCCCAATGATACACGAAATTTGGACACGAATGAATATGCAACAAAGATCAGCGATTGGATAGACTTGAATATTGCCCTCATTACTTATGAAAGAATTAGCCCACCTAAAGCTTCAAGAGTACTCGCTTACAGCTCTGTAGCTTTGTATCAAGGCCTTTATAATGGACTTGACGGTTATGAATCGCTTTCGAATCAGTTAAACGAACTAGACCTTTCTGAAGAATACGATGCTAGCAAAAACTATAACTGGTATGTGGTTGGTATTACAAGCCAAAAAGAGATGCTTAATTATCTCTATAAAGATACATCTCCTGCATCTTTGCAACAGATTGAAGAATTGTATACGCTTCAATTGCAAAGCGAAGAAAATATTTCTAGGTCATCTATTATAGAAAGATCTGTTGAGTATGGGGAAACACTTGGTAAAGAATTGGTACTTTGGGCACAAACAGACGGTTATGCAGAGACAAGAAACAAAGAGTATCTCTTTGAACCTCAATACTCTCAATGGATACCCACAGCAAATATCAGTAGTGCTTCTCTTAGTTTGAATCCTGTTCTGAATATCGTAACTAAGTATGATTCTACCGGTAAGAATAGTGTCTCAAAAGATGCCGGACTTTATAGTGACAGAATGCTAACTACAAACCGTCCTCAACAAATAACAAATGAAAGAGTTGCAATGGAACCTTTCTGGGGTGAGTTACGAACTTTTGCTCTGGATTCACTTTCAAGTTTTGATCCCGTTAAACCTTTTGAGTACTCAGAAAATAAATCCAGCGACTTCTATAAAGAAGCTCTAGTAGTTTATAACTCTACAAAGGATTTGACAGATTGGGAGAAAGAGACTGCTCACTTTTGGGCTGATAATCCCGGACAAACCGGTACACCACCGGGTCATTGGTTTAGTATAATGAGCCAATTAATTGATCAAAAGGAATTGAAGTTATCTAAGGCTTTAGAAATGTATGTGCTTACAAATATAAGCATGGCAGATGCATTCATATCTTGTTGGAGAGAGAAATATGAAAGTATGGTTATAAGACCCGAAACTTACATACAAAGAGTAATTGATGAAAACTGGAGAAATATAATTGTAACTCCTCCCTTTCCCGAATACACATCCGGACATTCTGTGTGTTCAGGAGCTGCAGCAGAAATCCTTACCTTCGTACTGGGAGATAACGTTTCGTTCACGGACCGCACTCATGAACATCAATACGGCTTTAAAGCCAGAACATATTCCAGCTTTTACGAAGCGGCGGACGAAGCGGCTATTTCAAGATTGTATGGAGGAATTCATTATCCAATGGCTATATATAATGGCCTCGATCAAGGTAAAGCAATTGGCCAAAATATTGCCACTAACTTAACTTTGAAAACTAAATAATGACAGTTCTATCTAAGTAGAGTACCTCGAACATAATCTCTTAACTCGTAGCTCAGGTTTTTAACATAATCTTTACCTTTATCTGTATAAGTAAAGGGTACGAAATCACTTGATCCTACTTTCAATACCTGTTGAATCACTTCCGAGTCAACCTCATAGGAAACGGCAGAAGCGCTAAACTCACCGGTTTTGCCTCTAGCTACTTTGCTTGTTAATATTACTTTAACCTGAACTTTACTAATGCCAAGTTCTTTCTCATCATCAAATGGTTCTCTTTCTTTCCAAAAGGTTTCAGCATAAAAACCAGTGGTACTGGAATAGTTATCCTTCCTTGAAATTTCGAAATTGTAGCGTTGTGTCAGGTAGTTAAATAAGTTTTCAACTTTATCTTCAGCTATATCACCTAACTCCAATGAGTAACTATTTTTAACATCACTGGATGAGTTTTTTGTAGACGAACAAGCAGCCAGTAAAAAAATTAAAAGTGTTACTTGAGTTATTTTTGTAAAAATTTTCATATCTAAATTATTGAATTATTTTAGCTTCAACTATGTCTCTGAGATTTCTTGCTAAATTTACAGTAAACTCTTTTCCTTCTTCTGTAAAGTCAAAAGGAATAACTTCCCCTGTAAATCTTCTTTTACCTTCTTGTAAAATTTCTATATCTATTTCATAATAGACTTGATTCAAAGATAACGTGCTTGTACGATTTCTTATTACCGAACCCTTTATGATCACCTTGTTATATATATCTTCAAAACCTAATGATGCTTCATCATCAAACGGCAATCTAGTTCTCCAATAGGTATCTTTATAGAAGCCACTAATATTAGAAATGTTATCATCTCTGGCTATTTCAAAAGAATATCTATAAGTAAACTCATTTATAAAGTTGTCAACTTTATCTTCAGCAATTATTCCCAATTCCAGTTTATAGGAATTATCAATAGAGCCTTTACCATCTGAAATGGATTTACAGCCTGTGAAAAGAATAAGTGATAGAATCAGTAAAAAATGTGTCTTTTTCATAATCAAAAAAAAAGGTGTACAGCAAAACTGTACACCTTTAAAGTTATTCAGCTTCTATTGTTGATCTATGATAGATCTGTCAAGCTTAACTGGTTTTACATTGTAAGGGCTATCTGGGTTAGATTTTGCCCCACCGAAAGTATATAAGTCTTCAAGAAGAATTAATAACTCGGCAGCAGGTACCGGATAATGTGGTAATGAACCAGGCTGATATGTGTTATATCTTCTGGCATCTGCCATAGCTGTTACAACTGCTGTATGGAACATTTCAATATTTCTTTCATATTGAATAGCTGCTAAAATAGTAGCATCCGTATCAGCTGCAGTTAAAGGAGTTAAATCTCCTCTACCAACTCTGGTGTTATTGATTGCATCAACAGCAGCAGTTCTGTTAGCTGCATCAGAAGTTCTTATCACAGCTTCAGCATACATTAGATCATTTTCAGCCTGTAAGATATACGGCATAGGACCTTCAGCTGTAGTAAAGAAACTATGGTAATCATAGCGTCCACTATAGTAATTTGAGAAGAACCAATACCCTCTTTCCGGTCTGAACGGAGCAGGTGAAGAGAATACAAAATCACTAGCTAGTCGATCATCATCTGAAGTAGCTTCACCAGGATTAGTACCGTCTACAGGATAACCTGAAGGTTGGCTAGGATCCATTACTGCGATTAATCTTTGATCAACTCTGATCCAGTTTCCTAAGTTACCGTAAAGTAAAGGATAAGAGAACCAGAAAGTATCATCTCCTTCCGGTGAAAAGTCATAAGACAATCCAGAAGCAGTTAATGATTTAACCTGATCCCAATCAGTGTTAGCAATTCCAGCAGGATCTCTTGGCTCAAGTACCATTAGACGTGCTCTCCAAGTGTTGATTAATTCAACAAACTCAGCCATGGTCATAGCGTCGAAACCACTGATATAGCCAGCTCCTAAAGTTACACCATTTAAACCACTAGCTAAAGTTGCAGCTTCTGCTAATTTTTGATCAGCAGCTGCTAGTACGTCAGCGTAAGGTTGAAGTTGAATTCCATCAGTATCTGTATTTTCATCTAATACATAACCTTGATCAAAATAAAGGCCAATGTATCCTAATGAAATACCCTGAAGGAATTTAGCAGAAGCTATTACCATAGTAGTATAGTCTTCGTCAGAAACTCCTGGTTGAGAAGATGGTACTTCAGTAAATAATGCATCATCACCGGTTAAACCGTTAAGTACATCATTCGCCTGGCTAATAGCACCATACATTCCATACCATGGATCTTCTGTTAAACCTCTTGTATCTCCACTTGCAGTAGGAGAGTTATCATAAGCAATTCTTGGCTCTTCGCCACGATTTCTCATATCGGTATTACCCCAAGAACAAGTATAGGTATCAGTACCTACACCAGTACCAAGAAGGTAAAAACCATTGGTATTTTGCCACCAGAGAACAAACCCTGTAGGTAAAAGCGCCTCAATATCTGTTGGGCTACTCAGAACATCCTCAGTAAGAGGGGAGTTCTCATTCTCGACAGCTAACTCTGCACAGCCAACGTACAAAAACATCGCCAGGGCAAAGATGCCGAGATATTTAAAAGTGTTTTTATTATAAACTTTCATAGTTATAAAATATTTAATTATTAAAAATTGCTACTAGAAGCGTAGTTCTAGAGAGCCTGAAATTGATCTGAAGTTAGGATAAGAAAATCCATCAAATGCAAAGTTAGATTGGTCACCATTAATACCACCTACTTCCGGATCGTAACCAGAGTAATCAGTGATAGTTAATAGATTTCTACCTACAACACTAACGCGTACGCTTTCAAATAATTCCCCTAAAGAACCTAATTGGTCTTTTGTGAAGTTATATCCAGCAGAGAATTCACGTAATTTTAGATAAGTACCATCTTCAATAAAGTAGCTTGATACGTTATTCGCGTTATAAAAACCTTGATAGTAATTAACTGGTTTTTTATCTGCATCTGCTTTTCCTGACTGATCAAAATCGCCATGTCTATTTTCTCTGTATAACCACTGCTTAGTTTGATTATAGATATCTCCACCTATTTTAGCATCCCAAAGCATGTAAAGGTTTAAACCTTTGAACGTAAAGTTAGTATTAAAACCAACATTGAAATCAGGATTAATATCACCAATTTTTACGATCTGGTTTCCGTTTTCTTCTTCGAAAGTAACAGGAGATTCAGCAGCAGTTCCAAGTCCGGTTACTACATAACCTTCATTGTTCACTTCATAAGTTGCACCGGAACCAGTTTGTGTAGAGCTTAGTTGATCTAGGCTTGTTACAAACTTACGTCCGTAAATAACTCCGAAAGTTTCACCAGGAGCTACGAAGAATACATTAGCACCTTGAGTAGATGATCCCTGGAAGAATGGAGGTACATTCAACTCGGTAACTTCTTGTCTTGTTCTGTCAAAAGTTAGACCGAAAGTAAGATTCATATCTCTTTCCTGTATTGCTACAGCACTGAAAGATGCTTCCCAAGTATTGGTTTCAAGTGCACCAGCATTTTGGAACTGAGAGTTGAAACCACCAGCAGCAGCTGATAAAGGCACATCAAGAATCTGGTCTTCTACAGTAGTAGTAGAATAGGTTCCTTCAAAAGAAAATCTATCAAAGAAATCTACGTTAACACCCATTTCTAATTCGCCTGCTTTCGCTGGTTTCAGATTTGGGTTACCAAGTCTGCTTTTACTGATTGAACCACCACTTATATTGTAAGTCAAATACTGAGCAGAGAAACTTGGTCTAAGACCAGCAGTTCCGTAAGAAGCTCTGATTTTGAATTCGTTGATTCCATCAATATCAAAATCTTCACTTACACGGTAAGCACCAGCTACACGGAAGTAAGTTTGATATCTCTCATCTTCACCGAATAGAGAAGAACCATCACGACGAAGAAGGAAGTCAACAATGTATCTGTCTTTGTAATCGAAAGCGATAATACCAAAAACATTCTCAGAAATTACTTCAGATCTGAAGTTACGTAATGATCTTGTTCCATCAGGATCAGTAGCATTCCAGTTGCGAACATTTGATACAACAAAAGATTGAGCTGTTGCTCCAAATGACTCATACTGAGAATTCTCATACAAGTAACTTGTTTTAGCTCTTAGAGACAGGTCGCCAAATCTTTCATTATAACTAGCAGTAATACTCATGTTCTGAGCAACATCATCAAATGTGTCATAAGCAAGAGATCCTTCACCGGCTGTAACAACAGTTCCTCTGTTTAGTACGCCTTGTGGAGTGAATCTTGTACGAATCTGATTAGTTCTGTCAATACTGTACTGACCTTCTAGCAAGAACTGAGAAACCGGACGGTATCTGAAATTCAGGTTACCAAGTGTTCTTGTTCTTTCTCTGTCATCAGTAGAAGTACTTAACTGATATAATGGGTTGTCTTCTATTACATACGGATCAGCATCAATATTATACTGAGATCCATCTTCCTCATTAAGTGCAAACAAATCAGTGTTAGGCTGTAGGAAAAGAACGCCCCAAAACGGAGATCCCGGACCTTGCCCTACTGCATCGTTATTTGACTGAGTATAAGACAAACTACCACCAACAGTAATTTGATCAGAGATATACTGATCTAAGTTTACTCTTGCATTTTGACGGTTATAACCATCTCTTAATTCAACAACACCTGACTCGATGTTATTTGTGAATGATAATGCCAAGTTAGAATTACCAAAATTTCTAGCAACAGAAACATAGTTATTTAGAGTATAACCAGGATCAAAAACCTGCTCTTGAAGATCAAAAGTAGTTCCATAGTCATTCTGAACATAGTTGTCAGCTCTTAATACTCTAGAACCATCAGTACTATTAACAAAATAACTATTAGTAGCATCCATCTCGTAATCTGCCGGATTTGCACCTGCATCAGTTAATTGCTGAGCAGTGTTAGCAAAAACGTGATTGTCTGATAAGTCAATTTGCTCAGGAAGGAAAGAACGTCCGAACTCATTACGCACAGTAATGATAGTTTTTCCGGATTCGATATTTTTTCCTCTCTTAGTAAAAATCTGAACTACACCATTTGCAGCTCTTGAACCATATAAAGAAGCTGCAGCAGCACCTTTAACAAGCTCAATAGATTCGATATCGTTACTTGGTATGTCAGCTAGTGAACCACTAAGAATTACACCATCAACAATATAAAGCGGCTCTTGGTCTCCACCATTTCCACCACCAATACTTGTAGATCCTCTTAAACGGATTGAAGGAGCAGATCCCGGAGCACCAGTTGCACTAACAACTTTTACACCAGCTACTTTACCTTGCAATGCTGAACCAGCATCCTGAGCAGGAACTTTTTCTAATTGCTCTCCACTCACGTTGTCTACTGTGAATGCAAGTTTCTTTCTAGGTGTTCCTTCAATTACACCAGTAACTACTACTTCATCAAGACCGAAAACGTCTGATTTAAGTGCAATATTAAGTTCTACTTCTGAACTACCAACTGTAACAGTTCCACGATAATCGGCGTAACCGATAAAAGTAGCTCTTACATTGTAAGTTCCAGCAGGTACATTTGAGATAGTATATTCACCATCTGCGTTTGCACTATTTCCTCGATTTAGTTCTACTAGTATTATGTTCACACCTGGAAGTGTTTCACCTGTACCATCGTCGGTGATTACTCCAGTAACAGAACCGCTTTGCGCGAAAGCAGCAGTAGAAGCTAAAATGACTAATAGCGCCATTGTTTGTAGCTTTTTAAACATAGATAACCTCATTTATTGAGAGTTTGAATTAATTATTTATTCACTCGATAAATACTTTATAGGGCTGTTTATCGAGTATGACATGTTAATCTAAACATAATCATGTCATAATAAAAGCAAAAAATCACAATAATTCACTACTCACGGATCAATTGTTTTTAAAAAAAATTCTTCAAAGTGTAGTTAAAGATGACCTTCCTCTAAATTAATTTCAGATTAAAGTCATGACATTCAAAAGCTTCGTTAATATTTTATTGTCTGTAGCTGCTACAGTTAATGATGAACCTGTTTACCATTAACTGTAAATTTAGTTTTTTTACAGGCGGTAAAAAGTAATACTGTCGTTGAGAAAGGTTAGAAATTGAGTCTGTTGAATACCATACATCCTCTGATTCTAATATATAGTGTCTTTAAATAAAAAAAGCCTTATCAAATTAATGATAAGGCTTTAGTTTTTTGTGGCGGGGACAGGATTCGAACCTGCGACCTTCGGGTTATGAGCCCGACGAGCTACCAGCTGCTCCACCCCGCGATGTTGAGTCTTAAAGATACGATTAATTACCGGTTACTATCAACCTTTATTTCGCTTTTTTTATTAAGGTTTGTCTCTCTATTCTTTATCTTTAGTAAAAATTAAATACAGAGTTAATGATATCATCAAAAGACGCAATACAATTAGAAGATCAATACGGAGCACACAACTACCATCCCCTGCCGGTAGTACTCGAAAAAGGAAAAGGAGTTTATGTTTGGGATCCTGAAGGAAATAAGTATTTCGATTTCTTATCTGCTTATTCGGCAGTAAATCAGGGGCATTGTCATCCTAAAATTACAAAGGCTTTAGTTGATCAGGCTCACACACTCACTTTGACTTCACGAGCTTTTTATAATAATGTATTAGGAGAGTATGAAAAGTACATGAGTGAATACTTCGGGTTTGATAAAGTACTTCCTATGAATACCGGAGCTGAAGGAGTTGAAACCGCAATTAAAGTATGCAGAAAATGGGCCTATGAGAAAAAAGGGATCTCCGAGAATGAAGCTCAGATCATAGTTTGTGAAAATAATTTTCATGGAAGAACCACTACTGTAATCTCCTTTTCCAACGATCCTGACGCAAAAAAGAATTTTGGACCGTATACCCCGGGATTTATAAAGATACCTTATAATGATTTAGAAGCTCTTGAAGAAGCTTTGAAACAACCAAATGTTGCAGGATTTCTGGTTGAACCCATTCAGGGAGAAGCCGGTGTTGTAGTTCCGGATGAAAACTTCATCTCTGAGTCTGCTCGTCTGTGTAAAGAAGCTAATGCCTTATTTATTGCTGATGAAATCCAAACAGGAATTGCACGAACTGGTGGTCTATTGGCAGTTTGTGGTGATTGTTCTTGTAGTGGTCATTGCGAAAGACAAAATTCATATACAAAGCCTGACATTCTAATTTTAGGTAAAGCATTATCCGGTGGGGCATATCCTGTTTCTGCAATCCTAGCTGATGATAATGTTATGGAAGTCATAAAACCAGGACAGCACGGATCTACATACGGCGGAAATCCATTGGGATGTAAAATAGCCATGACTGCTCTAGAAGTAGTGGATGATGAAAATCTTGCTCAAAATGCACGAACTTTAGGGAACCTATTCAGGTCAGAGATGAAGAAACTTGTGGACTCATCCGAACTTTTTGTAAAAGTTCGAGGAAAAGGCTTGTTGAATGCTGTTATTATAAATGACACTCCTGAAAGCGACACTGCCTGGAGATTCTGTTTAGCATTAAAAGAAAACGGATTGCTAGCAAAACCTACTCATGGAAATATAATAAGGTTTGCACCGCCATTAGTTATGACTGAATCCCAACTTATGGATTGTGTAAAGATTATTCGCAAAACCCTTGAGAATTTTTCCAAATAAAGGTTTAAACCGTTTAAACCTATTGGCGTTTTTTTCTTGATTTGATAGCTTATCAGCGAAAATTAAACTGCTTACATCAAAAATACTTTAAATGGCTAAAATGAAAACTATTCAACCTGCTCAGGTACGAGAGGTTTTGGGGAAACATCTACTCACCGACGGCTTTGATATGGTGCTTGATCTTGAAGAAAGTAAAGGGGCTTATCTTCATGATTCAAAATCCGGAAAAAAATATCTGGACTTCTTTACTTTTTTTGCATCTAATCCTTTAGGGATGAATCATCCAAAGATTGCCGGAGATGCCGACTTTGTTTCAATGTTGGGTAAGACTGCAATCAACAAACCATCGAATTCTGATGTATACACGGAAGAACTTGCCGGTTTTATGAGTTCTTTCAGCAGAGTTGCTGTGCCGGAACATCTCCCCCACTCTTTCTTTATATCAGGTGGAGCATTAGCCGTTGAAAATGCAATGAAAGTAGCTTTTGACTGGAAAGTTCAGAAAAATTTCCAAAAAGGATATCGCCATGAAATTGGCCATAAAGTGCTTCATTTTGAAAAAGCGTTTCATGGTCGTTCAGGTTATACACTTTCTGTTACTAATACAGTACCGAATAAGGTAAAGTATTTCCCAAAGTTTGACTGGCCACGCGTTATCAGTCCCGCAACCAGTTTCCCGGAAACACCGGAATCTTTAAAATCTGTTATAGCAGAAGAAAAATTGGCTATAGCTCAGGCAGAGAGATTTTTTGAAATATATAAAGATGACATTGCTTGTATTTTGATAGAGCCAATTCAGGGTGAAGGTGGTGATCGTCATTTCAGAGTTGAATTCCACCAAGCGCTTCGGGATCTGGCAGACAAGCATGAAGCTCTCCTTATATATGATGAGGTTCAAACCGGAGTTGGAATGACCGGAAAATTCTGGGCACACGAACATTATGTTAAGCCTGATATCCTTTCTTTCGGAAAGAAAGCACAGGTTTGTGGGATCTTAGCAGGACCTCGTGTTGATGAAGTAGAAACAAATTGCTTCCAGGTTTCATCCAGAATCAACTCCACCTGGGGTGGAAATCTAGTAGATATGGTTCGCTTTGGTAGAATTCTGGATATAATTGAAGAAGATAATCTTGTAGCCAATGCAGCTAAAGTAGGAGATCACCTTCTGTCCAAGCTTCAGAAAATGGCAGATGATCATGAATATCTTTCCAATCCAAGAGGAAAAGGTTTGTTCGCCGCTATCGATCTTCCTGATTCTCATTCCAGAGATGCTGTTATCAGCCAGTGTATAGAAAATGGCTTGATGATTTTGGCTTGTGGAACGAATACTGTACGTTTTCGTCCGCCACTAACAATCACTTCTGAACAAATCGACGAAGGGTTAAACATTCTGGAAAAGGCTTATAAGTCTTCTTTGGATAAGTGCCCTGTAGCTGGCTAGTTTCTTTATTAGTATGGACATGGTATTCATGTCCATACTATTTCATTTAAATCTTTTCTAGACTAACTGATGACTTTCCGGCTGAATGACTACCTCATTCATAACAGAACCCGAGGGTTGATTTATTCCGTAATACACTGCTTCTGCAACTTCTTCCGGAGTTAACATCATCTCTTTTTTAACTTTCATATCTACCCGATCATCTTCCCAGAAAGCGGTGTCTACTCCACCCAAATAGAACAATGAGTATTTTATCTTTCCTCTCCTTTGTTCTTCAATAAGTGCTTTTACAAATCCCTGAATTGCAAATTTAGAAGCTGAATAAACCGAAGCATTTTTCATTACATATTTACCCATTGTGCCGGGGAAAAATACAACATTAGTTGGCTCATCGGTATTCATGTGCTTCATCACGGTTTGAGTAACCAAAAAGGTACCAAACACATTTACATCAATAACTTCTTTGGCTGCTTTCGGATCAATATCCATGAACGGTTTTATAATTCCCTGTCCGAATGCATTAATCAACACATCGATCTTACCGAGATTATCTTCGATCTCTTCCGCCATATTTGCAACAGAATTCTGATCGGTGGCATCAACTTGAATGGCGAAAGCCTCTCCTCCACTGTCGTTGATCTCTTTGGCTACTTCTTCTGCTTTAGATTTATTGCGAGCAGCTAGGATTACTTTTGCACCTTCCTTGGCGATTCGTTTGGCTGTAGCTGAGCCAATTCCGCCTGAACCACCTACAATGAGTACGATTTTATCTTTCATAACAACTTCTCTGTCTTTCTTGATGAATAGTCAGATTGGTAAATGAAATTTAGACAGGATTTCGTTCCAAGTTTTTGATGTGTGATGGGAGGGACTTAACAAGATTTATTTTACTAAGGTGCTACAATCGAAATTATAAGATAGTCCGAAACCCTAAGAGGTTATATAATTCAATTCTACGTTGGTAGCCCTTGCCAAAGATCCTGAAACAAGTTCAGGATGACCTTACCTTAATCTCTAATCTTATGTCCTAAATCTTAAGTCTTAAATCTATACTTCTATTACCCCATAATTCCCGGAAGAACCCCTTCATAGATCTCGGACATTTCTTCAACATCCAAGCTTCCCACTTCTTCAATTACCATTTTCTTGTCACCTGTAACGGTACCAAGTACATGAGTTGGAACTTCATGCTGTCCAAAATGAGAAATAACTGCTGGTAAGTCATCTGGTTTCAAAGTAATAAGTACTCCGGATTGTGCTTCACTGAATAGTACTTCATGGTCTGTTCCGGCAAGATCTTTAACCGATACCTTCACTCCTTTTTTAGAAAAGATCGCTTTTTCGGCAAGTGCAATCGCAAGTCCACCATCGGAAATATCGTGTGCAGATTTGATCCATCCTTTCTTGATAGCATCCAGTAATGATTCCTGAAGTTTTACTTCGAAAGGAATATCCAATTCAGGAGCATCACCGGTTGTTAGACCATGGATCTTTTTGAGATACTCTGTCCCACCTAATCCTTTTCGTTGTGCACCTATATACATCACCACATCGCCGTCATTTTTAAATCCGGGAGTTGTAGTATGGTTTTCAACATCTTCGATCAAACCAAGCATCCCGATTATCGGAGATGGAAAAATAGCAGAGTTTGGATTTTCATTATAGAAACTAACATTTCCACCGGTAACAGGAGTGTTAAGTGCTTTACAAGCATCTCCCATTCCACCAAGTGCTTCTTTGAATGTCCAGTACACTTCAGGCTTGTAAGGATTTCCAAAATTCAGACAATTTGTAATAGCTAACGGCTTTCCTCCTGAACAAACAACGTTCCTTGCTGATTCAATAACAGCAATTTGACCACCACGACGAGGATTCAAATACACATATCTGCCGTTGCAATCAGTTTTTGCTACCAAGCCTCTGTTTGTTCCTTTTACGCGGATCACCCCTGCATCTGAAGCTCCGGGAGCAGTTACTGTATTTGTTCTTACAGTTGTATCATATTGTTCATGAACCCATTTCTTCGAAGCAACATTTACAGAGCTCAATAAGGTTTTTATTGTTTCCTGATGATCACTTGGATGTTTAAGACTACTGGTGTCAAAATTCTGAACTCCATCCAGATATTCCGGTTTTTTAGTTTCTCTTATATATTGAGGAGCTCCGCCGCCAAGAACCAAGTGCTCAGCAAACATATCGCCTTTTACCTCACCATCTTTCATGTAGGTGACTTTATCGGTATCTACTACTTCACCGATTACCACTCCATGAAGATCCCACTTCTCATAAACATCAATAACTTCCTGCTCACGTCCTTTTTCTGCAACGATCAACATCCTTTCCTGACTTTCAGAAAGCAACAATTCGTAAGCAGTCATCCCTTCTTCTCTTGCAGGAACTTTATCCAGATCGATCAACATTCCCTGCCCACCTTTTGCAGTCATTTCGGAAGTTGAACATGCAATTCCTGCCGCTCCCATATCCTGCATTCCAACTACTGCGCCGGTTTTCAAAACTTCAAGGCTGGCTTCCAGTAATAATTTCTCTGTAAACGGATCACCAACCTGAACGCTAGGTCGTTTAGCTTCGCTTTCTTCGCTGATCTCTTCAGAAGCAAAAGTAGCTCCGTGAATTCCATCGCGACCTGTACTTGCTCCAACTATGATCACAGGATTTCCGATTCCCTCAGAAATTGCTGAAACTGTTTTTCCTGCTTCCACCAATCCAATACTCATCGCATTTACTAGTGGATTTCCTTCGTAACTCTCATCGAAATATACTTCTCCGCCAATCACAGGAATACCAAATGAATTTCCATAATCACCAATTCCGCGAACTACACCATCCAGCAAATAACGAACTCTTGGGTTTTCCAAACTTCCGAATCGCAATGAATTCAGACTTGCAACAGGACGAGCGCCCATTGTGAAAATATCTCTGTGAATGCCTCCTACTCCGGTTGCTGCTCCCTGATATGGCTCAATTGCCGATGGGTGATTATGACTTTCGATCTTAAAAGCACATCCGAGTCCGTCGCCGATATCAACAAGTCCTGCATTTTCTTCACCTGCTCCAACCAGCATATGTTCGCCTTCACGTGGAAGTTTTTTAAGTTCAACGATCGAATTCTTATATGAACAATGCTCACTCCACATCACAGAATACACTCCCAATTCTGTAAATGTGGGAACCCGACCTAAGCGGGTTTTAATCATTTCAAATTCTTCTTCGTTTAATCCGTGTTCGAGGGCAAGTTCAAGATTTACTTCCGGTTCTTTTACAGTAGCGTCAGCCATGAATGTAGTTAGCTTGGGAGTTTGAATTTGAGAAAATTTCTGCAATTCAACAGAAGACTAAAGGTACGACGATTTTAAAAGAATTAGGAATGAAAAATTCATAAATCAGAATTTTGGATTAGTTAATTCTTAATTTTGAATTACTCTTGTGTTAAAGTTGTCTCCATTATCTGCGGACTTAAATCATATTTTAGAATATAGATTCATCTCAACCTTAAATTCAGAGTAATCAGAAATTAAATCACTGAAATCAGCAATCAGTTCTGCACCTTAAACGAACCTGCATAATAATCGATATCAACCTGCAACTCTTTGCCTGAACTTGGAGAGGCTTTCCAACTAGTTGTTGGTTGTAGCATCATCTCTTTTCCATTGATGTAAACTTTTACAGGCATATTGAAATTGGAAACGGCATTATTCCATCTGTAAACAACATTGTTATCTCTGAAAAAATACTCAAGTATCGGCACTCTGTAATCCCGCAGATACTGATCGAAAACAGATTTAAGGTCTTTACCTGATTTCTCAATTATATAATTTTCAATTTCTTCAGTCGTAACAGTTTGATGATAGAATTCTTTGTTCAATCCCCGAAGTATTCCTCTCCACAATTCATCATCACCGATCACCTGGCGGATAGTATGAAGCATATTTCCTCCTTTATAATACATATCAGAGGAACCTTCATAATTCACATTATAGATCCCTATGATCGGACGGTCGTTTTGAACGGATAACCGTACACCACGTGCGTACTCTCTTGCGGCTTGTTTTCCGAAATGATATTCCAGAAACAGATACTCTGAATAGTGAGTAAAACTTTCATGGATCCACATATCAGCTACATCTTTATAAGTGATGTTATTTGCAAACCACTCGTGACCGGTTTCATGAACAATAATGAAATCGAACTTCAGTCCCCAGCCCGAGCTACTCAGATCTCTTCCCAGGTAACCATTTTCATAACCATTACCGTAGGTAACTGAGCTTTGATGTTCCATTCCCAGATACGGAGCTTCTACAAGTTTGTAACTGTCTTCATAGAAAGGATATGGACCAAACCAATGTTCAAAAGCTTCTATGGTTCGGGGTGCATCCGCAAATTGTTTAACAGCCTTTTCAAGATTATAGCTCAGAACATAGAAGTCCATATCAAGCTCGCCTTTTTCACCATCAAAGATTTGCTCAAAATGAACGTAATCACCTATATTAATATTCACTCCGTAATTATTGATGGGATTACTTACGAACCATTGCCATGTTTTAGTGCCGTCATTATTATCTGTTTCTTTTCGCAGTCTTCCGTTAGACACATTCATCAGATCATCCCTAACAGTGATACTCATCAACATACTATCCGGTTCGTCATAGGCATGATCTTTATTGGGCCACCAGATACTCGCCCCAATTCCCTGATTGGATGAAGCTACAAATGGATTTCCGTTTTTATCTCTGGTCCATGAAATTCCTCCATCCCACGGCGCTCTGACTGCTTTCTTTGGTTTCCCAAAAAAATGGACAACTACTTCATTAACCTCTCCTATCTTTTGGTTTGATGAAGTCTCTGCAAAAAAAACATTCCCTTCTCTTTGAAATGAAAGCGCTTTCCCTCCCTGAGTGATTTTATAAATCTCCATTGGTTGCTGCAGATCTATCTGCATCATCGGAGTTGTAAGAGAATCTACTCTGTATTGAATGGTGTTAGTTCCGGTAAAAGTGCTGTCTTCCATATTCACTTTCATATCCAAATGATAGTAGGTCACATCCCACCAAGAACGTTCAGCAGTAATTGTTCCACGCAAAGTATCCTGGCGAGTGAATTCAGGTTGACGTCCGAAAAGTTGAGCCGAGACGTAGTCTCCCGCAGATAATATTAATATTAGTAGGACAAATATTTTTTTCATTTTAAAATCTCTTAAATAATGTCAAAGAAAATGTAGTCTAACATTATACACTAAAGTTTAGATATGTTTTTTACTCAGTATAAGTAGTATAAGTATCAAGTAAAGGCTATTTCAATGTACATAACATGCATAATTATCTTATTTCATAATATATACCTTTCTTTCATCGATATCTTTTCTATTAACTAAATATTTAATTGAATGAAAAAACATTTACAAAACTTACTGTTGACAACTTCAGCAGTTTTATTACTAATTACGGGGATTACTTTTTCGGTACAAGCACAGGAGCTTAATACCGTCTGGGAACGAACTTCGCGCACCGGTGCACCGGAACCGCTACCATCATGGTTTACAGTTGGATCGGTTAGAGGAATGGCTTATGGCTCAGTTGATGGCAATAACAGAGTCTACGCAGCTGACAGAGCAAACTCAACGATCCGAGTTATGGACGCCGCTACAGGAGCTGATGTTACGTTAACGACTGCTTTTGATCTATCAGGAGTTTCGGGAGGTACTTTTGCTTTAAACCAAGTTGAAGTATCAGACGATGGTGCAATATTTTTAAGTAATTTAACTACAGATGCATCAACGAATCCGTTTCATCTTTATTGGTGGACATCTGAGGGTGGAGCTTACTCTGATTCTCTTTCTATAACAACTTCGACTGCACAAAGACTAGGCGATAAATTTACTGTTGTTGGATCTTTGACTGATAACACAATTGAAGTTTGGGTACCAGCCGCTACTACGGATCCGGGAATTGTGTATGTATTAACTACATCCGATCAAGGTGCAACCTGGAATACTGAAACTATCACTCTTTCAGGATCTCTCGTAGCAGTTGGAAGCAGTTCTGATGTTGCTCCTCTTGGTTTGGGAAGAACTTCTGATTTTTATATTGGAGGAAATAGTTCTGCTCCAGCAAGGTATTCAAGCTCTGGTGAGTATGTAACTGGTAGTGTATTAGCTTCTGCTTCAAGAAACGGAATGCAAGCCTTTACTTATGACAGCAAAGATCATTTAGCTGTATATACATATCGTCCTGATGGTGCAAGTGGGGGAAGTAAAACCGGACAAGTTTACGTCTATGATATTTCTGATGCAGCAAACCCTACTATTGTTGCTGAATCACCTTTATTAGGAGATGATACTGATACTTTTAGTTCCATCCATGGAGAAGCTAAAGTTTCATTAAATGAAGATGGCACTTATAACGTGTATGCGTTAGGTGGTGTGAATGGTTTAGCAGCTTTCACAAATGGTACACTACCGGTTGTAGATGACCCTTCTAACTTAATTTTCTCTGAGTATATCGAAGGCTCAAGCAACAATAAAGCTTTGGAGATTACGAACCTTTCAGACTCTACTGTAATTCTTCAGAACTACAGAATAGCGCAATCAGTAAATGGTGGCGGTTGGGAATTCTATCATACATTTACTGAAGAAGCAAGTATCGCAGCAGGCGAGCAATATGTAATACTTAACGCCTCAGTTGATGCCAGCCTTTTTGCCGCAGAAAATGCTGATGAAGTACTTGGATTTCCAAGTCCGGTTCACCACAACGGTGATGATGCTCGAGGAATTATCCATATCGATTCTCAAAGTGGTGACACTACATGGGTTGATGTATTTGGTGATCCAAACAACGATCCAGGTGACGGTTGGGAAGTTGCAGGTGTTGAAAAAGGAACTCAGAACTTTACTTTAGTACGTAAGGCAAGTGTTACTACCGGTAATACAACTGCATTAGGTTCTTTCGGTACTAATTTTGATGACAGTGAGTGGATCATTAAAAATACGAACATATTCACTAACCTTGGTTTAGCTGCAGAAGCTCAAGCAGCATTAGCAGGAGATTATTTCGTTCCTCAGCGTTCTACTGATGCAGAAGGATTTATTTCTCTACATCAGGCAATTCACTATGTAAATACTGATGGTTTATCTTCAGCTACCAATCTGTATATCACAGGTGATTTAGATGAAACTTCTAATGAACTGAAAATCGATCGTGATGATCTAACCGAATTCACAGGTCTTACTATTAAACCTGTTTCGGGAGAAACACCAACTATTGAAGTTTGGGGTGGTTCCGGTGGAGATGGTATCTGGATCAACAATGCAGATTACGTTACCATCGACGGTTCTAACTCACCTGGTGGAGATACTCGTGACCTGACTATAACCAGTGCTGATACAACCTTTGCAGCACTTATTTATACTTATGGAACCACCAATACAGTTATTGCTAATAGCAATCTGACTTATACAGGTGGTGATGTTACTGCGTCTGGTATCGTTACAAACGAATCTGGCCCTAATGGCACCATTGGTCTCGCTGTTATCAATAACCTAATTGGTTCAGTAGACGGTGACTTCCAAAATGGTGTAGGTCTTTGGGGAACAAGCTCTGTAATGGCTGATGGTTCAACCGTGTCCGGTAACAGAATTCATGCTACCTACAGAGGTGTAACAACATGGTGGAGTTTAAATAACACCATTATGAATAACACTATCTCTATTGACAGTCCGAGAGCTGACAGATCCAGATATGCAGGAATTTATCTTGCTTTAAATGGAGGCCAAACCAGTGTAACGGGTAATGAGATCGTAGGGCTACAGATTAACCGTACAACAACACCGGGTTTTGCAGCTGGTATTTTGTTTAATGCTTCATTAGATACTGTTCTTGTTGCTAACAATATGGTTGCGGTAGATAACTTCGCAAACATCGGAGCTGCTACCGGGAATGATGTATATGGCATCGCTTTCGACAACGCTGCAGGAAACTCTGTGAACTCTATTTATCATAATTCAGTTCGAATTGGTTCAAGTGATGAAACCGGTATTCATGCAGGATTTGGTCCTCACCAGGAGTCTACAACAGCTCAAACCTGGAACCTGAGAAATAACATCTTTGTGTCTGATCAGGACGCATCTAATGCAAATGCAATATACTGGCCTATCACCAGCAATGCTCAACTAGATGCAGACTTCAACAACTACTATGTGAGTGGAGCTTCAGCTAATTTGGGTTTATTCAATACAACAGATGCTGCTACACTAGCTGACTGGCAAACAGCATCAGGTAATGATGCAAACTCCAGCGAAGTTGCTGTAGAGTTTACTTCTACAACTGATCTACGCTTGACAGGAAGTTCAGTTGGAGATAATAATCTGGCAGGTGCTCCTACATCAATACTGATTGATATTGACGGAACCACCAGAAGCTCAGTTGCTCCTTACAAAGGTGCTTTTGAAGGTGATGTTGAATTAATGGCTGATACAGACATTACAATTGATGCCTTTAGTGTACTTGCACCTGCAGATGATTCCAGCTTTGACTTAGGAACAGGTGCTGAAACAGAGGTAACTTTTACCTGGGAAGAAGCAACTTCGAATGCTGAAGTTAGTTATGTATTCATGCTTGATTCAGTTAACGGAGATTTCTCAAATCCGTTATTTGTAACCGAATCTGACGATGAAGGTTCAGCGACTTCCTTAATAGGAACATACGCTGCTATCGATTCAACTCTGAAAGATCTGGGTGCACTCGATGGTGTAAACGTAGATCTGAAATGGACGGTAATGGCAGTAGCTTCTGACTCAATCAGAATGGCAGAAAATGCCTTCAATATTTCGTTCACCACAATGATTGGTGTATCTAACGAGCCGGAAGAACTACCTTTAACATTCAAGCTAAACCAAAATTACCCTAACCCTTTTAATCCAACATCAACAATACAATTTACACTTCCTCAATCAGGAGATGTAAGACTTGATGTATTTACGATTACGGGTCAATTGGTAACAACTTTGGTTAACAGCCGAATGGGTTCAGGTGAACATTCTGTTACATTCGATGGAAGTAATCTCGCCAGTGGTGTTTACATCTACCGAATAATGGCTGGAAATAAGGTACAAACGAAACGAATGACATTGATTAAATAAATCACTCTTATTCTGAAGTTAAAAGCCCTGCCCAACAGCAGGGCTTTTTTTATTGCTTGTAATTCCACTATTAATATTACACAGGGCTTTAAAATAAACGCACTTGTTATTGGGTTATCTCACCAATATTTAATACCTATCAAAATCAGAAATTCCATTAATTGTTAAGCTATGTCTTCGAATGACAAACAACCACCTCTTAATAGTAAAACGGAAGCCGAAATAATCCGCGAAGCCTGTATAAATGCTGCCAAAGAAGGATTTATGGATGCTTCCATAAGTGGTTTATGTAATGAAGGAGCCGTTGAAGCTGCTATTAGTGCCATTCAGAAACTAGATCTTACCAAAGTACTTGCAGCCAAAAAAGATAAATGAAGCGAGCTATTGTCGGTTTTCATAAAGATGAAAAAGATGATTGGGTAGCAGATCTGGAATGCGGTCATCAGCAGCACATTCGTCACAACCCGCCCTGGCAAATTCGGGAATGGGTAACTACAAAGACAGGCAGGGAAAGTAAAATCGGGCATTTTCTACAGTGTAAAGTGTGCGACCGAAAACCCTGTTAAACAATATTTTGTATCGGTATAGACTTTTTCATTTTTATTAAACAAATTATCGTCAGTCATTTCTGAGGTATTGGGGATTGCAGAGAGGAAAATACCTCTTAACTAAAATTTGGGATTATGAAAAAGCTACTGAAAATACTCGGGGGATTATTAGGTGTTGTTGTAATTGGGATATGCGGGTTGCTCATATACGTAAGCACTGCGCTACCAAATGTTGATCCGGCTCCTGATCTGAAAATAGAACTCACGGATGATCGCATACAGCGTGGGGAATATCTTGCTAACACTGTATTTGCATGTGTAGATTGCCATTCTGATAAAGATTATACCAAATTCGGATTGACCATTGTAGAAGGCACAAAGGGTAAAGGTGGTGGATTGTTTGGCACAAAAATGGGCCTCCCGGGTGATTATTACGCAAAGAATCTGACTCCATATCATTTGGGTAACTGGACGGATGGTGAAGTTTTCAGAGCGATTACGACCGGAGTAGATAAGGAGGGCAATGCGTTGTTTCCAATTATGCCATATACCAATTACAGAAGAGTTGATCCGGAAGACATTTATGATATCATTGCTTACCTACGCACGCTGGAACCCATCGAATATGATGTTCCCGAATCTTCATCTAATTTCCCGATGAATTTTATTATAAACACTATTCCCGGTAAACCGGATTTTATGGAAAAGCCTGCCCCTTCCGACAAAATAGCTTATGGAAAATATCTGGTTACCGCTGCAAGCTGTGCCGATTGCCATACGCCTATGGAACAAGGAAATCCTATTGAAGGAATGCAATTTGCCGGAGGAATGGAATTCGAACTCCATTTAGGCGGAGTTGTTACATCTGCTAATATTACCCCTGATATTAATACCGGTATTGGCAGTTGGACGGAAGAAGCATTTATAGCTCGGTTTAAAAGCTTTCAGGATACAAGCAATGTGATCAATAAAAATGTGGTAAAACCCGGTGATTTTAATACCGAAATGCCATGGCGATTTTACAGCAATATGAGCGAAGAAGAATTAAGTGCTATTTATGCCTTTCTGAAAACACAATCACCGGTTAATCATCAGATCACGAAATTTAGGAGGGAGTGATACTACTCTGCTCTATCCGACAATTTGGATTAGAATTTAATAGTTACAACAAATCCATTGTATTGAAAGGACAGCCCATATGTACCCACTTGAAAACTCAGGGGCTGATAAAATACTCTTATTGGCGAGGTTCCATCATTGAACAGATAACTTACAATTACTCCTGATTCTACAAATAACCCGTTGGCCTTATAAAACGAATAATTTTAATCTCAACCTACCCCACAAACTTCAGCATAAAGAAAATCACTACACCGGTAACGGATACGTAGAGCCAGATAGGAAACGTCCACTTGGAGACTTTGCGGTGTTTTTGGAATTTTCCGGTGAGTGCCAAGTAGAAACTCGAGAGAACCAACGGTACTACAAAAACAGAAAGCGCAATGTGTGTGATCAGAATGAAGAAATACACATAACGGATGATCCCTTCCGTGAGGAACTTTGTGTCTCCCTGAAAATGATGATAGATCACATAACTGGTTAAGAACATCGCAGACGCAATAAAAGCTGCGGTCATGAATTTCATGTGTCTGTTGAAATTCCGCTTACGGATCTCGTTCAGCCCAAACAACAGGAAAACGGTACTCAACGAATTGAATGCTGCATTCAATGCAGGTAAATATGGAACCCATGAATAGGAAGTTTCAGCTCCTTCTTTCCAATAGATCAGCCACACCAAAAACAGCAGCGCTGCCAAGCTCACTCCCATAATAATTCGGAAAGCAGTTTTAGCGCTTACTTGTTGCAGGATCTTAGATTGTTCAGGAATATTAATTTCTTCAGACATTAAATAAAATTGGGTACTATTTTTTTTTGAATAGCCTAAGTTACATAAAGCTTAATAAATGTTTGAAGTTTTTCGTTTTTGATTGAGAAACTTTACCAAATCTGTAGTATCTTTTGATGCTTTGATAAAGCTACGGTTTGAATCGGCGCTCTTTTTATTTAGAACAGTTTTAAATAGAAGGTTCTATCCATTCCTGACTTCATATAGATGGAAAATATCGGTAGATTTGCCCCGCTTCAATTAAAGGTAATTAAGCAATGTTCCGCTAACTAAATTAAGCAATCTTTATGGCGCAGATTTTCCCCAAGTGGACAAATCAAGTTCCTCGAAAAATTTTGATCGGTCTTATCGTTGTTGCAAACGCTCTGATCTTTTCAGTATGGTACTTTTTCTCTCCAAGCTACACCGATGTAGGATACGCTCCTGAGCAACCGGTTCCTTATAGTCACAAATTACATGTTGATAAACTTGGATTGGATTGCCAATACTGCCATACCAATGTATTTGATTCCAAACAGGCAAATATTCCGGCAACTCAAACTTGTATGAATTGCCACAACCAGGTTAAAACCGATAGCGAAAAACTCGCTCCCATCAGAGAAAGCTGGGAAACCGGACAACCTGTTGAATGGGTTCGTGTTCATAACTTAGCGGATTATGCGTATTTCAATCACGCCGCACACGTAACAGTTGGCGTTGGATGTGAAAGCTGCCACGGACGAGTTGATAAAATGGAAGTTGTATATCAGGCAGAGCCTTTAAGTATGGGATGGTGTTTAGATTGCCACCGCGAACCTGAAAAAGTATTAAGACCTGTAGAAGAAGTTACTACTATGGGATACAAAGCTGAGAACCAAGCTGAACTAGGCGCAGAGTTGGTGAAGAAAAATAACGTAAGTCCTCCTCAATATTGTCAGGGCTGCCACTACTAATTACGGATTTTAGAACTTTATACATCATCTAATGAGCGAAGTTAAACAAAACACTTACTGGAAAAGCTTAAACGAATTAGCTAAGAACCAGGAATATCAAAAATTTGTTGAACGTGAGTTCCCTGAAAATGCTTCAGAGTTGTCAGATGGATTTTCACGTCGTGGATTCCTTGCAATTATGGGTTCTGCTGTATTATTGGCAAGCTGTGATTTTGCTCGCCGTCCTGTTCAAAAAATATTACCGTATTCTAAACAACCGGAAGACATTGTGCCGGGCGTACCATTGTTTTATGCTTCCGCAATGCCGTTTCAGGGAAGTTTAACAGGACTTGTAGTTGAGAATCATGAAGGTCGTCCTACAAAAGTTGAAGGAAATGACATGCATCCCAGTAGCCACGGAGGAACAAGTATCTTCCATCAGGCTTCTGTTTTAGGAATGTATGATCCGGACAGATCAAAGAAAGTTTTAAGAAAAGGCACTGATTCTACTGTAAACGATTTTGTTGATTTTGCTAAGAAGCATTTCGCTGATACAAACAAAAATATCGCCTTTATTTCTGAAGCCAGCTCCTCTCCTACTTTATCAGGACTGAAAGCTCAGGCTTTAAATAAATTTAATAATGCTGATTGGGTTACTTATGAGCCATTCGGCGAATCAAATGCTCTTGAAGGAACTCAAAAGGCATTTGGCAGAAGACTTCGTGCTCATTTCGATTTCTCTAAAGCAAACGTTTTTGTTTCTCTTGATGATGATGTACTAAATGGTACACATCCAAACAGTGTGGAATACGGAAAGCAGATCAGTGCTGCTCGTAAAGTTACCAGCACTAATGATTCCATGAGTAGAATCTACGCTGTTGAGAACGGATATTCTTTAACCGGTTCTTATGCAGATCATCGCCTGAGATTAAAAGCCAGTGAAATTGATGCTTTTGCTCATGCACTTGCAGCAGCGCTTTCAGGAAGAGTATCAGGATTGAATGCTTTTAGTGGTTACTCAAATCAATTCAGTGACCATGAGTGGATCTCTGCTCTTGCTGATGAATTGGTTGCTAACCGTGGCGAATCTGTTGTTTCTGTTGGAAACAATCACTCTGAAAATGCACATGCGGTTGTAGCTGCGATCAATAAAGCATTAGGTAACGACGGAAATACTGTAAACTACCTTGAAGTTCCACATCTGGATGAAGAGTCCACTTCAGCTTTCAACGCTACTGTTGAAAAAATGAAAAACGGTGGTTACGACACTATTGTAATGCTTGGAACGAATCCGGTATTCTCAGCGCAAAACAAAGATTTTGAAAATGCATTAAGCAACGTTGAAGAAGTGATTCATCTTTCTGATTATGTAGATGAAACTTCGAAAAAGGCTTCATGGCATATTAATAAGGCTTTTTATTTAGAATCATGGAGCGACGGTCATTCTTATGGTGGTGTTCGCTCTGTAATTCAGCCTCAGATCCAGCCTTTATATAATGGACTAAGTGATATTGAGACTTTGAACATCATTGTGAACGGAAAAATGACATCCGGATACGATCTTGTTCAAAATACATGGAAAAATATTTACAGCTCAGGTTTTAAATCTAAATGGGCTCAACTCCTGCATGATGGCGTTGATACTAATTCAGGATTTACCAAAGCTAACGTTCGAATTTCAAGCAGTTTCAGACCTGATACCAGCAAAGACAATGCGATCTCAGGAATTGAAATTACAGTAAGAGCTGATTCTACTTTATATGATGGTCGTTTTGCAAACATTGCATGGTTGCAGGAACTTCCTGATCCAATGACTAAGATCACTTGGGATAACGTAGCCGCGATGAGTCCTGCTACAGCTAAGCAATTAGATGTGGAAAATGAAGATGTGGTAGAGATCACATCAAACGGACAGACTATTAAGATCGCAGCCTGGATCCAACCGGGTCATGCTGATAACAGCATTTCATTAACCGTTGGATATGGACGTGACGGAATTGGCCGTGTTGCCAATCGTTACATCGACTACACAACCGGTGGAGTTGACACCTATCCTTTAGTTGGTAATCATTTTGTATCTGAAGGTTCTGTAAGTAAAACAAGCGATACTTATGAAATTGCTTGTGTTCAGGATCACCACAGCCTTGAAGGTCGTGATCTTTACAGAATGGCTACTTTAGAAGAATATAAATCGAATCCTGACTACGCTTCTTTCAAGAGCTACCATACTTATGAAGTACCCGGTATGAAAGAAGCTGCTGAAAAAGGCGAAGATGTGCCGATTTCACTGTTTGATGAGCAAACATATCCCGATTCTGAACCACAATGGGGAATGGCTATTGACCTTAACTCCTGTTTTGGTTGTGGTGTTTGTGTGATTGCTTGCCAATCTGAAAACAATATCCCGGTAATCGGAAAAAAAGAAGTGAATCGCGGTCGCGAGATGCACTGGATTCGTACCGACAGATATTATGTAGGCGAAGATGCTGATGCTCCAATGACGGCTCATCAGCCTGTTCCGTGTATGCATTGTGAAATGGCTCCTTGTGAGCAGGTTTGTCCTGTTGCGGCAACCACGCACAGTGAAGACGGAATGAATCAAATGACTTATAACCGTTGTATTGGTACTCGTTATTGTGCAAATAACTGTCCTTACAAAGTTCGTAGATTCAACTTCTTCAACTTCCCTAAAGAGTTTTTAACAACCGGAGCAGAGCCAGATATTATCCAAATGGCGATGAATCCGGAAGTAACTGTACGTTTCCGTGGAGTTATGGAGAAATGTACATACTGTGTTCAAAGAGTTAACAGAGCTAAAATAGACGCTAAGATCGAAACAGGTTCTCCAAAACCTGCTGAAGGTGCTGTTAAAACGGCTTGTCAGCAAGCTTGTCCTGCAGATGCGATCTACTTTGGTGATTTGACCAACGAAAATAGTGAAGTTGCTAAAATGAAAAGAAATGAGCGTAACTATCAGATGCTTGAAGAGCTGAATACACGCCCAAGAACTTCATATATAGCTAAATTAAGAAACCCAAACCCAGTTTTGGCATAAGAATTTAATCAGGAATAATTCCAAACATGAGTAAATACGATTACGTACCGGAACCCGCTCTTGTGAAAGGCGATCATGATTTTGCCAGCCTCACACGATTGGTTACTGATATAAACTTAAGACCAACTCCAAAAGGTTGGTATCTGGCAATGATTGGAGCAAATGCTTTGCTCGCCGTACTTGGAATTGCTGTAGGATACCTAATCTGGGAAGGAACCGGAGTCTGGGGACTAAATAACCCTGTAGGTTGGGGTTGGGCAATCATCAACTTTGTTTGGTGGGTTGGTATCGGTCACGCAGGAACCTTGATTTCTGCTGTATTATTCCTTTTCAGACAGGATTGGCGTACTGCCATCAACCGTTTCTCTGAAGCAATGACTATTTTCGCCGTAATGTGTGCCGGGGTTTTTCCTGCTATTCACGTTGGGCGTATTTGGGTTATTTACTGGGTATTTCCAGTTCCTAACCAAATGGCAATGTGGCCAAACTTTAACTCTCCCCTTCTTTGGGATGTGTTTGCTGTTTCTACTTATTTCACAGTTTCCTTTTTATTCTGGTATGTTGGTTTAGTACCTGATCTGGCTACGATCAGAGACAGAGCTACTGATAAGATCAGAAAATACGCTTACGGAATCTTTTCTTTGGGTTGGACAGGAAGTAACCGTCACTGGTGGAATTATGAAAAAGCGTATATGATCCTAGCCGGATTGGCAACCCCTCTTGTACTTTCTGTACACACTATTGTATCCTTTGACTTTGCCGTTTCACTTATTCCGGGATGGCACACCACTATTTTCCCTCCTTATTTCGTTGCCGGTGCAATTTTCTCCGGTTTCGCAATGGTATTAACACTGATGATCGTTGCCAGAAAGATCTACGGCATGAAAGACATCATGACAGACGACCACATGGAGAAGATGAACATTGTAATTATGGTTACAGGTTCAATGGTTGGTTTTGCTTACATGATGGAGTTCTTTATTGCATGGTATAGTGGCGTTGAATATGAAAAAGCAATTTTCTTATTGAGAGCAACCGGTCCTTATGCATGGGCATACTGGGCAATGATGACTTGTAACGTGTTATCTCCTCAATTCTTCTGGTTCAAAAAACTAAGAAGAAGCGTTGGATTTACTTTCTTCATCTCGATTGTAGTAAACATCGGTATGTGGTTCGAGCGTTTTGTAATTACGGTTACTTCACTCGCAAATGATTATCTGCCTTCTTCCTGGGATTATTACTCCCCTACCATTTGGGATGTTCTCACTTATGTAGGAACCTTTGGGTTATTCTTTACGATGTTCCTGTTGTTCCTAAGATTTTTACCGATGATCGCACTTGCAGAAGTTAAGATGGTAATTCCGCAGGCCGATCCGCACAATTATGATGAAAATCATGACTATCAAGCTCCTAAAGTTGAAATTCCAACTCCTAAAGCTGTGGAGGCATAAATAATGAGTGCACCAGCTAAAAAGAAAATTGAAGAGCAACCAAAGTTGCATGGCATTTTGGGCGAGTTCCGGAATCCGAAAGCACTATATGATGTAGCTGCTTTAACAGTGAAATCTGGTTACAGTAAATTCGATACTTACAGCCCTTTTCCTATTCACGGAATTGATAAGGCGATGAACCTGAAGAAATCTAAACTGGGCTGGATCGTAATTGGTCATGGTCTTGTAGGATTTTGTGGAGCGCTGACCATGATGTATTTCATGGCTGTGATGGATTACCCGATGAATATCAGTGGTAAACCTTTTTTCAATGCGCCGGCATGGGTTCCAATCACGTTCGAATTAACAGTATTACTTTCAGCATTTGGTGCTGTATTTGGAATGTTCTTCCTGAACGGACTTCCAAAATTGAACAACCCTCTTTTTAACGTTGACCGATTTAAAAAAGCTACTGACGATGGCTTCTTCATTTGTATTGAAGCTGAAGATTCTCTTTTCGAAACTGAAAAAGTAAAAGAATTGCTTAAAGAAGCCGGAGCAACACATATAGAGGAAGTATATGACTAACAAGAATGAAATAACTTCTTTAATGACCGCTAAGAATATCCTTAAAATGGCTTGCTTAAGTGGAGCTGCTTTGGTTTTCGCTTCATGCCGGGGACAGATTTCTGAAAAACCCCCGATCCATCCTAACATGAACATGGATCAGCAACCCAGAATGGAAGCTCAGGAAGTAAACAAGTTTTTTGAAGACAACCGCTCTATGCGTCAACCTGTGGAAGGAACCATAGCTCGTGGATTGTTAAAATCTGATGTAGCTTACTACGAAGGCACAGATGCAAACGGAGAATGGATTACCGACATCCCTGTTGAAGTTACTAAAGAATTGCTTTACAGAGGACAAGAGCGTTACGATGTATACTGTTCAGTTTGTCACGGTGGAACCGGTGCAGGTGATGGAATTATCATGACCGGAAATTACGGTTATGTTCCGGCTCCTACTTACCATCAAGATCGTTTAAGAGAAGCTCCCGATGGAGAAATCTATTCTGCTATCTATAATGGTGTTAGAACGATGCCTTCTTACGCAACTCAAATTAAAGTTGAAGACCGATGGGCAATTGTAGCTTACATCAGAGCGCTTCAGGCTAGTCAAAATGTTAGCGAAGACGAGATCAACCAGTATGATGTTGATGTAAACGATCTGCAAAGCGAATATAAAGCTGAACAAGAGCGTTTAGCTGCTCTTGCCGAAGCTCGCAAACCTGAAAAGGAAGCTGAAGCTTCTGTACAAATGGGTGAGCAATTAGTTGGACAATATGCATGTGGAACCTGCCATAATGAAGATGGTTCTGATGGCGGAATAGGCCCAACCTGGAAAGGATTATTTGGAAGTACAGCTCAGGGTATTGATGCAGATGGAAATACGATCTCTATTACAAAAGATGAGACGTACATACGTGAGTCCATTGTTGCTCCGGGAGCAAAAAAGACACAAGGATACGAAACAGGCGTTATGCAGCCTTACGATTACTTGTCCGACACAGAAATTGAGTCACTGGTTCTATACATAAAATCACTGAGTGATAACTAAGAAAATAGCTTAATACATTACAATGAGTCATAAGCCAACTATTACAGATTCTCTCGAATTCCCGCAAAACAGCATGATACCACGTGCTGCTTATGGACTTGGATTTGCAGGATTGATCGCCAGTTTTATCGGTTATTTCTTACAACCCGATCAGTTTTTCTTTTCTTATATCGTAAGCTTTACCTTTTTTGCAGGCATTTCCCTTTCAGCATTGATTACTGTGATGCTGCATCATATAACAAAAGCCAGTTGGGGAACCGTATTTAAACGCTTTTTTGAAGTATTTTCTTCCAATATCTGGGTTTGGGCTATTTTCTTTATTCCTGTTCTTTTAGGAATGCAGACTCTTTATCACTGGACAGATCCTGCACTTTATGACAAAGCAAGTGCAGAGTTCGATAAGATAGTCTACGGTAAATCAGCTTATTTAAACCAAACTTTCTTCATCGTTCGTCAGGTTATCTACTTTGCGATCTGGGGATGGTTAGGTCACAAACTGTACAAAGCTTCTGTTGAAATGGACAAAACCAGCGATTGGGGCATGACTACTCTGATGAGAAAGATCAGTGCTCCGGGTATTCCGTTGTTTGCGCTTTCTGTTGCTTTTGCGGGTTTTGATTGGTTGATGTCGCTTGACCCACACTGGTTCTCAACGATGTTTGGTGTGTATTTCTTTGCGATCAATTTCCAGGCTTTCTGGCCGGTAATGATCTTATTGGTATTCTTCCTTCAGAGACAAGGAATTTTGAAAGACACTATCAAGCAAGTACATATTTACGACCTTGGTGCATGGTTCTTTGCTTTCACAGTATTTTACGCATACATCGCTTTCAGTCAGTTCTTGCTAATCTATTATGCTAACCTTCCGGAAGAAACTCTTTGGTTTTACAACAGACTGGAAGGCGGATTTGAATACATCGCTTACGGATTATTGATATTCCGTTTTGCACTACCATTTTTACTTCTCATCAACAGAGAAGCCAAGCGCAGCCGTTTCATGTTAGGATTAGTATCCGTAATTGTTCTGGTTATGCACTTTTTAGAAATTTACTGGATCTCAATGCCGGCTAACCATGCAGGAGATGCTCATGGTCTTCATTTCAGCTGGATTGATATCGCTACCTTTTTAGGTTTAGGTGGAATGTTCTTTGGTTTGTTCTTCAACAAGTTCAAAAAAGAAAGCATGATCCCTCAAAACGATCCTAAAATGGACGAATGTTTATCAAAATCTTATCATCATTAATTGCTGATCTATGTCGACTAAGCACAGCGCAGAATTTAAAGCACAAACAGCTCTGGAAGCAATCTCACTTCCTGTAGGGGAACTGGACGATTTCGCAAAAAAGAAAGGCGTTTCAAAAGATGAAGTTATTGAATGGGTAGCTGCTCTTAAAAAGAACTCAGCTTCTCTTTTCGCTGAAGGATCAGACGCACACGGTGGTCACCATCACGCATCCGGAGAAAATGTAAATCTTGAAACAGAAGATGAGCTCCTTATTGCTGCGGTTTCTCACGGGGTTAATGATGATAACCTGAATTATAACAAGCTTTTCTTTTGGACCACTTTTGGAACCGGTCTGGTAATTGTAATTATTTACGGATTGATACATTTTGCTCAGGCCAGCTGGTTTGATGCCCAAAACGAAGCTTCTGTAAATAGTCAGTATTCCGAAATAAAAGAATTGAAAGCTAAGGATGCGGAAACGCTGAATAGCTATGGTGTTGTTGATCTGGAAAACGGAACATACAGAATACCAATTGATCAGGCTATTAATAAGATAGCTGAAAATTAATTTTATGAGACGCTTTGCACTGTTAGCATTTATTTTGTTTGCAGTGCTTCAACTTCCATTTCGAAGTTTTGCCCAAAGTAGTAATACGGGTACTTCGCAAGCGCTGCAAGACGTAGGCATCGAGGAAAAACTCGGAGATATTATTCCTCTTGATGCAAAATTTTCCACCGTTGAAGGTGACAGCATTCGTTTAGGCGATTTACTCGAAGAAGGAAAGCCTGTAATTCTGAATCCTCTCTATTATGAATGCCCGATGCTTTGTGGTTTAGTTGTTGATGGTGTAATTGATGTAGTCGATGAACTGGCATGGAAGCCCGGAAAAGATTATCTGGTTATATCGTTCAGTATCGACCCATTGGAAGACCACAACATGGCGAAAGAATATCGTAGTAAGTACATCAACAAACTTACTACTACAAATGCTGAAGAAGGCTGGTACTTTTTAACCGGTAAACAACCTCAGATCGACAAAGTAATTGATGCTGTAGGCTTCAAATACAACGAAGTTCAGGGAACCGGAGAATATGCGCACAGTGCTGCAATTATTATGCTGAGTCCTGAAGGAAAGATCACTCGCTATCTTTACGGCATTAAATACAACGAATTTGATACACGAAATGCTTTGTTCGAATCGGCCGATGGTAAAATCGGCAGTACTGTTGAAAAAATTCTAATGTACTGCTATCAATACGATCCTGATTCTAACAGCTATGTGCCGGTTGCCATGAATATTATGAAGATTGGGGGCTTGGCTACTCTAATAATTCTCGGTATATTTCTCACCCTTTTTTGGGTACGGGAAAGACGTAAAAAACAATCACAAAACTTCGACTATAACTAATGGACAGACTGTTCGAATTCATGCTTCCTGAGGCGAAATCGCCCACAGCCGACAGCACCGATGCCTTGTTTCATTTTATCAATGAAGTGAGTCTCGTTCTTTTGATCGGGATCACTATCGCTCTTATTTATTTTGCGATCAAATATCGCAGAAGATCTGAAGATGATGAAACTCCGGTAATTACTCATAACAATACTCTGGAAATTACATGGTCAGTTGTCCCGCTTCTGATTTGTTTTGTGATTTTTGGCTGGGGATACACCGGCTGGTTAAACCTTAAATCAGTTCCTGATAATGCGTATGAAATCCAGGTAAATGGCTTCAAATGGGGCTGGAATGTAAAGTATGATAACGGTGCACAAACGCTGAATGAAATTCATGTTCCTGAAGGACGACCTGTAAAGATCGTTCTTCAATCTTCAGATGTACTGCACTCTTTCTTTGTACCTGATTATCGTGTAAAGCACGATGTTGTTCCCGGACGTTATACCTACGTTTGGTTTGAAGCTGAAGAAGCCGGAGAATCTATTGTATTCTGTACAGAATATTGCGGTACCGGACATTCTGATATGCTTGCAAAAGTAATCGTACATACCGAAGAAGATTTCCAAACCTGGTTAGAAAAAAATGGCGGTGGAGTTTCAGGAACACCTGTAGAACAAGGAGAGCAATTGGTTCAGCTTCAGGGTTGTACTACATGTCACTCTGACGACGGCACCCGATTGATCGGACCTTCTTTCAAAGGACTTTGGGAAAGCGAAGAAACTCTTTCAGATGGTTCTACTGTAACCGTAGATGAAAACTATCTGCGCGAATCAATTTTAAATCCCGGTGCTAAGATCGTAGAAAGCTACGATAACGTGATGACTCCTTATGAAGGAAGAATCTCTGACGAAGAAATCACCAATATCATCGAATATCTAAAAACGCTTAAGTGATATGGCAACTGCTGAAGTATCAAATAAAAAAACTCTAAAAGTTCAGCGCTTTAAACCATCTGATAATCCTTCTAACACCTATCTGACTGATGAAAAAGGTGTCTGGGCTTGGATGACAACTGTTGATCATAAGAAGATCGGGATCATGTACTTGGTTGCCGTAGCTATCTTTTTTGCAGTTGGTGGAGCATTAGCGCTTCTACTTAGAACTGAATTGATGACCCCTGCTAAAACTTTTATTGAAGCAGATACATACAATCAGTTATTTACACTACACGGTGCCATTATGGTATTCTTCGTGTTGGTTCCTTCAATTCCGGCGGCATTAGGTAACTTTATTATGCCGATGCAGCTTGGGGCAAAGGACGTAGCCTTCCCGAAACTGAACCTTGCCAGTTTTTACATCTATGTAGCCGGTGCAATTTTTACTTTTATTGCGTTAGCGCAACATGGTTTAGACACGGGTTGGACATTCTACACACCATATAGTACAGAATCCTCCAGTAGTGTAATTTGGGTAACCATGGGGGTATTTATACTTGGTTTCTCCTCGATTCTGACGGGAACTAACTTTATTACTACCATCCACAAGATGAGAGCTCCGGGAATTACCTGGGGAAAACTTCCTTTGAATGTATGGGCACTGTATGCTACTTCCATCATTCAGGTATTGGCAACCCCTGTACTTGCGATCACCGTTCTTCTGTTAACAATGGAAAGATGGTTAGGTTTTGGAATCTTTGATCCTGCTCTTGGTGGTGATCCGGTTCTGTTCCAGCATTTCTTCTGGTTCTACTCCCACCCTGCTGTGTATATCATGATCGTGCCGGGATTCGGAATTATCTCAGAAGTGATCTCAACATTCTCTAAGAAAACAGTATTCGGTTATTGGGCGATTGCACTTTCTTCTTTAGCAATTGCATTCATCGGTTTTCTTGTTTGGGGACACCACATGTTTACTTCAGGACAATCTGCAGTAGCTACTACCGTATTCTCATTCCTGACTTTCTTGGTAGGTATCCCGACAGGTATTAAGATCTTTAACTGGATCGCGACCTTATATAAAGGCTCCATTAAAATGGATACGCCTATGATCTATGTATTTATATTCCTGTTCTTATTCTCCATTGGTGGATTTACAGGAATTATGCTTGGTGCTCTTTCAGTAGATATTCACTTGCATGATACATACTACGTAGTAGCTCACTTCCACTATGTTATGATGGGTGGAACGTTGATCGCACTGCTAGCAGGATTACATTTCTGGTGGCCAAAAATGACCGGAAAGCTATATAATGAAAAACTTGCTAAAATAGCCTCTGTATTCATTTTTGTTGGTTTTAACGTGACTTTCCTTCCTCAGTTTGTGATGGGAGCACAGGGAATGCCGAGAAGATATTACAACTATGTAGATCAGTTCACAGCTTTCCACCAAACTTCAACAATTGGTTCTTACTTGTTGGGCGTTGGATTCCTGATCATCCTTTACTATCTGATGCATTCTTTATTCAAAGGAGCAAAATCTCCGGCAAACCCTTGGGGAAGCCGTGGATTGGAATGGCAGGCAACATCACCACCTGACTTCCATAACTTTGATCACACTCCGGTAGTAATTCATGGTCCTTACGACTATCACCAGCCGATGGAAGAATTCCAATTAGGATTAGCGGTAGACACGAATGGTCATGATTCCGGAACAGCTAAAGAAGTTGTTGATAAGGAACGCGATCAATGGAAAAACTACAGTTTAGGCTAAAAAGAAATTAACTAATAAAACACACACGGAAATCTAAATGTCAAATCATTCACAGGCACATCCTGCTCATCTTCAGCACCACTTTGTGGACTCTGATCAGCAGTTTGATGCAGCAAAAATGGGGATGTGGGTATTTATCGTTAATGAGATCTTATTCTTTGGCGGTTTATTTTGTGCTTACATCGTATTCAGAGCTTGGTACCCGGATCTATTTACACAAGCTGCAACAGAGTTAAACACTGTTTGGGGAGCTGTTAACACACTGGTTCTTATTGGTAGTAGTTTAACAGTTGCAATGGCTATTCGGTCTGCTCAAAAAAATCAAATCAAAGGATTACAGATCAATCTTTTGATCACTATTGCATTAGCTTGTGTCTTCTTGCTGATTAAGTATTTCGAGTACTCTCACAAATTACATATTGGGATCTGGCCTGGAGCTGAACTTTATACATACGAAGGAATCGACCATCCATTAGCTCACGTATTCTTTAGCATTTACTATGTAATGACAGGAATTCACGCCATTCACATTATTGTTGGTATTGGCTTGATGATCTGGATATATATCCGCGCAAAGAAAAATGAATTTGGCAGCGAGTATTACACTCCGGTTGAAATGGTTGGTCTGTATTGGCACTTGGTTGATGTGATCTGGATCTTCCTATTCCCGCTACTTTACTTAATTGAATGATATTATCTGAGGACAAAACAATGAGCGAACACAATCATCACGAACATCACGTTTCATCTGCCGGTCAACTTTGGGCGATCGGTATTGCATTAACAATCCTCACCATCTTAACGGTTGGACTTTCTTATGTAGAGATCCCTGCTCCTTTTGATGTTGTTGTAGCACTTACAGTTGCATTCGGAAAAGCATTCTTAGTTTGCGCTTTCTTCATGAATCTGTATTGGGACACTAAATTTAATACCATGCTTCTTATTGGAGCATTTGCATTCTTTATTCTGATGGTAGCCGTTACACTACTTGATACACTTTATCGAAATGATGTAGTGCCATCCTTTTAGAGAATTGATTCTTCTATTTATCAAAGCCCGGTTCATTAAGTTGAATTGGGCTTTTTCATTGTTAATAGATTTTATTGTACGCTCATTTAATGAAATGCTCATAATCTCAGAAAAAGCTTCCAACTACACCGACCTTTAGAATTATTGGCGAGCCAAGAACGCAATGAAATAGACGGCTCCGAAGGAGCAATCATTACACTTCTGGCTGATTTTATGATTTGATTGATTTACCCTGAATAGATCTCCATCAGCGTAAATCAACAAACTGACATCGTCAGTTACTAAAATCAGCGCAATCAGTGATTCCAATTTCACCTAAACTTCCTTAGCTTCTACACAACAAATCATCTTAGCTTTGAAACGACGTCCATTAATTACCATTCTTCTCGCACTATCCTGTATAGTAAGTGCTGTGATGTTAGTGGCTACTCCTTCTCATAAAGCTATAGATTACAGTGCAGCTGAAAACTTAGATTCATTGATCGCTTCAGCTCTCAGTCAGGAACCTTCCATTGGCGCAAACTTCAGAAGATATGATATTGAAGTGGATTCCAATTTTACCCGAACGGTATACAGAGTTCCGGTTCATCCTACTTTTTCAAAAACGATGTTTCATTATTCTTTGCATCAAACGCTTTCAAAGCTTAAGATCGAATCGCCGGCTAAAGTCCTTTTTCCGGAAAGAGATATGAATATTTATATTTATGATAACGGGACAATAAGAAGCACGATCAGATTGATCACTACAGAACCAAAACAAGAAAGTGAGTAATGGGAAAGAGTAATCCTCCATCATTGATAAAAAGACTACAGCTAAAGGAATTTACACAACCTGATATCATTCAGACAAAATATCCTATGTTTCTTTGTCATGGTTTCGGAGCTTTGGGATCTTTGATGAAACCCTCTCCCCTACATGATCCTGCTATGCTGATAAGAGAGCACGGAGTAATCGCCTTTGCTCCAAATGTAGTTCCGTATGCTTCCATTGAAACCAGAGCCAAAAACTGGGTACGATTGATCAACAAAGTGTGTGATGATCATGGATTTGAAAAAGTAAATGTTTTGGCACACAGCATGGGCGGACTAGATATGCGTTATGCTTTGTCTCACCTTGGAATTACTGATAAAGTTGCTTCATTAACAACTCTGGCAACGCCTCATCGTGGTACTTTTCTCGCAGATCTGATTCTGAAAACACCTGAGATCATCACGGAAAAACTAAGTGGTTTAGTAGATTGGTTTGGTGACAATGTGTATCCGAGCGAAAAAAGTCAGGTACTCAGTTCTGTTGAACAATTGTGTCGCTCATACATTCAGGAAAAATTCAATCCCAATACTCCTGATGTGGAAGGTTTTCCCTATTTCTCATACAGCGCTGCTGTGGGTAAAGGAACAGACTTCTCACTCAATCCGGTATTTATGTTCCAGAACACTCAGATCTTTGCAAAAGAAGAGGTAAATGATTCCTTTGTATCTGTAAAAAGTGCCCAGTGGGGAGAACATCTTGGAACGGTTCCATTATCGCACATGCATCAGATCAATGTCCAGGTTAGCAAAGAATTCAAACCTATTTATAATAATTTTTGGGTAGAAGTACTGAAGATGTTGAGAGAGAAAGGATTTTAGTGAATATTGAATAATGAATATTCAATGATGAATTAAACCTCGTTCCGAACGTCTCGTTCGGAATGCAAATCGGGAGCTCCTGCTTCCTCTTTTAAATCTTCCTCTCTTGAGATTTTTTTTAAGAAGGAGAATATTTTCGAACTCACGTCCAAAATTACATCCCTCGGATCAAGTCGAGAACCTTCGACTTGATCATCTCCCTTCAAAGGGAGATTTAGATTCTTTCATTTCTGTAGATGTCATTTAATTCGTTGACAGTTTTAATTAATTGCTGAAATAAACTATGCCCTTAGTATTTAAGACGGATAAGAGAGCGTGATCCGGAAGCGTCTGCGAAGCAGGAATAATCCTTTCAGGTGTAGAGAGTAGTAATTTTCTCAGAATGAACGAAGACCTTTAGGATTATTCAGCGTAGGATCAGTGAACCCGTCTTAAATGCTTCGGCTTGATTTTTTGCTACTTTTGTATCAAGACAAAAGTAGGTAGCCTTATGCTAAGTCAAGCCTTTTTATAAGATTCAGTTCCTGGGTTCTGTGTACTTTTGTGCCGACAAAAGTACATCAGCAAAAGGAATCTGGTACAGATTATAGATCTTCACTCTTGAGATTTTTTTAAGAAGGAGAATATTTTCGAACTCACGTCCTAAAACATCCCTCGGATCAAGTCGAGAACCGTCGACTTGATCATCTCCCTTCAAAGGGAGATTTTGGACACTGTCATGTCGAACGGTTGTGAGAAAACTAATAATTTGCCTTAAAAACGACCTTTTAGATTTCTCAGTCGACAAGCTCCCTCGAAATGACAAGAGAATCAGTGATTACAGGTCCTCTTCCCCAAACTCCTTCAACAAATTATAATCAGTAAGATCATATTGGATCGGAGTAACAGTAGCATTCCCTTCATTCAGAATATGGATATCAGAATCATTGCCTTCATCCAGCAACTCAAACTGTCCGGTTAACCAGTAGTAAGCGCGATTAAAAGGATCTACTCGATCTTCGTATTCTTCAACATATCGGCTGTCTGCCATTCGGCTCCATTGAATTCCTTTGAATTCTCCTTCAGGAGCATTTACGTTCAAAGTCACTCCTTTTGGGAGGCCTTTATCGAGTACAAATTTTACTACTCTGCGCGCTGCTTCCTGCGCACCTTTCAGATCAGCTTGTTCCGGATAAGCTGTACAACTTACCGCAATAGAAGGATATCCTAGAATGGTTCCCTCAGTAGCTGCACTTACCGTTCCTGAATATAAAATATTAATACCCGCATTACTGCCATGATTGATTCCACTTAAAACCAGATCAGGTTTTCTGTCCAGTAGATTACCGTGAGCAAGTTTTACACAATCTGCAGGCGTTCCGTTAACAGCAAAGCCTTTGTATTTCTTCGCTACGGTCATCTCATTAGCCCGTAGCGGTACTGACATAGTAATTGCATGTCCTACAGCGCTTTGCTGACGATCAGGCGCTACAACCACAACCTCACCAAATTCGGAAGCTACTTCTGCAAGTGCTTTTATTCCCGGTGAGAAAATTCCGTCATCATTACAAACTAAGATCAATGGTTTGGAATTACTCATGAGCCTCCGTATTGCTCGTCATCATTAGGAAAGTCTTTAGATTTTACATCAGAAATGTATTGCTGAACAGCATCTGTCATATTAGAATGCAGATCAGCATAGCGTCTCAAGAAACGAGGATTGAATCCTTTATTCAAACCCAGCATATCATGAAGAACGAGAACCTGTCCATCACATCCGGCTCCGGCTCCAATACCTATTGTTGGGATATCCAGTTCTTTGGAAACTCGTTCCGCTAACTTTGCAGGTATCTTTTCAAGCACTATCGAAAAACATCCCGCTTCTTGCAAAAGTTTAGCATCGTTGATCAGATCCTGAGCTTCTTCCTCATCCGTTGCTCGTACTTTGTAAGTCCCGAACTTATAAATACTCTGTGGAGTTAATCCCAAATGACCCATAACCGGGATTCCGGCGTCCACGATCTTCTTAACAGTATCAATAATTGGTTTACCACCTTCCATTTTTACTGCATGAGCGCCTGCTTCCTTCATCATACGTCCGGCATTGATCAGTGCTTCTTTTGCAGTAACCTGATAACTCATAAAAGGCATATCCGCGATCACCAGCGCTCTGTCAACACCCCGAACCACACAGGAAGTGTGATAGATCATATGATCTAAGGTCATTGGCACGGTAGTCTCAAAACCAGCCATCACATTACTTGCTGAATCGCCCACTAAAATAATTTCAATTCCTGCCTGGTCAATAATTTGAGCCATTGTAAAATCATAGGCAGTCAACATTGAGATCTTCTCTCCTTGTTGTTTCATCTCCACAACAGTTTGTGTGGTTATTTTTGCAGGGCGATCAGAAGTATTAGTACTCATAATTATTGGTTTTTTGGAACTACTGCTGCTGATGCTTCTATTTCACAAGCTACTTCGCCGTCAACGGTAGCAACTCCGGTCATCACAACAAAATTTCTTCTCATTTGTCCCAAAGTAACTTCCAGCTTTAATTGGTCGCCCGGAACTACTTGCTTTCTAAATTTTGCATTCTTGATTCCGGTAAATACCATGATCGAATTTTCTGGATCTTCTACTTTTTCGGTCATCAAAAGAATAGCGCCGGCTTGTGCAAGTGCTTCTACCTGAAGAACGCCCGGCATGATTGGCTGTCCCGGGAAATGTCCGTTAAAAAACTCTTCGTTTGCAGTCACATTTTTCAGAGCCGTAATTTTTTCATCAGTTGTTTCTAACACACGATCTACCAATAAGAAAGGGTAGCGATGTGGGAGAATTTTCTTAATGTCTTCTATATGCATGTGTTTTCTTTAATTTTTAAGTGTGTGAATATACAATTATTGTACAACTCCTACATAAACGTAAGCGATTCCACCCGTTAATTTTACCGCTTTTGTTTCTGAAAATGACTTTGAATTCTTCATCAGTTTCAAAAACTTTTTCCCGGCCGGAAAGGTAGCACTTGTTCGGGGTAAATAAGTATAAGCTTCTCTGTTACCGCTTAACCAGCCTCCCACTGCAGGCATAATATGTTGGCTGTATAAATTATATGGAAACTTTAAAATTCCTTTTGGTTGCCCGAATTCCAGTACAACAACTCTCCCACCAGGCTTTACTACCCGGGCAAGTTCTGTTAACGCAACCACAGGATCATCAACATTTCTGATTCCGAATGCAATGCTTGAAATATCAAATCTACTGTCTTCATAAGGCAGATCCATAGCATCAGCTACTTCAAAATCTATCTTCAGACCTTTCTCTTGTGCTTTTGCAGGAGCCGGCTCGATCATGGGTGCACAAAAATCTGTTCCCATCACATATCCTGAATCACCAACGGCTTTTTTAAATTCGATTGCAAGATCACCTGTTCCTGTAGCGCAATCCAGTACATGATCACCTTCTTTTGCTTCGCTTTCCAGTATCGCTTTTTTTCTCCATGCATGATGCACCCCAAATGACAAGACAGTATTTACCCGATCGTAATCACTGGCTATATCCGCGAACATGGATCTTACTTTTTCACTCATAATTTCTATAGATCATATTTATTCTGTCACTATAAAACCAAGCTTTTCATACAATGGTTTCAAGCATCCAAAGATAAGGAAGATTGACCATAGAAATGAGTATAGTTTAAAAACCCGCTACCGGTAGAATCTTACACATCTTATCCTAAATTCTGTAAGTAAGTTATTCCTGTTTTATCGGATATTGATCTATAACCAAATAGCTCTAACAATGAAACACACTTATCAAATTACCGGAATGAGTTGCAATGGCTGTAAAACCCATGTAACTGAAGCTCTTTCTAAAATTGAAAATGTTCAGGACGTCTCAGTATCACTTGAAGAAGAAACGGCAGAAATAGAGATGTCTGAACATGTTGAGTTGGAAACATTTCAGGAAGCATTAAACCAGCTTTCAGGTAATTATTCGATCTATCAACCAGGCGACCATTCTCATCATGATCATCCTAAGAAAGAAAGGAAAAAGGAGAATAATGGCACTGGTGTGTTTTACTGCCCGATGCATTGTGAAGATGACAAAACCTACGATGAGCCCGGAGATTGTCCGGTTTGCGGTATGGATCTGGTTGAAGAACAAAATATGAGTTCAGGTTCTTCTTCTGATATCTATACTTGCCCTATGCATCCTGAAGTTGAACAAAAAGGTCCCGGTTCTTGTCCAAAATGCGGAATGGATCTGGTTCCTAAAGAAGCAGATGAATCTGCGGAGCAAAAAAAGTATAAAGCATTACTTAAGAAATTCTGGATCGCAGTAGCATTTACATTGCCGATATTTATCATTGCGATGTCAGAAATGATCTCTGAAAATCCATTGTATGAAATGATGGATGTACAGATCTGGAACTGGATTCAATTCGGACTTTCCCTTCCTGTAGTTTTCTATGCCACATGGATGTTCTTTGAGCGGGCATGGCGATCCATCAAAACATGGAATCTGAACATGTTTACACTGATCGGAATTGGTGCAGGAATCGCATGGCTGTTCAGTGTTTTTGCCTTGATATTTCCAGAGTTCTTTCCTGAACAGTTTAAGACTGATGCCGGAACCGTTCATCTCTATTTTGAATCGGCGACTGTAATCTTAACATTGGTTTTACTCGGACAAGTGTTAGAAGCGCGAGCCCATTCTCAAACTAATAATGCCGTTAAAGAATTGATGAAACTGGCTCCGAACACTGCCATCAGGGTCAAAAATGGTAAAGAAGAAGAAATTCATATTGATGAGATCGAAGTTGGAGACCATCTGAAAGTAAAACCGGGCGAAAAAATTCCGGTGGATGGAACCATCATTGAAGGACAAACTTCTATCGACGAATCAATGATCACCGGAGAGCCCGTTCCTGTAGAGAAATCTAAAGATGATTCCGTGAGTTCAGGAACCATCAACGGAAACAGCTCATTCATTATGAAAGCTGAGAAAGTAGGTGATGAAACCTTGCTTTCTCAAATCGTGGATATGGTAAACAAAGCCAGCCGAAGTAAAGCGCCTATCCAAAATCTAGCTGATAAGATCTCAGGATATTTTGTACCTGCTGTAGTGCTGATTGCATTAATCACGTATGGAGTTTGGGCTTTATTTGGTCCTGAACCTGCACATGTGTACGCATTGATCAATGCTATTGCTGTGCTGATCATTGCTTGTCCTTGTGCCCTTGGGTTGGCTACACCAATGTCGGTAATGGTTGGAGTTGGTAAAGGTGCTCAAAACGGAGTGCTCATCAAAAATGCTGAAGCTTTGGAGCGGATGAATGAGGTAGATACGCTCATAGTAGATAAAACCGGAACCATCACAGAAGGAAAACCGTCTGTGGAAACTATGACATCAGTTAACAGTGATTTTTCTGAACAACAGATTATTCAGTATATCACTTCTCTGAACAATGAAAGCGAACACCCTTTAGCAGAAGCCACTGTAAAATATGGGAAATCCAAAGAAGCAGAATTTCTCGGTGTATCTGATTTCGAATCCGTAACAGGAAAAGGAGTTCAGGGTGTTATCGATGGTAAGTCGATTAAATTAGGGAATCGAAAGATCATTGAAGATGCTGATATTTCAGTAACTGAAGATCAAAAAACAGAAGCAGATTCTTATCAGAATTCCGGGAAGACGGTTTCGTGGTTAGCTGTTGACAACAAAATTGCCGGATTTGTGGTGATTACAGATGTTATCAAAGAAAGCAGCCGTAAAGCTATCTCTGAGCTTCAGGAAAGTGGAATTGAAGTCATCATGTTGACGGGAGATAATCCGCAAACCGCTAAAGCTGTTGCTGAGGAAATTGGGTTATCATCCTACAAAGCGGAATGTCTGCCTCAGGATAAGTTAGAAGAAATTGAAAGACTTCAGGCAGAAGGAAAGAAAGTAGCCATGGCGGGCGACGGAACCAATGATGCGCCGGCTTTAGCTCAGTCAGATATCGGAATTGCCATGGGAACCGGAACAGATGTTGCGATGGAAAGTGCGATGATCACCTTGGTAAAAGGAGATTTAAACGGGATTGTGAAAGCAAATAACCTGAGTAAAGAAGTAGTTAAAAACATTAAACAGAACCTGTTTTTTGCAATGATCTATAACTCAGTTGGTGTACCGATTGCTGCCGGAGTTTTATTTCCTGTTTTCGGGATTTTATTATCCCCAATGATTGCAGCACTGGCAATGAGTTTCAGTTCTGTTTCGGTAATTGGAAATGCGTTGAGATTAAGAAGTATAAGTATCACTTAAATCGGTTAATAAAATCTGCGTTTCTACATATCTGATACTTAAGTAAGTTAATCTAAATATTTAAGCATTTGCTTAAATAATAAATTTATTATACTATTGAATAAACTAATCCCATATTATGAGTAAACAAGATTGTATAAGAGAGGTAGCTGACCTCAATCAAATAAACCGATGTATAAATTCCTTAGAACAGGTAGATACTTCTATTTATAAATTAACTGATATTCTAAAACTAGCAGCGAATGACGTTAGGCTAAAAATTCTTTTTCTGTTAAATGCTGAGGAAAAATTATGTCCTTGTGATCTCGGGGATATCCTGAATATGAGTATTCCTGCTATATCTCAACATCTTAGAAAATTAAAAGATGGTGGTTTAGTCGATACAACACGAGATGGGCAGGTTATTTTTTATTCTTTGAATCCTGTTTATAAAAAAATCCTATCTCCAATTTTTGGACACATTAATAACAACCAACTATTAAAAGTTTTAGCAGCATGAGTAAAGAAAAAAACAATCAAACAGAGACCACGTGGATCGGAGCGGGAATCTTTGCCGCATTTTTAGCTTCTTTATGCTGCATCACTCCTGTTGTAGCTTTGGTAGCTGGTGTAAGCGGAGTAGCAGCCACTTTTTCCTGGATCGAACCATTCAGACCTTATATAATCGGGCTTACCTTACTATTGCTTGGTTATGCATGGTATCGAAAATTAAAACCCAATTGGGATCCAGATTGTGCTTGCGAAGAAAATCCATCATTTCTGAATTCTAAAACCTTTTTAGGAATAGTAACTGTAGTTGCCGCATTGTTAATAAGCTTCCCTTACTATTCGACTATTTTTACTTCGAAACCGGATCAGAAAGTTATCTACGTGCAGAAAGATCAGGTTGAAACTGTTTCATTCAATATTGAAGGTATGACCTGTGCGGGGTGTGAATCTGCAGTCTTAAGTGCAGCTCATGGAATTGAAGGTGTACTCGAAGCTTCTGCTTCTTATGAAAATCAAAATGCTGTTGTCAAATTCAATAAAGAGAAAACAACAGTCCCAACTATTATTGAAGCTATAAACAAAACCGGTTTTATAGCTTCAGAAAGTGCCAAAATCAATTAAGTTTATATGACAACCACCATTGCTGAATCAACCATAACGTGTCCTAAGTGTGGGAATGAATCCCAAGAAACCATGCCAACAGATTCCTGCCAGTTCTTTTGGGAATGCCCTGAATGTAAAGAGGTTCTGAAACCTAAACAAGGAGACTGCTGTGTATTTTGTTCTTATGGAGATGTTCCCTGTCCTCCGATACAGCAAGATAAAAGCTGTTGTTAGTTATGAATTATAAAGACATTAAAAAAGATAAAAATCTTAATATAGGAGACACATGAAATTTGATCTAATTGTTATAGGTTCCGGGATGTCAGGAATGACAATCGCGAATAAATGTGCTGCAAAAGGTTTAAAAACTGCCGTCACAGATTCAAGGCCATATGGTGGGACCTGTGCGTTAAGAGGTTGTGACCCGAAAAAGATTTTGATTGGGGCTGCTGAAATCATCGATCGAGCCAACAAAATGTCAAACATTGGCATTTCCGGGAAAGTAGAAATTAACTGGAATGAATTAATGGCATATAAAAACGATTTCGTTACCAATATGCCGCCAAGGGTTGATAAAGGGTATCAAAAAAATGATGTCACGATGTTTCATGGTGCTGCAAGCTTTGATTCTCCCAACTCTATCAAAATTGGTGGTGATATTTTAGAAAGCGATAAAATTGTTATTAGTACAGGAGCAAAAGCACGGACATTAAACATACCGGGCAACGATCTTTGTATAGATAGTTCTGATTTTCTTAATCTAGATAGCCTACCAAATCATGTTACTTTTATTGGTGGCGGTTATATTTCATTCGAATTTGCACATCTTGTGGCTAGAGCCGGAAGCAAAGCAACCATCCTGCACAAAGGTGAAAGACCTTTAGAAAATTTTGATGAGGACATGGTAGATCATCTGGTAAAAGCCACAGAAGGACTCAACATTGACCTTAAGCTAAAATCTGAAGTAGTAGCCATTGAAAAAACCAACAACCATTTATTAGTTACAGCCAAATCTGAGAATTCAACCCAAACAATTCAAACTGATATGGTAGTAAATGCCGCCGGAAGAGTTCCTGAATTAGATGGACTTAATCTTGAAAAAGCGAATGTTGAGTACGGTAAAAAAGGAATTATAGTAAATGAGTTTCTACAGAGTAAAAGTAACTCATCTGTGTATGCTGCAGGAGATTGTGCAGCTACTCAAGGTTTGAATCTTACGCCCGTTGCGGTAATGGAAGGACATGCTGTTGCATCAAATATTATACGAGGTAATTCAAAGAAACCTGACTATACTGAAATGCCCTCCTCTTTATTTACATTACCTCCTCTATCGGCAGTTGGTTTTACAGAAAAGGAACTAAAGGATAAAGAGATATCTTATCATGTAAATTCCGGTTCTGCAAAAGACTGGTATAACGCTAAGAGAATCAATGAATCAACTTATGCATATAAAGTGTTACTAAATGACGAAGGCTACATTTTAGGAGCTCATTTAATTGGCCCCCATTCAGAGGAAACCATTAACCTTTTTGCACTGGCGATAAAAAATAAGATAAAAGCCAATTCGCTTAAAAGTTTTGTTTATTCGTACCCTTCTATGGCATCAGATGTTGGCTCAATGGTTTGATAACCTAAATCTTATTCACCAACTTCAGATCAAGGGGTTCTATTTTTACTCCTCCGGAGATGTTCCCTGCCCTCCCATTCAGAAAGGCAGAGATTGCTGTTGAAATCGTTAATGTATTATCTCGAAGACCAATGCAGCGCTATTACTTTCCACATCCCATTCTCTTTTTTAAGCACAGCCAACTCTAAACTATTCATATCAATTTCTCTTCCTGAATAGGTTCCTGTCATTTTAGTTTTTGACGACACCCAAGCTACGTCCCCTTCAATTTTAATAGTTTTAGATACTTCTTCACGGTTTATAGCACTCAAAAATTTCCCGTCGGAATGAAAATGGTGAGATAGATACTCCGCTTTGGTTTCAATTCCTCCACCTTCAAGTATCACAGCGTCATCATGAAGTAAACTTGAAGCAGTTTTTCCATCATTAGATACGATTGCATCTTCTAGGTTCTGTAATGCTTTAGCAACTTGTTCTCTGTCGGTTGTTGCTTGTGCAAAAAGTGTGGTCCCCGATATAAGTAAGATAAAAGTTATGCTTAGTAAATTTTTCATAGTAGTATTTATTATTGTTATTCAATTAATTGACGGGATATGTCTTTTCCCATTTACGGTATATCTCGTCGTCCCATAGATTTTGTATAAAAGCAATCACGGCTTCCTTTTCTTCCTCTGTTAATACGTTTTTAAAAGCCGGCATACTTCCACCAAATGGAATCCCTCCATTGTTAATGGTTTCAATAAGAACCTCTTTTGAATGGTGCCACGTATGTGCGGTACCATTTAGCGGTGGTGCAGGAAATTGGCCATCCGGATTGGGTGTTTTCCAGTCTTCAACCAATCCTTGGCCCAAACCCCCGTGGCAATGAGCGCAATTGGCACTGAATACGCGATCCCCTAATTCAAATTGTTCTTTGGTGTACCAACGACTTTCAATAAAAGTGATTGCTCCATCTTTAGCCTTAGATTCTTCTTGTTTTTCTCCACAACTTACCCAAACAAGTGAGCTGATAGCTAAAACAAGAACAAAAAGTATATTCTTAGACTTCATCATAAGTTGCTTTACTTTGAAATTTTTCCGCAAAAAATAAGCTTAAAGCAGGCAATATAGTTATCTGCAAAATAGGGGAAATACCTACCTGTAAGCCTAAAATATTAAGTGACGGCATGCTTTCATTATAGCTCCATAGTTCCCAGTAAATGGCAATCCATTCCAAGAATATAGCGGCGAGAAAACTTATCAAAACCAATATACAATAGTCTCTAAAGTGTCCTCTAAAAAAATGTATTGAATTAAAAGTTTTGGTGATCCCTTTCCAAAGTGTGAGAACGATTAATATATCACCAAATACAGCTGCCCACATCCATATAGTCCCTTTCCAAAATGGCCAACTCCACATGTCATAAAGAAATACGCACTGTGTAAATTCCCAAAGTGTATTTAGCAAAAAAGCCCAAAGAACTACACTTATCGTGCGGTTCTTTGGGAATGACTTTAATTTGGTCAAAATTCTAATTCCTTACAGCTCTGGATGAACCATGATTCTGCATGATCTTCCATCCCTTTTCTGTTTTTTTAAGAACCGAAGTAGCTACCGCTTGTCTTTCGATAGTTCTGCTGTCTTCCCCTCCCGTTACGATTTTATAGTTGTACGTCTCAAAGGCAACTGCAATCTTTCCTTCAATTTGTACATCCACTTTATAATCGATAAACGAAAATTCTTTAAAATGACCTAACTCAGGTCCAATATGATTATCTAAATAATTCTGATAGCTTCCTTCATATTTTCCATTCTCAAAGACATCAGCATCTTCTGTAAAAAGGCTTTGAGTACCAGTTACATCTAAAGCCTCAAGAGCATTTTTATACGCTTTCAATACTTTTTTTACTGCTTCCACTTCCTCAGAATTTGCCATTTTTTTATGATTCTCATGATCCATATTCTGAGCTGATATGTATCCCGTTGAAAGTATTAATAAACCTGTTAGTAATATTGTTTTCATGTTTTTTACCTGATTATTTTAGTTGTGATAATTCGATTTTTGAAATAAGAATACTTCCTTTTCCTTCAATTCTTAATCCTACAGCTCCCGATTCTGGAGCGTCTCCATGTCCATGAACAGCCATTTCTTTATTTACATATCCCCTGAAATGAGTATCATTTCCAACAACTCTGAAAAACTGATTTCCACCTGGTTCAAATTTACCTTCCTGAAACACATTATCTTCACCTTGCTCTTTTCTTCCCTGTATTATTACACCTGAAGATTTGAGCTGTACATAATCAAAATTATTATTATCAATGAAATGGTGAATCAACGTCAAATCCCCATCGAGATCAGTCATGTCGATATAATAGTCGACTTGAACATTTTGATAATTGCTATGTGAGACGAATGTGTTTGATCCTTCTGTTATACTTAACTTCAAATATTGAGTACTATTCGAAACTAAAACTTCAGGATTTAGGTCATTAACTGAACCTTGTGTCCAATGAAAGTTTCCAATCAAATCCGTAACCCCATTTTGGTTTATTTCCCAAAACCAATCACCATTCTCTTTTTGTGTAAAAGAAGATTCAGAGGAAGCAGGGTTTGAATCCGTTAAATCAGGAGAAACTTCTTCTTGTTCAAGTAATTGTCCGGTACCGGCTCCATAACCAAATACCATTTCAGCTCCGTGTTCTCCCGTTTCGTATAACAAAAAGATTCCCGGAAGTACTGCTACAAAAGCCACGTATTTAGTTATCGATTTCTCAAAAAGTTTAAAATAATGTAGTCCGATTCTTACGATGGCATACGCTATAAAAAACCACACCAGCCAAAGAGCCCAGTCTGCGTGATCATTTAATACTGTTTGAGCTTCCGTTGGAAGAAAAACACTGTCCGCTGCTGATTTACCGGAATAATAAACTCCTATTGCAGAAACAGATCCTATTATATATATAATCGTATTCTTCTTTTCGTCCCACCATTCTTCGGGAATAAAGAGAGAAATAAAGTTCATCAATGCCGCTAAAATGATAATTCCAATTGGAAAATGAACCAATAGCGGATGAATATTTGGTGCCCATTCAGGTATAAATTCCATAGTTTTTTAAATTTGATTTATGTTAGTGTATGTTTAGTTAGCATCTATTATACATGCTTTGAAAGCGGTTAATTCAAACTCCCTTCAAAGTTTGGCACCGGTCTTGAATTCGCTTCTTCTGCTGTTTCAGCAATTCCATTATTTTTGATGTCTTCAATAAGCCATTCCATTTCTTTTATTTCTCTAAGCTGAGCTTTTATGATTTCGTCGGCTAGTTTTCGAACTCTTTCATCTTTGATATTTGCACGTTCGCTAGTCAAAATGGCAATCGAATGATGAGGAATCATGCCTTCCATATAGTCTGTTCCCGTAACTGTACTTTGGCTTCGAACTAACCAAATGGATGATATGATTAATAAAAATCCACTTATAAAAATGACCATATTGGCTTTTTTATTCTTGTACATATTCAGCATAAAGGCCAACATAATTATGATCATTGCGCCGCCCATTATCATGGTCATAAATAAACGCGTTTCACTAAACCAAGCGTGGTTTATTAGCTCATATGAATGCAGGTACATTAAAAAGAACATCGCTATCATTGATGTTCCTATCATGATGAAAAATTTCAGATAGTTTCCATGTTCATGTTTTGACGGTTCCATAGTAGTAGTATTTATTTATCAGTTATTATATTTACGTAGAGAGCATCTCATTTTATTAATGTTTATCAATTCAACCCTAAATTGATCAGCTATTCAAAATCTTGTTCTTTTATTTTCTTATTTAATCCTTATCTCTTGTTTTAATGTGTTTACCAAACAAGTTTCTTTTTAATACCACAACCTTACCCCAGCAACTACTCCAAATACACTTACATCTGCACCTTCAAGTTTTGCCAGATCTGCTGTTTCGCTCAATTTCCTATTCCAGGAAATTCCCAAATAAGGAGCGAATTCTCGCTTAATCTCGTATCTCAATCTTAAACCAAGCTGGATATTATTGAGCCCTGATCCCACTCCGAAGTCTTCTACTTTTTGAACCGCTACACTTGTGGCCAATCTTGGTTGGATAATGAGCCGCTGAGTCATCAGCAAGTCTAACTCACCTTCAAAACTACCCGATAAATCTCCGTCTTCACTTACTGCGATACTTCCATCCACTTCAAATAAATAAGGAGCTAAACCTTGCAAACCCAAAACTGCAAAAGCTCTTGAATTACTGGTAATGCTGTTATAGGCAACATCGTATCTTAGACCTGCTTGAACATCGAAATAGGAAGTTACCGGGCGACTGTATAACCCTTGAAATTCCATTTCTCCTTCTTTTTCTGAAGTAAGGGCTTCCCCTTCTGCTTTAAACCAGAATTTATTGTAATCCTTTCCATAATACCCCTGAACATCCCAAACCAAGGGATTTGTGCCTTCTTTAGAATAGTATTCAAACCTGTCAGCTACAAAGTAGAAATAGGTTTTGTTATCGGGAAGAATCTTGTTGCTAAATTCCGGAGCCTTTTGAGCTTTCACTGAGTTACCGGTTAAAATTAATATGGGTAACAAAATGAGTGCTATTTTTTGAAAATTTATCTTTAACATAATATTGTTACTGAAAATTTTTGGGGTTCGCTTAACAATGACATTTACTTGTTGCATTAGTAGATCCCTCCATTTTTATCACTAACCTGTACAACTCGAAACATCCCCATTTCCATGTGATATAGAATGTGGCAATGAAAAGCCCATCGCCCTTTATCTCTTGGTGTGACTAGTGCAGAGATTCGCTGTGCCGGTTGTATTAAAAGAGTGTGTTTTCGAGGATTATAGATCCCGTTTTCGTTCTCTAATTCCATCCACATTCCGTGTAAATGGATAGGATGTTCCATCATCGTATCGTTTACAAGAATCAAGCGTAGTCTTTCATCCTGAGTAAATTCAATAGGTCCTTTTACCTCATTGAATTCTTTACCATCAAAAGACCACATATAGCGTTCCATATTTCCTGTAAGATGTAATTCAACTTCTCTTTCCGGTTTTCTCTCATCAATATTTGGCTCAAGACTTTTCAAATCATTGTACACAAGAACTTTACGCCCGTCTTTTCCTAACCCTATTCCCGGCTCATTTAAGCGATTGTATTGATTATCGGCAATCGCTGCTGCGCCAACTCCATGTCGATCAGGACCATGTTTTACAGGATCTGAATTCATACCTGACATACCCATCATATTATGGTCCATGTTTCCATTATCCATTCCTTCCATGGCGTTGTCTTTCTTTTCCATGTTATCCATCTTCATGCCGTCCATCTTCATATCGCTCATATTCATCCCCATATCTTTCATAGTACGGGTTGGTCTTGGACGAAGAACAGGAACTGCCGCAGCCATTCCTTCATTAGGAGCTAACGTGCCACGCGCAAAACCGCTTCGATCAAGTGATTCAGCAAAAATTGTAAATGCTTTCTCTTCTTTTGGTTCAACAATTACATCATACGTTTCGGCGATACCAATTCTGAACTCTTCAATAGAAACCGGCTCTATATTCTGTCCATCTGCCTGAACTACCGTCATTTTCAATCCGGGAATGCGAACATCAAAAGTAGATCCTGCAGAACCATTGATGAATCGTAAACGTATTCTTTCTCCTTTTTTAAAAAGAGCATTCCAATTCGATTCCGGACCACGACCATTCATTAAGTAGGTGTAGGTGGCTCCTGTAACATCTGCAAGATCGGTTGGACTCATACGCATTCGTGCAAATGATGTATAATTTTTAAATGCACTTACAAAACCATCTTCCGAAACATCTTTAAAGAACTCGCCAAACGTTCGCTTCTGATAATTATAGTAACCATCCATTTTTTTCATATTGTTCATTACATCATATGGACTCTCAAAAGTCCAGTCAGATAGTAACACAGGATACTCTCTGTCATACTCAACAGGATCATTATCTTTTGGTTCAATAATCATTGGTCCATAATGTCCCAACTGTTCCTGTAATTTTGAATGGCTGTGATACCAGTATGTACCATTTTGAGTTACCGGAAAGCGGTATTCAAAAGTTTCTCCCGGTTTAATACCATCGAAACTTACTCCCGGAACTCCATCCATTTGAAACGGTAAAATAATTCCATGCCAGTGAATAGATGTATCTTCTTTAAGCTCATTTTTAACTCTAAGTAAAACATCTTCGCCTTCTTTTAAGCGGATAAGCGGTCCGGGAACACTTCCATTTATTCCAATGGCAGTACTTGTTTTCCCGTCAATGTTGATAGGAATTTCACTTATGGTTAGATCTAAAATATTGTCAGCACCTTTGGGTTCCAACACATCTCTTTCCCCAAATCCTGCAAAAGCATATGCCGGCAAAATAGTTGACATTCCCACAACAGCCCCAATAGAAGCTGTGTAACGGAAAAATGCTCTTCTACTAATCTTCTTGGTATTCTTCTCTTCTTTTTTCATAAGTCTTTTATTTGATTTATAGATTCATCTTTCAATTTTAAGAAGTCGTGCATTCACAGCAACAACTACGGTACTTATCGACATCAAACCTGCACCTACAGCCGGATTTAATATGACCCCAAACGAAAATAATACACCTGCTGCCAATGGAATAGCTACGGCGTTATACCCGGTGGCCCAAAACAGGTTCTGCACCATTTTTTTGTAGGTAGCTTTAGCAAGAGCTATTAATGCTGCTACGTCTTTGGGATTACTTTGTGTGAGAATTATATCTCCTGTTTCTATAGCTACATCAGAACCGGTTCCAATTGCTATTCCCACATCCGCTTGGGCAAGTGCCGGAGCATCATTCACACCATCACCTGTCATGGCAACTTTTAATCCTCGTGATTGGACTTCCTTAATTTTATCTGCTTTTTCGTTGGGCAAAACTTCAGCGAAGTAGTCATCCAGACCCAGTTCCTTAGCCACGTAAGCAGCTGTTTGTTTGTTATCTCCTGTAAGCATAATGCATTCGATACCCATATCATGCAACTGGTTAATTGCAATTTTGGAGTCTTCTCTAATGGTATCACCAAGTGCAATTGCCCCTTTTAGTTCGCCTTCAACAATAACAAATACAACCGTTTTACCTTGTTTTGAGAGGGTTTGATATTGATCATCTGGCAATTCGATATCATTCTCTCTTAAATAACCGGGGCTTACTACTTTGATTGAAAGTCCGTCAATATTACCTTCAATTCCTTTCCCTGTTATAGAATTAAAATCGTTTACTTCAAGAAGTGAGTCAGCAGATTTTACAATTCCCTGAGCGATAGGATGTTCAGAATTTTGTTCTAAAGAAGCTGTTAATTGTAGCAAACGTTCTTTCTTATAATCTTCTGAAAATGTCATAATATCGGTAACTTCAAAAACACCTTTGGTGAGTGTTCCCGTTTTATCAAAGATTACAGCTCCCAAATTTCTGGCATCTTCAAACGCAGTTCTATTTCTAATCAGAAACCCATTTTTAGCAGCTAAGTTAGTCGAAACAGCTACTACTAATGGTACCGCTAAACCTAATGCATGAGGACAAGCAATAACCATAACAGTTACTGTACGTTCAAGAGCAAATACGAAATCCTGAGTTGTAAGAAATGTCCATACAAAGAACGTAATAGTTCCTGAACCAAGCGCTATCAAGGTAAGCCAGAACGCAGCTCTATTTGCAAGATCTTGTGTTTTTGACTTGCTATCCTGAGCTTGTTTTACAAGAGTAATAACCTGAGAAAGAAATGAATCCTCGCCCGTCTTATTAATTTCAACTGTTAACGAACCTTCTCCATTAATAGACCCACCTATAACTTCGTCTTCTTCTCCCTTATTTACCGGCTTTGATTCTCCGGTCATGAGAGATTCATCCACGGTACTCTTACCTTTAACTATGAATCCGTCAGCGGGTATTTTTTCGCCAGGTTTTATAAGAACCCGATCACCTTTCTTTAGCTCTTCAAGAGCCACCTCTTTGGTTGATCCATCTTCCTGAACCAAATGCGCTTCTGAAGGCATCAATTTTGCAAGTTCCTCCAAAGCTTTTGAAGCACTCATTACGGATTTCATTTCGATATAGTGCCCTATAAGCATTATATCTACAAGGGTAACAAGCTCCCAGAAAAAGATTTTTCCTTCAACTGCAAATATAACCAACATACTATATACATAAGCCGTGGTTATGGCAATACCAATAAGGGTCATCATCCCCGGCTTTTTGTTCCTTAATTCGTTTACCAACCCTTTTAAAAAAGGCCAGCCTCCGTAAAAGAATACTATACTTGAAAGAAGTGCCGAAACATAGACATCACCCGGAAAAGATAAGCTTTCCCTTAATCCAAGTAACCCTTGAATCATTGGAGAAAGCGCAATAATCGGCAAACTTAAAGCAGTGGATATCCAAAAACGTTTTAAGAAATCCTGTGCCATGTGTGCATGATGGTTGCCATGATCTTTGTGTTTATTATCATGACCTTCATTATCATCTTTATTGGCTTGATGGTGGTGATGTTCATGTTCCATAATTCAATTAATTTATAGTTTTAAGCGTTGTTCCACATTTTATCATCATTGAGCCGTAATAAGGATTCAGAATTTCTTCTTTAGTACTTAGCCACTTCGCCCCGCTTTTATCATTAGCCATTGGACAAAATTGTACATATAACTTATTGTCTGTATAACCTTGGTTTTCAATAGCTACCAGTAGTTCATCTGTAATTTCATCAAAACTGTCTCTTAAAGCTTTTATGTCCTGTGCTTTCATTGTAGTATTTACAGCTGCAACCATTCTTTTGTGATGAGCATCATATTTATCAGAGCTTTCATGATCTATCATTTCACTATTCGAATTAATTTCCTTAGAAAATGAATTTAAACTCTTTTGTGCCAATTCAAAATCGTCAGCAACAAGGGCGTCCTTTAATTGAATATATTCCGTAATAAGAATACCTAAGTGCTTGTCATGGCTTTGTTTGTTCTTTTCTTGAGCTTGTATAGCTCCTGAGCTAAGTAGTAATGCTAAAAGTGTAATTTTGAAATATTTCATTTTAATATTTATTTAGATTTATGATTCAATTTTAGTAATAGTCTCTCCACATTTCAGCATCTGCTCACCGAAATAAGGATTTTTAATTTCTTCTGATTCACTTAACCAGTAACCGCCCTTTCCTCCATCTGTCATAGGGCAATATTGTTGGAATATCACACTTGGTATGCCAAAGGTTTTAACACTCTCTATCAGGGTTGATGAAAGCGTTAGAAAGGCAGCCCTTTGAGCTTCGATGTTCTGAGATTGTTTTAGCTCTTTATTAGATGAGTCAATTTTTTCAAGTTGTTTCATCCATGTGGTATGCAGTTCTCCTTTCACCAGCGTCATGTTTACATTTTTGAGTTCATTCTCAAGTTTATTCGCATATGCAGTAACTTTGGATTTATCTGACATTACCAATGCGTCTTTCAATTTCAAATATTCCTGAACTACATTATTTAACTGAGATTTAAATTCTGCAGGAACCGATTTCGCTTCCGTATTCATTGGTTCCTCATTCATTAATGGAGAATTCATCTCCATTTTCATCTCACCGGAACCTTCTGCTCCCATGTTATGACCTTCATGTCCCGTGCGATTAGCTCCCGTTCCCGGATTTCTGTTCATCATACTTAACTTATCTGCAAGCTGTGCAGCTCCATCCAATTTGAAATTACCATGGGTTACTACTTCTTCACCGGCTTCCAATCCTTCCAAAATGATGTATTGCTCACCCACCCGTTTACCTAACGTAACTTCACGAGCTATAAAAGTAGGCTCTTCTTTGTCTGGTATCTGCACAAAAACGATGGATCGTGGACCGGTCCAAAGCACTGCTGATTTTGGAATCAGTAAAGATTTCTGATTTGAGATATTGGCTGTCAATATTCCTTCAGCTAACATGTTCGGCTTTAATTTCTTTTCAGGATTATTCGCCTTTACTCTCACGTCCGCTGTTCGGCTCATACTGTTTACTGATGGATCTACAAAGCTCACCGTTCCTTCAAATTTTTCTCCGGGATACGTTGCTGTAGTGAACATAATATTTTGCCCTTCTTGTATTAAGGATAGATCAGATTCATATGCGTCAAACATCACCCAAACACTGGAAAGATCTGCAACCATATATATCATACTTCCACGATTTACGTAGTCTTCACGGGAAACATTCAGCTTGGTAACATAACCGGTAGCTGGAGAGACGATATCTAGTTCGGTTTTAATCTCACCGGTTGACTCGATATTCTCTATAGTTTGAGCAGGCAATTCCCATAAAGCTAACTTCCGTTTAGCTGATTTATACAATACGGGATTTTGCTCTTTGAATTTAACCGCTTGCAACAGCTCTTGTTGAGCGGAAATGAGTTCAGGAGAATATATCGAAGCAATTTTTTGCCCTTTTCTAACAAAAGCTCCTTCGTAATCCACATATAGGTTTACGATTCTTCCACCAAATAAAGCAGTAACACTGGATACCTTATTCTGATCTGGCATTATTTTTCCCGGTAAATAGATCGTTGATACCGGATTTCCTGAGCGAACAACGGAAGTTTCGATTTCAGCTAATTTCATTGCTGCAAGCGACATCGTTAACTCATTAGGGTTTCCACTCGCTGTAGAATTGTCTTGTACTTCGATGAGTTCCATACCACAGATCGGACAATCACCTGGTTCGTTTTGTCTAACACTCGGGTGCATACTGCATGAGTAAATTACATTACCTTCGTCGTCAGTATGGTTTTCAGCCACATGCTGATCCGTTTCACTCATTTGATCTGACTGTTCCATCGTATGAGTCTCTGTTCCATGCCCTCCAAAAAGAAGCCCGCCAAGAATGATTCCGACAACTCCGATTGTTATATAAAGACCGTATTTTTTTAGATTATTCATGATAGTTCGTTTTAATAATTAATTTCTTTTTCAGAGATGTTATTCACACCAGAGAGATAATTGATATAGCTGTTTGCCATGTACAGATCGGCTTTAGCCTGAATTCTTTTTAACTGATAGTCTAGTAATTTTCTTTGCAGCCTTAGTATTTCTTCAAAATCAGATGCATCAGAAGAATAGGATTCCATCATTATGTTGATGGCTTGTTCAACTCGTTGAATTTGCTTGGTATCGTATAAATTGAATCTTCTTTGGGCATCATTCAGATCTCTTAGTGCAGTTAAAAGATCTGTCTCTAACTTATTTTCTAGTGAGATTATATCCTGCTGAATCGAATTCAGATTTAATTCTGCCTGCTGAACTTTGGCGTTATACTTATTTCTGAAAAGTGGGATCTTAAAGCTGGCCCGGGCAACAAAAGCGTCTTTTCCATTATCAGGAAGATTTGCAATATCATCCCGCTCTCCGGTAGCTATATAATCGAAACCAATTCCGAAAGAAGGCTTTCCTTCTCTATCAGCCAAAGACACCATTTCCTTTGATGCTTCTTCTCTATATCTGAGTTTATTAAGATTCGGGTTTTGCTGAATGATAGTTGACTTGAGTTCATCCTTGTTCTTGGGTGCAGTTGATGCCGATAGGTTGTCCGGAATAGTAACCTCTGAGCTTTCATCCACATTTCTGAATTCATTAAAACGCTCCTTTAGCAGTCTACGGTTATCCTTCAGAAGTTCGATTTGGGTTTTCAAGTCTTCCTGTTCAATCTGAGCCCGAAGTACATCAACCTGTGATGTCAATCCATTTTCATATCTGCTTAAACTAACTTCCAGAAGTGTATTGATAATGTTCAGATTTTCTTGAGCAATTCTAATTTGTTGCTCCACTTCAAACAAATCGCTCCAAATCATTTCCATTTGATAGAAAATTCTGTTCCTTTGCTCCTGAAATTGTTCGAATTGTGCTTTTGCATTCGCTTCTGATGCCGATCTCTTTTCTGAAAGAGTACCAAACCACGGGAACATTTGAGTTACCGAAATCCGGGCACGTTGCGGACCTACTCTTGTTTCAATGGGGCTAATGAAGTATGCAAATGCCACTTCTGGATCAGGTAATGTTCCCAATTGAGGACGATCTTCCAACACAGATAAATACCTGTTGAAAGAAGCTCTAAGCTCAGGATTATTCTGAGCCGCCTGTTGCTGGTAGCTTTCCAGGTTTTGGGCGTTTAGAGTTGAAGAAAGTAACAGGATTATCAGCATATAAAACACACCCCTGAATCCCCTCTCAAGAGGGGACTTTTTCTTTTGTTCCTTCGAAGGGAGATTTGCTTTCTTAACCTGTTCGTAATTCTCGCCTTGGGGGGAGATTATCGAATCGGCGGTTCCCGATTTGATCCGAGGGATGTCAGAACTACCTTCCTTACCTCGTTCCGACGCTCTGCGTCGAAACGACACATTACCTAAAGCTGAATAATTGTTTTGAAATAATTGTCTCATTTCAAACTCCTTTTTAATTGAAATTCTTTCCAAATGGCATACAACACAGGAACTACAAATAGTGTGATTACCTGAAGTAACATCCCTCCTACACTTGGAATCGCCATTGGAACCATGATATCTGCTCCACGACCTGTTGAAGTAAGTATTGGGATCAACGCAAGAATGGTTGTTGCGGTCGTCATCAGTGTCGGGCGAATTCTTCGTGAACTTGCCTCGATCACAGCTGATCTGATCTCTGCTTTATTGGTTGGTTTTTGTTTATCAAAAATTTGATCCAGATACGTTGCCATTACTACCCCTCCATCCGATGCAATTCCAAACAGAGCGATAAATCCTACCCAAACAGCCACACTTAAATTCACTGTCCCCATCTGAAATAGATCTCTCAGATTCTGTCCAAATAAGTCGAAATTCAGGAACCAACCTTGACCATATAGCCAGATCATTAAAAAGCCACCTGCCCAAGCCACAAAAATACTGGTGAAGATCATTCCGGTAGTTGCTGCTGATTTAAACTGGAAATACATGATCAGAAAAATGGCAAAGAGCGCAATCGGTAATATGATGCTTAGTCTTTTCTCTGCTCGAACCTGATTTTCATAATTTCCGGCAAATTCAAAACTAACACCTGCAGGCACTTCTAAAGATCCTGTTTCAATCCGCTCTGAAAAAAGTTGTTGAGCATTTCGAACTACATCCACTTCTGCAATACCGTCCAGTTTATCGAAGATCACATAGCCTATTAAAAAAGTGTCTTCACTTTTTATAGCTTGTGGCCCTTGCCGATATTCAATAGTTGCCAATTGCTCTAATGGGATCTGAGCTCCTGATTTGGTTGGAACCAACATTTTAGAAATTGCCTGAGGATCATTTCTCAATTCTCTGGCATAGCGAACCCGGATTGGGTATCTTTCTCTACCTTCCACCGAAGTAGAAACCTGCATTCCTCCTATTCCCACCATCGCAAAATTCTGTACATCCTGAATAGTGAGACCGTATCGAGCTAATTTTTTTCTATCCCAATCAATTTCCAGATATGGTTTACCTACGATTCGGTCAGCAAATACAGACTGCGGTTTTACTCCCGGCACAGCCCGTAAAACTTCTTCCAGTTGTAAACCAAAATCCTCAATAGTTTCAAGATCAGAGCCTTTTATTTTAACTCCCATGGGCGCTCGCATCCCGGACTGAAGCATGATCAATCTTGTTTGAATGGGCTGTAGTTTCGGAGCTGAGGTCGTTCCAGGAATTCTGGTTACTGCTACGATTTCATCCCAAATATCATCCGGTGACTGTATATGATCTCTCCACTGACGAAAGTATTTGCCTTCTTCATCAGGAATTAATTCACCGTTTTCATTTCGCTCGAAAATACCTGCTTCATTAATCCTAAATCTAATTCTGCGTCCATTTTCATCTGTTTTGTATTCTGATTTATACTGAATCACATTTTCATACATAGAAATAGGTGCCGGATCCAATGCTGAGTTCGTACGACCAAGTTTACCAACCACTTTCTCAATCTCTGGAATGGAAGAAACAGCTTTGTCAATTTTTCGAACTACATCTTTTGATTCTTCGATGCCCGCATGGGGTAATGTAGTTGGCATCAATAGAAAAGCACCTTCATCCAAAGCCGGCATAAATTCTTTGCCTAATCCCGGAAATGTCCGTGAAGCTGCCGTCCATACTTTTGTTTCTTTGACATCAACTCCAATTGCATCAAAACCCTTATCAACAAAACCGAACACACTCGAGAATCCAAGCCAGATGATCATACTCAGAACAATGAAGAAGGTCGGTATAGAAAGAAATGCGAGCTTGTGATCTAAACACCAGGCAATAAGCTTGTCATAATATTTGATCACTAACCAAAATGAAAACAGGATAACGCCAATTAACAGCACAACAAATAACAGATTCCAGATCAATGCTACGGAAGGTCCGAATGGCAACCAGTACTTCGCTAACAGCCAGGTCACAATAACCACACTCAGAATATTATTGAGCAATGGAATTTTGGATTCATACTCAGAATCAAGAAATATTGAAGCTCCGTTGATTAAGCCAAACCCAATCAAAGCCAGGCCGCCCCAAACCGGACCTGTAAATAGAATCACTAATCCAGAAATGACCAATAGGCTATTCCAAACTAACTTTATTTTCTTGTTGCTGATCTTGACGGAAAACACCCAGTGTGCAAAAGGTGGAATCAACGTAATGGCAACAATGATAGAAGCGATCAGCGCAAATGTTTTGGTATATGCCAACGGTTTGAACAATTTACCTTCGGCCGCAATCATGGTAAACACCGGCAGAAAACTTACAATGGTTGTTGAAACCGCCGTTATTACTGCAGAAGCTACTTCTACTGTGGCTGTGTAAATTACCTCGAGAAGTGAATCTCCTTCCTTCATATTCTCCATATGCCGGAGCATATTTTCAGAAAGAATTACCCCCATATCCACAATGGTACCTATGGCAATGGCTATTCCTGAAAGCGCCACTATGTTGGCATCTACATTCGCATACTTCATAGCGATAAAAGTCATGAGGACTGCAACAGGCAACATGGCTGAGATCAGAAATGAAGTTCTTAAGTTCATTACCATCACCACAATTACAATAATGGTGATCAGAATTTCGAGAGACAAAGCTTCTTCCAAAGTCCCTAACGTTTCTCCTATCAATTCTGAACGATCATAAAACGGTACAATCGTGACTTTAGAAACCGTGCCATCATCCAGTGTTTTGGAAGGTAAACCTGTTGATAGTTCGTTGATCTTCTCTTTGATATTGTCGATCACTTGTTGAGGATTTGCTCCCTGTCGCGCCACTACCACGGCACCAACTGCATCCGCACCCGCTTTGTCTAACGCTCCGCGACGTTGAGCCGGTCCTGTGGTTACAAAAGCAACATCTTTGATCCGGACGGGAACGTTATCAGCCACCTTTAATACCGTTTCTTCGATGTCTTCAATATTTTCGATATATCCTAGTCCACGAACCAGATACTCGGCATTATTGATCTCAATAGTCTGAGCCCCTACATCCACATTTGTTTTGCGAACCGCATCAAAAACCTGAGAAAGAGAAATATCATAATTCAAAAGGGCATTTGGATTCACATCGATCTGATATTCTTTTACGAAACCTCCGATCGGTGAAACTTCTGCCACTCCTTGAGCTCCTGAAAGTGCATATCCGATATAAAAATCCTGAATACTTCTCAGTTCTTGTGGATCCCATCCCCCGGCAGGATTTCCTTCCTTATCCCTTCCTTCCAATGTGTACCAAAAAACCTGTCCAAGTGCGGTAGCATCCGGTCCTAAAGCCGGTTGTACATTTTGTGGAAGTGTCCCAGCAGCCAATGAATTCAATTTTTCAAGAATTCGGGAACGACTCCAATAAAATTCTACACCTTCTTCAAAGATCACATAAATGCTAGAAAGACCGATCATTGAAGTACTTCTAATTGTCTTTACTCCTGGAACAGTCAAAAGCTGGGTTGTTAGTGGATATGTGATTTGGTCTTCTACATCTTGTGGTGATTGTCCTGCCCATTCGGTATAGACAATTTGCTGGTTTTCCCCCAGATCAGGAATAGCATCAACAGGAACAGGATCTTTTGGAAGAAAATCCAGATTCCATGAAAAAGGAGTGGTAACCAGTCCCCATCCTACCAGAATCAGAAGCAGTAACACTGCAACTAATTTGTTTTCGAGAAAAAAGCGTATGGTTTTATTTAACATTGGTATGATTTAAGAATAACTATGAATGAATTTTATAAGTCATCTCGCGTGGAATGCCCGAGATTTAGATCTGTCTAAAATGACATATTTATTTATACACTCTGGTTTCTGAACTGAATTTCAACAGTGAGCAATACAGAAATGATAAATATTGGACGTAGTTATCCCTAAATCAGGAAAGATTCATTCGCCAAAAAGAGAGGTGGCGGCGAATAAGAATTTGTTAAGGTGAGGTCAGAATTTCTTGGTATTTGATCACTATTAACTGAAGAAAACTCCTCAAAAGTAAATTGAAAAGATAGTGTACTGATCTTTAAAACCACAGTTGGTGCAATGGTAGCAATCAGATCTTTATCAGTGTTACAATCACAATCAACAGTCATTTCACAATCTGAAGAAGTTGAAGGCTCCTTTTCATGCATCATATCCATATCCTGATGCTCTTTATCATGCCCCATTTCAACCATTCCCATAGAACTGTGATCCATCATCATCTGCTCACACATTTCTTCCATTGTGCTCATTGAACAGAGAGAAACCGTAAAGCTTAAGATTATACTTAAACTCAACAGAGTTGAAATAAATTTATATGATGATGAAATTTTCACTCTTCAATTATACTAAAAAGAATTTTATTTATGTAGTGTTTTGAAAATTCTATACCAGAAATAAGAAATTTTATACTTCTGTGACCTCTAAAGTTGCTTCCTATACATTTTATAGGTTTTATCCAGCGAACCACCAATGCGCTCTGCTAATCGTATCATCTCGGTATTGGTACCCAAAACCCAGCTTAATTCAGATTGTGTCAATCCTCTAGGCAATCCTTTTTCAATGGCCTTTTGAGTGAGTAAAGCATCGATTCCCTTTCCCCGATATTCAGGAATAACTCCTAGTAGTGCTGTTCTTAAACGATCTATTTTCTTTTTACCGAACAAGAATTTAAAAATCCCAAACGGAAATAAATTTCCATTCATTTCTTTGAATAACTGATTATAATCGAGTAACGCAATAGAAAAAGCTACAGGTCTTCCGTCTATCTCTGCAATATGAGCAAAGTCAGTATCCAGGATCATTTTAAAATCCTTAGCTGTATGTTGCAATTCTTCATAAGTAAGCGGAAGAAAACCCCAATTATCTTTCCATGCCTGATTGTAGATATTTCGTACAATCTCTACTTCTTCGTTCAGTTTTTTCATATTTACTTCACGAATTTTTAAGCCCGGATTTCTCTTGTAGACAATATCCAGTGCTCTTTCAAAACGGGTAAGATCAATATCTTCTCTGTTTACATAAAACGCCAGAAGATCCATTTCCTCTTCGAAACCTGCATTATTGATCAATTTTTCATAATAAGGTTTGTTGTAGGGCATCAGTAGATAAGGCTGCTTATCAAAGCTGTCAACCAAAAGACCGATGGTATCCATCATTCCGGGACTTGCCGGTCCGAGAACATCTTTCATGCCCTTCTCTCTCAGCCAATCAGAAGCCACTCGAAATAGCAAGTTTGCCGTCTGTTGGTTATCAATGCACTCAAAAAATCCAAAATGGCCGGTTTTCGTACCATGATGTTCATTATATCTGTGATCCACAACCGCTGAAATTCTACCCGCTATTTCACCATTATGCTCGGCGATAAAAAGTGCCATCTCAGCATTATCAAAAAATGGGTTTTTTTCGGTATTGATCAGCTTTTTCTGATCCATTCGAAGTGGCGGAACCCAGACATCATTATCAGCATAATGTTGATACGGAAATTCAATAAATTTTTTCCGCTCATCGTCTGTAGTTACGATGGTAACCCCATTCGTATTCATACATCAAAAGATTTAGGTGCCGGAATTTCCGTTCTGATCAATAATTCCGTGTTTTATTCCAACTTTGCGGAACGCTTCAAGGATTCTGTCTAAATGTTCATTTGTGTGACTGGCCATATAACTGGTTCTTAACAGAGACTGACCTTTAGGAACAGCAGGAGGAACTACAGCATTTGCATAAACTCCTTCTTCAAAAAGATCTTTCCAGAATTTGAAACAATCCATCATATCACCAATTACAACCGGTACAATCGGAGATTCACTGGACCATACATTGAAACCAAGGTTTTTTAATTCGGTACGCATATAAATTGAGATCTCTTCCAATCGTTCAATTCTCCATGGCTCTTCCTGTAGAATTTCCAGAGCTTTTAACACAGTAGCAACATTTGCAGGAGGCATGGATGCACTGAAAATATGAGCCGGAGATGTATGCCTTATGTATTCAATTACTTGCTTGTTTCCGACAATGAATCCACCTAATGAAGCAAACGATTTTGAAAATGTACCACTAATAAGATCTACTTCATCTGTAAGACCAAATACAGAAGCTGAGCCTCTTCCCCCTTCACCAATCACCCCAACTGCGTGGGCATCATCTAAATAAAGACGGGCATTAAATTCTTTAGCAAGTTTTACAAGTTCAGGAACTTTTGCAAGCGTTCCTGACATAGAAAAAACACCATCTGTAATAATAATTTTTCCGGCATCAGGGTCTGCTTTTTCAAGCAGTTTTCTAAGTTGCCCCATATCATTGTGCTGATAACGCATCGTTTTTGCATTAGAACAAAGAGTTCCAACCACAATACAAGCATGATTATCACGATCAGAGAAAATTATATCATTGCGTTGAGCAATAGTTTGAATGGTTCCTTCATTGGTTTGATATCCGGTGCTGAACAGAACACAATTCTCTTTCCCCATAAAAGCAGCAAGTTTTTCTTCAAGCTCCAAATGGATATCAAGAGTACCATTTAAATAACGAGAGCCTGTACAACCGGTTCCGTATTTAGTGAGTGCTTGTTGTGCCGCTTCAATAGTTCTTATATCGTTTGTTAAACCAAGATAATTATTGGAACCTGCCATAATAACTTCGTGGCCTTCAATTTCAACAATTGTACCATCTGTTGCTTCCAAAGGCTTAAAATACGGATATAGCCCCTGCTCTTTAACTTCATCTGCTTTTGTGAAGTTATATGCTTTTGCAAAAATATCGTTCTTGGCTACTTCAGTTTTCGTATCTGCCATGCAGGTTATCCTCAAAAAATTCTTTTATAACATCGAAATATACCTAGTATTAATATTCTATCAAATTTTGATTGAATACGTATGAGGTAATTTCAAATTTTCTTATTCTCAACAATTTCTTTAAGATAAGAAATATATTGCTGTGCTACTTTATTCCAAGTAAAGTTTTCGAGTACAAATTTTCTGGAAGAACTACTCATTTCTTCTAAGTTGTTTTCTATCAAAGAATCAATCTGTTCAGAAAAGCTTTTGCTGTCTTTTACTTTAATTTTATACCCGTTTTTTCCATTCTCTATTACATCCTTTATTCCCTCAAGATCTGCCGCTACAGCCGGGGTTCCTGCCAGGTTTGCTTCCAATAATACAATTCCAAAACCTTCCATATCTCCGGAAATGGGTATATTCGGCATAATGAAGATATCAGATCCGGCATATGCATTCTTCAGCACTTCATCCGGTTGTTTCCCTGTCATCAATACTTTTTCTTGCAGATTAGAATCCTTTACAAGTTCTTTAAGTCGCTCATGTTCAGGACCTGCTCCAATTACTAAATAAATAATTTCCGATTTTATTTGCGGGAGCACTTTCGTAATAAACCATTCATGACCTTTTCGTTTTACTTGTCTGCCAACTGTGAGCAACAATGTTTTTTTACTCAGATCAACGGAAAACGCTTTCTCAATTTCTTGTCTTCCTACAGATTTGTCCGGCACATCTTTAAAATCAGACATATCAAATCCATTTGGTAAAGCCACTCCTTTTTCAGGAGACATCCCCCTTTTGATACATTCTTGCCTTGTTGCTTCTGACACAGAGATTACTCCATCCAATGCTTCGAATACCTTGGGAACAAAATTCTGATAGATGCCTATTGGCATTTTTACGTCTTGTCCATGATTAATAGTGACCATAGGCACATCAATCTTGTTTCTGCAAAATTTTGCCAAAGATGCCGTTACCATCGACGAAAACAGGATAACATCCGGCTTAAACTCTTTTACTATTTTTGGGAGCTTAAAAAAAAGTTTAGTCAGAAAAAAAGCAGTTTTTATTTCTATCCCTTTCCAAGGAGCATGTTGGATAATTGTCTTTATTTCAATGTCTTCCCTGGTGTTTAACTCATCAATAAGTTGCATACTAACCCGTTGCATCCCTCCCATATTATCTAGGGGTGCATTTTCAGGCGGATGGAGATGTGAAACGTATAGAATGCGCACAGTAATTTTATAACCTTAATTTTTCAAATTTTGAAATTTTATAGCTTCCCTATAATTATTTACCAAACCTGAATTAATTTTATCCCAATCATATTCGGTAGCCATTTCCCTGGATTTTATTCCCATCTCTTTCATTCTTTTTTCGTCACTGATTATCCATTCCAATTTTTCAGAAAAATCCTTTATGTTTTTTTTCTGTGCCCATTTACCATTTAAGCCATCTTCTACTAAAGATTTACTTCCAATTGCATCGGCTACTAAACATGGCAATCCACTTGCCATTGCTTCTAAAGTTACATTTCCAAAAGTTTCAGTATGTGAGGGAAATAGGAATACATCACTACTTGCGTATGCTTTAGCAAGTTCTTCACCAGTTACAAACCCAGTGAAATGTGCCTCAGGAAGTTTTTCTTCTACTTCTTTCTGGGCAGGTCCATCACCCACTACTAATGCACGCACTTTTTGATTTGTTTTCTGAACTCTCTTTACACTCTCTATATAAGTATTGAGCTCTTTTTCCCAGACCAACCTTGAAACAAAAGTAACAACAATATCATCATCTTTAAAACCTGCCGACCTTCTCCATTCCATATCTCTCTTGGATGGATTAAACAGATCTAAATTAATTCCTCTTGCCCAGATCTTTTTTTCGCCTTTTAATCCAAAATCATTTAATTCATTGATCATAGATTGACTTGGCACATAAGTATGTATGAACTTTTTATAAAACCATTTCATAAATACCTTTGTGAACAATGTAACAGGGCCTTGGAGCAACCTGTAATAACTTGCATAGCTTAAAAAGTGTGTATGATATGATGTTACCGCTGCAACCTTATTTTTTCTTGCCCATTTTAGTGCACCTGTCCCTAGACCATCCGGTGTAGCCACATGAACTATTGTCGGTTTAAACTCTTCTAGCTTTTTTCTTGCTGATTTTGGAAAGCTATATGCTATTCTATACTCATCTCTACCCGGAACCAACATTGGTATTGATGGAGTCCCGATCATAGTTCCGTTGTGTTCGAACGCAGGTTCATCCACATGGGGTGCAAAAACAAGTACAGGAATATTTTGAGATTCCAAGTATTTTACAAGACGGTTCAATGTTAGTGAAGCACCATCTCTCATATAATTATAATTGCCCGTAAAAAGAGCAACCCGAAGATCTTCCATAAAAGTTTAAAACCAAATAACAGATGCGTATCTTAAGCACATCCAATTAAAAATTTCTGCAAAAACAATCGAGGAATATAAGCAATAAATGAAAGCCTTTATAACCGGAGCGACAGGTTTTATTGGAAGTCACTTGGCAGATCGTCTCATCGCGGATGAGACGTTTACTGAAGTACGCTGTTTGGTTCGTTCAACAGATAAATGGCTTGAAGGAAAAGATTTCATAAGAGTTAAAGGAGATCTGAACGATTTTAATGCTCTTGCTAAAGGAATTAAAGGTGCGGATGTTGTTTTCCATTTAGCCGCTATTGTAAAAGCTTCCAGCCAGAAAGAGTTTAATATGGCTAACGTTTCGCCTACGGAAGATATAATCAGGATTGCACAAAAAAACGGTGTTAAGAATCTGGTTATACTTTCTTCACTAGCCGCGACCGGTCCAAGTAAAGGAACTCCTGTAGATGAGAACAAAATATTAACTCCAATTAGTATGTACGGGCGATCCAAGCGAGATATGGAAACATCAGTCCATCAGTTGGCCGGAAAAAATGATTCTATAAAGATCATTCGTCCTCCGGCGGTGTATGGCCCAAGAGAAGATCAGATTTTTACTTATTTCAGTACTTTCAATAAAGGTTTGAGTACAATTGTTGGAGACGGGAACCATCCCCGCCTTTCTATGGTGTATGTAGATGATTTGATCAACGGAATTATAAAAGCTTCTCAAAAAGTGGATTCAGGAGTTCATACATATTTTATTACGGCAGCCGAAACTTACAATTGGAATCAAATTCATTCCGTTACTCAAACTGTGATGGGCAAAAAAGTCTTTAAACTGAAATTAAAACCTGCTTTGGTAAAAAAGATTGGCAGTATTATCGAAAATGCTGCATCATTAATAGGGAAATATCCCGTTGTAAACAAAGAAAAAACCAATGAATTGGTTTTAGAGTGGACTTGTTCTTCAAGTAAAGCTGAAAAAGAATTAGGCTACGAACCACACGTTTCCTTAGAAGAAGGCATTTCAAGAACTATACATTGGTATAAAAAACATAATTGGCTATAAGTTTATGAAGAGATTTAAATTTGTTACAGGTTTTCTGTTTGTTTTAATAACAACTTTATCAATTCAAGCTCAGGACCAAACTCTTGTTCAGGATTATTCGCAATTGATGAATATCCCGGATGTAAAAGCTATTGAAGCCTCGGAAACACATCTCTATATACTTTCTGATACAGATGGAATGGCAGTCTTCCGGATAAATCCTGATCAGTTACAGTGGCTTTACACTTCTTCAGGAATGCAACGCCGTGGCTATAACCTTTCTGCTGATGTACGCTTTGCCTATATGTTTGGTGAAAATCGAAGATTAACAATTTTAGAGCCCACCTCCGTACTTGGTGTATACTCAGCAACCCTGCTTCCACAAAAACCCTTAGCAGCGGTTCGCTTACAGAACAAGCTTTATGTTGCCTTGGGAGAAACAGGTTTGGGCGCCCTTTCTCTGGACACCCCTGAAAGTGTAGATTCTGAAATCTCAATAATACCTGATGTTGGTGATAATATATCTGTTATTGATTTGGTTTCTTCTCCTGTAACCAATCAGTTGTTTGTACTAACCGGAAATTCTAAACTGGACGTCTTCAAATCTGAAGACGATCAACTTTCATTCAGTGAAAGCAAAAATATTTCTCAGCGTTTATCTGATCTCTTTATTGATGGAGACAAACTTTGGGGCTCTACTGATCGTGGTGACGTTTTTGAGATTACAGGTAATGGATTGGGAAGGAAAGTTGGCTCCATAAATGAAAAAGTGGAAACCGTCAAATACTGGAATGGCTTTACATTTATACGCTCAGTAACCGGTAAATTGTGGTACTCCAGAAATCGTGAAGCTCTGATTGCATGGAAAACAGATACAAAAGCCGGGAATTACATTGCTAAAAGCGGTGATAAATTATGGCTTGTGGAAAATAATAAAGTAACTCGTCTCGCAATTTCAACTATTGATCAGAATATTGAATCTGAACCGGTTGGACCTTTCTCTTTAAAAGACATTCCCAATCAAATTCTAACTTATCCGAATTCATTGTTACTTGGATTAGAAGTAGAAAACGGACATTCTGCAAACGACGTAGAATTTTCGATTCGCTCCAGATCAATGAATGCTGTAATTAAAAAGCAGGGTTTTTACTGGCAGCCCGGCCCTTCACAAATCGGGATGAATTGGTTTACCATTGTGGGTACCAATTCCAAAGGCAACTCAGACAGTACAAGTTTTACTGTCGATGTCCGCTCTTTCAACACTCCTCCCAGATTTAGTCCTGTAAGAGTTTCAAATATAGCAGTAAATGAATCATTCTCTTTACAGATCCAAGCTATCGATCCCGAAGAACCTTCAAGTTCACTAATTCGCTATATAGGAGTGGATCTGCCGGAAGGCGCTACCTTAAATGAAGAAACGGGAATGTTTACCTGGACACCGAATGCTCGACAGGTTGGGGATTTTACTTTTAGGGTTATTGCTTCAGACCAACTTGGTGCTGCATCTTCTCAGGATATTACCCTGACAGTTTTAGATATCACCAGAGGAGACGGGAATTAAGTTTGGCTGAACTTTCAAATTCAGAATTTACTGAAAATCTTTTAACCTGGTATAAAGAGCATAAACGGGAAATGCCTTGGCGTGGTGAAAAAGATCCGTATAAGATCTGGATCTCTGAGATCATGCTTCAACAAACAAGAGTTGATCAGGCCTGGCCTTATTTCGAAAGATTTATGAAAACCTTTCCAACGGTTTTTGATTTAGCTAAAGCAGACCAACAAAAGGTTTTAAAAGCTTGGGAAGGTTTGGGCTACTACAGCAGAGCCAGGAATCTACATGCGGCTTCAAAAATGATTGTAGAGGATTATAATGGAAAACTTCCTGAGACTTATGATGAGATCATTAAGCTGAAAGGAATCGGGCCTTACACTGCTGCAGCTATTACAAGTATTGCTTTTGGCTTGCCTAATGCTGTCGTTGATGGAAATGTTATTCGGGTTATCACCAGATACTTTGGAATTGAAGATGATGTTCGGAAAACCGGAACGGTAAAAGAGGTACAGTCTCTTGTAAACGAGCTCATAAGTCATAAAAAACCGGCTGATTTCAATCAAGGAATGATGGAATTAGGCGCTACTGTCTGTTCTCCGCATAATCCTGATTGTTTAAATTGCCCTATCCAGGCTGGTTGTATTGCTACAAAAATTGCAAAGACAGATTCCATTCCGTATAAATCAAAAGCAAAGAAAAAGCCTCATAAAGTGATCGGTGTTGGAATTATTGAACGTGAAGATGGGAAGCTTTTAATTGCCCTTAGACCTGAAGACGTTATGCTTGCCGGACTATGGGAATTCCCCGGCGGGAAACAGGAAAAAGGAGAATCTATTCAGCAAACGGTGGAGCGAGAACTTCGGGAAGAGCTGGGAGTTAAAGTTCATGCATATAAAGAATTCATGAGTTTGAAGCATACGTATTCTCACTTTTCAATTACGATGCATGCCTGGTTTTGTACTTTGATCTCAGGAACGCCTCAAGCAAAAAGCAGCCAGGAAATTCGCTGGGTTGAAAGATCTGAACTTGAAGAATATCCGTTTCCTAAAGCCAATAAGGTTTTGACGGAGAGGCTCTTCAATGATATGTCTGAAGATTGACACACCCCTAAATCCCCTCTCAAGAGGGGACTTTGGAATAGCCATAGATTGCTACTTTATTTCGAAAATCTATAAGTTCGGCATTGGATAAATGGAGGAATAGCATTCAATCATTAATAGAATTTAAACCCTAAAACCTGCCCGGAAGTTATCCATCCGGGAGTTTTTGCTACTGGAGCCTGTGCTGAGACAGCTCAATATCGGTACAAAAGTAGGGAAGCCACTTTGATATTAAATACCTTTTATTGACTCAAAAGTGCATAAATTCACAATATTAAAACCCTTGCTTTCTTTATGAAAAAACAGCAAAATAAACTTCTTCAACTCAAACCCAAGCTGGATGATTTGGTAAATCTAATCGAACAACCCGATTTCATTGACGACGATCCCATTCAGTTTATGTATGCTTTTGAGGAAAAGAACGATAAAGAACTTGCAGGATTTTTTGCAGCGATCATGGCTTGGGGTCGAAGGGATATTGTGATCAATAAAGTAGATGATCTGCTTAAAAGAATGGATTACAAGCCTGCTGATTTCATTTTGAACTTCAGTGATTCAGATGCGGAAAAACTAGACGGTTTTAAACACCGGACGTTTAAACCTATCGACATTTACTGGCTCATCAAAACACTGCAAAGTATTTTAAAAGAATATCAGACTTTTGAAGGATTTTGGGAGATGTGTTATAAAAGATCCAAGGCTCAGGACAGAGAATTGATAGCTGTCTTTCACGAACAATTCTTTGCTATCCATCCTGAGACTCCCCAAAGAACCAGAAAACATATTTCGAATTCTGAGAAGAACAGCTCATGCAAGCGATTGTATATGTACTTAAGATGGTGCATCCGAAGCGGCTCTGTTGATTTGAATACTATGAGCTTTATGCCGGCCTCTGAACTAATGATTCCTCTTGAAGTTCATGTAGCCAGACAAGCTCGAGCTTTAGGACTACTTGAACGCAAACAAAACGATTGGAAAGCAGTTCAGGAGCTGACTCAAAAACTTCAGGCTTTAGATCCTGAAGATCCCGCTAAATATGATTTTGCTTTATTTGGTTTGGGAGTTATAAAATCAGAAAACAACTCATAAAACTTCCATCAAGTAAGCTCCAACATAAATAAGAATTGTTTGAGCAATAGAGTATAAAATATATCCCAGAACAAGCGCGATTATTGCCTGTAAATATTCTGAAAATCCCTTAAGACCTAAATACTTTATCATAGCCCACAATAGAAATCCTAACATCAGTGGAATTCCCAAAAAGAAAATCAATGGTGTATCTGTGTTCTCCATCATTTTCATTGCAGGTAACATGAATAATGAAAAAATTGAAAATGTTGTAAGCGAATAAACCATTAACACATAATGCTCCACAAAACGACTTTTCTTTTTCTTAAAAAATAGTCTGGAAAACATCGCAAACATTGGAGCCAGCAATACTAAGTATAAAGCCTGATTAAACTTCTGGACTAAGCTGACAGTTATTTCATTAATACTTTGAAAATAAGCTGACCAGTCAAATGAAGGAACCAACTCATTCAGCTGTGAAACCATATCTTCAAGGCTATCTCCGGCCCCTAATTCCATTGCATTTTTCATCATAGCATCATAATCTACAAAGCGGACCGTAATAAATGTGGTTACTGCAAGTATAAAAATACAGTACCGAAGTGGAGTTACATATTTTCCACGATCTGTGAAATAAGCATCTATCACCTCTCCCGGAGTTTTGATCATTCCCCAAATTGTCCCGGGCAATCCCCGATCCAAGTTGAATACATCACCCATAAGCTCTTCCAGAAAGCCTTTATGCTGTGTTTGCTGCGGTGGCGCCGGCTTTTCTTCTTCCATTAAATCGGTTGTTAGTTAAAGTAAATTTAGAATTCCAGATTTTGCCACATTTTTTGTATATTTGCAACCCCAATTATGGGATAAAAAAACAAACGAAAGGAAGTGAGACTCAATGCTAGGTGTTGAAGTTAAAGACAACGAAAGTGTTGAACGCGCGATTAACAGGTTTAAAAAACTAATTACTCGTTCTCGTATTCTTAATGAATATAAGGACAGACAACAGTTTACTAAGCCTTCTATGGAGCGTCGCGAAGCTATGAAAAAAGCTGTGCGCGAGCAACGTCGCCGTCAACGAGAGAATTATTAGATTCCCGTTGTCATCACAAATTTAAGCCCTTGGATTTTATCTAAGGGCTTTTTTTTATGTACTTATACTTTTAAAACCATAAATTAGGTCTTAAATAAATAATCTATTATGAATACTATCAAATTAATCCCTCTTACTTTAGTTCTTCTCTTAGCATGTAGTTCGGATAATGAATCTGACGTCGTCAATCCTTTCGAATCAGAATTTGTTCTGGAAGGAAGTAGTTCAAACTTAAACGGATCCATCTCTTATGATCTGGTTAGCACCAATTACTTTCAGTTTTATTTAAGTACCAATTGCAATGGAAGTAATTGCCCGACTGCCGACTTCTTTATATCTCATGATTTCGACACAAACTCGGTGTTTATTAAGAATTTTGATCTCGACTCTTTGAGTGCTTCTAATGTAAATCTTTTTGCAGATGGCAGATGTTCAGTACCTTTTTCAGGAGATTCCGGCACATTAGAGATCACAAAAGACAGTGACGGGACGCTTAATGGAACATTTGATTTGGGAGTAGAAGAATTAAATGGTTACCGACCATCTCCAACATATGGATGTTCTCAGAATACTTATTCATCAGATAGTATCAGAACAGCTACATTCACCGGTACTTTTATAGCTACTGAAATAGATAGTTAATCGTTATTTATCAGAACTTTAACTAAGCCTTTGAATTTATTCAAGGGCTTTTTTTATAGCTTCTTTTACGTATCTGATTCCTTCTGAGCCTTTTCCTTGAGGAACAACCGAATTTTGGAATCCCAATTTTGCTGCTTCTTTTTTTCTTTGTTCGATGTGAGGAACTGTTCGAACTTCGCCACCTAATCCAACTTCGCCAATAAAAGCTGTTCTCTGATTAATGGCTCTGTCAACTAAACTAGAAACCAATGCACAACACACTCCAAGATCACCGGCCGGATCATTCAGCCTGAACCCTCCTGCTATATTCAAATAAACATCATGATTGGAAAAGCTGTAACCGGCTCTTTTTTCCAGAACTGCTAATAAAAGAGCCAATCTGTTTCTGTCAAATCCATTTGAAGTACGTTGAGGAGTTCCATAAGCAGAAGCTGTAACCAGCGCTTGTACTTCTATCAATAGAGGACGTGAACCTTCCATAGTGCAAACAATAGCATTTCCGCTCACCCCTTCTGTTTTATCAGAAATGAATAATTCTGAAGGATTTGATACTTCTATCAACCCGTCCCCTTTCATCTCAAAAACCCCAACTTCCTGCGCTGGGCCAAATCTGTTTTTTAAACTGCGAAGTAACCGATAGGTATAATTTTTATCCCCTTCAAACTGAAGTACAGTATCAACCATGTGTTCAAGAACGCGGGGTCCTGCTATATCGCCTTCTTTGGTTACATGACCGATCACAATAGTGGTAATATTTTTCTTTTTGGCTAACTGCTGAAATAAAGCAGCACATTCCTTTACCTGTTGAATACTTCCCGGCATACTTTGGAGTTCTGTTCTGTATACCGTTTGAATGGAATCCACAATCAAAAGATCAGGTTGAATTTTCTGAACTTCTTCGATGATCTTATTAATCTGAGTTTCATTATAGATCAGGAGATTATTGGAACTTACTCCGAGTCTTTTCGCTCTCTGTTTGATCTGTCCTGCAGACTCTTCTCCGGCACAGTATAGTATCTTTAAATCAGGATTGGATTTCGCAATTTGAAGGGTAAGTGTACTTTTACCAACTCCCGGTTCTCCTCCAATCAAAATATATGCGCCATTCAGAAACCCACCTCCAAGCACACGATCGAATTCGTTGATATTGCTTAAAAATCTTGACTTCTCAGAAGTTTCTACTTCATTTAAATTCTGAGGCTTCTCAATGCTTTCTAAGCCTTCAACTTTTGCTTTGTGATTTACTGCCTTACTATCATCAACCCTCGACTCCTGAAATGTATTCCATTTTCCACAACTTGGGCAACTTCCCAGCCATTTAGCTGAATTATGATTGCAATTGCTGCATACAAATTGTGTTTTCTGTTTAGCCAAAATCAGTCTTTGATTTTACTTTCAACAACAGATCGGTTGATATACCAGGTGGTAGCCATCATTCCTAAGGCAATGCTTATGTAGTAACTAATGATTCTCCATAAGAAAACTGCTAAACCGATAAATGATTTTCTTTCAATAAGCGGCCCCTGAAATAAAACAAATAGTCCTTCCACTCCACCACTGCCTCCCGGTGTAGGTACAACTAAAAATGCCAGATTCATAGACAAGCTTCTAAGTAATGACAATACCTCATCAGCAGGTAATAAACTTAAAACTACAATTGTTGCCAAAGCTATTCGGCAAATCCAGGACATTGTTGAAAGGAAAAAAGCTTTAAATAAAAAACTGGCCGGCTTCTTCCTCATTTGGTGAGCATATTCTTCAAGATTCTCAGCTTCTTCTCCGATCTTATCTCTGTATTTTCTAAGAAGGGGTAGCTTAAAAACAAAAAGAACCACTTTTTTGATCGCAGCAGGATTTATCAAAACTCCATATGCCAAAACCCCTGCATAACTCAGTAAACCCGCATATAACAGCAACATTGAAGCCTCTCCAACCAAGCCAATTTCGGGTGGAACAACTTCATAAAAAATACCTGCTATTAACAAAATCGGAATAGCTAAGGCGAACCATATCTGATCCAGTAATACACCATATAGAACAATTGCTGTTGCCGAGCCTAATTTCATTCCCTCTTTGTTCATGGCATATGTAGCCATTGGCGCTCCTCCAATTGTAGAAGGTGACACTGCAGAAGTAAAATCCCACGCCAAGACAACTCTGAATGATGCTAACCAACCAATCTGCTTCTCAGATAAAAACCTGATTTTAGAAGCTGAAAACCATATTCTCAAAAAAGAAACAATGATAGCAATAGCGAGCCCGGGCAATCTTTTTGGAGCAAGATGATCCAAAACTCCGGGAGTATATGTATACCAAATTACGCCGGCCATAGTGGCTATACTCAATCCTATTGAAAGAAATAGATATTTCTTGGATATGAAATTTTGCGGTTCGGTTGTATTGATTATTCCTGAACTCAAATAGTTTATTGCTTAACTGAAAAAAATAAAAAAATACCCTGCCACATTAATTGGCAAGGCAAAAAAGAATACGTACTTATTAAGCTAAAGTTATATCCTCATCAAGATATACATCCTGAATCATATTCAATAGCTTAACTCCTTCTTTGATCGGTCTTTGAAATGCTTTACGTCCACTTATTAAACCCATTCCGCCTGCTCTTTTATTAACAACAGCAGTTTTAACCGCATCAGCAAAATCATTATCTCCGGAAGCTCCACCTGAGTTGATCAACCCGGCACGACCTGCAAAACAATTTATTACCTGATATCTGGCTAAGTCAATTGGGTGATCAGATGTGAGCTCAGTATAAATACGCTCATCCAATTTCCCATAACTTGAATCGCCTGAATTTAAAGCTTTGTAACCACCGTTATTGGTTGGAAGTTTTTGCTTAATGATATCTGCACCTAAAGTTGTACCAATATGATTTGCCTGACCGGTAAGATCTGCAGAAGCATGATAATCCTTGCCATCCACCTTAAAAGCATTGTTTCTGGTGTAGCACCAAAGAATAGTAGCCATTCCAAGTTCATGAGCATAAGCAAATGCCTCAGAAACTTCCTGAATTTGTCGGCTTGATTCTTCAGAACCGAAATAAATGGTTGCACCAACAGCAGCAGCTCCCATATTGTACGCCTGCTCAATATTACCGAACATGATCTGATCAAAAGTATTCGGATAAGTCAGTAATTCATTGTGATTGATCTTAACAATGAATGGAATCTTGTGGGCATATTTTCTTGACATAGAAGCCAGAACCCCAAATGTAGAAGCCACTCCATTGCAACCGGCTTCTATAGCTAGTTTGATAATATTTTCGGGATCAAAATAATCCGGATTTTTTGCAAAAGACGCGCCACCTGAATGCTCAATTCCCTGATCCACAGGAAGAATGGAAACATATCCTGTTCCACCAAGTCTTCCATGATCGAGCAACCACTGAAGATTACCTAACACTCTGTTATTTCTGTCAGAGTGATACCAAACTTCATCAACGTAATTTCCTGATGGCTTGATCAAACGTTCTCTTTTAATAGTTTGACTGGTGTGATTTAGTAAGAAAGATGCTTCATCCCCTAAAAGTTCTTCAATACTCTTTGTTCCAAGTGACATAGTTACTATAAATTTGATATTAATTTTAAAGGCTAAAATATAGCAGTTAATCTACGAAATGACTAACACGGACTGTCAAAATCGATACTGAAATAATTGTCGCACATTTCTTAACTTTGAGTTATGAATATTGATGACATCACTTTACCGAAAAAACCGCTTTTCTTAGCGCCGATGGAAGACGTAACAGATTCGCCTTTCAGACAAATTTGCAGAGAAAAAGGTGCCGATATAGTATTTACTGAATTTATTAGTTCAGAAGCTCTTATACGCGACTCCGAAATCGCTCTTCACAAAATGAGCTTTGATGAGAGTGAGCGACCATTTGGAGTTCAGATCTTTGGCGGACGGGAAGAAGCCATGCATGGCGCTGCTAAAGTAGCCTTGAATAATAATCCTGATGTTGTTGACATAAACTTCGGTTGCCCCGTTTATAAAGTGGTCAACAAAGGTGCCGGAGCCGCTTGTCTCAAAGATCTGGATATGATGGAGCGAATGGCAGGAACTGTTGTGGATGCTGTAACAGACAGGCCTGTTACAGTTAAAACCAGACTCGGTTGGGATGATGACACCATCAAAATTCAGGAAGTGGCTTTGATGCTTCAAAAACTGGGAGTAAAGGCATTAACGGTTCATGCCCGAACACGTTGCCAAAAATATAAAGGTGATGCACGTTGGGAATGGTTGAAAAAACTTAAAAACACCCCCGGACTTGAGATCCCTATTATTGGAAATGGAGATGTAACCTCTCCTGAACTCGCAAAAAAGATGTTTGACGAAACCGGTGTTGACGGAGTCATGATAGGCAGAGGTGCCATTGGAAATCCATGGATTTTTGAACAATCCAGACATTATCTGGAAACAGGAGAATTGTTACCGGAACCAACTTTAGAAGAAAAACTCAATGTTTGCGCAGAACAACTTCGTAAATCAGTTGCACATCAGGGAGAAAAATATGGAGTTGTGATCATGAAAAAGCATTATGGCCAGTATCTGAAAGGTATATACAACGGCAAAAAACTCCGCATGGAGTTGATGAAGCACGACACGATGGATCCTATTTTAGAAATCCTTCTAAACTTTAAGGAAGAAGATACTTTTGCATTAGCTTGAAAGGGTTATGTACCACAAAAGCACGGAAACACTAGATTTTAATTCTCTTTCGTGCTTCAAACTTTTTAGTGGTAAAAGTTTTTCGAAACCATTTCGTAACCTTTTTATTTTCATCAAGTGTAATAATTGACAACTCTAATTAAATCAATTTCTTTCTTTAATGTTCAGAGCTATATTTTGTGCTTTTCTTCTGATTTCCTGCACATCTTCATCACAAAATGATCCACTTGAAAAATTAAAAGAATATGAAGGGCTTTATGAAAATCAAGGTAAAACCACGCTTACTCTTCAGGTTTCCAAAATGGATACAACTTTATATGCTGTAATAGACTATGCAAAGTATCCGCTTTATTTTGATTCTGTAGACTCATTTAGAAATAATCAGGGAGATGTAGTCACTTTCCAAAGAAATACTCTAAACGAAGTAATTAGCTATTCTGTAGATGGAAACTCGTTTCAACTACTATCAAAAGATTTTGATGCTCTTGACATGGAACCAAGAGCTGATTTGAATAATGATGGAGACAGATACGTATATGAAACTCCCAAAAAAATAAATGACGGATTGAAAACAGGAAGTATCACCGAACTTGAAAATCCTGATTTGATTCTGGATATGGTTCGAAAAACTATTGAAGGAAATTTCCCGGATGTTCACAGCACTTTGATCTATAAAAATGGTGCACTGGTTTTGGAAGAATATTTCTATGGATATGATATCACCGCTCCTCATCAGTTAAGATCTGCTACAAAAGTGTTGTATGGTACATTGCTTGGTATCGTAATCGACAAAGGACTTATCAAAAATGAAAATGAGCTTTTACTGCCTTTTTTCAATGATGAATATGAATCAGTAGAAAATCTTGATGAACGAAAAAGAAAAATAACGATCAAAGATTTCCTTACCTATCAGCATGGAATGGATTGTGAAAATAATAATCCAAGAAGTAAGGGTAATGAAATAGCTATGATGCAAAGTGATGATTGGGTTAAATACACCCTTGATTTACCAATGGTAAGTGAGCCCGGTAAAACTTCTTCATATTGTACAGGGATTGCATTAACTATCGGCAAACTCATTGAGATCGTTTCCGGTGAGAAACTAGAATCATTTGCGAAAGAAAACCTTTTCGATAAACTTGGTATTAAGAACTATCAGTGGCGATTTGCGCCCGACTATTCAAGTCGGACAACATTTAGTCAAAAGTCCCTTACACCAAGAGAAATGTTAAAATGGGCCCTTTTATATAAGAATAAAGGCATGTGGAACGGAGAACAAATTATTTCATCTGATTGGGTAGACAAATCGTTCGCAACTTATGGAATCGGTGAATTCGGCTATCTATGGGAACACAAATATATAACGGTGGATGGTAAAAGATTTGATTCTTATATGGCTTCAGGCAATGGTGGACAGAAAATCAATATCTGGCCGGAATTGGATATGGTCACGGTATTTACCGGTGGAAATTACAACTCCTATATGTTGTATGGAGTAAGCACTCCCCCAAACAGAATGATACCCAGTTATATTTTAAAGGCTACACTTTAACTTTCCGTAAGGGTGGTTAAGAAAAATTGGTCAGACCAATGGAAGGGTGCAAAACACTTAGCTTTTTCCTTTTTTGTCTTTGTGATTTAGTGGCTACTACTAAGCGAATCTTTTTTAAATTTACTTCGTAGTCTCTCAAAGTTTATAAACAAGGAGACATCATGTTGGCAAGATTAGCACGTGTATTAAAATCATTTCTTGGAGCTGCCGGAGTTGCTGCTTCACCTGTAAAAGCAATTACCGGTATCGTAGTTAGCATTATTATCCCCTATTTACTTTATGCTTTCTTAGGTGGATTTGGTATTGCTCTGATAATTTTCGGAATTGGTTGGGGAATCTGGTATTTCGTTAAGAATAAAGACCAGTAAAAAAGTCAATCCTCCGTCATATCCATGGTAAATATAGAATACCTCCCAATAGAAAAATCTGATCTTGCAATAGTACCGCTACTATAGATCAAAAGATTCCCCTCGGGACTCCAGCTTGGAAAAATATCGGCAGTGTAATAGTGTTTACTTGTACGCGTGTCCAGCGGGCGACGGCTGTTGTCATTTAAGTCCACTATGTACATGGAGTCTATATCCACAGAGATAAAACCGAGCACATCCCTTGGGTAGTTGCTCACTACAATTTTCTCTCCTCCGGGGTGGTAGCGCGCCCACAAGAATTGTTGCACATTAAATTTTACCGGCAAAGTGTCCTGAGCTCCGGTTTCTAAGTTCAGCCGCACTAGTTCCGGACGAGGACCACCGTAGGCAGCAGGACCGGGTACTAGGTCCGGATGAATGGGATACAACAGGGTAGAACCATCGGGAGACAAATCAAAGCCGTTAATGGTTTCGCTCGGTCCGTCGGGATTTTCGTGGGCAAGCAGCAACTCATCTGGTGGGCCGGACTCACGCAAGCGGTAGTAGCCGGGTTCCAGTCCCGTGTCGGAGTTCCCATAACTGTAGTAGACTTTGAGAAGGCTGCCATCGGAAAGTGTGCGAATACGAATGGAGGAAATGTTATAAGTGCTGTCGCGTACTATCGGTGGCAATTCTTTAGGAATATGAGGCATGCTTAAATCTAGAGCTCGTAATTCTCCAATAGATTGATTGGATTCATTTGTAATAACTAAATACAAAATTTCTTCCGTAGGACTTTTGCTTAAATAAATAGCAGGGCGAGAACCTTTTGGATCAATATCGTAAAACTGCTCCCGTTCGGTATACACTGCTGTACCATATAATTGTACATCTAAACGTCTAAGTTCAAGAACAGTATAAATTTCTCCAGTATGCCATTCGCTTAGGAAATAAGATCCAGTTCCAAATTCAGGTGGTCCCTCACCAAAGGGGTTTTCGCAACAATTACGAAGCTCTCTGATCTTTTCGTTTACAGGAAGTGGAAACTCAGGAAATTCCGGCTCATCTTTGGTTCCGGTTGTATCACAGGCGGTAGCAAATAAAAAAATGCTGTAAAAAGTAATATAAAGAAAGGAGTTTTTCATGAGAAGGAGTTATTACTTAATTAAAATAGACATAAGTAATTTATTTCTCCATTGTTACTCTGTTAATTACATCCGTGCATTATTTTTCTTGCTCCGTCAAGTCTAGGGTAAATACCGAATACCTGCCTAAGGAAAAATCCGATGGGAACACTTTGGCGCTGCCGTAAATGAGCAAGTTCCCATCAGGACTCCAGCTGGGGAACACATCGGCGGTGTAATATAATCTCCACGTTCGTGTGTCCAGCGGGCGGCGGCGGTAGGTGTTTAAATCCACGATGTACATCGAATCGATATCCACGGAGGTAAACCCTAAGATGTTACGGGGGTAATTGCTGACGACAATTTGTTCTCCACCCGGATGGTAGCGTGCCCACAGAAACTGCTGCACATTAAATTGGACTGGCAGGGTTTCCCGGGTACCGGTTTCCAGGTGTAACGTGGCCAGTTCAGGGCGCGGTCCTCCGTAGGCGGCCGGGCCGGGCACCAGATCAGGATGAATGGGATACAATAAGGTGGAACCATCGGGAGATAAATCAAACCCGTTGATGGCTTCGCTCGGACCATCGGGATTGGAATGGGCTAGCAGCAATTCATCGGGCGGGCCGGTCTCGCTCAGGCGGTAGTAGCCGGGCTCTAATCCAGTGTCTTCATTGCCGTAGCTGTAATACACTTTCAGCAGCGAGCCGTCGGAAAGCTCTCTGATCCGAATCGAAGAAATGTTGTAGGTGCTGTCGCGGACCAGTGGAGGCAACTCTTTGGGAGTATGTGGCGTGCTTAGATCGAGTGCTCGTAATTCGCCAATGGATCGAGAGTATTCATTTGTAATAACTATATATAATAAATTTTCTTTGGGGCTTTTAGATAAAAAAGTAGCAGGCCGTGCACCGTCAGGGTCAATATCATAAAATTTTTCTCTCTCGGTATATACCGCCGTCCCATACAATGTTACATCCAGACGTCGAAGCTCAAGAATGGTAAAAATTTCTCCCGGCTGCCACTCGTTTAAAAAAAAAGAACCAATTCCGAACTCAGGAGGTCCTTCATTGAAAAGATTATCACAACAATTACGTAGTTCGCGTATTTTTTCGTTAACAGGAAGAGGGAATTGAGGATAGTCCGACCCTTCTTCAGCAACTGGGGAATCGCATGTAGCAACCAAAAAAAGGATTGTAGAAAGAAATAAAAATAGGAAGGAATTCAATTTCATAACCATAAAATACTAATTCTATTATTCTTTTAGAGTATTTTTTTTCTAAATATAGAAAACGCTCCCATTGGAAAGTTTTTTGGTATGCTGAATAAACTCCTTTTGGCAAATAAATAGTGTGGGATAATGCGAAGATTTTTTTGAGGTAGTAGAAAGTATTTAAGCTACTCACCACTTCTATTAAATACTGATGACAGATAGCTTGGGCAATTTGGTTTTGTTAAGAAAACAGTATTAAAATTCCTCCACAAAAAAAGCCACTTCGAATTAACAAAGTGGCTTTAAAATTCTAAAAAGAATTAGCTTTTAAGCGATCTGCGCATCTAACTGTTTTGTAAGATGTGGCTTTGGAACCGCACCAACAATCTGATCCACTACTTCACCATTTTTAAAGATCAATAATGCAGGAATACTTCTGATTCCGTATTTAACGGATATATCAGGATTATTATCCACATTCACTTTTCCGATCTTTGCTTTTCCTTCGTATTCACCAGCCATCTCTTCTACAACCGGACCAATCATGCGGCAAGGACCACACCACTCAGCCCAAAAGTCTACAAGTACCGGTTTATCTGAGTTAAGTACCTCAGCTTCAAAGTTGCCGTCTGTAAATTCTAATGCTTTTGCCATTGTTCAAAAATTAAATTAAATGTCTTTTTTGTTACTGCGCTAAATATGCGAATAAATCTGCTAACTAGTCACATTGTTTGTAATTATCATCTTGATTGCACCCCTTTATGAAGCACCCATCACCAATTCCACACTTTCTTCTCCGAGTACATCCCTCAAACCCTTCATTAACTCCGGATTAGGATCCACTACAAAGTTTCTCATATTCATTCTGATCGGGCCATTTGCTTCAGGACTGTGTACCATCATCTTTACCATAGTACTACCTCGATTTGTTGTGAACAAGGTTTCCATTTTGTTCAAGATCTCCTCATCTAATAATGCAGTATCAAGCTTTAATCTAAGATTCAGATTATCCTGATTTTTTTCACGGAGATTCTCTACACGCTCGATATTATTTACAATAACGCTGTCGCCCCGTTCACGCTTCACAAACTTACCGGAGATAAAAACTACATTATCAACTTCCAGAAGTGCTGAGAATTGATCGAATTGTTTACTGAACACAGCCAATTCCATTGAAGAGTGTAAATCCTCTACCTGAAGAAATGCGATCGGTCTACCCTTTTTATCTGTTGCCTGACGTTTGCTTGTTATAATTGCTATAAACCGGATCGTAGATTCGTGACGAAGTTTATTCATGCTTTCATCACTCAGATTTTGGCTACCAAAAAGCTTTATATCTTCTTCATACTTCGTTAACGGATGTCCACTCAAATAGAACCCGATTAATTCACGCTCATTATTAAGTCGTTCAATACTGCTCCATTTTGGAACGGGCTTCAGTTTTGGCTCCTGAGACATCGCTCCACCGGCATCACCACCAAACATATTAACCTGACTTAATCGCTCTTCTTCCTGCTTGCGGGCGCCGTACTGGAGAATATCTTCCACTCCCATCATCAACTCGGCACGATTGTCATTTAACTCATCGAAAGCTCCTGCGGCGATCAAACTTTCTAATGTTCTTCTGTTGCACACTCTGGAATCAATCCGGGCTGCAAAATCAAAAATGCTTTTAAACAATCCCTTTGATTCCCGCTCTTCAACGATCTGTTTAATTGCGGAAGAACCCACTCCTTTTATTGCCGACATTCCATATTGAACGCGTCCGTCTTTGGCTACGAATTTTCCTCGCGCCGTATTGATATTCGGCGGATCAACTTCAATTCCCAAGCGGTGACATTCTTCAATAAATGATGCTACTTTTTTGATGTCACTCATGTTATGGCTCATTACCGCAGCCATGTATTCAGCCGGATAATTGGCTTTAAAATACATGGTGTGATAAGCCACTACCGAATAAGCCGCCGAGTGAGATTTATTGAAACCGTAGCTGGCAAACATCTGCATCTTTTCAAAAACAGAGATCGCCGTTTTCTCATCCACGCCCTGAGCTTGAGCACCTTCAATAAATTTCGGCTTCTCAGCCTCCATCACTTCATGCTTTTTCTTACCCATCGCTCTTCGGAGTAGATCTGCACCGCCAAGTGTGTAACCACCCATTTTCTGAGCTACATTCATGATCTGCTCCTGATAGATCATAATCCCAAAAGTTGGCTCCAGAATATCTTTGATCAATTCGTGATCATACTCCGCTTTTTCAACTCCATGTTTACGCTTGATATAATCCGGAATAAACTGCATCGGTCCCGGTCGATACAAAGCGTTCATTGCGATCAGGTCATTAATGGTAGTCGGTTTCAAGTCTTTGAGATACTTCCGCATCCCTTCACTCTCAAACTGGAATGTTCCTAAGGTTCCACCCTTTTGGTAAAGCTTATAAGTCTTTTCATCATCCAGAGGAATATCATCCAGATCATATTCCTTTCCATGGTTTTCCTTCACATACGCAATAGCTGTTTTCAGGATCGAAAGGGTTTTCAATCCCAGAAAATCCATTTTCAGCATTCCTGCGCTCTCAATAACACTTCCATCAAATTGTGTTACATACAGATCTGCGTCTTTTGCAGTACTAACCGGAATATATTCTGTGAGTTTATCAGGAGCGATGATCACTCCTGCCGCGTGAATTCCTGTATTCCGAACAGAACCTTCCAGCACATGTGCCATTTTTAATGTCTCTGCTTCCAAGCCTTCTCCGGCTTTCATATCACGAAGTTCTTTCACTTCTCCAAAAGCATCATCCAGCGAAGTACCCGGACGTTCCGGAACCAATTTTGCCAAACGATCTGCATCAGATAAAGGCAGGTCCAGCACTCTGGCTACATCACGAACGGAAGATCGAGCTGCCATAGAACCGAACGTAATAATATGAGCAACCTGGTCTTTTCCGTATTTATTTACTACATATTCGATCACTTTTTGGCGACCATCATCATCGAAGTCAATATCGATATCAGGCATGGAAACACGTTCCGGATTCAGGAAACGCTCAAAAAGCAGATCGTACTTCAGAGGATCGATATTTGTAATTCCAGTACAATAAGCGACCACAGAACCGGCTGCAGAACCACGTCCCGGTCCCACATAAACGCCCATATCACGAGCGGCTGCAATAAAATCCTGAACAATGAGGAAATATCCTGCAAAACCCATATCTGAAATAATACCTAATTCCAGATCAATTCTGTCTTTTACCTCATCAGTAAATTCAGGATATCTTGGCTTTGCTCCTTCTAATGTCAGATGTCTGAGATAATCATTTTCAGTTTCAAATCCTTCGGGAAGCTCAAAATTAGGAAGGATCACATCTCTTGAAAGCTTGATCGGCTCAACTTTATCTACTATTTCTTTGGTAGACAATATCGCTTCCGGCATATCCGGAAACAGCGCTTTCATCTCTTCTGTGGTCTTGAAATAAAATTCGTTATTCGGGAAACCCCATCGGAAATCTTTACCTCTTCCGATCGGAGTACTTTTCAGCTTACCGTCGTCAATACAGATCAAGGCATCATGAGCTTCTGAATCTTCCTGCTCCAAATAGAACACGTTATTGGAAGCAACCAGTTTAACATCATATTTCTGAGAAAACTCTTTGAATACTTCGTTTACTTTCTGCTCTTCATCCAGACCGTGATTGATCACTTCCAGATAGAAATCATCCCCGAAAACTTCTTTCCACCACTGCAAAGCTTCCTCAGCATATTCTTCTCCTTTATTCAGAATAAGGTCAGCAAGTTCACCGCGAATACCACCACTAAGACAGATAAGATCTTCCGAATATTCTTTGATCACTTCTTTATCTACACGGGCAAATTTGTAATAATAACCTTCTGTAAAACCGATGGAGCTTAGCTTCGCCAGATTTTTGTACCCATTCTGGTTCTTAGCTAAAAGTGGGATCTGATATTTTTTATCCCGGTTATCTCTTGTAAATTTCTTTTGGTGACGATCGTCAACCATATAAAATTCACAACCAACGATCGGTTTTATACCGGCATCATTAGCAGCCGCTACAAAAGAAAATGCTCCGTACATGTTACCAAGATCGGTAAGACCAACGGCCGACATTCCTTCTTTTTTAGCTTTTGCCACGAGTTCTTTAATTCCGGCAGTAGCCTGAAGCACTGAAAATTTGGAGTGGCAATGTAAATGTGTGAATGCTATATCTTCGTCGATCTCCACTTTAAGATCGATCTCTTTTCCTTCATCGCTAGAGGATTCTGCTACCTCATCTTTTTTTTTGATGCGCGACGGAGATCTCAGATCTATATAATGCTCCCGCTTCATGTAGCTTGCAGAAGGCTCATATAACTTCGCATCGATCGGGAAATTGACTTTGGTTACTCCCAATCGAACCATTTCCAGAAAAATTCTTGCTGTCGCTTCTACATCTGCTGCTGCATCGTGAGCGTCTTCAAAACCTTTATCAAATAGTTTCCAGTGTAGTTCTGTAAGTGTTGGCCACTTGTATCCGCGAGCGCCTTCGATCTTACAAAAATCAGTACCATCATCTTTGGTATCGATCTTTGCTTTATCCATGATGGCAGACGGGATTTTCTTCCGGATATATTCCGCTCCCATGATCTTTTCATCAAAACTTACATTATGTCCGATCAGGAAATGAACTTTATCAATAGCTTTTCGAAATTCGTGCAATACAAATTCCAGATCTTCACCTTCTTCCTGTGCGCGTTTAGTTGAAATGCCGTGTATCTTTTCGGAATTGAATGGAATCGTAAACCCTTCCGGATAAACAATATGATTTCCACTCGACAGCAACTTTCCTGTATGATCATGATGTTGCCATGCTAATTGAACCAGTCTCGGCCAGTTTTCTAAATCGGTTATCGGAGCTGAAAAATTTTGGGGAAGTCCGGTGGTCTCGGTATCAAAGATTAAATACATATCCGAGTATAATCATATCATCAAAAAATTAATAGTTGTGTTTCGCCTATATTCGAATTTTAATTGAAATATCTTATTTCATGAATTCAAACTGCTTTTTTTAGCAGAAGTAATTAGATTGAACCAAACTAATTTCAGATATGACCCTAACTCAACTTTCGTATATAGTAGCTGTAGACAAGTACAGGCATTTTGCTACCGCAGCTCAGAAGATTTATATCACTCAACCAACTTTAAGCATGCAGATACAAAAGCTTGAAGATGAACTGGGTGTTTTAATTTTTGACCGTTCTAAATCTCCGGTAGTTCCAACCGCTATCGGTGAACAAATTATCGATCAGGCCAAAGTTATACTAAGCGGTTCCAAACATATTGAGGATATGGTTTCCGTAAAAGATGGCGAGCTGAAAGGATCCTTCAGAATCGGGATCATCCCTACTATTGCTCCCTATTTGGTTCCACTTTTCCTGAAGCCATTTTCAGAACGTCACCCGAATGTAAAGCTCGTTTTTGAAGAAGCTTTAACCAGTGAAGTTCTGGAAGGTTTGCATGAAGATCATTTTGATGTTGGTATTATCGCTACTTCCACCAATCAGCATATCTATGAGCATGAGCTCTTTTCGGAACCATTTCTCGGCTACTTATCACCCGGACATGACTTTTCTTCTAAAGACAAACTCTGTATAGACGATCTCTACTCGCAAGACTTATGGTTACTGAATGAAGGACACTGCTTCCGTGATCAAACTATAAAATTGTGTAAGCAGAACAACGACAAACTTCAGCATTCCAACATCTCTTTTGAAAGTGGAAACCTGGAAACTCTGAAACGATTGGTCGAGCAGGATTATGGAATTACGCTGATGCCTTATCTTGCTATGCAGGATCATGATACCCGCTGTGCCAATGGTGTTATCAAAGAATTTATGGATCCTGTTCCTACAAGAAAAATCAGATTGGTTTACAGTCGTGAATTCCTGAAGCAGAATATTGTAAATGCTTTTGTGGAAACCATTAAAGACAGTATTCCTGAAGAGTTAAAAAAGGTGAAGGATGAAATGATAGTGGATTAAGCTATGAGCAGACTGGAAAAATCATTTAAAATATTTTCAAAGCAAGGGGTAAAGTTCCTTTTGCTTGAATTTTTGATTGTTTTTCTTGGTGTTTATTTGGCTTTCCTTTTTCAAAGTTACAGTGAGCAAAATAAAATAGATGCCGAAAAAGAGAAGATAATGATAGGACTGAAGGAGGATCTTGAATATTTCAGGATCTATTTCCCTGATTATGCGGGTTCATCACAAGTTGAGGAATGGCGTGAGTCAATCAAAAATGAAAGATATCCTGATTTTTCTTCCTGGAGATTTATTCAACCTCAATACGATTACATTGCAATAGAATATGCGTTAGACTCTGACGCAAATGTAATCGATTTTGAACTCAATTCGGCTATTGCTGAAATTTTTCAGGAATTAAAAAAACTGGAACATGCGGAGTTACTGCTCACTGAAATTGCAATGGAATACCAAGCTATACCTCCCGATCTGCAGAATAATGAAATGGTAGCGTTGGCTAGTCAAAATAATTTTCTGAATTTTAAAAGATTTACAGATCGATATGCAGACAGAGCAGGTATTATGCATCGTATTGCAGAAATGAGTGCTAAACATTTACCCATGATCAACGATCAATTCGGTGAACGAAAGCTTACTGAAATTGAACTTCTACTTATCAGTAAAAATGTAACTGCAAGTAATGATCAAGAAATTCAATTTTATGTAAATGCTCTTAAGCAATTCTTTCCAAATCTTAGTGAAGAAGAGATTGAAAAAGCTTTGACCAACAATTAAATAACTGACTCTTCGGCAAAAACTTCATAGTGTGTTACTTTTTCGGGAAAGTCGATCAAATATTTTTTGTCTTCCGGATAATACTTTGCAATCTCTGCGTCTTTTCCCGCAAAATTTTTGATAACCTCCATATTTTCCCAAAAAGTAATAAGGTCGAAATAAGCGTAATTTTCTTCTTGTCTGCGTAGAAATATAAGCTTTACAAATCCTTTCGTACTCTTATAATCCGGAATGGCGCGTTCCTTCATAAACTGAGAGTACTCCTCATAATGTTCCGGCTTTGTACGCCCTTTCCAAATTCGTGCAATCATAAGTATTTTAACTTCTATTTATTGAACTATTAAGCTTCTTAAAACAACTTGTTTGATAATGTCTTACTCCCCTTCTTTTTTTCTAAACAGTTTTTCGAAGCTGTTATAAACGGCCAGGTGCAGAACATCTCCATGATCTTGCTCTTCAAAAAAATTGAAGAAGATCCTGTTATTATCTCCCAGCTCTGTCTCCAGTTTTGTATGTAGATCTTTTGCATCTCTCTCCATGATCTCGCCTTCTTTACCAACCGCTATATAGATAGACTTTTCCTCTTTAGCGGAAACAGGTTTCTTAGTCAATAAGGATTGGTCATCCCACCACAAACTTGGGCTGGCAATGATATAATTATCAAATAGATCCGGGTTTGTAAATAGAATTTCAGTAGCTAATAATCCTCCGAATGACTGTCCAATTATCGTTTTCACATTACTTGTCTTGTATTCCGATTGGATCAACGGCTGAAGTTCGTTTTCGATAAAAGTGATGAATTTTTCGGAACCGCCTGAAGTAGGAAAATCCTTTTTATCTACATCTATGGAAGTACTATAAGTGAAATCCCGTATTCGATCCACGTTTCCTATCCCAATTACTATGGTTTCAGGAATCATTTCTATCCAGGGAAATGATCCGAACTGAACCAAGCCTGAAATATGAATAAAATCTTCATCTGCCGAACCATCCAATAAATAAATAACAGGATATTCCTGTTCACTATCACGATCATATCCGTTGGGCAGATACACATTGAGTGTTCTGTCTTCACCGAGAATATCAGAATAAATCTGAATTGATTCTCCGATTATGAATGGTGTTCTTTCAATTTCTTTTGAACTGTTATCAATTTTCGTTGAGCAATTTTGAACAAAGAAAAAGCAAAGCAAAAAAAGGAATGTCCTCATGTTTACAGGATTATTGGTGTTGTTAATTTTTAAATGATAAAACTTTCAGATCGATCAATATTCACTTTCGAAGTACTGATAATAGAAATTCGAAATCGAATTTTTCTCAACTTTCATTCAAATACTCTTCTAATCTATCAAAAGTAGAACCCCAACCATTTCTGAAACCCATTTCTTCTTGTTGCTGACGGTATTCTTCAGTTTTATGAGCTACTGAAAATGTCATCTTAGTTTGCTCTCCCAGATCTTCAAACAAAACGGTGAGCACTACATCTACAGTCATTGGTTTAAAATCTGCTGATGTTACCAACTTTTCCGGTTCTTTTATTTCGATAAAAGTCCCTTCAGTCACAAACTCATTCCCATCCGGCATCATCATAGTATATTTCCATGAACCACCTTCTTCAAAGTTCAACTCTTCTACTTTGGTGTTCATACCTTTTGGTCCCCACCAATTCACTAGATGTTCCGCTTGGGTCCATGCATCCCAAACCAATTGTCTTGGAGCGTTAAAAGTACGAGCCATAGTGGCTACTCGGGGATCACTAGCTTGAGCTTTTTCCATTTTCTTCTTTGTTTTGTTTTGATTGAAGTTGTTCCAGATACATTTCAAAAGAGTCTAATCTCTGTTCCCATAAATCCCGGAAAGGATCGATCCAGTTTGCGATCTCAGCAAGCGTATCAGGTTTTATAATGCAAAACCGTTCTCTACCCTGTTGTTCAATAGCAACTAGTCCACACTCATTCAAGATCTTAATGTGACGTGAAATCGCAGGTCTGCTGATATCAAATTGTTCAGCTATAGCATTCAGGTTTAATGGTTCTTCGGATAGGATCTCAATGATCTCCCGCCGAACCGGATCAGCTATTGCCTGAAACACATCCCTTCTCATTTGAACTCTTTTTAAAAATGTAACGAATTGGTTACTAATATATATGTAACTGATCTGTTACGCAAATTATATTTCTTATCTAACAAATCAATCTGAGGATTTTAGAAAAAACATCCAATTACACCGACCTTTAGAATTATTGGCGAGCCAAGAACGTAATGGAATCGACGGCTCCGCAGGAGTAATCATTACACTCAGGCTGATTCGTGAATATGCATCATACGAACGAAGACCTTTTGTAATGATTAGTCGATGTAATGGAGTTCGCGCCAATAATTCTTGTCGGGAGTTTTTGGTACTGGCGCCTGTGCTGAGGAAGCTCAGTATCGGTACAAAAGTACATTACCAAGTAAATGTACACACGATCCTTAAGAAAGACCTCCTCTGTCTCCTCCTGCAACAGGAGGAGGACTCGTTGATAAAAATTAGAATCAAATTTGGAATTCCCCTCCTTATCCAAGGAGGGGCGGGCTACTCAGAACCAAAAAATCTATTTCTTAGCCGGGGAGGTCCGTTTCCAACACATAGAATTGGGACAAAAAATCAAGCCGAAGTATTTAAGACGGGCTCACTGATCCTGTGCTGAATAATCCTAAAGGTCTTCGTTCGATCAGATGCAGTTCTAGATTTCTCACCGGAAAGGATTATTCCTGCTTCGCAGACTCATCCGGATCATGCTCTCTTCTCCGTCTTAAATACTAAGGGCGAGTTTTTTAGAAATACCAACGAATTATCTATTATCTACAAGGATGACGACTTATTGATAAACTAATTATAAAAGCTACTCCACATTATTAATCACCGGCATTTGCCCTTTCCATTCGTTCCAAATGTCGGATTCTGTTGCAAGTCTTCTCATAAAATGTGCTACGTTAATTCGACTGGTTTTTCCGGAATCAAAAATCACTCCCCGAACCGGTGATGGGTTGACCATATACTCACTTACTTCTTGTTCGTCAATGAGATTATCCGGGCGAACGGCTGCCCATTCTATGTATTCATGATCCTGACCGATTTCGGTTCTTAGAAAGTCAGCTGCATTTTCATTATCTAAATGAGGTGGCAACAAATATCTAAGCAAAGTAATTACAAGGCGGTCTTTGAATGAATAATTCTCATTCAAATCTCTATTCGTATTTCCATTCGTATTCATTAGAACCATCTTTACGGGAACGGATGGTTTGTTATGTTGAATTGCAGTACATAAATTTTTGACCGAATCCGTTACCAACCTTCGTGGCTTACCAAATACTCCTTTCCAGGTCAGATTATGCCCAAGACAAGAATAGACAGCTTCACAATCCTCCAAAAGGTCAGCAAGTTCGATCGTGCTCATCTCCAGCGCATTTCCGGGAGTCAGGATCAACTTCGGATATTCCTGAGCTAAGTCAGAAAGTTTATCTTTAGATCGAACCACTGCTTTCACTGCATGATCTGCATCCAGTAATTGTTTTACTAATAATCTGCCCGTTGCACCAGTTGCCCCAACAACTAAAATCGTCATAGTGTAATTATTTGTTTTGGGCGATTACGCCATTTTTGAGGAAAAGTTTTGTACGGCATTAGTTGGGCTATAACCATGGACATTCTGAACCGTTCCCCAGCAATGCATTCTTGTTTCAGTATCTTAAGAAAAGGCTTTGATTCTAATTATGGATAAAATTTCTGTTTTCAGTCCCCACAAAGATCCTGAAACAAGTTCAGGATGACCTGTTAAGCAAGGCTTTATTGTATAATAAAATTCAGGTTTGGTATTAGAAACCCGGGGATAAATCCACTACTGGCTTATGTTCTTGTCTTAAACTCGTACATAAACAAGTAAGGATTTTAGTCCTGTGATTATTGTCAATTTGGTTCCTATTCACCCATACATCTGACGGATCTCCCGTCTGATGTATGGTTTGGTGAGACTCAAAAAACGGCTATTGTTCATTGCCGAAGTTCTAGCTTTTATTTTGACCTCCTCTGTCTCCTCCTTCATAAGGAGGAGAACTCGTTGATAAATCTTTAAGTCAATTTATAGCAACAAGGCTCTCCTTGTGAAGAAGAGGTTGGTGAGATCGAAAACTAATTGAAGAATGTTTGTTACTGCTACGCAGCTTCCACCTCATACCCATCCGACATCCACCCGGTAATTCCTGCGGATAAAACTCGCACGTCATTAAATCCCATTCCTTTTACTTTTTTGGCAGCATTGGGTGCTTTTCTGCACATAGGATTAGAACAATAGAAAACCAACGTTGAATTTTTATCTGCTTTTAGATCGCTTTCTGAAAATGAATTCGGATCTAAATTCTGAGCATCGGGAATATGAGTTGTTTGCCAACGCATGGGATCGTTCATATCAAATACATGAACATGTTCCTGAGGAAGAATTTCATTCAATTCCTCAGTTGAAATAGATTCAAGGTTCATTACCAATGGAAGGATATTTCTGAATACCATAATAAAGTCTCTTTGATGAACAAGCAGTGCCTGTATGTTTCTTTATTTAATTAGTAACAGAAATGGATGGGTTTCTTACAGGGTTGATGAGATTTTTTTGAGAGTTGCTACAGCACAAGCGAGACGCTTGCGCTGGTTTGGGGTTTCTTTATTTAATTAGTAACAGAAAGGGATGGGTTTCTTACAGGATTATTTAGGTTTATAAGAAGAACTCAAAACTAATGCCACGAACTGTCACCCCTTCTTATTAGTTTAGTGAGTGTTGTCACCCTGAGCGGGAAAGTTCGATTGTAAAGATTATATCAGAACACGACGAAGGGTCTCAAGTAAGCGATCTATCCAAGTAGTTCTAATATTTGAGATCCCTCGTGATAGAAAACATTCCCTCAATAAGTGCTTTCCACTTCGGGATGACAGCGTTAATTGATTGTTTAATTTATAAAACATTATTCCTGTCATCCTTAGGATACTTCCGAATGATCTTACCGAGTAAACTGTAAGATCATTCGCTTTCGCTCTGAATGACATATCAAAAAAATGCTTAAAGTAACTAAAGTCGGATATCATGGAATACTCCTTCCCGAACTGGGAATAGGATTGGACTATTCGGGGACCAAAGCCGAGCATATTTTTATTTCTCATGCCCACGCCGATCATGTCCCGAGAAATAAGAAACTCAGTGTGTATGCTACTCCCCCGACTGCAAAGCTAATGAAATTGCGTGGTTTTGGTGGAAAAGTAAAATCCCTGGAGTTCAAACAAACACTGGAAACGGATAAAGCAAAGATTACTTTTTATCCTGCCGGTCACATTCTCGGTTCTGCCATGACCTTTGTGGAAAGCGATCTTGGGAACCTATTATACACCGGCGATTACCGGACTCCACCCGCTCCTGCTACCGAAGGATTTGAGTTACCGGATGCAGAGATCGATATTTTTATAACCGAAGCAACATTCAGCCTCCCCATATACAAATGGAAATCGGAAGAAGAACTTGCTGAGCAGATTCGAAATTTTGCTACTCGAAATCTTGAAGACGGATACACTCCCATTTTCACTGCTTACAATCTGGGCAAAGCTCAGGAATTGATGTATATCCTCAAAGAGCTGAACCATCCGATGCAAATTCATGGAGCAGGGTTTAAACTCTGTTCTGTTTATGAGAACTTTGGATTTCCACTTGGTGACTACGAAACCTATCAACGTGAGAGTTGTGAAGGAAAGATACTGATCACACCCGGTTCTGCTTTGGGTAACGGATTTGCATCCAGCGTAAAGAAAAAGCGAATCGCCTACTGTTCGGGCTGGGCAGCTAATGAATCCAGACAAACACAACTGACGGTAGACGAGCTGATTCCGCTATCCGATCATCTGGATTTCTTTGAGTTGATTAATCTGTGCAAAAAATTACATCCCAAGAAAGTTTTGATCACGCATACGCCCAATCCTAAAGTTGTTCAGCATTATCTGGATGAGTTGGGGATTGTTTCGACATCCTTTCAGGATTAATTAAAGATGAAAGATTAAAAATGAAAGATTTTCAATTTCCTCATAACACACATAAAAGCTCGATAACTTCTTCAAAAGGACTCATTTACCAGCCAAAAACTACATTTTTAATCTTTCATCTTTAATTTTTAATTCTTTGAACCCTCAAAACCCACATACAACATCGTTCAGAGTATTGGCAAAAACCGCTCAATGCATCTCCAACACAAGAGGAAGTAATGCAAAAATTAAAATCTGTGCTGAGTATTTATCGGGATTAGAATCGGACAGAGATTTAGAACTAGCTACTCAGTTTTTGAGTGAAGGAGCTTTTTCTTCGGTTTCAGGCAAGCGAGCATCGGTTGGACACCGAACTATTGCCACTTTAGCTGCTGAATTCTGTGAGATCGATTATGAAAAGGTATTCAAGCCAAGTAAAACGGCAAGCGGTTCTTCTTCCGAAACCATCCAGCGTTTGTTTGAAAATATTCCTGAAGCCAAAGCTAAATGGAAAGCAGAAGATCTGACTTTACAACAGATCAATGAAATCTTTGAGTCACTGTACATCACTTCCAAAAGAGATGCCAAACAACACATTCTTTTGCAAGCGTGGCAAAAGATGACTCCATTAGAAGTAAAATACTTTATCCGAATTCTTGGGCAAGGTTCACTTAGAATCGGTTTCGAAACTAAGAGCGTAGAAAATGCCATTGCTAAAACCTACAGCAAAGAGTTAGAAACGGTTCGCTATGCCAGAATGATTTCCGGAAGCATCGGCAAAACAGCAATCATGGCAAAAAACGATACTCTTGATGAAGCATCTTTTAAGATGTTTAGTCCCATTGCGTTTATGTTGGCTTCTCCCATCGAAAGCAGAGCAGTCACGGATCTTTCAGAATATATCGCTGAAGAGAAATTTGACGGAATGCGTTGTCAGGCTCATATTTCTGATGGAAGAGTAGAATTATTTTCCCGCGACTTGAATCAGATCTCTTCATCATTTCCGGAAATCGTAGAATTCTTTTCCGGTAAACAGCTTCCTGATCTGGTTCTGGATGGAGAGATATGTGTTTTCAAAGATGATACCATTCTCCCCTTTCAGCTTCTTCAAAAACGAATGGGCGTAAAAAAGCCTTCCAAAAAACTTCTTGCTGAGTATCCTGTGTTGTTTATCGCTTATGATGTGTTGTATAAAGATGGGAATCCGCTATTTGATGATTTGTTATCGGTTCGTCGGGTTAAACTCGAAAAAATTTCAAATAAGTATTCGATTCCAATCACCACCCAGATGAAGATTAACGATCAGGATGATGTGGAAGAACTATTTCAACGAGCACTGGATCACGGAAATGAAGGCTTGATGCTGAAACGAAAAGATTCGATGTATGAATATGGTCAACGCAGAAAATCCTGGCTGAAAGTTAAAAAGCCAAGTGGCTCTTTGGATACCGTAATGTTGTACGCACATGCGGGAAGCGGTAAACGAGGAGGAACCTATTCGGATTTCACTCTGGGAATTTCGGTAAAAGATGATGATCGATATGAGGAAGAGTTCATTCCAATCGGGAAAGCATACGGCGGTTATTCAGATGAAGAACTCAAAAAGATGAATGCGTTGATCAAGGATATTACACTAGAGCGATTCGGCCCTACTCTACTTTTGAAACCTCACTTAGTCATCGAACTGGAATTTGAAGACATCCAGATCAACAAAAGAACCAAGGCGAAATACACACTTCGTTTCCCGAGATTCAAAGCTATTCGCTGGGACTTATCTCCATCTGATGCGGACACATTAAAGGATGTGGAAAGAATGTATCAGCAGAAAATCGATGAAGAAAGATCGAGGCAAGGCAAGAATCCTTCGTTTATTTTTAATACTTGATGGAATTAGTAATACATTTTACCTGTTAAAATATTTCTAATTCTCATATTTACTTATTTCTAATTACATGTCTAACTGGACACTAAAATCTATTCCGCCGCACGACTGGTTTCTTTGCCTTGATGTGGAATCCTATTTCGATCATGAGCATGATGTAGAAACTATTTTCGAAGAAGGATTTACTCGCCCCATTCCGGTTGGTGATACAGACGTGATCGTAACTGTATTTTTTAACGGTGATCCGGATTCGCCAGAGTTTCATATGGAGACCAAGGAATCCTTATCAAAAGAAGAAATTAAGGAAGCGAATAAGAGCTTATCTAAGATCTTAGGCACCGAAATGGATATCCGACCTCTGTACGATCAGGCTTCAGAAGATCCACTTTTGGGTGATAAACTAAGCTCGTTGTACGGTTTAAAGAGAATGACCAGAGCTAATTTATTCGAAGATATTCAGAACAGAATTGTAGAGATGCAGATGAATCATAAACCTACTGCTAAGAAAATGATGTTTGCAGTTCGGGAAGCTTATGGAACGGCTTTGGTTCATAACGGAAAGAATATTCCTGCCTGGCCACGTGCTCATCAGCTAATGAAAGCAGACCCGTTGGGGATACGAAATCTTGGTCCTACTAAAAGAAAGGGACAGTATTTAATAGAATTAGCTACGGATATGATCGGTGGAAATATAGATATGGATCATATTACAAATTGTGAGCCTCAGGAAGCTTATGATCTGTTAACGAACATAAAAGGAATTGGACCAACAGCCGGACAAGATCTTATGATGATGAGAGGCCGACCTGATGCTGTTTTCCCCAGCAACAAAAAGAAAGATGAAGAAAAAGGATTACGTCGTTGGATCATAGCAAGCTATGGTGAAAATCCACACACCATAAGCGAAAAGAAATTTCAAAGTCTGATCTCAAATTGGACTGGATTTGAAGGGGCTGCATTGGAGTTTTTGTATGTGAATTGGATCATCATTGAGAAAGAGAAGAAGGCGAGAGGAAAAAGTAAATAGATACTAACTGTATTCTACAGCTAAATAAGGTCGAAACCTCTTATTAGTTTTCAAGATTCATTTACAAATAAAAAAAGCCGACTGCTTTCACAATCGACTTAATTTGGTTTATAAGTGTGATTTAATAATCACTCTTTGAAGAATTCAGTGCTTTTTTGATACTTGGCGGCAGAATCACTTCATCGATTACATGTACAACACCATTACTGGCATTTATATCAGCTTTAACCACTTCAGCATTTTCAATCATAACGCTTTCTCCGTTACTTTTTACGGATGCATTACTTCCCTGAATTGTTTTAGCTTTCATCGTTTTAGTAACATCGTCCGACATAACTTCACCGGGAATTACGTGATAAGTTAGTACGGCTACCAACTGTTCTTTGTTTTCAGGCTTCAGTAATTCATTTAAAACTCCCTCAGGAAGGTTTTCAAAAGCTTCGTTTGTGGGTGCAAAAACAGTGTATGGACCTTCTGACTGAAGTGTCGCTTCTAAATCAGCTGCTTCTACTGCCGTAGCTAATGTCGACAAGGATTCTGTCTCCGTTGTTAGCTCAAGAATATTTGTTTCCTCCTGAGCTTTAACCTCGAAAGAAAGGATTAATACCAGCGCTAATGTAAATAAATTTATTGCTCTCTTGAATAAGTTCATCTTGAATAGTTTTTGTTAATGGTAACACTCACTTAAAGATGAATGAAAAACTATATGTTCCTATATATAATAGATCCGCAGATACAAGTCTAAATCAAACTATTATTGTGTCAGATGTTATCTGTAGAGACCAAATATTAATTACTCATAACCTATTGTAGAGCAATTGATTAAAAAAGTGGAAATGAAAAAGTCCTCTGAGAATCAGAGGACTTTAAACTTATTCTACTGGTTTAAGCTTAGACTTTAAAAAGAAATATCCGAGTAACCCACTCAACAAAGAGCCCACAAAAATACCCACTTTAGAGTATTCTATGAATTCCTGATTAGTAAATGCCAACCCACCTATAAATAGTGACATTGTAAATCCAACTCCTGTCAAACATGCAATTCCATAGAAAATCGTCCATGCCTTGTCTGAATCGGGCAGTTTAACTATACCAAGTTTACTTGATATCCAAATTGATAACATAATCCCAATTTGTTTACCAAAGAATAAACCAAATATGATCCCGAGTGTAAGCGTAGATGAGAAAGCAACCGCAGCTTGTTCAGCAGATAAAGCTACTCCTGCATTGGCAAAAGCAAAAACAGGCATAATAAAATAAGCTACAAGCGGATGTAGCTTATGCTCTAATTTGTGCAATGGACTTTCAAGTTTTTCTATGCCCTCTTCTAAATAGTGAAGAGCTGTTTCATCATCTTCTTTGTCAGGGGTGTTAAGAGAACTTCGAAACAATTTAACTCCATTCTCAATGGTATCCAGTAACCCTTCCCGGTTTTTATGGGGGCTGGCCGGAATCATAAATCCTAAAACCACACCCGCTATGGTTGCATGAACACCTGATTTAAGTACGGCAACCCAAAGAATTAATCCTACGAAAAGATATAATGCTATTGAACGGATATTTGCCCTATTCATAATCATTAGTACCACTATAGCACCACCGGAAACTGCAAGTGCTATCAAAGATATGTTACTCGTGTAGAATAAAGCGATTACTACTACAGCAATTAAGTCGTCTACTACTGCTACTGCTGTAAGAAACACTTTTGCCCAAACCGGTACCCGGCTTCCGAGTAAAGCGAGTATTCCTAAAGCAAAAGCAATATCCGTTGCAATGGCAATGGCCCAACCATCCATAAATTCAGTACCGGCATTAAATCCATAAAAGATCAATCCGGGAACAACAGCGCCACCAAATGCAGCGATTATTGGAAGCAGAGCCGATTGCACAGTTGAAAGCTCCCCATATTTGATCTCCCGTTTTATCTCCAAACCGATCAATAGAAAGAAAATCGCCATCAATCCATCGTTGATCCATAAAATTAGTGGTTTCGAAATATTCCCGGATTCAAAACCTATGGTAAGCTTTGCTTGAAATAATTGAACGTACCAATCTGAAAGTGGTGAATTCGCTACAATTAGAGCTAATACTGCTGAAAAAAGTAGAAGAATTCCTGAAAATGATTCTGTTTTGATGAATTCTTGTATTGGAGCCAAAGGCTTTTTAGATGTAGTCTTTTCCATAATTTAAAAAATGTATGTTGTGTAATAAGTTGATTAGTATATCCCTATTTAAAAGGGCAGAAAGTGATTTTATAAATCAACTACATTCTTCAAAATGATGCTGAGGACACTTTTGAGATGGGAAAAATAAAGCTGTAGGACAACACAAAAAATTTTGTGATCTACCTGTAGTAAGCGTTTTTACGATATGTATAAATAAGTTGCTCATAGCTTTATTTTCAACAGAACTTAAAACTAGAATGCACCATTCCTAAGGAATTAATTTTTTAACGAGTCTTCTGTATTTATATACACGCCAAATTATATATGCGATAGTTAAAGGTAAAACAGCATAAAGCATAACCAATTCCATTGTGGGCTCAAAAGCAGAACCCACTGCATCCAGAACCAGATAACTCAGATAAGAGCCATAATAAAACAGTAATATCGCTCCATCGAACTTAGTAATATCAAACCCTGCAATAAATATCGGGATACACATAATACTTACAGCAACCATGAAAGGAATATCTAATGCCAGAGCTGCCGGAGATACTGCTAATATATTCGGAGCTATTACAACTGTTAGCCCAAGGGTGAGCAAAATATTATAGAGATTACTGCCCATCACATTTGCCACAGCCATATCTGTATTTCCTTTTCGAATGGTTGCAATGCTGGTAGCAACTTCCGGTAATGAAGTTCCTATCGATACAATGGTTAAACCAATCACTAGCTCAGAAAGTCCTAATATTGTAGCGATTTCAATTGCACTTTTTACCATCCAGTCTGATCCCTGAATGATCAATCCCATACCAACAATTAAATATCCGATATTCTTCACATAAAAGAACCAGCCAGTTGAAAGCTTTCTTTGCTCTGCTTCGAAGTCTGTTTCTTCCGGCTGATTATCTCTTTCCTTCTTTATCTGGAAAAAAGTAAAAACCGAATACGCAACTAAGCCCAATAACAACCAAACTCCGTCTAGTGTAGTAAGCTCACCGTCAAAGGCGATAACATACAATAATACACTTGCTGCTATTACGATCGGAACGTCAATTTGGACCACTCTGAGTTTTACAGCCAAAGGTTTAATAATAGCACTAATTCCAAGAATCAGAAGTATATTCGCGATATTACTACCTACAATATTTCCCAGAACCAGATCAGCATTCCCGGCTATGGCCGCCTGCAAACTGATCGCTAGTTCGGGAGCTCCGGTTGCAAAAGCGACCACTGTCAAACCCATTATCAATGGTGATACTCTCCATTTCACACCAAAATGGTCTACTCCTCTTAAAAATAATTCTGCTCCACCAATAAGTGCCGCCAATCCGGCTATAAAAGTAATTGCTGTCATATCTGAATTTGTGAACACCAAAGGTACAAGGTATTCGACTTAAAAAAAGATTTTCTGATTAGTTCTATTTTACTCTTCTGAACACTAATTCTATAACCTCATCTTCATAGCCATCATTTTCTCGTTCTATAAATACGAATTCATCATTTGAAATAAAATCTGGTAAGGTTTCAAATACTAAGGTTTTTTTTACCGATAAATCTGACAAGTTAAAAATCAGACCAAACGTCACTGATTTTTTATCAACATGCTGATTATAAAGAACTACCCCTGAATTTTTATTTAATTGATAGGCATTATAAATCACTGAATTATTCTTGATAATTTTTCCGATTTCTTTTGGGAGCTTGGAGGCATCAAAATCTTTCGAAATATCTGCCGATATTGGATTAAATATATCAGAATTGAATCCCTTACTCACTAATTTCTTAGTTTTTCTATTGAAGGAATAGATAACAGGTTCAAAAGCTTTCGTAAAATATATGATGTTATCAGCTTCAAAAATTCCTCCACCTTTGAACCTATATTCTGCATTCGGAAATTCATTCTCTACTGAAAAAGCTACTCCTTTTTCTTCGCCCTTTTTATCCCAAGTTCTAATATCATATTTAATGAAGTCTTTACTAAACCCAACGATATCTTTTCCATAATCAAATTGTTCTGGCATTATGGATTTCTCCTGAACTGCTCCCACGCAATCTCCATTCTTTTTGAATCGGAACCCCCAAATTCCTGAGTTTGTTATAAAGATTTCATTATGATCACCGAATTCAGCTTTCCATGGATAAAATTTAAACCCGGGGTGGCACTCTTCAGGATCCAGAATTTTCCACTCTTTTCCTGTAAAAAGAACAACCTGAATCAATGAGTTATCTGAGATCAATATTCGTTCATCTTGTATGTCAATCTCAAAAAATCCTCCTAGAAAAAGTTCTTCGGGAATCATGACTCTTTTTATCTCAACCAACTCTGTAGGCTGAGCCATAGCTGAGATAGAAACAAAAAAAGTAATTATTAAAACTAGATTTAGTAATTTTTGCATGATAGAACTTAATCGTAATAATGAATACAAAAAAGCCCTGTTTAGAAATATAAACAGGGCTGAAAATCATTCAAGATGAAGTTACATTACTTCTCCAACCACCAGTTTCTTAATTGAATTTGCTCATCTGTAGCATCTTCAACTTCTTGTAGTTTTTGCTGTGGATATAGTGGCGTTCCTACAACACCCTGAAGTTTAAAATCTTCTCCATTTCTGTTAATTGTCAAAGTAAGTTCTGTATCCGGTGTCCATTGAAAGGACTGTGGTAATATTTGACGAAAATTTTCCAGAGACGCTTCTGTTCCGTTAACTGCAACCAATGTATCTCCCGGCTGAACACCCATTTCAATTAGAGAAGTATTTAAATCCATATTTTCGAAGTAGATCTTTCCGTTCGATTGATCGACATTGATATAAGCAGCTTGCTGATTAACCAAAAACAGGTTTGTCTGCACTTCTTCCACGCCCATTTCTAAACCAACTTTATCAAAGAATACTGAATAATCGATAGGTGTAGTTCCTTCAACATAAGTTCTCAGAAACTCGCCAACTGAAGGGTAGGTCATCTCAGTTATTTCAGCGATCAGGTTATCATCTTCGAATGGTTTGTCGATACCATATTTTGCTGATAACTCTTTCATCAACGAAAGCATACTTCTTTCACCGTTACTTTCTTCTCTCATTAGAATATCGATACACATCCCGATCAATGCTCCTTTTTGGTACACATTGTAATAATTAGATGCATATGGTTCATCAATTACGTTCTCACTCATTACCGTAAAACTCATCGAATCGTCCATAGTGTATGAACTTGAGATCTTGCTCTGAATCTTACTATAAAATTCTTCTTTAGGCTGAAGATCTTCGTAGGCCTGAAAGTGACTCGCAAAATATTCCGTAACTCCCTCATACATCCACAAATGCTTCGAGAATGTCGGCTCATAATAATCGAAATAGTGAACATCTTCTGAGTGCACACTTAATGGAGTTACAATATGGAAAAACTCATGCGAAACCACATCGATCATAGTTTGATTTAACTGTGGCTCCTGCATTTGCTCAGGAAGTACAACAATGGTTGAAGTCTGATGTTCCAATGCTCCAAAACCTTGTGGTGATGTTTGAGTACCTTCTGACAGATACAGGTAGATGTCATATCGCGGAGTACTGTTAAGGTCACCCAGGTATGCTTTCTGAGCCTCCATCATTTCAAAAACAGTCTCTTTGATCTTTGCTGCTGAATGCACTCCGTTTGGCGAATAAACACTCAACACGATCTGAATGTCGCCTACCAAAAACTCTTCAATATCCAGATCTCCGTAAAACATCGGGTTATCAGTAATATCAAAATATCTGGCAGCTGTATAATTATCTACTACTGTTGAATCTCCTTCTAAAACCATCGAGCTACTTGTCGGAAGCGCCGATGATTTTTTCATACCAGCAGGAGCAGTAACTGCTAATTTGTAGCTGTTGTCTTTCAACTCTTCGAAATATCCGATGAAACCATGCAGGTTAAGAACAAAGTTATCGTCTTCAATATTGGTCCCTGATGGTGAAAATGGTGTAGGTTTTTCTGTATTCTCGATATCAAATGTATCGTTTACATAGTAGCCCAGCTTATCTAATTTCTGAGCATTTGGAATGATCCAGGTATTTTCATCCGGTCGATTTACTTCAATTTCCATTCCTGAATAATCGTAAGCAACCAAGTCTTCTGTAAAACTACCGAAATCACTGATTTCATAAGTTCCCTGTACTACTCTTGGGATTCTATATGTAACTGTGTCTTGGGAAAACATTCCCGGATCTATCTCAACCCAAACCCGGTCATTATCAGTGTTTACAAGATCAATAGAGGTGGAAATCGGAGTTTGTTCAGCTTGCTCTCTCATTTCTTTTGAAAGATTGTCTCCTGTTTTAGGCGAACAGGCATAAGCTACGCTAAGGAGTAATCCCCCGAGTATAAGTTTCTTCATTTGTAAGATTTTGATGAACAGTTTAATTACCGTCAAAAGTACGGATTTTTAACCTTAATATTTTAAGACCATTATAAATCCTTGGAACAACTCATTCTAGTTCATTCCAAATCGAAGCTTCGAAATTCTTGGTTCCAATAAAGACTGAATTAGGGTAAGTATCTTTATAAAGAATGATTTTGTCACCTTGAATATCGAAATCTTCCAGAACAACAAAGTGCTCGTCATTAAATTTATTAGCAAGAATTGGTTCAACACCAATTTCAATAAAATTTGAAGCGTCATTTTTTCTTGCCAAAATAATACCTCCTGCTAAAAGGTATTCCACTCCATCTTTTTCGATCATTTTTACAGGTCCGTATTTCGGTAATCTATAAGATATCCAACTCTCTCCATCATCCACACTTTCATAGAACACACTTCTATGACCAGCTATAATAGTACCGTCTTTCCTCTCAAAAAGCATACTAATTGAGTCATCGTCTTTTGAAATTTCCCTTGATATTTTCTCCCATGTTTGGCCTTCATCTTTTGATCTGTAAATACCGTCGTGAGTACCTGCAAATATACTTCCTGAAACTGACTGAAGAAGATGGTCAATGCTGTTTGTTAGAAACTCTGAAGCAAAAAAGAATTCATTTTTAACAAGAGTGTCACCTGATGATGAAGAAAGGTAAACTCCACTTACCGTCCCCGCGATCAATGTTCCACTCTCTAGGATCAGAATGTCATAGATCTTTGATTGTGGATCGAACAAAACAGTCCATTCAAAGCCATTAGATGAGCGAACAATTTTATCCCCATCCTCTGTAACCGCATAATATTCATTATCTTTCTCTATCAAATGGGATAACTTTTTAGTTATTTCAGGAGATACATATCCAAATAAATCTGCATTCTTGTAATACGAAAGCCCTTCCCAAGTACCTATCATAGGACTTCCTTGCTCATCAAGGTTTACGGATGTAATTGGGCGTTGATCAAATCTCGATAATTTCGAAAAATCAAATGCATCAACTCTTTCTTTTTCTCCATTGATCAATGAACATGACAAAAGCAAAACTACCAAAAATAAGTAGTGAAATTTCATAATCAGCTTCGTTAACATTACATCTAATTAATTGAATTCCTTGATTATAATCAATTAGAACTCGAATAAAAAAACCCTGCAAGAATTAACTTACAGGGTTTAAATTTTTCGCTGAAAATGCTAATCGAAAAGATCAGGCTATTTTCAGAATCAGATCTGCAGTTCTCATAGAATAACCGGCTTCGTTATCGTACCAGCCAATTACTTTTACAAGATTACCATCTACTTTGGTTAGATCACTGTCAAAGATATTTGAGTGAGGATTACCAATTATATCAGTAGATACCAATGGATCCGTTGCATACTCAAGAATTCCTTTCATAGAACCTTCAGATGCCGCTTTGAATGCAGCATTCACTTCTTCAGCAGTAGTTTCTTTGTTCACTTCACAAACAAAATCGGTTAATGAACCTGTTGGGGTTGGAACACGAACTGCTCCACCATCTAACTTCCCGTCTAAATGCGGAAGTACTAAACCAACTGCTTTTGCAGCTCCTGTTGAAGTAGGAATAATATTAATGGCGGCTGCACGTGCTCTTCTCAGATCTTTATGCGGAGCATCCAAAATTCTTTGATCACCTGTGTATGCATGGATCGTAGTCATGAATCCTTTCTTCACACCAAATGCATCATCCAAAACTTTTACCATTGGGGCAAGACAGTTTGTTGTACAACTAGCGTTCGAGTAGATCTCTGTTTCGTCATCGATCACTTCATCATTTACACCAAGCACTACTGTTTTTACTCCACCTTTTCCGGGTGCTGAAATAATTACTTTCTTTGCTCCGGCCTCGATATGCTTTCCTGCGCTCTCTTTGTCTACAAAAAACCCGGTTGATTCGATTACGATATCAACACCAAGATCTCCCCAATTTAAGTTAGCCGGATCTCTTTCTGCGGTAACTGAAAAACTCATCTCATTAATAGTGATCTTATCTCCATCCACAGAAACTGTTCCATCAAAAGTCCCCTGAGATGAATCGTACTTGAAAAGATGAGCTAAAGTATTAGTGTCTGTCAGGTCATTTACCCCAACAATATCAATTTTATCACTATACTTTGCTAGAATTGATCGCGTAACCATTCTACCAATACGACCAAATCCGTTAATTCCGACTTTTATTTTTGACATTTTATACCTGTTTTTTTGATGGTCAATTCGAATATCATTTACAGAACCAACCCATTAAATAACTTTCTTTTCAGACTCTGAAAATACCACTACTAGTTGCCATATTCAATGATTTTAGCTTATGATAGTAATAGAAAAACATGAACAAGTACTAAAAGCGCTTTTCCAAAAATTAAATGGGTGGCTGGAATTTATTTTCTTATAATCTTTTAAACTTAATAGATACACAATGGGGAAAGTATTTACTGAAGAGGAAGTAAAAGAGATCATTCGTAAAGCTGCAGAAATGCAAAAACAATCCGGAAGTGAAGTTCAGGAACAAGGCTTGACCATGGATGAACTTATGGAAATCGGAAAAGAATCCGGCCTTGATGTTGATTTCATAAAAACAGCAGCACTTGAATTCGAAAATAAAAAAGTTACACGTCATTCAGGTTTAACGGATACTCATATTTTTGAAGAAAGAACTTTTGATAGTGAGTTATCTGAATCAACGATTTGGGAGGATGTATTATCTGAGCTGGGACATCAATTTGGTGGAAATGCATTCGGGATGGCTAAAGAATCTAAGAGTCAAAGAAAATGGTCACATACCAGTATTTCGGGTATTGAAACTACAGTTTCACTCACAAAACGAGATTCTGAGACCAAATTGAAATTCTCACAAAGAGTTGGAATGGGAAGCCCTTTAACTGAAGGTATAATGTATGGTGGTGGACTTACTTTTTTGATCATGATGCTAACCGGTGTGTTTTCCGAGGTGAGTATTCAGGGGATGATTGCTTTAAGTGCAGGACTTTGGAGTATTTCGTCAATCCTGATATATCAGTTAGATATTGCATGGAGAAAAAGAAAACTTAAAAATTTGAAAGATCTGGCCAATAAGATCATTGACCAACTTCCGAAAAAACTATCTTCTTCAAATAAAAAAGAAAAAGTGAATGAGAATCTATCTGAGATTGAAATAGAATCTGAAGATGTTTATCAAAACGATAGTGAATTAAAAAATAATTTGAGAGAGAAGGAGTAAGCTCAGTTACTATATATAATAATTTCTTTTCAACTCAAATAAGGGTGCATTTTTTGGTTACCTTGATTTTAATTAAGCAAAACTTATCCCTTACTCCAAAATGGACAGCAACGACATCTTCAGACGATTACGATATATTCTAGGCTATAACGATCTTAAAATGGCTGAGGTTTTTGCATTGGCTAATGATCCTATAGATCAGTCCAGAGTTACAACCTGGCTCAAGAAAGATGAAGATTCTGATTTTGTGAAGATGCCCGATGTCGCGTTGGCTACTTTTCTCAACGGATTGATCAATCAAAAGCGTGGCAAGAAAGAAGGTGCACAGCCTGTTCCCGAACAAGTATTAAATAACAACATCGTATTCAGAAAATTACGCATCGCTTACAATCTTCAGAGCGATGACATACTGGAAATGTTTGATCTGGTTGATAAAAGCATTAGTCCACATGAACTCAGTGCTTTTTTCAGAAAACCTACTTCAGGTAAATACCGGGAATGCAATGATCAGTACTTACGACATTTTCTTTCCGGTTTGCAGGAGAAGTTTAGAGCTTGATGTCTTGGATTTGCCACAAAAGCACGAAGGCACTAAATTTTTTAGACTCTCTGTCATCTCTGTAAATGTCAGGTAATTCGATGACAGTTTTGAACAGTAAAATATATATGGTCATCCCAAACTTGTTTCGGAATCTTAAGAAAAGGCTACCAACTCATTCACGAAATAAACTTCAGCTAGTACAATGAATAGAGAGTTTAGTTTATGCCGCCTTATATTAATCTTTGATGTTTAAGCATGAATGGTATCTAACTTCCATTCTTCGCAAAGATCCTGAAACAAGTTCAGGATGACCCTCCGACACACTTGTCAAGTCAGCTTTCTATAAAGCACCCCTACTCAGGTTGGCAACTTTAAACAAAAAAAAGCCACCTCAAATTGAGATGGCTTTTAAATTAAAGCTGGAAATTATTCCGGAGTATTTTCTTTTTCATCTTTGGAAGCCTTTGCCATGCCGGCGGCTCCAAAAGCAACACCTAAAGCAAGCCAAAGCCCTAAGTTATCGGTAAGAACTCCAATCACCGTTCCGATAATTATCCCATAAGCCAATGCATTTTTCTTATTCATAGTACTTTGACTCCATTTTAGATTTTCGGAACAACTTAATTAGCTCACCAACGCCTTCATATAGTCTCTTCTCATTTCAGCAATAGCGGAGATAGAAATTCCTTTCGGGCAAACGGCTTCACATTCTGCAAAGTTGGAACAGTCACCAAATCCTTCTTCTTTCATTTGGTCGACCATTGCAACCGCGCGATTACTTCTTTCCACTTCTCCCTGAGGGAATTTATTTAAGTGAGCAAGTTTCGCTCCTGTAAACAACGAAGCCGACGCATTCGGACAGGCAGCCACACAAGCGCCGCAACCAATACAAGCAGCATATTCAAAAGCTTCATCCGATTTCTCTTTTTCTACCGGCAAGGCATTTGCTTCCTGAGCGGAACCGGTTTTTACCGATACATATCCGCCTACTTCAATGATTCGATCAAAAGCACTACGATCTACAACAAGATCTTTAATGATCGGAAAAGCAGCTGCTCTTGGGGGTTCGATGGTAATTTTATCGCCATCTTTATAATTACGCATGTGTAACTGGCAACAAGCAACTTCGGCTTTTGGTCCGTGTGCCTGTCCGTTGATCACTAAGTTACAAGAACCGCAAATTCCCTCGCGACAATCATAATCAAATTCAACAGGTTCTTTGCCTTTCAGCTGAAGTTCTTCGTTGAGTACATCCAACATTTCAAGGAAGGACATATGCTCGTTTACAGTATCTAAAGTATACTCTTCGAAATGACCGGGAACATCAGGTCCAGCTTGTTTCCAGTATTTCAAATGAATGGTCATATCTTTGCTCATAATCTTTTCCTTTGGTTCAGCCACTAAAGCACAAAATCACTAAATAATTTTTGTGTCTTGGTGATTCTGTGGCAAACCTTTTACTTGTATGATCTTTGTTTTAGTTCAACGAATTCAAATTCTAAATTTTCTTTGTGCAGTTCTTCCTGAAGCTGTCCGTTCACACCCTTGAATTCCCAGGCTGCTACGTAAGAGAAGTCTTCGTCATTACGGATCGCCTCTCCTTCTTCAGATTGATATTCCTCACGAAGGTGACAACCACATGACTCTTCTCTTTCCAGAGCGTCTCTGGCCATTAACTCAGCTAACTCAAAGAAATCAGCTACACGACCTGCAAATTCCAGATATTTGTTGTAGTTATTCTTTTCGCCCGGTACATACACATTCGTCCAGAATTCTTCACGAAGTTCCTGAATCTCTTTGATCGCTTTTTCAAGATCTTCTTTGTTTCTGGCAATACCGATGTTATCCCAAACTATCTTACCAAGCGTTCTGTGGAAGTCAACAATGGTTCTTTTTCCATTGATGTTCAGAAGTTTATCAATTTGATCCTGAGCACCTTTCTCTGCTTCAATAAAGGCATTGTGATCGGTACCGTAACGAGTTCCCGGTTTAACATCTGCTAAGTAATTACCGATAGTTGCCGGAAGTACAAAATATCCATCACTCAAACCCTGCATCAACGCGCTTGCTCCAAGTCTGTTTGCACCGTGATCTGAGAAATTTGCTTCTCCTGTTGCAAATAGTCCAGGAATATTGGTCATCAAGTTATAATCAACCCAAAGGCCTCCCATTGTATAATGCACTGCAGGATAAATTCTCATTGGTTGCTCATATGGATTCTCTCCTGCGATATTTTCGTACATATCAAAGAGGTTACCATATTTTGCAGCTACAGTATCTTTTCCATCACGCTTAATAACGTCACGGAAATCCAGATAAACCGACAATCCTGTTGGTCCCACTCCTAATCCTTCATCACAAACGATCTTAGCATTTCTGGAAGCCACATCACGAGGAACTAGGTTTCCGAAGCTGGGATATTTTTCTTCCAGATAATAAAAGCGTTCTTCATCCGGTATATCATTTGGATGACGATCATCTCCTTTTTTTCGAGGTACCCAAACACGACCATCATTTCTCAAACTCTCACTCATAAGAGTAAGTTTAGACTGATAATCTCCGGAAACCGGAATACATGTCGGGTGAACCTGAACATAACATGGATTAGCAAATAACGCTCCTTTTTTGTGAGCTCTCCATGCTGCTGTTACATTTGAATTCTTTGCGTTGGTTGAAAGATAGAATACGTTTCCATATCCACCGGTTGCCAGTACAACAGCATCGGCTTCCCATCTTTTCAATTCACCTGAAACTAGATCTCTTGTAATAATACCGCGAGCTTGTCCGTCAATGATCACAACGTCAAGCATCTCATGGCGTGGGTGATATTCAATTCCACCTTCATTCACCTGACGCATCATCGCCTGGTAAGCACCTAACAGTAACTGCTGTCCGGTTTGACCACGCGCATAAAATGTTCTGGAAACCTGAGCTCCACCAAACGATCGGTTTGCAAGCAATCCACCATATTCACGAGCAAAAGGAACTCCCTGTGCTACTGCCTGATCAATAATTTCATTAGCAACTTCAGCAAGTCTGTACACATTCGATTCTCTGGATCTGTAATCGCCACCTTTAATAGTATCATAAAATAATCTCCAGATGCTGTCTCCATCATTCGGATAATTCTTAGCGGCATTAATCCCACCCTGAGCAGCAATACTGTGTGCACGTCTGGCAGAATCCTGAATACAGAAGCTTTTCACATTGTAACCAAGCTCAGCCATACTTGCTGCAGCAGCTCCTCCGGCTAATCCGGTTCCTACAACGATAACCTCATACTTTCGCTTGTTATTAGGAGCGACAAGCTTCATTTCTTTTTTATGCTTGCGCCACTTTTCTTCTAATGGTCCTTCAGGTGCTTTTGAATCTAATTTCATAATTGTGTTGCCAAGGAATCACAAAATCACGGAATTAATTAACTATCCGCTTAATGCCTCTTCCAATATTTGAATTAATAGTTTCTTTAACAGTAAAAGTTATCACTAAATCATTTTTTGTGTTTTCGTGAATTAGTGGCATTTAAATTTAATATGAGATTAATGAGCCTTCACCGCCGGTGAAATAGATATACAGCGGAATGAAGATGAACATGAGCATAATTACGATTGCGAAACCATATGCACCCATTTGTACTTTTTTTGAAGCTTCTTTGCTTTTCATTGAAAGTGACGTAAAAGCGCTCCAGAATCCATGTGACAAATGGAGTATCAATAAGCTCAAGACAAATGTATAACCGAAGGCATATAGCGGATCAGTAAATTTTTCGATCACCAATGCCCTCAGATCACGAGCCATTTCGCCCGATGCAAGCTTTACCATTTCAGTATCGCCGAATTTAAATGTCCAGATATGGATCACAAGAAAAACCAAAATGATGATTCCTGTATAGACCATGCTTTTGGAAGCTAAAGACTGGTGACTTGGTCCGCCTTTGGTTTGATACTTCTTATATCCTTCCGGGCGAGCTTTTCTTCTGTTCCACCAAATGGAAACTCCCAAAATTGTATGATATAAAAAGAAAAAAGCCAATCCTGCTTCAATCACATAAAGCAAAGGACCCAGATCTTCTAAAGTTTTAGTATAAATGTTAAAGGCTTCAGGAGCACCGAAAATGGTTAGATTACCTACAATATGACCGATGAGAAACAGCATCAAACCGATGCCTGTGATCCCCGTCATGATTTTGCGGCCTACCTGCGAATTGATCGCTTTTATAAATGAGGGCATGCTGGTTTTTATAGTTAGTTCTGAAAATGTTAAACAAGCTTGTTTAAGCTTTAGTTTCAATTTAAAGTGAAACTAAATTATGCTTTTATAGATTTGAAAAATCGCTTTTTCCCTTTTCAATGGCAAGGTGGATTCACTCTAAATATTAAGTATGAACGGGGATAAATATTCTTTTACCTTTTCAGGCTAATAAATCAATCATTTTCTGAAAACAGTTTCTAACATATTTACTTCCGAATTCAAAGAACGGGGTTCTAAATTCATTGGGTATCTCTTTCCTGCAAAGTCTGAAGAGGAGTTTGACGAAGAACTTCAAAAATTAAAAACTGAACTTTGGGATGCTTCACATCACTGCTACGCTTACCGAATTGGAGCAAGTGACACCACCGAGTTCAGCAGCGATGACGGCGAGCCGTCGGGAACGGCCGGACTTCCAATCTTAAATCAACTTCGGTCTAATGAATTGGTGGATGTATGTGCAGTGGTTGTACGTTATTTTGGAGGAACCAAACTTGGAAAATCAGGATTGATAGAGGCTTACGGTGAAGGAGCAAAACAAGCTATTGAAGCTGCAAAGCTCCTCGAAATAAAAAAAATTCAGTTTGTACGAATTGTTTATCCCTACTCACAGGAAAACGCAGTCAATAAATTAATACTTGATTATGAACTTGAGGAACAGGAAGCCGAGTACCTCGCAGACGTATCAAAACTATTTGCCTGCCCTGTTGAGAACATTTCAACTTTTAAGACCAGCTTAGAAGCATTAGAACATCTTTCCGTCTCTCATAAAATGTTACATAAAAGTTATATATACGGTTGATGATTTCAATTATACTAATTCTGATAAGTACCAATCCGAATTCGGAGTTGTTACGTTCTTTTAATTAAGTATCTTCTTCAGATTCAGAATCAGAATTCATTCTGAAGATCAGAAATCAATTATCTAAATATGAAAAATAATATTCACGACCAAGTTTCATCCTATTACGGGGAAACACTGCAGACATCTGACGACCTCAAAACCAATGCCTGCTGTACCGATATAGAGTACCCAAGACACATCAAAGACATTTTAAGCCAACTTCATGATGAAACCATGTCAAAATACTACGGATGTGGCCTTACCATTCCTACTAACCTTGAAGGTTTAAGAGTTCTGGATTTAGGATCCGGTTCCGGAAGAGATTGTTATGTAGCGAGCAAGTTGGTTGGGAAGGATGGCCATGTTATCGGTGTGGATATGACTGATGAGCAGTTAAAAGTAGCTGATGCTCACAAAGACTTTCATGCACAAAAGTTCGGGTTTGCTAATGTTGAGTTCCAGAAAGGAAACATCGAAGAACTCGGAAAACTTGATATTGAAAAAGAATCTCTTGATCTGATCATTTCTAACTGTGTAATAAATCTGGCTACAGATAAAAAAGCAGTTCTTCAGGGCGCGTATGATCTTTTGAAAGAAGGCGGCGAGATCTATTTCAGTGACGTTTATTCTGATCGAAGAGTCCCTCAGGATCTTGTTGATGACCCTGTTTTATACGGAGAATGCTTGAGTGGTGCACTCTATTGGAACGACTTTTTGACCATTTCAAAAGATGTCGGTTTTTTGGATCCCCGGACAGTGAGTTCGAACAGAATCACCATTGAAGATGAAGAACTTATGGAAAAGGTAGGGAATATCAATTTCTACTCCGTTACCTATCGCTTAATGAAATTACCAAAATTGGAAAGTGATTGCGAAGACTATGGTCAGGCAGTTCGCTACAAAGGAACCATTGATCATAACAAAGATGCTTTTGAACTGGATGATCATCACTTGTTTGAAGCCGGACGTATTAAAACAGTTTGCGGAAATACATATATGATGCTTCACGACACTCGATTTAAAGAACATTTTGATTTTTGGGGTGACTTTTCCACCCATTACGGAATTTTTGAAGGTTGTGGTGGAAGTGCCCCCTTCAACACAGAAAATACTAATTCAGACGAGGCTGCTCCATGCTGCTAAAAGATTTGAAAACGAAATCTCTTAAAGAACAGGAAATAAAACAGAATTTTCACGACAAAGGGAAATTCAGAGAACCAACAACTACGGGCAAAGGTGACGACCGCGCTTATGTGGAGTTGACAAATCTGGATACGCTTTGGTTCAATACGGGAACCCGCTGTAATCTTCAGTGCAAAAATTGCTATATCGAATCTTCTCCAACCAACGATGAGTTATTATACATCACAACGGATGAAGTAAAAACCTATCTGGATGAAATCCGTGATCTTGAACTGAGCACAAAACAGATCTCATTCACCGGCGGCGAACCTTTTCTGAATAAAGACATGGTTCCGATCCTGGACTTATGTTTGGAACGTGGATTTAATGTGTTGGTTCTCACCAATGCGTACCGCGCAATTGATAAACATTTCGATGAACTGGATGTACTGAATAAAAAATATCCCGGAAAATTAACGCTTCGAATTTCTTTGGATCATCACACAGAATCTGTACATGAGCGAGAAAGAGGTCCAAAGACTTTCAACAGAACGCTTACAACAATGAATACCCTTTCAAAAATGGGTTTTAATCTTGCCGTTGCAGGACGTTCTTTAGAAAATGAATCCAGAGATGAAGCTTTACAAGGCTACCAATCTATTTTGGATGAGTACGAAGTTGGAATCACGGTAACGGGCGGTGAAAACATTGTAATCTTCCCGGAAATGACTACCGATCAGGATGTTCCTGAGATCACTACTGATTGCTGGGATATTTTAAACATCAAAGCTGCGGATCAAATGTGTGCAACGGAGCGTATGGTGGTAAAACGCAAAGGAACGGATACTCCGGTTGTGCTTCCATGTACGTTAATTGCGTATGATGAACAATTCGAACTCGGCACCACACTCAAGGAGTCTTTTCAAAAAGTATATTTGAATCACCCATATTGCGCTCAATTTTGTGTCTTAGGCGGGGCCAGTTGTTCGGCTTAAGCATGATTGATGATTAAATACAGTAGGGACGCATCACCATGCGTCCCTACTGTATTTAAAAAGTAAAGTTAAATTCCCTGCTTGTAAACCTAATTCATTACGAGTTATAATTATATCAAGTTTACCAGAGAGGACTTTAGTCCGATTGGATAAAGGATTTACTTGTTTAAGGTCCTAATCCTGTTCACATCCGAATTACAGCTTCCATCCTTTTTAGCTGATTGTGCAGATCCTTCGGAGGTATCCTCAGGATGACAAACTTAGAAATCACTCCCACGCTACTTCTACAAACTTTTCCGGATCAAAAATATCAGAATTGATCGAATCAGGGATTTCCATTTCGGTGTATTTTTCTACTAAACCAAGCATTCCATTTGCTTTAAAGATCACTTCAGGAGCAACCCAACCTCCTCCCAGTTTTTCATAGTTGTTGAATTGAACTTCCTGGAGAGTATTTGCTCTTCCAACAGTGATATTCCTCACAAATACCAACCGTTCAGCATCGATCCAAAACTGCGGTTTGGTTGAATCTGCTTCATCCACTCCGATTACATAAACATCTCTGCCCTGCCACACATCCTTGTACACTTTTTCAAGGTCGTAGCCAATTCCAGAAAGTTGGTTAGCCGTACTGTCTACCGATTGATGATATACATCAAAGCCCAAAACAAGCAGATCGTGCACTCTCGGGAATTCCTGAATTTTCTCTCCGTTCACAAATCCGTACTGAACTCCGTCATTAAAGAGAATACCGTTATTTGAGTTCTTCTCATCGAATTTAATTGCAAGTTTTCCCGGAAGACTCATAGCTTCGTACCACATTTGGGTTCTTACTACTTCATCGTTTTGTCCATAGAAGATCGTCTCTTGAGTAAATGTAAAGTTGGTATACCACTTCCCCTTGTACTCTTTGTACATCTTTGAGAGCACTTCCACTCCGGATTCAACCTCATCAGATTGAAAACTTAAAGCATTAATAATCGGGATAAAAACAAACAGAACTAAAAGGAGTATTTTTCTCATGTATATATGCGCTGAAATTTCTTCCCTGAATGGTAGCAATCTCATTAATTAAGAACCATCAAAATCTATTAAAGCTGAATCAGAATGTTTATGTTTAAAGAGCTATTTTCAGCTAAAGATTATTTATGAAGATATACACAAAAAAAGGCGATACGGGCGACACCTCTTTGTTTGGCGGACAGAGAGTTTCCAAAAGCTCGTTAAGAATTGAAGCATATGGTACTGTGGATGAATTGAACTCTGTTATCGGAGTTTCTTTATCACACGGAGTTGATGCTCGCTCAAAAGAACTTTTGGATGAAATTCAGAAGCAGCTTTTTGTACTGGGTTCTGATCTGGCTACTCCTCCATCAAAAAAAATAAAGATCGATCGTATTCAGGAATCTGAGATCACTTTTCTGGAAAATGCTATCGATGAACTCGAAGATCATCTCGAACCTTTGACGAGCTTCATTCTTCCTGGAGGATCTCCGGCCGGTGCAAATCTTCATGTTGGCAGAACAGTTTGCCGAAGAGCTGAACGATTAGCAGTAGAATGTTCAAACGAAGATGAGATTTCTAAAGAAGCTATAAAATATCTGAACCGACTTTCTGATTTTCTGTTCGTTCTCGCCAGATTTGAGAACAAACAATCCGGAAACGAAGAAACAAAGTGGTTGCCAAATTCCTGATCTATGGCTCTAAGTAACAAGCAGAAGTCTTACATAAAAAAGCACAGCAAAAAGAAAAGTGCCAAGAAAATAGCTTCAGACCTGAATCTCGAGGAAACGGAAGTACAAACGTATCTGGATGAGCTCAAAGAACCACTTCCGCTAAAAAAGAAAGTGCTTTTTTACGGAATCACCATTTCCATTCCTTTTTTGTTCTTTCTGGTTGTTGAATTGATTCTGAGAAGTACTAATTATTTAGGGAATACCGATCTGTTCATAGACCCGAATATTACTACGGATGAATATCGCATTCCAAACCCGAATTTTGCCTCCAGATATTTCTTCTATACAAACGTAATTCCAAGTCCTTCTATAGATGTTTTCTTAGCTGAAAAACCAAAAGACAGCTATCGCGTTTTTGCCATGGGTGGCTCAACGGCAGCCGGATATCCTTATGGATTTAACGGTACATTTTCTCGGGTAGTAGATGATGTTTTACAAGATGCCATGCCCGACAAAAATGTGGAAGTCGTTAACGTTGGGATTTCAGCAATCAACACTTATACCTTGTACGACCAATTGGATGAGATCATCGAGCATAAACCGGATGCTGTAATGATCTATGCCGGACATAATGAATTTTACGGAGCACTTGGAGTTGGTTCAAATGAAAACCTGGGTGCTTTTCCCGGATTTGTTCGATTCTACCTAAAACTTCAGCGATTCAAAACCTTTCTGTTTCTCAGAACCATTATTGTGGATACGGGTAAGTGGTTTGCCTCTGCTTTTTCAGACAAAGAGTTCAAAGAAAGCGGGACACTTATGGAGAGAATCGTCAATTCAAGGTCCATCGAATTAGACAGCCCGAAATATGAACTGGCCATGATCCAGTTTGAAAGCAACATTTCAACCATCATAGAAACTTTCGAAGAAGAAGGAATTCCTGTTTTTATAGGTAGTGTTGCCAGCAACGTTAAAGATCAGGAGCCTTTTGTTGATATAACAGATGGAGAACAACCTTCCGCTCTTGCCACATACCGGGAAGCACAAAATGCATTTGAAATTGATGACTTTGGCACTGCAAAAGAAAAATTCAATCTTGCCAAAGACCTGGACGGACTAAAATTCAGAGCTCCGTCTGAAATAAATGAGATCATTAAAGATCAGGCTAAAAATAATGATCTTACTACTTACGTCCCTGTTCATGAAGCTTTTGAACAAAACTCTGATGAAGGTTTAGTTGGATTTAATCTGATGCTGGAACATCTTCATCCCAATCAACAGGGGTATTTTTTGATCGGAAAGACATTTTCTGAAGTTATTTTGAATGATCTGGAAAAAAGAAGTATAACAAGAAGTGAAATCCAAAAAGAAGACTGGAATAACTATTTCAATGAAATGCATCTCACTTATTTTGATCACAGAGTTCAATGGCACCGAATTTCTACTTTGAAGCAGGGTTTTCCTTTTGTTCAGGGGCCAAAGCCAACTCCATACCAGCTTTCTTATTCATTTACTGATTTTGTAGACAGCTTAGCTTATGCTTCGGTTCATGAAAACCTGGGTTGGGATCGAGCTAAAGTGGAAGTTGCCAATTATTACGAGAGTTCGGGACAAATTGATCTTGCTCTTGGAGAATATTACGGACTGATAAGAAACCAGCCCTGGAATGATTCTCCATATGTTTTTGCTGCACGACTTCATTTAGATCGCAATGAGTTTGACGAAGCAGAACCATTGCTACGAAAAGCATATTCCATCAATACAGAAGAGCCGTTCATCACCAAAATGCTGGGGGCAATAGAACTGAACAGAGGAAATGCAAAAACAGCAATTCAACTGTTAGAAGAATCTGTGGCTATAAATCCGAGAGATCCACAGGCTTTATTTAATTTATCCGGTGCATATGGAACGGATCAGCAATTTGAAAAAGCGATGGAAACAGCACAAAAAGTTCAGCAATTGAGTCCCAATTTTCCGGGATTACGTAGCTGGATGATCCAATTAGAACAAATTATTAAATCAAGAAAATAATACAATGGCATTAATGATATCTGTCTCCGGAATTCGGGGCGTTTTTGGAACCGACCTCACCCCTGAAAATTTAGCCCGTTTTACGGCGGCTTACGGAACCTGGCTTAAAGGAGGCACGGTTGTTCTCGGGCGAGATTCCCGCGTAACCGGACAAATTTGTGAAGACATCGTGGCTTCAACGCTGGCAAGTGTTGGTTGTGATGTGATCAAAGTCGGGATCGTGCCAACACCTACGGTTGCAATGGGTGTTTTACGTCATAATGCTGATGGAGGAATTATCATTTCTGCCAGCCATAATCCGGCTCAATGGAATGCCTTAAAGTTGCTGAACGGAACCAGTGAGTTTATGACAGCTTCTGAAGGAAAAGAAATGATTGCCATTTCAGATTCCGGGGAATTCAATTATAAAATGTATGATGAGATCGGAAGCATTTCAGAAGACAATGATTTGCTAGACTATCATATTGAAGAAATTCTGAAACTGGATTACATCGATCCTGAGATCATTCGCGCAGCAAAGCTTTCTGTTGCCGTTGATGCTGTTAATGGAGCCGGATCAGTTGGAGTTCCTATGCTTCTGGAAAAACTTGGAGTTCAAACAGTTCATACTATTCACTGTACTCCAAACGGACTTTTCCCACACAATCCGGAACCACTTCCCGAGCACTTGACAGAAATTTGTGATCTGGTTAAAAGTTCAAATGCTGACATTGGAGTGGTTACCGATCCTGACGCTGATCGTCTTGCTTTGGTGGATAATACAGGAACTTTATTTGGAGAAGAATATACTCAGGCAACGGTATTCGACTTTATTCTTGGGAAAAAATCCGGGGATTCTGCCACTAATTTATCTTCTTCCAGAGTTGCTGATGATATCACGGAAAAGCACGGCGGAAAATGTCATCGCTCAGCAGTTGGAGAGATCAATGTGGTTAAGAAAATGCAAGAAATGGACGCTGTTGTTGGCGGGGAAGGAAGCGGTGGAATCATCGTTCCGGATCTGCATTACGGACGGGATGCGTTGGTGGGAATAGCTTGTGTTCTGCAACATTTAGCTGAAAAGAAAGTTAGTTCATCAGAACTTCGGGCTACTTATCCTGATTATTTCATGAGCAAAAGTAAGATTCAACTAGACGAGCTTGGAAAAGAAGCGGATGAAGTTCTTGAATTGGTAAAAGATCATTATGCTGATCTGAATCCGAATACAGTCGACGGAGTGAAAATAGATTTTGAAGAAGGTTGGGTCCATTTAAGAAAATCGAACACAGAGCCCATTATCAGAATTTATACGGAAGGAAAATCACCGGAAGAAGCAAAAGCCTTTGCTCAGAAGGTCAAAAATTTATTCTGATCTATAATTTTAATATCATTCAATCATGAAAAAGCAATTTCTCTTTTTATTCAGCATTTTTTTTCTGGTTCAGGCTTGTGCTCAGAATCAGAAAGCTGAAACTTCATCGCCCACTACTGAAATCAGTTACACTGAAAAAGATGCTGAGATCTTTGCTGATATTCTGAGTAAGTACAAAGATGAATCTGACAAGCCTATTGCCACTCTCATCCCTGAACTCGGTAAGTATTTTCTTGGACAAGAATATGTTGCTCATACGCTGGAAGTAAATGAGGATGAAAAGCTTGTCGTGAATCTTCGGGAATTAGATTGTACTACTTACGCTGAAAATCTGTTGGCTTTGGCTAGAACCATCAAATCTGAAAACCAGTCATTTGAACAATTTGCTAAAGAGATCGAAAAGATCCGATACAGAGACGGAAAAAGAGATGAATATCCATCCAGATTGCATTACTTCAGTGACTGGATCTATAACAATAAAGAAAATGACTTAGTAACAACTCCCGCTGACAGTTTCGGAAATCCATTTCCAAATAAAGTGAGTTTCATGAGTAATAACCCGGACAGCTATAAGCATCTGAAAAATAATCCGGATTATGTTTCTGTGATCGAGCAGCAGGAAAAAGAGATCAATGAAAAAAGCTATTTCTTTATACCGAAAGAAAATATTGCTGAATATGAACATCTGTTAAAAGAGGGCGACATAATCGGGCTTACCACAAGTATTAACGGACTGGATGTCGCTCATGTGGGCGTTTTGGTTCAGCAGGAGGGAAAACTACACCTTCTTCATGCATCTCAGTCTAAACTTAAAGTTGAAATATCAGACGAACCCATTTCTTCATTCCTGAAGCCTGAATCCAAGAATACTGGGATCATGATTGCCCGCCCTGTCGAGATTTAAATTTCTAAAAAGACATACAAAAAACTGACATTCTGATTGTGTAGGAATAGCAAGAAATAATAAGACCCACCCTTGTTCCCTCCCTAAAATAAGGGAGGGAAACTTTCTAAATGGACTTTTATCGGTAAAAGAGTTCCCTTCCCTTTGGAAAGGGAAGGGACAGGGATGGGTTCGTCAAGATCATTTCCTTATTTACTTTCTTCCAATAAACACCGTTCTTAAAATAAAAACACAGTTTATGATCAAATGGCTGGATGTTCTCAACTACGCACGAAACGGCAATCCTGAACCGGATCGCAGAGTAGAGAAAAGCAATGAAGAATGGAAAAAAGAGCTCACCGAAGAACAATTTGCGGTTACTCGTTTAAAAGGAACAGAACGACCTTATTCAAGTGACGTTTGCAGTAAATTTGAACCCGGTATTTATGCCTGTGTATGCTGTGACACTCTCCTTTTTGATGCCAATACAAAATTTGAAAGTGGTTCAGGTTGGCCTTCATTCAATCAACCGATTAAAGAAAATGCAATAGCCTATCACAAAGATGATTCTCACGGAATGATCCGTGTAGAAGTAACATGTAACGTCTGTGATTCTCATGTAGGTCATATATTCCCCGATGGCCCTGAACCAAGCGGACTTCGGTATTGCGCTAATGCAGTAAGTCTTAAAAAAGTAGAGGAAGAAAATGTATAGAACACTTTTTTTTCTGATTTTCCTGATTCCAGATATTTCCTTTGCCCAAGATAGAGTCGCAAATCATCCCAGTTCCTCTAACATGCAAAATATTCTTTTTATTCTTCAAATGGATAGCAAACAAATTGGAGAAAAGGATGTCGATATAAATTCAGATGAACTTCAACTTCACCCTCTTTCCGGGGGTGATAGTTTATTGGTCTCATTCACTGGAGACAGCTTACTTTATTCAATTGATCCTGAGCGTATTCACGCAATCGTAGTAATTAAGAATAAAGAAGAAATTAACCATTACACAAAAAAAGAAGTAGAAGGATTAGTAATCATAAAGTTCAAAGATGAAAAAGACTTTTTATCAATGATAAGTAAACAATGAAACCACATGAACACTGAAACGCTCACTCAATTATTTGCACGTGATTTTGAAAAGCTGGAATCCGAGATCTTTGAATACTCATCGGAAGAAAATCTTTGGATAAAGGAACCCGGAATTAACAACAGTGCCGGTAATTTAGGTCTGCACCTAGCCGGAAATCTTGCTCACTTTTTAGGAGCCGTTCTCAATAATAGTGGTTATATCCGCGATCGAGAATTTGAGTTCAACGGTAAAGTAGATCGCGATGAATTGATCAACAGGATCAGAGATTCCAGAAAGACCGTTCGTGAAACACTGGATAATCTTACACCGGAAGACTTCTCAAAAAACTATCCTCTTCAACCCTTCGGTTTTGAAATGAGTACAGAATATTTCCTGATTCATTTATATAGTCATTTCAGCTATCATTTGGGACAGATCAACTATCATAGAAGGTTGCTGGATAAGTGAAAATATTGATGTAGCCGTTTTCCCTTATTGGACCTTATTAAATCACCAAAAAATAATTCAACTAAGAACTTGGATAAACCCAAAGCATATTGTAGCCACCCATCTCCCTCCTTCGGACTATAAAGACCATGTAAATACCATTAAAGAAAACTATCCTGAATCCTATTCTCTAACCACTTTAAATCAAAAAGCTATAATCCAAAATTAAGAATTCAACATTCTTAATTTTTAATTCTTAATTCCGCCAACTTGTTGGCGAGGGCCTACCAAGGATTAACCAGATCTTTCTTTTTAAATGTATGATCCCGAATCTCATAGAGACTTCCTTTATTATCTTTGAGTCTTAACGGATCGTTTCCGAATAAACGGAACAGAAGTGCAATGGGCGTAATGAAGAGAAAATATAACAGGCCGAGAATCAATGGATTCATCACTTTGCTAAGTAATTCAGCCAGTTTGTACCAAGCCCAAACAATGCGATCTCCAATCGGTTTTATCGCTATGGATAATACACCGATGATCAATGCCACATAGGCAAAGGTCTCATCCTGAAAAATGGCTGCTATAACCAACAATCCCGTAACGATCACCAATTGTGTTTTAGGCGTTTCAGGATCGGTCTTTATAAAATTAAGATCTCTTTTGGGGAGCATTGCTAAATGTCACTCGTGATATATTTCAGGTCATTCCGCGGCGTATGCCCGGAATCTCGATCGCTGATAAGTCGAAGATCCTTTTGCAAAACACGATCTAGATTCCTGCCTTCGCAGGAATGACACAGGGGTATTTCTGTATAAAGAAAATTCATTCCTTTCATCAAAATAAAGTATAAATAAACGGAGCGATTGAAGATCCGCCACCGATCACAATTAAAAATCCGAGTAGCAACAGCACTATGATCACAGGAGCCAACCAGAATTTCTTCCGCTCCTTCATAAACAGCCATAAGTCTTTAAGTAAATCCATGTTCTTCAAAAACTACATTGTTAATAGTCATCCCGGGCTTGACCCGGGATCTCATTCAACATAAAGATCCAGATTGCGGATCAAGTCCGCAATGACCTAAAGGGAGAATGATGTAATTCAATCTTTATCAAATTCTATTTTATCAGTCCATTCAGGCTGATCTTTCTTTGCAAAAACATACTCACCAATTACCAAATAATCCATCTCTGTATTCATAAAACAACGGTAGGCATCTTCAGGTGTAGACACAATTGGTTCGCCCCGGACATTGAAACTAGTATTCACCACCATTGCGCATCCTGTTCGTTGCCTGAAAGCATCTATTAAATTCCAGTACTCAGGATTCGTTTCTTTGTGAACAGTCTGTATACGGGCAGAAAAATCAATGTGTGTGATCGCGGGATAATCAGATCTTTGTACCGCAAGCTTTTCTCTGAGCGGTAACTGATTATAATCTTTCGGCACCTGTTTTTTTAAATCTTCATTGATGGATTGAACCAGCAACATGTATGGTGAATCGGAATCCAACTCGAAATAATCAGCCGCGTGTTCCGCAAGAACCGATGGTGCAAAAGGTCTGAATGACTCCCTGTATTTTATCTTCAGATTCAGCTTCTTCTGCATATCCACACGCCTTGGATCGGCAATAATGCTTCTTCCTCCTAATGCCCGTGGACCAAATTCCATTCTTCCGTTAAACCATCCAACTACATTTCCATTATCAAGGATCTCTGCTGCTTTTTTATAAAGTTCGGAACCTGATATCTCATTAAATACGGGTTTAAACTTTCGTAAAGATCTTTCTACATCAATTTTATGATAATCAGGACCTAGATATGCTCCATGCATTGAATCCGGAGTTTCCGGAACTCTTTCGTCTTTGAAATAAATGTATTGAGCAGCAAGTGCAGCCCCAACCGCTCCTCCGGCATCGCCAGCAGCCGGTTGTATATACACTTCATCGAAAATTCCTTCGTTCTGAAGCTTTCCGTTAACAACACAATTAAGTGCAACACCGCCCGCCATACAAATAGCATTGGCTCCGGTTAATTTCTTAGCCTCTTTCGCCATCAAAATTACAACTTCTTCAGTCACCATTTGAATTGCTAAAGCCAGATCTGCTTCGTGTTGCTCAAGTTCTGCTTCATCTTCCCGGCGAGGAAAACCAAATAATTCTTCCCATTTTTTATCCTTCACCATTCGCAATCCGGTTGCGTAATCAAAGTACTTTTGGTTTAACCAAATAGAACCGTCTTCTCTGATATCCACCAACTCGGATTTAATTTTAGTGATGTAATCCTGAAGCAACTCCGATTCGGGATTCCCATAAGGAGCCAGTCCCATCAGTTTGTACTCGCCTGAATTTACTTTAAAACCCAAGTAGTATGTGAATGCTGAATACAGCAATCCCAGCGAATGCGGAAATTTCAATTCGCGAAGAATTTTTATCTCATTTCCTTTTCCGTGACAAATAGAAGCCGTTGCCCATTCTCCAACACCGTCAATTGTAAGAATAGCCGCTTCATCAAATTTAGAAGGATAAAATGCACTGGCTGCATGACTTAAATGATGCTCCGGGAATAACAGAGTAACATCTTCTTTGTCATATTCTTCAATTTCTTTTAGAGAATCGTAGATCAGTTTCTTCAGGAACATCTTTTCCTTCAACCAAACAGGAATAGCTGTGACAAATGACCGAACTCCTTTTGGTGCAAATGACAGATATGTTTCAAGAAGTCGCTCGAACTTAAGAAAAGGCTTATCATAGAAAGCGATGGCATCCATTTCATCGATGCTCAATCCGGAGTGTTCCAGACAATATTTGACTGCATTTTTCGGGAATGAAGCATCCTGCTTATTTCGTGTAAATCGCTCTTCCTGAGCCGCAGCCACAATTTTTCCATCCTGTATCAAACAAGCGGCAGAATCATGATAAAAAGCAGAAATTCCTAGAATATTCATCCGAAAAGTAAAATTATTGCAAGAAGATACGAATCGTGGAATACTTGCCAAGTAGTTTCTTCCCGTCTGTTACTTTTGTACCTTTGTTTTTCTTAAAAATTCATCTGTGTATCATATATGATTATTTCTATGACCGGATTTGGACGTGGCGAAGCTACTGAAAATGGCATAACCGCTACTGTTGAAATCAAATCCTTAAACAGCCGATATTTAGATCTTTCTATACGGCTTCCACAACGACTTCAGGACAAAGAACTTATTTTGAAAGAATTGGTACAGAAAACCATCAGTCGTGGAAAATTGAACATTAATGTTCACGTCACTGAATCTGATTCCGGTGAACCACACATCAAAGTAGATGAAGTTAAAGTAAAAGCTTACGCACGTATTTTGCGAGAAGTCCAGGAAGCTGCGGGAATTGAAGGTAGTCTGAACGTCAGAAATATTACCGGGTTTGGAGATGTTTTTATAACTCAGGAAGATGATGAAGAGATCCTTGAAAAAAAATGGTCTGTTGCTTTAAAAGCTTTGAACAGCGCCGTGGAAAATCTGATCGCTATGAGAACGCAGGAAGGCAATCAGTTAAAAAATGATCTAATTGAACGTATTGAAAATATCGAAGCCAATCTTAAAGATATTGAGAAAGTAACTAATGGCAGAGTTGAGGAGATCAGAAATAAGCTTCGTGAGCGAATTCAACAATTATTCGACGACGAAAATTTTGATAAAGAACGACTTGAAACAGAAGTTGCTGTTATTGCAGATAAAATGGATATCACCGAAGAAATTGTGAGAATGCGTGCCCATTTAAAGTTCTTTATTGAGGCCATTGAACAAGCTGAACCTGCAGGAAGAAGACTGAATTTCTTAACTCAGGAAATGAACCGTGAATTGAACACAATTGGTTCTAAAGCAAATGACTCTGAAATTGCGCATCACGTAGTTCGTTCTAAAGAAACGCTGGAGCAGATCAGAGAACAAGTACAAAACGTTGAATAAACTAGATTTTAGTATTTAGTATTGAGACGCTTTTCTCAATACTAAATACTCGGTACTAATATGAAAGGTAAAGTTATAATTCTTGTTGCTCCCAGTGGAGCCGGAAAAACCACGCTTGCAAAAAGACTCTTCAAAGATTTTGAGGATCTGAAGTTTTCTGTTTCTGCTACTACCAGGCCACCCCGTGAAGGCGAAGAAAATGGTATACATTATCATTTTTTATCTGATGAAGAATTCCAAGCCCGAATTGATGAGAATGACTTCCTGGAATGGGAAGAATTCTATGGCGGAAAGAGATATGGTACTTTGCAATCAGAAGTTGATAAAAGCCTGAAATTAGGCTATTTTATTCTGCTTGACATCGAAGTAAAGGGAGCCGTAAATATCAATGAAATATACGGCGATGAGTGCTTGAGCATTTTTGTTCAACCTCCTTCACTTGAAGTCTTGAAGCAGCGTTTAATGGCCAGAGGCACTGAAAATGAAGAAACTCTTGCCTTACGACTTGAACGTGCAAAAGAAGAACTTACATATGCCGATCGATTTGATCGGGTTATTATTAATGATGATTTAGAGACTGCTTACTCTCAAATAAAGCAAGCTGTTCTCGAATTCATGAATACAAATTAGAAAATATGCCAATTCGTACACTTGACATCGAAGAGCTGAAAAAGACAACCGGTAACAAATATGAGTTACTAGTGATCATGTCTAAAAGAGCTCGTCAGATTGCCGCAAATGAAAAATTAGAGCTTGATGAAAAGCTACAATATTTCGAAGGTTTTGAAGACGAAGACGAGTTTTCATTCAATGAAGAACAAGAGCAAATTTCAAAGTCTTTTGAAAAACTTCCTCATGCAGTTCAACGATCTATTACTGAAATGGAAGCCGGTAAAACTTATTTCCGTCGTCCTGAAGTAGAGGAATAAAAATGCTCTCCGGAAAGCGCATTATTCTCGGTGTCACCGGAGGAATAGCAGCTTATAAAGCTGTCTTTTTACTTAGAGAATTTCAAAAAGCGGGTGCTGAAGTACGAGTCACTATGACTCCCTCAGCCACTCGCTTTGTTGGTTTAGAAACCTTTGCTTCCCTTTCTCAACATGAAGTTGCCGTTGAAATTTTTCCCGACGACACTCAATCAACTGATTGGACACGTCATATAAACTGGGGAGAATGGGCTGATCTTTTTGTGATCGCTCCTTGCACAGCAAACACTCTTTCCAAAATAGCTTCTGGAATTTCTGATAATATGCTTACGAGTACAGTTATTGCTGCTCGTTCACCTATTTTGATTTGTCCAACGATGGATGGAGAGATGTATGAGTCTCCTACAGTAACTGAAAACCTTAAAAAAGTTCAGGAATTTGGATATCATGTACTGGAGCCTGCTTCCGGATTTTTGGCTAGTGGTCTGGAAGGAAAAGGTCGCCTTCCGGAATTCGAAGATATCCTGGAAAAAGCTTCAGAAATTATTGGTTCCATCGAAGGACCTTTAAAGGGAAAGAAAGTGGTAGTCACCGCAGGACCGACCAGAGAATTTATTGACCCTGTTCGCTTTATTTCGAATCCTAGTTCCGGCAAAATGGGATTTGCCATGGCCGAAGCTGCAAAAAGACTAGGCGCTGAGGTCAAACTTATTCATGGATCAGTCACCGCTCCCATTCCTGAAGGCATCCACACAACTTCCATTACAAGTGCTGCCGAACTATTTGAAGTTGTTAAAACCCAAGCTGATGCTGATGTAATTATAATGGCAGCTGCTGTTTCAGATTTTACTCCTTCAAAAACATATTCGCATAAAGTGAAGAAGGAAACCGGTTCAAATTCCATTGAGCTTTCAAAGACTACAGATATTCTGGCGTGGCTTGGTGAGAAAAAAAATTCAGATCAGGTTTTGATCGGTTTTGCCATGGAAACAGAAGATCTGATCAAAAATGCTGCAAAAAAGCTTGGTAAGAAAAATGCCGATTGGATCATTGCTAATTCGTTGAGTACTGAAGGTGCCGGTTTTGAAGTTGATACCAATCACGTGCACTTGATCAGCAAAGATTCTGAGACTGAATTCAGCGGAACCAAACAGGAAGTTGCTGAACTGGTACTTGGAAAGATTTTTCGACAATGAGTTTCGTTTATTCGAAATAAAAAGTACAAATTGTAGTATTCAAAGGTCATTCCACGGCGAATGCCTGGAATCTGGATTTTAAATACTTATAAAAATATAGCTTTAAAGCACGATTTAGATTCCTGCCTCCGCAGGAATGACTTTATCACAACAATAAAAAGAACTTATTTATGAGCTTATCCAAAACCACGCTGGGAAATTTCGAATTGTACACCATCGAAACCGGTGACTTCAAACTTGATGGGGGAGCGATGTTTGGCGTTGTTCCTAAAACATTATGGTCACGTGGGATAGAAGCCGATGAGAATAACCGTATTCAAATGACCATGCGGTGTTTATTGATCAAATCAAAAGCTACTGATAAGCTATATTTGATTGATAACGGACTTGGAACAAAGTTCAACGAAAAGCTCATGAAGATCTATCAGGTGGATTTCAGCAAGCATTCCATGGAAAAATCATTTGCAGAACATGGCTTTAGCTTCGAAGATGTGACCGATGTGATCTTTACTCATTTGCATTTCGATCATTGTGGTGGGACTTCATATTATGATGAAGACGGAAATCAACAATACACTTTCCCTAATGCTGAATATCATGTAACAAAATCTCATTGGGAAACTGCTACCAGTCCTAATGCCCGTGAAAAAGCCAGCTTTCTTCCTGAAAATATAAATCCGCTAAAAGAGACTGATAACCTGAATCTTGTAGATGAAGGTCATATTTATGAAGAAGGTTTATCAGCAATTATCGTAAATGGACATACACTCGGCCAACAACTTCCACTCATTGAAGGAGATGGGAAAAAGATCTGTTTTGTTGCTGATCTTCTGCCCACTCATGTTCACGTACCGCTTCCATGGGTAATGGGATATGATATGTATCCGGCTGAAACTCTTAAAGAAAAAGAAGATTTTCTGGAACGTGCAGTTCGCGAAGACTTTCATTTATATCTGGAACACGACTATTATAAAGAGATCATAAAACTGAATTCAGATAATGGAAGATATTCTGTAGCGGAATCACTTTTGTTAAATGAAGTATAAGCTGCAATAAAGCTTCTCATTTACGGTTTTTTAGAACATATTAAGCAGGATTTCCTTTTCTTATGAGTATGCGAGAAGACCATCAAAAATCAAAGTCAGAACAAATAAAAAAAGAGCTTCATCAAGCCTTTGATGACTTGGAACGTCGTTTTTTCATTTCAAAAGTTCTGGCCGGACTTTCTGCTCTTTTGAGTGTGATACTTGTACTTATCGCAATCGAACAATTTGGTTTTCTGAGCCCTGCTGTAAAATCCGTAACTGTACTGTTGGCATTTGCTTCAGCAATCGGGCTGTACTTTTGGTTACGTTCCCAAAACAAACCCGATCCATTCCACACATTTTACCAAAAATTTGCTCACAATCAGCATCTGGAAGAGATCAATTATTATCTGGATCTGGAGAAAGACGAGCTAGCTGATTCAGCTCTTGTTCAGGCCGCTCTCGAAAAAAATCTTTCTTCAATTGATTATCAACAGTTTAAAGAACGTCTCGATTCTTATTCCGATTCTCAATCTCAAACCCGGTTTTTCAGAAATTCTATCAAGGTTTCCGGAGTTGTGCTTCTGTTTTTCATAGCAACAGCTTTTACATTTCCTGACGGAGCTCAAAGAACAGTTTACATCTGGAAAGCTTTTGAAAAACCAAATCCCTACACTTTTACTGTTACTCCCGGCGACGTTACTCTGGAACAAGGTTCTGCTTTTTCAGCGAGTATTGATTTCGGAGATAATGAAATTCCTGAAACTGTAAATCTATTCGTTAAAACATCTGTTGAACAGGATTTCAGATCTTTGAATATGGATCCTGTGGCATCCGGATTCACTTCGATTCCTTTCAACCTGAACAACGATCTGGAATATTACATCGAAATGGATGGGTTCACTTCTGAAACTTATGCTGCATTTGTTCAGCTGCGTCCTAGATTTTCTGATTTGATCTCCACAACGATCTCTCCGGATTACACCGGTTTAGACTCAATCTCTCAGTCATACCCCTTTTCTCTGATACGGGCTTATCAAGGATCTTACTTAAATTTAAGTGGTTCTTTGAATAAAGAAATTGATCAATTAGAAATCATTTCAAGTTCGAATTCGCTAGACAGCAATTCCATTGATCTTCAACGATTTCATGCAGATTTTTTAGTAACTGAGCCTGATACCATTTCTTTTCTTCTTAAGGATAAAAGCGGATTGCAGAACAAGAATCCATTTCAGTTTATCATTGAACCAATTGCTGACGAATATCCGATCGTTGAGTTAGTAGAGCCCTCTTCTTCTTTTGAAATGGTACAGCCCAAGAATCTGCCCCTAACTTACAAAGCTACAGACGATTTTAATATTACGAGAGGCCAACTTAAGTACGAACTCAAAAAAGCTTATGTCGATGATGCCCGAACCGGTTCCGTTCGTCTTGATCGCCCGGTAAATGGAGTACTTCAGCGATACGAGTGGGATATTTCCGAATTGAAGCTTTCTCCTTTAGACGAACTGACTTTTTGGATAGAAGCTTCTGATAATGATGGTTATAATGGTCGAAAAACATCACATTCACAGGAAATTACTTTAACGGTTCCTTCTTTAGTGGATTATTTTGAATCTCTGGATAAAAAAGAAGATGAAGTTGACACCGACCTGGAGTCAATTTCTGAATCTTTTGAAGAAATGAGCGAGACTTACAAAGAGTTTGAGGAAAGCCTGAAAGAAGATCCAGAAGTCAACTATGAGAATCAGAGACAAGTTGAAGAAGCTTCAAAAAAACAGGAAGAAGTTCAGAAAAAAATTAACGAGCTCAATGAGAAATTTGAAGAGATCAAAAATGAGCTCAGCGAAAATAATTTACTGAGCGAAGAAACTCAAAAAGCGTACGATGAACTCAAGAAGCTCATGGAAGAAATTGACGATCCGGGCTTACGTGAGGCGCTAGAGAAGCTTAGAGAAAACATGCAGCAGCTCAATCCCGAGCAACTCCGTCGAGCTATGGAAGATGTAGAGTTCAGTGAGGAAGATTTCAAAAAAAGGCTGGAGCGAACCATTGAATTGTTCAAGCAGCTGAAGCTTATGTCTGATATGGAAAAGCTTGCCAAATCGTTTGAAGATCAGGCCAGACAAGAACAAGAGCTTTCTGAAAATCCTCCATCAGATGAAGAAGCTGAAAATAAAAGAAAAGAAGATCTGAAACAGATCGAAAAGCTTAGAGAATCCATTGAGAATTTATCCGAGAACACTTCTGAGAAAACAGAAAAACCTGTTTCTGAATTTCAAAAGGAAACGCAGGAAGAACTGGAGAACCGTATTAAAAAAGAAATTGAAGACTGGCTCGAGCAAAACCAAAATCAGGAGCAAGGATCGGGAGACGAAAACAATGAGTCTCAACAACCTCAAAATAAACAACCCAATCTTCAACAACCGTATCAGGAATTAGCTGCAAAAACACGTGAGCAAATGAAGGCGATGGGGCAGCAACAACAGCAAATTAATATTGCCGGTTTGCAATATGTTATGCATTCTTTATTAACGCTCTCAACGGAACAGGAAGATCTGGTTTATTTATCTCAACAAACTGAAGACCGAAGTCTTGCATATGTAGAACTGGCTAGAGATCAAAGAAATGTAGAACAAATATTCGGTGCTTTGTCTGATACGTTATTTAATCTTTCAAAGTCCATTCCTCAGTTTTCTAATCAGATTAATTCAAAAACTATTGAATTGAAAAATCAACTGGGGCGTTCTTTATCGCAAATGGCTGAACGTCATCAAAGAAACTCTTCAGTTGCTTCCCGTCAGGCCTTTGGTGGAATTAATGAAATTGCATTTATGATCGCTAATCTTTTGGAGCAACTTCAGAACAATAATGGTTCGGGGCAGGGAGGTAGTGGATCTCCAAAATCTATTGAACAAATGATCGAACAGCTAGGCGAAATGAAGGGGAATCAGCAGCAACTCAATCAGCAGTTGCAACAAATGATCAATGATATGCAAGGAGAACGGCTGTCAAATGATCAAATGGAGCGTTTAAATCAGCTTGCAAAGCAACAAAACAGGATACGAAAGCAACTACAGGAACTTCGGGAAAGTGGTGGATTAGAAGGCGATCGTGCAGGAAGCGAGATTCAGCGAATGATCGAGGAAATGGAAGACACCATTAACGATCTGCGGGGAGGAGCAGTAGATCCAACACTCGTAGAAAGGCAACAAAATATTCTTACACGAATGCTGGAAGCTGAAAAATCTATGCAAGAGCGGGATGAAGAAGAGAAAAAAAGAGAGGGTCAACAACCCGGTGATTTTGAAAGGACCACTCCTCCTGATATTACATTGGAAGAACTGGAAAAACAGATCCGTTCAAGACTAAACGACCCTAATTTCACTAAATACTCGCCAGACTATCAAAAACTGATAGAGCGTTATTTTGAGTTGCTGAAAAAAATACAAAAGAGAAATAGTTAGCTTCTAAATAAGAATACAACTTGTAGGGATAACTCATGAATTATCCCTACAAGTTGTATTAAAAGGTCTCTTTTTTAAAGGCTCCGATTATATTCAATCACTTTTTTATATGCTTCCAAAACAGCATCGGCATCATTACCTTTCATAACATCAGATACTTCTTTTGCTGATTCCATTGCATTATTCGGAGCGAATGATTTCCCTACTATTTCTAAACCTGGTCTGTCGCCACCGGTATCTCCTATAAAAGCTACTTCGTTCAACTGTAATCCAAGAAGTTCACATAGGAATTTAATCCCCTCTCCTTTATTTGTACTTTTTGAGATTACATTTATAGAAACGTCCGTGTAGTGAACTTCAAAATTAGGATAATTGGTATCTACATAGTTTCTGATCTCAGGATACATTTTATGGATAACCGCAGGTGTTTGATTTATGATTCCTGAATCGGTGTGTTTTGCAAATTCCGGTATGGTATTCGGATATTTTTCAATGAAATTCGTTCTAAGATGAACTTTCAACTCTCCCAATTCACGCTCCCTATCTGTATCAAAAGTTGGGTGCCAGTGTAATTTATTGCTAGCCATATCGTAAACACCTCCTCCGCTCTCAAATAAAAAAGGCTTATACATTCCCATCCATTGATATACAGCTTCAGCATATGGCATTGGACGACCAGTACAAATTGTCATTGGAGGAACCGTTTCGTCTATTTTACTTTGCTCATTAAGATCTTTGAGTTCGGTAATTATATCCCATTTGGGCGGAATGAAAGGCATACTTATACATCCATCCAGATCGGTAATAAAAAGTTTGATCATCTAATTTTCTTTTCGATAAGTTGGAACAAGGTAAGCAAATGTAAAGCACAGCAATGCCAGTGCACCCATCCATTGATATTGGTTTTTATAATCAGCGTATTCCTGACTGGAGAACTCTCCTTTTTCAAGTTCGTCTACCCGGGCTAAAAAAGCATCAATTCCGTCGTTTCCTCTTTCTATCGCATAATAAGTTCCATTCCCTTTATTTGCGATCTGTCTTAATTCATCACTTTGCAGTGATGTTGTAACCACTTTCCCTGAACGATCCCTTTTATACCCGATCAGATTCGATGAATTTTCTTCATAAATCGGAATGGTTGTGCCTGCATCTGTACCTATTCCTAAAGTATACACATAAATATTCTTTTCAATCAGATTTTGCAAAGGTGTATCATAGGATTGTCCATGATCTTCCCCGTCAGAAATTATTAATAGTACTTTAGCTGCTTCGGTTTCATTTTCTTCCAGCGACTCGAATGCTGTAAGAGCAGTTTCCATTGCTGCTTTAAAATCAGTTGCTGAACTTGGCATTTGATCAGTATCTGCGATATCAAGAAAAAGCTTAAGCGCTGAATAGTCGAGTGTCATTGGGCTCTGAAGATAGGCTTCCCCCGTGAAAACAATTAAGCCAACGCGATCTCCTTTCAACCTTTCAATAAGCCTGTTAATTTCGAATTTAGCTTTTTCTAATCTGCTTGGACGAACATCCTCTGCATTCATACTTGCAGAAAGATCCAGAGCGATCAACATATCAACTCCCTGCCGTTTAACTTCCCGGACTTCTGTTCCAATTTTGGGTCCGGCAAAAGCCAATAAAAGAAATGAGAGACCAATTATTACAAAACTAGTTTTCAGAACATCACCCGGTTTCCAGAAACCCTTTCGGAGTTTGATGAACAATTCTTCATTAAAAAAGCCGGTTCTCTTTTTTTTGAGTGATTTCGTTCTGAACCATACTCCAACAATCAACATCGGAATGAGGACTAAGAGCCACAGTAAAAACGGATATTCCCAGATCATGAATTTTAATTATTTATTGAAAAATAGGAAACAGACTCGACACATGTGAATTAAGAATTCAAAATTTATAATTCTCAATTTTGAATTCTTAATTTATTAGTACTATCTGCAAGTCCATTAAGTTTATCCCCGTCGCTCCCGTTTTTATATGAGTTCCTGCTTGTTTATGGAATTCATAAGAATTATTTGATGACAGAAATCTTTCAGGCTCAATTTTATTTTTTCTTGCCGTTAAAGTTGTATTTGAATTAACGATAGCCCCGGCAACCTCAGTTGGGCCGTCAATTCCGTCCGTATCAACACTAAGCATTGATATCGCATGTTGTCCTTCAAAAGAAAGCGCCGCCATCAGAGCCAGTTCTTGGTTTCTGCCTCCTTTCCCTTCGCCTTTTATTTTAACAGAGCTTTCACCTGAATAAATAAGTGCTGCTGGTTTTTTAAGCTCACTTTTAGAACTGAGAGTTGAAACAGCTTTACTGCATATCTCTTTCGCAACCTCCTGAACCGTTCCTGAATATGCAACTTCTTTTATAAACACATTATAGCCTTCTTTTTTAAGCAAGCCTGAGACTTTATTTTTTAGCACATCCAAACCTGAAAGCAATTTGATCTCATGATCCGGATGACTGTATGCTCCCGGTTTAGGATTCTCCGGAATATATCCCTCTACGCCACAAATCAAATGCTCCTGAATAGTGACCGGCACCTGATTCCAAATATTCAGATTCTTTAAAATTTGAACAGCTTCAATAAATGTAGATGGATCAGGAATTGTAGGTCCGCTTCCAATTGTAGTTAACGAATCGCCCGGAACATCCGACTCAATTACTGAAATCAATTTCAAATGATTGAGTTCTTCAGCGAACTTCCCTCCTTTTAAATCACATACATGTTTACGAACAATATTCATTTCATCTATGGATGCTCCTGATTTTAACAACTGAGAATAAAGTTGCCGGATCTCTTCGATCTCGATACCGAAAGGAGGAATCATAAACATAGAAGACGCTCCACCTGAGATACAAAAAATTAAGGTATCTCCGGAAGGAATTTTTGACACAAAATCCATAACCTCATATGAAGCTGCTACAGTATTAGGATCCGGCATCGGGTGAGAGCCTTTAAAAACCTGAATATATTCCTCAACGAAGTCGATGTGTGATGAAATCACCATTCCATCTTCTATTTGATGTCTATACCTTTTGGATATCTCAGCAGCCATTTTCAAAGCTCCTTTTCCAACAGCAACTAACCAGCTATTCTCATTTTTATTTAGAGCCAAATCTATAGATTGGGGGCTCAAATCCTCAAATAAAATCTCTGGAATCTTTCTCAATAAAGTATTTTGAGAACTGAGCTTAGTTTTCATTTTCAGACTTTAACTTTATCATCTTCTTCTCAATGAATGCGAGTACCACCATAAAAAGAGAGGATAACGGAAGAAAGTATATACTTGCCATATCTGAAATCCTTAAAAAAGAGACATTACCTTTTATTCCATTTAGAAAAGAAACTATTATTATCAGTCCAAATAGAATTTGGACTCCAATTTCAATAGAGTAGAATTTTTTTGTTGCTGAAATAAGAATAAGCCCAATAATTCCAATGAAGAAGTTCATTCCGAAAGGTATTCTAGCTTTATACTTTTGAGAAAATCCAACTTCGTAAACAGTTACTCCTCTCGCTCCTTCTTCAAAAATTTTTATTTTTTCGTCGATATTTTCGAACATTTGAGATTTCACCTCATTCATTGCGCTTTCTCTTAACGGAATTATTCCTTTAAAATAAAACAATATGAATAGAACTAATGCGAGAGTTTTAAATAATACCTTCTTAGTCATCGCTGAAAGTGCTGTTTGAATAGTTAACCCAAACCATCCAGAGTCCAAAAATTATAAAATAGAATATTGCAGTAGTTGTATAGTCATGAAAAAAATTAAATATTTCAGGGTTTGTTTCCTGAGTAATTACCAAAGCAACAATTCGGGCTATATTAGATATATATATTAAACAAACTCCCAGAACAGAAAAGCTGATCTTCTTATAAAGTTCACCCGGATAGGCAATTATGAATCCAAAAAATAGTCCCATTGCTGCAATTCCGTTACATCCGTCAACTATTTCAACTCCGGAATTACCGAAAATTCCAATAACTCTGCCGTAGCTAAAAATTTCAAAACCAAGCCATTCCAGAACCCCTTTACTGATTCCGATTACGTTTAAGGATATAAACTCATCTAAACGGCCATCTGGCAATAACCAGAGCTCATAGATCACATACCATATTAGAAAAAACCCAACCGATTTTAATATGAATTTGACAAGAGGTGATTTGAAATGCATAAAATCTATACTTGAACAACGTTGCCTTCGCTCAGTTTGTATTTAATACCGGTTTCTTCACAAACAGTAAAACCCTGATCATCAAAATTAAGACGGATACCTGCCGCAGAAACCCAACCTATTTGCTTACCCGGATTGCCAACTACCAAGGCATATGGTTTAACTGGTTTGGTAATCACAGAACCTGCACCAATAAAAGCATATTCTCCTATTTCATTACCACATATTATAGTAGCATTTGCTCCTATTGAAGCTCCTTTTTTTACTCTTGTGATCATATATTCATCCTTTCTCTCTATTGAACTTCGTGGGTTTATTACATTTGTAAAAACCATTGAAGGACCACAAAAAACATCGTTTTCCAAAATAACCTGATCATATATAGAAACGTTGTTTTGTACCCGAACATTATTCCCTAATATGGCCTTACCTCCTACAAACACATTTTGGCCAAGTACACAATTAGCACCAATTTTTGCGCCTGACATTACATGTACCCAATGCCAGATTTTAGTGCTGTCACCAATTTCTACACTTTCATCAACTATAGCAGTATCGTGTATAAAAAATTTATTCATTTATATTCCCTAGTTTATGTTACTAACCGTCATTATATCTATAATAAAAAAAGCTTAAAATATCAGTTAATAGTGCCAATCAGCTACTGTGTTAGCTATGAAGTATTAAATTAGTCATTCCCAAAAAGATCTCTGGTATAAACTTTATCAACAACATCAGCTATCTCTTCAACCATACGGTTTGCAACTATAACATCAGATCTTTGTTTAAATTCATCTAGATCTTTATAGACTTTTGAATGGTAGAACTCATCTTCATTTAAGTAAGGCTCATAAACGATAACCTCTATCCCTTTAGCCTTTATTCTTTTCATAATACCCTGAATGGCACTAGCTCTGAAATTGTCTGAACCCTGCTTCATAACAAGGCGATATATTCCTACTGTCTCAGGATTTGATTTAAGGATTTGTTTAGCAATAAAATCTTTTCTAGTAGTATTTGCGTCAACTATAGCCCTAATAATATTATTTGGCACATCTCTGAAATTGGCCAAAAGTTGCTTTGTATCTTTGGGAAGACAATAACCTCCATAACCAAATGAAGGATTATTATAATGATCCCCAATTCTTGGATCAAGACCAACTCCTTCTATTACTTGTTCAGAGCTTAAATTATGAGTTTCACAATAAGAATCTAGCTCATTAAAATATGCGACTCTCATAGCCAAGTAAGTATTTGAAAACAGTTTTATTGCTTCAGCTTCAGTAGAATTAGTAAATAAAACCGGAATATCTTCAGCCGGTTTATTGGCCCCTCCCACTAACAGATCAGCAAAAACCTTTGCTCTTTCTGATTGTTCTCCAACTACAATTCTTGAAGGATACAGATTGTCATAAAGAGCTTTTCCTTCCCTCAAAAACTCTGGAGAAAAGATAAGGTTTTTGCAACCTAACTCCTTTTTAGTTTTTTTTACATACCCAACCGGAACTGTAGATTTAACAACAATAACTGCTTTTGGGTTTTTTACCATCACATCTTTGATAACATATTCTACCGAACTCGTATCAAAAAAATTAGTATCAGGATCATAATTGGTTGGAGTTGCGACTACTACAAAATCTGCATCTTTATAAGCCGCTTCCGAATCTAGTGTAGCAGAAAGATTCAGATCATTATTCTCAAAAAAGCTCTCTATTTCATGGTCTGTAATTGGGGACTTTCTCTTATTTATAAGGTCAACTTTATCTTTTACAATATCGACAGCTACAACTTCATGATGTTGAGATAAAAGTACTGCTAGTGATAATCCTACGTAACCTGTACCTGCTACTGCTATTTTCATGCTTAAAATAGTATTACTATTGGTTTAATATTAAAATCAAGATAGGAATTAATTCAACAGGTTGCTATTTCCAGCATCAATAATACATAGTGGAAGATTCTGACTCCACATCAAAACATCATCGAGCTAAAACGTATAACTTCTACACCCTACTTAAGTTTTTTTTTAGTTACTTCGGGCTCTTTTAATTAAGATATTATACGTAGCTCTAAAGAAATACTTAATATCTGTACGTAAAGGGCGAGCTAAATATGAATGAAGATATCTTCTTTCAGAGTCAATGATCTCCTCAAGTGTTTGAGGTAAATCAGCATAAAATGGTGGTAATAACCCGGGTTTTACTTTTGTTCGTAACTGCTGAAGATCTTCAGGATATAAATTAAAAAAGTGTTTACTCAAAGGCCTTATACCTACCAACTTCATTTGCCCTTTAAAGAAATTAATAAACATAGGTAGTTCATCAATCCATAGTTTACGAAAAACCTTCCCCCACCCGGTTATGCGAAAGTCATCTTTAATTTTACCACCGCTTTGCAAACTATTTCTTTTAAAAGTGAAATCCTGAATATATTCAGAATAAGGATGCATTGTTCTTAACTTATAAACATTAAATAATTTGCCATCCTTACCAACTCGTCTCAGCTTGACAAGTGCACCATATGTAGGTTGCATATCATAGGCAGGTTCAGAGACTTTACGAGTTAGAATAAAAGTTTTATAGCCAACTCTCTGATATCCTATTATTTCAAAACCACATGATACAAGCCTTCCTAATCCTTCTGTAAGGGAAATAACCCTATTACGCCCTTTTGTGATCCAGAAATAAATCTTTTTTGTGAAATTCCATTTCGGTAAAACCCTTTTTACCAAAAAATCCAACATGTAATAGGGACGGCTCAAAAATCTTGGGTACTTATTAAGTATTCTCGTGCGTCTGGCATCTTTAGTTTCCATACACATAACGTAATAATCACCTTTATTAAGGGTTTGATTCACTCTTTCAAAAAACTTATTAATTCGTGGAATGTCGTTGATTCGATGAACATTTCCATACCCCTTATATCCATCAACTAGCTTAGTGATTTTATCCCTCTCGATAGTGTCATCCCAATAAAATGTAGACGCGTCAATATCCCGAAGATTAGATAAAATAAATTCCCTAACCCCCGTATCTACTTTGGAAAGGAGATCATTTTTTTTAATGACTCTCTCTTCTTGAAAAAGTACTGTATCCATAATCTTAGTTCTAAGTAATCGCAATTAATATTATCCCAAAATATACTAAGGATGAAAAGGTAAGCAAAAAAACACAGAAACGTAATTATAGATAACTAGTTGTTAAATTCTAATAATGAAACAAATACACTACAAATTCTTTTTAACTACAAATCTTTAACTCAAAAAAATCCTTTATTTCTTTAGCCATCTTTGTTGCCACATTTCTCCCGTATAGATCAGGATGTTTAGCATCTGGCTGAAATGAGTTAATTTTATTTACTAGTTGATTATCTTCAATGTCCAGTAGAATATTCCAACCTGCTTCAATCGTTTCAACCCATTCCGTTTCGGAACGAAGTGTTATGCATGGTTTAGCTGCTATATAAGCTTCTTTTTGCAAACCGCCGGAATCAGTGATTATTTTCTCAGCAAATTTTACTAAGCTCTGAAATTCGATATATCCCTGAGGAGGAATTAGCTTAAAATTATCTGGAATCTTAATGGAACCTGATTCTATTACTTTTTTTGTTCTTGGATGAATTGGAAATATAACTTGATTATTTAACTGAGCTAATTGACTAAAAAGCAAAGATAGTCTTTTAGGATCGTCTACGTTATATGGTCGGTGAAGTGTAAGTAAGAAGTATGGATAATTTGAATGCTTATTACCTTTAATCTTTGACTGAACAAATTCAACTGAATCAGCCATTATATCACCTGTTAAAACTGTTTTGTTAGCCAAACCTTCATTTGAAAGATGATTTACCGCTAAGGAAGTTGGAGCAAACAACAGATCTGCAGTATGATCAGCTACAATTCTATTTATTTCTTCCGGCATTGACCGGTTAAAACTTCTCAATCCTGCTTCAATATGCAGAGACGCTATATTTAGCTTGGAAGCAGCTAAACAGGCAGCTAAAGTAGAATTGGTGTCTCCAAAACTTAATACCAAATCGGGAGAAATTTTCAACATTTCATTCTCTAAACCTTCAAGCATTTTCCCTGTTTGAGCTCCATGCTTATCCGATCCAATTTCAAGGTTTATATCTGGCTTTGGAATTTCAAGTTGTTCAAAAAAGAGAGTTGACATTTCATGATCATAATGTTGTCCTGTATGAATAATTACTTCTTCATGATCTTTTCTGAGTTCTCTGGAAAGAGGACCTAATTTAACAAACTGAGGACGAGCCCCTACAATTGAAATAATTTTCATTTCTTTAATTAGTTTTACGGTAATTCTGGATAACTGATTATCAGATTCGTCAGTAATTCTGTTACGTCCACCTTTTCTGATAACATTTTCTTTCTTCTATCTTGGAATATTTGTTTTAAGTCTTTTTTATTTAGAAAAAAATCTATTTGATCAACCAAGCTTTTAATATCGGGAGGTTTTACTGATACCGTTAAATCATACTTATGTTCAAGTTCTTCAATCACACTTATCTTGCCTATAAAATCACTATATCTAATTGAAGGAACACCTAACATCGCCGCTTCAACTGTCATGCTTTGACTGTCAGAAATAAATAATTCAGCAAAATTCAAAACATGATGCATGTCTTTGGGGTCAATCGAGAGTTTAAACTTTTCATATTTATCAGGTAGTGACTCTTCTGAATTTATAAATATCTGGTATTTTTTTTCCGTCATTTCAATGATTTGATCTATTAAAGAAAAATCTATGCCTTTAATATTATCATCATGATGAGCTGTTAGTTTCGCAAGTCTAATTAAAATGTATGGCTTTTTACTTTCCGGTTTCTTTGAAACATCTGGTGTAAAATAAGAAGGATGTAAATATGCTAATTTCATATATCCCTCATATGAAATTTTTTTATGCTGATATTTTTCACCAACCCTACAAACAGTTGGAGCAAATATATGACTGGTATAAGGATATGTTAACTTTACGAGTTTCGGAATTACATCACAATCATCTTCTAACACAGTGATAACGGGTATTCCCATTAATTTACCTACATGTGATAAAGCAGGATCAGTTCCTATCATTAAATCTATATTATATTTCCGGACATATTGTAAGATTCGAAAATCTCTTTTTAAAAGCCCTGCAAGCATTCCAATGCTCGAATCTTTTCTTCCTTCATTTAAAATATTCTCATAATCAAAGCCTTCACTAATAATTAAGTTTTCCAATACTTCTTTTGTCTTAATAAGCAGATGTGTTTTACACCCCTTTTCTTTAAGTAGTCTGATTGCATTTTTTGCAAAAAGAAATTGTGCCGGGTGACCAAAATAAAAAAGTATTTGTTTTGAATTACTCACTTTTAGTCTCTTTACTCTCTGACCTCATTTCTTTTTCAAATAAAAACATTGGTTTATTTACAAAAAGTTTACTGAGAATTTTACCAGCTGCTTTATGATATTTTTCAATCATTGGGTAATAGGAAGGATAATCTGTAAAACTTTTGTTTTCGCTTTGCCATATTTCATCGAACTCATTACGACTTATATCCAATTTTCTAATCAAAAATTCGATCATTTCATCAATTTTTTCATCATTATATGGTTTAGAGGATATAATTTTTAAGGCTTCCTCTTTAGTGATTTCACCGCTCATTACCTGCGCAGATAGGGTTATCTTTCTTTTATCGATTCCGAATTTTTCAGGTAGCCAATAAGAAACAGCAAACTTAGTAAAAATATTTTCATAATGATGACCTCCATAATATTCCCAGTTATATTCTTTTTTCAAAAATTCCTGGGCTTCATTCTTCTTATATTCTAAATAATAGAATGGGCGAATACTTTTAATCTTTTTTATGAATTCATAATAAACGAGATTAGTCAAAGTTAGATTTGGAAATGTATTTAATTTTGTTGTTCCAAACTTACTATGCAGATAATTCAGTTGTTTACCATCAGAATAAGTCCATTCAACAGGTTGCTTTCCCTCACTTCTGAAATCATTACCTCTGAAAATATATTTTATATTTTCCTTACTGGCTATCTTATAAAGTGAGGCTTTTATAGCCAGATCTGTTGGATTATCTATCCATGGTAAAGAGGCTTTCATATAACATAAAAACAAATCTTTAACCTCTTCATAATTTATAACATAAGTTTCCAGATCGATGCCTAACTTGGACGTTACTTTTTTTATATTTTGCATAGATATATCTGAACCCCATCCATTATCGAGGTGAACGGCCAAAGGGTTTAAACCAAATTCTTTAGCAAGATGAAGTAAGTAAGAACTATCAGTTCCTCCACTTACTCCAATAATACAATCATATTGAGTGTTTTGTCGCGTTGATTTTATTTTTTCAACAATCTTAACCCATTCTTTCTTTCCTTTTTCACCACGCTGGAAAGCAGCCTCCAAATTCCTTTGCATCTTTGCATAATTAGAAACTCCATTTTCATCAAACTCAATTCCTGGTATTGTACTATCCCAAACACCTTGGGAGCAAACCTGGCTTCCAATATTTTTTTTATAATCCTTATTCATTATTGTCACCATTGAAAATTTCTTCCATTTCTGTTTTATCTGGATAATTAATTAGTACTGCATTCCTTTTACCATGAAAAACAAATATACTTCCTGCAGCAACGGCATGAGCTTCTGTTTGATTAAATGGCATTTTTAAATTCCTATAATCTGAGGCCCCACCACAAGCAACCAACGGTATATTTACTTCTTTAGCAACAGCTTTTATTAATTCTATATCGTAACCAATCCTTGTACCATCTCTATCGATTGAATTTAGTAAAATTTCTCCAGCTCCAAGTTTTTCGACCTTCTTTACAAAATCGATTAATGACTCTTTTACTTTTACTTTGCCCCCCCGAATAAACATATTATAATTTCCGAAAAATGATTTTTTTACATCTATGGAAACGATTATGCTTTGCGCACCAAATTTTGAAGACGCTTCTGAAATCAATTCCGGATTCTGAACAGCTGCTGTATTAATAATTACTTTTTCAGTACCAACACTCAAGATTTTTTCTATTTTTTCGATAGAATTAATCCCCCCTCCCACTGAAAAAGGCATAAACGTCTCTTCACCTATACTTCTAACTAAATCAATGTCAATGGTTCTGTTCTCATTTGACGCATTAATGTCAAGAAAAGCCAGCTCATCCGCTTTTAAGTCATTAAAAATCTTTACCGCGTTTAGAGGGTCTCCAATATACCTGGCATCCTTAAATTTTGTTGTTTTTACTAACCCCTTATTCTCTAGTAACAAAACTGGGATTACTCTGGGTCTAAACATCTAAATTAACCCTTTGAAAAATTTTTCAGTAGATTCAATCCGCTATCATGACTTTTCTCAGGATGAAATTGTACGCCCATAATATTTTCTTTTTCTACAATTGAAGTGAATTCGATTTTATATTTAGTAACTGCCAACTTCTCATTGGCTTTGTTTGTACTGACATAATAAGAGTGTACAAAATAAAAAAAGTTTTCTTCATTGATACCTTTAAGTAAATTGGATTCTCTACTTTTTAAAACAGTATTCCAACCCATATGTGGTATTTTTGCTTTAATTGTGTTTTTGCTAAAATCAAATTTCTTAGAAGTTGCATCAATCCAGCCTAATCCTTTTACATTTCCTTCTTCACTAAAAGAAGTAAACAATTGCATACCCAAACAAATACCTAAAATTGGTTTCTTATTATTCAATACTTCTTGATTCAGAATATCAATTAATCCCAGTTCATTAAGTTTAAACATACCATGTTTAAAATTTCCGACACCGGGCAAAACAAGTTTTTTTGCATTTTTAATATCCTCAATATTTGAACTGATTTTGGTCTCTACACCTATTCTTTTAAAAGCTTTTCGAACCGAATGCAAATTCCCCATATGATAATCAATAATTACAATCATGATCTGCTCAAAACTTGTTTATATGTTTTGTGAATTTTCTCAGCTATCACTGCATTATCAAAATTAATTATATTTTTTCTACCGTCAGTTCTTCCTTCGAACGATAATGCTTTATTAAGACTACTTGATATCTCAGATGCATCAAAACCACAAACCCAGCAACCTTGAGTATCAGAAATAATATTACTTACCTCTCCTACATCAGTAGAAACTATTGGGGTTCCACAAGCCATAGCTTCCTTAATAATCTGCGGTGAACCTTCACTAAAAGAAGTCATCAATAATGCATCACACGCGCATAATAAAAGCTGAACTTCTTCTCTACTATACCCTTTCAACTCTAACAAAGTATGCTCAATAGTAACTTTCTCTGTTGCAGATTTTGCCAAGGGATAATTTTTTATAACATTATCAAAAGAAGAACAAAAAAGAATATATTTTTTTTCTAAATCGAGACCTAACTGATTCTTTGCTTTATTTTTATCTATTATTTTAAATCTTTTCAAATCAATACCACATGGAATAATTTCATGCGCTTTAAACTTCAACCAGGATTTTTTTGAAAGTTTTTCGCTTACAAATATATTTCTGTTAGATAGTGACCCAGCCAAAGATGATACCAAATTTGTTTTCCAAAAATTAATATCAGTTCCATGAAAAGTAATTATTTTTTTTACAGAAAATTGAAAGGAAGCTACTAATCCCGAAAGGCCATAATGTGCATGTAAAAGATCAAAATTTTCTCTTTTAAGTTTATTCCTAAGTTGAATAATGCTTTTGTAATACCCTTTTAATCCAGAGTTCTCAATCAAAAAAATTTCATAACTCACATCAAATATTCTTTGTACTGCTATCATTTGTTCATAAATAAATACCTGGTCAGCTTCAAACTTAAAATCTTCTTTGTTACCAGAGCATACTATCAAAACCTTCATTAATACCTCCTGTTTACCAGTAATGAATAAATAGCACCAAGGTATAACATCAACAATGAACGATATCCGATAGTAGAAATACTACCTGAAAAGGAAATCAATAAAGAAACTACAAGCAATGTTACAAAGATTGCCCTCAACTCTAGTCCATAAACATTCTTTGTTTTATGATAAAATACTTTCAGAAACCATCTTAAATGAATGTAAAGGTAAAACAGTAATCCGATAACCCCTGTACCATGTAAAAGTACCATATAGTCAGTGTGCAGTTGCCGATAAATACCTCCTAACTCGCCAAAACTTACATTTCTAAGGAAATAGTTAGCTGAATTAAATATTTCTTTTCCAACTAAAATTTCCAAAAAATTACTGTTGCTAAGGTCAATATAAACCTCAGTAATCTCGACAAATCTTGATTCTTGCTCTAATTCTTCAAAAGATTTAGATCTTGCATCAAACCTTTCTGTAAATGTTTCTTGCCAAATTGGAAAGCTCAACAAAAGAATACAAATTCCTGCTATTATTTTTTTTGTATTGGATAATTTCTGTGGAGAGAAAACAAGATAAACTATGGTGCCTACAATAATAGCTGCTATTGAAATTCTTCTAAGAATAATTAGTATTACAATAACAGACGAAATTAATAATATGTTTACAAAAAGTTGTCTTTTACCCTTACTGTATTTTTTTATTATGGGTGAAACAATTATAAAAATTACTAGGCTATATGTAATTTGAACAAGTCCTCCTCCAATATAAAAGGAATCAGCAACATATTCCGATAAACCAATCTGGAATATTTGGGCAATTATAATTTGCCCAATAATGACTACTACAGCATATGTGACATATTTATTTAGTTTTGAAAGGCTATGAGGGTTTTTGATAAGACTATAACCAACAAGAAACATCAACAAACTGATAAATACTTTGATGTACTCCATGAAAGAAACCAAAGGATCTGATGAAAAGGGTAATAATAAATTCAGATACGCTAAGAAAAAGAGTATTAACATATTTATTTTATTCTTAACGATATTACCTGCGTATAAATAGATTAACAATATTATAATAAACGTTCGAATTACTCCAGTTGTAAGAAAAGCGTTTGGACTAAAGTAATTAGTAGTGACGTCTGCTAAAGCGTTTAAAACCGGGATTGCAAAAATAAGCTCAAGTAAATACTTATTTTTTATTTTTGGGATAACGAAAATAAAAAATAAAAGAGCCGGGGCTATTAAGTATATAACAAAATTCAATTTATATCCCTGTATAGTTCTTTGTATTTTTTATCAATACTTTCTCTTGAAAACTTTTTTGTAATAGTATTGTGCCCATTCTTTTTTATTTCAATTCCTTTTTCAGGATTAGATAATAGTTCTGAAATCCTTTTAACGTATTCTTCGGTATCATTCCCATCGATAATGAAACCATTTTTCTCATCTTCAATTATAAAATCAGATATACCGTCAATGTTATTCATAATCACAATATTACCAAATTTCATTGCCTCCAATACTACATTTGGCAGACCTTCACTTTTTGAAGGAAATATAAAAATATCTGATTCCTTATAATATTCATCTGGATTCTCCACAAACCCTGTAAACTTCACCTTTGAAGATAAATTAAATTCATCGATTTTTTGGTTTATCATTGATTTATAGAGCTTGTCTTCCTGTTGATCCCCCTCAGGTCCTACTATGATTAAAGAGAAATTATTAAAATTCTTCTGTGTATTTAATTTGTGCAATACTTCAATAATAACATGCACTCCTTTCCTTTCAATGATACCGCCAACAAAAATCATTTTTAGCTCTTTATTTTGATCAATTGGTTTCAGCAGTTTCTTTTCGGCTTCTAATTTATTTTCATTTTCCGGTACTGACCGAGGTATTAAGAATATTTTTTTTCCATTTATTCCATTCTCTGTACAACGTTGATATAATATCGGAGAAAGGCATACTATGGCATCAGCAAAAATGTACTGAATATTTCTTCGCTGATATAATATTTTAAATGGATCATTTTTTCCAACATAACCAGGATCATCTCCATCTAATCTTGTAATTTCTAAGACAATTCTTTTCCCAAGGAGCTTTGCTGAAATAACAACCATAAAACTTAGCCAGGTTGGTGAAAAACAATGAACAGTATCATAGTTTTTACGTGATTTTATCATAAATGAAACCACCATGAAAAACATTGAAATAATATTATAAAAGTATATAATTGCTTTTGATACAGTACTGCCGTTCACAGCTAATGATTTTAAGGGAACTCTGAAAATTTTTTCGGGAAGAATAGAATTCTTTTTCCCTAAGTAATTCACCCATTGATTATCTGATAGTTCCTCTTTTTCATTCGTTATAAGGTATGATAAATTTCCTTTCTTTTGTAAACGATCAGCATATCTCAAAGCAACTAAGCCCGCTCCAGAATGAGTTGGAGGTATTGAAGTGCTCACTATTATAATTCTATTCATAAAACATATATCTATCCGAATATTCTAATTTTACTGTCTCAGGAAATTATATTCATTAATTGTGGATAATAAAGTATCACCAAAGATAAATTTATATATAATAAAACTACTATTATAAAAGTTGGGATACTAAAATAAACTGATGTCAACTGTATACTTTTTTTCCATAAAATCAGAGTAAAAAATAATTCCGCTATAAATGAACCAATTGCTGCTCCGGCTATTCCAAACTTTGGTATTAATAATAAACCAAGACAAATATTTGTGAAAGCTCCTGTCCATGCAGCAATACTGTTAGCTCCAGTTTTTTTACTTATTACAGTACCCAAATTAGTTATACTCGCAGACCCATGTAATACCATTGCACCAATTAACCATGGAATTATAACATACCCTGTATGATATTCTACAGGTACAAGCAGATCTAAAAGTGGTCTTGAAAAGAGCACTATTATAATTCCTATTGTAAACATTCCAATGAAATATAGTTTGAACACTTTCTCATAAAATTGATTCCGTTCTGTCTCTTCTTTATCGAGAGCATTGATGGATAAAGGTGTCCAAGCCTGTCTAAAAATAGTTACTAATAAAGCAATGATCATTACTATTTTTGCACTTGCTCCAAAAATCCCAACTGCCCCAAGTCCAAGAAATAATAATAAAAGAAAGCGATCTGCTTGCTGATTTAACCAGGTTACAAAAACAGCCGGAAACATTGGCAAACTATATTTTAATGACGGCTTTAAGAAGGATAGAGAGAATTCTGCTTTTATAAGTCTTCTATTCATTAATAAACCGATGATAAAAGCTATTGCGTGTGAAATTGCCAAAGCGATAAAAACACTTATCAATCCTTGTTGAAATTTAAAAATCAACAACAAAGCTAATCCCACATATAATAAAGACTGTATAAGATTAACTGAATTATATCCAATAATCCTACGCTGCATTCTAAGCGCCACAAGCGGAATATTTTTTAGAGCCATAAACAAAGCCGAACATGCTCCAAGAAAAACATATATCCAGTTTTCTGAACTGTCTAACAACAAAACAGATATGGTGCCTGAAAAAAGGTATATCAGAAAAATGATTAGTATTCCAGTACCGAGTACAAAAATAAGAGAAGAAGAAATTAACTTTGAAAGTTCATCCTTTTTCTTTGATTCAAACCAAAATCTCATAACAGCACTTTCTAAAGAAAGAGCAATAATCAATGAAAGCAAACTGGTAAGTATGGAAATAACATCAATAATTCCATACTCTGAAGTTGAAAACTGACGCGTAAGAACCGGAAGTAAAACAAGATTCACACTTTTGGATATTCCGCTCATCACCCCATAGGCGATGATATCCTTCCCTAAAGATCTAAAAGAGCTCATTTACTAATCCTCTTAATAAGAATCATAGCCCCTTTTTAAGAATTTTTGTATTTAAAAACTGAGAAAAGTTTACAACCTAAATCTAATGGAACCCATTTAGAAGAAACCTTCCAATCTGGTAGACTCTGAATTTCCAGACTTTTGTTTTCTATAATCAATATATCTATTTCGTATTCTGATGCCATATCATCAAGCCTATCAAGTTTGACATAAGGATAGTTAGCACCATATTTTTCTTCAAAATCTTTTGCAAACGGCTTAGTTGACAGTAAAGGAAATAACGGAACATGTATTGTTTCATACATTATACGCCAAATACCAACTGCATGATAAGGGAAACACAAAATTTTTTGTGTCTTATTATTTTTCTGTAAAAAGCTCATAATATTCTTTTCTTCAAGAGCTTTTCTATTCAAAATCCCAAAACTACCTTTTAGCCTATGCAATATAAAAGCTTCAAAAACCCAGTATAAAAATCCATATATAGTCAATAGATAAACAACCGAGTAAAGATCAAATTTATCAACCTGATACATGAAAAGGCCTACAATAAAAAATGATACATGATTTAAATAGCGCTCCGCCTCTCCAAGAAATAAAAAATAAGGTATATTTATAAAAACATATAAAATAGAAGCGGCGATTACTGGCACTACAAAAAGCTCAGAAAATGGCTCGGGTAATTGAAAATAACCGAATCCGGTTAATGCTAAAGCTAAAACATATATAGGCATTTTAAATAGAACAGCAATAAATGAATTGAGGCTCAGTGCTTTAATTACAGCGTTCGCCAATTTTTTATAAAAAGGCTTATTTGTTTTAAAGCTGCTTATTAATTTATCAATACTGTTACGATTTGATATTGCCATTTCTCCTTTTATGTTTTTCTTAAAATACCATATCAAATGATTCAGCTGAAAGGAAAGGTTTTTAATGAAGTTACCTTTAGTAACAATTATTGCAACTAAAATACTACCAATCAAAGATATAATAGGCAGTATATTCAATGAGAAAAGAGCGATAAGAGGAGTTATAAATAGAAACGCTTGAATACCAAATTTAGAAGAAAGTAACACAAAAACACCTAAAATTAATGTTCCGGAAAGCACGATCCATAAAGGCAATGCTTCCGAAAATAAAAGCAATATATATAACCAGTTAAGTGCAATTTCAGATGTTATACGAGGTGTTAAGCTCTTGATTCGTGGCCCGGTTGAAATCCCCGAAAACCAAATTGGGGTAAAGTAATAAAGTATCACCAACCAAAAACTAAACTTAAAATCAAAACCGTATAGAATACTTGCTCCATAAAGAGACATTCCAAATGCTACATCTAATGCAGCATTTATCCATTTTTTATACTTATAAAAAAAAGAAAGTGAAAGAGTGCCCACCATCCAGTGCCACAAAAAAGGTTGCCTAAATTTTTCTGGGGATATTACTTGAGGTTTTATCTCTCCTACAGGACCAACTTTTTGTCTTTTAATTTCTTTTGCAAAATAAAGATGCCCATATGTGTCGAAGTCCACATCCCCTTTATTAACCAAAAAAAAACGAGAAATCAAGCCTACGCTTACTAGAATTAAAATTTCTATCATTAGGAATTCACTTTAGGCTAAGTATGAACATATCTAAATTGTACCAGAATCTACAAATAGGTTTTGCCCAGTGACTGATTTAGAATTAGAGGAGAGCAAATAATTAATAAGAGTTGATATCGAATCAAGATCTGTCGGCTTTTTTAAAGATGTCCGTTTATAAATTCTATTTTTTTGATCTTCACTCAAAGATTCGCTCATCGAAGTCTCCATAAAGCCTGCAACAATGCAATTAGACTTTATCCCAATTTCACCCCATTCCCTAGCAGTATTTTTTGAGAAAGCTTCAAGTGCACCTTTAGTTGATGCATACATTGATAATCCTTTATAACCTGTATGTACACTAATAGAAGAAATGTGTATAATACTTCCTTTAGTTTTGTGAAGCAGCATATTTCTTAATACAAACTTAGTTATTTGCATCGGAGAAAAGACGTTAATTTTATACATCTTTTCTAATGTATCAATATTTAGATTTGAGATAATATCGTCATATGCATAAGCTGCATTATTAACAAAGCCATGAATTGGAATATCATGAAGTAATTCTGTACCAAATAAGTTATTTTTTATATCACTGTGATTTTCAAGATCATATATGATATGGGTAAAACCCGAGTATTTTTTCTTAAGAGCTTTAATCTCTTCATTTACACTTCTACTTATACCATATACGTTGTAGGAATTATCAAGCAAGTGCTTACAAATATTTAATCCAAGCCCTTTTGAAACCCCCGTAAGTATTATGTTTTTCATCGCCTTAATGTCTTTCCACTTCGAGTTTTAATAATTTCTTCCACAAATTTAATTACTCGTGGAATTTTGTATTCCTGTAAATGATTTCTCATATAACTTCTTATCTCAGATTCATTTATTTTTTCTTTTTTCAGTACTACATCAGCTATAATGATTCTTCCTAAAACAGAATTTTTTTTGCTATATACTCTACTTATTAAAATTCCCGAATGCCTGTTTAATACATCTTCAACTTCGTGAGGATTAACATTATAACCCCCAATATTTATTATATCTGTTTTCCTTGAAACGAATCGAAATAAATTTGGATTTTCTTTTGAAAACTCTACCATATCTCCAGTTCGATACCAATCCCCATCTATTTGCAAGTCATTACTTTTTCCCACAATTGATTGATGTAGTAAAATCTCTTCATTTTGAAATTTTATTTTATTCTCATTTTTCTCGCTCACTTTAAAGTATTCACCTTCTGCTGAGAAAAGTGAGCCAGCTTCAGTAGATGCATATACATTTCTGAATTTTGCATTTGGAGCTTTTTTCTTAAGCGACTCAAGTAAAACAGGGTTAAGTTTTTCTCCACCACAAGTAATGCTTTTTAAACTTTCTAGCGTTTTATTAGAATCAATAAATAACCGTAAAAAAGTAGGAGTAGCAGAGAGATGAGATACACTATATTTTGTTATCGTACTTAGTATTTCATTTTTTGATAATCCGAATAGTTGTACCAATGTATTCTCATTTAAAAGAGATTGAAAAAAGACTTGAGTTCCTGCCATATGTGTGGGATTATAAGCCCAACCCCATATATGGTCTTTATATTTTTCAGAAACTTTAACCCCTTTAGTTATAGAATCAAAAGTATGCGTAATTTTCTTTGGTTTTCCAGTAGTTCCGGAGGTAAATAAACTAATGGTCCATACCTTATTATGCTTTATACCATCTACTAGTTGTTTTAGAGTTTCTGGATAAGTAAAATCTTCTGGAATAAAAAAAGGTTCATTTTTTTCGTTTTTTTGCAGCTCCTTGAATTCAGAAACAGACAGGTCAGTATCCAGTAAAACAATAGGTAAGTCAAGTATTAGTGACTGTATAATGTGGACGAAAACATCTTTATAAGAATCATACTTCATTGTTGGGATGTACTGATTTTTTTCACTCAGATTTTCCCTAATATTTTGCCAACTCAGTGTAGTACCATCAGCAGTATTTATGTATAAAAGTCTTTTACTCATCTATTTTTAGGTAGATTTCTTCTACTTTATCAATAACTCTATCTTCAAATACGTCGACTCCAAAATCGCTCTCAATCCGCACTGTCAATTCTGCTAATTCAAGTGAAGTAAAACCAAGGTCTGAAGTTAAACTCATATCCTTATTTATAACTTCTTGAGCTTCTTTACCATTATTCGTTCTAACGGTATTAATAATTGATTTTACTCTTTCTTCCATTGTCATAATAACTTAGACCTCATATAATTTTTTAAAAATTTTGATTTCTTATAAGCAAAATTTCCGGCAACTGCCTCGCCTGCATGCACATTGCTTGTAACTACTGAACCTAATGCGATATTAGCACCAGTACCAATTTTTATTCCATTCGATATAGTTGAGTTAATTCCTACCCAACAATCTTTACCTATCAAACAACTGCCACCAATACTAGATTTTGAAGCTATTAAACAGTTAGAATCAATATAACAAGCATGGCCTATACAAACCATTGTACCAATTTTTGTGGAATGCGCAATATAAGTATCTCTATTTAGAAAACCCTTTTCTATTACACTGTTTGCTCCGACTTCAACCTTGTTTTCTAAAATTAATTTCCCACCGTGATGTACTGAAAGTATTCCTTTAGAAGTTCGCTTATATTCAAAACCTTCTGCTCCTAAAACTGCCCCACTTCTTATTAAACAATTATCACCAATATGCACACCAGATTTAATTATTACACCAGATTCAATAACTGTACCAAAACCTATTTTAACGTTGTGTTCAGATATTAAACAATCTGTGCTTAACTTAGCATTTTCATGAATTTTTGTAATTTCTTTTATCTCCTGTTGTTTTGAAAAGTGATTATAAAGTTGATAAAATGAATACCTAGGATCTTCAGAAAGAATACATAACTTCTTTTTATTAATTTTTTTTGCAAGTTTGGCAGTAGTAATTACTGCGTGGATATTATCATTATTAAGTATCTCATCTATAAAAAATTGATTATCAAGAAATGTTAAAGATTCGGGTAAGCCTGTACTTGACATTCCAATATTAAGACACTTAAACTTCTTATCCGATTTTAAGTCGGTAATTCTATATAATACTTGTTCATCAATCATTATTTGTTCCTAAAATCCACTTTAATCTCGTTCTCGCACTTTCACCACTATAATTAACACTCAGACAAATCTCTGGATTAGTTTCATCAATCAGTTTGTCAAGTTTACTTAGAGCTATCCGAGGATCATAAACAAAGTTAATATTATTCTTCTCTGCAAATGTCTTAAAGTCTTCACTTGAATATTTAAATTCAGGTGACGCTTTAGATGTGATGATAAATGAGAATTCTTGCACTTCATCTAATACTTTTTTCATAGTATCATACATCCATTCTGATCTACTTATAATCCCTATTTTCATTAGTCACCAACTATTATTTGTTTCAAACTTGATTCTTTGCCTGACAAAATTAACTCTCCAACTTTAAATCCGGCTACCTGTAAATTTATAAACGGATTAATACCAACATGAGCTAATGTAAAAGTCATGACTGAGGAATTTCCATTAAAAGCAGGGTAAACTACAGGTAAATAATTTGATATCTCTTTGTGGTTAAGCTTTCCAAATAGGTGAACGATTCCTAAATCAGGATTCACTTTTGATAATTTTTTAAAATCAAAAAACCCTTCTTTACCATATTCTCTTTTTTCTGAATAATCGGATATAAAAATGAAATCGATTTTTTTAGCGTGAGCTTTTAGAACATCTTCTTTGGTAGTAAGTGTAACTTTTCTTGCACCAAGTTTTTGAAAATAAGACGCAATTTTATCCCCAAAATGGTCATCAGACCAAACCAAAATTTCATTTTCAAAAACTTCATAACCGGCTTCAAAAGCCATTTTTGCTGCTAATGGTCCTACATGGCTGAAAACTTTTATATCAGGATGGTCCTCCCATGTACCTGCCACACGGATGTTTTTTTTAGAACAATAATCGATGTCAATATCACTATCTCTCAGTTCCCATTCTTCATACATTAAAGGTACTACAGCTTTTTCTTTCATCAGATCCAATTTTCTTTTATCAATTGGCCTTATAAATCCTGAGTTCGTCACTATATCTGCGTTCTCTAAGTGTTCAGGGCAAAAATCACCTTTATAAAAATCAATTTTCCTTTTTTGAGAATCACTCAATATGTAATTACATGCAGATATATTTGCTTCTGCAGTACCATACCTTGAATCATTAGTCCAGGCAAAAACTTTATCTGCACCCCCCAAAAGAGCAATTAAAGGAGTAAATTTATAAAGGCCTGAACCAACTTCTGTCAAAATGATTTTACCCGATAAATTCAATTCCAATTTATCAACACAAGCTTCTATTTTATTAAGTATCCTTTGATTATTTAGATCCATAGTCTTTAGATAACTTAAAAATTAACTTGTCCAGAAGTTTCATTTTTGTACCCTCCATCCAAGAAAATTCTGCACCACCATTCAAAATTCATAAAACTCCAAATCAACAAACGGTGATTTATATGTTTTTCAATATGCTCATCAACAATTTTCTCGACATATTCAGGATTAATGTAATCAGAAGAAATCATTTCTCCATTTAATAGTAACTCCTTTATGTAAGCAGCATTTTCGCCCCGGTACCAACTTTCATCGGGAGCTGAGAACCCTTGTTTTTTCCTATCAATTATTTTGTCAGGAATTAACTGATGCATAGCTTTTCGAAGCACATTTTTTCCATCGTCATATTCTCTGTAAACAGTTTTTTTTCGTTCAATATTCTCATCAATTTTTTTTATTTCACGACTTAAATTACCAAGTTTATGTTTCACCGGTATTTTTTGAGCAAAATCAACAAGATCGTTATCAAGAAAAGGAAATCTCTCCTCGAGGCCATTGGCCATTGAAAGTTTATCTCCCACTAAAAGCAAACCATTAAGAAATGTTTTGATTTCAAAATAAAGGGAATTCTGAATATGATCTTCTGGTCTTTCGTATCTCAGCTTCCCATTAAAGGTGAACACCCGTTCAAAAACTTCCCGTGGTTCGTTCATATTTATTTGATTGTAAACTGAGGTAGTAAATAGTTCTTCTTTTTCATTATCTGGAACTAATCTTTGCCAAAATCCATAATACTGGTCAAAGAAATCGGATTGAGACAATGAATCAAAAACTTTATAATATCTCCATGGGTATCCACCATATAATTCATCTCCACCTGTTCCCTGTAAACACACCTTAACGAATTTTGATGCTAATCTGGATATATAATAGTTGGGGTAAGACATCCCCACTCTAAGATCTTCTAAATGATATACAAGCTTTGGCAATGACCATTTGATGTCTCCTGCATTCATTACTTGTTCAAAATGCTGAGTTTTAAAATAATTCGCCATAAGCTCAGCATCCCTTCGCTCATCAAAATTAGCTTCTCTGCCACTTACCTCACTCATATCAAAACCACAAGTAAATGTGGACAGGCGGTCGACATGGCGGGAAGCTACAGCAGTAACAGATCCGGAATCCATCCCCCCCGATAGGTAAGAACCAACCGGAACATCAGAGATCATTTGTCGTTCTACTGCTTGTTCGAATAGGCTAAGTGTTGAATCTCTGGCATCTTCAAAAGACATTGTATTGTCAGGCTTAGTAAAATCATAATCCCACCAGGATTGATGCTTAACGAAAGAGGATTTTGAATTTATCTTCACCGTATTTGCCTGAGGAAGCATAACAATATCCTTGAAGAGTGTACGGTAGGTAAACAAATTCTGAAATGTAAAATATTCGTTCAATGCCCCCAGATCAACATCTACTGAATAATCAGGATGTTTTAAAATAGATTTAATTTCAGAAGCAAAAACTATGGTTTTACCATTGAACCAATAATAAAGCGGTTTCACACCAAACCGATCACGGCTTAAATAAAGTGTTTCTTCTTCTGAATTCCATGCTCCTATAGCAAACATCCCGTTAAAGCGTTCAAAAAACTCAGGGCCATAAGCTGAAAGACCTTCAACAATAACTTCAGTATCCGAATTTGAGACAAAATAGTGACCCTTTTCCTTTAGTTCTCTTCTCAGCTCCTTATAATTATAAATACATCCATTAAATACCACAGTCCAGTTTCCATCTTTGGATGTCATAGGCTGAGCACCTTTACTACTTGTATCAAGAATAGATAATCTTTTGTGAGCAAGTCCGATATTTCTTCTTAAAAAAAACCCTTCATCATCAGGACCTCTATGATCAAGTTCACCGGCCATTTCAACCAGCTTACTCAACCGAAAAGGTTTTCCATCTAAATTAAATACACCGGCTATTCCACACATAACTTTAATCTTCTAAATATTTCCTGAGGATAGGTTTCATGGTAAGCATCTATAAAAACTAATTCTAATGCGTCCATTTGATCATTACTGATTGAGTAATCTCTTATTTCTTTTAGCTCTTCTATCAATCCTTTTTTAATATCACCACTCGCAAATTCGATAATTATCTTTCTTGGTAAAATTTTTTTAATGATATCTACTCTGTCAAATTCCAAACTTAAGATTCTTGAAAATATACTTGTTCTGTATTCTTTTGTAAGTCCAAATTCCCTAGCGTACTCTAAATGCCAATCATGATAATCGAATACCATGGATCCAGAAATCACCGTGGCATCAAATGGAAAATACAAATTTGATAGTAAAGCTATTTGAGCACCAAAAGAAACCCCATACACATACACGTCTGAAGAGCTATTTTCAGTTTTAATAAATTCAGTAATTGCTAAAATCTTTTCTATTTCATACCCAAATGCCGTATGGTTTGTACTAATCCCAAAACTATCGAATTGACCAACCCAATCGCACATATTTAAAATATATGGTGCGATTACCATATAGCCTTCTTTAAAGCCTTCATATCCGAATGAGTTCAAATAAGTTGGCTCATCAACTAAGCTCATCACTCCATCAGGAGATCCACTACATCCATGTATAGCAATAAGTATTTTCCCATTCCATTCTTTAGGTTTAGATTGGATGTACTGAAAAATGTTATCTGTATCTGTTTCAACGGCTACCATTTCTATTTTCCCAAACTCATCATTTGAAATGACTTCCTTTTCAACAACATTTATAATATTTTTTTCAGTGATTTTAAATATTTCTTCTATACTCTTTTTTATTCGTACTGTATCCTGATCCTTTTCCAGTTTTTTGTTAGCAATTAAAAAATCATCATACATAGATTTCAAAGACCTGTAATATTTATAATCACTTATTCCATCCAACCCCTTTGTTTCTGATAATCTAATAAACTTAGATGTATAATCGTCAGTATAATTAAAGTTCTCTTTTCCGATGGCTATCGGCTCTCCAAACTCGTTAATGAGTTCCTTTTCTACTTCTATATCATAATTAAAAACGGATGAATTTAATGATAAGCTTTGCTTTAAGTTTTTAAGGTTTTCTGTAGGGAAAAAACCTTTAAAGCCAGTATAAACACCAAATAAGTAAATAACACCTAATAATACTGTAAGTATTAGTGACAGCGCTATATTTTTAACTTTCAATTTCAGAAATCTAAAAGTTAATAATTTTATTTAGTTCATTTACTACAGTTTCTTGTTCTTCAAAACTTAACTCATCATATAAAGGAAGCGCAAGAGCGTGTTCATAGCACCATTTACTATTTTCCATATCCCCTCGAATCTCTACCATTTCGCTTTCCTGAAAAGCTTTATGCATATGTAAGGAATAAGTTCCTATCTGCACTTCAATTCCCTTTTCACGGAGTGTTTTCATAACCTGATCCCTGCTTTCTACAAAAACAGCAAACGTTTGGTAAGAATGAACGCAAGAAGGTTCTTGACAAATGCAATTGTTACTGCACCTTCCATTTTTTAGTAATGGATTTATGGTAACACCATTTATATCTGACAATAGTTTTTTATAATTCTCGGCCAACTCAAGTCTTTTTGCAAGTAATCTGTCAATATGCTTTAATTGGCCTAAACCTATTGCAGCTTGAATATTTGTTAGCTTATAATTTGTACCAATTATATCAAACTGTACTCCCTCACGGGCAGTGTTATTCATATTCATTCCAAAATGTTTATATGAATTGATCCACTCACCAATTTGATCATTATTTGTACAAACTATACCTCCCTCACCCGTAGTGATGAATTTTCTTGGGTGAAGAGAAAAAATTGTTATATCAGCTTGGTTGCCTACCTTTTCTCCATTAAATTCTGCCCCAATTGAACAGGCTGCATCTTCGATTATTTTAAGATCATATTTCTTTTTGATCTCATTCAGTCGATTATAATCCAATGGAAAACCAAAAAGTGAAACCGGGATTATTGCTTTCGTTTTTTTTGTTATGGCTTTTTCAATTGCATCATAATCAATTAACATTGTTTCTCGGTCTACATCTACTATAACAGCTTTAGCACCAACAAGAGGTATAACAGATGCAGTAGCAGGATAAGTGTAATCAGGAACAATCACCTCGTCTCCCGGTCCTATATCTAATGCTCTGAGAGCTGTATCCAGTCCTGTAGTTGCGGATGTAACTGCAACAAGATGCTTACATCCCAGATAATTCTTTAAAGCCTGTTCAAATTCTCTGGTTACAGGTCCTTCTGTTAAATATCCACTATCCAAAACTTCAATTACAGAATCTTTTATTTCCTGTGTTATGAAGGGCTTAATTAAAGGTATATTATGATTCACCATAGTATTTATTTTTTATCAATCCCTTTTTTAATTCTCCAATCAATCAATCTTTGTAAACCTTGCTCCAAATTATATTTATACTCAAAATCAATCTCTTCCATTGCCTTCTGTGCTGAACCAATTCTATTTTGAACATACTGTCGTGCATCATCTTCCGAATAAGGAACATATTTAACTTTTAAGTCTGAATCTTTGAGTTTTAATATAGTATCGCAAAGCTCTTTTATACTTGTCTGTACTTCTGTTCCTACATTATAATAACCATGTTTAGTATCCGACATAAGTGCCGCTATATTTGCTCTGGCTACGTCTTCTACATAGATAAAATCATAAGCCTGACTTCCGTCGCCATTGATAACTGGTGCTTCGTTGGCTTCAATTTTGTTAAGCATAATTGGCACAACACCTGTGTATACTGCATGTTGATCCTGCCCAGGCCCAAATACATTCATATATCTCAATCCTATAACTTCGAGGTCATACCTATCATTAAAAGCTGTGCACATAGATTCGCCAGCTATTTTCGTAGATCCATAAAAATTTGTGTTATTGAATGGATGATCTTCAGTCATAGGAACCTCTACTGCATCTCCATAGACAGATGCAGAAGAAGAATAGATTAGTTTTTTTACATTGTGCTTTACACATGCTTCAAGAACATTAAAAGTTCCTGCAATATTAACCTCAAACGCTGTTCTAGGAAAGTCCTTACAATGCAATAACCACATAGCGGCTAAGTGAAATACATAGTCTACCCCTTCAAAAGCCTTGTCCAAAATATCAAGATCTCTTACATCTCCTCCATATGGAAAAACTTTACATCTATCATCTGATAAATAATCAGAAATATTTTCTTTTTTACCACGTGTAAAATTATCATATATAATAACTTCTTTTACATCATGTTTTAGTAACTCTTCTACGACAAAGCTTCCGATAAATCCTGCTCCGCCAATTACCAATACTTTTTGATCTTTCAGATTGTGTTTCATTTTAAATGAGATAAATTAATTTAAATTCAGTTTTGTAGTAATAGTATCTGCTATTGATAAACAAGAAGTTGCCGCTGGTGATGGAGCGTTAAGTACATGAATTTGATTTTTAAATTTTTCAATTCTAAAATCACTTAACAGTTCTCCCTTTTCAGTAGCCTGAGCTCTTATTCCACAGGTGTAGCCAATAATCTTTTCCTTGCTAAAATTTGACCAGTATTTTTTAACATTTTTTTCAAAATACGATTTACTGCTATGTTTCAATAATTCTGATACCACAGATGCACTGTATTTTCTGGCTACATTAAAAAGTGCTTTATTCTTTAGTATCTTAAAAGTATCATCTAAATCTAACCGAAAGCCATCATAACCTTCTCTATCAAATGAGAGAACTGCATTCGGCCCAACCTTTAGCCTATTATCTATCATACGTGTTAAATGAACTCCTAAGAACGGGAAATTAGGATTTGGCACGGGATATATAGGAATATCCGATGAATAAGAATCTTCCGGCACTAAAAAATATTCACCTTTAAATGGTATAATAGTTACTGGAGATTTTTTCCCGGTTGTTAACTCATAGACCCTATCGCACTGTAACCCTGCACAATTAATAAGATGAGTTGCAGTAAAGCAATTTCCCTTTGTTTTAACTTGAACAGAATTATCGTCTAATATTTTAGACTTTGTTATCAATTCTCCAAAATAGTAGTCTACTTTTTTTTGTTCGCTTAATTTTATGAGTTTTTTTAAAACCTCTTTATAATCAGTTATTCCTGTCTCATGAACAAAAAATCCTTTAGGGGAGACTAAATTATGATCGATTTCTTTAATTTGAAGAGAATCTAAATACTCTACTTTTAACCCTACATTCTGAGCGTTTAAATATAACCGGTCTAATTCTTCAAACTCAGACGCATCAGATGCAGCAATTAATTTACCCGTTAACTTATATTCTATTTCATGAATATCTAAAAATTCAATTAACTGCTTATAACCATTAATACAGTTTTTCGATTTTAATGAGTTTTTTGGATAATAAACCCCAGAATGAATTACACCACTATTTCGACCTGTCTGGTGTTGATTTGGTGTGTATTCTTTATCAATTACAGCAATTTTAATATTTGGGTATTTACATGAAAGCTTATATGCAGTAGCAGCACCAATTATGCCAGATCCTATTATTAAAATATCATATAAGTTATTCAATGTAATGTCTCTAATTTTGTATATACACTTTCACTATTAAAACTCTTTGATATTTACATACCAATTGTAAAAATTTTCTAAACCTTTACGAAGTGAAAAACTTGGATCATATGATAATAATTTTCTAGCTGTTGTAATATCTGCCCAGGTTTGTTTAACATCTCCGAGTTGTTCAGGACCAAACTTTTTTATGACTTCAGATCCAAGAACACTTTCGATTTCTTTAATAAGCTCCAGAAGTTCTACAGTTTTATTATTTCCTAAGTTTATAATCTCATAATCGGAGCCTTGATAACTAATTGCTGAAACTATTCCATCAATAATATCATCAATATATGTGTAATCCCTTCTGGTGGTCCCATCACCATATATTGTAATCTCTTTTCCTTCGTGTATTAGATTAAAGAATTTGTGAATTGCCAGATCAGGTCTTTGCCTTGGTCCATAAACAGTAAAAAACCTTAATGCTAGAAACTGAATACCATATAAATGGCTATATACATGCCCCAATAATTCCCCACTCAACTTTGTGCCTGCATAAGGGCTGATGGGCAGCAAATTTCTATTACTTTCTCCCCAAGGAACACTCGGGTTCTTTCCATAAACTGAACTTGAAGAAGCAAAAATAAACTTCTTGATTCCTTTAGATTTAGTTAATTCAAGTAAATTCTGAGTACCGTTAATATTTACATCCTGATAAGTAATAGGATCTATAATTGATGGACGAACCCCAGCTTTTGCCGCTAAGTGTACAATTACATCAGTATCGCTTGGTATTGCCTCATCGATTTCAGTTCTGTTTCTTATATCAAATTCGAAAAATGAGTAAGAATTGTAATCGAAATGCTTCTCAATATTATTTCGCTTTATCTGTTCGTTATAAAAAGAGTCAAAATTGTCGATATTAATGATAGTATGCCCATCAAACAATAAACGATCAATCAGATGACTACCAATAAATCCAGCCCCTCCGGTAACAACTATTTTCAATTTTCTTATTCCTTATACAAATTGTATGTATTTGAATTTTCTAAGCTTTAACAAAGTGAGACTTATTCTTGGGTTTTATATCTTTCATAGCATCCCTTGTATCCACAATGCAATTACTCCAATCCGCTAGTTCTGCATAGTCAATATTAGAATGGTTAGTAGAAATTAGTACGGCGTCAAAACTTGAAATAGTTTCTTTATCCCATTCAATTGATTTTGTCCCTGTCCAATCTGCATGTTCACGTGTCGGCAACACTTCTCCAATGTAAGGATCAAAATAAGACACTTCAGCTCCTTTTGTTTTTAACAGATCAAAGATCTTAAAAGTAGGAGATTCTCGCATGTCATCTATGTCTGGCTTGTAAGCAAGACCTATAACCAACACCTTACTGCCATTCATCGCTTTTTTGTGCGAATTAAGAGCGTGCATAGTTCGGTCTACAACATAGCGAGGCATGTCAGTATTTACTTCCCCAGCTAGTTCTATGAAACGAGTGTTCTTTTCAAACTCACGAGCTTTCCATGTCAGGTAAAATGGATCTATTGGGATACAGTGCCCTCCTAATCCCGGACCAGGAGTAAATTTCATAAAGCCGAAAGGTTTGGTAGCAGCTGCTTCAAGGACTTCATGTACGTCAATATCCATAGCTTCATATACCACTTTCAACTCATTCACCAGTGCAATATTAACAGAACGAAAGATATTCTCAGTTAGTTTAACAGCTTCTGCTGTTTTGCAGTCGGAGACCGGAACAGTCTTTACAATAGAAGTATCATACATTGCTAAAGCTAATTTTAGAGCCCCATCTCCATGTCCTCCTACAACTTTAGGAATTTTAGCTGTATTAAAGTTCGGATTACCTGGATCTTCGCGTTCAGGGCTGTAAGCTACATAGAAATCTTCCCCGGCTTTCAATCCTGAATTCTTTTCTAGAATAGGTATCATTAGCTCTTCGGTGGTACCCGGCCAAGTTGTTGATTCTAATATCACTAATTGCCCTTTGCGTAGATATTTAGATACAGTTTCTGTGGTTTGTTCCACATAACTCATGTCCGGCTCACGATGATGATCTAATGGAGTAGGAACACATAGTAAAATCGCATCAGCTTCGTCTAGTCTTGAAAAATCTGTGGTTGCATCAGCATTGTCAGAATCAGCCAAAGCTTCCATCATCTCTACTCCCAAATGCTTGATATAGGGTTTGCCGTTTTTTAGATTCTCGACTTTCTTAGGATCAATGTCATATCCAATAACCGGCATATCATTTTGATGGAAAGTCCACATCAAGGGAAGTCCTACATAGCCCAATCCCACAATTCCTACTGTGTAGGTTTTATTTTCAATCTTTTTTAATAAATTTTCTATTTCTGACACTTAATCTTCTTATTGTATTATTATTTTACTTCATTAACAGCTTCGATAAGCTTCTTAACAATTATTTCTTGATCCTCTGTTTTCAAAAAAGGATGCATGGGAAGACTTAACACTTCCTTTGAAGCTTTTTCAGATTCCGGAAAGTCTCCGTAACTATATCCTAAATATTCAAATACCGGCTGCTCATGAAAACATTTGGGGTAATAAATCCCTACGGGTATTCCTGAGTCCTTCATGTTGGATACAATTTCTTCTCTTCTATCTTCATCTACTCTGATGGTATATTGACCATAAACGTGAGTATTCCCTTCTGATACAACCGGTGTTTTTATAAAATCCTTAAGTAACTCGGTGTATTTAGCTCCAATTTCGTTTCGAGCTTTTACTTCGTTTTCAAAATATTTCCACTTTCCCAGAATAACTGCAGCCTGTAAGGTGTCAAACCGACCGTTCATTCCTATATGAGTGTGATGATGGCGCTTTACTCCTCCATGTGACCGAATAGCCCTCATAGCTTCCGCTAACTCGTCATCATCAGTAAATAGAGCTCCTCCGTCTCCATAACACCCTAATGGCTTGGCAGGAAAGAATGATGTACTACCGATTAAAGACGTACCACAGCTTTTTTTACCATTTCTAGTTGCGCCAAAACTTTGTGCAGCATCTTCGATAACCGGTATATTAAACTTGGCTGCTATTTCCTGAATTCTCTCGATCTCTGGAACCTGACCAAACAAACTAACCGGCATGATGGCTTTAGTTTTATCTGTAATAACAGCCTCAAGTAAGTCCGGATTCATATTAAAAGAAGAAGGTTCTATATCTACAAAAACCGGCGTTGCACCTACTGCTGCAATCACCTCGGCTGAACTTATCCAAGAAAAAGGAACGGTAATTACTTCATCTCCTGCTCCAACACCCAATGCACGAAGTGCTATTTCCAGACTATCAGTTCCACTTGCGACTGTAATACAGTGGTTAACTCCAACATATTTAGACAGAATAGTTTCCAATTCTTCTACTTCAGGTCCCATGATAAACTGACCGTGCTCCATCACTGAGCGCATTCTATCATCAATATCTCTTTGATATTTCAGATATTGTGTATTTAGGTCTATGAATTCCATGTTGATAATTCCTTAATGTTGGGATGAACTATTCCTTTCGGGTTTTCTGTCAACTTCATGGTTCTAAGTTTATGAACCAGCTCTATTGAAGGGCGGGCATCATCAATCCCAAAACCTTTTCCTGCCATTGTCTCTTCGTAGACTCTTGTATGGAGATCAGTAAATCCGCCACTGAATTCAATCTCATCACCATCTACACTAATAGACCGGAAAGTACGCTGACTTCCATCATCATTATTTGGAATATCTTCTGGTGCGAGTGATAAATACCATTCTACATCTGCGTTCGGAAGCTCTAAAAATCCCCCCATGCGGTCCTTTTCTCTAACTAAGAGCTCCATAGACTGAGCGGGGCCAAAAAGCCACATCAACATATCAAAAAAATGAATCCCAATATTGGTACCTATCCCTCCTGATTGCTCTTCATTTCCTTTCCATGAATAATGATACCAAGTTCCTCTGGAGGTAATATAGGTTAATCGTATTTTATGTCGCTTACCGGCTTTTTCACTTTCTAGCTTTTGTTTTAATGCGATCAAAGTTGGGTGTACTCTCAGTTGAAGTATTGTCCATACTCGCTGCCCATACTCTTGTTCCAATTCCTGAAGCACATCAAGATTCCATGGATTCAAAACCAATGGTTTCTCACAAATGGCATCTGCACCAACCCTCAATGCTAACCGAATATGAGCATCGTGAAGATTATTAGGGGAACATATTGTCAAATAATCAATGGCTTCATCCGAGTTTATTCTTCTAATCTTCTCCAGATGCCTGTCAAATCGTTCCACTTCAGTAAAAAATGAAGCTTGAGGAAAATAGCTATCAATTATACCTACTGAATCGTGAGGGTCAACCGCCGCTATTAGCCTATTACCTGTGTCTTTTATTGCTTGAAGGTGGCGTGGAGAGATATAACCGGCAAGTCCGGTTAATGCAAAATTTTTCATTTCTAAAGTCTGTCTATGATCAAAAAAGTAGTCGCGATTGAGGATAATACAGGAGCTATAACTCCCACATAATCCCTGAAAGATGGCTTGCGTTTTACCCTTAAAGTGATTGTTTGATTATTTTTTAATTCAAATTGATTCATTTCTACTGGGAAAGGCTCTTCAAAATGAATTCTGAACTTTTCTATACTCTGCTTTTTATTTTCTTTATTATATTCTTGAATATTGATTTCAACACGCATTTTAGACCAATCGAGATCAGTTTGTCCATCTCTGAGTGTACGAGGCCCAAAGCTATATGATATTAGTTCAGAAAGCTTTGTTCCTTTCGGAATTAAATACCTTCCTGAGCTCCCTACATCTCCCCAAACGTTTACTGAATCAGCTAATTGGCCAGGTTCAGAGATTCGAATAATTCTATCACCAAGTCTAAATTGCTGAGAAGTAGGAACTGAACGAGCCTGAGAAAATCCTTCAACACCTAAAAATATTGCAAAAGAAAATATAAGAACTGTTTTAAATTTAGTATGTATCATTTCAATCTTTGATATTAAAAAATCTCTCAATGATAAGGATTTATTTTTACAATTATACACCTAATATCTGAGTAACTGATGCGCTTCTCTTGAGCTAAAACCGAGATCAATTAGCTTTGATAAAACTTTCTCTATTGGGTATTCAACTCTAAGAGTTTCAATACTCCCTTTTTCAATATCTAACAACATGCAAGACGCTCTATAGTCACCATCCCTAGATTGACCAACACTTCCTGGGTTAATTAGATATCTATAGTCCTTTTCAAAGTTCATGACCCCAATTCTATCAGCTACAATCGCCGGCATATGAGTATGCCCAACAAAACAGATTTTATGGTTTAATTTGTCAATAATTTTCCTTGCCTTTATTGCGCTATCTACATAAGCCCATTTAAGAGGCTCAATAGGACTAGCGTGAACAGCAACATAGTTTTCTTTTGTATTTTCAATTTTAACGGGCAATTCTTTTAACCACTCTAATTGATCTTTACTCAATTTTTTTCGAGTTAAAGCAATCAATTTCCTATTAGGATCTCTAAAATGGTTTAAACCTATAATCCCGGCCACTCCCGCATCATGATTACCTAAAACTGTTTGTATTTTCCTTTCTTTTATTAGATCAATACATTCAGAAGGGTAAGGTCCATAGCCCACTATATCCCCTAAGCAAAGCCACTTATCCGGTTTATATTTGTCTAATTCTAAAAATACCGCTTCTAACGCAGGAAGATTAGCATGAATATCTGATATTATTGCAATTCGAGTCATTTATTTTAAAAAAAAAATAACATCTTTTATTAAAAAATACTACGATATTATTTCTTAAACATTCCTCCATATTCGGTTAAATTTAATTCTGAAATTTTCCTCATTATTTAATTCTCACCAATCCATTTATTTCTCTAGGCCATTTTCAATCATTATCCTCTATCTATTATTAATACAAATTGAGACACTTTGATCCGTGACTCATGTGAGCCCTTATTAATACAAGCATGACATTGATCAAATATATTTTATCATTTCAAATAAAAGGCCCTCTAGATTATAAAAGCCTCTGCTGATGCATTTGAAAATGGGTGCATGGTATAATTTAATTCAACCCCGTGTCAGGCCCGGCTCCTATCAGTATTTGAAAATTTTCTATACCAGCCTGACGGATTATTAATAAGTAAGAATCCCTCTGATCCTCATGTGAATACTATACCTCTTAATGATTACTAAATATTTTTTAAGTATCAAGTCAACTTAAGCGGATTATTTTGGATAGATATTTTCATTGCGATAATTGAAACGAAATTCACTTTATTTAAGCGCAAATAAAATAAAAGGCAGATAGATTGATACCTCTACATTGAACTAACCTGTTTTAGCCCCAGAGCCTTTCAATTCCGTAAACATGATTGACTGAATTCACAAATTCATTGCTTTCATCATCAACTCCAAAATGTTTGTTATATCCCAAATCAACTAATCCGTGATAGCTCCTCCATCCATCAGAATGAATCACGTTAGCTGACCCACCTCGTATAATAGCTTGAAAGTCTTTCTTGAAGCATTAGAAATAATTTCGGTATACACATCCCCATCTCGTTTATGTAAACCAAAGACAATCATTTTACCATACGCTGCTCGTCACCTTTTACCTTTTTTTTCGGCGAGCTCCAAAGCACTAATCACCTACTTCAACCTTTCCGTTTACCCGAGATATCGATTCACAATACCAAGCTATTCCCCGTCAAATACTTTAAGATATGTGTTAATAAAATCACGTGAGATTCCAACACCAACTTCAATTTGAGTAGCGATAAGATCTAAGCAAAACAGCTGTAAAATTTGCCGGGATTCAGCTTCAGAAATTCGTGAATGACAAATATATTTGTTAGACAATGGCATACATTAACTTACGGGGTTCTAGATTACCTGAATCTGTCTTGACCTACTTTCCAATTTAAATCAATAACTAAATCCTAATCTTTAATGTTGAAGGATTGATAAATTAAAAGTTATTAATCCAAAATAATACTAGTAATCCCATTTAGATTTCATATCTTTTTGTTCTGTTTAATTTGAGCTCAAGTAAAAAGAAAGATGCATTACAATGGAAATTCTACAAACGGACAGAATTCAAACAATTACTCATTTGAAAACCCGAATGAATACGAAGATCAAGAAATAGATTTATTAAAGATTTTTAATATCCTATTCTTAAATAAATGGATCCTAATTGGGATTGCTGCATTTTTTACAATAGTAGCGGTTATATATTCATTACTTCAAGTTCCTATTTATAGAAGTTCAGGTACTTTAATTGTTAGTGAAAGTAAAAACAGATATTCATACGCTGGTGCTGGGATTGAAAACCTTCTTACAAGCACTTATGGTATTGGAGTTGGAAGTACTATTGCGAACGAGCTTCAAATAATGAGATCAAGAAAACTAAGCCTTGATCTCGCTCAACGAATTGCAAATCTTGAGCATGATGATAAGGGTCGTAAGTTTCCAATTTTATGGAGGAGTTATCCCGATGATTCAACCACAACTGCAATCGATACGATAGCTTCAAGATATCAAAATTTAATAGAATTCGAACAACCAGATCCCAATGCAGATATAATATCAATTTCTTTCGAAAGCCCTTTACCTACTGAAGCCTCTGTCATAATAAATATGACAATGGACACTTATTCTGCTTTATCGACCGAACAGAATAGAACTATGGCTGTATCTGCTTTAGATTTTTTAAGAAACGAACGTCAAAGGCTTGAAGAACAATTACTAGTTACCGAAGATACGCTCCAGGACTATATGAATGAAACAATGCTGGTAGCTGTAGGTCCTCAAGCCCAAGAAATTATCACAACTATTGCTGAAATAGAAGCTCAAAGACAGCAAATCCGTGTTAATTTGGTCGCCGTTCAATCAGGAGTTCAACAGTATGAAAACCAACTTAATGAGATTAAACCTGGTCTGTCCGATCAATTTTCCGACGCTGTAGGTCAAATTATTGAGAGATATCAATATGAACTTGCAGAACTTGAAACTGAAAAACTATTATACATCACCCGAAACCCCAATATTAAACCGGAAAATCCAGAGTTAATACGGTTAACTAATTCGATAGAAAAAGTAAAAGAACAAATCAGAGAAAGAACTTCTAGCCTTCTTTCTTCCGGGTCAGATCTGTATTTAAGCTTTATCGGCTCAGGAGAGAGCGCAATTACTCAACGTATCTCTGATCTTACTCAAAAGCTAATTGAATTACAGGTAGAACAAAATCAATTAGATACGCAAAAAGATGTATTGAATGATCGCTATAATGAATTAAATACCAGGTTTGAAAAGTTACCCGATGAAATCATTCAGCTAGCCAGACTTGAACGAAATCTTCGTGTAAATGAAGAAATGTATCTTCAAGTCTCCGCTCAATTTTCTGAAATGAGTTTATGGGAAAAAACTCAGTTTGGATTAGGAAGACCACTAGACTACGCTGTTCCAGCAAAAACACCTATTAAACCAAAAAAGAAGGTCATCGTTATAATTGGGTTTTTTCTGGGTGTAATTGCAGCAGTAGGATTCATTTTAGTTCGTGAAAAGCTTAACGATACTATTACCTCTACAGATGTTTTAAAAGATTTTGGAAAACCTGTATTAGGTGCAATTCCTGATTTTTCGACCATTGAAGAGCTTAATCTTAATGAGCGTCAATATATTGGAGATAAGTCAGTTTCCAATCAATTAATAACCTTATTTGATCATATTTCTCCTGTTTCAGAAGCATACAGACGATTAAGAATTAATGTTGTATATGCAAACCCTGATAAAGAGTATAAAATACTTATGGTATCTAGTGCCACCAAAGGAGAAGGTAAAAGTACAGTAGCGGCTAACTTAGCAGTTACCTTTACCGGTTCAGAGAAAAAAGTACTTATTATTGATCTTGATCTCAGAAGGCCAACTCTACATAAAATCTTCGGTGAGAACAAAGAACCTGGACTTTCTGATGCTTTGTTTGATTCTACAAAAGATGTACGACTTAGTACAGTAGCGCCTAATGTAGATTTGATTACTGTAGGTCATAAAACTCCAGAGCCAGCATCTGTGTTAGATAGTAAACGCCTTAAGCAGCTCATTGATAAATACAAAGCTGAATATGACCATATTATTCTGGATACTGCACCATATGGAATAATATCCGATTCAGCCTCTCTTCTTCGTCTCATAGATGGATTGATTCTGGTTTCAAGATTCAATGTAACTACTAAAAGAGAGTTAAAGTTTACACTTGAAGGGCTGGAACATTTGAATGCAGATGTTCTTGGTATCGTTCTTAATGCTTTTGATCCTAAAAAGAGTACTGATTACTATACCAATTACAATTACTATAAGCGTACGTATTCTGAGTATTATAAATACAGGTAAAATTAACTTTATTATCCGTATTAATCCTTTCAATCAACGTTCTCAAATAGAACGTTGAAAACGCATATATGGTAGAATACGTTACAAAAATTCCCCTCCACTAATTGCAGGACTAAAGTCCATGTTGATGGGTTATATATCAGATGATTTCATAACAAGAACATCTAAATTCCCTAGGAATAACGGTAAAACAATTGGCAATCAATCTCTTGATCAAAACTTCATTCTAGCCTGTATTCCAAAATCACTGTTTTTATTTCCTTCAATTTGATTTAAGCCACTACTGATAAAGTTTTCGTTTTCAAAAACTGATATGGAATACTTAAACCATATTTCTAAAAAATTACTCGGCTCATAGTTCAGAACAATATAAACTCTTTGACCTTGCCCGGATAGCGCCGTATTGGAAAGCACATAGAGCAAATCATTCTCAAACTGAAAAACTCTTGAATCGAAACTGTCGGTATCAAATACAGTCACTCTTGCATCAAGCTGTAGTTTTCTTGTAGCCTGAACTCTGATATCTTGATATAAAAGCATTCCATATTCTTTGTCTTCATTAGCTCCCTGACTTTCTACTAACTCTATTCTAGACCTCAACCTCACACTTCTACTTAATTGATATTCAACTTGAGTTCGAATACTTGATCTTCGTTGCTCAGCTATAAATTCTACCTCAACTCCACGTTCATTTATTTCTGTGAAGGTATCGTCTTTTGTTTCTGATCTGATCAACAAATAACCGCTTAAATTCGAATTAAAATCTACTTCCACCAATCCAAGAACGTCGAAACCTTGACTCGGCTGATCAATCCCTGTTCTTGGTGCATCAAATCTATACTGATCTACATATCCTGAAAGTGCAATATTATCGTTTAAACCATGCCTGATCCCAATATAAAAACCTTCTTCATTTTGCGGATCGGATGAACTTTCGCCAAAACCATCCCCCATAAAAGATTGAAAGTCTCTGGCGTAATTCCGATATGCCATTGTAAAATCAGTTGAAATACCAATCGGACTTTCTATCCCAAGAATTCCTCCCGCTCCCCCGTTTTGGCTTTGTGCTATCTCTCCAAAAGCCAATACATTTCCAATTAATCCCCGGTAATCTATTCCTATAACCGAGTTTTTACTTCCTTCAAAATCGTATAAGTTTGATAATCCGCTCCCTTTGTGAATATAACTGCTGAATTCTGTATAGTATCCTGTTGCTCCAAATAAACCTAAGGGAGTGTCAATTCGAATTCTGCCTCCATAAGATTTTTGATCAATATTATTTTTCCTATCCTTTTCACTTTGTGTTCTATGAAATCCTGATGAAGATGGAAACCTGGTTGTATCACCCTGAATAATAGAAGCTGTACGTGGACGATCTGAATAAAAAAATGTCGTCTCTATCTTTTCCCCATAAGTAGCAGCAATTCCCCTGAAGAAATCTGTCTCTTGTGCCGATCCGTATGCTCTGAGTCCACGTTCATTCTTACCTGTTGTACCAACTACTTCTCTCCCTTTACCAAAAGCTGCGCCGGTCCACAGAACTAAACCTTGTCCAAAATTAAGTGCATAATCTCCTATTACAAGATCTTTTAATTTCCCATTTTCAGTTAAGGCAATATGACCGGAAGTGTAATCAAATCCTGTTGGACCATTGAGAGTTTCTCCTGCATCTTTTTCTTGAGTAAGGTTTACTGATAAATGCCTGCTCGACATTCGAAACCGATGGTAATACTTACCTTGACTTCCCAAATATCCACCCGAAGAATCCGGAATTTCATAACCTCTTTGATCATTCAATTCCTGCTGATATCTGCTGATATACTCAAATGAATTTCCATCCAACCAGTAGTTTGGATTAGTATATAAATCGCGAAATCGCGATGAAGCCCCACCAACCGTTATATACGGTCTCATTCGGGTATAAGTCGCTCTTCCAATACCTGAAACTTTCAGGATATCATCTGTCTTAACAAAGGGGTTTTCTTTACGATAACTGATCAATGACCGAGCTATTTTAAGATTGAACCCTGGAATCTGCAGTAATTCATTTATAGATGCTGAGTTTATGTTAACAGGATTTGAGGCCAGCTCCTCAAGAAACTGAACTAATTGTTCTCCCGCTAGCCCACCTTCTTCAGTCTCTTGTTCTTCTAAAGCTTCTTCGAGTTGTTTTTCAATCTGTACTTTTGTGGAATCCTTGACCTGAGCAATCAACGAACCTGTAAAGGCACACCCGATAAAGATCAGGATCGCTATTTTTCTAAGTGATATCATCTAGAAAAAGAAATTCAATCCTATTCCGGGGCTAAATCCAAGTGTTTCGTGTCGCTGAAACACCAGATTAGCTTCCCAAAGTGTTGATTCATACCCCACTCCAAAAGAATATGTATTTGGTTCGGTAGTTACTCCAACTCTTCCTTTTAGATTCTCAATGATTTTCACCTCTATTCCTCCACGGTAAGCAACCGGAAACCGAACATCTTTCACAACATCAAAGAGGAATAATGCATTTTCATCCAGTTCGTAGCTCAACCCTAACGATAGCTCGCGAAAAAGAGACTCTTCATTCGCGGCAAAATCGTATCCCGGTTGATTTAAATTGGTAGTTTTTGCACCCAACCATAATCCTTCTGTTAATTTAGCCGTAAGCCCCAGATCTAAACCTAAAGCACCGCCCGACCCGTATGGAGAACCCTGTGAAATATGATTGTAATTTAACGCTATACCATACTTAAGGTTATCCCAGGAATTGGCATAGCCAACCCTGATTCTGGTTTCGCTAAACAGATCTCCTCCGTATCTATGAAAACCAAATGCAGCACTCCCGTACTTTGTGGGCAAAGATCCCGATGCCGCAATATCTGTTAATTCAACAAATCCATAATTTCTTAAACTAAAAAAACTAACACTCTTTTTTTCAATGTTGATGGTAGCAGGGTTTGAAAAGATCGCCCAACTATTGTTCTGCAAAGCTGTTGTAGCTTGTCCTAAGGCTAACCCATCTGCTCCCATGGTAAGTTGTGCCACTCCAATATTCGGCGCACTAACAAAAATTAGAACAAAAGTAATTTTATATAGATATGTTCGTATTCGTATCATTGGGTGTAAATTGATATAATATGTTACATATAAAGGAAAAAACTAAGTGCTAAACCTAAGATTTTACTTAATTATAATATTCAGCTTTGTAACAAGCTCTTCTTTTTCACAAGAATTGCGATGTGAGGTAAACTTAAATTATGACTTACTAGAGGGGAACTCTTATTCCTACCTGACAGAACTTGAAGATAGAATAGAAGAATATATTAACGATTATAGTTGGACCGAAATCCAGTATGAAGAACATGAAAGAATTCAATGCCAAATACAATTGATCATTGAAACCGGCAACTCTAATTTTGATTTTGGCGCTAGGGTAATATTTACTGCCCGTCGCCCGATTTATGATACTATTGCTGAAACAACGTCTATTATTCTTTCGGATGAAAGCTGGCGGTTTAACTATCCTGAAGGCCGAACTTTAATTCATGATGAACTTCAATTCGATAACCTAACAGGTACTCTGGATTTTTTTGTAAATATTATTTTGGGATATGATTTTGATAGTTTCTCCGAACTAGGAGGAACAGAATATTTCAGAAGAGCACAGCAGGTGGTTGATTTAGCTCAAACAACAGCCTCTCCGGGCTGGACAAGAGCAGCCAATAACCGCAGAAATAAGTATAACTTAGTTTCTGATCTCTTAAATGCTTCTTACGAGCCTTTGCGTACAGCTTATTATTCCTATCATCGGCTAGGGTTAGATCAGTTTTCAGCTGATCCCAAAGTCGCCAGACAAGAAGTCTTAGATGCACTTACCCTTATAAGAGACTCTAAACGCCGAGCAACAAGTAACTACTTGTTCGATATTTTCTTTGATACTAAAGCTCGGGAAATATCCGGTATTTTCGGTGAAGCTGAAGCGGCAGTAAGACGTCAGGCGTACAGTATTCTTTTGGAAACAGATCAGGGGCATTTAACAGAGTATTCTAACCTACAGAATTAAAATACTTTTCTTTTGGTTTTGTATATTGTTGACCCAAAAAAGCGGTTACATTAATAACTACGAATAGCAAAACCATAAGAATGAAATTTTATATATGTATTAAGATGGTGCCCGATGTTTACGCACCACTTCAGATCAAAGAAGGCGAGCTAATCATGGATGCAGACCGAATGGTTTTAAATGCCTATGATGCATCTGCGGTTGAGGAAGCTTTAGTTTTAAAAGAAAAGCACGGCGGAGAAGTTGAAGTTGTTTGCATTGGTCCTGCAAAAGCTTCAGAAACTATAAGAAAAGCATTAGCTATGGGAGCTGATAAAGCAACTCATATACTTGCAGCCGGCGATGAAGAATACGATTCAGCCAGTTATGCCAAAATACTTTCTGCTTTCTTTAAAGATAAAGAATACGATGTAATTGGTCTTGGAAAACAATCTCAGGATACAGATTCAGGATTAACCGGAAGCATGGTTGCTGAGCATTTAAGTCTTCCATACACCACAAATGCTGTAGGGTTAGAGGTTGAAAACGGAAATCTTGTTGTTAAACGTCAGGGAGATAGTGGTCAGGAAATGATCGAACTACCAACTCCATGTGCGGTTACTTGTTCGAATGATATGAATGACCCAAGAATTCCAAACCTGAAAGGAATTATGGCTTCAAAGAGAAAGCCAATTGATCAGGTTGAGATTTCGTCTTTGGGAATTGATGAAGCTGAGTTACAAGCTGATACTAAAGTAACTTCATACGAAGAAAAACCAGCCAGACAAGCAGGTAAAAAATACGAAGGCGAAGCTGAAGAAGTGGCCCGCGAAGTAGCTCAGTTATTAGACACTGAAGCTAACGTACTTTAAATAAATTATTAATGATGGATTCTGAATTTTGAATTAAGTAATTCAAAATTCATCTCTCAAAATTCAAAATTTGACTGAAAGGAATTAAATGAGCACGATTTTAACATACATCGCAATTTCAGACGGAAAATTAAAGCGATCTTCTTTGGAAGTTTTATCACATTGTAAATCTCTGGCCGATGCAGCGGGCGCTTCATGTGAAGCTGTTGTTATCGATGCAAACGCTTCTTCTTTTATAGAAGGAATTCAAAAGTACGGAGCTTCTAAAGTTCATGTTGTGGAAGATCCGATCTTCAAAAACCATATGAATACACCTTTGCTGAAAGCTTTGTCTAAAGTAATGAGTTCAGTAAACCCATCTGTTTTTGCTTTTGCATCTACAGAAGGTACCAAAGATGTTTTGGGAGCTTTAGCTGCTAATCAAGATGCTGCAGTTATTGCTGATGTTGCTTCATTCAAATTGATCGATGGTGGAGTAACAGCTAAACGACCGGTAATGGCCGCCAAGATCATGAACAACACCGAAGCTAAATCTGACAAGGTTTTGGTTTCAGTTCGTTCCGGTTCTTATGATCTAAATGAATCGCCTGAATCTGCAGAAGTTGTAAATGTAGATTTCAGCATGGATGATTCTGAAATGAAATCAACTCTTCGCGAAATTATTTCTGCTTCAGGCGATACCATTGACTTGAACGAAGCTGAGGCTATTGTAGCTGCAGGTCGAGGGGTTAAAGATGAAGACGGGAAAGCATTAATCTCAGAACTTGCTTCTGTACTTAAAGCAGGAATTGGTGCTTCAAGAGCACTTACTGAATCCGGAGTATACGATCCTAGTTTGCAAATTGGACAAACAGGAAAAGTAGTTTCTCCTCAACTTTATATCGCTGTTGGAATTTCAGGAGCAATTCAACACGTTGCAGGGATGGCTAACAGCAAGGTGATCGTAGCGATCAATAAAGATCCGGATGCACCGATTTTTGAAGTTGCTGATTACGGAATTGTTGGAGACTTATACAAAGTACTCCCACCGTTCATCGAAGAAATAAAGAAAATTAAAGGTTAATAGTAGTGAGATTTGAGTATTGAACTATTAGCTTCTCAATACTCACAGCTCAATACTCAGTACTATAGAAAATGGAAGATAAATTTGACTGTATCGTAATCGGAGGTGGAGTTGCCGGCCTTGCTGCTGCAATGACATTAGCCCGAAATAACATGAAGTTCCTTCTCATCGAAAAAGGAGAATTTCCGGGTTCTAAAAATGTGTCAGGTGGAGTTCTTTGGGGAAGTGATCTGAATAAACTCGTTCCTAATTACTGGGAAGAGGAAGACGGAGGTTGGGATAGATTTATTAATCATCGCCGACTTACGTTCATGGATGAACAGTCATCATTTTCATTGGATTTTAAATCTTCACACTTCAACGAAAAGCCTTATACAGGCGTTGTTGTTCTTCGTTCAAAGTTTGATAACTGGTTAGCCGGAAAAGTTCAGGAAGCTATTGACGCCAGTGATTTTGCTATGGATTCATTTATCGCCACAGATATTAAGGTGGATGAAGTGATCATGGAAAACGATAAAGCAGTTGGTATCAAAACCGGTGAAGATGAGTTTTTTGCTGATTCTGTAATTATCGCTGAGGGTGTAAACAATCTGCTCACTCGTCAGGTTGGACTACAAGATAAATATGTTCCAGCTGATCATATGCTTACAGGAATTAAAGAGATCATTCGTTTCGATCAGAAAGTATTGGAAGATCGTTTCCAGCTTAATGGATTAAGCGGAATGAGTAACGAGTTTGTAGGATGGGCTACTAACGGTATCGAAGGCGGTGGATTCTTATATACAAACCGCGACACAATTTCTCTCGGTCTTGTTTTAGGATTAAAAGATCTTCGGGAGAAGAAGCAAAAGCCATACGATGTTCTAAATCATTTCAAACAACACCCTACTATTGCTGACGCCATCAAAGGCGGTGAAGTTGTGGAATACTCTGCTCATGTTGTTTCTTCCGGTGATTCCAGAGTGATGCCTAAAGAATTGTATAAAGACGGAATCTTATTGGTTGGCGAAGCTGCAAATTTATTGATGAATGCCGGTAAAGCTATTCAAGGAATGGATTACGCAATGAGATCAGGAATTCTGGCTGCAGAAACAATTGTAGAAGCAAAAGCTAAAAACGATTACACCTCCGCTACATTAAAAGAGTACCGCAAAAAGATGGATGACAGCTATGTTATGAAAGACATCAAAGGTTTCCAGGATGCTGTTCATTTATTACACACTGATGTTATGCAAAATAAAGTACCAAACCTGATATGTGATTTCGGAAGACAGTTTTTCAGTATCAAAAATGAACCAACTCCAAAATCTGAAAAAATGTTACTTGGAGCCATCAAAAGACATTCTTCCCTCTGGGAACTAGCTAAATTAGGATTTAAAGCGAGGAAATCTCTGTAACTGAAAAGGTAAAAGTTAGAGGTGAAAAGATAATTTAAAACGTCATTCCTGCGAAGGCAGGAATCTGGATTTATGATAATAAAACTAAACTTTAAAACTAATGAGATCTCGGGCATTCGCCGCGAGATGACTAAATAATTTTAGTTCTTCTAATATATTTTAAGCTATGAAACTACTAAGCCTTCCAGAACGACTCGGACTTGTCAGTTACCGTAATCAAGCTAAATCTGAGATCAAACCTCATATCATTGTTGATACAGATATTTGCAACTCAACTTGTCCTCATAAATGTACAACATGGGTTTGTCCTGCTAATTGCTACACGATGGATGAAGCCGGGAAAGTTCACTTCCAAGTCGAAGACTGCATCGAATGTGGAACTTGTATGTATGCCTGTGATCAAGGAGCTGTGGATTGGAATTTCCCTGATCCTGAAATTGGCCGTGGCGTAACCTGGAATTTTGGGTGAAAAATTTAGTGTTAGGGTGTGATGGTGTTATAGTGTTGCGGATTCCCTTTTATACAACCGCAACACTATAACACCTTAACACTATCCCACTAGTTCAAAATTTTACACATTCTTAGACGAAATTGGTACGCAAAAACGTTATTTTGTGGAAGCGTTTCCAACAAGATTTTTCAATAACTAAAGACTTTTCAAAAAGATGGATACTGTACTAGAAAGAGAGCTCTCATTTGACCTCACTGAAGACCAAAAAATGATTCGCGACAGCGTAAAAGAATTCGTAGAACGCAACGTCGCAGACACTGTGATGGAAAGAGATAACAGCAAAGAATTCCCGCACGAAATCGTTAAACAATTAGGTGAACTTGGAATGCTTGGCATCTATCACGAAGAACAATACGGTGGTGGTGGATTTGATGTTGTTAGCTTTTGCTTAGCATTAGAAGAAATTGCTCGTTGGGACGCTTCTTTGGCTTTAACCGTAGCTTCTCATACTTCATTGGGAACCGGACATATTGCCGTAGCAGGTTCTCATGAACAGAAACTAAAGTATATGCCAGCTCTTACTTCAGGTGAGCAATTAGCAGCATGGTGTTTAACGGAACCCGGTTCAGGTTCTGATGCTTCAGGAATGAAAACAACCGCAATTAAAGATGGAGATCATTATATCATCAATGGTTCTAAGATCTTTATAACTCAGGGTTCTGTCGGTGATATTTACATAGTTCTGGCTAAAACTGATCCATCCAAAGGAACTAAAGGAATTAGTGCATTCATCGTAGAAGGAAAATGGGACGGAGTGAATCCGGGACCGGGAATGCATAAGTTGGGAATGAATTCTTCTGACACAACTGAAGTAGTTTTCGAAAACGTGAAAGTTCCTGCTGAAAATCTCCTAGGAGAAGAAGGAATGGGATTCGTCGACACTATGAAAGTTCTGGATGGCGGTCGTGTTGGAATCGCAGCACTTTCTGTTGGAATAGCAAGGGGTGCTTATGAAGAAGCTCTCAAATACTCGATGGAAAGAAAGCAATTCGGCACTGCTATCGGAAACTTCCAGTATATGGAAGGCAAGATCGTGGATATGGCAACAGAGATCGACGCAGCAAGGTTACTTGTGTTAAGAGCTGCTGTTCTAAAAGATAAAGGCAAGCCTTACACAGTGGAAGCTTCCATGGCTAAATTGTTTGCTTCAGAACTTTCAGTACGTGCTGCTTTGGAATCTATTCAAATTCATGGTGGATACGGTTACACTAAAGAGTACCATGTGGAAAGATTCTTACGTGACGCAAAACTAATGACCATCGGTGAAGGTACTTCCGAAGTTCAGAGATTGGTGATTGCCCGCGAATTAAAAAAGACGCTTTCCTGAAGAAATAATTATAAATGTTGAATTATGAGTTTTAAATTATGGCGAAAATAAAGTCATAATTTAAAACTCAGTCTTTACGCTTCATGGCAAAAAACCTATTCAACATCGACGACGCACTTCTTTTTGAATCCGAATTGAACGAAGAAGATCGTTTGATCATGGAAACCGCACGGGATTACGCTCAAAGCAAATTAGAACCCCGCGCACTCAAAGGAAATACCGAAGAATACTTTGATCGGGAGATCGCCAAAGAGATGGGCGAGATGGGTTTGCTGGGTGTTACCATTCCTGAAGAATACGGCGGTTCTGACGCCAGCTACACAGCTTACGGATTGATTGCCCGTGAGGTGGAACGAGTAGATTCCGGGTATCGCTCATTCATGAGTGTGCAATCTTCTTTGGTGATGTATCCGATTTCTACTTTTGGAACTGAGGACCAGAAACAACGATTTTTACCTAAGCTGGCTTCCGGAGAGATCATTGGTTGCTTTGGTCTTACTGAACCCGATCATGGCTCTGATCCCGGATCTATGGTTACCACGGCTGTTAAAACTGATGGAGGCTGGATCATGAACGGTGCAAAGATGTGGATCACGAATTCTCCTATTGCCGATGTAGCCGTTGTTTGGGCAAAAGCTAAAGAGAATAAAGATGATGAAGGCGTAATTCGTGGATTCTTAGTTGAAAAAGGAATGGAAGGATTTTCTGCTCCTCACACCAAATTCAAAATGAGTTTACGTGCTTCTGAAACCGGTGAGTTGGTTTTTGATGACGTATTCATCCCGGAAGAAAATGTATTTCCTGATATCAAAGGGTTGAAAGGTCCATTCATGTGTCTGAATTCTGCACGCTACGGAATTGCCTGGGGAACCATTGGTGCTGCTGAATTTTGTTACCAAAGAGCACGTCAATATACTTTAGATCGCAAACAGTTTGGAAAACCATTGGCAGCAAACCAATTGATACAAACTAAGCTGGCAAATATGCTCACAGATATAACCAATATGCAGATGCTGGCTTTCCGTTTGGGCAAACTCAAAGATGAAGGCAGAGATCACCCTTCCATGACATCACTTACAAAACGAAATAACTGTGGCAGAGCTTTAGAGATTGCTCGTATTTCCCGTGATATGCACGGCGGAAACGGAATTGTTGGTGATTACAGAGTGATCCATCATGTGATGAATCTGGAATCCGTAAACACGTACGAAGGAACTTACGATATTCATGGTTTGATTCTGGGAAGAGAAATTACCGGGATCCAATCGTTTACTCCGAAGGGAAATGATTGATACTAGTCATTAGTTAATCGTGAACAGTTATTCAACTCATTGGTAATTGAAACAATTAACTTTTTCCCTCCTTCCTAAGCTCTGCTTGGGAAGGCTAAATGGGAGCTCCTGCTCCCATTTACAATTTTAGCCATTAGAATTTCCTTGAATTATAGTTTTAAGTCATTCGAAACTATACATGGTTAGCTTTGTTTAAGTAAATAGTTAATGTGAATTAATTTTTTACGGATTATGAAAACCCTAACCCCAAGAACTCAAACTCCAGATCTAAGTTTCCCACTTACAAATGGTGATACATGGAATCTCAGTGAACAAGATCCCGATTCTTTCACGATGGTTGTCTTCTATAGAGGATTGCACTGCCCTGTTTGTAAAGGTTATACTCAATCTTTAAACAAGCTAGTTGATGATTTTAAGGAACGCGGAGTTGAAACCGTTACTGTGAGTATGGATTCTGAAAAAAAAGCTAGAACTTCCATTCAAGAATGGGAAGTTGATAAGCTTAAAGTCGGATATGACCTCTCAGAAGAACAGGCACATAATTGGGGCTTATATCTTTCAAATGCTATAAATGATAATGAGCCGGAGCTTTTTTCAGAACCGGGACTATTTCTTATCCGTCCCGATGGAAAACTCTATTACTCTGCTGTCAACTCTATGCCTTTTGGTCGTCCTGTCTTAAAAGATATGCTTAAGGCGATAGATTTTATTCAAGAGAAAGATTATCCTGCTCGTGGCGAAGTGAAAGCAATGGAATTACAAGATTAAGCTTTTGGCTTATTCAAATATCTAAATATATAAAAAGATGATAGCCCGAATCTGGCATGGCTGGACCACTCCTGAAAATGCGGATGCGTACTACAAAGCTCTTACCGAGCTGGTAATTCCTCAGATAGAAAGCTATAAGATGGAAGGCTATCGCAAGATCGAGGTTTTAAGTAGAGAGCATTCTGATGAAATTGAATTCATCACCATTATGTACTTCGATTCTTTGGAACACATCAAACAATTTGTTGGTGAAGATTACGAAGTCGCTCATGTTCCTGAAGCAGCTCAAAAAGTATTGAAGCGTTGGGATGAACGATCTCAACACTACGAAGTAAAGGATAGTTTTAGGTATTGAGTTAACCTCGGTTTCGTCATCCCGAATATATTTCGGAATCTTTGTGAAGTTCATAATTCAAGTCATAATCAAGCTTTCAGATCAAAGCCATTTCTTAAGATCCTGAAACAATACTGAATCAAGTTCAGCACATTGTTCAGGATGACATGTATATTTTTATATATTCCTTCATGCAAAAACTCCTTCAGGAAATACGATCATGCACGGTTTGTGAGAAAGATCTCCCGCTTGGCCCACGACCAATAGTCGCTGCATCACCGACCAGTAAAATTGCAGTAATTGGACAGGCTCCCGGAACTGCTGTTCATGAATCAGGAATACCGTGGGACGATCCCAGTGGCAGACGGCTCAGAGAATGGATGGGAATTACGGATGAAGTCTTTTACGATCCCACTAATCTGGCAATAATACCAATGGGCTTCTGTTATCCGGGCAGAGGGAAATCCGGTGATCTCCCTCCCAGACCTGAATGCGCTCCGCTTTGGCACAAACCTCTCTTCGATTCCATAAAAGAAATAAAGCTTACCCTTTTGATTGGACAGTATGCTCAGAAATATTATCTGCAGGAAAAAATGAAAAGAACACTTACCGAAACTGTTCGAAGTTATGAAGAATACTTACCTGAGTTTATGCCTCTGCCCCATCCATCTCCTAGAAATAACATCTGGTTAAAGAAAAATGAATGGTTTGAACAAGATCTTGTTCCGAAGCTCAAATCAATTATTTCTTCCGCACTTTAGTTTTTTAAGAACTCTTAGGGGTACTCCATATTTAGTGTGTATTACGGGAAACATTCTCTTTAAATACGTTGCTATGAAAAAATATTCCCTGATCATTATCTCTTCTATTTTTCTGTTCACAGCCTGTGAAGAACTCGCTTCAGCTGATGAAGAAATCATTGATACCCTTGAACTCAGTGAATATCTAAATCTTCCTTCTTCTCCGTTTAATTACTCAGCCATTGACGTTCCCGGATTTTTCAACCTTCAACCAAATACAGAACAGGATAACACTCCGAATGATAATTCGGTTACTGATTGGGGAGCCACGTTAGGTCGTGTTCTTTTTTATGACAAGATCCTTTCGTCAAATAATACAATATCCTGTTCTTCTTGTCATTTGCAGGAATCAGGCTTCTCTGATCCGGATCAGTTCAGTATAGGTTTCGAAGGCGGGCTAACAGGACGAAATTCAATGGGAATTTCCAATGCTATGTATTATGAAAATGGTCACTTCTTTTGGGATGAGCGAGCTGCTACTCTGGAAGAGCAAGTTTTGATGCCCATACAGGATGAAGTTGAAATGGGGCTCACCTTAACAGAACTCGTTTCTAAAGTAGAGCAACAACCTTACTATCCGGTTTTATTCGAACAGGTTTATGGTGATGATGAAGTTACTCCTGATCGCATCTCTAAAGCTTTGGCTCAATTCGTACGCTCTATTGTTTCTTATCAATCAAAATACGATGAAGGAAGAGCTCAGGTAAATAATCCGGATCAAAATTTTCCAAACTATTCAGACCTCGAGAATTTGGGTAAAGATATCTTTTTTGGTGGACGTGGGGATTGCGCTCAATGCCATACTTCTGATCTATTTGTAGGTGACGAAGCTCGTAATAATGGTCTCGATGCTATACTCACAGATCTTGGTTTGGGAGCTGTCACAGGTAATGCAAATGACAACGGTAAATTTAAAGTGGGGTCATTACGTAACATCGAGCTAACGGCACCTTATATGCATGACGGCAGATTCGAAACCTTGGAAGAAGTTGTTGAACATTATAATTCAGGTGTACAAGCCAGCGCCACTCTGGATAACAGACTTGAACAACGAAACTCCAATACACCCCGTAGATTAAACCTTTCTGATCAGGAGAAAGCAGCACTGGTGGCTTTTATGAAAACCTTGACAGACCAAGAACTTATTCTTGATGAAAAATTCAGTTCTCCTTTTGAAGAAAAATAGAAGTAATATTTCCCACAACTATAGGTAATCATCGGAAGGTGGTTGCCTATTTTTTTGCTTTAATTTACTATACATTGCTAACCAATTTAAATAATCAAAAATATGGCTCTGGCAAAGATTTACAGAACAAATACTGAATCATTCATACAATTTATTGAGAGTATTCCTGATGAATTGTTTAATACAAAGCCAGACAAAAACATTTGGTCGGCAGCTGAAAACGTAGAACACATTATCCGTTCAGAGTTTGGTACTGCTCGATTATTTAATTCCGAAACAAAAAAGGAACCCGGCAGAGAATACGAATCAAAGATAGAAGAAATTAAAACTCGTTTTTCAGATCGTTCTGATAAACTGCAAGCTTTTGGAGTGGTTCTACCCACTGAAGAAAAAAAAACCAAAGAAGAGCTTATTGAGAAATTTCAAAGATCTAGAGAAGAGGTTTTGAAGCTAATTAAACAACAAGACCCTGATGAAGTTTGCATGAAATTCAAACATCCTTTGTTCGGACATATGACCAGAAGAGAATGGATTCATTTCAATATTGTTCATACTAACAGGCACAAAGATCAAATTGAGGATTTGCTGGTTTCATTGAATAAAATGTGAAATTCCAAATTTTTAATTTCCTTTTTATGCTTTATCCTTAGCTAATACGTTGTAGAAATAAAAGATAACTAATGAGATTTTTCCCGGTACTTCTGGCAATAATTGCCTTTACTCCTATTCAATCAATTGCACAAGATTTACTTCGTACCAACATTACATTTGAAAGTGGCCGCTTTACTCTTCATGGAGAATTGCTTCTGCCACAGAATTCAGACAGCATACCAATGATTATTTTCTTGGTCGGGTCTGGTGAAAACTCTTCGCATAGAACCATTTACAAAGATTTTGTAGAGAAAAATCTGGAAGCGCTTTTCATAGAAGAGGGCTATGGAATTCTTTATTTCGATAAACGTGGCGTGGGAGATTCTGAAGGAAGATGGCAACGCTCAAATATCTATGACAGAGCTGATGATGCCAAAGCGGCTATCGACTATCTTAAAACTATTAATAGCGTTGATACTTCACGTATTGGAGTTTTCGGGCACAGTCAGGGTGGCTGGGTTGCTCAGGTTGTAGGATCTCTTTACCGAAATGATGTAAAAGTAATTGCATCCATCGCAGGACCAGTTTATGATGCCGAGCTGCATCTAACCAACATCTATAACAGCGAGTTTATTTGTGAAGGGGAAACCAAAGAAAAAGCATTTGAAAAAGCCTCGAAAAAAGCCCAATCGGATATCAATTGGGTTTCTGTTTTTCCTTTAAAAAAAGCGTGGAGGCAGTTAAAAGAAATATCTGATTTTGATCCAGCTAATGACTTGCGCAGAATTACTGATCCGGCTTTATTTGTATTTGCCTCTAATGATCATATGGTATATCCGGGATGGGCACTTACTACTTTAAATGAAACCTTTCCGGAAGGAGTACCTGATAATTTCACACTCTCAGTTATTCCCGGGGCCAATCATGATCTCAAAAATGCCGGAATGTGCACTTCCAAAGAAGAAGCTGATGAAGCTTTTTATTCAGAATACTTCCAAACTACGTTCAAGTCCTGGGTGTTGAATCATTTGTAAGCTGGTTTTTAAAGTTCTCTACCGGCAAATAATATCACACTCATTCGAAACTGCTTTTCCCTAATCTCACACTACTTATTACAAACCACTAAGTATATTATATTTAATAAGAGAAGGGTTATGATTAATGTAGAAATTAGAGAAGAAACTGCTTCAGACTTCGAAGCTATCAGAAGTGTATTGCTTAATGCATTTGAAGGAGGCGAAGAGGCTGATTTGGTCGATAGAATTCGCTCAAGTGAATTCTATGTTCCTGAACTTTCATTAGTTGCTGTTCATAAGGAAAAAGTAGTTGGCCATATTTTGTTTTCGGAAATTGAGATTCGATCAAACAACACTACTTCTAAAACACTAGCATTAGCACCTGTTTCCGTAATTGAAAAATTACAAGGAAATGGTATTGGTGCAAAACTTATAATGAACGGATTAGAAAAAGCTACTCGGTCAGGTTACGATTCGGTGATCCTTCTGGGGCATTCTGATTATTATCCCCGTTTCGGATTTGAGCCTACTTCAACTTGGGAAATACAGCCTCCTTTTGATGTCCCTCATGACAACTTTATGGGAATTGAACTTGTACCTAAAGGTTTGGAAGAGAAAAAAGGAATCGTACAATATCCTTCCGTTTGGCAGCTATAAGTATGTAATCATTTTCATACATTCTGGTATGAAAAACCCTAAAGTTTCCGTCGTTCAAGCTACTCCAGTTCTTTTCGATTTAGAAAAATCTATTAGAAAAGTTGAATATTGGACTGATCAGGCGTCAAAAGAAAATCCCGATCTGGTCCTTTTTCCTGAAGCTTTTCTGCCCGGCTATCCGAGAGGATTGACGTTCGGAGCCAAAGTTGGAGACCGAAGTTCTTCAGGCAGAGAAACCTGGCTCAGGTTTTGGGAAAATTCTATATCAGTTCCGGGATCTTATGTTTCTGATCTAGCCAAAATTGCTAAGAAACATAGTACTTGGCTCGCTGTAGGAGTCGTTGAAAGAGGAGATTCAGGCTCACTTTTTTGCTCTGTATTGTATTTCAATAATGAAGGCGCATTAGTTGGTAAGCACCGAAAGCTTAAACCCACTGCTGCAGAACGAATTATTTGGGGTGAAGGCGACGGCTCTGATCTAGAAGTTTATGAAAGTGAATTTGGAAAAATAAGCGGTCTTATTTGTTGGGAAAACTATATGCCGCTTCCTCGTACATATCTTTATGAACATGGTGTGCAAATTTATGTAGCACCTACGGCTGATCAAAGAGAAAACTGGCAACATACTTTAAAGCATATAGCTTTAGAAGGAAGATGTTTTGTTTTGGGCTGCAATCAATACGTTGAGAAAAAAGATTATCCTGAACTTCCGGGAGAGGATATTTCTGAGTTTAATGAGATCATGAGCAGAGGCGGAAGTGTGATCGTTGATCCTCTCGGAAATACTATTGCAGGTCCTTTATGGAACAGTGAAGGGATCCTGACCGCAGAACTCGATATGAGTCTGATCGCTAAATCTAAACTCGATTTTGATTCGGTAGGACACTATGCCCGGAATGATGTATTTAAACTAACCAAACTAAAATAGTCTCAATAAATATTAAATGTCACTTTTACTTATAGCTCCAAACCGGGACTTAAAACCGCTCTCAGAAGCACTTGAAAATATCGATCACAATCTTGAGGTGGATATATGGCCGAAAGTAAAAAATAAGGATAGAGTTACTTTTGCTGTTGCCTGGAATCATCCTAAGAATGTGCTTGGAAATTATCCGAACCTGAAAGCGGTATCTTCACTCGGGGCCGGGGTCAATCATTTATTGAATGATGAAAGTTTACCTGAGAACGTCAAATTGGCTCGGTTGATCACCCCTTCTTTAAAAAATGAAATGGCAGAGTATGTACTTCAGGCGGTATTGGCTTATCGACATCATACTACTCGTTACGCAGATCAAAAAAGAGAAGCATTTTGGGATAAACATAAGTTGATTCCTAAAGAAGATTCTGTAGTAGGTATTCTTGGTTTCGGAGAAATGGGCAGTTCTGTTGCTGATCTTCTTATGCTAAATGGCTATAAAGTAAATACATGGTCCAGATCAAAAAAAGATTATGAAGGAATAACCTCATACAGTAAGGATGAGCTGAACGAATTTTTAAATAATACGAATATCCTGATCTGTACACTGCCTCTTACAGTTGAGACTCAGGGAATTTTAGATCTTGAATTATTCAAAAAACTAAAAAAACCGGCTTATTTGATAAATGCAGGACGCGGACAACATTTAATTGAAGAAGATCTTATTTATGCGATCGACACAGGTGTTTTAGCCGGTGCGTGGCTGGATGTATTTGAAGAAGAGCCTTTACCCTCTAATCATTTGTTCTGGAACAGACCTAAGATAATGATAACCCCTCACATTGCTGCAGTTACTGATTCCAATGAAGCTGCCGAACAAATTATTGAAAATTATAAGAGAAGCTTATCGGGAATGGAGATGGTGAATTCTGTGGACAGGAAAAAAGGATATTAAAAGATCATTTTTACCAATGAGTAGCCAATCCATACACAAAGTAAGCCGAGTAAAACCTGACCACCGGCATTTGCCAAGCCAAGTAATACTTCACCGTTTTTAAACAGCAAAATAGTGTCGTTGGCAAAAGTAGAGAATGTTGTGAAACCTCCCAATATCCCAACAAATATAAAGAGGCGAAGCTCTTCATTTCCCCAGTTTTTTACGGCAAACAATGCTAATAAAACACCGATTAACAAACATCCGACCATATTAACAAAATATGTGCCGTACGGAAATTCGGATGAGGGAAATCTGGACTGAACAATTTCAGAAATAATATATCTTGATGACGCTCCGAGAAATCCTCCGGCTCCCACCATACATATTTTAAGGAAATCGATCTGCACTTAGACTTTTACAGTATGAATCCAGTTGTGTCTGTCTTCGACTTTGCCGTATTGAATACCGGTGATTTCGTCATAAAGTCTTTTTGCAAATTCACCGATGGAATCAATACCAAAATCGATCTTTCTACCTTGATGATGAATCAAGCCTACAGGTGAAATTACAGCTGCTGTACCAGAGCCAAAAACTTCTTTCAAAGTTCCATTATCAGAAGCTTCAAATAATTCATCAATAGTGATTCTTCTTTCTTCAACATTGTAGCCCCATTCTTCTGCAAGTGCAATAACAGATCTTCTTGTTATCCCGCCTAAAATAGAACCTGTAAGCTTTGGAGTAATCAAAGTGTCACCAATCAGAAAGTGAATATTCATGGTGCCTACTTCTTCTATATACTTGTGTTCTTTTGCGTCGAGCCAAAGTACCTGAGTATATCCATCCTCTTGAGCTTTTTTAGCTGGCAGAAAACTTGCTGCATAATTACCGGCAGTCTTTACATCTCCGGTACCACCTACAACAGCTCTTACATGATCTTTTGTAGTTGTTAACGAAACCGGATTAAAACCCTCTTCATAATATGCTCCTACAGGAGAAGTAATTATGTAATAACTGAATTTTGTGGAAGATCTTGCAGCTAAAAGGTCATCAGAAGCAAAGACAAAAGGCCTGATATAAAGCGCTGATTGATCCTGTTTTGGCACAAATTTATGATCCAATTTTATGAGTTGCTCCAAAGCAGTTATAAATGTCTCGTAATCTGTTTCAGGGATACCCATTCTTCTAGATGAGTAGTTCATCCTTTCAAAATGATCTTTGGGTCTGTAAATATTTATAGTGTCATCATCCGCATAAAAAGCCTTCATACCTTCAAAAATCGCTTGTCCATAATGAAGAGTGTTCAAGGCCGGACTAATTTGAATCCGCCCATAAGGCTTAATTAAAGGCAGACCCCAGGAACCTTTTTCATATTCCATGACAAACATATGATCAGAAAACTTTTTTCCAAACACGAGATTATCAAAATCAACCTCATGTATCTTACTGTTTTCATTAGGTATAATATTTATTTTAACTGGTGTCATTAAATCATTCATAGTTCATACAAAATAATAGCTTTCTTGTTAAGGTAAAGTAGAATTACTGTAATTTTTTATTTCTTTACCCGGTACTCTGCATAGCTGAAGCTATACCGTTAATATTCAGAAATATTACCTCAGTCAACTCGTTCTTTTCTTCTTCATTTTCAGCATTTTTCCATCTTTTCAGCAATTCCACTTGCAAAAAATTGAGTGGGTAAGTGAACGGATTTCTAAACTTAATCGACCTCTGTATAACGGGGTTATGGTCTAAAAAGTTCTGGATTTTTGCAATTTGAGTAATACTTTCTTTTGCACTTTCAAACTCCTTTACAATTTGATCATGAAACTTCTGTTCTGTCTTATTATAAATTTCAGCAGTTTTTAAATGAGTTCTCGCCAATTCACGTTGACTGTTATTTAGCACTGTTCTAAAAAACACCCATTCATCAAACCATTTTTTGAAAATTTTACCATTTTCATCTGATTCTGACATCATCGTTTTTAAAGCTTCTCCGACTCCAAACCAACCCGGAATATTGTACCGTACCTGTGTCCACGCAAATCCCCAAGGAATAGCTCTGAGGTTATCGAAAACCATCTTCCCTGAACCTCCTCTTGATACAGGTCTGGAAGCAATCGGTAACTTTCCGATATGCTCAATTGGTGTAATGGATGAGTACCAGTCCCAAAACAGATCATCGTCAATTAACGACCGGTATTTTTGCATACTTAGCTGGGAAAGCTCTTCCATTAATTCTTTTTCAGAGGAGCCTTCTAAATAACCTGTTTCTGTTTTTTGTGCTTTTGTAACATGAATCATTGCATGAACAATCTGCTCTAAATGTCGATGAGCTATTTCCGGTAATGAATACCTGAAAGACAAAACTTCGCCCTGTTCTGTAAACCTGATTCTTCCATTGTTACTTACTGCAGGCATTGCGAGTATTGCCTTGTTGGATTGCCCACCTCCTCTTCCAATAGTTCCACCACGTCCATGAAATAGTCTGAAATCAACATTGAATTTTCTGCACACACTTCCCAGATCAAACTGTGCTTTATCCAGTGCCCAGTTTGCCATCCAATAACCACCGTCTTTATTACTGTCAGAATAGCCCAGCATAATTTCCTGAAAATTGCCTCTTGCTTCTACTTGCTTAGCAAATACTTCATCTTCAAACATCTGAGCCATTAACCGGCTACTTGCTTCGAGATCTTCTATGGTTTCAAAGAGTGGGATAATATCCAGTTCGGTTTGAATCTCCCCTTCAGAATAACTCCACAATCCTATTTCTTTGGCAAGGATCAAAACTTCCAGCATATCACTTACTCCGTGGGTCATGCTGATGATATACCCTCCAAAAGAATCAATATCCAAACGTAACATATCGTTAATCTCTTCAAATACAGAAAGTACTTTTTCTGCAACTTCAGAACGCTCGCTTTTAAAAGAACTCAGAGGTCTTGGATTCTTCAGTTCTTTCGACAACAAATCTATTTTCTCTTCTTCTGTCATTGAAGAGTAACTTTTGTGTACACCAGCTTTAGAAAAAAGCTCTTCTACTGTTTCTTCGTGCAGTTTACTATGCTGTCGAACATCTAGTGCATTCAGATGAAAACCGAAAGTCAAAGCCCGGTCGATCAGGTTCCTTAATTTTCCCTGTTCAGCGAGTTCTTCTAAGTCAGATCCGATTAAACTGTTCTTTATCAGCATCAGGTCGCTTATAAAGTCTTTTGCATTATAGTCTTCAGCAACTTTCAGAACCTGAGGCTTATCAGCATTAAGAACATCGATCTGCTTTTGAACCTTCTGCATCATGTGTGTCACTTTCCTGCGGTAGGGCTCTCTTTGATATCTTCTTTCATATACATCAGGAAGTGGGTTTGCTATCTCCTCCTCCTTAAGAGATGCTTTCAGTTCTTCAGAAATTGAAATTTCCTTGTAAGAAATACTCAAGTACCTTCTCAACAGGTTAAGTTCTTCCATATATTTTGTAAGCACTGTGCGTCGTTGCTCCAAAATTGTTTCCCAAGTCACTGAAGAGGTAACATTCGGATTTCCATCTCTGTCGCTGCCGATCCATGAACGATATTTCAGAATATTAGGAAGCTCAGTGCTTTTACCGTAATAAGTTTCCAGCGCTATACGAATGTCATTATACACTGTTGGAATAGCATCCCAAATGGTCGTCGTGAAATAATACATCCCGTTTTCCACTTCATCCTCCACTGACATCCTTTCTGCCCGCACTTCATCAGTTAACTGAAGCAGGCGTAGCTGATTTGCTATATCCTTCTTTAGCAATTTGGTTTCATCAGCAGTGAGAACATCATGTCCCAACCTGTTGATCATGGAAGTAATCTGATGCTGCTTGGTTAAAATACTTCTTCTCTGAGCCTCGGTAGGATGTGCAGTTATGGTTGGCTGAATATCGATCTGCTCTAATACATCAATAACTTCATCAAAAGAATAACCTTCTTTTTTCAGAGAGTATATAGCCTCAGCAATACTTTCATTCCTTGGATGATCTTGTGTTTCTTCAAACTCCCGTTCCCGGTTTATTCTGCTTATCTCGTGTTGTTCCAGTGAATTCACCAAATGAAAGAAAGTTGTATACATTCTTAAAACTTCTTTAGCGTCACCCAAATTAAGTTTTGAAGCATAGCTCTCAATCTCTTCTTTAGCTTTAGTGTCATTCTCTTCCAATGCTGACTTTGCCAATTCAGGTAACTCTCCAAGAGTTTGCACAAACTCTTCTCCGAATTGATCTAATGCCAACTCTTCCAGAAACTCTGTAAGCATATCTATTTGTCTTGCAAGATTTTCATTAATTCCGCTTTCTTCAGCCAGTTTCTGTACAGTATCTTTCCAGTGCATTAAATTCTCTGTGTTTTTTGTTGATGAGTTTGAGTACTCTAAAATAACTAATAATTCTGGAAGCTATTAAGTTGAATCAAAATTATATGGATAATAAAATAAGATGTGAATGGGCAACAGGTCAGTTTGCAGAATATGTGGCTTATCATGATGAGGAATGGGGTGTTCCAGTCCATGATGACCGAACGCATTTTGAGTTTTTAATACTCGAAGGAGCTCAGGCCGGGTTAAGTTGGGCTACAGTTCTCAAAAAAAGAGAAGGATACCGCAAATCTTTTGGTGAATTTGACCCCGAAATAGTAGCACAATTTGATGAAGAGAAAATTCAGGAACTGCTTCAGTTTGAAGGAATCATCAGAAATAAATTAAAAGTTAGAAGCGCTGTAACCAACGCTCAAAAATTCCTTGAAGTTCAAAAAGAGTTCGGAAGTTTTGATAAGTACATCTGGCAGTTTGTTGGTGGAGAACCCATCATAAATAACTGGAAACATATGAGTGAAGTCCCTGCTACTTCTCCTGAATCGGATGCTTTAAGTAAAGACTTAAAAAAGCGTGGATTTAAATTTGTGGGAAGCACGATCATATATGCACATATGCAAGCTTGCGGCTTAGTGAATGATCATACCGTAGATTGTTTTTGCAGGGGCTAACTAGGGATAAGTAAATGGTGAATTAGGAATAGCTTTTAGACGCTTATTCCTAATTGAATAATTCTTAATTCTTAATTGATTTCTCAAGCCAAGGATCAACCGCATCATTAATATACTGAACTACAAATCCTTCTTTTTCTAACAAAGCAGAAGCTGCCGCTGCTCTGGCTCCGGATTTACAATGCACCAAAACCGGTTTGTCAGTCGGAATCTCCTCTAAGCGATCCACCAATCTTGTATGTGAAATATTCAGTGCTTTTGGATGATGCCCCTCACTGAACTCAGAACTTTTTCTCACATCCATCAAATTATAATCCCCTGAAGGCATTAACTCATCTACTTTTTCAAAATTGATAGTTTCAGTAGAAAACAATGTCTCCCCTTGCTTGCCAAATTCAATAAGATCTTCCGGTGTTGCATACCCTTTAATCTTGTCCAGCCCGATCCTTATCAAGTCAATTACAGCCTCATCAATTTTATTTTCATCGATGATCAAATAAATGTCTTCATCTTCCGAAATATAAGAACCTGCAATAGTATTGAATGTTTTGTTGAAAGGAGCGTATAGAGACCCTTGAATATGACCGTTCATAAAAGCAGTTCTGTCTGATCTTGTATCAAGTATCACAGCGTTGGATGTTCTGCTTGCTCCTATCATGCTCTGAATACTTTTCTTTTCAGGAACTGGAGTTTCGCCTAAGATCTTTGGTCCTTTTTTGTTATCTCTTTTCATTCTTGCGAAATATAACGGAGGTTCAGGCTGCCCATCCAATATGTAATCCACAAAATCCTTTTCTGAGATCGCTGCTTTTATGGAACCATTGAATCTCTGTTCATAACCAACAGTAGATTCAGGGACAGCTCCTAAAGCTTTTCCACAAGCACTCCCTGCTCCGTGTCCCGGCCATAACTGCAAATATTCAGGCATCTTTTTAAACTTCTCGATCGACTTGTACAGCGTCTTTGCAGATTCATCCATCGCTCCCACTTCTCCGGCTGCAGTCTCAAGCAAATCAGGTCTGCCCACATCACCTACAAAAACAAAATCTCCTGAAAGCAATCCCATTGGTTCATTAGTAGTAGCTCCATCTGTAACCAAAAAGCTGATGTGTTCCGGCGTATGCCCCGGGCTGTAAACTGTAGTAAACTTTATATTCCCGATATTGAATTCATCACCATCTTTTAATAGTTGATGATCATATTTACTTCCAATTACCCATTCATATTTCCAGTCTTTATCTCCTTCATCAGAAACCAGGATCTTAACTCCGCTTTCTGCAAGTTCTCTGAGACCTGACAGATAATCCGCGTGAATATGAGTTTCAGCAGCAGCTACAATTTTAAGCTTATTTTTTGCTGCAATTTTTTGATAGCGGTCAATATCTCTCATTGGATCTACTATAATGGCTTCACCTGATTTCTGACAGCCGATTAAATAGGCGTATTGCGCTAATTTTTCTTCAAAAATTTGTTGGAAGAACATGCGTTAGGATAAAAGTTCAAATTTCAGACAAAATAACAAGAAAACAGGTAACTAAAGAAATGTAATTCCCGTATTAATTTTGCTAACAAAAATTTTTGATATTGACTTAAAATCATTCATTTTTAAAAGGTCTCTATCTTACAATCTAAATTATTATTAAATCTATCGTAATGCGTTTATATAAATCAATTCGAGTGCTTCTTTGTTCGGTGCTTCTCTCCGGGATGATCGGCTACCAGGCAAGTGCTCAAAACCTCGCAGAGTTTGAGAAAAAAGTTACTGAGTTTACACTTGATAACGGACTACATTTTATCATCATCGAGCGCCACGAAGCGCCGGTTGCCAGTTTTTATACTCATGTAAATGTTGGTGGGGCTGACGAACCTGTTGGAAACACAGGCATCGCTCATATTTTCGAGCATATGGCTTTCAAAGGAACCAAGTACATTGGAACTACTGATTGGGATGCTGAAAAAAAAGTAATTGATGAAATGGATAAAACTTATAAATCTTGGTTGCAGGAAAAATTCAGTTCCAATCCTGATGAAAATGTATTGGCTGAGAAATGGGCTAAGTTTGAAGATTTGCAGGAAAAAGCAAAAACCTTCGTTGTAAACAATGAGTTCTCTGAGATCATACAAAATAATGGTGGAACGGGATTAAACGCCTCTACCGGAGCAGATCTTACAAACTATTATTACAGCCTTCCTTCTAATAAAGCAGAACTTTGGTTCAATCTGGAAGCCGATCGTTTTAAAAATCCTACATACAGAGAGTTTTATGTTGAGAAAGAAGTAGTTCGTGAAGAACGCAGAATGAGAACAGAATCTAATCCGATCGGTCGTTTAATTGAAGAGTTTGTTGCTGTAGCTTATACAGCTCATCCTTATGGTCGCCCGGTGGTAGGTTGGAACTCAGACATTACAGCAACCACTATTGAAGATGCGCGCGATTTTTATGACAAATATTATGTCCCGAGCAACATCACAATTGCTATTGCCGGTGATGTGGATCCGAAAAGAATGAAAAAATTGGCTGAAGAATACTTCGGAGATTTCAGAGGAAAAGGAGAGATCGCACCACCCGTGACTACTGTTGAGCCTACTCAGCGTGGTGAGCGTAGATTTACTATCGAAGGAAACTCTCAACCAATAATGATCATTGGATATCATGGAGTTTCTGATTCACATGAAGATTTTGAAGCCCTTTCTTTGCTTGGAAATATAATTTCAAGTGGCAGAACTTCTGTTTTATACCAAAAACTTGTTGAAGAAGAGCAGTTGGCTCTTCAGGTTGCTGCATTCAATGGTTTTCCGGGAACAAGGTTTGGTTCACTTTTTCTAACACTGGCGATTCCTAATCAAGGTGTAGAACTGGATACTTTAGAGCAACGTATTTACGATGAAATTGAGATCGTGAAAGACGGGTCTATCACTCAGGAAGAATTAGACAGAGCCAGAACTAACATCAGAGCAGGTATTATTCGAGGTTTAGCAAATAACACAGGATTAGCTCTCAACTTTGCTTCAACCTATATGACAAAAGGAGACTGGAGAGATGTGTTTTTGCAACTCGAAAGATACAACGCAGTAACATTAGACGATTTACAGCGGGTTGCCAATGAATATCTCATCAAACAGACACGCACGGTTGGAGCTACTGTTAAAACAGATTCCTAATTACATCAAAAGAGTTTAAACCAATGAATATTATTATGAAACGTACACTTTTATTTACTTTACTTACGATGTTCGCTGTAACTGCAGCGGCTCAAAAGCGATATGATGAGATCAAATATCCTAAGCTTAATGAATTCAAAAAAGCTAATGTTGAAGAGTTTCAACTAGACAATGGAATAAAATTCTATTTAGTTGAAGACAAAGAACTTCCTTTGATAAGAGTCACAGCAACCATAAGAACGGGGAGTTTGCAGGATCCTTCCGGAAAGGAAGGACTTGCGAGTATAACGGGAGAATTGATCCGTGAAGGCGGTTCTGAAAACTATCCCGCAGATAAGCTAAATGTTTTGTTAGAAGACAACGCAGCTTTCATGAGCACTTTTATAGGGCAAGGATCAGGAAGTGCTTCCATGAACATTCTGAAAGAAGACTTTGATGAATTATTACCGGTTTTTGTTGATCTGGTAAGTAATCCTCTTTTTCCGGAAGACAAAATAGAGCTTTCTAAAACTCAGCGTAAAAGCGGGATATCACGAAGAAACGATGATCAGGGAAGCATCGCTAACAGAGAGTTTAGCAAATTGATCTATGGTGATAACTCACCTCTAACCAGACAAATTGAATATGCTACTCTTGATGCCATTTCCAGAGAAGATATTGTAGCTTTCCATAAAGAAGCCTTTGTTGGTAATAACATGACTTTTGGTGTTATTGGCGATTTTGATACCAAAGAGATGAAAAGGAAACTTGAAAAAGCTTTCGGAAGTTTACCTGCAGGAACAGAAAATAATCTTATCTATCCTGAAGTAAATTATAGCTTTCCATCAACCGTTAATTTCATAAACAAATCTGATGTTAACCAAAGTTATGTTCTGGTAGGTCATATTGGTGGTTTGAGAGAGAATCCTGACTATGCAAAACTTCAGATGATGAATCAGATTCTTGGCGGAGGATTTGCAGGGCGTTTATTCCAAACCGTTCGAACCGATCTAGGCCTTGCTTACGCTGTTGGTGGCGGTTATGGAAGTAATATCAATTACCCCGGGACTTTCTCTCTGTTTGTAATGACAAAAAGTTCAACTACAGCTCAGGCTATTGACGCACTAATTACTGAAGTAGAAAAAATGCAAACCAATCCTGTTACTAAAAAGGAATTGGATGATGCCCGAGATCGCTTCCTGAATTCTTTAGTGTTCAGATACGACAGCAAACAAAAAATTCTGAATGAAAGAATCAGCAATGAGTACAACGGTCTTTCAAAAGATGCCTTTGATAAATATGTAGAAGAACTTAAAAAGGTAACTGTCTCTGATATACAGGATGTAGCTAAAGATTATCTAAATCCTGATAAAGTTCAGATACTTGTGGTAGGTAATGCAGAAGAAGTGGGTGATCAGCTACAGAAATACGGAAACGTGAATGAAATTGATATAGCCATTCCCACACCAAAATCAGATAAAGCGGAAGTATCCGGTGATGCTACAAAAGGAAAAGAGTGGCTTGGTAAAATGGCTGATGCCGTTATAGCCCCGGGCACTGAATTCTCATCAGTTACTACCTCCGGAACACTGAATCAAATGACTCCCGGTGGAGCTATCACAATGAAGAGCACCACTACTATTTCTTATGCTGATTATAGCATAAATACAAAACTTGATACCCCACAAGGTACTATTGAAATGGAAGTAACCGAAAATTCCGGGAAAATGATGATGATGGGACAAGAGCAACAACTACCTCCTGCTATGACTAAGCCTATGATTACCGAAGTTAAAACCGGTTATTTGAATATTGCACTAAATGCAGACGATTATAATGCAGAGTACTTGGGTATGGAAGAAATGGACGGCAAAAATTATGTAGCACTTAAAGTAGAAGCTTCGAATACCGTTACTTTTTTACTCGATCCCGAAACGGCATTACCGGCATATAGCAAAACGAGTAGTTTTAATCCTCAAATGGGTAAAGAAGTTGAGGTTTTAATTTCCTACAGCGATTGGAAAGTGGCTAAAGGTGTTGCTTACTCTTATGCTCATGAGACTAAATTAGATGGACAAGTAAGTTCCAGTTCTAAAATAGATACAGTTGAAACAAACTAATTAGAAAGTCTTTTTTTAAACCCGATATATGAAAAATATATCGGGTTTTTTTGTGGTTTATAGTTCAAACTATATATTGTTCAGCAAATAATTGTCTAACTATGAAAAACTGGGATAACGAATATCCAAAGTCATCGGAATACGCTCACTTTTACTCTTCCTATGTAAATAATGTACCTAAGGAGAATGTGATTTCATTATTAAATTCCCAAATGCATGAGTTCTATACCATCGCAAATGCCATTAGGGGAGATAAAGCATTAACACCTTATGCCGATGGAAAATGGACTTTAAAACAAATGATCGGCCATATGATAGAAACGGAACGTGTATTCGCCTTCCGTGCACTTTCAATTAGCAGAGGTGATAAGACACCGCTTCCGGGAATGGACCAAGACGAATGGATGAAAGACTCTAACTATAACTCCAGATCTGTTGCTAATCTCTGCAATGAATATCTGGCAGTTAGAACTTCAACCATACATCTCTTTCAAAATATGACCAAAGAAATGATAGGCCGAAAAGGTATCGCTAGTGAAGTTGAATTTAGTGTAAGAGCTTTGGCATTTATCATTGCCGGGCACGAACTACACCATCTGGAAATTATTCGCGAAAATTATCTAAAGGAATAAGAATCAGACTGACACTGCTTCTTTCATTCCAAATTCAACAATTTTAGTTACTAGCTTCTGTTCATCACAGATTTCATTAAGTTGAACTACATTTCCGTTTTTGATCCAATCTCTCAATTGATCTGTGAAATCAGGTTTAATATCATAAATGGCTCGGGCACCTAATTCTTCCAATGCAACAGCATTACAGATTTGCTCATATTGATTCCTGATTGGTATCACTAAAAGCTTTTTCCCAAGATACATAGCTTCGGAAGGTCCTTCGAACCCAGCTGAACAAAGAAGGCCTATTGAGCTTTCAAAACTCTTTAAAAAGCTCTCATTCCCTACCGGATTAACTTTTGTATTGTATTTCTCATAAGCCACATCGCAAGAAGAAGAAAATATTTCCCACCTTATTTCCGGAATTTGTCTGAATATGGTGACCAATGTTTCGTGATCAAAAGCCGGAAGATAGACAGTTACATGCCCGCCGGTTGTGGGATTTAGATCCTTTATAAGCGGCCTGAGAATCGGGGGCTCTATAAAATTGTCGTATCTCTTGTAATGAGTTCCAATAGCTTCATTGCATGGAGCAAAGTGCTTGATGATTCCTTCTGCAACCTTTGATCTTTTTTGCGGACGAGGAGTTTTTTCAGAAAGAAAAGCTGCCTGATGACTTAAGCCAAGACACTGTAAATCAGCCTTTTGAGCTGCCCAGGCAGTGACCGGTTCAAAGTCTGAGATCACGAAATCATACTCCTGAACAGGAATTTCTTGCATATCTTTAATAAAACGAATCGGTTTAAGTGCTAATGCTGTTTCTAAAATGTGAATAGCTCCTTTACTATCGTAAGAAAGGCTTATCCCTCTCTTTTTAAACGCAATTTTTCCATCCAATTCCAGATTAAAATTGTAGCCACTTATCAATACATCTACATCGGCTGCTTCTCTCAATAATGGGATAATTACTTTTGCTCTGCTAATGTGTCCGTGTCCCGTTCCTTGTACTCCGTAAAGAATTCTCATCCAAGCATGCTTATATTTTCATTTGCATTGTTTTTTATCATCTGATTGATTCGTGGAGGATCTTTCATCAATATATCTTCCTCATATCTATACAGGCACCATTCGTTTCCGTCATACTCAAGTGCAGTGAGGTTTTCAATCCAATCACCGGAATTCAGATAGATAACTGATCCTTTTTCATTTTCGAAGCCTCTTATCTTTGGCTGATGAATATGCCCGCAAACCACATAATCATACCCTTCATCAATAGCCAGTTCCATGGCTGTTACTTCAAAATCATCTATAAAACTAATCGCTGTTTTTACGCTGTCCTTGATCTTCTTTGAGAGAGATAATTTTCCGTAACCCAGTTTAACTGAGATGTTGTTAATCCAGCGATTCAGCAATATCAGTAATTCGTAACCATGACCTCCAAGTTTGGCGATCCATTTAGAGTGCTTCATGGTCACATCAAAAATATCACCATGAAAAAACCAAACTTTCTCTCCATTCAGTTCTAATACCAATTTATCTCTGATAAAAAGTGGTCCCAACTGCAGACTTGATACTTTACGAAGAGCCTCGTCATGATTTCCAGTCAAATAGTAAATATCCACACCATTTGTCATCATAGTTATCAGTGTTCTGATAACATGCATGTGAGCTTCCGGCCAGTAATACTTTCGAAAATTCCACATATCAACGATATCGCCATTTAGAATTACCCGTTTCGGATCTATCGAATTCAGGTATTGAGAAAGTTCTATAGCATGGCAACCTATAGTACCAAGATGTACATCAGATATTACAACAGTGTCTAACGATCTCTTCATAGTTTTGCAGATGATTTTTGTCTAAAGAAACCTGATTGGTATTATCTCTGTATTGATTACTTGTAATCATTCGGTAATGAACTTGTTATTAAATTATTACTGATGGGTTTACTCTACTTTTTTTAAGAGTGAAGAAGTCATCTCGCGGCGTATCCCCGAAATCTGGATCTTTTTGAGGATCTTACTCTTTGATTACGATCTAGATTCCTGACTTCGCAGGAATGACCAAAATTGAGTTTTTATCAAGATCGGGTGCTAACATCACAGCCCGAAATTAACCGCCGGGTGTGAACGCCCTTCTAGCATAAATTTCGATGCGTGATTTTAAACCAGCAGATCCTTCAGGTTCTGCGACTTACGATTTACCCGCCTTCATTCGCTGCGGGATAAATCCCTGGCTGGTGTACCTGAGCAAATCTAAATCACATTCAATGTTCAGAATCAAGTTCACCAGAGAGGACTTTAGTCCGAACAACAACAAAGCTCCGTTTGCTGACCCACCCCCGTCCCCTCCCTAAGATTAGGGAGGGGCGCTCCTTATGTCCAGAAAGATTCAGATAAGCTAGAAATTATCTTCAAAAGCAAAGTCATCTCGCGGCGAATGCCCGAGATCTGGATCTTTTTTGAGGTTCTCACTCTTTGATTACGATCCGGATTCCTACCTCCGCAGGAATGACCTTAAACCTCCTCTGTCTCCTCCTACAACAGGAGGAGGACTCGTTGATAAAATTAGAATCTATTCAGAAATCCTCCTCCTTATCCAAGGAGGGGCTTTAGCACGACATCAGCATTAGATCGGAACAGAATTAGATTATATCGGTACGTAATACTTTATATAAGCGATTTCAGCAAAATTGATTACTCAGATTCTTTTGAATCTTGATGCTTTATTTTGCTTATTGAGACTAAATTCAAAACTCATACCATTAATTAATATGTCAGATTCAGAAGAAAAGAAGATCGTTCATGTTCATTTACCGGATGATGAACCTTTTAAAACAACATTAACTGCCGGAAAACATGAAATCATTTCAGATGAACCTCCAAGTGTGGAAGGTGGACAAGATCAGGGTCCCGATCCATATGACCTTTTGCTAATGAGTTTGGGCACTTGTACTGCAATGACTATGAAAATGTATGCCCGCGGAAAAAAATGGCCGGTTGAAGATATTTATATCGAAATGCGACATAACAAACGTCACGCTGATGATTGCGCGGATTGTGAAAGTTCTTCTTCAAAAATAGATACTATTGAAAAAGAACTCATCATCAAAGGTGATTTATCCCAAGAACAGCTTGATAAATTGTTAGATATCTCAAAAAAGTGCCCTGTTCACAGAACACTGATGAGTGAGATAAGCATTAATACTACGGTAGCCGATAAAAATTAACGAAACTACCAGGGGGCCGGAGGAGTTTCGATTTCAGTGGTCAGATCAAATTGTATACTAAAATAACGATCCGTTCCCAGTCTTCTCAGGTTATAGGTAAAAGACTTTCCGTCTTCTATTTCTATCCACCAAACGTTGCTTGCGGCGGCAGGAATTAATTCTGCAGTAAATTCGTCGGCAGGAAATGTTTGTAGATTTGATAAACCATGATTCGACGCTATGCCACCGTATTGAGTGATCTCATCTTCACTACCATCTTCATGACGGTGATCGTGCTTCAACTTAATTCTATCATTGTCCAAAGTTAGTACCCAAGTTCTGGAACGATCTTCGCCGGCAAAAAATGGAATTCTTATTTCATTTTCTTCGCATGAAAGAACATGCATCACCAACTTTAGTTTTCTGAATTCATCATCTTCCGGAGCTTCCAATACCTTGCCTTCATAAGCTTTTCCACAGATCTTCTCTATAGAACTCCAAAAATCCTGAGATGGCTGTGCTGATAAAGTGGAACAGAAAATCAATGCAATTAAAAGGAATGTGTATCTCATATTTTTGTTTAGTTTGTATTGAGATTGGTTCAAATTTCAATCATAATATAGCAACAAAAAACTAACCGGAGTCATCAATGTCTGAGCTGATAAAATTATATGAAGATCATGTAGATAGAAAAAAACTCAAACATATTGTTGAGATCCTGAGAAACGGCGGATTAATCATTTATCCAACTGATACGGTATATGGGTTAGGTTGTGATATCACGAATAAATCTGCACTGGAAAAATTAGCACGATTAAAAGGAGTTCGGCTGGACAAAGCCAATTTCTCTTTTATATGTGAAAATCTGAGTAATTTGTCGGATCATGTTGCACAAATTGAAACACAGACTTTTAAAATTTTAAAACGAAATCTTCCCGGACCATATACTTTTATACTACCCGGAAGTAACAGCTTACCAAGCGTTTTCAGAAAAAAGAAAACAGTTGGTATACGCGTTCCCGACAATCAAATAGCTTTGGCGCTGGTTCGGGAATTAGGAAATCCGATCGTATCAACATCTATAAAAGATGATGACGAGATTCTTGAATACACTACTGATCCAAGTTTGATGTTCGATGAATGGAAACATCAGGTAGATGTGGTTATTGATGGTGGATTTGGTGGAAATGAAGCTTCTACAATTATCGACCTTACAGGACGAGAGCCTGTTTTGATCAGAGAAGGAAAAGGTGGAGTTTTAGTATAGTTGTTTAAACTAAGAGGCTCATAATTTTTGACCATTTAACCTAAGAACTTGGAATAAATGAACGTTAAACTCATTTCTGAGATGTTGAAAATTGTGTGTTCGCTAATCAAAAAAAGGGCTTGCCAAATAACAAGCCATTTGTTTAAAATTGTTTTCTTTGGTTTACTTGATTAACTGCATTTTGATTTCGTTGGTAAATGTTTCCCCTGATGAACCTATTGCCGTTAAACGTGCTATGTACACTCCACTAGATAAATTATCTGCTTTAAAGTTAGTAACATGAAACCCTGCTTGCACTGCTTGATTCACTAATGTTGCCACTTCCTGTCCCATAATGTTATATACCTTAATGGAAACCTCTGCCGTTTCTGGCACCTCAAACTTTATTTGTGTAGAAGGATTAAACGGGTTAGGGTAGTTGTTGGATAATTTAAAATCTTTAGGTAGTACAACCAAATCTGAAGGCAATGTCTTAAAAGGTGCATTTCCATTCACCCAAGCTGTATTATTCGAATAAGCCGATGAATAACTTGTTGTAATCGCTTTTACATTGTACTGGTAATTGTAGGGATTTCCACTCCCCATAACAATCCATGAATCAGTATAGGTACTGGATGTGGGAGAACCTATTAATTCAGCTGGAAATATATATCCATCACTCAGTCTTTTTTTGGTGCGATACACGTTATAATAATCAAGATTAGGTTCCGTGTTATCGTCCCAATCAAGATTTGGAAAACCAGATGAGCCTATATTTGTAATAGTAAGATTGGTCGGAGCTGAAGGAAGAATAACATAGATTTTCTTCCCCATAAAAGCATCTTCGATATCATCTACATATGCAGAATAAAGTGAATTATTCGCTGCTTCAATAAGTGCATACATAGCATCTAAATAGCTTGGACTTGCATCTAAATTTTCTAGGGATACCAATACTAATTCATCGACTATCCCCGGGGATACATCTGTATCGTTTCTTAAATCCCAAAGCGCACCAGAAAAAATTACACTTTTTTCATGATAGCTCGAACCTCCGAAATTATCAAACTCAATTGTGTAATAATCATCCATGGTATAGCTATTATCTAAATCTCTAGTATAATTAATACCTCCGGGTTGGTCTATATATTCGCCTAAAATGCTACCACTCACGTTACCTAATGTATTCCGATAAGCCAGTGCAAAATAATCAGAATACGCTTCATTCATAGCTTTCTCTTCGTTGTTATCATCCAAAGTATTATAGGTTGCACTAACAATGTGCATATATTCATGGGTAATAACTGCGGCCTCTTTGGTAGGATTATTTCTACCAGAACTTGAAAATTTAAAGTATAATTCCCCTAAGCTAGGACTAGCGCCCGCATAGACACCACCACTATGCCTTGTAAAGGCTGTTACTGGATCATCCACTTGTGATGTACTCATTCCATTATTTATTAACCAATTTTCGAATCCATCACTATGATAATACACCATAACCTCTTCAAATTCAGGATCAGAACTTGAATAATTAAAAGCACCCGTTGACGAGGATGCATCCGCAACATTGTGCCGATCTACGATAACATTATCCCCTTGTAGCTTTCTAGGGCTTAGGTTATCTAGTCGATATAAGGTTTCTATTGAAGTAGTTCCTAAACTAGGACTCGTTTTATAAACCGTTCCTGTGCCATTAGTTAGAGTATTACTAACATTTGTATATTTGGGGTTACGCTCTGTGTTATAATTTTCAGTTTTACCATAAGCTTCTTCAGACATAAATAAATGAGTTATTAAGCTCTTTTTTTCAATAATACTTCCATCTCTTGCATCAATCAAAAATTCCCAAACATCTGTATTTTGCTCCAAATCTACCGTTATGCTATAAACCAAATAAAAGAATTCTTTCCCATTTATTTTTTTAGGATAAATACTTAGTTCTGGATTTTCTAAAATTGTAAACTTATCAGTTTCTAGATTTTCTTCAACAACTTTTATTGTACTATTGTTGGGTAATGCTGCGGTTACATCCATAGTAATATCACTATAAAAATCACCACTTATATATTCTATAAATCCATCTTTAGATGAGGAAATTAGATATCCAGAGTTCATTACCGGTACATCTTTATATGTTTGTTGATACTGGTATTTTATTAATCCATTTTTAGAGCTTGTTCTTTTAGTTTGAATAAGTTCGAATTCATTTTCTTGAATCCCCAGTAAGTTCTTATGCTGGTTTATAAAGTTAACAACAGATTCATCCGCTGTTGAACCATAAGATTGGCTAGTTTTTCCCATCATTTTAGAAAATGTATTAGAGTATTGATTCCAAATAATTTCTAATGATTCTTCATTTGCAGTATTAAATTGTTCCCATTGTTGTTTTGAATTATTGCTTTGAGCGAAAGAAAGATTGCTTATAAAAAATACTATGAATACAATTTGAAATAAATGTTTCATATTTGCCTCCAAATATTATTTATTTTGAAAGCATTCATGTTTTCATGAATACTTAGATCCGCACCATATTCTTGCAATAGCTTCCAGGTTAGTACAGAATAGGTGTGGGTTTTTTGTTTTTATTACTTATTGGTCACTAGTACCAATTCCGGTAATCTCAGGATACTCCCTTTTTGAAAAAAAAGGGCTAATCTCCCCTGTTTCGAGATCAATCAATTTCAGTTCAGATTCAATTTGGTCGTCAAAATTATCTCGTTGTTCTGTAAAAATAATGTTCCCATCTTTCGTCCACGTAGGGTTTCTGTTAAAATAAACACCACTAGTAAATTCCTTAAAAAAAGTTCCTTCTAAATCGGTGACAATGATTTTAAACTTGTCAAATTCTGCTTGATTTAAATAACTCGCCGTTATAAGCTTTAGTGAATCATTCCAATCAAAATCAATCACGCCTTTTTGCCATAAGCCATTTTCAGTAATAAACTCCAAGTAAGGATTATTAATTACTTTACCATACTCTCCTTCTGTGCTCATGCGGTAATATGGAAGTGAATCATACTCATTAGAATATACGAACAAACTATCGGTGCCTAATAACCCAAGGGGGGCTATTGCATGTGGATATGATTCTTTAATAATCCTACCTTTTTTTGTTTCGAGATTATAGTACAATACAGATTGATCTATACTGAAAGCTTGCACGGGATTAGTAAAATAAAATCCAGCGCTATTTGTATCCCAGACCGGGTCTAAGCTCTCATGCCCGAACACAGGCCACCCTTCATCATCTAACAAGGTCTTTTTTTTAGTATCTATATTATATACTCCATATATGGGGGAAGTACCCGAACCTGCATAAACATCTGAATACAATAATTTTTCTCCATCCGGTGAAAGGTTTAGGTTGTAGTAGGTAGAACTATCGCTAAGAAGCAGCTTAAATTCTTTGGGATTATCGTAATTAATGGCAATAATGCCATGCGTCGTAGCATCATCAGGATGATTTTTTTCAAAAAAGACATTGGCATAGACGGGGGTTTCGAAATCTACCTCTTGATTATCACTACCTCCAATCCCCAAGAATTCACAAGTCAAAAAAAACACAGTTCCTGATAGTAAAATTAATAGTGCCCGCAAACTCATGTATACTACATATTTATTTATAAATTACATTTAACTATTTATTTGTTTAAATACTAATCCCCCCTCCTGTTTATTTACGCAATTTTACACAACCTTGGTATTTTAGCAGAAAGATTATATGCTACTCTAAAGAGTACAAATGGCTGCTATATTAACCTAAATAGCATTTTCAAAGTTTTTGAGGTAGAGCACTGGAGCAAGAATAAGTCTTGAACATGAACAGAAAAACTTTAAAATTCTAAACCAAACTTTTGGAGGTTGGATGTTCCAACAGTTCAATTCTCCCAATCCTGCAATCTATAAAGCAAAATAGCTGCTCTTTGAGTTTGAGAAAGTAACGCCGGAATATATCCGACTTCATTAACAGTATGGTCGTCTGCACCGCTCATTCCAACTGCGTCGATCGCCATATCTACAAAATCAGCAGTAAAAGAAACATCGGCAGCTCCGGCTTTAAGTGGATTTACAGCCACTACTTTTCCCTGACCCAGATCTTCACTAGCATCAGAATAAATGGAAAGTAGCTCTCTGTTACCATCGGTTGGTGCCATGGGCGGGTAACCCGGGTAGAAAGTTAGCGTAGCTTTGGTTTGTGGTCTGTTTTGAGAAACAATATCCTGCATCTTTGCTTTTACTCGCTCTACTTGTTCAGGTGAAAGTCCTCGCAGATCTCCGGATACAATTACTTCTTTCGAAACCACATTGTCTTTCCCGAATGCAGTCCCTGATTTATTTACAGCATCATGTTCTAAAGTAGTACCACCTATCATCATTCCCGGATTGAAGGTCAGAAACTCTTCTGATCTGAGTTCCTCATAAAAAGCATTCAAAATTCGTGATGCTTCAAAAATAGCTCCGGCTCCAACATCTTCTCTGAATATCTGAGACGAGTGCGCCGGATTTCCTTCTGTCTTCAATTCCCATTTTATGGAACCTCTTCTGGAAATATTAGCAGTAGCGGGATTTCCATCTCCGTTTTCAAAGCCAATGGCAATATCTGCCCATTTTGCCGCATCGATCAATGCTTTCTTGGATAACTCTAGTGGGCTTCCACTATACTCTTCGTCACCGGTCATAACCACCCAGATGTTCATATCCTTCAAATGATTATTCTCTTTCAAAGCTCTTAAAGCCTCAATCATGATCACATCTCCGCCTTTCATGTCCGCAATACCGGGAGCTTTCAATGTGTTTTCATCAACCATGGTCATTTCCTGAAATGGAGAATCTTTTTCGAATACCGTATCCAAATGACCGATCAAAAGAATTTTAGGAGCAGCTTCGTTTCCAAAGTGTTTGGCGATCAAATGTCCGGAGCGATTGAATTTAGATCCGTCTTCCCAACTTGTTTCAAAACCAAGATCATCGAATTCTTTGCGGAGCACATCTCCTACCTGCTTCACTCCTTCAAAATTCATAGTTCCACTGTTAATGGCTATGATCTCTTTCAGAAGTTCCAATCCATCTTCATTATTGTAATCAACCCGATCTACCAGTTTATTTTCAACTGCAGAGAGTTGGGCAAGCACATTTGATTGTATAAATAAAAAAGAAATTATTAGAACTATTGCTTTCATGTCAATCAGTATTTGATATTCAAAATTGGATATTCAATATTCGTTATTGAATACTCTACTCTCCTTCCACTTCCTCGATAGCATATGCATCAATAGGAATACAAGAACACATTAAGTTTCTATCACCATATGCATCGTCCACTCTGGAAACACTTGGCCAGAATTTATTTTCGCGTAGATGTTCTAACGGGAATACTCCTTTTTCACGATCATAATCACGATTCCAATCTGAATCCATAACTACTCTCATTGTATGTGGAGCATGTTTTAGCACATTACTTTCTTTATCAGCTTTGCCTTCTTCTATCTCACGAATTTCATTTCTGATCTCGATCATCGCATCACAAAAACGATCCAGCTCTTCTTTGCTTTCGCTTTCTGTAGGTTCTATCATCAGTGTTCCTGCAACCGGGAAACTCATTGTTGGTGCATGAAATCCAAAATCCATCAACCTTTTAGCAAGATCAACGGCTTCAATACCTGCACTTTGTTTGAACGGACGCAAATCAATAATAAACTCATGCGCCGATCGACCGGTTTTGCCAGTGTAAAGGATCGGATAGTGATCGTCCAGAATATCTTTGATGTAATTCGCATTCAGAATGGCCATTCTGGTAGCATCCGTCAATCCAGACTCACCCATCATAGCAATATATGCGTAAGAGATCGTCAAAATGCTGGCACTTCCATAAGGCGCTGCCGAAACAGCAGAAATTCCGTTTTCTCCACCTGTTTTGATTACAGCATGACTTGATAAAAACGGTGCTAAATGTTCTGCAACTCCGATCGGTCCCATTCCCGGTCCACCGCCACCGTGTGGAATACAGAAAGTTTTATGAAGATTCAGATGACAAACATCAGCGCCTATGAATCCCGGACTTGTCAAACCAACCTGAGCATTCATATTTGCACCGTCCATGTAAACCTGCCCACCATGCTCGTGGATCAGATCACAAATATCTTTGATACGATGTTCGAACACTCCATGAGTTGAAGGATAAGTAACCATCAGAGCTGCAAGTCGATCGCTGTATTTTACCGTCTTAGCCTCCAGATCATCCATGGAAATATTTCCGTGCTTATCTGTATCAACCACAATTACATCCATACCAGCCATTACTGCACTTGCAGGATTTGTACCGTGAGCCGAATTCGGAATTAGCGCTACATTTCTGTGATCATCTCCTCTGCTTTGGTGATAAGCTCTTATCGTCATCAATCCGGCATATTCGCCTTGTGCACCGGAATTTGGCTGCATAGAAACTTTATGAAAACCGGTCAACGAACTCAACCATTCATCTAATTCATTGAAAAGTTGAGTATATCCTTCTGCTTGTTCAACCGGAGCAAAAGGATGCATTTGACCAAATTCAGGCCATGTAACCGGTATCATTTCTGCTGTTGCATTCAGTTTCATCGTACAAGAACCCAGCGAGATCATCGAATGAACCAGTGAAAGATCTTTGTTTTCCAATCGCTTCATATACCGAAGCATCTCATGCTCAGTGTGATACAAATTGAAAACAGGATGGTCCAGATACTCTGAAGTTCTTGCTAATTCTTCCGGCAATTTTACTTCCGCTTTTTCTGCATGAGCTACCACATCAAAGTTTGAAGTTCTGCCCTCCGCTTTTGCAAACACAGAAAGTACTTCCTGAACATCTTCCAGCTCTTTGGCTTCATCAAAGGAAATTCCGATTCTGTTGTCACCTAAATATCTGAAATTGATTTCGCTTTCTTCTGCGATCTTACGAACTTTCTTTTCAGAAGCTTTAACAGTGATGGTATCAAAAAACACATCTGTTTCCACAGAAACGCCCATTGCCTCTAACCCGGACTTGGTAAGTTTAGTCAAACCATGAATTTTTGATGCGATCTTTTTCAATCCTTTCGGTCCATGATACACTCCGTACATTCCCGCCATCACTGCCAATAGAACCTGAGCGGTACAAATATTTGAAGTCGCTTTTTCCCTGCGGATATGTTGCTCACGGGTTTGAAGTGCCATTCTGTAAGCCGGCTTACCTTCAGCATCCTGAGTTACGCCAATTATCCTACCCGGAATTTGTCTTTTAAAATCTTCTTTAGTTGCGAAATAGGCAGCATGTGGTCCGCCGTAGCCCATTGGAACACCAAATCTCTGTGTAGTTCCTACAACAACATCCGCACCCATTTCGCCGGGAGGTGTAAGTAAAGTTAAACTCATCAGATCGGCTGCAACTACAGCGTGTACTGCATTTTCGTGAGCTGATTCTATCAAACTTGTGTAATCAATTACTGATCCATCTGTAGCAGGATATTGCAGCAACAGTGCAAACAACTTTGGATCTGTTACATCTACTTCATTATGATCTCCAACTACAACTTCAATGCCGATTGGCTCAGCTCTGGTTTGGAGTACATCAATTGTTTGAGGATGACAGCGATCACTCACAAAAATTACATTCGCTTCCTTTCGCTTAGCTCCTTTTCTCTGCCCCAGCAACATGCTCATCGCTTCCGCAGCAGCGGTTCCTTCATCCAGTAATGAAGCGTTGGCTAATTCCATACCTGTAAGATCGCTTACCAATGTCTGAAAATTTATCAGTGCTTCCAATCTTCCCTGTGCGATCTCTGCCTGATACGGAGTGTAAGCTGTGTACCATGCCGGGTTTTCTAAAATATTTCTCTTAATCACATTCGGCACATGAGTATCGTAATAACCCATTCCAATGTATGATTTGAATATTTTATTCTTTGAAGCTAGTTTTTTAAAATTTGCTAAGAAGTCAACTTCACTCTGAGCTTTGGGTAAGTTGAGTTTTTCCTGTAAGCGAATATTTACCGGAATGGTTTCATCTATCAGCTGATCAATTGAACCGGCTTTGATGGTTTCGAGCATTTCCGTAATTGCTTCAGGATTATTCCCGTTATGGCGATGAGCAAATGTTTCTTTTTCAAAGCTGATATTCATTAAACTAGCTTCCTAAATATTTATGAATTGAGTTTTATTGAAGTCGATTTTGACGCTTCAGGATTGCAAACAAGATATTAACCTGAAAGGCTCCCAAAATTACAAAAAATAGATTATAAATAAGCGTAAAAAGCTGTTCTTAAAATACTATTTCTCACATTTTTTTGATTTATTATAGTCTTGTATAAAAAACATCAATCTTGAATACATTTACCATGAAATTTTTTAGAATAACCGGTCTTTTATCGGTATTAATTCTCAGTCTTTTTGCGACTCCGATTGTTGCTCAGGATGCCGATAACGGGCTCAAAATTGTCACTGATCCCGAAGTTATTACTTTGGATGTAGGTCAGGAACTTCAACTTAAAGCAATGCTCGTAAACGCTGAAGGAGAAGTTCAACCTGACACTATGATCTTCTTTTCAAGAGCCAGACGTTCTCTGTCAGTAACCAGAAGTGGACTAATGAAAGCACTGGAACCGGGGACTTATACTGTAATTGTATACAAAACAGCTCAGGGTGATCATTCTGTTATGCGAAAAAATGTAGAGGTTACAGTCAATTATCCCAAATTAGACAGAATTGTGTTTAATGATGTTCCAGGGAAATTATATGCAGGAACTTCATTTCAATTGGAAAGCAGAGTGTATGATGTTTTAGATTTTAAACGTGAAGATCTGGAAGTTTCCGATTACAAATCTTCGAATCCGAAAGTGCTGGATATAAATCAGTTTGGAAGAATTAATGCTAAGTCTACAGGAAAGGCTAAAATTACAGCTACCATTGAAGGAGTTTCAGAGACTCAGGAAATCGAAGTTATAACCAATCCTGTAGCTTCAGTTGAAATTTCTGTAAATGAAGAAGTTGCCAGAACAGGAGACGTTTTAACGCTCAAAGCAGTAGCTAAAGACAAAAAAGGAAACGTGGTATCTGACGCACCCATAGTTTATTCATTTACGGCAAGGCCGGACGATTCCAGAGGTGAAGCTGCTCCTGCCCAAATCGAACAAAATGGTAAATTTGTAGCTAATAAATCCGGACTTTACACAATTGCAGCTAGAAACTCCGGTTCAGTGGCTGAAACCACTGTTAAAATAAATCCAAGAAATGTTCAACGGGAGATTGAGATTCTGGGAAATGCGAAAGTAACAGACGTTCCAACTTCTGATCTTTGGGTTTGGGAAGGTGTTGACGGCAGAGATTATGCAGCTACGGGTACACACGTTGGACGAGGCGAAGCATTCTTCTGGGATGTTACAGATCCGGAGAACATGATCGCGATCGATACTATTACAGTTGATGCACGTGTGGTGAATGATGTAAAAGTTTCAGAAGATGGAAAAATTGCAGTAATCTCTCGTGAAGGTGCATCTGACAGAAAAAATGGATTGGTTATTTTAGACGTTACCGATCCAAGCAATGTAGAAATTCTTTCTCGTTTTGATGATGGTTTAACGGGTGGAGTTCATAACGTGTTTATTTATGAAAACCACATCTATGCAATCAACAATGGGCGTAGATATGATATCATCAATATTGAAGATCCTAAAAACCCGTACCGTGTAAGTCAGTTTGAGCTGGATACTCCGGGACATGCAGTTCATGATGTCTGGATCGAAGATGGAATTGCATATTCATCAAACTGGTCAGACGGTGTTGTAGCTGTTGATGTTGGAAGTAAACTTGGAGGAGATATGGAAAGCATTGGTGGTTCTCCCGAGAACCCAAAGATGTTGGGAAGTTTTACGTATCCGAGTGGCTGGAATCATGCAGCTTTTCCGTTCAAGAGTAAATCATCCGATAACTTTTATATCGCTGCCGGTGATGAAGCTTTTCCCGGAGGGATTCCTGCAGGCTGGATTCATTTCTTTAAGTTAAATAACTGGGAAGAAGCTGAAGAAGTAGCTCGTTATGAAGTTCCTGAAGCAGGAACACACAATATTTGGATCAAAGATGACGTAATGTATGTTGCTTACTATCAAGGTGGACTAAGAATCGTTGATGTTTCAGGTGAACTGATGGGCAACTTATACGATCAAGGCAGAGAAATAGCAAAATTTAAACCAGCCGTTAATGAAGGAATTGGTCCGAATCAACCAATGTCGTGGGGGCCTCAGCCATATAAAGATATGATCTTTGTTTCTGATATGAATTCAGGACTATGGGCAATTAAACTAAAACCTGTTCAGGGAACAGCAAGTAACTAATTACAAAAACAACTATGAAAAAAATAAACTTAATATCCAGAATATCAGGAATTGCAGTTCTTGCTGTCGTTTTACTGGCAGTGAACTCAAAAGCGCAGGATAAAAAGATCGTTTTTGAGAAAGAAACGCTTTCTTTAAAATTAAATGAAGAAACAAAGATCTCAGCAAAAGTAGTAGATGCTGAAGGGAACACTACTCAGGATTCTTTGGTATTTTTCAGCAGAAATCGCAGATCTTTAATCGTTACTCCGGATGGGAATGTTAAAGCAATTCAATCTGGTAAGTTTTCAATTATTGCACGTACTCTCACTGCAAACAGAGAAGACAGAATAAGCGCAACACTTGCTGTTGATGTAGCTTATCCTCCGGTAAAAGCTGTTACATTTTTGAACGCACCTGAGAACTTTTATAATACAACCACCATTTCTTTAGAAACAGAAGTTGTGGATGAGGCAGGAGTAATCAGAGATAATGTGGATGTAAAGTTATCCAGTTCTAATACTGATGTTGCAAGCATCGATGCATATGGAAATCTTAAAGCTCATAAAAAAGGTAACTTCACAATTACTGCAAAAGCTGAAAACAAGACAGCTATCTGGAAGTTCAAGGTTTCGGAAAACCCAATTGCTTCAATGGATATTGATCATAATTATGATGGAAAAACCATCCGCACGGGCGACGTAGTAACATTCGAGGCTTTAGCGAAAACAAATAAGGGAGATTTAGTTGGAGACGCTCCGATCAAATACACTTATATTGCAGAACCTGATGACAATTTAGGACAAGGTGCTTCTGCTCAGATCGCACAAAGCGGAAAATTTGTGGCCAGCGATCCCGGATTATTTACAATCGTAGCTACTTCAGGAGACAAATCAACGAGCACTACAATTAAAGCTGTGCCAAGAAATGTTCAGAGACCTTTAACTTTAGTTGGTAAAGGAATTGTTACCCACACAAGAACATCAGACCTTTGGGTTTGGGAAGGTGTTGACGGTAGAGATTACGCTGTTACAGGAACCTGGGGTGGAAATGGTGAGGCAATCTTTTGGGACGTAACGGATCCAAGTAAGATCACCCCAATTGATACTGTAGTAGTTGATGCTCGTACCGTGAATGATGTGAAAGTTTCAGAAGATGGAAAAGTAGCTGTAATAACTCGTGAAGGAGCTTCGGATCGTAAGAATGGTATTATCATTCTGGATGTAACAAACCCTCGTGATGTTAAAATTCATTCAGAATATACTCAGGACCTAACCGGCGGAGTTCACAACACATTTATTTATGATAATCATGTGTATGCAGTGAACAATGGCCGTAAGTATGACATCATCAATATAGATGATCCAAAGAATCCTAAAACCGTTGGTGTTTTTGAATTGGATACACCAAGTCATTCCATTCATGATGTTTGGATTCAGGACGGAATTGCATACTCATCTAACTGGAGTGATGGAATTGTAGCTGTTGACATCGGAAGTAATGCAAGTGCTGATCTTCCTGGTGCAGGTGGTTCTCCTGAAAATCCTGTTCAACTTGGAAGTTATGCATATCCAAGTGGATGGAATCATGCTGCTTTCCCATTCAAAAGTGAATCTACCGGAGACTTTTATGTAATCGGTGGTGATGAAGCTTTTCCTTATGGTTTAGATACTGAAGGTGCAAACAGAGCCGCAGGATGGTTGCATTTTGTAAAGTTTGATGACTGGGACTCTCCTGCCGAAGTAGCTCGTTATCAGGTACCGGAAGCCGGAACTCATAACTATTGGGTTGAAGGTGATATTCTTTACGTTGCTATGTATAATGGCGGTGTAAGAGTTGTTGATATCTCCGGTGAGCTGATGGGTGATCTTTATGATCAAGGAAGAGAAATCGCATCTTTCTATCCGTCTGACAATGAAGCATATATTCCAAATGCAACATTTACCTGGGGACCACAACCTTACAAAGGCAACCTTTTCCTATCCGATTGGAATTCAGGAATCTGGGCTTTAAAACTTGGTGAAAGTACTTCTCAGGGAACAAATTAACTTAAAAAGAAGGAGCCTATCCGGCTCCTTCTTTACTTACGTTTGAACAAATTAAACAAGTATTATCTCTCTCATGAAGAATCATAAGCTCTTTTCATTCTTACTAACAGCAATACTAGTATTTCTTTTAGCACCATCTACATCGTTCTCTCAAGACTATTATGTGTATGTAGCAGCTGAATCAGAGGATGAAGTACATTTAATTCATCTTGATGGGAAAACTAATAAAGCAGAAATAGCTAAAACCATACAAGTTGGTCGTTATCCAACAGAAACAGATGGCCCGCATGGTATAAACATTTCTCCTGACGGTGAGTATTGGTTTTTGTCGATCGCTCACGGAAATCCTTACGGAATGTTGGCAAAGTATAAAACAGGTACCGATGAGTTGGTAGCTACAACAGATTTAGGAATGTTTCCGGCAAGCATGGAAATATCCAAATCAACCGGGCTTTTATATGTTGTCAACTTTAACCTTCACGGGGATATGGTTCCAAGTACAGTTTCAGTTGTAGACCCGGACTACATGGAAGTAATTACGGATATTAAGACAGGAATAATGCCCCATGGTTCCAGAATTACTGACGATGGTACCAAACAGTATCATGTTTCTATGATGACCGATGAACTCTATGAGATCAATACAGCGGGATTAGATGTAAGCCGCACACTTAGTCTCAAGAAAAGCGCCATGAAAATGGAAGGAATGAAAGACCACTCTGATGATTCTGAAGAACATAAAAAGAATCATGAAAAGCACATGAAAGATGGTACTCATGAAGAGCATTCAAAGAAAGAAAATGAAATGAAGGAAGATCACTCCGGTCATGATATGGACGTTATGAAAGAAAACAGCATGAAAATGATGCATGCAAAACCGGAAGTAAAACCAACCTGGGCGGATCCGCATCCTACAAAGCCCCTCGTTTATGTAGCGGGTAATGGTTCGGATGAGATCATCGAAATTGATACTGAAAAATGGGCAGTAACTCGTCGTTTTAAATCAGGTAAAGCTCCATATAACTTAGAAGTTAGCCATGACGGTAAAATTCTGGTGGCCAGCTATAAAGGTGAAGGAGCAACCGGTATCTTTGATCTGGAATCAGGAAAAGAAATTGCCAAGGTCAAGAACAGCAGAAGAGTGACTCATGGAGTTGCCATCTCATCTGATAACAGATATGCTTTTCTATCAGTTGAAGGAATAGGCGGAGAACCCGGGTCAGTAGATATTATTGATCTGAAAACCAATGAGAGAATTGCTGTAGTAGAAACAGGAAAACAAGCCGGTGGGATAGTTTTCTGGAAACAAGTAGCACAATAGAAGAGTTTAAATGAACTAAGTAACCAGGCTCCTTTAATTCACTAAAGGAGCTTTTTTTTGGCAAGTTGCTAATAGTTTATAACCAAAGAAATTAGATGTGTAGCTTTTTGCCCTCTTTTCTTAAGCTCCGAGACAGTCTCTTCATCCAGCACTTTTACATCGTATCCTAACTTCTCAGCAATTATTGTAATAACAGGATCCAGTATGCCATCTTCTGTATTCAGTCTTACATAAGCAGAGCGGGTTCTGAGATCAATTCTATTTATTGCCTTGTGTAATAATTCTGCACTTTTTGCTATCTGTTCTAACTCATAGCTAACATTCTGCTCTAATTTCGGCTGAGTATAGTTTCTTTTTGTTACGCTTACTGTTGAAATCTCATCTTTGACCTTATCATGTTGAAGCCATTCAATTCTATAATCCATTTTATTAATAAAGTAACTTACATGCTCTGAGTAATGTCCTTTGATTGTGAACTTTACAGAATTATTAAGAACATTTGAAACTTCTTCTATATCTACATCAAACCAGATTATATCTTCAGGAAGAGCAAAAGAATCATCGGGATTTTGCTTACTTTTCTTTTTTACAAGATCATACCCTTCATTCTTTATTCCTTTTATGTTTAGATCACCCAGATCTACAAATAACTTTACAGTATCATCTTTTTGAGAAAAAAAGTCTTTAATAGAATTTGAAATTTTTACCTGAACCTGATCAACATTAAAAACAATCCTAACTTTACCTTCCTTAATTGGTAGTTGATACGCTTCATTCTTTTGATTCATGTGACTAACCCAAGCCCTTTTTTACTTTAAACCTATCTATTGATAAAAGGTAAGTGAAATAAGATATCCCAAACTATAAAATATTCTTATTTAATGGATTATAATATTTAGTCTTGTCTAAAAATTTATTAAGTTTAGAAAAAAATTTAAGCATATGATTCCAGAATTTTTCTACGAACTTAATCCGATAGTACAAGCACTTCTAGGTGGTTTATTTACTTGGACCTTAACAGCACTTGGGGCTTCTCTTGTTTTCTTTACCAAAAAAATAAATTATCCACTTCTAGATAGTATGATGGGCTTTGCTGCAGGAGTAATGATTGCGGCGAGTGTATGGTCTTTAATTATTCCTTCTATAGATATGGCTGAAGCACAAGGTTCTATTCCTTGGTTACCTGCTGTTATTGGTTTTTTAGGAGGAGGTTTATTTTTAAGAGTTGCTGATCAGTATTTACCGCATTTACACCTCGGTTTTGACCGATCTGAAGCAGAAGGTGTTCCAACTAAATGGAGGCGCTCAACTTTACTGGTTCTTGCCATTACGCTTCATAACATTCCGGAAGGATTAGCTGTTGGAGTCCTTTTTGGTGCTGCCGCTTCGGGAGTGGATGTTACAGGCACAGCAACTGTAGCAGGAGCTATTGCTTTGGCCATAGGAATTGGAATCCAAAATTTCCCGGAAGGAATGGCTGTATCTTTACCTTTAAGAAGAGATGGTGCCAAAGTAGGAAAGAGTTTTTGGTATGGACAGCTTTCTGGAGTAGTTGAACCCGTTTCTGCAGTAATAGGAGCTGCTGCTGTTATTTTTATTACTCCTATTCTTCCTTACGCTCTTGCTTTTGCTGCTGGCGCAATGATATATGTTGTAGTTGAGGAACTCATTCCTGAAAGTCAACATCACGGAAATACGGATCTAGCTACATTGGGAACTCTGGTAGGGTTTTGCGTGATGATGGTTCTTGATGTCTCACTAGGCTAGATCAATTTTCATAACTACAGCGGAATCAGAACAGATTTCGCTGTACTGTTTTGTCTCTTTAACAGCTTTTGGCGAGTTTTCCTTTACAATTTTATAAAAACCTGCTTTTATAAAAAACTTCTCTGCATCAGTTGTTAATAAATAAACTTCTGAATACGATTTCTTTATTGATTCAGTAAGCACTGCTTTGGTAAGTTCAAAACCAATCCCCTTTCCTCTGGAATCCTGATTCACGGCAAGAGATCTCAGCAACCCCGAATCACTAATTTTTTCCAGACCTACACATCCCACCAATTTATTATCATAAAAAGCTCCCAGAAAAACAGACGCACTTGGATTTAAGTCTGAGGTTGGAAGTTTGCAATCTTCCAATAATTTGATGATTTCAGAAGCGCTCACTTCCCTTATTTTCAACTTCTTACTTTGTTGAGGCATAATCCGTTTCACCATTTAAAAGCCATTTTCTGATTCTGCTTACATCAGTGCTTTCAAGGTCATTAATACTAAACTCAATCCCTTTTGCTCCTGAAGCAGCCGTGACAGCCAAACTGGATATCTTCTTTCTTTCCTGAAACGGATTTATAGTTTCTTCAATTACCTGTACTCGCTTTCTTCTTATAAAGGCCGTTTTTCTATTGAAGTTTCTGAATTGCATTGTGATCATTTTGGAATCAAAATATAAACCTGCATCCTTATATCTCAACCAGCCTAAAATTGTAGCCGGAATAATTAAAAGAGTCAGCAACCATCCAAAATCCCAGAAATACCAAGCTACTGGAATTGCCACCAAAAGCAGGTAATTAGGTCTTCTGAGATATCTGAAAAAAGATCTTTCCGGAGGTTTAACTTCCAATTCAGGGATATGGAAATCTGATAAAAACCGATCAAAGAATTCATGCATTTTTGTACGTGAAATAAAAGGAACTAAAACTATGGAGCGTTCTTTTGCATTTTGCTCAAAGCCTGCACTTTCAACATATAACATTCCACAGCCTAGCGGCTGTCTTAAAACACCTTCAATAAATCTGACAGCCTGTATTCTGTCAAATGGAATGGTTATATGCTTTCTTTCGATAAGACCTGAACGGATCAAAAGTTCTTTCTCTGTCTTTTTAACGCTAAAGTCTGAATAATTAAAAATCACTCCCAGAAAAGAAAAAGTCCATGATATTATGAGAATCACAATAACTACTGTAACAACTAAGGTAAAGTTATTCAGACCCGGCAACAGACCTTGTATATACTCAATAGTTTCATCTGTTATAACAGCATCCAGTTGACCGGAAAACGCTCCAAGAATAGAGGCAATTAAACCAAAATTTCCGGATGTAAATGCTGCCATCACTAACTCTTTAGATGATATTTTCCACTCGTCCAGAAATTCATCCTCACTACTTACCCCTTCTTCTTCGAGTAACTCTTCTCCTGCTATTTTTACCCTATTGTTATTGCGAAGCTCTCTTTTGAGCTCTTCTGCTTCTTCAAAAGTCATTGCGTTTATAGTGGCACTTTCAGTTCCTCCCCCGGCGGTTTTTACTTCAACTTTAACCAGCCCAAAAACTCTCTGAACCAAACCTTCTGTGACATCAATTACCTGAATCCGTTCTTTCGCCATATAGACTTTTTTTCGAACGAAAATTCCTTTTTTAATCTGGAGTTCGCCATCTGAAATTCTGTATTGAAAACGGTACCAACCCGCAATTCCTGAAAAGAATGTTAACGCCATTGTTCCGATTAATACATAAACAAAGTAATCTCCCCCGGCCTGACGTGTACCTACAAAAATAAGAATCAGGAATGTGACAAAATTTTGTCTTACAGCAGTAAAAAGTCGGTCAACTGCTGCCGCCCAATGTTGCCTTCTGAATTCAGACATCTTCTTTAACCTGACGAACTAACTGAGAAATTTTATTACGCACCTCGGTTGCGGTTTCATCATCAAGCGCCGGAATCTCGTGTGTTGTAGCCGCGGTTGATATTTTTACTGATGACAATCCATATTTGCGATAAATCGGCCCCTGATTCGTATCAACATGCTGAACTCTGTTAATGGGAACAACCGTTCTTGTTTTGAAAACAAAACCTCTTAACAAATCAATTGCGTCATCATTTACTTCATAACGCCATCTCTGCCAACGTAAATTTGGAACCAACAAACCGATAAACAGATAGATAACCAGTGAAGGTATCACGGAAAGGATCGAAAGAATGAGATCAAATTTATTTATTCCGATAGAGATTGATATATAGGCAATTGCAGGGGCAAACCATAGGATTCCAAAGATCAACGCTGAAAAACGCCAAGCTTTAATTGCTTTCTTATCAATTCTGGATTCCGGAATATGATTGATCATTATATCTGCTCTGGATTTACTTCGATTCCCGGAGCTTCATGCTCCTTTACGCTAAACATAAGCAGTAAACCGATCAATAGCAGAACAAGAATAGCCGACATTCCAAGTCGCTGGCTTCCAAATTGAACAGTTAATAAACCTACTAAAAAAGGACCAATAAATGAGGTTACTTTACCTGAAAGAGCCAACAATCCAAACATCTGGTTTGTTAGATCCGGAGGAGATAATCTGGCCATAAATGATCTTGATGCTGCCTGAATTGGACCAACAAAAATTCCGAGTATTAAACCCCATACAATAAACCATGTCACATCTTTAACAACAATAAGTGCAACTAATGGAATCAACAAACCCAGAATCGAAGCGTTAATAGTGAATTTACTTCCTGACTTATCATCCAGCCAAGCGAACCCGAAAGCTCCTAATCCGGCAGTAACATTTAAACCTATTCCAAACATCAGGATCTGCTCTTCATCCATATCAAAAGTTCCTGCGGCATAAACACCACCCATTGCAAATATGGTCACTACAGCATCATTATAAAACATCCTGGCGAACAAGAATTTTACAATGTTCTTAAACTTTTTCACTTCCTTAATGGAAATAATTAATTGAGCGAATCCAAAGCGAACTGATTCTACTATCTTTTTATTTAATGATGGATTATCAGGCGTTTTAAAAAATAGAGGCAAACTAAAAAGAGCGTACCAGATTGCCGTTAATAGGAACGTAGCCCTTACGGGTTCTGCAGTTTCAGCGTCCAAGCCAAGCCAAAGTCCGTCTGTTTGAATAAATGCCACCAAAGCTACTAGTAAACAAGCTAATCCTCCGGCATAACCCATTCCCCAACCCCAGCCACTCCATCGACCTAGTTTATCAGCCGGAACTAAGTCAGGAAGCATAGCGCTGTAAAATATAAATGCAAACTCGGCTCCGATTGTTGCCATAAATCCCATTCCAAGAGCAAACCAAAGTGAATCTACTCCGGGCTCAGCATACCAAAGCAACCCACAAGCAATTATACACAAAACAGTAAAAGCTGCGATCCATGGTTTTCGTCTTCCCGCCTGATCTGCTATAGCACCGAAAACCGGAGCTCCAATTGCTATTACAAGACCTGCTATACTGATCATATTTCCCCATTGAGCAGTACCGATCTCTACATTTTCAGCAATGGCTTTCGTAAAATAGGCAGCAAAAATGAACGTCTGTATAATTACGAAGTAGGAGCTATTCGCCCAATCATACAACGCCCATGCAAAAAGTCCTTTCCCCTTTGGTTTTTCAATCATGCATTTAATTCCCCATAACTTATGAACTCCTGTAATACAGGATTGTTGAATATCGGTTTAGAAATCAGAAAAGCAAAATAGGATTTTGTACAAATTTGTAGTTTAGCTTTTATTCTATTATTTACAGCAATATTCAACCCACTTCTTATTTCGGATATTTCAAAACAACTAACTTTTTCGGATGGTCACTAAATACATAATTCTGGGATTCTATGGCCTTATTCTTGTGTTGATAGGAGTTTTTGCTTCCAGAAAAGTTAAAACGCTTAGTGACTACTACGTTGGTGGAAAGAATGTGGGGTTTTGGGCAGTAGCTTTTTCTGCAAGAGCTACAGGCGAGTCGGGCTGGCTTCTTTTAGGATTGACCGGCATGGGAGCTGTTGCCGGTATTTCCGCATATTGGGTTGTACTCGGTGAGGTTTTAGGAGTTGCCATTTCATGGTTTTTCATGGCTAAGCCATTTAAAAGATTAACCGATCAGTACAATTCAATAACCGTCCCTGATTTTCTTGAAAGCAGATTCAAACCAACATCAAATGTATTGAGGAGCATTGCAGCAACCGCTCTTTCTGTTTTTGTAATTATCTACGTAAGTGCACAAATCGATACCACCGGAAAAGCATTCGAATCATTGCTTGATATGAACTACTTCACCGGAGCGTTGATTGGGTTCGTAATTGTAGTATCCTATATATTTATCGGTGGTTTTTTAGCTTCCGTCTGGTCTGATTTTTTCCAAGGAACAATGATGTTTTTCGGGCTTATTTTGCTGCCCGTTATTGCCTGGTTTATGATCGATAGCGGTGGTGAGTTCATTAGCGGTTTGAAGGCCATAGATCCCGGGCTTCTTAGTATTTGGGGAACCAGCAGCGATCCCTGGATCAACGTATTTACCATTTTAGGTTTTGCTATGATCGGACTTGGATTTTTAGGCTCACCTCAGATATATGTTCGGTTTATTTCTGTAAAAAATGAGTTGGAGATCAATAAAGGCCGATGGGTAGCCATAGGTTTTACACTACTGACTGATGCCGCCGCGGTAACCATTGGACTTTTAGGAAGGTATATATTTACTGAAGCAGGACAAGATCCTGAAGCTATTTTAGGAACCGGAGCTGAAGATGTACTCATTGTTTTGGTAGAACACTTATTGCCTCTCACCTTGGTTGGTGTTTACATAGCGATAGTATTATCTGCAATTATGTCTACCATAGATTCGCTTCTGGTTGTTGCTTCCAGTGCTATAACAAGAGATTTCTATCAAAAGATTTTTAATCCTGAAATTGCTGACGACAAATTATCCAGATTGTCAAAGGTTGTGACTTTAGTTATGGCTTTAATTGCATTAGGACTTTCTTTTTCAGTAGCTATACTATCGCCTGACCGAACAATTTTTTGGTTTGTTATTTTTGGGTGGTCGGGAATTGCTGCTACTTTTTGCCCTGTAATTATCCTTTCTCTTTTCTGGAAAGCTTATTCTGAAAAAGGAGCTATCGCCTCAATGATCACAGGTTTTGTATGTGTTCCTTTTTTCAAATTTGTGGTTCAGGAAATTGACAGCATTGGTATTTATTTCGAAAAGCTGGATGTACTGGCCCCTTCTTTTCTTTTATCAATGATAGCCGGATATATTTTTACCAAGCTTTATCCTGCTAAAGATTAAGAACTTTCAGCATTTAAGGTGAAAATATTTCTATCCAACAAACTTGTATCCAAAACCATGAACGGTAAGAATATGCTTTGGATAACCGCTATCTGCCTCAAGTTTTTGTCTAAGCCAGGCAATATGCACGTCAACGGTTCTTGTTGATGGGACTGCATCATATCCCCAAACCTCATTTAGTAATTGATCTCTTGAAAGAATCACTCCTTCGTTTTCAATCATAAATTTCAACAATTGAAATTCTTTAGATGAAAGACTAATCTTTTCACCCTCTTTCTTTACCTCAATACTTTGGAAGTTAATCTCTGTATCACCAAAAGCAACAATTCCACTCGCGGAGGATTTCTTTTCGGAAGTTTTCTTTCGTAACTGGACTTCAATTCTTGCCAAAAGCTCCATCATCTCAAATGGCTTTTGCATGTAGTCATTCGCTCCCAGTTTTAGCCCAAGAACTTTGTCTACCACTTGCCCTTTTGCAGTCAGCATTATAATCGGTGTTTCCACTTTGGCTTGTCTGAGATCACGACAAACATCCAGCCCTGATTTTTTGGGTAACATCAGATCAAGAACAATTACATCAAAATCATCAGATTTCGCTTTCTGAAATCCTTCCTCTCCATCATTTGCAGATTCTACTTCATAATTCTCATCCACTAACCTGTCTTGTAATGTCATCACAAGACCTGGTTCGTCCTCAATTAAAAGTATTCTAGCCATCATGCTTATTTTTATTTAGAGGAATTATCAATGAAAACACAGAACCTTTTCCGGATTTGCTTCTAAGAGTAACTTCTCCGTTATGAGCCAATGCAACTTTCTGTACTAAACTTAAACCAATTCCATTGCCCTTTACCTGATCTTTCACAGATCGTGTTCCTCTGAAAAACGGCTCGAAAATTTGTTTCTGCTCCTCTTCCGGAATCCCAATTCCATTATCAATTATCTGAAATCGAACAGCATTGTCTGATCTATATTCTAACTCCTCTACTTTTAAACTAACCAACCTCGATCCATTACTAAATTTTATAGCGTTTTGAATTAAGTTTCCAATAGCTAGAAATAAGGCATCTCTATCGGCAAAAATATAACCCTTTGAAGTATGAACAGAATATTCGAGTGTCATCTCTTGTTCTTCCAAAAGTGTTCTGCATTCGGCATTAATTTCCTCAACAAAGCTTTTGATTTCAAAATCCGAAAACTGATATACTTTCTTACCGGATTGAATTCCTGAAAACTCCATTATTTGATCTACCATATCACTGAGTCGGCGACCTTCTTTCAACATCAACTTGGCATATTCCTTTTTACGTTCTTCTGATTGAATAACTCCTTCATTCAGATTTTCTGCAGCAGACCGAATAACTGTTAAAGGAGTTCTTAGCTCATGAGAAACTCCGGCAACAAACAGCATTTGTTTTTCCGCGAGATCTTGTGAACGTTTTGAGTACAAAACAATCATTCCTACACAAAATCCAAGTATCAAAAGTATTCCAAAACTTATCGCAAGGTTACGGTTCTTAGCTTTACTGACAAAAGTATCCAGGGAACCTTCTTTAAAGCTGAGCCAAAATTGCCAACCTGCCGTTGTAAAATCTGCAGAGAACGAAGTATTTATAGTTGTATCCCTTTTAGCAGTAAAAATGGAATCTTTCTGAGCAGATTTATAACTCAAACGTCTTGTTTCACTACTTAAAGCTATACTTCTAACAGATGATGATTTATCACTGATTTCGATACTTTTCAATTTTCCGGACAATGAATCTATCCCGTTTAAAAAGGGGTTTACATTTGCTCCATCAGCATCAGTTTGAATGATAAATACACTGGAGAAATCAATTTTTCTGAGGTTTTTTTTGTAGTCAGGGTCCGGAATGTCGTCTCCTTCATAACTTGTTAAATAAACCGATCTTGAAATACTCGAGTCTTTATCCTCTTTTACTATGCTTATGTGATATTGATCTTCGTAAGATTCTGAAAAATAGGTTTTAGCTATATCAGGGATTATTTCATTTTTTATTACTTCATCATCCAACTGCAGAAGCACAACATCATCTCCCTGATCAATATTAAGACTAACCTGCATATTTTTACCTGAACTTTCATTTTCTACTGTTATCAGATCAAGTAATTGTACAGGAACAGCAATTAATGTAGGGTCTCCAAATTCAGGTGATCTTATTAAATCAAAGCTGTTGGATGCGTGCTTTTTTGATTTTTTTTGTTCATCAATCCAATTGTTGATATGGTGCGCTTCCTTAAATTCAGTAAGTCTTGCCGGGTCAGTATTGAAAATATTTACAATGGGGTTACTCCCATAAACATCCTCCACAAAGAACACAGAATCTACTAACTGTGTATATTCAGCAGTTGAAAGCCAATTCAGGAAAGATTGTTCGAGTAATTGTTCAACATCAGATTCCCCGGTGCTAATCTGGATTTTAAAAGTCTGATTTAAAGAACTAAATCCTCTGTTTAAATCAGATACAAAATTTTCTGTAGAGGCTTCAAGATTTTCTTCCAGACGCTTCTTTTCTGCATCGCTTACACTTCCCAACCAATGATATTGCAGCACTGCCAACGTAATGAGTGCCACTATCATGATTCCCAGGAAACTATATATAGTCCATTTATTCTGCATGATTGAAATTAGGGGCTTTTGATGTCATTCGGAAAGATTTAACTCCGATTTAACATCCTTAACAAACATTTTGCGAGTACTTAACAACTCATAGTGTTCAGTTTCGAATATTCCTCCCAACAAATCAAATAATGAAACTATCTATGAAAATAAAATCACTGATACCACTAATTACAATCATCGTTGCGCTGGTAGTTATCCCTGCCAAAGCACAGGAAACAAGAACGATGACTTTCGATGCTGCCACTTCTTTAATGCTTCAGGAATTTCAAGCCATGCTGATTGAGGAAAACGGAGAAATTAAAGTTAGAGTCAGAATGGGTAACTCTGATGAACCCGGTGATAAACTGGAACGAGGAGATCTCATCATAATGATGAATGGGAAAAGAGCAGGCAGCATCGCTGAACTGAGAAAAATATATGATTCAGTATCTAAAGATGAAGAGGTAAAAATTGGAGTACGAAGAGGTGATGAACGCTTCATTTTAAGAAAAATGAAAGGAGATGCTCCTGAGGGTGGACCCAGAATGGTTATGAGAATGGATGTGGAAGGTGAGGGAGAAAGACCTACTATAATTCCTGAATTAGGTCTTTTACTTTCTGATAACGATACCAAAGTTACTATCCAGCGTGTCTTGGAACCATTATTGCCTGAAGAGTTTAAAGAGCTCGATCTATCAGGATTCAACATTTCTTCTATCAATAATGAAAAACCTACTGATGCCGAAAATGCTAAACTTTTGATCGATGCAGTCGAAACAGGATCTGATCTAAAACTCGTTTTTTCCAAGCCTGATGACGAGATCAGCATAACCATCAAAAAGCCAAAATCTAAAGGAAACTTCAATTTCAGCACTGATGGATAGATTCTTCTGTTTTTTATTAATCCTACTGGGAATTGGGTTGTTAATACCCACCACTTCAACAGCTCAAACTCCTTTCCCTAATGCCCGGGATGATAGTTACCCTCTTTTGGGATTGAAGAGGGCAAAAAGTTCGTACGAACGTGCACTTAGTGAAATGAACCGAACTGAAGAACTTTTTGAAAAAGATCTGATTTCCAGGGAAGCCTTTGAGCAAGCAAAAAATACGTTCCTGGATGCTGAAGTTAATTATCAGCAGTCTTTATTGGTGCTGCTTTTTGAGCAACAATTTGTAAGCATTGTCAATGCAGTAAAATCTCAGGAAGAAAACGGTAGAAAGAAAGTGCGTGTCACACTTGCTAACACCTCAGGAGCAACTGCAGAGTTTTCTCAAATTGTTGCCATGGAAGATGAACTATTTCGATCTCTTCAACCGGATGTGATTCACAATTTGTATGTATCACTTGGTAATGATGATGGAGCCATCATCAGCAGTCCTTATGAGATAAAACTTTCTGAGTTACGCTCGGGGAATCCTACAACCGTTGAGTTTGAATTACTACAGGATGTTGACGAAGCTACTGTTAATATCATTTACGGAAACGGATCATCAAGGAATCCGAAAGTATTTCTTCAGAAAGATGCTTCCGCTAATAAAGTACTTATACAATCAGAACGTTTTTCGCAGGAAATTGAACTTGGTAGCGACGCTACGTTCGGACTTGGACTGGAATTATTCAGTGGCACAGATGACACTTATAAGCTGGAAGTTGTAAACCTTCCGCAATCAGTAGCCCGTTATTTCAGCGAAGTTGGAGCACAAGGCAGAATCAGTCAGATCAAGTTCACGGAAAGTAATAACACACGTCAGACTAACCTGAACATCTCGTTACCTGATCGTCCAACTGAAAACGTGATCATGGATCAGCCCATCGATTTCTTTGTAATGGCAGTTCCTCAGGATAAAGTTACTGAAGTGAATGATCGCAGAATAGAAATCTGGACTGAAGAAGAAGTTAAAGCGTTAGATGTAGGTTATGTGAAACTGGAAATGATCCCAAAAGGTGTTGGAAAGCTGGCTATAAAGGCTCCACAACTTTTTAATACTGCTGAAGAAGAACTACCTGTCAATTTCACTTTTACTGTTATAAACGAAGGCTCAAGACGATTGGATAACATCGAATTCGAAATGGATGCTCCGTTTCAGTGGGAAAAATCCATTGATCCTGTGATCATTTCCGAACTTGGAATACGGGAAGAAAAAACGGTAACACTTACTCTTACTCCACCAGATAATGTAAGTGTAGGCAAATACGAAACCCGGTTAAGATCAACCTCATTATCCGACAACCAACCTGTTAACGCTGAAGACAAAACATTTACTGTTCAGATTAATGCAGAAGCCAGCATTCTGGGTACTTCACTGATTCTCTTTCTCATCATCGGGTTAGTAGGCGGATTAGTGTTTTTCGGAATTAAACTATCTAGGAAGTGATGGGAAACAAAGTTGAAATAAAAATCTAAATCAAAATTGCCTTCAGCTAACAGCATTCAGCTTTTGTAATTAACTAACAAAAGCTGAATGCCAAATGCTGACAGCTGAAAACACAACATTATGGAAACTGCAAACGAGACAATCAAACAAGCTCCTTTACTGGAAGCCCGAAACCTTACCAAGGTCTATGAAGATGGCGTAAAAGCTTTGGATAACCTGAACATCAAAGTGATGCCGGGAGAAATTTATGCCATGCTGGGTGGGAACGGTGCCGGCAAAACCACTACCATCAATATTTTTCTGGATTTCATTCAGCCAACTAGCGGAAATGCATTCATAAATGGGCTTGATTCCAATCTGAATCCTCTGGAAGCAAAAAAGAATGTGGCTTTCGTTTCTGAAAACGTTCAACTCTATCCAAATTTTACTGCTATGCAGAACATAGATTTTTTTGTACGTCTTGGTGGCAAAAATAATTACAAAAGATCAGATTACGAGAACGCACTGAACAGAGTGGGACTTCAAAGTGAAGCATTTGATAAGAAACTCAGAGACTTCTCAAAAGGAATGCGCCAAAAATGTGGGATTGCTATCGCCATTCTTAAAAACGCTCCGGCAATTTTATTGGATGAGCCTACATCAGGATTAGACCCTAAAGCCGGAAAAGAGTTCACAAAACTGATTGGTGAATTAAGAGATGAAGGAAAAGCAATTCTTATGAGTACGCACGACATCTTCAGAGCTAAAGAGATTTCCGATCATGTTGGGATTTTGAATAACGGCGAGTTGGTAGCTCAACGAACAAATGCAGAACTCAAGGGTGTCAACCTTGAACAGCTCTATGTGGAGTATATGGCCGGATATATGGAAGAAACGGATCAAAACCTTGTATTAACAAACGATCTGAACTGAAAATGTTAATTGTCCTTGGTTAGTGCTTCCAACTAACAAATAACTAATACCCAATAACTATGTTCAAACTAATATTTATAAAAGAACTCAAGGAAATTCTGCAAAGTAGTCGATTTACCATCAGCTTTGCAGTTTGTTCACTGTTAATCATTCTTTCTTTCTTTATGGGAGCTCAGAATTATTTAGCAGGAAAGGCACAATACGAAGCAGCTAAACAAGAAAATTATAATCAGATTGCTGCAAACACGGAATGGATGAGCGTTAATCATAGTATTATGCTACCACCTCAACCTCTCATGGCTTTGGTTACAGGAATTTCAAATGATATAGGCCGAGATATTGAAGTACGTGGGCGAGGAGAACTTTCTGCTCAAAACACACGATTCAATGACGAACCCATTTTCGCGATTTTCAGATTTATGGATCTGGAATTTATTTTCGGAGTGATTCTTTCTCTGTTCGCTATCATTTTTGCTTACGATGCCATTAATGGTGAAAAAGTAAGTGGAACACTAAAGTTATGCTTCTCCAATTCAGTTTCCAGAGCATCATTTATTGCCGGTAAACTGGCGGGATCTTTCGTGGGACTTTCTGTAGCTCTCATTATTCCGCTCTTAATAGGGTGTGCTTTGCTCCCTGTGCTCGGAGTTAATCTTACAGGTGATGAATGGTTGAGATTGGGCTTAATTCTGATTTCAGGTCTGGCTTATTTTGGGTTATTTCTGGCTTTGACCATCGGCATTTCTGCTATGACCAATAAACCCTCAAACTCCTTTCTGATTGGTTTGGTAGTATGGATCTTTGCGGTTTTGATTACACCAAGGGCTTCAGTTTTGATCTCAGGGAGAATGGTTGAAGTGCCAAATGTAGACGAGATCACATCGGAAAAGAACAGATATCGCTTTCAGTTGTTCGCTGATGATCGCCCAAAAATGGCAGATTTCTCTGTACCTGAAGGCACCGAACCTCAACAAGTAATGCAGGAATTCTCAAAATATATGAATGAACTTTCTGAAGAACGGGCCAAAAAAACGGAAGTGTTTGAAGAGAAGATTAACGAGCAGTATATCAACAAAAGAAGACAACGAGAGCGCTTAGCGTTATCTTTATCAAGAATTTCTCCTGCTTCCGTTTTCAGCTTAGCATCCACCGAACTTGCAGGTACTTCTTTAGGACTACAAAACAGATATATGGATTCTGCTCAGGATTATCAGCAAGTCTATAATGATTTTATGACGGAAAAAACCGGAACCGGCGGCATGACAGGCTTCAGAATGATTATATCCACAGATGATGATTCAGGCGAAGAACCGGAAACCATTGATGCTTCTGAGCTACCGGAGTTCGAATTCCAAAAAGCGACTTTATCATCAGCGGCAAGCCGAAGCTTACTTGATTTGGGACTACTTATTCTTTTCAACATCGTTTTCTTTGGAGGCGCTTTCTTTGCCTTCCTGAAATACGATCTACGTTAATTAAAACGATTTAAGGATTTATCATGATTAAACTATTGATTGAAAAAGAACTAAAAAACATCCTTCTAAGCCCGAAATTTGCGGCGACTTTCTTGGTTTGTTCTATTCTGATCTTAACCAGTGTCTACATCGGGGTTCAGGAATATCATACAGCAGTTGCCCAATATGAGGCGAACCAACAGATCGCTACTCAGGATATTGCACAAGCCACAAATTGGGGAAGTGTTCGAAACCAGGTACACAGAAAGCCTAATCCTATGCAGGTTTTTGTATCCGGGTTACACTTCGATGTAGGGCGTGTTTCCAGAATTTCAGGATTTCAGGATGTGAAACTTACTCGCAGTCCATATTCTGACGAGACACTTTTCGCGTTATTCAGATTCATTGATCTTACATTTATTGTACAGGTTGTATTATCACTATTTGCCATTTTATTTACCTACGATGCCATTAATGGTGAAAGAGAAAACGGAACACTCAAATTGGCTTTTGCTAATTCCGTTTCCAGAGCGAGCTACCTGATCTCTAAATTTGCGGGTGTTTGGATCGGGCTTATTATCCCTTTATTGATTCCAATTCTGATCGCTTTACTCGTTACAACACTGATGGGAGTTCCCATTTCCGGCGGTGATTGGGTGAGCATTTCCAGCTTTATAGGGCTGTCTGTTTTATATGTTACCTTCTTTATTGGGATTGGACTTTTAGTTTCGACCATCACCAGAAAATCATCATTATCATTTCTGCTTCTTTTAGTAATATGGATCGGTGGCGTGTTAATCTTACCAAGAATGAGTGTCATGGCATCGGGTCAGCTTGTAGAAGTGGAATCTATTGCCCAAATAGAAGCCAAACAGGAAGCTTACCAAAAAGCACGATGGGATGAATACTCTTCAACCATTTCAGAAACATGGAGAAAGCGTTCCCAAGAAATGGAAGGGATGGATGATGCCGAAAGGCAGGCATATCGCGATGAAAAGGAATGGGACTGGCTGGAAGAAGATGACGCCGCCAGAAAACAGGTACAGCAAGACATTACTGAAAACAACAGAAGACTTATTGAGGAAACTTCTAATCAGAAGAAACTTCAGGAAAGAGTTGCATTCAGTTTAGCTCGAATTTCCCCTGCTTCTTCATTCCGTTTAGCTGCTATGAATATTGCCGGTACAGACATTGATATGAAATCCAGATATGAAGAAAGTATGCGGGAGTATCGTGATAAATTCACCGATTTCACTCAAAAGAAGCAATCTGAAAGCGGATCACGTGGTGGGTTCAGTATTAATGTTGATTCAGAATCAGGAGTGAAAATTGATTTTGGAAGAGATGATCAGACTTTGGATACCAGCGAAATGCCACAGTATTCCGCTCCTGTTTTAAGTACAAGTAATGCACTATCTAAAAGCATTCTTGACTTCGGATTATTGGGTATTTTTATAATTTTAACTTTCGGTGGGGCTTTTATCTCTTTTCTAAGATATGATATGAGATAAGGCATACATAATCTGTAAGTGCCTTTAAAACAGCACTTACAGATTCATTTTTATATTATTTATATGCCCGAGATAACCATCTATAAGATGAATTCTTTTTAAAATTGATTTTTTGAAAGTATGTCAGAAATTAAAACCTACCCCAATTCCTGCACCCAAACCAACTCTGGTTCTGTCATTATCATCTAAGCTTTTTGTTAGCTGATATGTTAAATGGAGATTAAAGACCAATCCCTTGCTTCTGTCACCCAGGTCGGCACCTACTCCTACACCTATGCTAAAAAAGCTGGCTTTATCATCGTTTTCATAACTTTCAAAAAAGGCATCATCACTTATTGCATTATCTATATGAGCACCCGTCAAAAAATATACTCTTCTAGTGTACTCCTCATAAAAATCCCGTTGATAATCAAATCCGATTGAGAAATAAGAATCAGAATAGGAACTATTATCATCATAAATATAAATACCTGCTATCTTGAAGTTATCTTTCTCGTTAATTGGATGCAGGTAATAAATACCGGTTCCCCCTAAAGTAGATGCCGTAAGTCCAAGTTGCTTCGTTCCTACAAATTCTAGTGGTTTTTTTGTCTGGCTGAATAAACTTGTTGAAGCCAGTAAAACACTGAGTACAATCAGTAAAATTATTTTCTTCATTTGATATTATATATTCATAATTGCATGATATAACTTACTATTTAAATAAATGTTTTATGCTATAAAAAATATTGTATTCTTTTTTCTTATAAAAAAAGCCCTGCATTCCTGCGGGGCTTTTTAAGTGTTTAGTGTATCAACTAAGTACTAACTATGTAAGTTAGTTTTCGAGTGCTGTCTTCCAGACAGTTTGATATCCAAATTCATTTTGCTTGTCTGACAATTCCTTGATAGATTTTTTGATCAACTTAACGATCACATCTTTTTGACCGATACGGTTTAATGCGTTTAAGTCAGAAAATTCTGCTTCACTGAATGAAACACCCGGACCTTGGATATTTCCGTTGAACCATACATTCGAAGTTCCATCATAACCCTGAGTTTGACCGGAAACTCTGTAATTCACATTAGGAACAAGTACGATAGTATTATTTTCTCCTCCGGCAACCTGATAGTTAATTACCACATCCATAAAAGCATCCATATTCATATCTCGCATTAAACGAGCTGACGTTCCGTTATCTGCAATAAGCGCGGTAGTTCTGTCTCCCAAAACTTCACCCAGTGAATTAGGAACGAGTCGTTTAGTGTTTCTCAGATTTTTAGCAATGTACTCTTTGGAATTTTCATCTTCGGGAGTATAAAACTCATCATAGATTGAATTAGATGTAATTTGATCCACATCCACTACCGAAGCTCCATAATCATTTCTCAGCATCGAAGTAAGATCTCCGTAGATATTTTCTAAAAACTGATCCCAGTACTGATCATCCAGTTCAGGAAATTGAAAGGTGGTTGTAGTTGTTGTTATCTCACGATAACCGGTTGCATAATTATCTCTTTCTGAAGTTTCAGTTTCTTGTTTATAAAGTGTACCTGAAACACTCAGCGAAGATATACCGATTCGTTGTATATCAGAATCCAGAGGACGAGCATACCATGCATTCGATGAATTTGAGGTATATTTGAATTTTCCTGAGCTTTCTTCGGAATCTCCTTTTATCTGAACCCATGCGCGACCTTCAGCATCGCCCGTTACATTAACTGGAACCGTATCAAAAGATCTCATATCCTTTTTAAAATAATCAAATGGTTGTGCGGAAGCACCTCTGTCTGATTCCAGAATCATGACTTGTAAATGATTTACTCCTTTAACCCAATTGGTTACATCCTTACCGGTTGGTCCACCACCTGCTATGTGTTTATGTTTAAAAGCATCAGCGGGGACAGTAATTTTGTTGTTTATTATAGCTGATTGGAAATAAGCGAAACCTTTGGCTCCCACTGCGCTGGTTATCAAAGAAACAATTACTCGTTTACCTTCCGCATTCGAGCTGTAATCCAATTCTATTTCCAGATCTGAATTCAGGTCTACTGTTGGGGATGTACTATTGCCATTTATGCTTTTGATTCTAACTGATGGCAACGATGATATCTCAAACTCTGTAGATTCACCGTTAGAGCTGGTCAATGTTACTGTTTTTGTAGACGTGTCCTCTGCATCAAATCTGGCGTAATAAGCGCCGCCTCCATAACTCTTGGCTTCCACTCCATTTACAGTAACTGTTCCGTCCAGAGCAATAACTCCAATTGCACCCCCCGGCTTAACCAATTGTACTCCAACCAGGTTTTCACCTGCTTCCCAATCTTCGGTACCCAAAGTTGTAATTCCTACATCTGCGGCGTACACATTGGTTTGATACATTCCGATTGCTGCTATGTTATTGAAATCCGCCTCTTTTTTGGTCATGAATTTCAAAGCCACTTTCCCTATCTGTTGCTGAACTGTGGCACATGAAAGTACCATTGTAGCCAATCCTAAAACCAGTATTCTTTTTGAAAACATTTTGCACTCCTTTTATTATTTCACTCGATCGTGAGTTGACGGAGTCAAAATGCTCAGAATGTTCTCGCTAATAAATCACCCGAATGGGGTATTTTGAAAGTTACCTCGTCAGCTTCTTGTAATGAATTCGTTGAGGCTGATCTTCAGAAATACCTAAGCGTTCTTTGCGATGCGCTTCATATTCTTCGTAATTCCCTTCATACCAATAAGTTTGGCTGTTACCTTCAAAAGCCAGAATATGAGTAGCAACACGATCCAGGAACCACCTATCATGAGAAATAACCACAGCACAACCGGCGAATTCGAGTAGAGCTTCTTCCAAGGCACGAAGTGTATTTACATCCAGATCATTTGTCGGCTCATCAAGCAGAAGTACATTTGCGCCTTCTTTCAACATTTTGGCTAAATGAACACGATTTCTCTCTCCACCCGAAATTTGGCTTGTTTTCTTTTGTTGATCACTTCCACTGAAATTGAATCTGGCAACATATGCTCTGGAGTTGACTTCTCTGTTTCCGAGTTTCAGAATTTCGTGTCCACCTGAAATTTCTTCCCAGATTGTTTTACTTGGATCTAGTGGTCGTTTTTGATCCACATATCCTAGCTCAACCGTTTCGCCAATTTCCAGCTTTCCGGAATCCGGTTGTTCTTCCCCAATTATCATTTTGAACAACGTCGTTTTACCCGCACCATTTGGACCAACCACTCCAACAATCCCACCTGGAGGTAATTGAAACTCCATGTCTTCAACCAGAAGCTTATCTCCGTATCCTTTTGCTACGCCTTCAGCGACGATCACTTTAGTTCCCAGACGAGGACCGGCAGGAATAACGATCTGCATATCATCGTTTCGCTTTTCCTGATCTTTTGCCAATAACTCTTCGTAAGAATTGATACGAGCTTTGCTTTTTGCTCTTCTCCCCTTTGGATTTTGACGTATCCACTCCAATTCCTGCTGTAATGTTTTCTGTCGATTGGATTCCTGCTTCTCTTCCTGACGAAGTCGTTCAGATTTCTGCTCCAACCAAGAAGTATAGTTTCCTTTGAACGGAATTCCTTCTCCACGATCCAGTTCCAGAATCCATCCTGCAACATTATCTAAGAAATAACGATCATGCGTTACAGCGATTACAGTTCCTTCATAGCGAGCTAAATGTTGCTCTAACCACCCCACTGATTCCGCATCTAAATGGTTTGTCGGCTCATCCAATAATAGAACATCTGGTTTCTTCAATAGCAATCTACAAAGAGCTACACGACGAGCTTCTCCACCGGAAAGCACTTTAACGGAAGTATCTCCGGGAGGACAACGAAGGGCGTCCATTGCCTGATTCAATTTTGCATCCAGATCCCAAGCATCAATTTGGTCTATCTTTTCCTGAAGTTTTGCTTGCTTCGCGATAAGTGCGTCAAAATCTGCATCCGGATCTCCAAAAGCCGCGTTTACAGCTTCGTATTCATTGATGAGATCAACTGTTTCCTGTACACCTTCCTCTACAATTTCTTTGACTGTCTTTTCCGGGTCCAGCTTTGGCTCTTGTTCCAGATACCCAAACGTAATCCCTTTTTGAGAACTGATCTCTCCTTGATAATCCTGATCTACACCTGCGATCAATCGTAATAAAGTTGATTTACCTGCACCGTTTAATCCCAGAACACCGATCTTGGCGCCGTAGAAAAATGAAAGGTAGATATCCTTTAAAACGGTTTTATTTGGTTTGTGGACTTTACTTACGCCCACCATCGAAAAAATTATCTTTTGATCGCTCACTTTACTTGTAGTTTGTTATGTATTAAAGTCACCCAAAGTGGATAGAAGTATCCTCAGAATGACTTTGAGAAAGAACCCAAATGTACGGAGAGTTAAGGAGTTTTGAAGGGTGGAATTTTGAGAACTTCCAAATTTATTGGATAGATAAATTCCCCTTCGAAGGGGGCTCAAAATCTCGTCCAGAGATTTTGCGGGGGATGTCCGAACGGAGATGTTGTGAAGTTTAGTAACTAATAAACCTCACAACATCCCTCGGATCATCCAAAGAACCGTTTGGATGATCGTCTCCCTTCGAAGGGAGATTTATTTTTCGACTTCTTTTTCGATCAGTTCTTTAATTTTGGATTTCAGAAATTGAACTACAGAATCCATATTCCTTTTTACATCTGCATCAGCAATTCTGATAAAATGAACTCCGAGTTGTTCTAGGTGATATTGACGTTCGATATCTTTGGCTTTTAGTTGAATGGTAGTGTGAATGCTTCCGTCAACCTCAATTGCTAACATGATTTCGTGGCAATAAAAATCTACTATGAAGTGACTGATCGGTACTTGCCGGTGGAACCCTACTCCTAATTGTTTCCCTTTTATCTGCTTCCAAAGCATAACTTCTCCCAGTGTAGAATTATTTCTTAACTCTCTGGCTCTCGGTCGTAATCTCGGATCATATGGTATAATGATATTCCTTGCCATACCAAGTAAGACAGATTCAAAGTTATTCCTTACAAAAATTTTAAGAAAAGCATCCAAATCCCCCTTCAAAGGGAGATTTGGTTACAAGCTCGAATTTAAATACGAAATCTACCCCGGATACCCGCTGCCACTGGTGATGTAATCTCTTAATGAATCAATTTCGTTCTTTTGATTTTCGATCACTGATTTTACTACATCACCTATAGAAATAACTCCTACAAGTTTTTCATCTTCTAAAACAGGAAGGTGACGAATCCGCTTGTCGGTCATCAATTGCATACACAGGTTCACTGAATCATCAGGAGTTACACACACTACTTTATCTGACATTATCTGTTTTACAGCCGTAGTTCTGGAAGCTCTTCCTTTCAGGATCACTTTATTTCGATAATCTCTCTCCGAAATAATTCCTTTCAAAACATCATTACTCATTACAACCAGCGCTCCAATATCCAATTCAGCCATCTTTTCAATTGCCTGATAAACGGAATTATCTGGATTTACAGAATAGATTGCATTTCCTTTTTTCTGCAGAAGATTTTTAACAAGCATAGCATTCTCCGATAAATTGTTAGTGTACTATACAAATAAACATAGATTCTGAATTTTGCAAGAAAGCACTTCATATTAAGTAAATATCATAATCATTATTCATGATTCGCTCACATTTACCGTATATTACCTGCTTCATCAAGACTTAATGTTCAAACTGATTTATGACCTACCTCTCCACAGAAAATCTGGGTAAAAAATACGGCCTTAAACTTTTATTCGAGGACCTCACTTTTGGCATCTCAAAAGGAGACAAAACTGCGCTCATTGCTCAAAACGGTGTTGGTAAGTCAACCTTGTTGAAAATATTAGCGGGAAAAGAAACTCCGGATTCCGGTAAAGTTATGATCCGAAATGGAATCAAAGTAGCTATGCTGGAGCAGGAGCCTGAACTCGACGACTCCATGACCATCAACCAGTTTATAGCGCACGGCGAAAATGAGATGGTGAAAGTGGTTCAGCAATACGAAAAAGCTGTAGCTGCCCAAGCTGAAGATTACAATGAGAAAACTCAGGAAGCGTTTGATAAGGCGCTTGCAAAAATGGATGCTGCAAATGCCTGGGATTATGAACAACGACTTCATCAAATACTGGGAGTACTGAATATTCATGATCTGGATCAATCCATTTCTTCTCTGTCGGGTGGACAAAGAAAACGTGTAGCCTTAGCTTTTGCTCTACTTGACGAACCTGATCTTTTGATCCTGGATGAGCCGACTAACCATCTGGATGTGGAAATGATCGAGTGGCTGGAAGCTTATCTTACCAAAAGTACCATGACTCTACTGATGGTAACTCACGACAGGTATTTTCTGGACAGGGTTTGTAATCACATTTTAGAAATCGAAGACGGACAGCTTTATCACCATAAAGGGAACTACGAATATTTCTTGCAAAAGAAAGCTGAGCGTGAAGAAGTGTACGCTACGGAAGTTGCCAAAGCCGGCAAGTTGATGAAGAAAGAGCAAGAGTGGATGCGTCGCCAACCCAAAGCCCGTACTACCAAATCTAAATCAAGAATAGATGCTTTTTATCAAACGGAAAAAAAAGCCAAGTCAGGAAAAGTAAAGCAAGAAGTAAAGTTGGAAGTAGATATGTCCCGCATTGGTGGACAGGTTCTGGAACTTAAAAAAGTAAGCAAAAGCTTTGATAATCTTGTTATTCTGAAAGACTTCGAATACTCCTTTAATAAAGGAGAACGAATCGGGATCATCGGAAAAAACGGAGTTGGTAAAAGTACTTTCCTGAAGATAATTACCGGAGAAGAACCCGTTGATTCAGGAGAGGTCGAAACCGGTCAAACCATTGTTTACGGTCACTACAAGCAATCCGGTATTGAGATCAAAGAAAAAGAACGAGTGATCGATGTCATCAAAGAGATTGCGGAAGTGATCGTATTGGCAAACGGCGATACCATTTCTGTTTCTCAGTTTCTGGAACATTTTATGTTCGATTCCAAAATGCAGTACACTCCGGTTTCAAAGTTAAGCGGTGGAGAAAAAAGACGTCTTGGCTTAATGATGGTGCTGATCAAGAACCCAAACTTTCTGATTCTGGATGAGCCTACGAATGATCTGGATCTCATCACATTGGAAAAACTGGAAGATTTTCTTTCCAACTTTGGCGGTTGCCTGATCATTGTATCCCATGATCGCTATTTCATGGACAATTTGGTAGAACACTATTTTGTGTTTGAAGGAAATGGAGAAGTTAATGATTTTAACGGCACATATTCTGAATACAGAGCTTTAAAAGCGGAACAGGAAAGTGGGCAAAAAAGTGGTTCATCTGAAAAAAAGAAGTCAGATCATCCCAAGCCATCAAATTCTGATCCCGAGAAGCTCAGTTTTAATGAACGAAAAGAATATCAGAAGCTGGAAAAAGAGATCGAAGAACTGGAGAAGAAAAAGTCTGCGATCCATCGCCAAATGAGTAATTCCGATCTTGATTATGAAAAACTTCAGGAGCTTTCCGAAACATTCAGCTCTTTAAAGGAAGAATTGGAAGAAAAAGAGTTTCGATGGTTGGAACTGGCGGAGCGTGCTTAGTTTAGTTTTCTTGTACTGTGTAGATCTCAATAGGTTTTTGTTTTCCTTTTAAAAGCACCTCTCCTAGATTGATACAGGAATAGACTCCGTTAAACTTCAGCTCATTATAAATTGATCCTGAAACCAATAGCTCTTTCTCAAAACTACTGCATTGTTCCTGAATTCGGGCTGTAGTGTTTATCACATCACCATGATAAGCGATCTCTTTTTTAGCTACTCCCACCTCTGTTACAATTAAATCTCCACCGTGAATACCGGCTTTAAACTCTGGTAAAAGCTGAAATTTCTTTTTATAGAATCCACTTTTCAGATTGAGTTTATTTCGAAATGCGAAAAAGCATTCTATACATCTGTTCTTTTCAATTCCTTTATCAAAATCCCAAAAAATTACTGCCTCATCACCTACATATTGATAGATCTGACCATCGTATTTACGAACCACTTCATTCAAATCATAAAAACATTGCTGAATAAGTGAACTGTATTTTATATACCCCATTTTTTCTGCCAGCATAGTGGAAGACTTCAAGTCCACAAACATGAAGACCTTTTTTTCTATTCTTGGATTCCGGTATTTCCCCAAAAGCATGTCTCTCAGCACTCCCTTACCAAACTTCTCATTTACTATTCTGAAAAATGTAAATAACAAGCTACAAGTGATAAAATAGATTATGAATGAATGTACAGCGCCATTTGTGATAAGCTGTGTATATGAATATTCTAAAGGGACCGTCAAAAACCTGTTTAGCTGTTCAATGGCAAGGATTACTACAACATTGATAAGAAGAAAATAACTTATTGTTTTTATTAATAACCGAACACCTAAACCTCTTCTTTTCAATAATTGATTTTCAAACCCAAACTCAATTAAAGAATAGATAAACCCTGCTACAAAACTCAATATCAAGGTAAGCTCCAAATTCTCTGTCCTTGATAAAGGTTCTCTTAATAAAACAACACCGTCTTCCTGAGACAAACCCATCCTCCGAAACACATCATAAAATAGAAAAGCAAAAAACCAGAATAAGATAGTTTTTGCTATGAAAAAGATGTTGTCCTTAAAATCTGTCCCCATAAAATTTAGTATAATATCTTTAACACTTTTAAATATTGCTTTTACAAATTATGTCATTTATTTAAGACATATTTATTTCAACTAAAATAAATCTTTACAGTTTGAATATTAAAGAAAAATTTACCGATCCTGACACCAGAAAAAGAATTGTTCAGGGAGCTATTCTCACATTTATTATCTCCGTTATAGCCGTTTACTTTTCTGATGGTTTTGTTCAGGAAAATGGTCATTACGGGTTTTGGTCTATCACTCCTCCGTTACTTGCCATCTTTCTCGCGTTTTATACCGGGGAAGTAGCCAGTTCATTATTTCTGGGGATTTGCCTGGGAGCTGTAATTTCAAATAAAATCAATGTAGTCCAGGAGTTTCTGATACCATCAATTGGCACAGAGAGTTTTGCCTTAATTCTTCTGGTTTATCTCTGGGCGCTAGGCGGATTGATCGGAATCTGGACACGAACCGGTGGTGCCGAAAAATTTGCACGATGGGCCAGTGAGAAAATGGTAAAAGGGCCTGTGTCTGCCAAGTTGTTTACCTGGTTTATGGGAATTGTATTCCATCAAGGTGGAACAATAAGTACGATCCTGACAGGAGCCACTGTCCGGCCAATCGCCGACAAGCACAAAGTTTCTCATGAAGAACTTTCTTATGTAGTGGATTCAACCGCTTCACCTATTGCAACACTTATTCCCTTTAATGTTTGGCCCATTTATGTAGCCGGCTTAGTGATCGGTACAAATGCCCTTTTTGAAACTACTCAGGATGGAATCAGTTTTTTCTTATCAGCTTTACCATTTAATTTTTATGCGATCTTTTCCATTATTCTGACTCTGCTTTTTGCATGGGAGAAACTACCATGGATACCCGGAAAGCAAATGAGAAAAGCTATCAAGCGTTCCAGAGAAGAAGGAAAATTAGACAGAGATGGAGCTACTCCTATGGCGGCAGATGAGCTCACCGAACAAAAAATTCCTAAAGGCTATAAACCAGGTTTGATAGATTTTTTCGGACCGATAGGAACTCTGCTTGGAGTAGCTATCATTCCATTCTTTTATACGTTCTTTATTCTGGATATGGGTAATGATGCCACTCTATTAATTGCAGAAGCATTTGTATTAGCTGTGCTTGCCGGACTGGGAATAGCAGTAGCCAAAGGCATGAAATTACAAGATGCAATTGATGGATTTGTAGATGGATGTAAGGGAGTCACTATCGGTGCTATTATTCTGGCATTTGCCGTTACTCTTAAGGAAGTTGCTGATGCTGTTGGAACCGCAGCTTATGTTGTAGATATAGTTGGTGGAATAATAAACCCGATTATCCTTCCCGGATTACTTATGGTTTTCTGTATGATCATTGCTTTTTCTACAGGCACTTCATGGGGAACTTACGCGGTAGTATTTCCCGTAGCCGTTCCTCTGGCATGGGCAATAGTTCCTGACCCGTTTTTTCTCACATTGTGTTTTTCAGCGGTGATCGGTGGTTCCGTGTTTGGTGATCAGTGCTCGCCTATATCTGATACAACCATTTTATCTTCTTTGGCAACAGGATGCGACCTTATGGATCATGTGAAAACACAGTTTCCATTAGCAATGGTTGCCGGCAGTTTAGCAATTGTGATGTATTCGGCGCTGGTCTTTTTCTTTGTTTGATTTTATATGTATGGACGTAAAATTTTACGTCCATACATATTGAAAATGATTTCTACTCGTTCCAATGCTCTGTGTTGGAACCGTAGTTCTTGATTTGATTGGTTATGATCCGACGGAGACCATCTAATCCAGAGTAAGAGCACATCGCCATGCGCTCTTAACTGCATGTATTACCAATCTATCTCCAACACTCTTCCCGGCGTCCACGGAGCATCTGTTCCCTTGAGTTTATTATCGATTTCAGGAATATCTGTGTTCATGATCTCTTTTAGCATTTCAATTACCGGTTTCAGTTGCTTCTTTGCTATTTCAGCAACACGTTTTGATGTTCCGGTCGGATCAGATGACGATGAAGTTCCGGCACCAATCGCATTATTTATTCTGGAATTTAACGATGGAGCTCGTTGAATTTCCAAACGTCCCGCTAGTCGATCACCAAACATGATCATATTAATTTCATCCAGTTTTTCTTCCAACTGTTCAATATCTGAAGCCAAGCCGGTTGGGGCATCACTACCAAGAGCTTTTAATGCGCCTTTGTAATACTGAAGCCGTTCCTGAGCTTCTCCTGTTGCATTTCTTGCACTATTTGATGCTTTTGAGAGCTGATTTAGTTGCTTGTGAAAAGCTAACATCGCTTCGGGATCTTCTGCCGGTAAAGTCACATTACCCAACGATCTTACTTCAAAGCTCTGTGCTTCGGTAAGCTGAGCAACTTCTCCATCAATGCTTTTTGATAACTCAACAGTATACATTCCCGGAAGCACCATCAATCCTGAATCAAAATCTTTAGACTGATCAGCATCTCTGGTATTTAATCTTGTAATCTGTGGATAGGTCAGGTCCCAGTAAATTCTGTTTATCCCCTTTCTTGGAGACGTTTTTAATTCGCGAACTACTTCTCCATTAGCATCCTTAACTGTAAAGATCAGGAATGGAGCTTCTTCCTCTTCTTCCGCTTTTAATTGCTCATAAGTTGGGTAATAAACCGTCTCACCATCTTTTCTTTTTTTAGCTTCTTCTGCTTCGCGAATAGCTTTCTTAGTTTTGTATCCGTCTTTTAAATAGTAAGTGAAAGCAGCACCGAATTCAGGGTTCTCTCCCAGAAAGTAATCCTCCCCTTGAAATCCTTTTGGTCCCAGCCAACTGATAGTATTGCTTGCTGCAATTCTGCTGTAAGGCTGATATTGATAAGCATGTCTTGTAGAAAATAAATGAGCTTCTTTTTCTGCAACTTCCTTCGATAATTCCTGGAGAGCAGAATAATCATCCATTACATAGAAACTACGCCCAAAAGTCCCTAATACAAGATCGTTTTCTCTTTTTTGGATATCAATATCGCGAACCGCTACGGTCGGCAATCCTTTGTTCAATTCTTTCCAGTATTCACCACCATCAATGGAAGCAAACATGCTGAATTCTGTTCCAACGAATAGCAGGTTGCCTGTTTCGAAATCTTCTGCAATTGAATATACAGAACCTCTTTCCGGAAGATTATTAGCTATAGATTTCCATGATTTTCCAAGATTCGTACTCTTTAAAATGTATGGCTTAAAATCACCATTCTTGTGATTATTGAATGCTATATAAACGGTATTTCTGTCATGCTCTGAAGCGATCAATTCATTTACATAAACCATATCAGGAACTCCCGGAAACTTATCGTATTTCTTCCAGGTTTCGCCTCCATCTTCTGATACATGAACCAAACCATCATCGGTTCCTGCGTACAATAGGTTTTCATCCAGCGGAGATTCCGCAAGTGCAACAATACTTCCATACACTGAAGTAGAAGCATTTTTCGCGATAGCGTCCATCGGCCACACTTTATCCATCACTTCGAATGTATTTCGATCCAGTTGGCGCGTAAGGTCACCACTAACTTCTCTCCAATTTTGTCCCATATCATCACTTCTGAGAACACGATCGGATGCAAAATAAAGTCTCTTATTATCATGAGTACTTATAAAAAATGGTGAATCCCAGTTCCAGTTATAATCATAATCTGCATCCGGAGCTTGCGGTCTGATATTCTGCTGTTCACCACTTTGTTTATCGAATCGAGCTAACCCACCATACTGCGATTGTGCATACACAATATTCGAATTGGTTGGATCAACATGAGGTTCAAATCCATCCCCAAGCACCGTTACAAACCATTCATCATCGTTGATTCCGGTTGTGGCGTTTGTTCGGGAAGGTCCGCCTAACGTAAAATTATCCTGAGTTCCGCCGTAGATATTATAAAAAGGCTCTGCATTATCAGCGGCTACTTTATAAAATTGAGTTACCGGAAGATTAGTGAAAAATCTCCACGTCTTTCCACGGTCAAACGACTCATAAACTCCACCATCATTCCCATTCAACAAGTGACTTGGATTATCTGGGTTGATCCATAAAGCATGATTATCAATATGCTTATTCTTCTCGCCTACGTTGTTGAACGTCTTTCCACCATCTTCAGAAACGCCGGAATATGTGTTCATTACATACACCAAATCAACATCCACAGGATCCGCAATCACTTCCTGATAATAATTTCCGCTTGATGAATAATTACTCTGCTTTTCCCACGATTCTCCTCTGTCATCAGAACGATAAAACCCACTTTTTCCTGATTCCGCCTCCACAGAAGCGTAAATCACATCTGGGTTGGCCGGTGAGATATCCATTCCGATTCTTCCGATGTCTCCGCTTGGCATTCCTCTCATAGTTTTCTTCCATGTTTTTCCGGCATCCGTAGATTTATAAACTGCAGATTCAGGTCCCCCACTGATATATGTAAATACTCTTCTTCTTCGCTGATGAGCCGTCGCATACAACACATCAGGATCTCTTGGATCCATATGGACTTCATTTACTCCGGTGTGCTCGCTGATCTCCAATACTTTTTCCCAATTCTCGCCACCATCCGTAGTTTTGTACAGTCCACGATCTCCACCGGAACTCCAAAGCGGTCCCGTTGCTGCTACATAAACCACATCCGAATCTCTGGGATCAATTTCAATCATTCCGATATGCTCAGAATTCTTCAGTCCCATATGCTTCCAGCTTTTGCCACCATCAATGGATTTGTATACTCCATCACCGTAAGCCACACTTCGCTGATTGTTATTTTCTCCCGTTCCAACCCAAACCACATTGTGATTATTTGGATCCATCGCTACAAAACCGATGGAGTAAGAGCCTTCGTTATCAAAAACCGGCTTAAGCGAAATCCCACCATTCTCCGTTTTCCAAACTCCACCTGATGCCGTTGCAATATAAAACTCGCTGTGATTGTCAGGATTTACTGCAAAATCCGAGATCCTTCCGGAAGTAAAAGCCGGACCAATGCTTCTGAATTCAAGGCTATTCCAGCCAATATCGTAACGGGAGTCTTTATCTGATTTTTGAGCAAAAAGTGAAGTCGTGCTGATTATCAACACAAGAGCTAGTAAAGAAGTAAATCGTTTCATCTTAATCTGATTGATTTCTGATAGTTAGTGGCTTAGAATAATTAAATATGAGTTCTAATGTGTTTAAAATTTGTATTTGGGCGTTTGTAAATCCAAGCCCGACATGCTCCAATTTTTTGGCAAGCTAAAACCAAACCTCCCTCGAGTGAGGGGTTGTAAGGGTTCTTAAAAAAAATTCGGTCATCTCGCGGCGTATGCCCGAGATCTGGATTTATATGTAAGGTTTTTAATCTAAATCCAGGTTCATGCCTTTCTTGGAATGACCTGATTGGAGTTTAATAGAGATCTTATTGTACTTCCTCAAGATTTCGAAAAAGCTTCAAACTACACCGACCTTTAGAATTATTGGCGAACTAATGAATTGAATCCTATTAATAGTCCACAGAATCACTAAAACACGGAAAGGATAAACCACATAGTGCACAAAGGTTTTGAGATGAAGAAGCTTAATATTCTCTGTGGTCTTTGTGGTTAGAATGCGGAGAGGAAGAAACCCATCCCTGTCCCTTCCCTTAGTCAAGGGAAGGGGACTTTTTAATTAAATTCTGAGTGGAGTTAAGGAGTCTCCCTCCCTACTGTTAGGGAGGGAACAAGGGTGGGTCAGACCAATCTGGAATTCCCCTCCTTATCCAAGTAGGAGCGAACTACTCAGAACCCAAAAATTTGTTTGGGAACCGGGGAGGTCCGGTTCCAACACAGGCGCATACAGAGTCTTTGTTCTTGAATTGTCACAGCAGATTTAGAATCAGCTCCTTACAAAGATCCTGATCCGCCAGCTGGCGGACAGGATGACGGACTACTACTTTATTACTAACTGATTCAATCAATCCTGCCATTCAGCTGCTTTTGTAGCTCTTTCCAGTTTGGTAGAAATTGAGTCATAAAATTTTTGAAACGCTGATTATGCAAACGTTCATGAAGATGAACCATCTCGTGAACTACCACATATTCCAATAACTCTGAAGGTTTTTTAGCCAGTTCTAAACTCAACCAGATTCGTTTATCCCTGATATTACATGTGCCCCATCTGGTTTTCATTTTTTTAACGCCGAATTCGTTCACCGAAACCTTCATGATAGGTTCCCATTTTTCGATAAGCTTAGGAATCTCATTTTTCAGGTGAGTGCGATAAAAGTCATTTAGGGCTTTTTCCTTTCTGGACTGTGTAATAATATTTCTGAAACTCAGAACTATCTCGGAGCCATGAATATTTACTCCGATCTTTTTAGCACCGTGTTGTAATTTTAAGCTATAGTTGCCACCCTTGAATGGAATAATGTCACCATTTTCATATTTCAGATCCGGTTCGGGCAATTGAAGAGGAGGCTTACTCAGGTGCTTTTTGATCCATTCCATTTTTTCTTGAACGAATGTAATAAGCTCTTCATCTGGAATTTTAAAAGGACTGGATAGCTTCACCTCAAGGGAAACACGATTTACTTTGAGCCTGATAGTTTTGATCTTTTTACGGGTGACTAAAACGGGAATGTCATTAACAACTAAGGTGTAGCTCTCTCTTTTTGGCTTTCTGTTAAACATAAATTGCATCCCCCATAAAACAATGCTAAGCAACTATTTAGACCCTTATCTACTCAAGCTACTATAATTTAATATAACTTGCTACGATGCAGCTTGACAATTTGTTAGGGAAATAATTCAAATGCCCTAGTTCAAGCATCGTTTAGGTTAGTTTGGCATTATATCCGTAGGGGCAATTCATGAATTGTCCCTACGGATTATGAAATCAAATTCAGCCAATCAATTTGCTTTAGACCAAACATCGGTAAGAAATTAAATTTAATCCTGTTTAGAACTTGCAGAAATACTCACCAACTTCCACTTTCCGGAAATCCTGGACCACACCTGAGCTCCCCCACCGGTAACTCTGATCTCCTGTCCTCCGTTTAGTGTAATTTTCTGCTCATATTCATTAATAAGAACGGCTGTATTTTTATCGATCAAAGAAATTTTAACTATCGGAAACACCAGACTGTCGCTACTTTCGATCATTTGAAAACCCGGAATGACGGATGCTTTAAAATTTTCAAAGGATTCCCAAACGGTTCCATCCGCATTCAAACCTGAGAAATTATTTTGATCAAAGTGATTGAAATAGGATTCCCAATCCTGAACTTTTGTGGATTCTACCAAGCTATCAAAAGATGCTCTGACTTCAGTCTTGATTTGGATATTCTCGGCTTCGGTTAATTTTTGATCTTGAACGCTACAATTAATCAACAAGATGGGAATAGCTAATAAGAAGACTGTTTTAGTCAATATGTTAATGGGTTAGATTGTTTATTCGAAGCAGGAGCTCCATTCGTTTCTCCCAAGCAGGAGCTTGGGAATGAGTTTAAGAGGTTAAACATTTTTGGATTCATTGATTAAGCTGGAAATAGTCCAGACTTTTGGATCGAGACTTTTCCAATATCCAAACTCCAGAGGAAATTCTGAATTATGAGCTTGGATAAAATTTAGAACTTTTGTTCTCACAGCTTCATCATAGTTTTCTTGCAAGTGCTCTTCTGCAGATTGAAAAATCAATTGAGCTAAATCTCCTGATTCCTTTTCGGTGAGTTTCTCGAAGCTTTCGTAATAAGAAATGAATTCTACAACTCTTTTAGGATCTGCATTTTCAATCCCCCAATCTTGTTGTGAGACTTCAAAATCAAAACCTAATTCACCAGAAAACTTCTTGAGGTTTTTCATGATGTATGACATATTATCGAACAAACGAAAGTTTTCCTTTCACCTACAACGGCAAATTATCATGCTTTTTCTTCGGCACGGTGTCTACTTTGTTTTGTGAAACTTCCAGAGCTTTGATCAGTTTGGATCGGGTTTCTTCCGGCTTGATCACATCATCAATAAATCCTCGGGCAGCTGCTCGGTACGGATGCGCAAACTCCTCCGCGTATTGTGCTTCCAGTTCTTTTTGCTTCGCTTCAGGATCGCCGGCTTTTGCAATTTCTCTTCGGAAAATGATCTCAACCGCTCCTTTACTTCCCATAACAGCAATTTCAGAAGTTGGCCACGCTACGTTGTAGTCGGCACGGATATGCTTGGAGTTCATCACATCATACGCTCCGCCATACGCTTTACGGGTAATTACCGTCATTTTCGGAACCGTAGCTTCACAGAACGCATACAGTAATTTTGCACCGTCTTTGATAATTCCGCCCCATTCCTGATCGGTGCCCGGTAAGAATCCCGGAACATCTTCAAATACCACCAACGGAATATTGAACGCATCACAGAAACGAACAAATCGCGCTCCTTTTTTGGAAGAATTGATATCCAACACACCTGCCATCGCAAGTGGTTGATTTGCAACGATACCGATACTTCGTCCACCCAAACGGGCAAACCCAACTACGATATTTTCAGCATATTCTTTGTGTACTTCGTAGAAACTCTCTTTATCCACAATTCCTTCGATCACATCTTTGATATCGTAAGGTTTGTTCGGATTCAACGGCACAATATCATGCAGTGCTTTTGCTTTGGCAGAATCCGGTTCTTTGGATTCGATAATCGGCACTTTTTCTTCACAGTTTTGCGGGATATACGACATCAACGTTCTGATATCCTGCAAGCAAACGGCATCATTCGGAGTTGCAAAATGAGCCACACCTGATTTCGAGTTGTGCGTCATGGCACCACCCAATTCTTCCGAAGTTACTTCTTCATGCGTAACAGTTTTTACCACATTTGGTCCCGTCACGAACATATAACTGGTATTTTCTACCATGTAAATAAAATCCGTTAGCGCCGGACTGTAAACTGCACCACCTGCACATGGTCCCATGATCGCAGAGATCTGAGGAATCACACCGGAAGCCATGCTGTTTCTCCAGAATACTTCTGCATAACCGCCGAGCGAAGAAACGCCTTCCTGAATTCTTGCTCCGCCTGAATCATTCAAACCGATAACAGGAATGCCATTTTTGAGTGCCAGATCCATCACTTTGCAAATTTTCTCGGCATGTGTTTCGGAAAGAGAGCCTCCAAATACCGTGAAATCCTGACTGAATACATACACCGGCTTTCCGTGGATCTTTCCGTGACCGGTTACAACACCGTCTCCCAGAAACTGTTGCTCATCCAGACCAAAAGCGGTACTTCGGTGCGTTACAAAAGCATCTATTTCATCGAACGAACCTTTATCCAGAAGCAGGTCCATGCGTTCTCTGGCAGTAAGTTTTCCTTTCTCGTGCTGCTTTTCGATGCGGGCTTTTCCACCACCCAGTTTCGATTGTTCACGTAGTTTTTCAAGACGTTCTACTTTTTCGTTCTTTTCCATAGTTAGTTAATCAGGATTTATACTCTTTAAAATAGGATTGCAACGTATCAATAAATTCGATGGCCTCTTCCGAGAACATATCCACTTTTTGTTTACTGAAAATTTCTTTTTCTAAAAATACAGAGGCTTCGTTCCAATTATCAAATTGTCCCAGCTCATTGATTCCCCGGTCGTATGCTTTCTGTTTTCCGGAAAATACATCGCTTACCCAACGATCCTCGCTGTCCATAAGATACTCATTCAATTCCATAGTGGCTGAACTGTCTTCAACTACCTCTTCTTCCATAAATATCTCATCGTCGTCATCTTCAATAAATAATGGATTATGGAACGGTTCAGACTCTTCTTCTTCTTCTTCTCTTGAAGCCATCATTACTTCCATCTGATCTTCACTCAAAAACTGAGCCCACATCGGTTTTTCTTCTTCCCCTTCTGAGCTGTCTTCCTCTTCAGAACTGATATGTTCTTCCAGAATCGGATCATTTGTTTCTTCATCCGGTTGGAAAGCATCCTGAATAAGATCGTCTTCCTCTATTAATTCACTTTCAAATTCTTCATCGCCCTGAACTACTCCTTCATACGAATCCTTAGCTTGATCCAAAATAGAAGTCAGGTTAGATTTGAATGCTTGTTTGTCTTCTTTTTGATTGCTGACCGGTTCGGAATCCTCTTTTTCTTCAGCATTTTCATCTTCACTTAAGAAGATATTATTCAATGATTCCGAATCATCCACACTATCAAATACCAGAGTTTCTTCCTGTTCAATATCTCCCAGAATCTCGTTGATATCCGGTTCCACAGCTTCGGACTGAAACAAGCTTGCCAAATTTTCTTCTTCCTCTTCTGCCTCTTCCGGAATTTCTTCCTTTACTTTTTCTGCGACTTTAGCCGGTTTTGTTGATTCCGATACTGACTTAACTTCACTTTCCTGCTCTTTTATCAATTCCATTTTGAAATTCTCAGTCGAAAGCATTTCGATGAAGGTGCTTTGCGTAACGGCTACATCAATAGAACAGAAAATTTCAGCGGTATTATCGAATCCTTTATCTCTGAAGAATCTTTGTAAAAGCTCCGGAGCAAGTTTTCCTTCGCAAAGAGAAAAAAGCATCTCCAGCTTCTGTGACCAGTTTTCGGCGGTATAATCAGATACGATCCGTGCATCCAAATTTGAAACCAGACTTTGGCAACGTTCTATAGTCAGTTCATCCAGCTCTCTCTTCTTCATATAAAGAGGAATCGCGGTTCCGAAATGTTTGTAAACCATCAGTCTGGCACAACGTTTACTTACTTCCTCAAACGAAAGCACAGATTCTTCCCGAAAAATATAAGGAGCGATGTTCTTCCGAGGTTCAACAAGAACAGAAACAATATCGCTAACCGTGGCATGCAGAATATCATACAACTTTTGGTGCGGTATAACGGAGCAGCTTATGGCCGCATTTTCAAAATCGTTTTGAGCACTAACGAACAACTTATTTTCCGTATCCACCCAAACAGAATCTGTCTTTTTAAGATCTGACAACACTTTGTCTTCCAGTAAAAGGCGTATTCTCTCCACAATGTAGACAGGTATTTCTGCCTTCAATAGCTGTTGAGGGGAGTAAAACGGACGCTCTGTTCCGATCTGTCCTGTAAATTTATCGGTAATTTGGTCAATGACCTTTTGCATGGAAGTAAGATGATTTTGGTGAACGAAAATAATGCCTAGAAAGTGGCATTACAACACGAATCTTTCCATCATAGTATATTTTTGCATTATACTTTCTACCTTTAGCGCATGATTTCACTTTCGGTCAAAAGTCTTACCAAAAAATATAACCGTAAAACGGTTTTGAATGATGTTCAATTCGGGCATAATTCAGGGATACTAGGTATTTCAGGCTCAAACGGAAGTGGAAAATCTACCTTGATGAAATGTCTGGCAGGATTGCTCCGACCAAACTCCGGAACCATTGAGTGGAAACTGAACGGTGATTCTTTATCCCAAACCGAACTTAAAGATCACATCGGTTACGCAGCTCCTTATATTTCTTTGTATGAAGAGCTTACTGTTCTCGAAAATCTGGAGTTTCTTTCTGAAGTAAGTCAGCAACATCTGAACGAAACTGACATTCATCAATTACTCAGCAAAACAGAAACCGATTCTCTTAAAGACAAGTTGTACAAATCTCTTTCTACGGGACAACAACAGCGTGTGAAATTGGCTTCTTCCCTGATCCGAAATCCTGAAGTGTTATTCTGGGATGAACCGGGCTCCAATCTGGATTCGAACGGACATGTTTTGGTTCAGCGTTTACTCCAAGAACAAAAAGAAAAAGGTTGCCTGGTCTTTCTGGCTTCTAATGATCCTGATGAAATTGCTCTTTGCGATGAGACACTAGTATTAGATTAATGAGTTTTCTTTAATTCTATCCCCAAAATTCAATATGAAGACATCATTTTTATTATTTGCCCTTTTTATTAGCACAGTTACATGCTCTAACTACGAATCTCCCAATAATTTTGTAGATGTATTCATTGGCACCGGAGGACATGGGCACACTTACCCCGGAGCAACGCTACCTTTCGGAATGATACAACCAAGTCCTGTAAACGGAACTCCGGGCTGGGATTGGGTTTCCGGTTATCACTATTCGGATAGTATTATTACAGGTTTTGCTCAAACTCATCTTAGCGGAACTGGAATCGGAGATCTGAATGATATTTTGATCATGCCAACTAATCGAAAAGTGCTCTTGTCCGATTCAGCCAAATATGACAGCAAAAGAAGTTATGCTTCCAAATTTTCGCACGATCGCGAAAAAGGCTCTCCGGGATATTATAGCGTTTTTCTGGATGATTATGAGATCAATGCCGAGATGACCGCTACAGAAAGAGTAGCCATGTATAGGTTTACTTATGAATATGGCGAACCTCAATTTTTAAATCTGGATTTGGGCTACAGTTTGAACTGGGATTCTTTTACCGAAGGTTACTACAAAATTATCGGAGAAGATGAGAATAAGAAGTTAGTTGGCTATCGAAGATCTTCCGGCTGGGCGAATGATCAACATGTTTATTTTGCGATGGAATTTTCTTCTGACTTTATGATCACTGATTCATCTGAATACAAAGGGTTCACCTCATTTGGGGTGCTGGAGTTTGAAAATAGTAAAAGAGAAGTTCTGGCTAAAATTGCTATCTCATCACACAGTGAAGAAGGAGCTTTAGCAAACCTAGAAACTCTGGAGGATTGGGATTTTGATGAAACCAAAATTTTTGCTGAAATGGCCTGGGATGAAGAACTCGGCAAGATCAAAGTTCAGGGAGACGAAGAGAAAAAATCAATTTTTTATACCGCTCTTTATCATTCCAAATTGGCTCCGGTTTTGTTTTCTGATGCCAATCAGGATCAAACCAAATACACTATATACTCTTTGTGGGATACTTTTCGGGCTCAACATCCACTGCTTACTATTACCAATCCTGACAGAGTGAGTGATATGATTAGAACCATGCTGGATTTCTATAAAGAAAACGGATTGCTTCCTGTTTGGGAATTACACGGAAATGAAACCAATACCATGACCGGCTATCATGCTATTCCTGTGATCGCGGATGCGTACGCCAAAGGATTCAGAGACTATGACGCCGAACTCGCTTTCGAAGCAATGAAAGCAAGTGCTATGCAAAATAAACGTGGAACTGATTTGTATCGAAAATATCAATATATCCCTTCTGAACTTGAGCATGAATCTGTAACTAAAACGTTGGAATATGCTTTTGATGACTGGGCAATTGCTCAAATGGCTTTTATGCTAGGTAAAGAATCCGAGTACGAACATTTTATAGTCAGATCCGGATTCTGGCAAAATGTATATGATGCCCAAACTAAATTCATGCGTGGTAAAACCGCTGAAGGGAATTGGGTTGAGCCTTTTGACCCGAAGAGATCCGTTCATCGCGTAAACACCGACTATACCGAAGGCAATGCATGGCAGCACAGCTGGTTTGTTCCTCATCAGGTGGATAAACTGATAGAATTCATGGGAGGTGATGATGCTTTTACCCAACGACTCGATTCGTTGTTCAATCAGGACTCTAACATCACCGGAGATAACACTTCTCCTGATATTTCAGGTTTGATTGGTCAATATGCCCATGGAAATGAACCCAGTCATCATATTGGGTATTTATACAATTATGCAGGAAAACCGTGGAAATCTCAGGAAATTCTTCACGAAATAATGAATACTCAATATTCCACCGCTGTAGATGGATTAAGTGGAAATGAAGACTGTGGGCAGATGTCTGCCTGGTATGTTTTTTCAGCGATGGGATTTTATCCGGTAAATCCGGCATCAGGGAATTATGTGATCGGAGCTCCTCAGTTTGAACAAGTTGAGATAACCTTATCTGACACAAAGACTTTTACAATTATTGCTGATGGAGTTTCGGATGAAAATATTTACATTAACTCAGTATCTTTAAATGGAGAACCTTTGGAGAGAAGCTATATTTCCCATGAAGAAATTATAGCGGGTGGAGAATTGATCTTTGAAATGGGATCTGCACCTAATAAAAACTGGGCGAAGAAAACTGAATACAGACCAATTAATTAATGAAGAGATTTTTATTATTGGCACTTGCTTTAGGGATAGCATGTGCTCCTCAAAAATCAGAGAAAGAACAACTAGCTGAGCAAGTAAAACAAGAATTCTTACACGCTTGGCATGGCTACAAACAACATGCATGGGGAGACGACGCACTAAAACCGTTGTCAAAATCTTCTAAAAACTGGTATGACGCATCTTTACTAATGACTCCGGTTGATGCTTTTGACACCATGTTGTTAATGGGATTGCATGAAGAAGCCGCTGAGGCAAAAGAATTGATCTTTTCTGAATTGTCTTTTGATCATGATTTCTTTGTATCCAATTTTGAGATAACGATTCGCCTTTTGGGTGGACTTCTTTCAGCGTATGAGATGGATGGAGACGAGCGATTTCTGGAATTGGCTGAAGATCTTGGAAGAAGATTACTTCCTGCATTCGATTCAGCAACAGGAATGACTTACGGAAAAGTAAATCTTAAAACAGGAGAAACCGAGTGGCAGTTTAATAATCCCGCTGAGATTGGAACTTTGATGATCGAGTTCGGTACACTTACCAAACACACTAAAGATTCTGTTTTTTATAACAGTGCCAAAAAAGCGATGATGGGATTGTATGAGCGCCGCTCCGAAATCGGATTAGTCGGAACAACTATTGATGTGGAAACCGGTGAATGGAAAAATAAAGAAGCACATATTTCCGGAATGATCGACTCGTATTACGAATATGCACTGAAGTCTTGGCTGCTTTTTGGAGATGAAGACTTCCGAAAAATATGGAAAGCTCATGAACCCGCATTGGAAAAGTATTTACTTGACGAAGTTGCCAGCGGAACCTGGTACGGTCGTGCAAACATGGATACAGGAGAAAGAACAGCTACAACTTATGGATCACTGGATGCATTTATGCCCGGAGTTTTAGTGCTTGCCGGAGATATTGAAACAGCAGAAAAAGTGCAAGAGTCGAATTTTAAGATGTGGCAGTTACACGGAATTGAACCGGAAGGTCTGAATTATGTTGATATGGAAGTAACCTCGGTAGGATATCCTTTGCGCCCTGAAAACATTGAGTCTGCTTATTATTTATATCAGGCAACAGGCGATGAAAAATATATTGAGATGGGAAAAGTGATGTTCCAAAGCCTGGTCGAATATTGTAAAACTGAGCATGGTTATGCTGCCTTATCAGATGTTACCACCAAAGAAAAAAGCGATGACATGGAAAGCTTCTTTTTAGCGGAGACGTTAAAATATGCTTACCTCCTGTTTGCTGATGACAAAGTATTTGATTTGGATAAGCATGTGTTCAATACGGAAGCACATCCAATGAGAATAGATTAACAGCTATGTTGAATCGAAAGCAATTCTTAAAAACCGGTCTTCTTGGAGCTATTCCATTAGCAGGAATTGGATGCACGAATGTCAACAAATATACAGGAAGTAAGCCGGTTGTAATTGCTACCTGGAATACTGCTATTAAAGCTAACAAAGCGGCATGGGAGATTCTGGATAAAGGTGGATATGCATTAGATGCCGTTGAAGCCGGTGTTCGGGTAGAAGAAGACGATCCTAAAAACATGTCAGTAGGTTATGGCGGACGACCGGATAGAGAAGGAAATGTCTCTTTGGATGCGTGCATCATGGATGATAAAGGAGAGTGTGGAGCCGTTGTCTTTCTGCAGAATTATAAGAACCCTATTTCCGTTGCCAGAAAAGTAATGGAAGAAACACCTCATATCATGTTAGCAGGTAAAGGAGCTCAGCAATTTGCCAAAGATCAAGGATTTGAAGAAATGGACCTGCTTACTCCCAAAGCTAAAGAAGCTTGGGAAGAATGGCTCAAAACTTCTGAGTATAAACCGGTAGTAAATATTGAAAACCATGATACCATCGGTATGCTTGCTCTTGATTTGAATGGAAGACTTTCCGGAGCCTGCACAACCAGTGGTGCTGCCTGGAAAATGCATGGCAGAGTTGGTGATTCCCCACTTATAGGCGCAGGACTTTTTGTGGATCCTGAGATTGGCGGAGCATGTGCAACCGGACTAGGAGAAGAAGTAGTTAAAACGGCCGGAAGCGCACTGGTCGTTGAAATGATGCGACAAGGTCACTCCCCGGAAGAAGCTTGCAAAATTGCAGTAGACCGAATTATTTCCCGCAGCAAACGAAACGGCGCCAGCTTAAAAAACACTCAAGTCGGCTACCTGGCCCTCAACAAAGACGGTGCTTTCGGTGCATACAGCATCCAAAAAGGTTTTGATTACGGTGTGTACAATAAAGATGGAAACCGGATAATAGATTCTGAGTTTAGGATTTAGGTTAAGTCATCCTTGTGGATCACAGAACGCAAAACAAGGATCTTAAAAATTAAGTACTCCATCATTACTGAAATTTGTAACTGCTTCAGATGTCGATAAATTCACCCCCGTTGTGTGGGATATTATATCTGCTCTTTTTGGCTTTTTTGTAATAAATGGTGTTGTCAAATTTCCATCTTAGTTAGAAATTATTTTTAGATTGAATTATTCTACAGATTATATATATTCCTAAATCGTTATATACGGTTAAATAACAATTAATTAATGATTAAGAGGTATAATTATGGGGAAATCTGAAAATGCAATTCATACAATCGCTGATTATTCAAATGGAGACGTTTACCTAAGAATGGACGGTGATGGCGTTAATTCACCAAATCCTAGCGGTGGAGGCACTGTTAATTGCCAATATACAGCTGGACCTTTCGAAAAATTTAAATTCATTAAAAATGATGATAATACGTATTCGATTGAGTCTGTAGAGTTTCCGGGGGTTTATCTAAGGATAGATGGGAGAGAACTTTCAGAGGATAACAAGGTAGGAGGAATAGTAAATTGCCAAAATGGAATAGGTCCGTGGGAAAAATATAAAATAAAAAACCATTTGCACGGCTATGCTATTGAATCAAATCAATTTGAAAATGTTTTCTTACGAATGGATAGTGATAACTGTCAACCAAAAGCTACTCCTCCTGGTTGTGGTACAGTGAATGCAAGTTTCGGCATTAATATGGATCCACCTGTTAGAAATCTATTTGTCATTTCACCTCCACTTGATTTGGATTGATAAGATTAAATATCAATTATAAAAGCCCTCTAAACGAGGGCTTTTCTGATTTCAACACTTTGCATACTGTTTTATGGTTTAGAATCCCGGCAGCATGAACTTAATTTCATTGGTCACATATACGAATACTAAAACTCCTCAGGCATCTTCGTGATATTAGCCCATTTCTCGGGATCATCCACCACTTCCGCAAAATCGATCTCATTTCCGTTTTTGGAAATCGTGGCTTCAAATTCAATCGGTTCTTCGCTGTCTCTCATTAATAACTGAGTTGCCAGTTTGTTGGTAATATTCTGTTGAAGTACTCTTTTCAACGGACGTGCGCCGTACACGGGATCATATCCCCGAACTGCCAACCAGTCTTTCACATTATCAGAAACATGAAGCGTAACTTTGTTCTTAGCCAACAACTGATGAACTCTTCTCAGCTGAATATCCACAATAGATCGAATGTGTTCTCTGCCCAGCGGATGGAATACGATGGTATCATCCACTCGGTTTAAGAATTCCGGACGGATGGTTTTCTTCAACTGGTCGATCAATTGATTTTGGAGATTCTCATACTTTTCTTCAGAAAGTTCTCCTCCTGATTTCTCCATTTCGTTCACGATCAAATGTGAACCGATATTGCTGGTCATGATAATGATCGTATTTTTGAAATCGACCGTTACTCCTTTGTTGTCAGTCAATCTTCCTTCATCCAAGACCTGCAATAAAATATTGAACACATCAGGATGTGCTTTTTCAATTTCATCCAATAACACAACCGAGTACGGATGTCGACGAACGGCTTCTGTTAATTGTCCACCTTCATCGTAGCCGACATATCCCGGAGGCGCTCCAACCAAGCGACTTACTGAATGCTTTTCCATATACTCACTCATGTCGATTCGGATCATCGCATTCTGGTCATTGAACAAAAATTCAGCCAATGTTCTTGCCAATTCCGTTTTACCAACACCGGTGGATCCTAAGAAAAAGAAAGAGCCTATTGGTCGATCTTCATCCTGCAAACCTGCCCGAGATCTACGGACCGCATCAGAAACGGCATCAATAGCCAGATCCTGACCAATCACTCTTTTGTGAAGTTCATCTTCTAGTTGAAGTAGTTTTTGTCGTTCACTCTGAAGCATTTTCTTAACTGGAATTCCTGTCCAACGAGCAACAATGTCTGCGATATCTTCAGCGTCCACTTCCTCTTTCAGTAGCGCTTTAGTTTCCTGCATTTCATCCAGCTTGGCTTTCGCCTCCTCAAGATCTTTCTCTAGTTGCGTAATAGTTCCATACCGGAGTTCTGCGACCTTTTCGTAGTTCCCCTGACGTTCTGCCTTATCAGCTTCGTTACGAGTCGTCTCTATGGCTTGTTTTAGTTCACGGGCTTTCTGGATGGTATCTCTCTCCTGCTCCCATTGTACCCGCATGGTACTTCGTTTTTCTTCCAGATCAGCCAGTTCTTTTTCAATGCCTTTGATCTTGCCTTTATCTTTTTCCCGCTTTAACGCTTCACGCTCAATTTCCAGCTGACGAATTTGACGTTCAATTCCATCCAATTCCTCAGGAAGAGAGTCAATTTGCAGACGCAATCTTGAAGCGGCTTCATCAATTAAGTCGATAGCTTTATCTGGCAGAAACCGATCTCCAATATATCTGTGTGAAAGTTCAGCAGCTGCAACTATAGCAGCATCGGTTATTCTTACTCCGTGATGAACTTCATAACGTTCCTGCAATCCGCGCAAAATAGAAACGGTATCTTCAATGGACGGTTCGCCAACCAATACAGTTTGTAATCTACGTTCAAGAGCTTTGTCTTTCTCGATGTATTTTCTGTACTCATCCAAGGTAGTTGCACCAACCGCATGCATTTCTCCCCTGGCAAGTGCCGGTTTCAAAATATTTGCGGCATCCATCGCTCCTTCCGTAGCTCCGGCTCCAACCAAAGTGTGGATCTCATCGATAAATAAAATGAGTTCTCCATCAGAATCTGTCACTTCTTTAACTACGGCCTTCAATCGTTCTTCAAATTCGCCACGGAATTTTGTTCCTGCAACCAAGGCTCCCATATCCAAAGCGACAATTCTTTTCGATTTTAATCCTTCAGGAACATCTCCGCGAACAATTCTAAGCGCCATTCCCTCAGCAATTGCTGTTTTACCCACTCCCGGCTCACCGATCAATACAGGATTGTTTTTAGTACGACGAGTCAAAATCTGCATTACCCGACGAATTTCCTGATCTCGACCAATTACAGGATCCAGTTTATTTTTCTCAGCCAATTCATTCAGGTCACGGGCATATTTCTTCAAAGCGCCGTATCTGCTTTCTGCATTTGGATCATCCACAGTTTGATTTCCGCGAACATCGGTCAGCACTTTAAGAATGTTTTCTTTGGACGCTCCCTGATCTTTAAGTAGAGAAGCAATTGGACCTTTTGTTTCACTAAATCCCATCAAAATATGCTCAGAGCTGATGTACTCATCTCCCAAAGCTGTTGCTTCTTTCTGAGCTTTATCGAACGCTTCTTTAGATGTAGTTGATAAATACTGTCCTGATACTGACGAGCCCTGCACCTTGGGAAGTCTTCCTAATTCTGTATCCACAACTTCTTCAACTGCTCTTAAGTTTGTACCTAATTTATTCAGCAGATTTACTACAACATTTTCTCCATCAATCAAGAAGGCTTTTAATACATGAGCCGGTTCCAACGCCTGATTATTCCCTGACTGCGCCAGCTCTAATGCTTTCTGAATAGTCTCTTGAGCTTTTAAAGTATATTTGTTCAAATTCATAATTCTTGTCCTCTTAAGTTGTTTCAGAACTTATAAGTCCAAAATCGTGCCAAAAGAACAAGCTGACGGAATTGCATGGTATAAAAAAGCCATTTCCGTATCAGGGAAATGGCTTTGGTTTTTCGGGGTACAATAAATAGGATATTAGTTTAACTCGAAAGCGATGAATTGGTTCCCATTATTTCTGATTATTTTCAGAAGTACTACTTCATCACCTTTTTCTTCCAGTTTTTCGAGCTCATCATAGAATTCAGTTGCACTCTCTACTTTCTTGTTCTTAACGGTTGTGATCACATCACCTCTGCGTAATCCTCGCTCATATGCGTTGCTGGAGTCTTTAATTCTGCTTACAACCACCCCATCTTCTGAACTGTCCAATTCCAACTGACGACGAATATTTGCATCCAGATCCGTAACTGTGAATCCTAACTTTTCTTCCATTGATTCTGTTTGTTCAGGACGAACACTAGCTACAGTTTCATCATTTCTTTCTCCAAGCGTTACTGTTAAGGTTTTCGCTTCTCCATCTCTGAGAATATCCAGTTCTACAACATCATTTGGTTTCATCGAAGCAACTCTGGATCTGAACATATTCCAGTCTGTAATTTGGTCTCCGTCTATAGCCACAATTACATCTTGTTCACGTAATCCTGCATTATCAGAAGGACCATCTTCTTCAACTCTTGCTACAATAATTCCTCTTGCGTTATCCAGACCCAGAGCTTTAGCCATGGTTCTGTCCACTTCACCGCCAAAGTATAGTCCTAAATATCCCCGGGAAACTTCGCCGTCATCAATTAGATCATCCATTATTCTTTTGGCAAGGCTGATCGGGATCGCAAAACCAATTCCGTCGTTTCCACCGGATCGGGAAGCTATCGCTGAATTAATTCCCACTAATTCTCCATTCATGTCAATGAGTGCTCCACCTGAATTTCCGGGATTTATAGCTGCATCGGTTTGAATAAAATCTTCATATCCGGCACCGCTGTTTATTAGCCCAATAGAACGGCTTTTAGCAGATACAATTCCAAATGAAACGGTATGTGCCAGGTTTTGACTTAATGGACTTCCAATCGCCAGAACAAACGCTCCAACTTTTAGAGCCTCACTGTTTCCCATCTTTACCGCCGGTAAATTATCCATGTCTACTTTTACAACGGCAATATCAGTGGCAGGATCGGTTCCTATCAGCTCTGCCTCAACTTCATCTCCGTTAAACAGTTGGATCTTAATTTCGTCTACATCTTCGATCACATGATTATTGGTTAGGATATAACCATCTTCAGATACTATTACTCCGGATCCCAATCCTCTTTGTGTATATTCTCTTGTTTCGGGGTCTTGCTGTCTGTTTGGGTTTCCGAAAAACTGAGAAAAGGGATTCCTCATTATTCGCTGTTCCTGCACTTTTTCTGTAGTAATCATTACAACGGCAGGATTTGTTTTTTCTGCGATGTCGACAATCGCATTATTCAGATCCAGTAAGGATGAAACCGAACGATTTTCAGCAGATGTAACATTATTTTCAGTTGCATAACCCGGCAAACTTGGTGAGGAATTATTGTTTGTCCAGGCATTCATTCCCAGTAATAGCAGCATGGCTGCAGCCACACCAAATACATTTTTTACAGTAGTATTCATTGATCTCTTAATTATAGTTCTCTGTTTTCAACCGTTGTTACAACGATGTGTTCCTGATAAATTGTATATGGTTTACATCTTGTAACGCAAAAGCTCAGACTGCGTTCAAACAGCCTGAGCATTAACTAACTATTCTATATATGCTTCAAGATCATTTGATCTCGATCTGTCGTTTTATTTTCTCTTCCTGCTTCTGAATAGTAATGTTTAGCACACCATCAGTATAGGTTGCGTTGATGGTATCTTCATTGATACTATCCGGCAGATAAAATGAGCGTGTAAAAGTTCCGTAAGATGTTTCTACTCTGTGGTAGTTCTTGCCTTCATCTTTATTTTCAAACTTACGCTCACCACTGATCGTTAATCTTCCGTTTTCGAGATCAATGCTGATCGCATCTTTCTTTAAGCCCGGTAATTCTGCAGAAATTTCAAATTGCGTATCGTTTTCTGCTATATCTACGTTTGGCATAAAACTATCCTGACGGTAGTTCATTCCATTATTTGTGTTGAACATTTCGTCAACAATGTCATTGAATCTTCTTGAAAAAAGATCGGTACTTGGTCTTGAATATTTAATAAGTGCCATAACTTTTTGACCTCTTGTTTTGATTATTTGTTTATCAGGTTCACAACGAATGCTACAAGAGAAATGCCAAGTCGAAATTTTAAAACCACTCTGTCAGTGCGACAAACTTAGAATGAAATTTTTACAGACCGGATTTTACGCTTTGGAAAAGCTGTCAGAGTAGGTTTGACGGGAAGTCAGATGGGTAACAAAAGTGGCAGATGGAGGATTCGTATAGTTTAGTTAATCCTAACCGTCACAACATCCCTCGGATTGTCCAAAGAACTTTTTGGACAATCGTCTCCCTTCGAAGGGAGAATAAATTCTACTTTAAAGACAGTAGATATCCATGTTGATTGGAAGGTTTGCCTCAGAAATAACCTTTAGTACTCTGTGCTCGAAATGGAATCCTGGGTTAGTATCATTATAAAAATAAGGACAAACTGATAATTACCCATCTCCTATCGCAATTATATCTTTGATTTCATTCTTTCTTGGCTCAATAATTTCTTCAGTAAACTGATCAATGAATTCTTGAGGCCACTTTCCATTCACGTCATACTTTTGTCCAAATTGCCACCAATTAGAACTATATTTTCTCTCTATTTTCTTTTTAGTTCCTATATAGAATTTCTCTCCCTTTAACCCTTTTCTGGTGGGTTCTAAGTTCAAGGCTTTAGAAATTTCATCTGGATGTACATTGAAATCATAAAATTTTAAATAAATGTGAACCTTATTCTTTTTTGAATCACCCATAAATCGAAATCTCTTTCAAATCTTCCCAAAAACCGGGATAGGAAACAGATGCACAATCAGCATCCAGAATTTCGGATTCGGTTTTCCCTTTTAAGGATAATACTGCTGATGCCATTGCAATTCTGTGGTCGTGGAAACTTTTAAATGTAGCGGAGTCAAAACTGAATTCAGGGTTTCCGTGAATCTCCACTCCATCTTCTTTTTCTTCGAAACTAACTCCGGCAGCTTTCAGCATTTCTGAAATAGCCATGATGCGATCGGTTTCTTTATGGCGAAGTTCTTCAGCGCCGGAGATAATCGAGATGCCTTCCGCAAAAGACATAGCCACAGCAAGAATCGGCAGTTCGTCAATACAATTCGGAATAATGCTTTTCGGAATATTAATTGCCCTCAAATCAGAGCTACGAACCACAATATCTCCAACAGGCTCGGCCCCCTCCATTCGTTCATTTTCGATGGTGATATTCGCACCCATTTCCTGTAAAATTCCAAGCAGTGCATTTCTGGTCGGGTTTAATCCCGTAGCTTCAAGCGTGATCTCAGAATTTGGAATAATACAACCGGCTACTAACCAAAATGCAGCCGCTGAGAAATCACCGGGCACAGTATAGCTTTGATTTGGTATTTCATCATTTAATGATGCTGAGATGATCTTCTTCCCTTTTTCTTCCACTTTTAGCTGAAGAAGACGTTCAGTATGATCTCTGCTGGGAATAGTTTCTATAACTCTTGTAGGAGTTTCACCAAATAAACCCGCCAACAAAATACAGGATTTTAGTTGAGCGCTTGGAATCGGAAGTTCGAAATCCATTGGCTTTAGTTTCTCATCTCTGGTGATCATTAATGGAGCATAAGCGCTATTTCGCGCTAAAATATAAGCTCCCATTTTCTCCAGAGGTTCAATAATTCTGGTCATTGTACGAGAAGTCAGGGAAGCGTCTCCGCACATCCGCACTTGTTTTCCTGACCCGACAATTACTCCTGCTAATAACCTCATGGCTGTACCTGAATTTCCGCAATCCAGATCATCTTCCGGAGCTTTTATTCCTGATCTACCCGTTCCTTTTATAGAAATAGAATCCTCGTTTCTGATAACTTCAGCTCCTAATGATTCTACACACTCCAATGAGCTTTGCGGATCCTGAGCAGAAGAATAATTTTTAATGACTGATGTACCTTCATGAAGTAACGAAAAAATCGCTGCCCGCTGAGATATGGATTTATCCGGTGGGGGGGAAAGTGTTCCCTGTAACGAGTCAGAGGGTTTTACTTTTTGGATCATTTAATTGGTAAATGGATGTGTTGGAATGTATTTGAAAGTAGAAAATTTGAAGATAAGATATTCAGCAAGCTGACCTTAAATTCTAAATACGTACTAACTATTCTGTAGAATCCAGCAAAGCTTGCGCCTGCACAGCTCCTTCGGTATCAGGATATTTTTCTATGATTCCGTTTAGAATGCTCATTGCCTCACCTCTGTTACCCAATCGAATATGACATTCCGCCGAATTATACAACGCTTTTGAAACCCAGATTTCGAATGCTTCGAACAACACACGAACTTTAGAGTAGTTTTCGATCGCTGCTTCAAAATTACTCTGATCCTGTTCGATCTTTCCTAAATAGTATTGAGCTTCTGCGCCGCTTATGGTTGTGCTTTTGTCTGCAACCGGAACAAGTAATGCGCGTGCATCTTCAAACCTGCTTTCAGCAACAGCAACTTTTCCAAGTCCGACATTTGCAGCAGGATTTCCAGAATTTATTTTGAGAGCTTCTTCGAACTCTGATTTTGCAGTACCCGTTCGTCCTGCAGCTAAACTTGCTGATCCCATCCCCACATAAGCTTCCTGGCTGAAACGAGGGCCTTTTTCCAGAAGTATCTCAAAATAATCATGAGAAGTATCAAACGATCCCTTTTCAGCATATAAATTCCCAAGTATTATTAAAGCTGATGGAGTTTGATCATCATTCGGAAACTCATCTACAATCGTTTGATAAGCATTTATGGCTTGATCCACCTGCCCGGTTTGACGATAAGAGTCCCCCAAATTAGAATATGCTTCAGGCGTTAAATTATCTGAGTTTGTAATCCGTAAATACTGTCGGAATTCTTTGATAGCTCCTTCATAATCTCCGGTTTGATATACAGTCTCTGCCTGGCGGTATCTCAATCTGTCTGCAGTTCCACTGCTTGGATTATTACTTAAAAAATCTTCTAAAACAGCCGAACTGCTATCCACACCTGTTGATGATAACTGGGAATACTGAATTCCGTTCACAGCATCTATGATATAGCTACTTCTCGGGTAATTCTGCAGCACATTTTTGTAAGCCTCAATAGCTCTTTCATACTCTCCTGCGTTGTAATAAGAATCTCCAATGTTATACTGAGATCTGGCTGCCCACTCAGTACCGGGGTATTTGCTGATCACCGTTTGAAATTCTTCAATGGCCTGAGAATAATTATCCGAGTTCAAATAAATGTAAGCAATATTGTACTGAGCCTGTTCTTTTAACCTACTAAATGGATAAATGCGAAGAACTCTCCTGAAAGTTGTTACGGCTTCAAATGTTCTTCCTGAACGATAGTAGCTGTTTCCAACCTGAAACATCGCATAGTCCCCTCCCGGTTCTGCTCCAATTGCTTTATTATAAAAGCTGATCGCTTCTCTGTATTTCCCTTGTGCATAATAGGCATCACCAATTCTTAATTGGGTGTCCGTATCGTAAGGAAACAGAGCAATAGGAGGAGGATTATAATCATTTAAAAAAGCCTCTAGTGGTGCCACTGCATTTTCGTAATCTCCGGTTACAAAATAACTCCAACCCAAAGAATATCTGGCGGCACCGATAAGTTCATGATCAGCATAATTTCTGATGAAAATTGAGAATCTTTGTGCGGCATCGCCATATTGACGAAGTTTATAATAACTGTCTGCACTCCAGAATAATGCTTCGGCTCCGATCTCAGAAGTTGGAGTTTCTGCGTATACAGATTCAAATATTGGTTGTGCTTCTTCGTAAGCCTGATTTCTATATAATATCCAAGCTTTCTGGAAGCGCGCTTGCCGGCGAAGTTCCGGATCTATATCAGCAATTTTTTCTGCTTCTTCAAATGCGATACTTGCTCTTGTAAATTCATTGTTCGCAAAATAAGATTCGCCCAAAAGTGTATAAACTTTTCCGGGATCCTGAAGGTTTTTTTCATTTCTGATCAAAGTAAGCAGTGTTTCGATTGCATCTCCGTATTGCCCTGACTCAAAAGAAGAAACAGCCCATTCGTAAAAAGCTTGCTCTACCCATAGTCCTGTTTTGTATCGATCACCAAATTCAGAAAATGTATTCAGAGAATTCTCATACTGTCCACCTAGTTTCTGGTTGATAGCTTCATAGTATAAAGCCTTTCTGGCCAGTTCATCGTCTCCCGTTGCCGCTTTTTCGAAAGAATCGGCTGCCCAGTGATATATCTTTTGTTTGTGATATAACCACCCGAGTCCATAATGTGCACTTCTTTCCTTACTTGTGCCTTTTGTTAAATTCAGATACTGTAAATAAGCTTTTGATGATTCTTTAAAATCTCCAAGAAAATTATAACTTTCTGCAATCAGGAAAATAGCCTTTTCTTTTGACTCATCATCCAGATAAGGCATGGCTGCTTTTAATGCTTCAATAGCTTCTTCATATTTCCCCTGCTGATAATAGGATTCACCCAAAGCTGTCCCCACCCTTCTTGTAACAGGGTCATTGGGATACCGTTCTTTAAGTATTTCAAAAGCTATAGAAGATGAATCAAATTTATTATCCGAAAGATATAAACGTCCTCTGGCATATAAAGCTTTAGGAGACCAATCACTTTCAGGATAGTTATCAGCTAAAGCTAAAAAATATTTACGGGCTGCATCATTATCGCCTTTTTCCGCAGCTGCTTCAGCAACCCAATATTCAGTCTCAGTAGCTGTTGCAACCGTATTAAAAGTCTTCAAAGATTCCTGATAGTATGAAATTGCTTCATCGTAATTGCCGTTATCAGAAAAACGATGACCAAGATCTTTTAATAATTTCTTTGAAAGATGATGTTTGGGATAATCACGAATAAAGTTCTGATAAAAATACTCTATTCCCGAAGAATCTATGCCGGCATTTGCACGTGCAATATAATAATCGGCAAAAGGAACTAATTCTGATCCTGAATAATTGCTTTTAAAATGATTGAGTTTTTTCAACGACTCTTCAAAAAAACCCTTCTCGAAAAGATCTATGCCGGCTTGGTATGCATCAGTTTTCGGAGACTGAATCCGTTGTGCTGAGAGTGATCCTGAAATTAGAATGAATATAAAAAGTAAGCTGCTTTGAAACAGAAGGCGCATTTATCGCTGGAATATTGTTTTGAGTTTATCTTTTATATGTCAAGATAGCGAATAAGTTCGTCCGCACGGTCAGAAAAATTATTTTCCATATTTTCACTGCTTTCTTCTGAAACAATTACATAATCAAATCGCCGAAGAGCAGCACTTACAACAGAAGAATCTTCCAGATTTAACTTGATGGATACTCTTATTGAGTCGAACACATCATTGGGTTGCTGAACAGCTATTCCCAGAATCTTTGCGTTTTCAATCTCTATGATCCGAACTATTTCTGATAAAGTGTAATCAATTTGAGCGAGTTCAATCGTGATAACAGAACCGTATGATGACAGATTAAAGATATCTCCTAAACCGTTTAGTACTTCTCTTTTGCGAACCAATCCCAGAAAATTATTTTCATTGTCAGTTACAGGAAGAACGTATAACTCATGAGCAAACATTTGGCGGGTTGTTTCAAAAAGATGTTGTGTTATAGGCACCGAAATAGTCTCTTCAAAAGGCAGATCTTTAAGGATAGTACTTTCGTCTACAACCTCCGCCAGTGTCTCAATACTGATCATGCCTTTCACCTTTTGATCAGCATCTACAACTACAAACTTATTGATATGGAGCAGATCAAGTTTTGCCAGTGCCAAAGAAACCTGATCTGATTCTTTCAGTGGTGCTATTTCAGTATTTAAAATCTCATTAACTAACATAGTCTATATAACTTCTCCATTTGTACCAATAGTATTCAACAAGTGTGAAAGTTGCTCAAAATCTTTTTCAGCCATTCTAAATGTAAGCTCTACATCACTACCTTCATAAACTTCTTTATCTACATTTGCGTTCTCATGGATAAAGGCAACCGCTTTGTACTTACTCATAGGAATTTGCAGGGTATGATCTTCATATTCACTTTCAATCATCTCCTCAATCTTTCCTTCCAGCTCATCTAGCCCAATGCTTTGTTCAGCTGAAACAAAAATTGCTTCCGGATAATCTGATCTCATTTCTCTGATCTGGTCTGCATCCATCATATCTACTTTGTTGAGAACTAAGATCGTTCTGGTATTGGTTGCATTTAGTTCTTCTAAAGTGGTATCAACAACTTCTTTGTATTCATGAGCCATTTTGGAAGAACCGTCAATCACATGAAGTAATACATCTGCTTCCCGCACTTCATCCAACGTTGATTTAAAACTTTCTACCAGATTGTGTGGAAGCTTTCTGATGAAACCTACTGTATCGGATAATAAAATGGTATGATTTTCAAGTTCATGACGCCTTACTGTTGAATCTAATGTAGCAAACAGCCTGTCTTCTGCTAACACATTTGTTTCAGTAAGTGCATTCATTAAAGTGGACTTACCTGCATTGGTATATCCAACCAAAGAAACACGATGCATTCCTTCTCTGCCTTTTCGCTGGGTAGTCCTTTGTTTATCTAACTTTGTAAGTTTGTCTTTAAGCGTTGCTATACGTTGACCAATAATTCTTCTGTCTGTCTCGATCTGAGTTTCACCCGGACCTTTGGTACCAATTCCACCTTTTTGGCGGGATAAGTGAGTCCAGTATCTTGTTAAGCGTGGAAGTAAATATTGAAGCTGAGCCAATTCTACCTGGGTTTTAGCAGCAGCCGTTTTAGCCCTTCCTGCAAAAATATCCAAAATCAAGGCGCTTCTGTCCAATATCTTGGCATCAGTTCCGGTTTCAATATTTCGAACTTGGGTCGGAGACAAATCATCATCAAAAATAATGGTGTCTATATTCAGTTCTCCTTTAATTCTTTTGAGCTCCTGAAGTTTTCCTTTCCCAACAAATGTAGTTATATCCGGATTGGTTTTATTTTGCAGCACTTTCTCGACCGTAATTCCGCCTGCAGTATCAGCCAATAGTGCTAATTCTTCTAAGTATTCTTCTGCCTGAAATTTTGTGGTATCGGGTCCGTACAGCCCAACCAGCATCACTCGTTCTTTCTCTATGTCAGAATTTTTAATATCGTCTAACAATAATCTATCTCTTCTCTTTTATTCGTTTTGTAAATTTTTTAAATCAATATCGGGTAATTCTTGTCCTTCAAACCGATTTTTCAACTTTAAAGATACGATTTTTTCGAATCTCTTTCTTTTACTATCGGGAACATAAATCTTCAACTGCTTAAACCCTTCAGTAAGGCTTTTATCCAATTCAGAATATGAAAAAGAATATTCAACGCCTCCTTTTTGTTCTTTCTCTACTTGATCCAGAACCTGAAACCAAGGAATTGTTTGAGACGGTTCATTAATATTCTTCACAATCCCATAATCAGTTATGTAATGTTTAGATGCCAGATAACTTGCAATAAACCACATACAGCCGATCCAGACATAACAAACAAAAGTGGGGAAGCGGCTTACATCATTTACCAGAAAAGCAACAATTCCCAAAGAGCCAATTAACACTAAAAAAACCGTAGCAAAAAGTGGATATCCGGCGAATTTTCCTGCTCTCCAACTCATCCTCACCTTTCTTAACCTGAATTTATTCATAACAGAATAGCCCGCTAACAAGGTTGATGAAATTGTAAATAATACAATTACACCCTGGAAAAATATGGATAGTATTTCTTTCAACTATGCAACCGTTTCTGCTTTATAAAAAATGGATACCAGAGACTCCGTAATTAATAGCAAGAATCCTGCCAGCATAAACCAATGCCAAACTTCCTTGCCAAACCCGCTGCTTCTGATTTCACTTGTTATCTGCTCAGAAGTTAACGCTCCGGAATCCACAATATTGATATTATCCAAAATCTCCGAATCTCCAGATATTTGAGAACTGAATACAGACTCACTTTGCGGCAGATTCAGAGCTGTTTTAAAGATGCTCTCTCCATCTGTTACAGCAACCCATCCGGGTTCCCACCCATACCCTTGATAACTCACTGAAATAGCCCCGCCAACATTTTGAGGATTAATCTGGATTGATTCATTATTATAGACCAATTCTGTTGTTTGCGGATTCGCGTTTCCTCTCCACTCAAAGGGCTTGCCTAAAAACTGATTGCTTAAGCCTCCGTCTTCCAAGGATGCAGCATATAAAAGAGTCCGGTAATAGGTTGGAGCGTACAAAGCTTTAACAGGGAAGTTTGTCCAACCAGGATCATTTCCGATCGAAAACAAAAGCACTCTCCCTTCCCCGAATTTTTTCTCTCTTAGTAAGGGATCGCCATTATTCATTTCAATTATATTTAAACCTAACCCTGAGTTATTAGTCCTGAGTTTGAGATAATAATAGATATCAGGAACTGCAAAACTAAGCTCTTCATCATCAGAATCAAGATCAAAAAGTCCTTCGAAAACAGGGTGGTCTTCAAGTAAAACAGATCCTTTTGCAATACTATTGAAAGATGTATAATCTCCCAAAACACCTACAAAGCTTCCTGCATTAAACAGATTTAAGAAAGCATTGTAGTTTTGGATATCTGCTGTCTCTGAAGGAAAAAATACCAACCCTTTTCCATTTTGTACAAATTCCTGAACTTCTGAAAACAAGAATTCCGGAACCTCATCTAATTCTTCCAAGATCAGCGCATCATAGTTTTCGATATTATAACCTGATATCTCTTCCAGTGTAGTTTTTGTATAATTTATTTGATTATTACCTCCCATTTGGGCATCCATAATTAGTGAGGTGTAAGATACCTCGGAAGGATTATCAGAATCTTTTGTGATCCATAAAACATCACGTTTTTCCGGAATCTGAACAGAAAAAAAGTATTCATTATCATAGGAAAACCCATCGCCTTCAATAATTGCGGTTCCTGTAATTGATCCGTTTTTATCAGGAATTATCTCGAAAGAAAAGTCTTGTATTACTCCCGGTTCGATCTGCACTGAATACTGCCCAACCGTTGATCCTTCAACCGTTAGGGTTAAAAATTGGTTGGCGGCTATAACCTCACCTTCATTTTTTACACTTACATTTAAAGTAAATGGAATACCTTTTCCAACCATCGAAGAAGATGATCCCACATCATAAACAAATGTATTTTGTACTTTTACGTCCTCAACAGTTAAAATAGTCACCGCCAAATTGGAAAATTCCTCTTCAAAATTATTATTCAAGATTGAAATTAATTCCGGGTTTTTATCATCAATTATGTACAGATTTTTGTTCTGAAATGGTGACTCATCTAATACCGAAATTAAATTCGTTACACGTTCCGATAAAAAGGATCCTGCTTTAGTAACCTCAATTTCATTCAGTCGCCTTTCTATCTGGGTTGTACTGGACACTGACGCATTTACAGGCTCACCATTAGTTGTTTGTATAATAAACCTGTCATCTTCTTTTGAAGAATCTAAGATTTTCCTAACCAGATCTTTCGCCTGATCAGATAAAGGACCATTTGATCCAATTCTGTTCATACTTACACTGTTATCCACCAAAATTGCATGTATTGCCGGTTGACTTGCTGATGTACCAAGGTTTAGCGATGGAGGCAGAAACGGACGTGCTAATACCATTGCAAGACTAGCAATAGCCAACAACCTGAGGATCAAAAGTAATATTCGTTTGATCTTTATTTTTCTGATTGTTGACTTTTGAAGCTCTTTAAAAAATGCCAGAGTAGAAAACTGTACTCTTTTAGGCTTTCTCAGATTCAACAGGTGAATTACCAAGGGGAGACCCACAGCAGCTAAGGCAAACAAAAAAATAGGATTTAGAAAACTCATTTAGCTTAAAAAAATGTTACTTTTAGTGTGATCGGGCTGGAACTTTTTTGGTAAAAGAGACTTAGCCATTACAAAATCAATATTCAAAAAAAGATGGTTTAAATCCATTTATGCAACGTGTATCTACGCTACTAATTACAACCTTTATCTTTTCGTTCTTTCTAGCATGTTCTTCTGTGAGCGAACAACCCTGGACCTCATTGGTTCCTTCAGAGTCCAGCTTTCTAATTATACCTGAAGAAGGGGTTACAGTTTCTTCTATTTCTGAAACCCGATATGCATCTATTCTGGATGATATAACGGCTAGTTCCGCACAACAAGTTGCCAGCTTTGATCCCGATATTTTATCCCAACTTTCTCTGAAGAGTGTGGCTATTTTCCCTTCTAAATCTACTGAGTCAGAATTGATATGGATAACAAGTTCAAACGCACCAATTGATTCTTGGGTACAAAAATTCTACCAACCCCTTTCTCAAAATTATTACACCATAAAAGGACAAACTATTCATAAGATTGAAGCAAATAACGGAATAACTCTTTATGCTTCACAAGTTCATAATTGGCTGATATTCTCATCATCAAGTTTAGCTGTTGAATCATCGATCAGAGCTTACACAGGAGCTGCTCCTTCTATGGAAATTCCTTCCGGACCAACTCCCGGTCAGTTAATAATGAATACTCCGAGTCTCGACTCCTGGGTTGAACAATTTTTAAATGTGAGTTTGCGACCATCTGTCCACAAATCTTTTTCAGGTGCTAATTCTTCATCTTTATTGTTTACTAATAGTGACGATTCCTTAAACTCAACTATAAATCTTGCAGGAAAAATCACATTATCTGATACGGCAAGATCTACTTTAATTCATTCGTTATCATCAAAAAATGCACCTATAGAATTAGATCGCTTCATCGCAAGTAATGCCGCTGCGTTTGCGTTATTCAGATTGCCTCCAAAAACCACTCCCCGTAAACCAACCACCAGACTTACTGATCTCGATAAAGCTCTTTTGAGTTCAAGTTCAGATTACTCTGAAATTGCTAATACCCTTGATTCACCTTTTGCAGTAGAAATTTTTTCTGAATCAGGCTTAGTTTCAAACGGAGAATATCTCTTTATGAGAAAGCTAAAAGATGTTCGTGAATTCCGTAATAAACTGGAAAGCTTAAGTCAGGATAATCTTATTTCGAAAGTTGGTAACTCATATTTTGCAAGCAGTACAGTACTTTCAGAACTTATTGGTTCAGAACTTAGTCCCTTTATTGATTTTTATATTTCATTATCCAGAGATGTGGTTGTGATCTCAAACAGGCGAGGGCTTTCTGAAAGTGTTGAGTCTGATCGTGCTCGAAGAAGAGTTATTTATTATAGTGATGATTATTCGAACATCCGGAAAGATCTACCGGCCGAAGTAAGTGGATTTGTATGGGTTGAGTCTTCAGAGTTCCAACGGTTTTTAGATCCTTACCTGCTTCCAAAAAATGAAGCTGCCGGTTTGCTGAATCAGTTTGAACTTGCACACATCACAATTCAAAGATTGAATCAATCTTCTATAGACTTTTCTTTAAGTACAAAAAACAAAGAGGGATCTACTCAACCTTATCAGGAGCTTTGGGTAACATCACTATCAAACAGCGATCTCACGGGCACGCCAATTCTTGGCGATATTGTTGGAAGTAGTACAAATGAGATCATTTATGCTACCGAAAATGGAAATGTAGTGGCTGTTGCGGGAGACGGAACAATCGTGCTTCAAACATCAACAAATGGGAGTATTCCCGTTGGAAGTCCCGTCCTATATGATTGGTATGGTAACAATCAGCCTGTAATTATGCTAGGAGCAGGTACCAAAATCTTTGCATGGAATCAAAGCGGAGCACTTCTTCCAAAATTTCCAATAGAGTTAAACCAACAAATTACGGCTCCGATTGTTGTAACTGATGTCCGTAGGAACGGAATCCCGGAAGTAATCGCCGCAACTGAAGATCGCCTTGTTCATGTAATTGACGGCAGGGGTGAAAATGTTCCGGGTTGGCCCAGAAATGTTAATACTTCTATTACATCGAAACCGGTTTTTGCTCAGGTTGATGGAACCTGGTCTGTTTGGGCCTTTTCGCAAAACATTCTTCATAGTTGGTTACGAAACGGAGCATCTCGTCCGGGATACCCGCAATTTATTAATGCCGGTTTTAACGGATCTCCTTTAATTTATGAGAGCTCTGTTTATGGAGCGGGTTCTGATGGAAATTTTTATTCAATTGGGAAAAATCCAAGCTTCAGTGATTCTCTGGGGACTTTTTCTAAAATGGATTCCATTTCAGTAAAATCAATATATGTAACCAATAATGAATTGCTCTCTGTTGGTGTTTCAGAAAATGTTCTCTTAAAAGACAGTACAGAGTTCTTCAGAGAAGACTTACTTTTGGCTCAAAGCAGAAACGGATCTGTTTTCGGATTTAACCTTCTGGGTGAACTCAGATTAACTGAAAACCTTGGACAACCGGCTTCTCATACTTTTCAACCTGTATTGATTGATATAGATTCTGACAAAAACGATAATTTGTTAGCTCTTGCAGAATTTGGACGTCTTTTTGCCTGGGAAGTATTAACCGGTGATCGGTTTTATGATCTTCCAACTTCAGGAATGCGATATCCTGTGATTACTGATCTGAATGGAGATGGCAGAAAAGAGCTTATTGCTCAAACAAGGGAAGGTTTACGATGCTGGACGATTTTGAAGAGTGATTAGTACAAGAATTAAGAGTGTAGAATAAAAGATCGAGCTTAGTAGATATCAACTCTTGCGCTATTGTTATATTACAAATAGACTATCACTTTTTAATTTTGAATTCTGCATTCTTAATTCTGCCGTCAGGCAAGAATATCAGCAAGTGCTTCTTCAAGCTCTTCATATCTGAATTCGAATCCATGAACCTGTAGCTTTTTAGGTTGCATTCTTATGCTTCCTGTGATTGGTTGGGCAGCTTCACCAAAAACTAGTTCCAGAGCAAATTTAGGAACTCTGAAAAAAGAAGGTCTATTCATTACATCTCCTAATGTATCGGAAACTTCATTCATTGTTGCCGGATTTGGTGAGCAGACATTATATGCTCCGATCATCTCTTCTTTTTCAACAGGGAATATCAACGCGTTGACCAAATCAGATCGGTGAATCCAACTCATATATTGTTTGCCGTCGCCAATGGGGCCTCCTACAAAAAACCTAAACGGAGGAATCATTTTTTCCAAAGCTCCGCCACCATCTTCAAATACTATACCGATCCGTGGGTTGACTACACGAACACCGAATTCTTTAGCTTTTTGAGATTCTTTTTCCCAATCCACACAAACATTTGCTAAAAAATCGTTTGCAGCTTTATGCTCTTCCGTAAGAATAGAGTCTCCCTGATCACCATAAATACCCGATGCTGAGGCTGAAATAAAAACAGAAGGTTTTTTATCAGCCTGTTTCATTGATTCGACTAAAGATCTTGTTGAATCAATCCGACTGTTGTAGATTCTTTCTTTTATTTCATCATTCCAACGCTGACCAAAAATATTCTCACCTGCTAAATTAATCACAACATCTACGCTGTTCATCTCCGAAACAAGGTCATCATCCCAGCTAACAAAACGTTGGTTAGTAGCAGCTTCATCCTCATACTTTTTTGAACTTCTGGTAACAATAACCAGATTGTGTCCTTTTTTAAGAAGTGTTTCCCGAAGTTCCTGCCCTATAAAACCTGTTCCACCAGTTATCAGAAAATTCATTTTTCGTCCTTTCCAAAACCGGTATTAAATATTTTATCCCAAAACGGCATACTAACACCGAAGCCATGATTCTCATCTTTATAATGATGAAGAAGGTGATGCTTTTTGATGCGTTGAAAGTACCTGTTTTTAAAGTTGAAATGGTGAAGCGCATAATGTCCAACATCGTAAAAAAGATATCCCAGTACAAATCCCGAAAAGATTGAGAAATGATTCCCATAGCCGAATATGGTTTCAAAAAGCAGATACATTACCGCATAAAGAGGAATACTTACAACGGGAGGCATTACCAATCGAAATGAGTCATTAGGGTAATCGTGATGAACCCCATGGAAGGTGAATAAGACCTTTTCTCCAAATTCTGTTTTCGGATGATAATGGAAAACAAAACGGTGTATAAAGTATTCAAACATTGACCAGAGTACGAAACCAGCCGCAAATAAACCGATGTAAAACCACACTGTTCCATGATCATCTCTAAAAAAGAGAAACGACAAGTAAAAAATTGCCGGTATATAGAGAATCAAAGGAATCGTGAAATGAGCTTTAGTCAAAGCGTTTAGAAAACGATTCTCAAACATTTTTTCGGACTTGTCTTTATTTGAAACAAACTTTTGAGACATCAAGAAATTTCTTATCGGTTGACCTTATCTATTGTAATATAATAATAACAGAAACTACTTTTGGTTAAGTTCCATCTGTTTTCATAATTCTTACTCCAATGCCTATATTCTCAGGCAGTATAACTTCCGCATTTTTATTCAGTTTTAAACCTGTATATGGATCATTAGATATCAAAAGGCTGCCATCAAGATCTGCGTGTTCGCCAAACAAAGAAAGAATTCCCCCGGCTGTTATTGCTACAGAACTTTCGATCATACAACCAATCATTACTTTCAATCCAAGTCTGTGAGCTTGTTCTATCGTTCTTTTTGCTTTTACCAAACTGCCAATTTTCATCAACTTTATGTTAATGATATCAAACGATTCAGCTATTTCATTCAGATTTTCAGAACCGGTAAAACTTTCGTCCGCACAAAGAGGAAGTTCAGAAAGTTTTTTCAATTCCTTAAGTTCTGATTTCATCGAAGCATGCATCGGTTGTTCTACAAGTTCCACATTTTGAGATCTTAAGAACTCAATTTCTTTCAGTGCTTGATCAACTGTTTCCCATCCTTCATTGGCATCAACTCTTAGTGGTTTATTTGTAACCTCTCTGATACCTTTGATGATATCTCTGTCATGTTTTGTACCTAATTTAATTTTATACAGAGGATATTTTTCAGCTTCTTTTATTTTTTTCTGCATAATTGGAATCTCATCCAAACCAATTGTATAGGAAGAAATCGGACCAACATTAGACTCAGCTCCCCATAACTTCCACATTGGTTGGTTTTTAGATTTTGCCCACCAATCGAGCCAAGCCATTTCTATGGCTGCCTTTGCTGATTGCGGAATCTTCATCGAATGGAGTGATTTGAGCTTAGCGGAAGCTGCGCCTATAAATACTTCCAGTTCTTCAAGTGAGCTTACATGATGTAATTCCTCAAAAGGAAATTTATCAAAAAACCGGTTCACAGTCTCAGAAGTTTCATCGTAACGAGTATTCGGACCCGCTTCTCCAACTCCTTTTATATCATCTCTTTCTAACGTCAAAAAAACATTTTGCACAGAGGCTTTCGATCCCCGTGCTATTGTAAAGACATTTTTAAGTTTTAGCTCTTTAGTTTCCCACTGTGCACTAAAGTGTGACATATCCGAATTCCTGCATAAAAATTAAATAAATGTACATTGCACAAGACGCCGGAATCAAAGCATCAAAACGATCAAAAAAACCACCGTGACCAGGCAACAGATTTGATGAATCTTTAACCTCAGCCTTACGCTTTATTTTGCTTTCTATCAGGTCACCAACCGGTCCAAATATTCCTATCAAAAAAATAAGTGGGAGTCCATTTAACATCGTTATTGGAGAAACGAAAGGAAGTGTATAGATTGAAACAGCCAATCCAACGGTACATCCTACAAAACCGAACAGGAATCCTTCCACTGTTTTCTTTGGGCTGATTTCGGGAGCTAAAGGTCTTTTTCCAAATTTCTTACCTCCAAAATAAGCGAATACATCTCCACCCCAGATCATAAGAACTAAAGTAAGAGCAAGTGCAAAACCTTGTTCGTTTGTTCCCATGCTTCTTATCAGCATCAAACTTAAAAAACCCAAGGGAGCGTAGATGCCTGCAAAAAAACCTGATGTTAAATTATTGAATGCACCCGGTTTTGTATTAAAGGTTTGAACCGCAACAAAAATCAAAAAGAGCGTTAAACCTGTTTCGAAAGCAAACGGTAAATAAGGGAACAGCATTATATATAAACCGATCACCAATGAGAAAATAAGATCCGTAGGAGTGCCAGCTTTCTTCAGAAGCTTAACCATTTCAAACTGAGTAAAAAGACCGATAGCTATGATTGTCAGATCAAAAGTCCAGCTTTCATACCACATAACAGACAGAAAGAGAATACCCGCGGGTACTGCAAACAATACTCTTTTCAGGAGTTCATTCAAGAATCTTCTCCTTCCTCTTCATTAGCTTTGTCAAGTTCTTCTAAGGCTTCTCGGGCTTCTTTTTCAAACTCGTTAGGAACGTAGAGATAGGCGAAAGACATATCTCCCACACTTAAACTATATGAGGAATCTTGTTTGGATAAAATATTGGACGGAATTTTTAAACTAGACAAATAACTTTTGGCTAATTCCACTTCCAACTTAGTACTGCGTTCTAATACACAAACCCAGTTTTCGATATCATTCGGCTTTGGATCACTAAACATGTTCTGCCTTAGGGTTAATTTCTGATCGGTATTTCTTTAATAAATATAAAACACCCGGAGTAACTATAAAACTTAATCCTATTAATAACCAAGGCATCTCAGAATCAGGCGATGGAGTGCTTTCTAATATTTCGGGATTTAAGCCGGCGGCAAGTACAATTCCACCATTATTAATTAAGTGTCCGAGCATAGCAGGATATAAACTATCTGATGTCCAGGTCACATATGCCAAAAGCGCTCCTAAAAACATTCTGGGAAGCAAGCCTGTAATATCCAGATGAAACAGAGAAAAAACCAAGCTAGTAACTAAAATAGTCGTGATCAATTTCGTGGATTTCTCAAAAGCCCTGAACATATACCCGCGAAATAATAATTCTTCACAAATTGCAGGGGTTATACCAATAAATAAAAATCCTAAAACGATTCCATTTTCTGAGCTTAATAATTTACCAATCACCTCAGCTGATTGATCGGCTATTTGCTTCATAAAATCACTTACAGGAACGAAGGAGTTTATCCATCCTAAAAATAGCACAATTGGGAAGGCTACAATAAACAGCACTGCTGTTAACCCCATTTGTTGTATGAAATTCTCTCCTGTTTGAAGTCTCAAAAAAGCTTTATAGGCTTTTACTTTTCTATGAAGTTTAAGTCCGATCAAAGATCCGCCAGCAATCATTGTGAACTGAGCCACTGTATTAGCAAGCATCAACAGATCTGCTCTTTCAGTAAGAGAGTCCATAATTGCGGTAGGGTCAGTTAGATTTTCCGCAGTACTAAAGATCAAAATGAGTTGAAGAATCCCACCGAAAACCTGAAAAGCAATTGCAGCCACTAAAACCCACATAAGTGCCATTGCCCAATGAGCAAAGCCATTACGTTCTACCCATGGTTCAATGTTTTGCTCGTAAAAGGTGTGATTATCTGTAGATGAAATATTATCGGAGGTCATTTATTAAGGTCAATTTAAAATAATAACTCTGTCAGGGTCATATCCCGACAGAGTTATATACATTTACTAATAAGATTGTATTTACTCTTCTTCAGAGGCAAAGATCTTTGCTCCAATCATACCGGAAAGAAGGTTAACAAAACCAAGAACACCTGCATTAATTGCAATGCCTTTTAGAATTCCGCCCATACTAGACTGATCTTCAAAGCTTTCTTCCATGCTGGTTATGATCTCATCTTTTTGTGATTCAGGAATTTGATCGTTCATTTCAAAAGCTCCTATCATGGTGTCGGCAAACCTCTCCATTAAAGTCGGATCAACCAAATTCCAAATCTGACCAATAATGCCACCAACCAATGCAGCAATGATTCCTGTAAAGAGACCAATTTGTGCACCTGTTCCAATTGGGAATGTAATATCAAAAGCTTTCGCGTAGCTTCTTGTTGCCAAAATACCACCAATAAGCCCAATAAGACAGGTTATAGGGATAGTAAGTCCTGATATCATCATAACTCCCATTGATGGCTCAGAACCGGCTACATAATAGACAAGGCCTAAACCAACTACAGTTGTTACTACTGCTACAATAATTGCAGCTTGAATAACCGATGGCCAATAACTTGGCTTCATTTCTTCATTTTCCATTTTAATCCTCTGTGTTTAGTTTTTTAAAAAATTCATTAGAAAGTAAAATTGCCGAGCTTAACCCAAATAAAGATCCGAGCAAGAATCTCGACCCATTAGTATTCGTCCAGAATTCAAATTGGTTTCCCAAAACATCAATAAAATTTAAAATAATAGTACCAATCAAGAATCTGAAATAATATCTGAACTTTACTTTTTTAATTAGTCCCAAGAATGGCATTAAAATTACACCTGTAAAGAACGCACTATAAATTCCTATACATCGTGCACAGACCGCCATTTGGCTATTATTCAAAGTAAATGAGCGTAGTGGGTCCTGATGGCATAAAAAATGAAATGCTTCAAATTGAAAACTTACATATGGTATTGAAGGGTTTCCGAACAATCCAGGACCGAGTGCTATTATTACAAGAAAAAAACTTCCAATAAATACTATTGTATACAGCGCTCGATTTTTGAATTCGAGTCCCAAATTCATTTCAAATATGCTTGGTGATCTTGCTGAGAAATTCATCCGGAGCTCTACAAGGTCTGCGTGATACTGAATCCATAAAACACAATGAGACCTCACCTAACACATGGGGAATTTTTTGAGCTTGGGTACTGACTTCGTAAAATGTTTGCAGCCTGACTTGAGGAATATCGAATACCATCACCTTTATCTCCATTTCTACATCGTAGTGAACAGGGATTTTATATTCCAATTCAGAATGTATGACTGGGAGCATTACCCCATTTTCTTCAAGCTCACGATATGAGAGACCAAAACCACGGATCATTTCTGTACGAGCTACTTCGAAATATTCCAGATATCGTCCATAGTAAACATAACCCATCTTATCTGTTTCGCCGTACCGGCTTCTCAAGGTATGAGTGTATTCGATGAGAGGTTTTTTATCCGGAAATGAAATGGCCACTATTTTGCGATCTCAAAAGCACCAATTGAAGAATATTTCTCTATTCTCTGCTCAATTAATTTATTTGAGCTTAACTTCTTCAACTTTTTCAGGCTTTTCACTATTTGAGACTTTACCAAGGCAGCTGCTTCATCAGGGTTGCGATGTGCACCTCCTAATGGTTCAGCAATTACTCCATCAATAACTTCAAGTTCTTCCAGATCTTTTGCCGTAAGTTTCAGGTTTGCAGCAGCTTGTTCTTTATAATCCCACGTTTTCCAAAGAATAGAGGAGCAGGATTCAGGAGAAATCACAGAGTACCATGTATTCTCCATCATGTACACTTCATTACCCATTCCGATTCCGATTGCACCACCGCTGGCTCCTTCACCAATTACAATTGTGATCAAGGGAACTTTAAGCATAGCCATCATTTTCAGGTTTTTAGCTATAGCTTCAGCTTGTCCTCTTTCCTCAGCTTCCAGACCGGGGAAAGCGCCTGGTGTATCTAAAAGTGTAATGATCGGAATTTTAAATTTTTCAGCTAATTTCATCAAACGGTAAGCTTTTCTGTATCCTTCAGGATTTGCCATACCAAAATTTCTATATGTACGACTAGCAGTATCTCTACCTTTTTGATGACCAATTATCATTACAGATTCTCCGTCGATCTTACCCAACCCTGCTACTATGGCTTTGTCATCAGCGTGATATCTGTCGCCATGTAATTCAACAAAGTCGTCTACAAAATTATCGATATAATCCGTAGTATAAGGTCTGTCCGGGTGGCGGGCTAACTGAACTCTTTGCCACCTAGTAAGATCAGCAAAAATTGATTTCCTGAGTTCTTCAACTTTTTTATTTAAGCTTGAGATCTCTTTTTTAAGAATTCCATCCCCAACAGTAGAAAGATTTTCAAGTTCTTCGATCTTTTTTTCCAGATCAGCTATTGGTTTTTCAAAATCAAGATATTGCATGAGTTCTCTTTTTTAGAATTTGTTCAAATATAAACAATCAAACTAACAAGGTCAGCCTTAATGCGATTTAAAGTGCTCCGAAAATACTTCTGAATTTTAACGCCCAAACCCGCCAAATAGCTTCTCTTACTATTGCTTTGGACATTTTAGAAACTCCCTCCTGTCGTTCTTTAAACACTATTGAGACTTCTTTGAGTTTAAACCCGGCTTTCCATGCCCGGAAATGAAGTTCAATCTGAAAAGCATATCCATTGGATTTTATTCTTTTCAAAGGAACTGACTCAATAACATTTCTTCTCAAACATTTGAAGCCTGCAGTGGTATCAAAAATTGGTAATCCAGTAATTGTTCTGGCATAAATATTCGCAGCATAAGATAGAATGAGTCTACTGAGAGGCCAGTTAATAATACTTATTCCTTTACAGTATCTGGAACCAACAGCTACATCACATTCGCCACTTTTAACTGCACGAATCAGTTTCATTGCATCCTCGGGGCGATGAGAAAAATCTGCATCCATCTCAAGGATATACTCATAACTATGTTGCAGAGCAAACTCAAAACCCCTCACATAAGCTGTTCCCAATCCCTGTTTAGATTCTCTTTCAATCAAATGTACTCTTTCGGAATACTCTTTCTGCTTTACTTTTACATTTTGAGCCGTTCCGTCCGGAGAACCATCATCTACCACCAATACATCAATTGGAAAATCTAACGCCATTAACCTATCGATCATCCTAACAATATTTGTCGCTTCATTATAGGTAGGGATTATTATCAGAGCTTTTTTTTCCATCACTGCCCTTTTCCTTTTACGATGGTGAGTACAGTATTAATAAGAATTTTTGCATCCATTTTAAGCGAAATATTTTCGATATAGAAAAGATCATATTTTGTTTTTTCACGCACAGTATCCAAAGAACCACCATATTTCCACTTAACCTGAGCCCAGCCCGTTATTCCGGGTCTTACCCTTAGCCGGCGTGTATAAAGAGGTATTTGTTGAGAGAATTGTTTGACAAAATGAGGTCTTTCTGGCCGAGGACCAACCAAGCTCATATCACCTTTTAAAACATTCAAAAACTGAGGCATCTCATCTAATCGTAATTTTCTTAACCAGTAGCCTACTTTTGTGATTCTTGGATCATTTTCTTTTGCCCAAGTTGGACCAGTCTTATCTTCAGCATTCATGAACATAGTTCTGAACTTAAGAATGGTAAAAGTCTTACCATTCTTTCCGACCCGGGTTTGTTTAAATATAGCAGGGCCTTCTGAATTAATCCGTATCAAAATTGATACTATTATAACAAAAGGAATTGATACTACAAGTGCCACGATTGAAACTAATATATCAAAAAGACGCTTTGCAGCACGTTCCCATAACGGCATAGGTTCAGGGGAAACCTCAACTAAAGGCATTCCGAATATTTGATTCGTTTTATTTAATCCACTCACTAATTGATAAAAGTCAGGAAGCAATTTTAAGGTTATATCCGGAAAATCAACTTTAGATATTACACTTACTAAATCTCTTCTTCTTTCAGGCTCAAGAGCTACGAGAACATCTTGTATTTGGTGCTGATCAATGATCGACCTGATCTCGTCCAAATGTCCAATTACTTCATTGGGTAAAATTCCAGATTCTTCATCAGGCACTTGACCGTTTACCTGAATGAATCCCAAAACCTGCATACCTAATGTCTTATTTCGAATAAGATCATCATATGCAGTTTTAGCTGCATTTCCTGTGCCAATAATAACTGTTTTATGTAAGCCTTTACCTCTTCGGGCATAGAATCTCTGGATAGTTCTGATAAGGAACCTATTAAAGGCAATCAGTACTAATGTTACACCCCAATAAAATATTGTTAATGACTTCTGCTCTTCAACTGAGATTGTATCCCCAATCAAACCTACAAAAAATAAAAACAGGACTCCGATTGAAGTAGCTTTTGCTACTATTATAAACTCATCTAAACGGGACACTAAATACAATTTTTTGTATAGTCCCATAACAACAAAAATAAACATCCAGTATATGCTTACAAGCACTCCGGTGTTTACAAAATTCAGGCCAGCATCCTTAAGTATCATATTCAATTCTTCATTGTGATACCAATGGAATACAAACCAACTTGCCAGAAGAATTAAAAAATCCAGCAAACTTGTGAAAATAACTTCGTTATATCTTTTTAAATTGCCCAATAGAAATTAAGCCTTGCTTAGTTTTTGAATCGCTTAAAATACACATTTAAGTGTCTCCTTCATAAATATTAAGACCAAATTTTAGCTTGTATACTTTAAAAAAAGAATCATCATCCACAAAAGCCCGTTTGGGAGAGTTTAAAACAGATCATGGAGTTATTGAAACTCCCATTTTTATGCCTGTTGGCACCTTGGGAACGGTAAAAGGAGTGTCACAAAAAGCACTGATTGAGCAAATTCATGCGCATATAATTTTAGGCAATACCTATCATCTCTATTTGCGACCGGGAAACGAAATTATGAAAGCGGCCGGCGGTTTGCATAAATTCATGAATTGGAACAAACCAATTCTTACCGATTCAGGTGGATATCAAATCTTTTCTTTATCAGATAATAGGAAACTTGACGAAGAAGGAGCTCATTTTAAAAGTCATATTGATGGATCAAAACACTTGTTTACTCCTGAAAATGTAGTGGACACCCAAAGAGTCTTAGGTTCTGATATAATGATGTTGTTGGATGAGTGCCCTCCTTATCCAAGCACCTATGAATATGCGAAGTCTTCTATGGACCTTACTCATCGCTGGGCAAAGCGGGGAAGAAAACATTTTCTGGACACTAAGTCCTTATACGGGCATGAGCAGAATCAATTCGGCATTATTCAGGGAAGTACTTATAAAGATTTAAGAATTGAATCCACCAACTTTATTACAGATCTGGACTTTGAAGGAATCGCTATTGGAGGATTAAGTGTTGGTGAACCTATACCTCTTATGTATGAAATGGCTGACCTTAATACTGACTACATACCTAAAGAAAAAGTCCGGTATCTGATGGGAGTCGGGACTCCGGGAAATCTTCTGGAATGTGTAGCAAGAGGAATTGATATGTTTGATTGTGTTATGCCAACAAGGAATGCACGCAATGGCACTATTTTTACTCGACATGGAAAGGTTAACATCCGTAATGCTAAGTGGAAAAACTATCATAAACCTTTGGACGAAGACTTCCCTTCCGAACTTTGTAACACATATACGATGGCCTATATACATCATTTAATTAAGCACAATGAGATTTTCGGATTGGTATTAGCCTCTGTTCATAACCTTACATTTTACCTTTGGTTGATGAATGAAGTGCGGGAACACATTAGCAATGATACCTTTGCGGAATGGTACCCTAATATGGTAGAGCAAGTTGAGAAAAAGCTTTAATTAAAATTTGATTACTCGCGATTTCCCTATTACGATCTTTCTTTTAGCTAAAAGGAAATAAAAATTCGTACCCGAGCCTCTTAATCTTTCCATAGTTATAAATGCTTCAGTGTATGAAACTGATGAAGTATCAAAAATAATCTGGTCATAATTATTAAGAACTTCTTTTCTATCGGCGATATTTTTAATACCTAAACAGATCGGTGTAATTTTGAGTGAACTGGAAATATCGTCCTTTAAAAAATCTGGAAAGTATTTTTCCGTACCGCAAAGAATGACAGCTGAATCTATTTCGGCTTCTTTTGCATTATCTTTTTTAGTTACTTTTTGAAACAGATACTGGATAATTGTTCTTAAATTAAAAGAAATGGAGATCAGCCCTCTTGATATGGTATTATAACGACCTTTATAGTGCTTATTAAAAAACTGCTTCAACCCTTTATTCATTTTTTTCAGGCTTTTCAAGCTAGTTTCGCGCTCACTTTCTCCTTTAAAATGCAACAATTTTGCAAGAGGAAAATAATTAATTTTATAATCAGTGCTCTGAACCCTGTAGCAAAGGTCATCGTCTTCCCCGTACATAAAAAAATCTTCATCAAATCCTTTTAGGGATTTTAAAACTGAAGTTCTCCAAAACATGCCCGCTCCACTAACAACAGGAACTTCAGCTACTTCATCTTTATCAAGCCAACCTAAATATCTGCTTCCAAAGACCCGGTTTTTCGGAAACAACACATCTAAACCTAATACTCTAAACATGCCTGTTTTAAGATCCGGAACAGAACGCTTACTTTCTTTGGCAAAGCTACCATCAGGATTTATCATTTTAAATCCTAAAACTCCGCAATCTCTGGTCTCATCCATATATTGCTTCATCGCTGTCAAGCTGTCTTCTTGAATTATTGTATCAGGATTAATTAATAAAGTATAGCTTCCGCAAGCTCGCTCAACTCCTTGATTATTTGCTTTGGCAAAACCTGCATTCTCACTATTCCTTATAAAATGAATATCACCTTGTTCAGAATTCAAATATTCATAAAACCCATCATTAGAGTTATTATCAACTATGAATATTTCGATTGATAGGTTTTTTTTAGATTTTTGAATAGAATCCAGAAGTAAAGCCACATATTCTTTTACCCGATAGTTAACAATAATTATTGATATATCAGTGGCACCTTTTCCCATCAAAAACCAAGTTTATTTAATACATAGTCAAGTTTTGCTCTAAAGCCTAGTCCGTATCCAAATCTGTCAGCCGTTCCTCTCCACAAATGGTTAATGTAATCCGAGATCTTGAAAAATCTTAGCTCGTAACCTTTGGTTTTTGCATCAGTAAAATTATGTAGAGTAGGTTGTCCATGGTGTATAAAAGGCATCAGTGTTTTATACAGATGAGTATTAATCAACATGTATGGGGTTAGTAAAATTTCTTTACCTGTCTCAGACTTATATCCCCTTTTATTGGCCTTAATAATCTCTCCCACACCATAAACATTTTTTTCTGAAGAAAGAATTTTATTCATCTGCTCCAGAAACCCGCCTTGTTTTGTATCTGTATCGCTATCCAAAAAAAATACATATTCAGTGTTAACATATTTTTTTATTGCAAGATCCATAGCTGGACCATGAAAAATATTGGAATTCAGGAATACGCTTTCTATAGATTTAAATTCATCAGCCAGTGCTTTGATCAGTTTTAAAGACTCACCATCGTCATCAGAACCATTATCTATAATCAGCAACTTTTCTTCAGGATAAAATCTTTTAAAACTTCGCACTGCTGTATTAAGTAGATCAGGAGTTTGAAAATTAATTATCACAGTGGTTATATCCATTACCTGACTATTACAACTTTACCTACTCCTTTTGAATTCCCTTCACTATCTACAGCTACTACAAAATACACTCCGGATCCAAGCATTCCACCTGTTGAATCTCTTCCATCCCAAGAAACTCTTCCTCCATTAGTAGTAAAAGAGTTTACTACCATTCCGTCAACTCCTAAAACTTTAACAATGGTTTTATCGCTCAAACCTTCAATAAAAACCAAGTCATTTTTTTTATAACTAAAGGGATTTGGAAATACTTTTAGCTCTTCCATTTTGCTGACAGATTTGTTAGGAATACCTTGATAACTAATTAAACCTACATCAGTTCCTATAAATACTTCTCCGGTAACATCATTAATTGCTATTGATTTAATACTATTCGAAAACAATGGACTGTTATCCATAGTAAAACGTTTTAATATTTTACTCCCTTCAGCGTTCAGTAAATAAATTCCTTGATTCGCGCTACCAATCCATTTTTCATTTGCAGCATTTACAGCCATTGCCGTTGCATTCACATCTCTTAATAAGAACCTTGAAACTGCTGATGTATCTTCATTTATAAGCCACTGAGCAGTACGCTCCTGAATTGAGCCTTCAACTATCAGTTCCGGAAATATAAACTTTGCTATCCCTCTCGAGGTGCCTATCCACACTTCTCCGTTCTTATCTTCAACTATCACATTAACTTTACTATCCGGAAGATTTCCACTATTTGTTCCAGATTGAAGTTTTACTCCTACATCATCACTTTCATCTTCGGGGTTCTTGGTGTCTATTACCAGTAAACCCGTTCCACTTGATTGTGCATTTTGAAGAGCTATCCACTTTTGGTCAAAAGAGTCTATAAACAAGTTTTCATAAAGATCAGAACTACTTACTGCACTGTTTTCCTGGAACTGCTGCCAGTCATCATCTCCGGGTGTTTGTCTGTATAACGGAGTATTTCCATATCTGCTTACAAGCCAAACATCATTGTTGCTATCTGTTTCTAAGCCCGAGATCACCGGGTATAATTCATTGTCTTGTGGCCACCCCCGTAAGGTAGAGTTGGTTTCATCAAACAATTTAATTTCATCAGTTTCTTTATCAAATCGAACTACGCCTGTTCCCCAACTTCCAAAATAATAGTAGTTTTCACTGGCAGTTGTTTTAAAGGGTTGTCGATACACTACATTTTGAAAGTCAGGAGTAATTATTTCATTATAGTTTTCCCATTCTCCATTCTCAAAAATATAAAACCCTCTTGTTTTGTCAATTTCTTCTCTTCTGGAAGAACTTCTTGTGGAACCCGATATAAGAACTCCATCATAAAAGTTCAGTCCTTCAAAAAAATTCACATATGGCCCTTCCTGTGTTTCATAACTTATTGTATCATTATATAGGTCCAAAATACCAAGGCCATTAATTCTAGTCCCAACTAAAATGGTATCCGTGAAAGGCTCTCTTGAAATAACAGTTCCTATACTTCCTTGTAAAGAACTACTATGAAAATTCTGAGTACCTTCTTTATGATAAATCATTTCTTCTGAAAGAGCTATAATAAAATTATTCGTAGTCTTATAATCGACTATAACAGCATTACCAAATTCTGAATTAATTCCCCATGTGCCATCAGTTAGTTTGTAATTTTCAACTAAAGTAGAAGCGTATAGTTCGTTATCAAAAAAGCCCAATGCTTCCGTTGATTCTGAAGTGTATCCATCTGAATCAGTATAATTTTCCCAATCGGAACTTGAAAAACTACCATCTTGTATAGTAAAAGCAATTCCTTCTTCCGTCCCCAAATACAATACACCTGAATCTTCTAATATTGTATTTACAGGTATTGCGGTATTAAAATTACCAAACTTTGTATATGTGTCCTTAACAAATAAACCATTGAGATTATATTCTACTAGACCAAAATCGGTTGCAACAAATAGTGAGTTTTCTAATAAATAAAAATCATTGATTGCTTTCTGGGAAAAAGAGTTATTCCTTTTGATATCTGTAAGCTTTTCGACTTGAAAATCATTTTCATCGACTACATCTATCTCTCCTGTTAAGTAACCTATAAATATCTTTTTAAGTTCTTCAGAATATATTATAGTACTTCCATCTAGTCTAGCAAGTTCTTGTATTGGGGTCAGCGTTTTTATGACTTTGGAATTTTCAGTAACAAGAACCCCTCCTTCAGTGGTCATCCAAATTCTTCCTTTTGAGTCTTCAGTAATATCAGAAACCGATCTAAAAGAAGTGTAAGACTGCCAGTCTAGAATAGATTGGGCTGATAAATCTACAACACAACAAAATAAAAGTAAGACACTAAATATCGTATATCTCATAATTACATAATATAACTAATAACGAAAAACTTTTAAGATTCATACAAATAAAAAAACCCGATTCATTGAATGAATCGGGTTTAGGGAAAAAAAAGAAGGCGATGACCTACTCTACCACGAGTGCAGTACCATCGGCGCTGCAAGGCTTAACGTCCGTGTTCGGGATGGGAACGGGTGGGACCCTTGCGCTAGAATCACCTTCAAGTTCGGTGAGTCCGGTATATTGGACTCAAATTCAATAAAAAAAATATAAGTTCTTTGACATGGTCCGCTTGGCGTGCATACGCCTTGCGGATAAAGAAAAAGTGTTAACAATGAGGATACTTACTTGTTTGGTGCACCACCAAGCCGGCGGTGCAAACCATATAAACAAAGCCAATGGTCTAATTAGTATGGCTCGGCTAAACATGTCACCATGCGTACACCTGCCACCTATCTACCCGGTCGTCTTCCGGGAGACTCATAGGGAATACTTATCTTGGAGCGTGCTTCGCGCTTAGATGCGTTCAGCGGCTTATCACTTCCGAACATAGCTACCCTGCGATGCATGCGACCACACAACAGGTACACTAGCGGTTCGTCCACTCCGGTCCTCTCGTACTAGGAGCAGCCCTCCTCAGTATTCCAACGCCCACAGCAGATAGAGACCGAACTGTCTCACGACGTTCTGAACCCAGCTCGCGTACCGCTTTAATTGGCGAACAGCCAAACCCTTGGGACCTTCTCCAGCCCCAGGATGCGATGAGCCGACATCGAGGTGCCAAACCTCCCCGTCGATATGAACTCTTGGGGGAGATAAGCCTGTTATCCCCGGAGTACCTTTTATCCTTTGAGCGATGGCCCTTCCATGCGGTGCCACCGGATCACTAAACCCCACTTTCGTGCCTGCTCGACCTGTATGTCTCGCAGTCAAGCACCCTTATGCTTTTACACTCTACGCACGATTGCCAACCGTGCTGAGGGTACCTTTGGGAGCCTCCGTTACTCTTTAGGAGGCGACCGCCCCAGTCAAACTACCCACCATACACTGTTCCCTCGGAAGGGTTAGACTTCACCTGTGGCAAGGGCGGTATTTCAAGGGTGACTCCACAACGCCTGGCGACGCCGCTTCAAAGTCTCCCGCCTATCCTACACATGCGACAGCTAAAGCCAATGTAAAGTTGTAGTAAAGGTTCACGGGGTCTTTTCGTCCCGCTGCGGGTAATCGGCGTCATCACCGATACCACAATTTCACCGAGCTCATGGCCGAGACAGTGCCCAAGTCGTTACACCATTCGTGCAGGTCGGAACTTACCCGACAAGGAATTTCGCTACCTTAGGACCGTTATAGTTACGGCCGCCGTTTACTGGGGCTTCAGTCAAGGGCTTCGCCGAAGCTAACCCCCTTCTTTAACCTTCCAGCACCGGGCAGGTGTCAGTCCCTATACATCGCCTTGCGGCTTAGCAGAGACATGTGTTTTTGGTAAACAGTCGCTTGGGCCTTTTCACTGCGCCCTGACATAGTCAGGGGATCCTTCTCCCGAAGTTACGGATCGAATTTGCCTAGTTCCTTAGCCATGAATTACTCGAGCACCTGAGGATACTCTCCTCACCCACCTGTGTCGGTTTGGGGTACGAGCGAGAACCAGCAAACTACGACGCTTTTCTTGGCAGCATGATTACCTCCACTATCTCTTCATCGTGAGAATCCGAGTACTGTCGGGGTTCAGCCTTAACGGGAGGCGGATTTGCCTGCCCCCCGGCCTACGCCCTTTAACGTGCATTCGTCAGCACGCGGGAGTGTCACTTCTGCGTCACGCCTTAGCCATACGCTGGCTTCGGTAGCGGAATATTTAACCGCTTTGCCATCGGCTTCCCCGGCCTCACCGGGTACACCTTAGGTCTCGACTAACCCTGATCCGATTAGCGTTGATCAGGAACCCTTGGGTTTACGGTGGAAGGGTTTTTCACCCTTCTTATCGTTACTCATGCCTACATTTTCGCTTCCAGCCGCTCCACGGCCCCTCGCGGGCGCTGCTTCTGCGCTGACTGGAATGCTCCCCTACCGATCGTTAAATCCCACAGCTTCGGTAACCGACTTATGCCCGATTATTATCGACGCCGAGTCGCTTGACTAGTGAGCTATTACGCACTCTTTAAAGGAATGGCTGCTTCTAAGCCAACCTCCTAGTTGTCTGAGCAACTCAACTTTCTTTGATCAACTTAGTCGGTATTTAGGGACCTTAGCTGGTGGTCTGGGTTGTTCCCCTCTCGCCACAGGACGTTATCACCCTGCGACTGACTGCCTGGCGGCTCATCACTGGTATTCGGAGTTTGTCTAGGGTTGGTACCCGGTGAAGGGCCCTAGCCTAATCAGTGCTCTACCTCCAGTGAGACAAAACCAGACGCTATACCTAAATATATTTCGGGGAGTACGAGCTATCTCCAAGTTTGATTGGCCTTTCACCCCTATCCACAGTTCATCCGAAGACTTTTCAACGTCAACCGGTTCGGGCCTCCACGGTGTCTTACCACCGCTTCACCCTGACCATGGATAGATCACTTGGTTTCGCGTCTGCCCCGCTGTACTGCACGCCCTATTCAGACTCGCTTTCGCTACGGCTCCACCCCTTAGGGGCTTAACCTCGCACAACAGGAGCAACTCGTAGGCTCATTATACAAAAGGCACGCCGTCACTACATAAATGCAGCTCCGACCGCTTGTAAGCACACGGTTTCAGGTACTATTTCACTCGCCTTCTCGGCGTTCTTTTCACCTTTCCCTCACGGTACTGGTTCACTATCGGTCATGCAGATGTATTTAGCCTTACCGGATGGTGCCGGCTGGTTCACGCAAGATTTCACCGGTCTCGCGCTACTCAGGATACCCGCCTTTTTGTAATCGGTACACCTACAGGGCTTTCACCTTCTGTGGCGCTGCTTTCCAGACAGCTTCGATTTAAGATTACAAAAATTACGCAGGTCCTACTACCCCGCACCCCGTAGGATGCGGTTTGGGCTGCTCCGCGTTCGCTCGCCACTACTTGCGGAATCACTGTTGTTTTCTCTTCCTCCGGGTACTTAGATGTTTCAGTTCCCCGGGTATGCCTCCTCGAAAGGATACCCTAATAAATTAGAGTGGGTTGCCCCATTCGGAAATCCGCGGATCACAGTTCTTTTGCAACTCCCCGCAGCTTATCGCAGCTTTACACGTCCTTCTTCGCCTCTGCATGCCTAGGCATCCACCGTGTGCCCTTAATTGCTTATTTTATATGGCTTGCACTACCCTCTTGGGGTGCGCGCAAGGAACATACTCAATTGCTTGAGCTATTACTCTTGTGGGCTGCAGGTGTACTACCACCTACAGCTACCCTAGGCGCATGTTATCTGCGTTCGTAAAACGAACACTTCAAACATACTATATGAGCTGACAATCAATCGATTGCCGCTCTTTATACATTGTTATACTTTTTCACCATGTCAAAGAACTTGCCCGTAGCACGGGCAGGCTGTTATAAAACTACCGCTTCGGCCTCGAAAGACACCCGCAGCAACTAACATTCTTTCAATAAAACCATGTGACTTCCGGGGTTACGCACCCGCTCATTAGTACCATCACATCTTACTTCAATACTTTTACTTCAATTTCTGTGGAGCTACAGGGATTCGAACCCTGGACCCCTGCCTTGCAAAGGCAGTGCTCTAGCCAGCTGAGCTATAGCCCCTCTTCCTTGGTCAGAAAAGTGGGCTTGGGAGGACTTGAACCTCCGACCTCACGCTTATCAGGCGTGCGCTCTAACCACCTGAGCTACAAGCCCCAATATTACTCGGGGATCGCACCTGGTAGCCAACGCCGGCCTCAGGGCTTCTCCGCTGCTCTGCTTTCCTTCATTGTTGCAGCATAGGACAGATTGTTTGTAACGAACTACTTATGGTAGTTGTGTAGGTTCATCGCTTGCTGGTGTATATATACCCAGCTAGCAAGGCTCTCCTTGAAAGGAGGTGATCCAGCCGCACCTTCCGGTACGGCTACCTTGTTACGACTTAGCGCCAGTTACCAGGCTTACCCTAGGCACCCCTTACCGGGGCGACATCAGGTACTCCTGACTTCCATCGCTTGACGGGCGGTGTGTACAAGGCCCGGGAACGTATTCACCGCGTCATTGCTGATACGCGATTACTAGCGATTCCAACTTCACGGAGTCGAGTTGCAGACTCCGATCCGAACTGAGAATGGTTTTAAAGATTTGCACCTCATTGCTGAGTAGCGACCTTCTGTACCATCCATTGTAGCACGTGTGCAGCCCTGGACGTAAGGGCCATGATGACTTGACGTCGTCCCCACCTTCCTCACTACTTGCGTAGGCAGTCTGGCTAGAGTCCCCACCATTATGTGCTGGTAACTAACCACAGGGGTTGCGCTCGTTGCGGGACTTAACCCAACACCTCACGGCACGAGCTGACGACAGCCATGCAGCACCTTCTATAGCGTCTCATAGAGAACCCTCTGTTTCCAGAGGTAGCGCTGTAGATTTAGCCCAGGTAAGGTTCCTCGCGTTGCATCGAATTAAGCCACATGCTCCACCGCTTGTGCGGGCCCCCGTCAATTCCTTTGAGTTTCATCGTTGCCGACGTACTCCCCAGGTGGCATACTTAATGCGTTAACTGCAGCACTGGCCCCGAAAGGCCAACACCTAGTATGCATCGTTTACAGCGTGGACTACCAGGGTATCTAATCCTGTTCGCTCCCCACGCTTTCGTGCCTCAGCGTCAGTTGTAGACCAGTAAGCCGCCTTCGCCACTGATGTTCTTCGTAATATCTATGCATTTCACCGCTACACTACGAATTCCACTTACCTCTTCTACACTCAAGACGCCCAGTATCCAAGGCCATTTTACCGTTAAGCGGCAAGATTTCACCCCAGACTTAGACGCCCGCCTACGCACCCTTTACACCCAATGATTCCGGACAACGCTTGCACCCTCCGTATTACCGCGGCTGCTGGCACGGAGTTAGCCGGTGCTTATTCAAGCAGTACCGTCACACCAGATCGAAATCCGGTCGTTCTTCCTGCTTAAAAGCCGTTTACAACCCATAGGGCCTTCATCCGGCACGCGGCGTGGCTGCGTCAGGCTTTCGCCCATTGCGCAAGATTCCTCACTGCTGCCTCCCGTAGGAGTCTGGGCCGTGTCTCAGTCCCAGTGTGGGGGATCATCCTCTCAGACCCCCTAGCTATCATCGCCTTGGTGAGCCGTTACCTCACCAACTAACTAATAGCACGCAGCCCCCTCTTTAACCGGTCGAAACCTTTAACAACCAAGGTCATGCGACCTAGTTGCTTTATGCGGTATTAGCACCCCTTTCGGAATGTTATCCCCCAGTTAAAGGCAGGTTGGCTACGCGTTACTCACCCGTCCGCCAGTCTCCAGAAAGAGCAAGCTCCTTCCTTCTCCTTCGACTTGCATGTGTTAAGCCCGCCGCCAGCGTTCGTCCTGAGCCAGGATCAAACTCTCCATTGTAAAAAAAATAAATTTATATACGCTGTGAGCCGACCCTACACTCCATCATTCAAAAGAATAACTTCATAAAGCTCGCACAAACAATCTGTCTTATGCTTCAATAATTTCCAAAGAACTTACCTTTTGAAGACAAAAAAAGCTGACCTAAACGTGTTGTTGGATCAGCATTTTCATTTCCTCGAAAGGATTATAAAGGTACGGGATTTCCACCCTTTAGAGCAAGTTTTATTTCAATATTTTTTGTCTTTTTTTTAACTCTTTTCCTCAAGCCTGCTTAGAGCTCAATAGAGGCTATTTCGCTCCGGATCTTCATCAAATTTTTGGAATAATTTAATTCCTAAATAGAATAATGGGGTATCAAAAAGAGCGAAAAAGAATTTGAACAGATAAGAATTGAGAATCAGAATAAAAACAGCGCCTATTGTTGTAATATTTGCTCCTAGATTATCAGTAAAATATAATATGAAAATGATAGCAGTTGAATCTACCAACTGACTAAACATTGTTGAAGCGTTATTCCTCAACCACAAATGTTTTCCTTTGGTTTTCTTTTTCCAAAAATGGAATAGGCGAACATCTACAGATTGAGCGATCAGATAAGCGATCATGCTGGCGATAGTATTGCCGATCATAAACTCGTACACTCCTTCAAACAGATCCAATCCGCCACTTACTCCATATGTGTCAGGTAGCCAGTGACTGATCGACATCAGCAAAAGCATAAAGAAGTTCATAAAGAAGCCGATCCAAACTACAAGCTGTGCTTTTTTTCTTCCAAAAAGTTCCGAGATCAGATCAGTTGCCAAAAAAGTAAAGGGGTAAGCAATTACACCGGCCGGAACACTCATTGTATACAAACTTCCATCACGAACCAATGAAGGAGTTATAGATTGTAACCAATCAGGCAATGTAAGAGTGAAAATTGTAACGAACTTAGTAGTGCCGATAACATTTCCCAGTACTAACGCTGTAAGAAATATTCCTGCGAGTGAAAGGAACAGAACGTCTCGTTGATGACTATGACTCATAGATTTTTGATTTAGAAACTAATAAAAGAAACACAGCCAACATTTGCTGAAATATTTCGTAACCAACCGAACTGTTTCCATCCTTAAATAGTTTTTGTAAACATGAATGCAGAACAGATTAATGACAAAATCGAACTTTGTGAATCAGCAATAGATTTAACTCTTTCGGATGGTTCGTTTACAATCGCTCAACTTTCGGAAGCCACCGATAAAACCGCATCTCAGATCTACAGCTTATTTCCGAATAAGAAAGCTATTCTGGAATACTATTATCCTTCTCTGGTTATTCGTTATTCTGCCATGATAGAAGAAATTGAAGATTTTGAATCGTATACCATCAGCGAAAAACTATCTAATTTTATTTTTACGACTTTCGATATGATGGAAGACCGAAGAGAGTTTGTAGAAGATACTTTTGAAAAGATGGTCTTTAAGAAAGGATGCAATTCCGAATTCCATCAGGAAGTGACTGCTTTGTTCAAGCACTTTTTTACTACTGATGGAAGAATCGCTGTAAGCGCAGGTTTTGTGATGAAAGATTATTTCTATGAATTCATCGCAAGAGAATATCTCGATATTGTAAAGTTCTGGCTAAAGGATGACAGTGATGGCAAAGAAAGAAGTTTTGCACTAACTGATAAGCTTACCGGATTTGTGGAAGAAGTAGTATATAATAAGGTAATTGATAAAGGGTTCGATCTTGCTAAATATTTAATCAGTCATGCAGGATTAGCTAAAAATATTCCTCTTTTTGGTGAATGGATAACAAGTTGGTTTAACGATAACGAAGAAGAAAATAAAGATGAGTGATTTCCCATCCTCAAAATTAGAGCGCGGAACTATCATAGCTAAAACCGGAATCAAAGTTGGGAAAAATTATGCCCAGCGTTATCTGAAAAACAAGATTTCTGGGAAGCAAGATGATGATGCAGGAAAATTCCATTCTGATAATGCCAAGGAAGTTTTCAAAGAGTTTACAAAACTTCGTGGGACTGCTTTAAAAATTGCTCAGGGAATGAGCATGGATCAGGGGTTTCTGCCTGAAGAATTTGCTGAAGTAATGAGTCAGGCACAATATTCTGTTCCTCCTATTAATAAGGCTCTGGTTCGCTCTATTATAAAAAGAGAATTGGGAAGCTATCCAGAACAACTTTTTGCAAAATTTGAATCAGAAGCCTTTGCTGCGGCTTCTATTGGACAGGTTCACAAAGCGGTTTTAAAAGACGGAAGAAAAGTAGCTATCAAGATCCAATACCCGAATGTGAGAGAAACCATTGGTTCCGATCTCGCTATGGGAAAAACTATTGCCAAACGATTTATAAAAAAGGGCTCTGATATAGATCCATATTTCGACGAGATCAAAAATACCCTTCTGCTGGAAACAGACTACAAACATGAAGGACAACAAATCGATCTTTTTAATGAGCGGTTTTCGGGGTTAAATATTGAGATTCCTGAATGGATTCAGGAGTTCTCATCATATAAAGTCTTGTGCATGACCTTTCTGGAAGGAAGACACCTCGGTGATTTTTTAAAAGAAAATCCATCACAAGAACAAAGAAATCATTTTGGACAATTACTTTGGGATTTTTTCCACGAGCAGATCAAAGGCAACGATTATATCCATGCTGATACACATCCGGGGAATTTCCTGTTTACCAAAGACGGCAAACTTGGAGTGGTTGATTTTGGATGTGTAAAGAAATTTCCAACAGAGTTTTTCTCAGATTATTTACAGCTCCTCCCTACTCATCTTAGCGAGGACGAAGAAAAGATCAGACACTTATTTGAAAAACTGGAAGTACTGAAACCCAACTCTAAGGATGGAGACAAAGATCAGGAGTACTTCGAATTTGCCAAAAACTATGGTATGCTTTTCGCCAAACCATATAAAGAGAGCGTATTCGATTTTGGTGATCCTGAGTACGATAAAATGATTCGTCACTTTACTAAGGAAGCGCCGATGTCGAACGAACCCAGAGGAAACAAGCACTTTATATATACCACTAAAGTACATGTTGGGTTGTATAACATACTTATCAAACTGAAAGCACAGGTTGATACTGCAAATAGTAAAGAAGTGCTCCGGGAAGTTTTAGGAGATGAGGGTTTGTTTGGTTAACTAATTGCTTCTTTTTGAGCTTGTCTTCTTTTTAACCACACTTCAACCCACAGCATACAGAAAGAGTATCCTACACTTACAAACAAGCTTTGTTTCCATTCGAATCCCGCATCTGTAAACATCATTAATCCAAACCCATATACAGGAAACATGATGAGTATTCCGGAAACGAATCGTGCTATTTTTTCTCGTGTTGACATGCCAGATTATAATCGAAAACGGATATTTAAACAACCAATAAATTTTAGTTTAATCGAATGGTTATTTCTTTGATAGTTATTACTGCTGATTCTTTCATTAATTAAAAAAGTGAGTTCTATTAATAAAAGAGCATCTTACAAAACTCCATCAGCCGGAAATACCGACAGATGGACATCTAAATTCTAAAATCTGCTTCATCTATCATTTCGCTGAAAGCAGGATGATGGGAATTTTGGAATTATTTATAAACTTAGCTATTCCAAAACGAGTAGAATCTCGACAGCAACAAAGAGCCCACCTTTACTATCAATCCAGATCTGGGGCATACGCCGCGAGATGTCTTTCCATTTAATAGTTACTCCCTAATTCGAATCGCTACAGCTAGCATCTTCCTTTCATTATCTGACGAAATATAAACTCCATTATCTTTCTCCTCAGTTTTAATAGTTTTTCCTGAAAACTGAAAAATAATGATAATAGCATTTGCCCCTTCTTTTGCAGCTTTATTTTGGAGTGATTTAATTACTTCTACATCATCACTGAATAAAGCACCTTCAGCTGCAACTATTCCTACTTCATCATACTTAATTTCTTTAGGCTCATTAAAGAAGACTCTCACAGCTCCTTTGTATTCCGGGTATTTAAGATCTGAAGTGCTTGTAAAATTTGAAGACGCACAACCCATTGTGATGAGTAATACAGACAGCAGTAAAATTCTATTCATGATTATAAGGTTCATTTGAGTTTACCTTACAAATGAACAACTTTTTTTGTTAGGTTTAATTCGCATTTACATGTCATATTTGCTCTATTGAATTTCATTCCCTACTATCTTAAAATTCAAATAAATCGGGGAATTATTGCAACAACTAAGAATGCCAATACTTGCTGTTTTGCTTGCCGGAGTAGCATTCAGTTCTTTCTTCATTTATCGTATAGAGTCTCATAAAAGAGTTCTTGAAACAGAACTAATTGAGCTGTCCATGGTTAAGTATGGACTCTTTAATGTTGATGTTTGGACTGAAGAGCTTACGCGAATTATTATCGTACGAGTTAATGAGTTCCAAATGTCTGAATCCCGAGAAGACGAACTGCGAATCAAAATAGAAGAGTTTCTGGAAATAGCTATCGCCGAGTTGGAGGAAGGATTTGAAGAAGAAAATAAAGGAAGTGTCGGAGGTTTTCTAAAAAGAGGAGTTGCTTCCGTAACGGATGTCTTTGGTTTAATGAGAGAAAAAACTCCTGAAATAACAGAGAGTATTATCATCTTTATAAAAGATCCTGAAAACAAAGAATTGGCTAAAGATTTCTTGATCGATAAAATGCAGGAATATTCTGACAGCACCTTCTCAGAAATTGATTATTCTTTGTACGACCGGATCCTAGCTAAACACGAAGCTACCGAAAAAAGAGACGCCATCAATATTATAAAGGAAAAGGTTGACTCTTTAAATCAGCGAAGAACTCCTTACTCTGCATCATTATTTGGCATTATCGGATTATTGGCACTAATGATTCCATTTAGTTCTGATTTCATGAAAGCTGAGTTCACAGTACTTACTATCATATGTGGAATATTGCTATCAGTAGGTGTTCTAATTCCCATGATCAATATTGATGCCCGGATCTCTAGGATGGAATTTGAGCTGATGGGCGAATCCATCGTATTTATTGATCAGGTTTTGTACTTCAAAAGTAAAAGTATTCTGGAAGTAGTCTGGGTTATGATCACCAACAAAAAAGTGGACGTAATGGCTGTGGGAATTCTGGTTTTCTCTTTCAGTGTGTTATTCCCTGTTTCCAAATTACTGGGATCAATTGCTTATATCTATTCTGAAAAGTTAAAGAAAAATCCGGTTATCAAGTTTTTGGTTTTTAAAACGGCGAAGTGGTCTATGGCGGACGTGATGGTCGTTGCTATTTTTATGGCTTATATCGGTTTTACCGGAATCATATCTGAACAGCTTACCAGCCTTGAAAATATCGCCTTAAATGTGGACATCATGACTACCAACGCTTCCAGCTTGCAAATAGGGTTTTTCTTATTCACTGCCTTTGCAGTGTTGAGCTTGATGGTTTCTCATAAACTTCAATACAGGGGAGAGAATTAGGAATATTGGAATTGAAAATTAAGAATTATAGATTTTGGATTCTTAATTATGAATGACCGCATTAAAAAAATCTTACTCATCATTATTGTCTGTGTTCCTCTTTTCATTTTGGGATGGTTTGGAATCGCTATTTATCAAATGGGTAAAGGATGGGATATAATAAACGAGAGCACTTGGCAACTCGAGAACCAAGTTTTACTCAATGAATACTTCTCTCCTGATTCAATAAAGAAAATAGGTCTTTATAAATATGATTCCGGGGCTTTAGGTTATACTGCTATTCAAATGTCGGTTGCAAATTCATCTGAATCTTACCCTCTTACTGGAAATACTCTCATGATTAACCGAATTCCTCCTACTATCGAATGGAAAACTCTGGATTCTGTTTATGTCTTAATTGACAAATCAAATACTCCCGGTTTTACTATCGATTCTTCAAAAATAATTAATGACATCTATTTTGAGTTTGAAGTTATCGCAACAGATTCCACTTATTTAAAAGAGTATGAAAATTAAGAATTCTGGATTTTGAATTATGAATTGGCAGTTACCCTATTCCTAATTCCCATATTTACTTATTCCTAATTATCGAGATACTACTTCAAATTCGTGCTCCAATCTTTCCCCTTTTTCATCTACTAATGTAAGTGTATGCTTGCCGGGATCGGGTGAGATCGCTAATTGATGGAAGCTCTCTGTTTCTCCCAAGAATTCATCGTTCAAATGCCAGAATATCTTAGTCTGGTTATTTCGATGGGCTATTTCAAAAACAGCTTTTCCTTTTTCTCCATCCAACTCTTTTGGTACATATATTACTGAAGAATTGAACGGGTAGATCAATCTCATAGCCATCTTATTTTCTTCCCCACATCCCGGAGCTAATTCAGGTAAAGATCTATACTCACTGTGATTTTTCTTATAGTACCATTCCTGAACCGGAGGCAACACAAACAACGACTCTGTTTCTAAGTCTGAAATATCAGCACAACTACTGTTCTTTCTTTGTCCTGAGTTTTTATCAATATGAACTACCTGGTGATATGGACACACTTCGGTTTTTAATCCTGTCTTTGGAACGCTTTCCCTGATTGTATTCGGGCAGTCTGAACCAGCTCTGTGTCCACTTTTTTTGCAAACCAAAATCTCTTCCATCTCATAAACTGGTTCGTTGAACCAGCTTATTGCAGGCAGTGCGTCAAAAACATCAAATAAAATAGGTCCTGCGGTTTTCAGCCCTGTTAATTCTGGTCGTCCTTCTCCATCAGCATTACCAACCCAAACCCCAACTACAAATTCAGGAGTAATTCCTACCGCCCAACCATCTCTATAGCCGTAGCTGGTTCCGGTTTTCCATGCTACTTTTCTTGCATTCTGAAAACGTCGCCAATGCAATTCTTCTTCCGGCCGGGTGACTTCCAGCATTGCTTCAAAAGTACTGTACAAAGCGCCGGGGTTTATTACTGTTCTTTGAGAATTATTTTCAGAGTGTTTATCTGATTCTAACTTCGAAGAAAAGTTTAACCGCTCATATCCATCAGAATCATTTTTTGAAGCGCTATAATTATTGAGCTGATGGGCCAGCGATCCGTACACTGATGTTATATCCCATAAAGTAGCTTCAGCTCCTCCTAATATTAAGGACAGACCATAATGTTCAGGATCATAGGTGATGGTGCTTAATCCCAACTCAATCAGATAATGATGAAATTTTGGAACCCCAAACTCCTGTAACATATATACGGCCGGTACATTCAAAGATCTTGAAAGAGCTTCTGATGCAGGCACCGCTCCATCATAACTTCTGTTGTAATTCTGTGGAGAATAATCCATGAATTTTGAGGGAATATCCGGCACTAAAGAATTCGGCAACATCTCTCCTTCATTTAGTTTCAACATATATAATAGAGGCTTCAAAATACTCCCCGTACTTCTTGGGGAAGTGATCACATCTACGCTTTGTCCGTGTTTTCCTGAGTTACCTTTTGTATTGCCAACATAAGAGATCACCTTTCCCGAATTTACATTCAGCACCAATACCGCTGCATTTTGAATGCCATTCGATCTCAGTTTTTCATGATGGCTGTCTACAATTTTATTGATCTTGTCTTGCAGGTTGATATCTAGCGATGTTCTGACTCTGCTTCCTTTTTTTGAGCCTGTATAAAATTTAGAAACCAAATGTGGAGCCTCGTTTGGCAGATCAAGTGACTGCTCAGGCAATGGCTCTAACACAGAAAGTTCGTATGTAAGAGAATCGATCTGCTCCTCTTCCATTAATCTTTTCAGTAATCGATCTCTTTTGGCTTTAAGCGCTTCTCTGTTTCTTCCGGGATGAATAAGCGCCGGACTATTCGGCAGAACGGCAAGAGTTGCTGATTCTGCCCATGAAAGGTTCGCAGGACTTCTTCCGAAGTATCTCCATGAAGCGGCCTCCAGTCCAACTACATTTCCGCCGAATGGAGCGTGAGCTGCATAAAGAGATAATATTTCATCTTTTGAGTAACTGAACTCAAGTCGGGTAGCCTGAACCATTTCTTTCAACTTTTCCCAAACAGTGCGATCCGGATTTTCTTTTGCCAATCTGATGACCTGCATACTTAAAGTGCTGGCCCCGCTTACTACTTCTCCGGCTTCATAATTCTGCTTAAGCGCACGTGCTATAGCGATGGGGTCTACACCAAAATGAGACTCAAAGTTCTTGTCTTCAAATTCAATAATTGCCTTTTTAAATTTTTCGGGCACTTCTTCTGAAACCGGAAATCGCCATTGCTCATCATCTGCAATTTTTGCCCCGATCAGGATTCCGTTTTTGTCTTCTAGTATCGTAGAATAAGAAGGATTGAATAATGGATCTGGGAGGGAGTTGAAGTAAAGGATTCCAAAAATAGATATTAAGATCACTGCTATAAACCCTCTCCTTTGTTTCCTCTCCCGGGAGAGGAAGACTCGTTGGTTCGGTTCAGTATCTGAGCAACGAGCTTCCCCTCCACCGGAGGGGATTGAAGGGAGGGTTGGTGCTCTCATCGATATTAAATTCTTAAACCACTTCATTATTCAAAATTTAAGTCCCTTCTTGAGAGAGGATTTAGGGGTGTGTCAATATGATTGAAAATTTTCTTCATGTTTATTCTTCAACAGGAACTACATTCACCCACTTTCCGGCATTACGGGCACTGATGGTTTCATCATACATTGCATAAGTAGTTAGCGAAGGCAAATAAAACTTTCCGGCATAACTCGCATTTAATTGAATCCGAAATGTTTTGGATTGCTTTGCTCTCAGATCAAAATAAGTGTAGATGCGATCATCTCTGATATCCTGATATTCGAAACTTGCAGTGGGCTCGCTGAAAGAAGCGTCATCCATTCGGGTATTTCTGATCTCCCAACCGGATGGAAAGATCTGACTCAACGCCATCTCCTCATAATTACCACGAAGTCCAGGATTTGAGATCGTAACCTCAGCTATAAAATCGCTCCCTTGTTCAATATTCTCAGGATCTATCGAATTCCCATCCAGATCTGTATATCTGATCTTCTGATTCAAACTGTTTGAATTGGTGATATCATCACCCAAAAGCGGGGTTCCTTTCAATATCAATCGGGCAAACAAAGTTCCTTCAGATTCATTTTTAAACACCAGTTTGTTTTCTGAAAGCTCATTCATTTTCAAATTGATCTCGGTGATGAAAGCCTGAGATCCGATCTTTCCATCTCGCCTTCCATTTAAAGTGTATGAAGCATTAATATCACCCGATGAACCGCTTTCTTCCAGAAATTTAGAAATCGCGATCAAACCGTAAGCTGTTGTTTGAGTGCTGAGCCATCTTTGTGAACTTAATTCCTGAGAAACACTTCTCGCCACCAGAGAGGCATCCTGATTTCTCTTCAGTAAACTCAATGCTTCGAGGATCATGGCGCGATCCCGGAGAGAAGAACCATAACTTCTGGAAAGCTCTCTGTAGTCTTCGACTTCAGTGGATGCTCCTTCAACAATATCATTTCCGGCTTCGGGCTGACCGGCTAACACATAAGCTGCCGCCAATCGCCATTTTGCTTGAATGGATAGGTTTTCTCTTTCTCTTAAACGATTCATAGCTCCAAGATCCGCGGAATTAGCAAGAGCCAGCGTATATAATCGGTACGATTGAATCAGATCTGAACGATAATACTCATTGTTCTCAGTCCAGGTTCTGGCTCTTTGTCTTTGAAACCGATTGATTCGATCCATCACATTTGAAGAAACATAATATCCTTTCTTTTGGGCTTCCAGCAGAAAGTGATATCCGTAATTGGTTCCCCAGGAGTTGGCATCTTCGTGTCCGGGCCAGTAAGACAATCCACCACTTGATGTTATAAACTTTTCAATTCTTTTTATCGCCCCATTAATGTTGGTTTGAATATTCTTTTTGCGCTCTTGATCCAGTTCCATAACATCATCAACAAATAACTGAGGAAATGCTGAAGAAGTAGTTTGCTCAATACAACCGTGAGGATAACGGATCAAATAATTCAATCTCTTCCCGAAATCCACAGGGGGAATTCTGGAGATCTCCAATGTCGCTTCGTTCGTTCCTGCCATTCCCTGCGGATCAAAAATCACTTCCCAGTCAGAATCAGATTCCACAGTTTCGGATCTTATATCCACGAAAGGCTGATTCGGATTTCTTACAGCAATCTCTATTTCATGATAGGCACTTTCGTTTCCGCTGATAACTTCAACCCGAACTTTACCAACGCCGATAGCGGGTTTTGTTTTCAGTTTGAACGTAACCAATTCATCGCCCGGTTCAGAAAATTGAACTGATGTCGTTGATGAGCTTTCAATAATTTCAAAAAGTTCATTGGTCTCAACTTTCACCTGAACATCTTTAACTGATTCCTTCATCGCAAAGACATTTACCGGAAGATTAACCGCTTCTCCCGGACCAAGCACTCTCGGTAAAGTGGCTAAAACCATAACAGGTTTCCGAACCGGAGTTGTGGCTTCTGTTTCTCCGTATGCACCATCTTGTCCGGCAATGACCATAGTTCTTACTGATCCAACATAATTCGGAACTGAAATTTGATGTCGGTTTGTTTTCCCTTTTTCCAAATAAAAAGGACCTAAAAATCGAACCATGGGCTTAAAACGATTTGCTTCATTAAGAGGATCTTCAGAAGCTTTGAGTTCCCCATCACCTCCAACAGCCAAAATTCTGGATAATGATCCTGCATAAACATCACTTACTGAACCAAAAATATCCCAGGTTTTTATTCCCAATGCTTCTCTGGCATAGAAATAGTCATGAGGTTCAGGGGTGTTGAAATTTGTCAGATCCAGCAAGCCTTCATCCACTACAGCAACTGTGTAAGTCATCGCTTTTTTGTTCGATTCCGAAACTTCAATTACTGCATTGGTTTCAGGTTTCAACTCCTCCGGAAGCTTAACTACCGGTGATATTTTAGTAGATGGATCTTCTACTTTGATTGGAATTACGCCATACATCCTGATGGGAAGATCGTTTTCTGTTTGACCGTGAGATTGCACATGCATAACATGAGCATAAATCGTGGGGCTCATATCTCCCGAAGTTTCAAAACGATACTCTGTGCTTCCTTTTTTCCCATCTATCCATTCTGTGCTGAGGATCTTTGATCCGGTTTCTAAACTGATCAGAATCTTACTTCCTTCGCTGCTTGGTATATTCAGAATTCCCTCATCTCCAACATTGTACGTTTCTTTATCAGAACTGAACGTCAATCTTGCAGGACTCACTCCCGAACCACTTCCTCCGTACCAACTGAAATAAACGATCTGACTGGCTGAATGTCCTCCGTCTTTATTCTTAACACGAACTAAATATCTTCCGCCGCCATCATTATTGGAGATGTTAACATCAAAAGATCCTTTTCCCTCTGAGTTAGTTGCAACCGTTCCGGATCTTACTTTTCGCACATTTCTTCTTTCAAAGTAATTGCTTAGTTCTTCCCGACTACGCTCCCACCACCATCTCCATCTTATATTATAAACTTCAAACTCGAGCTGCTGATTTGGAATTGTATTTCCATCTTTATCCAGAGAAACCACTTCAAAACTGTGATCCTGATTTCTTTCCAGCCAATTAGAATATCGGTCCTCGCTCGTTCGGGGTGTTCTTAATCCGATCAATGTTTCAAACGGATAATAATAAGTAGTAGAACTCCCGACGCTAAAATTACTGGAAGGTTCAAACACTCTTGTTTTCAGATTTACTCTGATTCGGCTCGGTCCTTCGTTCAATTCTTTAAAAGTATAATCCAGTTGTGCTTTGCCCGACCGATCTAAATTTCCATCAAATATCTGTGTTGGAGAACCTGAAAAAGAAATGGATTCATCAGAAAAAGAGAATTGCGGATATTTTGAGAAAGTAGCTTCAGATCGACTCATACTCATTTCAACATCTGCTTTCAAATTTCTGGCTATTGCACCATGTAGCCATCGTGAATTCAAAGTTGCGTTCAATTCCCGATCATCAGCGGTGATAACATCATTTTCGAAATCGACTTCTACTTTTAAACGATTTGATTTAACCGTTTCAATTTTGATGGTTTTGTCGAAAGTAAGCCCTCCGACTTTTGCTGAAATTCTCCAGTTACCTGTTGGTGCCTGCTTCTCGGTTGATGTTTCATAAACATAAAATCCATTTAATGACGTCGTGAATGTTTTGCGATTCACTACTTGCCCTGATGGATTCCTCAACTCAAAACTTACCGGATGATCTTCAGGTAACACATCATTTTCATCTTCCAGAATAAAAGAAACAAAAAGAGTGTCACCCGGTCGCCAAACACCTCGTTCTCCGTATAAAAATCCTTTTACTCCTTTCTGTACCTGTGCACCGGAAACATCGAAATCACTAACTGACAGAGATGTCCCATCATCTAATCTCAAATATCCTTTTTGATCTCCCGAAGTAGCTACTAAATAGTATGGATCTCTTGAAGATGATAATTCGATCTTACCGTTTTGATCCGTATTTGCTGATGCCAGCAGTTGTTGCTGATAATCAAACAATTCAACTTTTACTCCTGCTTTCAGACCTGTTGTCTTGAGGTCGGTTACAAAGGCTGTAAGACTTCCCTGATCTCCGCTTTTTGCTATTATCCCTAAATCAGAAGCGAGAATATTCCTGACTTTACTTCTTTGATTATAGTAGTAACTGACATCACATGGATTGTCCCTTTCTCTCCAATTATAACCTCTTGGATAAGAATTGCTTCTGTAGTTGTTCCAGAATTGCTCTTCTTCAGTGGATGAATACGTCCAGCTTCTATCCGTAACTTGCGCAGTAGTTTCAGAATCATTTTCTCCACACTCATAAACTGCCTGATGTTTTCTGAAATCAACTTCTACCTGATAGAGCGCTCCGGGTTCAGGTTCAATGATTTTTGACAGATCAAGTGCATAGTTATTCCAGTTCCCGGCCTCCACTGTTCCCAAACTTGAAAGTGGAATTGCTCCGCCAAATACCTGACGTCCAACCCGCTCAATTCTATATTGGTCATTCGCTGATATTCCATACTCCTGAAGATATTGTCCCATATTATTCTCGAAAATCCTGATGATTCTAACATCAACAGCTCCCAGACTCACCGCTTTAAACGGAAATAACAGATTATCAGAACTTGGGATAATGGTGCCTTTTCCAAGTAATTCGAGTTGTGGCTTGGGCTGATTGAATTGAATTTCTCTTGTGATCTCAGTTTCTAATCGTCTACCGGCCTCGTTTTTTATTCCTGAATTAATGGTCAGTGTTTTAACTCCGGTTCTTCGTTGTCTTGGAGTAATCACCAATGTATTTCCATTAATGATGGTGTTGATCTCATTCATGTCCTGAACCTGAATCAATCCCTGTAAATTTTGTGTGGCATCTAAACGATCAGAAAAAGTTAGTTCAACTCTTGGATTGTTATCTGTAAAAACCCGTGTAGCTAAAAGCTCAAATACAGAATTATCTGAAATTTCTATGATCTGGTTTCCTTTTGTATCTGTTCCAATTGGACTGCCATCCCAGCTTAATTTCAACTCACTTTTTTGGTCGTCTCTCTTTATTCCTGAAATTACGAAATCATGAACCGTTCCTGAGTTATTTTGAGTCCAGCTTAGTTCGAGATCATTATTCCTTTTTTGAGATATGGATAACACACGATCTATATTTTTTTTCCAGGCTTTATCTGCTGTATAAATTGTACCTGAAAGCTTCATACTCGTTTCCGTTACTATTTCAAGTTCGCCTAAAACCACTTCCATTTGCTGTTTCATTGTATTTACAGTAAATGAAAACTTTTTTTTGTCATCGGGTACTTCAAACAACTTTGACAGCTCGAAAGAAACCTGATATTCCTGTCCCTGCTTAAATGGGTCGTTAGGTTTAAACACAATTGTTCTATCGTTTACCAATTCCGAATATCCTTTCACTGATGGAGAAAGATCAAAAAGCCTCAACGAACGGATATTGACCTTCTCAGAAACAGGTTTGGTAAATGTAATCGCGATTTCGCTATGCGAACTAACTTCGCCGGAAGTATATCCCTCAATAAATTCTGCAAATTGTTCCGGATCTGAGATCTGTTCTTGCAGCTCCGGTTCTGAACAAGCCGTAAATAAAGAAATTAGCAGAAACAGGGATAGTAAACATCGGCGATGGTAAGGCATAGCAGTAATAAATTAGGTTTTAAAAGGATAGGTCTAATTTTAAGTATGTTAGTTTCCCGAAAAAGTTCCGCAAGGGCAAATAAAGAAATTGATAACTACAGTTTCAGGCATCCTGACAGCAAAAGAAGCTTTTTAGAAACGAACCTTATCAACTCTGCTTCACATTTCTTATATTAAAGCTTGCTCATTGATGATTTTGAGCATTTGATCTTTGAAAACTGAACTATAACGCCAAACGAACGAGGTGGAACATTGTCTTTTGAACAATATGACCTGAGTCCTGATCTATTGAATGGACTGGTCGATACACGAATTGAAAAGCCAACCCCTCTCCAGCAAGAAGTTATTCCACAGGCCTTAGAAGGCAAGCATCTGCTTGTTAAGAATGAAAGTGAGGATAACGGAGCATTTTTGATCCCTGCATTGCAGAAGTTGATAGCAAACGGAGAGGTAAACGGCACGCGAATATTAATTTTAACACCATCTATAGAGCGAGCGAAAGCGATTGATGAAATGATTTGGGCGATGGGGTATCATGCACAAGTGAGCAGTACTTCATTATCCATGAAAGGTGACAAAGTCGCACAAGAACAAGCTGTATTAGATGGAGCACCGGTGATTGTAGCAAATCCCGGCCGATTAGTTGACATACTGGAAAAAACCAAAAAAACCTTTACCGATCTCGAATGTGTTGTGATCGATGAAGCGCATAATATGGAAAACTTTAGCCTTGTAGGCAGGGTGAAGTCTATCTTTGAATTTATTGAGAACCAGCCACAGGTGCTCATTTTTTCCGGAACTATGAATAATGCTACCAAGCAGCTAGCCGAAAATGCGCTTAAAAATCCTGAATTAATAGGATTTCAGTCTACTGATATTGAAGAGAAAAAAGCAGTTGAACCTGCTGAAATCAACGAAGAAGAAGTAAAAGCTAAACTGGAAAAGGCTTCTGTAAAAGTGGTATTAAACCCCGAAAATAATTCTGAGAACACACAATCGGAAGATAATACTCCGAAAGATATAACAGAAGAAACATCCGGAGAAAACAACAAACCTGTTGAGCCAGCAACTTTAGACCAGGAAGCTGTAAACAAAAAGCTTGAAAAAGCCTCTGTAAAAGTGGTGCTTAATCCTGAGAAAAAAGAGCCGGAAGCGGAAGAATCACCAAAAGAAAAACTAAAAGAAGCTTCGGTTTCTGTAGTACTAAAAAAGGATCAGGAAGAAAATCCTGAATCTGTTCCAAAAAATCTGGAACAAGTATACATCAATGTGCCGCCAAGAATGAAAATTTCTACCTTGATGGCTCATCTGGAAAATAGTAAAGTTGAAAGAATTGTTGTTTTCACAGCTTCAAAAAGAACTGCAGACAGACTTTTCAGAATCATTCTTAAAAAGAGCTGGGGTGTTGTAAGTGTTGATGAAAGCATTAACAAAGAAACTTTCAACGAACGGTTTCAGAAGTTTACCTCCAACGAGATGAAGATTCTTGTAGTTGGCGGACTTTCAGCTACGGATATCGATCTTAACAAAGTCACTCAGGTAATAAATTATGATGTACCAAGTGATGTAGATGAATATCGTTATCGTGCTGAACTAGTTGGATCCGGTAAAGCAAATCAGATCGTTTCTCTGGTTTCAAAAATGGATCGTGAGGACATCGAAAAAATTACTAATGAAGTAGGATTTGCTCCTGAAGAAATAAAACTTCCTGAAGAAGTTAAGAATAAAAAGAAACGCAACAACTCAGCTTCCAAAAAGAAAAATCAGAGCGGCTCTAACAAAACCCGTCGTGGGACTTCAAACAACAACCGGAATAAAAATAAAAAAGCAAAATCAGCTAAAAAACATGGACTACCCCGTCCAAATTATGACGGACTTTCAGGAGGTCGCGAAGGCGATCGCTCAGGCGGTGTGTTTGGTTGGGTAAAAAAATTATTCAATTAAAAACAGAGTAATCTGTTATTAATTTGTACCCCTAAAGCCTCTCGTGATTGATTTCCGAGGGGCTTTTTTTCTGACCTAGATATAAGCATTACGGAATTATAGATGAACCATAAAGACTCTTGGCAAATTCTATAACATTTTCTTCTCTTCCTTTTATCCCACATCAATTTTTGGTTTATTCATTTAACTTTAAAAACCAATGTATTATGCTGCCAAAATCTATTTTTAAGTGGGACGATCTTGAAGAACTTTCTCCCGCATACGCTCTCGTTTCCAATGTTGATCTGGTAATTATTCGATATGGCGATGAAGTTTCCGTTCTTTTTGGACGTTGCCATCACCGGGGAGCTTTACTTGCTGATGGTCATATCGATGGAGACAATTTAATTTGTGGAGTTCATGGCTGGGATTATCGTTACAAAACCGGAATAAGTGAATACAATAATGATGAAGCACTTCATAGTTTTAAATCCTGGGTAGATGAAGGACAGGTTTGGGTTGATGAAGAAGAAATTGCTTCATGGGAAAAGGACAATCCTCAACCTTATCAAAGAGATGAATATCTGGGAACCTATCAGGATATTCACGGAACGGATGATGAACCATTCAATGGTGAAATTCAGGGATTGGCAAAAAACCGAATGAAAGAAGGTGCTCATGGAAGTATGGAAGCTATGGGTGTAAGCAGACAAGAACTTCCAGTTTGGGATGACATTCAGTTTCAAACCGCGCAACTCTCTCCTGCTCCTCAATTCGAAGATGTTGAAGTGGAGACTAAGCTGGTCATAGGACCAAAAGCCAAAAAGCCTCTCGAGTTAGATATTCCGCTTTTTGTTTCTGATATGAGTTTTGGCGCTCTGTCCGAAGAAGCTAAAATTGCACTGGCAAAAGGGGCTGAAATGGCCGGAACCGGAATCTGTTCAGGCGAAGGTGGTATGCTCCCTGAAGAACAAGCCGAAAACTCCCGATATTTTTATGAGCTAGCTTCTGCCAAATTTGGTTTTTCAATGAATAAACTAAAAAAAGTACAGGCATTTCATTTTAAAGGAGGGCAAGGTGCTAAAACCGGAGTTGGCGGACATCTTCCCGGAGAAAAAGTTCAAGGAAAAATAGCAGAAGTGCGTGAACTCGAAGAAGGCACCTCGGCAATTTCACCACCTAAATTTGATGATTTAGTTACGCCTGATGATTTCAGAAAAATGGGTGATAAGGTTCGGGAAGTAACGGGAGGAATTCCTATTGGATTTAAGCTTTCCGCGAATCATATAGAAGAAAATATACAATTCGCACTCGATTCCGGAGCTGATTATATCATACTTGATGGTCGTGGCGGTGGAACCGGAGCAGCTCCAACAGTACTCAGAAATCATATTTCAATTCCAACTATTCCGGCACTAGCCAAAGCCAGAAAATATTTAGATGGAAAAGGGCTCGGACCGAATGAAATTACGTTGATCGTAACAGGTGGGTTAAGAACAGCTCCTGATTTTGCCAAAGCTTTGGCTTTAGGAGCTGACGGAATTGCTATTTCTAACGCAGCAATTCAGGCGATCGGATGTCTGGGAATGAGGGCTTGTCATACTAATAACTGTCCGGTTGGAATAGCATCAATGAAAGATCATTTAAGAGCTCGTTTTGAGATTGAAAAATCTGCGGCCAGACTCGACAACTTCTTTCATGGATCAACAGAGCTTATGAAAATTCTGGCTAGGGCATGTGGACATACAAGTTTTAAAGACTTTTCTCCTTACGACTTAGTAACATGGAAAAAAGAAATGCATCATCTTTCAGGTGTTGAATACGCCGGAGTGAAATAATTAACTAACTACATAAAATGAGAAGTTTCATCATTACAAGCTTATGCTTGATCCTCACAATATCCGTAAACGCCCAAAACTACCGATCACTTGATGTAGAAACCTGGCCGGAATCCGATAAAGATACAGTCATGTATACTGTAAAAGGTGAGCGACATGGAATCAGTTTCTTTAAACAGCATAGGCATGAAGAAGTTATTTATGAAGCGGAAGACGAACTCATATTTGATGGATATCATACCGTTGATGTAATGTACGCATGGTATCTGAAATGGGCGGAAATGTATCCTGAGATCGTAGATTTGTATCAGGTTGCTACCAGTTTTGAAGGTCGGCCAATCTTGCAAATGACCATCACAAATAAAGAAACGGGAAAAGATACTGATAAGCCTGCTGCATACTTTGAAGGTGGTAGACATAGTGGAGAAATTACCAGTAGTGAATCCATTCTTTGGCTTACTCAACATTTGCTGGAGAATTATGGGAAAGATGAAGCAATTACAAACCTGATAGACACTAAAGCCATTTATCTACGTCCGCAGAATAATCCTGATGGATCAAATTTATATCTGCATACAGCACAAAGAAACAGAAGTTCGGTGAGACCACATGACAATGATCGTGATGGTCTGCTTGATGAAGATCCCGAAGAAGATCTTGATGGAGATGGTATTATCTACCAAATCCGTAGAAAAGCCAATGAAGATGAAATGGATGAAGCTAATTACGTAATTGATGATCGCGATCCAAAAGGTCGATTGATGAAAAGAGTTCAAGCAGGACAAGGTGAATGGTTTGTATACTCAGAAGGAATTGACAACGACGGCGATGGTGACTTTAACGAAGATGGGGTTGGCGGTTTAGATCTCCATAGAAATTATGTAGAAAACTGGCGACCTGATATTGGTAAAGATGCAACCGGAAGAGGTTTTACACAATACGGAGCAGGAGAATTTCCACTTAGTGAACCTGAATCTCGCTCTGTTGTAATGTGGATGTTAACCCATCCAAATATATCTGTTGTAAATTCTATGGATACCAGAGTCCCTATGCATTTACGCCCTCCATCTACTTCCAAAAGTGAAGAGCGGATGTATCCATCTGATCTCAAATTATATGAGAAGTACGATAAGATGGGGCTGGAAATCACAAATTATCCTTGGGCCGGGGATGTGTATGAAACCTACATGACGAGGTATCCGATCAACAGATTTACTGGAGATCCATCCACTCCTTCCCCATTATTTGGACACGGACCTGATTTTGGATACTTCTATTTTGGATCCATCTGGTATGGTGATGAATTATGGAATAACGGAGCCATGGAAGATTATAATAATGACGGTATCTATGACGATTTTGATGGAATTACCTGGGATGACAAAGAAAATAATGGCAATGGTTTCAGAGAATGGGAGCCTTTTGATCATCCTACTTTAGGAGAAGTTGAAATCGGTGGTTTTCATCCTAAATTCTTTAGCCAAAACGGACCGGGATGGCAGCTTGAAGGCTGGGCTAAAAAGCAGGCGTTATTTAATCTTGCGATGGCTATGGAACTACCTCAAATAGAATTGGATGATGTGGTTGTAAAAAAGAAAAAAGACAATAAGTATGAAGTGACTGTAAAATGGACGAATACAGGAAAGCTCCCTGTTGCACTTGAACAGGCCAAGCTTGTAAAGATTGTTCAGGAAGACAGGATTCAACTCAACTTTGATAATGATCTTACCAAAGGCTTTGAAGATGCGAAAGTTAAAATCTTAACTCCTTCAACTTTTAATAAAACCATTAAAGCCGGATATACAAAAGCCGGAGAAAGTAAATCCGCTTCATTTGAAATTGAACTGAATGGAATTGATGGTGCTAAAGCAACGTTAAAAATACTATCAACCAGAGGTGGATACATCGAAAAAGAAGTAATCATCGGAACTCCTGAACAAGACTCAGAAGAATAATAGAAAATGAAATTTAGCTCTGAACTACCTATTTCAAAATTAAATGAAGCACAGTTAACACTTCATCATGCTGTACAATTTATAGCTGCATCAGGCAAGTATTTACTGGAAGAAAGAGAAGATGACAGTCATACAAATATGAGTTGGGATGCTAAAACAAATACTTTTTACGGAGATTCTATAAATAACAGAGCCAGAGTGGCTTTACAAGTTCCAAGTTTAGCCTTAAAAGTTTCCGGACCAACCGGAATTGAACTGGCTTCTCTTTCCTTATCCGGAAAAACCAAGCAGGAAGGATTGCTGTGGCTTCGACAAGCTCTTCAGCTAAAGCAAATTGATGCCTCTGCTCTTGAACTAAAAATGCATTATGAGATTCCTGAACATCCAACCGATGAGGCTAAACCTTTTCCGGAATTAGATTCTATAGTTCTTGAAGAATTGGCTAACCACCGAACTATTGCCGATCAGGTTTGTAATGAGATCTTCTCAAAGCATACGAAAGCAACTCCCGCCAGAACATGGCCTCATCACTTTGATCATGGAGTTTATGTTCCTTTTCGGTTTGATGATAATGGCGAAGCGATTCAATCTTTCAGCATTGGATACGCCGTTGCTGATTCTGTAATTAAGGAACCCTACTTCTATGTGACCCAATGGAAAAAAGATGGAGAAATAGATTATTCGAAAGCTCCTGAGCTGGAATATGGAAAGTGGTTTCCCAAAAACCTAAAAGGCGCCGGATTAGCTATATCAGATATTTTGAAAATGGATGATCAGGAGAAAGGGATTCAGACTTTTTTAGATAAAACGATCGGTTTTAGCAAAGATGCCTAAAAAACCCGTAGGGGTAATCCATGAATTACCCCTACAGGTTTTTCTATCTAATAATTATTGCGTGATTTTTTCTAACAACTCATTTAGTACCAAAATCTCTTTATCCGTTAGATTATCAAATACTGTATCTAAATTTTTGAGTTTGGTATCGATGGTTGATAGCAAATATTTCCCATCTCCACTGATGAATACCTGAACTTTTCTGCCGTCATGTGGGCAAGGTTGTTTAGTTACCAATCCTTTTGTTACCAAACGATCCACAATTCGTGAAGTGTCCGACATCTTATCGATCATTTTCTCACAAATCTCATTGGTTGATAACGGATCACCTTTTGCTCCACGAAGAATCCTCAGGATATTAAACTGTTGTTGAGTGATCTCAAACTGATCCAAAAATTCTTTGATCTCATTTTTCAACCAACCTGAAGTCAATAAAAGATTCACCCTCAAACGGTGTTGCTCATTGGTAAATAAAGCTTGTTGTATTTCAGTTTCTGTAAATTCACTCATGATTTTCCTCCAAATAAAAAAGGTCGGGCTAATAGCTAACCCGACCAAGATACTAAACTAATGATGTTTAAACATCGAATAGTTTAAAAAACTACGCTTCTACTAATTCAAGTTCTTTCACCTCTGGAAAGTCAACAGGAATTTCCGTCACGTTATGAACCAGATTTGTAAACGTTACGCTAAGTACAACTGCGATGAAATCGATCAGGTCTTTTTCTTCGTAACCAAGATCAAAAAATGCATCTCTGCTTTCTTCTGTGATCTTACCTGCGTTTTCAGCTGTTTCTGCAGCAATTCTGCTCAATGTTCTCAGCTTTTCATCTTCAATACTTCCATCTCTTATTTTGAGAGTATCTTCTTCAGATAAACCGTTTTGCTTTGCAATTGCTGTATGCGCCGCTAAGCAATAGTTGCATCCATTCACTTCTGATACTGCAAGTTTGATGGTCTCTTTCTCTTTCATGGAAAATGTTTTTCCAATCGAAGAATCAAAATCCATATAGCTTTTCAACACATCACCGTTGTAACCGATGGTTGCATATATATTAGGAACCATTCCTAATTGCTTTTCAAGATTTTCAAAAATCTCTTTTGCTTTATCATTTACTTGATCTTTCGTAGGCACGTTTAATGCTTTCATAATTGTGTCTTTGGTTAGTGTTAATCTTTAATTCAGTCATAATTTAAAGTTTAAACTTCGATGTTGCAACATTGAATTGATAGATGTTACCTATGAGATGTATTGGCTTGGGATTAGCTACGACGCTGAGCATCGTAGCTAGCCTCAAATATCGAGGTTAAGTAGATACTGACTAACTCCTCATTCCATGTTTAAAGTAAAATACTTACCCTCGTTCCGATGCTCTGCGTCGGAACGAGTACACTTATTCGTCGCAATTGCTATAATTCTGTAAGGAATAAGCGCTGAAACTGTCTTACTAAGTATGGGAAGAAGCAGATATAAAATCTTAGATGAAAACTATCCATACTTCATAACTTCTAGTCTGGTGACCAAATTACCAATGTTGTTGGATCATAGCACTATAATTCTAGGAGGTTTAGAATTTTTGATTAAGAAGAGGCTCGTAAAGATATATGCATTCGTGATAATGCTAGATCATATACATTTTATAGCTCAAGGAAATAACCTTGCAAAGCATATAAGCAGTTTTAAATTATTCACTGCTAGGCAGATAATCAACTCACTAAAGAACACGGGCAAAGCTAATCAATTATCTGTTTTAAGAAATTCCAAGTTAACTCATAAAACAGATAGAGAATACCAAGTTTGGTCTGAAGGGTTTCATCCTAAGCAAGTTTTCTCTGATGAGATTATGGAACAGAAAATTAAATACATTCACTATAATCCTGTAAAAGCTCAATTGGTTGCTAATAAATTTGATTGGTCTCTATCATCCGCTCGATTTTATAATGGTAATGACTGTGAGCTACCACTGACTTTATTTGGAGATTGGGGCGCTCCGACGCAGAGCATCGGAGCGAGGTAAGTTCTGGGAGTCAATACCCAAATAACTACACCTCATTCAGTACGTTCCACGTCGGAAAAAAGACAAATAACTTGATTGAGATTAGGGCTGACTACTCTTCATCTAGCTTTCCAAAGTAAAATACTTATCCCTTGTTCCGATGCTCTGCGTCGGAACGAACACATTTATATTTCCTGGTGGGTTTAGTTCAATGTCTCAATCACTTTCCCCAATATCGGATTCCTACTCTCTTCCTTCCAAATAGCCGATAGTGTTGTTCTTTGAGAAATTTTATTCAGATCGATGAATTTTATATTCAGATCAAAACCTTGCTTTAATGAGCTTGGCACAATCCCGATTCCCAATTCATTCTCTACCAAACGAAAAATGGTATTAGCATGTACCGATTCATGTGCTACTTTCGGAGTAAAGCCCTGATCTTCAAAAATACTCATGATCTTATCATAGTAGCCATGGCTGTACTGACTGGAAAACAAAATGAAACTCTCTTCTTTCAGGTCAGAAATATTTTTAAAATTTCCAGAAGATACCGAGTGAGACTTAGGCAATACCAAACAGAAGGTTTCTTCAAAAACATCCAGCTTCTTTAATCCTTCCGGTAATCTCATTGTTCTGATGAAACCCAGATCCAACTGATCATTTCTGATTTTATCAACCTGATCCTGATTGGTCAACTCAGTAAGTACAAAATGAATTCCGGGAGAATCTTTGTTGATCTTTTTGAGCAGTGAAGGAATTACACTCTGCATAGCTGATCCGACAAATCCGATTCTTATTTCTCCTTCGTTCCCTTTTGCAATATGACGAATATTATCTTTTATAAATCCCAGATGATCAAACAGAAACTGAGATTCTTTGAGGAGATATTCTCCTGCTTTAGTCAGCGACACATTGCGTTTATCCCTTTTAAAAAGCTCAACCCCAACATATTCTTCCAATTGCTGAATTTGTCTGCTTAATGCAGGCTGAGTGATAAACAGTTTTTCTGCCGCTTTCCTGAAGTGAAGCTCCTTGGCTACTGTCTGAAAATAATTGAGATGTCTGAATTCTATCTGATTACTCATAAGCATCAATATATACATATAAAGTATTTTAAAACATTACATTAATAATCTATTTTATGATTTAACTACTGTCATTTCGCGGCGAAGGCCGAAATCTGGAACTAAGCTTAGGACTTCATTCTATTTATTTAGCAAAATCCAGATTCCCGTTTTCACGGGAATGACCGTGAGGGAGATTTACATCAAACTCATTTTAAATAATAGATTAATTAAGAATATGTTTAATCTCGGAATTGACACCATCTCCATCCAAAACGTAATCAATATTTGCGATGGGAAATTATCCTTCCAGCTAAATACTGAAGCGCGAGCTAAAGTTGTAAAAAGCTCTGAAAACGTAGCTCAAATTGTTGAAAGTGGCGATGTTGTTTACGGTGTGAATACAGGATTTGGTCCGCTTTGCAACACTATAATATCAAAAGAAAATACAGCCAAACTTCAGGATAATATTTTAAGAAGTCATAGTGTGGGAGTTGGGAATGCGATAGACCTGAAAATCGCCAAAGCTATGATGATCCTGAAAGCTCATAACCTAAGCGTTGGATTTTCCGGGATTCGGGAAGCTACTTTAGATCGAATTATTTTCTTCATCCAAAACGACATTATTCCTGAAGTTCCTGAACAAGGCTCGGTTGGCGCTTCCGGAGATCTCGCTCCTCTTGCTCATCTGTTTTTACCATTGATCGGATTGGGGAAAGTTCATTATAAAGGCGAATGGAGAGAAACACCGGATGTTTATAACGAACTGGGATTAGATCCCATCAACCTAAAAGCTAAGGAAGGATTGGCGTTGATCAACGGCACACAGTTTATTGCAGCTCATGCCGTTTGGGGAGTGTACAATCTGCATCATTGCCTGAATGCTGCCGATATTATCGGAGCGATGAGTTTGGAGGGAGTTTTAGGAAGTGACAGTCCTTTTGATGAACGCCTTCACGAAGTCCGTCCTTTTGACGGATCCCGTTTAGTTGCTCACCGATTACGAGCACTGCTTCAAAATTCAGAAATGGTAGCTTCTCATGAAAATTGCGGACGAGTGCAGGATCCTTACTCCATTCGCTGTATGCCTCAGGTTCATGGTTCCAGCAGAAATGCCTGGCTTCATGTTAAACAAATGGTTGATATCGAGATCAACTCTGTGACTGACAATCCCATCATCCTTTCTGCAGAAGAATCTATCAGTGGAGGGAATTTCCATGGTCAACCACTTGCAATGCCCTGCGATTATTTGACTCTGGCCGCTCATGAAGTGGGTAACATTTCCGATCGCCGATCTTATTTATTACTGAACGGCGAACATCCCGGACTACCTAAATTATTGATGACCGATATTGGTTTAAATTCAGGTTTCATGATTCCTCAATATACTTCAGCTGCTTTGGTTAGTGAAAATAAAGCGCTTTGTTTTCCTGCTTCTGCCGATAGCGTTCCGACATCTCTTGGACAGGAAGATCATGTGAGTATGGGCTCAATCAGTTCCAGAAAACTGAACCAGGTTATTGATAACGTAGAAAAAATTCTGGCGGTTGAACTCGTGAGTGCAGCTCAAGCTTTTGATTTCAGAAAACCCATGAAATCAGGACCAATTCTGGATGCCTGCCATGAGTTGGTTCGGGATCATATCGATCACGCTGATGAAGACCGTGTTTTTGCTAATGATATCAAAAAAGCACTGGATCTTATTCAATCTCACATCATTTCTCATAAAGCGGATGAGATCGCAAACAAATTAAACATAGACTTAAACGGATCATACGATGAACAATTCCGAGTTTCTTAAAAAATACGTTCAACATCCTAAATACAAAATTCCAACAGGAACTGAGCTTAATGCAAAGTCGTGGCAGACAGAGGCTCCGCTCAGAATGTTGCTTAATAACCTGCATGAAGATGTTGCCGAAGATCCTGCAAACCTGATCGTATACGGTGGAAATGGTCAAGCTGCCCGAGATCGAAAATCTCTGGAAAAGATCGTGGAGTGTTTACTCGATCTGGATGAAAACCACAGCTTGTTAGTTCAATCCGGAAAACCTGTTGGGATAGTTCGAACGCATCCGGAAGCTCCACGAGTGTTGATTGCGAACAGTAATTTAGTTCCTGAGTGGGCTACATGGGATCACTTCAATGAATTGAAAGAACGCGGCTTGATGATGTACGGACAGATGACTGCAGGTTCATGGATCTACATCGGAACACAAGGAATTCTTCAGGGAACCTATGAGACTTTTGTAGCTTGTGGAGAAAAACATTTTGATGGTGATCTTCGTGGCAGACTTTTGGTCACAGGTGGACTTGGAGGCATGGGTGGCGCTCAGCCATTGGCAGCTACCATGGCAGGAGCTACATTTTTAGGTGTAGATATTGATCCGGCCCGAATCGAAAAACGCATCAAAACCCGCTACATTGATAAAATGACTCATTCATATGAAGAAGCCATAAAATGGGTTACAGAAGCAAAAGCTAACAAAGAAAATCTATCGGTTGGATTAGTTGGTGATATCGGAGATGTACTTGAACAATTGATAGAAGATGGAATAACACCCGATATTTTAACGGATCAAACTTCTGCTCATGATCCGATAAATGGATATGTACCACATGGAATTTCTTTGAGAGAAGCGCAGGGTCTCAGAAAGTCTGATTCGAAATCCTACGAAAAGAAATCAATTGAAAGTATGGCACGACACGTTCGTCATATGCTGACATTACAAGATCGTGGAGCTATCACTTTTGATTATGGAAACAATCTTAGAGCGTATGCTCAAAAAGGCGGAGTAGAAAATGCATTCGATTTTCCGGGATTTGTACCAGCTTATATCCGACCGCTTTTCTGTGAAGGAAAAGGACCTTTCAGATGGGCGGCTCTTTCCGGAGACCCTGAAGATATTTATGTAACCGATCAGGCTTTAAAAGAAGCTTTTCCTGAAAATCACAATCTTATAAAATGGTTGGATGAAGCCAGAGAAAAAGTAGCTTTCCAGGGATTGCCTTGCAGAATTTGCTGGCTTGGAATGGGCGAACGTGAAAAAGCAGGCTTGATCTTCAACGATCTGGTAAGAACAGGAAAAGTAAAAGCACCGATCGTAATTGGTCGCGATCACTTGGATTGCGGTTCGGTTGCATCCCCGAACAGAGAAACAGAAGGCATGAAAGATGGTACAGACGCGGTAAGCGACTGGCCACTGTTAAACCTGATGAGCAATGCAACAGGCGGAGCGACCTGGATCAGTTTCCATCACGGCGGCGGCGTTGGAATGGGATACAGTCAACATGCCGGAATGGTAGTTCTTGCTGATGGAACCGATCGCGCCGAAGCATGTATTCGTCGCGTGTTGTATAATGACCCTGCAATGGGAATATTTCGACACCACGATGCCGGTTACGAAAAAGCAACGGAAGTTGGGAATGAGCATGATTTAATAATTTAAACCCCTTCTGTCTTCCCCTTCATAAGGGGAAGGACTCGTTGTTTAAATTAAGATATATTTAGAAAGTTCTCCTCCTTATTAAGGAGGAGACAGAGGAGGTCAAAACTATGAGCATTAAAAATCAAAAATCACTCTAAATAAATGAACTCAAAAACTTTATACGGTCCTTTTAAACAGCTTTTAACCATGAACGGGTTACCGTTAAAAGGTCCGTTGAAGGACGAACAATTGGAGATTATAACGAATGCCGGAATTGTTATTCAGGATGGAAAAGTTCTGGACTTGGGAAGTTATTCTGATCTCGAGAATATTCATTCTGATTCAGAGAAAAAGTTTAACAACAATTCAGAACAAATAGCACTTCCTTCTTTTATTGATTGCCACACTCATATTTGCTGGGGTGGAAATCGGGTGAATGATTATTCCATGAGGGTAGCTGGAAAATCGTATTTAGAAATTGCAGCTTCCGGCGGTGGTATTTCAGATACCGTTGCGGAAACCCGAAAAGCATCTGAAGATGAATTAGTAAATCTGATACTTCAAAGAGCTGAGCAACATTTAAAAAGAGGAATCACAACCATTGAAGTGAAATCCGGTTATGGTTTAAATCTGGATGACGAGCTGAAAATGCTTCGAGCGATCAAGAAAGCGAATGAGAAAACTCCCGTTAGATTGATTCCCACTTTTTTGGGAGCTCATATCAAGCCCAAGGATTTTGATGGAAGTCATGGAGAATACTTAGATTTTCTACTGCAAGAAGTCGTACCAATTATTGTTGAAGAAAAGCTAGCCACACGTGCGGATATCTTTGTGGAAGAAGGCGCCTTCGATATTGATGTAGCTCGTATCTATGCGAAGAATTTAAAGCTAAAAGGTTTTGATATAACTATGCATGTGGATCAGTTTCATCCGGGCGGATCGAAGCTGGCCATTGAAGAAGGATGTGTTTCAGCGGATCACTTAGAGTTTACTGATGATGAATCCTGTGAACTATTTGGCAGATCCGAAACGGTTGCTGTTGCTCTTCCAGGGGCTTCGTTGGGTTTGGGAATGCAATTTACTCCTTGCCGAAAATTACTGGATAACAACGCATGTGTCGCCATTGCCACCGACTGGAATCCGGGTTCCGCTCCAATGGGAGACCTGATCACTCAGGCAGCTATTCTTGGAGCATCAGAAAAACTAACTATTGCTGAGACTCTTGCAGGAATCACTTTCCGCGCTGCTCGGGCATTAAGAATTGACGGAGGGACTCTAAAAAAGGGAGATGAAGCCAATTTCACCGTGTTTGAAACCGGTGACTTTCGAAATATCTTTTATCAGCAGGGACAACTTAAGCCAAGCGCTACTATAATCGGTGGAGATTCCTTTGAATTTTAGTTCAAAATTATATCACCAAACAGAACCTGAAATCTGGACAGGTCGGACTGACTCCAAGTCTGATTTTGATCAATTCAGATATCATCAAGCTGTACATTGTATAGATCTGAACGATCTAAGGACAGAAAATCAAACCGTTCTTTTGGGATTCGCTTCTGATATTGGTGTCCAAAGAAACGGAGGTAGAATTGGGGCTGCAAAAGGACCAAGTCATTTCAGAAATTCTATCGGCTCACTTTGTTGGCATGAAAATGACGATGGATTTATTGATGGCGGAAACATCATCCCGGAAAATGAAGACTTGGAAACTGCTCATCAGGAATTAGGGAAAACCGTTCATCATATTTTAGAATCAGATAACAATCCTTTTGTAATTGGAGGCGGACACGAAACCGCCTTCGGACATTTTTTGGGAGTAGCTTCATTTCTAAAACAGGAAAATCCAAAAGCTAAACTCGGCATTTTAAATATTGATGCTCATTTCGATTTACGACCGCATAACGGGATTCCACACTCAGGCTCTCCATTCCTTCAGGCTCATGAACATGCAAAAAAGATCGGTCTTGATCTGAAATATTTGGTTTATGGAATCAATCAGGATAACAACACAAAATCTCTGTTCAATAAAGCTAATGAAGTTGGTGCGAAATTCTGTTTGAATACTGAGGTCTTTAATGATGAAAAGAAGAGTTTAGAAAAAGTTCAGAGATTTATTGATGATCGCGATTTCATCTATCTAACGATCTGCTTAGATGTGTTCGAAGCTTCAATAGCTCCCGGCGTCAGTGCTCCTGCCTGGAATGGTTTGAATTTGAATCATGCTTTAAATCTTATTCAGGTTTTGAAAGATTCCGGAAAAATGATCTCTTCTGATATTTGTGAATTAAATCCGGAATTTGACTTGAATAATCAAACTGCAAAAACAGCGGGAAGTTTGTTTAGTGCGATTATAAACTCTTCCAAAGTTTAATGAGCAAAATATTCTTAGATATGCATTAACAACTTTGGAAGAGTTGTTTCGAAGATTAAAACCAACCAGCTCCCGCAGCCCTGAAGGGTTTGCTAGTATAAACTTTTTGCTCTCGTTCCTAACGTCTCGTTTGGAACCTGGACTTGAGGCTCTGCCTCAATGAAAGCAGAGCTTTCAAGCTTAGTCCCGCAGCGGAGCTACGGAACTAGCAGAATCGAACTAATCAGTCAATTTATCCGGGAGCTTCTCTTCCAAAACTTCGACAGGTACTTCCAGCTCTTGTACTCTTGGAAATGCTTTTTCTTTCTTTTTTGAAGATCGTAAAGCAACTACATTTCCAACCAAGATCATAACAGCTCCGCTTAAACTTATGGAAGTCCATATGTAATCTTCCAAAAAAGTAGAAATTGTAAGTGCTATGACCGGAGCAATTAAGGAAACATAAGCAGCTTTACTGGCTCCGATATTTCCGATCAATGTCATGAAAGCGCCAAATGCGATTATTGAACCAAATATTGCCAGATATAACAGTGACAGCACATAGCTTTGCGACACTTCAAACCTGATCTCTTTTCCCAAAATAACGGCTATTAAAAACATAGCGATCGCTCCGTAAACCATTCCAAAAGCGTTGGATTGAATGACAGGTATTCCGGCTTTTTGATTTCTCGCTGATGTAATATTTCCCAATGAAGCCAGATATGTGCCTCCCACTGCAAAGCATAAACCTATGATCTTCCCATCAGTAAATGAAAAATGAGAAAGATCTTTCCAGAATACCATTCCTGTTCCAATTAGTCCCAAAAATCCACCTAGAATTACTTTGTTTTCGAAAGGAGTCTTCAGAAAAATTCGACCATTAAGGATATTCAGGAAAACTAATAGGGAAAAGATCAATCCTACTAAGCCGCTGGTCAAATAGAGCTCAGAGGTATAAACCAACCAGTAATTAAACCCAAAAATGAGAAGTCCCTGAAGTAAAATGAATTGGTGTTCTTTTCCGGTGAAGCTCATTTTCATCTTCCACAGAGAACAAACGATCAGCATCAATACCCCTGCAATACCAAAACGATAGGAAACAGACAGCATCGCATCCACATTCCCAACCTGAAATTTGATCACATACCAGGTTGATCCCCAGATGAGGACAGGTGTTATAAACAGGAGAGCATTTTTCATTTCCAGATTATACGCTTTTTCTCCTAAAAGACTTCTACATCAAAAATATTTTCTGAATGGGCTGCTTCAAAATTTACCAATCCTCCAAAAAGATCTAGGACCTTTTTCTGTTTAGAAATGAGTCCTCATCAAAATTTAGAAAATGAGAATACGGTGAGTAAGGATAATCCTTAAAAGATTTTGTGAAGTTATGGTGAACAGGATTTTGATGAATATAAACTATCAGTTTCCTAAAGTATTCATCAGAGTCTACTTCTTTACGTTTGAAAGGCCTTTGAAATAAAGACCCGGTTCTGTCACGCTCTTTGTTGATCGATTGTGTATAGGAATTGAAAAAGTTGCTGAGATGTCGGGATGGAGACCTCAACACTTTCGATCTAAGATTTGAATCAGCAAAAAGCCTCTCTTGCTCTGCGATACTTCTCACACTTACTAGAAAATGGAAGTGATTGCTCATCAAACAATAACTATATGTATTAAATACGTGAAAGCAATGATGTTTAAATTTGCTTATGAAATATTCATAGTTCTCCGGAGAATAGAACAATCGTTCTTTATTGTTTCCTCTGTTATAAATGTGATAGTATTTATTTGGTTCGAGTTTTAGCATTGCTACCTAATTTAACTTTTTAACTCTGACAGGGTTTCGAACCCTGTCAGAGTTAAAAAGTTAAATTAAATATTTCCAGTTAATAATACCTAACCAACACAATCCACACATCTGGTTACATGTGGCATATATTCCAACCTCCCAAATGGAATTTCCTGTCCGCATTTCTGACAATTTCCAAAGTCTTTATCACCGGACCTTTCCAGCGCCTTTTCTAATCTTTGAAGGATCTTTTTCTTCTCTCTTAAAGAAGCTTCATTAATGGTTTTATTATTGATAGCATCCATTCTGGAAATTCTGCCAATAGAAGCATCCAAAGGAATAGGCTTGATCAACTCCTGAAGTTCTTCAATATCATCTTTTACAGACCTGATGTTGTTCGCAATAATTAAAACTATCTTTTCTTTTTCTTTGTCAGTCATATCTGAATGTCTGCAACCAACTACTACATTCCAAGTACTTTCGAATTTCAAGCAAGTCATCCATTTTTTTAGTTTATTTACATGGTTTAAAATTTGGTGGGGTATATGGATTTTCGCAATCTTATTGCTGAACTAAAACGACGGAATGTTTTTCGCGTCGCAACTGCCTACGCCATAGCGGGATGGCTTATTATCCAAATCTGTGCTACTACATTTCCTTTCCTAAACCTCCCTGAATGGATAATAACTGCCGTTATCATTTTTGTTCTGATAGGCTTTCCTCTCTCAATAATCTTTGCCTGGGCTTTTGAACTAACACCTGAAGGACTAAAAAAATCTCAGGAAGTGGATATCACTGAATCCGTAACCAACCGTACCGGTAAAAAACTTAATGGGATAATTATCACCGTTCTTTCAATGGCCGTAGTATTTTTATTGGTTGAGCGGGTCTTTTTTGCTGAAGCATCTTTTATAGAAAACCAATCAGAACTTGCTGATTTTCAAACAGCTTCTATTGCTGTGCTCCCTTTTGTGAATATGAGCGGAGATAAAAACAACGAATATTTCTCTGATGGTCTTTCTGAGGAACTGCTTAATGCTCTCGCTAAAGTAAAAGAAATGAAAGTAGCCGGACGTACTTCTTCATTTAAATTCAAAGGAAAAAATGAAGATTTAAAAATCGTTGGAGAGCAACTTGGGGTTGGTCATATTCTGGAAGGTAGCGTCAGAAAAGCTGGAGGCAGAGTACGAATAACTGCTCAGCTCATTAAAGTGGATGATGGGTTCCATATGTGGTCAGAGACTTTTGACCGGGAACTTACAGCAACAAACATTTTTGAGATACAGGAAGAAATTTCGCGCACGGTATTAAGTGAATTGAAAGTACACCTGTTACCTGAAGATGAATCTGATCTGGAAAATATTCCAACATCTGATATTGAGGGATACTCTATGTATCTGAAAGCAAACCAGCTTGTGGTAAACCGGGATATAGATGAGATCAATGTTGCGATAGATCTCTACAAACAAGCTCTCAGTATTGATCCCTTTTTCGCTGAAGCACACGCACGGTTAGCTATTGCCTATAATTTACAGGGATATTATGGAAACGTCCCCAGAGAACAACAAATTGAAAACATGACGCCTCATGTTGACCAAGCTTTCTCAATAGATGAAAACTTAGCTGAAGCTTATGCCGCATTAGGCTTGTTACATGACATGAAAACAGATTTTGAAGAATCAGAAAAAGCCTTTTTAAAAAGCCTGGAGTTAAATCCAAACCTATCAGATGTGTACAATTGGTTAGGAAATCTGTACATGGATGAGCTAAATGATTTCCAAAAAGGAAATGATCAATACAAGAAAATGTATAAGGTGGATCCTTTGTCTCCTTTATCTATCTACAACCGGGCTCAAGCCAGTCAATTTGAAGATAAATATGAAGAAGCACTTTCGTTTCATGAAATGAACAAAAAACACAATCCCGAATTTGTTCCTACATACTTAGGCTTAGCATTCCTGAAATCCGACCCGCATTATGGGCGCTTGGACGAAGCATTTATGGCTGTACATAAAGCCTACCAACTCGACAATAACTTTACCCGCTCTTTAAATATTATGGCTACGAGGGCTTTAGAACTTGATCTTGAACCTGTTGCCAGACATTACATGGAGATATTGAAAAGAAACTATCCTGAAAGTTTAGATTACTTAAACCGTGCAGGATTATTTGCTTCTTATACATTTGATTATTCGTATGTAGAGGATGCTCTGTTACCATACATTGAAGATTCTGATCTTATACCTGGTTCTTCAGGGTTTTACTGGACAATGACTGATTATGCTATTTATAAAGATGATCCTGAACTTGCATTAGAATGGTTTTCTAAGTTTGATTCCACTTTATTGAATCCAAAAGATCTAACACTTAGTATGCAAAATCTATGGCATACATTGCCTCTTCGTGAACTTTACAAATTCACAGATGAAAAAGAAAAAGCAGACTTATTATTAGATAAGTTCTGCGCTTTTAGCACAGCAAATGTGGACCTGTATCCTCAAAAAGAAGAAGATAATTGGTATTTATTCGATCAAGCAACCTGTCTTTTGGAAAGAGAACAAATTGATGCCGTAATTCCGATCATAACAAAGCTTTATCTGGAAAGAAATAATCGCGGAAATGAATACAGAGCACTTAAAAAAGACAAAAAATTTCAACAGGCAATGAAGCACCCCGAGTTCAAGAAAATTATGGATATTGTTTTTGCCGATCTGAGAGATCAGAAAGAAAACCTTATTGCCTACCTGAAAGCCGAAGGCGACTGGAAAGAAGAATGGGATGAAGAAAAGAATTAATAAATATGGATTATGGATTTTGAATTGATCAAGCATTCAAAATCCATAATTAAGAATTCAGAATCATAAAATGAATATTTCGAACTTTATAGAAGAGCTAAAAAGGCGTAATGTCTTTAAAGTTGCGGTGGCTTATGCCATTGCCGGATGGTTGATCATTCAGATCGTTACGGTAATTGAAGCCCCTCTGAATATCCCCGATTGGTTTGATACGGTCGTAATCGTGTTAGTTGGAATTGGATTTCCGCTCACGCTAATTTTTGCCTGGGCTTTTGAACTAACACCTGAAGGAATCAAGAAATCTAAAGAAGTAGAAATTACCGAATCTGTTACTGACCGAACCGGTAAAAAACTGAACGGCGTTATTATTTCTGTATTATCCATCGCATTATTCTTCGTTGTGGTTGAGCGAATTTTCTTTGCCAAGGCATCTATTTTAGAGGATGCTGGTGCGACTGCTCAAATTGAAACAGCCTCCATTGCAGTACTTCCTTTTGTAAATATGAGTAGTGATAAAGAAAATGAATATTTCTCTGACGGACTTTCTGAAGAATTATTGAATGCCCTCGCAAAAGTCGAAGATATGCTGGTTGCAGGACGGACTTCTTCTTTCAAGTTCAAAGGTCAGAATGAGAACCTTACTGAAATAGGTAGTGAACTTGGTGTTGCAAATATACTGGAAGGTAGTGTTCGAAAATCAGGAAACCGACTTCGAATTACTGCTCAGCTGATCCGTGTTTCAGACGGCTTTCACATGTGGAGCGAAACCTACGATCGTGAATTTACGGTCGACAATATTTTTGACATTCAGGAAGAAATATCTCTGCATGTTATGGAAGAACTAAAAGTGCGCTTACTTCCTGAAGATGAAGCTCAGCTAGCCAGTCGTCCAACTATGGACATTGAAGCTTACAATGCTTTTCTGGAGGCAACACAACGGGAGATCACTTACCAACCCGAAGATCTTGAGTATGCTATCCGGAAATATAAAGAAGCGATTAGGCTCGACCCTACCTTTGCGGAAGCTTATGCTCGTTTAGCTCTGGCTTACAATAACCTGCATCAAAATGGAAATATAAGTGCGGACGAGACCAAAGTGTTAATGAGAGAGAATGCGGAAATGGCCATCTCGTTAGACAAAGACCTTGGAAAAGCTCATCAGGCACTGGCAGATTACTACGGTTTCGAATTTCAGTTTGAAAAACGAGAAGAAACACTCAAAAAAGCTGTTGAACTTGCCCCCAATGATGCTTCTATACGAATGGATTACAAAAGTGCACTGGGAAGAAATAATAAAGTTGAAGAATCCAGAGCTCAATTATTTAAAGCCTATGATCTGGATCCGTTGAGTCCGGATATCTCCAATTCCTATGCACGTCATCTGGCAGATGTGGAAAACAAGTATGAAGAAGCAATGGCGATCATTGATCGAAACATCAAACGAACTCCTGATTATAACGGCTCCTATTATTCCAAAGCATGGTTACTTAGAGATGTGCCCTACGGAGAACTCGATAATGCTTTTACCTTTGCTTATGAAGGACATCTGAAAAACCCTGATGACATGGATTTTATGTGGATGGTCTCTGACATCGCAAGAGACCTGAATATGTTAAACATGGCTGAATATTTTGGGGAGAAAATCTCTGAAAAGTACCCTGAGAATCATGCAGGTCCAAGAAACTTGCTAAGGACAAGTCAAACTAGGGGGGATTTTGAGACCACTAAAAGAATTGTTAACGAACTTTCCGAGACTTATGGCGAACGAACGGTTGAATTCTTTGTGATTGATCTGTTGGCTTATCATTATGAAAGAGGGGAGTTTCTAGAAGGTATAGATTTGTTAAAAAGAAGGTTTCCTGATTTTCTTGATGAACCAGGAAAAGAGATCACAAATGATGATCATCGAACTGCAGCAATTTTTCATCTTACTTTAGCTGATAAAGCCGGAAAAACGGAGGAAGTTGAAATGATCGCTAATCGGATATGTGAATATAAAGATAAAAGATTGGCAGAAATGGAAGAGAGTGGTCACATAGAAATCTACAACGAATTAGATGTTAAACTATGGTGCCAGATCGCTACAGAGCAATATGACGAAGCTGTTGCTGCGATGGAAAAATTCTATTTCGAATTAAACTCCAAAGCAAATTATCCATTAATTATTACATCCGAGATTCCTTTTTTCCGGATAAAAGAGTCACAAAATTTTGAAGAGTTTGAAAAGAAGATTTATGCTGATCTTGGGATAATGAGTGAAAATGTAGTTCAATTCTTAAAAGAAAAAGACGAGTGGAAAGAAGAATGGGAAGAGAATTAAGAATGAAGAATTCAAAATTAAAAATTACTTCTTCTCCATTCTGTTACTTCGAACGGATGTGAGAAGTCTTAAAATATTATATCGTTTTAGTGATTCTTTAGATGTCTCACATACGTTCGACATGACAATACAAGAATTTTTAATTCGCGAAGCATTATGAATATTTCGAATTTTATAGAAGAACTAAAACGACGGAATGTCTTTAAAGTTGCGACCGCGTATACTATTGCAGGATGGCTGATTATTCAGGTTGTTTCTACCGTGTCACCACAACTCGGATTCCCTGACTGGGTACCACCTTTTTTTACTGTTCTTGTTTTAGTCGGCTTTCCACTTTCACTGATCTTTGCATGGGCTTTTGAACTAACTCCTGAAGGTTTAAAAAAATCTCAGGAAGTGAATATCACTGAATCCGTAACCAACCGTACCGGTAAAAAACTTAATGGCGTAATAATCACCGTTCTTTCAATGGCAGTAGTATTTTTATTGATTGAACGGGTCTTCTTTGCCAAAGCCTCTATTCTGGAAAACGCTTCTTTTGAATCCAATTTCGAAACCGCATCCATAGCTGTACTTCCTTTTGAAGATTTTAGTTTAGGTGGCGATCAGGAATACTTTGCCGATGGTTTATCTGAAGAATTATTGAATGCCTTGGCTAAAGTGGAAGAATTGAAAGTAGCCGGCCGCACTTCATCATTCAAGTTTAAAGGTCAAAATGAGAACCTCTCTTTAATTGGTCAAGAACTTAAAGTAGATCACATATTAGAAGGAAGTGTTCGAAAGGCCGGAAATCGTATTCGAATCACAGCTCAGCTTATCAAAGTTGAAGACGGATTCCATGTATGGTCAGAAAATTTTGATCGCGAACTAACAATTGAAAATATCTTCGATATACAGGAAGAGATCTCCAGAAAGGTTATGGAAGAACTTAAAGTTCGCCTGCTCCCCCAACTTGAAGAAGATCTTAAAACAAATCCCACAGATGATATTGAGGCTTATAACGCCTATTTGGCTGCTACCCAACTGGAGGTATCTGACGAATTAGATGACCTGAAAAAAGCTGTAGAAAAGTATAAAGAAGCCATTCGTATTGACCCCTCCTTTTCATTAGCCTATGCCCGACTTGCTTATGTATATGGAGATCTGAACTGGAAAGGAAATCTTTCTTTGGAAGACATGAAAGGTCTGATGCGGGAAAATATTGATCGTGCTTTACTGATCGATGGTAACGAAGGTAAAGCTTACGAAGCACTTGGCTACTACTACCTGAATATAGAAGACAATCAAAAAGCATTGGAAACCTATGAACGTGCGATCGAATTATTGCCCGGAGATTCAGAGGTGCTAGTAGGGTATCATGATGTACTCCATGAATTTTCAAGACATGATGATTCACATAAAATACTTGAAAAGGCTTACCAAATTGATCCGTTAAATCCTGATATCGCAGCTCATCTTGGTGGCCATTATGTGAATTTGGGAGAAGCTGAAAAGGGACTGGAACTGTTTGATAAGGTACTGGAGCGATATCCGGATTACAAAGGCGTGAAACTGAGAAAAGCTCAGGCTTATGCAGGCATAGGTGTTGGCGAGATTGGGAAATCTTTCATTAGTACTTATCAGCTATATAAAGCAGATCCAAAAAATGTTGATTTGATCGTTTATCTCCATGATTTAGTAGAAAGCTTAGGCTTTGAGACATTTCAGGAGTATATGATCATTAAAATGGGAGAGCTTTATCCGAACAACCAGCAGTATTACTTCATGTATGCCAATTACTATTCAGAGCACGGCAAAATAGATGAGGTACTTGAGTTTGTAGATACTCAGCGAGGAATTTTCTCTGACAACTTTAATAAGGAGATCGACACCTTTAAGTCCAGACTTATATACATGAAAGGTGAAAAAGAAAAAGCATTCCAAATGTATATCGACATAAACCCGATAATTTTGCAGGATGAAATTGTATTCGCCAACAATGATGAAGCTTTAGATGTTGCCGTATATCTATCTTATGCAACTGGGATGGGGTTAAATCAGGATGAAAGATTTAAAAAGCTAACGAATACCTATTGTGATTATCGTTATGAACAATATGAAGATGCAGAAATAGAGGCTGTTAGAAAATACAGAGAATGGGATATAGCTGAATGTGAGTTTTATAAAGGGAACGTGGACCGTTTTTTAGAATTGATCCGAAAACAATATTTCGAATATAAAATTGCTTTTGGCTTTCCTCCCTATTTCAAATACTCCAGAAACATGAATACGCTAAATGGCATACCGGAATACGAAAAGCTTAAAGGTGAAATTCTAGCCGATATTAATGTTATGAAAGAAGAAGCTATTGCTTACCTGAAAAGTAACGGAGATTGGCGTGAAGAATGGGAAGAGAATTAAAAATGAAGAATTTAAAATTAAAAATTTTTCCTCATTCTTTGTCACTTCGAGTGAATACGAGAAGTCTAAAAATTGTGGCGCAGTTTAGTAAATTTTTAGATGTCTCACATACGTTCGACATGACAATACAAGAATTTTTAATTCGCGAAGAGCAATGAACATTTCGAATTTCATACAAGAACTAAAGCGGCGTAATGTCTTTAAAGTAGCTACTGCTTACGCTATTGCCGGGTGGATTATTATTCAGGTATTTGATACAATTTCTCCACAACTCGGATTTCCGGAATGGGTTGCTCCTCTTGTAACAACTTTAGTTCTGATTGGTTTTCCTTTAGCTTTAATTTTTGCGTGGGCATTTGAACTAACTCCTGAAGGAATTGAGAAATCAAAAGATGTAGACATTACAGAATCAGTTACCGCTTCAACCGGAAAAAAATTAAACGGCCTAATAATTGGCGTTTTATCATTTGGGTTATTATTTCTTTTGATAGAACGAATTTTCTTCGCAGAATCTACCATTTTTGATTCAGATGCTATCGATATTGAAAACGCCTCTATTGCCGTTCTTCCTTTTGTTAATATGAGTTCGGATCAGTCCAACGAATATTTCTCAGATGGACTTTCTGAAGAACTCTTAAATGGACTCGCTAACATTGAAGGAATGCAGGTAGCAGGTAGAACTTCTTCCTTCAGTTTTAAAGAAAAAAACGAAGACCTAAGAATTATAGCTGAACAACTTGGAGTCAAGCATATTTTAGAAGGAAGTGTCAGAAAAGATGGAAATCAAATACGAATTACCGCTCAGCTTGTCCAGGCTGATAACGGTTTTCATCTTTGGAGCGAAACCTACGACCGAGAATTAGAAGGCATCTTTGCCATACAGGAAGAGATTTCCCGAAAAGTTGTGGAAGAGCTAAAAGTACGGTTACTACCTGTTGACGAAGAAGAAATTGCAAAACGCCCGACGGATGATATTGAAGCTTATAACGCGTTCCTTGAAGCAACGCAATTAGAAGTAAGTCGTAGCCCGGAAGATCTGGAAACAGCTATCAAACTTTATGAACAAGCAATAGAAATTGATCCAACATTTACAGAAGCCTACGCTCGTTTAGCAATTGCTTATGGTTTGTTAAACCAATATGGAAACTTGTCATTTGCTGAGATGCTCGAAAAAATGGATACCAATATTAATAAGGCACTGTTGATTAATCCAAACCTTGGAATTGTATATCGGGCACTTGGTTTTTATCAGAACCAGCGACTTGAAGAAAATGCGTTAGTAGCAGCTGAAAATGCATATCGAAAAGCAATTGAATTAACCCCAAACGATGCATATGCCTATAACAGTTTATATATAGCTATCAAGGGCCGAAGTGAAAAAGAAGCATATAGATATTTAGAAAAAGCGTATCAACTAGATCCTTTAAGCAATCCGATCGCAGTAAATTACGCTTCACTTTTTCTGGTAAGAAAAGAATATGAAAAGGGAATTGAATTGCTGGATAAAGTAATTGCCAGAGCCCCTGACTATACCTCTGCTCACCGCGCAAAAATCTCTACACTGGCGTTAATTCCTAATGGAGATTTAGATAAAGCTTTTATAGCCTCACATAAGGCTTTAAAAGAAAACCCTGAATCTCTGGAAATATTAAGTTTAATCGTTGGTCTCTCTTCTGATCTGGATCTGATTCCGGTAAGAAAATACTATTCAGATAAAATGTTAGAGCTTTATCCCAGCAACTTTGATGCTATAGGTAGCATGTTAGAAACCCAAACATTGATGGGGCAAAGCGAGCTGGCACTTAGTACAATGGATGCAATGAAAACTCAATTTGGTCCTCAGGCTGAAAAATTTATGACTTCTTCTTATTCCAGCAATCTATTCATACTTGGGAAAAACGAAGAAATTTTAGAAATGATAGATAAACATTGGCCGGAGATTGCAAACAAAACGTATGACTTCGATTCTTACAACAACGATTTGTTAAAAAGAGATGCATTAGATCTGGTATTTCTTTATGCGACCGTGTTAATTGATGAAGGCAAAGAAAAAGAAGCTCAATTCTTTATTAATAGTATTTGTGAAGACTATAGCACCAAAAATCAGGGCAAAGAAACCACTGATTCCTATTTAGATCCTAACGATTTATGGATGTCAATGAATTGTAGCCTCATCAAAGGAAATGTAGAGGAAGGAATAGATCAACTCAAAGAATATTACTTCGAGCGAAAGGGAAAAAGAGCATATCCTTTTGCTTTTCTTAGCGATGTATTTCTGCTTTATAAAGACCATCCCGAAATGATAAGAACCAAAGAACTTATTTTTGATGACATTCATAATATGCGGAACAAAGTAATTACCTACCTCAAAGCAGAAGGTGATTGGGAAGAAGAATGGGGTGAAAACAAGAATTAGTAATTATGGATTATGAATGTTGAATTGATCTCGACTAATTCAACATTCATAATCAAAATCCAAAATTATCAAATTGAACATTTCAAACCTTATACAAGAACTTAAGCGCCGTAACGTCTTTAAAGTAGCTACGGCATACGCTATTGCCGGGTGGATCATCATTCAGGTTACCGATACTGTATTTCCTCGTCTTGGACTACCTGAATGGACTGTTACTTTTATCATTGCCTTAGTCGGGGTTGGCTTTCCCATTGCGCTGATTATAGCTTGGGCATTTGAGCTTACTCCCGAAGGCGTTGAGAAATCAAAAGATATAACTATAACTGAATCAGTTACTGCCTCAACCGGAAAGAAACTCAATGTTATAATTATATCTTCATTGAGTTTATTAGTTATTCTTTTATTAGTAGAACGCTTTGTTTTTGCACCAGTTGATAATTCAGAGAATCAAAACCCTATTGTTCAGGTTTCTGAGCAATCTGTTGCTGTTCTCCCTTTTGCGGATCTCTCCCAAAACAAAGATCAGGACTGGTTTAGTGACGGGCTTACAGAGGAAATTTTAAATTCTCTTGCTCAACTTCCGGAGCTGAAAGTAACCTCTCGCACTTCTGCATTTCAGTTTAAGGGAAAAGACATCAACATCAGCAAAATAGCCGACACTTTAGGAGTCGCACATGTGGTGGAAGGATCTGTTCGACGGATCGGCGACCAGCTTCGTATTACTGCTCAGTTAATACGTGCTATAGATGGGTTTCACTTATGGAGTGAAACTTACGACAGTAGCACTGAAAATCTATTCGAAGTACAAACAGACATTGCAGAAAAAATTGCAACTACTTTGGATATTTTTCTGGATGAAGAGCGCCGTGAATCTATGTTTGCTACAGGAACCCGCAACGTAGAAGCTTTTCAAGAATACTTAAAAGGCAAAGAACAGTTCAGACAATCACACGATGGTACTGAGCTCGATATGCTTTGGCGGGCTAACGAATTTTTTGATCAAGCTTTAGTGTTGGATCCGAATTTCGGACAAGCATCCGTTCAAAAGATGGATGCCTATGCACATATGTTAACCGATCCCGGCACTTCCAGTTTGATTATGCCCTACGAAGAAGCTAAAAATGGGCTAATCGAATCTCTTGAATACGGAGCTGATCATATTGAAGACCCTACTTCAAAATTACAAGTGAAAATGAATGCTGTTTTTTTTAGTAACTCGTGGCACCAGTTGTCTGAATTAAAAGACCAGTTAACCGAAGCAATGGGAAACAAAACAAATTTCCCTATCGGTGGAATCTGGGAAAGTGAAATCCTTGTCCTATTGGGTGAAGATGATATTGTAATCAGAGATTTAAAAGAAGATGTAAAGTTAGATCCATTAAGTTTAAATGCCTGGATGTATAGAGCTATGGTTGCAATGAAAGAAGGTGGATCTTCGGAATTGTTTGAAGTGTTAGGCGAAAGTAAACGTAAACTTGGTAATAATTCTTTTCTTGATGCCTTTGCTCACGTACTCGTTGGTATAAATCAAGAAAAGGAATTATTAAAATCTCTGTATCCGGATGGGGTAACAAACTGGAATTCTCAGGATGTATGGAGTTTACAATTTAATGCTTTCTTAGCCGCTGCCCTGGATCAGGATGATTTAGCGAATGAAATCTTTGAGAAATATAAATCTAAAGCTTCATTTATAGATGATGTAGCAGCACTAAGTTTATTTGAATTGGGAAGAACTGAGGAAGCAAGAGAAGCCATTAAATATATTGACAGCATGCCGGGCGGAACAGCTAACCTTGCCATTGGTATTGTTACATTCGGGAATGTATTATTCTTTGATTTGGAAGATACCCCAAATTTAGCCGCCAGATTTAAAGAAGCCGGTGTGGATGTAACTCGGTTAAAAAAAATTACCTGGTCGAACTAAAGTTCCACTATTTTAATGACCACAAAAAAGCTAAAACCCCGACAATTAAAATTATTTAGCTGGCTTTTTATACTTACAGGCCTGGTATTTATCCTTATGGGTTTAGACTTGATTGCTATTGATGAGTCGGACCTGAACGCCCCGAAATGGATAATAGGTTTATGTGGGCTTGTATTTTCTCTGGCAGGGATCATGATGCTTTTGGGAGAAAAATCACCACTCAATAATCTATTAGGTGGACTGCTGGTACTAAGTTTTGGTTGTATTGGTGCTTGGATAGCAATTTATGGAGATTCCGCTAACTTTTCCGGTGGCACTCCCTTTCTTTCGGAATCTCAAAATGTATTGATAGCGAGGATATTGTTTGGCAGTGGCTCATTGATGTGCTTAGCAATATTTATTTATGTAGTGAAATCTCACTTCACCAATAATAAAAACTAAATATCATTAACATACCATAATCAGCTTACTTATATTTTGTAATGTTATTAGTTAAAAACGATTTCCAAGATAATTTTTACTTTTGAAACCCCATGCAAAATATTAAAAAAGCTTTACCTCTCATCCCATCAGGGATACTACTTCTTTCAATAACTATTTTAATATTCACTTTAGAAACTAAACAAGTTGGGTATTCTGATTTAACTGTAAAAGACGGCCCTGCCCCGGGAGCCAAAATGTCATTGAATTTTATTGGTGATGTAAGAAGCTATCCCAATCAAGAACTTCCTAAGGTTGGTTTCGTTCAAGCTTTTGATCAAGCCAAAAAACTAAGACTTAGAAAGAAAAATACAGCTGCAAAAACATGGTCTGCTTTAGGTCCGACAAATATTGGAGGGAGGACTCTGGCTTTAGCAATTGATCCATCTGACCCGGATCTGATTTTTGCCGGTTCAGCAAGTGGTGGCTTATGGAAAAGCACTACAGGCGGATCAGGACAAAATGTATGGGAATATGTTCGTACAGGTTTTCCGGTTTTAGGAGTAGCCGCAATTGCTCTGGATCCGCAAACTCCTGATACTATGTTTATAGGTACAGGAGAAAGTTATGGCAGCGAAGTAAGTATGCCCGGTATCGGCAGCAAACGAACAACAAGAGGTAGTTATGGAATTGGAATTTTAAAAAGTACAGATGGCGGAAATACTTGGGAAAAGAGCCTTGATTGGTCCTTAGATCAACGGCGATCAGTACAAAAAATTCAGGTTAATCCACTTCGCTCTAACACAATCTGGGCTGCTACTACTGAAGGTGCTTACAGAACCCGGGATGGAGGTGAAAATTGGATTAAAGTTCATGATGTTAAAATGGCAATTGATATCATTATCAACCCTTCTGATACAAGCGTTGTGTATATCGCAAATGGAGGAATGGGAAGTCTTGGTCATGGACTTTACAAATCTGAAAACGCAGGAGATAGTTTTCAAAAAATAGATCTTGTATCTGCCGGAGGACCCGATACATTTCAGGGTAAAATGGTATTAGATATTTCAGCATCTGATCCCGATATATTACTTGTCAGTATAGGGAACTCTGACGGAACGATTGGCGCAACTGAATTTTATAAGACCTGGTTAATGCTGACCGAAAATAACGGAGATACCTGGTCACTGATTTCAACAGAAGATTATTCAAGAGTTCAGGGATGGTATGCTCATGCAGCGGCAATTCATCCCAGTAATTCTGATATAATTTGGGCTGCTGGTCAGCCTTTTACAGTGTATAAATCTACAAATGGAGGTGGAAATTTATCTCCCGTTGATATGGGAGCAGTTACTCAAGCTTCCGTTTATCCTGAACTAACGAACTGGGCCGATTACCACGATATAGTATTCCATCCAACAGACAGCGATATTATTTATTTTATAAATGATGGAGGTGTTTTCAGGACTACTGATGGAGGTCTCACATTCGAAAACTGTAATTCCGGATATCAAACCACACAATTCTATAATGGAGTTTCAAACTCTGAAACCACTGGGAATCTGTTGTTAGGTGGATTACAAGATAACAGTAGTGTGATATATGAAGGTAGCTTAGAGTGGAGAAGAGGTTGGTCTGGAGATGGTGGATGGACAGCACTTGATCCCGAAAACAACAATAATGCTTATTTATCAGCGCAATTTGGAAACATGGTATTTTCATCGAGTTTATTTACCAATCCCCAAATCGGAGATAGCTACTTTCGGCCTACTAACTCTCAGTTTCCCTCCAATGAAACTAACTTTATAACTCCTATAATTCTAAGCCCCGCAGATGGAAATACATTTTACATAGGTGGTCAAAAAATAATGACTGCTCAAAAGGGTAACGATGTTTGGAGTTATCTTGGTAATGGCAAAGCACTTGATGGTAACGCTATGTCAGCTATGGCCGGTTCCTATCAAGATGCTGATGTATTATATGTTGCATCAAGCCCTGCAATAGGCGGAACTTCGCGTGGCAATATCTTTGTAACAAAAAACAAAGGTACGATCTGGACTAATATCACAGGTGAACTTCCCGACCGTTACCCAACAGACCTCGCTGTTGATCCTACTAATCATGATATCGCTTACGTAACTTTCGGAGGATTTAACTCATCCCATGTTTTCAAAACTGAAAATGCCGGTGAAACATGGATTGATATAGGTGCCGGGTTACCTGACATTCCAACTTGGGCAGTAACTGTGGATCCTGATTTCCCAAACCATATTTATGTAGGAAATGAAGTAGGTATTTATCAATCGTTGGATGGAGGTACTACATGGGAAGATATCTCAGGAAATCTCCCAGATGCAATTTTTGCGATAGAACTAGTTATTTCGAATTCGAACCGGAAACTAAGAGTAGCTTCACATGGTAACGGTGTATATGAAATTCCATTAGAGCTTGCTGTTTCTAATGAGATTAATAACAACCCTATTCCAAGCAGTTTCAGGTTAAAGCAAAATTACCCGAATCCATTTAACCCCTCAACTAATATTCAATTTGATCTGAATAAAACCGAAAATATAAAATTACAAGTATTTGATATAACCGGAAAATTAGTCACTACCCTGGTTGATGAAGTTAAAAGTCCCGGAAGTTATACCGTTTCCTTTGATGGAAGTAATTTATCAAGCGGAACTTATATCTACAGGCTACAAGCAGATAATAAAATAGAATCAAAAATAATGACGCTTCTTAAGTAGCTCTGGAGAGAAAAACACTTCAAAATTTGAACCAATCTCTAGCTATTCTTAATTAACATTAAAATGCTATGTGAATTTTTGTTTTAGATTTATTTATTAGTTTTTTAAACATCCGCTTTAGTGTGTCAAAACTATTTCAATAATCTCTAATGAGCCTTATGAAAGGTGAAACTAATTTATTTTATAAGCTTTCATATTCTCTTTTTTTAGCTGTTAGTTTTGCCCTTTTACTTTCAATTAGTTTCAAAAACTCCGGGAAAAATACATCCGCGTCATTGCACCAAGGCCCTGCAACCGGAGCTAAACTTTCTTTTGATTACATTGGGGCTGTTAGATCATATCCAAATAATAATTTGCCTGAAAAAGGATTTTATCAGGCGTTCAATAAAGTAAAATCCGACAGGGCAAAAAAGAAGAATCCAAATTCTCCCGTCTGGAATACTTTAGGCCCTGTTAACATAGGAGGACGAACACTTGCTTTGGCAATCCATCCTTCTAACCCAAATACCGTTTTTGCGGGATCCGCAAGCGGCGGACTTTGGAAAAGTACAACAGGTGGATCAGGGTTAAATGCATGGGAATATGTTAGCACAGGTTTTCCGGTATTAGGTGTTGCAGCTATTGCAATCGATCCTCAAAACCCGGATTTAATGTATATCGGAACTGGTGAATCCTATGGAACTGAGGTGAACATGCCCGGCATAGGACCGGTGAGGACAACTCGGGGCAGCTATGGAATTGGAATTCTTAAAAGCTCCGACGGGGGAATCACCTGGGAAAAAAGTCTTGACTGGACCTTAGATCAAAGAAGGGCTGTACAAAAAATTCAGGTAAACCCTTTACGTTCTAACAGCATTTGGGCTGCTACTACTGAAGGAACATACCGCTCTTTAGATGGTGGCAATACCTGGGAATTGGTTCATAATGTTAGAATGGCTACCGACATTGTTATAAATCCAGCTGATACAAATATTGTATTTACAGCAAATGGAGGAATGGGAAGCCCCGGCAATGGCATTTACCGGACACAGGATGCAGGTAATAGTTTTACCAAAATGGATCTTGCTGCTTCGGGAGGTCCATCTAATTTTCTTGGGAAAGCTGTACTTGATATTTCGCTTTCTGATCCTGATATAGTAATGGCAAGTATCGGTAACTCTAATGGTTCACATACTGGTGTAACCTGGCTAATGAAGACAGTTGATGGAGGAGACTCCTGGAATCTTGAATTTGCCAGCAATAGTATCTACGCCACATTTCAAGGTTGGTACTCGCATGCTATTGCTATTCACCCTACTGACCCACAAAAAATTTGGGCTGCTGGTCAACCTCAGGAATATTATTATTCTGATAATGGTGGGAACAACCTTAGTAGAATTAATACATCATCCGCTAACCCATACAATGGAACAGGTCAATATTCAGTCTATCCATTTCTTTTTGTGTGGGCAGATCATCATGACATCATATTTCATCCAACAAATGTTGATATTATTTATTTTGTGAGCGATGGAGGTATTTTCAGAACTACAGATGGAGGCGCAACATTTGAAAATTGTAATTCCGGATATCAAACAGTACAGTTTTATAACGGAGTTTCAAATTCTGATACAAATGAATCGCTCATGCTTGGTGGTCTTCAGGATAATAACAGTATAATTTATGAAGGAAGCCTGAATTGGCGAAGAGCTTTTGCAGGCGATGGATCCTGGACAGCATTAAATCAGGATGATAATAATATTGCCTACTTGTCCGGACAATACGGACAGCCTGCAGTTTCTGATCAATTGTTTAATGATGGGCAATTCGGTGATGGTTTGATCCATCCGGGCTTTGATGTTTTTCCTACCAACGAAACAAACTTTATAACTCCCTTAATTCTCAGCCCATCCGATAATAAAACCCTTTACTTGGGTGGAGAAAAAATACTTAAATCATCCGATGATGGAGCCAATTGGGTTATAACTAACTCAGGAAAAGCTTTAGATGGTAATGCTATGTCTGCAATGGCGGCTTCTCATCAGAACTTGAATACTGTTTATGCAGCATCAAGTCCTAAAGCTACAAGACCAAATGTTTATAAGACACATAATGGTGGTGACAGTTGGATACAAATAACTCAAAATTTACCTGACCGTTTTCCTACTGATTTAGCTGTTGATCCTTTGAATGACCGAAATGTTTATATAACATTTGGAGGATTTGGAAGCTCTCATGCATTTAAATCTGATAACGGAGGAGAGACATGGATTAATATTGGGTCAGGATTACCCGATGTTCCCACATGGGCAATAACCGTTGATCCGGAATACCCTGATCATATTTATGTTGGAAATGAAATCGGAGTATTCCAATCCTTAGACAGTGGTAAAAGCTGGGAGAACATTAACGGGAATCTCCCCGATGCTATATTTGCTATGGATCTGGTAATTTCACATTCAAACAGAACCCTAAGATTAGCATCTCATGGGAATGGAGCCTATGAAATGAGCCTTCCCGACCTTCCTGATGAAACCGGTGCTGTTCCCGAATCTTTCACTCTTTTCCAAAATTATCCGAATCCTTTTAACCCCTCAACTACTATTTCTTTTGAACTTTCAGAACCCGCCGGTGTTAATCTTAGTGTATTTGATGTTTCAGGAAGACTAGTAAGGACCCTTATTGATGAATCCCGGGGACGAGGAGAACATACTACTGTTTTTAATTCAGACGGGCTCGCAAGCGGGGTTTATTTTTATCGGCTACTAGTAGGAAATGAAACTGCATCCAAAAAAATGACAGTTATAAAGTAGTTTTTACTCTTTAAAAGAAAGCTGCTTTAAAAAATGAGAAAGCAATCATTGCTGCAACGGTAACTTTGATAGCTGTTCCGGTCAAAAACCCAATAAAAGATCCCCAAGCTGATTTAAGAGCTGTTTTAACATCCTGTTTAAAGATCATTTCCCCAACAAAAGCACCAATCAATGTTCCAAGAAAAAATCCTAGCGGCGGAAAAAACAACATTCCAAGAATCATCCCAATTGTACTTCCTGTAACTCCATAGACAGTACCTCCAAATTTTTTGGTAGTGTAAGCCGGAAGTGCATTCTCCAGTATTAATATAGTAACAACAACAATTCCCCATGTCACTAAAAAGAAAGTACTGAACTGGGCAATTCCACTAAAATGAAGCACTAAAAGTGCTGCGTAACTGAAAGGAAGCCCCGGTATCACTGGAAGAAAAGCTCCCGCTAATCCCATCAGAGTTAAAACCACACCAAGACCAATAAATAATATTTCCATGAGCTATCAGATTAATGAACTGGAATGTACACGTAATTTACTTTTCTTTGTTTCGGTTATATGAGTAATCGGTTCTTGCACCAGTGTAAGCGTTTAGGTATCATCACTCACTTTATGAGTTTCTAGACTAATATTAATTAATCAAATTTTCTTATGGCAAATGAGAACAATGGCGGTTCAGCTTCTATAACCGCTAACGACTTCTTTGGGCACCCAAGAGGTCTTTCCACCCTTTTCTTTACCGAGCTTTGGGAGCGCTTTAGTTATTACGGTATGCGTGCACTTTTGGTGCTTTTTATGACAACAGAAGCCGTAGGTGACAACCCGGGCCTAGGCTTAGGTGTTGGTGAAGCAGCCGCTATTTATGGAATATATACCTTCTTTGTATATGTTCTTTCTCTTCCCGGAGGTTGGGTTGCAGATCAACTTTGGGGACAAAGAAAAGCTGTCTTCGTAGGAGGTTGTATTATTGCAGCAGGTCACTTCAGTATGGCCGTTCCAACTACCACGTTCTTTTTTATAGGATTGGCACTAATAGTTGTTGGTACAGGATTACTTAAACCAAACGTAAGTTCTATGGTTGGGGATCTATATCCTGAAGGCGGAGCTCGCCGAGACGCCGGTTTCTCCATTTTCTATATGGGAATAAATTTTGGGGCAATTCTTGGTCCATTACTTTGTGGTTTATTAGGTGAAGGATATAACTGGCATTATGGTTTCTCATTAGCCGGTTTCGGAATGTTACTTGGATTGGTTTCCTATAAGATCGGTGGCAAATACTTAGGTGAGGCAGGAGATCTTAAGATCGATGACAGCCCTGAAGTATTGAAGAAAAGGAGCCGAATTTTTTATGGAATCGTTTCTTTCTTAGCAGCTGCAGTTGTAATCTTTGGTTTCCTGATGAGTTCCGGAGCAATTGATATCGCATTAGAAGCTCTTGCTCAAAACTTAGGACTCGCAGCGGTAGTAATAACTATCTTGTTCTTCGCTTACATCATTTTCTTTGGAGGACACACTTCTGATGAAAAAAAGAAACTTGGTGTAATCTTTTGGTTGTTCATTCTTGCTGCACTTTTCTGGAGTGGATTTGAACAAGCGGGTTCTTCACTAAACTTATTTGCGCAGGACCTAACAGACAGATCTGTCGGCCCGAACTCATTTTTAGGAGGAATGGGAGCCTGGATAATGACTTTGGTTTTTGCTATCCCAATAGGATGGTATGCTTTTAAGACTTATAAAAGAGAAGATGTATGGTCAGTTGCAAAATTTGCGGTGATCTTATCCAGTGTTGGTATTTTAGCATTTCTTTATTGGGTATTCAGCCAGGTTGGAAACGGATGGGAAATTCCCGCAAGTACTCTTCAGCTCATAAATCCTACGTTTATTGTAATCTTTGCACCGATTTTTGGTTTACTTTGGACATGGTTAGCTTCAAAAAATGCCAACCCTTCCATTCCCGTTAAATTTGGATTGGGACTTCTTGGCTTAGCTGCAGGTTTCTTTGTACTCTCATGGGGTTCTGCTAATGCTTCTTCAACTGAATTGGTTTCTCCTGCATGGTTGATCGTAACATACTTCCTTCATACAGTTGGTGAGCTTTGCCTCTCTCCTGTTGGATTGTCGTCTATGACCAAGTTGGCTCCTAAATCACGTGTAAGCCAGATGATGGGTATTTGGTTTGTTGCAGCTGCATTAGGAAACCTAATGGCAGGATTAATGGCAGGTCAGTTGGAAAGTCTTGCACCATCAGGTTTATTCCAAAGTGTAGCACTTGTTGTAGGTGGTGGTGGTATTATTGCGCTACTAGCTAGTCCGGGTGTAAGAAAACTTATGGGCGATGTAGAATAAACCCTACTCTAATTTACAAAAGGCTTCTTTCTTAAATGAGAGAAGCCTTTTTTTTGTTTTAATGAACTGTAGTACCCTTTGATATTAAAAATTGTGTCATCCTTAAAGATGTATTCTAATTGTTGATGATTTTGTAAATAGTGACTGAATCATCTCGCGGCGAATGCCCGAGATCTAGATCGTTTTCAAAATTGTAAACTTTTGTACTGATCAAGATTCCTACCTACGCAAGAATGACTATTCATTTAAGAAATTAAAAGATCAAAACCGCTTGGCAATACCTAAAGTCAAGAACAAGTCATCGCCGTCAGAGTAAATAAACCCTGCATCTAATTGAAGTGAAGGATTTAAAAAGTGAACCATGCCTGCTTCAATCAAGTCGCTTGAAAAGTTCTCGTCAAAAATTACTGCGTATCCGAAATAACCAGCTGTGTTTTCATTCACAGTAAATCCTGGTGTGATATTAAAATTGAAAGAACCATTGCCTAAACCATCCACAAAATCTCCATACCCGAAATTAGAGTTTAAGCCCCAATTCTCATTAAGGGAATAATCAGCAAGAACCATGAATCGAGTTAAGTAATATTCATAATCATCATTAAAAAAAGGAAGATTGGTTCTGCTGAATAAGGAAAGATTGAGTTTATCTTCCTGATAAGATCCCAAGCTGTATTTGAACGATAGAGATTGCACGCCAACACGAGTATCTGCTCCATCAAAAAACAGAAGAGACCCCACGCCTAACTGAGTTTCCAGATTGTCAGTAATTCCCGTTCTTAAGAATAATTGACCAACATCAGAAAAGTTGCCACTGATAGAGGCTCCGGATTCGAGATAAACTGTCTTTGCCGGAACAGTGAATGTTCCATAGCCTGCTCCTGGTCGGTCTGCAGATATATTTTGAGCAATTGCCGATCCTGAAAAAAGAAATACTGCGATAACTAAAAGTGTAATAAGTCGATTATTCATAGTAGATGATTTAAGCTTATATTTAACGCATGAATGATACAAAGAAGAATAATTCAATCATACAGAAATCAGCGATAGCTGCCATTGCCACCCCTGTGGGAGAAGGCGGAATTGCGGTTATTCGCGTTTCCGGAAAAGATGCTATTTCAATAGTAAATAGAGCTTTTAAAGGGAAAGAGCTCTCTTCTCTCAATTCCCATACCGTTCATTTCGGTAAGATCATCGACAAAAATAAACTACCTGTTGATGAAGTATTAGTAACCCTTTTTCATTCACCGAGATCTTACACAGGTGAAGAAACCGTCGAAATTTCCTGCCATGGCGGAGTGTTGGTTACTCAGAAAGTTCTGGAAACCATACTTAGCCTGGGAATTAAAGCGGCAGAAGCCGGGGAATTTACCCAGCGAGCCTTCCTGAATGGAAAATTGGATCTGGATCAGGCTGAAGCCGTTGCTGATATCATTCATGCAAAAAGTATAAAAGCCGTGGATGCTGCTCATCAACAACTGGAAGGTAAGCTCGGAGATCACGTCCGAACCTTTCGACAGCAAATCATTGATGCTACAGCAATGATCGAGCTGGAACTGGATTTTATTGAAGAAGACGTTGAGTTTGCCAATAAGGAACAACTTCAGAAATTATTGGAAGACGTGGATACGGAGCTCACAAATTTATTGGATACCTATGAAACCGGACGTTTGGTAAAAGACGGTGTTAAAACCGTACTGATCGGGCGCCCTAATGCCGGAAAATCCACACTTCTGAATACCTTAGTTGGCTCAGACCGGGCTATTGTAACAGAAATTGCCGGAACTACCCGCGATACCATCGATGTGGATTGGAACTTCGATGGCTTGTTATTTAAACTCATAGATACAGCCGGACTTCGGGAAACCGAAGATATAGTGGAAGCAGAAGGTGTTAAGCGTTCACAAAAAGCTTTTGAGCAAGCTGATCTGGTTATTTATCTGAAAGATCTTTCTCAAGCTTTCACGGAAGAAGAAAGAAAGGAAATTGCAGCTTTTCAGAAACGAGCAAACGAAACGCCTTTCATTCTGATCGGTACCAAAGCGGATATTGAAGCGGATCGGGAATGGCGAACAGAATTTGATTTGAAAATATCAGCGGTAGAAGAAGAAAATATAAAAGCGCTAAAAACACTACTGAAAAACCGCGCGCTTGAGAACAAACACTATGATGCTTCCAGTTTATTGGTTACCTCTTCCCGCCACCGTGACGCTCTTCAAAAAACCAAGGAGCATATTCAGGCTGCACTAGCCGGTTTAGAAAACGGTTTAACAGGCGATTTCCTTTCTATCGATCTAAGAGCGGCTTTAAATGAATTGGGAACTGTAACCGGTGAGATCACCAATGAACATATTCTGGACTCCATCTTCTCACGGTTTTGCATCGGGAAATAAAAAAAGCCTTACTCATTGAGCAAGGCTTTTAAATTCTTTCAAAAAAGAAAACTAATTACTAGTTATCCCCATCTTCTTCTGAACCTAAAGGTTGTCTAGGCTCCTCATTTTGGATAGGAACAGCTGATTGAGTTTGAGATGGAGCATTCAGATCCTGAACCGGAGCACCGCCATCCTGAAGAATACTACGAGACGGACCATTTCCGGTACGGTCGATAGCAAAATTAGCAAGAATACAGAGTACCAAAAAAGCACCGCCGAAAATCCCTGTAGCCTTGGAAAGCAAATCTGCTGTTCTGCGAGCTCCTAAACCGGAGTTTCCGCCAAGAGCGCCACCGCCCCCACCGCCGCTAATTCCGGATAAACCGGATCCTTGACCATTTTGAAGTAAAACAACTAATATTAAAAGTGCGCAGATTATAGTTATTACTGCAACTAAAATGTTATAAAGCATGATAAAATCTTAAATTTTTCAGAGCATTAAAGATATTCAAATTTCTATATTATCCCAAGCGTGTAACTGTCATTTGATAAGGTTATTATCCATTCATGGAAAATTTTTTAAACAGCATAGCAGATTTTTTTCAAAGCTCACCGGTAGTCACAAGCCAAATCCTTAAAACTCTTGTAGTTATATTCATTTTATGGGTCATCCGTTCTTTAACGCTCCGTGTTGTCCATAAAAATGTAGAGAGTAAGCGCACCACTTATAAATGGAGAAAGAACCTTACTTATATATCTGCATTTATAGGAATAATTCTTATTTCTCAGATCTGGTTTAGTGCTTTGGGTAACCTCTCTACTTATTTCGGATTACTTTCTGCTGGTTTAGCGATTGCCTTGAAAGACCCCGTTACAGACCTTGCAGCATGGTTATTCATCATCTGGAGAAAGCCATTTGATGTTGGTGACAGAATAGAATTGGGTAAATCAAAAGGTGATGTGATCGATATCCGCCCGTTTAAATTTACCATTTTGGAAATTGGTAACTGGGTAGATGCCGACCAAAGTACAGGTCGGGTAATTCATATTCCCAACCATACCGTTTTCACAGAACAGCTTGCAAATTACACCAGCGACTTCCAATTTATCTGGAATGAAATTGGAATTATGGTCACATTTGAGAGCGACTGGAAGAAAGCTAAAGAAATCCTGAGCACAATCGCTGAAGAAGAATCCAAAGATTTTATTGAGCAAGCAAAGGAACAAATAAAAAGAGCTGCGAAATCCTACCTCATTGAATACCGCTATCTCACTCCCATCGTTTACACCAATGTAAAAGACAGCGGAGTGATGTTGTCTATTCGTTATTTAACTGATCCCCGAAGACGACGAGGAAGTGCACAGGCAATTTGGGAAAGAGCTCTTGATGAGTTTTCAGAAAATAATTCTATTGATTTGGCATATCCAACCATCCGCGTTTTTAATAATCCTAAGGAGGGAAAACCTGAAACAGGTGGACCTACTGAATAAGTAAATCACAAAAGACAAATTTCAAGCTCCAAAACCAGTCTTTTGTGTTTTGGTGATTTCGTGGCTTACACTCTTTAAGTTTGTATTCAAATCATCAACAAAGACTATCTTTGATATAGCATAAAACTTAATGCAGAGGGTTAATTCAGAATCAAATAAGCCTTAACTTTGATGCTCACTAAACATCAAGAGTAATGGCTCCTCCTAAAGATAAAATCACTGAACAACTTATTGAAGAAGGCATTGATCCTTCTATCCGCGAGCACACTTTGGTTGAAGATTTAATGGCTATTTCTGTAGCCTCTGTACTTCTTTCATTCGGGATCGCATTATTTTCAGAAATGAATTTTTTGATCGGAGGAACGGCCGGAGTTGCTTTCCTTACTCAGTATGCAACCGGATTTTCTTTTGGTGAGGTTTTCTTTGTGATCAACATCCCCTTTTATGGTCTCGCTTTATGGAAACTTGGATGGAAGTTTACACTTAAAACTTTTGTCACAGTATTTCTGGTTTCTCTTTGCTCAGATTATGTTCCCTTAGTTTTTGAATTTGGAGATATAAATCCGATTTATGCTGCTGCACTCGGCGGGTTTTTAATCGGTACAGGATTGCTAATGTTATTCAGACACAAAGCAAGTTTAGGCGGTTTGAATATCGTTTCTATTTACTTGCAGAAATTTCATGATATCAATGCAGGCCGGTTTCAAATGTGTGTGGACGTGATCATTATTGTGGGTGCAATTTTTCTGGTAGATGTGATGGCTATTGTTTATTCTGTGCTAGCGTCAGTCTTTCTCAACCTGATTCTGGCTGTGAATCATCGTCGTGGAAGATATCTGGCTTTAGACTAACCAAACGATATTCTTATGAACAGAAAAGACTTTTTGCTCCGCTCGGCTACGATGGGCGCAGCTACTATGCTTCCTATTCAAAAACTGGCCTTTTTACTTCAAACCCCATTTACAACTCTGCGCCGTAACGTTGGGACATTTGTAGGCAGAGGCGGGACTATCGGTTGGCTGGCTACGAAAAATTCACTGGTAGCTGTAGATTCTCAGTTTCCAAACTCAGCACAAACTTGTTTGGATGGTCTGAAAGAAAAAACAGATCATGTAATGGATTATTTGATCAATACTCATCATCATGGAGATCATACAGCAGGAAATCCGGTCTTCAAAGGTTTTGCAAAGCATATTGTAGCACACCGGAATGTTCCTGATCTGCAGAAAAGATCAGCGGAAGGCAGAGGGCAGGAAGCTGTAGATGCTCAGGTATATGCTGACCTAACTTATATTGATAAGTGGAGCGAAGAAGTTGGAGATGAAACCGTTCATTTGATGCATTTTGGTCCTGCGCATACCGGTGGCGATTCAGTAGTGTATTTCGAGAAAGCCAATGTTGCTCATATGGGAGATCTCATGTTTAACAGAGCTTATCCTTTTATAGACACTGATGGTGGAGCTAACATTACCAACTGGATCCAGGTTTTACGCAAAACCATCGAAGAGCTGGAAAATGATACCATTTACATTTACGGTCATGGAAATTCTGAATTCGGAGTCACTGGAAATAAAGATGACCTGATGCTTAAAAGTAATTTCCTCGAAGCTCTTTTGGAATACACTCAAAAAGGGATCAACGAAGGCAAGAGCAAAGAAGAAATTGCTAAAGCTGAAATTATTCCGGGTTTTGAAGTATTTAAAGCGCCGGGTTGGGGATTAACTTTAAGCAGAAACATTGAGGCTGCTTATACAGAACTATCATCATCTTATGACCGATAGTTGTTATGGAAAATTCATCCCGTACATTAACTGAAGAAAACTCACCGAAAACCTCGACAAGCAAAACCCGTTGTTTGTACTGCGGTCATGAAGCTGAATTGGTTTGGGTTCATGGTCACGGGCAATGCTCGAATTGTGGAATAAATACTGAAGAATGCTGCCGTGGTGAGAGCTGTGAACCTTTTCGGAATTGAGAATTCTTGAATGAAGGATTAAGAATTCTTCTAATTCTATGAGCTAAGAGGTGTTTTTGTCACTAATACACCAACACGAAAGTAATAATTCAATTTTTGTGGTTTTGAGCTTCCGTGGCATTCATCAAATTCTCTCTTTCCCTCGTTCCGTAGCTCCCTCATAAGATCTTTTAAGTCTTTAGCGAATAGCGGAGACTTAAAAGTAACAATAAACAGAAGTCTCTGACTTCCACTACCTCAATCTTATTAAATCAATACTTCATCTATTCGAATCAGACCTGTTTTATTTGTATACCAACTGGCGCTGCTATAAGGATAATCAACTGCTTTTTTACAGAAACCTTCCTTCACCGGATTGTAATGGATGTATTCCATTTTTTGATGGAAAAACTCATTGCTTGTAATTTCCATCGGTCGATTATCTTGTCTCCAGAATTGATATTTCTTATTGTTAGAATTCCTCTTTCCTGCTTCTCTAAACAACCACAACATCCAATTCCTTCGGCTTTCTTTTTTATTGGATTCAATATCTTTAAGAATGGCTGATGCTGTAAACTTTTTAAAATCTCTGAGTATATCAGAAAGGCTACAATCTTCTTTTGCACTTATTACTAAATGGATATGATTGGTCATTATGCACCAACCATGAATGTTTAATCCTTTTTCTTTTTGGCTATATTGTAAGCTTTCCACAACAATAGTTTTGTAGGCAGGTCTGGTAAATACATCAATCCATTCTATTACCGCAAAAGTAATGAAATGAGCTTGTTGGTGATTATAAATTTTAAATCCTGCCATATACTGAATGAAAAAGCCTTCTACATTTTAAATATACAAGGCGTATATAAATATTTAGTATTTGGTTAGCAAGTCACAGACTTGCTTTTTGTTCTAACCAGCTAGCTCTTCTGGCTTGTTCATTCCCGCTCTGAAGTCACCGCTATTCGCTAAAGACTTCAGAGATCTTTGGGGGGGTTCATGGTCACGGGCAATGCTCGAATTGTGGAATAAATACTGAAGAATGCTGCCGTGGTGAGAGCTGTGCTTTTGGAAATTAAGAATTCTTCTAATTCTATGAGCTAAGAGGTGTTTTTGTCACTAATACACCAACACGAAAGTAATAATTCAATTTTTGTGGTTTTGAGCTTCCGTGGCATTCATCAAATTCTCTCTTCCCCTCGTTCCGTAGCTCCGCTGTGAAATGCTAACCGGAAGCTCTGCTTCCACACAAAACTTAAAAATAAAATTAATAATCATATTGATATCTGAAGTCAATACCACGACGGTTGGAATCTTCCCCTTCTGTAATGATCAGATCCCAGGTTTTTGAAAGAGCATATTCCAAAATGAACAATGTTTTTGGATCAGAACTGGTTATCTCATTTACAATAGCAAAGAACGTTCGGTCATTTAAGTACCAGCCGGTTTTAATGGAAGTACCTGTCTCATTACCCACTCTGGTATTGTCGATTTGTACTACATCCACTCCAAGCTCTCTGGTTGCCAGAGCTTCCACTTCATCCAGTAAAACTCCTGCAAGCAGGTCCGTTGGAGAAGAACCACCATTTTGAACCAATGCGTTCTGCCAGGAATCGAAGGCATAACAAGGTTTATTAAACAAGGTGTAGCAGTAAATATCCTGTTGCTCCATAGGCGGATCACTTTCAAATACATACTCAGGATTTTCTGCCGTACCTTTAATGATATAGTACAAAGTAATTTCCTGTTCACCTTTTCTGGAAACAGGAACGTAAGCACTTTTTACATTCAGGTCCGGATTTGCAGGAGGTCCACTAAATACCACTTCAGCTTCATCCAGTTCGAATCGTTTCCCTAACGGTCGCACATAACCACTGGTTCCCCGGAGACTTCCAAAAAGTGAAAGTTCTCCATTTGTTTCTTTCTGAGCATCCAGATCACCTTCTATCTCAATTTCCAGATCTAAATATCTCCGGTTCCTGACAAAGAAATTTCGTTCGATCGCAAATTCCATTTCTATAGATAGAGAGTCGTAATAACTTACATTGTTTACTTCTTCCCCTTCAAGTCTGACATCTTCCACCGTTTTATCACCGAAATCGTCCAGAACTATAAAACCGTTTTTTACTGCAAATCTACCGGTTGCTTTAGGAGTAGATACCGGACCACTTAATTTAGAATCCATATCTATCACTAAATTATACTCATCCGTGTTTGCAAGCTTAAATTGATTTGCTTTAGCTTGAATATCCAATGTAGTAGGATATAATCCGTCAAGATTTATAGTTCCGTTTGCATTAAAACTTCCTTTTCCACTATTCGCCGATAGTTGTTTGAGTAATATTCTATCCTTGGAAAACTCTATTCTGGATTTAATTCCATCTACTTTAATACCCGCTATTGGAGATTCAAAAGACGTTTTTGTTAACTCAAAATATCCGTTTGTGGTGATCTCGTCTTCTGTACCTTTCAGACTAAGTTCCCCGTTTAAGGCTCCTTTCAGATTTCTTGTAAACTCTTTATTTACGAAATCATTGAATACCGCGAGATTGAAATCTTTTGTACGGACTTCTACAGAAACAGGCTTATTTTGGTCTACTGTATTTAGTTCAAATGTTTTAAAATTGTAAGAGAACGGAAAATCAATATCTATATCTGCAGCTTTTTGTCTTGCAGCTAGAATCTCAGTATTTATTATAATATTGTCTTTTTCCTCACTGTATTTGAACTCAGCGAATACGGAATCCAAACGTACATTCGAAAGCACCGGGTCCTGAATATTTAACGAACCTTCAAAATTTGGAGTCCCTGCCGTTCCGGAGAGTGTTCCGTTAAAACTGACTATTCCTTCTGTGCCTGTTATCTCAAATTTTTCCAGCGCTGATTTGAATTTTGATAAAGAGATTGGTCTGATTGTTAGATTTCCCTTCACTGATTGAGAATAAAATTCATCTGAAAGTTGTTCCGGATCGGTAAGATCTAAGGGAACATCCAGGTTGCCTGAAATCACTTCTCTGCGATCCCAGATCAATGAAAGATCAGATTGTATCCTGTTATTCTTTGCATCAAAATTAATACTAAACACATCTGCCTGAACCCCTTCATATTCTATATTCTGAAGTTCCAGATTACCACTTCCTGTAAGCTTTGTTGAAGTTTTATTGATATTTGCCCGCCCTGAAAGAACTCCATCAATATATCTTTCACCAAAAATGATTTCCTGCAAAATCCCAAAATTGAAATTCTCTCCTACAAACCAGATTTGTTGATTCAGACTATCAGCATATGGTACTGCAAGAGACAGAAAAGCGCCGTTTGGAGAAACGAGTTCTAATGAATCCGTTCTGACCTGTCCATTTTTGACCGAAATGTTAAATGTGTTTTGAAGTTTAAGACTGTTATCATTTGTTATGAAATCCAGCTTATCCATAACCACCGCTACATGCATGGAATCGGTTAGAAGTTCATATTTGCCGACATTATTAATTCTGCCGTTTATATTATCTTTAATCTCAACAGAATAGCTTCCAAAGAGAGAATCAGGGGTTCTGGTTGATTTTGTAGTGACTTTTATATCCTGCAATAAAGTTTCATAGATCTTGGGATTTTTAATATCTAATTCAAAACTACCCTCTTCTCTGTCTTTTAATACAAATTCCCCACTCCCTGTAATTCCGCTTGCAAGAAACAACTCGTCTACTACAATATTCTGAAGGTCGAAGTTGGTTTTACATTCCAAAACTCCATTTTCGTTCTCAGAAACATCTGCCGATAGATTACCGGTAGCTTGCAAAATTTCTAAATCGAGAAGTTCAGCAAACGGTTGAGTGTTTTTCAGTTCAAGATCAAATGAGAGTACATTTTCGGGGTCTTTCTCATCTCGTATATTTCTCCGGCCTCTGAAATCTGCATTGGCAATATCACTCTTTAAAGTTGCTTCAGGAATTTTAAGTACACCATTTTCAATATTATACTCCCCTTTTAGCACATTGATGGAAGCTCCGTTTACAAAGCTTGTATCTATGTTTGCGCTACCCTCTAAAGTCAGATTATCCATATTCAAACCACGACCTTTTCCCGAGATATCAAAGTCTATATCAGTTGGAAACTCCGAAAAGGCTGATAGTTCCGATATATCTAAATTATTGGAAGACACCTTGTAGCTAAACGATGGCAGTTCGGATAGAAATTCAGTTGCATTAGCTTTAAAGTTTATATCTGAAGTGTTTATACGTGTAAACCCTTCAGTTTTTAGTGAGTCCTTTGATATACTGCCATCCAGATAAAGATATTTAATTTGTTCATCACCAATTATAAGTGGTCTTAAAGATCCGCTTGGAAATCTAATATTAGCCAAGTTCTTATTTCTTGGATCTCTTAATGTATTGGCTACAGTAAAATTCCAGGGAGTCTCTGATAGCTCAAAACCCTTCCCATCACCGGTGATGTTGATCCTAATATTTGTTTGTGGAGCATCTTCTGCCCAGTATTTTGCATTAAAGCTATCCAGCCATAAACCAAACTTCCAAGGAGTCTCACTATCGAATACATTTTCTATGGTAGTATTTGCCCGAACATTTTCTTCCCCGCTTGTTGTTACATCGAGGTTTGCTAATAGTTTTCTTTCTTTAAGACTACCGCTTCCAAAAAACCGTCTGAAATTATACTCTTCATACCGGATTCCTTCAACAGTAAATCCCCAAGTAATATCGGCTTTTTCATAATCCTGACTCACAGATCCGTCCATTGTCATTTGGAACAAGCCTGTTTGCACATCTATTGAATCATTAGTTAGAGCTGCGATATCCAAGTTATCACCTCTTAATCCAAATTGTGTCAATGTAATTTGCTCGCTTAGTTGGAAAGTTGCCGTAGCTTCAAGATTTCTTGCGAAAGTCGCATCTGCGCTAACTTCCAGATTTATGGTTTCAGCGTTTCCTTTTAACTTAACTCCAACTGTTACTTCATCTTTAAGAATATCTGAGTCTGTATAAGCATTTACATCTTCAGTGGAAATCGGATCAAGTTTTATATCCGAATTGAATACAGAGTCTTTCAGATTAGCGAACCCGTTAGCCTTAAAAAGTGATCTTCCGGTATTAAGTACCAGATCCTGAAGTGTAATTCTTTGTTCTTCAAAAGAACCGGATGCTTTAAAAGAAATCGACTCAGGAAGTCTACCTTCTTTGATCTCAAAGTTTAATTTTGAAAGTTGAGCCTCTATTTCGCCCTTCAGTGAGAAGCTCCCTCGGGCGTCAATTTTTTTAAGTGAAATAGCTGAATCCGGAAGCAAATCGGGTGCATTCACAGAAATACTACTTCCGTTTATATTTATGTCTTCAATCTCAAATTGAAATGAAGATTCTTTTGAGGTTGTATCTGGTTTAACAATTTCCTGAACATTAAACACTGCAGTTGAATCTTCTGTATATCCTGTTTGTTTTACGTGGACATTAGCTTCTGCAACTGAAAACATTTCAATTTGAAATGTCCCTGACAAGAAACTCAGAATATTATATTTTGCATATACGGTATCCACATTAGCAACGGAGCTGGACTCACCTATCTGAATACCGGTTAATCTAATTTCTTTCCACAAATCTCCGCTAAGTTCTTTAATCGAAAAACCAACAGTAAGGTTTTCATTCGCTATTTCTTCGATCTTATCCTTAGCAAAATTTTGCACTATTTTTGTTTTAAGCGACAGCCGCAATCCTGTAAGCAGAATAACAACTGCTAGAAAGAACCAAAATGCTCCCTTCAATATTTTAACAAAGATATTTGTTGACGAATCACTCATTAAAATGCCTGCCCTATACTAAAATGAATATGCCATCTGTCCCAAGCAGAACTCATGCTTGTATCACCTTGATATATGCCCAGATCTTCATCTGTTGGGTTCAACTTGTAGCCAAGATCTATTCGAATCGGGCCAATCGGAGATTCATACCTTATTCCTCCTCCAACTCCGAACTGAATAGGGCGATTTGCTGTAGTTCGAATAGTTTTCCAAACCTGTCCACCATCTATAAAACCTGCGAAACTTAAACCCTTTATCAGTTTGTCTACATCCTGTCTTAATTCAAAATTAAAACTAAAGGTTGCTTTTCCACCTGTTGGGATATAGCCATCAAAAAATCCCAAAGAATCAAAAACAGCTTCTTTTGGCCCCAACTCCTGTCTGTCCCAGCCTCTTACATCACTTGATCCTCCATTATAGAAACGAATATCAGCTGGTAATGAATCTTGTTTGGAATAATAAATTGATCCTCCATTCAATCTTGCAGCAATCATCAAACTACTATTTACTCTTTTATATCCCCTGATATCTAGCGCAGCTTTTTGAAAAGAAAAGGTAGCTTCATTAAATAACCCTGACAATTCTAAAAAAGGTTGAACAGTAAAACCTTCCCCTCTTCTTGGCTGTCCTTTTCTGGCATAGACACTGAACTTAAATGATGAAATATTGTAGTTTAAGATACTATCAGGACTTTCAGAAGACGTGCCATCTTCGTTTTCTTGAACATCAAACTCCCTGTTCAACGTGAAATCATAATTAAATGTACCTGTAACTGATTCACTGTAATTATAACCAAAGCTGTTTCTTATACCCCCCGTATCAATGGAATATGTCTTTTCAATTCTGCGTTGTACAAAAGGAGATATTGTGATACTGCTTTTGGTATTATATACGTAGGGAAACAAATAACTTGTTCCCAGACGTAAATCAAAAGCGGATAGTTTAGCATTAGCTGAAAATAACTCTCCCTTCCCTCTTGCATTCCTATGGCTCCATGAAGCCTGTGCTCTGAATAATTTATAAGAATTTAAAAAAGTGAAGCGCTCATCATCAAAACGGTCAAAGTTTCCGATTCCGAATGTAGTAGAGAATGACCTCAAATTCCGTTCTTTAACTCTTACCAAAACATTAAGCGTACTGTCCTGAACCTGATCAGGAATTGAGATAAGAGCAAATCTTAGTAAGTGATGCCCAAACAGTTCTCTTTGTGCCTCCCGCAGTGCATTATCACTAAAATATTCATCTTCACTTATTCCAGTTTCTCTGCGGATGTATTTAGCGTCTAATGAAGTTTCTCCTTCTACAAAGATAGAATCAAATCTTGCTCTGGGACCGGGATAAGTAAGCATAGCTACACTAGCTTTTTTTGCTAAAGTATCTACTTTGGATTGAACTTCAGCTTCAGCATATGGATACCCCAAATTTCTTAAGATTTTAGTGAAATCAGATTCAACTTGTGCTTTTGACACCGGTTGAAATATTTTGCCTTTTCGGTAAGGCAAGCGCCTAAGCTCTTTTGAAAATTTCTCGTTACCGTATATAACCGAACTATCTCTCATAGAGGTTTGGAGGAGCACCTGAACTGAATCAATCCTTATTGGTGCATTTTCCACTACCATAAATATGAGCTCTTTTTTCCACTCTTTATTTTTGGACTCCAATCTGTAATTCACATCTACTTCATTAAAACCGCGGCGCTGATAAAACCTTTCTAAACGGATTACATCTCTCCGGATTTCTGTTTCCGAAACATAAAATCCCTTTTCGTTAAAAAAAGTCAGCTTCTTCCATAATGACGGAGCTTCATTTGCTATATATCTTTTCAACACAATGCCTTTGTATGTACTATTCCCTTCAATTTTTACATTCCAGATACGATCCGGTTTACCATCTTCCTGTGCAAAAAGATGTTGCTGAGGCACTATAACGAACATCAAAAAGATTAAGTAAATTCTGATATGTTGAGTGAGTAGTTTTTTCAATGTTTAATCAATAGCCAAATATTTATTCCGCATTCTTGTAACCTTTGTGATTATCCCTTTATATCTTGAATCTGTTTAATTTATTGAACCAACAATGTACTATGTATAAATATTTAATTCTTTCTGTTTGTATAGCCTTTTTTGTGAACTGTAAATCTTCTGAAGAGTTTACCGGGTTTTCCTACGATCCTCCTAATGTAACAGATACTCAAGATAAAAAAGTCCACCCTCAACACAGAAGAATAATTGGTGCAGGAGATCCAACTGTTTGGGTCTCAAACAATTTCGAAAGTGCTCGACTAAACGATTTTTATGCCATTAATGACAGCACATTTGAAGTTTATATTGAGCCTGAAAATGCACCAATAAATAACAGTCCATGGTACGCTTTCAAAATTTGGAGCGACTCATCCCGATCTGCAATGATACGTCTCAATTACAACAACGCCCGTCACAGATATGTTCCTAAAATTTCTGCCAGTGATTCCACTTATTCTATTGATATGGCCAAGACGGTTTATGACTCTGCTTCAAAAACACTGGCTTTTCAGATCAAACTTTCAAAAGAACCTATTACCGTAAGTGCTCAACCCATTTCAAATACAAAATCTTATGATGATTGGTTGATGAAAATGTCTCAACATTCTTTTGTCTCAATCAGTGAGATCGGAGCAAGTAAACTCGGAAATCCAATAAAAGAATTAACAATTAATGAAACAGATCCTAATAGTGAAACCGGTGTTTTAGTTATTATGAGTCGACAACATCCACCTGAAATTTCAGGATATTTTGCTGCCCGTTATTTCATTGAAGAACTTGCTTCTGATTCTGAACTATCAAAACAATTCAGATCAGAATTCATTGTCCGTTCATTTCCTCTGATAAATGTCGACGGAGTAATGAATGGTCATTGGAGGCATAGTGCTGCCGGTATTGACTTAAACCGTGATTGGGAAAATTTCAACCAGCCGGAGACGCAATCAGTTAAAAATGCTTTGTTGCCTTTACTTCAGGATCCGATGAAAACTGTTTATTACGGTATTGACTTTCATTCTACTAATGAGAATATATTCTATCCAATAGAAGAATCTGTAAAAACATTTCCTGACAACTTAACTCAAAGATGGGTCCCTTATATTCAGGAAGACAATGAAGCTGTTAAATTTGTAACAGAAGAATTTGATACCAGTTCCCCGATCTCAAAAAACTGGATTTACAAAACTTTTGGTGCAGATGCTGTTACCTTTGAAATGCATGACGAACTTCCTTTGGAAAAAATTGAACAAATAGGTCGCTCTTCAGCACAAAGCCTTATGAAATTATTACTTGATGAAAAAAGCAAAGTCCAATAAAAAACTTTGCTATATCCAGCTTTTTTTTCAAATTAAGATATGAATGGATCCAAAATACTTACTGAAGGATTGAACAACTGGAAATTACGGCTTATCCTGAGTGCACTCTTATCAATTATGGGGTTAGCCGCTCTGATCAGCATGATCCTTGGTTTATTTATCAATTTGAGTATTTACGATAAATCAATAGTAGCAATCGCAATCTGGATGGTTGGAATACCTACCTATCTGATTTTAAGTGGACTTGCTAAAATAACCCCGCAATCCATCGCTTTATTTATCAATGAAAACGATAACCCGGTTCAGGGCGATCTGCAAATTCTGTTGAAAGATTCCGATGATCTTGATGAACCTTCAAAGACCAAACAACAAGAACTAATTATTTTTTTCCAGGAAAACCCCTTACATAAATTCCTCCCAGATAAACCTGTAAAGCAAGCATATTTATTGATGGTTACTTCCATGTTGGGCAGTTTTGGTATTTGGTTTATTTCATAAGGTCTGAATCCTTTTTAATTCACTTCGTCTTAATGAAATAAACGCCCATACTTTGTACCTTTTAGCATGTCGCACGATCATAAGCATAAGCACCACCATCATCATCATTTTAACGACTCGTCTACTCTAAAGCTGTGGATATCGATATTCCTGAATCTTGCGATAACTATTGCAGAATTTGTTGGTGGAATATTATCCAATTCATTAGCGCTTCTTTCAGATGCTGTTCACAATCTCAATGACACACTTTCACTTGGTATTAGTTTAGCAGCCCGTAAGATTTCAAAGAAGGGAGCAAATCAAGACAAGACCTTCGGCTACAAGCGTGCAGAAATTATAGGGGCATTTATAAACCTAATCACACTTGTACTTGTCGCTTTATTTCTGATCAAGGAAGGAGTTGAGCGATTCTTTGATCCTCAGCCTATTGATGGCTTAACTATGTTTTGGGTGGCAATAGTTGGTTTGCTGGGAAATTTTATAACTGCCGCACTGCTGTTTAAAGAGTCCAAAGACAATCTCAATCTTAAAAGTGCATACATCCATATTTTGTCAGACGGTTTATCATCAGTTGGGGTGATCATTGGTGGCTGGCTGATCTTAAAATATGAATGGTACATAGTTGATACCATTTTAACTGTAGGAATAGGTACATATATCCTTTGGCATTCCTATCATATGCTTCAGGAAACCATTGACATATTGATGCAAGCTACGCCTGAAGAGATCGATCTCCCAGAGCTCACTTCCAAAATAGAGCAACTAAATAAAGTTCAGGAAGTTCACCACGTACATGTTTGGCGATTAGATGAAAACGAGATCATGATGGAAAGCCATATCGTTGTTGACGAGGATGACTTGTATGAAATGGAAACCATCAAGAAAAAAATTAAAACCTTATTACATGATGAATTTGGAATACATCATTCAACTTTAGAATTTGAATGTCAGCCTTGTAGTTCTCATCAACATGTAGCAGTAACCCATCAGCATTAAAATCCTTTAAATGAAATTATTTTTCCCAGCTTCTTTTTTAATTCTTTGCACTGTGTTTATTTCCTGCACAAATAGCCCGAAAATTATCGATGACCTTTCAGACAAATCTTTCGAGGTTCTAAATCAAAATGGTGAATCTGTAACATTTCCTGACGATTATGAGGGAAAATATGTTGTGGCAGGTTTTATCTATACAAACTGTCCGGATATTTGTCCTTTAGTGACTCAGAACCTGATCAAAGTTCAGAAGGAGTTTAATAATCCTGATGATATTCAGTTTTTAGGAATCACATTCGACCCTAAAAGAGACACTCCTGAAGTGCTGAAGAATTATAAAGGACTTTTTAATCTGGATGACAATTTTGATTTTTTAACAGCAGACTCAACAACCATTAGCGAGCTTATGGACAGTGTAAGAGTCCGTTCTGATGTTTCATTTACACAAGTGAGAGATGATGACAAAGAAGTATACTTCATGAACCACTCTGACAAAATTATGGTATTGGATAAAAAAGGAAGAGTGATCTTTGAATATGGCGGAAGCATGACCCCTGTAAATTATATTGTTGAAGATATTCAATCGGTAAGGAGATAGTACCTTGAAAAAGCTAGTAGTATTCTTTCTATCCCTTTTTATTTTAATCAACTGTGGTAAAAGCTCCAAAAAAAATTCTTCAGAAACTTCTGTTGACCGGGAAACTCAAAACTGGGCTCGTCCCGGATCTCAGGGGCAAATGAGTGGTGCTTATTTTGTCTATGAAAATAAGTTAGATGTATCAGATACTTTAATTTCAGTAGACAGCCCTCAGGCAATGACGACTCAAATTCACGAATCTTACACTACCGAAGACGGACTTGCCGGTATGCGGGAAAAGAAAGAGATTATTGTTCATTCAGATGAAAGTCTGATTTTAAAACAAGGTGGTTTGCATGTAATGCTGATGAATCTGAAAGAAGATTTATCTGAAAATGATTCTGTTGAAGTTACTCTCGAATTCACAGAAGCAGGGACTGTAAAATTCAAATTACCTGTAAAGATCAATAAATAAAGCCCGAACTTTTCACCATTCGGGCTTTCTGGGTTGATTAAGAAAATGAGCCGGGTTAATTGCTCATCATATAATACGTATAGCCCTTTATATCGGATTGTATTTTATTTTAAACTGTTGCCAGATATCAGTTTAGATTAGCTTTTATAGCCGAAAAGTCTTTCTACTATAACAAATGGAGAGAATTTAAATCTGCTTCAATTAACTGAAGGGCATAAAAAAAGACATGTGTTGACATGTCTTTTAATAAAATTTTGTGAAGATAAAATTAGTAGGAAGAAAAAATTTCGGTTGTACCGTCTTTTTTAACAAGATATACGTCGTAACTATCTGCTTCTCTTCCCGGAACTTCCATCCCCGGAGAACCAATTGGCATTCCCGGAACAGTAAGTCCGATAGCATCTTCAGGTTTTTCTTCTAAAAGTCGGTTAACATCTTCAATTGGTACATGCCCTTCAACAAAGTACTCACCAACCATTGCAGTATGGCATGACTCAAATCTTGCCGGCACACCTTTTTCTCTTTTTACTTCCATCAAATTAGGGATAGGTTTTTCAACTACCTCAAATTGATCCTCATTCATTAAAGCAGCCCATTTTGTACAGCATTGGCAACCCTCGTTCTTGTACATTACCACTTCAATCTTGTCAGTAGAAGCCGAAGAAACCGTTGCTGAATACTCGTCCTGCACTTCATTTTTTGACCAGAATAGTACCACTCCAAAACCTATGGTAAATATAAATCCGAATATTAAAATCTTATTGTTGCTCATGATGAATTTTCTTTTAAAAGTTGACCCAAAATACGAAATTTTTTTGAAGGAATTTTGATTTCTGTCTTTCTGCTGCTTAAATGCAAGAATCTTGCAAGAGATCGAATAACTTTATATCAAATATCTGTAATATACTATCTCGCCCTGAAAGAACCCTTTAGCACTACCTTTTCTACAGCGACTCTGTTTTTTATCCGAAATTTAGTCTTGCACATCTTTAATAATGGTATCTCTTTTTTTTGGTCTGATTAATCAACATCTTGAATCTATGACAGGAAATTAAAATTCTAACCGCCATGACTTATAAACACTCTTTTCTAACGTTCTTTTTGCTGTGTTTTTCTCTGTCTGTTTTTGCACAAACTTCAGAATTCAAAGCTACATTTATAAAAGCTCAACAAGAAGACAAACAAGTAACGGTTACACTTTCAAACGGAACTACATACGTTGGTAAAGTAGTTTCTATAGATGAAGAATCTGCCGGTGTACAAACTAAGGATGGCGTATTTAATTTCAGATACGACCGAATTCAAAATGTCAGAATTTATAACCCTAATGATAAAACTACCGGTTGGCGCGACAATCCAGCGAAAAACAAGCTCTTTATTACACAAACCGGCAAGATGTTAGATCAAGGTTCAGGCTACTATCAAAATACCTATATCTTCTTTTCCAACTTCTCTTATGGAATTACAAATGGAATAAGCATTGATGCCGGATTTAGTATGATTCCCGGCCTAGAAATTGCAAATCAAATGTTTACAGCGGGGGCTAAAATAGGAACCTCATTAAATAGTACTTTCTATATAGCAGCAAATTTAAAATACTATAAATTTTTTGATATTGAAGAAGGTGTTACTTCTATCTTCGGGTCGATTACTTATTCAAAAAGCAGATTAGACTTAACTGCTGCTTCAGGTATAGGTTTATCAGCGGGGAGTTCTTCAGATGTACTATTAATTCTTGGGGGACAATATAGAATCAGTGAGCGTTTTGCTTTTATAAGTGAAAATATATTCTTCCCAACCGGTGAAAGTGAATCCACAGCTTTAGTTTCATTTGGTGGAAGAGTCATCGGTTCTAAAAGTGCTTTTGATCTTGGTTTCTTCGGTATTGAAGAAACACTTGTACCTTTTGTAAGTTATACTCTTAAATTTTAAAAAATATGCAATCAAAAAAATTCTCCTACGAAAATAAGGAACTCGAAGTAACATGGGACCTGAAACGTTGTATCCATGCTAAAGAATGTGTTCATGGGTTACCTGACGTTTTTGATCCTGAAAAAAAACCATGGATCGATCCGGATAAAGAACCTGATTCTGAAAAGATCATGGAAACCATTGAACGTTGTCCAACCGGAGCGCTTCAATACCATTTCAAGAATAAAAGCAATCCGGAGACACCTCCATCATCCAATAAAATAATTATTGATGAAAACGGACCTCTTTATGTTCATGGTAATATCATTCTTCAGGATAATGACGGTAATGAGTTACTCAGAGAAACACGATTAGCATTTTGCCGATGTGGAAAATCATCTAACAAACCGTTGTGTGACAACTCTCATATAAAAGCTGAATTCGAGGGCGACACTTCCTACAACCCGGAGCGTTTAGAGTTGGAGCCTCAGGAAAATGAAGGTGGCGAACTTTTGATCAAGCTTATTGAAAATGCGCCATTTGTTGTAGAAGGAAATTATGAAGTGATTGGCGGGGGTCAATCTACTAAAACATGTAAGCGAATGAGTTTCTGTAGATGTGGCGCCTCTGAAAACAAACCATTTTGTGATGGAACACATCGCCAAATAGAGTTTAAGTCTGATGACTAACCCAACCATTCTTGTTATTGCGTCTTTTCTAGCCGCGCTTGCAGTTGGGCTGGGTGCTTTTGGAGCCCATGCTTTAGAAGAATCGCTTAGTCCAAAGAGATTGGATACATGGAACACAGCTGTTACTTACCACATGTGGCACGCTTTAGCTTTGATTGCATTGGCGCTGGTTTCCAGAGTTTTTGAAGTTGATCTGGCTTGGTCTTTGAATCTAATAGTAGCAGGAATCTTTATTTTCTCAGGAAGTTTATACTTGCTTTGCTTAACCGACACGAGTTGGTTAGGTGCAATCACTCCTATTGGAGGAATTTGTTTTATACTTGGTTGGTTAATAGCAGGATGGAAATTTATAACACAAATCTAAATTCATATGAAAGCAGTCTGGAACGGAAAAATATTAGCTGAAAGCGACAACACTGTTGTAGTTGAAAACAACCATTACTTTCCTGCTGATTCTCTCAATGAAGAATTCTTTACTGATAGTGATCACAAAACTACCTGTCCGTGGAAAGGATTGGCAAGCTACAAATCTATTCAGGTGAACGGCGAAACCAATGAAAATGCAGCATGGTATTATCCTGAACCCAAAGATGCTGCAAGCGAGATCAAAGATCACTTTGCCTTTTGGAAAGGTGTGGAAGTGACTAAATAAAGCTTCTGAATTTACAAAAGCTCACTAGCGATGTTTGCCAGATCAGAACGCTCACCTTTCTCAAGATTGATATGAGCATACAAATCACTTTTCTGCATCCGGTCAACTAAATAAGAAAGTCCGTTGCTTTGAGTATCTAAGTATGGGGTATCAATTTGGAAAATATCTCCGGTAAAAATGACTTTAGTATTTACTCCCGCTCGTGTAATAATGGTCTTCACTTCATGTGGAGTTAAGTTCTGAGCTTCATCAATAATAAATACCACATTTGATAAACTTCTGCCACGAATGTAAGCCAATGGCACTATTCGGAGTTTATCCGTTTGGATCATCTCATCAATTTTCTTGTACTGCTTACTGGTTTCTTTGAATTGATGTTTTATAAAACTCAGATTATCCCAAAGTGGCTGCATGTAGGGATTGATCTTGGCTTCAGCATCGCCCGGCAGGTATCCGATATCGCGATTGCTTAGCGGGACAATTGGTCTGGCCAAATATATTTGTTTGAAATCACTTCGTTGCTCCAGAGCACTTGCTAAAGCAAGCAATGTTTTCCCGGTTCCTGCAGCTCCCGTAATGGTTGTGAGAAGAATATTCGGATTTAAAAGCGCATGCATAGCGAAAGTCTGCTCCGCATTTTTGGGCTGAATTCCATACGCATTAATTTTCTCAACCTGCTCGATATATTTTGACTTGGCATTATACCAACCAAGTGCCGACGAGCCATGGCTTTTCATTATATAGTAATGATTGCTTGGCGGGTTCATTTCCATTACATCCTTGGGTTTGATCCTGCCTTTATCATAGAACTTACTTATCAGAGAAGGATCTTCGAGCTCCAGATCAGTTTTTCCTCTGTATAAATGATCGATATCCTTTACCTGAACTGTTTCGTAATCTTCGGCGTCCAGATTTAATGCTCTAGCTTTAAGTCGAAGATTTATGTCTTTTGAAACAAGTACTACCTTTGTGTTTTCATTTTCATTTTTAAGGCGAAGAGCAGCGTTTATGATATGATGATCGTTTCGGGTAGCTCCAAAAACTTTGTTGGCATCTACATGTTTGCCTCCATTGCTGATCACTTTAAGCTTGCCGTGAGACTTCCCGTTCAACGGAATCCAGTCCTGAAGCATATTTTCATCAGAAATTCCATCCAGGTAACGGATGAATTCACGGGCGTGTAAGTTTATTACGGTATTTCCTTTCTTAAAGGTGTCCAGTTCCTCCAGAACTGTTATTGGGATTGCAACGTCATTTTTTTCAAAATTCTTAACGGCTTCATAATCATATAAAAGCACGGAAGTGTCGAGTACGAAGATCTTCTTCGCTTTCTTCTTAGGCATGGGCTAATCGTTTTGATTTTTTCAGAGATCGAAACCTCTTTATGTAGATGATGTTAAAGAACGGTTCACTCAATTAAATCAAACAAAAACCAATATGCAATGGATGTGGAAAACTCGTTATAAATTAATATTGAGTTAACAGTTCAAGATTTCCGAAGATGTTGATAACTCAGATATTAAGTTGATAAAGTGCGATACTTAAAGCGATAGCTGCATTCAAGCTTTCCACTGAGCGGTTCTCTTTTGCGGATGGGATCATAACCCGTTTTCTGCTTGACGTAATAAGATTTGCATCAACTCCATTAGCTTCATTTCCAACTATAAGAACTGTTTTGTTGGTTGAATTTATTTTTGAAATCGGTAGAGATCCTTCATTTCCGTCTAGTAAAAGAATCTGCCATCCTTCTTTCTCAAATACTTCAAGATCTTCATTTAGATCCGAATTTCTATAACTCAAAACTCCAGTGGCTCCGGCAGTACTTCTCACCACTTTCGGATGATGTAGATCTACAGACCCTTTACCAACTAAAATCGAACTAGCCCCAAACCAGGCTGCGGTTCTCACAATAGTTCCTAAATTTCCCGGGTCCTGAATTCTGTCTGTTGCAATTATCAACCCTTCTTTCTTGGATAGCTCTTCAACGGAAGATTCTTTCGGAATTTCACAAACGGCGAGGATTCCCTGGCTATTCTCGGTATCAGATAGTTCGCTAAATGTTTTTGTATCGATTAAGTAAGAGCTAATAGCTGTTAGTTGATAGCTCTTAGCTTCCTTATCAACAAAAACTTCACGGACATTCAGAATACCATTCTCCAAAACCTGCTCCACAGCCCGCTCTCCTTCAACTACAAACAGTCCCTCTTTTTCACGGTACTTTTTCTGCCCGAGTTTTCGAAGTAATTTTATCTGGTTATTGGACGCTGTCTTCACGAATTCCTAATTCCTAATTCCTAATTCCTAATTCCTAATTCCTAATTCCTAATTCCTAATTCCTAATTCCTAATTCCTAATTCCTAATTCCTAAAAAGATACTTCATAATCTATTACTTCTCATGTAACTAATACTAATTATTTGGAGAATGATTTTCTATCTTTAGCCAAATCAAAAAAACGAAGCTAAAAATAACTCATGGATTTTTTAAAGAAACTGGGAATTGAGGGAGTAAACGCAGGTACTAGTACCGGGCGTGTTTATCTGGAAAGCAAAAATCAAATTACCAGTTACACTCCGGTTGATGGAAAAACGATCGCTAATGTGACCACAACCACTAAAGAACAATATGAAGAGGTGGTTAATGCATCTCAGGAAGCATTTAAAGTTTGGAGAGAAATGCCGGCTCCGCAACGTGGAGAAATTGTTCGACAGATAGGCGATAAGCTTCGTGAATTCAAAGAGCCATTGGGGAAACTGGTTACTTACGAAATGGGTAAGATCTATCAGGAAGGATTAGGTGAAGTTCAGGAAATGATCGACATTTGTGATTTCGCAGTTGGATTAAGCCGTCAGTTATACGGACTTACCATGCATAGTGAGCGCCCAAACCACAGAATGTATGAGCAATGGCACCCGATGGGAACAGTTGGAATCATTTCAGCTTTTAATTTTCCCGTAGCCGTTTGGAGCTGGAACGCTATGATCGCTGCGGTTTGTGGTGATACCATGATCTGGAAAGGTTCTGAAAAGACTCCTCTTTGTGGAATTGCTATTCAAAAGATCGTAGCAAAAGTATTGAAAGAAAATGACCTGCCGGAAGGAATATTTTGCCTGGTGACCGGAGATAGAGAAGTTGGCGAATGGATGACAGAAGATGAACGCATTCCATTGATCTCTGCTACCGGCTCAATCAGAATGGGTAAAGAAGTAGCAAAAGTAGTAGGCGGACGTTTAGGCAAAACTATCCTCGAACTTGGCGGCAATAACGCTATCATCGTTTCTGAAAATGCGGATATTGAAATGGCGATCCGTGCAACTGTTTTTGGAGCTGTTGGAACTTGTGGTCAGCGATGTACTTCTACGCGAAGATTGATCATCCATGAATCTGTATATGATCAGTTTAAAGAGCGCCTGTTGAGTATCTATGAAAATGTGAATATTGGAAACCCTCTGGAGCCGGACACTTTGGTTGGACCGATGATCGATCAGCTTGCAGTAGATGCAATGCAAAATGCACTCAAACAAGTAGAAAAAGAAGGCGGAAAAGTGATATTCGGCGGCGAAGTTTTAGACAGAGATGGTTTTTATGTTCGTCCAGCTATCGCTGAAGCTAAAAATGAATTCGAGATCGTCCAGGAAGAAACTTTTGCTCCAATCTTATATCTCATCAAGTACAAAACTATTGATGAAGCAATGAGCTATCATAATGGCGTAAAGCAAGGATTGAGTTCTGCAATGTTCACACTGAATATGCGTGAAGCTGAAAATTTCTTGAGCACACACGGTTCTGATTGTGGAATTGCCAATATCAATATCGGTACCAGTGGTGCTGAAATTGGTGGAGCTTTCGGTGGTGAAAAAGAAACGGGTGGCGGACGTGAATCCGGCTCTGATGCATGGAAAGCATACATGCGCAGACAAACCAATACCATCAACTGGAGTGAAGAATTACCGCTGGCACAGGGTATTTCTTTTGACGTATAATCTTTTGAATTTTTGAATTCAAAATTGAGAATGAAGAATTGGTGAATCATCAATTCTTCATCTAAATCTTAGGTCATCCTGAATTTGTTTTAGGATGACCTATTTCTGTTCCAAGGGTTTACTTTCAAGTTTTCTCTTCTATATTCCTGAAAGTAAACTAACTAACAGAACATGAAACATATCTTCGTTTTCTTCATTCTGATTATTGGAACTAATGTTCTTTGCGCCCAAAACCAATCCCCTGAACAAAAGTTAAAAGAACTTGGAATTGAACTTCCTGAAATAGCTCCTCCGGTTGCTAATTACGTTAATGTAGTTCGGTCTGGAAACCTGTTGTTTCTTGCAGGAAAAGGTTCTCAGAATCCTGATGGCTCCAGAATTACCGGAAAAGTTGGAGCAGATCTGACTATTGAAGAAGGATATGAGGCTGCAAAAAGTATCGCCTATCAACATCTTGCTGTAATTAAGAATGAGATCGGCGACCTAAACAAAGTAGTTCGCGTTGTGAAAGTTCTGGGAATGGTTAATACTAGTCCTGAATTTACAGCACACTCTCAGGTTATTAACGGGTATTCAGATTTCATGGTCCAGATCTTTGGTGAAAAAGGAAAACATGCACGATCGGCTGTTGGCATGAGCTCTCTTCCTGTCGATTTAGCTGTTGAAATTGAGGTAATTGTTGAAATAGAAAACCTGTGATCATTGGTTTTTCTTAATATCACTAAAAATTAACTCCGATAATCGTTTAGCATAATTTCTTTAGCTATATTATTTAATATCTAACGATGGCGATGAGGTTCAAATACATATTACCAACAAAGGACAAAAACGAAAAGATCGAGATCCTCTTATTTGAGATCGCGATCTTTTTAACCATTCTTGTATTTTTGTTCTGGACCGGCTTTAGCTTTTACGCCGAATATCAAACTTTGATCAAAACCATTTTCGTTTTTGGTTTTGTAGCTTATACGGGCATTTATATTGCTCAGAAAAAGGGTGTCTCTTTCAATATCATGTCATCCATTTATTTTGGCTTGAGTTTTGGGATCATGGCATTTGCATGGTTACCGGGAGGGGGAATTACCGGAGCTATTATTCAATTTATTATTCTGATTTTTATATCCGGATTGCTCGTTCTTCCAATTAGAGCTTATTTGGTATTCATACTATTAACTTCAGTTATTGTAATAGGATTCGCTATCTATGAATATTTTAACCCCGGAGCTGCAATTCCTTATACGAATAATCTCCATAGAATCAGAGATATCTCCATTGCAAGTATTATCTCCATTATAGTACTTGGTTTTTCTTTATTCACTTTTAAGCGCTCCTATGTAAGAGACAGAGAATCTTTGGGTAAAGCCATTAATGAAATCCAGGTTGAAAAAGTAAAAGCGGAATCAGCCGACAAAGCAAAGTCTCAATTTCTGGCAACTATAAGCCACGAAATGCGAACTCCGTTAAATGGTATTGTTGGTATTTCTGAACTTTTAGGGGAAACAGATCTAAATCCTGAACAGGTTGAAATGGTTAAAAACCTCAGCTACAGCAGTAACATGTTGCACAGCCTCATCAGTGATGTTCTGGATCTCACCACTATAGAAGATGAAAATCTTGAGCTTAATGAAAACAAATTCCATCTGGAAAGTGAAATAAAAGACATACTGGAAATATTCAGACCAAAAATAGACTCCAGAAAAGCCTTTCTTCATCTCCATCACGAACACGACAATAGTATTCCCAAAGTACTATATGGTGATATTTCCCGGATCAGACAGGTTTTAGTAAATCTGGTTAATAATGGGATCAAATTTACAAACGATGGCTCCGTAATTATTCAAACTAAATTGTTAAAAAGAGAAGCCGGCGTTGCTACTGTTCAGTTTTCTGTATCTGATACCGGAGTTGGTATTTCCAAAGAAGATCAGGACAAACTTTTTACAAAATTCTTCAGAACCAGATTGGCTAATACCATTGAAGGAACAGGCTTAGGGCTTACCATCAGTAAACGATTGGTAGAATTAATGGGCGGAGAAATCTCATTCACATCTCAGCTTAAAAAAGGGTCTACCTTTTCGTTTGAACTGCCCTTATCCTTAAAACCAAAAACTCCGGAAAAAGTGGAAGCATCTGTGAATGACGATGACCTCTCCGGTCTTAAGATTTTAATTGCGGAAGATGTCCCCATCAATCAAATGGTTTTAAGTAAAATGCTTAAAAATCTCGGGATTGAGAATATTGAAATTGTTGAGGATGGAAAGCAGGCCTTAGAAGCGGCAACTAATGGTGAAAATGAATTCGATTTTATATTAATGGATATTCAAATGCCTAAATTAGATGGTTCACAAGCTTCAAGAAAAATCATCGAGTTCTATAAAGGAGATCTGCCCTTTAAAATTATTGCTGTTACCGCCAATGTGATGAAGGATGATTTTGTTCTATACAGAGAATCCGGAATGGTAGATGTATTAAGCAAACCGGTAAATATAAAAATGCTTTCACACACATTGCACAAGCATTTAAGTTAGGCTTTCTATTTCCTACTACATGATTTTCGTTTAGTGGAAATTATACTTTTCTAGAAAAATTGCATCCACCCTAATGTAATTAGCAGAAGTATAAAGCGATATGTAAAAATCAATATATAGAATGCAAAATTGAGTAGAATAACTCTCACTACGTTCTTTACTAAACCTGATTTAAAAAACCCTCTGTAAAGAAAGAATCCATATATATTCAGAAGAACAAAAGAAGTGATCGTTATTGTTTTATCATTGATATAAACTTGGTTGTCGTTTGAGATCAAAGTATAAATCAATGGTAGCAAGCAAAGAACAACCAGAAGTAGAAAAGAATGAAGAATAAGACTTCTGTTAATATGAAATAGCAATGGTTTGTTCTTTCTCTCCGAATAGTTGGTAAGAAATGTTAACCCTGAAAACATCAAAGGTAAGATCAGTAAAAAAACCTTTGAAAGCGTTTTAGTTAGCTCATTATACTGTATCTGAAAGCTTTGCGAGTCAAGTTCTGATGAACTTATCAATGCTTCTATCCAATCTCTGGTCAAGTTACTATATATCAATCCGTTTAGTTGGATTTGAAGACTGGTTGTAAAAGTATTTATGTAGGGAAAAAGAAAATAAATTGCATTCGCGATCAAAAACCATTTTATAGGTGAGATATACTTTTTTCTTTCTCCAAGATTGTATGAACTAACATATTTCCCGGGATTTAAAAAGAATAACTTTAATGTTCTGAAAAATGCATTATCAATATTAAAAATACTTTCCATCACATCGCCGATGAGCACTCTCAACCTTAGATCTTTTTCAGTGAGTTTCTTTTGTCCACATCTTGGGCAAAACGTAAATTCCAGAGGGCTAAAATTGCAATTGGAACAAGTATTCTTTTTAGCTAACTCTTCCATTTTAAATCAAATGGATTTTTCTATTCTGCTTATCAGTTCCCCTACAAAATCAGCTTGTTCAGGCTTCATAAATACGCTTCTGAGAATGGTAACCATTTCCGAATCTGCTTCATATTCAGGATGCAGTTTTTTGAACTCTGAACTTGGTACTTTAAATAAGGAGAGATAGAATGATTGGTCCTTCATTCCTTCATCAAAAACTTTTTTAGAAAGTTCGGAAACTTGTGAAGTGCTTTTAGTTGATTGGTTGGTTGGGAAATATCCTAGTATATCCAGCTCCGGTTTTTTATATGGAACCAGATTTCCACTATTCCCCATTAACGAATAACCCTTCAAAGCAGCTTGTCTGCATTTTGCCATTATTGAGCCAAAACCTTCTTTCTCCTTCAATGGAAAACATTGAAGTGTAGCCCAAAGTGCTACCGCTGCCGCTCCTGCTCTTGAACATTCTAAACTTATTTCTCCCAGATGGAGATCATCAGAAGTAAAATATGTATATGGCGAATCGTGCTTATAAAACCTTCCGACTTCCGGATCTTTAAAGAGAACACAACCACACCCATAAGGTTGTAATCCATGTTTATGTGGATCAATCACAATGCTGTTCGCTTCCTGCATTAATTTCCAGGGAGTTCCATCGATTAAATCCGAATCTTTCAATGTTCTGAAAAAACCTCCGTAAGCAGCATCTAAATGAATTCGAGTTCCAAATTCTTTTGCCCATGGGATAATCTGTTCCAGAGGCTCAACTTCTCCTAAACCGGTGGTACCAAGAGTTACTACAATTGTACCTATTTCTTTAGGATCAACAGAGTCCAGATCAAAACTACCATCTTCCAGTATTGGGATCTTTACGGAATCTACAGCCAGCACACCGCACATTCTCTCATGTGTGTAATGTGAATTGGATGAAAAAGCGATCTTTTTTCCGGGATGAGATTCTCTTGCAATCCAAAGAGCTTCAAGATTTGCAATAGTACCACTTGCAGTCAGGTGCCCCAGAAAAATTTCTCCATATCCAAAGAAATTCGCTAGTTCAGCAACTACTTCTTTTTCCATTTCTGAAGAAGGCGGTCCTCCATCCAAAGCATGGTTATTTGGATTTATACTCATTGCCATTGCATAAGCAGCCCAGGCAACAGGGTGTGGAGGTTTTAACATCTGACCTGCGTAAACCGGATGATGAAATGGATAATTACATTTTAGTTTTTGCGAAAGCTTGGTAAAAACTTCTTCACTTTTTTCATCAGAAACTGAAAGCGTGGAATCCTGTTCCCACGCTCCAAAAGATAGTTTCCAATCCTGCAGGCGTTCAAGCCCTTTATCGAGTGCTTGATTAGCCTGCTTATCCATTAATACAGATTAACTGATATTCCTGCAGAAAGAACTTCCTTAATCTGAACTTCACTTGAGAAATCGTTGTCATAACGCATTTCGAACTGGAAAGAAGCACTAATTAAAGAGTTGATTTGGCCTACTAATTCGTTACTCCAAAAAACATCGGTTTCAGAAACAGGATCAGTAAAACTCGTAAATGTATCCAGATTGCTCGAGTATTGGATATTCTCAGCAACTGTTGCTTGAAATGAAATACCGGTTGTTAAACCACCTTCAGATCTAAATGTATCACCTTGATTCAGATTATAGTTAGGAGCAAGATCTCCATCAGAAATAAATGTCTGCTTAAGAGCCAGACCGGCTTCCATTTGTAAATTAGGACTTGCGTTATATGCAAGACCAACACCCTCTGTTAGATAGGCCGGTGAAAAGAATCCCGAGATCAATGAATCACCTCCTGCAGCTTTTGCACCATAATCAAAACCATCAGCAAACTGTGTTCTAAAATGGATGGCCCCATAAGCAGCTACATTACTATCATCTTCTAGATCATATGTTGTCCTCAATCGAACTGAAATAAGATCATCAGATTTTCGATTTTCTTTATTAACAATGGACTCACCATATCTTAGATTTGTCCTAAATCCAAAAGTAAACTGTCCATCTCTATACATTTTGGTGTATACAGTAGAAGCTGCACCACTAACGGTATTAACACCCCCTTCACTCCAATTGCTGTAAGAAGCCTGAGAGCCATTCAGATTTGCAACCCAGGTTTGAGTCCACCCAACAAGAGTATCAGGCACAACAATAGTTTGCGCTTGCAAAGAATTTGCTGTAAAAAAAGTAATTGCGGTTAGTAGTAACGTCTTGGTAAAAATTTTCATCGTAAAATTTATAATTAAGTATTTTTGAAGAGCACAACTTGCTCCGGTTTCTCTTTCGAAAGCATAACTTCAACATGCTCGCCCACCTTCGTTGGAATGGTCATCCCTGTGATGTTCGATTTAATCGGATACTTTCTGTGTCCCCTGTCTAACAAAGTAAGTACTTCAATCCGTTCAGGTTCTCCGGCACTTATTATCGCTGATACAGCATCGAACATAGTTTTTCCTGAGAAAATCACATCATCAATGATGAGTACAAACTTTTCAGAACATTCTGGGAGCGGTTTGTTGTGAGTCAGATTCTTTACATCGTATTGTATCAGGTCAACCGCTGATTCAGTGTGAAAAGGTTTCAGGTATTCAAATAATACCTTGGCTGTAGAAAATCCCCTTTCATTTAGTCCCACGATCACCAGCTCTTGTTCAGGAGTTAATCTCTCCCAGAGTTCGATTGCCATTCTTTTTAAAGAACGTTCAATTCTGGCTTTATCCATCAATACAATTTGCCGTTTCATCTGCACATATTTATTTTGATAAAAGATAACAAAATAGTACGGTTGAATGCGAAACTTAATGTACTTATACATCGTTAATTTACGTACTTTACAGTGTTAACCTTTTCATAAATCACTTGAGGTTTAATTATGAGCAGAGGATTAGGAACTTTACTTACAGGAATTGCTGCCTTCGCAGGTGGTGTTGTAGCCGGATTGCTACTAACACCAAAATCAGGAAAAGAAAACCGCCAATGGATAGAGGACAAAAGTCATAGAATTCTGGAAGATAGTGAAAAGAAAATTGGTGAAGTATCAAAAAACATAAAGAAGAGTGTTAAAGATAATTTACCGGATCTTTATGAAGCTACCGAATTATTACATTTTGAAGATGAAGAATTAGAAGAAGATGTCTGAAGCGCCGTTTCCATATTCTGAGCAAATTTTGCAATGGGTATGGAACGAGCTTTTGTTTGATAGCACATCATTGACCACAGAATGTGGGAGAGCTATTCAAATCATCCATCAGGGAAACTTAAATCATTCAGATGGGCCTGACTTTAAATCTTCAAAATTACTGATCGGAAATATTGAATGGAATGGTTCGGTTGAACTTCATTTGAAATCAAGTGGATGGAAATCTCATAATCATCATTCTGATCATAATTATGATAATGTAATTCTTCATGTTGTAGCGGAAGAAAACCCAAGCCCGGTTTCTACATTATCAGGCAGTTCTCCCTTCACTCTTAACCTACTCCCCTACATTCATTCCGATTTAGGATCTTTTTTATCCAATCTCGATCATTCTAAAAAACTACCCTGCTCAGGCAATCTTACATTTATCTCTGAGGAAGTTTTTCAAAAACAGATTGAGCGATCTCATCGGGAATACTTACACAAAAAAATTGAAGATTTTCTATCATTCTACACGTCTGATGCTCCCCAAAGTAAAGCGTGGAAAGATGCGCTCATTATTTCGGTCTTTGATGGATTTGGGATCAGCCAAAATAGAGAACAAATGCGAACTCTAGCCTATACCTTGTTGAATTCGGAGTATGATTCATTGCATAATTTACAATCAAAAGCTGATCATATTGCTTTCATCAGCTCTGATATAAACTGGAATTATAAAGGTGCAAGACCACACAGCCATCCGGCACGCAGAATAAAAACAGCTGTTCATTTTTTACACCTTATCAAATCCATTCCTTTTGAAGATTTTTTAAAAGCTCATTCTTATAAGCTTTGGAATGTGTGGTGCTCCAAAATCGGGATACAGAAAGCCGGGCACCCGAAAATTTTATACGCCACTGTTTTTCTTCCGGCGCTTTACTTTCTTGGAAAGTTATATCATTCTGAAAAAATAACAGGAGCAGTTAAAGAAGAATGGAATTTATTTAAAGCTCCCATACCAAAAATTTTGCTTTCTGAGTTTGCGCAGCTGGAAATTTCACCCGCTTTTTATCAAAAAAAGCTTGGATCTATCCATCAGTTAAGGGAATATTGCAAGCCAAAGAACTGCTCAAAATGTTTAGTGCTAAAAAAAGCATTTTCATCTTGATTGCTTTTCGATCTATCTCTATCTTTGGGGTCTGTCGAAACAACATTTTTTGCCCGGTCGTCTAATGGCAGGACAGCTGGTTTTGGTCCAGTCAGTGGGGGTTCGAGTCCTCCCCGGGCAACAAACACTCAATAAGATAACAACAGGAGCCGTCTTATTGTTTTATGTAATCCTGAAATTTTCAGTGCTAGCAGTTAAATGGATACTCCTCTCGCAATATTTTCTGGACGAAGCAACCCCGCTCTCGCAAGAGCAATAGCTGAATCCTACGGAACAAAACTCGGTGACGTTACCATCAAGGAATTTTCTGATGGTGAATTGTATGTAAAATTCGAGCAAAGTATCCGTGGTGAAGATATTTTCATTATTCAACCAACTCCCCCACCCGGTGATAACATCATGGAGTTGTTATTAATGCTAGATGCGGCAAAACGCGCATCCGTAAAGCGAGTAACAGCGGTAATTCCTTACTTCGGATATGCCCGCCAAGATCGAAAAGATCAACCCAGAGTATCTATTGGTTCTAAACTCATGGCAAACCTGCTTGTTGAAGCAGGTGCAGATCGCATTTTGACCATGGATTTACATGCAGCACAAATTCAAGGATTTTTTGATATCCCGCTTGATCACCTTTATGCAAGCCGGGCTTTCATTGAACATTTTAAATCCAACCCAATTGAAAATCTGGTGGTAGTTGCCCCGGATGTGGGAAGCCTCAAAACATCACGAGCGTATTCTAAAAAGCTTGGAACAAGTCTTGCCTTTATTGACAAGAGACGTCCAAATGCTAATGAATCCGAGATCATGAACATTATTGGTGATGTAGAGGGAAAGAATGTGTTGATAGTAGATGACTTAATTGACACCGCCGGAACACTTACAAATGCAGCAGCAGCCATGAAAGAAAGAGGCGCGCTAAATATTACTGCAATTTGTACTCACCCGATACTTTCGGGACCGGCATACCAACGAATAGAAGATTCACCTATAGATGAAGTTTTAGTTACAGATACAGTAACCCTTCGCCAGCCTTCTGATAAGATCAAAGTGCTTAGCGTTGCGGATATTTTTGCTGAAGCAATTCAGCGTATCCATACTAACGATACTATAAGTGCTCTCTTCGACAATTAATGAACAAGTAAGTAAATCCAAAAATGGCAAAAGCTGAATTTAAGACAATAGACGCCGAAAAACGTGAGCTTAGTAAGAAAGCTAATCGTGAACTTCGTGCTCAAAAAAGAGTTCCCGCTGTTCTTTACGGGCCTGAAGTGAAAGAAAACCTTCACTTTTCTGTAGACGAATTGGAACTGGAAAGAATTTTAAGAACACAACAAACCAAACTTGTTGAATTATCTTTCGATAACACTGTGTACAAAACACTGGTTAAAAGAGTTGAGTTCGACCCTGTTACTGACAGGCCTGTTCACGTAGATTTTTACGTTCTTTCTGATAATCATAAAGTAACTCTGAGAATTCCTGTAACTGTTACAGGTAATGCTCGCGGAGTTGTTGAAAATGGTGGACGTTTGTTCCAGCCAATGAAAGTAGTTCGCATCAGAGTACTACCTGAATTTATTCCTTCAGAATTCGTAATCGATGTAAGCTCACTTAAAATTGGAGAATCTTTCCATGTAGGTGAATTAGACCTTGACGGAATTACACCAATTGATGCAGAAGGAAGAACCATTGTTACGATCAGACCTCCAAAAGGAGCTGACTTCCTGGATAGCTTAACCGCTGATGTTGAAGGCGATGACGAAGCTGAAGGTGAAGAAGGTGCTGAAGGCGAAACTCCTGAAGGTGAGGAAGGAGCTGAAGGCGAAGGTTCTGAAGAAGAAAAAACTGAAGAATAATCAAAGTGATTAAGGCGGGAATGCCCATTTCAACACCATGTCCATAATCGTAGGATTAGGAAATATCGGTAACGAATATGATGGCACCCGTCATAACATCGGCTTTGATGTTCTTGATGAACTGGCAAAAACGCTTTCAATTTCATTTGGTCCGGGTGGCGGACCTTTTGAAATAGCTGAGGGAAAACACAAAGGACGCAAAATCGTTCTTGTTAAACCAACCACTTTTATGAACAGAAGTGGTACAGCTGTTAAAAAAGCGTTAGCTAAGTTCAATACAGATAAAAAAGATTGTCTGATCGTTTATGACGATTTAAACCTTCCACTTGGCACAAACAGAATGAAGCCAAATGGAAGCGCGGGCGGTCACAATGGGATTTCTGATATTATTGAACGCTTGGGAAGCAATGACTTCCCACGATTGCGATTTGGTATCGGTGATAATTTTTCGAGAGGCAGACAAGTCGATTACGTACTGTCTCCTTTTGATGAAGATGAGCTTGAGGAAAAAAATCAGGCTGTACAACATGCTCACGACGCTGCCCTTGCTTTCGTGAATTTGGGAATAGAAAGGGCAATGAATTATTTCAATTGAATTACAATCATAAACTAACGAAAAGAGTATTATGCTAAACATAATCTATTTCTCAGCGGCAGCGGGTGTTATTGCACTTCTATTTACCGCATTAAAATCTTCTTGGGTAAGTAAACAAGAAGTGGGTACTGACCGAATGGCTCGTATCGCAGAAAGTATCGCAAAAGGTGCAATGGCTTTCTTAAAAGCAGAATATAAAGTGCTTTCAGGTTTCGTACTTGTAGTAGCTTTAATCTTAGCTTTTAGTGCTAATCCTGAAACTTCGAGCTGGATGGTTGCCATCTCTTTCGTAGTTGGAGCAATCTGTTCCGGACTTGCAGGTTTCATCGGAATGAAAGTTGCTACTAAAGCTAATGTAAGAACTACTCAAGCTGCACGTACCAGCCTTGGAAAAGGACTTGAAGTTGCATTCGCAGGAGGTTCTGTAATGGGACTTGGTGTTGTAGGACTTGGAGTATTAGGACTTTCAGTTTTACTCTTCACTTTCTCTCAGATGTTTGGTATTGAAGGTGCCGGCGCTGTAAACAAAGTATTGGCAATCGTTACCGGATTCTCTTTCGGTGCATCTTCAATCGCATTGTTCGCTCGTGTTGGTGGTGGTATTTATACCAAAGCTGCTGATGTTGGAGCTGACCTTGTAGGTAAAGTTGAAGCAGGTATTCCTGAAGATCACCCATTAAACCCTGCAACTATTGCAGACAACGTTGGTGATAACGTAGGTGATGTTGCCGGAATGGGCGCTGACCTTTTCGAATCTTATGTAGGTTCAATCATTGGTACCATGGTTCTTGGTGCTGCTTTCATGACTATTCCGGGATGGAGTGATAACTTCGACGGACTTTCAGCAGTAATGCTTCCTTTAGTTCTTGCAGGAACAGGAATCTTTACTTCTATTTTGGGAACCTTCTTTGTGAGAGTTAAAGATGGTGGCGATCCACAAAGAGCTTTAAACATCGGTGAGTTTTTATCAGCTGCTGTTATGTTGGTTGCTTCTTTCTTCATCATCCAATGGATGCTTCCTGAAACATGGACATTCTCAGGAATTGAGTACACAAGTATGGGCGTTTTCTGGGCTACAATCTTCGGATTGGCTGCAGGATTATTGATCGGTTTAGTTACTGAGCATTACACAGGTACAGGTACAAAACCGGTTCTTTCTATCGTTAAGCAATCTGTAACCGGTGCTGCTACTAACATCATCGCCGGACTTGGAGTTGGAATGATCTCAACTGCAATTCCTATCATCATTATTGCAATCGCAATTGTAGGAGCTTACAGCTTTGCCGGACTTTACGGAATCGCAATTGCTGCTGTGGGTATGCTTGCAAACACAGGTATACAGTTAGCTGTTGATGCTTACGGTCCTGTTTCTGATAACGCAGGTGGTATCGCTGAAATGGCTGACCTTCCACCGGAAGTTCGCGAGCGTACTGATAAGCTTGATGCTGTTGGTAACACTACTGCTGCTATCGGTAAAGGTTTTGCAATCGGTTCTGCTGCACTAACTGCTCTTGCACTATTCGCTGCTTTTATCACGGCGTACAACGCAACGCATGAAGTTAAGCTTCTTGCAATCGATGTGTTGAGCCCGACTGTAATGGCTTCTCTATTTGTTGGAGCTATGCTTCCATTCTTATTCTCTGCTCTTTCTATGCAAGCTGTAGGTCGTGCTGCAATGAGTATGATTGAAGAAGTTCGTCGTCAGTTCAAAGATATTCCTGAATTAAGAGCTGCTCTTGATGTAATGAATAAAAACGGCGAAACTGAGTACGCTGACTGGACCGACGAAGACAAAGTAACTTTTGATGCTGCTGATGGAAAAGCTGAATATGAAAAATGTGTTGAGATCTCAACTACAGCTTCTATTCGTGAAATGGTTCTTCCGGGACTATTAGCTGTGATCGTTCCTGTACTTTTCGGATTCGTTCCTGGATTTATTAGTGACGACCCTACTTTAGGAGCTCAGATGCTTGGTGGACTTCTAGCAGGTGTAACTTCTGCAGGTGTACTTATGGCATTGTTCCAGAGTAACGCAGGTGGTGCTTGGGATAACGCTAAGAAGATGATCGAAGAAGGCGTTACCATTGATGGTGTTGAGTACGGAAAAGGTTCCGAAGCTCACAAAGCCGGAGTTGTTGGTGATACTGTTGGTGACCCTTTCAAGGATACTTCAGGACCATCTCTAAACATCCTTCTTAAGTTGATGTCAGTTGTTGCACTTGTTATCGCAACAATGATCTAAGCTATTCCTAGCTTTTTGCCAACCCAGACAGAGTTTAAACTCTGTCTGGGTTGGTTAGGATTTCAAATCCCACTCATGAGAAATTGTGAGTGGGATTTTTTTTTGATTTCAGCCTGAAGTAAAACCGTCATCGCCACGCGCATGCAGGCGATCTAAATCGATATCAAGGGCTATTCAGAAATTAGCACCACAGATTCCGGCATTCGCAGCGGAATGACTATTGTAGACTCATTAGCGATAGCGAATAAAAACGGAGGGTGTTGCCAGATTTAACAACCGGCAACACCCCTCGGATTATCCAAAGAACTGTTTGAATAATCATCTCCCCTCAAGGGGAGAATGAATTCACAGTAAAGATTTGATTTTTGGTCTTGATTTGGTCATTCTGAGCGGTAGCGAAGAATCTTCACAAATAAGTTTCGAGCATTTCCTTAACTTTGAAGTTCCTTCAGAAGTATCCTCTGTATATCTCCTGAATTTCCGTACGGGCGGATCGCGATCCGCCTCTACGATAAATATCTAATTATTTCTACGATTAATGAATAATCACCAAATTCTAAAACTCATCTTTCATCACGATCAACGATTGGATCAATTAGCGGATCGAAATGCGAATCGTACCAAAGAGCAGATCGAATCTACTTTGGCTGATTTCATGAAGCCGGATCCTACTTATTCGAAATTATATTTCACAGCTACGGATCTGGAAAAAGAAGAATTCGGATTGAATGTTCTGGATGAATACAATGGATTTATTTCCGCTTTGGAAGAAGGATTAGATTCGGATCGCTACCAAACGCAGAATGGAAATTATGATTCTCTGAATGAAGCTGTTGATAATCTGGAATACGGAGAAGTGATCGTTGTCGGGAATAAAGATGCTGATTTTGACATCTCAACTCTTCATGTGGATACCAACTCCAATGTAGGTCATTTAAAAACAGAACTGAGAGAAGTCCTGGAAAGTGAATTTGTGGTGATCTACAAAGAACAAGCCAAAAATGGATTCGACCTTCATCTATTCTCCAAGAAAAATATCTACACCAAGTTCTTTTTTCCCCTGCAAAGTATGTTGCCGGATGCTTTTCGCTTTTTCAGTATCAACGGAAAGAAATTCAGATCAGAACGTCATTTCTATTTTGAAACGTGGACACTCGCACGTCCTCCCCACGGATTTGAAGAGGTTTTTCCTGAATCAGTTCTTTAAAAAGGTGTTGCAGTGTTTTGGTGTTATGGTATTTCCTTAAAAAGAGAATACCATAACACCTTCACACACTAACACTACTCTTTAACCCCCGGCACATTCATCGGACCTGTATTCTGCCACCAGAAAGTCCCAAGCTCTTCTTTAACCGGAAATACCTGATCTAGAGTATTGGCATTATACAATCTTCCGTTTTTCATGATGTAGCTCACAGAATTTGTGTTCCGGATGTTTTGTAACGGATCCTTATCCATAATCACAAAATCGGCCAGCTTACCAACTTCGATGGTCCCAAGATCACGCTCTAAACCGATGGCTTTTGCGCCGTGAATGGTTGCAACTTTAAGTGCATCGTGCTCGCTTAGTCCCCCGCTCTGAATGGCCCAAAGCTCCCAATGGAATCCAAGTCCTTGCAACTGACCGTGACTTCCTACTCCGGCAATTCCTCCCTTTTCTACGATGTCTTTCAGTACTTTCGATTGCTCTTCATGTACATATTCTTCTTCCATGAACCAACCTGCGTTTCTGCGACGAGATCTGGAATCCAGATTCTCATGTGGCATAAAGCGATTCAGTTTCACGTTATCATGTGGACGCTCTGTTGCATAAAAATAGTTCTCCGTCCACGGACCACCATAAGCAACTAACAATGTTGGTGTATATGCAGTATTTGAAAATGCTACCAAATCCACAACATCACTATAGAGTGGGAATACAGGGAAAGAATGTTCATGCCCCGGATAGCCATCAATTACCTGAGTCAGATTTTCCTTGAAGTCGAGAGAACCCTCGGTTGTGGGCATCAACTTTTGCTCACGAGCTGCTTCAATGATCCACTGACGTTGCTCTCGGTTTCCTGCTCCGTACATTTTGATGGTTTTGGTGTTGTAGTATGAGCTGTATCGCTTCAATACATCCTGTGCATGTTCAAGATTTTTGATATTCTCACTGCTGAAAACTCCCGGACCTGTTGAGTATACTCTTGGTCCCAATAATTCTCCTGCATCAACTAAATCACTGTAAGTCAATACATCCGTAGTTGCCGTTTGAGGATCACGAGTTGTAATCACTCCAAAAGCCAGGTTTGTTAAATACGACCAAAACTGTCCACGATGAAGATTTACCGGGTGACGGAAATGAGCGTGTGTATCCACAAAACCGGGGACAATGGTTTTTCCACTCATATCCATTATTTCAGCGCCACTTGGAATCACGAAAGAACCTCTTGCTCCAACATTTTTGATCCTGTTATTCTCTACCAGAATATCGGCATTACGAATGATCTCATCGCCGTTCATAGTAATTGCAGTTGCTCCACGAAGAACGATCATTCCTTCCGGAGTATCACGTTTGGCCTGTACTTCAATTCTTTTCTCTAAAGGTTGATAGCCTTCATCTTTCTTTTTCTCTTTTTTATCCTCTGATTTTTCTTCAGCATCGTCTGGCTTATCCTCTTCATCTTCGTCAGAATTTTCGGCTTCTTCTTTCTTTTTCTTTTCCATTTCTTTAGCAGCTTTCACGCTGTCTTCATAAGCTTCGGCATCATCAAGGCTGTAACGAATATGAGCATTTCCTATCGACCAATGAATATTATTAGCTTCCCATCCCCATGCAGGAAATTGTGCTCCGATATCGGTTAGTTTTTCGGTAGGGAAAGAACTTGAACCCCCAACACGGATCGTTGGAGCATCTCCTCCAACCTGAGGTACTGTAACTACATACAGATCATATCCCAGCTGTGCCAACGCCTGATCTCCTTCAGGAGCCATTCGTATCCAGGAAGCTCTTGGGCTGAAACTGGATCCCGGAGCAGGACTTCCCTGAACTTTCAAATGTTCTTTTTCATCGGTTCCATCCCATCGAATGGAAGTCAATCCATTAAAGCTAGATAAGAAAATTCTGTTATTTCCTTTTACAAAATGAGGATTTGATCGTCCGTTAGAGTATGCTATAAAATTGTCTTCACTTCCGTCAGCACTTAACCATATTAAATTTGAAGTTCCGCGGAATGCCGTTCTTCGGGTTGCATTTCTAAACCCTTCTGAATCACCGTTTACTAAAACAATTCGCTTACCATCATTGCTCCAAACCGGCTCTTGATACACTCCATTGTCTTTGTTCAGTTGAGTTAGGTTTCTTCCATTAAAACGCACTTTGTACACTTTCCCACCTTCCGGCTGCCATGTTACGAAAGCGATCCATTTTCCATCAGGAGACCAAACCGGTTGTGCCTGAGTTTCATCCAGATTCACTAATTTCTTAGGAGTTCCGTTTGGGAATTCCATTGTATATACTTCATTCAGCGCTGTAAAAGCTACCATTTTTCCATCCGGAGAAGGAACTGCATCTCTGATCTGGGTGATCGTAAATTCTTCACTGTCTGAAATCGGGTATTCGAAATCAAGTTCCGGTCCCAATTCAATTGTGCCGTTTACATTAAAAGGAATTTCAACAGCATCGCCACCTTCTGTTGGAATCTTCCATATCTTTCCACCATAGGAAACCACTACAAATTTATCATCCGGAGTGAACGAAATTCCCGGAAGCACATCTCTGGATGCTCGTGATTCCTGATCATCGTGCTGCACCGGATACGCCAACCAACGCTCACTGCCTGTTTTCAGGTCACGAATTACCAACCCTGTATGCTCGTCGTGACGCGTACCGTATACCAACCACTTACCATTGTTTGACGGAGTTGCTCGAAATGAAGAACCATAGCGAGAAGCCTGAGTTGCCATATCTCCGGTTTCACGATCGTAGGTAACAATCTGATACTGTGGCATAGATGCGTTGTAATTCCAAGCTCCGCTTCTTCTTGAAAACCAGATATATCTTCCGTCCGGACTAAAAGCTCCTTCTGTCATTCTCATATTTCCCGGTTCTTTAACTAACGCTGTTCCGGAACCTCCGTCTACGTGATACATCCAAATTTTATGGCTTCCCGGAGAATTTTTAGAAGCGATGATATACTTTCCATCCGGTGCCCATTCAGGAGATTGATATTCATTACTTTTTCCCTTCGTGATCTGCTTTTTCTCCATCTCTTCTGATGAAAGATCGATTGTCCAAACGGCTTCTCCACCTGAAGCATCTGAAATAAATACTACTTTGTTGCCGTCAGGGCTAAATCTCGGCTGGCTGTCAAACTGCATTCCTTCCGTGATCTGAGTTGCTTCGCCACCTGAAATTGGAATAGTGTACAGATCTCCTAAAAAATCGAATACAATCGTTTTTCCATCAGGGCTTACATCCAAAGCGATCCATGATCCTTCATTCAGATCGAATGAAAATTCTCTCCCTGCTTCCAGAGGAAGATCTCCGTTATTAATTTTTTCTTCTGTAGAATCTGATTCGGCCGGTTCATCCTGTGCATTTGATGTGGTTGACAAAAATCCTACAATTAAAAACACAGAAAGGATTAACTGAAAATATCGAAATGGCTTCTTAGCTGACATAGTAATGTAGTTAGTAGTTGTTAACCTGTGAATCTAAATAATTTGACTGCCTAGCCCAACCGTTTTACAAGAGATAACAAAGGGCTAAAACCACAGAGACCACAAAGGGACGAGAGCGCATTAAAAATAATCTCTGTACGCTTTGTGGTTTCTGAATTATCTTGGAAGCCGATTTAAGAATCTATCTCATAAATAAAGTCATTCCTGTGAAGGCAGGAATCTGGATCGTTAATGCGAGCATATTCATTTAAATCAATCCAGATCTCGGGCATCCGCCGCGAGATGACTATATAATTATATCACTTTCCTCTCAGGAAATGTTATCTTCTCGCTGAGTAAAATTATACCTATGACATTCACTCAAAAACTTACATCTGCAGTAACTTCTTCGGGATCTACCTTATGTGTGGGGCTGGATCCAAACCTGAGTCTGTTACCTGCCTCTATAAAAGCTAAATTCAGTGAACCGGAAGAACAGATTATTTTTTTCTGTAAATCTGTAATCGATCACACTCACGAATTTTGTGCGGCTTACAAACCCAATTTGGCTTTTTTTGAAGCTTTAGGTTCATCGGGATTATCAGTTTTTCATGAAGTACTGGCTCACATTCCTGAAAATCGTATTGTTATTTCAGATGCCAAGCGTGGCGATATTAATACCACTGCCGAACACTACAAAAAATCTTTTTTCGATCAGTTTCATGTGGATGCCATTACCTTGAATCCGCTAATGGGTTTTGAAACTCTGGATGCCTTTACTAAAGATGAAACCAAAGGAATTTATGTCTTGGCTTTAACATCTAATCCCGGAGCAGATGATTTCCTGAAAAAACCTTTTGAAGGATTTGATATGATGGCTCAGTACATCGCTTCTGAACTAGAAACAAGATCGTCATCTTCGAGTGCTCACCTGGGAATGGTGATCGGGGCCACACAGGCCGAGCTTTCAAAATCCGTAACTGATCTTCATAAAAAAGCATCTTTACTGATTCCCGGAATTGGAGCCCAAGGTGGCTCAATTGAGGAATTGGCTACTTCATTAAATGAACATGAAGGAATTCCATTGATCAATTCCAGCCGCGGAATTATTTATGCCGGAAGCGATCACGAAAACTGGACGGAACACGTAGCTCACAAAGCCCAGGAAATGAAAGAGAAACTGAATATGATCACCAAGAGATATGTCTGATTTACCCGAAGTAATTGTATACACCGATGGAGCTTGCAGCGGAAATCCCGGCCCCGGTGGTTGGGGAGCCATCCTGATCTGGAATGGAAAAGAAAAAGAACTTTCGGGTGGTGATCCGGCTACTACCAACAACCGCATGGAAATGAAAGCGGTGATCGAAGCTTTGAAAGCCATGAAAAAACCGTGTCATGTTAAAATTCACAGTGACAGTGCTCTCATCATTAATGCCATGACCAAAGGCTGGATAGAAAACTGGCAAAAAAAAGGATGGCGAAAAGCAGACAAAAAACCTGTCGAGAACAAAGAACTTTGGGAAGAAATGTTAGCTGCGATGAAGCCACACAAAGTAAGCTGGATCAAAGTAAAAGGACACTCGGGATTGGAGCTGAACGAACGAGTGGATCAATTGGCGGTTGCTGAATCGCTCAAATTAAAGATGAAAAATTAGGTGTTACAATTCTTAATTTTGGATTTTGGATGATAAATTTAATTCGAGGTCATTCCGAACCTTTTGCTGAACTTGATTCAGTATCGTTTCGGAATCTTATATCAGCGGCTTGTTTCTATTTTAGGTCAAAAAATAGATAAAGCTCATTACCCAACTAACGCAAGTGTCTCGCTTGTGCATTTCTTGCAAAACATTTGTCCAAGCGTGAGGATTGAACTAGAAAGGGGATTTAAAATTCGAATCAAGCTTTTTAGTTGGAGCAGGAGCTCCTGTTTGTTTTCCCAATCAGGAGATTGGGAAAGAGGTTAAATGCTTAAGGTTCTTAGCTATTAATTCAACTTTAGGTGTGTTACCGAAACCCCTGTTCCCTCACTAACATCAGAGAGGGAAATTCTTTAACTAAATCTGTTCTTTTTTAGGCGTCCCCTTCCCTCGGTGAAGGGATGGGTTATAAACTAAAGGAGACAGATTCACTAAAAAAAGATATTGTGTATTTTATAAACGCAGAAACTGCACAACATCCTCCGTCTTCTGATCTATTCGATCAGAAGACACCTCCTTCAAAGGAGGAACTATTCTGGCTTAATTAAAGATCAAGCTCGAAACAGATCCTGAAACAAGTTCAGGATGACGGCTTTGTTTTTGTTCTGGGATAAGATTCTTGATGATAGAATTAATTCATCATTCAGAATCTAAAATCCATAATTCTATAAAGAAGCAAAAGGTCTTATTTCCATACCATCAAACTCGCCGAGTTCGGCTTTCATTTTTCCGGTGATGGCGATCATAGCGGCATTATCAGTGCAGTACGTAATTTTAGGAACATGAAGTGAAAGTCCCATTTTCTCAGCCAGTTTTTCTGTTTTAGCCCGAAGCATGGAATTAGCTGATACTCCTCCGGCCAGTGCGATCGTTTTCACTCCGGTTTGTTCTACAGCTCGCTTTAGTTTTTTCACCAATACTTCTGTGATCGCTTCCGATACACTGGCACATAGATCTTTCAGATTTTCTTTTATAAACCCTTCTTCCTGATCCTGAACAAAATACAATGCACTCGTTTTCAACCCTGAGAAGCTAAAATCTAGTCCTTCCCTCAACAAAGCCTGAGGAAATTTATGAAACTTAGGATTTCCGGATTGGGACAGTTTATCCATAGTTGGTCCGGCAGGGTATTCCAGCCCAAAGACCTTCCCGATCTTATCAAAAGCTTCTCCGGCGGCGTCGTCTCTGGTTTTTCCAAGGATCTCATGCTCGAACGGAGCTTTTACATGAACAAGCTGTGTATGTCCTCCCGAAACAGTGAGTGATATAAACGGAAATTCAGGTTTGGTGTCAATGAAGTTGGCATAAATATGTGCATCCATGTGATTCACTCCAATAATCGGAATATCATTTGCCAGCGCCATTCCTTTAGCAAAGCACAATCCCACAAGCAATGAACCCATCAACCCGGGCCCTTGAGTTACTGCAATTAGATCGATCTCATTTATTGATATTTCTGCTTCATCCAGTGCTTGTTGCACAGTTCGTGATATCGTTGTCTGATGCGCTCTGGATGCCAGCTCCGGAACCACACCTCCGAATTTTATATGAATCGCCTGAGAAGCAATTACATTGGATTGCATACCTCGTTTAGTTAAAACGGCTGCTGAAGTGTCGTCACAGGAAGATTCGATTGCTAAAATATTCATTCATCAAAGATAACCACATAATCACTTAACTGCATTTTACTTGTATCAATTACCACAAAATGTTTAATTGAAGTGTCACCAATTCTAATATCATGAAAATACGATCATCCCTCCTCCTTCTGTTTATAGTTTTTATAAGTTCTTCTCTATTTGCACAAAATGAAGTTGAGACCGAACGACATTCCCTGATTGGTATCAAAAAATTTGGTATTTCAGTTGAAATAGAAAAGCCAATCGGTTTAAAAGAAGCCACACTAAATCCGGCTCAGATACAAAAAAAGATTAATGAAAGCTTTGAGACCCTTCCGGTAACATTGTTAAGTTTTAATGAGCTTAAGCAATCCTTTTATAATCCGTTTTTCTATGTTCATGTAAACATCATGCAAGCTGAAGATGGTATTTATCCGTTTTCTATAGAAATGAGATTTTATCAGCCTATAAAGCTGAGTTTAAAAAATGATGTGGAAAGTATGGCATCTACCTGGCATTCAGGATACGTTGGAATGGTTTCTTTTGACAGAGTAAATGAGATAGCAGATGTTGTGGTTGAAGCTACCAAAGAATTTAAAGAAGAATTTGAAAGGTTAAACTGAATGAATATTGAAGAATACAGAAATTTTTGTTTGGCTATGCCCGGTGTAACTGAGGGATTCCCCTTTGGCCCCGAAACTATGGTCTTTAAAGTAATGGATAAGATGTTTGCGCTCACCAATATTGAAACGTATGAGTTTGTGAATCTGAAATGTGATCCGGAACGAGCTGTTACACTTAGAGAAGAATATGAGGGGGTAAGTCCGGGATGGCACATGAATAAAGTTCACTGGAATTCCGTTAAAACTTCAGCGGATGTTGAAAATGAGCTGTTTAAAGAACTCATTCGTCATTCATATGAACTTGTAGCTTCATCTTTACCAAAAAAACTCAGAGCGGAACTTAGTCTTCTTTCTTAGCTGTTTCTCTTTTTCCGGGAATAAGCCGGCCTAAGGTTTTTTTAAGAAACATTGTGAAAAATTCCCTCTGACCAAAAATAACTCCATACACATACAAAAAAACATTGTATAAAGGCAGAATTGTAAAAACCCAGATTACAGCACGTTGCCAGAATGGAAAGTCATCCGTAATCCCCAACATCCCGAAAACAAACTTACGAGCATACAGAGCTGTGAATCCTGTACAAGCAAAAACAATTAATATAATGAATACCTGAAATGTACTTTCGATACCCCAACGAGATTTCAATTTGTCAATAAGACTCATTTAAAAAAATTTTACTTCTCTTTTTTGAACAGTTAACTCGTAAAGAACGAGCTATTTAGTGTTCTAATTTACTTAAAACAAATGAATTAATGCCGATAAATATGTTGCAATTACACATTACACGAATTAGCTTCCGAAGCTAACTATTGAAGGACATAATTGGTTTATTCTTGGGTTTAAGAAATAATAAATACTTGGTAGAACTCGTAGGGAGCTATTTTTTAGTTCTTACATATGGGATATCCGGAGACGCTTTTGCGATCGGGTTTATACTAAGTGCGTTCATTTATATCGGAGCTTTAACTTCAGGTGCACACTACAATCCTGCCATAAGTGTAGGTGCTTTTTTTCTTAAGCGCATTACTGCCACCGAACTTTTGGGATATATTGTTTCTCAACTTATAGGAGCTTTTTTAGCTGCTTCCAGTATTCTTCTCATTTCTTCTTATGTATTTTATGTGGAAACGCCCATCAATTCTTTGTTCTATGAACAACTTGGAGTTGAGATACTTTTAACTTTTGTGCTCGCCTTAGTTGCATATGTTGCATGGATCGGAAACCCGAATCACAAAAGTGTAGCCACTTATTCTTTTATTATGGGCTTTACACTAGTTGCGCTTTATATGATGGCTGAAAATATCTCAGGAGCTGTTTTTAATCCTGCTATATCGATCGGAACCTCTGTTCTTGATTACTTTTTAGGAGGAGCTTCGTACACAGATATCCCTGTTTACACTATTGCACCAATAGTTGGTGCTACTTTAGCTGCTTTTATGTATAAATTTATCCTTGAGGATGAGTACTAAGCGTAAAGCTGAACGTACTTCCAACACCGACTTCGCTTGCTACGATAACTTCAGACTCATGAGCTTTTAAGATTCTTTTCACTACCGCAAGCCCTAAACCTGTGCCTCCTTTATCTCTGGAACGCGCTTTATCTGTTCTGTAAAAACGATCAAATAATCTGTCAAGATGTTCCCTGGCTATGCCGATTCCAGTATCCTTCACGGAAACAGTAACCGCATTTTTATGCTCTTTTAAAGATATAGCTATCTGACCCTCATTAGTATACTTGATAGCGTTTGAAAGTAAATTCTCGATCACCTGCTCAATCTTATCAGCATCACCGACCACATACGATGTCAGATCAGAATCTACAGTAATATTAATGCCTTTCTCTACTGCAACTGGCTTGTGGATATCTATAAGACCATCTATAATTTGTTTAAGATCAAACTCTTTCTTTTCAACAAAATTTTGATCGAAATCGTATTTCTGAAGCGTTTTAATTTCTTCAAACAATCGAGTGATCCGGTTTATTTGCCTTTTTGCCTGCTGATGATATTTCGACTTATCCTCAATAGATAGGTTCTCTAATTCTATCATCTCCAAAGAGCCGGAGATCGTATGAAGAGGGTTTCTCACTTCATGTGTAATATCAGCAAAAAACTGATTCTGTTTCTCATTCAGCTCTTTCAGTTTTTCGTTGTCAGACTTTAAAGTTCCTGCCATTTGGTTCAGCGAATCAGCAAGTGTACCAAACTCGTCAGACCGTTTTAAGTGAATTTCCCGGTCTAAATTCCCTTTGGATATATCCAGCGCGGCTTCTTTAAGTTGTGTGATAGGCTTGGCCAGATAGCGCGCAAAGTAAAAACTTAAAATAAATACAACCAGAATAGACCCCACCATGGCGCCGTATATCAAATGACGAATACTGGCTTCTGCTGCATACAGCTCATCTTTTGGCTGGCTGATTCGCAGATATCTTGCCGCTGTTTCATTATTCTGAATCCGCTCAAAAGCCACCAGGTTTTCTAACTCTTCTTTATTAATGATGACGGGTTTATCGGAAGCAATGAGTTCCCTTCTGATCTCATCATTCAAAAATTCCGAAGCATCCACAAATCCGGTATCCGGATAGGCGATCAATTGCTCTCCTAAAGAGTCGAACACCGCTACATTATATCCGGTTAAATCTGATACAAACTTAGCTTCACTGAACAAGTTCTGATCCTGCCCCGGTCTTTCAAAAGAAGTTGCAAACGTATGTGCATCACTTTCGAATTTTTGGATAGCTTCTTCCAACAAAAAAGAGCGTATACTTAAAATAGCGTATGAACTTATTGCCACCACTCCAATGCTGAGCAAGGTAATGTAAGTAACCGCTAATTTGGATTGGATATTCATCGTTTCAAATACTCTCTGTTAAAACCATACCCAAGACCACGGTAAGTTTTTATAAGCTTTTCCTCATCCTTCATTTTGATGCGCAGATTCTTGATATGTACATCTACAGTTCGGTCAAAAATGTACTTCTCCTCATCTGTGATATGTTGTAAGATCTCAGCGCGAGAATACACTATTTTAGGATGCTTGAAAAACAGTTCTGCAATCAAATATTCTGTATGAGTAAGATCTATCAACTCTTCATTGATGAACATCTGTTTTGTTTCCGTATCCAGATAAACGTGGTCATATTTCAGCCAATGAGCTTTTTCAGGATTCATTCTCCTTAACTGAGATTCAATTCTGGCTTTTATCAGATTTAAACTTGCGGGTTTTTTTATATAATCGTCTGCCCCCAGATTCAATCCCTCAATTTCATCTACCTCTTCGTCCTTTGCTGTCAAAAAAAGCACAGGAATATCAGCGAGAACCGGATGCTTACGAATATGCCTGCAAATCTCTTTTCCATCATGATTAGGAACCATGATATCTAATATCGCCAAATCAATTTCATGAGCTCTATCTTCTATAAGCTGAAGAGCTTTTTTACCTTCCTGTGCCCATAATACTGAATAGTCTTTCAATTCCAGAAAATTAGCCAACATCTCTCCTGACTCAATTTCATCTTCTACAAGTAAAATGGTTTTTGCTTCCGTCACTGCTCGGCTATAAATTTGTGTTCTCCTTAAAAATACTAATATTAGCGCTTCAAATTTAACGGAATACATAAACTTTCCATTCTCTAAGCTTGCTTAATGAAATACACTAATAAAACCGTCTGGATAACCGGAGCTTCATCAGGAATTGGAGAAGCTCTCGCAAAAGCTTATTACAAAGATGGAGCTAATCTCATTCTCTCTTCGCGTAGGCAAGATGCTTTGGAAAAAGTAAGAGCAACACTCGATGACGATCATTCCAGAATAAAAATTCTTACACTCGATCTTTCTCTATCGGATACTTTTGCCACTAAGACTGCAGATGCATTATCACTTTTTGGCTCCATTGATGTTTTGGTTAATAACGGAGGAATAAGTCAGCGTTCTATTTTCGAGGAAACAGACCTTGATACAGTCCGCAAGATCATGGAAGTAAATTATTTCGGATCTGTTGGACTAACACGAGAAGTTATTCCTCATCTGATAAATCGAAAGAGCGGGCATATAGTAGTAACAAGTAGCATTGCTGGTAAAATAGGTACTAAATACCGAACAGCATATGCAGGAAGTAAACACGCCGTTCAGGGCTTCTTTGATTCGCTCCGTCAAGAAATGTATGAACACAATATTGCTGTAACGTTGATTTGTCCCGGCCCGATTAAAACGGATATTACCAAGAATGCTTTAACCGGTGACGGAACATCTTTCGGAAAAATGGGTGATATGCACGATACTGCTATGGATGCTGATGAAATGGTTGCTAAGATCTGGAACAGACTTGTTTCAAAAAAAGATGAGATCATTGTTTCAGGCTGGAAAGAACGAATGGCTTTAGTTGTAAAACGTATTTCTCCGAAGCTCTTAAATAAGATCCTGAAAAACAGTAAGGTTGTTTAGCCCAGTCTTCTTCTTTTATTCAGATAAGCCAGCAAAGCTTTATCAAAACCTGATTCAGTATCCATTTCTTCGTAATCGATCTCAAATTCACTGCATGCCATTTTAAATTTCCTTGTATGCTCTTCCACTTTGGCAATATAATCTTCCCTAACCTGTGCAGGCATTACTTCAAGTTCTGTTCCAGTTTCCATATCCTCGAACACAACTTTGTTGTCAGAAAAATCCAGTTCCCGTTCACTTCTTTTTTCCAATGTATTAAATAACAGAACTTCATGTTTGCGATGTCGCAAGTGTTTGAGGGATGATATCAATTCATCATGAGCTTCTACATTTTCAAACAGATCCGTAATTATCACAACTAAACTACGATGGTTTAATCTTTCTGCTACTTCGTGAATTACTGATGCTGTTGCTGTAGTTCTCTTGATCTCATCTTTCTTGCCTTCCCGAAGTAGTTCTTTTTCAAGCTCTAAATAAATTTGCCTTAAATGAGCATAAGTACCTTTAGCAGGAATAAAACTCTCAATTTTAGACGAAAATGGAATAAGGCCACAAGCGTCTCTCTGGCGATGCATTAAATATAAAAGCGATGCAGCATAATGAATTCCGTAGCGCAACTTACTCCATTCCCCAAAATGCTTAAACAACATAGATGAACTTGTATCCAGTAATACATAACATCGAAGATTGGTTTCTTCTTCATATTGCTTTACATAAAAACGCTCTTTTTTAGCGTACTGTTTCCAGTCAATATGTTTAAAATCATCACACGGATTGTATGGCCGGTGTTCTGCAAATTCGACACTGAATCCGTGATAAGGACTTTTGTGTAATCCGGAAATAAATCCCTCTACAATTTTCTTTGCCCGTAGTTCAAGAGATGATAATTTGGTTAGTATATCCGGTTCTAAAATCATGATTTAGTTTACAAGTTCTACTCTATAAATGAAACTTTGCTATGGCTTAAAAATTTTGAATTTTAAGTTCTTAATTTTTAATTATTCAAGCCATGAAAAAAGTATTCATTTTAGCACTTCTTTTTACTCCGCTTGTCCTTTTTGCCCAAAACTCAATTCAGTTAGAAACTCAGGCTTATCCGGCCGGTGTAATTCCGGGAGTTCGTTACGACTTCAATATCGGTAACAATTCCTATTTAACTTCCCGAATTGGATATAATTTTACGGATAGACAAGATTTTGGAAAAAATGATAATGAAGAAGGCGGTGGCTCGGGGTTTGGAATTGGTTATGTAAAAGCTGAGCTCATAATTCCTAACCTGTCAACTCACATCAGAACTGACATTTGGTTTATGGATATTGATTGGAGAGATTCACAAACAATTTGTGGCACTGTACCTCCTTGCTTTGAGCAAGATGTAACCGGAACAACTGAGATTATTGTACTTCAACCAACAGTGGGGATTGAATACAGCATTCCTATTTCAAAAAACCAGTTTCTCGACCCAAATCTCTCATTCGGTTATGAAATCAACATAAAGACAAAAGGAAAAGAAGTCGGTGAAGGGGCTATTCTACTGCTTGGAGTGAATTTGGGGTATCGCTTTTAAGAGCGCTTTATAAACTCTTCCAGAGTTATACTTTCTTACTTTTCGTAAATGATCCCAATCCCAACTCTGGAAGAGTTGGGATTGGGTTTAAAATAAAAACTATTGTTTCTCTTTCGCCAAATAGTAAAGCTGCATCACTCTCAGTTCATCATAACCGATCTTCTTATTCAGATCATCATAAACAGGGCGTAACATAAGCGGGTTTTTCTTATCAAAAGATTTCATCACCTGATCTCTTTGCCTTAGCGAAAGCTCAGAAGCTTCAAGTAATCCTTCCAATCTTAACATATTTCCATCATCCAGAAAATCCTTCAGATGCTTAAGAATGGTCATATCTTTTACACCATGTTCTTCTGCTAGTAACTCAACAGATTGACCGGCATTAAAGGCTTCACCAACGATCTCAAATTTTTGCCCGCCTGTCTTTTTCTTGATCTGCCTGGCTATGGATTTCTTTTTCTCCTCTTTTCCATGTTCGGCTGCATAGTTTTTGATCACACCGACAAACGTGTCTCCGTATTTCTCTTTTTTAACCGAACCCACGCCATACAGCGGTTCTAAACTCTCTTTACTTTGTGGATAGAAGTAAGACATTTCCACCAATGTTGTATCCGGAAAAACAGCGTATGGAGGAATATCCTGATCATCAGCCAGTTCTTTTCGTTTTAATCTAAGGATATCGAAAAGAGCTTCATCATATTCGTTTTCAATTTCTGATGAAGTACGCACTACGGCCTCACCTTCAAGTGAAGTCTTGCTTCTATCCATAGTGCCGAATACATTTTCAGTTCCATCAAGAACTGACAGCCCTGGTTTTTGTAGTTTCAATCCACCGAACTCTCCTTTGCTGATGTAATCCTGACGTAGTAACATTTTGGATATCTGCAACCATTGATCTTTGGAGAACTCTAAGCCAATCCCGTAAGTAGAAAGTTTCTGGTGCTCATTTTCGAGAACTTTTTTAGCTTTTGATCCGCGAAGAATATCTGCGATATGAGTAGCTCCAAATTTCTCCCCGCTTCGTATGATCGTAGACAAAAACTGCTGAGCCTGTATGGTCAGATCTTCCACATCATCATCTACAGAAAGGCAATTATCACACATACCACATTCATCGTTGGGATACGTCTCGCCGAAATATGCCATCAGTGGTTTTCTGCGACATTCCAATGATTCCAGGTATTTTATCAATTGCTTTAAATGCTTTTCAGCAACCTCTCTTTCTTGTCCTTTTTTCTTATTGATGAAATACTGGATCTTTTGAGTGTCTGAAGAGCCGTAAAGAAGCAAACAATCTGCCCGAAGTCCGTCACGACCGGCGCGTCCGATTTGCTGATAATATGACTCTATATTCTGTGGCATATCATAATGCACAATAAAGCGCACATTGGATTTGTTGATTCCCATTCCAAATGCAATGGTAGCTACAATAATCTGGATATCATCTTTAATAAAAGCGCGTTGATTTCCGGCTCTCATTCCATCACTTAGTCCTGCGTGATATGGTTTTACAGAATAACCTTCATCTTCCAAAGTTTCTGAGAGTTCGTCTACCTGTCTTCTGGAAAAACAGTATATGATTCCGGATTGTTTTTTTCGGGTGAACAAGAAATCCAGTAATTGATTTACGGGATCTTTTTTGTCTACAATTTTGAGAAACAGATTGTCACGATCAAAACTTGAAATGAATTCTTCAGAATCGTCAAATTTCAGAATGTTCTTGATGTCTTCCTGAACTCTTGGAGTAGCCGTCGCTGTCAGAGCCATGCAAACTGCATCGGGAAAATCTTCTCTTAACGCAGCAATCTGTCGGTATTCCGGGCGGAAATCATGTCCCCATTCTGAAATACAGTGCGCTTCATCAATCGTAAAACAATCTACTTTCAAATTGGAAAGCATTTCTCTTGTCTTCTCCATCATCAATGTTTCCGGAGCAACATAGAGCATTTTTACCTTGCCGGAAGTAATTTTACGTACGTTAAAGTCGTAAACTTCCGGGCGTAGCGAACTATTCAGATATACAGCATCAACTCCATATTCTCTGAGTTGATCTACCTGGTCTTTCATTAATGAGATCAATGGAGAAATTACGATGGTCAAACCATCGAAGATCATTGCAGGAATTTGATAACAGATAGATTTACCACCACCTGTTGGCATAATTACCAACGCATCTTTCTTTTGTAAAACCTGATTTATTGCTTGTTCCTGCTGAAGTCGGAAAGCCTCATATCCAAAGGTTTCCTTAAGAATACTTTTTGCTTCGTTGATCACTGATTGCATTGATTTTTGATCGCTGATTTTTTGATTTACACAATTCTCATGAAGAATTGCTTTTCTAGTTGCTATTACCCTCTTCCACTCTAAATTCGGAGCACCAAAGTTAATCAATAATCCGACTTCAAGCCCGAATGCTTTTAAATAATTTAGAGTCTGGAAATAATGTCTTTGATCAAGCTCACCAAGAGCTTTTAATTCTACAAGGATCTTATCAAAAACAACAAAGTCGGCACATTTCGATCCAACTTTGTTTCTATTATAAAATACCGGATACTCTACCTCTCTAGCAAACCTTAATGAGGTGTTATTCATTTCATTAGTAAGTGCTCTCTGATAAATAATTTCCTGAAATCCATTCCCGATCTCAGAATGAACTTTCATTGCACACTTTAAAACAAGTCCTGTTTCTTTATTGAACTTGTATTCTTTATTTACAAAGCTTTTTTCTTCAGTCATCATCTTTACATTTATCTTACATATAACCTAGTAAGACAAACTCAGAGGGATTCCTTACAAAAAAAGATCTAGATCACTGAAAATAACGTCACCATCAACAAAATCATTGATCCTTATTTGGACAGATAAAGGCTCTTAAACTCAAATGGTTTTCTGAAGTGTTCATCCTTAAAGTCCTTAGCAAAGTAAATACTTTCACCTGTAGATTTCATTTCCGGACCGAGTTCCTTTTTTACGCCGGGGAATTTATCAAATGGGAACACCGGCTCTTTTATCGCCCAACAATCCAGCTTCGACTTCAGATCGAACTCCTTAAGTTTTGCTCCCAGCATCACTTTTGTACCTATCGCTGCTTCTGGAACCTGATTTGCTTTCGCCAAAAATGGAACCGTTCTGGTTGTTCTCGGATTCGCTTCCAACACATATACTTTCTCGTCCTTCACTGCATACTGAACATTTAAGAATCCCAGAATCTCCATCGCTTCAGCGATTTTTTCCTGATGATCCCGAATAGTTTGCATTACTTCTTCGCTCAATGAATATGGAGGCAGCACAGCCGTAGAATCCCCTGAATGTACTCCTGCAGGCTCAATATGCTGCATCATTCCGGAAATATGAAGTTGATCACCGTCATAAACAGAATCCACATCCACTTCGATAGCATGTTCCAGATACTTATCAATCAAGAACGCATTTTCAGGATGGGTTTTCAGAATTCTGGTTACGTATCGCTTTAGTTCTTCTTCTTTTACTGCGATTCTCATTCCCTGTCCACCCAGCACATAACTAGGGCGAATCAACACCGGATATCCTATTCTCCTCGCGATCTTTAAAGCTTCTTCTTCATCAAAAGCTGTACCATATTCCGGGAAAGGAATATCTAATCTTGTAAGAAGGTCAGAAAATTGTCCGCGGTCTTCTGCAAAATCGATCATTTCAAATGCGGTTCCAAAGATCTTGATTCCTGCATCAACAAAACGTTTTCCAAGCTTTAGTGCCGTTTGTCCGCCAACCTGAATGATCACACCTTCCGGTTTTTCATGCTCGATGATATCCATCACTCTTTCCCAATATACAGGCTCAAAGTAAAGCTTGTCTGCGATGTCAAAATCTGTAGAAACAGTCTCCGGATTACAGTTGATCATAATAGCTTCGTAGCCCATTTCTTTGGTTGCAAGTACTGCATGCACACAAGAGTAATCGAACTCAATTCCCTGCCCGATCCGGTTTGGACCACTTCCTAAAATGACTACTTTTTTGCGATCGGTTACTTCACTTTCGTTCTCACCTTCATAAGAAGAATAGTAGTACGGCGTTTTAGCTGGAAATTCCGCAGCGCAAGTATCCACCAGTTTAAAAACCGGCTTTAATCCTAAACTCTTTCTTTGTTCGCGAACTTGTTCATCGGAAACTTCAGCACCGCTCTTGCTCAATAACCAGGCAATTTGTGTATCAGAAAAACCTGCTTGCTTTAGTTCAAAGAAATCATCTTTGTCTATGGTTTCCAGAGTTTGTCCTTCGGTTCTGTTTTCAAGCGAAACCATATATCTGATCTGCTGCAAAAACCATGGATCAACTTTAGTTATATCTGCAATCTCTTCTACTGAAGCTCCGAGTTTAAAAGCATTTCTGATCTGAAGTGAGCGATCCCAATACGGTTTCATCAAGCGTTCGCTGACGTGCTTACGATCCAGTTCTTCGTATCCGTCGGCACCAAGCCCATCTCTACCAACTTCCATCGACTGCCACGCTTTGTTGAGCGCTTCCGGGAAATTTCTACCGATGCTCATCACTTCACCAACTGCCTTCATTTGTGTAGAAAGTTCTTCATCCACCCCAACAAATTTATCGAAATTGAAACGAGGCACTTTGCAAACTACGTAGTCGATACTTGGTTCAAAACAAGCGGAAGTGTTTCCTGTGATCTGATTTTTGAGTTCGTCCAGATTGTAACCCACAGCTAATTTAGTAGCCACTTTCGCGATCGGATAACCTGTTGCCTTCGATGCCAACGCTGATGAACGGCTTACTCTAGGATTGATCTCAATTGCTACAAACCGATCACTTCCTGGTTCCATAGCAAACTGTACATTACAACCTCCAGCAAATGTCCCGATAGAGCGCATCATTTTAATGGCTGCATTTCTGAGGATCTGAAGTTGCTTGTCCGTTAAAGTCTGAGTAGGTGCAACTGTTACAGAATCACCGGTGTGCACTCCCATCGGGTCCATATTCTCAATGGAACAAATGATCACCACATTGTCGTTGGAATCGCGAAGTAATTCCAGCTCATATTCTTTCCATCCGAAAATACATTCTTCAATTAGTACAGAATGAACCGGGCTCATTTCAAGTCCCCGAAGCACCATTTTATCGAAATCTTCTTCTTCCCAGACGATTCCACCACCGGCACCACCCATGGTAAATGATGGACGAATTACGATCGGTAAACCACCCAATTCTTCTTTGATCTCTTTGGCATCTAACAGAGATTCGGCCTGACGACTTTTACATTGTTCAATTCCGATCTCTTCCATTTTATTACGGAAAAGCTGGCGATCTTCGGTTAATTCTACTGCATCGATATCCACACCAATGATCTTTATTCCTCTTTCTACCCAGAAATTTTCTTTTTCTAAGTCACGACAAAGATTCAAACCTGTTTGTCCACCCATTGTTGGGAGAACAGCGTCCGGCTTTTCTTTTTCTACAATTTCTCTGATCGATTCCGTAGTCATCGGCAACATGTAGATCGAATCAGCCATGATCGGATCAGTCATAATTGTTGCAGGATTTGAGTTGATCAATACGATCTCATAACCCTCTTCCTGTAAAGATCGACAAGCCTGAGTCCCGGAATAATCAAATTCACATGCTTGACCAATTACTATAGGTCCTGAACCAATAATTAGAATTTTATGGATATCGTCGCGTCTTGGCATTTTTTCTTCTTAGTATGTTTTTGAAGATTATAGTCTTCTTTTGTTTTTGAATAATTTGAGCAATAAGTAAATCCCCCTTACAAGGGGGCTCAAAATCTCGTTCAGAGATTTTGCAGGGGATGTTTAAGTTGAGTAAACAATCAAATTAAACACCCCTCAGAACAAATCGGGAACTACCGATTTATTCGTCTCCCCTCGAGGGGAGATTAAACCTCAATTCCTTTACCTTCTTTCATCATATCAATGAATTCATCAAATAAATAAGCCGAATCGTGTGGCCCAGGCGATGCTTCAGGGTGATACTGAACTGAAAATCCGGGGAAATTCTTAAACCTCAATCCTTCCACGGTACCATCATTCAAGTTGATGTGAGTTACTTCAGCAACTTCATCTTTTACACTTCCTTCTGTTACAGCAAATCCATGATTTTGAGTAGAAATCTCAACCAATCCGGTTCTTAAATTTTTTACAGGATGATTTGCTCCACGGTGACCAACAAACATCTTCCCTACTTCGATTCCTTCGCTTAAAGCCATTAGTTGGTGCCCCAAACAAATTCCAAACAGTGGCTTGCCGGTCGACTTAGCATATTCAACTGTTTCTAATGCATACTCCGCTGTGGCATTTGGGTCTCCGGGTCCGTTGCTAAAAAAGAATCCGTCTGCGTCCCAATCTTTAATTTCTTCTAAAGAAGTTTTGGCAGGAAATACTCTTAACGTACAACCTCTCGCGTTCAGGCTGTTGATGATGTTCTGCTTAATTCCATAGTCAAATGCTGCTACTTTGAAGTCACTTTCTCCGTTTACCGTTTGTGCCTCTTGTCTGCATACTTTTGAGGCCAACTCAAGTCCGGTCATGTCTTCCCAGTCTTTAGCCATTTGAACCAACTTTTTTTCATCTAATTCTGTGGAAGAGATCACGGCGTTCATCACTCCTTTTTCTCTGATGTGTCGAACCAACTTTCTGGTATCTACACCGGAAATCCCCACTACTTCCTGATCTTCAAGATATTCCTGTAGACTACCATCCGCCATCGGATTACTGAATTCATGAGAAAAAGCTCTGGTAATAATTCCGGCCACCATCACCTTTCTGGCTTCATCATCACGCGACATGGTTCCGTAGTTTCCAATATGCGGATAGGTCATCATCATCAATTGACCATGATAACTTGGATCAGTAAAGATCTCCTGATAACCGGTCATCGAAGTATTGAAGCAGAGTTCTCCACCTGTAATACCTTCATGACCAACCGCCCATCCATGAGCTATGGTTCCGTCACTAAGTGCAAGGATTGCTTTTTTTCGTTTAGGAAGCGACATACGTATAATTATAAGTTATTTGTGATGAGTTTAATGTGGTTTACTGATAAGGCTAACTTTGCCCTTTTGACCCACCCCTCAATCCCCTCCGGGGAGGAGAAGCTCTTTGTTTTATATAAAAATTTGATTCCGAAGTCTTCCTCTCCGTGGAGAGGAAATAAAGGAGAGAGTTTTTGGGAAGTTAAAGCGCCCTGAAATTTATTCTCTAAATAAAATATCAAAAAAAATCCGACTACGAAGACCGCGCCGGATTGGAAAATGATATGAGAAAATGGGAATGGCATCAATTGCACGTCCTTAATTTTATGGCGTGCTTTGCCGGGATTTCAAAGCTGTAAATTGCTGACACTTTAATTTCTTTTGTAGCTTTGTTTAGAGTTCGATGAAGATAAGAAAGGTGAGGATTGGATTCAATTAGAAAGTCATAAAAGCTAAACAGAGGATGCCTTAATTGAACCCTGTTATATTTTTAGAACATAGAACTCCGACCAAACCAGAGTGACAGATGGTGACATTTACATCGTTTCCTTAAGTAGTTACCAACATTTTTTACAAAAAATCATTACAAAAATGCATTAAACACGCAATTTAATGTGTACAAAGCCTTCTTTTTGTGGAAAAGTAATTGAGATTTAATTTGCCCACAGAAAGCCCCACTAGTAAATTAGAAGAGAATAAAAAATTAAGCTAATAGGAATGAACAGATATTAAAAAAGTAAAGCTGGAAAAGGCCACCGGGGGCAGCCTTTCCAGTTTACATAAACGCCCTTCATGGAAACCATAAAGAGGATTTGTGAGAAAGTCATTTTTTGGATTCTGTGTAACCCTAACGGATAAATTAATGAAAAAATCCATTAAAACAGACTCAAAAGGTGATTATTATATCATTTTTCGTTGGACTCGAAAAGATCCGCGAACTGGTAAAATTATTAGAGCCCGAAGAGCTCCTTTTCCAATTAAAATATACCTTAATTAGTTTAGGATTATTGTAAACTATTTGTGATGATATATTCACATAGCTATTAGGTTTATTCTATGTAATAGAATACCAGTCGGAAAAAGAGGCGAAAGCCTCTTTTTTTATTTCTAAAATTAGAATTTAGTAAAACGATCTACTTTGTCTCCTTAACCAAACTCCCACTCAAAACCGCTAAACCGCTTACTAAACCTCCAACAATTCCGGTAATTAAAATCACAAGTATTGGAGACCCAACCCCCAGCATTTCAGCAATCTTTGTTGATAAAATTCCATCATTAGCTAGATGGATATAAAGTGCCTGTCCACTCCAAAGCAGAAAAAGAGCAAGAAAACCAATTCCAAAGGCTTTTCCGGAAGACGGTTTCATTTGAAAACCCAGTACAAAACCCGTGATCGCAATTCCCCACCAAGAAAGAACTAGATTTATAAGATATGCAGTGATTATTAAAAGTATCAGTAAGATCATTCTATTAGTATTTAGTACTTAGTATTGAGGAAAGCGCAAGCTAATTACTCAATACTAAGTACTATTTGAGTTCAAGTTTATATAAATATTCGTTTGGTTCTTCTTTCATGAAATTGAGTTCAAAGAGTTGTCCTGTTCTCCAAGGATCAACCATGAAATCGTAGTTTGGTGACCCCGGATTTCCGGAAGCTCCCCCCGGATATAATCCATAACCTTTCACTTCAGGACCAAGTTCAACAACCATCCTCCAGGAAGGACCAAATCCTCCTCGTGTGGCATTTATAGCTTCAGATGAACCGGAACTAAATAAATTCTGTCTGCCTAAACCCGGAATACTTGCCAGATGATCAATATCATTATCGATGAAATACCCCCATTTCCATTTATCACCAAACTCACCTAAGTAATCCTCCAGCTCGGCTACTGTTTCATAAAAAGATGCAGTTACGATATCGGATCTTGTTTCCACTTTATCGGTATCGATATCATCAATGAATTTAAAATTCGGTTCAGCTTTTATGATCTCTACAAACCGATCTCTGGAAGGATATCTGAGTGTAGCTTCTGTTGTTTCATATTCATCATAAAAAACAGCTCTGTAAAAATTACCTGACCAGTGACGAAAAAATGAAGGCGCTATTTCATCACCATCCATAAAATAATCCCACTCTTTCATTAATTGAAGAATTTCTGTGTCAATACTGGACAAGCTATCCCTATCCATCCATTCCAAGAGTGACGGAAGCAAGGTTTCAGCATAATAGCTGTAACTGTCCATTTGCATTTTCTGCATGTCTGAAGCAGTAATATCCTCCATAGAAGCCAATAGATCGTTGATTCGCCTTCCTCTTTCAAAAGGTGCAAAATCATCATCCAGATAATATGGATAATCGGGAGCTGCAGATTCCTGGTTTGCAGAACTTACGAAACCTCTTTCGGGATTTTTTACGTGAGGATTATGTTCGAACGGAATCCAACCTTGCCAATCATATAAAGGATCTGTTCCATCACTTACTGTTCTTCCCTGATATTCCCACTTATTTGGTAGCTTACCATTAACCCATAAAGCAATGTCTCCTTCGTTACTTGCAAATACAAAATTCTGAGCAGGAGCAACGTAATGACTTAATGCCTCCACATAATCATCATAATTTTCAGCTCTGTTCAATCCATAAAAAGCACGAATATCATTGGAAGCTTCATGAGCGATCCATCTTAGAGCATGAAAAACGGGTTTTCGTTCTTTATTAATATTTGATTCTACTTTTGTAACCGGGCCGTGATGTGTGTAAATAACCGTATCTAAAACTGTTTCTCCACCTTTAACTTTGATCTCTTCGATTCGCATTGTAGTTGGTTTCCATTTTCCATCGTGCCAATATTCTTTTAGAGTATCATCTTTAAATTTGATCTCATACCAATCCATCACATCCGACCCAACATTCGTGACTCCCCATGCTATATTTTCATTAAACCCGATCACAATTCCGGGTGTACCTTGCAATGTTACTCCGTAGGTATTTATACCCGGAGCATGTAATTGAACTTCGTACCAAATAGAAGGAAGTGTTAAACTGAGATGAGGATCATTTGCTAAGATCGGATATCCTGATTTTGTTTTTGAACCTGAAACTGCCCAGTTATTACTTCCAACTCCTTCAGGTCGCTCATATTCTCCCAGCTCCACTGCTGATACCGGTTTAAATAAAGTATCCGGAGCTTCAACGGGAATTCGTTCAAAGTCCCATTCTTTAGATGGCGGAATGATCGGATCGTTTAACTCAGGTTTAGCTTCAAAGAATTCCTCAATGAAATCTGCACCAAAATATTCCATGGTGTTACTGGTTCGATCATCGTTATTTCCTCCGGCAAGTGTTCGGGTCATGTTTTTCAGAAGATGAGCAGTCTTGATCGGAGTCCATTCTTCCGGTTCAAAATCCAGGATTTTATACTCTAACGGATAATTCTTCGGATCTAATGACGAAATATAAGCATTTACTCCATCAGCATAAGCATTTACAATTTCCCATGTTTTTGGATCTTTTTTCATCATTTCAAGAGCTTTCTCAGCGCCGTAAGGCATTCCTCTCCTTCGGGTAGTTTTATCTCTGCTTAATGCTCTATCACCAATTTTTTCTGCTAATCTACCCGAAGCATCTAAGGTTTGAAGCTCCAGTTGAAACAATCTGTCTCTGGCAACCACGTAACCCTGAGCGAAATATAGATCGTATTCATTTTCAGCGAAGATGTGGGGTACACGCCGTTCATCAAAATAAACAGAAGCGTTTCCTTCAAATTCCTCTAAAGTTATTTTATTGGATTCAGGGAATTCAGTTTCGGCATTTGCCCAAAAACCGGACTCAGGATCAACAAATTTTCCGATTGGTGGGATGGTACCGAATTGGGTGTTTAGGGATACGATTGCAATTATAAGAATTAATAAAGGAATCAGAGCTTTTAAATAGTTCATTTACTGGTGTTAAAGTAAGATGGTGTTATGGTGTGACAGTGTTAGGGTAGTTGCCCGAAAGTAATTTTAGAAATTCTGTAAGGAATTGGGTTTGAAACTGTCTGATTATAGAGAAAGGAAATTAATAAAGAAACTAATGCCTAAAATTACTGCTTTTGAAGAGCTTACTTGTTGGAAAGAGGCCAGAATTTTAGTGACACAAATATATTCGGTAACTCAAAAACCACCTTTTTCTAAAGACTTTGGATTACGAGATCAAATTCAACGAGCTTCCGTCTCTGTAATGACAAACATTTCTGAAGGGTTTTCAAGATATCACCGAAAAGAGTCTGTCAGATTTTTTGACTTTTCTCAGAGCTCTGCAGCCGAAGTTAAAAGTTTGCTCTATGTTGCTGAGGATTTGGCTTACATTTCTAAAGAAAAAGCTCAAGTATTAAGAGAGCAGGCGACTTCATGCCAGAGATTGGTGTTAGGGCTTATAAAACATTTCAATAAAAAATAGTGTTAGGGTGTGACAGTGTAAAAGTGTTGAAGTGTTATGGTGCCATGGTGTTATAGACTATGCCAATCTATAACACCTGAACACTCTAACACTATTTCTTTAAACTAGCCTGCAGGTCTTCCCAATCTTTTAGAAATCTGGCAAGTCCGGAATCTGTTAACGGATGCTTTAACATTCCCATAATTACATTCAATGGGATGGTTCCTACATCAGCTCCAACTTTTGCACATTCCACAACATGCATTGGGTGACGAATACTCGCGGCCAACACCTCTGTTTCAAATCCGTAATTCATGTAGATCTGTACGATGTCTTCGATCAACTTCATGCCATCACTTGAAATATCATCCAGTCTACCCATAAAAGGAGATATATAAGTTGCCCCTGCTTTTGCCGCGATCAATGCCTGAGTTGGAGAAAAACAAAGTGTACAGTTGGTTTTAATTCCTTCTTCAGAAAAAGTTTTAATCGCTTTAATACCATCTTTGATCAAAGGAATTTTTACTACCACGTTGTCCGCGATCTTTGCAATCTTTCTCCCCTCTTCGATCATTTCATTGTAAGTAGTTGAAACCACTTCTGCAGAAACATCGCCTTCAACAATATCACAGATCTTTTTGATATGGCCTTCGAAATCACGCACCCCGATTTTAGCGCATAAACTTGGGTTTGTGGTTACCCCATCCAGCACTCCTAGATCATTAGCTTCTTGTATTTCTTCGAGATTGGCAGTGTCTATAAAAAATTTCATTTGGTAGTGAGAGTTTGTTGAAGTTTTGTCGCCTAAACATAAGGAATCGAAGCATCCTAATCATTATGTAAAACAATATTTATGTTGCTTCTTTTTACACCACATTAATGACATAAACGAACTAAATAAAGAACTTTACTGTCTAGTACACACAATTAAAAATAACTTTACGGACGTGACCAAAACAATTTTATCAGCAGTTTTAATTTTATCTCTTTTGTTAATCGGATGCGGTGGAGACACCGAAGAATCCAATCCTGCCCAAAATGCACAATTCAATGGCTGGGGTGGTGGCGGATTTGGCGGAGCCCGGGTAACTAGTGTAGAAACAGAACCCGTAATGCGCCAATCTATTTCAGAACAGGTAAAATCTTTCGGTACAATAAAAGCCCAAGATGTTGTAGCTATCAATCCTCAAGTAAGCAATAGAATAGTAAAGCTTTATGCTGATTTGGGAGACACTGTTCGTCAAGGACAGCTTTTAGCTAAAATTTATGATGCTACCTTCAAAGATCAGCTTCAGCAGGCTAAAGCTCAATTGGAACAAAGTAAAGTTGCCATAAAAAGAGACAGTACTCAGTTTGCCCGTCAGAAAAGATTACTCGAGTCTAATGCAATTAGTCAGTCTGAATTTGACATTGCTTTTGCAACCTATCGTAACAGCGTTTCTCAGTACCAATCATCAGTAGCTTCTGTTACTCAGGCTCAGGAAAATTTTAATAATACAGAAGTTCGCTCTCCAGTTCGCGGAGTTGTAATTTCAAGAACCGGTGCCGAAGGAGATATTGCCAGTGCCGGACAAACTCTTTTTGAGGTTGCTAATCTTGTAGGGTATGAAACAAGAATATACCTTCCTGTTCAGGATTGGAAAGCTGTTAAGATTGGTCAGGAAGTCAATCTCAGAGTATCGAACGAAAAAGAATCATCAGCTAAAGGAGTCGTTTCCCGCAAAAGCCCGCAGCTTGATGCCACCACCGGTCTCGGTGAAGTGGTGATTACACTTACAGAAATTGGACCGAATATTTATCCCGGAGTACTCACTGAGAATGTTATCAGTATCGTTACCAAAGATCGGGCTATTGTAATTCCAAGAAGCGCGATGGTTGAGAAGGTTGAAACTATTGTTGAGCCAGAATCAAATACCATTCAACTTCAAAGAACGTACTCTGTTTTTGTATCTCAAGGTGATTCTGTTGCTCAGCTAAGACCACTTGAGCTTGGAATAGAGCAGGGTGACAGAATTGAAATACTTTCCGGATTAAATACAGGGGATAATATCATCGTAACAGGTCAGCAGAGTCTTCAGGATCGCGGATCTATAAGAGTTGCATCCGGTTCTGACTTTCAATCTCCACAGCAGCAAAGAGTGGGTGGAGACGATCAAGCTGGTAATGGTCAAAACAGACAAGCCCGACAAGGTGGCGGCAGGCCCGGACAAGGCGGAAATGCTTTCCAAAACATGAGTGAAGAAGACCAAGCAAAAATGAGACAGAGACTACAAAATATGAGCCAGGAAGATAGACGTGCTTACATGGATAGCCTAAGAACAGCTAACGCTTCAGGGAATTAAAAAATGGGCGGACTTTCAAAACTGGCTGTAGATAGGCCTATTACCTTTTTAATGACAAGCCTAATCTTAATTGGGTTTGGGATATTTGGTGTACTTCAACTTCGTTTGAATCTTTATCCAGATGTAAGCTTCCCAACTATAACTATTTTTACAGGTTACGAAGGTGTGGCTCCGGAAGATATGGAGACATTGATCACTCGACCAATTGAAGAAAATGTGGGAAGTATTAGCGGTATTAAAAGAGTTCGTTCTCTTTCCAGCCAAGGCGCTTCCGTTGTTAAACTAAATTTTAACTGGGGAACCGATCTTTATGAAGCTGAAAATGATGTAAGGAAACAGCTTGGATCAATTGAACGGTCTATACCCAGAGATGCAGAAACTCCACTGGTATTCAGTTATGACCCCAATCAGGAGCCTATCATTGTATTGGCTTTAACCTCCGAAGCTCGAAGTTCCAGAGATCTAAGAACTTATGCTACACAGATTTTAGAGCAACGAATTGAACGGGTTAACGGAATTGCTTCAGCGGAAACTTCAGGTGGCCTTGAAAGACAGATCAATGTGATTATTGATAACGAAAAAATGCGCTTGTATAATCTTACAATTGCACAGATTTCAAGCAGATTAAGTGCTGAAAACATTCAGGTTCCGGCAGGTCAACTTACTGAAGGCAACACAGTATACTCTTTGCGTACCATGGGAGAGCTGAAAAGTGTTGAACAAATAAGAAATACGGTTGTTGCAACAAGAGAAGGTCAGTCTCTTTATCTAAGAGATGTTGCAGAAGTTTCTGATGGAATTGCTCAACCCATAGGTAACGTTCGCGTGGATGGAGAAGACGGGGTAATCATCAATGTGTATCGTCAAAGCGACGCAAATGTTGTAGTTGCAGCTGAAGCAGTGATTGAAAATCTTGAAGAGATCAAAAAAAGCCTTCCTGCGGATGTTCAGGTAGAAGTACTTACAAATAAAGCTGAATTCATAAAGCAGTCTATTGAGAATCTCTTATTAACAGGTGTACAAGCTATTATTTTGGTAGTTCTTATCCTGTTGGCTTTTCTCAGAAGCGGTCGTTCAGCTCTGATAATTGCGATCTCCATTCCGGTGTCTATTGTCACAACATTTGCTGTGATGGACTTTGCCGATCTGAGTTTAAATATCATCTCGCTTTCGGGTTTAACTTTAGCAGTTGGTTTGGTAGTGGATGATGCAGTAGTAGTACTCGAAAACATTTTTAGATTCCGTGAAGAAGGAAAAGGACGTAAAGACGCCGCCATAATGGGGGCAAAAGAAGTTGCTGTGCCTGTGGTGATATCAACCTTGACCACTTTGGTTGTATTTCTGCCAATCTTATTTGTGCCCGGTATCGCAGGATTTCTCTTCAGAGATCTGGCATTAACTATTTCCTTTTCACTATCAGTTTCTTCATTAGTAGCTCTTACACTAATTCCAATGATGACTTCTCAATTCTATAAGGATGGGGAATTATCTATTGAAGCAACAAATAAAGTCGCCAATTTCTTCAGTGATCTTCTGAACAAACTCGAAGAATGGTACTCCGAAAAACTTGACAAAGCTCTTAACAAGAGTGGGCTCGTAGTTTTGATAGCCATTATATTTTTTGCTGCTACCCTGCCGATCTTTAATATGCTTGGTGGTGAGTTTTTCCCAAGAGTTGATGAAAACGCATTTAATCTGGAAGTAACGAGAGAAGCTGGTGTTAGTTTGCTGGAACTGGAACGTTCTATCGGTCAGGTTGAAAGTATTATAATGAAGGAAGTGCCTGAAGCCAGGATCATCGTTTCAGATTATGGAGATAAAGAAGGAATTGAAGGCGCCGACAATCCGGGAGGGTTCACGGGAGCCGTTAGAGTCGAATTAGTCCCAAAAAATGAAAGAAGTCGTTCACAATTTGACATAGTGAGCGATCTTCTCAAAAAGCTGGAAATAGTTCCCGGTGTCACTATTCAGGAAACTATTCAGGATCCATTAAGCCCGGATGGCGAAAACGGGCTTATTGTTCAGATCTTTGGATTTGATGCTGAGGTAAAGAAGAATTTGTCGGATGGTGTTAAAGAAAAAATCACCCAAATTGATGGCGTAGTAAGTGCTTATAGTACTGCCGATCAGGGCCGCCCTGAACTTCGATTGGTTCTGGACAGAGAGCGAATTGCACTAGTAGGAATGAACACTAATCAAGTTGCCACTGCATTAAGTGATGCTGTTCAGGGAAATATTGCTACTAGTTTTGTAGATCAGGGTGTGGAATTTGAAGTTAAAGTCGAGTTAGATCCCAAACAAAAGGCTGCATCTACAGATCTGGAAAATATTCAAATTCAAACTCCGGCTGGGGAATGGTTACCTCTTAGAACCCTCGCCAGAGTCGAACGTTATACAGGGCCAACTAATGTGACCCGAATCAATCAGGAAAGAGTGGTTGAGATCTTAACTGAGCTGGATGGCGTTGATCTTAAAACTGCTAGTGCTGATGCTCGCATGATCCTGGACGAGGTAGAATGGCCAGATGGTTACCGTTATGCACTTGCAGGTTCAGCTGAAGAACAAGCTGAGTCATTTAACTTTTTGCTTATTGCTTTTGCCATTGCAGGAATCCTGACCTACATGGTTATGGCTTCTCAATTTGAAAGCCTGATTGAGCCATTTATAATCATTTTTACTATTCCTTTGGCGCTGTCAGGTGTTTTGATCATTCTTGGAATTACCGGAACGGCAATTAGTGTAACCTCAATGGTAGGCCTCATACTGCTCTCAGGTATCGTTGTAAATAATGGAATTGTAATGATCGATTACATCAAAATTTTGCAAGCCAGAGGCATTGATCGTCATAAAGCTATTGTTCAAGGAGCTACACGACGTCTTCGCCCGATATTGATGACTGCTCTCACTACCATTTTATCTATGGTTCCGCTTGCCCTGGAATTAGGATCCGGCTCTGAAACCTGGAGTCCAATGGCAAGAACTGTGATCGGTGGTTTAACCATGTCTACCATTTTGATGCTTTTTGTTGTACCCAGCATTTATAATCTGATTAACAGAGGTGTCGACAACCTCGGATTTGATGCTGTTCATAAAACTGATCCGCTTTTGGAAAAAAATGAGGTCCTATCATGAAAAAGTTCAATCTTACCGGTGGCATTTTAAACCGACCAATCACTGTGATCATGTGTACTCTGATCATAGTAGGATTTGGTATTTTCTCGCTTACAAATTTAAGAGTTACTCTATTTCCAACTCTTAATATTCCTGTTTTGGCGATCTCTTCAGGTTACCAGAATGTAGCTCCGGAAGACATCGATCGACTTATTGTAACTCCGATTGAAGGAGCCGTTTCTGCAATCGAGGGAATTGAATCACTGGAAGCACGGGTAAGTCGTGGAAATGCATTTGTAATTTTACGACTTTTTGAAGGAACTGATATCAGAAAAACAGAATTAAAAGTCCAAAAAGCTATTGATCAGATTCGAGCTGATTTACCTGCTCAGGCGCGCGCCCCTGCCATTTTTCAGTTTGATCCCGAAAGCAGACCAATCATGCAGTTAAGTATCAATTCCAGTCTTAGAGGCTTAGATGAATTAAGAGAGCTAGCTATTGAACTTGTAGAGCCACGCTTGGAAAGAATTGTCGGTTTGGCTTCCGCAGATACCCGCGGCGGACTTGAACGAAGGATTTATGTTGACGTATCACCAATGAGCCTCGCCCAACACAACATTGTTCCCCAGGATCTGGAAAGTGCAATAAGTTCAAATAATGTGCAGCTCCCAATCGGAAATATAGTAGCACAAAGTATAAGTTATAGTGTAAGAGCTCAATCGTTATATCAAGATATTGAACAGATAAAGAAAACTATTATCAAAGTTTCAGATAATGGAATTCCCATAAGAGTTGAAGATGTTGCTGACGTATCTGATGGCTTCACAGAAGTAACCAGTTTGGTTAATGTAAATGGGAATAACAGTGTTTCTGTAGAGATCCAGAAAAATTCAGATGCAAACACTTTGGATGTGGTAAAAGCAGTTGAAGAAGTAGTTCCTGAAATCAATGAAATATTACCGCCCGGTGTGGAACTTCGAATTTTATCAGATGAAGGACAGGCCATTGAAGATTCGGTTAATAACTTGTCTCAATCCTCGGTTATAGCTCTTTTAGTTGTTGTGTTCGTTATTTTGATATTTATGGGAGGATGGAGAATTTCTTTAGTTGTAGCCACTTCCATTCCTGTATCCATAGCTGCCAGTTTTGCAACCATGTATGCAGCTGATCTAACTCTGAATATTTTTACCATTTCGGCATTAGCTCTCGCGATCGGACTATTGGTTGATAATGCCATCGTAGTAGCAGAAAGTGTTGCCAGAAAGCTGGAAGATGGACTAAGTAAATTTGATGCCGCTCTTACGGGAACTAATGAAGTGGTTGGTCCTCTTCTTGGCTCTACCCTTACAACACTTGGCGTGTTTATTCCAATAACTTTGATCACCGGTATTCAGGGAATCTTCTTTAAAGAGTTTGCACTTACGATCAGCTTTGCAATTGCTATATCTTTTATTTCTTCCATTGTTCTGGTACCGGTTTTGTCAGTTTTGATACTCGACCCTGAAATGTTCAGTAAGAGAAACTTTATGTTTAAAGCGATCCATAAGTTGGAAAATGGCTATGGCAAAGTTTTGAGTTGGTTGCTGCTTCATAAATGGATACCCGGATTAGCTCTGATCGGTATATTATTTGGTACCGTAATAATTTATCAGGGAATAGATAAAGAAGGGTTCCCTGAAACAGATTCAGGAGAAGTAGATGTAAACGTGACCTTAACAGAAGGAACCCGCTTAGTTAAAACAGTGGAAGTGATGAAGGATTTTGAAGCACAGCTGTTACAAAAACCGGAGATAGAAACCGTTGTTTCTTCAATTGGAAGAAGCCGGTTTACTGAACAAACCAACCGCGGAAGCTTTACACTCAAACTTGTTCCTCTTGAAGAAAGAGACATTACCAGTAGTGAACTTGCAGCAGCTCTCCGACAAGAATTAACTGCTCCGGGAGTAACTATCCGGGCTTCTGTGGAAGGCGGCGGGCTTAGCTTTGGAGGAAGAGGTTTCAGGTCTGGAGGTGGGTCCATCAGGCTAAGTCTGATTGGTCCTGAAATGGAAGAATTACTTAAAATTTCCAAATCCATAGAAGACAAATTGCTTGATGATCCGAATATCATTCAGGTGGATAATGGTAGAACTGACCCAACTCCGGAAATGCAATTCGTATTAGACAGAAACCGAGTAGGTTTGCTTAATTCCAGTATCAGTCAGGTTGCTAATGCGCTACGTACCCAGACATTGGGTAATCAGGCAGGTTATTTCAGAGCGGATGGGCGTGAGATTCCAATCGAAATTCGTACAGCTAAAACCGCTCTCAAATCCAGAGAAGATCTCTTTGACCTGGAGGTGTTGCAATATGAAGATCAGCGTGTTCCCGTAGTCGCTGTTGGTGAATTCGTTGAAACCAAAGGAGTGGATTCCTATCAGAAAAGAAACAGAGAAATTCTTCTCGACGTAAGCATTCAATTTACCGGTGATGCAAACGAATATCGTGAGCTCATCACTAACTTTATTACCAACGAAGTAGTAATGCCGGAAGGTTATCGTTATGAATTTACCGGAGCAACCCGTGAAGCTCAAGAGGGTGCTCAACAGTTTCTGTTTGCAGGTTTAGCTGCTCTCGTGCTTATGTTTATGATCATGGCATCACTTTTCGAAAATTTCCGAGATCCTTTTGTAATCTGGTTATGTATTCCTATGGCTCTTTTTGGGGCTTTGTTCTCTCTGTATATAGTTGGAAATCCGCTAAGTACCACCGGAAATATCGGATTATTTATGTTAGTCGGTATTATTGTAAATAATGGAATTGTACTTGTCGATTACATGCATTTGAAAACGAGAGGCATGGCTTTTGACTTAAATAAAGGGTCTGAATTCTTAGATGGGATTATTTACGCTTGTAAGCGAAGGATGAGACCTATTTTACTAACTGCTATTACAACTATTTGTTCGATGGTTCCACTTTCACTGGAACTTGGCGCCGGTGCAGAAATATGGTCCCCTTTAGCAAAAACTGTAATTGGAGGATTAGCTTTTGGTGTGATATTTACTCTGTTTATCACTCCGGCTATTTCTGTTGGGTTTAAACAAATAATTAATTGGATTAAATCTTTATTCACGAGAAATAAATCTTCACAAAAAACAGAAATTGCACTTAGTAGTAAATAATTTATATGAAACAATAGATATTGGAACTACGAATAGCTATTCTTGTTATAGTTAGAAAGAAAGAATTTTAATTTGAGGATTTTATTATGAACAAGTCAGGAAATTTTATTGCAGGCATTTTAACAGGAGCACTAGCAGGAACTGTTTTAGCACTTCTTTATGCTCCCGATACCGGAAAGAATACCAGAAATCGTCTTTCATACCAATTAAGCAACTATAAAGATGAGCTTAACGATCTGATCGCCCAGCTAAGAGAAGAAAAACAACAACTCATCTCCGAAGCAAAAGACAAAGGCGATAAAGTTGTTCAGTCAGCAAAACAAAAAGCTGATGATCTCATCAAAGAAGCTGAGACTCTTCTTGAAAGCATTGATGATGTGAAAGAAGGGTAATTCTTTTACTCTAAAAAAAGAACTTTAAAGGATGATGTTCGCAAGGACATCATCCTTTTTTTGTTTATACCTTGCTTTTTTAACCCCCAATCTTTAAATCTCTGTAACAAACTATTGGAGGAAGTATGAGTTCACGTAAGCAGTTTATTAATCAAATTTCCGGTGGTGCACTGGCATTGGCTTCCACTGCTTTTCTTACTAAACCTCTTTCAGACTCATTTTACGAAGAACTGAGTTCTTTTTCAGGATCAGCTTCTGATATTGCAAAAGATGAAGATTTCTGGGCTACTGTTCAGCAGGCTTTTACTGTAGATCGAAGTCTCATAAACCTGAACAATGGCGGAGTCAGTCCTTCTCCTGAATTTGTCCAAGCAGCTATGAAGAAACATCTGGATTTCTCCAATCAGGCACCTGTTTATAATATGTGGCGGATTTTGGAACCAAGACGTGAAGGTGTTCGCCAAAGAATAGCCAGAATGTTTGGAACTGATACTGAAGAAATTGCTCTGACCCGTAACGCATCTGAAAGTCTACAGATCTGTCAGTTGGGAATAGATCTTAAAAAAGGTGATGAAGTTCTTACTACAAATCAGGACTACCCGAGAATGATCACCACATTCCAGCAACGGGAACGTCGTGAAGGAATAAAACTCAATCAATTCAGCATTCCCGTTCCGGCTGAAAATGATGATGAGATCGTTTTTCTGTTTGAGCAAAATATCACCTCGAAAACCAAGCTCATTTTGATGAGCCATATCGTGAACATTTCAGGACAAATTCTTCCCGTTAAAAAAGTTGTTCAAATGGCACGCAAAAAAGGAATCCCTGTTATAGTGGATGGGGCGCACGCCTTTGCTCACTTTTCTTTCAAACAAGAAGATCTGGATTGTGACTATTATACTACAAGTCTTCATAAATGGCTGTTCGCTCCTCACGGAACGGGAATGTTGTATGTAAAGAAAGATAAGATCAAAGATCTCTGGCCTATGATGGCTGCTCCCGAAACCATGGATGAGAATATCCGGAAATTTGAAGAAATAGGAACGCATCCTGCTGCAAACTTTTTAGCGATTGGTGAAGCACTTACTTTCCACGAAGGGATTGGCTCAGAAAGAAAAGAAGCTCGTCTAAAATATCTGAATGATTACTGGATCGATCAGTTGATTGATAACGACCGCGTTGTGTTACATACCAGCAGAAACCCTAAGTATGCATGTGCGATTGCAACAGTAGAATTGAAAGGCATTGCACCAAATGATCTGAATTCTGCTTTATGGCGGGATTATAGAATAATTACCACCCCAATCAATCATCATCAGTTCAAGGGAATACGCGTTACTCCCAATGTCTATACCACACTTGAAGAACTCGACAGATTCGTTGATGCAATCAAAGATCAGCTCAAATCCTGAGTATCTTTAACATTTCGGCTCGCCAAAAAGCAGTGAGATTCAGTCAATAATGCCGTATCTTTGGGCTTCTAATTAACTATTAAAAATTTATAAATGAGTTTACTTACGTTTTTTCTAATGGCACCACCTGCTGAAGGTGAAGGAAGTGGATATACAAGCCTTATCTTTATGGGCGCTATCTTTGTGGTTTTTTACTTTTTCATTATTCGTCCACAAAGCAAGAAACAGAAAGAAATTCAGAACAAAGTTTCTGAAATGAAAAAGGGCGACAAAGTTGTTACTTCTTCAGGAATGATCGGTGTGCTAAATACTATTGAAGACGATTCTGTGTTAATCGAAGTGGGTGGAAATGTCAAAATCAGATTTCTGAAATCTGCAATCAATGATGTGAATCCTAATAAGCAGGAAAAAAAATAATTCAGTCAAATGAGTGACTCTATAAAATTTAATACCATCCCTGAAGCCATTCAAGACATTAAAAATGGCAAGATGGTTATTGTTGTCGATGACGAAGATCGTGAAAATGAAGGCGATTTTCTGATGGCTGCAGAAATGGTTTCTACCGAAGCCATTAATTTTATGGTTACTCATGGTCGCGGGTTGGTCTGTGCTCCAATCAATAAAAGCCGTGCCGAAAAACTAAAGCTTACTCACATGGTAACTGATGGAGCTGATCCTGATGAGGCCAACTTTACCATATCAATAGACCACAAGAGACTTACCACTACCGGTATTTCTGCTGCTGATCGTGCTAACACTATTCGTGAAATAGCAAATGAAGATGCCAAACCTGTGGATTTCAGAAGACCCGGACATGTTTTTCCGCTTCTTGCTGTAGATGGCGGCGTTCTTCGCCGTGCCGGACATACCGAAGCTGCAATTGACCTCGCAAAACTAGCCGGATTAAAACCTGTTGGTATTATCTGCGAGATCATGAATGAAGATGGAGAAATGGCTCGTGTTCCCGATCTCGCTAAGATCGCAAGGAAATATGATATGAAATTCATCACCATAAAAGATCTTATTGCATACCGTAATGAGAATGAATCTTTAGTGCATGAAGTGATGGACATCAATATGCCGACCATGTACGGTGATTTTAAGCTCAGAGCATTCAAAGAAAACCTGACGGGCGACATCCACATGGCTCTCACAAAAGGAAGCTGGAGTAAGGAAGAACCTGTTCTCACGCGTGTTCATTCTTCTGATCTGATCGGTGACATTTTCGGAAGCCGTTTGAATGATACCAGTGAGTTGCTTCATCAGGCAATGCTTCAGGTAGAGCGTGAAGGAAAAGGTGTTGTTCTGTATATGAACAGAAATCAACGTGGTTCCGTACTTGTAAATCAGCTTCGCACATTAAAGGCAATGCAGGAAGGTAATCCTGAAACAGAGGAAGAAAATAACAATCCGAAAAAAGGTGACTCCCGGGATTACGGGATTGGTGCTCAGATTCTTAAATCTTTAGGTATCTGCAAGATCCGTTTGCTATCTAATAATCCGGTGAAAAGAATTGGTATCAAAAGTTTTGGATTAGAGATCGTAGATCAGGTTCCTATTGATACAAGTATAGATTTTTTGGATGACGCGGTAAGAAAAAACTAGTCTTTTATTTCTTAGTGATTTCCTCTACGGCTGTTTCTTCACCGGCAACTTCTACCTCTGCTGTGGGCTCTTCTTTTTGAGAAGCGGGAAGTAGTTTTTTACTGAAGATCAATAACGAGATAATAGATACAGATATACCAATATCAGCTACATTAAAGATATAAGGGAAAACTGTCCAGTCATTTATCTGAAGACTGAAATAGATAAAGTCGACTACATGACCTTCTAAAATTCCACCATTTCCTTCAACATAACCCATAAAAATTCTGTCCGAAATATTTCCAAAAGCTCCACCTAGAATCAATCCCATAAATATAAGATATCCGATGGAAGCTGTTTCGATGGATCGAAGCAAGTATATCAAAATACCGGTTACTGCCAGAATAGCTACTGAACTCACCACAATGGTTGGCAACCAGTCTATTCCCATTGCCATGCCCGGATTTTGAGTGTAATAAAACCTTAACCAGCCCTCTATAATAATCTTATTATGAAGCTCCGGAGATGTTCGGATAATGTATTTTGTGATCTGATCGAGAGCCAACACAATTACTGCCGGCGTCAAAAGTGCAACAAGTTTATTTCGATTCAAGACGTATACTTTAATTTATCTGCGCTTCAGTTTTGCATCAATACTTAGCTGTGTATGTGGTACGGCTTCCAATCTTCCTTTAGCGATTTTCTTTCCTGTAACTTTACACACCCCGTATGTTTTATTATCAATACGTTTGATAGCATCATCAAGGTATTTGATAAATTTTCGTGTACGATTCAGTAACACGTATGTTTTTTCACGTTCTTGCGCATCAGTACCTGCATCCGCCATATGAAAAGAATATGCCGACTCGTCTGATGCATTCTCCATGCTTTCACGCAGTGATTTCTGAAGCGTGTTCAGTTCATCTTCTGAATCTTTTAGTTTCTTTTCGATTATTCCACGAAAATATTCCAGTTCTTTGTCGCTATAAGGAGATACTCTTTCCTCTGTGTTTGATTTATCAGCCATAACTTTATCCTTATGTATTAACTGTTCTGCGAATAGATATTTTACAATCATCATCGCCAATTTCCCACTCTTTAACAAAGTCGGGAACATCTAAATTTTCAAATTTAATTTCTTCAGACAGTGTTTCAGTTTTGATGTAATCATTCATTGAAACAACTGCTTCCTTTAATTCTTCTGAACCTGTAAAGCCAATCTTGATACGGTCTACAACATCAAAATCCGCTTCTTTTCTCATGCTCTGTACTCTATTAACGAATTCTCTGGCGTAACCTTCAAGTTTTAATTCTGAAGATAATTCCGTATCAACGGCTACACTTAATCCCCGTTCCGTTTCTACCTGCCAGCCTTCAAGCCCTGTTCTAACGATCTCAAGACCGTCTTCGTCTAATCTAATTGTTTCACCGTCATCCAGATTTATTTCCAGAGAACCTGACTTCTCAAACTGAGTAATTTCGTCTGTACTAAGTTGTGCTATTTTAGCGGCAACCGCCTTCATTTTCGGGCCCAGTTTTTTTCCAAGCACCGGGAAGTTAGCTTTGGCTGATTTATGTACAATTCCGGAATCATCGTCCACAAACTGAATGTCTTTCACATTCACTTCTTCTAAAATGATATCCTTTACAGATTCAATTGCAGCTCTTTCTGCTTCATCTTTGATTGGAAGAATAATTCTTGCCAGCGGTTGACGAACGTTCATTTCAATCTGATTTCGTATCCTCAGAACAATGGATGAGATCAATCTTGCCATATCCATTTTATGCTCCAGCTTCTTAAAGATAGCTGTCTCTTCAACGGTTGGAAAAAATGAAATATGTACAGATTCTTCTTCCAGGCCAGTAACCTTATTCAAATTCTGATACAACCATTCACCCATAAACGGAGCTATAGGGCTGATCATTTTACTTAAGCTTTTCAAGCACTCATACAGCGTTTGATATGCAGCTGTTTTATCAAGTGTGTTCCCTTCTTTCCAAAAGCGGCGTCTATTTCTGCGAACGTACCAGTTACTTAGTTCCTCAACAAAATCTTCTATTTCCCTGGCTGCTTTAGTCGGTTCATAATCTTCCAGAAAACCTTCCACCGTTTTGATGGTAGTATTCAATCTAGAAATTACCCATTGATCTATTTCAGGGCGTTCAGTTGTTGGAATTTGTGACCCGGAATATTTGAAACCATCGATATTCGCATAAAGCGCAAAGAAAGAATAGGTGTTCACTAAAGTATTGAAAAATTTTCGCTGAACTTCTTTCAGTCCGTCTTCAGAAAACTTAAGATTTTCCCAGGGTGATGAGTTACTCATCATATACCAACGAACTGTATCAGCACCGTATTTATTAATGAGCTCAAAAGGATCGGCGGTGTTACCTTTCGATTTGCTCATCTTTTCGCCATTCTCATCCAGCACTAAGCCATTGGAGATCACATTTCGGAATGCTTCTTCATTAAAAAGCATGGTTCCTAAAGCGTGAAGTGTATAGAACCATCCGCGCGTTTGATCTACACCTTCAGCAATAAAATCGGCCGGATAGTTGTAGCTGAATTCATGGTCGTTATCGAACGGATAATGCCACTGAGCAAACGGCATTGCGCCTGAGTCGAACCACACATCCAAAAGATCAGGAATCCTTCTCATGGTTCCGCCATCAGGAGCTTCCCATGTAATGTCATCTATAAAAGGTCTGTGAAGATCTATTTCATCCACCTCAGTTAGTCCTGCTTTCTCCCGCAGTTCTCGCATACTTCCGATACACTCAACATATTCAGGATCTTTATCACTAACCCAGATTGGAATCGGCGTTCCCCAATACCTTTGCCTTGAAACAGCCCAATCCACATTATTTTCTAGCCAAGTTCCGAAACGACCACTTCCTGTGCTTTCAGGTTTCCAGTTTATCTTTTTATTCAATTCAACCATGCGATCTTTGACACTGGTAGTTTTGATAAACCAGGAATCTACAGGATAACTCATTAGTGGTGTTCCTTTTCTCCAATCAAACGGATAGTTGTGAACACAAGTCTCATGCCTGAACATCAGATTCTTTTCCTTTATAGCACGAGCAATATCTTTATCAGCTTCTTTAAACCACTGACCTTCAAAATCAGGAGCTTCATTAGTGAATTTGCCTTCTCGATCAATAGGATTGAACATAGGAATGTTCGCCTTTTTACAAGAATCGAAGTCATCTGCTCCATAAGCCGGAGCGGTATGAACTACACCTGTTCCTTCATCCGTCGTAACATATTCTGCTTCGATAATTTTCCAAGCTTCCGATTTATCAAATTCTTTAAAAGCAAAATCAAAGACCGGCTCATAAGTTCTGCCTAATAAAGCATGCCCGGAAATTTCTTCCAGAATTTCAAAACCTTCTCCGAAAACCTGTTCTGCACAATCTTTAGCAACGATAAAATTCTCGCCCTCGAAAGATACTTTTGCGTAAGTAAGCTTTGGATTTATGGTCAGCGCCATATTTGATACTACCGTCCATGGAGTCGTTGTCCAGGCCAGATAATAAGTGTTTTCTTCGCCATCAGCTTTAAATTTCACAAAAACAGAAGGATCTTGTGTTTCCTTGTAACCCAAACTTACTTCATGAGAAGAAAGCACCGTTCCTGAACCGGGTGAATACCACTGAATCTTATACCCTTTATATACCAATCCTTTTTCAAAGAGCTTATCAAAAGCCCACCAAACGGATTCAATGTATTCGTTTTTGAATGTGATGTACGGATCATCCTGATCTACCCAATATGCCATCCTGGTAGTCAAGTCATCCCAAAGATCTTTATACTTTAGTACACTCTCACGACACTTAGCATTGTACTTTGCTATGCCGTACTCTTCAACCTGAGAACGTCCTTCTAACCCTAGCTCCTTTTCAACTTCGATTTCAACCGGCAAACCATGAGTATCCCAACCGGCTTTTCTCTCCACTCTGAAACCTTTGAGAGTCTTATATCGGCAGAACATATCTTTTACTGTTCGTGCCATCACATGATGGATTCCCGGTTTACCATTAGCAGTTGGCGGGCCTTCAAAAAACGTGAATGGTATACCATCTTCACGAGTCTCAAGACTTTTGTTAAAGATCTCATTGTCCTTCCACCAATTCATAGTCTCAACTTCCGCCTTCGGATAGTTAAGCTGCTTTATTTCTTCAAACTTTTTCGACATATAAATATGTTGTCCACAGAATAATTTTAAGCCTCAAATATACAAAAACTTAGCAAAAAGCAGGCATTGAGTTCTGATTAATAGTTTAGTATGTATTTCCCAAAACCGTTAAAAATTTTGTATCTATGGGCTTAATGGCAATCTTTTTCAAACATTAAAATTTTATTTCGCAAATGAAATCATATCTGAGAGCAATTACAAAAGAAAATCCATACAAATTGTGCTTTGTTTGTTTAGGAAATATTTGCCGAAGTCCTACAGCCGAAGGAATATTTATACATAAAGTCAGAGAAGAAGGATTCGAAAATTATTTCTATATCGACTCAGCCGGAACAGCAGCCTACCATGTTGGAGAAGGAGCAAACAGTAAAAGCCAGGCTACCGCAAATAAACATGGAATACATCTCCCCTCCAAAGCAAGAAAATTTGAGTATGCTGATCTGGAAGAATTTGATCTTATTCTGGCAATGGATAAAGAAAACTTCTCAAACATCCATGACCTTGACAGAAGAGATCGCTTCAGCCATAAAATAAAATTAATGCGAGATTTTGACCCATCTCCTGAAGACGGAAGTGTTCCTGATCCGTATTACGGTGGTTTACAAGGGTTTGAGAACGTCTTTCAGATACTGAACAGAAGTACCGAAGCATTACTGAACGAATTAAAACCGCATATTGAAAAATGATTCCGGAGCATATCAAATCTGTAATTGAGTTAAAGCTTGATGACAAAATCGTGTCTTCCAAGATCCAATCAGGTGGAGATATCAATCATGCTTCAATTGTTGAAATGAGTAAAAGCGATTCATACTTCCTTAAATGGAATGGTTCCGCTCCTGAACATATGTTCGAAACAGAGTCCAACGGATTAAAGATTCTTTCTGATACAAACACTGGTCTGGTAATTCCGGATGTGGTTGAGGTCAGAAAAGATTTTCTGCTGTTAAGCTTACTTGTCCCCGATTCAGGGAATCCAGGATCCGCTTATAATTTTGGGACAGAATTGGCAAAACTACACCAACAATCTTCTGATACTTTTGGATTGAATCACGACAACTTTATTGGAAAATTACCTCAGAGTAACAATCAACATGAAAATTGGGCCGATTTCTATCTTTCCGAAAGAATTGAATCACAAATAAAACTCGGAATTCAGTCCGGAAAATTTAAAAATAGCCTGATTCCAATCGTTGATGCATTTCATAAAACTGTTCAAGACCTTTTCCCAAATGAACAACCTGCTCTTCTGCATGGTGATCTTTGGAGTGGAAATTATATGTTCACAAAAGATGGAGCCGCAAGTATTTATGACCCTGCAGTTTATTATGGACACAGAGAAATGGACCTTGCCATGACTCGTTTATTCGGTGGATTCTCTGAAGAATTCTATAAAGGATACAATTCAGAATATCCTTTAGCGGATGGCTTTGAAGAACGTATTGAACTCTGTAACCTGTACCCGATCCTGGTTCATGCTAATTTATTTGGGGGTGGGTATATACACAGAGCAAAAGAGATTTTGGGTCATTATTCTTAAAATTATCATTGTAATTTAATCTGTACGGACAATTCATGCATTGTCCGTACAGATATGAAATCATTCTCCCAACTCTTTCCGAACCACAGGCGCCACTTCCGTAGCAAACAGTTCTATTGATTTCATCATTTTTTGATGAGGAACACTTCCCACGCTCATTTGCATCAGAAAGCGATCGTGCCCGAAAATTTCATGCTGATATAAGATTTTATCAATGATTTCCTGTGGACTTCCAATGAAATTAGCGCCTTTTAGTGTTGTTGAAGCTTCAAATTGTTCTCTGCTCATCGGTGCCCAACCTCTCTCGCTTCCGATCTTATCCATAGTCTGTTTAAAAGCCGGAAAAGCAATGTCCCTCGCTTCTTCAGAGGTTTCAGTAATAAAACCATGAGAATTAATGCTTAGAGCGGGCTTTTCTTTTCCATTGTCTTTTGCTCCCCGCTCATGAATATCTGCAAATTGTTTGAACTGTTCAGGCAATCCTCCGATAATTGCCAATGCTAATGGCAATCCCAGAGCGCCGGTTACATATGCTGATTTCGGCGTACCTCCTACTGCTCTCCATATAGGTAATTTAGTTTGCATCGGCTGTGGATATATTCCTTTATCATCAATTGCAGATCTGAAATTTCCCGACCAGGTTATTTTTTCATTCTTTCGTAGTTGAAGCAACAATTCCAGTTTTTCCTCAAACAACTCTTCGTAGTTCTGCAGATCAAAGCCAAACAATGGAAAAGATTCAATAAAAGAACCTCTTCCAACCATGATTTCTGCTCTTCCTTTTGATAACAGATCAAGCGTGGCAAATTGCTGGAAAACCCGAACAGGATCCTCTGAACCTAAAACCGTAACCGTACTTGTTAATCGTATATTCTTTGTTCTGGCCGCAATAGCTGATAAAATTACTGTCGGAGCTGAAGCCACATATTCTTCACGGTGATGTTCTCCAATCCCAAAGACATCCAGGCCGGCTTGATCAGCTAATTCAGCTTCTTCCAATAAATTCTGTAACCGCTTGGAAGGATGTAATTTTTCTCCGGTATTCGGGTCCGGATTATTGTCTACAAAAGTGAAAATGCCTAATTCCATTATTGGTGGTTATTGGTTCCGTTGTTGATTGGTTATCTTACATATTAATTCTAAAAATAATTCAATTTCCAGAAATGTCTTATCAGAGAATCATAAGTCTGGTTCCTAGTCTTACACAATTAGTACTTGATCTGGGACTAGACAACAGACTTGTTGGCAGAACCCGTTTTTGTATCCATCCTGAAGAACTGGTAAAGGAAATTCCCATTATCGGCGGTACAAAAAATCCGAATATTGAAAAGATACTGTCTCTGAAACCTGATTACATTATTGCGAATCACGAAGAAAACAGAAAAGAAGATGTCCAAGAACTTCAGACTCATACAGAAGTAAATATCACAGAAATTGATACTATAAATGACGCCATTAATGCAATTTGCGAGCTTGGCGGTGATCTGGGACTGGCTTCAAGTGCTCAAAAGCTCGTTGATAAAATTATGGTTTTGCTGTCCCAATCACCAAAATACCCGTCTTTAAAAACAGCTTACTTCATATGGAAAGATCCGTGGATGGTTGCCGCCGATGGAACCTATATTGACTCTGTAATGAAGCACTATGATCTGGAAAATATATTTTCTGATCAGCAACGTTACCCTCAAATTTCTTTAGACGACCTGGAAGATCAAAATCCGGAATTGATCCTTTTGAGTAGCGAACCATTCCCATTCAAACAAAAACACATTGAAGAGATCAGGGAAGTCTGTCCTGATTCTAAAATTGAACTTATAAATGGAGAATGGTTTAGTTGGTATGGTTCAGGTATGCTCGAAGCTTTCGAGAAACTTAATTTCTGGAGAGCGGAACTTGATAAAAACATATGATATCTCCAGCTTTTATTGTGAACTTACATTAATCAGATCTATTACTAAACGGACGATCAAAACCACTCCCAAAAATCTAATACTACAATTAATTATTTGTATGCCGGCGGTGCAATTCCATTTGTTCTCAGATATGTAACCATTTGCCCACGATGATGTGAATTATGTCTCAACACTCCTAAAACTCCAGCTGTGAATTGACCACTTTGTTCAGAGTTGATAACAATTTCAATCAATGTATCAAACTGTTCGGTTACATACTTAATCAGTTCGTCTTTGTTCATATCATTTTCATCACCCGGAGCCCACTGAATCGGTGTTCCTTTTAATTGATTGCTAAACCATTCTAAACTATAAGCAATGTGGTACGCTTGTGCAGCAAATGTTCGAACATCTTCCGTTGGCTTAAAAGAATAATCTTCAGAAGGCATTGCATCAAAAACCTCAACAGTAAAATCTTTAGCAGTTGTTAAAGGCCCTTTAAGGAATTCATACTCGTTTTCTTGAGCTTGCAGAGTTAGCTGTAATGACAATCCCAGAAGTAAAATCAGGAATAATTTTTTGCAAAGATTTTGGTTTTTCATAGTGTAAAGGGGGTAAGTTTATTAAAGATCGGAACCTTACGCATGCTATCAGTCAATGTTTTATAGTTCATGTTTTTTTACATTGATTGATGCATCTTTTTAATAAACCTTCGTCTCTATAAGTAAAAAAATGAGCACAACTCAGATTTGGAACGAATTTAGCGATCGCATCTACTATTTTATCTTGTCTCGTGTTGATGACAAAGAGATTGCTAAAGATTTACTTCAGGAAGTTTTTATAAAAATCCATACAAAACTGGACACTCTCAACGATCAGAGTTCGCTTTCCAGCTGGATGTTTACTGTAACACGCAATACTGTGTACGATTACTACCGGCAAAAAAAATCACGTCAAAAAGAACAAGCAGTGTTAAAAGATAACGCCCACCTTTTTGAAGATGATGAACTGAATCGGCTTTGTGAAACCTGTCTTCACCTTTTCGTCCAAGATCTTCCGGAGAAATACAGAGAAGCTATTCTGGCAACTGATCTCGGCAATCTCTCTCAGAAAGAGTACGCCAAAAAAATTGGCATATCTTATCCGGGTTTAAAGTCCAGAGTTCAAAGAGGAAGAGCCAAACTCAATGAATACTTCAAAGAATGTTGCCTATCTACTAACTCGAAAGGAGAAAGCGATTGTACTCATAAGGACAAATATGCATGTACATGCTGATTACCTTGCATCTTTTTCGAAATCTTTCGTCTTAAAAGTAAAACCTGTTCATTGAAACAGATTAACTTTCATTTAAAAATATAATCTCATGAAAAGCATAACAGAATGTACCTGCAACGAATGTGACTGCCTTGTAAGCCCTTGTGGTTGTAATTGCTGCGGAACTAATTAATTAAAAATATCGGAATAAATAATCAGGAATAGAGAACTCATAGATTCAATATTCCTGGTTTTTAACATTTATTTAACATCTTCAGGCGCAACTAACTAGGATTGCACTCGTCTAAGGTTCAAGACTATCATTAAGAACCAAGAATCAGAGAGTGCAATCATGAAAACTTTAATCCTTTCTCTTATATCATTGCTGGTACCATTAGCGCCAACAGCGGATATATCCCCCACTGACTGGGTAACAAAACAAATTTCTGTAGAATCGTTTGCTGATCTTTCGATAGAATCAGCAGGAAACATCGTTGTTTTGTACAACGAAAAGAATACCCTTCAAATCAATGGCGAAGGAGCCTGTGTTGAAGCATTCGAAACAAATGTATCGGAAAACACTTTACATATAACAAAAAAAGATGGGTTTGATAACTGCAATGCTGAAGTAGTTATTGGAGCTCCTAAGATTGTTGATATAAATGTGAAAAATGGAGGCATTATCAATTTGTCATCTGTCAAAGCAGACTCTATGTTTGCCTCTATAGAAAGCGGAGGAATAATCAGTTTAGATGCTCAGGAATTTCTATATGGCAAAATAAAAGGTGGCGGAGTCATCAATTACAAAGGCAATCCGTTTGTCCATACTGATATTGTAGACGCAGGAGAAGTTAAAAGAAACTAGGTTGAGAGAGACCTATTCATCAAGAGAATGGCTTTCAGATTTTAACTGAAGGCCATTTTTTTTGATTTCAACTTTTGGTACAATCACACTATGAATAAAGTAGAAGATTATATCTACAGCTTTGAAGGAGATCAACTGGAAGTACTTTTATATTTCCATGACTTATTGACTTCATTCCAAACTGTCACTTCCAAGATCAGATTTAAAATTCCCTTTTATTATCAGAATACATGGGTTTGTTATTTGAATCCTGTAAAGCCAAACAAAATTGCGATCTGCTTTTTGCGTGGCTATGAAATGTCTAACGAGCAAGATATCTTAGAAAGTAAAGGAAGGAAACAAGTGCTAAGTGCTGAATTCGCATCGGTTGATGAGATCCCCAAAAAGCTAATGAGTGAGATCATAAATGAAGCACTTTTTCTGGATGAAACCGTTCCTTACAAACCAAAGCGGAATAACGAATATTGACTACCCAATAATGAATTATTTTTTGTTTCAAAAACACTTCGCTATTCGTTATTCCTTATTCAGTATTTGTTATTCAATCAGTTTTCATCTCTGATCAACAGAAGAACGGCGCTGTGAGGCACGATCAAAAACTTCTCATTTTCGAATTCAATTTCATGAGCCCTGCTTTTCAGGAAAATAGCTAAGTCGCCGGCGTTTGCTTGCATTCCGATATACTTTGTATCCTCACTAGCTTTCCAGCTTTCTTCATAATCTGTGTTGGGAATGGGATAACCCGGACCTGTTTTTACGATATATCCACTTTGAATTTCTTCTTTCTCCTTTACAGAAGCCGGTAGTACCAAACCACTTCGGGTATGAGTTTCCATATCGCGTGGTTTGATGAGTACGCGATCACCAACTACTATAAATTTTTCTACTGAATTAAGGTATTCTTGAATCATAATTATAAAGTTTATGAAAAAATAAGGAATTCTGAACCTTTGAGTTTAGATTATCGTGTAGAATTAATAAAAAGGATTTCAATCATGGACATGACCAACAAACTCTGCGTAATAACAGGTGCCAATTCAGGAATAGGATTCGAAACTGCAAAAGCTCTCGCAAAAAAAGGAGCTTACATTGTGATGGTTTGCAGAAATGAAGACAAAGCCATTCAGGCAAAAAATGAAATTCTGCAAACTGTAGATGATGCAGGAATAGCAATTGTACTTTGTGATTTCTCTATTCAGAAAGAAATTCATAAAGCCGCCGAAGAGATCACATCACGATATAAAAAAATAGACGTTCTTATTAATAATCATGGCTTTATAGCATCCGAAAGAAATGAAACCGTGGATGGACTGGAGGAAACTTTTGCGGTCAATCATATTGGTTATTTCCTCTTCACTAATCTGTTGCTGGATAATATAAAAGCAGCCAAAAAAGCACGCATTGTAAACGTAGCTTCTGATGCGCATCGGGCCGGTGAGTTCGACCCTGAGAATATCCAACTTCAGGAAAATTTCAGCCCAATGAAGGCCTATGGAAATTCTAAACTCTTTAACATTCTATTTACCAAAGAATTAGCAGACCGATTAAAGGATAGCGACGTCACTGCAAACAGCCTTCATCCAGGCGTGATCAGTTCTAGTTTTGGACAAAGTGGAGAGTGGTATGTAAGTCTATTTTATAAAGTATTTGGTGTATTTATGACTTCGAACAAAGAAGGCGCCGAAACATCTGTTTATCTGGCCAGCTCTGATGAAGTTGAAAATGCAAACGGAGCTTATTTCAAAAATAAGAAAGCAGTAGCGCCTAAGAAACAAGCCAGAGACATGGAAGCAGCAAAGAAGTTATGGGAAATCAGCGAAGAACTTTGTGACCTGGCGAATCAACCTGAGATACAATTATAAAAATAAATATTCTCCTTTTTGTGACTGGAGTATAACAAGAGTAAATCTTACAGTTGTTGTTTAAATGGTCGCACAATTACTTCCAAAGCTCTTTTGATGGAATCTCTTTTTTTCCATCTGAAATTTGTAATACGCTCACAATGCTTCAGGTCTTCTTCGAAATGAGCCGAAAGTTCTTTAAATATCCCTTTGTCAATCATAACCAGATTGATCTCATCATCTTTTAACATAGAACGATGGTTGAAATTTGCGGACCCAATGCAAGAAAGCTCATCGTCAACCATAATTACTTTAGCATGCATCATTGTTTTCTGATAATAGAATAACTCCACTCCTGCTTCAAGCAATCTTTCAAAGCTGTGGCCGGCCATTATTTTAGTAGCTCTTTGATCGGTATACTTTCCCGGAAAAATGATCTTTACTTCTATCCCTTCTTTGGCTCGTTTTGTCAACAGTTCCACAAGCTTTTCATCAGGATTAAAATATGCGGTCTGAATAAGAATTCTTTTTTCGGCCAGCCCAATTAAAGATTGATACAAAAGAACAATATCACTCCAGCGTACAGAAGCAGAAGTGCGAACGGTTTGAATCTTTGCAGGACCATTACTTTGTAATGTACTTGTCTCACTTTTATTTATTTCCAGCTCATTTCCAGCTTCGATCCAATTTTCAGTAAAAGCTGCCTTAATACCCTCAACAGCTGGGCCTTGTATTTTGAAGTGAGTTTCTCTCCATTCGTCTTTATTTCTGGCATCACCGGTCCACTCTTCAGCAATTCCCACTCCTCCGGTGAATGCTGTTTTTTCATCACAGATAAGAATTTTTCGATGCGTTCTATTGTCCATTTTCCAGACTTTCCACCTGGAAAGTGGACGAAACCACACCACTTCAACTCCCGAATCGATCATTAAATCAACGAGTTCCTTACGCATTGGAAAAGCTCCATACGAATCCAGAAGCACTTTTACCTTTACGCCTTCTCTGGCTTTTCTTGAAAATAACTCAGCGAATTCAACTGCGATATTTCCCTGCCAATAAACAAAGGTCAAAAAAGAAATAGATCGTTGCGCTTTTGAAACAGCTTCTATCATAGACGGAAATATTTCATCTCCGTTTTTGAGCACAGTTACGGAATTACCTTCAGTAAACGGAACCCCAATAGTTTGTTCAAGGGCTTGCTGATACCCCATATGTCATATTTTAAGTAGGATTTTTTCTTCTCCCAAATAGTAATGAAAGCACAAATAAAACTAAAAATATATAAAAACATATTTCAGCAATACCTGCTGCCGCACCTGCAATGCCACCAAAGCCTAATACAGCTGCAATTAACGCTATAATGAATAGTGTAATACTCCATCTTAACATGGCTCTCTCCTTTTTCTCTTAATTAAAATCTATTCTCTGCTTACTTAGACCTTGCAATCAAAATACCGGCCAGCATAACTACTGCAGATATCAGAACAGGAACATAATCACCTGTACTTACTGCTACATCAGCTCCAAATGCTTCAAATGATTCGGAATCCTGAAAATACATGTAACCGTAATAAATAACGCCTATTAAACCTCCGGCTCCCATAATCTGTCCGATTGTCTTCTTCATAAAAATCTCCGTTAGTTTATGTTAGATAGTAGTTTAAAGGAAATTACATCAAATTAGTTCCTTTATTTAATTAGACCACTATTTGGGGCTCTTCCGGAGAAATTGATGCGACTGGAAGATTCCAATAATATTTACACTGATCTTTTACTATTTCATGCCACGAGTAAGCACTTCACTCATATAATCGAAGTAAGGTCGGATAACCAGAAATGATTTTACCACTTCGAATACAAAATCTTCTGAAAGCACCTCCTCGTCAGAAAATTTATGAGAAAGATGAAATTGTTTGAACCGTATTAATTCAATATCAGGATGGTCCTTATCAAATCCTCTAGGTGCTGTTTTTACGGCGTCGCCCTGAAACTTTCCCCATATTTTTTTGAAATCAGAGTCTGCTAATATCTTTTTTATTGGTGTGGAGTCGTGAGCAATATCTTCTCTGATCAATTTAAGGTCTGCTGAATTAGGACTAAAAAAACCTGCTGCTATAAAACAATTTCCGGACTCAATATGAATATAATGTCCGCCTCTCAGCCATTTCGTTGCACGAGCCATGCGGGCACCGAAATACGGTTTATATGGTGATTTGTCTTTTGAGAAACGAACATCTCTGTAAATTCTGAAAAGAGATTTTTTCCCTGAAATGGTTTCGATATTATCGACTTTATTCATTTCAGCGATCATATCATCCATGAAACCGATCATATTTTCATGTGCAGTTCTGTAACGTTCTTTATTACGCTCAAACCATTCACGGTTATTGTTGACCTTTAACTGGTTTAGAAACTCCAGAGTAGACTTCTGAATTGCACCCATGATCTCAGATTTGTTTTTATCTCAAAGAAGATAGCCAGTCGTCCCTGAATAAAAAACTGATTTTATAATCCGAATTAGTCTATCAGTTTCGTATGTAATGGCTTTGTCACTCACCTTAACCTTGGATAATTATTGATGACTTTTTTAGAGAGGTTTCGGTCATCTCGCGACCTGTCCGCTGCACTTTTAGATGTTAGATAATTCGTTGACAATTTAGTTGTAATAATTCTAGAAAAAATCGCCCTTAGTATTTAAGACGGAAAAGAGAGCGTGATCCGGATGCGTCTGCGAAGCAGGAATAATCCTTTCAGGTGAAGAATCTAATAACTTTCTCAGAACGAGAGAAGACCTTTAGGATTATTCAGCGTAGGATCAGTGAACCCGTCTTAAATACTTCGGCTTGATCTTTTGCTACTTTTGTATCAAGACAAAAGTAGGTGCCCTATTCTAATCTAAGTGTGTTTACAGGATTCAGTTATTTTCTTGATGTACTTTTGTGCCGATACTGAGCTTCCTCAGCACAGGCGCCAGTAAAAAAACTCCCGACAAGAATTATTGGCGCGAACTCCATTCCATCGACTAATCATTACAAAAGGTCTTAGATCATATGATACTTATTCAAGAATCAGCCTGAGTGTAATGATTGCTCCTTCGGAGCCGTCGATTTCATTACGTTCTTGGCTCGCCAATAATTCTAAAGGTCGGTGTAGTTGGAAGCTTTTTCTGAAATCATCGGGATTATAAATAAGACAATTTTTGTAAGAGAATTATCAAACATCTACAGGAATGACTATGTTGAGTTTGGTATTTAAAGGAACCATTAAAAAGAAGCAAAAACCGTTATTCAATATTCGTTAATCTTTCCCCTCTTTCAGCACTCTCTTGTTATCATTGGAATCCGTATCGATCAGCTTATTGTAGGGATCAATTCCGGCTGAAACAGGTTTTTGATCTACTGTTATACTTACCACATTCTCGATCTCGGTGATCTTGTGCTTTTTCAGATAAAGCACAGTTTCTTTGCCATCTTCATCCACTCCGAATACTCCCACATCGATCCAATCCTCAAGTGGTAACGATTGCAACGGTCTTCTCCGTCCTTCTATCTCAACTGAAAGACTGTCGCCGGCGGTGTTTTTATATGATCGTTTTCCTTCCTCACTAGTGCGATATTTTGTGGCATAAAATTCCAGATCAACTTTGAAAGTACTGTCTTCAAGTGTTTCAAAAGAAGCTTCTTTTACACTGTTATCATAGAGCGTAATTGTTCTGAACATATCTTCCAGCAAATACTTTAGTGAATCCGGGGTTGCTTCATCCAGATAGGAAAGAAATTCAGTAGCGGTCGTATATGGAGCATTTTGAAAAGCTACGTCATCAATATATCTGCTTAAAGCGGCATTCATATTTTCCTCGCCGATGTAATCACTTAATGCGTACAGAACCAACGAACCTTTGTTATAATGAATGTATTGCTGGTTTTCATTATAGATCAAGGGCTTTTCTTTTGTTGTCTCAACTGTTCTTCCGAGCAAATAACTATCTAAGGCATCTTTCAGAAATATCCTCATTTTGTCTTCGCCGTATTCTTTCTCAAGTACTTTTAAAGAGCTGTATTCTGACATACTTTCACTCATTACTGTAGCTCCCTGAACGTTCGCTCCTATAACCTGATGCGCCCACCACTGATGTGCAACTTCATGCGCCGTAATGCTGAACGGATAATCCACACCATCTTCATTTTCTTCATCCACCTCAGCAATAAAACCGATGGCTTCGGAATAAGGAATGGTGTTAGCAAACGATTGAGCAAACCCGCCTCCGGTTCTCGGAAATTCTATGATCCGAACTTGTTTATGCTGATATGGACTGAACTCTTCCGTGTAATAATCCAACGATCTTTTCACTCCTTTGATCATGCGATCAATATTATAATCGTGATCTTTGTGATAGTACACTTCAATGGCAATATCATTCCAGGAATCTTTGGCTACTTCAAACTTTGCAGAAATAAATGAATAGAAATTCAACATCTTGCTGTCCATCTTATAATGGAAATAACGCCGACCGTTTTCTGTCCAATCTTTTTGCAAATACCCGGGTGCAATAGCAATTTGTTCCGGAGAGGTACTGATGGTTGTCTCAAAGTCTATCCAGTCAGCGTCATAAGCTATATAATTGTTCTGTAAGGCTACAGAATCCGTTTGTGATGCCATACGTTCTTTAGGTGGCAAACCAAACTTCTCACGGGATTCCTCACCTCTTAACTCACTTGCAGGATTGTATCCGATACGGGGAAATAAACTGTTATTTACGAATGTACCATTTGCTCTGATCGGAGAATTGTTTCTAAAAATCCCATTCGGCTTATTCGAAATGCTAAACGTAAATACTACGGAATCTCCCGGCTGTAAAGCTTCTGCAAGCTGATAGATATCGTAATTCATGGAATCATCTTCCAAAACCAATTCAGATGGTTTCTCAAAACCAAACTCGGTTATAAATCCTCCATGATCTACGTGGATGGAATCAATAGCTACGTCTGTTTTGTTAACCAGTATATATTTTCCACGGGCTTCGAAATCACGACTTTCAGGATAGATATCCAGATCCACATTTACGTCAACAATTCTTGGCTGTGCTATATTCTCAAACTTTCCGTAATTCTTCTCCCAGTCTGCCAGTCTTTTTTCAAATTGCTTAGAGGACAGATTCTCGTTAGAAATGTTGTTCACATAGTAGATCCACGTTCCCATCGACAGAAATCCAATCAAACAAACAGAGAAGACTGTTTTCAAAGTTGGAGAAAATGCTTTTGATGCTTCGTAGAATCGTTCAGAAATCGAATCCGGAACGCCTCTTCTGAAAAAGATGATTGATAGCACATATAATATTACACCAAGAAACAGCCAATATAATTTATAGATATAGTATGGTGCTAAACTGGATCCGAAACCATTCATATCGGAATAAGCAGTGCCGGGAGATTGGTTGTATTTAAAGATCATTTGTTCTACTCCAATCTGATCTAAGAAATTCAATCCGATAGAAAAGACCAGAAGTACAAAGAAACCGATATAGAAGTTTTTGAAAAATGTATGAACAAAGAGAGCCAGCAATCCCCAGATTACAACATGAACAAGTTCTATTCCAAATAGCTTGAATAAATATTGATCGAGTTCAAAATTATAGTACCCGCCATAGATCTGGATTCCAATCCCAAGAAACATAATACCAAGTAGTAAAACTCCCTGCATTTTCACCAAAGCAAAAAACTTTGAAAGCAAGATCGCCCAGTTTGGAGCAGGTGTGGAATGAACAAGCTGATCGATCTTGTCCGTGCGACTTCTGTGGATCAACATTCCCGCATATAAGAATGTGAGCAGATTTATAAACAGCCCGAAAAACAATCCCGGAAACTCCAGCATTTGCCAGGTAACCGGTAATGTATCCGTTCCGTAAATTTCTGAACTTACCGCAATGGTTGCCAATGAAAACAACAATCCAAAAATGGTAATAATGATAAAAGCCCAGCTCTTAATTATATATTTCAGATCTTGATTCGAAATTATCCACGCAGTTTTTATCTGCTCAATAAGAGAGAAATTCAGATTCACTTTCGGAAGCTTGACTGCCATAATGCTTCCAAAATTCTTTTTGGTCACCGCCTGACCTTCTTTTTTCCTGAAAAAACTAAACGAGAAAGCTTCCTGGTCAAAGCTGAACGTTCGATACACAAATCCGAATATCAATAATCCAATGCCAGTCCAAAGTAGACGGTTATAAAGAATGATATCACCAAAAGGCAATGGATTTTCATTACGCTCGTAAATAGTCCAGTATTCTGTGTAGTAGTTATTAGCAAGCGAGCCAAACGGATCCAGCATTGCAGTCAGAATCTTATTGTCACTGTCTTGGGTTAAGACGCCCGCAAAACTTTGCAGAATGATCAGGGCTAAAACAGTGATAAAACCTACACTCACATTTCGGGTAAATGTAACTACGGCAAATACTATTGCTCCGTAGAAAACAAGATTTGGAATCAAATAGTAGACGAACGACTGAACATAGTTCATCAAAATAAATGGCCCCAGCAATTCAGGATTTGTACCCGGCAACACACTACCCAACATAATTCCGATAGCCGCAAAAGAAAGCACTATAATTGTAATCGTAAGACCACTCAGAAATTTAGCTCCTAAATATTCCCACTTTTTAAACGGATAGGAAAAAGTGACGGAATGCATTTCATTGTCAAAGTCCTTGAATATTGTCCCTCCGATAATTGAAGGTAGCAAGAAGAACATAATGACGGTCATTTCATTCAGCAGCCCATTGATCGCGATCGCTGAATTCACAATAGTAACTGAATTTATACTTGCTGTAATGCCTTCAAAAATTCCTGCAGCAGTAGCCATTATTAATGTTGACAGGAAAAACATAATTCCACAGTAAATGTAGAAAAGAGGCTTACGGAACCAGTACCTAAGCTCAAATGAGAAAATAGAATAGAACATAGTTTAGATTCTTAAGCAGCTACTACTTCGCTGTCTTTGTGAAGGGTTACGAAGTACACATCTTCCAACTCTGGATTACTTGAAGTAAAACTTTCGTCCGGCTGGATTTCACTGTGTACTCTTATGTTCAATGAATTATCCTGATTGAAATTAGAAGAGATCACATTGAATTTAGCTTCGTGCTCTTCCAGGTCATCCCTCTGGATATTCTTGGTCCACATTTGTCCACTCAATCTTTCCACACCCTCAGTTGGGGTATGATGACTCAGGATCTTCCCTCCATTCATGATCGCCATATCAGTACACAATTCTTTCACATCATCCACAATATGAGTAGAAAAGATCACGATGTTATTGGTTCCGATCTCACGAAGCACATTCAAAAAACGATGTCTTTCTGCAGGATCCAATCCGGCTGTCGGTTCATCCACAATGATCAATTTCGGGCTGTTCAAAAGCAATTGTGCAATTCCGAATCGTTGTTTCATACCTCCTGAATACCCTTTCACATTTTTCTTTCGAACTTCCCACAAATTGGTGATCTCCAGTGCCGTTTGAACAATTTCCTGTCGTTCTTTTTTGTCTGTAATTCCTTTCAATCTCGCAAAATACAGCAACAGATCTTCAGCACTCATTTTTGGATACACCCCAAATGATTGTGGTAAATATCCCAGCGTTTTACGAAGAGCAATTTTATCCTCAAGAATATTGATATCATTAAACGATGCCGATCCGGAATCAGGTGCCTGAAGCGTTGCAATGGTTCTCATCAATGTGGACTTTCCAGCGCCGTTTGGACCTAATAACCCAAACATTCCCGCCGAAATATCAATGGTTACGTCATCAAGAGCTTTTACGCCATTTTTATACGTCTTTGAAATATTGGATAGAGATAATTCCATAAATAAATTTTCTTGTGTGGATGAATATACCTGCCTCAGACAGACTCCGTGATAATAACGAATACTGAATTAGTAGCAAAAAGAGATGTGATTATTACAGGCATGATCTTATTTAGTTACGGGAGTTTTTAATTCGACGGACTGAAGTCATTTCTTGTAAACCTGAAATGTTTTTGCCTCGTTTAAAAATGAGTCTTTATTCTTGCTTATAAAATCTTGATTCATTTACTTATAAAAAACAAATGTTTATGAAAGTATTCTTTACTTCACTTTTTCTTTTTTGCTCAGCATCATCTTTTGCTCAAAATCAATTAACTGTTTTCTATTTTGGTGCTTCAGACTGTGGACCCTGTAGTCGCCCCGAAGTAATACAGAGCATCAATAAGATCAATGCAGAAATTGATTCTGTTTATAAAAACTCCAATGTAAAACTTGTAATGGTTACAATTGATAGTAATAGAAAAGAAGCCATAAAGTATATCACTAAATATGACAGTTGGGATGAATTTTCGATGGGAAGCAGGTACAGGAACGAGTTAGCAATGTCACACTTAAACGAAGCTGAAATTCCCGGGCTACCTCATATCATTATTTTTGAAGATGAATTTGCAGAATCAGGTTATGGCACAACTACACTCAAGCAAAGAAGACATGTTAAAAGTATTATGGGTGGTGTTGAAATTGTTGGATGGGTGAATTCAGGTATGAAGTTAGATTGAATTATTCTTTGCCATCAGTTGCGGATTGAAATAATCTCAATATGAAGAAAATAAAACGGACTGAAGTCCTTGCTTGTTTACTTGATATCTATTTCGCCAAATTCACTTTTCTTTAGGTTTGCTAGCAAGGGATTTATCCCGCAGTAATTACAACTACAGATCTCTACTTCACCTTTTTTCCTTCCAGTAAAAGCTCGACAGTCTTTTTAATTCTTCGAGCTCTGGTTTCTTCTTTTTTGGCATCGTGAATCCACCCCACATATTCTCTTCGGTGACTGAAAGCTAAGGAATCAAAAAAGGTTTGGGCTTTTGGATTTGCATCCAGTTCTTTTTGGAGGTCTTTGGGCGGAATTACTGTTTTAGTTTTACGGTCAACTCCGGGCGGATCTTGTCCGAATTTAGAAGGTTTTTTCTGAGCTCCTTTTTTGGCAAGGCTCATGATCGACCAATCCACATTCATTGAGATCAGTTTATTGGGATTCATTTTTAAGCCGTTAACTATTCCCCAAATAATATCCCGGTTCAGATCAGAAGAAATGCTACCGCTCTTTTTTGGATAAGCCACCCATAATTTTCCATCCTTTTTAGAAAATTTCTGATTCTTCGGGAGTAGTTCTGCCAACTCATCTTCATTATGAACAAAAATAATTACTGAATCGTAGGTTGTCTTAGTTGCAGAATTTTTATCAAGATCTAAATCTTCAAATTCTGCTTCCAATTCTTCAGGGCAATTGATCAATAAAACATTCTGCCCTTCTTTGATGTTTAGTTTTTTGATCAATTCCGGATTCATTCAAAATCTCCCGCAAACCAATGCCTGCTTAACTCCCGGAGTCATTTCAGCCAATCCGTTGATAAATTTATCCTCTCCGATCAGAATATCAGTAATTTGTCCGCTGTACTTGATCGCCGTTTCTCTCATAAACCCCATCATCGGCCAACCCCATAATGCGGAAAACAGCACTCCGTCTTCTTCAAAATATGGATCGGTTAAATAAGTACACTCAATTACATTTTCAACGGCACTTCTGTTTGTGGCACTTCCGCCAACCAGATCAATAACCACGACTCCGTCTTCCAGTAAATTCTTCGCATGCTCTTTGGACACCAGATAATTTACACCTCGCAAATGTGCCGGTTGTTCTGCTCCGTTTATGATCAGATCTGCATCCTTTAAATACTCTTCAATAATTCCTTTTTGAGTTTGGTCCTTACCAAGCACATGAATAGTTCGGACTCCATTTCGATGACATTCATCAATTGCACCCATTCCTACATTTCCATAACCAAGAACTACGGCTACGGCTTCTTCCGGAGACTTATTCTTAGAACTTTTGTCTTGCAATAATTCCAATCCGTATCGGGCACCCGCTCTGCCTGTTTCATGAAGCGCTTCGATCTTTCTTTTACCGAATTTCGGAGATGGATTTACAAGCCGGTAATATCTTAAAGCTTCATCACCATGATCGGTTATAAAGGAATGGATATCGTACGTTCTACCAGCTTCTGTTTTTGATATGATTTTGTTCGGATCTTGAAAAGAAGCAGAATCATATACAATGACTGAGCTTCTGTTCAGAGATCCCAATTCTTCAATACTTACATCTTCCGGATGAAGCACTAAGCTTTTCGGAGAATGATCCATAAAACGACGAACAGCTCCGCTCATTCTTTCACTGTAGCCAATTATATGGAATTCAACTCCGCTCACTCCCGCTCTTCTGATATCGGCTTCCAGACAATTTTCAGCTGCCATCAATCCCAGTATCAAGTCGTTTGGAATTTTTTCGGGTGACTGAACCACATATTCCATCGCCACCACGTTGATCTTATGATCCTCGAGGAGTTTTGCCCGTTCAGGAAACGAACTAAAATGTGCCATACAAAAAAGTGTACTTCCTGGTTCCATTAGAGGAATACTTTCCATCGCTGGCCCTTTGAATTTGATGACCATCTCTTTGTTTTGATAGAGCTCGTCATTATTCTGAAGCTTAGCTCCTGCCTCGACATATTCTTCATCTGAAAATCCTACTCCCTCTCCTGCTCCATGTTCTACAAAAACATCACAGCCAAAGTCGACTAATTCTTTAACGTCATCCGGAATAAGAGCAACTCGTTTTTCTAATGCTCCGGGATTTTCTGGTGACTCGTTTTCTTTCGCAAGTCCAATGGTTTTGTACATATTATTCTTTTGCTTCAAAATTAGGGTTCTGGATGATGCCGAAAAGGTTCCCGAAAGGATCTACTACCGTAGCAACATATACGTTTCCACCAACATGCATGATTTCCTCATCGGCGGTAGCTCCCAGTTCGATAAGTTTATTCCATGTCTCCTGTATATCTATAACTCCCCAATACACAATAGAACCTGCGGTTCCGGGAGTTCGCTCAGGTTGCAAGCCCAACTCATAGCCTCCGATATCAAAGCCTACATAAAACTCTTCGTCAAAATATGGTTGTTCACCTAAAGCAACGGAATACCATTCTTTAGCTTTTTTCAAATCCGGTGCGGGATAAATTACAGTTCGAAGTCCTTTAAACATATCAGCTGATTTAATTGGTTCATAAAATGGTGAAAATACCGGAGATTAAATAGACACGATTTATTAAAAATCTTACCATATTAAGTAGAAATCAATCTTTCTTCGACATTTCCTTTTTCGAAATCACCGTTTAAATGCATTCTGAGAATTTTAGATATTAAATGTGCAATTAATTGTTGATACATAGCAGAATTACCCCTATCTTTTTCGACTTTCCAAGAAAACACAAAAACGAGTTTAATCGTGGATACTTTAAGTTTTAAAACATACTCAGCAAAACCTTCCGACATTGAAAAGAAGTGGGTTTTGATCGACGCTGAAGATCAGCCATTGGGCCGCTTGAGTAGTGTTGTAGCATCAATTTTGAGAGGCAAGAATAAGCCAACTTTCACTCCGCACATGGATACCGGTGACAATGTAATCGTTATCAATGCAGAAAAAGTGAAGTTGACCGGTAAAAAAATGACCGATAAAACATATTTCCATCACACATTTTATCCTGGTGGTGAGCGCTTTATTACAGCTGAAGATATGTTGAAAAAAGATCCTACCTCTCTTGTAATGAAAGCTGTTAAAGGTATGCTTCCGAAAACTAAACTTGGCCGTCAATTATTGACGAACGTCAGAGTTTATGCCGGACCTGTACACAACCAAGCAGCTCAGAACCCTGAAATCATCGAGCTTTAATCGATTTATAACATGGCACAAGCTAATTACATAGGAAGAAGAAAAACCTCAACTGCGCGTTTGTACATCAAACCGGGAAAAGGTGAATTCTTAGTCAACAAATTACCAATAGAAGAATATTTACCTGTAAAAGCTATGCAGAACATAGCTACACAGCCAATGAACGTAACTGAACTTGAAGGCAAGTACGACATCAAAGTTACTGTACGTGGTGGTGGAAAATCAGGACAAGCCGGAGCAATTTCTCATGCACTTGCACGAGCTCTGGATGGTGAGAACGAAGAAGTACATGACGTATTGAAAAGTCATGGACTACTTACACGTGATGACAGAATGGTAGAGCGTAAAAAGTACGGTCAGCCAAAAGCGCGTAAGAAGTTCCAGTTCTCTAAGCGTTAATACACTTACGCAACAACAAATTAACCACACATATGTGGCGACTCAAAGCCTGGTGTTTCGGTCTTGAACCGGGATTGGTTTTTGGGATTGACCCACGTAGCGGATTAACCTAAACACATATCTTAATACAATGCCTAAAGCAGCTTCAATTGAAGAACTATTAAAGTCCGGTGCACATTTCGGTCACCTGACTCGTCGTTGGAATCCAAAGATGAAAGACTTCATCTTTATGCAACGCAACAACATTCACATCATTGACCTTAAAAAGACTCAACAGTATCTGCAGGATGCTCTTGATGAGATTCAGAAACTTTCCCGTGCCGGAAAGACCATTCTTTTTGTAGGTACAAAAAAGCAATCAACCGAGATCATCAAAACAGAAGCTATCCGTTCAGGAATGCCTTTTGTAACTCACAGATGGTTAGGCGGTATGCTTACAAACTTTTCTACAGTTCGTAAAAGTATCAGTCGTATGCAAGAGATCGAGCGTATGAAGACTGACGGAACAATGGATGAGCTTACTAAGAAAGAAGGTTTGATGCTTGAAAGAGAGCAGGAAAAACTGGAAAACACTTTAGGTGGTATTGCTAACATGGGCAGACTTCCTGGTGCTATTTTCGTAGTTGATATCCTTAAAGAACATCTTGCAGTAAATGAAGCTATTAAACTTCATATCCCTGTAATCGCTATGGTTGATACCAATAGTGATCCTGATGTACCTGATTTCATCATTCCTTGTAATGATGATTCCGCAAGAACGATCCAATTAGTTTCTTCACAAGTAGCTGACGCTATCATTGAAGGTGCAGCTGAAAGAGAAGCGCATCAAGAAGAAGTAGTAATGGAAAGTGCTGCTTCTGAAGCTAAAGAAGACAACGAAACTCCAGAAGTAAAAACAAAACTTCGTTCTCGTAAGAAAAAGAAATCAGGCGATTCAAAGAAAAAAGCTGATGAGCCGACTGTAGAACCGGTTGACGCTAAAGAGTCTACTGACACTGACGAAGAAGAATAATTTTAACTTTCAAAAAAACTATTCAGAGAAATGAGTATTTCTGCTGCTGACGTAAAAAAACTAAGAGACATGACCGGAGCGGGCATGATGGACTGCAAAAAAGCATTGTCCGAAACAGATGGCGATTTTGATGCTGCTGTTGAATTGCTTCGTAAGAAAGGTCAAAAAGTAGCTGACAAGCGCGCTGATCGTGATGCAAAGGAAGGATTGATTCTTTCCAGAGTTAGCGATGATGCGAAAAAAGCTGTAGCTATTGAAGTGAACTGCGAAACAGATTTCGTAGCTCGTAACGAAGATTTCCAGGCTCAGGCTGATGGCTTTCTGAACGCGGCTTACGAAGGTAACATCGACAACATCGATGACCTGTTAAAAGCTGAAGTTGATGGAAAAGCAATTGCTGACCACTTACAGGAAATGGTTGGAAAGATCGGTGAGAAGATCGAGATCTCTAACTGCATTCTGGTAACTACTGAAGGATCTATCATTGACTATATCCACGCCGGAAACCAACTTGGTGTTTTAGCTGAGTTTGATGGCGATGTAGAAAATGAAGACATCGCTCGCGACGTTGCAATGCAAGTTGCTGCAATGAATCCATTAGCTGTTACACGCGATGAAGTTGACGCTACTACTGTAGAAAAAGAATTGGAAATTGCTAAAGAGCAATTGATCAACGAAGGTAAGCCAGCTGAGATCGCTGAAAAAGCTGCTCAGGGAAAACTTCGCAGATTCTACGAAGAGCGTGTTTTACTTGAACAAAAATTCGTTAAGGACAACGGAATTACCGTAAAACAATATCTGGAGCAAAATAACACTCCACTAATTAAGTCCTTTCGCAGAATTCAATTAGGCGAAGAGGCTTAATCAAATTTTCTTTACCTTAAGGCTGTTTTGAATTTTCAAAACAGCCTTTTTTTTGACCCATAATTTCAAAAACCAACTACCGTGGCAAATAAATACAAACGCATCCTTTTAAAACTCAGTGGCGAAGCACTTTTAGGAACTCAGGGACATGGAATTGATGGAGATATTCTCACTCAGTATGCCGAAGAGATCAAAAGTGTACAAAAAGAAGGCGTTGAAGTTTGTGTAGTTATAGGCGGAGGAAATATTTTCCGCGGAGTAAAAGGAGCTACTGAAGGAATGGATCGTGTGCAGGGCGATTATATGGGAATGCTCGCAACGATGATCAACAGCATGGCTTTGCAGGATGCTTTAGAGCAACAAGGCGTACAAACAAGATTGATGAGCGCCATCAGAATGGAGGCTATTGCCGAGCCTTTTATTCGCCGGAGAGCTGTTCGTCACCTGGAAAAAGGTCGCGTAGTAATTTTTGGAGCCGGAACCGGAAACCCTTACTTCACAACCGACACTGCAGGAGCATTACGTGCCATTGAAATTGAAGCTGATGTAATTCTGAAAGGAACCAGAGTGGATGGGATTTATGATTCTGATCCGGAGAAAAATGACGATGCCAAAAAATACGATCGTATTACCGGTGATGATGTTTTAAAACAGCGCCTGTCTGTGATGGATCTTACCGCATTCACTCTTTGCCGCGAAAATAATACTCCGATCATTGTATTTAACATGAATGAAAGAGGGAATTTCAAGAAGATCGTGGTAGACGGAGAAGACGAAGGAACTACGGTTGTTTGGGAGTGATTAAAAACCTTGTTCCATAAAAAAAGCCCGACTTCTTTCGAAACCGGGCTTTTGAAAATCATTGAATTAACGATCATTCAAGAACATACACATCAACTGCGCTGAGTCCTTTATCCGTTTCTTCAATTTTAAATTCTACAGATTCTCCATCTTTGATACCTTCGTTAAATCCTAGGTTCTCGATGTTGTTTCTGTGCATGAAAACATCTTTGCTTCCATTTTCAGGTGCGATGAATCCAAATCCTTTTTCTGCATCGAACCATTTTACTTTACCGTATTCCATTATAAAAATATAAATATTGCTCACATGTACAGATCGTATTCACAAAAAATTGTGAATTGTTATCATTTTCGGCTGTGAAAATTAAAAATTGTGTTTACAAACTAGAGAAGGGAAAACAAATACTGTACTAACTACTAAGAAATGCCGATACCTGACCTTTAACTTGCTTCCTTAAGGTCGCCTTTATTTGAACCAATCCCAAACGGCATATAATACGTAACTTGCTTTTACATGAGATAAATATTGTGTATGTGATATTTAAATCTCTATTATGGGTAAATTAAGATAGGTTATTATGGATACATCTAATACTTCGGGTAAGAATCGGGCTTCTTCACTTCTTGAACTTTCTCTGGACTATAACGAGAAGGATCAGGTACTGGCAAGGTTTTCAGAATTGATCTGCCATATTTCAGGGGCGCTGTACTCTCAGATCAATTTAATTGATGATGAAAATCAATGGACAGTCGCAGAGTGTGGAATGGAATTCGAACATATTCCTGTGGAAGAATCTATTTGTTATATCACCATCAATAATGAAGAAATGTATGAAATTGAGGATTTTCAGGAGGATGATCAGTTTCAGGTTCACCCTTTAGTTACAGGCTCACCTCATCTTAAATACTACTTAGGTTTTCCCTTTAAAGATGAAAAAGGGACTTTTATCGGCTCTTCTTGCCTGCTGCATACGGAAACTCTTGATTTAACCGATCAACAAATACATAGTTTAAAATTAGTCAATCAACAGGTAGCTGATTATCTGATCCTGAAAAAGAAAGTTAGTGTTCAATCAGATAAGCTCGCTAAACAGGAAAAGCTGGTAACTAAAACCCGACATGACATAAGAGGTCCTCTCTCCGGAATTATTGGGTTTTCTAGTCTTTTGGAAACTGAAATTGAGGATAAGAAAACCCTCAAGAACATTGGCATGATCAAACAATCCGCTAAAAACCTGTTGGAATACGCGGAAGGAAGTCTTCAGTACGAAATAGACAAGAAAGAAAGCGAAGTTGCCACTTCTGTATCTACAATCATTGACAGAGTAAGTTCTCTTTATTCCATGCAAAGCACATTAAAAGAAATTGATTTGCTTTTTGAAAATCAATGCTCAGAAAGTTGCTCGATAAATACAATGGCATCCAATCAGATCATTAACATTATCGGAAATGTAGTTTCTAATGCTATTAAATTTTCTCCAGTGGAAGGCTCTATTGAAATATCTTTTGGTAAGACTAAAGTAAAAGACGACAACTTCATTAAAGTTATCATTGAGGATAACGGAACAGGAATTCCAAAAGAAAAACTGGAAGCACTGCATAAACTCCAGTATGTACAATCCCAGAAAACAGATTCTGATATACAAGGGTTTGGAATTGGCTTAGTGGAAGCACTCCGTTTACTAGACCAAAAAGGCGGGAATTTCTTGATCTCTTCTGCGGTAAACCAGGGTACAAAAGTAGAGTTAAATTTCCCGGTTCAGGAAGAGTAAGGGTTTAAAATAATATTCAAAATATAGTTAAGATTTTCAGATATAATCCTTATATTTAAAGCCTTTTTCGGATACGAATTGAACGCAAAAACATCCAAATCCAATGAAACGTACATTTCAACCAAGTAATAGAAAACGCAAGAACAAGCATGGCTTCAGAGAGCGTATGTCTACAAAAAACGGACGCAAAGTAATTGCAGGCCGACGAGCTAAAGGTCGCCACAAGCTGAGTGTTAGTGATGAGCGAAAAGGAGCAAAGTAACATAACTGTTGCTCCACCTCGTAGATTTACCTTACCAAAATCTCGAATCTTACGTGGTAAGCGAAATTTCCAGAATTTATTTTCCGGAACAGCGCTCATTAAATCACCATCGGTGAACCTTCGCTATACTACGCTTAATCTTTCTGAGTGGGATTTTAAAATCGGATTTATCTCCCCCAAAAAAACAGGCAATGCTGTACAAAGAAATAATGCTAAACGAGTCATGAGAGAATCATTTCGTCTAAATCAGCATGAAATCATTGATACCGTACAGGAACTGGGTATTGGTCTTCACTGCGTGCTCATTGCGCGCACTACGAACCTCAGATTTGCAGAAGTTCAAACTCATGTAGTAACTATGATGGATGAGCTACGTAACCGACTGCTTTCTACAAAAAAAACTATTTAAAACCGCAGACTTTTGGATAAAAACACCGCAACCGGACTTGGACTGATCTTTTTAATAATGGTGGCTTGGTTTGTTGTAAGCATGCCAAGCGAAGAAGAACGCGCTGCACAAATTGCAGAAAGGGCAAGGCAGGACAGTCTGGCTCAAATTGAGTCTGTAGAAAATGACGCTCAAACTTCTTCTGTAACTGATCAAACTCCGTCTCAGCCGAGTATCAGAGAACAGGCTACTGAACGGGAAGCTGCTGCTCCACAATCGGGCATCTTCTCCAACACTGAGGCAACAGAGCAATCAGAATTTGTGGTTACCACTCCGCTTTACACCGCGGTATTCTCAAGCAAAGGAGCCGGACCTGTTTCTTTTACGTTTTCAGAATATGACTCTTGGGCCGGAGCGCCTTTCCAGTTGATCTCCGATTCAACAAAATCAGCGTATAATTTTGGGTTTTTGACTACTGAAAATCTGAATGTAGACACTCAGAATCTATTGTTTACCCAGATCACTACCGGTTCTTCTCTCACTCTTAATGAAGGCGATACCAGAGAACTCAAATATGCTCTTCAGCTCAGCGACGGCCGCCAGATTGTTTATACATATACTTTTTTAGCGGACACCTACGAAATCGACTTCGATGTTCAATTTATAGGTGTCAGCGATTACATTATTGGAAGAGCTGTAGATTTCGGGTGGACATCAAAACTGAATGCTTCTGAAAAAGATAAAAAGCAGGAAGGCATCGATGCAGCTGCTTATGTTTATCTTGGGGAAGAACTGGAAAAATTCAAAGTGGATGAACCTGGACGTCAGGAAGAAACTTTTAATGGAAATATTGACTGGTCAGCTACCCGCACAAAGTTCTTTACTCAATTCATTAAACCACAGCACCAAACAGAAAGTGCTTTTTTAACAGGCGAGGTTACCGGCGAAAACGACGATCCGTTAACAAAGCATAAGTACACTGCTTCAATCACCTCTTCTATTCCCGATGATGGAGTTCTTTCTTATAAACTCTTTGTTGGTCCGTTGAAATATTATGAGATCAAACAAGTAGATGAACATGCCTACGACATGGTTGAAGTTGGTTACAACTGGCTTCGCTGGTTTTCAGATCCCTTTGTTCGTTTTATTGTAATTCCTTTTTTCACATTCTTTAGTGGATTCATCAGTAACTATGGTGTACTGGTAATCATTTTCGCAGCTGCTGTAAAACTGGTTCTCTCCCCACTTACTTTTAAGAGTTATAAGAGTATGGCTGCTATGAGAGAACTTCAGCCTCAACTCAAAGAACTGCAGGACAAGTACAAAGATAATCCGCAGAAGCAGCAGCAGGAAACCATGAAGCTTTATAAGAAGAATAAAGTGAATCCACTAGGTGGATGTTTACCTAATCTTCTTCAGTTCCCGATTTTGATCACTCTTTGGAGATTTTTCCAAAATTCTATTCTGCTCCGCCAGGAAGAGTTCTTATGGGCAAGTGACCTTTCAGCTCCGGATTATATTATAAATCTGCCTTTTTCTATTCCGTTTTTAGGTGATGCTATTGGTGGTTTTGTACTGCTTATGTCGTTAGCAATGGTATTTCAGAGCAGATTAACCGGTGGTATGAGTGGAGGAGGCGGAAGCAATCCTATGGCTCAGCAAATGAAGGTATTGCAGTACATTTTCCCGGTCATGTTGTTATTCATTTTCAACAGTTTTGCTTCGGGTTTAAGTTTGTATTATCTGATCTTCAACGTGTTATCGATTGTACAGCAACTTTATATCAATAAAACGCTTGGGAAAGGGGAAGAAACAACACCTGCAAAAGCATAATTGTTTCATGATCTTTTTGCGATCGTTTCAGAAGGCTGGTTATCGTATTTTCAGCCTCATAATTTTACCCGATTGATAAAAAAATATCTTACAGATCTAACTCTTATTGGTGTTGCTGTAATTTGGGCTTTAAATTTCAGCGTTGTAAAAATAGCGCTCAATGAATTTGACCCATACAGCTTTAATGCTATCCGTTTTTTCCTTGCCTTTGGATTGCTTTACTACGCTGCAAAAAGAAAAGGCTTTTCTCTAAAAGTAAAGAGAGAACATTTCTGGGCTTTGGTGGGAATCGGTCTTATCGGAAACCTCCTTTATCAAATGTTGTTTATAGTCGGAATAAATCTGACCAAAGCAGCTAATGCCTCAGTAATGCTGGGCACTATTCCAATATGGGTGGCTTTACTATCTCAGTTCTTTACAGACGAAAAACTTACAATTATAAAATCTATTGGAGTATTCTTTGCCTTTTCGGGAGTTGCTATGATAGTAGCCGGTGGAAATAATGATATTTCATTTCAGTCTGAGACTTTTTTGGGTGATATCATTACTATTATTTCTGCAATTGTATGGGCTGTTTACACTATACTATCCAGGAAGTACTTGAAGTTCTATAACTCCACTCAGTTTTCTGCATTTATGGCGCTTATTGGATTTATTTGTCTTTCATTGATCGGACTCCCATCGCTGGTTCAAATAGATTGGAGTTCTATTTCTCCAAAAGCATATGGAGGTGTATTATATTCAGGCACGCTTTCTGTTGGAATTGCGTACTTAATATGGAACAATGGAATCGTGAAAATCGGTGCTGTTCGTACTGCAACATACCAAAATCTGGTGCCGGTTCTGGGATTGGTTTTTGGAGTGATTATTTTGGATGAAGTACTCACCCTATTTCAATATATTGGTGCTCTTTCCGTTATTGCGGGCATCGTAATGGCAAGACTCCCTGTATCTTTATACAAGGTTAAAAATTAATTAAATTCATTTATGTTTAAACACTATTCCGCCAAAAATTTATTAGGGATTTTATTTCTTTTCATTTGTTCATCTTTTCTGAATGCACAAAATAACGGGAATCAGCAAGAAGATGGTTTCAATATCGATTTATCCGATGTCTTTGGAGGTTTTTATTATACAGACCCTCTTAGTGTGCAACTTGCTTCCAGAATTAATCCCATTGAAGCTTCTCTGGATCTGGAAAATTATGTTTTAGGTGTAAATGATTTGATCTCCATAAAAATAGACGGAGCTCAGTCTCTTTTTCTACGTGGACTATTAGTCAATCCTCAGGGAGATGTAACCCTGCCCGTTGTTGGACCTGTAAATATAAATGGGCTTTCTATTTCAGAAAGTGAGAAAAAAATTGAAGAAGCTACTGCTCCCCATTTAAAGAATGCATCTGTAACAATAACTATAGATAGCCCAAGACCGGTAATTTATCATGTAACCGGAGGCGTTCCCTATCCGGGTAAATATTTAACCTATCCACAATCACGGGTTGACCAGGCCATCTTTTCTTCTGTCACTTCCGGGAACAGAGATCTTTCCAAGTCTATCCCTAATTCCAGTGATTTTCTTACAAATGATAATTACTCATTCAGATCAATTAAAATTTATCACTCTGACGGTACAGAATCGGAAGCAGATCTTGTTAAATATTTTAGAACAGGAAGTCTGAAAAGTAATCCTTTTGTTAAGCACGGAGATCTAATTAACATTATTCCCACTAATCGTGAGACTCCAAAAGTCAGTATTTCTGGAGCTGTAAAAGCAGATTATGAATTCGAATATAAAAAAGGAGATACTCCTTCTCTCATTCTTGAATTTGGTGGAGGGTTTGAAGAAACCGCTGATACTACCAAGCTTTTTGTATACAGAAGAGCTGTTAACGGAATTGAGCAGATTGTTGTAAAGCCTGAAGACTGGGATTCTTTTAACTTATTGCCAAACGACAGAGTGGTTGCTCCATTCGGAGATGAATTTGATGCCTCTGCTTCTGCCTGGGTATACGGAGAAGTAAATATTCCCGGAAACTTCCCGGTTGTAAGCGGTGCAACAACAGCATTGGAACTGTTACAAACCGCAGGTGGACTTTCTCCCGAAGCACTACCAGCTGCAGCTTATCTGGTTAGAAGTGGTGGGCAGAAAAATGAGATCCCAAATCAGTTTAATGCTGACCTCATGAAAAGGACATCCGATCAATATCTACAAGGCCTTGAATATCTGGATGCTGAAACCAGACTTTCAAAAAACAAGGTATATATTGATCTTTCCGATGATTCTCAGCTTCAGGGTCTAAAGATCTTTGACGGAGACCGTCTTTATATTCCCAAAGATGATCAAACTATTTTCGTTTTCGGACAGGTTAACAATCCCGGATATTTTGGATACTCGGGCACCAAAACTGTAAATGAGTATATCACTCAGGCCGGAGGCTTTGCCCTTTCTGCAGATAAGGACAGGATCTTTATTTTGAAAGCAGGGAATGCAACCTGGTTTAAAGTTGGAGATACTGATTTGAGCTCCGGTGACAAGATCTTTATAGATCGACAACCCGTTGAAGAACTTAATGCTCGCAGGGCTTATGAAGTTCAAAAAGCTCAACTCAAAAATCAGCGAACTCAGTTGATCATGACCGGTCTTACCACCATCACAGGATTGATCACTACATACTTAGCAATTGAGAATTTCAGAAGAAACTAGTTTTCATTTCTGAACCTGTTTCTGAGAGTCTTCCCCAATTCAATAAATCCTTGCTTAGAAATAAACAGGGATTTAATTACATGGCTCAAGCCTGTTAAAACCCTTAGCTTTTTGAGTGACTCTATTCCATATCTATAGTAATGGTTCGATTTAAGCTTTCTGGATAAACTTGATTCCAAGCCAAATTGCTTTACATATTTTTCACCTAGCTCAATAGTTCTGAACATCATCCTTTTTTTATCAGCGCTGTAGTTCTGTTGATGTTCATATCGGATGCTCAAAACTTCATCTATATAAAAGAATTTATATTTATGAGCTATTCTGATCCACAGATCATAGTCATCTCCGCCCCATTTAATTGAGTCATCAAATAACCCGACTTCATCCAGTACTTCTTTTCTGATAAGCACTGTCAGGGAACTGATTAAATTTCTGAGGAGCATTAACTCCAGATTTTCGATTATTGTAGATTTGGGCTCTATCTCTTTTTTCCGCTCAGTAACATCCCCGTTATCAAAGCGCACTTCAAGATTTGAATAAATTAAACCGTAATCGTAACCCAGCCCATTTAAGACTTTCACTTGTTTTTGAAGCTTATCAGGGAACCACTCATCATCCTGATCAAGTAACGCTATGTATTCTCCACTGGAGTTGTTTATGCCCTTATTCCTTGTTGCAGAAATTCCTGAATTGGAATCATTTTTCAGAAATTTAATCCGGTCATCTTCTAAATATCTTTCGATTATTCTTGCGGAATCATCTTCAGAGCCATCATCAATCAGTAATAATTCCCAGTTTTGATATGTCTGGCTAAGCACACTTTTTATACTCCGGTCAAGGAAATCCTCTCCGTTATAGACCGGCGTTATTATTGAAATCAAATCTTCTTTCAATTGTGCCCCCGGGTTATTTTTTTGATTCTGAGCCTTAACTCTTCATCAAATACATAGAACCAAAATGATGCAGTCAACACTGTTAATAAAACTGCTACACATAGGGATTTAAGAGCAAATCCCAATCCCGAATATGCGATAGTAAGAGACAATATTACAGGTAAAATTGCTCCAAGCAGCAAAGGAAGCAGATTAAAGTCTACCTTGAACTGTCTTATTGAATACATATGTAATAGTACAAAATCTAAAATCATTCTTATCGCAGATGCATATGCTGCTCCAACAATTCCAAAGCTATCTGTAAGCACTACCAAAAGTGTTAAAAATATGGGCAATTCAAGCACATGAAATTTTGCCGTTATATCCGGGCGACCAACTCCCTGAATAAATGAAAATGGAATCCTTGCCAAAAAATTAAATAACGCCCCCACTGTTACCACTTGAAGAACTACATAGCTTTCTGTTGCAAAATTTTCATCGATCCAAATAGCCAGGAAATCTCTACCGAAACAAATAAATAAAACTGCAAAAATACCACTAGCCAAAAGTAAGAGATTGAAACTGGCTTTGTATAACTTTGAATTTTGGATTTCATTAAAGTTTTGATTTCTGGAGAATACCGGAAATAAAACACTCACCAGTGCGCTGGGAAGCATCCCTACTCTTTGAGTGATTTCACTTGCTGTAGAATAATAAGCCACATTTTGCATTCCTTCTTTGGAAGCTACGATCAACCTGTCCAACGCCGTCATAACAGGACTTACTATTGTTGAAACTGTTATCCAGCCCCCAAAGCTGAATAATCCTTTAATGTAGTTTTTCCGAAATGCCCCATTAGTTTCAGTGGTGTTCAGTTTCGAATTGCTTATGGTTCTGTATACAATAAAGTGTATCACTTTTACAGCTGTCAGGTATGCAATAAGAAAAGCCAGATCTTTTGTGAATTCCATCAGTGCAATTATTCCAAGATAAGTAGCTGCTCCTAGAATGATCTGAACCAGAGTAATGGACTTAAACTCATGCAGTGCTTCTAAAACTCCCCTGTAACTGTTGATCATAATGGAAAAGGGTATTCCGATTGATAAAAAAGTAAGACCTCTTATCACCTCACCAAGGAAGTCTTCCGGTGGCTTCAAGTACTTAACCGTTACAGGCTCTGAAATAACAAAGAAGATCAATCCACCAACAATTCCTAGCAGAAAAGTAAGTGTTACGCCTGTTTTAAAAATATCAGCGATTTCCTGATCCTTATTTTTCCCAATTCTTTCTGATATCAGTTTTGTAATTGCTCGTCCTAATCCCAGATCAAAAAGATTGAAATAGCCGATAAAAACCAATGCAATAGTAAACGCTCCGTATTTTTCCTCACCCAATCCTTTAATAATAATTGGTATACAAATCAGCGAAAGAAGAATTGGAAACACTTTACTGACAATGCTAAAAAAAGTATTGGAAATGATCCCCTTTGATGTATAATCTTTATTGATCACTAATATTATTTAAAGAGTGTTTAGAATCTGATTGGTTTAAAGTATCTTCAATCGATGAAAATAGCCTTAATTAGTCATCTTTACCCAACAAAACTTTATCCCCATCAAGGAAAGTTTATACAAGATCAGTATAACTTATTAGCTGATAATGGCAATAATGAGGTTGAGCTTATTGTGCCCACCCCTTTCGCACTACCTTGTACCAAAAGATGGAAGGCTAATCACAGCTCATTGCTGAGCGACCAATCTAGAAGTTTCAGGGTAAGATATCTTTCTTTTCCGGGAAGAAGATTTCCTAAAGTCATAAAACGAAATTTATCAAAAAACGTATTATCCTTTCTTTTTCGCAAAAGGTTTGACATCGTTCATGTTCATTGGGCTTATCCTGATGGTTTAATTATTCCGGAATTAAAAAAAGCCGGACTTAGATCAGTGTTAACCGTTCATGGAAGTGACTGGTACCAGACCAAAGATTCCGGGGAGCTTTCCGGTCTTATCGAAGAATCTTTTAGTAGCACAGACAGAGTACTTTACTCAGGTCCTAAATTAAAAAAAGATATTGAAGCAAGATTTCCGGAATTAAGTAAAAAGTCAGACATCATCTATAATATGGTGGATACAAAATCTTATTCTCCGCTCTCTTTTGATGATAAAAAGATGGTCAGAAAAAAACTGAACTGGGAACCTTCTAAAAAACATGCATTAACTGTTGCGAACATCCGTCATGAAAAAGGATTAGATCTGCTGATTGAAACTATTTCTAAAAATAAAGAACTCGCCGACATTCAATTCCATATTGTTGGAAACCCGGAAAACACTGAATATTCTGATTCAGTAATTAGATTGATCGAGGATAATCCTTTTAATAATATTGATCTGATCCCGGCAGTACCACCAACAGAACTTATAAAATATTACCAGGCAGTAGATTTTTATATTCTACCAAGCCGGAGAGAAGGATTTAATGTTTCTATACTAGAAGCGGTTGCCTGCGGATTACCATTGGTTTGCACTGATGTTGGCGGAAATGCTGAAGTAATAGATAAAGGAGCAGGAATAATTACCCATGGCCTGAAAAACGCTGACCCATCAGATATTCTGAAAATGGCCGAAGCTCATTCAGATTATAATCCTGAAAAGCTGAATGAATTGATTACCGTTAATTACGGGAAGTCCGCATTTTTAAAAAGACTCCTTACAAACTACAAGGGGGCATTAAACAGCTAGTTCGGTTTCTTCACTTTTTCCTACAAATTTAGAAGCACAAAACAGAAGCCCAATATTAATAGTTAGGATACTGTGTAGTTGCATGCCTCCAAGAAATTGGAAAAAAATTATATATGCAAAAAAAGAAGCGAATAGAGCAAGACTTATTGCAGTACTTTTTCTCTCTTTCTGGTAATTTTTTACACTATTCCATCCAATCTTTAATGTTTTCCATAGTATAAACAGGTAAACTAAAAATCCTATTAACCCTAATTCAGCTAGTATTTTATAAAACTCATTGTGAGGCTCATATACACCTCCTACCTCTTGTGGAGGGTGGTATTCTTGAAATACTGTTGAAAACCCTTGGTATCCAATTCCAAAAGTATAACTATCCAACCACATATATATTGATGTTTCGAGCAAAATCAGTCTGAACCGCGAAGAGTCTTCAGATGTTCCCGCGAATATATCCACAACCCGATCGCCGACACTAAACACAATATTCCTTACTCCTTCACTGCCCAGGAAAACAATAGCGAGTACTATAAACCCATATATTATAAAATCAAATTTTCTCTGATATAGAATAATTATAGTTATTCCAAAAAATAACGCTACCCATGTACTTCTGGAATATGTAAGCAATACTGCTCCAATAAGGATTCCAGAGATGCAGAATAAAATTATCTTCTTTTTATTCGTTTTAGCTTCACCAATAAATGCCACTAGTAACATTATTGGTAATATGAAATTACTTCCAAAAATATTAGGGTCTCTTTCTGCTCCGCTAGATCGGATTATTTTCTTTCCTTCGTTTATATAATTAAAAGCAGCAACCTCAGGATTTAAAATAGACTCAACCAAGCTGGGAATTGCAACTACACATGCAGCAAAAACCGTTGCATAACAAATGATTTTTAACTCTTTTAGTGTATTTACAGAGTTATAGATCAAGTATGTTAAACCAATAAGAACGATATATCTGGTTGCATCAAATAAGCCCTCATCTCTTTCCGGGCTGTAAATAAGAGAAAAGAAAATAATCGCTAAAAATACTAAATACTCCATCTCTAAGCCGTAGAAATAGAATGATAGTTCTTTGCTTGCAATCTTTCTAAAAATGAAAATCCCTACAGCAATAACCAATGCAATTTGAAAAGCACTAAGTGGAATTGCTGCTCCTTCAGCCAGATATACCATACCCGATAAGTACGCACCTACTATAGTCGGGATTATAATAACAAGACCACTAAAGGTTCTGTTAACAGAAATCATTTCCAGCTTGTTAATGAATCTGAAAATTCTTTTAACCGTTCATAATCTTCTGGTGAGTTTTCTTTAACGGATCTTTTCCATTCTTGAATTAATACAGTAATTAGAGATACTATAAAACCAAACATAAATATTGCTATAATTATGTAGGCTCTTTTCGGGCCATCTTTATACGTAGGGTAAAGTGCCGGATCTATGATTCTAAGACCGGAATTAACTTCTTCAAAATTTAGTTTTTGTTGCTCAAATTGAGGATATAAAACTTTATATATTTCTTCTTGAACAACCACATCCCTATATCTTCTAAGATACTCTATAAATAACTCCGGCATTTCAGAGGCCGACTGAAACATATCAAAATTTTCTGTTCCCCTTTCTGTTCCGTTTACAAGTTGATTATATTTTCTTTCAAACTCTTGTTTCCGAATTCTAAGATCTGAAATTTTAGAACTGTTTTCTCCTAAAACCTCCTTGACGTATCCAATTTCAACTTCCAGTTTTACTATTTCAGTTCTAAGCGCTGCAATACCTTCTATTTGAGCTCTGGCTTGCTCCTCAACTTCTAGAATTCCGTATCTCGTTTGAAAACTTACAAGGCTGTCTTCTGCAATCTGAAGCTCTTCTTCATTCTGTTCTAATCTATTCTTTAATAGAAGATATCCATCCTCAACATTTTTACGGTTTAGATCTTCAACTTTAAGCTCTACTTGATCATAATAATATTTGACCAGTTCAAACGCTCTTTCAGGATCTCCATCTGTATAAGAAATAGCTATCGAAATAATCGTATTGAATCCTAAACCACCCTCTCTTTTTTCTTCAACAACTATTTGATTATCAAGCTTTTTTCTTAAAGCTTCAGGGACATCGATGCCATATACTTCTTTCAGGTTAAATTTTTCAATAACATCATTTTGAATCTCTTTGTTTCTTATTAATACTAAAGTTTGATCTGAAGTTACATTACTTCCATTAACTGAAAGGTTTGCTAATCCACTTAGTATACCACCACTGGAAAAATTAACTGAATTTCCATCTGTTACAATAAATGAAACTTCAGATTTATATGATTTTGGCCAAATAAAAGCTAAAACAAAACCAATGATCGTAGCGATTAACATTATAGTAAGAATCAGCTTTTTCCTTTTTGCAAATATTGTAAAAAGGTCCAGCATATCTATTTTCGAAGTTTCTTTCATTTTAATATCGTGTTTTATTCAATTATAGCCTGAAGCAAGAGTACTATACAAGGTAAGCAGTTTTTCCTCTTCTTTCTCCCAATTATATGTATCCAATATAGCTTTTCTTCCATTTTCGCCCATTTTCTTTCTTAAGTCATCTTCCTGTTTAAGTCTTAAAACAGTTTCTTTAATCTTAGAAAAATCTCCCGGATCTACAGCAATGCCAACATTTAATGGCTCTAAAAAAGCTTTCCACGCAGGGTAATCAGTATAAATAATAGGCAAACCTGCCGCCATATATTCGAAAAACTTGGTTAGTTGTTTTTGTGCGTAATGTCTGGTTTTAGGAAAAATAGCTAAACCTGCAATCCACTCTTTTCCATTATAGGCTTTAACAATCTCATCAAACGGAACTGATTTACCACTCCCGTTTCCTTTTAATCTAGACTTACTTCCTTTTATGCTCTCAATTAATTCTTTATATAAATAAGGATTGCAAGACCCAACAAGACTAATACTTGAAAGTTCTGATTTATTCATGTGATTTAGAATCTTTGCATGCAAATATGCACCCCTGTCTTCTGTTACACTGCCAGTATATAATAAACTATCAGGGGATTTTCTTTCTACAATCAAATTGCTTGCCCAGTTTAGCTTCGGGTAATTTAATACTTCAAAAGCTTCAGGAAACCTTTCTTTATAATACTTCTCAGCAATAATCGTCGTTAGCTTTTTATCTGCAATTGCTTCAAAAATCCTCAAAATATAGATCACAGTCTTTTTAACAATCGCGGGTAAATATTTTTTCTGCTCAATAGCAGTTACTGAGTCTTCATGAATGTCATAAATTACTTTATAACCAAATAACCTTAAAAGTAAACCAATTGGTAATAGTTCTGGATCATGAAAATGAAAAATTGTACCTGCAGGATAGTTAATAACCTTTTTAAAAAGGGTTGGAATTATTTTTATAATCCTATCTGTTTTTTTTTTAGCCGGTGGTAAAGCTACAATATTTATTCCATCTACCACTTCATCTTTTTCATGTTGAATTATCAAGTCAACATTGTATCCATTACTCGCTAATGACTTTGAAATTTTATTAAATATCCTGTTATCAAAAACGTGATGTGCACTTGAGATTTGAACGATTTTTTTTCCTGAGTTCAAGTCACCAACCTTCAACATTTAGAATATTTTTCCTTAAAAATTGATAAATATACCCACAAAAATAACTAAGGTTTATCAAAAGGATACTGAAAAAAACATTAATAATATTTGTGAGTGTTCCTGGTTTTTTGTCTTCTTCTCCATCCCAAATTTCTTTATCGAAAACTTTTCTCATTTCTATGCAAACACGAATACTTTCAAAAATAAAAATTGAAATGATTGATAACGATATAGCAGTAGAAGCTAAACTCCATTTAAAAATAATCAAATCTATCAGATAGAAAGTAATTAATGTGATTATTAAATATATCGGAGCTTTTGTTCTGAAAGGCATCTCTCCGTTATGTATTGAAGACGTTATAAATCTTCCCCTTCCGTATTTAAAATATTGCTTAAATAAATCTATGAAATTTGCTCGGGGATAGTACCAGCTTTTAATCTTTGGAGTTATAAATATGCTATTTGCTCCATATTTTTCAATCAATCTAAGATTCAATTCAGAATCCTGATTAGTAACATTTTTTGTACTAAAGCCACCTATTTTTTTTAAATCTTCTGTCCAGAAGCACCCTAAAAAAACTGTATCTCCAAAACCCTCAAAGGTTTGGTCCATATACTTAGCCCCTCCGTTTCCGAAAAAACTTTGTACAGCTAAGGCAATACCTGATTGAACTACATTCTTTGCTTTATATCTTTGAGAACCCCCTACATTTCTTGCGTTCGATGTAAGCAAAGCTTCCACGCAGTTTTCGATGTAGTTTGTATCATACTCACAATGACCATCTGCTCTTAAAAATACTTCTCCTTCAGCTAACTCTATCATTTGGTTTAATGCAAATGATTGAAACTTATCAGAATTATTCAGCAACTTTATTTTGTCATGCTTTTTTTCCAACTTTTTAACAATTTCTATCGTGCTATCAGTACTTCCTCCATCAGCAATAATTATTTCTTTTAAATTTGGGTAGCCCATTCCCAAAAAACACTGAATTACATCCTCAATAAAGTTCTCTTCATTTAAGACTGGAATTGCAATTGTTACCGATGGCTTTCGATTTACAGTTTTTTCCACAAAAATTTTTATGGTATTAATTTAGAATTAATTAAAGTATAATAACTATTTTCTTCGAGACATTTCTTTGAAAACTCTTTATGAAAATACTTTTGATTGGTCGGCTGGTAATTTCAACAAAACTGATTATAGTTTTAAAAAAAACTGGATTAAACTTCACAACTATCAGTACTGAGACTGAACCGATTTCAAAAAAAATAGTATCCAACCCTATTTTTGAAACCTCAAACTATTTAGGCCGGTTCTATGCTTTCTTAAGCATTCCTTTTGCTAAATATACACGTTTTTTGTTTTCTATTCCCTTTCTAACCAATCTTTTGCCAAAATCTTTTTTAGAAAAATTAATATCTTTATTCAGCACAGAAAAACCTGATGTTATTATTGGAAATTGGGGTGTTGGAATTTTACCTGAAATTAATCTGCTAAAATCTCTATTTAAACTTAGAGAAACTCCAGTAATTCTAAATATGGAAACCTTTCCTACCGGATGGGATTCTAAGGTCCGTGAATATTTAGAACTTGTTTTCTTACGGCTTTCGTTAAAAAATATTGAAGGGCTCATAATTCCAACTAATGAAATGTATGAACTGCTTCTTTCCAAGGGTATTTCGTTGGATAAAAAAATAATTTATAAACGCCCTTTTTATTTCCCTATGTCATACTTCGAACGATCTGTATCTGAGGATCAACAAGCCAAATATGATCTGATCTTTCTCGGAAAACCTGACTTGTTTAGAAGTTTAAACACTGTACAAGATCAACTGATTGAAATTGCGAATTCAGGTGTTTCTATTGGTTGTTCTGAGCTTTTTCAAGTAAACCATGAAAACATTCATACATTTAAACCTTTTAATATATACGATTCTGATTTTGATTTCTTAAGTCTTTCTAAACTTTATAAAGCAGCCCTTATTACTTTCAATATTGATAATAAGAAACCGCAACCTCCAAGGTTTGAAACCTCATTGCCTCATAGATTCTTACTTCCTTTAGCATTGAAGCTTCCTGTTGTTATTCCTAAAAAGGGCTTTAATGGGATGGGCAAAATAATTGAGGAATATAAAATAGGTTTTCGGTACGATTCAGTACAAAAACTCAAAAAATATCTTTACTCTATCCAAGTAGAAGAATCCAAGTCCAATATTTATAAAAACAAAAAAGATCTGGATTTCAATATAGATTCTTTTAAAGAATATTTAGAGAAGTTTTAATGAACCTTCAATTACCAGCCATTTAATTTAAATATTCTAGCTTTTATAAGCTGAAAAGAATACCCCATAAAATGAGATAAGTGCATTATTATCAATGCTAATAAAGCAAATAAACTAATACTAAAAGGCTTGGGTATAGTCTTGTTGCTATTTCTCCAAACTTTTTCTTTAAAATAGTTTCTATGCTTCAGAGAAATTCGCATTGAATCAGCAATTGTCACAAAAAGAATAGCTGACAAAATATAAATTGAACCTAAAATTCTATCAAAAAATAATTGATCAATAATAAAGTATGGGATCATTACACAAAAAAACACGAACGGGGCCTTACTTCTAAAAGGGATTTTGCCTTCATGCGCAATCGATGTAAGTAGTCTGCCTCTTCCATAATTAAAATATTGCTTAAATAAACCCGAAAAATTAGTCCTTGGGTAATACCACAGCTCTATTTTAGGATCTATATATATTTTTCCGTTTAAATGTTCAATTATCCTATAGTTTATCTCAGCATCTTCATTTGTATGGTTTGATTCCCGGTATCCTTGTAGCGCAATTAAATCTTTGGTCCAAAAACAACCCATTGGAACCGTATCAGAGTAACCTTCATAATATGGGTTGTAGTGTTTTGCACCACCGTTACCAATTAAACTCAATACAGCTACTGCTGTGCCGGCTTGAACCAGATTTTGTGCCAAGAACCGTAATGCTCCACCTACATTTTTAACTTCAAACCTATGCAACGATTCAATGCATCTTGATATATAAGAATCACCGTATTCACAATGTGCATCTGCGCGGATAAAGACCTCTCCTTTTGCTATTTCAATCATTTTATTTAACGCATATGACTGATATTTATCAGGGTTGTCAATCATAACAACCCTTGAATCATTTTTAGCAATTCTTGTTATTATTTCCCTTGTATTATCTTCGCTTCCACCATCTGCAATTAGAATTTCTAAGAGATTTGGATAATCCATATCAAGAAAACCATGAATTACCTGCTCAATGTGTTCTTCTTCATTATAGGTAGGGATCGCAATAGTAACTGAAGGAAAATTCTCTCTATTAGACATTAAAAAATTTTCGATAACCAATCCTTTTTTAGAATTTAAACCCTATTCCCACCACTCAGCAAATAAAGCACGGCCATTCTTACCGCTACACCGTTGGTAACCTGATTGAGGATAATAGCCCGATCGCTGTCAGCTACTTCACTTTCCATTTCCACTCCGCGATTGATCGGTCCGGGATGCATGATCTTAAAATCCGGGTACTTTTCCAGATGTTCTAATTTTATCCCAAATCGTTCATGATACTCTCTTAGCGAAGGAAATAATTCCGTCCCTTTTCCCTGTCTCTCAAGTTGAATCCTTAAGGCCATTGCAATATCACACCAGGCAAGTGTTTCATCCAGATTATGAGAAACGGTAACTCCAAGATCTTCTACAAATACTGGCATCAGTGTTTTGGGACCGCAAATTACAACTTCGGCACCGAGCTTTGTTAACCCGATTATATTAGACCTAACTACTCTGCTGTAAGCAATATCTCCAATAATGGCGATCTTCTTTCCCTTTAAATCAGGATGAATTTGCTGCATGGTAAACATATCCAGCAATGCCTGAGTAGGATGTTCATGAGCTCCATCACCAGCGTTCAGAATAGCTGCATCCACACATTGCGTTAAAAAGTGAGGAACTCCCGGACTTTCATGCCGAACTACCACCATATCAATTTTCATGGAACTGATATTCTGTATTGTATCTTTGAGCGATTCTCCTTTTTTGGTGGAAGAAGTGCTCGCCGAAAAATTCACTACATCAGCTCCCATTCTTTTCTGTGCAAGCTCAAAAGACAAGCGTGTTCTTGTGCTGTTTTCGTAGAAAAGATTAACGATGGTTTTGTCTCTGAGAGTCGGGACTTTCGGTACAGGTCGATCCAGTATTTCTCTGAAATATTTTGCCTGTTCCAGCACAAATCGAATATCATCAGCTGAGTAATCTGCCAATCCCAAAAGATGTTTTTGAGTGAAGTTATATTTTTCCAGATCTATGCTCATATATCTTCCTCCATATCTACTAAATACACGGCATCCTCACCATCAAACTCCTGAACTTTTACTCTGATCTCTTCATTCTCATGAGTTGGAACATATATTCCAGTAAAATCTGCTGCTACGGGCAATTCCCGGTGACCACGATCTACCATGCAACAAAACTGAATTTTTCTAGGTCTTCCGTACGCCATTAAAGCATCCATAGCCGAACGAACTGTTCTTCCGGTGTACAGCACGTCATCCACTAGCATGATGTCTCTGTCGTACAGATCAAAAGGAATTTCTGTGATCTGTACTTCCGGCATTTTGAGTTTTGATCGAAAATCATCCCGGTAAAAAGTCACATCAAGCACTCCGAAATCGATATCTATATCGAATTCTTGTTTGATTACTTCTACAATACGGCGACCGATGTAAACGCCCCGGGTTTGCATACCAACAATGGCAAGTCTGGTTGGGTCTTCATAAGATTCAAGGAATTGATGAGCAAACCGCAAATAAGTGCGATTCAGGTCTTCCCCGGTCATGATCTGTGCTTTCTGCAATGGATCCATAGGTTTTTAAATTCACCCAAATTTAAGCCACATTCAACTCAAATCACAACCTTTTGTGAAATGAAATAATCGAACATTTCATTTTCTTTCCTTTAGCTCCTATTCTCCCTATTTTAGAAGTCTTGAAAAATCGCTTTTTTAACACTTAAAAAGAATACTGTTACATGAAAATCCACGAGTATCAAGCTAAAGAAATTTTAAAAGAATACGGAGTTGCCGTTCCTGACGGAATTGCTGCCACTACCGTTGAAGGTGCCGTTGAAGCCGCAGAAAAAATGAAAGAGAACGGAGCTTCACTTTTTGTTGTAAAGGCTCAGATTCATGCCGGCGGACGTGGAAAAGGACGCACTAAAAAGAACGATGCAAAAGGAGTTATCCTGTGTAAAACTATTGATGAAGTTAAAGAAGCTGCTGAATCTCTTTTAGGCGATGTACTTGTTACTATTCAAACCGGCGAAGAAGGACAGCTTGTTCAAACCATTTATGTAACAGATGGTGTTGACATCAAAAAAGAATTTTATGTAGGCGTGCTACTTGACCGCGCGGTTAGTAAAAATGTGATCATGGCTTCTACCGAAGGTGGAGTTGAGATCGAAAAAGTTGCTGAAGAAACTCCTGAAAAGATCATCAAAGAATGGATCGAGCCGGGAATGGGACTTCAGGTAAATCAAGCTCGTCGTATTGCTTTTTCTCTTGGTTTAGAAGGCAAAGCGCTTAAATCTTGTATCAAATTCATCATGGCTTTGTATAAAGCATATGAAGAAACTGATTCTGATATGTTCGAGATCAATCCGTTGATCGTAACTCCGGATGACGAAATTTTCGCTCTGGATGCTAAAGTGACATTTGACGGAAACGCATTGTACCGTCATCCTGAATTGGCTGAACTCAAAGACGAAGCTGAAGAAGACCCTGCAGAACTGGAAGCTTCTAAGTACGACCTGAACTACATCAAACTGGACGGAAACGTAGGTTGTATGGTTAATGGCGCCGGACTTGCAATGGCAACGATGGATATTATTAAACTTTCAGGTGGTGAGCCTGCTAACTTCTTGGATGTTGGTGGTGGAGCTAATGTTGAGACTGTTAAAAACGGATTCAGAATTATCCTGGAAGATAAAAACGTAAAAGCGATTCTGATCAATATCTTTGGTGGAATTGTTCGTTGCGACAGAGTTGCTAACGGAGTTATTCAAGCTGTTAAAGATCCTGAGATCGCTGAAAAAGTAAAGAATGTACCGATCATTGTTCGACTTCAGGGAACCAATGCTGAAGAAGCTAAAGAGATCATCGACAATTCAGGAATGAATGTGATTTCTGCTGTTCTTCTTAAAGAAGCTGCAGAAGCGGTTTCTAAAGTAATGGCTTAAACCATCGCGTCATCCTGAACCATGTGCTGAACTTGATTCAGTATTGTTTCAGAATCTTCGACTTTATTTATAAAATTACAAAGCCCGGCTCATTGAGTCGGGCTTTTTTTGTAAAACCTATTGCCTGCCTTTTCATCGGACTAAAGTCCTCACTTGTATACCTGAAGAGATCTTGCTCAGGTTCACAAGTCAATGAATTCATTCCGCAGACTTTTTTATTTGTCATCGCCCAACCCGTAGGGGCAATTCATGAATTGCCCCTACGGGTACTATTCTAAAACTGCCATTTTACTTGCAGCAGGAAATTTCTTCCTGCTTGTGGATAGTAGTAATTGAACCGTTGTTCTCCACCGGCTATAAAACCAAAAGTGTAGCCATTGGTTTCATATTTCTCATCCAGCAAATTGTTGATCATCAAATTTGCTGTGATCGCCTTTGCAAAACTCAGGTTTGTAAATGCATAACTGATTCTAAGGTCATTCACTAAATAGGGATCGATTGAACGAGCATCATTTTGAGTATTATCCAAATACTGCTTAGAGACGTATTTTGTAGTCAGTTCAGTTGTCAAACCATTCTCCGAGAAGCCCAGAATTGAATTAGCAATGATACTCGGAGAAAGCGCTATATCAGTATCAGAAAAGTTTCTTTCGACCTGACCTCCGTTATCATAATCGTCTATAAACTCAGTATAGTTTTCGATCTTATTTTTGCTGAATGTTGCGTTAGCAGCCCAACTGAAGTTTGATGTTATGGAAACACCTCCTTCCAGCTCTATCCCCAATCGGGAACTTTTCGGTACGTTTTGACGAACCACTCCGCCAACATCATTGATCTGTCCGGTAACTACTAACTGATCTTCATACAACATCGCATATCCATAAGCACCAACAAAGAATTGACCAAAATCTCCACGGTATCCTGTTTCAACATTATACAGCGTTTCAGGATCAGGACGACTTGCTACTGATGACTCCACATACTCATCACGAGTGGGTTCCTTACTTGCTATCCCAAAAGATGCGAATAGACGGTTTTCATCATTCACCGTGTAGCTCAACCCGAATTTAGGATTGAAGAAAGTGAGATTATCTCTATCTCTGATATCAACTACTGTATTATTCTGAATATCGATTCCATCAAATTCATAGCTAATTGTGCGGACCTGAAGATCCAGATATGAACTTAGATTCTCATTAAAAAAGTACTGTGCCTTTCCATATATATTAGCGTCTTTTTTGATCGCATTGTTATCGTAATACCGATCTTCAAACTCACTGTTTCCTGCAAATCTCGCCCAGATAACTTCTCCGAAATGGTCTCCGTCATATTTGTTTAATCCTCCACCAAAAGTCAGGTTCCAGCTTGCAGAATGGGTGTACTTTGTTGAGAATACCATCCCGTAAAAATCATTATCCAACCATCTTCTTCTTATCAGGTCTGATTCGGTTGGGTCACCCGGATTAGCAGGAGTGATACCATAGTCAGCGAGATCTTCCCCCCCTTTATATTCTTCGTAATACCCAGCACCTTTTGTGTAATGCAACGAGGTATTCAACGACCAATTATCTTGCAGATTATAAGAGTAATGTAGTTGGTAATAATCCTGTCCATAGTCATCTACCTGATTTTGATAAGGTGATCCTGACTTTTCCATTCCGGCTTCATTAAAAGTACGGTTTCCACCTTCAAGTACACTTTCCTCAACGCCGTACCATGCTTGATAAGTAACCTCATCTCCGGAAAAAATATCCGCTTTTAGTAAGCTTCGTTTCCCTCGTTTTGAACCGGAAAGATAAAATGAATTCAGATCCGAGGAAGCTCGATCTATAAAACCATCCGAAGTGATTTGAGATAATCTCCCTTCAAAACTCCAGCCATTTTTCATTAAACCTGAACCTAGCTGAATATTGGCTTTACGAGTATTGAAAGAACCCACTCCCGTATTTATTTCTGCATACGGTTCTAAACTATTACTACTGGTTTGTAAATTGATCGACCCTCCAAAAGCGGCTGCACCATTAGTGGATGTCCCAACTCCACGCTGTACCTGAATGTTTTCAATGGAAGAAGCAATATCCGGCAGGTTCACCCAAAAAACACTGTGTGATTCTGCATCATTTACCGGAATTCCGTTTATGGTCACATTTATCCGTGCAGGATCAACGCCTCTGATCCGAATGCCCGTATATCCTATTCCGGCTCCGGCATCTGATGTCACAACGGTAGATGGAGTCAAGTTTAACAAGTAAGGTACATCCTGACCAAGATTCCTTTTCTGTATTTCTTCCTGATCAAGATTTGAAAAAGTAACCGGAATGGATTCATCCACTCTTGTGGCTTCTACCAAAACTTCGTCGCTAACATAAGTGTCAGGAAGTAACAGAATTTTCAGATCAGACTGACTTCTAACAACATGTACGGTTTTACTTTTGAAACCGGTGAAACTGATTCTTAATGACCTTTCTTCACCTTCTAACAGATCAATTTCAAAAGAACCGTCTGTGTTTGTGGAAACACCGTTGTTAGTTCCGGTTTGTAAAACAGTGGCCCCGATCAAAGGTTCTTTTGTCTGAGCTTCCAGTACTTTACCGGAAATTTGAATTTGTGCTGCTACAAAAGTTGACGGCATGGTGATTAGGATCGCCACCATCAGCGATGATTTGATTAGTTGAAACATAGTTCCTCTTCTTTAGGAATGGCCGGTTGCCGTAATTTTTGATTTGGCTTCCCGACTAAAATTATAAGTTTATTTAAAAAAGAGGAGGCGAAACAAGCGCATCTTAAGTATAGATAAGCGAACAGGTTTTCCTCCGCCGGTATTACCCGGATCAGGTAGTAGGGTGTGATCTCAGCCTTTGCACTTTGCAAAAGCACCCCTAACCTTTGTAGTTAAACTACGGTTGTAAAACTACGCACTATTTCATCAAAACACGAAAAAAACTGTTAACTTTACCCATTAATCTTAAGGCTCCTGATATGAAACAATTTCGACCAATTTTACTTTTGATTGCATGTGCATTAACTAGCTCTTGTGAACTGAAGAAAGAGATGAGCTCCGTTAATCCGACTAATTGGGACAAACGAGCTGCAGATATTTCGCAACTAAATAACCTTGAATCTGGGAAAACATATCTATCTGTTTACTCTCAAATTTATAGTCGAAATGAGCACCGCACTCATGACCTTACGGTAATAATAAGTATGAGAAACTTAAATCCTGCTGATACCATTTATATCAAAAAAGCCGAATACTTCGATAGTCAAGGAGCTTCTATCAGATCTTACTTTGATAAACCAATATATCTTGCCCCTATGGAAACAGCGGAAATTATAATCGATGAGAGTGACAAAACCGGTGGACCAGGAGCAAATTTTTTATTCGATTGGGGAGTAAAAAGTACTTCAAATAGTCCACTTTTTGAAGCTATCATGATATCTACTTCCGGACAACAAGGACTTTCATTTACCACACAAGGCGTGGAGCTACACTAATGCCTTTTACATCTAACTAATATCGCAAAACGAATTTCTATGAAACTGAAAATACATTCCACTTCTGCATTTTTGATTCTTTCAGCACTCACATTTTTTGTTGCGTGCAATAATGAATCCGGAGACATAACTCCCGCTGATATTGAAAAGCACATTACCTTTTTGGCTAGTGACTCCTTACAAGGTCGCGAAGCCGGTTCCGCAAATGAAGCTATAGCAGCGAACTATATTGCTGATCATTTCCGGGATTTTGGTTTGGAACCCGCAGGAGATAACGAAACCTATTTTCAGGAATTCACCATTAATACAGCAGTGTTGAGAAACCCGCATGCCGGAGATGATACTGAAGGCGAAAAATTACTTTCCAAAAATGTGGTTGGTTTACTACAAGGAACCGGGAACTCTGATGAGTTGATTATTATCGGAGCGCATTACGATCATTTGGGATTCGGAGAATTTGGTTCCTTATACCGTGGAGAGCAAGAACGCATTCACAATGGCGCTGATGATAATGCTTCGGGAACTGCCGGAGTGCTGGAACTGGCTGAGTATTTCTCTGCAAATCGACCAAAGAAAGATGTTTTGTTTCTGGCTTTTTCGGGCGAAGAAATGGGTTTACTAGGCTCTGCTTATTATGTAGATAATCCAACAGTAAATCTGGAAAACGCTCTTGCCATGATCAACATGGATATGATCGGCAGAATGGTTGATAAAAAACTGATGATCTTCGGAATTGGAACCGCTGAAAACTGGACCGCCATCATAGATTCTGCCAATACCGGAGATCTGGATCTGAATTTGGTAAAAGACGGAACCGGAGCCAGCGATCACACCAGTTTTTATTATAAAGATATTCCCGTGCTTCATTATTTCACGGATACACATGCCGATTACCACCGACCTTCTGACGACACCGAGTATATAAATATGAATGGTACTGCTTTGGCGCTCCATCATTTAGTGCGGGTAATCGTGCAGCTGGATGAATTACAAAAAGACGAGCTGGCTTTTGTGGAAGCTCCGGGCGAACAACGTCAGTCTATGAGTTTAGAAGGACCAACCTTAGGCGTCCTCCCGGATTACGGCTATGAAGGTGAAGGAATGAAGATCACGGGCGTAACTAAAGGTCGTGCAGCTGCAAACGCCGGAGTACAAGGCGGAGATATTATTGTAGGAATTGCCGGCGAAGAACTTGCCGATATTTACGCCTACATGGGCATGCTGAACAAACTCAAAAAAGGGCAGAAGACCACCATTACAGTCCTCAGAGATGGCGAAAGAATGACGATGGATTTGGAGTTGTAGGATTGCATTTCTTGGTTTACTAGTATTTTAAGATTGTTTTATGGATTTTATCCGGTCAAACTCGGAAAATCCTTGTTTGGATAATTTTATTTTAGCGCCCAATCAATACACATGACAAACTTTTATGTATTAAGTCATTCTACTCGGAGCATTGATCTGTTTTATGAAGTGATTGAGCCATACAATGATGTTGATCTTTTTAAATGCAGCATTTCTCTTGCCTCACCATTACCAATTAAAAAATCTCAAGGTTATTATGAAAATGATGTTATCAGGCTTCAAGATCCTTTTAATTTCTTGATTTCTAACCGCTTAAAAACTTTATTGCTGTCATCTGGTATTTCTGGATGGAGAACATATGATGTTGTAATAGGTGGAAAACTCAGTGAGAATTATTCTGGTTTTTGTATTAAAGGTAGATGTGGTTCAAGATTGAGACCAAAAGAAAAAGGTTTCATTAACGGAATTCAGTTTGAAATAGATACTTGGGATAGAAGCGATATTTTTATCCCAAATGACTCACTAACAATTTTTTGCACAAAAAAGGTTAAACAAGTATTTGCCGAACTCAATCTTAAAAATATAGTATTTCAAAGAATTGAAGATTTTGAATGGTATAATCCTAGAGTGCGATAACAAGCGCTTTAAGCGGGCTCGTTTAGGATTCACAACCTTAATTTTAACAACTCGGCTCGCCGCTTAAACGCAGGTCTTTATACATCTTAAATCATATGCATCTTCGCTTTTCATTTATTCTTTTAATTATTATTTCTTGCTCTAATGCTAATCAAAATGAAATCTTTAGAAGTATTAGTATATCGCCAGATGAAGAAATCTCTCTAGGTGAAAAATTTCAACAAAAAGAAGAAATAGCTGTTCAGGTTACTCCTTTCGTTTTTGAGCTTTTTGACGGTTCCTTTGGTAGTGCTAGTTCAATAACTATTTTTACAGATTCTCTATTTCAAGTGGACAGTATTAGTTTTCAATATTCTGTTGATTACGATTTTGATGAAGGAACTACTAATTACATCTCGGTGCTTGGTATGCCAGAGAAAGTCATTAATTCAGACACTTTAGTTCTTGTAATTTGGAAAGATGAAAGAACCACTTTTCAATTAGGGCAGGAAAAAAATAGTGCTCAAAATAATATTTATTCAATTTTGAAAGATAACCTATAAAAATACACAGTATAACATCTTTAAAAAGGATAAAGTCAAGGGCACGTAATTCCCCCGCCGTAATTGTTCTCCTTTTGTAGCTCTTTCAAAAATCCGGCATTGAGATGGTGAAGGAATAGCTGATCATCATAACAGAATCTCAACGAATAAAACCTGTTCGCAAAGCGAGCATTTGGTTTTATTCAGAGGTTCGTAGATGATCTGCCCGGAAGTATCTCCGCCGGGAGTTTTTGGTACTGGCGCCTGTGCTGAGGAAGCTCAGTATCGGTACAAAAGTACAGACAGGAATGAGAACAAAACTAATATTTAACTCTTCCAGAGTTAAAATACCCCCAATTTATGAGTAGTCATCATATTCAACTCTGGAAGAGTTGGTACACGGAACATGTCTCACCTATGAGAAATTATTAAAGGATACGGTCATCTCGCGGCGAATGCCCGAGATCTGGATTAGAATAAAAGGATATAACCTTGATAACTATCCGGATTCCTGCCTTCGCAGGAATGACCAAGTCCGTTGTTTGAAATTTTAATATCGAGATTCTAAGCAGAAGCTTGGAATAAAAAACATCCTCCTTTGAAGGAGGTGTCCCTTCGAAGGAAGATTTAGAATCTTTGCGTCAATTACCTGACCCACACTTGTTCCCTCCCTACCATTAGGAGGGAGACTTTATAACTCCACTCAGATATTAATTACTACGTCCCCTTCCCTTGTTTAAGGGAAGGGACAGGGATGGGTTCGCTCAGGATCACATCGTTAGAAATTACCTTCAATCAATATTGAACATTCATTATTCATTATTCGATATTCAACACCTTCTCCATCCTCTCCTGAATTTCTTCCAACATCAAATTTCTGATACTGCCTTCGTGCGTATGTTTCAGTTCTTTTGGAGGTGCAAAACTTCCGTCTTCGATCTGCTTTGCCACTTGCTGATAGGCTTCACGAAAAGGAATTCCTTTTACCACTAATTCATTAACAGCCTCTACAGAAAAGATGAGTTTATATTTCGGATCATCCAGAATGTCCTTAACCGGTTCAATTTTTGATACAGAATAAGAAGCAATTTTCAGACAGCTTTTCATTTCTTTGATGGCCGGGAATAACAATTCCTTCAACAGCTGAAAATCTCTGTGATACCCGGAAGTGAGATTACTTAAGGTCATCATGATCTGATTCGGAAGCGCCATCAGCACATTGGTTTTGGCTCGAAGCAATTCAAATACATCCGGATTTTTCTTGTGAGGCATGATACTGGAGCCCGTTGTAAGCTCATCAGGTAATTTTAAGAATTGAAAATTTTGGCTGTTGTACAGGCACACATCAGCGGCTAGTTTGTTTAATGTTGAAGCCAGGTTTGCCAGTGCTGAAGCAACAACCTGTTCTGTCTTACCTCTTCCCATTTGAGCATACACAGAATTATAGACCATACTTTCAAATCCAAGTAAGTCAGAAGTCATTTGTCGGTTAAGCGGAAAGCTAGAGCCATAACCTGCGGCTGACCCCAACGGATTTCTGTTCACAACTTTATATGCACCGTTCATGATCTCAACGTCATCAACTAAACTCTCTGCATAAGCTGAAAACCACAATCCGAAACTACTCGGCATTGCAGCCTGAGTGTGTGTATATCCCGGCATCAATACATCTTTGTGCATGTCTGCCTGATCGATAAGTGCAGAAAATAAGTCATTGGTGAGTGATCGTATTTCCTCTAATTGTTCTCTCAGGAATAAGCGAATATCAACTAAAACCTGATCATTTCTGGAACGCCCGGAATGGATTTTTTTACCTACGTCACCCAGTTCTTTGGTGAGCATTAATTCGATCTGGGAATGCACATCCTCCACTCCGTCTTCGATCTGAAACTTTCCTTTTGCAATGATCTGCTCCTGAATATTCTCGAGTTCTCTGATGAGAATCTCCAGCTCAGATTTCTCCAATAAGCCTACAGATTCCAGCATAGTGATATGAGCGATGGTTCCGCGCACATCATGTTTTGCCAGTTCAAGATCTAGTTCACGATCTTTCCCAACCGTAAACTCTTCAATGAATTGATCCGTTTTAATTCCCTTTTCCCAAAGTTTTTTTGCCATAATCTTTATCCTTTTATTCTCCCCTTTAGAGGAGATGAAAGTCCAAATAGTTTTTTGGACTTTCTGAGGGGTGTTGGGCTAGATTTAACTTTTAAATCCTATCCAACATCCCCCGCATCAACTTCTAAAAGAAGTAGATGAGCCCCCTTCAAAGGGGGACTTTTATACTTTAAGTTCTAAATTATTTAGTAACTCAATATACGTTTCGATTCCTTCTTCGATCTCGCTCAGGTAAATAAATTCATCGGCGGTGTGTGAGCGATGCGTGTCTCCCGGCCCCATTTTGATACACGGAAACGGCATGTGTACCTGATCCGACATAGTTTGCGAACCATAGGCTTTTATCCCAAGCTCTTTGCCTTTCATTACTACTGCGTGATTCTCAGAAATACCGGATGCATTCAGGTTCAAAGATCTTGGATTCACTTCACAATTTACATGTTCCATAATAAGTTCAACGACTTCTTTGTTAGTGTAATGCTCATTCGGGCGGACATCAACAACGAACTTACATTCATCGGGCACTACATTGTGCTGAGATCCAGCTGAGATCTGCGTCACCGACATATTTACTTTTCCGAGTACTTCCGATCTCTTTTCAAATTCATAATTTCTGAACCACTCGATATCTTTCATCGCCTTATAAAGAGCGTTTTCTCCTTCACTTCTTGCCGCATGTCCACTTTTCCCGTGAGCAATACAATCCAGAACGATCAACCCTCGCTCAGCAATCGCCATATTCATTGATGTCGGTTCGCCCACCACTCCAAGATCGACCTTTCCCAATTCTTCTAACACAATTGGAACGCCTTGCTTGCCTGAAGTTTCCTCTTCAGCAGAGGCCAGAAAAACCAGATTGTAGTTCTGAACAGTCCCTGCCAAATGAATAAAAGTATGCAACAAACTAACCAATGGGCCGCCGGCGTCGTTACTTCCCAATCCGATCAATTTCCCATCTTCAATAGTTGGACTGAAGGGATCGTAACTCCATTTGGAAGAAGCTTTCACTGTATCGTGATGAGAATTCAGAAGAATCGTCGGCTTTGATGCATCTTTCTCTGCTGCCCACGCCCAAACGTTGTTCTTCTTTCTCTTAGCATCAAAACCCTGCGTCTTCAAGTAATCTTCGATCACATCCGCAGTTTTGTCTTCCTCCCCGCTGTAGGACTGAATGGATATGAGTTGCTTTAGTAATTCTATGGCGTTTTGTTGTAGTTTTTTCATAATACTATGTTCATAAGTAGATAAGTATATAAGGTGGCTTTCACCTTTCACCTTTCACCTTTCACCTTTCACCTTTCACCTTTCACCTTTCACCTTTCACCTTTCACCTAACCAACCTCGTTCCTTTTTCTTCATCTTTATACACATCAAATCCTACAATTCTGACTTTTTTTGCTCCTGCATTCAGTGCTTTAAAACCCAGATCCAGTTTAGGGATCATTCCTTCTTTTATGATTCCATTTCCTTCCAGATGGCGATATAAAAATAAATTCATTTCGGTGATCAATTTCTCACCATTCATAACGCCTTCAAGATCAAAACACAGATCCATTGCAACATCTCCGTGCTCTGCCAAGCCTGAAGCAATAAAGCCCGCGATATTATCTGCGTTTGTATTCAATAGCTGTCCATTGCCGTCGTGTGTCAAAGGTGCGATCACAGGAGTTATTCCTTCGTTCAACAAACTGTTTAAAACCGTAACGTTTACCTGTTCGATATCCCCCACAAAACCAAAATCTATAGGTTCCGGATCTCTTTTTTTCGATTGGATCAGGTTCATATCAGCGCCGGAAAGCCCAATTGCGTTACAACCCAAAGCCTGAAGTTTTGCCACGATCTTTTTATTCACCAACCCGCCATAAACCATGGTCACCACATCGATCATATCGGAATCAGTAATTCTTCTGCCATTGATCATTTTGGATTCCAGCCCCAGCTTTTCTGCCACATCGGAAGCTATTTTCCCTCCACCATGCACCAGAATTTTCTTGTCTTCGATTTGAGCAAAATCCTGTAGAAACTGATCCAGCTTTGCTTCGTCATCAATGACTTTACCACCGATCTTTATGACTTTTATTTCACTCATTTTTCAGAATTTTATTAAATATAGTTTGAGCGGAAACAATTCTGTTGGTTGCCTCTTCGATCACCTGTGAATTCGCGCTGTCAATAACAACATCGCTCACAACCACATTTCTGCGAACGGGTAAACAGTGCATGAACTTGGCGTCGTTCGTTAGTTTCATTTTAGCTTCATCAACCATCCAGTTTTTATCTTCAGAAAGTATTTTCCCGTACTCCGAATAACTACTCCAATTTTTTGCATAGATGAAATCAGCATCTTCAAATGCTTTTTTCTGATCGTATTCAATATGCGCGTTCCCTGAAAATTCAGGAGCTAATTCGTAGCCTTCGGGATGAGTGATCGTGAGATCATACTCCGCTTTCTGAGTCCATAACGAAAACGAATTCGCCACCGCCTGAGGAAGCTCTCTCGGATGAGGCGCCCAGGTCAATACTACTTTTGGTTTTTCTATCTTCTTATGAGTTTCAATCGTGATCAGATCTGCAAAAGCCTGCAGAGGATGTCTGGTAGAAGATTCCAGATTTACCACCGGCACCGGACAATGTTTAATAAACTGACTCAAAACCTGTTCTGAATAATCTGCTTCACGATCTTCCAATTTTGCAAAAGCACGGATCGCCACCAGGTCAAAATAAGAACCCATCACTGCCGCTGCTTCTTTGACGTGCTCCGCTTTGTTTCCGTTCATGACAGCTCCATCTGCAAATTCCAGTTGCCAACCACCTGCTCCTACATCAAATACTGTTACATCCACGCCCAGATTCTGAGCCGCTCTTTGAGAACTCAATCGGGTTCGTAAGCTAGGATTCAGAAACAGCAAACAGATCGACTTATTCCTGATGCTTCCCTTCTCTTTAAATGGATTTTTCTTTACTTCCAGCCCTTCCTGAATCAGGCTTTTCAGATCGTCCACATCATCAATTGAGAAAAACTGTTTCATGATAATTCTTCCTTTATAGCTTTTAAAAAATCCTCTGTTTCTCTTTTTCCAATTCCCAGAGCCGGCAACAATCGTAATGTATTTTTATTTGATGAGGAGCCGGTAAAAATGTGATGTTTATATAATAATGTCTTTCTCATTTCAGCGATCTCAAATTCGAATTCCACTCCTATCATCAACCCTGCACCACGAACTTCTTTTACCTTTGGGAGCTTCTTCAATTCTTCCATCAGGTATTCACCCATTTCTTCTGCGTGCTTGATCAGGTTTTCCTTTTCCATCACTTCCAACACCGCCAAAGAAGCTGCGCAGGCCAAATGATTTCCTCCGAATGTTGTTCCCAGCATCCCGAATGAAGCCTCAAACTTTGGATGTGTGATAATTCCTCCAACAGGAAACCCATTGCCCATTCCTTTTGCCATGCTGATAATATCCGGCTCAACTCCCGAATGTTGATGAGCAAAGAACTTACCCGTTCTTCCGAATCCTGATTGTATTTCATCCAGAATGAGAACTGTATTTGTTTGATCACACAACGTTCTGATATGCTTCAGGAATTCCGGTGTCGGTGCATGAATGCCACTGATCCCTTGAATGCCTTCGATCAAAACCGCACTTATATTTTCTTGCTTTAAGGCTTTTTCAACACCTTCAAAGTCTTCCAATTTTAGTCGAACTATTTCTGCTCCTTCATTCACAGGAAACAAGATCCTCGGATTGTCGGTAGCTGCAACAGCAAGCGAAGTTCTGCCATGAAATCCTTTTTCGAAAACCAGAATTTTCTTTCTTCCATTGTACGCAGAAGCCATTTTCAGTGCATTCTCGTTGGCTTCTGCCCCTGAATTGCACAGAAATAAATTCCAGTCCGCATATCCCGAAAGTTCCCCTAATTTCTCTGCTAACTCTTTCTGAATTCCGATGGGAACAGAGTTTGAGTAAAAACCGATCTTGTTGATTTGCTCAGTGATGCGTTTCACATAAAGCGGATGTGAATGTCCGATAGAAATGACGGCATGACCACCATACATATCTAAATATTTGGTTCCGTCTTCCGTGAAAACATAATTCCCTTTAGCTTTCACGGGCTCCACATCAAACAAGGGATAAACAGCTAATAAATCCATCAGAATGCACTCCCTTTCAATTTCAATCCGCTGGTTTCTTCCAGACCAAACATCAGATTCATATTCTGAACGGCTTGCCCTGAGGCGCCTTTTACTAAGTTGTCTATAACTCCGGTTATAAGTAACTGATCTTCTTCTTTCTGAAGATGAAGAACTCCTTTGTTAGAATTCACAACTTGTTTTACATCCACAGCTTTTTCTGAAATATGAACAAACGGATGATTACTGTAATAATCTTTGAACAACACAACGGCTTCTTTAAGGGACAACTCTGTTTTCAGATAACAGGCTGCTAATATTCCTCTGGTAAACGCTCCGCGAAACGGAATGAAATTGATAGCACTGTCAAAATCACTTTTGAGCTGAGTTACACTTTGTGTGATCTCGCCCAGATGCTGATGCGTAAATGCTTTATACACTGACGCATTGTTACTTCTCCAGCTAAAATGTGTGGTAGATGTTGGGTTTTGTCCGGCTCCGGTACTGCCCGTTATCGCCGACACATGAACATCACTGTTCAACAAATTCGCTGAAGCCAGAGGTAACAGGCACAACTGTATACATGTTGCAAAGCATCCCGGATTAGCTACTTTTTCAGCTTTTTTGATTAAGTCTCTGTTCAACTCCGGCAAGCCATACATAAATTCATTTCCTTCTGATTTCAAACGAAAATCTGAACTCAGGTCAATGATCTTTGCCTTTTTAGGAATCACTCCGGACTCTATAATCCCTTTTGATTTACCATGTCCTGAACAAATAAAAACAACATCCACATCCTGATCTAATTGTTCATCAAATACAAGATCGATCTCACCGGTCAGATCCGGATGTGCCTCATGGATTTTTTGTCCCGAGTGACTTTTACTGACAACAGAAGTCAGTTCCACTTTAGAATGATTGATCAAAATTCTAATCAACTCACCGGCTGTATATCCTGCTCCGCCTATTATTCCAACTTTAATCATTGTTCTGTACCGATTGTTGAATGAGCGTTGCGTTTGCAAGGATCTTCGTAAAGCCTTTCACATCTTCACCACTCCAGCCCTGATTCATCTCTCCATACTGACCATGTTTTGATTGCATCAGATCAAATTCAGATTCAATACCGATCAGTTCGAATTGCTTGGGTTCTAATTTCACAAACACTTTTCCCGTTACTTTTTGCTGAGTATTTTCCAGAAAAGCTTCAATATCTCTCATCACCGGATCTAAAAATTGTCCTTCGTGCATCAACATTCCGTACCACTCGCCCAACTGATCTTTCCAGTATAACTGCCATTTTCCCAACACATGCTTTTCCAGCAACTGATGTGCTTTTATCAATATCATGGGTGCGGCCGCTTCAAATCCAACTCTGCCTTTTATTCCGATGATGGTATCACCTACATGAATATCTCTTCCAATTCCATAAGGTTGCGCAATGTCCTGAAGTTTTTTGATCGCCTGAACAGGAGTTAACTGCTCACCGTTTATGGACGTTGGTTCTCCGTTTTCAAATCCAACTTCCACTGTTAATTCATCACTTTCAGAAACTTTTGTTGGCCACGCTTCATCCGGAAGTGTTTGATGAGAAGTAAGTGTCTCGGCACCGCCCACACTCGTTCCCCACAATCCTTTGTTGATGGAATATTTCGCTTTCGCCCATTCTTTTTCCACTCCGTGGCTTTTCAGGAACTCCACTTCTTCTTCACGACTCAGTTTCATGTCTCTGATGGGCGTGATGATCTCCATCTCCGGAGCAAGCACATTAAAGATCAGATCGAAACGAACCTGATCATTTCCGGCTCCTGTGCTTCCGTGTGCGATGGCGTCAGCGCCGATCTTCTTGGCGTATTCTGCTATAGCCACCGCTTGAAAAACACGCTCTGCACTAACTGAAAGCGGATAAGTATGGTTCTTTAACACATTTCCGAATAACAGATATTTAATTCCTTTCTGGTAGAATTCCTGCTCAACATCAATGCAGACATGATCTTTGATACCTAGATCAGCAGCTTTCTGTGCCAGTTCTTTTTGTTCTGCTTCATCAAAGCCGCCGGTGTTTACAGCCGCTGTAAACACTTCGTATCCCTTTTCTTTTGCCAAGTGAATGGCGCAATAACTGGTGTCTAGACCACCACTAAATGCTAATACTACTTTTTTATTTTTCTTCATGATGTTAATTCCATTAAGGTCAATCTGAGCATTGCCCGAGATTTAGATTCCTGCCTTCACAGGAATGACTAAGTGCCTATAAAAATATTTTTAACGGTTTAATGAGTTTCTGAACAGAAGCGGTTTTCATCTGCACCCAGCGGTAAAACTTTCTGATGTTTGCTTCGCGTTCTTCTTTTGGTTTGTTATTCGGATGCTTAGGATCGTACAGCATTCCTGTGCATAAACAATTCTTACGATCATTTCTGGAAAGGATGTCATAATTCGGACAACTTTGACAACCTTTCCAGAACGTTTCATCCTGAGTAAGTTCTGAAAACGTAACCGGCTTATAACCCAGATCCGAATTGATCTTCATAACCGGCAAGCTGGTAGTGATCCCGAACAACTTAGATTCCGGATACTTTTTCCCAGACAATTCAAACGCCTTCGCTTTGATCTTTTTTGCCAGTCCGAGTCCTCTGTAATCCGGATGAACGATCAGTCCCGAATTTGCCACATACTTTTTATTTTCCCAGATCTCGATGTAGCAAAACCCAACCAGTTTATCCCCATCTAAGGCTATAACTGCATTTTCATTATCAAATTTAGTTTTGATGTAATTGGGATCACGTTTTGCAATACCTGTTCCGCGCTGTTGAGCTGCTTTTTCAATAAGTGCACAGATCTCTTCCGCATAAACTGCGTGCTTGGATGAACCGAAATAGATAGAAACCGACATGTGAGTAAAAGATGGAAATCCCGAAGGATGAGTTAGAATTGAACTGCTTTTATTAATTCAGATGAGATGGTAATCGCAGAAAACACGACATACCACTATGCGTTACCGCCGCCGCGGAATGCGCCGTACAGAGCGTCTGTCAATTCTATGTGCAAGAGATTTTTGCATGGCTTGTAAAATGGGGAATTGAATCTTTTAAAACAAGGGATGATTTAACTTTAATTTTAGATTATGTCATTTCTGTAGATACCATTTAATTAGTTGACAATTTTACTCTTATTATTCTAAGATATATTCGCCCTTAGTATTTAAGACGGAATAGAGAATATGATCCGGATGCATCTGCGAAGCAGGAATAATCCTTTCGGATGAGAAATCTAGAACTGCATCTGATCGAACGAAGACCTTTAGGATTATTCAGCGCAGGATCAGTGAACCCGTCTTAAATACTTCGGCTTGATCTTTTGCTACTTTTGTATCAAGACAAAAGTAGGTGCCCTTGTGCTAAGTTTAGCCTTTTTATAGGGTTCAGTTAATCTGGTTCCGATGCTCTGCGTCGGAACCGAACCTTCCCGGCTACGAAGCAGTTTCTTGGGGTCTATGTACTTTTGTACCGATACTGAGCTTCCTCAGCACAGGCTTCAGTACCAAAAGCTCCCGACAAGAATTATTGGCGTGAACTCCATTACATCGACTAATCATTACAAAAGGTCTGCGTTCGTATGATACACATTAACGAATCAGCCAGAGTGTAATGATTGCTCCTGCGGAGCCGTCGATTCCATTGCGTTCTTGGCTCGCCAATAATTCTAAAGGTCGGTGTATTTTGGAGGTTGTTCGAGAGACTGAAATTATTAAAGAATACGGTCATCTCGCGGCGATTGCCCGAGATCTGGATTCATTTAAAAGGATACAACCTTAATAACGATCCGGATTCCTGCCTTCGCAGGAATGACCAGATCCGTTATTTGAGATTCTAAACAGGAGCTTGGAATAGAAAAATTCCTCCTTCGAAGGAGATGTCCGCCGAATGGCGGACGGAGGATCTTGTGCGGTTTACTAGCTCAGAAGCTGCACAACATCTCTATGATATCACACAAGTGTTCTCTGTGGTTCAAAGAATTCCCAGCCTTGCCAGACCCACCCTTGTTCTCTTAGGATGACGTCTTTATCAAAAAGCAACTACTTCAGCATTGAACATTCCTTGTTCAATATTCAATATTCTAAGCCTCTGCTAAGATCTCCAAAAACCTTGCTGAGGTTTTAATTCCACGATGGAAATCCTGAAGTGAGAATTTTTCATTTGGGGAGTGAATGGCATCGCTCGTTATTCCAAAACCCATCAAAATAGATTCCACACCAAGTACTTTTTTGAAATCCGCAACGATAGGAATAGATCCACCTTCACGGGAAAACAGCACTTCTTTTTCGAACACATCCTCAAAAGCCTGAGCAGCGGCTTTCAATCCATAAAAAGAAAGGTCGGTTACCGATGGATGTCCACCGTGATGATCCGTTACTTTTACTTTCACTGTATCCGGAGCGATGGAATTAAAATATTCAGAGAATAACTCTGCAATTTCTTTCGGATGCTGATCCGGTACCAAACGCATACTGATCTTTGCATTCGCTTTGGATGGGAGCACGGTTTTAGCTCCTTCGCCGGTGTAGCCGCCCCAAATTCCATTTACATCAAGAGTAGGACGTGCCGAAGCTCTTTCGAGAGTGGTGTATCCTTTTTCACCATGAACGGAGTCAATATCGAGTGACTTTTTATACGCTTCTTCATCAAAAGGAAGTGCTGCGGATGCTTCTCTTTCCGCTTCTGTAAGATCGATCACTTTGTCATAAAAACCCGGAATCTGAATTCTTCCGTCTTCGTCTTTCAGTTTGGCGATCATCTCACACAGAACATTCAATGGATTTTCTACCGCGCCGCCGTATACACCGGAGTGCAGATCCCGGTTTGGTCCAACTACTTCAACTTCCATATACGCCAAGCCGCGTAATCCATAAGTGATGGATGGCATATCTTTTCCGAACATGGAAGTATCTGAGATCAACACCATATCGCAGTCCAGCATGTCTTTGTGCTCAGTGATAAAAGGAACCAAATTCGGAGAACCGATTTCTTCTTCTCCTTCCAGAATAAATTTCACATTTACCGGAATTTCCTGCCCTGTTTTTCTGAATGACTCGATCGCTTTTACGTGCGTATACGACTGACCCTTATCATCACTTGCTCCACGAGCGTACACATTCCCATCTTTTACTACCGGTTCAAAAGCAGGAGAATCCCATAATTCATCGGGGTCGGATGGTTGCACATCATAATGGCCGTACACTAAAACGGTTGGCTTGTCATCATGTGGACAATGCTCAGCGTACACAATGGGATTTCCCGGAGTTTCAAATAATTCTACTCTTTCAAGATCAAAAGATTCAAACTGTTTCAACAGAAAGTTCGCCGCTTCTTTGATCGCAGGTTTTTTGGAAGAATCTGTACTCACACTGGGAATGCGAAGCAGGTCGAACAGTTCTTCTTCAAATTTGCTGATGTTTTGATCGATGTACTCTTGTGATTTACTCATGAGTTTTTTTGAATTATAAAATTTTGATTCCTTTGGCTTCTATCCAGCCGAATTGTCCGTTTCCTAATCTAATGTAATACCAGTTTTCTTGTGTTGCACTTTTTTTCCGGTCAATGGTCAGATCATATCCTTCGTACGCCATACTCACTAATTCTGAATTTTCAGATGGAGAAGCAGATACACTGGATTCATCCATGATCAAAACAGCTTCGTCATATCTTTGGTCTACATAATCCACATAATATGAAAGTGAGATGATCAGTACAGCAATGGTTAAACAACTGATGATAATATTCTTTTGCTTTGGCAGCTTTATCAGATTAAACCAACCTGCTATGATCAGCATTAATGCCAGACAAACAAAGCAATAACCGATCAAAAACAATCCGAACGTACCCGGAGTTACTTTAAAATGATCGACGGCTCTGTCCCACGGTAATTTTGGAAGCTTTGCAGACTGTCTGCTGAATTGTGAGTTCACAAAATCCAGCGCCTGATCTACACTTTGCTGCGTTGACTCAAATTTAGCGGCCTGCAAAAAGTAGAACTTTGCCAGTCCTAAAGAATCGATCTGAACAGAAGCGATGCCCATATTTAAAAACAGTTCACCGGAAATAAAGTTATTCCCTTCAATTTGTCGGTACTTTTTTAAAGCTTCTCTGTAGTTACCTTCTTCAAGCAAATTATTGGCTTCATCAAAATTAAGTTGTGGTGAAGACTGTCCAAATAATACGCCGGTAAAACAGAAAAGAATTGATAGTGCCAATACTTTTTTCACAGAACCTTCCCCAAATCTTTGATCAGTTGTTTGGTTTTTTCCACATCATCTTCTAATCCTTCTTGTGAAATATTTGGAGCGTAAGCTATGGTTTCGCATTTATCAAAAATTCTCTTCGCTTCCGTTATTACAGATTTATCTGCGCCCTTCTTTTGGATCTCTGTGATTAGACTCTGCCCCGAAACCCCTGCTATCGGCAAATTCATTTTGTCAGCTATAAACTGCGAAAGAGCTTTTTGAATTTTGTGGTATCCCTCTTTGATGTCCTCTGTGGTTTTTGCGTTATCCAAAGTTTCCATCGCTTTATCTTTGGCCTTAGTGGATCTCGCAAAACCGGCATCGTTGTTCAATTTATCATAATAGCTCTTATACCCGTATGCTCCTATAAAAAGCAAAAAGGAAGTGAACAGCATCACCCAAATCGAATTTCTTTCAGTTAAAGGCGTCCCTGATTTCTGTTTCCATTGTGCTAAACCTGTAACCGGTTCAATATCCAAACGCATATCTTCCAAAGAAGTTACCGTGGCATTGGGATCAATATCCGCTCTGAATTTTATTTCTGAAAGCGTAAAATATTCGTAGCTGTTTTTATCAGGATTAAAAGTTGCTATCCTTTTTTCAGGAATAGAATAAGTGCCGTCATTGCGGGCGATGATAATATCAGTAAACGTTTTAGAACCTGCGATCACCCTGTTGTCACGGGTAATACTTGTATTTTCCTGTGGATTATACAGCTCTAAAGACTCCGGAAAATCGTACTCAGGTTTGTTAAGTAATGGTAAATTTCCTGAGCCTGTTATCTCAGTTATAATTTCCACGCTTTCGCCCACATAAGCTGAACTTGGCTTTATGGTTCTTTTGATCTCAAAATCACCAACTGCTCCTATATATTCAGCATTTTCAATGGCCGGTGGTCGTCCCACATTTAAAGTAATCGGAAGGGTTTTTAATTCTTTGTTCTCTTGCCCAAAACTAAAATTGAAGGGATCTCGTGCAGTTCTTCTGCTGTTACGAACCCTTACCGTTAAGCTGTACGGACTTAAAGTCAACTCTCCTGCTTTAGTGGGAAAAAGCGCATACTGTAAAAGCCGGGCTCTTTTATATCGAATTCCATTAATAATAACTGAAGTTGTTCTGGCTTGTGTTGGATTGTTCAATTCTTCTTTCCAGAAACCTTCAGCTTTCCATCCCGGAACAGTGTTGTAGTTAGAGACTTCTACTTCGCTTTTAAAATATAATACGATATCAGCTACGACCTGCTGGCCTACAACCGGGTTTTGAGTAGTTGGTTCTAATCTCACATAAATATCCGGAGCTCTTTCCGCATTTCCATTGTCAATGGTTTTGGGGTCTAATACTTTGAACGCAATTGGTTTTGTTGCAAATTCTTTCCCGTTAACCGTCACTTTGATTGAAGGAACCGTGTAACTTCCGGGCGCTTGAGCAATGAACTGAAAACCGTAGCTTTGAGTCAGCGATGGTTTACCATTTACATAAGTGTAGTTGCTTCCGGAAATAGTTCTGTTCGGTAAATATCGTAATCCGGAAATGGATGGAATCTCCGGCCGTTCCAGGGAATTAAGAGAGGTTCCTGAAATTGCGATATCAAGCTGAACCGATTCCCCTTCGAAAATATTAGTTTCTGTCAGGGTTGCCTGTACACTCACATCCTGTGCCAATAAAAGCTGATTGGCGATTCCTGAAATTAATAAGACAAAAAGTAGTACTGGCTTATTACCAATCTTTATCATGCGTAGCGCTGTCTTTTGATTTCTTTTTCTTGAAGTCTTTCAACAATTCTTTTTCTTTCTGAGCCAGAGCTTTCAGGATCTTCTCAGCATCTTCTTTACTTATTTCTTTGGAATCGATTTCCTTTCCTTCTTCAGGTTTAGGGTCATTTTCTTCACTTCCTTCACCTTGTTCCTGTTCCTGCTGCTCTTCTTCGTTTTGCTCTTGATTCTCTTGTTGCTGATCCTGGTTTTGCTCCTGCTGATCCTGTTCTTGTTGTTCCTGCTGATCCTGTTCTTGTTGTTCCTGCTCCTGATTTTGGTTTTGCTGGTTTTGTTGCTGCTGTTGCTGTTTTTCTTTCTCTTCTTCCAGCTTTTGTTTCAACGCATTCAGTTTAGCATCATTCGGGTGTTGGAATAGTCCTTCATCAACTATCTGAATGGCCTGATTCAATTGCGAGTTGATGTACGAATTCGCTCCTCTGTGGAAGAAATTATCCGCATTCTGAGCCTGAACAGTCACAGCGATCAAAGCCATTAATAAAATGCTTGAAAAGTATTTCATGATTAATTGTCTATAGTGCTTACGGTCTTAATTCGTTCCATAAAATCGTTGTAGTTAGGCTGAACAGTCTTATCGTTTGAAGCGGCACTTTCCATCAAGTTAAATGCTTCCTGATATCTTTGCTCTGCAACCAACTGCTCTGCACGTTTTTTCATCGCCTTGGCATATTCGGTAGGAGGTTCTTTTTCCTGATCCTGATTTTGTTGATCCTGGTTTTGCTCATTCTCTTCTTCTGACGCTTTTTTAGTGGCTAATTCGTAATTATGTTTCGCTTCATAATCTCCAGAGTTCAACTTTAAGGAGTTTCTGAAATGATGCGCCGCAGGTTTCCAGTCTTCGTTTTCAGCCAATATCGTTCCAATGTTGTATTGAGCAAGAGCTTTATCTTCTGCTGATTCAGCATATTCCTGCGAGTTCAGATAAGCTTCGATGGCGTCTTCTACTTTACCCTGTTTAGCCAATGCATTTCCAAGATTGAAATACAGCTTAGAATTCTCGGGATCCTCTTCCAAAGCTAATCGGAATAAAGAATCTGCTAAAACATAGTTTCCTTCATTGTATGCCTTATTAGCTTCTCTTCCATCGCCCGAAGCTACAAAAAGAAATCCGATCAATATGTAAAGCAAGATTTTCATTAATTCTATTCCATTTCTTCCGCTACCTGCAGTGTTTCCTCATCCATCAACATATTGGTAAACACGTTGGTTACATCATCATTGTCTTCAAACTTGTCCATCATCTTTAAATTTGAAAGAGCCGTTTCCGCGTCTACTTTTGTTTCAGTTGTAGCTTCGCGGATCAACTCTGCAGACTCGATCTTATTTCCTCCCTCTTCCAATGCTTTTCGCACATTAAAAAGATCTTCACGAGTCGTGTACACAACGAATAAATCTTCTTCTGATTGTATATCATCTGCTCCTGCTTCAATGGCTTCCAGCATAAATTCTTCTTCGTCTTTACCTTCTGAAGCCACTCGGATCATCCCTTTTTGCTCGAACAAGAAACTTACCGAGCCATTGGTACCCATATTTCCGCCATGTTTGGTGAAAATATGTCGAATATCAGCAACTGAACGTGTATTATTATCTGTGGTTACCTCAACAAAATAGGCAATTCCACCAGGCCCGTATCCTTCAAAAGTAACTTCCTCATAAGTAGCAGCGTCATCTCCTTCTCCGGTTCCGCGCTTAATTGCACGTTCCATATTGTCTTTTGGAAGGTTTACGGCCTTCGCGTTATCAATTGCTAACGATAAACGTGGATTTCCCGTAGGATCACCACCACCTTCGCGTGCAGCTACAGTTAATTCTTTGATCACTTTTGTAAAAACTTTTGATCTCTTGGAATCTTCCTTAGCCTTCTTGTGGCGAATATTCGCCCATTTAGAATGTCCTGCCATTAGATAACTACAATTATGTTACTGATTCAAGGTTGTAAATATACATAATACTACATAGCCATCGTAAATTTTTTATGAAACCAAACTGTTAAAGGTTGTGTTAGAAAGCGTGAGATTAATTACCTTTAAAAAATTAAAGAGCTTATATGAATATTGGAATTGTCTGTTATCCTACCTTTGGCGGTAGTGGTGTTGTTGCTACTGAATTAGCTAAAGTATTAGCCTCAAAAGGTCATAAAATTCATATGCTGAGTTATGCAAAGCCAGCCAGACTAGAAACGCTGGATTCCAATATTTTTTACCATGAGGTAGCCATTAATGCGTATCCGTTGTTTGAGTACCCTCCTTATGCACTGGCATTAGCTTCACAAATGGTCAATTTGATCGAGTATGAGAATCTTGATCTTCTTCACGTTCATTATGCGCTTCCTCATGCAACAAGTGCTTATTTAGCCAAACAAATTATGGCTGAAAAAGGAATTCATGTTCCGGTTGTTACAACTTTACACGGTACAGATATAACATTGGTAGGCAGTGACCCAAGTTACAAGCATGTAGTGGAATTCTCGATTAACAAAAGTGATGGAGTTACTGCGGTTTCTGACTATCTGAGGCGCGAAACCTGCGAACGGTTTGATATAAAAACTGACATCAAAGTTATTCCAAATTTTATTGATCTGGAAAGATTTCAGAAATCCAATAAGAGTCACTTTAAAAGAGCCATTTGTCCTGATGGAGAAAAAGTAGTTGTTCATGTATCTAATTTTCGAAAAGTAAAGCGTGTTCCTGAAGTTGTTACTGTATTTGACAGAATTCTAAAACACGGTATACCTGCAAAACTTTTGCTTGTAGGCGACGGACCTGAACGCCAACGAACCGAGCAACAATGCCGTGACCTCGGAATTTGTGATCATGTGCGCTTCTTAGGAAAACTGGATCAGGTGGAAGAAGTACTTTCCATTGCAGATCTGTTTTTGATTCCTTCTGGTTCAGAGACTTTTGGATTGGCAGCATTAGAAGCAATGAGTTGTTCTGTACCTGTAATTAGTTCTAACATTGGCGGTCTGCCCGAAGTAAATGTTCAGGGCGAAACGGGTTTTCTTTGTGATCTGGATGACATCGATTGTATGGCAGATAATGCCGTAGAAATACTAACGAATCCAGAATTACACGCTCGCATGAGCAAAAATGCCCGTAAACGCGCAGAGCTATTTAATCAAAATCTGGTCGTGAATCAGTATGAAGATTATTACAAAGAAGTAAGAAGTAAGTTACTAAGCGTGAGCTGAAATGTGCTTTTTTGACTCTTAACTGAATATATTCCATTTACTTGTTGCTGAAGCCTTTGCAACTGCTACATATTTACATTTACTGAAATTCAGTATCACATCTTGTTCTATAGAGTTGTCAATTACATAAGCTACTGCAACGGTCATCTCTTTCATATCACTATTTATGCTCTGCCCTTTAAACTTGGCACAAAGTACCACAAATTCTATTTCTTTGTTAATTCCTTTCTCTTTGTTTACCCATAGAATTGAAGATTCCAACGAAGCAAGAATGTAATCAGGTCTGTCTTTTCCCGGAAGCTCTTTTATAGCTTTGGCTTTTATTGGTAACTGAAGTTCCAGTTCTTCAGGTCCTTTTTCAATACTTGTGATTTCTATATTAAATGGCTTCATATCTAAACTACTTTATTAAAGTAAATTTCTTTGTCTGTGTTGAGGCGGAAGTTTTAAGTCTGTAAAAATATACTCCGCTTGAAAGATTATCAGCACGAAACTTTACTGAATGATTCCCTGCACTAAACACCTCACTAGTAATAGTTTCAACTAACTGTCCTGTGATATTGAATACTTCCAGTGTCACTTTATCCTGTTTATCCAGCCCGAAAGAAATTGTTGTGCTAGGGTTAAATGGATTCGGGTAATTTTGATACAGTGTAACATTTTCAGGTATTTCCGAATTATCACCTGCACTTAGAATAATTCCATTTGTAGCACCTGGTGTAGGCTCATTCCTGAACACAAAAGAACTAGCTCCGTCTCCATCTCTTGCATACGAAACATCCGTAGTCTGTTCACCAAATGTAAGCGTGTTTACTGCTTCAAAATTATTTCCATTCTTTTTGTACAGTCCCAGATCTTCTCCGCTCTTATTCAAATTGAAAGAAGCATGCATGGGTCCTTCCTTCTCATCGTCATCTGCCCAAACAATTAAAAATCCCTCTCCCGGAATCGTTGTATCCGGAAATGCCCATTTGCCGGGATTTACCAGATCATCTGTAAGAAAATACCCGCTTAATGAGACTTCGTCTGGCGTACTATTAAAAATTTCTACCCAATCCGGAAAAGAGCCTGATTCGTCCTGAATGGTTGAACTGTTACTCGCCATTAATTCATTTATAAGAAGATCAGTAGCAGCATCCGAATTTTCCTGTACTAATTTTTTTGCCGGATTTTGTGGATACCGACTTGTTTTTCCTTCCAGATCCTGAGCCAGCACGAAATAGTTTATATCATCTGAATAAGACCCTATTTCTTTAGATCCCGTATAAATGCCATCGCCTGCAATTCTGTCTGCTCCGTTACCATCATCGTTTAATTCAAAAGGATTTAAGAATTCAAGTATGTCTAGTTTTGCGCTTACTACATTCAGATCATCATCCTTAACTATAGCTTCAACAACGATTGTTTTATCTCCATTGTCGTTGAGAAGCTTTGACGAAGATGTGTGGATAATCGGATATATATTATTCAGCTGTAGTTGATTTAATGCTGAATTGGTTCTTTGAGTTATAAAAGGTTTCAGTCCGTATGGTACATGCCCCCCTAAAGCTTGAGTAAATGATTTATCGTAATTCTCAAAATCCAATGCCGGCCAGTCTTTTGTTCTGAAAGTGTCGGCCTCAGCTGATGTTTGAATCATTGCTTTCATACGATCTATTTCAGGAAACAAACTATCCTGATTAAAAACAGTTTCTATAGTTTCATTCAGATAATAACTGAACCAATCTTTAAATTTTTGGCTTCCTAAAAGACGGTTTGTTAAGGGGCGAGCTTCGTTTTGATTTCCCCAGTTATAAATATTTCTGATTCCCCAATCTATACCAAAGAAATCCACTCCAAGAGTGTTGTCATAATCATAAGGTATTACTACAAACCTACCATCATCGGAAGAATGATATAAATAGAAGTTATTCTTGTTGAATGAGTAGTTATCCCAATTCCCGGTCAACACATCTATAGCCATCCATCGAAGAGTGGCGTCTACATCCATATAATCATGAACTTGCTCTTCGAAATCCTGATCGTTTGAGTTGTTTAAGAATTCAATAAATGACGCCAGACCTGAGTAATCATTTTCTGCTTCGTTTGTCTTAAGATCATAAGGTCTTCTGCCAAATTCTTCATATTCACTATAATCATCTGAATTAGGTCCTCTATAGCTCAGATCGGCCGGATACAGACATTTATATAAGTTACCCGAATCACCATCAAATTCCTTTTTCAGAAATTCATTATCGATGTGTTCTACATTCAAATACAGTCCATAAAAAACATCATTGATATAAAAAGCAACATGATTAGATCTTGGAGCTTTAACTTCCATCTTTTCGAAAATATCCCAACTTAATTTAGCTCTCATTATCGTTGGATCGTTGTGTTCTCCGTTAATATTCATTTTATCCAAACCGCGGTATTCTCTACCGTCAATAAATGTATCGAATGAAACTTTGAAAGATTTTTTATCAGACGCTCTGGAAGTATTCCCTCTCAATCTGAAACCAACACTGTCAACTGTTTCTGTAACTCCATCTTTTGTAATACTGAATTTAGCATGGAATTCATGGTCACTTTGCTGATTCTCATCATCTAAAATTTCGTTAAGAGAATCCGGATCGATTGTTATTCTGATTTCCGGCAAAGTTGAATCATCAAAAAGCCATTTAGAACCCGATTGGCTTAATGCTGCGGTTGAGTAGAGAATAGAAAAGCCAACAAAGATCAGAAATTGTTTCATAAAAATGTGTTGCATAAAAAAAGGAGCTCCTCAGAGCTCCTTTAAAGTAGTAAAAAAAATTTAATTACTTAGTTGTAATAGGGATTGCAGTCATTGTTTTTCCCCATTGGAGATTTAAGTGAGCTTTGGTATCTGAAAGAGTATCAAAATAGATGGTAAATCTTTCAAAGCTTGAAGCACCTTCTGCTGTTACTGCCGCAGGCACTCTTAAAACGTCCTCTGACTTATCGTACTGAGTTCCCCAGCTGAGTTTTTTATTAATGATGAAAGTCCAGTTTTCGCCGGGAATAGTATATAGAGAATACGTTCCTGCTTTAACTTCTTTACCACCAAACATTACATCATCTGAAAAAGTTATAACTGTAGATTCGTTGGCTCCTGTTCTCCATACCTGTTCCGGCTTTGCAAGAGAGGCTAAACTTCTTCCTTTCAGACCAGGACGTCCATAAGTAATAGAAACTGTAGTTGATCCAATATCCTGACTTACTGAGGCGTTCGGACTTGGACGATTTCCCTTCCCTCTTTCCTGAGCTACCGTTAGTTCTGATGAAAGAAGCACGGCAAAAACTGCAAGTGCTCCCAATTTTAATAAAGCTTTCATTTCGGTTGTATTTAAGTTGATTGATTAGTTTTCCGGGAATAAATTTTTATCGATACCCGGTATTATTTTTAAAGCATTTTTGTAGTACACTTTTTTCAACACATTATCAGGAAGATTCAATCCATACATTTTCCAAAAAGCATGACGTTTTCTGAAATAGTCAAAATACTCATCATCGCTTTCTAAAACTCTGAAATAGGTGTAGTATTCTTCCGGGCGATAAGTGTCTTTTCCAAACAATAACCTATCCTGATATTTAATAAAGAATTCTTTGGCGAACCGGGGTTGCCTACCAAGTTCAGCAATTACCGCAGCCATTTCAGTGTACACATTTGGGAATTCATCAAGATGTCTTCCTAGTCTTTCGAGGTCATTTGCCATCCATCCTAAATGAGCATTTATAAAATTTGTTTCCGGGTGTTTTCTGAACACATTCCACTGCTCAGCCATTACAACTTCCCAGCTTGGAAATCTGGTTGTATCACCTCTGTGTCGGTTTGGAAAGTTCTTCATTTCCAGCCAGCGCTCGTTGTGTTCATCAATAGGTGCCCAGAAAACAGCCGGTTCTCCCGTGTGAATCAATATCGGAATTCCCAATTCACCGGCTTTTGCCCAAACAGGATCAATCCGGGGATCATCAGTTTGTACCCGCTTTCCATCCGAGTCCAAAACTGTAAGTCCCAAATTTTTGAATATCTTTACACCACGAGCGCCATTGTCATAATCTTCCTGAAGTTGTGCAACTGCTCTTTCGGTCCATCCTTCTTCATCTATTCCATTAAAGTTGATGTTTGCAAATACGATGAACCTTTTTAATCCGCTATCTTCAATATTGTCTGTGATATCTTTTAATTGATCTCCCGAACGGCCACTCAAATTCACGATCACTTTCATATTCAGATCGTCCATTTCGGAAGAGAGTTGTTTAAGATCTTGCGTAGCCATTCGCCAGTGATGGCTGTGAACATCGATGAAAGGGAATTTTGCTTTGGTAATTTTCTCTCCCGGAACCACTAATGTAGAAACAGGGTCATACTCCTCGAAAGTCATTGTTGTATCAACGTCCTGAGCCTGTGTCATCCAGCTCATTACAATCAAATTCAGAAAAAGAAATACAATTTTTTTCATAGTTGAAGTATAATTAAAGCGAAATTCAGGAATTGTAAAAAAATAGTGTCTGAAAGATTAACAAGTAGGCAAAATTTAACTTTCTGTTTCCTTTAAAAAGAAATTTTTCATCGTCATCAGTGCTAAAACCCCCATTGCTACAAAAAATAATACAACCGAAGCCCAAAATTCAGAACCGATCAGACTTTTAAAGGTTGGTTTTAATGCCAAGCTAAATTCAGCTATTGCAATCACAAAGAATCCCTGCCAGAGTTTATAGGGTACATCAAAGGCTTTTTTAGAATAAAAATAGATAACCATAGCCATTACAGCATAGCTGCATAATGTTGTGTATGCAGACGCTATCATTCCGAAATAGGGTACAAAAATATAATTTCCCAACACGGTAATCACCGATCCGATAAGAGTTATAAATGCCAGAACTTTTGTGTTATCTCCAATAAAAATGCCTGCTGAAAAATTTATGTACCATCCCTGAAACCAGTAAGCCATTAACAATGGTGATACAATATTTAAGCCCAGCCAATAGTCTCTTCCAATAAGTGTCGCATCCGTAAAGGGAATCTTTATCTGAACAATGAATGAGATAAACAATGAAAAGAAGATGAATATAAAAGCAGCACCTAAGTTAAAATATCTGAAAGTTTCAGAGAACAATTTAGGAGCATCTTCCTCATCCGACTGTCTCATAAAAAAGGGTTGCCAGGCAAACTTAAATACCGTTACAAAAAGCAACATTACTACCGCTAGTTTGTATCCGGCTGAGTAAATACCAACTATATCTTCTCCATTATAAGCGGTCCCGTCTCCCGCTAAACCATATAATTTAGTAAGTGTTTCGGAATCCATTCTCTTCAGGAAAACACGATCGATCATTTCGTTGATCACATATCCAATTCCCGCAGGAACAAATGGCAAACCGAATATCAATGCTTTTTTAAGAACCTCTGTATCCCATGAACCTCTCATCATATCAAAGGTCACCGACCACACCAGAATTGCAGTAACTATGGAGGCAAGTATATTACTGATCAGAACCGCTTCAATACTTAAATGCAACTCCAGAATCAAATAGAGGTTTAAACCAATATTTATGAGCACATTCAACATTTTCAGAAAAGCAAAAAGAACCGGTCTTCTTCCTAACCTGAGCTCAGCAAAAGGTACTGCCGACATTGTATCAAATGCTAAGATCCCCAACATCAGTGTAAAAAGAGGAAATGGCTCGGCTAATCCTATAATTGGGTTAAGAATAGGATTCAGAAACCAAACTACAGCTACAAGTACAACGGTAGTTCCAAGCAGACACAATTGAAGTGTCTTAAAAATGTCTTTTGCTTTGTCACGGTCTTTAGCATATTTGAAATAAGTGGATTCCATACCATATGTAAATACCACATTCAGAAAAGCAATCAGAACATAGATCAGGCTTACAATACCGTACTCGTCGGTATTAAATACACCGGTGTAGAACGGAACCAACAAATAGCTGATAAAACGGGTAAAAACGCTGCTTACTCCGTAAATAAGTGTATCAGAAAAAAGTTCTTTAAGCTGCTTCAAAAGTTATTGATTTGTAAGGTGTTCTATGGCTTGTACCCCAAGAATATAACTATGCTTTCCAAAGCCTGTAATTATTCCATCCATAACCTCTCCTGTTAAAGATTTTTCTCTGAAAGTCTCCCGGGCATGGATATTTGAAATATGAACTTCTACTTTGGGGAAGTTAATTGGTTCCAACGCATCTCTTAAAGCTACGGAAGTATGAGTATATGCTCCCAGGTTAGTGACCAAACCCTGAGTTCCGTCAACCATTGCTTCCTGTAATTTATCAATAATTGCTCCTTCCAGGTTGCTTTGGAAAAATGATATCTCGTGTTGCTTAAATGTCTCAGAAATATAACCCTGAAGCTCTTCCAAGGTTCCTGTCCCGTAAATCCCGGTATCCCGGGTTCCCAACAGGTTCAAATTGGGTCCATTAATGATTAATACTCTCATAATTCAACTGCATTGCTTATTAAAGATGCTAATTCTTTCATTCTGGATTCACTTACATCTGTTTTTCTACCCAAACTTACCGGTTGTCCTTCAAAATAGATAGGAATTAAATGTATATGTGCATGCGGAACTTCAAGGCCTTCTACAATTATACCTGTTCTGATAGTCCCCAGTGATTGATCTATAGCTTTTGCTATTCTCTTGGAGAAACTTATTAATCCTTGTAAGGATTCATCGGAAAGATCAAATATATAGTCTGTTTCTTTTTTAGGGATAACCAGTGTGTGCCCCTCTGCAATTGGATTTATATCTAAAAACGAAAAGAATTCTTCGTTCTCAGCAATTTTGTAACAGGGAATCTCACCTTTTATAATTTTAGAGAAAATACTTGCCATACTTTTACTTGATCTTTTGAATGCTTATGATGTTCAATGTAATGTACAGAACTTAGAAATGCTCTCAATGAAAATTTATCCCCTCTTTTTTTCTTTATTATTTGTGCTGGCCATTCCGGCAACCGCACAGGATGAATATTTAAGTGGTCCTGTTACAGAAGCACAGATCCGAGAGGTAAAGATCTTTGATTTGTATGCCGAGCGATATAAACCTGATCCGGAGACCATTTCTAAACTAAACGCAGTAGAAGATTCTATTTTGGTTGATGTATTTATGGGGATGTGGTGTCATGACAGTAAAAGAGAAATACCTGCTTTCTTCAAAGTAATGCACTCCATAGATAATCCTTTGATCACTGCTAACTATACAGCATTGGAGTACAAGAAAAGAGGACCCAAAGAAATTATTAAAGCGAATAATATTAAAAGAACTCCGACTTTTATTATTTATAAGAATGGAAAAGAAGTTGGCAGGATTATAGAAGAGGTAAAAATAAGCGTAGAATCAGACTTATATGAGATAATTCTTAAACAATAATGAAAAAGTCTGAATAATACTTGATTTAAGATTGTCATAAAGTTTATAAACCCGTATCTTTGGAGCCTTTCGCATTTGCGATGGAAGATCCGGTAGCTCAGTTGGTAGAGCAACTGCCTTTTAAGCCGTGGGTCGAGGGTTCGAGTCCCTCCCGGATCACAGTTTTTATATTACAAGAATCTCTCTTGACCAGCCCCTTACGATTGATCTCGGAAGGGGTTTTTTGTTACAGGTAGTTAAAGTCTCTTATAAGGCCTGCAATGATAGCCTCCATTACACCTTCGTCTTCCAGAAGGAATTCCTTCTTTTTATTGGTAAGCATTACATCTTCATTTACTTCCAGCAGCTCTTTAATTAAAACCTGCTCTTCATTGTTAGTCATTATATTGCTTTTTTAAATGAGTGTAAGCCGAGAACATTCGCTCTTTTATCCGACTCAGGCGCACTCTTATTCACTTTCCCAGTTAGTAACCTTTTTAACTCTATATACTCTCCATTCATAACCAGGTTCTGGCAGTAGTTTAAAAACTCTGCAAAATTGGCTGACGCAACATACCGAGAATCTAACCCTTCAATTACATTTTCGATTTGCTCCAGAAGAGACGCCTCATCTTCTAATTCACATAGTTCGATTATCATTTTAAAAAAATGACTCTTACCACTACTCATATGGAATTCAGGACTTAGCATACTACATATAGTATCGGCTACTCTCTGAAAATCATTAGTTTTTAAAAAAAATATTTTTCTCCCCGTATTTCCAAACACCTGAAAATCACAAATACTTTCTTTTTCGGTATCTAAACGCAATATTTATTATTAATAAAAATTAATATTAAAATTTTTTAATAATTAATAATTCTTAATATTATGTATGCGGAGACAATAATTAATAATGGTGGTACAATACTATGGATCTTCAGAATTTAGTTTTAGAATACAAGACCAACCCTACTTCTTCCCTTAAGAATCTTATCGTAAGAGAATCTATTCCACTTATTAAAAGTATTGCGGGTAAAGTGAGCAGTCCTAATTCTCCTTTATGTGATAAAGATGATCTAATCAACATCGGAGCTACCGGGCTCTTACAAGCCTTGGATAATTACACTCTCGATAAAGACGTAAAGTTTAATACCTTTGCTTATTACAGAATCCGGGGTAGCATTATCGATTATCTTCGTTCGATTGATGAACTGTCAAGAACAAACCGGGCTCGCTATGGTTCTGCTCAAGAGACCATTAGTTGCCTACAACAAAAACTGGGGCGGACTCCTTTGGATCATGAAGTTGCAAAAGAAATGGATCTTAGCCTGAATGATTATCAAAAACTTCTTTCTAAAGTTCAGCAGCGAGTTGCCCTCTCTCTTGATGTTTGCCACGGCTCAGATTCTGAAAACTCTCTTTTGAGCAGAATTGAAGATGTGAACTTTGGTTTACCTGACCAGTCAATTATTAATGAAGAGGATTCTCAGCAGCTAAAGCAAGCTGTTAAGTCTTTATCAGAAAGAGAACAGATAATTTTAGCATTGTATTATTATGAGGAATGCACATTAAAAGAAATAGCTGAATCATTAAACCTGAGCGAAGCTCGTATTTCGCAAATAATTGGTAAAATGTTACTTACACTGAAAGCGGACCTGAAAGAGTTAGTGCTTGTCTAATAAATAGTAATCAATGGGCGGATTTTCGCCAATCTCTTTGTACCGATTCCTTTTATTTTCAGAAGCTCTTCTATACTCGAAAACCCATTATTGCTTGATCTGTATTCAATTATTCTGGAAGCATAGGTTTTTCCGATTCCCGGAAGTAACTGTAAAGTCGCCTGATCAGCCGTATTTATATTGATTGGATATACGACTTCAATAGCCGATCCCTTTTCAATTTCTTTTGCCCTTAATACTTTTGAGCCGATCTTCGATTCATTTTTCCAAATTGCTCTGTTATTTTCTTTGGCAAGCCCTTCATATTTTTTAAAAGCATCTACTGAATCTTCATTCTGCCGGAAATTCTCAGAATAAGTTCCGAAACCATTTATAAGCATCTCTCTATTTAACGAACTTTTCTCACCTTCTTTATCAACAACTACGTAAGCGAAAAGTCGGTTATAAGCGGAATACGCTTCGCCCCCATCGTAATCATAAATTCTCACCTTTCTTCCTTCCAGCAAATTCTTCATATAACCGGCAGATGCTCCTGAAAAATATTCAGCGGAATCTCCACCAGCGTAAATAGATGGAACGTCAACTCCCAAAAGTTGCACCGGATACCCAAAGCCCGGTACTATTTCGACCTCAAACTCCGCTCCGTCCCGTATTGCATACACATCATACCACTTTTCAGGATCTGTTTTTGGAGAAGGCCCAAAGCTTTTCCCCTGAGCCCTGTTCATTACTTCTTTAAAGTTCTGGTAATATTGGTTTGCTATCTTATCGGAATAGATAATAAGTGTGTTTTCATCATTACTTAGTTCTGCATTATTTGAGAAATTATAAGAACCGGCAATGACCACTGCTTCATCCTCAGGTGAAGGTTCATTTACATCGATAATAATTAGTTTACTGTGCAACTTTCTTGTTTCACGAGCCGGGAGTATAGTTCTGTTACCTAACTGAGCTTCCGGGCTACCCCAGATCGCTCCGGTGTTTCGGTATCTGCTGAAAAAACCGGGATCTATCACTCCTTCTAACTGAATGTCAGTATTAATACTTTTGCTCCAAATTGCTTTGCTGATCGGAATAGTTGGGGTAATCGCAAAAGCCTGGAACCGAATATCGGATTGTGTCTCATTATTTATCACTTCTACAATTCTTTCACTTACGCTGGGTTTTGTATCATCCCTGTTAATAGGAGCGAAGTAAACCTCTACTTTAGTGCCGCCAACATCAAAAATATGCTCAGATACATCTTCTTTGTCTTTATGAAACACTGCCCGCCTTGGATCAGGCGTGTCACTATCTGAACCCCACATTTGTTCAAATTCCTCTAAGTACACAGCCGCTACTTCATGATCTTTAATAACGATCGTGTTATTTGTGTTATATGCTCCGGTATAAGTCAGGTTTGTAGAACCTGTCCAAACATAATCATCATTTTTCACCTCAGAAAGAGCGTCAATAACAGCAAATTTATTATGCATATCAGCACCGTCATTTATCAGGTCATTGTCTGAAATCTCTCCGTTTGGCAAATAGACATCTCCGTCATCATCAATGGAAGTAATACCTCCTTGTCTGAATATATCCCATATCCTTTCGTCCAGAATTCCTCCATCAGTTCTGTTATGATTATCAGTTACTACACGGACCCGCACGCCTCTTTTTTTTGCGTTGACCAATGCATGAGCTATTCTCTCGTCTTCAATATCATAAATAGATAAGTCTATACTGAATTTTGCTGAATCGATAAGGCTTTCAAGGGTTGAAATAAGATCGATGGAATCATTGACTTTATTTCCATCCATCATAACCGAAGTATCGCTTGGCATATTGAAATATACCTTTATCCATTCGGCGCCTTCCTCGTTTTGAGCGCTTAATGAAGCCGAAAGCCATAAAAACAAAATCGTAAACAAGAAGATCCTAACTTTCATAGAATACTTTTAGCATTATCATTAATATCTAAATTAATGTATTTTCGTTAATCTCATTGTAAAACTTCAAATTTTCGTTTATGAAAACCGAATTTTTAAATCCGATTCATTGGAAAAAATCTGTTCTGGTAGTTATACTTTCTACATTTGTTCTGATTTGGTTTGGTTTTGTAGACAGCTATAGCTTGCTTACCAGAATTGGGTTGAATAATCAAAAACACGACCTAAAACAAAAGATCGAGGAGCTGAATACCTCTACCGAAGTTTTAAAAACAAAAATCGATCATTTGCATCAGGACGCTCAGCTACTTGAAAAAATTGCACGGGAAGAATATGGAATGAGAAAACCGGGCGAAACTGTATACAAAGTCCGTCGATCAGAATAATCAGGATATTTTTAAATGAAAGCAGTTGCTGTAGATTTAGGCGGTACAAATATTAAGGCCGCTATTGTTGATAAAGAAAAAGGCATAATTGAACAAACTTCTAATCCCACGCATGCAGAATTAGGACGAGATCATTTACTTGACAGAATCAGTAAAACCATAAAAGAATTAACATCAAATCACGATGTAATTGGGATTGGTATGGGTTTACCCGGAATGGTAAATCATGATCAAACAATAGTAAGAAACCCTCCAAATCTTCCCGGTTGGGAAAAGGTTCATGCAGCCGATGAAATTTCCAGGCGCACAAATCTTGATTGCAGAATTGAAAATGACGCTAACATTGCGGCTTTAGGATCTCTGCATTTCGGAGTAGGTCAAAGATATAATGACTTTATAATAATTACTTTAGGAACCGGTGTTGGCGGCGGAATCATCATCAACAAGAAGCTGTACAAAGGCACACATGGAATGGCCGGTGAGTTGGGGCATGTGATTCTGGATTATCATGGTCCGCTCTCAAATAGTGTCACAAGAGGAACCGTAGAGGCTTACCTTGGTCAAAAATTCCTGAGTCGTTTTGCCACGGATCTCATCATGCAACAAACCAGTAATCCTCTTTATAGCAAATTTCATAGAGATTTTGATAAACTTGAGCCCGTTGACCTTACTATGGAAGCAGACGAAGGCAACGAACTCGCTATTGAAATCCTGAGAAAAAGTGGGGAGCGTCTTGGATATGCCATCATTAATTATACCCATATGTTAGACATTCGAAAATATGTGCTTAGCGGGGGCGTTTCAAGAGCTGGAAACTGGTTATTTGAACCTGCAAGAGATATTATAAAAAAGCATATGATGTTACCATTTCAGGAAGACCTCGAACTCGTTTATGAAGATCTTGGTAATGACAGTGCTTTACTTGGGGCCGCCGGACTGGCATTTGATTCTTTTGCATAATTTAAGCTAGATGATTTTAAAGAACCACGTACACGCGATTGTCCGCCTGCTTTTTGCTTGTACAATGGTTCTGTTTATTACGGACGCTTCTAATGCTCAAACCCCTCCCGATTCAACGGCCAAAGAAAACTCAACTTCCCCTCCAAAAAGCCCCGCCGTCAAAAAAAGTAACATAAAAGACGCCGTCGAATTTCAGTCTAATGACTCATTAGTAATTAATTTAAGGGACGGAAGAAAAGCGTTTCTGTTCGGACAAGCTAAAGTATCTCACACGGCAGGAGAACTAACTGCAGGGGAAATAGAAATGGATATTAAAAAAAATCAGGTCGAAGCAACTGCTCAGTCAGCCGCCGACACCCTTTCTTACCCAGTTTTAAAAAGAGAAACTGATGAGATAAGAAGTACCAGGATTTTATTTAACTATAAAACTCAAAAAGGAAAGTTTGAAGAAGCAAAAATCAAGGTGCCGGATGGTTATCTGATTGGTTCGAAAGTGAAAAACGTGAATCCGGATGAAGTATTCATTGAAGATGGTATATATTCTACTTGTCCACCTGACTATCTGTATTATTATATAAAGGCAAAAAAAATGAAGGTAGTTGATCAGGAAGAAGTCTTTTTTTCTAATGCTCGCCTTTATATTCTTGATATCCCATATCCGATCATATTTCCATTTGGTTATGTACCAGCTTCTTTAGAGAAAAAAACTTCGGGATTACTTACTCCAACTTATGCTTTTGAAGCTCAATCTTCCCGAGGTATTGGATTGCAAAACCTGGGTTGGTTTCAATACTTCAATGATTACTTAACCGGTCAAATAAGTAGTGATGTTTATACATCAGGCACTTTCTTTACCAGCACTAATTTTCAGTACCGCAAGAGAAATAGTTTTAGTGGAAACATAAACCTTGGATATTCAAGAGATCAGGGTTTGGAAAAAACAGATCCCGGCTTTACGACAAGTGTTCAAAAGTCTGTTAGCATTAATCATAATCAGGAATTTTCACCTTACTCAAGAATAAATGCCGGAATTAATTTAAGAACCGCTGATTATTATACACGAAATTCTTTTGACATAGACGACCGTGCCTCAACCAACTCTACTTCTAAAATTGCATATAATTATAGCCACCCTGATAACGATTTTAATTTCAGTATAAACTCACAGCTAACCCAAAATTTTAATAATAACACTACCACGCTTACCGGGCCAAACAGTACATTTAGCTTAAAAACACTTACTCCGTTTAAATCTCAGGTCAGTAATGATCCTAAATGGTATGAAAGTGTTTCTATACGATATAACAATAGTTTTAACTCCAGATTTAATTACGCACCCATTGATGCCGATTCTGCTGAAATATCATTTATTGACGCTTTGTTTGACCCTGACAAATATCAGGAAGCCACTGGTAATGAAGATCATTTTAGATATGGCTTTCAGCAAACTGCAGGAATAAGTTTAGGAAGACTGCTATCCAGTCCCTTCTTGAACCTTTCTGCAAGCGCAAATTACAATGAGTATTGGTATCCTACCACAACTCGACAATCTTTTAGTCCGGACTCAACATCAGATCCCAATCCGATTAAAACTGAACAAGTCCGGGGATTTGCTAGTGCTCGAGATTTTAATCTTGGTCTTTCATTTTCTACTACATTTTATGGTGTTTCTAGTAAAAAGATTGGGAAACTGGAAGGGTTTAGGCACACTGCCATACCAAGTATATCGTATACTTATCGTCCTGACTTTAGTGATAAAATTTGGGGGTTTTACCGAAGTGTAAATACAGACAGCACTGGTGAAAATTCCCGACGTTATTCCATATTTTCAAATGAAATATTCGGAGGACCGGGTTCCGGTGAGCAACAGTCTCTTACATTTTCCCTCAGAAATGTGTTCGAAACTAAAATTGTTACCCGGGACACCACCGGAGAAGTAAATGAAAAGAAACTTAAGCTGATCGACAATCTATCAGCAAGCACATCTTACAATTTTGCAGCTGATAGTTTACATTTCAGCGATATAAGAACTTCTTTATCTTCGAATGCCCTGACCGGAATACGGATTTCTGCAGGAGCTAATTTCTCTCTTTACCAAGTTGATAGTACGGGCCGAGAATTTGACCGCTTTTTTTTAAGTGACGGAAATAAAATAGCTCAACTACAAAGTTTTAATATATCCGCTACTACCTCTTTTAAAGGAGGTAAAGGTGGCCCTCAAGTATATACGCCTGTTTATAGAAGAAGCTACGATCCTTTTAATCAATCCCGATTTTCCCCTATCGATCCTCACTTTAATGAAGAACCGGTATCCCCTCTGAATTCACCGTGGAGTGTTTCTTTAAATTTTGATTACAGATGGCAGTTTCGTTTTAATCAAAAACCAACAAAGTCCGCAACTATTAATGCAAACAACATTTCGTTCAGACTGACTCCAAAATGGAGATTTAATACCCGAATGGGTTACGACTTTATTCAAAAAGAGATCACCCCATCTCAATTTAGTTTAACAAGAAATCTGGAATGCTGGGATCTGACATTTCAGGTCAATCCTTTTGGAGAAAATCAGTACTACTTTTTTAAGCTAACCCTGAATAGCTCCCAAGTACAAAGCTTGTTTCAGAAATTACCAATCCTGAAGAACCTTGAAAGAAGTTCTACCCAAACCGGTCGCGGGTATGACAGGTTTTAAAACTAAACTGAATCTCTTCCTACCGAAGCTAAATACTTCAATACATACTTTCCAATAATATCGAATTCCAGATTTAGCTTGTCACCCGATTTCTTGTTCTTAAGATTGGTATGCTCCCAGGTATACGGAATAATGGCTACGGTAAATTGGTTCTCTTTTTCCCTTGCAATGGTTAAGCTTATTCCTTCCATGGTAATACTCCCTCGTCCCACGATCATATTCTGATTCTCTTCAGGATATTCTACTGTTATAAGCCAACCTGTTTCTTCTTTCTCAATGTTTCTAATAATTCCAACCGTGTCCACATGCCCTTGAACCAAATGTCCTTCTATTCCTTTCTGCAAAGTAAGTGAGCGCTCCAGGTTTACTAATGATCCTTCTTCCAGATCTCCCATAGAAGTTTTTCTCAATGTTTCTTCAACACTTTGAACCGTAAAAGTACTCTCATCAAATGCAGTAACGGTATGGCACGCCCCGTTTATAGAAATGCTTTCGTCCTCATGACAAGTTTCAGAAAAACTGCATCCTATAGTAAATTCCATTCCGCCGCCATTCAAGCTTTTTGCTGATCTTATGGTTCCTACTTCCTGTATAATTCCTGTAAACATAATCTTTAAGTTTAATTGATCCCTTATTCATAAGATCCTGAAACTACTTCAGAATGACTTATTTAAAAATATCCGGTTAATAACATATCATCACCTACTTTCTCCCAGCTTACTTCTTTCAGTTCTGCAATTTCACTCATTTTATTGACTCCAATATTCAATACAGACCTGGTTCCGGCTCCCAGTAACTTTGGTGCTATAAACACACAAAGCTTATCTACCAATCCCTGCTCAATTAAAGCAGATGAAAGCTGTTGGCCTCCTTCAACAAGGATTGAGGCTATTCCTTTTTTGCTCAAAAATTTGAAAGCTTCCCTAAGATCAACATGCCCATCTTTTTTTGATGTCTGAATAACCTCACCTCTGAAATAATTCTGAGATAGTACTTTTAACATTGGATCCGCCACTTCTTTTGATCGTTCTTTGTTCCACGTTAAAATGGTTGTTTTCTCTTCATATTTATCCGAAAATAAATTCAGTTCTCTGGGCAATTCGAATGGTCCGTCAATTACAATTCGCTGAGGTTGTCTCCCCGAGGCATGACGAACTGTTAAACTTGGGTTATCAGAGATTGCAGTTGTTCGGCCAACCATTACGGCGTCGTACTCAGCTCTCCATTCATGAACTCTTTTCCTGGCCAGCTTCCCCGAAATCCATTGGGAATCTCCATCCGCGGCAGCCAGAAATCCATCTGCAGTCTGTGCTATTTTCAAAGTGATAAATGGTCTTCCAAAGTTCTGATGATGAATAAAAAACTCATTCAATTTTTCGGCTTCTTTTTGCATCACACCAACTTCAACATCCAAACCGGCGTTCTTTAGAATTCGGATTCCATTCCCGTTTACTTTAGGACTTGGATCTTTCATCGCCACAATCACTTTTTTAATCGGCAGCTTAGCAAGCATATCAGCACAAGGTGGAGTTTTTCCCGTGTGTGAACAAGGCTCCAGAGTTACATATAAAGTAGCATCTTTAAGCTTATCTTTATTTTTTAATGATTTGATTGCATTAACTTCTGCATGCGGTCCACCAAACTTCTTATGGTATCCTTCAGCAACCTTATCTCCCTTAGCGTCTACAATAACACAGCCAACCATTGGGTTAGGTGAAACATATCCCTTCCCTTTTGAAGCTAATTCCAAAGCTTCTTTCATCCAGTGATTGTGTTTCGTTTGTTGATCTTGCATGCTGAAAGGTACGGAGTGTAATAATGCTTCAAAAACAAAAAAAGGCGGGAAGTTAACTTCCCGCCTTTTGAATAATCTTAAGTCTAATACTGTTTTAACTTTGGATCAACCGGCTTCGGTTATCAACGATTTCTGCTTCCTGCTTAAGCTGTTCCAGCCAAATAGCACCAAATTTCTGGTTAATTTCTCCTTCCAGTCTGGTTCTGATCTGTTGTCTTGTTGCTTCATCCAAATTATCAAGACTTGGAACTTGCTTTGATGTAACATTAACAACATAAGCAGCACTGCTTCCTTCAATTACTCCTGAAGTTTGTCCTTCGTTCAATTCAAAAATAGCTCCAATTACTTTCGGCTCACGACCAGCTCCTGTAAGAACCATCGAATTAGCTGAAACGCCCTCAGCAGTATTTACTTCCTTAGCAGCTGCAGAGGCAAGAGCTTCAACTGACTGAGCTGAACTCAACGCTTCTTTAGCATTACTAACTGCCTGAGCTTTTTTCTTTTCCAACTTTACAAGTGTCTCAACCTGAGTTTTTACTTCTTCAAGAGGTCGATACCCTTCTTCAGTTTTCTCGTCTAACCGAACAACTACAAAATCACTTCCAAGTTCAATTACTCTTGAGAGTTCTCCTTTATCGGCTCTTTCAAGAAAAGTAAGAATCTGCTGGCTGTTGCCTAGGCCTGAAATAAACGAACTTCCTTTGGTTGCAAAAATAGACTGGATCTCTTTGCCTGCTCTTTCTGCTTCCGTCTCAAAATCTGTTTCTTCATCAGCAAATAACTGGAAATCTCTTGCTGCTTCATCAGCATCTCTTATTGTTCCCTGAAGGGCTTCGATCAATCTCGAGAAAACCACAAACTTGATCTCATTTCCATTTTCTTCAACGTTTTTAATGATGCTTACCTGTCCGGCATTAAGGAATGGCTCCGTTACTTCACCCACTTCCAGATTCAGAACAGCTCTGTATTCTTCACGAACATCATCTTTATCAATAAAAGTAGCAGAATACGGAGTTGATGATTGTTGCCTGTTCAAGAACAGAGAATCACTCTCAGCATTAGCGAAATCACTTCTCAGCTCTTCCACTTCCTGAAAAATTGTTGCTGTATCATCTGCAGTTGGCAAATAACTGAACTTAACTACACTGGCTCTGTAGCTTTCTTCTCTTTTATATTGTTCTTTATTTGCATTGTAATATTCTCTGATATCAGAATCGGTAACTGAAATTTCTTCGTCTGTAATATCTGCAAAAGGAAAGCGGACATAAGATACATCTGCAAAAGAGTTTTGCTTCATAAACTCATCTTCAACCTGCTCATTTGTAACCTGAACACCAGCAGCAATATAGTTGGTAAGCTTTTCCTGTCTTCTTTTTTGACGTAACTGAAGATCCAGAGCTATTGCTTGTTGAGAAAAATCAGGATTTGTTAATACCTGATCAATAGTTGCTCTGTCAATGCTGCCATCTTCACGGCTAAAGTTCTGGACAATGATAGGATCCGGGTTATCTCCATAAACCATATCTAAAAGTTCTGTGTCAGTTACAGTAATTCCCAACTCGTCCATTTTCTGTTCGATCAATCTGGAGTTTACCAACTCATCCCACACTTGTTGCTCATAAATAGCAGTGACTTCCGGAGTCATACTGTTTCCGGTTTGTTGTACATATAAATTGTTGTAATACTGTACTCTCTGATTGTATTCCTGAAGAGAGATGTCATCTCCGTTTACTTGACCCAAGTTGTTTGGTCCGGCTTGCATAGCTCCAAAAAAGTCAACATCAGCAAGTACCCAAATCAAACCAAATGAAATAATAAGTATGATTACAATGTATTTGGTACCGTTTCTCAACGTTTCCATTAAACCCATAGCAGGTGTCCTCTAAAACAGTTCTTTAAATTTTGAATTTCTTTTGATGTAAAACATCAAAAACAGCTTGCAAATATAACGGAATAAGCAGGAAATTGAAAGCCTAAGAAGAGCTTTGTTCGTTAAAAGACTTCAACTAATCGCATATGTTTGAGATATTTCTTAGGATCCTTCTGAATATTCTTAACTAATTCGTTCAAATTGAAGGAAAGGCTGTCCAGATTTGTATACAGAGACTCATCATTAATCATCTTCCCAAAAGTTCCTGTCCCGCCATTTATCTTTTCGAGGATGTCATTTAGAGACAAAGTTGTTTTGTTTAATCCCTTACTCAGCTTTTCCAGTTCTGAACTGGCATTCTTTAAACTTGTAAGCATAGAATCTACTTCAGCTTTATTTCCTTCGGATAATTCATCGAAATTTTGAGCTACATTACTCATGCTTACGATCATAGAATCGATATCATTTTTTCGTTTTGATATTAATTCCTGAACATCTTTTCCTGTTTTTTCGAAACTGCTGAGAGTATTTTTGATCGGATCCCGGTTATCAGAATATAATGAGGAGTCAACTTTTATCATTATTGAGTTAAGTTGCTTTAAAGAAGATGTGAGCTCTTCCAACGCTTTGTCACCTTTTTCAGAAAATTTATCAATTAAGCCTTGCTTGGTAGTACCTTCCAGAGAAGATCCCCATTCAGCCTGCTCTGAATTATTTGATCTTATAATTTCTACTGAAACAGATCCAAAAACTTCTGGAGGTACCAACTTAGCCGTAGAACCAACAGGTATAGGAATTGTACCTGTAATATTTAGACTAATAAGCATGTCATCAGAATCTACGCGATACTCAATTCCTTTAACCGTTCCGATTTTTAATCCTTTAACATGAACTACACTTCCCGGTAGCAACGCATCCACTCGGTCAAATGTGGTATAAAGCACATTAGGTTGTCGAAATACTGGTTGGTCTCTCATGATCCTGAAACCGATAACAGCAATTATGATTGCTGCAATCACAACGAGACCGATTTTCATCTCGTTACTTAGGTTAAATTTTGAAGTTTCCAATGCTCAAGCCTTAATTTTATATTCGCTGGCAGTTGTAAATTCTACCAGTGGTGGATGTTCACTCTTTTTCATTTCATCAATACTACCGAACCAACTTAACTTTTGAGAGTCCAGAAAAGCTACTTTTTCAGCAATCGATAGCACGCTATGCATGTCATGCGTAATCACAATCGAAGTAAGATCGAAGCTATCAGCCATATTTACAATTAATTCATTAATTTCTTCGGAAGTCTGAGGGTCTAGTCCTGAAGTTGGTTCATCGTATAAAAGATAATCCGGCTTCAGAATAATTGCTCTTGCTAAACCTACTCTTTTCCTCATTCCTCCTGATAACTCTGAAGTTGCTTTATTTCCGGCTTCTTTCAGATTTACCATTTCCAGGGCTTCTTCCACATCCTTTTTGATCTCACCTTCTGTTTTATTGGTAAAGTATCTGAGCGGAAAAGCAATGTTTTCAAAAGTGTTGATTGAATCGAATAACGCTCCACCCTGAAATAAAATTCCAAATCTCTGCCTCATCAAGCGTAATTCAGAATAATTCAGGTCAAAAACACACTGACCGTCAATCACAACTTCGCCTGAGTCAGGGTATAAAAGTGCATTCAGATGTTTTAAAAGTACAGATTTCCCACAACCGGACTTCCCGATCACTGCTAGAGTTTCCCCATCCTCAATTTGAAAAGAAACGTCTTTCCAGATCAGATTTTTACCAAAACTCTTAGTAAGGTTATTGATTTCTATCATAATTATAAAAGTATTGCCGCCAGAACAAAATCAGCTAAAAGTATATATATACAACTTAATACTGTTGCCTGAGTAGTTGCATTTCCAACACCTTCGGCTCCTCCAAAAGCAAAATATCCTTTAAAACAAGAAATAGAGGTTATCACAAAACCAAATACGAATGATTTCAATATCCCAAATACTACATCTTCAGGGAAAAAAAATAACCTACCTCCTTTCATAAATTCCGCCGCCGGCAAAATACCGTCCACTGCTCCTGCAATTACTCCTCCGATAATTCCCAAAGTTGACGCGATTATATACAAGACAGGAAACATCAATATCCCTGCGAAAATTCTCGGCAACACTAAAAATGCTACTGAATTAAACCCCATGGATTCCAACGCGTCAATTTGCTCACTCACACGCATTGTACCCAACTCTGTAGAAATTCTGGCTCCTACCTTTCCTGCTAAAACCAACCCACTAATTACTGCCGCAAGTTCTATAATTACGGATTGTGCCACAATTGAACCAACTATATATGCAGGGTAAAGATCAGTATCTAATTGATATGCAGTTTGAAGGGTTAATACAGCTCCGGTAAAAACACCTACAAGCATTATAATCGGTATCGATTGATATCCGATTTTAACAAACTCATTGAATAGATTCTCTCTATATGTACTAAATTCCGTTACAGATCGTAAAGCTTGATAAAGTAGTAAAGTATATTGACCCAGCTGTCTTAATGCTTCCATTCAATATCTAGAAAATTCATGTTTGTTATAACCATTTTCGGGCTTTGCTTATTCAATTGATTATATTACAAAACATTTTACCTAATTGTCATTTTGAAATTGAAAGAATTAAAATCTTTATTATTTATTAGCATGTTTGGTCTTTTGACTAGCTCAGCTTCAGCTCAGTCGGAAGTCTCTTCCATATTCAGATTTTTAGATGTTACTCCGAATGCAAGTACTTCAGCTTTGGGTGGTAACCATACCGGTTTGTACGAAGGAGATTATTCTTCTTTTCATATAAACCCTGCTTACTTGTTCGGCGCCGAAAACGGGCAGGTTTCTGCTACATTTGTAAATTTACTTGCCGACTCCAAAATGGGTTTTACAAATGGCACTTTTCAGGTTAATGAAAATAATCAAATTGGATTAGGCATCCGGTTTTTGGGGTATGGGGATTTTAAAACTCTTGATAAAGACGGTAACGAACTTGGAGACTTTAATGCCATTGATCTGGCTGTATCAGGAGCTTATGCTACAAGGATTTCGCCAAAATGGAGCGGAGGAGTTTCACTTGACCTGATTCATTCTTCTTATGAACAATACAAATCAAGTGCTATTGCCATTTCAGGAGGGATTTATTACAAAAATGAGGAAGAACATTTTAGTTTTGGCGCAGCAATAAGAAACTTAGGTACACAATTATCCACATATGTGAATTCTCGAGAACCTTTACCTTTGGATCTTTCTGTAGGTATATCCAAAAAGCCTGAAAATTTCCCTGCAGAACTTAGCTTAACTTTACGAAGATTGAATGACTGGGATATGCGAATTGTTGGTGAAACCAAAAAACCGGACTTGTTTGATAATGCTTTCAGGCATGTGATTTTTGGGGGGAAATTTAATTTCGGAGAAAATTTTCATGTTCGCCTGGGGTACAACAGGTACTTACATGAATTAAATAAAACTAAAGAGAATTTTGATTTTGCAGGTGTCGGGTTTGGTGTAGGTTTTAATATCAAAGATCTGATCATTGATATAAGCAGAAACTCTTACAGTGAAACCGGAGGAGTGGTTCAATTAAGTATTAAAACCACATTATAGGAATGAATGCTTATAGAAATCTTGTTGAAAATCCCGGATTAAAAAACATAATCACTGCATCATTCATAATGGTGATCATTTTTTCTATTGGATCTGCCGGGTATCATCTTATTGAAAACATGACATGGTTCGAAGGTTTGTACATGACCTTCATCACTATTTCAACTATCGGATTTACTGAGCTTCACACCTTGTCGAACGAAGGTCGTATATTCACGATGTTGATCTTTGTGACAGGTATTGGTGTTATATCCTATATCGCATCGCAGACAACACAGTTGCTGTTCGAGGGTGAACTTTTTTATAAACGCGCTATGAAGAAAAGACTTGAGAAAATGGAAAATCACTACATTATTTGCGGGTATGGAAGAATTGGCTACCGGATTGCCGCTGTTCTTAAAGATGCCGGATTGCCTCTGGTTGTTGTTGAAAACAGAAAATCCGGTATTGAACAATTAAAGGAAGACAAAATACTTTTTGTAGAAGGTGATGCTGAAGACGAGGATACTTTACTTGAAGCAGGAATTGATAAAGCTCAATCACTGATCTGTACTCTTTCCAGTGATCAGGATAATGTATTTACAACGCTGCTTGCCAGAGACTTGAATCCCAAATTGTTTATACTTGTACGAACAAATGAAACTACAAACAAAAACAGAGTGTTAAGAGCCGGAGCAGATAAGGTAATTTCTCCCTATGAAATTGGCGCCGACAGAATGGCAAATGTAATTCTTCGTCCACATGTGGATCAATTTGTTGATTCAATTACTAAGTACACAATGCAAGATCATACTTTTGATGAAGCTTTGATTGCGAAAGGTTCTGTTTTGGACGGAAAATCACTGGCAGAGGTAAATCTCAGAACTCAGTATGGCGTACTAATCATCGCCATCATTCCTAAAGGCGGCAGTATTCAGTTCAACCCTGACAGTTCCTCTGAGATTAATGAGGGAGATTCCTTAATTTTAATTGGTGACCTTGAACAAATTGACAAGTTCAGAAGAGAGGTTTGTAACGATTCCAGACCTCTGGCTGAACGAACACGTAATTCCGAAACTTTACTTTTATGATCAGATATTTAACAGCAGGTGAATCTCACGGTCCGGCACTTACCGGAATTGTTGAAGGAGTTCCTGCCGGTCTTCCTCTTACAGAAGACGATTTAGCACAACATTTAGCTCGTCGCCAAAAAGGTTATGGAAGAGGAGGAAGAATGGCATTTGAGAAAGACCGTGCTATTTTTAATTCCGGTGTTCGGTTTGGAAGAACAATGGGTGGCCCTGTTTCCATGATCATGGAAAATCGGGCTTTTCAAAAAGATAAAGCCGGTTGGCCTACAGTCATGAATAAAGAAACTGAAGCTGATGGTATAGAAAAGATCACTCTACCTCGACCCGGTCATGCTGATCTTGTTGGTGCTCAAAAATACCGTTTTGATGATATCCGCCCTGTTATTGAGCGTTCAAGTGCTCGCGAAACTGCAATGCGTGTTGCCTGCTGTGGAATTGCCAGACAATTTTTGAAGCACTTTGGAATTGAAATTGGTGGACATGTTATCCAGATCGGAAAAGTGGGTTATAAAGATTGGGACTCTGTCCGAAAAACCGTTGATCCACTCTATGAAAATGGTGCCGAAAACGTTTATAAAACTGCCGACGAGTCAGATGTCCGTTGCCTGGATAAAGAGCTTTCTGAACAAATGCGGGAAGAAATAAAAATTCAGAGAAAAGCGGGTTCTTCTCTTGGTGGAATTTATGAGATCATAATTACCGGAGTGCCCGTAGGTCTGGGAAGCTTCACACATTGGGATCAAAAGCTGGATGGAAAAATTGCTCAGGCAATAATGGGCACTCAAGCAATGAAAGGTGTTGAAATCGGTCTTGGGTTCGAAGCAGCTAAAAGAGATGGCCAAAATGTTCATGATGAGATCACTCATAATGGTTCGAATTTTAAGCGCAAAACTAATCACTCCGGAGGAATTGAAGGAGGAATGAGCAATGGTATGCCAATTATAATTCGCGGAGCAATGAAACCTATCCCTACCATGTTAAATCCTTTGGGAACGGTGGATATGCATACGCTCAAGGAAACTGAGACCAGATATGAACGATCTGATGTTTGTGCATTACCAAGAGCGGTAGTAGTAGCTGAAAGTGTTATTGCTCCGGTTATTGCTAATGCTTTTCTTGAAAAATTTGGTGGTGATTCTATCTCTGAAATCGAAGAAAGATTTAAATCCGTATAAATTTTGGAATCAAAAATTTCTAAGCTTGCTAACAGATTAAAAGAGAACCCAACAGATTCTTTTGTAAAATTTGCATTGGCTTTGGAATTATTAAAAATTGATCAACAAGAAAAAGCATTGTTACTTTTTAAAAATATCCGGAATAATGACCCTGATTACACCGGAGTTTATTATCACCTGGGAAAATTGTATGAAGAACTAGGAGAGAACAATTTGGCTTTGGAATGCTATAAAGATGGCATCGTCGTTACAACTAGGCTAAAAGACCAGCATTCAAAGTCTGAATTGCAGGGAGCATTAATTAATTTAGAGATGGAAATTGAGGAAAGTTTATGAGATCTATTTTAAATAAAATCGTTAAAGGAATTGTATTTGGCATCTTCTTAGTTTGCTTTACTAATGCAGTCAGTGCTCAGGAGAAGAAGACCTATCAGGTAAAAAAGGGCGATACATTTTATAGTATATCAAAAGCATTGGATGTTACAGTGGCAGAATTGAAAGAATGGAATAGCATTACAAGCAATGCTCTGGAAATAGATCAGGAGCTTGTATATTTCGTGCAAGCTGATCTCCCCGAAATTCCTGATTCTTTATCTCAGCAAGAAGACACAAGTTCATTAATTACCTCTCCATCAACTTCTCCTAATACTTATTACTTGGTAAAAAGCGGCGATAGTTTATATAAAATTGCCCGCGAAAATGATATGAGTGTTCAGGAATTGAAAGACCTAAATAACCTGACCAGCAATGATCTTAGAATAGGACAGAGATTAGCAGTTAAATCTGTAAGTGTTGCTCCTGTAGTTTCTGAATTTTCAGATGAATCATCCCCTCAGGGAAAGTTCGCTCTTTATACACTTTCCGGTTCTGATAATCTTAATTCCATCTTGAATAAATTTGAAATGTCTCAGAATGAACTTCAGGCTTTAAACCCTCAAATTGATATTAATAATCTACGGCTTAGTAAAAATATTACGGTTCTTCTCCCTCCCTCAAAAACATTTGAGAATCCTTATCTGGAAAAAGCAGATTTGCAAGATCTGGGATCGGTTCCTGTGATGATTTACTCAGACTCTTACAAAGGAAAGACAACTACTAATGGGGAATTATATAACCCTGATAACCTGACTGCTGCTCATTCGAATATCTCTATCGGCTCTGTTATTTTTGTTGAAAACCCTTCCAATGGTAAAGGTATTTATGTACGCATTAATGATAGAATTACTAATCCGGGATTGAAACTTTCTCATGACGCTTTCCGAATATTAGACCTGATCCCAAATCAACCTCAATCAGTTTCTATTTATACCGATAGTTAATGGAAAACGCTTTAAAGACATATTTCTCAGACACAAAAAATCTACTTTATAGTTTTCTTATAAGTCTTCCTCTTTTTCTGGCTTATGAACTACTGATACTGATTTCGCAACCTGAAGCATCTCAGATTGTAAGAATCAGTGTCGATTCATGGTTTAAATCTGTTTTTTCTTTACTCGGAGTTAATGCTGTATCCATTACTCTTTTGATTGTAGCCTTATTCGGGATGTTTATCCTTTACAAAGAACGCGAGCAACTTCGTGAGCTAAGATTTAAGTATTTCCCGATTATGATTGGAGAATCAACTATTTATGCCATTTTGGTTACTCTGGTTGCTACTTTTTTTGTATCAATGGTTTTCGCTTTTTCAGCAAATGATCCAATTTCTTCTCTCACAGGTTTACAAAAATTCGCATTGTCACTTGGCGCGGGCCTTTATGAAGAGCTTTTCTTCAGAGTTATCTTAGTTTCTGTGCTTATTCTGGTATTTCAAAAAGTATTTAATAACAAAAATTGGGCAGCAATTACAGCTGCGGTTATTTTATCTGCTTTTCTATTCAGCATGGTTCATTATGTAGGGTCTATGGGAGATCCGTTTACTCTCTCTTCTTTTACATACAGATTTTTCTTTGGTTTGATGTTGAATGGGATTTATGTGTGGCGGGGATTTGGGATTGCCGCATGGACACATGCTCTTTATGACCTGATGGTATTATTTATCATATAAGGTATTTACTAACTCCTCAATAGTGTTTATCTATTTAACTCTTTGAGACTGTTTTGGTACTTTCTTAATAGTGTTAAATGAAAGAAAACTAATGTAAGTTTCTTGTATTACGGTATTTAGAGGGTTACATTGGTTATACAAAATCAGGACATCAATGAGGGATAACAGAAAAAAGCAGCAGGAATTTAACAAAGAGATTATACCTCATCTGGATGTTATGTATAACTTTGCGCTGCGGTTAACTACTGATCCTGTAGACGCCGAAGACTTGGTTCAGGATACGATTGTAAAAGCCTACCGTTTTTTCAGTAGTTATGAAAATGGTACAAATGCTAAAGCATGGCTGTTCAGAATTCTGAAAAATTCATTCATAAATAACTACCGCAAATCTTCAAAAAAACCTCAGCAAGTAGATTATGATGAAGTTTCTTCTTACTACGAATCTGTAAGAGCTGAGCGCACCGAAACATCTGATCTCGAAAACCTTATGTTCCGAGAATTGATGGATGATGAAATGTCCATAGCTTTAAAACAGCTTCCTGAAGATTTCAGAACTGTGGTTTTGCTTTGTGATGTAGAGGGTTATACTTACGAAGAAATAGCCAATATGCTGGACGTTCCCATTGGTACTATTCGTTCCAGATTACACAGGGGACGCAATCTTCTTAAAACTGAACTAATAGATTATGCCAAGAAAAGAGGCTATAGAGGGGACTGATCAATGATCGGGTTCAAACTCTCTGTCTTTTCCTGAAGGCTTAGTGTAACGCGCATAGTAGTACCTTCAGTTAACTCAGATCGCAATACATATACAGATCCGTTGTGATAGTCTTCTATAATTCTTTTTGTAAGACTTAAACCCAATCCCCATCCCCGCTTTTTGGTACTAAAACCAGGTCGGAAAACATTCCTAACATGTTTAATATCTATACCGGACCCGGAATCCTCTATATCAATTAAAATTTCATTCCCCTCAATTGATGATGAAACTCTTATAAAAGAATCTTTTTGTACCGAGGGTAAGGAGTCCATCGCATTTTTAACCAGATTTTCTATTGCCCACTGAAACAGGTCAGGGTTTATCATCACAAAACCCCGGGCTTTCAGATCACGGTGTACTTTAACCGCCTTTCCTAATCTTGGCAACCTTCGTTCCATATATATCACCACCTGATCCAAAATTGGTTCAATATCCATGAGTTTTAATTCAGGCTCTGATCCAATTTTTCCAAATCGTTCTGCAACCCCTGCCAGCCTCTGAACATCTTTTTCAATTTCATTAGTGATATTAGTAGCTGTTTCGTCGTACCTGTACTCGTCCTTCATTAATTGAAGCCAGCCATACAAACTGGAGATCGGCGTTCCTAATTGGTGTGCCGCCTCTTTTGCCATCCCAACCCACAAATTTGATTGCTCAGATCTGGTTATACTTTTGTAGGAGGTATAGCCAATTCCCAAAAGCAACGCCAATAGCAGAATCTGAATAAAAGGAAAATACCTCAACATTTGAACAGTTGGGCTTTCACCGTAATAAACGAATTGCTCAAACTGTTTCTTTTCGTCTCCGAAAACAATCCGAACCGGGGGATTTAAACTTCTGTATTCACGAATCAATCGCTCTCTTTCTCTTTCAGTAGACAATCTTGTAGAATCAACATTTTTGGAAGCAGGGATAAAGTTTCCTTCGCCGACCACTATTGTTGGAACTTTAAACCTTTCCGGGCTCAGAATAATCTCTTCAGTTACAAAATCGATTGAACTTTTTGCATTTTCAGCATCATAGATAAGATCAATAACACTATCTGGAACACTGGGATTTTGTTCGAGCAATCGTGCTACTTTCAATAATTTGGTGCTTGCCTGCTCATTAACGGGCAAGCTGTTAAACTCAATGCCTTTAGCCCACAGCTCCACGCTTGAGCGCTCCTGTTCCAGAATTTTACTTACTAGATATTGATTATATATCACTGATCCGGCACCTAAGAATACCAGAAGCAACACCAGAATTATTTTGATCCTGTTTGAAGGGACAAATAGTTTCATATCAACAATCTAATTATTCATAGAATGTATGAATCTTTATGAAATGAAAAAGCCCTGTACATTTTTTCTGTAGAGGGCTTTTAATCTGTTTATGCAGAAGCTTTTTGCTTTTCGTAAACCGGAGGAGCATTTTTTGTTATGGTCTCGGCAGTTATTACGCATCTTGAAATATCTTTCATTGATGGTAATGTAAACATGATGTCCATCATTGCTTCTTCCATAATTGAACGCAAACCTCTGGCTCCTGTTTTTCGCTTTTTTGCTTGTTCAACAATTGCTTTCAATGCTTCCTCTTCAAATTCCAGTTCCACATCTTCCATTTTGAACAGTTTCTTATACTGTTTACAAAGAGCATTTTTTGGGTTTTGAAGGATATCAAGCAGCGCTTCATCAGAAAGTTCATGTAAGCCACAGATCATTGGCAAACGACCGATCAATTCAGGGATCAATCCGAATCTTTGCAGATCTTCAGGCTCAACATGCGTAAAAATATCGGGCTGATTCTTATCAAACCTTACACTGTCTGCATTGTGAAAGCCTAACGATCCAGTAGACATCCGTCTTGAAATAATGTCTTCTAAACCTGCGAATGCTCCACCACAAATAAACAGAATATCAGAAGTATCTAATTGAATAAAGCTTTGCTCGGGGTGCTTTCGGCCACCTTTTGGCGGAATATTTGCGACCGTTCCTTCCAGAATTTTTAGTAGCGCCTGCTGAACACCTTCTCCACTTACATCACGGGTAATGGAAGGATTATCACTTTTACGAGCTACTTTATCCACTTCATCAATATAGACAATACCTTGTTTTGCACGGTCCACATCATAATCAGCAGCTTGTAATAAATTACTTAGAATGCTTTCCACATCTTCGCCAACGTAACCGGCTTCAGTAAGCACTGTAGCATCAGCAATTGTGAACGGCACATCAATTATCTTGGCTAACGTACGAGCGAGTAATGTTTTACCGCTACCGGTAGGTCCGAGAAGCACAATATTACTCTTCTCGATCTGCGTGTCATCAATTTCTCTGTGGTTGTGATTGATACGCTTGTAGTGATTATAAACGGCAACAGAAAGGGTTTTCTTGGCTTGCTCCTGACCGATCACATATTCATCCAGCTTCGTTTTTACCTCAACAGGTTTCAGAAGTGGTTTTACCGGCTTATCTCTTCTTCGAGCCAAAGAAGCCAAATCACTTTTGATAATGCTTGATGCATCTTCAACACAACGGTCACATACATAAACTCCTGGACCTGCAACCATACTGTTCACTTCAAGGCTGGAACGCCCACAGAATGAACAATTTACAATATCGTTGTTTTCCTTTTTATCGCTCATAGCACCTAAATCTAATCAAAAAATATTTATTTAGCAGATTTAGCTCTTGAAACAACATTGTCTACCAAACCATATTTTTTTGCTTCGTCTGCAGTCATCCAGTTATTTCTGTCAGAATCATTCATGATATCTTCTATCGATTTACCACTATGATCAGCAATAATCTGGCTTAGTTCTTTTTTAACTCTCAGAATCTCTCTGGCTTCGATCTCAATATCACTTGCTTGTCCCTGAACTCCGCCTAATGGCTGATGGATCATCACTCTGGCATGCGGAAGACAACTTCTTTTTCCTTCTGCGCCTGCAGTAAGCAAAACAGCGCCCATACTTGCCGCCATTCCCATACAAGTTGTTGCTACATCACATTTAATGTGTTGCATAGTATCATAAATAGCTAAACCAGCTGAAACTGAGCCGCCCGGACTGTTTATATAAAAATTTATGTCTTTTTCCGGATCTTCCGACTCCAAAAACAGCATTTGAGCAACTAAAGAGCTTGCTACCGCATCATTTACTCCACTGCCCAGCATTATGATCCTGTCTTTAAGTAGACGAGAATAAATATCGTAGGCACGTTCTCCACGGCTTGTTGTTTCAACAACCATTGGTACAAGGTTGCTCTCTATAGGTTCAATAGAACTATTTTTAGGTTGTGATGAAAGTGAGTTATAAAACATAGCCGTTAAGTAAATTTTTTATTTTTTAGATTTCTTCTCCTGAAACTTACGGTACTTTTCTTTGTCAAGTTCCGTGATTTTGACTTCATCTTCAAGCTTAACAAATACTTTATTCTCACGAATACTACTTCTCAACTGTTCCAGTAAATTCGGGTTTTGAGCATAGTATTGTTTAAGCTGATCCGGTGAAGCACCGTAACGGGCTGCTTCCACAGAAATGAACTCGTCGATATCTTCGGGTTTTATTTCGATATCTTCAAATGTTTCTTGCAATTTTTGGCTAATGAAATACCACTGACCTTCTCTAAGACCACGCTCTCTCATTTCTTCTTTATAAACAACTTCATCAAAGTTTTCCGGAAGAGTACCGCCTTGCTGTTGCTTTTGTTGTTCCACATAAGAATTCAGTACCTGCTCTAAAAACACTTCAGGAACATCCACTTTATGAGCATCAACCAATGCTTCTACAACTTCATTTTTGAATAGATCTTCTGAAGTTTGATCGTAGTACTTCTGCATCTGGCTTTTGATGTAGCTTTTAAACTCATCTTCTGTTTTTGCTTCGCCATTACTGTTTTTAGAAATGAATTCTTCATTCATTTCTGCTTTGTTCAGCTTTTGCACTTTCTTGATGGTTACTCTGAAGCGATCTTTTTCATCACCTTCACCCAGCTCCATATCAACAACATCGCCGGCCGACTTTCCTTTAAGCGACTTCAGAAAATCTTTAGCTCCATCTTGTCTCAGGTCAATAACCTGATCAACATCTTGTTCGCCATCAACAGGATTTCCATCTTTATCCAGAGAAATTACATCAACGATAAGCTTGGAGTCTTTGGTTGCTTTTCCGTCAACATCTTCCCAGTTGCCTTCACGCTCTAAAGTACGCTCAATTTCTTCAGTTACTTCTTCGTCAGTAACGTCATGAACCATTTTGTTCACTTTGATCTTACTCAGATCTTTCAATTCTACTTCAGGCTTGGTTCCAATCTTAAAGATCACTTCCAGCTCGTCGTTTTCCCAAGTCATGTCAACCATCTCAGTCTCGCCAACTGGATTGTACTCAGGCACTACATCCTTTTCGAAAACTTTTTGTACATACTTGTTGATCTCTTCGTACTCGATCTCAGTACCAAATCTCTTTTTGATCATTCCCATTGGAACTTTTCCGGGTCTGAATCCCGGAAGCGCGATCTGACCTTTATATTTTTTATATGCTTCGTCGAATGTTTCCTGAAGATCTTCTCGTTTTGCTGTCAGGGTAAGTTCTTTATCAACTTTTGTTAATTCTTTAACAGAAATGTTCACTTTTTCTCCGCTTTGTTATGTGCAATTCAGCTGTTATAAACAGGTATTATTTAGATAGGAAAGTACGAAAGGGGGGACTCGAACCCCCACGCCGGTTAAGGCACTAGATCCTAAATCTAGCGTGTCTACCAATTCCACCACTTTCGCATAGTTTAGAGCTCACAAAGATAGGGGTAAAAACAAACAAATTCCACCTTTCTAAAATGAAAATTTCAAACTAAAACTTATGCTCTATCAGATGTATAAAAAGTAAAAAATTTGGGTTTTGGCTTTGCTTTGTTGAAATTCTGGTACCATGCATAAAAACCTGCGACTACTCTACGTTACAACCGAAACTAAAGAACAGGCTTCTGATCTTGGAAGAAAGATTATTGAAGCTAATTTGGCAGCCTGTATTAATATTATTCCGGGAATGGAATCTATTTATAAATGGAATAATACAATTGAAGAAGGCTCCGAAACCATCCTGCTCGTAAAAACACACATTTCGAAAGTACAACCGGTAACTCGTTTTATTTTAGAAAACCATTCTTATGATTGTCCCTGTATCATCAGCCTTAACATTGCTGAAGACGAAGGTAACCCGGAGTATTTGAAATGGTTGTTTGAGGAGTCCGCAGAAAGATAATGATTCGATCAGAAAGAGTATCCGACCATATTTTGTGGGCAAAAATTGATCGCCCTCAAGCCCGAAACGCAATTAATTTTAGCACAATTGATCAGTTAGAAGATTTGGTTTCTGAATTAGAAACAGATGATTCTATAAAAGTTTTCGTTTTTTCCGGAGCAGGAAAAACAAGCTTTATTGCCGGTGGTGATCTAAAGGAGTTTCATACTATTACTCAAAAAGAGGAAGCCATTAATGTCTCAGAGCGAATGCAAAAGCTATTTCAGAGAATTGAAGAATTGCCTTGCTGGAATATCGCTTTTATAAACGGTGATGCATACGGGGGCGGCATTGAGTTTATGATGGCCTTCGATTTCATTCTTTCAGCCGCGCATTCCAAATTCGGTTTTACTCAGGGAAGGTTCTATTTGACTCCCGGATGGGGCGGTCTTACCCGTTTAATCGAAAGAGTTGGACGGTCTAAGGCATTGGAATGGCAGGGAAAAGCAGAAATAAAAACTGCTCAACAGCTGCTAGACCATAATTTCATTAATGCCATTGTTGAAGAGCAGAATGTTCTAGAATGGGCTGAACCACTTTTAAATAACGGAAGAGATTTTATAAAAACGCTTAAACAAAACAGCGGCATCAAATCGGCTGAAAGATTTAAGAAGATGAAAGCCGAGATCGAACCCTTTGCTGATCTTTGGGTGGATGAAAATCATACTTCCAGAGTTGAAAAATTTATCCAAAAGAATAAAAAAGAAAACTAGGATCCCATTATGATAAAATTCTGTCAAGCTATGTTCGCTGTTATATTTTTACTTCTGAGCACTCCTTTATTTGCTCAAAATAATTATCAGGTAACCCTTCTGAGAGCAGCGCCGGGAGAACTGGGCGACCTCATAGAATATGTAAAAACCCAGAAATCCGATTCTGATGACAATATGATGATTATGCGTCATAGCCAAGGCGATCACTGGGATTTAATGCTTATGACTCCATTTTCAAAACCTGAAATGCATGATTACAGTGAATGGGTAGATTTTCAGCATGACTTTTTAGTAGAATCTGAAGTCAACTGGAAAGAGTTGTTAGAAAAGGATTCTAAAGCGGGCTTATATCATATCGAGATGTTTAATGCTGCCCGCGGTTTACATGATGAACTGCTTGAGCAACGAGCAATGGAAAATATTTACTACAACGAAACTAATCGTGATGGTAATGTAATTTTCGTAACCAAATTTGGAAGCGACGTAGATAATTTTACTCTTGGTTTCTATAAAGACATGATCGATTTCGCTACCGATCCTGATCTGACGGATAAAGAGTTTGAAGATGCCGCATTAAAAGCTGGGTTTGAATCTCGATCAACAATTGGGCTTTATCTTCGACAATTTCTGGTTGGGCATAATGATACGATTGCTACAAAAGTAAACTAGAATATAGCTCCTACATCTGTTTATACAACCGCCAGATCATCGTACTACAACGAATAATCAAATTAGACAGAACAGCATATTCTTTTGTAGAAAATACTTTACTGCGCTTCATCAATATGTATCCAAAAATTGGAGCTTTTTCCGGAATTTTCATGTGGTTATTGATCAGATCAGATTCCGTAATTGCGAACATAGGAACTCCGATCTCAGCCGGTAACCCTTCCTTTCTTGAGCCCTTTATAAATACACCCTGCTTGGTGTTATAAATATTATTGGTAAAGTAGGGTTTCCGATTTTTGATCATTCTTCTGAATACCAATTCTGTATACAGATCTTCCGGATTGTAATTTTCGGGTACTTGTGAGCCTACTGTAACCAAAAGATGCGGCTTTTCTTTAGAAAGTTTCCAGAATGATAAATGCTCCAGTTCAAAAAGTTTTGCAAGCTGTCGACAAAATTCCTGCGACACATTCAGGAAGTCCATAGTTTCCATCCTGACCATCATGTCTTCCACTAAGGTCTTTTTATTAGCCGCCAGTTTTTTTGACAGATCCGGAACTACGAAATTAGAAACCAGCTTCATTTCTATCCGCTCAGCTACTTCTTGAGGTTTTTCATGAAATAGATTTTTTTGGATGAAGTCTTTTGCTCCCAGATCCATTGCTTTCTGTTCTTTCTCAATGGTTGGCAGACTAGTCATCAATAAAATCGGGATATTTGCTTTATCAGAATCTTTTTTAATAGCCTCCAGAAATTCCAGACCTGTCATTCCTGGCATATGGATATCACTGAGTATTAAATCAATTTTCTTCTCAGAAAGTATGTTTATCGCTTGCTGAGGCTCCTGTGCATGTACAAGTGTGTACTTTTTGCCAATCAGATTTTTAACAATGATATGTGAAGATCTATCATCATCTACAACCAGAATCGTATAATCTGATTCCGCACTCATTTCCCTTTCACTCTTTTTCGTAGTGTCATAACCGCTTCATATTGATTCTGCCCTCTAGCTAAAGTTATCGACATTTTTTCACCTTCTTCAAATTCCCGCATCAAAGCCCAGGCATGCATTTCACTACTCACTCTTTCATCTCCGATTTTTGTAATTATGTCTCCGGGCATAATGCCACACTCATAAGCCGGACCATTTTTGTTTACACTGGTTACAAAAAGTCCATGAATAGACGGAACTCCATATTGATAAACGATCTGAGTTGTCATTCTAGTGAATTCCATCCCCGGATCAAAATCTAGAGCTACTTCACCTGATTCCTCCAGCTGTTTGATGATTTTCTTTACTCTGTTCGCAGGAATCGCAAACCCAAGCCCTACAAATCCATTACTAGTTCCACCTGTGAAAATAAAAGTATTCACACCAATTACTTCTCCATCACTATTTACCAACGGTCCGCCTGAATTCCCTCTGTTAATAGCCGCATCTGTTTGGATCATGTCGATATACACACGCGGGTCTTTAGGATCGGGGCGAAAATCTCTTTTTGTAGCACTTATCACTCCAACTGTTACCGAAGCTTGTCCGTCATCAAATAAACCAAATGGATTTCCCATCGCTATAGCCCACTCTCCAACCATCGCTGTTTCGGAGTTGCTGAATTTCACAAAAGGCATTTTTCCTTTCGGCTCTTTTATTTTCAATAAAGCCAGATCTGCTAATTCATCTGAACCAAGCAATTCAGCCTCATAAGTATCTCCGCTTGATAGTGCCACCATGATCTTCTTGGCGCTTTTACTTGCTACATGTTCATTGGTAACGATCAATCCATCCTCTCTGATAATAAATCCTGAGCCAATACTTTTAACTTCTCGTTCTGAGGGCATTTGAAAAAAACGAGAGAAAAAAGGATCCATCACACGATTATATCCTCTTTCAACTTCTGTTACTGTAATACTCACAATTGCAGGACTGGCTTTTTCAACTGCTTTGGTAATGGCATTACTTCTGCTCTCAGAAATAGAGACCTGCTTTGTCTTTACTTCTTCTTTTTCTTCCTCCGGCTCAAAACTTGCCGGTGAGGACTCGTATTCTAAAGGAGAAATAGTCGGTATAACTTCCGGCTTATCTTTTTTAAAACAACCTGTCCAAAAAATTAAACCCAGTAAACTTACGGTAGTAACTGTTCTCTTCATTCCCTAATCGTTAATCCATTGTTTTCTTCCTATACTAATGACGTCTTCGATTGCTTCTTCCACCTTGCCTTTGTACCAGGCTCCTGCTGCTTTTTTATGACCTCCGCCATTGAGTTCTCTTGCCCATTCATTCACATCAATGTCGCTTTGAGAACGCAGGCTTAATTTAATTCTATCTTCGTCTTCACGTAAGAAAATGCATGCTTTTACTCCTTCTATACTTAGCGGATAAGCTACAAATCCTTCCGTGTCTTCATTGGAAGTAGCTGTTTTCTGAAACATCGCCTTTGTAACGTACATAGTCGCAATTTGTTGGTTCTCATGCAAAGAAATGGTATCCAGCGCCAAACCCAGTAACTTGATCTGCTTCATGGGTTTCGAAGAATATACTTTTTGTACAACTTCATCAGGAGTAAAATTTCCATATTCCAACAAAGTTGCAGCCGCTTTCATAGTGTCGGGCTTCACGCTGTCAAACTGAAAAGAACCGGTATCAGTTACAATTCCAACATACATGGCTTTAGCTGATTGTTCATCAATTTGACCAATATCATGCTCTTCAAACAATTTATAAACCAATTCACAGGTAGACGAAGCGTCCGTTTTTGACACAAACTCTTTAAAAACTTCATCCGGCTGTGGATGGTGATCGATCATATAGAGCGGCTTTCCAAGTTCGGTGATCTTTTCTGCAGTATCTCCAAAACGATGTAGCGCATTCCCATCTACAAATATAAAAGCATCAAACTCTTTCAGCTCAGAGAAATCGGGTTTTTCGATCTTTTTAAATTCGGTTAGCCATTCGAGATTTTTATTTACTTCATCTTCATTAAATGCGGATGTATCAACGCCATTTTTTTGCAACCACAGACAAAGTGCTACTTGGGAGCCCAAACAATCTCCATCGGGACGCACATGTGAAAAAACTCCGATCTTTTTATGAGATAACAATTCCGGAATTAGCTTTTCAAACATAGATTTTCTTTTTGACCGCCAAAATAGATGTATATAGCCAGAATTCCATTTCTTTTTGGGGTGATTTTTTTCGAGTTTTACATCAAAAATATATGCACGCACTTATCATTTGCGGAGGAACACCTCCAACTAAAGCTTTACTGGAAAACCATATCAAAAAAGCCGACCTCCAAATTGGCGCAGACAGCGGTGGTCACGTTTTTCTTGGTTATGGTTTTACTCCGGATATCGTACTCGGAGATCTGGATAGTTTTAAATACACCAATCATGAAAATATTGAAGTATTAAAACTCGACGACCAAAACAGCACCGATCTGGATAAAGCATTAAATTATGCACTTAAAAAAGGCGCAACAAGCTGCTCTGTTTTGGGAGCTTTGGGAAAACGCATCGACCATCAGCAAAAGAATCTTTCTTCCTTGGTGGAATTTCATGACCGGTTTGAGTCTTTGGTTTTTGAAGATGACTACGGCAAAACCTTTTTAGCTGATTCTCCTTTTGAAAAAGATATTCCCCTTGATACTACCATTTCTTTTTTCCCGGTTTCAGGATTTGTAGAGAATTTCATCTCTTCCGGGGTACTTTATCCTCTTAATAATGTACGTTTGGAACCAGGCGTTCAGGATGCTACTTCTAATACCGTTACTGCTTCTCCGGTTACACTTGAGTTTTCTTCCGGGAAATTAGCCGTGTTTATTGGGGATGGGAGTAAAATAAAATAACCTTCTGACCAGGATTTTCAGGATGCTCAGGATTTTTAACCTTTTAAAAGATTGAGATTTAATCTTGCTAATCCACTCCCTCCTTTTTTAATCTTGGTCAAAACCGTATTTTGATTTAGGAAAGTCGGGTAATCGCTCAGTTATAGTAATATAGTTGGGAGGAAAGTCCGGACACCGACAAGTACCGCGCTCTGCGATCCTTCGGGCGTAGCAGAGGCTCTTTATCAGGAATGATACTGAGACAGACAGTGCAACAGAAAACAAACAGCCACCAGCGCGGAGCGCTGGTGAAATTCCAAATAAAAAGCTTCAAAACACAAACAAATCACAATGTTTAAATATTAAAACATTGGTGCTTGTTTGAAAATTGGGTTTTAAACATTGTAATTTCCAACGCTCCGCGTTGGGGGTAATGGTGAAAAGGTGAGGTAAGAGCTCACCGCTCTTAGGGTGACCGAAGAGGCACGGTAAACCTCGCGGGGTGCAAGCTCATGTAAGATGGTATATGCCACTTGTCGTGACGCCATCGGGTGGAGTGCACCAGATAAATGATTACTGAATCCGCTTTAGCGGAGGAACAAAATCCGGCTTACAGACTTTCCTGTTGAATATGAAAACCCCGTCCGAAAGGTCGGGGTTTTGTTTTTCTTGTCATATTTCGGTACTCTTAACTCATGCGATTCAGCCTGTTAATATTGCTTACCTTAGCGCCCTCCCTCCTGTATGGACAGGTTACTACTATGGTTACTACAGATAAAGAAACCTATGAGTATGGAGAGCAGATAAATATCTCTTTTACTCTGTACAACGGTTCTGATTCTACTCTATATTATGAAGGGAGTTCGTCTTGCCAAGTATATTTAAAATTCCAACACATAGGAACTCATCCCAATATGTGTACAACAGATTATCATTACTATGATATTTATCCTCATCAAAAAGTAAACATCACTATTGAAATTGATCCGTCTGAATTTTTTTACCCGGTTAAGAGTGGAGTACAAAATATTGAATTTGACTACCTTGGTTTTAAAGATTCTGTTCAATTTTCTGCTCCTCAGTTCAGATCAGGACGTTTTTATGTTGCTTACGATTCATTGAAAAGCGACACAATCCAACAAGTAAAGAATAGTATATCAGCAATTGAAACTGAGAGATTTATAAGAAATAGAAATGAAAAAGATTCTTTAATTTCTATTTCTGCTACCTGGAATGTAAATGACTTTCAAATAGACGAACTTGTAGAAAGCCTTGATAGCACAGGTTTATTCAGGTTTGTCGAAATCAATAGGTTTTTCCAAAGCGCTTCGGTTACAGTTACCTCAAATGAAGAAAATACTGCTGATCATCCTCTATCTACCAAATTATTTCAAAACTATCCGAATCCCTTTAATCCGAATACTACATTTACATTTGAATTATTTAAACCTGACCAAGTACAATTCTCCATATTCAATATGATTGGTCAAGAGGTTGCTGTTTTGCAAAACAATAGACTTTCAGCAGGAAGCCATTCAATCAATTTTGATGCAAGTAATTTAGCGAGTGGAACTTATTTTTACAGACTTAAAACTGCAGATGGAGTACTTACAAAGAAATTTACTTTAATTAAGTAATGAGTTTTAATAAAAAGCAGAAATAAGCTTAGTGTAGGGCTAATCTTTAAGATCCTGAAACAAATTCAGGATATCGTTGCTACAAATTAACCTTGTATGTTCCCTTCACGTTGCGGTCTAGTTGTCGCTTCAGATCTTTTTCTTTGATGCTGTCTCTTTTGTCAAAGCTCTTTTTACCTTTGGCTACTCCGATCAGAATTTTGGCATTTCCTCTTTTGAAGTACATTTTTAGCGGAACGAGCGTATACCCTTTTTGCTGTACAAATTTATCTAGCTGACGAATTTCTTTTTTGTTGAGTAGCAATTTCCGTTCTCTTCTCGGATCGTGATTGTAATACGAACCATGCTCATAGGGCTTGATGTACAACTCTCTTAAAAACACTTCCCCGTTTTTCAGAAATGCAAAGGAATCAGTAAACGAAGCTTTCCCCTGACGAATAGACTTCACCTCTGTTCCTTTCAGAACAATGCCGGCCTCGAAGGTTTCTTCAACCTGATAATCGTGCCTAGCTTTTCGGTTTTGTATGGTAGGGGTGTTGTTGTTGCTCATTTTTTTATTTGTCATTCAGAGCGATAGCGAAGAATCTTCACGTCTTCTTTTCAGCTGAAAATACTTTGTGTAGATCCTTCGGAAGTATCCTCAGGATGACTTCTCTTCTTTAAACTTCAAATCCTAGTTCACGGAGATCTTCAGCTACTTCTTCATCCGGTTTTCGGTTATCAAAAGTGGCGTAAATTCCCAGAATCTGCTCGATCTCGCTGATTGCTTTTTCGTTGTCCGGATTGATCTTCAGTACTTCAACATACTGAGCTAAAGCTCCATTCATTTTATCACGCATGTTGGTTACGTTGGAATCGCGGTATTCCAGAAAAAGTCCGTAGTTCAGATGCGTTTTTTCTCTCAATGTCATTACTTCTTCAGTCTCATCTTGAGTTTCCAGTAAAGTAAGCGCATCAGAATACTGATCATTCTCTAAGAAGAATTCTACTTTTTCAGCCATTGATTTGGTTGACATATCTTCTTTTTTGGTTTCCGCACATGCGGCAAAACCGGCTATCAAAAACAGGATGAATAAATTTTTCATGGGTTTTATTGTGTAAATATTGGGTTCAAACTAATACAGAGTATAAATATAAGCATACTTAGCCAGCCTATCACTTTTCTTCCTTTAGAAAGTGGTGTGTAAAATGTAACCGGCGGATGCTCTACTTTTACTACAAAAGTGATGAATAGTGTCCATACACCCCATATTAATGTAGGCGAGCCTTCCTGATGTCCTTGGATCACATACAAATAAAGTGCAGAACAAATCAGCGAAGTGGTAAACATTGTGCTTACCCATTTCGCTTCTTTTTGAAAAGCGATATGCATAACACTGAACAACATGAGTCCCCAGATCAACCAGGAAAGCGCACCGAATGAAGTGTCGTATTTCCCAAGTAGGTCATGGAAAAAAGGAACCAACTCAATTCCTGCTAAAATTGTGATAAATGAATAGAATATTCGCGCGGCTATTTTGTGGTTTTTATAACCGATCAGGGAATAGAGAATATGCCCCCCATCCAGCTGACCAACCGGCATTAAATTCAGCGCCGTAAAAAACAACCCAAACCATCCTGCCAGCAACCATGGATAGTGATACATTTCCCATAGTGGCGGAACGTTATCAAACAACGAAGCCAGAAAACCATAGAGAATTGTATTTCCGAAAATAAGCACCGTTCCTTCATCCTGTGATAAAATCTCAGTTGGATATTCCCCCGTTTGAGCCACGTAGGCTTTCAACTCTTCATGACCACCAAAGTTCTGTACATAGCTTGGTTCAGGAAGAGTGGCAAAACCAACGATCAATACAATTAAAGAAACAACAAAACCGGCAATTGGTCCGGCTACTCCTACATCAAACAGCTTTTTTGTTTGGTGTATTTTTTCCTTTATCCGAATTACGGCTCCAAGTGTTCCTATCCCAACCGGAAGTGGAATGTAATATGGCAAGCTCACTTTTATGTTATGATAAACAGCCGCAAAATAATGTCCAAACTCGTGAAAAGTAAGGAAGCTCAAAAGCAATGAAGCAAACAGAACTCCTCTCAACAGATCTTCTGTTCCCGGTAAAACCAACGGACCAATAGTAGAAATTCCATTCCCCAATCCAACAAAGATCGAGCTTACAACTGAAACCGAAATAAACGTAAGCACAAACAATCCCAGATGTTTTAAGATCGTTTTTGTATCGGGCTTATTTTTCGGTTCTTCGCTTCTTGACAGAATTTCGAAATCGGTTTCTATGGATGATGGATGTTCGTCGTAACTCAAGCAGTTCCTCTTTAAATTTCTTCTCTTGAAATCGGCATGGTCATACATCGGGCGCCACCACGACCCCGACATAGTTCATGTCCCTGAAAACTTACGGCAATTTTGTTGTCTTGATTCAGATCCAGTCCTTTTTCTCCAAACTCTTCTATAAACTCAAATTGATTCATGTATGAATAACCGTGATCTACAAGTGTATTGAATGTATTTGTGTTTCGTTCATATCCAACAATAACTCCAGGGGCCAGTGCAAACACATTTGCCCCATCTGTCCATTGTTCGCGGAATTGATTGGTTCTGTCTTCTCCTCCACACTTTATAAAATCGTAAGTATTTGCTGAAAATTCGTTCAAAGCAGATTGTAGCGACGATCTCGATTCTGCCTGAATTGCGCCGTTAACTTTCTGTAGAGCTACCACATTATCCTGTTGCTCCATAATAGCCGGAGGAAAAGCTATACATTCTGAATTGCTGGCAAAAGTGAAAATAGTATCCAAATGCATGGAAGAACGTTGTTTCGGAATATCAACAGCCAAGACCGTTTTCACTCCATGATTAAGTAGTCCATCTGCCGCCTTCATCAGCCCTGTGAATGAAGTGCGCTCGCTCATTCCGATCAATACAAGGTCTTTTGATTCCACCAGAACATCTCCACCTTCAATCGACTGATTACCTGAAATCCGAATAGCGCTGTCACGCACAGAATCAAAAAGCGGATTGAATTCTACCAGTGTTTCCATCATCAGTGATTCTCGAAGACGGGTTTTGGTTGCTGCTCTGGAAATTAAAATGGTGTCATCAACAACTGCCGCAAGATCGCGCGTAAATAGCAGATTCGGAGAGGGCAAGAGTGAAAATTTACTTCCTCCCGGCAAAACACCCTGCGTACTGAATTCCAGTAATTGTTGAGCGTCCAACTTATGTAGTTGCTTTTCGATCACTGATAAATTCTCTTCAGGAAACTCTCTGATCAGTTGCTCAATAAAGAACGCTCTGGCTTCTTCATTTTGGATGGAATCCTTGAAAAGGTCAACAATTTCTATAACCTGTCCATCCTTTGGCATAGCGGCTTTAAAAAGATCCAGCATATCCAAATGCTCTTCTCTGGCGTCTTCTTCAAAGATAATATCATCAAAAAGAAGTTCGTCTTTAAGCTCGGGATTTACCAATGACACTTCATGACCGGGAGTGTGGACAATGACTCCGTTAAGATGTCCGATTTCGGAAGAAACGTTGATTTTCATTTTATGTACTGAGTTTTATATTTCAGATAAAGCTAATGATAAAATCATCAAATTGGAGAGCATTTTCTTTCTTGTATTTACAGTAATTGGAACTGCTCTTCTTTTCCTAAACACTCGTTTATTTCTCTTAAACGATCATTGATACTTTCCTTGTCCAATTCATTATCTATGTATTCCTCTGAACAAGTTAGAAAGTTGTCTACATATGATATCAATAAAGAAGTAAAGCGCTTCCGGTGTATATCAGAATAGATCATATGCTTGATGCAGTCGAGCAATCGCACTAATACAGAAACATCTTTCTTCCCATATTCTCTGATCGGTACAATGATCTGAAACATCACGTCCTTAAAGGGAACCGGACGAACAAACACCAACGGCTCGTCTTCTGAATTCGGGATATAATTTTGCTCATCTACTTCCATCAGTTTCGTCAACAGATCAGATAACAGATCGATGGCTTTTACGGCTGTTCCCGGATCGTTAATTCCCGGACTTAGTGCCTTTACAGCAATTTCAGATATCTGTTTAAAACCGAACAAATAATGATCAGAAACCCGTTCTTCTGTATAAAGTGTAAAATAGGAACTCAGCTGATCGATTACTTCTTCATCCAATTCTTTGCTGATCTCAATAAACGGATATTCTTTTACTACGAATGATCCGATGGAAACTTTCACATTAAGTCTGAATTCATGCTTTTTACAAAACTCCGTTAATCCCGGCCCATCGATTTTCTTCAGATAACCCGAATCCTTTGCAAGGCAGGTTATCCATTCAGAAGTATCCGGCAATTCTATTTTAGCGTTGTCATGATCTACATCTGTTAATTCTTTTTTGGTGAGCTTGTAAATATCATTCAGAATAAAATCCACTTGTATTTTTTGGGATATAGAATGAATGAAATACACGAACAAACCCATACAAACTATGGCTAAGATCATACTTACAAAAATGCCCAGTGACGGCACTGAAAAATCAACGCCGGGAGCATCAATGTTAACGATCAGGATCAAGCTGTAAATGATACTGCCTAAATAGAATCCAAGTACGATCTGGTGAAATTTATCTGAGATCAATCCCGGGATAACTCTTGGAGATAAAGTAGAGGTAGCTCTGTTAAGCACGATCATCACCATCGAAAAACTGAATACCATTAAAGAAATAAGACTTCCTACAATGGTTCCTAAGATCAATCGTGCATTATTGGAATCATGAACTAAAACCCGTTCTATATTACTTTTAAGTTCTATGACAAGATCGTTGAACTCGATCCTCATCACAAAAATAGAAAAAACCATGAATGCCAGAGCTATGATAGTAGGATAGAATGCAATGCTGTTTACGATCCTCTGATAGTACTTTGAAAGTATGTTCATCCAGTGTTTCATATATCCTTATAAATGTATTTGTGACTTTAATGGTAGCCTGTAAAACATCAATAGTTTCAATAAACAGCAAATATTTATGTATTTAAGTTCAATCAGATACCTAGAAGCTTTTCTTGGTTGTTGTATTTTTCAATCCTTACCTTCCATTCTATGATTTCAAAATCTGAAATACAATCACTCCTCACACTTATGGATGATCCCGATCCGTTTGTTCAGGAGTCTGTGAACCGTCGATTTGTGGAACTTGGTGAAAATGCAGTTCCAATGCTTGATCAATATCAGGTTGACCTGAAGCAGGGAGAAGAAAAGACCAGAGTTAACGAACTTATACACTCTCTGACTTTTGAGGGTTTACAAACTGATTTTGTGGATGCGTTAGAGAGCGGCATAAAAAACCGGAAGGATCTGGAGTCTATCATATTCATGCTTTCCAGATTTGGGAATCCAACTATTGATACCAAACACTATAAAGAAAAACTGGATCATTTCGCTGAAATGGTTGCTCCAAGTATTCGATATAAACTGGATGAACGAAAAAAAGCGTCTCATTTATTCAAGTTTGTTTTTGAAGACCTGAATTTTAATGGAGATCAAAAAGACTATCACAATCCTGCCAATTGTTTTCTTGATACCGTTATTGATCGCCGTAAAGGTTTGCCAATTACTTTAAGCATGATAGTAATGTTCATAGCACGGCGTTTAGATCTGCCCGTTTTTGGGGTAAATATGCCCATTCATTTTATGCTTACTTATATAGGAGAAAGAGAAGAATTTCTGGTTGATCCATATGATGACGGAGCAGTAGTTAGCTACGATCAATGCTATTTTTTTCTGAAAAAGAACAACATAACTCCTAAGCCTGAATATTTCCAAATGGCTTCTGATATGGATATTCTGATCAGGACTATTCGAAATTTAATTCAGAGTTATGAGCGCAAAGAACAACTTGAAAAGGTAGAAGATCTTAAAAAACTTTTATCAACTGTTGAGTTGTATGAATAAGTTTGAAGTTCAAAATCTTTCGTACCATAACACTTTAACACCATTCGAAAATGTGTTAAAGTGTTATGGTGTTACAGATGCCCAAATTTTAACTATAGAATGAGTAAGAAATGCACAACCAACACAGAGAAAAGCTTTTTTCATTATTCGACGACAATCAAAACGGAGTTGTTTTTATTCAAGGTGCTGAAACCATGTACCGCTATGATACTGATTACGAATTCCCGTTTCGTCAGGAATCAAATTTCTGGTACTTAACAGGAGTAAATGAAGCTGAATGTTCGCTCGTATTAGATCTCAAAAAAGAAGAATATCATCTTTTTGTACCCGAACGGGATGCTCAGTATGCTGTTTGGCACGGGTATGTTAAAACAAAGGAACAATATCTGGAAGAGTACCAACCTGACCACCTTCATTACAGAAATGATATTCTTAAAGTTCTGAATGAGCTTAAGCCTGAAACTGTATACTGCATTGATGATGAACAAGCAGAGTTTGTAGAAGATCTTAACCGTGGTTTCAATGTAGAAACAGAAGCATTGGTTGATGCCCTCACCTATTGCAGAGTTTTGAAAACCGATTGGGAACTGGATCAATTGCGCGAAGCTTGCAGGGTAAACGACCTGGCTTATCTGGAAGTGATAAAATCAATCAAACCCGGTATGTACGAGTATGAAATGAAGGCTATATTCAACAAAGTACAGATTGAAAACGGGTTAATGCAGGATGCTTATAACGGAATTTTTGCTTCCGGGGTAAATGCCTCTATTCTCCATTATGTAGTAAATAACAGCATGATTAAAGACGGAGACTTGTTTTTGATGGATTCCGGTTTTGAATGCAACGGCTATGCATCAGATTACACAAGAACTTTCCCTGCAAATGGTAAATATACCGACGTTCAAAAGGGAATTTACAATTCTGTTTTAGCCGGGATGGATAAAGTGCTTGATTCCATCAAACCGGGAGTAAAAATGGAAGATCTCCATTTACTTGCTGCCCGAACTATGATGGAAGGCTTAAAAGATATGGGCATAGTAAAAGGCAGTATTGATGACATGATGGAAGAAAATATCTTTGCTCTTTTCTTCCCTCACGGTTTGGGTCACTTCCTAGGATTAGATACTCATGATGTAGGCGGCTATCCAAAAGGAGTAGACAGAATTGAACGCCCGGGTATTAAATTTTTAAGAGCTCGTAGAGAGTTATTGCCAGGAATGGTGGTTACTATTGAGCCGGGAATTTATTTTGTACCTGCAGTTCTGAAACCTGCAATAGCTGATCCTGAAAAGAATCGATTTCTGAATACTGAAAAAGTAGAATCATTGCTTGGTTTTGGAGGGGTTCGTATAGAAGATGATATCATCGTAACAGACAACGGTATCGAAAATATGACGAATGTGCCTAAGAAAGCAGAGGAAGTCGAAATTTTGATGAAAGGCTGACAAAAGAAGATAAAACGATTAATTGAATTGTATTTGAGTTCCCCTTTTCTTTTCGGGCTCTTCTAAGCTATTACTTTTTCGTGTGAAAACACGATCAGTAAAACTTCACTCTTTTTATAATTCTTTAAATCTTTTATCCATCAAACTCCCTATTCTTTTAAAAAACCAACTTACAGCATGATGAAAAAACTATCGCTAAACCTTCTCTTATTTCTTTTTTTATTTACAGGTGCTATTCAAGCACAAACTCCTCTAGACACGCTTAGTCTAAAGTCTATCTTTCACGAGCCTTATCTTCCCGGTAACCGTCCATCTTCGATATCATTTTCAATGGAAAGCGATCTCGTATACTATAATTGGCAGGAACATCATGATTCCAGCTCCGCTTTGTACCAGACTGACCTTAAGGGAAAAAACACAAAAAAAGCACCTGATGATCTTATACGATCATATACATTATCACCGGATGGAAAAAAAGTGATCTATCAAAAACGTGGTGACATTGCAATCGCTGATTCAGATTTTAAAAATGAACGCATCTTAATTGCTTCTAAAGGTTTTGACTATAATGCAACATGGAATAGAGATGGTTCAGAAGTTGCTTTCATAGCTGATGGAGATGTTTGGATTGCTGGGGTTAAAGAGCCCGGAATTAAGCAGGTTACAAATAAAAAAGACGACGAATCTTCATATCGTATTGCTGAATGGTCTAGTAATGGGAGCTTATTAGTAGTTCAAAACGATAATTCTGAAAGCAAAGAATACTACTTTCCTGAATATATCGGAACTTATGTAAAACCCGGAACTACGAGACGTGGAATAGGATCATTTACTTTATCTGTTATAGATATAGAAACCGGTAAAATATCTAAGCTATTAAATGGCAAAGGATTTCCCAGAACTGATATTAGCGCTTCCGGAAACTATGCCGCTATTGATCTGATTGATGCCCCGATGAAGAATCGTACTTTAAGCATTCATGATTTCAAAAACGACACTACTTATGTGGTTTTTGAAGACTCCACAAAAGGATGGTTATATGGAACCAATATGGAATTTGCTCCTGAAAATGACCTATTGATGATTCAGAGTGAAAAAGATGGATGGAATCATATTTATACCATAAAGCCCGACGGAACTGAACTAAAGCAACATACTCAGGGAGAGTATGATATTCCTTTTGTTGAATGGTTAAATTCAAAGTCAATGGTAATTGCAACCAGTGAAAATGATCCCGGTGATATTCAATTATATAAGTTAACTCTTTCTTCAAATAAAAAAGATCTCTTAACAAAAGCAGAAGGTCATCGAAGAGATTTCAGGTTAAGCCCGGACAAACGTTATGTTGCCTACAGCAAAACCTTTTTTAATGAACCGGCAGAAATTTATCTGGTTGATATCAAGAAACCCGGAAAAGAAGTTCAGCTTACTAATACTGTTCCTGAAAACTTTTCAGAAATCGGATGGCAAAAAGAAGATTACATAAGATTTACAGGTCGGGATGGAAAAACCAAGTTGTCAGCATCCATACTTAAGCCCGATGTAATTGATCAAGAAAATGGAAACCCGGTCGTTGTTTTTGTTCACGGTGCGGGTTCTCTTCAAAATGTTTTTAAAGGTTTCAGCTTTAGTTATTGGAGAGAGTATATGTTTAACCAATATTTAACCAAAAAGGGATATTATGTAATTGAAGTCGATTACCGACACAGCACAGGATATGGCAGAAAATTCCGTGAAGATGTAACTAATTGGATGGGAAAATATGAAACTGAAGATATTGAAGATGGACTCGCTTATTTAGCTGAAAACTATTCTGGTGCAGATACATCAAGAGTAGGAGTGTATGGAGGAAGCTATGGAGGTTTTATGGCGTTATACACAGTGAGTGTTTCACCTGAACATTTTGATGCTGCCGCAGCCCTCAGGTCTGTTACCAATTGGGAAAATTACTATTACACAAATCCATGGTACACTTATCCAAGACTAGGCACTCCTCAGGCTGACTCCGTTAACTATGCCCGAAGTTCTCCTATTACCTATGTTGATTCACTGACAAAACCTGTACTTATATTGCATGGTTTAATTGATAATAATGTTGGATTTCAGGACGCGGCTCAATACATAGAAAAGCTCATACAAACCGGAAATACAGACTTTGATATGATGATGTATCCAAGTGAACGCCATAGTTTTCGTGATCCTGATTCCTGGTTCGATGAGTACCGAAGGATATTTGAGTTTTTTCAGGAAGAACTTGATAACAAATAGATTCTAAAAAGAGAGCGTGTGTCACATGCTCTCTTTTTCAAAGCACCACTATATCAACTACAAAAATTAAGGGTTACGAATATAATCTAATATTCAGCTCTGTTGTCCATGAAAAAAATAATTATGGCTTTATTTATTGTTTTAGGAGCTGTAGCCATAATCATAGTCGGAATTGGTTTTGCAGTCTCTGCTCCGGGTTATTCAGGTGCAACATCAAAACATTTTGATGGAACAAAATTCTTCAATGCTGAAGGCTATGTAGAAAAAAGCTCCGGAGAGCTCATGAAGTGGCTGTTTACCAGAAAGCCTGGAAAATGGACAGAGAAAACAACAGCTGATGTGTCTTTTGGAGAAAAACCCGCTCTACGGATATCGGATTCATCTCAAGTGATCACCTATATAAATCACTCTACTTTTCTGATTCAAACAGATGGGTTAAATATTATTACTGATCCGGTTTACAGTGATCGGGTTTCACCTTTTAGTTTTGCAGGACCAAAACGAATGCGTCCTCCAGGAATTAAATTCGAAGATCTTCCGGATCTGGACTTTGTACTAATCAGTCATAATCACTACGATCATTTGGATATAAATACGCTTCTTCAAATCGAAGAAATTCATAACCCCGTTTTTATTACTCCACTTGGCTTGGATTTGTACCTGAACAAAAAAGGTATTTCAAAAACTGTACATCTGGATTGGTGGGAAGAATACCAGACTGACAGCACTGTTTCTATTTCAGCAGTTGAAGCACAGCATTTTTCCAGCCGTGGAATATTTGACAGAGATAAAACTCTATGGGCCGGTTTTGTGATCGAATCTCCAAACGGAAGCATTTATTTCGCGGGCGATACAGGTTATAACAATTTCTTTAAGAAGATCGGAAAAGATTATGCTCCAATAAAAACTGCTTTGATCCCAATCGGAGCTTATATCCCCAGATGGTTTATGGGGCCCGTACATGTTGATCCCGCTCAAGCTCTACAAATTCATAAAGATCTTGGATCTGTTTTAAGCATCGGAATGCACTATGGAACCTTCCCCCTCGCTGACGATGGCGAAATGGATCCCATCAATGATTTTAATGCTGTGGTTGGGGATGAAAACTTTATTCTTATGAAAGAGGGAGAGAATAAAGTAATCAGGAATAATTAAACTAGAAGACTACGGTACTTTTCTGATCATCAACGGAGACATCCCGTTTATTTAGGGCTTCACCAGCCTTCAAACCTCAATTAACAACTCAGAATCAAGTTCTGCTCACAGCACAAAACTTCTATTTTTCTTACTGTTAACTGGATTTTTCGAACGCGTATTTTCCGGACCCGATCAACATCATTCCAAAAAACACGAACATCATTTTAAATGCATGCGAAGCCTGACGCCAACTGTCTCCGTCGCTTATGTGTGCATAAACTGCAACCAGCATCATTGATCCTAAAAGCATCGCAACGAATCTGAATTTATACCCTACCGCAAATAGCAGAGCTCCAAGTGTTTCAATAAGCGCACCTAAAAATCCCCAGACCATAGCAATTTCATCAACTCCGAAATGAGGCATTACCTGCCCGAGTGAAATCCATCGTTCGTGACCACCCATAAGCTTTCCCCATCCGTGAAAAAACAGATAATTCAAGCCCACTCCTACTCTGAGCAGCAAACCTTCATCTTTATATTTTTTAAGTGAGTCGAAATTGAGATTAAGTGACATATTGTGATTGTAGAGTTTGATCTTAAATTCGAGTCAATATAACCAAACGTCCTTTTTTTCACAGATAAGATTGATTTGTCATAAAGACCTTATTCATATCCCGAAATATTCTTACCCAAAATGATATCTCTCTTTCCCATTAAAATGCCATCTTTCTCTTTGTAGCTGATAATCCCGTTATTCCCGCCTCTGGGATTGCGGTTATTTAGTTGTCTTGAGGTTAGATTTTTATCTCCCTCAAACAAGTAACTTCCCAGCCAATAATACTTTCCGTTTGGTTCAAGAATAGTTAAATGGATATGTGCCGGTTCATTTCCATAAAACATCGGCTTTTGCGTGTAAAAAGTATACTTCCCTTTGCTATCTGTTTTTATCCAACCACGAATATAACCGTGTCTTCTTCCCCAGCCTGTTTCATCGCCTTTCGTGGGATAAACTCCTTCTTCATTTGTTTGGTATACATACAAGATCACTCCTTCAGCCGGAGTTTTCCCATCTTCCTTGTAAACTGTTCCGGTAACTTTAATATCAACTCCTTCGCTTCCAAATTCCGGGAGCGTATCAACTGAAGAGAGGTTTTCATCTCCATATTCGAAAGCCGCTTCGCATCCTTCACATGGTCCACCAACAAGTTTACCCTGAGCTTGAGAGGTTATTGATCCTGCGATAACTAAGAGTGATATAAGTAGTAGTGTTTTCATACGTAATTAAGTTTTAGCTCTTATTTAAGAAATTAAGACGCATTGCCAATGCCAGCTGAGGTCATTTATATTTGATGCTTTATTATTAATTAAACCAATAATTCATTTTAAATACCACACCGCGATTTTTTACTGCAAAATTATCTGTGGCGTAATTGTCGTTGTAAACAATGAACATATCCGACATAGAAGCAAATCTCCATTGCAATCTGCTGTTCACATTAAAGTTTTCTGCTTGGGTGTTGTATTGCAAGAAACTGGTCCAACTAAGATTATTTGAAAAACTTACTTCTGCCTGCGGGCCGATAAGGTGCAGTGTTGCTTCTCCGTAATTATCAGGTAGGTTTACTTTATTTCCTACATAACGAACTCCAAAATTTCCCCAGGGTTGAACTCTCATGTTCATAGAACCCCCGAACTGAGTTCTGCTTCCGTTATAGAATTCTCCGAAAGAAGTATTCAAACTTCCGTTTATAATTCCTCTGGTATCAGAATAATAATCGAATGCAATTCTGTTGAATGTGTAAGTATCAACAGGAAGCAGTTCATCTCCGTTGATCAAATTTGTGGGGAACAGGAGAGCAACTCTACTATTCCTTGCACTCAGGTTTATCCCTCCCCAGTCTTTAGTATTCAACTCATAATTAATTGAAAGTATTCTGTCGATAAAGTCCCCATCCGTAGTTGTTGACCCAACCATCCAGCCGGAAAATGTCTGACTATTTATCCAATCAGCTTCAGGACGAATGGTAAATCCAGCCCATGGATTTATAAAATTATAACCCACTCTTTTCAATTCCTCGGCTTCGGCATCATATTGAAAAAGTCGATCTGAGAATCCCAGTTCATTTATATAATTATCCTCAACTCTGTCTGCGGTGATTCCGAAGAATTTATCTCCATCACCATACATCAAGGTTGCACCTGTAAAATAAGCGTCATCGAATTTATCTTCAGTTTGCGACCAATGGTATCTCGCATTTCCATTCCAATATCCGTTTTCAGAAGTGTAATTGAATTCTGCTCCAATGGTTCGGTTGTAATCCTCTCCCGTTGGTGAAGCTCCGTCAAAAGAAGAGCGGTTTGTGAACAGAGCTTTAACATTAGTACGCCCTACAAGGTTTTGCTGAACTGAAGCAACGGTATAGTTATTGGCTGAAAGATCATTGACCGATCTCGTATGGGCATTCAAAACACCAACTCTCAGATCCTCACTCAGATTTCCGGTAATCCTTGCACCAAATAGAATTGGAACTATTTCTCCGTTATTTAGTCCAATTCTTCTCGAGAAAAAGGGTTTCAATCCCCAGGTTCCAAAGCTTCCGAACAGATCGCTGTTTTCAAGAAAGAATGCTCGCTTTTCCGGAAAGAAAATGCTGAATCTTGAAAGGTTGGTTACCTGCTGATCTACATCAACCGTCGAGAAATCAGGATTAACAGTCAGGTCTAGTTTCAGGTTTTGACCGACAGGAATTTTAGCATCCAATCCTATTTCAATATCATTTTCCAGTCCATTATTTGTTTCCAGAAAGTTTTTATTTGATGAACCTAATACATAAGGCTGGATGATAGCTCCTTGCTTTCTCTTTGGAGGGATATCTTTGATCACCATAGTTCCTAAATGACCTATATCAATTCCCGGAAATCCTAAAGGAACATGGCTCCATGTTGAGTATTCGTTTCTCTTCATATCGTTTCGAACAAAATTGATTCCCCACTCTTCCACATTGGTATCGTAATTGATGGATTTGAATGGAATTGCAAATTCTGCAACCCAATAATCGTCGTGAATTTTCACAGAACTGTACCACACATTATCCCAGTTAACATCAGGTCGGGTTCTGGAATTTTCTATACTCACCATTCCATCTACCCGGGCTCCGGCAGCATTCACTCCGAATAAAAAGCCATTGGTTTGCTTGTTCATCGGATCCAGTACCACACTAAATCCATCGCTATCCCAGTGGTACGATGAATTATCTCTCTTTAATGTTTTGATGACCAGATCTTCCTTTTTTTGATAATTGATGGCGCCGATGTACAAAAATTCATCGTCATACATGATCCAGGCTTTGGTTTGGTTTACCGCAAGTCCCGTATCTCTGGGAGCTTTGTTTAAAAAGTCCGAAGTTATGGAGGCTTCACCCCATTCGGATTCTTCAAGTTCACCGTCAATAATTACTTTGGTATTTATTTTTGTAGCGCTGAGTATAAAGTTCTCGTATATAGACTGTTCCTGCGCAACAAGTTTAGAATTAAATAGCATTGCCGATACAAGTAATAAAAAGTATTTCATAGTTCTGTCCCGTTTTTGTTGGAACAGATATACGGGATTAAAAATACTCTTATTTCTAGCGTAGATACGCAACTGGATATCCTAGCCGGAAGACCTTTATTCGATGATTTTTACCATCTGCCGTAGCTTAAGTGTTGTTTATCCCGAAAAGGATGCTGTTTGCAGAAATGAGAAAATCCTATACAATTTCTTTAGATTCAATGCGTACATTCATGCTTCGTTATGTTAAATATAGTTCACAAACATCAGACTACAGGTAACCGAATTGGTTGGCACATTCTTTTTTGGGCGTGCTATATAGCTATCTATACCGGCATTTACGGATATTTTGAAGACAACTTTGGTGCTGAATTTTTCTGGGCGATGGCTTATCTGCCGATTAAGATCGCGGCAACCTATTTTACGATGTACTTCATAATCCCCCGGTACTTCCTAAAGAAAAAATATATCGCTGCTACACTTTTAACTATCACTATAATTTTACTTGCAGGTTTTATTCAACGTTTTTTGGATTACTATGTGTTTTATCCGATCTACGCCTATGAGTTTATGGCCGGTAGCCCGTTCAATATTCCCAAGAGTATCAAAAATGTTCTTAGTATTTATCCGGCAGTAGCACTTGGTGCTTTCATCAAAATCACCAAGCATTTTTATAATGAGGAAAGCAAGTCGCAGGAGCTTAGGCAACAGAAATTACAAGCTGAACTCAATTTTCTAAAAGGACAAATTCATCCACACTTCCTGTTCAATACACTGAACAACTTATATGCTCTTACGCTAAAAAAATCTGAAAATTCCCCTGAAGTTGTTTTGAAATTATCAGAACTCCTCAGTTTTATGCTGTATGAGTGTAATTCCAGAACAGTTCCCTTAAGCAAAGAACTAAAGCTGATAGAAAATTACATCGCTTTAGAAAAAATACGGTACGATGACCGACTCACCATTACCTATGAAACGGAGGGTGATGTTTCCAAAAACCAGATACCACCAATGCTGCTGCTTCCATTTGTTGAAAATGCTTTCAAACACGGAACCAGCGATTCCATTGATGAAGTATGGGTTGATATCCACATAAAAGTAGAAGACCGTTCTCTAAGTCTGTCTGTAAAAAACAGCAATGGCTACGATACGGTTGAAAAGAATGAGTTCGAATATCAGAAAGGTATCGGACTTAAAAATGTTCACCGGCGTTTAGAACTTTTATATGAAGATCATTATACCCTTGAAACAAATGATGCCGAAGATCAGTATTCCGTTTCATTAACCATTGAACTTGATGAACTTCTAGATCACAACAGCGTTTGAGTCTTTCTTGCTTCATAATAGATGATGAACCCTTAGCCATTGAGGTTATTGAATCTCATGTGTCTAAAATTGATGGACTGGAAGTGAAAGCTACTTTCCAAAATGCAGTGAAAGCTTTTCAGGCTCTCCGGGAATCCCACGTAGATATTCTTTTTCTGGATATTCAAATGCCACGTCTTACTGGCATTGAGTTCTTGAGAATGATGAAAAATCCTCCGAAAGTGATCTTTACCACTGCTTATCGTGAATATGCTTTGGAAGGATTTGAGTTGGATGTAGTTGATTACTTACTGAAACCAATCTCATTTAATCGCTTTTTAAAAGCTGTAGACAAAGTCTTTGAGCTTCATTCAGCTGCAGAACACTCAACAAATAATGCTGAGGAAAACAATTCCAAGCATTTTGTTTTTGTTCCTGTGGACAAGAAAAATGTGAAGATCTGTCTAAATGAGATCATTTATGTTGAAAGCAAAAGAGATTATGTGCTCATTAAGACACTGAACAAAGAAGTGGTCACTCATCAGACCTTGACCTATATGGAAGAACGATTACCGAATCCTTCCTTTTTAAGAGTACATCGTTCGTTCATTATCAATACCGAAATGATTGAAAGCTGGTCTAACAATGAGATCGAACTTCCGGATATTCAGATCCCCATCGGAAGAACCTATAAACGAGAAGCTTTGAAGGTATTGAATAGTAATTCTGAGGTTTTGTAAGATAGTTCTAGAAAAATTCGCCCTTAGTATTTAAGACGGATTAGAGAACATGATCCGGATGCGTCTGCTAAGCAGGAATAATTCCTTCGGGTGAGGAGCATAGAAATTATATCTAAAAGAACGAAGACCTTTGGAATTATTCAGCGCAGGATCAGTGAACCCGTCTTAAATACTTCGGCTTGATCTTTTGCTACTTTTGTATCAAGACAAAAGTAGGTACCATTGTTCTAAGTTAAGCCTTTTTATAGGACTCCCTTCCTTTGCTCTGTGTACTTTTGTGCCGACAAAAGTACCAAAAGCTCCCGACAAGAATTATTGGCGCGAACTCCATTGCATCGACTAATCATTACAAAAGGTTTTCGGTCGTTTGATGCATATTCCCAAGTCAGCCAGAGTGTAATGATTGCTCCTTCGGAGCCGTCGATTTCATTGCGTTCTTGTCTCGCCAATAATTCTAAAGGTCGGTATAGTTGGATGCTTTTTCTGAAATTGACAGGATTATTGAAAATTAAATTCCTCCCTCGAGGGAGGTGCGGCTCGGCTTGCCGAAAAAGCGGAGGGTGTAAGTGAAGTTTATACGTTCCCGAACTTCACTTACACCCTTCGGATTATCCAAAGTAAATGTTTGGATAATCATCTCCCTCAAGAGGAGACTGAAATTTTTTGCAAATAAAAAGCCCAACTCTGAAAAATAGAATCGGGCTTTTAAATTTTTTGAACCATTCCCACCTTTTGATAAGGGAGGATTATTTTATTCCTCTAAGCAGTGATCGGCTCAGGTTTTGTGCTTGCGCCGTTTCCATTCAAATCACTTTGGTCTTTAATGATGCCCGGTTCTTCTTTTCCGAACATAACTTTGTTCAAGCCTCTGCGACTTCTTTCAATTAAGCTGTACAGAACAGGAACTAGGATCAGTGTAAGAGCTGTAGCAAATAATAAACCTACAATTACAGCGATTGCCATCGGTCCCCACCATGTTGCTTGCTCACCACCCATATAAACATAAGAGCCTAGGTTTCCAAAAAACTCAATCGGAGTATTTACCAAAACAATGAAATCAATATTGAATCCGATTGCTAATGGTACTAAACCAAGTGTGGTTGTAATTGCTGTAAGAATTACCGGACGAAAACGTACTTTTCCACCTTGAACCAAAGCATCTCGTAAACTCAATCCATCACGAGTCCTGAGGATATCCACGTAATCGATCAATACAATGGCGTTGTTTACTACAATTCCTGCCAGTGAAATAATCCCTAAGAAAGCCATCAATCCGAAAGCCATCTGGAAGGTTACCAATCCGTAGAACACACCGGCCATCGACATTACTACCGAACTCAAAATAATGATTGGTTTTGCTATCGAGTTAAACTGTGATACCAAAATAAATGCGATCAGAAATACTGCGATTAGGAATGCAATTCCCAGAAACTCAAACGATTCGTCCTGCTCCTGTTGTTGCCCTGTCCAACTATAATTATATCCATCTGGAATATCTTCAAGATAGCTAGAAAGAACTCCCTGAACTTCAGCAAGCACCGCATTTGCCTGATATCCTGAGCGAACATCAGCACTTATGGTGATAACACGTTCTGAATCTTTGTGATTGATCCCGCCAAGACCATCTTTAACTTCCCATGTTGCCACCTCTGACAATGGAATTTGATTTCCTTCATGCGGAATAGTCAGATCACCTAATGTACTCAGATCATCACGATACTCATCATTTAACCGAACTATAATGTCGTACTCTTCTTTTCCATCTCGGAATTTTGAAGCTTCCACACCATTGATCGCCTGACGGATGGTCATCCCGATCACATTAGTTGAAAGTTCGTAAAGAGCAGCTTTTTCACGATCCACATCTACTCTGATCTCAGGTCGAGCTTCCGGTAGATTTGATTCCAAACCATCCATTTTAGCGAACACAGAATCTTCTTCCAGAATAGATAAAATTTCTCCTGAGAGCATACTTAACTGATCCATGTTCGGTCCGGAAATTTCCAGATTTACCGGCTTTCCTGTTGGAGGACCGTTTGGCGGCTGTTCCACAGTTACTTTTGCTCCTACAATATTATCACTCATGTGATTTCTCAGAAATTCCATGGCTTCAAATACATCGCCTTCACGCTCCTGGAAATCCACAAAGTTCAAAGCCACGGTTCCTTTGTTCGGAGTATTACCTCCACCTCCGGCACCCGGATCAGCAGTAATACTTGCCCCTGATGTTGCAAGCACGCTATTTACATCCACAAAATTTGGAAGATTTTTAACGCGCTGCTGAACTTCTTCGATAATGGTTTTGGTGTATTCCACATCCGAACCGATCGGTGTTTCTACCTGTACATAAACGTCACGTGGAGGGATGTCCTCAGGGAAAAATTCTGTTCCCGGGTTAAACGCACCTAATGCTACAAAACTCAAAACAAGAACTACCGCTGAAATTCCCAATACAGATAGTCTGTGGTTTAAAGACCATACTAATGTATTTTCATATTTAGCAATCACTTTATTAAGACCATCTCTTTGCCACCATCTTCCTACCGGCTCTAATGCATATTTGTTAAGCGCCCAGAAAATAACTCCTAGGATGATTAGCATCGCCCAAGTGATGAAGTTTGTAGCTAGAAATATCAGTAAAAAGAATCCAACAACTCCGTACAAGATCTTTTTTCCATTTGGAGTTAGTTTCGCCTCAGCATCCTGACCTTCAACCGTCATAAACAGTGCACAGATCACAGGATTAATTACTAACCCAACAAATAGTGAACTTGCCAGTGTAATGATCAGAGTCTTTGGCAAATAGCTCATAAACTGACCTACAATTCCCGGCCAGAAGATCATTGGTGCGAATGCCGCAATTGTTGTGAACGTTCCTGCAATAATCGGAACAGCAACTTCACCGGTTCCTTTCTTGGCAGCTTCAAATCGTTCATATCCTTCTTCCAGATAACGATAAATATTCTCTACCACTACTATGGCATTATCCACCAACATTCCTAAAGATAGGATCAATGAGAAAAGAACGATCATGTTCATAGTTATTCCCACAGCGGATAACACTATAAAAGAAAGGAACATAGACATTGGAATGGAGATCCCAACGAATGAAGAGTTTCTTACTCCTAAAAAGAACAATAAAACGCCTACTACCAGGATCAATCCGGAAATAATATTATTCTCCAGATTGGTAACCATGTTAATTACATCTACACTCTGATCGTTAGTGATCGCATATCGTGTAGTGGGCGGCAAGGTTGGAATTGCTTCATCCAGAATAGCTTTCACTTCGTTACCGGTATCAAGGATGTTTTCTCCGGTGCGTTTTTTAATACCCAACGTAATTACTGGCGCGTCATCCAGTTCAGAATATGTTGCTCTTTCTTTGAAGCCGAAGGTTACTTTAGCAACATCACGAACATAGATCGGACTGCGATTTTCGCCTTTAATTACAATGTCTTCGAGCAGTTTCGTGTCTTCATATTGTCCCGGTATACGAAGTAAGAATTTTTTGGTACCAACTGATATGTCCCCACCCGGAATAGTTACGTTTTCATTAGAAATTGCCTGAATAATATCACCAAAAGCAATATTGTAGTATTTCATTTTGGCAAGATCCACGTCCACCTGAACTTCACGCTCTGTTCCACCGGTCAGATCAACACCAAGCACGGATGGAATTGCTTCAATTTTATCCTGAAGATCTTCCGCTATTTCCTTAAGAATGACTTCATCATATTCTCCGGAAAGATTCACATTCATGATCGGAAATTCTGACAAGTTGATTTCCTGAACGGTTGGCTCTTCCGCATCTTCGGGAAGCTCCGGCTTTGCCAGATCTACTTTTTCCCTCACTTTTTGGAGAGCGTCTTCAATATCAACACTTGGTTCAAATTCCAGATTGATATTTGAATAACCCTCAGCAGATGATGAGGTCATATTTTTAATATCAGAGATATTGCTTAACTCATCTTCAAGCTTTCTGGTAACCAAACTCTCCATATCCTCCGGCGAAACCCCGGGATAAACTGTAACTACAAAGATATTCGGTACATTGATACTTGGGAAGCTTTCTTTAGGTATAGTCAGATATGACACTATCCCCATAATCGCTATCAGTACCAACAGTACCAGTACACTAATTCTGTTGTTTATTGAGAACGACGAGAGACCAAACTCTTTACGCTTCCCTTCTTCAGCAAAGGGAGCTCCATTCGTTGGTGCGCCGTTGTTATTTTTTTCGGTACTCATAATAGTTTCCGAGTTAAATTAATTTACTGCTAATTTTTTGTCATCCTTCACTGTAACGCGCATACCATCATCAAGAAAAGCAGAACCTAATGTGATTAATTTATCACCTTGTGTAAGTCCTTCTTCTATGATCACATTTGTTTGGTATGAAAGCCCCAACTTCACTTCTCTTTCATTTGCCACGGCCTTTCCTTCTTCGTTTTCAGAAAGTACGTAGACTACATAACGGTTGTCTTTTGAATACACAAACTCTTCACTGATCACTAAAACATTACTTTGCTCAACTGTTTTTAACTTCATGTTAGCAATCATATCTACTTTATATGTTTTGTTCTTAGGAAGTCTGGTCTCAATCCTGAACGTTCTGTTTTGGGGATTGATACTTCCCCCAACATAATTGATAGCGGAGTTAAGCGTATCCCTTACCTGAGTATCAAACCAAACGTCCACCTTATCTCCGATCTGGACAGCATCTGAATATCGGGCAGGAACACCGGCTACTATTTTATAAGCATCAGATCCGATCAATCGAATAACCTGCATTCCGGGGCTTACCATTTCACCTTCTTCTACTATAATTGCTTCAACTTCCCCGTTGAATGGCGCTTTGATACTTGTATTCTCAAGATCAATTTTAATTGATTCCAATGCTGAGTTACTCTGCTCATAAGCGTACTTCGCGTTCAGGTAATCTAATTCAGATCCGATTCCGTCTTCTTCATACACTTTTTTGAGACGCTCATATTGCTCCTTGGTTTGAGAAGTCATTGCTTCTAACCGGGCTTTTTCCTGCTTCAGTTTAGAATCGTCTATTTTTACAATGGTCTGACCTTTTTTAACCTGAGCGCCTTCTTCTACTCTGTAGTCAATAACTCTTCCGTTAACTTCAGCCGAGATCATGATATCGTTTGAAGTTTCCACATTTCCTACCACTCTCACATAACTTGCAAAAGTGCTTGGAACTAAGGTTTTAGTAGTAATATTTACTGTTTTTACAAGCTCTTCCTGAGTTTCCGCCTGTTGAGCTTCGCCCCCACAACCCAGAAGTACTGTACCGGCTATAAGTATGGTTAAATAGTTTTGAACTTTCATTTCTTAAATTTATATAGTTGAATAATTTCGTTAGTTAGTTGTGTCTACAAATGGCACCATTCCGGTTGCCAGATCATAATTTGCTTTTGCTGTCAGGTAATTAAATACCATGATTGCATAATTTACTTCAGCTTCCCGAACCTGAATTTCTGCTTCTGTAAGTTCAAGCTGCGATCCCAATCCGTTTTCTAGTCTTTTCTTAGCCCTGTCATAACCGATGCTTGCTTGCTCTAGCGCTTGTTTTCTGGCCGGTGCGGTTTCAAATACTTTATCAAGTTCTTCAGCAGCGCTTGCCACTTCATTTTGAGCCATCAGAATAGTCATCCTTTTTTGCTCTTCAATATCCTTGTACTGAATCTTCTGACGATCCAGTTCTGATGTTCTTGAAAACCCCTGGAAAATGGGAAGATTCAGATTTACTCCGAGCGTTTGTATACGATTACTCTCTTCAAAAAAAGTTGGGCTGCCCGATTCCTGAGAAAACCATTGTAAATTATATGACGCAGTTAAAGTGGGTAGAAATCTGCTCTTTACAGCAAGAATTTCTTTGTCTTTCAATCGTAATTGTGCTTCTGTAACCCTTACATCTCCCCGATTTTCAGCAAGTGAAGCAGAATCTATTACAGTATTAGTAAAGGTATATGGATTCATTTGGTCGATTTCCTTTAGATCACTATTCACCGGATCCTTTACCGTATCTGATAGAATATCAAACTCATTTAAATTTCCCTTAACAGACAAATCAAAGCTTATAGGGATTCCAATAATTACCTTTAACTCACGGTATGCTTTTTCAACTGCATATTTAGCTTCAATTTGTTGAGGTTTCTGATTACTCAGCTGTACTTTTAATTGTAACACTGCGTAATCATCCAAAATACCTGCCTTCGCTCTGGCTTCGTTCTCGCTAAGATTAGTTTCTAACCTTCGGATCTGAGCATTTGCCAGCCTAAGCTGTTCCTGAGCTGCTAATACAGCATAATAGGCAACTCTCGTTTGTGTAATCACCTGTTGGCTTGTTGATCGGTAAGCCTCTTCTTGAACCTTTCTGTAAACAGCAGAGCTTTTGAGGGCCACAAGTGCTTCTCCTTTAAACAAATTCTGAACTACCGAAAATCCTCCTTGCCAGTTATTCTCTTGAGTAAAGTTTACAGGTAATAGAGCATCGTTTGGCTTGCTTGGATCTCCTGCATTAAATAGTTGAAGCAGTCCATTTGGTAGAAATTGTGGTGCCGCTTCAATGTTTCTGGTAAAGTTAATTGACGATGAAATATCAGGATATACTTCAGAGCGTGCAATGTTAACCAGTTCATCGGCATCATCAATTGCAAGCAACGCACGATTTATTTGAGGGTTGTTTGCTAAAGCCATTTCAATGGCTTGGTTTAGGGTTATCGCTACTTCAGTATTAGTGTTCTGAGCTTGCAATCCTCCAAATACCCAAAACATTAAAGCCGTAAAAACACCTAATCTTTTACCCATTCTATTTATGTTAGTTAGTATCATTAAAAATTCAGTTGCCGATTACGTTAATTTGTTTCATTAGTTTCAAAAAATGACTGTGAGTCATAATTTCCTTTCTGAGCTTCAGTGGCAATCCCACACCCAATCATTTTCATGAAGTTCTCAAACAGAGATTTCAGATTTATACCAAGCTCATTTAATAAGTTAAAATGCTGTGTGTTTTGATGCTGATATGCCATGCTAACCATTCCGTGAGAAGTAGCCCATAATATCAAAGCTAACTCTTTCGGGTCATAGCTAGAATTAATACTTCCATCCTGCATTCCAATCTGAATTGCGCGCACCATGCAGGTAAAAGAACTTTGCATGTTTGTGGAACAGGAGTCAAGAAATGTACTGTCTTCTAAGTCACTTGTCTCCTTCAGGTTATCATGAAATCTCATTGCTCTGAAATATTCCGGATGCTCGCTTACAAAAGTCATAAATGTTGACCCTATCATATGAACCAGCTCAATGCCCGGTTTGTCCTGTGTGAGCACCTTCTGAATTTCCTTAGTCAGCAATCCCGTTGCCTTATCACAAATCCCTAAAACAAGATCTGTTTTACTTTCGAAATACTGATAAAGTGACCCTTTACTTACTTCAGCACGGTCAGCTACTTCCGTCATATTAAGGTTGTCTAAACCCTTTTCCAGGATCAAAGCTTCAGCAGCCTCTAACATAAGAGACCTCTTTTGCTCCTTTTCCCGTTCTTTACGTTCTGAAATTCCCATTTTGTGACTGCCGGTCATTTTTTGAATTAAGGTCAAAAAGGTACGGGTAGTTTAATCTAATTCCAACTATGTTTTGTTAAGAAATAATGATCATAACATTGACCTCCGATTTAATTGCAAATAAAACAAAAACTCTCCTCTTCCAAGTCTTCCATCTTTTGGTTATGATTCAGCACACTTAAAACACAGGTACTTTTTTGATTATAAGCGGACAGAATAACAACACTACCATTCCTATTAAACGATTGGCTGCAATTGATTTGGGAACCAATTCCTTCCATGCTGTTATTGTAGACTTATATTCTGACGGCAGTTTCAGAAAGATCGAAGATTTTAAAGAAATGGTTCAGCTTGCAAAAGGCGGGTTGGGTACACGCTTAGCTGAAGGTGCGTATTCAAGAGGCATGAAAGCTCTCAAAAACATCAAAGTACTTTGTGACAGCCATAACGTTGAACATATTCTAGCCTATGCCACCAGCGCCATACGTGAATCAGAAAATGGCGGGGAATTTATTCAGGACAGCATCGATCGTTATGACATCAAGATAAATGCTATTCCGGGATCAGTAGAAGCTGAATTGATTGGTTATGCTGTTCAACATGGAGTTCGTCTTGGAAACAATCCCGTTTTGATGGTTGATATCGGAGGTGGTAGCGTTGAGTTTATTCTGGGAAATGCTAAAGAATTCCACTTTCTGACGAGCAAAAAGATCGGTGTATCCAGAATGACGGATATTTTTAAGCCATCCGATCCCATAACTGACACAGAAATCGAGAAACTGGAAACTCATTATCGGGAACAGACTTCACAACTGGCTAATGCTCTCCGAACAAACAGGACAAACAGGATCATTGGTTCATCCGGAACCATGCAAAATATTGCAGCCATGATCGCAGCCCGAAAAGGCCTTCCTGTAGATGTTACTCTCAATGAAATGGAATATACTGCCAAAGATTTTTTCTCTTTTTATAAGGATTTCATCAAACTGAACCGAACCGAACGAAAAAAAATAAAAGGCTTAGACGCCAAGCGTATCGACTTTATCAACACCGGAGTAGTTCTCGTTAATTATCTTCTTCGGGAGTACGGAATTAAGAAGGTTAAAATTTCTACTCAGGCGTTAAGAGAAGGTATAATAATTCGATACCTGAAAAAAGATATGATCGGATTACCATGGTCCGGATCCATGTCTGACCCTAGGCGTAGAAGTGTGTTTGAATTGCTGAGAAAATGTGACTGGCATGAAGCTCATTCAACACACGTCGCTAATATGGCTTTGAAAATATTTGATGTATTAAAAGATGAGCTAAAACTGGAAACACCTGATAAAGAACTGCTCGAATACGCGAGCTATCTTCATGATATCGGTTACTATATTTCACATTCAAAACATCATAAACACGCGCTATATATTATCAGAAATTCAACACTCAAAGGCTTTCGTGAGGAAGAAATTGAAGTTATTGCAAATGTAGCAAGATATCATCGTCGGTCCACTCCTAAAAAGCGACATGGAGAATACTGGAAACTTGCACCGGCTGTCCGTAAAAGAATAAAGAACCTTTCAGGTATTTTAAGAGTTGCTGACGGGCTTGACCGGAGTCACTATCAGAATGTTCAGGAATTAGACATAGACTCTACTGACAAAGAGATCATTTTTAAAATAAAAGTACAGTCAGACCCTCAACTAGAAATTTGGGGCGCTCAGAGAAAAGCACACTTATTAAGAGAAGTAAGCGGAAAGAAAATTGTAATTGAAGTGGTTAATTAGGAATAGGAGAATAGAGAATTAGGAATATGGCTTGTTAAAGCTATTCCTAATTACCTTATTCCTAATTAAAATTATTCCCCAAAAGAGCCTGCCGCCCCGGGAAATACAACCGGACTTTCAAATCCTTCTTTGGAAACAGAAGCTACTCCGAATAAGTAGTTATCAATAACAACATTTTCGAGTGTATGCTCTGTAGAACCGGCCGGAACAAATACACTTTTTTCCCATTGGTTGGAATCTGTAAGTCTCCAATAAATCTTATATCCCGCTAATTGCGGATTTTGCTCGAAACTCAGCGCATTCCATTCGAGCGTTGTACTTGGCCTTACTGCTCCCTGAATCTGAACATTAACCGGAGGGTTTGGTGCCCAGGCCATACTTGCCATCGTTACTGCATTTAACCCGGTTAGTTTAGCCGCGTAATCGAAATCTACACCATCAATGGTGTCGCCGTACTTAATTCCATCCTCAGTTCTTATGTCTTGATGTTGCATTACATAATTTTCATTGGTTTCCATGATTCTAACTCCCGGAAATCCAACTGCATTAAACGGACGATGGTGCCCTCCTCTTCCAAAACGATCCAATCGGTAGATCATCATTACATCTAAATTCGGGATATACATGTCCGCCATTTTATCTACATAACGGGCAACATTTCTTGAAGGAGAATCTACTTCACCACCGGTAAACCTTCGAACTCTGGCCTCTTGTTCTGTTTCAACAGCTCGTGTTCCTTCCGAAAATACACGAGCCGTAGTGTTATTGATCACTCCGTTAATTCCTTTGATATTTCCGATCATGTCATTGTTAAGAACGGCTTTAATTCTCCAGCCTTTTTCGAGTGCATAATCTGCTAAAATCTGCCCACCGAAAAGCCCTTGCTCCTCTCCCGACAAGCCTACATACATTATAGATCCGGGAAACTCGTATTTGGTTAGTACTCGAGCAGATTCAATTACTCCTGCCATTCCTGAGGCATTATCATTGGCGCCGGGAGAATCTGAAACACCATCTAATGGATCTGAAACTCTGGAGTCAATATCGCCACTCATCATTACAAATCGATTTGGATCTGCGGTTCCTCTCTGTATCGCTACAACGTTCACAATATTAACAGGATCAGGAATTCTTCTTTGGCCGGAAATCACGTCACTCACATAAAAAACTTCCAGACAACCGCCACAGTCTTCTGAAATTCGCTCAAACTCAGCCTTGATCCATCTTCGTGCTGCGCCAATACCCCTTTTACTTGAAACGGTATCAGAAAGTGTATGTCTTGTACCAAAATCAACCAGCGTTTGAATATCCCTTTCAATACGTTCCGCTGATGGAGCTGCCCCGATCTTATGAAGCTCTTCAGGAGTTATCGTTTGAGAAATTGCAAAATCCGTAGAAAAAAAGAATACTATGCAAAATAAAGTCAACGATTTAAGTGATTTCATAAAAGTTAGTTTTTAGTTGAATTTTCGTCCTCTTCTTGAGGAGGATCGCTATGCAAGCGTTCGTCTTGCTCAAAGTAGGCTTTTAGGTTTTCCTGAAATTTGATTTGTGCTTTTAACCCCATACGATGCCCAAAAAATGCACCTGTACCAACTGCCACTAAAAGCATCGGCACATAAATTGCGGGCGAAGTTGCAGTTCCATCCTGGTAAATATTTACCCAAACAGCAGGAGGAATTAAAGTAAAGATCGCAAAAACATAAGGTGCCACGGTAGGGCCTTCCAGACGCCTCATAAATCTTCTGCTGGTGATGGTTACCATATTCATGTAGATCAATCCAAAAAAGAAAAACAGAATCGTTCCTATAGTTGTTCCATCGTTCACTTTAGTTAGCAAATCGGAAGTTATCAGCGTAAAAGCTCCGGAAATAATAAGTATTCCGGTTAAGTAAAATATAAGTCGGGGGAGGTTATTCAAAGCCTGTTGTTTGTTTAACTATTCTTAAAAAAAGAGAGTACAGAATATTGCACGAAAAATCTATTTTTGCAGCCAGTTTAATGGATTTTGATAATCTTTATGACGAACCACGAACAACAGGTTTTCTCCTAACGGAGACTGAGCAACACCTGAAAGCCCTATTCTATCTCCTGCATTCAACACCTGATTTTTTTGTACGTCTATTCTGCTGAGATTTCCATAAGCGGTGTAATAAGAGCCGTGCTTAACAAATACTACATCTCCAAACCCACTGATCGGTGATATTTGAGAAACATATCCGTCGGAAACTACCTTAACTGAAGCAGCCGGATCTGTCACAATATTGATTCCCAGATATTCCGTAACCGTTCCGTAAACCGGATTCCTGGTTCTTCCAAAGTTCTTTGATACCGTTTTACTATTCACAGGCCATGGCAGAACACCCTTTGAAGCCGCGAATACACGCTCATTATCTAATAACATTTCATTACTTACAGCGGCATCCCTAACTAAGGATTTAGAGTATTTAGCTACTTCTCTGTTTCTGAGATTTTCATCTGCAATTTCTCTGGCTCTTGCTAATTTTATTAAACGCTCATTCTCCAGCTCCTGAATTCTCTCAGCTTCTGCAATCAAATCTGTAAATGCATTTTGAAGCGCTTCTTTTTGCTCCCTGCTCTTTGTTAATTCAGCAACTAAATCTGAACGCTGACTTCGAATAGTTTCCACTGTTTGTTTTTGCTGAGAACGCTGACCGTTAAGTATTTCTTTTTCGCTCTGTATTTCCTGAAGAACAACCTGATTCCTGTTAAGACTTTGCCGAAGATCTATTTGAATTTGATCAAGCTCGTTTTTCCTTCTTCTTATTTGCTCTGCTTGTTTTGCCTTTTGTTCCTCGAACTTTTTAAGATACTGGGCCCTAATCAGCATCTGATTAAAAGATCCGGATGTAAGCAACAACTCCAGATTTGAAGATCTGCTGTTCTTATAAGCGAATAGTAATATTTTTTTATAATTATCTATCAGCACTTTTAGTTCTTTCTGGCGGATTCCGATTTCCTGCTCAGTTAAATTTATTTCTTCCTGAATTTGCTGTTGTTCTTTGGTCAGACTTTCAATTTTATCGTCCTGTAAAGCAATCAGTCCATTTAAACTCTCATATTGTTTATAAGATTGATTGAACTTTGCCTCGGCTTCGGCTACTCTTTTTTGATAGGACTTAATACGTGCATCCAGCACATTGATCTCTGCTCTGGTGTTATTCTGTTTACTCAGAATTTCTTTTCTCTTTTCATCATATGTCTGCGCTGAAACAGAAATTGATCCTGTTGTAAGAAATAAAAGTATCAGTATTAAAATTCTGGATCTCATAAGCGTTCAATGACTATATCATCAGGAATATCAATGTTAAGATCTAATTTAGATGGATTTACTTCAAGAGTACGAACCTGAAAAACTACCTGTGAATTTCTGTCTGCACTTAATATGGTAATTTTTCTTGGCAAAGTGTAGCCGTCAATTTCACCATAATTTTCATAAGTTAAGGATGAATATGGAAGCCCTGATGATCTCGCCTGTTCTATATAGCTAACGGTTCCTGTCTTTTTATTGATACGAGCGATTCCCTTGTTATAGAACCCTAAAATGTATTCAGTATCAGACTGCAGAATCTTTTCGACATCCTCAATATCAATTTTAAAATTCATCAGATCTAACAAATTTACTGAGGCCAACTCATTCAGATTTGTCATTCTGCCATCCTGTACGGATACTTTCTGAGCATATTTATCAATCTTATTATAAATAAGGATGGAGTCTCTATCTACCAGCATGCTCCCTCCGGTAATTCCGATCCTGTTTTTGAACGTAAGTAAACTTAACAAGGTATCTGTCTCAAAATCGATGGTAATTCGATCACTGTTACCCGGCTCACTTACCAAAGCCCTGCCTTTTCCTTTTACTGAGATAAGCTCTCCTGAATAGTTTGGTATACTTTCTATAATTCCATTTAATGGGATTTTTACTTCATACAATTCTTCATCTGTTGTAACCGTCCTTGTAGATGTACACGAAATAAACAGCAGTATTATAGCTGTTAACAAATATTTTGTTGGTATCAATTTCACTCTTGAATTTTTTCTTGGAGATAGGTCAAAGATGGATCTTTATCCAGTGCTTTTTTCCACCATTTTTTAGCTTCATCAATATTATTAAGCTTATCATAAACATCACCTAAATGTTCCAAAACTTCAGCGCTTGCTTCATCAGCATTCAGATCAATAGATGCTTTAATAAATCTTTTGGCTTTTTCAAACTCACCCATTTTATAAAAAATCCAACCCATAGTATCTAAATAGGCAGCATTCTCTGGCTCTAACTCCATTGCTTTTAATGCTAATTCCTGAGCTTTTTCCAGATTCTCTCCCCGAACAGAAAGATTATAAGCATAATTGTTCATTGCATTATGGTTCTCAGGATCATACCTCAAAGCCAGTCCGTATACTCTGTCAGCTTCTTCACTGTTTCCCAAATTGCTTTGTGCGTCGCCTAGTGTTGAGTACACTACAGATTTGAAGGGCTTTCTTGCAGGAGCCCTAGAAGCTCTTTCCAGCCAAATTACAGCCTCTTCATTTTCATCACTTAACATATAAGCAGAGCCTAAGAAAAACTGTATAAACGAATCATCCGGTACACTTTCATCTGCTTCCTTCCCTACCTTTATTGCTTCGTCCAATCTATTTTCCGCAAGCAACAACTGTAGTCTCAATCTCCATGCAATATCATCCTGAGGAAGTAACTCATTCCCTTTTTCCAACTTTTCTATAGCCTTTTCTGTTTCTCCAATTTGAGAATAATATTGGCCTGCCAATGTAAATGCCGGGCCATATTCTGAAGACGATTCTGTAAAAGCATCCAAAGCCCAACCTGTTTCCTTTTTAAGCTGTTCGTTAAGTGGGCTTTCTTGCTGTTTAGTATATAGAAATTGAGCTACTCCCAGTTTTTCTTCGGGTAAAATAATCTTGTCATTCAAAAAAGTCCTGATCAAAGCTCCTGCGCTGTCCCACTTTTGATCTTCAATAAATATTCCTGCAAGATTCATTAAAGACTGGGGGTCTCTGGCATTTCGTGTTAATGCTTCGGTGAGAACTTTTTTAGCGTTCTCATCTTTCCCTGTTCTTGAGTAGTATTCACTTAAAAGATTAAGTGTATTTAAATTGTCCGGGTCAACTTCTCGTAACAATTCAAGTTGCGTAATTGCAGAATCTCTTACACCCAAAGATTCAAAATTTCTGTACTTCAATAGATATATTGACCGATTCGGCCCCGTTAGTTTTAATGCACGATCCAAAATCTGATTGCTTTTCAGATATTCTCCATAGTCTTTGTAAGTATCTGCAAGCATAAATAATGCATCGTAGTCATTCGGGTAAAACTCCAATAATGTATTCAGTTCTTCTAAAGTTGCTGTATTTTCTCCTGCACTTCTGTAAATCTGCGCTAGTTTAAATCTGTACCATTTATTTTTGGGAGCTAGCTCAACGGCTCGTTTTCCGTATAGCGCCGCGCTTGGAAGGTCTTCCATTACAAAATAAGCGTCAGCAATGGCATAATTAACTCCGGCTGTACCACCAAGTTGTTTCTCGGCTTCAATTAATAGCTCGACAGATCTTTCGTATTCTTGATTTTCAAACGCTTCCAATCCCTGTACATAGGCAATTGTTCCATTTATCTGTGATTTTGACTGTGTTTGAGCATCGACAGCAATCGAAAGAGAAACACTGAATATGATTGATATGTAGAAGGCTTTTTTCATCGGTTATGTTAACGTGAAGTATACTGGGAAAGTGCGATCTATGCTGTAAGGATTACAGATTTTTATATCCCTTTCAAAAAAGTTAAAAATGAGAAATACCGGTAAGTAATTATCAATCCTTAATTTTTAATTCTACACTATTTAATAAGCATCATTTTCTTTGTAAGTACCACTCCTGAAGTTTGTAGCCTATAAAAATAGATTCCGGATGAGAGATTATCAGCTCTAAACGTAACTAAATGGCTGCCTGAGCTCATCTTTTCATCAACCAAAGTGCTTACCTTTTGGCCTAACACGTTAAAAACCGTGATTGTTACATTGGTGGCTTTTGGTATGCTGAAAGCAATGTTCGTAGAGGGATTAAATGGATTTGGGTAGTTTTCAAATAGCTCAATTTTTTCCGGGATTTCAATAGGGTTTTCATTCGAAACGAGCATTCTTTCACCATTATTCACAGTTAAACGACCTAATGTTGTAGTTCCAAACATGCTACCATTTCTCCTGATAAATGCTTCATATGGGTTACCTGAAACAGGTTCTGCTTTAACCTTTAATGTCACTTTATTACCCGGCTTAATCCATTTACTACCATTCAGTTCAGATATTTTGAATACCTCATCCGGAACGTCAGAATTATTGATATTCCTGATGGTATACACTGTGTCTAAAGAGCCTGCATAAAGGCTTTTGTTTTCAACCTGAATATAAGTAGAATCTTCTAGCCCTGGTTCTAAAGAACCGAAGGCAATACTATCAGGAATATTATGATAAGCTTTCCAAGGTGGGTAGCCATTCGACAAAGAGCTTTCAGCGATGAACTTGGTTGATGTGTTTAAGAAAAAATCATCTGTGTTTGTTGAAAATTTAAACTGAGCCGGCGGGTAATTACCAAAAAATCTACTATTCAGTGAAACTGTAGCTAATAATGAATCACCGGAGTTTATAGTAGTATTATCCTCAATATCGATTGATATAAAATCTAACCAATCTTCATATAGAGTTGTATCTGCGGAAAAAGAGACCTTCTCAATAGAATTAATAATAATTGGAGATCCCGTTTCATTTTTTAACCATTTTTCAATTTGTGCTACTTCATTTGTTTTAGGATTTCCTTCGAATTCCAGATTTATTTCTGTTGAAAAAATATTCGGTATTAAAGAAACAGCGAGGCTTTCACTCGTTTTTACTCCATCTGTTACTGATAAATTGTAATCATATCGAAAATTATTTTCTAACCCCGTTACTTCATAACTATTAGTATTTGCCTCTAATGTTTTTGTAATGCTATTTCCTGAAAGATTAAACTCTGTTGGTTGATCAGGATAAGATGAGGGAAACAAGTCCCACATTAATATCGCTTTTTCGCTCATAATATTTGCATTAAGTCCACTTGGGCTCGGATATTTATTGGATAAATGCCAAGCATTCCACCGTTGAGCAGACCTTCCATTTTCATAATTTCCAATTCCACCTACGTTAAAGATTGGAAGCTGATGAGTTTTCAATATCTCCGAGGGAACCGGAAATACAATAGGTGTTAATTCTTGAAGTAAACCATGCCTCCTCATAAAGAATAAATGCGTACCTATCGTGGTCAGAGTACTTATTTCAACTGAATATTCTTTGTGAAGTATATTTATAAATAACTCTTGATCTGACGTGATATTAGGTCCATTAAAAGCTAGCCCATTTTCTGACATATATCCTAGTTGTACAGCCGGTAAATCTATTGAGAAATCTGCAGAAGTAGTCCCATATGGACTGTCTTGGAGCTCCGTATTCGCATTGGTAATATTTCCTAACATAAATTCGGCTTCAGCTTTTATATACTGTAGCTCTGCTCTTGTCATAAGAATTACTGGATATGTTTGCACTCGCCAATCATTGTCAGCATATGTTCTCAATGAAAAGTAATTAGAATATAATAGCGGGTCTCGACTTGAATTTAAAAAACTGGCATCGGTAGTATATTTAAAATAGGCTATTCGCGGATCTGAACTTGATGCCGCTTCAAAAGTAGCTTGACTATTTTGTGCATGTTCTTCTGGATATGTTTTTGGGTAATTGCTGTCCAGTAAATGCATTACTTTTACATCTGTTGGAAGAAAACCGGAGCCGCTGTTCAAATCTCCTCCAACAATAAAATTAGACCAATCGCTATAATAGTCTGCTATTTCTTCGTCAGCTGTGTTTTTTAGAATAATATTAGGGAAGTCTTCATCTAATCCTGCGTTAGCGTATGAAAGGATTTTCGCGTAATCAATTTGATCATCAGGAGATCTTGGGGCATTTATCAAAATTTTTGCAATTAAGGAATTTGCCATCTTCTTAAAAGTCTCTCTGTCAATTTTTCTTCCAAATTCAGAAAAAAACCATACGAAATCTTCATCCGGCAATAAATTGACAATCGTAATTGCCTGTTCTATATCTCGAATCGCCCTTTTTACCAAGGAGTCAGCAGAAATAAAGTTTAACCCTAATTCATCAACTTGTACCTCCATATTGTAAGCCTGATTTGAGCTTATTTCAAACCCTTGATCAAAAAGCAAACCGGTGTAGCCTTTGGAAACTCCTTTAAAAAGATATAATCCTGCACGTGCAGCGTTGCTAAGATCTTTTCCATCAAAAGTAACCGTCGAAGAACTGTCTTCAATAAAATGAATGAGATTGGAGGCATAAAGTTCTGCCTCTGCAAAACTTATGAAAAGCCCGTGAAAAGTAAAATATGCCCTACTTGAAAGATCATTTACTAATTCTTTTCGGGGTTCGTACGCAAAATCCCAATACCCTCTAAAATTATTTGTGGAAGTTGTTTGATCTGCTAACAAGTCTATATTTGCTCCCAATGAAGACTTGAGAGCTGCTATTGTGAGTTTAGTAACTAATAGTAGCTCTTCCTCACCTACCTCTGGTGCTATGATGGATCTTTTTAATATTCTTTGTTGCGTTTTCTCAAATTGCTGATATCTGATTTTTAACTGATCCGGAACTTCTTGCGCATTAACATTTAGCGTTAAACACAAACTTATCATTAGTAAAACACCAAAACTCCTCATTGCAACTCCATTATTTAAACGAAATTAATTCTAAACATAATAGTATTTAGCTTCAAAAATTTATCTATTTAATAGTTTTTTGAAAACATAGATTTAGTAAAATCGCCTCATTCTAAATTTTAATTCCATATCCTTTCTCCAATTCTTCTCTTCTTTTTGTACATTCCAATTGATAGCAAAATCAGCTTAAGTAATGTCAGAAAACTACCGCGCTCTTACCAGAAAATATCGCCCGCAAAACTTTGAGGATATTGTTTCTCAGGATCATGTAAGCTCTACCTTGATGAACGCCATCAAACAAAATCGTTTATCCCATGCTTATATGTTCTGCGGTCCGCGTGGAGTTGGAAAAACAACGATGGCTCGTGTTCTTGCCAGAACCATAAATGAAATTGATAATAGTGTTGATGGGGAATCTCTTAACCAAACACTGAATGTGGTTGAGATGGATGCCGCCTCAAACAACAAAGTGGACGATGTTCATCATTTAAGAGAAACCGTTCGTATCCCCCCTCAAAATGGTCGCTACAAAGTTTTTATTGTGGATGAGGTTCATATGCTTTCAAAAGCTGCATTTAATGCGCTTTTAAAGACACTTGAAGAACCGCCCGAGCATGCTATTTTTATTTTTGCTACTACAGAACCACACAAAGTTCTCCCTACAATACTTTCTCGTGTTCAACGGTTCGACTTTAAGCGCATAGCTGTTGATGAGATCGTTCGAAGACTCAAAAAAATATCGGAAGACGAAAATATTTCTATAGATGACGAGTCGCTTCACGTAATTGCTAAAAAAGCGGATGGAGCACTTCGTGACGCTCTAGGATTGATGGATCAGGCAATAGCTTTTTGTGGAGATTCCATCACGCACAATGAATTGCTTCAAGCGCTGAATGTTGTAGGAACAGATCGCTTGTTTCAGTTTATGGACTGCGTTAAAACGCATGATGCTGATAAAGGCTTGGAACTGATTAACACGCTGCTCCAAGAAGGATATGATATTCAGGAATTTCTGATTGGACTTACTGAGCACTTGCGAAATTTGTATATAGCTCACCATAGCAAACAGCTGTATATGGTTGAGGCTTCCGAAGACACAAAAGCTAAATACAAAGAATCTGCTCCTGGTTTTTCTCGCGACGACCTTATGCGAATGCTACATATTGTTTCTGAAGCACAGATCAAGATCAAAGATGCGAACCAACCAAGAATTCAGTTTGAGATTACACTACTCAAACTCATTCACATGGAACGTTCTGAGAATCTCGCAAAACTATTGTCCGATCTTGAGGAAGTAAAAAAAAACTCTAAAAACTTAGCTTCCCTCTCTTCTCCTGAATCTAAACCTGATATTCAGGAAAAAGAGAATAAAGACTCTGCTACTGAACCCGAAAAAGAGAATCTGGTTGCATCTACTGAAGAATCTTCAACAACAGTTGAAGAAGAACTTCCATCTTTTGAAAAAGAACCGGAAGCAACAAAAGAAGTAGATGACGAATTTGATATCGGAACACCCGCTTTAAAAACTAGGTTTTCACAAGTAAATGAAGCGAGCAAAGAGCAAGTTAAAACCGAAATTAAAGTTGAAACTACGGCTCAACACTCTCAAGAAGCTAAGAATTTACAGATCGAAGACATAAAAAGTGCATGGCCGGAGTTTATTGATTCTTTAAATGGATCTGTGTCTTCTATTTTAAAGATGCAAACCGAACGCGCCCTTCCTGTAAAACTGAAAGGGACTGAATTGTCATTAGAATGTGACAATCAGTTAGCAAAAACCATGTTGGACGAACAGGCCAAAGAATTGGCAGGAAAATTGCAGGAATGTATTGGAGTGTCGCTTCGTTTTAATGTAGAAGTGTCACAGAAGATTAAACAAACAAAAGCTCGAAACCCTTACGAACGATTTAAGGAGATTCAACAAAAAGATCCTATGGTTCGTAGTTTGGTAGAACGGTTTGGTGCAGAGTTAGAATATTAACAAATATAGACATAAGACCTGAGATATAAGACTTAGGACTCCTATTGAATAAATAATTAATTTTGTGTTTTCGTGCTTTTGTGGCTTAAATAATTAATCAAAAAAATTTAACCAAAATTTTCAGTTATGAGTGATTTTAATATGGCCGATATGTTCGGCAAAGTTCAGGAAATGCAAGCAAAAATGCAGGAAAGTCAGGCTAAGTTAGCTGAAGTTACTGTTGAAGCAGAAGCCGGCGGCGGAATGGTGAAAGTTAAAGCTAACGGGCTTCGTCAGATCCTTTCCATCAAGTTTGATGAGGATGTAATCGATCCAAATGACAAAGAGATGCTGGAAGATCTGGTTGTAGCCGGTGTTAACAAAGCTCTTGAACAAGCTGATGAAGCTGCAAAATCTCAAATGCAGGAAGCTTACAAAGGAATGATTCCAGGTGGCGGTATCCCCGGAATGGATCTTTCTAAATTTGGACTATAAAAATTATAAATGTTGAATTATGAATGTTGAATTTTCTCTAATTCAACATTCATAATTTATAATTCAAAATTAAATTGCAGATAACCTCAGAATATTTAGAAAGAGCTATTGAACAGCTTGCAAAACTTCCCGGTACAGGTAGAAAATCGGCTCAAAGGATTGCCATTCATTTATTAAAGCAAAATGACGAATACGCTCTTCGGTTAGCTAATGCCATTATTGATCTCAAGAATAAAGTTACCCGTTGTGATATTTGCGGAAATGTAAGTGACTCTGATCCTTGTAATATTTGTGAAAATGCGAAACGGCAAAATGGAACTATCTGTGTTGTGGAAGAATTCAATGACGTTTATATCATTGAAAAAACAAACGAATTTCGGGGTCGATACCATGTTTTAGGTGGGGTTATTTCACCAATGGATAATGTGGGACCGGATAACATTCGAATTCAGCAGCTTCTGAAACGTATTGGCGGAGATGAAGAAATAACCGAAGTAATTTTGGCGTTGAATCCTGATGCTGAAGGTGAGGCAACTTCTTATTATATCAATAAACTACTAATCCCTTACGATGTTACCGTAACTAGGATTGCTTACGGAATCCCAATGGGAACTGAACTTGAATTTATCGATGAAGCAACCCTCAGTCGTGCATTTGCCAGTAGAAACAGCTTTTGATTTACAACCACAGAGCGCGCAGAGTTTCTATGTTATATTTCTCAACTTTCTGCTTTCTTCTTGTTCCTTTGTGGTTTATTAAACAAAAAATGTAAATACAGTGGAGTTTTTGCATTTTTGTGGGTTCCTTTAATATTGAATAAAATTTTAACCAATCTGATAACCTAAATAATTTCAAGAATGAAGAAATTGATCACTTTGCTTTTATTGGGATTCTTTTCCCTGAATATTTCTGCACAGCGCACTTATTGGCAGCAGGAAATTGACTACACCATGAATATTGATGTTGATACAGAAAAGCACCAATACCAAGGAGACCAAAAAATTGTTTATACCAACAACTCTCCTGATGAGTTAGACAAAGTTTATTTTCATTTGTATTTCAATGCCTTTCAACCCGGCAGTATGATGGATGTTCGCTCAAGGACTATTGCTGATCCGGATGGTAGAGTAAGGGACAGAATCTCAAAGCTTTCTGATGACGAAATCGGATATCAAAAAATTCGGACTCTTAAACAAGATGGCAAAGACGTCAACTTTACTCATGATGGAACCATTTTAGTTGTTGAATTGAACAAGCCAATCAAATCTGGCGGCAAAACTACTTTTGAAATGGAGTGGGATGCACAGGTTCCTCTTCAAATTCGACGTTCAGGATGGAGCAATGCCGAAGGAGTTGAGTTTTCGATGAGCCAGTGGTATCCGAAAATGGTTGAATATGATTATACAGGTTGGAATCCGAATCCATATGTTGGAAGAGAATTTCATGGAGTTTGGGGAGATTTCGATGTTAAAATAACCATTGACGCTGATTACGTAATCGGTGGAACAGGTGTCCTTCAAAATCCGAACGAAATTGGTCATGGATATGAAGATGAAGGAATAAAACTGAATCGTAGAAAACCAGACAGTAGAATTACGTACCATTTTGTAGCTGAAAATGTCATTGATTTCTTTTGGGGAGCTGACCCGGACTTTGTTCATACTACAGCTCAGGTTCCAAATGGACCAAAACTTCATTTTTTCTACCAGAAAACTGTAGACAAAGAAGGATCTATTGAAGAAAACGCTGCATATAGAAGATATTGGGAGCAGTTACCTGAATTAACCATTAAAGGATTTGAATATGCAAATAAGCATTATGGTAAATATCCTTATCCTCAGTTTTCTACCGTGCAAGGTGGAGATGGTGGAATGGAATATCCAATGGGAACACTTATTACAGGAGGACGGTCTCTGGGTAGTTTGGTTGGTGTAACCGTTCATGAGTTTTACCATAGCTGGTTTCAAGGAGTGTTAGCAACAAATGAAGCTCTGTATGCCTGGATGGATGAAGGATTTACCAGTTTTGCATCCGCAGAAACAATGCTTCATATTTTTGACAGAGAATCAGATTTCCCGTATGCAGGTTCTTATCGGGGGTACTACGGCATCGTTGAATCAGGATTAGAAGAACCATTAACTACACATGCTGATCACTTCACAACAAATCGGGCTTACGGTTCAGCATCTTATTCAAAAGGAGCTGTTTATCTGGCTCAGCTTGGGTATGTAATTGGTGATGATGCCCTAAGAAAAGGGATGCTGACTTATTTTGATACCTGGAAAATGAAGCACCCAACAGCTCAGGATTTTCTCAGAATAATGGAAAAAGAATCCGGCATGGTCCTTGACTGGTATAACGAATACTTTGTTAATACAACAAAAACTGTTGATTACGGAATTAAAGCACTTATTGGTGATGAAAACAAAACTGTAATCGAGTTAGAAAGAGTTGGATTGATGCCCATGCCTATAGATGTTTTAGTTGAATACACCGATGGATCCTCAGAAATATTTTATATACCACTTAGAATAATGAGAGGTGAAAAACCTGCAGAAAACGATCTGAAAAGAACTATTTTGGAAGACTGGCCATGGACCAATCCGTCCTATACTTTTGATATTCCTGTAGCAGGCACTTCAATAAAACGAGTTTCCATTGATCCATCTCAACGCTTAGCAGATATAGAACAATCCAATAATTCTTTCGATGTTGAGGGAATGATTAAGAAATAAACAGTATTTTAAGTTATAGGCATCAAGCAGATTGTTTGATGCCTTTTTTATTTATAAAAGCTCTAAAAAATTATGTCAAAAAAAGACTACGCGACACTTTCAATAGAAGCTCATAAAAAAGCTCGGGGAAAAATATCGATAGAATCTAAAATGCCTTTGGATACTAAAGATGATCTCAGCATCGCTTACACTCCGGGAGTTGCTGAGCCGTGCAGGGAAATATCCAATGATGTAGAAAAAGCTTACGAATACACAGCTAAAGGAAATTTGGTTGCTGTTGTCAGTGATGGTTCAGCGGTATTGGGCTTGGGAAATATCGGTCCTGAAGCAGCACTTCCGGTAATGGAAGGAAAAGCTGTTCTATTTAAGAAATTCGCAAATGTTGATGCGGTTCCTATAGTATTAAGTACTCAAAATACTGAGGAGATCATCACTGCTGTAAAAGCAATTGCACCAACTTTTGGAGGTATCAATCTGGAAGATATTTCTGCTCCTCGTTGTTTTGAAATTGAAGAACGGCTAAAAAAGGAACTTTCTATTCCTGTTTTTCATGACGATCAGCATGGAACTGCAATTGTTACTTTGGCCGGAATGTTCAACGCCTGTAAGCTAACAGACAGAAAACTCAAAGATCTTAAAGTAGTAATTAATGGCGCAGGAGCTGCCGGAGTTGCAATTGTAAAACTGCTATTCGAAGCAGGCGTCAAGGAAGTGATCATGTGTGACAGCCGTGGAATTATTCATCAAGGAAGGACTGATCTGAACGACACCAAAAAGAAAATGTCTAAGCTTACCAATAAAACCAACATCACCGGTAACCTTGAAGACGCGGTAAAAGATTCGGATGTATTTATCGGAGTGTCAGCTCCCGGCGTATTAACACAGGAAATGGTCAAGACTATGACCAAAGATCCTATCATTTTTGCAATGGCTAATCCAACTCCTGAAATAATGCCGGATGAAGCACGAGAAGCCGGAGCCCGAATAATTGCCACAGGTCGTTCTGATTTTGCTAATCAGATCAACAATGTGCTGGCATTTCCCGGCTTGTTCAGAGGAGCACTAGATGCCCGAACAAATAACTTAACTTCTGCTATGTTCATAGAAGTTGCAAGAGCAATTGCTGACAGTGTAGAAGATTTATCGGAAGAAAAGATCATCCCAAGTCCTTTTGATGACCGTGTTCCCGGAAGAGTTGCCGAAGCAGTGAGGAATTTTAAAAACTGATTTCTGATCAACCTGTTGTAACAGTAAAAAGTTATGGCCATATTTTGATATAACTAACTATCAAAATATGGATTTTTTCAGGCTGGTACACTCAATTGAAGAATTGGTTTTTCGTTTTTCAATTTGGCTTCTATTACTTCCAAAAACCCTTGTTCAAATTCTGAGACACCCTTCCTGGGTACAACCATATGTAAATTCTGAATTGGATAATGATCATGATTCAAGGTTTCAGGAATTCCTGTCTCCCATTCTTTTTTGGGTCATAATCGCTGTGGTTCCGATCTATTATTTGGGATTCGATTTCTTTCAAGGCTTTTTAACAAATTTGGAACTTATGGAAAGCGAAAGTCTTGATAAGCTTAGCCCGGAGACCATTATGGCAGGGATTGCTTTCTTTTTAATTACTGGGCCTCTTACTTTTTCTTTTTTTCTTGAAAGAATGGTTGGCGATCCAATCTCATACACATCTATTCGTGATACCTTCTATACCCAAGTTTATTTATTCGGCCCGGTACAGTTAATTTGTGGGCTAGGTCAGCTTAAGCTTTTTAAAATTATTGCGTTCACAACAGAAACTGAAGAAATATCTGATGGAGATGTCTTATGGCTGGTGTATTTTGTATTGGGCGGCTTCTACTCTTTTGTGTGGCTGTATCAGGAATATATAGTCTTCAGGCAAACGTTGAATAAAGGTAAACTTAAAAGCCTTTTTTTGGTGCTTTTCTGTACAGTAATATCTTATTTCATCGTTCTGCTTATCATGTCTGTACTGGCTACTGTTGCAGTTTTCAGAATGGAGGGGTTTTAAGCTTGTTTTAAAACAAACTCCGCTGTTCCTGATCTGATTTTTGTGCACGCTCGATGGTTGGGTCTTCACGAAGTTCGAAGTTATTGAGCATTTCAGGCATAAATCGTTTTTCGTAAATACGGCGAGCTATTCCATGAAGAGCTTTCTCCCCCCGAGGTGTAATAGTCAAAAAACCGCCTTCATCTTCCAGAATAAATCCAAACGACCGAAGGTCGTTTACTATCAGATACGCCAGTTTTTCGGTAACTCCTGAACTTTTTTCGATGATCTCCCGATGCGGAGCTTCATCCTGAGCCATATATAATTTCCCTAACACGTTCAGCTCAGCTTCCGTCATTGGAAAACCTTCGCTGCCTTTAGTTAGTAAATTATCCCAGGTTTTTTGCGAGTAATGAAGTCCAAACCAGTGTTTCCCTTCGCGAAGTAAATGATGAGTTACTGCGCATGCAAAATGCTTGCCCGGATCAGCTTTTTTGGGCTCCCCTCTGGTTCGAAAAAGATTCACCATTGAAGCCAGATCCAACTCCTGTATGTTGGGCGGATATTTAAAATAGAAATTACTTCTCTTCTGCATGATCTGGTTATAACCCGTTACCATTTAGTACCAACAGAATATGCTGAAATTAAATCAGCTAGACCAATAAAATTTTAGATGTTTGCCACTAAACCACAAAAACACTAACTCATTTTACAAATCGGTAAAGTCTATGCTTACTTATTCTCTAGCACCTTGGATGTTCCTCAATGGATATTGATCATTCAATATTCGTTATTCAATCCTAGCCTTTTTCCGCAATCAAAGCCACTGCTTCATCCAGCGTAAACTTCTCCGGTTCTGTGCCTTTCGGTAATCCGATATTCTTTTTACCGTGCTTGATGTATGGACCATATCGACCATTCATAACTTTGATCGGCTTTTTTGTCTCCGGATGTTCTCCAAGATCATTCAGCTCAGAACTTTTTCTTGGAGCTCCTTTCTGTTTTAATAACTCAACCGCTCTGTCTAGTTCAACTTCAAGAACGCTGTCATCTTTGGGCAACGATTTGAATTTCCCATCATGAACTACATAAGGACCGTACCGACCAACACCTGCTTTCACAACTTTACCGTCTTCCGGATGTTCTCCAAGATTTCTGGGAAGGGTCAAAAGCTTTAGAGCCATATCCAAATCCACATCTTCGGGTGTCATTCCCTTTAAAAGTGAAACTCTTTTAGGCTTTTTATTTTCTTCAGTTGCCTCTCCTAGCTGCACATACGGTCCGAATCTTCCTGAAAGTAAAAATACAGGAAGTCCTTCTTCAGGATGAATGCCAATCGGCTTGTCTTCTTCCTCAGAAAGCTTGATCAACTGCTCCAGTTTCTCTGCTGTAACATCACTTGGGTTTAGATCTTGTGGCAAAGATGTTGAAACTTCCTCCCCATCCTTTTCCATTTTAGCATAAGGTCCGTATCGACCTACAGCAACCTGAATACCTTCTAGCCCTTCAAGTGGAAGATCCAGCAGTTTAGCTTTCTGAGCATCGATCTTGTCTTCTTGCTTATCAACTTGAGCGCGAAGTCCATTTTCTCCTTTGTAGTAATCGTCCAGATATTCAACCGGATCTTGAGTTCCGTTTGCAACTTCATCCAGTTTGTCTTCCAGATTTGAAGTAAAATCACTATCTACCAGATCAGGGAAATTTTGTTCTAACAAAGAAGTAACTGCAAAAGCAGTAAACGAAGGAATCAACATCTTACTTTCGTTCTTCGCGTATCCACGATCCTGAATGGTACTAATTACTGTAGCATAAGTACTCGGTCTACCGATGCCTCTTTTCTCCAGCTCTTTCACTAAAGTAGCTTCTGTATATCTGGCCGGAGGCTTCGTTTCATGAGAATTGAAATTCAGATCCTGAAGATCCGTTCCGTCACCAACTTTCATTGCAGGCAAAAACTTTTCCTGAGAATCCAATGCTGCTTCAGGATCATCACTTCCTTCTACATAAGCACGGAAAAATCCCGGGAATAAAATCTTCTTACCACCCGCTCTGAAATCTGCAGCAGTTCCGTTGTTCTTGGCCGTGATCGTCACATTGGTAAATTCCAATTCGGCTTCTGCCATCTGAGTTGCAATGGTTCTCTTCCAGATCAGATCATATAATTTCAACTCTCTGTCCTTTAATCCTGACTTTTCAGGAAGAATGAATTTTGATCCGGATGGACGAATAGCCTCATGCGCTTCCTGAGCAGATTTGCCTTTCTTGGTGTAAGTTCGAACTCGATCAAACAAATAATCTTCACCATATTGGTCTACAATTCCATCCCGTGCAGCAGTAATAGCCTGCGAAGACAGGTTTGTAGAATCTGTTCTCATGTAGGTGATAAAACCTTTCTCGTACAATTTCTGAGCAACACTCATGGTATCACGCGCCGAGAAGTTGAACTTTCTGTTTGCTTCCTGCTGAAGAGTTGAAGTAATAAATGGAGGCGCCGGATTTCTTTTCTGAGTCTTTACATCAACATTGGTAACCGACCAATCTGCATCCTTTAATTGTTCAACCAGATCTTTGGATTTGGCTTCATCAAGTAATACCACAGAATCCGGCTTTTTGAGCTTTCCGGTATTCTCATCAAAATCTTTACCGCTTGCTAATCTCTTCTCATTTAAGTGAGTCAGGTCCGCATTAAATTCGTCGTTCTCTCCACTTTTTTGAAGAACAGCTGAAAGATCGTAATACGTACCACTTCTGAATTTCATGCGTTCGCGCTCACGCTCTACCAACATTTTTACTGCAACAGATTGAACACGTCCTGCCGATAAACCCGGTGAGATCTTCTTCCATAATAACGGAGAAACGGTATATCCCGCTAATCTGTCCAGAATTCTTCTGGTTTCCTGTGCATGCACCAACTTCATGTCTATATCACGCGTGTTCTCCAAAGCATTTAATACAGCTTCTTTTGTGATCTCGCGGAATGCCATCCTTTTAACAGGAACTTTTGGTTTCAGAACTTCCATCAAATGCCATGAAATTGCTTCTCCCTCACGGTCTTCATCCGTCGCAAGTATCAATTCATCAACATCTTTCAATTTGTCCTTTAGTCTCTTTACGATCTTCTTCTTATCTGGCGGGGTTACGTAAATTGCAAAATATCTGTCATCCGGATTGATGCCTAAAGTTGCCCAGCTTTCCTTTTTATATTTGGCAGGAATCAATTTTGCTGATGATGGCAGATCGCGAATGTGACCCATAGAGGAATCCACATCATATCCTTTAGGAAGGTATTTACTGATCGTTTTTGTCTTTGTTGGAGACTCTACTATTACGAGACTTTTCATACTCTTTCTTTAATTATAAACTTTCAATCAGAGCTTTCAACTCTTCTGAGTGCGCTTTGGTATCAACTTTTTCAACGGATGCCAAGATAGTACCATCCGAATCAATAACAAAAGCCGATCGGGAGGGAGCTGTAAAACTTTTTCCGAACATCTGTTTATCGACTATTGAATCTGTGGCTTCAGCAAATAAGTAATCCGGATCTGAAGCGAGTGTATAATTGATTCCTTGTTTCTTTGCGTAATTCTTGTGCGAGCGACAACCGTCTTTACTCATTGCGATCACATTAAATCCTTTTTTATCAAACCAATCTGCATTTTCAGCGAGACTCAGTGTTTGTCTGTCACAACTCGAAGTATTGTTCTTCATATATACTGATACAATAGTCTTGCGATCTAAAAGTTCCGAGAAAGAAACTTCTTTCTCCTCTCCGTCCTGTACAACTTTCAGTTTAAAATTCGTGTCTATCTTTTTACCGGTTTCTATCATTATTGTCTTCTATGGTGTTCAGTTGAGCATGAATAACGGATTTTCATAGTGCAATCGTTCAGGATCACTGATTTTATCGTATAAAATTTTTCTCTGAGCTTTAGAATTAATTACATACTCGAACAAAGAGCTTCCCCTCCGGTGGAGGGGATTGAGGGGTGGGTTTTATGATCATTTTCTTAAAGCCCTTACATCCACCTCATGACCAATATCAAAATTACAGGAGTTTGCAATATAACACATCTCATTAGCTTGCTTATGAAGTGATTTTGCTAGTTCCATCATGGATTCTTTTTCAACTACTACTTTTGGATGAAGTGTTACACTTTCAAACTTCCCACTTCCATCTTTATGTTCGGTCATCATTCCTTCCGCAGCATCTTCGTATTCCAGAACAACAATTTTATTGGCCGAACACAGATGTAGATACCATAGCAAATGGCAAGATGAAATTGAAGCTAAAAATAATTCTTCCGGATTATACTTTGACTTATCTCCCCGAAAAGCCGGGTCTGAAGAACCTTCCAGAGTTGGCTTTCCTTCAATCTTAACTACATAGCTTCTTTCGTAGGATTTGTAATCCAATGTTCCCGAACCGGAATTGCCCGTCCATTCTAGATTTGATTTATAATGGTGTTTCGTTGCTGATTTCATAATTTCACCTTTCACCTTCCCAAAGAAGATATTTCGCCACCGCAGCCACTACTAAGGAGTGATGTACTTCCCCGTTTGCGACCAAATCCAGAAACTCTTCAAGCGGAATCACATGTACATTAATTCTTTCATTTCCATCCAGGTTTTGATCTGACACCCTCTTACAGTTTTTTATCAGATAAGTATGTGTATAGTTAGTGAATATTGCCGGATTTGAACTCACCTTTCCCAAGTTGATCACTTCTGTTCCTGCAAAACCCGTCTCTTCTTTGAGTTCCCGGATTGATGTTTCTTTTGGATGTTCGCCTGAATCTACCATTCCTCCCGGTAACTCCAATGTCGGCTCCTCGATTCCATATCGATATTGTTCTACCAACACGATCTCATCTTTTTCAGTAAGTGCAATCACATTGATCCAATCAGGTGCTTCAATAATTGAAAATGTAGCTTTATGATCTTCTGACTCGATCTTCATATCTCTACTTAAAACCTTGAAGATATTAGTCGTATATTCAACCTGTTCTTTGGTAGTAACCCAAGGCTCAATTGTATAATTAAATATTTTTTTGCTCATGCCCGATTCACTTCTATTATCACATTCTGATTTTTCCACTCTCGAAGAACGTATGAAAGCTACGGAAAAAGCCTGCGATCTGATGGAGAAAATTTACGACTCCGGTAAATATCCAAAAATGTTAGTGGAACGAGCCTGGTCAGAACATAATCCGATCATAAAAGGAGAACTTGCTCAACCTAAAGCACTACGGTCCTATCTTGAGCGTGAAATTCTACGTCTTTTGGAAAAAGATGCAGATATCAAGATTGAGCCATCACGCGATGTTATAGAATTGAACGATCCTCTTTTATTGGATCATACCGATGAAAGCAATTGGGATATCACCAAGAAAAAGCTTTTTCTTTTTAGTCCTGAACGAACTGATATTTCATTAGACAGACTTCAGCATTACACAGGAACCAGCGCTCATGATTTTCAGCGATACATTTTGTTCACTAACTATGATATGCATGTTGAGGTATTTCTGGAAAAATTTCCTGATTGCGTAAAGCCTGTAAGAGAAGGTGTTCAGATGCCTGCTTTCCACCACAAGTTAGATGACAACAAAGGTATTACGTTGATAAATATCGGGGTTGGGCCTTCAAACGCGAAAACGATTACTGATCATGTTTCGGTACTTCGTCCTGATGCCATGATCATGGTTGGGCATTGCGGTGGACTGCGAAATCACCAAGAGATAGGAGACTTTGTACTCGCAAATGGTTATATGAGAGACGATCGTTTGTTGGATGATCTGTTTCCGATCGGAATACCAGTAATTCCAAACTACATCCTCAATTTATATCTCAAGCAAGTTCTGGATAATCACGGATTGAATCATCGCATTGGAACCGTATTTACAACTGCCAACAGAAATTGGGAGTTCTCTAAAAAAGACACTGTTGAAAAGATCCATCAAAGCCGGAGTTTAGCGGTGGATATGGAATCAGCAACGGTTGCTACCAATGGATTCCGCTATCGAGTTCCACATGCTACTTTACTTTGTGTAAGTGATAAACCCCTTCACGGAAAACCGAAACTTTCGGGAGCAGCACAAGCGTTCTACCAAAACTCTAAGGAAAAACATTTGGAGATCGTGATTGAAACCATCGACATGGTCAAACAAACTCACCCCGACGGACTTCCAAACTCGAGCATTCGGGCCTTCAACGAACCGTTGATGGGAAGCGGAGAGTAGTTTTTGAATATTGAATATCCAACACGGAATATTCAATGATGAATTTTAAACATTATCCAAATCAAGGTTGGTCATCCTTGTAGATGTCATGTAATTTGCTGACAGTTGAGTAATGATAGCTCTAGAAAAATTCGCCCTTAGTATTTAAAACGTAAAAGTGAGCGTGATCCGGATGCGTCTGCATTGGAAACGGACCTCCCGGGTTCCCAAACAAATTTTTGGGTTCTGAGTAGTTCGCCCCTCCTTGGATAATGAGAGGAATTCCAGAGTTGAATCTGAATTATATCAGCGAGTCCTCCTCCTGTTGTAGGAGGAGACAGAGGAGGTCTTTTCTACTTCAAGATCGTGAGCACAACTAATTGGCTCTGTGTAGTTGGAAGCTTTTTCAGAAATAGTCATATTTATTATTCTACGGCATATATTTATTGTTTATCAATAAATAATTATTGCATTTCAACTAATCATTTATTTTATTTGTACTGAACATTAACAAGTTCAGTATTTATGAAACTTAAAAAAGACTGGTCGTTAGCTCATTTTCTATATTATAATGTCTGGATCATTATTATGGGATTGATAGTTTCTTTTATATCAATCAACAGTACATATTTTACCGGAGGAGTAAGCTTCTTCATCAACGCCCCTTATTCTGACCCTATGGTTCAAGTTGATTCAGAGCAATTTATTTCTACAGACTTCTTAGTAAACGGCGAACATTATTTGATGCCACTGCAAGTGAAAGGGCGGTTTCTGGTAAATAACTCAAAAAACAGTTTTGCAACAAAAAATCTTCAACTGCTTGCAATTCGTTTTCTTAAAATGATAATTCTTGTAGCTTTCTTTTATTTACTTTCAAAGATTCTGCAGTCAGTTACAAAAGACAATCCATTTAACCCTTTAAATAGCCGACGGTTAATAGCAATGGGTGGTCTTTTAGTGGTTCAGGCTTTAGTTGCATTCGGTCATGCTTTTTTTGTTGTTCATATTTTTTCTACTCTTCAAATTGAACCAGCCTTAGATTTTAAACCTGATTTTGAATCAGTGAACTCAGTATTTTTTGGTCTGTTAATTATGCTTTTGGGCTTCATCTTTCGGGAAGCAACTAAGATACATGAAGAACAAAAGCTAACGGTGTAAAAATGGATTTAACAAAGAATATTATACCGGAAGAAAAATTCAATAATCTGATTTTGGCCTTATTTACGTTGATATCTGTTTCTATATTTTGGAATGGATACAACGAATACAATGACCTTTCTAAGGTTTTAAATTGTGAAAGTGCTTCTAAACTCGAGCGATTAGAATTTGATACAAAGTATCTAAAAGTTTCAAAAGCCTATCTTGAAGACTCTTCAAATCATAAAATAAATTATGTCACTGTTTTAGCTTTAGAAAGTACTCCCTCAGATGTTACCGAAGAAAAAGTGCTTGAATCAAATTTTGGCTTCAGTAAAATGACTGGTTTAATAAGTCATCCTTCTTTTTTAATAAATAATGACTCGGAATCATTTTGGAAATCACAAATTTATTTGGAGTTTTTCTATGGGTTTGGGAGTATGCTTATTATATGCGTTTTCTTAATTGCCTTGCTTAGAATTAATGAAAAAAAACAAAATAGAATATTCAGTAAGGAAATCGGAAAAACCTTTAATTATTTTACTGCGCTCCTTTTAGTGAGCTTTTTTCTTGATATGTTAATTTATGGCAGGCTAATGGTTTTTCTAAATGAAACGTATTATTTAGGTGAATCAATCACAGGCGGTGGATCTCAACTCAAACTCTTCATTGCTGCCATATTTATATTTCTTGGTAACGTGATTCAAAGGGGAAACACACTTCAGGAAGAACAAGACCTAACCATTTAACATCATGGCAATAATCGTAAATCTTGATGTTATGTTAGCCAAGCGAAAAATGAGCCTCACCGAACTTTCCGAACAAGTGGGTGTGACTATGAGCAATCTTTCCATTCTCAAAACCGGGAAAGCCAAAGCAATTCGTTTCTCAACACTCGAAGCCATTTGCGAAGCCCTAGATTGCCAGCCCGGCGATATTCTGGAATACTCTTCCAATAACTAATACCCAATAACCTAACTATACTTCGCCATTCTATATTCCTTGTTCGATATTCAGTATTCATAATTTTTTGTAAGGAATCCCTCCTCAACCTGTCTTACTTGGCAAAAACTATGCGCCATGAATACAGAATCATTTTCTTCCGACGACTTCCTGAACAGAACCGTTAAAGATATGCGTCCCGATGAACAACCCCGGGAAAAGCTTATAAAATATGGAGCAGGCTCTCTTTCTGATGCCGAACTCCTTGCCATTCTTCTGCGAACGGGAACCAAAAAAATGAATGTGATCGAAACTTCAAGAGCACTCCTCGATCATTTCAACGGACTCCATTCACTCATCAAAAAACAGTGGAGCGAGCTGCGGGTAATTCCCGGCATCGCGAAAGTAAAGGCTATTACTTTGGAGGCAGCTTTTGAACTTGCCCGCAGAATTCAGGTAGCCGGTTTAGGTGAAGAGGTGCAAGTAACTTCTCCGGAAGATGCGGTCGCCTTCTTTGGTCCTAAACTCCGTCATTTGACGAAAGAAGTCTTTATTGTCGCTTTTCTGAATCACAAAAAAGTGCTCACGGGATTTCAACAGATCAGTTCGGGCGGAAGCAATGCCACCATCGTTGAGCCCGCTGAGGTAATGCGCCAGGCTGTTGTTCATCAAGCCAATTCCATTCTTTTATTCCACAATCATCCTTCAGGAAATGCAAAAGCTTCTACTGCAGATATTCAGTTAACCAAAAGAATCTCCGAATCCGGAAAACTACTCGGCATCCCGATAGATGATCATATTATTATCGCAGGATATGACTTTGTTTCTCTACGCTCGCTAGGCGAGCTCAATTAAGAATTATTCAATGATCAATTAAAAATTATTCAATTATGAAAGAGAATATAATCCTTAATAAAACTTATCAATTTGCTGTAAGAATTGTAAAGCTCAATAAATACTTATCTAATTCTACTAATCAATATGATATAGCGCGGCAAGTTCTAAGAAGTGGAACATCAGTAGGTGCTAATACAGAAGAGGCCATAGGTGCTGAATCAAAAAAGGATTTTATTCATAAGATTTCTATTTCGTATAAAGAAGCTAGAGAAACTAAATATTGGTTAAGGTTGCTAAGAGACGCCGAAGTTTTAGAATCAAAAATGGTAGAATCATTGCTAATTGAAATTGAAGAAATTTTGGCAATCCTTGGAAAGATTAAGATCACTTCTTCAAAATCAATTAGAAAGAAACATTGATCATTGAATAATTCTTAATTCTTAATTGAATCAGCCTTATCTTAATGCTGAATCCAGAAATGAATCTTAGAATGAACGACTACCTCCAGCAAATAATCGCTGACTCTTTACAACAATTTGATCTAGAAGAACTGCCTGAAATCCAGACGGAAGCTCCAAAAGACGCCAGCCACGGCGATGCTTCCACCAATGTGGCTATGATGCTGGCAAAACCACTACGTAATAATCCACGAGCTATTGCACAACAGATCATTGATGGATTGAATTTCGATGAAAAGAAAATTTCCTCTGTAGAAATTGCAGGCCCCGGATTTATAAACTTTCGCTTTGCTGACGATTATTTATATGATGAATTGCAGAGTATTCTGGACGCTGGATCCGGCTTTGGAAGAACAGGCGAACACTCCGGCAAAAAAGTATTGGTAGAATTTGTAAGTGCGAACCCAACGGGACCGTTGACTGTCGGGCACGGAAGAAATGCTGTACTTGGAGACACCGTTGCAAGATTGTTAGAATGGACAGGAGCCGAAGTAGACAGAGAATATTACTTCAATGATGCCGGTCGACAAATGCGTGTTCTGGGACAAAGTGTGCAAGCCAGATATTTAGAACAACTTGGTAAAGGGTCTGACTTCCCGGAAGGTGGTTATGAAGGCGAATATATTCGGGATATAGCTTCTGAACTAGCAAAAGAAAATTCCGAACTTTCTGATGATTTAGAAGATTGGAAACCCTTCAAAGAAAAGGCAGAAGAAACTATTTTCGCTGATATCAGTAATACATTGAAAAGAATGAATATCAATATGGATTCCTTCTTCAACGAGCATAGTTTGTATGCAGATGGTTCCATAGATTCCACCGTTGAAAAGCTCCGTGAAAAAGAATTGGTCTATGACAAAGACGGAGCTGTTTGGTTTAAAACAACCGAATTCGGTAAAGAACAAGACACTGTTTTGATCAAAAGCACGGGAGAACCGACGTACAGACTTCCCGACATTGCTTACCATATGAACAAGCTGGATCGGGGGTATGATCTTTGTCTGGATGTATTCGGGGCTGATCACATAGCAACGTATCCTGATGTGCTTTCAGGAATTTCTGCTTTGGGTTATGATAAAGAAAAAGTAGACGTGGTGATCTATCAGTTTGTAACGATCGTCAAAGATGGCCAACCCTTTAAGATGAGCACCCGGAAAGCAAATTTTGTAACACTTGATGAACTTATGGATGAAGTCGGTTCAGATGTTACTCGTTTCTTCTTTTTGATGAGATCACCAAATACACATCTGGAATTTGATATCGCTCAAGCCAAAGAAGCGGGAGATAAAAACCCTGTGTTCTATCTTCAGTACGCGCATGCAAGAATTTCTAGCGTACTTAGAAAAGCTATGGAAGAGTACTCTTTCTCAAATGAAGCGAACCTATCGCTTTTGAAACATCCATCAGAAGAAAGTTTAATAAAAACCATTCTTCGTTTTCCTGAAATGATTGCTGGTGCTGCCAATGCCCGTGAACCACATCGTTTGATCAACTTTCTGAATGATGTTGCTTCAGCGTTTACCGGTTTCTACCACGATTGCAGAATTATTGGTATAGATGAAGATCTGGCACAGGCTAGAATTGAGCTCGCCAAAGCAACTGCTCAGGTTCTGAGAAATGGATTAACTATCCTTGGAATTTCTGCACCGGAAAATATGTGACTAATTAGTTCTCAATCTTGTAAAACAGACGATTCCTCTTGTAATCTGTTCTTCAACTTTGAAGCCGGCTTGTTTGAAGAGTTTGTTGCTTTCATCTTTAGTCCAGAATTTGATTCCTCCAATTCCCATCGACTCCTGAAGTAATCTTCCGTACCAGGCATCGGCTTTTATCAAATGCATCATAAAAAGAACTCCATCCTCTTTCAAAACTCTGCGAGCTTCATACAGAACTTTTAATTCCTCAGTAAGCTCATTTAGCGTCCCTCCCATCACTATTCCGTCAAAAGTTTTGCTGAAAAACGGCATCTCTTTACCATCTGCTCTTACAAAGAAAAGATTGGTTTCATCCGCTTCAGCTTTTAGCCTGGCCTCTTCTAACATTTGCATAGAAAAGTCTAAACCAACAATATCAGCTTTGGGTTGAGCGGCTTTTAATGCTCTGCCATAAAGCGCTGTTGAACAGCCTAAATCGAGATATAATCCATTTTCTTTGGGCTCTGTCCATTCGATAAGCAACTCGTGCTCTTTTTCAATCGGAAAATCTTCGCCTGTTAATAAAGAAAGGGAACGCTTTCTCCATATCTCCTCGTAAATAGTAGCGGTCAGTTTCCAATGATTGGTATAAGATGCCAAACTGGAGAAATCAGGTTGTCCACCCAAAATATCGATGATGTTATTTTTTACATCGTATTCATCTCCATCCTGAGAGCACAAAGTTCCGCTAAAGGGTTTGGTCAGATTCGAAATTTCTTTCGGCACCTGAATAGCTGCTCTTTCGTTTTCCGGAGATTTTAATTCAAAGCTCATATGTCCTTTCCGTCTTTTATTCGGGGAAACAGTACGTGATTAAAGCCTTGGTGTTACGCACTCATTTCTGAAGCACTAAAGACACCTGTGCACCTTTATCAACACTTAAAAGCTTTGCGGCATTTCCTTTATTTATCCCAATTTCCAACATTCCTGAACTTCCTATAAATGCTGCCGGATCACCCTCCTCAACATCTCCGAATGTATTCACCAAATGATCGATCATGGTATTACCGACATAGATCCGAACCTTTCTCCTCCCGATCATATCTTCAATAAGATCTTCAGAAATATTTGTGATCAGATTTCCAAAGCGATCAATATGAACTACCCAACCTTGAAGACCGTCTTTATCCCCAATCGGAACCGCCCAATGATAAGTAACCAAATCTTTAATCGGATCGCCAAGTTCTTTGAGAGAAACCCCGTTAATTAGATGAGCTGCTACCGGAGCAAAAATATCTCTGCCATGAAAGGTTCTGGATCGTTCTTTTCGCCAGTACTTTTGTTTATTCAGCTTTACAGCTTCCACCTCAAACTCGCTATAGAAAAGCGAAAAAATTCCGTTGTCCGGACCCACAAAATATTGATCGTTAACTTTTAGAACGATCGGGTGACGCTCCGTGCCTACACCGGGATCCACAACTACCAGATGCACGGTGTTCTTTGGAAAAAGAAAAGCTGAATTGCGAATTACCCATGCTCCCGCCATAATATCCTGAGCTGGAATATCATGTGAAATATCAATGAGGCGAACATCAGGAGCTAAACCCAGAATTATCGCCTTCATCGAACTTACATATTGATCCTGAAGACCAAAATCGGTAGTAAGCGTAATTATTTGGCTCATTAAGAATAGTTATTCAACATAACAGGCATAACTACCATAAGAATTTCTTCGTGATCGCTTTTTTCTGATGGTCGAACGATACCTGCACGATTAGGGGATGAAAATTCAAAACTCACTTCATTGTCATCAATATTACTGAGAACATCACCTAAATACTTTGCATTAAAGCCAATTTCCAACTCATCGTTTGAGTATTCACAAGCAATCGTTTCTTTCGCTTCACTGCTCATGTCAAGATCTTCTGCTCTGATCGTAAGTTTATCAGTTGCCAGTTCAAGACGAATTTGTCTGGTTGTTGAACTTGAGAAAATAGCAACACGACGAACGGTCGAAAGCATTTGCTCTTTTGAGATAGTCAGGAATTTGTTGTTGTCCCGCGGAATCACAGAGTCATAATTCGGATACTGTTCGTTGATCAGCCTGGTGATCACGATGGTATTTTCGCTCTTAAATCTTGCATGATCGTTTGTAACCGTGATCTCACACTCTTCGCCGCTCGTTGTTTTCTGAACCAATCCTAATGCTTTATCCGGAACGATAAATTCTGTCTCTGCACTTCCTTTGATCTCTTTGTTTACATACTCAACCAACCGATATCCGTCGGTAGCTACAAACTTACTTTCTTCGGTACCGATCTTAAAATAAACACCCATCATTGCTGGACGAAGGTCATCGCTTGAAACAGCAAATAATGTCTTATCAATAGCATTATTAATATTATCTGTAGAAGCACTGATCTCAACACCGCCTTCTAGAGTTGGTATCTCAGGAAATTCATCTGCATCATCACCAACCAGCTTATAATTTCCTTTATCGGTTCTGAAGTTAATATTCTTTCGCTCATCAACTGTAAAGAAAACCGTGATATTGGGAAGCTGACGTAAAGTTTCCAGAAGTCGGCGTGCCGGAATAGCTACAGACCCTTCTTCTTCTATGTCTGCATCAATGTATTCTACGATTGCGATTTCAAGATCCGTTGCTGATAATTTCAGTTTCCCATCTTCAAATTCAAAAAGAATGGTTTCTAAAATCGGTAGTGTAGCCTTTGAAGGCACTGCGCCAATTACTGCTGACAGCCCTTTGTTGAGTTCGTTACTTGATACAGAAAATTTCATGAATACGTAATTAGAGTTATTTAGGACAATTTTTTATCCAATCTTGCCCTTTCGAGAACGTGTGCTTATACTAAGAAATACTGGCTCTCTCCGCAACATTTGGAACCGGTAAAAAATCACCAAATAAGTATACCAATATATCGTTAAAGCGCTACTGTAAACCTTTAAGTATTTTATTACAGCATTAGATGAAAAGCCTTCTCTCAGCGCTTACCTTTTTATTAGTTTTATCTTTTCAAACTACCGCTCAGTCGTCATTGGCAAAGTATGGAAATGATTTTTTGAGCACCGGTGCAGGTGCTCGTGCTTTAGGAATGGGTTCTGCCCATTCTTCACTTACAAGTGATGTAACAGCAGGGTACTGGAATGTAGCAGGTTTATCAAAAGTAACTGAGCCTCAAGCTATTTATATGCATTCAGAACGATTTGATGGAATTGTTGGGTACGATTACGGAGCATTTGCTATTCCACTACAGTCCAGAGATGCTGTGTTTTCAGTCAGCTTTTTTCGTCAGGGTGTAGATAATATTGCCAACACTTTAAACGCATGGGATGCAGAACGAAACCAGCCTCGTGAAAATCCTGAAGATTATATAACCCGTTTCAGCGCCGCCGATCTTGCGCTGTTTTTCTCTTTCGCTAAACAAAGCGATGAGCGGTTTTCTTATGGAATTACAGCTAAAATCATCAACCAGCGGTTAGGACCTTTTGCACAAGCCTGGGGTTATAGCCTGGATGTTGGAGCGCAATTAAAAACAGAGATCGTTGACCTCGGGTTCGCTATTCGCGATGCAACCACTATGCAAAAAATGTGGACTGTGGATGAAGATGAATTTGCAGGATTTCAGGAAGCGTTTGATGATTCCATTCCTAGCGGACAAAATGAGTATGTACTTCCATCTATAAAGATGGGAGTTTCCAAAAACTTTAAGTTCAATGATTTTGATCTAATCACTGCCATCGATACCGACCTGCTTTTTGAAAACCGACAAGCTTATTATATAAACTCAGGAAAAATGAGTATTGAACCTCACGTGGGAGCAGAACTTACTTACAAAGATGTGATCAGTTTCAGAACTGGTATTACCGATTTTATCACAGACCCGGAAGGCGGGTTTTCTGTTTCTCCCACACTTGGATTAGGTGTACAGCTCCTGAAATTTAATCTGGATTACGGCTTTGCCAGCTTTGCAGGAACTTCGAGTAATTTAGGATATACGCATAGGATTTCGTTACAGTATAGATTTAATTCTGCGTTTTAGTTAATATGTTCTTAAACTCTTTAGCGCCTTTTAATTAAATACTTAGTACGTGAGATATATTTTAGTTTCTGTTTTCCTCTCATTGCTTTTCATAAAGCTAACCAGTGCACAGGAAATAATACAGCAAAAGGAGGTAGATGAAAGCAAAGGCAAATCAGAAAAAATTGATACGCTCTCAAACTCGTTTCTAAGTTTTTCAATTGGGTTTGGATATAGAACTGCTCAAGTATCTAAAAACCTGAATTCTTCCGACAGATCCTTTGCAGAGAAAGGACGCCTTGGCATTGTTTTCCATGGTAGTTTTGCTCACTACATTTCGGATAATTTGGGTCTCTCTTTAACCTTTTCAAATTATAGATCCGAAAACTCTGAACAAGACAGATCGGTAACTACTTCATATTACTTTATAGGTCCTGGTGTAAGTGCCCGAAACCGGAACAATAAACATTCTATATTCTATGTCAGCGCTCATTTAGGTTATGTAGGTTTTAAAAGTGAGGAATATTACAATTCTCAAGATTACACTTTTACCGGAGCTACAATAGGGCTTGATGGTTCGTTGGGAATTGATTTCTTACTTTCCAATAGTTTAAGCTTCCAGGTAGATTTTGGATATACGAATGCCTTCCTTTTAAGAGTTAAAGACGAAGAAGGACAAACACATACATTAGGAGAAGCAGAATCACTGAACCGAATCGACTTCAAAGTAGGATTTAAAATATACTTATAATGAAAACTCTAATACCCCTTTTTATTCTTCTAATACTGACTGGATGTGTCCCTACTAAGAAAATATCGTACGATATTTCTACAGTGGAATCTTTGCAAGACTCTATTTCAATTAATAAAACTTTCTCTGTTTTTAACTTTGATGATATCAGAGAAGAAGTGTCTGATACTGAAATCTTATTCGACAGTGGGAATCTATATGGCTCAGGTTCCGAAAGAATCTGTATAAATGCAGAAAAGCATTACGAGGAAGGGAAAGTCGCCCGGCAGGTTTCTGAAATGATCTACTTTCATATTCGAAGGACTGCCGTCTTTGATTCTATGGCTATGAACTCAGACAAATTAAATTACGCTTTAAAGGGTTCTATAAAAAGGTTATATGGCGAACAAAAATTTTCAAAAAGAGCTTCCGCAGGAGCTCAGTTTGGGCTGATTGGAGCTTTAGCTACCGCGAATATTAAATCTCCGGGGAAGATGAGGATTACTCTTACAAATCTTCTTTTAGTAGATAACGAAACAGGAAATGAAATTCCTTTAGAAGATATAGATTTACAGTTTGAAGGAGAATACCGTATCGACGCTAAATGCTGGTTCATATACGACCACGTTAATGAACGACTTAAAGAGACAATAGACTTAAGGCTATTGCCTGCTATTATTGAAAAAACATCCTCTCAACATTGAGAATAATTCTTCTCGGTCCTACTGCATCCGGAAAAACGGAACTCTCACTTCAGATTGCTGAAGAACTTGGAATTCCTATCATTTCTGTGGATTCCCGCCAGTGCTACAAGCATTTGGATATTGGAACAGCGAAACCTTCTGAGAAAGAATTACAAAGAGTAGGGCATTACAATATTTCCAATCTTGAATTGGATGAACCCGATTCGGTTCTGGCATTTTCAGAGCGAGCAGAAGCATGGGAAAAGAAGATTTTAAATTCATCAGACCATTCTTTTTTTGTTGGAGGAAGTACACTACATCTACAAAGTTTGATTCGACCAATTGAAGATATCCCTTCAGCAAATGAAGAGAATATTGCAGAGATAGAATCTCAGATTGACAAAGAAGGAATTGAACCTGTTTACAACAAACTAAAGTCTGTTGATCCAGAGTACGTGGATACAATGGATGGAATGAACCGTCAACGGATAATTCGCGCTTTAGATGTTTGGATGCAAACCGGCAAACCGTTCAGCTCTTTTCACTCAAACGAAGAATTTGAACTGCCTGAGAATACAGTTGTCTTCGGACTTCAGAGAGACAGGCAAAATCTCTATGATCGTATCAACCAAAGAGTGGACAATATGATTGATGAAGGCTTGGTAGAAGAAACTCAAAAAGTGCTTGAAATGGGTTATTCAAAAGATCTTCAGCCATTAAATGCAGTTGGTTATCGGGAAATAATCGCTGTTCTGGAAGGCAAAATGGAACTTGATAAAGCCATCGAAAAGATCAAAACTCAAACCAGACGGTACGCAAAACGCCAACTTACATGGTTCAGACGTTGGGATTTTATCGAATGGTTACCGGCAGATGAAAAAAAACCTGAAGAACTTAAAGAAATCCTGCTATCTCATTTAGCAGCTAAGCAATAGAAGCCGTAAATTTGGGCTCACTTTTAAAACTCGTTCATTCATGTACAAAGCAAAAGTAAACGTAACACTACGTCCCTCCATTCTTGATCCAAAAGGAAAAGCGGCTCACCATGCCCTTCAAAATCTTGGGTTGAATGATGTTCAACAAGTACGAATCGGTAAATTTATTGAACTGGATGTAAACGCTGACAGCAAAGAAGCTGCAACTAAAGTTGTGGAATCCGCATGTGCACAGTTGTTAGCTAATGAAGTAATGGAAGACTACGAGATTTCATTCGAAGATTGATGAAACCTTTGGCTCAATTTACAGACTCAGATATTCTGCTTGCTGATACTGATGAGCTGACAAAAACCGAAGAACAAGTTGAAGAGAGTATCGATACTCCCTGGCGATTGTTCTTGTTTGATGATGATATACATACCTTCGATGAAGTAATTGAACAAATCGTAAAAGCAAAAGGCTGTAGTTATTCTGTAGCTCAGGACTTGACCTTTCAGGTTCATAACAACGGCAAAGCCTTGATACATGAAGGTGAGTTTATAGAGTGTCTGAAAATGGAAGGTGTTTTAAAAGAAATTCAACTTGTAACCGAAATAAGAGGTTAACGTGGCAACATTTGGAGTAATAGTTTTTCCCGGATCTAATTGTGATCATGATGCATATCATGCAATGAAGCACATCATGAATAGTAAAGTTAAATTTCTCTGGCATAAAGACACCGATCTTTCAGGCATTGATTTTCTGATCGTTCCCGGTGGATTCTCTTATGGCGATTACCTTCGCTCAGGGGCTATCGCACGTTTCTCTCCTATTATGCAGGAAGTAGTAAAATTTGCTAAAAAAGGCGGACCTGTTCTCGGGATTTGCAATGGCTTTCAGATCTTGCTCGAAGCAGGCTTGATTCCGGGAGCAATGATGCACAACCAGGATCTTCGTTTTGTATGTAAGAATGTATTTATACGATGCGAGACTACTGATTCTCTTTTTACCAATACGTTAACCAAAGGACAGGTTTTTGATATCCCGGTTTCTCACGGTGAAGGGAATTATCACATTAATGAATCGGGACTAAAATCTCTTCAGGACCAAGATCAGATCTTATTCAGGTATTCTGATGCTGATGGAAATCTAACTGAGGAATCTAATTTTAACGGTTCTATCGACCATATTGCCGGAATTACTAATGACGGAAGAAATGTTTTAGGCATGATGCCACATCCTGAACGCGCAATGGAAAAACTACTTGGTTCCGATGATGGTAAGATCATTTTTGATTCTATTCTCAATTCCTTGTCAGTTGCTTAAGATTTAGTACATTAACTGAATCATGAGTGATCACACGCAAACAGACCTGACATTACATAGCGAGAAACTTGTTAAGCGGTACCGAAAAAGAACCGTTGTAAACGAAGTTTCCATTAATGTAAAACAAGGCGAGATCGTAGGGTTACTGGGTCCTAACGGAGCAGGAAAAACTACTACTTTTTATATGATGGTTGGGTTGGTGACTCCAAATTCAGGTAAGATATTTCTTAACGATACCAACATCACAAAAAAGCCCATGTACAAAAGGGCGCGAATGGGAGTTGGATATTTAGCTCAGGAAGCCAGCGTATTCAGAAACTTGACCGTTCGTGAAAACCTTGAATCCATACTTCAGTTTTTTTCTGTTCCATCAAAAGAGATCAAACAACGTGTTGATAAACTTATTGAAGAATTTGGGCTGCATAAAGTAGTAAACAACAAAGGATATTCGTTATCTGGTGGTGAGCGCAGAAGAACAGAAATAGCCCGGGCTTTAGTGACTGAACCGAAATTTATACTTTTAGATGAACCTTTTGCAGGAGTTGATCCAATTGCAGTTGAAGATATTCAGGAAATTGTCGCTCAGCTCACCAAACAAAATATTGGAATTCTTATTACTGATCATAACGTTCATGAAACACTAGCCATTACCGACCGAGCTTATTTAATGTTTGAAGGCAATATTTTAATGGAAGGAACTGCTGATATTTTGGCTGAAAATGAAGACGCTAAAAAGTTATATTTAGGTGAGCAATTTAAGTTAGACAGATATAAAAACGATTAACAAAAAGTTAACATGAAGGAAATAACAGTACAGGAATTAAAAGAAAAGAAAGAATCAGGGGATGACTTTTTTCTGCTTGATGTAAGAGAAGGCTTTGAGTATATGGTATCCAACTTAGATGGAGAAAATATTCCATTGGGAGACCTGCCATCAAGAGTTGATGAGATCAAGAACCACAAAGATTCTGAAGTAGTTGTAATGTGCCGTTCAGGTGGACGAAGCGGAAAAGCCTTGGAATTCCTCCAGAAAGAAGGTTTTTCTAACGTTCACAACCTAAAAGGTGGTATTACAGCTTGGTCAAAGGAAATTGACACTTCAATGCCTGTAGCTTAAAGCGCTGGTTTAGAATCTTATGACCAATTAACTGGTCGCAGCAATCTGGTTCAACAGTTCCTGATTGCTTTCAGTGTTATTTAAAACTTTTAGCAATCCTAACATGGATTCTTTCGGAGATTTCTTCAAAAGATATCGTCTTACCATATTTCGTTCTTCTAGTGAATCCGTAATGAACTTTTCTTCATTTCTGGTTCCTGAAGCAGTGATATTTATGGACGGATAAATTCGGTCGTTTGCCAGCTCTCTGTCCAGAACAAGTTCCATGTTTCCGGTTCCTTTGAACTCTTCGAAAATAAGGTCATCCATTCTGGAATTAGTCTCAATCAAGCAAGTGGCTATGATCGTTAAAGAACCGCCACCCTCGATCTTTCTGGCAGACCCAAATATCTTTTTAGGAATTTCCAACGCTCTGATATCCAAACCACCTGAAAGTGTGCGTCCGCTATTTGTCTGTATAGCATTGTAAGCTCTTCCAAGGCGGGTTAGGGAGTCTATCAACAGTACTGAGTCCTCACCCATCTCTGCTTTTCTCTTGGCGTATCCTAAAGCCATTTCTGTAATTCGAATGTGGCTTTGGGTCTTATTATCGTTAGACGAAGCAAACACTTCTGCGTCTGTAGAACGAATAAAATCGGTTACTTCTTCCGGTCGCTCATCAACCAACAAAACACTCAAAGGAATGTCAGGATGATTTTCGGTAATACTCTTTGCGATTTGCTTTAGCATTACCGTTTTTCCTGTTCTTGGAGGCGCAACAATTAACGCTCTTTGACCTTTTCCTATTGGCGCCACAAGGTCGATGACTCTCATCTCGATATTGTCTGATGGCTCGCCAAGTTTAATCCAGTCAACAGGCATGATTGGGGTTTGCCGTTCAAATCTACTCGATTTAGTCCAGGCTTCTTTATCTTTTCTGTTGATGCGATCTACAGAACAAACATGCTTATTTCCTCTTTTGTCTTCTTCGTACTCTCCTTCAAGAATTAGTCCCGGACGAAGATCTAAAGATTTTACTTCTTCCGGTTTTAGAAAAGGATCTTGAGGACTATAACTGAATTCATAATCCAGTTTTCTGATTAATCCCCAGCCTTTCTCATTTATTTCAAGAACTCCTGCGTAACGTCCGGAAACACCTTGATTCTCTTTCCAATAGAATTTCGGGATAAAGACATTGCCGCCTTTATTTCTATTCTTATTATTTCTGTTCTTGTTGTTGTTACGGTTCTTATAGTTTTTTCTGTTCCGTGCCATATAAATATTTGTTGGTCTCCTCTTCAAAAAGAAGCGTTATTTCAATAAATGTTGGAAATACTAAGGAGAGCGAAGTAAAAAAGAACGGTGCTCAGATAAGAGCACCGTTGAATTAATTAGGTATGAAAAGATACAAATGTTTTTGCTGATAGCAAATTAACGAACAGTAGTAGTTTTGTTGATCCAAGCATAGCAAGGAGCTACTGAACCATCAATCTTTACTTTTTGTCCATTTTCAAGGTTATCCAATCGTAAGAATTTATCTTCCCCAGTTGGTGTAACAGCCTCATAATTGCCTATTTGTGAATTCACAGTATTCGCTACAGACGGATCTTTCGCTTTAGCCATGTTCAAATAATCAATGATCAACCAATACACCATTCTGTCTTTTGCTTCCAGTTTTCTGTCAGCAACACAATCAGTTACAGCTGCATTATAGATTGTTGCTTTTGCTATGTAAGCCTGACCAAAATTAGGGTCAATTTTTATCGCAGCATCAGCAAAAGTATCTGCTGTTTTAATATCGCCTTGATTAATGTAAGCATTGGCTACTCTTAAATTGATTTGTTTTTTATCTGCATCATTCTTAGCCATTTTAAGTGCTTGCTTATAAAGCTTAATAGCTTCTCCATAACGAGCGTTGCTAGCTTCAGTTTCCGCTAAAGATTTAGCACTATTAAATGTTGGCTGAGCTTTATGTAAGGCTCTTCTGATCTTAGTAAGTTCTGCTTGATTATCTTGATCCTGATACGCTCTTTCCAAAGCTTTAAGCGCTTCAATATTTTGAGGCTCTGACTCAAGGATCGGCTTGTAATAAGCAATCACATCTTCAGGGCTGCCAAAAAGGTCTTTCTGATAATCATTTAATTTATCAACTAATGGACCGGTTGCATATTTAGATGCTTCGTCAATTATTGTTTGCGCCTTCTCTCTTTCTCCTTTATTAATATAGTTACGGAGCAAGTTATCTACATAATATCCACGCGCTGCTTTTGTGGTCTTTTCCGGATTCATATCAAACATGATCTGAAACTCTTCATATGCTTTTGATACAGCATCAACAACAACAGAATTATTTTCTAAAAAGAATCTTCCTTTTTGTTGATGAGTTTTATAAATCTCCTCTTTATCATCTGCATAAAGTTCTAGCTTTGTATCAAATACCATTAAAGCAGAATCCAGATATGTAGCTTTGATGCTTGGATCGCTATGGGTTTTTGCTATTTCTTGATAAATAGTCGTAAATCGGTCCATCTGCCTAGACAATTCAAAACCTGAGTAACCTTCGATTTTTTGTGGTTTTGAACAGAGCATCCATCTTCCATACTTTAAGGCAAAAGGATAATCCTTGTTTTTAAAATTGGATTGGAATATAGAAAACGCTGCAATAGGTTTTAGCCCATCAGGTGGTTCCATAGTTGTACATTCAGCCTGCGCAGTTGCTATTGCAGAGCTTGTAAATAAAAATCCAATAACTATTATTAAATTCTTCATCATATCACAATTGTTGTCATTAACTTTGTCTTTAACTTATCAGAGTATAAGAATATTACTTTAAAATTAATTAAGCTTTCGTTGTAAAAACATCAATTCTGTTAAATTTACTGAAAGATTAATTCCGAATATATTTTCCTTCACTAAACCACCTCTTGTTGTTCCTCTGAGGCCATATTGAAAGCTTAAATCAAAAGAAGACCCGGTTCTCAGATTTGGCGAAACCAATCCAAGACCAGCAGAAAACCACAATGTAGAGACCTCTTCATTGCTTATTTCAAGGTGTCCGCTATCAAATGTAACACCTGCGCTGTATTTGAAGTTCGATAGAAACTTTGTAGAGCGACCTCTGTATGGATGATATTGAAAGCCGGTTCCTATTACTTTTCTGTTCTTAAACGCCCCTTCATCTGAATTTGAGAATTCATATTTCGCTTCTTCCCAGTTTTCAAACTGAATTTCTGCAGATGCATTGAATTTTGGATTAAGAAAATATGTAAATCCCGCCGCTACTTTTGTTGGTAAGCTAACATCAGCCATCTCGGTACCTCCAATTTGAACTATCTCGCTTGCAGAGCCAACATTTTTTCTGGTATTAGTAGTTCTCGTTGCATCGTAGTTAGTTGGCAGGGTCAATGAAGCCCCAAACTGAATAAGATCACTTTTACTAAACACTGATCTTTTATTCAGTAATAACCCAAATCTATGGGAAAAAGAAGTACCGTTTACACTTCGTGTAGTTAAATTCGATGAAACTCTTCCGTCTATAAAAACAACAGACCTGTTCTCTTTTTCTGTTAAAAAAGAATAGGAAGGAGCATAACCCACCGAGATAGTATTATTTATTTTATAGCCAAGCCCCACCTCAAATTTCGTAATTCCTCCCGTACCTGTTCGGTTAGAAAAGTACTCCGTGCTACCCGTTCCAAATGGAATCACCTGAGATGAATTTACATTGTAACTTGTTCGGGTTTCAGGAAATAAAGCAACTGATAATCCCAGCTTATCTTTCGACAATGGAAATACTGCCTGGAAACTGCCGATGTTTAACAGAGAATTATTACCCTCGCCGGAAAAATCCTTAATAGAGTAACTGGTAAAGTCAAAGTTAGCGGCTACTCTTGTGTAGATTCCTTTACTCCAGAAAGCAGGATTATGAAGTCCCGGAGAACTTATGTCATTAAAAGAAACTCCTATAATGCCCATACCTTTTTCCTGAGCAGTGTTATTCAATAAGGGTAAACCTGTTCCGTATTTCGAATAAACAGTTCCCGATTTTCCTTCATCGCTTTGTCCAAAAGTATTTTCAGAGGTCAGAACCACAGTTATTAAAAGACAACCTATAACTAGTAAAAAAGATTTTTTCATTACTCTGCTATTGTTAATACTATTTTTGGTTTTAATGCCTGGGAACTAGAGGAATCATATAAAATACTTGAATAAAGTAATCCTCCATTTGGATTTATGCTCAGGTACAACTCCTGATCGTCCACATTTCCAAAAATGTATTCATTGATATGTTCTGTAATATTAAATCGGAAAATTCTCCCAGTAGAATCTCTTTCAGCAAAAAAATCAGGAGATGAAAACTGTAAATCAAACCTAAACTCCTGTCCATCAAAAAATTTCAAATCCATGAAATTTACTGTTGGTCTTATATGATTCAATGGCAGAGAATTTTTAATCAGTAATGTATCTTCATATAGATAAAGCTGAGCATTTAAAACATTTTTTGAACCAATTGTACTAGCTATCTCCTGAAACGAAACCTTATAAAAGCTCTCTAAATTACTGCTTAAATATAACCTGTTATTAAATGTTGGTTCGTTTTCTCTTTTAGTGGTGAACGCGTAATCATTAATCGGAATAAATGTGGTGTCCAAACTCGTTTCTTCAACTGAAAAAAATTGGCTCGTATTTATAGTTGGAAAAATGATTTTCGAAGACGCTGCATCGGGCACTATCGCTAACCCGAAAAACTCAAAGTTATACAATGAGTCCCTGTCATCATCTTCATTATTAGAGTATCTGATATATTCAGCTGAAACTGAATCGGATAAATCGATAATTATTGAATCCTGATCTATATAACTAAATGAGCCAACTAACTCCGTATTATCAAAATCTATAACATCATCAGCCAGTATGGTTGACTCTCTCCAGCGCTCTGTTACTCTGTAAATTGAGAAATTTGTAGTTGCTGTTGTGTCTCCATAAAAAGTATCCCCATCAAATTGGAGCATAAGTTTTAACTTTGCAGAATCACTAATTGGTATATCAGCTTGCGGTATTAATCTGGGTTTAGCGTATCCAATTGATTCGTACGACCCAAAAATTTGATCTTCATACCTTCCCAGAGGTGGATTAGTCAAATCTCCACTATATATGGTAATATCATTTTGCTCAAAATTAGTGACATATAACGTATCTATGGATATATCTGTAGAATCTACAATCCCGCTTCCAACAGTATTTGTGTCCTCACAAGAAATGAAACTTCCAATTATTAATACTGACAAAACAAGCCGCCATGTTACTGCGGCTTTTGAAATGCTCTTTTGCATCAACTCTTTATAAATTTTTAAAATTACTTAGCTATTTTATTATAGTATTCTGCAAACTTTTCGGATACGTCTTCTGGAGAACCCTGAATTTGATGAGGCTTTACACCCAATTCCTTAAAGGTCTCATCAAACTCATCCTTTAGATAATTACCGGTAACAACGTGATCGCTAAATTGTAGTCCTAATCTCAACAAGTCTACTTTACCGTTATCTGTAAGTTTGTTTATATCTATATCTTCCGGCAACCCTAATAATTCAAGAATCTTAGCAGTGTCGGCTTGTCCTTCATTCTCCGGATGATGAAGATTATAAATCACTTGCGTATTCTTAAATATCGCTTCGTCTTTATACTTCGTCTTTACCAGTAAAGGAATTAAGCCGGCAGGCCAATCATGACAATGAATAATGTCAGGTTCCCAACCAAGCTTCATAACAGTTTCCAACACTCCTTTATTGTAGAAAGCCAAACGTTCTGCGTTGTCTTCGTAAAATTCGTCGGTGTTAGGCTTCTTGAACAGTCCCTTACGTTTAAAATAAGTATCATTATCTAAGAAATAAACCTGAAGCTTAGCATTTGGAATGCTGGCAACTTTAATTTTCATACTTTCTACATTGTCTCCAACCTCAACCTCTATTCCGGAAAGTCTGATTACTTCATGAAGCCTGTTTCTTCTATCATTGATAGAGCCATATTTAGGAAGAAGAATTCTTATTTCAAACCCTTTATCCTGCAATGATGCCGGTAAAAAGCGCAAAAGATCTGCTGTATATGTCATTCTTGCAAATGGAGATATTTCCGCTGCTGCATATAAAATTTTCATAAATAGTCTTTATTTCTCGTCGTTTGAAATTGAATTGTTCTTCATCATCTCTTGAAAGGCGGGATCTTCTATAGATATAAAATCCATCAAAGTATCACTTCTTAACCCTTGTCGTATTGTTTCCAGTGCTATTACCTCTTTAGGAGGAATATTGCCAAGGTTTACATTGCTTCCATATTTTTTTATAAACCAAACCTGCTGTTCTTTCTGAGGAGCTTCAAATATAAGCTTTTCTACAGGAATTTGATCTGTTATTTCTTCAATCAAACCAGATCTAATTTCTCCGTTTGGCCTAAATACTCCAACCGTTCCACTTTCTCTGGCTTCACAAATTACTTTTTCAGATCCTGCTTCTAATTCTTCGCGAATAACCTTAACCCACTTATATGGAGGAACGATTTCGTTAGGGTTTTTACTCCCAACTTCTGAATAGACCCTGAAGTCTTTACTCAAATCTCTGATTATCTTTTGTTTCTTATCATCAGAAAGCCAGATAGTACCATTAGATACTTCAAGGGTCTCAATATTATGCTTATTCAGCAATTTTACATAATCCCCCAACTGCCCTCGTAACAAGTACGCTTCGAATAAAGTACCGCCAAAGTATACTGTTATGCCTGCATTGGCGTACACCTCCAGCTTTTCCTCTAGATTTTGAGTAACAACAGATGTTCCCCATCCTAACTTTACTACATCAACTAATCCTGAAGCAACCTGGCAGAAATCTTCGCACTCCCGCACGCTGTATCCTTTATCCAGGACAAAGGTCATCCCGTTTGCTCGAGGTTTTGATGTTCTAAAAGGTATATTTTTTAATGTAAATGCCATACTATCTTAAAATTCAAAGCCCTAAATATACTCAATCTTACAATGGTATTAAAGAACTGCTTTTATAAGCTATTTTCGGTTTGTATTGATAACTAATTCTTTAATCTTTTCTTTATCAACTTGCTCTAACATTTCTTCTGTGTACCTCCACGTCCAGTTATCAGATGATGTACCCGGGATATTTGTTCGATGTGAGGCGTCCAGGTCCATAAAATCCTGAAGAGGAAAAATAGCCTGATCAGCCACTGAATACATCCCTAAACGTATAAATTCCCAATTTATATCATTGCCGGCTGATCTTGTATAGACTCTGGCTCTGTGTTTTTCTACTTCAGGTGCGCTCGTATACCATCCAATACTTGTGTCATTATCATGAGTTCCGGAATACACAACACAATTTTGGGGGTAATTATGAGGCAAAAAGCTATTGGATGAGTCTGAATCAAAGGCAAACTGAATAATCTTCATGCCCGGGAAATTGTACTTATCTCTGAGCTTTTCTACTCCTTCTGTTACAAATCCGAGGTCTTCTGCCAGAATTGGGAGTTCACCGCAGTCTTCTAGAATGGTATTAAATAATTTCTCACCCGGCCCTTTCACCCAACGGCCGTTTTCAGCTGTTTTTTCAGAAGCTTTAACTTCCCAATACGCATCAAAGCCCCGAAAATGATCTACGCGAATTGCATCACAAATAGAAAACATATGATTGAACCGCGCTACCCACCAAGAAAACCCATCTTTTTCGAGCACTTTCCATTTATATAATGGATTTCCCCACAACTGGCCTGTTTTGCTGAAATAATCGGGAGGAACACCTGCTACCAGTTTTCTATTTCCTTTTTTATCAACTTCAAAATACTTCGGATTTGCCCAAACATCAGCGCTATTGTGATCAACAAAAATAGGTATGTCTCCTATTATTCTTACCCCCTTGTCGTTAGAATATCTCTTTAAGTCAGACCATTGATTCGAAAACTCAAACTGCAACCAATTCTGATGAGCAATTTCATTTTTGTATTTTTTTTGGGCTGCTTTTATAGCATCAGGATCTCTTTGAGCGAGCAAGGGTTCCCAGGTGTTCCAGGGCTGCATTCCTCTATCTAAACCACATGCCATAAATAAAGCATAATCATTTAACCAAAACTTATTCTGCTTTTTAAATACATCAAACCTAGACTTCTGATCTGCATCTATCGTTTTATAAAACCTTTCTGACGCCAGTTTTAGTAATACATTTTTAGTGCTAAACGATTTTTCGTAATCTATTTCAACATCAGATGGCAACTCAGCCTTTGAAACTTCTTTCTTGGTAAGCAACCCTTTACGGACCAGGATATCCGGCGAAATCAAGTATGGGTTACCTGCAAATGCCGAATAACTTGCATACGGAGAATTCCCGTAACCAGTGGGTGTTAAAGGAAGTATTTGCCAGATGGTTTGTGCTGTTTCTTCCAAAAAATCAATAAAATCTCTGGCTTCATTACCAAAGTCACCAATCCCATATTTTCCGGGAAATGATGTCGGGTGAACCAGCGTTCCGCTTGAGCGAGGAAATCTCATTCTTATCCTTTTGGTTTTAATATTAGTGCTGCTAATGGCGGTATAGTTACATTTATATAAGCTGGTTGATTATGCCACTCCCCCCACTTAGCTTTTATAACCGAATCTCCGGCATTGCTTCCCCCATAGTATTCTGAATCGGTATTCATCACTACTTTATATTCTCCGTCCTTTGGAACTCCAATTTGATATCCGTGGTGAACTGCAGGAGTAAAATTCAAGATTACCACAACAAAATCATCTGCATTTTTACCTCGACGAATGTAAGAAATAAGACTATTATCTGCATCGCTAACATCAATCCATTCAAAACCTCTCCAATCACCATCAATTTCGTGAAGAGATCCCTCCTGCTTTGAGACCTTGTTTAAGTCTTTGACAAGCTGTTGTAATCCTTTATGCTTATCCCACTCCAATAAATGCCAGTCTAAAGAATTATCATGATTCCATTCCGACCATTGTCCGAACTCTCCTCCCATGAATAACAAGTTTTTACCGGGGTGTGTATACATATAAGCATACAGCAATCTCAGATTTGCGAATTTTTGCCAATCATCACCCGGCATTTTCGAAAGCATTGATTGTTTCATATGCACCACTTCATCGTGAGAAAAAGGTAATGCAAAGTGTTCTGAAAATGCATATATCATCGAAAAGGTGAGTTGATCCTGATGATATTTTCTATGGATCGGATCTCTTTCAATGTAAGAAAGAGTATCGTTCATCCATCCCATATTCCATTTGTAATCAAAGCCTAACCCGCCTGTTCCTGTAGGCCTAGAAACTCCGCCCCAAGAAGTAGATTCTTCTGCAAAAGTTAGTACACCGGGAAATAAAGAATGAAGCACATCATTTACATTTCTGAGCAGATTTATTGCCTCAATATTTTCTCTTCCACCATATTTATTGGGAATCCATTCCCCTTCTTTTCGAGAGTAATCCAAATAGAGCATCGAAGCAACCGCATCAACCCTGAGCCCGTCAATATGGTATTCTTCGAACCAGAATACAGCATTTGAAACCAGAAAATTCTGAACTTCAGTTCTGCCAAAGTTGAAAATGCACGTTCCCCAATCCAAGTGTTCACCTTGTCTCGGGTCTTCGTGTTCGTATAATCCTGTGCCATCAAATCTTCTCAGCCCATGATCGTCTTTTGCAAAGTGTGCCGGCACCCAATCAAGTAAAACACCTATTCCGGCTTTGTGGCATTCGTTTACAAAGAATTTAAAATCTTCCGGATCTCCAAACCTACGGGTTGGTGAATAGTACCCTGTAATCTGATAACCCCAGGACGGATCATAAGGATGTTCTGCAATGGGTAATAATTCTATATGAGTAAATCCCATTTCTTTGATGTATGGAACCAGCTCTTTAGCCAACTCTCTATAGCTCAAAAAGTCCTGTCCGTTTTCAACCTTTCTTCTCCATGAACCTAAATGAAGTTCATAAATAGAAATAGGTTGGTCTTTCGCCTGCGTTTCAGCTCTCTTTCCCATCCATTTTTTGTCTGTCCATTTAAAGTCACTACATCCCATTACTACCGATGAAGTATTTGGCCGTAATTCGGCTTTAAATGCATATGGATCTGCTTTTAACAATGGGGCATCCTGAACCGGTGTTTTTATTTCAAACTTATATAAATCACCCTCTGTTACGTGTGGGATAAAAATTTCCCATATTCCCTGATCATGAAACTTTCTCATTGGATGAACTCTTCCATCCCAATTATTAAATGATCCCACAACACTAACTCTTGATGCGCTTGGCGCTGCTACTACAAAGTGCACTCCGTCAATCTTATCAACTTTTTTAGGATGAGCGCCCATAAACTCATACGCTTTCTGGTGATTTCCTTCGCCCCAGAGCTGCAAATCAAACTCACTTAACAGCGAATCAAAATTATAGGAGTCGATCACTTCAAATTTTTTTCCTTCAAATGGAGTAATAATTAAAGTATAGTCGAACCTTTTTTTTCTTCTGGGAACTATTTTTTCAAATAACCCTTTATCAGAAACCTTGTCTAAGACCAATGGTTTTGAGGTCCCTATATTCGCTGAAACAGATTTGGCTTCAGGGCGGAAGGCTCGTATAACTAGCTTTTCCTTTCCCTTCTCTTTAATCGAATGTAAACCTAATACCGAAAATGGATCCCCGTGTGTGCCATTAGAAACTGAGGCTATTATTTCTTTGCTAAGTGTAGAACTCATTAATCCTCTTTATTTAAGGCTACGAAGATAGCAATTTTACACAAAATCTTTTGATGTATTCGGCATGCTTTACAGTTGTTCATTTTCTATTTTGTACCTATGCACTATACCGGACAAATCGCCCAAAGATATCTTTTCTCAAAAAAGCATATTTCGCTTATTTCTACGCTTACTTTTATAAGCATAATTGGGGTTACCATAGGTACTGCCTTATTGATTGTAGTATTATCTGTGCTTAATGGTTTTTTTGATGTTGTTCAAGGTTACCTACTGAACTACGATCCCGATCTCCGTGTAGAAGCTGCTGGAACAAGTACATTCAAACAGAATCAGGAATTAACAAATCAGATTGAATCGCTTCCGGAAGTAACTCTTCTCTCTTCTTACGTTGAGGGCAAGGCTTTGCTTACAAATGATGGTGGTGAGAATAAAGTAGTTGAAATAAGAGGTGTTGATACTGAAAGCTTTAGACAACTAATTGAAATTGAGCAAAGTATTAAATCCGGTTTATTTGATGTAAGTGTAAGAAACAGAAAACCCGGCCTTGTAATAAATGAACAACTTAGAAATGAGCTTGATCTTGAATTAGGTGATGAAGTTGCATTGCTGAGTGCTTCTGCCATGCGAAGAACTTTAACTCAAATAACTTCTCCAAGACTGTACCGATTTGAGATCCGGGGTTCTTATGAACTTGAGCAAATTGGTGGCGGTGCCCAGATTTTTATTGATATTACTGCCGCGCAAAGACTATTCAAATCCAGAGATGCTATTTCGGGTATAGATATTAAAATCACAGACAGTGAATTGGCTCAACAAATAAAACCAACACTGCAATCTAAAATAGGTCCTGAGTACAAAGTTTCATCATGGTACGACCTTCAAAAAGCCTTGTACGATGTTATGTATCTGGAGAAATGGGGTGCTTATGCAATTTTGATGATAATTATCATTGTAGCGGTACTAAACATTGTAGGCTCTTTAACAATGATTGTTATCCAAAAAAGACGTGATATTGGAATTTTGATTACTATGGGTTATTCAAAATCAGCAATTAAAAGTATCTTTCGGAAACAAGGCCTGTATATAGGATTGATCGGCTGTATTTTTGGTGGTATGCTAGGTCTGATATTAAGCTGGCTTCAACTCAAGTTTCATATCATCAAACTTTCAACTGCTTTTTTGATTGACGCATATCCTGTTCAAATTCAGCTTTTGGACGTTGCTATAATCTTATTGGGAAGTCTTTTCCTTTGTATTGCCGCTAGCTGGATGCCTGCAACCCGAGCATCTGAAGTTCAGCCTGCCGATGCAATCAGGTATGAATAAAAATTATCTTTTACTCATTGTATAAATCCGGAAGATCGTTTTCATAAAGTACTACGTCTCCTGCCTGGATAAAGGACTTTAATATGTCATTAGCTTCAAATAAAGAATTTACCACTGTGATGTTTTCTTTATGACCATCAACTGAATTTATACCTTCAAGAATTGGTTTTGCTCTTTCTTCTCCCACCAAAATAATTCTATCCAAATTTGCTTTACCAATTACTTCACCAAATTTTTTGTTTTCTTCAAACTCAATTTCTCCAAGTTCCACCATCCCCGGAGTAATAATTATCCTTCTTCCGGATGAAAATTGTGCCAGAATTTCGATGGCATTCTTTGCTCCGACAGGATTAGAATTAAAAGCATCATCAATAATAAAGAAGTTGCCGGATTTTTTTAATTCCAACCGGTGCTCAATTGGCTCAATATTTTTCGCTCCTAATGCTATCGTTTTTGCCCGAATCCCAAAATGATGAGCCGCGCCAATTGCTAACAACATATTTTGAACGTTATGAGAACCTAATAAACGTGTTTGAATTGAAGTCTTTTCTTCATCAATGCTTAGCTGAAAGTTCGTGCCTTCATAATTATAATTAATGCTATTTCCTCTAATATCTCCGGAATTCAAGCCGACTAAAATCCTCTCTATATTTGAGCGTTTTTCCCCCATTTTTCTAACCAGCTCATCATCGGCATTCAGAATAGCTACCCCACCGTCAATCAGATTATCTACAAGAGTTCCTTTCTCTTTTGCTATTACTTTTTGAGAACCAAATGTTTCCAAATGAGCAACACCCACATTGGTTATTATTGAAATATCCGGTTTTGCAATATCACATAACTCCTGAATATTTCCTTCGTATCGAGCTCCCATTTCCAGTATTAGAATCTGGTGGTGGGATTGAAGGTCATTATTAATGACTTTGCAGATTCCCATTGGAGTGTTGTAACTTCCCGGTGTGGAACAAACACTGAATCTTTCTTTCAAAAGATCCCGGACCATAAATTTTGTACTGGTTTTTCCATAACTCCCGGTAATAGCAACAATCTTCAAATGTGGCATTGAGTTAAGCTTTTTTCTCGCTTGTTTCTTGAAACCTTCCTGAATTGCATTTTCAACAGGTTTTGTAACCCAACTTGCGATAAAAATAAAGAATGGGATCAAAATGGCAGAAAATACCCACCCAAAAACCAAGAGTACAATATCAAAATTTAAAAGACCGGGGCTGTAATTATAAAGAAACCGCCCTGAATATGACTCGAACGTAAGAAAGGCCGGAAATAAAACGCCTAAAAGGATCACTGGTATTAACAGGCGCTTTACTCTGTTTGTAATAATTAGTGGTTTCTTAACTTTCTCTTGTTTGTACCGCTGAATTGAACTCAGCCAAAAAACAGTATATACAAAGAAAACAACAGCCAGCGTACTTCTTGTAACAACTGAGCCCCAAAATCCATCTACTGCTACTGCTATAAATAATATCAGATTGAATATTCCAAGATCAACAGGTATTACTTTTTCATCCCAGTGCATTCTGAGCCATTGCCAATACTCGTTATTTTTATAACCAACCTGTTGGAAAGTGTGAACAAAAAAACGAGTTCTGTACCAATGATATCTGAATAGTATGACACAGAAAATAATTGAAAAGTAATTAAGTAAAGTAAGGTACCAATCCAAGCCGGAGATTATTAGAATGTGATGTTTAGCAGTTAAATACAGAACTCCTCGATATTGAGTAAGAACGCTCTTATATTCACCGCACAATTAAAACAAAGTTTCGAATCGGAGACAAATATATGAAATTAATTATCCCAATGGCGGGTCGCGGAACTCGTGTTCGTCCACACTCTCATACTGTTCCTAAACCTTTGCTTCCTGTAGCCGGAACCATGATTATAGAGCGACTGGTTGAGACTTTTATTCGAACTTTGGATCGCAAAATTGATGAGATTGTGTACATCTTAGGTCCTGATTTCGGTCAGGACATCAAAGATCAGCTCACTGCCATGAGCGATCGGCACGACGCAAAAACAACTTTTCGTGTTCAGTTTCCTGCTTTAGGAACTGCGCATGCTGTAGCTTGTGCGAACGAAGATCTGGAAGGCGAGGTGATCGTGGCTTTTGCTGATACTCTATTTGACAGCGCAGAGAAATTTGATTTAGACGGTGCTGATAGCGTGATCTGGCTCAAAAAAGTTGAAGACCCTTCACGTTTTGGAGTTGCCGTTCATGAAGGCGAAAAGATCACTGGATTTGTAGAAAAGCCGAAAGAATTTATTTCTGATCTGGCCATTATCGGAGTGTATTATTTCAAAGACGGGGAAGAACTGAAGCGACAAGTTAATCGTGTTATGGATGACGGACTAAAAGGCCCTGGTGGCGAATATTTTCTGACCGCAGCTCTTGATAACATGATCAATGAAGGAAAAGTCTTCAAAATTGCTACTGTTGACGAATGGTTGGATTGTGGAACTTTACCGGCCTGGTTAGAAACTACCGGCGAAATTGTGGCCAAAGAGAACCCGACTTTCAATGCTTCTAAATTTCCGGGATCTGAGATCATCCCACCTGTATTTATTGCAGAAGGAGTTAACATCGAGTCCAGCAAAATTGGACCACATGTAAGTATTGAAGAAGGAACTACAATCAAGAATTCAACGATCAAGAACTCTATCATCAGAGACAATGCCGTTCTTGAAAATGTTGAAACAGACGGATCTACAATTGGGGCGTATACTTCACTCAAAAATGTGAAAGGGAAAGTAGATGTCGGTGATCATTCGAATTTAGAGATCGAGTAACTTCTTTTAGTTTACAATAAAGCTTTTTGTAGAAAATACTTCATCTTCGTAGCCAATAAGGTAGGCTTTGATGGAGTATGTCCCGGGATTTAAATCGATATCAAAGTAAGTTGGTAATTCGAAGGTTTTACTTTCGTCTTTTTCCAACTTGAAACTGGTTAAGGCTCTGGTACAAATTAATTTTTCTTCTGCTTTTATAATCTTTGTACCGTTTTCAGTAATTAAAAAAGACACCTGACAACCTGATGAAAAGTTATATTCTTTAGTTTCTCTCGTTTTATTTCTTACTGTAAAAGTCGCTTCAATGTCCTGAACATTAGTTATTTCTTTATCTTCTAGTTCCAGATCGGTTTTTAGATCGCCCGAACCGAAATTGATCACATTACATGAAATCAAAAATATGGAAAAGCAAAAAATATAAATTACTGTCAACTTCATAATTCTGTATTTAACTGATCTTTTGACAATTATTTTCTATATAAAGAGTCAATTCCTTTTTGTCAACCATATCATAGAATGAAACAATGTAGGAAAACTTCCAATTTTGCAAAAAATACACTATTTTTGTTTTAACAATGTTATAACATTATGATTAAAAAACTTCAAAATATCGGAAACAGCAGAGGTATCATCCTCGAAAAATCCCTCCTCAAATTGCTTCGAGTGGAACAAGATGACCAGGTTGAAATTGTCCCTCAAGAAGATGGTTTACTAATCAAAAAAATCGATGTGAAATCTGCTTATAAACGAATAAGTGAAAAACATCGAAGATCATTGGATAAACTTGGTGAATAGGTATGTCTCCAAAATTCCTTTCTTTGGATGATATACTTTTTATTCATAGTGAAGAAATCAACACTGCAGGTGGTGAAACAAATATTAGAGATCCAGAAGGAATCAAAGCTTGTATTGAATCACCTAAAACTACTTTCGATGGAGATTACTTACTAGATCTTTATGGCGTGGCTGTGGCATATGTTTCCTGTTTCGTATTTCGGCACCCATTTATTGATGGTAATAAAAGAACCGCTTTAGCTTCTTGTCTTACTTTTCTTTACTTAAATGGTTTTGAGGTGAATGAAGAACATGATGAGGAGCTTGCTGATTTGGTAGTTGATTTAGTTACTAAAAAAATCGATGCCGATTTCTTATCTGACTTTTTGAGAACAAGATCTTCACCAATTTCTTAGGTTAACTGTAAGTTTTATTTCACCACCGTAATAACCCCGTTAAATTTATCAATTATGTAATTGCTGATACCGCCCGGCTTCCCGTCATTTATATCCCACTTAAAATCAGCTCCTCCTATAAAAATTTGATCGCAATCTAATTTTTCAGCTGTTTTTATAATAGTTTTTCCCGGCTCGCCTATCTCCACTGCTAACTCCGGGTCCATTTCCGGGCCACTATTTGTCTCGAATAAAAACTTTGCCATTTCAACAATTCCTTTGGCTGTATCTTCACTTTCCTTATCATCTGCAACCACAAGAATAGTAACTGTAGGTTTATTATTTAAAAGCGAACTTAACATGCCGGCATGCTTTACTGCTTCACTTGCATATTTACTACCATTTGTTGCTATTAACCAGTTTGATGGAAATCCCATGATTCAAATCCTTTTATTTACCCTTACTATTAATTTTATAAAACAAACCCCTGAAAGCATCCTATAAGATTGGTATCTTTTGCCGATGAATTTTCCGCAACAAATACCTGCTTCACATAAGTCTGTTTTTGATGTTATAAGCAAAGCCGCTGCTTCCATAAACCAACCGGTTTACATTGTGGGTGGTTATGTGCGTGACTTTTACCTTGATCGACTTAAACAAACAGAACCTGACCTCGACTTTGTTACGCTTGGTTCCGGAATTTCTTTAGCTGAGAAGGTTCATCAAGCTTTAAAAGGATCCCATCTTTCTGTGTTCAAACAGTTCGGAACAGCTCTTGTAAAAACTGAAGAGTTTGAACTGGAGTTTGTAGGAGCGCGTAAAGAAAGCTATCGCAAGAATTCCAGAAAACCCATTGTGGAAAATGGAACTCTTGAAGATGATCAACTTCGGCGCGATCTGACGATTAATGCATTATCCTGGAGTTTGAATGAAGAAGACTTTGGTACGCTTGTAGATCCCTTCGGAGGAATTCAGGATCTAAAAAACAAACTGATCCGAACGCCTATAGATCCCAAACAAACTTTTGATGACGATCCGCTTAGAATGCTCCGCGCTATTCGTTTTGCCACACAGCTGAATTTTGAGATCGAGGAGAAAACTTACCAAGCTATTTCTGAAATGGCTCCCAGACTTGAGATCATTTCTAAAGAACGAATTATTACTGAACTGAATAAAATAATAATGAGCAAGAAACCTTCAATCGGGTTTGCTCATTTATTTCATACAGGTTTACTGAAGCAGTTTTTTCCTCAAATGCACAGGCTGCAAGGTGTAAAAGAAAAAAATGGACAAACACATAAAGACAATTTCTGGCACACTCTGCAAGTACTGGATAATGTTGTTGAGTATGGAGGAGACCTTTGGCTGAGATGGGCTGCTATTTTGCACGACATCGCAAAGCCGCCTACTCAGCGATTTGATAATAAAGCCGGCTGGACTTTTCATGGACATGATGCCCTCGGTGCAAAATGGACAAAAGGTATTTTTCGTCAACTAGGTCTGCCGCTGGATGAAAGAATGCGATATGTGAGAAAATTGGTGCGACTGCATCTCCGCCCTATTGCGTTAGTTTCAGAAGAAGTAAGTGACAGCGCCATAAGAAGGTTGATCTTTGAAGCCGGAGATGATATTGATGATCTTATGACGCTTTGCAGAGCTGACATCACCAGTAAGAATGACAATAAAGTAGAGCGATTCCAGAAAAACTTTACCAGAGTTGAAAAGAAGATCAAAGAAGTTGAAAAAAAGGATCATATCAGAAACTGGAAAAACCCTCTTTCCGGAGAAGAAATCATGGAAGCACTTCAAATTCAGCCAAGCAAAACAATCGGAGACATAAAAGACGCCGTAAAAGAAGCTATATTAAACGGTGAAATTCCGAATGATCATGATGCAGCTTTTGTGTACATGATGAATAATAAGGATAAATTTTTGGAGGAAGAGTAAAAAGTGAAGGAAGTTTGGGTATCAAATTCATACGCTAAGATCAATATCGGGCTCAACGTTTTGGAGAGGCTTGACTCAGGATATCATAACATTGAGACTGGTTTTTGTTTTATCGAATGGACAGATCGTTTTGAGATAACACCATCGAGCAGAAACAGCTTAACTATGAGCGATGAAAAAATTCCTGTAGATGATACCAACCTGATTGTTAAAGCTGTAACCCTTCTTGAGAAAGAAGCGGGGTTAAAAGATCAATTTCATATCAAAGTTCAAAAAAATATTCCGGTAGGAGCAGGACTTGGCGGCGGCAGTAGTAACGCGGCTACAACCCTCAGGATGATCAACAAGATCGCTAATCTGGGTTTACAGGAACCGGAGTTAATGGAACTTGGGAAAAAATTAGGCGCCGATGTTCCCTTTTTTGTTCAGGGAAAGCCCGGTTTTGCCACAGGATTGGGAACGGAAATTGAACCTTTAAATATTCAGCCCGGCGGTTGGATCGTTACTATTTTTCCGGGCGAACAAAGCAGCACCCCCGAAGCATACAATTTTGTTGAACCAAATCCAGAGCCTGAGTTTTCTTTAAAAAAAGTTCTCATCGATGAGCCTTTGGAAGAATGGGAATACCTGATCATTAATGATCTGGAAGCTTCCGTTTTCCCACGAATGAATATCGTAGGAAATATCAAAGATCAATGTTACGAATTCGGAGCAAGCTATGCTTCAATGAGTGGAAGCGGTTCCAGCGTTTTTGGAATTTTTGAACAGGATTTTGTTGCAATTCATGCATATGAATCGTTTCATAGTCTCGGATTTTCAGCGAATTTATCGCGACCAAATTTTGAGCCTGATCTGGGTATCTACAAGAAACAGATCAGCTAATTTATTTCATATTTAAGATTATTAATCAGCATCTATAATGGCTAAAAAGAAGACTTCTTCAACTCCGGATCTAAGATCGGGAATGGATAAAAACTCCCTTCGCGAAGATATTAAAATGCATCTTCGTCACACCTTGGCAAAGGACGAGTACTCTACCACAAACTGGGATAATTATCGAAGCGTGGTTCTCACTTTAATGGATCGGTTAAATGAGCGCTGGTTAACAACGCAGCAACACTACCATAATTCCGGAGCAAAACGGGTTTACTATTTATCCATGGAATACCTTATCGGTCGCCTGCTGGATAACATGGTAGTTAATCTGGATGTTCAACAAGAAATCGCTGATGCTTTACAAGATGTTGGTTTAGATTATGATGACATCCGAAATGCAGAATGGGACGCCGGACTTGGAAATGGTGGCCTCGGAAGACTTGCCGCTTGCTTTTTAGATTCCATGGCAACATTAGGTATTCCTGCTATTGGATACGGTTTACGTTATGACTACGGGATTTTCTATCAAACCATGGAAAACGGGTTTCAGATCGAGAAACCGGATCTTTGGTTGCGTTATGGAAATCCTTGGGATATTGTCCGTCCAAAAGTTCAATATCCGGTGGAATTTTACGGTCATCAAGGTGCAGCTCAAAACGGAGATGGTGGACATCATTACAGTTGGGAAAATACCCGCAGAGTTCAAGCCGTTGCTTACGATACTCCTATTCCCGGATACGATAATGGAATTGTAAATAATCTGCGATTATGGAAGGCTGAATCTGATGCTACTTTAGATCTAAAAAGCTTTAATCAGGGACAGTACATTGATGCTGTTAAGGACAACCAACTTGAGCAAAATATCACACGTGTTCTTTATCCGAACGACAAAGTTTTTGTAGGTCAGGAACTCCGTTTGAAGCAAGAATACTTCCTTGTATCCGCATCTATGCAGGATATTATCAGGCGTTTCAAAAAAGGAACTGATGACTGGAGCAAATTTCCGGAACGTGTAGCCATTCAATGTAACGATACCCACCCAAATCTTGCAATTCCTGAGTTGATGAGGGTTCTGCTGGATGATGTACACATGCCATGGGAAAAAGCCTGGGATATTACATCCAATACAATGGCTTATACCAATCATACTTTACTTCCTGAGGCTTTGGAAAAATGGCCGGTTTCCTTGATGAGAAACCTGTTACCAAGACATCTCAATATTATCCATGAGATCAATCGTCGCTTTATGGATACCATCAAAGCTACACATGGAAACGATACTGCTCGCATGAAGAGAATGAGCATAATCGGCGAAGGAGAAGATCCTGTAGTACACATGGCTCATTTGGGAATAGTTGGTTCCAGAAAGGTGAACGGTGTTGCCGCACTTCATTCCCGATTGGTAAAAGAAACCATGTTCAAGGATTTTGACGAGCTCTATCCTGACAAATTCACCAACAAAACTAATGGAATTACTCCACGAAGATGGTTGAAGCAATGTAATCCTGATCTATCCGACCTGATCACTGATGAGATCGGAGATAAATGGATCACCGATCTTGATCATCTAAAAAAACTGGCTCCATCAGCAAAGAAAAAGACTTTCCAGAAAAAATTTGGTAAGATAAAGCTGGAAAACAAAAAGCTGTTGGCTGATTACATCAAAGAAGAACAAGGAATTGATGTTGATCCAAAGTCAATGTTTGATATTCAGATCAAAAGAATTCATGAGTATAAGCGTCAATTGATGGCTGCTTTACATGTAGCAACTCTGTACAATCGCTTAAAAGAAAACCCTGATCTGGATATTGCTCCAAGAACGGTGATCTTTGGAGGGAAAGCCGCTCCGGGTTATGCAATGGCGAAACTTCACATCAAGCTTATTAACAGCATTGGCGAGAAAGTAAATAACGATCCTGAAGTTAGTGATAAGCTGAAGTGTATTTTCCTTGAAAACTACCGAGTTACCTTAGCGGAAATGATGATTCCGGCCGCTGATCTTTCCGAGCAAATTTCTACTGCCGGAATGGAAGCTTCAGGAACAGGTAACATGAAATTTGCACTGAACGGTGCTCTTACTATCGGTACTCTTGACGGAGCAAATATCGAGATCAAAGAGGAAGTTGGTGACGATAATATTTTCATCTTTGGATTAACGGTGGAAGAAGTGGACGAACTTCGTCAGCAGGGTTACAATCCATGGGATTACTACAATGCCAATGCTGAGTTGAAAAAAGTGATCGATCAAATACGTACCGGTTTCTTCTGCGAAGAAGATCCAACGCTTTTCCAGCCTATAGTTGACGCATTACTCCACAAAGGAGACTACTTCATGGTTATGGCGGATTACGAAGCTTATGTGAAAAAGCAGGAAGAAGTTGAAGAACTTTATAAAGATCAATCCGAATGGAACCGGAAAGCAATTCTTAATGTGGCTAACATCGGTAAATTCTCCAGCGACCGAACTATTCTGGATTATGCAGATGAGATCTGGCAAATAAAACCTGTGAAGCTGAAAAAGTAAGCCCTTAATCACAATAACTGTAGGGACGTAATGCTTTACGTCCCTACAGTTATTGTCCAGAATAAATTCTTCTGAAAGAAATTCTTAATTCCTTCGCCTAATTCTTTAAATTGGCTTTAGTGGAAGAAAAGGAATTCATACAACGACTACGGGATAAAGACCGAACTGCGTTTCAGCAATTAGTTCGTGAATACAAAGATCCTATCCTGAATGTTTGTTATGGATATCTGAAAGACGTCGATTACGCTGAAGACCTGACTCAGGAAGTATTTACTGAGGTATACAAAACTATCTCCAATTTTAAAGAAGAAGCCTCTCTTTTTACCTGGATGTACAGAATCGCAGTTTCCAGATCTTTAGACGAACTGAAAAAGCGCCGAAGCCTGAAACGCGCTGCTTACTTCGAGAAACGTGTAAGATCAGAAGCAGCCGATCTGGAAATGTCTCAAACTGCATCCGATCTGCCTGATCCTGAAGAAGAGCTACATCAAAAACAGCAACAACAGTTTATACAAGATTCTCTGAATGAACTCCCTGAAACCCAACGAACGGCTTTTGTTCTAAGCCAACAAGACGGACTTAGTTACAAAGAGATTGCAGACATCATGGAGAAAAGTTTGTCTTCTATAGAATCCTTGGTTCATCGAAGTAAACAGAACCTCAGAAAGATCATGGAGGCCAATTATGAAAATTATTTTTAAAGAGCACAAGTTTTTACAACACATTTCGCCTAATCCTTTATCGGAAGAATTATGAAATCAGAAAAAGACATACAAACCCATATAGATCAGCTCATGAAAGATGCTGAAAAGCCTGCTTTTCTTTCAACCGGTGCTGATTTTGAAGAAAATCTTTTTGCCCGTTTTGATGAAATTGACAATCAGAACGCTCCTAAAACAGCTACCATTTTCTCTCTTTCAGAAGTGCGAAAATATGCCGCTGTCATTTTAATATTGATCCTGAATGTTTCTGCCATTCTATTTTATTCTACCAATTCTGATAGTGAACAAACAACTGAAGATATATCAGAATATTCTGAGGAGTACTTTCCGGATTACGCAACTTTAACTTCCTTGGAGTAAGCCATGGGTTTATTTGAAAACAAACGATTTACCATTATATCCATTTCTGTTTTGGTTTTACTGAACCTGATTCTTATTGGGTTAGTTGTTGGTCCGGAACTTGGAAAGCGAGGTCATGACCGAAAAGACGGAGACAAAAGAAGCGCTTATGTCGCTAAAAAATTAGGGTTTACCGAAGAGCAGAAACAAGCATATGATTCTTTAAACACCAGCCACAGAGCTGAAACGAAAGCTCTTCAACAAAAAATCGATGAAAAACGCAGGGAAATGTTTCGTCTTACTCAAGTTGATGACGTTTCTATTGAAACCGTTGATTCTTTAACTGCTGAGATAGGAATTTTAGTCTCCAATATGGAGTTCCGAACCTATGAACATATCTCTAATATCCGAGCACTTTGTACCCCCGAACAATTGCAAGAATTGGACTCGCTGGTTCAGCGAATGATAAAGTCGCGCAGAGATCGTGAAGGTGACAAGAAGGAAGATGTTCGTAGAAATTAATTAACTGCGGTTCGTTCAGATTTGTTTATTTTCACCCAACCTAATTAAGAAAATATGCAAGCTGATTCCACACAATCATTACCTACTATGAAAGATCTCACACCCAGTGAGATCTTTGACTATTTAGGCACTCTTTTTAATACCACTTTATTTGAATTAAAAGATACTCCGGTTACTCTTCTCTCCATTTGTATCTTCATTTTCTTTCTAATTGGGTTTACTTATCTGGGCAGTTTCGTAAAACGGATTTTAAACAATAAAGTATTACCACGGTTTATTAAAGATCCGGGATTGCGGTTTACGCTTTCAAGGATGACTCAATATGTGGTCATGATCATCGGGATGTTGGTCTCTTTTCAGTTTGTGGGCGTTGACCTGACAGGACTCGCAGTGATCTTTGGTTTCCTTTCTGTTGGTATAGGTTTTGGTTTACAAAACATCACTTCCAACTTCATATCAGGCTTGATCGTACTTTTCGAACGTCCGATAAGCATAGGAGATCGTGTATTGGTAAATGATATTGAAGGAGATGTTCAGGAAATTAATATCCGCTCCACCACCGTTCGATCGATCAATAATATTTCTGTGATTGTTCCAAATTCTGAGTTCATTTCAAAAAATGTAGTGAACTATTCGTACGGAGATCCAACTTATCGTTTAGTTATTGATGTGGGGGTGGCTTACGGATCAGATTTAGATCTAGTGTTGAAAGCCCTCAACGAAGTTGCTGAAGAAAGTGATTCCATACTACATACTCCAAAACATGATGTACACTTACGGTCATTTGGAGATTCTTCCTGGAATATGAAACTGATCGTTTGGGTTGGAAATGTGAAAGAGCATTACTCGATCCTAAATGAATTGAACCAGGCAATTGTCAGAAAGTTCAGAGCATACGATATCGAAATCCCTTTCCCTCAAAGAGATATTAACTTCAGGAATGCGATGCCGAAGAATGAGGAAGTGAAAGGTGAAAAGAAAGAAGTTAAAAATGGTGAGTGAAAAGAGATCAATTTAGGTGTTCCATCATACGGGTTATCCGTCAGATGGAATTAAATATGGCGTGAAGGTCTGACGGCTGTAGCCCGTCTGACCGCAAAAACAGTTCTAATATTTCGATGTCCGGAGATCCAATACGGAACAAAACCTTCTCTAACCCATTACAATAAGAGACTCTTTTACTTATTTCGGGTTTTCATGTATGAACAAGCACAAATTTTATTAGATGTCACTATCGCTCTTATCCTGGGTGGGATTTTGGGGCTGGAACGAGAATGGAAGCAGAAACCGGCCGGATTCCGAACCAATATGATCATCTCGGGTTCAGCAGCCTTATTGGTTTCTTTGGGGCGAATAGTGATCATTGATTTCAATCAGCTCATTCAACCTGAAGGGCTTGGTGTTGATCCAATACGTATGGTTCATGCCGTTGTAGTCGGTGTCAGTTTTATTGGCGCCGGAACTATTTTAAAGAGCTCTTCGAGTCAGGTTGTGCGATATCTCACCACCGCAGCAACTATTTTAATGGCTGCCGGAATAGGAATAAGTATAGCCCTTAAACAATATTGGCTAGGCGTTGGGACGACGTTCATTCTTGTTATCGTAAATTATCTTTTCGGCTACCTTAATAAGCTGATCAGCAAAAAATCTGATTATGATTCTGAGTATAAGAAAGAGAGTCTTAATTAATTCTGAGTTTGCTTTAAGAAAAACTTAAAGATTGGTTCTGACGCAGAGCGTCTGAACCAGACAAAAGGCGCTTCTAAGCGCCTTAATCATTTAAATAATCATTCATTGCCCTAGAAAACCCCATCAGGCTGGTTATCTGTCAGATGATAAAGGAATTAAACACACCCCTAAATCCCCTCTCAAGAGGGGACTTTAATTTCTAATAATAAAGTGGGTTAAGAATATAATATTGCTGAGAGTATCTACCCTTCTCTCAACCCCCTCCGGTGGAGGGGAAGCTCGTTGCTCAGATACTGAATCAAACCAACGAGTTTCTCCTCTTGGGAGGAGAACAAGAGGAGGGTTAGCTATGGCGATAATCCTAATTTTAGGAATTCTCTACTACAGCTCCCGTTTCTTTGGTTAAATAAAAAAAGGCGCCCAGAAAGCGCCTTTTGTATAATGATTTAGAATTTGTTAGAGCTCTGGTTAATTCTCAATCTTCCCGCCTTTGCTTTCAAATTCCTGAATGATGTTTTCGTATTCTCCATCCCAAACTGCTTGCAAACGCTTGAATTGAGCATCTACTTTTCCAGCCAGATCTTCATAGACTGCATATTGTTGTTTAGTTGGTCTGCCATATCCGGTTGCTACAGTGCTGGCCAGTGCAGCAAGCTTGTTATTCAACTTGATCTCAAAGTTCAATACATCCTGAGTTGCTTCGGCTTTGGTTTGCATCAGTTCATTTTCAACTTCTGACATTGCTTCCAGCATCGTTTTCGCTTTTTCCTGAAGCTCTTTGTTGTCTTTTGCTTCAGCCATCATTTCGTTGATCTCTTTGCGAACCTCACGAATTCTGTTGATGGTTTTATGCGTTGTGTCCAGTTTTGCTTTGATGGTTTTAACCAACTCGAACTGCGCCACGAAATCTTCTTGAGATACATTTTCCAATCTTGGATCTTTAACCACTTCAAAATTACGTTCTGCAACAACCTCATCGCCGATATGCATTTTCACAGTGTACGTACCCGGAATTGCGGAAGGACCTGAAGTATTTCCTGCCCAAAGAATTTGTGTGCCATCAATTCTGGTTACGTCAGGATAATCCAATCCCCAAACAAACTTATTTAGTCCGGGTTGATTTGCTACCACACTTGGTCTGGTTCGATCTTCTTCTTCATAAAAAGTTGAAGATTCTCTTACAGGACGGTCATTATCATCTTTGATGCTGGAATATGATCTTATGGTATTACCAGCAGGATCGATAATTTCCAGCTTGATCTCTTCTTCCATTTCGTCTTTCAACGTGTAAAAGAAAACAGCTCCTCGTTCAGGATTCTGCCCTACTGTAGAACCCGGTCTGCTGAAGCTGGGGCCTCCGAACAAGTATGTTCTCTCCGGCTGGAAAAGATGGTTTTCTGCTTTAGCGATCTGATCACTCATTTGGTGAAGCACAGGCAGATCATCCAGTATCCAGAACGAACGCCCCTGAGTTGCCACTACGAGATCTTTATCACGTTTATGAACAGCCATATCTGTAACCGGAACAGCCGGAAGATTTAATTGCAGATCTTGCCAGTTTTCGCCCGCATCAAAAGAAATATATACTCCGGTTTCTGTTCCTGCATACAGCAGGCCTTTTTTGTTTGGGTCTTCTCTAACCACACGAGTGAAATCCATTGCAGGAATTCCTTTTGTGATCTTCGTCCAGCTTTTACCATAATTTGTGGTTTTGTAGATCATCGGAGCAAAGTCATTGAACTTATATCGTGTAGCTGCAAAATAAGCTGTTCCCGCATCGTGATGAGAAGCGTCAATGATACTGATCATTGTTTCCGGTAATCCCTTCGGTGTTACATTCTCCCAAGTTTCTCCGTTATCTCTGCTGATATGAATTAATCCGTCATCTGATCCCGCCCAAAAAGTACCTTCCTGAATTGGCGACTCAACAAAAGTAAAGATAGTATTGTAATACTCTACAGAGGTATCATCTTTTGTAATCGGCCCACCTGATTCTTTCTGCTTTTCCTTGTCATTTCTGGTGAGATCGTCACTGATCGTTTCCCAACTCATTCCTTCATCTGTAGAACGATGCACATGTTGCGATGTGGTATAAAGAACATCAGGATTATGAGGAGAGATTATGATCGGGAAAGTCCACTGAAATCTGTACTTAAGCTTTTCAGCGCCTGCTCCCATAGGATTATCAGGCCAAACATCAACGCGATCACTTAATCCTAGTTCTTTGTCATATTTATTGAGATATCCACCATAACTACCCCCGAAAGTAACATTCGGATCTTCCGGATCAGGAGCAATATATCCACTTTCACCACCGGCTACCGGCCACCAATCGCTTTCATCAATTCCAAAGCCATTCGTTCTGTTCTTGATGGCAAACGTGCTGTTATCCTGCTGAGCTCCGTACACCATATATGGAAATTGGTTATCCGTAGTAACCTGATAAATTTGTGCTGTAGCTGAAGTATAATACGAAGACCAACCTTCTCCGCCATTGTACGTTACCTGACCTCCACCATCATCACCTATTATCATTCGTTGGGGATCATTTGGATCGATCCACAGATCATGATGATCGCCATGTGGAGTTCCGATCCTGCTGAACTTACTTCCACCATCTGTTGATTTCCAGAAACCTACATTAAGAACATATACTCCGTTTTCATTCTTCGGATCTGCAATAACTTTAGAGTAATACCAGGCTCTTTGGCGAAGATTTCTATCAGCACTTATTCTTCTCCAAGTATCTCCACCATTTTCGGAGCGAAACAAACCTCCACCATTTTGATTCTCTATGATTGCCCAAACTCTGTTCGAATTTGCAGGCGAAACAGCGACACCGATCTTTCCAAGTAACCCTTTTGGCATTCCCGGGAATTTTGAAATTTCTTCCCAGGTTTCTCCGCCATCCTTGCTTCTGAATAATCCACTTCCTTCTCCACCACTGCTCATTTCCCAAGGATTTCTGTATGCTTCCCAAAGTGATGCAAATAGTATTCTGGGGTTATTCGGATCAACGGCGATATCCACCGCTCCGGTTTTATTATTTCTAAATAAAACTTTTTTCCAGGTAGCTCCTCCGTCTGTAGATTTGAAAACCCCTCTTTCTTCATTTCCATCCATACCAAAAATCTGTCCCATAGATGCTACCCAAACGATTTCATCGTTTGAAGGGTGCACTTCTATATCACCAATAAATTGGCTTTCGCCTAAACCGATATGTTTCCAGGTTTTTCCGGCATCGGTAGATTTATACATTCCGTCACCGGCGCTCATATTTCCGCGAATATCGGTTTCGCCCATTCCGGCATAGATTACATTCGGATCTGAAGGTGCCACAGAAATCGCACCTACAGAACCTGTTTTAAAAAAATCATCAGATACATTTATCCAACTGCTTCCCCCATCTGTTGTTTTGAAAACACCTCCGCCAGCAAACCCGGTGTAAAAAGTATATGGTTGTGAAGCATGACCTGATACGGCTACTGAGCGCCCACCCCTGTATGGTCCAATATTTCTATAATTTAAATCTTTAAAGAGTTCTTTTTTATAAGTAGGAGATTCCGTTTCCTCACCATGCCCGAAAATCTGAGCTGAAGAGATATCAGCCACAAAAAACGAAACAATTAAACAAGTGAATACGGAATAGAATAGCTTTCTTGCCTTCATAGTAGTACCGAAGTTAGTTTAGTTAGTTATACAGAATTGAATAACTGAATGTATTGGTACAGAAGCAAGGAATGGGTAAAAAGTTGTGAAGCTAACTCATTTTTTAGTTGATCTCACTCTTATGAGATTACATTTATTAATAGCTTTACGAACTGTTGAAAGTTACAAAAAAGAGACAACCAAGGATGGTTCCTTTTTTGGACGGACTATCCGAATACAAATCGGAAAGTTATTGTTCCCCATTGTGCTTGTTGAGGTACTCCACTTGGAAGTTTTGAAAATTTCCAACTTCTTAATGTCCGCTGCACTTCCTTTTCTAACTCGGGATTCATTTTCTTCAATGGAATAATCAACCCTACCGAACCATCAGGTTTTACCTGAAATTTTACGGAAATAACCCCTTCTGTGTTTGCAGTATTTTCGGGTAAAGGTTGAACCATCGGGTCTCTTTCGATATTCCCATCCCATTTTAGTTCGTAAGGAGCAGACTTCTCATCATCAACTCCTGTGCCGGCATCAGCATTTGTTTCTCCGGTATTACCTTTAATATCTCCACTTTCTTTTGCGCCGTCACTAACTTCCAGATCTTCTTTTGCCTGCGGAGGAATCTCAATTTCTTCTTTTACTTCTTCCGCCGTCTCTTTGGTGGGGTCTACAACATCCGTCTTAGGTGTTTCGACCTTTTCTTCTTTTACTTCTTCAACCTCATCAGGAAGATCTACAGGTTTGGTAATTTCTTCTGTCGGATTGGTGGGCTGTTCTTCCGGAATCGGGGTTTCTTCAACGGGTTCCTCGGTTTTAACTTCGGAAGGGTTTGGTCGAGTAGCTACTTCATCTTCCTTAACTTCAGAAAACTCTGCCAATGTTCCTGATCTAAACTCACCGAACTCTACTTCAATAAAAGAAGGTCGGAAGTTTTGGTTCATATCCAGTGTATACCACAGAGAAAACAAAACCATAATAATGCTCACACTCAACGTTACCGTAAGTGCAACACTATCATCTTGTGTGAATTTAGTTTTCTTCATCCTGATTAATTTATAATGAACTTTGTTCCGTAGCCATGACCAATTTTAAATTCAAGGCCTTACCAATATTCATAACTCTCACCGCATCATCTACTTTTGCATCCTTATCGGCACGTAATATAATCGTTTGACTCTGCTTATTATTGCGTACAGCCCTGATTTGAAGAGCTAAAGATGCCCTTGCAGTTAAGTCTCCATCCACATAAAACTCGCCTTCCTTAGTAATTGCTACTGAGATAAACTCATTCTGAGTAGTTGATCCGGACTCTGCTTTCGGAATATTCACTTTTATCCCAAAGTTTGTTACGAATGAAGAAGTCAGCAAAAAGAAGATCAACAACAGCAATACTATATCTGTCAATGAAGATTGAGAGAATAGCGATAACGGGGTTAACCTTTTATCTCCTCTTCTAAAATCGCGTGCCATAATTATGCCTGCTTTTTAGGTGCCGGTGATTGAAGTAAGTCCATAAAATCTGCAGATGCATTTTCAAGCTCAAAAATAGACCTGTTGATCTTACCTAGTAAAAAGTTATAGAACCCGAATGCTATCAGACCAACAATCAATCCTGCTGCGGTGGTAATAAGAGCTTCCCAGATACCTCCGGCTAATTCGCTTGGGTTAACATTTCCCTGAAGGGATTGAATATCCATGAAAGCCTCGATCATACCAGTTACCGTTCCCGTAAAACCTAGTAACGGTGCAACACCCGCAATGGTTGCTAACCAATTCATTCTTTTTTCAAGAAAGAATATTTCTTTTTTTCCGGCATTGTCAATGGCATCTTCGATATCTCGAATCGGGCGACCTAAACGTTTGATTCCGGCTTTAATAATTCTTGCCAACGGTTTGTCATGATCATCACAGTAAGCCATAGCATCCGATTGTTTCCCGGACTTCAACAAACCTTCAACTGAACTTAAAAATCTCTCTGTATCCGTATGTGATCGGTTTAAAGCTCGCCAGCGTTCTACAATTACGTACATAGAAAGCATAAAAAGCACGAAGATTGGGATCATTAAAACCCCTCCCTCAATTAAAAGATCGAATAATGTAATTGTTTCTCCTTCGAGTGCCATTGCTAACGAATCAGCAACTGCCGTTGAATCTTGAAATAGTAAAAGAAGGGTGTTCATGTAAATGAAATGTTTAAATTTTTGTGATGATATAATTTCCAAGTATTTCAGAATCAACCTTTTCAGCAGCAATAGCTGCATCTGCCAGTGACTCAAATTGTCCGATGCTTACTCTGTATAATACACCGAATTCCTGTGACGGATTTTCTTTAATAATAACCCGAAAGCCATCTTTAGATAATTTTTCAAACTGAGCGTCTGCTCCGGACTTCCGGCTTAAAGTATATAGTACAATCGTATAGCCATTGTTCCCGGCTTCGGTTGCAGTTCCTTTTAAGCCATATACTTCGGCTTGTTCCTGAATATTTACCGGAGAAATAATACCTCCATCGCCAGGAGCTTTTTCATCAGCAACCAGTGGAGCTATATCATTTTCCTGGTCTTGAGGTGTTACATCGTCAGTAGCTTCAGATTCGGATTCAGAAATATTTCCGGTATTTTCTTCGGCTTCATCAGGAGTATTTTCGCTGTTCGCTTCAATCTCAGGTACATCTCTTATCGGCTCCTCCTCTTCTGACTGTGAAGTTTGCGGTGGCGTGCTTTCCGGCTGTGTTACCGGCAGAGTGTTCTGCGCTACTTGTGTTGAAGCTGACGATGGCGTAATTCCTTCAATATTAACAACACCAAAATACGCTAATAGATATCCGGTTCCTCCCAACAAAACCAGAGCAAGAATCATATATAAAAACACCGGTGAACTTTTTTTTCTGTCTCTGGGACTCTTCGGTGTCCTGCTTTTTTTCTCGGTCTTCTCTTCTTGTTCTTCCTTTTGATCCTCATCAACTTCCATTTTAGAAGCTTTTCCTGAAGACACATTCGTTACTACAGGTACAAAATCTTCATCATCATCTTCTTCTATAAGCTCATCAAATGGATCGTCGAAGTCTTCGTCAGAACTATCATCTTCCAACGCAGAGAAATCTATTTCCTCATCTTTTTCTTCTTTAGTCTCATCTTCTTCTTGCTGAAGTCCTTCATCTGTTTCAGACAATTCCTCTTCAGCAGTGATTTCTTCTTCTGTTGCAAAAATGTCGTCTTCATCAATTAATTCGGGTTCATCTGCAGTATCACCCAACAAACCTGAAAAAGCACCCTCCTGTTCTTCCTCTTTATGTGCATCTATGCCCCATTTTTCAGGCCCCGGTGCAGACTCCTCTTCCGGTTCAGGCTCTTCTTCTGTTTCTGTTTCTTCTTCAGTTTCGTCTGAACCAAATATGTCTTTAAGCGTATCTTCTAAAGCCTCTTCCGGTTCTTCTTCTTTATCTGTTTCTTCCGAAGTTATTTCTTCAGTGTCTTCACTTTCTATCTCTTCTTCAACAACAGCTTCAATCTCCTCTTCACTGAGGTCTCCTTTTTCCGTCTGCTCCTGACCTGCTTTTTCATGCTCTTCTGCTTCATTGAACAACTCAGCAAACGGATCTTCGTACTCTTCAGTTTCTCCACCGACAAGAATTCCCTGAATAGGATTTTCTTCTTCCTCTTCAGGCGCCTCAGTTTCTTGCTGTTGTGCTCCTCCGGGAAGTTCAATAGGCTCCATACCTACATACTTATAATTGACCTCCGTTTCCAGCTCATCAGAAGGGATAAATAGAATGTTTGATCCTAATTTGCTGAAAATCCCAAACCCTTCCACTTCATATCCTTCCCCTTCATCAAAAGAAGCTTTCATCTCATTTATAAGCTCTTCCAGGTACTTCTCAACTTTCTCTTTTTCTATTCCCGAATTATCAGCAAGCAGGGCAATAAATTTTTCATTATCTATCAGCATTGTTATTCCCCCATATCAGCTTTGAATTCAATACTGTCTTTTGGAGGAAGCATAACGAGCTTTCCATCTCCCTTTCTTTCCTGTTGCTGGCTTGTGTGTTCTGCTTTAAAAGTACCTAGACCTTTTATTTCGACAGAATTCTTCATGATGATCTGATCACGAATCGTTAACCCAAATACTTTTAAAAAATCGTTCGTCATAGCTTATAAAGTTACTTTAATACCTCCGAAAATTTGAAAAGGTCGCTCTTCATAACCTTGCCAAACCTCATAGTTTTGTCCCAGAATATTCAACACTTTCAAATAAACGCCAAATTTTTCATTGATCTTGTAGTCTGCTCCACCATTTAAAAGAAGATAACCATCTATTGTTTGCGTATTAGAAGTATTTCCGTCTTCTCTTTCTCCAACATACTGCATCCATGAACTTATTGTAAATTGATCAACCGGCTTTACTGAAAATACTCCCTCTGCACCCACTCTTTCTTCAAACGGAACGTCTCCTCCGCTTTTAAGCTCAGGTCTTTGTGCATATATAAATCCATCAAACCAGAATTTATCGGAAACTATTTGTTGAGTGACTCCTACTTCCATTCTAAATTTAGACACATCTGCATAATTGATTGTATAGAATGTTTGTTCTGTATTTACACCGAATGTTCTCGAAGATCTTAAGTAGTAACTATAATTATCAATTGCCTGGTAAGAAATGCTTCCAAAAAGTTTTGTGGATTCCAGTGGTTTAAATTCTATTCCTCCGTCTACTCCGAATATATATTGAAATTGAGTTTGAGAACTCACATTCAAAAATCTGTTTTGTTGATGGTATTCCCAAACAGATTTTATTTCCGGACGAGCATAAACCTTTCCGGTCAGATTTAACCCTTCTTTTACTGTATGATTCATTGCTGAGTTTAAGACTAATAAAGGCTTGCTTCTGAATCCGTCAGATACATATGCTATTCCACCTTCCAATTCAATTTCTGTGGCATAGTTGAATAAGCTTCTGTATCCAAAAGTAGCTGAAGAGCTAATCCATTGGGTATCTCCGGTTCCTTCCGCTGAATAATTTCCGCCTTTAATATCTAATTTTGCACTAAGCACATCATAGAGCTTTGAACCCGCCCATTCTTTTTCAAAACCTGCTTGTATAAATTGTTCTGACTGACTTCCCCTTAAAGCTGCGTTTTGCCCCATAAGATCGACTCCTACAGCAGAAGCATTCAAATACAGTTCCCACCCTTCCAGCTCATTGGTATTGTTTTCAAGAATAAGCCCTGCATTAAAACCCTTATAGTCTTTTTCAGAAGTTCCTGGATTATCTGAGGGCACATTATTTGATAATTCAAAAAGATGATTGAAATCACTGAATGCACCAGCTTTAGCAGACAGTTTTGCTCCACCATTTAATTTTGTACCATAAACGCCGTTCACATCAAAAAACCTAAAACCGGAATCCTGGTTATCTAAATGACCAATTGAACTGGAATAATCTACATTTACAGAAGCTATACTTTCACTATTCAATCTTCTCAGCACATAAGCCTCTAATTCCGGAGTAGTAAAACTACCAAAGCCTGCTTTTATAAAAGCATTTGTTCTGGATGGGTCTTCTAAAACTGATTTAGCAGGAGGTTCAGGCCTGTCCAGCTGCGTGAGAGCGATACTGGCAACAGCTTCTTTATCAGATTCCATAAAGGGAATTCTGTTCGGATCGATACGGAACACTCTGGGCTTGGGATTAAATCCTAAAATCGGTTGCCGTCTAATTCCCGGAAACCTGGCTCTGAACTCACTTCTTATCTCAATATCCTGCGGATCTATTTCAGGTAATAATGAATTTTGAGTATTCCCGCTTTGAGCGAACAATGCCGGACAAATGATGAATAGAAGTAAGATGGTTGCAAAATAGGATCGTTTCATCGTCAAAAAAGAAGTTTTAAGAATGTACTAAAAATTTAGAGCAAGGTTAACCTGTGTACGTCAAAAGATGTACTGATTTATTCTACGCTTGTTCCCTCAGTTTTAGCCGCATGCTTTAACGCAATATATTTATCCAAAACCAACAACAAAGGCGTGCTGATAATAATAACAGCGAGTGTTGAAGCATGGGTAATTGTTCCATACGCCAAACCGATTGCTTCAGGAACTGCATAAAGAAGAAATAAACTCTTGGTTACAAATAAGTGATAAGTGCCTACTCCACCGGGAGTCGGAATAATAATTCCTACTGCAGAAACCATCGTAAGCACTAAAGCATCTGTATAAGAAAGATCATAAATGGCGTGCATATCGAACATCCAAAATGGAATGTAAGTCATCCCGATATAGCACACCCAGATCAACGCGGTGTATAAAACAAAAAGTGGCCAGTTTTTAAGTTCTTTTACCGCCAGAACTCCGTCGATAAACGTCTTTGATATCACTTTGAATTTTTCAAATCCTTTAGCTATAAACTCTACTTTTGTACTTAGAGATCTCAGGATAAAATAGATCACTGCAAAACCCAGAACTGCGATCCCTAAATATTTACCAATAGAAACCGCAAATGAAAGAAGAACTTCAGAGTCAGTGATGTCTATCCCAAATAAATTACTGAGTATTTCCGGATCGGAGACCATGAATATGACCACAAAAGCCATCAGTAAAAGCAAACTCACCATATCGATAATTCGCTCAAGAACGATGGTTCCGATCAGCTTGCTGTTGCTTTCGTCAACCTGACGAGCCACATAAACAGGTCGTGTAACTTCTCCTAATCTTGCAAACGGAATGTTTGACAAATATCCTACCATCACACCTGTAAAAAGAGTAATTCTGTGTGGTGTTTTAGCTTTATCGTTGAATAATAATCTCCACCTTTCCGCCCGAATAAAATGAGCCGATAGCGTAGCCAGAACAAATGGAATGATCCAGCCATAACTCATGGACTTGGATGCTTCTACAATTTGCTCAAATTCTACTTCTTTGAATGCAAGCCAGAGAAAAAAACCGGCGATCAGAATTCCTAAGGTTACTTTTAATGCTGTTTTCAAGATCAGTACCTGGTATCAACTATTTCTGCATCCTGAGGATAGCGTAGCACAAATAACTCTTCATTTTTAAGCAAGAAAGATCCGTTTTTAAAGGTGGTTATGATCTCATTTTCTGAAAAATCATAGGCTGTAATACTTATCGGGATTGCTTCAGAATTCACTATGATCTCAACCGTCAGATATAAGGCAAAATCATCCTCTGTTTTCATGATGATCTTTGTTCTGCCTTTATCCATTTTTTCTTCCGTAATGGTATAAGTGGTATCTACTCCATTCAACATTCTGGAAGGTGCAAAGTCATCGTCTTCTTCAGAATAATCACTTATAATAACTCTGTTCCGAACTTCATCATAAACTCTGGAAGTTTCCCCATCCACGATCAGCAATTGATTTTCACTGTCTAACCGGTATTTATCAGATGAAACCCAGATCTTTCCTTCACTAGTTAACGATTCTTTTGTATAAGAGTCGTAATAAACGTGTTCGAAATCAGCCACAAAAACCTTTTCGTTTTCGAAATTGGCTTTCAGCTTTGGGAAAACTTTGCTTTGTGCCTGTACCGAGATCGCAAAAACGATCATCAGAAATGTAATCAGGCTAGAGGTTTTCAAGGCCATCAAAGATCTCTTGTAATTCTTCTTCTTCCTGAACGAGAACATCGCGCGCGGTACTTCCTTGATATGGTCCAACGATTCCTGCATTAAATAATTGATCTATGATTCTGCCGGCTCTGTTATAGCCGATCTTTAATTTTCTTTGTAATAATGAAACGGATCCCTGCTGATGCAGCACTACAACTTTAGCTGCAGCCTGAAACATTTCATCTATATCATCTAACGGGTCCGGTATTCCTACATTGTCCTCTTGTATTATCGGCAGATGAAATGGTTCCTTATACCCGGCTTGTTGGCCAATAAATGAGTTTATTCTTTCTACTTCTTCTGTGGATACAAATGCATTTTGAAGTCTGGTCATTCCGGCACCATTGGTAAACAGCATATCTCCTGCTCCAACCAATTGATCCGCTCCACCCATATCCAAAATTGTTCTGGAGTCAACTTTTGAAGCAACCTGATAAGCAATTCGTGCCGGGAAGTTAGCCTTGATAGTACCTGTAATTACATTTACAGACGGTCGTTGAGTTGCAACCACCAAATGGATTCCAATAGCACGTGCAAGCTGAGCAAGACGGGCGATAGGCTCTTCAATTTGTTTTCCGGCTGTCATCATTAAATCGGCAAGCTCATCGATGATAACTACAATGTAAGGCAAGTGACGATGTCCCAGTTCTTCGTCCAGATCACCTTCTTTGAATTTCTTGTTGTACGCTTTGATATCCCGAACCAGCGCCATTTTCAGTAGATCATAGCGATCATCCATTTCCTTACACACACTATTCAGTGTATCCAGAGCTTTTGAAGTATCTGTTACGATCGGTTCGTCCGCGTTTGGTAACATCGCCAAAAAGTGATTCTGGATATTTCGGTACAATGCCAATTCGATCTTCTTCGGATCGATCATCACAAATTTCAGATTTTCCGGATCACACTTATAAAGCAGACAGGTAATAATGGTATTCACACCAACCGATTTACCGGAACCGGTTGCTCCTGCCATTAACAAGTGAGGCATTTTTGTAAGATCGATCATGAACACTTCATTTTCGATCGTTTTACCGAAAGCCACCGGCAAAGTCATGTCCGTTTCAACAAATTTCTTGGTGTTGATGACCTGCTTGATGTACACCATCTCTCGCGTACTGTTCGGAACTTCAATCCCAACTGCAGATTTTCCCGGAATCGGAGAAAGCATGCGTAGTCCTTTTGAAGCCATCGCCATTTTTAAGTCATTGGAATAGCTTTCAATCTTACTGATCTTCACATCCGGAGCCGGCTCAAGTTCATACAGCGTTACCGTTGGGCCCACAATGGCGTTAATTCCAACGATCTCAATTCGGTGTCTTTTCAGTTTATCCAAGATGATGCGCTTGTTTTCCCGGATCTCTTCCAGATCAACTTCTGTTCTGTCTTCTGCGGGCGTATCTAAAAGATCAATGGTCGGAAACTTATATCTGATAACAGGAACTTCTTTCGCTTTGTCCCGATTTATCTTATCCAGATCTCTTTCTCCGGCTTCCTCATCGCCTTCGCCTTTGTATACCGAAACTTCCAGCTCTTCGCTGTCCTCGTCCAGAACTTCTTTCTCTTCCAGATTGGAACTCTTGTCTAAAGCTGCCTTTTGTCTGTTATCTATATCATCTGAAGCTCGTTTTTCATTTTCGATGCGCTCCAGATCTTGTTCGTGAGATTTTGCTACAATATCATCAATCGTTGGCGCAGGAGCTTCTGGCTCTTTAACTTCTTTTTTAGTTTCAGCTTTAGCACTCTTTTTCTCTTCTTTCTTGGCTGCTTTTTCTTCTTTAGCCGCTTCACGTTCTGCTCTTCTTTCGGCTAAGCGCTCTTCTCTTTCCTGTGCTTTAATTTCTTTCTTTTCAGCGCGGGCAATGCGGGCATCTTCCATTTTCTGCTGAACGTTTTCGATCCATAATTTCAGGTTGTCGATGGATTTTTGAAGATCTCTGTCCCAAAGCAATAATAATGTTACAATCGCCAAGAGCGACAAGATTATTCCCGATCCGATACTACTGGTAAAGTTCTGAAGCACTTTTGAGATCGCTACTCCGGCCGCTCCGCTCCATACTGAATCAGCAGGAAAATCAAGATTGAAGTTCATCCATCCCAAAACAGTAGAGAACAGGATCATGCTCCAAACACCCAAAATGGTGATCCAGCTCAGGTCTTTATAATTCCGCCGTCTGAAAATGTGCCAACCCTGAAAAAAGACCAGAACCGCCAAAATGAAACTGGTGTACCCAAACAATTGATGAACTACGAAATGCGAAAGGTAAGCTCCCACAGGTCCAAGCCAGTTTTGCACTAATCTGGAGGATGCATCTTTATTGAAAAGATCCATAAACGACAACTTGGTCGCATATTGGTAATCTTCAGGAGTATAGGAAACGATACTTAACCCAAGCAAAATCGCCAGAGCAATAATAATTACTCCGATGATCTCTACTTTTCGGTTATCGTCAATACCTGCCTTAGAATTTCCGGCTGTATTTAACTTCTTTTTAGCCATTCAAATTGATTAAAATTCCATCCTTCATTCCAGGAAGGACGTCAAATTTATCTACTTCACAAACAAAAGGAATATCCCCGTCAGGAACAAGTTCTTTAAGACGAATTGCATGGTCACTGGATTCGATGGCTGTTTCCAGCTCATCTTTATAACTCTGATATAAACTAAACGCGACCTTTACTCCGTCTTTGGTATTCTTGGGGAGCTTTCCTTTGCACATTTTATAAATAATCGATCCGGCAAACAAAGTGTCTTCTAACGACATTTTTCCCTGCCACCCTGAACAGATCAAAACCACGTCATCGTCGTGATCTTCCAGTACTTTCAAAATGCTTTTCTGATTTAGAAAACAGCCCACATACATACGATTTGCAAGCGCTGCTTTTTTGATCGCCTTCGTTCCGTTTGTGGTGTTGATGATCAACGTTTTATCCGCTACTACATCTTCTGTGTACTCTAACGGTGAATTTCCTAAATGAAAACCTTCGATCTTATGACCATTTTGTTCTCCACAAAGCAGATAATCCTTGTTGTCCATAGTTTGGGCAATACGGACTGCGTCTTCCATTGCTCCAACCGGAATGATCTTTTTCGCACCGTTACTCAGCGCCGTCACCATCGACGAAGCAGCTCTCAGCACATCAATAATAACTGCAGACTTTCCACGCAGATCCTCTTCCTGAAAGGATTGCACCGAAAAATATACGTCCATGTAATCTAGTCTAGCCATCGTAGTTCTTTAAAATATGTTCTCTCACTTTTTTATAAATGGAGGGCGTGTTACTGTAGCTTCCGCTGTTTTTTTACGGATCGCAATATGGATAGTGTTGCCTTCAGCAGCAAATTCTTTTTTCACATAACCCATCCCTATTCCTTTACCCAAAGTGATCGACATTGTTCCGCTGGCAACTTCGCCAATGGTATTTCCTGATTCGTCCACTATTTCGTACCCATGACGAGGAATGTTGCGTTCGTCATTCATTACAAAGCCAACTAATTGTCGCGAATTACCCTCTTCTTTTTTCTTGAGGAGAGCTTCTTTTCCTACAAAATCACCTTTATCAAATTTGGTGATCCAACTCAATCGTGCTTCCAGCGGATGAGTGTCTTTGGTGATGTCGTTGCCATAGAGCGCAAAACCCATTTCCAATCTCAGCGTGTCTCGAGCACCTAAACCACACGGCTCGATCCCGAATTCTTCTCCGGCTTCAAAAATGGCGCTCCAAACAGCTTCAGGGTCTACATTATTTTTATCGAAATAGATCTCAAACCCTTTCTCGCCGGTGTATCCCGTTGCTGAAAACACGATATTTTCAAATCCGGCAAGTGTTCCTATTTTGAAACTGTAAAATCCGATCTCTGAAAGATCAAGATCGGTAAGCTTTTGCAGTGTATCTACTGACTTGGGCCCCTGAACTGCAAGCAGGCACGTATCATCAGACATATCAACCACAGTGGCATCAAAGGTGTTTTGGCTGTTTACCCAAGCCAGATCTTTCTCTACATTGGCGCCGTTTACAACCAAAATGAACGCGTCTTCATCGAACAGTTTGTACACGATCATGTCGTCCACAATACCACCGTCTTCATAGCACATGCACGTGTACTGTGCTTTTCCGGCGACTAACTTCGAAGCATCATTTACTGAAATATGCTGAACCAGATCAAGAGCTTCCGGTCCGTGAATGTAAAACTCACCCATGTGAGATACATCGAAAACGCCCACATCATTACGAACGGCTGCATGTTCTACCTTAATTCCTTTGTATTGAACCGGCATTTCAAATCCGGCAAATTCTACAAGTTTCCCGCCTTCTTTTTGATGGATAGCATGAAACGGTGTTTTTTTAGCCATTCGTGTAGTTAGTTTGTGTCGATTTGTTCTTAATCCTCATTAAGTTAATGATTTTTAGAGAAAGGGATAGAATTAAGAATTGGAAATTTTGGGTTATCGATTTTATACCCTTAGCGCACAAGCGAGACGCTTTTCCTCGTTCCGTACCTCCGGTGCGGAATGCCACCGGAAGCTCTGCTTCCAAAGCTATTATAAATAAATTTTGTAAGGAATACCGCTCTAACCTGTCTTACTAATTATGGGAAGAAGCAGATATAAAATTTACGAGAAGCATTATCCTTACTTTATCACAAGCTCTTGTTCACAGGGGATTTCCTTGTTCGCTAACATTGAAATAGCTCGTATTGTATTAGATAGCTTCACGTATATCCAAAAAGAGTTCGAAATTACTCTATACGCTTATGTTATAATGCATAATCACTTTCACTGCATTCTTGAAGGCAAAGATCTTTCCTCTGCTATAAAAAAATTTAAATCATATACCGCACGAAGAATAGTTGATTATCTCAAGACACATAATCGGAGTTTACTTCTAAAAAGATTAAGAATTGAAAACTCAAAAAATGGAGATAAAAGATACAGAATTTGGCAAGAAGGATTTCATCCCAAGCAAATAAATGATTCTGAAATGATGAATCAGAAAATAAATTATATTCACTACAATCCAGTTAAGGCGGGTTTTGTTGATGCAGCTGTCGATTGGAAGTACTCTTCAGCTCGTAATTATTCAGGAATAGATGGTGTTATTGGTGTTTCTTTATTTTGTGGCTAGTACCGGGAGCAGAGCTCCCTAACAGCATTCCGCACCGGAGGTACGGAACGAGGTTAAAGACTTTAGATGTTTTTGAGTCAGTTAATCTTAACTCTTCCCAAACTATACGCAACCTTATATCCTTGATCAGCCCTATACCAAAAGTAAATATGGTTATCTATAACTTTAGCATTAGATATATGTTCATCTATTTTTAAGTCGAGTAATATTTCTAATGTTTCTTTCTCAATTAACATTAATCGGGAATAATTAGGAAGTAGCAAATATTTCAACCCGGATTCAAATGTCACATTACCAGATATGGTTATAAATGTAGAGTCTGTTATATCTGTAATTAAAAATAGGTATGGATATGTAATTCTTTTTTGAGTTTCTGCATCTCTTATTTCATAATAATTTGGTTTATTAAGCCCTTGTTCTACCTCTATACCACTAACTGTTAAAGAGTCTCTTGCTTCATCTTGCCAATAAGTAGTAAAATCGAATTCTTCTTCTAACGGTGGGGTTTTTTCAAAGTCTGTATATGAATGACATCCTAGGATCGTCACTAGTGCTATTAATAATAGTGCACATTGTCTAAACTTCTCTTTTAGTCCTATACTTGTTTTCACCACTTTCCCTTCCAATACTCAATCTAATTCTTTGTATCTTTATTGCTGATATAAGAATACAGAAAAAAATCCTTTAAAAAGTATATGTCCATCAACAAAGAGCAGATCAAAACCGCACTTGCTCACGTTCTCCATCCAACCGAAAAACAGGATCTGATCTCACTGGATATGATCCATGATATCATCATTCAGGATAAATACATTTCCTTTACTATGGAAATGCCTGAGAAAAACGATGCCTTGGCTCAACAAATTCAACGTCAATGTGAAGAAGCCATTCACAAGTTCATTGACGGAGAAGCTATTGTAGATATTCAGGTGGGAATCAATGTTTCCAAGAGAAAGGACAAACCGGAACAAGCTCCGCAACAACCTCAGCAGAAACAGGAAGAAGTTCTTTCGGGGGTTAAGAATATCATTGCCGTTGCTTCCGGAAAAGGTGGAGTGGGAAAATCTACTGTAGCCGTAAACATCGCATCTGCTTTAGCAAAAGACGGATACAAAGTTGGACTGATGGATACCGATATTTATGGTCCAAGTATTCCAACCATGTTCAATGTGTTTGAAAAGCCGAACATCACTACACAAAAGAAATTAGTTCCTATAGAGAGACACGGAATCAAAATGGTTTCTATGGGATTTTTAGTGGATGTAGATCAGGCGATGGTTTGGCGTGGACCAATGGCTACCAGTGCCATCAAGCAATTTATGACCGAAGTGGAATGGGGAGAATTGGATTATCTGATCATGGATCTTCCTCCGGGAACAGGTGATATCCAACTTACCATTGTACAAACGGTGCCCTTAAGCGGAGCTGTTATTGTATCTACTCCGCAAGTTGTAGCTTTGGATGATGTTCGTAAAGGAGTGGCAATGTTCAAGAAAGTGAATGTTCCTGTTCTGGGTGTTGTCGAGAACATGGCGTATTTCACTCCTCCGGATATGCCTGAAAAGAAGTATTACATCTTCGGAGATGGCGGAGCCAAACATTTAGCTAAAGAAATGGGCGTTCCTGTTTTAGGTGAAATCCCAATCGAACAAACCGTTCGTGAATCTGGAGATAATGGTTTACCTATTGTTTTAGCGGATGATTCTTCTTTCTCTGCAAGAGCTTTTGTCGGAGCGACTGAAAATATGAAACAACAACTGGAACTGCGTTCGAAATCGGGTGAAACGACTAAGAAAGTAGATATTAAATTTAGACCGTGAGTCGCTGCGCGAAAATAGCAATGTTCAAATTTCAAATAACAGACCATCTCCCTTTGAAGAGAGATGATTAAATATGGCAAGCTCTTTTAAATAATCAATAAATGACCATCATCTCCATCCTTGATCTTATCGGGACTTTTGTATTTGCTATAAGCGGTATCAGGATGGCGGCCAAGAAAGATCTGGACATTTTCGGGGCGGCGGTGATCGGTTTTGCGACGGCTATTGGTGGCGGAACCGTTCGTGATATTCTGATTGGAAGCGAGTCCATAACCTGGATCGGCGATATGACTTACCCCATTGTGATCTTGTCTGCAATTCCATTTACTTATCTGATCAGAAACAGATTGGATGACATCAACAAACCTCTCTTTTTGTTTGATACTATCGGGATAGCGTTGTTTACGATTAGTGGGATGGAAAAGGCTTTGGCGTTTGGTTTAAATCCGTTTATGGCAGGAATCATGGGGATGACTTCCGCTGTGGTTGGTGGAATTATCCGGGATATTTTATGCCGTGAAGTACCGCTTATTTTTAGAAAAGAGATCTACGCCACAGCTTGCTTGATGGGAGCTTTGGTTTTCTATCTCGGTATTTACTTTGGGATGTCAACCAACCTGAATTATGTCATTACCACCGGAGTGGTTATCGGAATACGCGTTGCTGCCATTAAGCTCGATCTATCGTTGCCCAAGATGAAGGTTTGATCTTATCTGTTATATCTTGCAATAATTGTTGCAGCTGAAACTGACGGCGTAAAATATCTCTCCTTTATTTGAAGATATTTTTCGTTCATAAAAAATTCATTCTTTGCTTCTTCACTCTCAAAATAAATGGCAAAAACCCTGTTTATTTTAGATTCAGAATCTGTTTTTAATACTTTTTCTATTAAGAAATCATATCTAAAGCCTCCTCCATAAGTCTTTAGAATCGGCGTCATCTCATCCCTGTATTTCTGATATAGTTCATCATCAGTTACATTCAATCCTACTAATATTTCGTAAGGCATATTTATTTCTTTTATACTGGTTAAATGAAGTTATTCAAAGTCTGAATTATTTACTTCATCAGTTCTTCATATTCTATGTATAAATTTCTCACAAACAAATCCTACCTATCATGTTTGAGAAAAATTTCGATAAAGCTGATATCCTGATTACTGAATGGATGGCTAAGTACGGATTGAGTTCGCTTCGTATCGGGCTAGGAATTATTTTCTTCTGGTTTGGTGCACTGAAGTTCTTTCCGGGATTAAGTCCTGCCGAAGAACTGGTCCGAAATACCGTTTATTTTGTTGATCCGGATCTGTTTATACCTGTTCTGGCAACATGGGAAGTCTTGATCGGAGTTGGGCTGATCGCCGGGAAGTTTATGAGAACAACGTTACTGCTTCTCTTTCTTCAAATGCCCGGAACTGTGCTTCCTGTTTTTCTTTTACCTGATGTTGTGTGGACAAGTTTTCCTTTTGGCTTAACTCTGGAAGGCCAGTACATCTTTAAAAATCTGGTTTTGGTAAGTGCCGGTTTGGTATTAGGAGCAACAGTTCGTGGTGGTAGGTTGATCACTGAATACTCCGACACTTCAGGTTCTCGCTGATAACTATTCTCCCTTTGAAGGGAGATGATTCAATCGACAGTTCTCGATTGAATCCGAGGGATGTTGTGAGATTTATGAACTTATAAACTTCACAACATCCTCGTCTCGCTTTGCACGAAATGACAAAATCTTGATTTTATTCTTTAGTCCACTTACTCACCAAAACTGTCACCAATCCACTTGCAATAAAAGCCGGAACCAGTTCATACATATTGCTTTTCAGAACGGGGATAAAGTACCAGACAATTGTTACCAGTGTTCCGGTAATAATTCCTGATATTACTCCTTCTTTGGTGGTTCCCTTCCAGTAAAGTGCAAGAATTGAAGTTGGTCCGAGAGCTGCTCCCAATCCTGCCCAGGCAAAAAGCACCAGCCAGTACACCAATTCCTGAGCTATCAGCCCAAAGAGTAATGCAATGATAACCAACACAACAACAACCAGCCTGCTGTAGAGCACTAATTTCTTTTGCGGAATTTCTTCGTCTCTCTTTAAGATCTTTTGATACCAATCCCGAACCACACTTGATGCGGCAACTAACAACTGCGAATCTGCTGTGGACATGATCGCAGCAAAAATGGACGCAATCACTATCCCAAACAAAACAGGATGTAAATGCAGTTGTGCTAGATACGGATATAAGTTTTCTGAATCCGCACCGGGAAGCATTTCAATATTTGAGAAGTATGCCCGACCTACCAAACCTATTAATACCGCTCCTGCTGCCATCACAATATTCCAGAAAGTCCCGATCCCTGCTGCAAATCGTAAGTTTTTAGCGTCATCAATAGCCATATATCTGGATAGAATATGAGGATTCCCCGGCGAACCTAAACCGATTCCCATAAACCCAATAAAAGCTCCCGCACTCAGTGCCAACGGATCGATCAACGCGGCGTCCTGAAATTGAAGTTGCTCGATCATGACCGACCATCCGCCTAAATCCTGAATAGCTATAAATGGAAGGAATACCAATGCAAAGATCATAAAAAACGCCTGAAAAGCATCCGTTAAACTAACTGCCAGAAATCCGCCTAAAACTGTATATGCAAGTATAATCACTGCTGAAAGCAAAACTCCGGTATTTTGCTCAATCCCAAAACTGGAAGAAAATGCTTTTCCACCGGCTACAAACTGCGCGGAAACATAGCTCACCATAAAGATCAGAAAAGTGATTATAAGAATTGATCGTAATGTTCCGGTCTTATCACCAAAGCGTTCTGCAAAAAAATCCGGAACAGTGATACAATCATGTTCCTCTGAGAACTCTCTCAATTTTTTGGCGTAAGTGAGAAATAGAATGAGCTCCACAACAGTATAACCAACCACCGCCCAAATTGCTGAGGCTCCCTGAACATAAACCAATCCGGTTACTCCCAACAACAGCCAAGCACTTCTTCCGGAAACAACTGCGGAAAGAGCGATCACAACCTTATTCATTTTTCTTCCACCAATAAAAAACTCGCTGATCCCTGAAGAGGAAAAGCGAGCTGAATAAAGTCCGATGCCAATTAATAGAGTAAGATATCCGATAAAAGCATAAACAGCGTACCTGTCAACAGCTAATTCAAAAACCTGAGACTCTGTCATATGGTTAATGGTAATTTGCTATTGGTTGGAAGAGGCGCATAACAGTTAACCATTAACTAATAACTTATCACGGGAAGATTCCCATTTGTTCGTACATGATTCCGATCTTATTGATAGCGCTTATAAACGAAGCCGTTCTCAGGTCGGTAAGATTGTGCTCTTCTCTAAGTGCAGTAAGTTCTGCATAGGCCGTGATCATGGTTTCTTCCAGTCCTGAATCAACGAGATCATATTCTGAAGCACCATGCGCCAGTTTATCCATTTCATTGGCTGAGAATTTCTTTCCGGATATCTTCTCGATCTCCTGAACAATTCTGGTCAAACTTTCTTCGTCAAATCGTTTGTTCATTCTGCCATAACGAACGTGCTGAATATTCTTCAACCACTCGAAATATGAAACTACCACACCACCGGCATTCAAATAAGCATCCGGAAGAATTAGTGCGCCACGATCTTTCAGCATTTCATGTGCATCAGCAGTCGTAGGTCCGTTGGCTGCCTCAGCTATGATCTTTGCTTTTACATTCGCGGCATTATCACCGGTTATCTGACTTTCAAGAGCTGCAGGAATCAACACATCACATTCCAACTCAAGAGCGTCTTTATTTGATTTCAATTCTTTACTGCCCGGAAATCCTATAATACTTCCTGTTTCTTTTCGGAATTCCATTAGTTTTTTCAGATCCATCCCTTTAGGATCATAAATAGCTCCCTCCATTTCAGCGACACCGATCATTTTTGCACCCGCCCCGGTCATATATAGTGAAGCGTGATAACCTACATTACCTAATCCCTGAACCACAAACGTCTTTCCATCTACACCAACGCTTAATCCAAGTTTGTCCATGTCTTTTTTCACTTTGCACGCTTCACGGATTCCGAAGAAAACTCCACGTCCTGTAGCTTCCGTTCTTCCTCTGATACCACCTTGCTGTATTGGCTTTCCGGTTACACAACCTTCGGCATTCAGATCTTCATTCATCTGGCGATAGGTATCCAGAATCCAACCCATCTCGCGAGCTCCTGTTCCGTAATCAGGTGCAGGAACATCTACACCAGCGCCAATAAATCCTTTTTTGATTAATTCGTATGTATAACGACGTGTAATTCTTTCGAGCTCACTAACAGAATATTCTCTTGTACTGATCTTAACACCACCTTTTGCTCCACCAAAAGGAACATCCACAATCGCACACTTGTAACTCATCAGTGCTGCAAGTGCCATTGTTTCATCTTCATCCACTTTATGGCTGTATCTGATACCACCTTTAGTTGGTGTTTTATGATGGCTGTGCTCCACTCTCCATCCTTCTATAACTTCAATATCTCCGTTGTCTCTCCGAACCGGAAAAGTAACATGATAGACAGTATTACATACTTTTATCTGGTTTAGAAGGCCTTTATCAAAGCGGGTATATCTCGCCGCTTTATCGAAATTTTTATTTACCTGCTCGTAGAACTTATAATGCGACATATCAAAAATTTGGTTTTGCTTTAGGTGCAGGAGAATGGTCGCAATATTCTAGCTCATAAACAAGGAAAAGCCCTTTTTTAATGCTCAGAATATGGCAATGAAATATGGAGGTGATCTGCTGATCCTATATGTCTCAAAGTTTTGAATCCCATCAGCCGTAATGAGTTGCTTAACATGAAGTTTCTAAACTCTGAATGACCTTTGGTTCTCAGGTCAATGGCATGAACGTATCCATCCGGCTGAGGAAAATGAAGAGAACTTTGGTTTATCGGCAATCCCATTTTTGTATAGTCTTCAGTCGATCTTTTTATGTCTGTGATCACCAGATCTCCTTCTGCCAGAGTAGTTGTAGCTACTGCTACTCTTAGAATTGGATGTAAAGAACGATAAACTTCTTTTACAGAATCTGATTTAGCATTTACACTCGACACGTACAGCAATCCGTACAGACAAAACCCGCCTACCAATGCTCCAACCCCACCAAGACCATAACGAAAGATAAGTTTCTTATTTTTTACTTTTCGAAACAACATCACTACATATACCAATAAAATAGCTACTGTTGCCCCAATGCCTCCAAAAAGAGAAACCCATCCGTTTAAACCCTGATCGATATTTAAATGAATGGATGTTTTTATCAGCAGGAAAAAAGGAAATATGGTAAGAGTAAGAATTAATAAAGCCCACAACCCAAAACGTATAGCCTTTCTCTTAAATGAAAGCTTTTGAACCTTTTCGAAACGTTCTTCGGTCTTATAGTTGAAATCCTGATTCGGCTTAAGAAGCCATTCTATATCTTTATCTGAAATCCTTTCCATAAAGCGGTACACGAATTTCTTCTTTTCATGTTTCGTAAATCAGATTCTCTGATTCTGTCTGATAAGAAAAGGAAGGCTCTGCAGAACTATCACCAAAATAGCTGCCATAACTATGGCTTCGGTTGGATTTTCATAAATCGCTCTTCCCATGTTGTTCAGATTATAAGCAATGAGTAAACCTGAACTAAACAGGGAAAAACTAAAAGCCCAATGAACTCTCATCCACATTATAAATCCTGAAAATAAACATATAAGACCCGTAAGCAGTTGAGTAATATTAGTAAAGATTGGAATGTCTTGGTTCTGAAAATCAAACAGGTTTTCCTGTTCGGCAGTAATAAGGTTCCAGCTTCCCGAAACAGACATATAAAGTCCTACGGCGATAAAGAAGAGAAATAGAAAAAGATTGATGTTACGGTCTTTACGATTCATTCATATAAAACATTCAGTTCATGGTACAGTGGTGTGAATGCTTATACCGAGATCAGTGATTTTGTTCCCTATTTTCTTCATCGGCAAAAATCGGCTTCTTTTTTCTAAAGGCGTTTATTGTGAATAATGTCCCTGTTGATGTGATAGCGGCATAAAATCCTGAACCTTGTAAGCCAAAAAAATGTACTATTGCTCCTCCTATTAAAGCAGCTATTGCACCTGTCAAAATACTTGGGATCATTTTAATTCCATGTGCTCCTGAAAATGTATGGCTAAGCCAACCGATAAATGTTCCTAGTGTTAAAAATCCAAAAAATTCCATGGCATCAATGTTTTGTTGAATAAATTCCTATACACTTAAAGGAATTATATCTCATTGTAGTTCCGAATTGTATAATTTCTATTTCAATAAATAAAACTAACTTCTTTAAAATGAATATCTTAAAAACTCTTTCTCTATTGTTTTGCATGCTGATATGTGCATGCGCTCCCGATTCTTCTGTTGACCCTGAGCTTGTAGCCAAAGCTGAAAAAATTCACAATAGTGTAATTACATTAGATACCCATGTGGATATTAACACCAATAACTTCACTCAGGAAAAGAACTATACCATGAACCTGGAAACTCAGGTTGATCTTCCAAAAATGGAAGCCGGCGGCTTGGATGTAGCTTTTCTTATCGTTTATACCGGACAAGGAGAACTAGATCAGGAAGGTTTTGATGCTGCTTATGAAAATGCAGTTTCTAAATTTGATGCCATACACCGATTAACAGAAGAATTAGCTCCTGATCAAATTGAGTTGGCGTTGACTTCTGATGATGTTCGCAGAATTCATACTGCAGGCAAAAAAGTTGCAATGATCGGAGTTGAAAATGCTTATCCATTGGGAATGGAACTGGAAAGAGTTAAAGAGTTTTATGATCGCGGAGCGCGATATATGTCGCTTTCGCATAATGGTCACAGTCAACTAAGTGATTCAAATACAGGAGAAAGAGATGATATTTGGTTACATAATGGCTTGAGTGATTTCGGAAAAGAAGTGATCGCTGAAATGAATAAATGGGGAATTATGATCGACCTTTCTCATCCTTCCAAGAAAGCGAATATGCAAACAATGGAATTATCAAAAGCGCCGGTTATAGCTTCGCATTCCTCTGCAAGAGCGTTGGATCCTTCCGTTAGCAGAAATTTAGATGATGAAGAGCTTATGATGCTGAAAGAAAATGGCGGTGTAGTTCAAACCGTTGCTTTCCGTAGCTATGTTAATTCTGAAAAGCACGAAGCATATCGTGAAGCGGCTGCTAAAATTGAAGAAGAAATAGCGGAAGAAATGGGCTTCGAAATGGTTTCAAGAGATTCCATCCGACAGATGAGTACAGAAACCAGAAGTGAATACTTTGCACTTTATCAGGAGATGCAGAAAAAAGCCCAACCAAGAATTGAACAGGAAACAGCTGGCAAAGCTCCTTCAGTTGATGTATCGGATTTTGTAGACCACATTGATTATATGGTTGATCTGATCGGAATTGAACATGTTGGAATCAGTTCTGACTTCGATGGCGGCGGTGGTGTTAACGGCTGGATGGATGCTTCTGAAACATTGAACGTAACCATTGAGCTTGTGAAAAGAGGCTACACACAAGAACAAATCGAGATGATCTGGAGCGGAAATCTATTAAGAGTTCTGGATGAGGTTCAGAAAGTTGCGGGTGAGATTCAGGCGGAAGGTTAGGTTTAGGGTTTAGATTTAGGATGTAAGACTTAAGATTTAAGATTCTGGTTCCGGTGCTCTGCATCGGAACCTTTTTTATATACACATTATTCGGCTTTGAACTTTGTTTTGATGTTTGCCAACTAAATCAGATCACCTTTTGTTAGAAGAATAAAGAAATTCAATTAAACGGAGCTTTAGCATAATGAACACTTTGATAGTAGGCGCAAATGGAGGCATAGGAAGAATTCTTTCAAAACAATTAGTCGATGAAGAAGGAATAATGCCAGTTGCAATGATCAGAAAGGAAGATCAAAAATCTTTTTTTGGTGATCTTGGTGTGGAAACAGTAATGGGTGATCTTGAAAGCTCTGTTGAAGAACTCTCTAACGTATTTCAAGGAGCTGATGCTATAGTGTTTACTGCAGGATCAGGTGGTAAAACTGATTATGATAAGACATTAGAAATCGACCTTGATGCAGCTGTAAAATGTATGGAAGCTGCTGAGAAAAGTAATATTAAGCGCTTTATAATAGTCAGCGTAATTAATGCAGATGATCGTAGCGCATGGAATAAATCACCCATAAAGCCTTATATGATTGCAAAATTCTATGCAGATCAAAATTTGAAAAATACAGACCTTGATTACACTATTATTCGTCCGGGAAGCCTGACAGATAACAAGGGAACAGGTTCAATAACAATAAATCCGGATTCATCATCACAAAATAAAATACCTCGTGAAGATGTGGCTTCAGTTATCACCGCGTGTCTAAATAATGATAATACTATTGGCAAAATATTCGACTTTGTTTCAGGGGATACCTTAATCGAAGATGCAATAAACTAGGACTTTTTTTATTTCCCCAACCCGTAGGGACAATTCATGAATTGTCCCTACGGGTTGGGGTTTTTATAAAACAGCATCATTATAGAGTTCCTTATAAAATAATTTATATGTATAATACATGTAATGATACAACAGGAACATATCCGCAAGATTATCCATATAGACATGGATGCTTTTTTTGCTGCTGTGGAGCAACGGGATAATCCTACTCTTCGCGGAAAGGCGGTTATTGTTGGTGGTTCTCCCAATGGGCGCGGCGTAGTTTCAACAGCTAGTTATGAAGCCCGAAAATTTGGGGTACATTCAGCTATGCCTTGTTCACAGGCCGCGCGACTTTGTCCACATGGAATTTTTGTTAAAGGAAGATTCGATGCTTACAAATTAGCCTCTCAACAAATTCGTGAGATATTTTTTGAGTATACGGATCTGGTTGAACCGCTTTCTCTGGATGAAGCTTTTTTGGATGTGACTGAAAATCATAAAGGAATGAGATCGGCTACCCTTATTGCCAAAGAGATTCTGGAAAAGATCCAAGAGAAAACTCAACTTACCGCTTCAGCAGGTGTTTCTTACTGTAAGTTCATCGCTAAAGTTGCTTCTGATTACAACAAGCCAAACGGACTTACACTTATCCCACCTGAAGAAGCCGAGGAGTTTCTGGAAGGCTTGGAAATCAAGAAGTTCTTCGGAGTAGGTAAAGCCACTCAAAAGAAAATGCATTCGCTTGGAATCAAAACCGGAGCTGATCTCAAAGAATGGAACGAGATCGATCTGGTTAAAGCATTCGGAAAATCAGGAAGGTACTATTATCGAATTTGCAGAGGAATTGACAACAGAGAAGTTAAGCCGCATCGAATTCGAAAGTCTTATGGGAAGGAGCGCACTTTTTCTGACGACAAGGGAGACCTGAACTGGATCACCACTTTTCTAGATGAACTTTCAGAATCTATTTCTGAAGGAATGCAAAAGATCAACGCAAAAGGAAAAACCATCACACTAAAAGTTCGTTACAAAAATTTCGACACCATCACCCGAAGCCAATCTGTACCTAATTACACTAACGATCATTATCAAATATCTACCGTTGCACGTCAACTTCTGGAAGATACGGATGTCGGAAATCGCCAGGTTCGCTTACTCGGAATTTCGCTATCAAATCTGAACCTTTCTGAGGATCATTTTTATGAACAATTGGAATTAGAGTTTAGAAGAGGGTTGGTGAGTGTTGAGTGTTGAGTGTTGAGTGTTGAAGATTCGATTTTATATTTAGATTTAAATCTTTTTTAAAAAATTCCTCCTTTCTCAAAACGCAATACCAATATGAGTTGATACGTATTCTTGTTCCTTTATAGAATCGTAGCCTACTCCAAAATTTAGTCCTAGAGCTTTATTAAAATAAAACCCCAGTCCACCTTCAAAAATTGCCCCATAAGTAGACCTATCATCCCCAATCAATTCCACGGATCTGGAACCGATTCTTGGTGACAAAACGATATAGGTAGAACCCGAATTATGCAATTGAAGTGGAATTCCTATCAAAAAGCCGCCCTCATCCGGCCAAGAACCTGCAGTAGGTATCAGTATTTGAAGTTCGAAATTGAGCGTTGTAGTGTATCCTCCATGATCAGAAAAACCAAATTTAAAATATGAATCAACGTCATCAACATGCATATACCCTAGATCTATATAGGTTCTATATACTTTTTGCGCATTAAGTGTTGCGGTTCCTAAAATAAAAAAACTTAATAGTAGCAGGTACTTTTTCATCTTCATCTATTAAATTAACATTTCAAACATGGATTCAATATTAGTTTTTTTTGGGTTTTATTAAAACTAATCAGAAAATATACTCGTCTTATACCCGAAAACAACTTCGGGAAAAAGGAAATTGCAACACGATAAAATGGAAGATGCACGATTAGTTCAGGATTTTCTGGGAGGAAATCATCAAGCGTTCAATACGCTGGTTAGTCGGTGGCAAGGTAAGATCCATCACTTTGCTTATCGCTACTTCGCCAGCAGTGACGACGCTGCAGAGATCACTCAGAAAACGTTCATCAAAGCGTACCAAAAGCTGGATACGCTGGACGATGTTAACAAATTCAGTTCCTGGTTATATCGAATAGCAAACAACCTTTGTCTTGATGAATTAAAGAGAGTTGGCAGAAAAAGAGCTACTTCTTATGAAACACTAAAAGTAGCTCCTCAAACAGAAACTGCTTCATCAGCAGATTCGAATGTATTGCGGAATGAAGGGTTGGTTCTCCTTCACAAAGCGCTCCTTCAGTTACCGAATGATCAACGTGTAGTGGTGATCATGAAAGAATATGAAGGATTAACTTTCCCGGAGATTGCAGAAATTTTAGATGAACCGATCAACACAGTAAAGTCAAGAATGTATTATGGATTACGAGCGCTGAAAAAGACGTTCGACTCCTGGAATATCAATAAAGAGGTGTTCAACTATGAATAAAGAACAAGCACGATTACTCTTAATGGATTACATGTATGGTGAATTGGATGAGACAAAGAAGTCTGAGCTTCTGGATTTCATCAACCAACATGACGATCTGAAACAAGAATTTGAAGAACTCACTGAAACCCAGTCTTTTCTCCACCATCTTCCTGTGCAGGATCCGGCTGAACAGCTGGTAATTATGGAACCGGCGAAAAGCTCTTCTGAAGGATTTTGGCAAAGCATACTATCCGCTTTAACTCCCAGAAATGCTTTTGCTCAGACTGGTTTTGGTGTAGCCGTTTTAGCTTTTGTATTTATTGTCACAGGGGCACTAACCGGTTTGAATGTATCTTATACAGACGCCGGGGTTCAATTAGGTTTTGGAGAAACTCCCTCTGCTGAAAGAACTTTTTCCGCTGTTCAGGTTGAACAAATTATCCAACAGATTCAGCGTGATAATGTGGCTTTGGTTCAGCAAGTAGTAGCAGATGCTCAGGAACAACAAAACATTCAATTGGAAGAAACTTTTGCAAGTTTTGCTTCCTACTTGGAAAGCCAAAGAACAAATGATTTACAACTTATCAGCTCCGGCTTAGAAGATCTTAAAGAAAACACATTTACGCGTTTTCGAGAAAACGAACAGGTATTAGGCGAAATAATACAAACTGTTAGTTATGGAAATTAAACAAGGAAAAACCATGAAACGAATACAACAAATATTACCCTCACTATTAATTATACTTTTAACTTCATCGTTAGGCTGGGCTCAAAGTTTTGATGCCAACCGAATGAACCGCGACATAAAGATAATGGAGAATATTCTCGGAGAGATGTTTAAAACCTACTCCGGCAATACCTCATCAGAACGCGTCTTTATTAATGGTCTTTCAGATGGTTCTCGTAATGTTCGGGGAACTCATCTTCCGGGCTATGGAATCATTTTTAATGTACAAACGGGCTCCTCTTTTGTCTATACCAGTTCTTCTTCAGACAATGAGAGTAGTTCTAATTCTTTCTATTACAGTTACAGTACCGGGAGTTCATCTGATGATAATGTTAAAGTTGACGAAGAAAGCGTTAAGGATCGAATAACTGAGTTTTTGAAGGATTATGCTTCGACTATAGGTCAGTTAAAACCAACAGAAAATGTAATGGTGATATATGGCTCAAACTCACGTCATTCTTTTCCGGCATTGGTTTATACTTCTTCAAATGGAAAAATTGATCGTAAAGAGACAGAAAAGCTTCCTGTTATATCCGGTTCTGTAACTAAAAAAGACCTGGACGATTACAGATCAGGAAAGATTAATGAATCTGCTTTTGCAAGTAAAGTGAAGACTGCCTCAACAAAAGACAAAGAATACCTCGACTTAAAAGTCATGGGAAACATCTTTGAAACAGCGTTGAAAGAACAAGATGCTGAATCATTCCGCTTGAGTGGAAATGTAAACTATCTGATGCTTGATAACTTCGGAGCCATCTTTAATCTGGATGCCAGTTACAGAACTAATAATCGTTTATTCGGGAACGTCACCGGAATTACCGTAACAGGTGCCTATATTCGGTCTTCTTCAAGAGATGCGCCTGATGCCAAAGAACAGGATGAAAAAGAAGCCGAGTTTTTAGCAAGTGTTAATGAAGCTTATTCACTGCTAAAAAGAAATATCAAAGAGTACTTGGTAGACTATGGAAGAACTGTTAATTCAGTTAAACCGAATCAATATATTCTTACTACCGTCAACGTCAGAGGCCGTTACAAAGATATTCCTGAGCGCATTGACTTCCAGCTTAAAAAAGCTGTATTAGATCAATTAGATAAAGGTTCTATTTCACGAGAAGAAGCTTTAAAACAAGTGGTTGTTACCGAATACTAAATAATAGCTTATAATCATATCGGAGCCGTATTTGATTGAATTCAAATGCGGCTTTTTTTGATCTCTGATTTTATTGATTTGAAACTGATTGTTATAGAGTGAATTCCGCTTCAATCTTTAATGCTTCTTGAAGTAAGTTTTCGTACTTCTTTGAATCAATTTCTATACAGCCAAATCTACCTAAGTGTTCCGTATAGAATTGTGTATCCCAAAGCCTGAACCCTTTCTCTTTTAAGATCTGATGGCAATAATACAGCGCTATTTTATCTGCTTCTTTTTCTTTTCGGAACATGCTTTCACCAAAGAATGCGCCTCCCAAAGTCACCCCGTATAATCCTCCGGCTAAGTTTCCTTCTTTGTAAACTTCTACTGAGTGAGCATTCCCTGATTGGTTTAAGATATCATAGGAATTAATAATTAGGTCATTGATCCAGGTAGTTTCCCTATCAGCACATGCTTTTACCACATCTCTGAAGTTTTCATCAACTTTCACTTCAAATCTGCCCTGACGAATGATCCGCAAAACATTCTTTGTCATGTGGAATTCATCTAAAGGAATTACACCACGTTTTCGGGCAGAATACCAATCTACTTCTTCATCCTCTCCGGAGTCCGCCATCGGAAAAATTCCCTGAGCATAAGCTTCCAGTAATATTTCAGGCGGAATTATTTTCATTTTTTAGTACTCAGATTTTAGTAGTTAGTATTGAGCTTCCGCGTACAATACTAACTACTAAATACTCACATCTATCAAAACTCACAATAAAACATAGGTCCTGAACCAATTGGAGAGCCCGGAGGAGCCGAAAGCGTTCTTGGTGATTCAAATTCGCTCGGATCATCCAAATAACTATCTATCATCATAGAAGCATGTAAAGCCATTGGATCGTTTGATCGCTCAGAAAGCATTTGGGAAAGCTTAACTAACTCAGAAGCGACAATAGCTTTGGTTAGCGGGTTCGACTGACTTGACGCATGAAGTTCTATCAGGTTCTTCGTTACAACAGCATTCACTACATCCTGAATAGAGCCTAAGTAGCCTCTTTCTTTTTTCTTATTCCAGCTGCTTTCCATTAATTCGTCAATGGCTTCGTTAAGAGAAAGGTTGTTATCTCTTGCGCCGTATTCTACCAAACGATTTGCTCTTTGAGGATTTAAGATCAAGCTGACAGATAATTCTGCGGCTGTTTCAGCTATTCCCAGAGCGTCTAAGCTTGGCCCTGTATTCCCTCTGAACAATTCTCGGGATGATGAAATACCTGCGGGTCTGGTTGGGATCAGGTCTAACAAATTCTCAGGAACAGCTAACACTTTTGGATCAATAGCTTTCAACATTTCATTCAACGCATTTCGTTGAGTTGATGCGTCCACGATCTCCTGATTTGGCTGATTGTCGCCACGAAGCTTGTAGTAGTAATCCAAACCTCCGATCAACTTAACTGTTCCTTCAAGTTGATATCTGTGGAATAAATAGATCGGAACCAATACATCTTCCAATTCAGACATCGAAGTTCCTTTTCGGATGTTTGCTTCCCCGAAATTATCTAAAGCGATCTTACGAACTTCCAGAATATGCGAAAGCTGTGTTGCCGGATCGTTTCCATATTCCCATAAATGTGCGTACGGATGAGCCCCTCCCTGTGGACGGGCATCACTGTCAGAAATATATTTTAGTCCGTCCAAATGAGCCGCTTCCAGAATCTTATTCAGCGCTTCTTTTTCATTGATGCCGTTCGGGAAGTCCTGATAACCAAACTTGATCGTTACAATGTCCCAGTCTCCGATACCAACATCATACGCATCACTCAGATCCAATTCTCCATTTTTGATATCTACTTTAGGATGCGGGTAATCCATTACGGATTCATGACCATTTACACTTGCCGCAAAATTATGAAAGATTCCCAGTGTATGACCAATTTCATGTGCCGAAAGCTGACGAATTCTAGCCAACGCCATTTCCAACATTCGTGGATCGTCTTCATTTCCTTCTTCAAATGGAGCCAATAATCCCTGGGCGATCATGTAATCCTGACGAACACGAAGCGAACCCAATAATACATTTCCCTTAATGATCTCGCCCGTTCTTGGATCAGTAACAGAACCACCATACGACCAACCACGAGTTGAGCGGTGAACCCAGTTGATTACGTTGTATCGAATGTCTAAAGGGTGAGCGTCATCAGGTAACACTTTAACCTGAAAAGCATCTTTATATCCTGCAGCTTCAAAAGCCTGATTCCACCATCTGGCGCCATCTAGCAGCGCCCCGCGAACCGGCTCAGGTGTTCCGTTATCTAAATAATAAACGATCGGCTCAACGGCTTCACTTACTGCTGCACCCGGATTTTTCTTTTGTAATCGGTGTCGGTTGATAAATCTTTTCACCATTGGTTCGCCGATTGCCGTTGCATAATCCTGATAAGAAGTTGCATAGAATCCTCCACGCGGATCAAATTCTCTTGGTTCGTAATTATCATCCGGAAGTTGAACAAAGGAATGATGCGTTCTTACGGTAATTGAGTTCGCATCAGGAGCTACTGACCGTAAATATCTTCCTGTCGGATTTCCTGCAAAAGTAAGCATTACTTCAAATTCGGTATTCATCGGAAAGTTGAACGTTCCTTCAGCATACAGAGCAGACCTGTTCTTATCCAGATTGTACGAGCCTTCTCCCATGCTTCTTAATCTCCCTGAAACGTTATGTGAATCGTCGATTAAGAAAGGAGTCAGATCGATCAGGTAGGAACCATTTTCTTCAGCTTCAATTTTGAAGCCATGAATTACCGATGATGCAAACGCTTCTCTTACTGATTTCTTTTCCAATTCATTATCTGACTTTGCTACATAATCCAGATTTGGCTGGATCAACATTAGCTTTGGTCCGCGCTTTTCGAAGTAAACCACTCGCTGTCCGCCTTGTTGGCTTCTGTCCAGCCCAATATCATTTGACCCAACACCGGCTGCCAGATAATTAGCGTGTAGAAACTCTTCGTTCAGCTTATCAACTTTGAGCCACATCTTGTCGTTGTCCTCATCGAAGTAATAATCGAAATAACCTTCTGTGACTTTAAGGTCTTTGGTTTTTTCTTTGATGGATGGTGTTTGTGCTATAGCTGATACAGAAATAGCCAAGAATAAAATCAGAATAGAAAGTCGCTTCATTACTTTGTAGTTAGGTTAACATCTAAACTTAAAGTAACCGCTTTTTGATGGGATTTAAAATTCGGGTTAAAGCTTTTTACAGTTTAAATGACTGAAGGCAATGTTGTTTATGGTTGGGACAACTCTGATAGGATTGTTAGAGTTTAGTTTACCTAAATATTTCTGAACTTAAAATCCTTTCAAAATTGAAAAATTAGAAATCGGGATAGATTTCAGGCTCAGAAAAGATCACTAGTTTTAGAAATCGAATTTCCTCAAAAACGCCTTCCTTCTGCAAAGTATATGATATCATCGTGATGATAATAGAAGCACCATTTTAGTTTCGGGTCCAGAATGATCAAATTATCATAACTGAAAAATGTCTCCGCATATTTTACTGCCATTTTCCAGGTTGTTTGCAGCATTGGCTGATCTTCAGGCGCAAATACCGGAAGTAGTAAAACTTCAGATTTGAACGGTACCCCGCAATTATACATCCATTTCTTTAACTCATCTTCCGTTGCCCAGCTTTCTGTTTTAATGACCCTCTCATAGCAACCACCGCTGAAAGGCTTGTTCCCCCAACCGTCATCCCCGCAAAGTATATCAAGTTCATTAGCTACATTATAGACGTGTTCCGTTGAACCTTTATTCAGATAGAATAACTGATCTTTATGCTCCGGCGGAAGTCCTTCGTATTTTTTGGGAGGAAAATAAAGCCAGTTATCCCCTTCATAGGTTTTGCTGCCTGTTAGTTTTTCAAGATCTATCACTTTGTTGGATCGTTTGCCTTTTAGAATTCAAGCAGAATATAAATCTTTGGTGCTCTCTAGAAAAGAACAACTCTGACAGGATTATTTGAGCATAGATTTCTATACATAAACAAATTTATAAATCCTGTCAGAGTTGGAAGCAATTTTTAATTCTTTGAAAAGTTTAAAATGTGTATAATATTCGAAATCTATACACATCGAGGTTTTACTATGAGAACAAATATTGATATTGACGATGACTTGATGGAAAAGGCACTTAAGATGAGTGACCTGAAAACGAAAAAAGATGTGGTTAATGAAGCTTTGAAGCTTTTTGTAAGAATTGAGTCTCAAAAAGACATTATTAAATTTCGCGGAAAATTAAAATGGGAAGGTGATTTAGATGACATGAGAACCAGCAAACACGTCTCATGATTCTTGCAGACAGCTCGATCTGGATTGACTTTTTTAATGACACTAACAATGAAAAAGTTGATGCTCTGGTCGAATACTTATCTCGAGAAAGAGTAATAAGTGCAGATTTAGTCGTTACTGAGGTTCTACAAGGTTTTCGAAAAGATAGTGACTTTTTGACCGCTGTAGATATCTTTAACTCAATACCTTGTCACTCAGTTTTAGGAAAAGAAATTGCATTAAAATCAGCGGAAAATTTCAGATTTCTAAGAAAAAAAGGAATTACTATTCGCAAAACCGTCGATATGATTTTAGCGACCTATTGTATCGAAAATAACATCTCGCTTTTACAAAATGATCGTGATTTTGAAATGATTGCCTCTGAGCTGGATTTGATCTTGCTTTAGTCTCTTTAAATTGATTTTAGCTTCACTGAAGCCGTTGCTTGTTTACATGTCTAAATAATTCAAAGGCTAGTCTTGCCCAGCTTATTTACTTCGGCATCTAATTCTTCCAGCCTATAAAAGTTTGTAGCTAGCTCCCAAAGAATCGGTCCATCATACCTGAAATAAATCTCATCCTCTATCAATTTTGCATTCGTTATATTTTTGAATAACAATTTTTTCTTGTAAACCTCAAGGGTTTCTCTACTTATAATCAGCAACTTGTGTAAGTTGGTGTAGCAAAAAACCAAAGCCCATCATCCAAAGTATTATAACTAGTACCAACAATAAGGAAATCTTCTGTATGGGAATAATAACTAAACCTTCCTGATAAACTCGAATATATTTCTTGAACATCAATATTTGATGATTCGAATTCTTCCTTGAAGTCTTCTCTATCAACATTATCGAAATACCACTTAGGAAGGTCCAGTTCTGTTTTATCCAGTTTTTCAAAATCTGACTCCCAAAAAAACTTCATACCGAAATAGCCTATTATAAATGCGACTAATAAGGAAATTATTGCTTTTTGAAATACTGAATACATAATTAAGCTCTTACAAAATCTCTTTCTTCTCCATTCTTCCGAAGTAATCTTTTGCGGCTGCCATTACTTTTGGTGAAAGCAACAATGCTACTGTCATCGTAGGAATAGCCATTAATGCAAACATTCCATCCGTAAAGTTCAGTACGGCCTGTATGGTTGCAACAGAACCGAATATGATAGCTCCTGCATAAAAGAAGTTGAAGTATTTCTGCTTGTCTGCACCAATAAGGAAACCAAGACACTTAGTACTGTAGTAGGAATAGGTGAAGAGTGAACTGAATCCGAAGATCAACACACAGAAGATCAACAGATAAACACCGTAAGGTCCAAGCGCCGCTTCAAAAGCTGATGCAGTGAGTGTAATTCCGTTGTCATCGCCCGAAGTCCAAACTCCTGTTACTAGGATCGCTAAAGCCGTCATTGTACAAACAACCAGAGTATCAATGAATGGCCCCATCATGGCAACCAAACCTTCACGAACAGGCTCTTTAGTTTTTGCTGCTCCGTGAGCAAGTGTTGCGGTACCAATTCCGGCTTCGTTTGAGAATGCCGCTCTTCTAACTCCGGTTACGATCAGTGCTCCAAGCGCACCACCCATTGCGGAATTAGCCGTAAAAGCATCTGTGAAAATTAAAGTGAATGTACTTCCAAGCATATCAATATTAATTCCAATAATCACCAATACACACGCAACATAAATGACCACCATTGCAGGAACCATTTTGGATGCCACTTTTCCAACTCGTTTAATTCCACCGAAAATCACCAACGAAACAATAGATAGAATTACGATTCCACTTATCAGATCTGTATTGAAATGATTGGCAGCATCAGCTAAACCATTTGGTATCAAAACAAAATCTCTTACAATTTGTGTAACCTGATTTGCCTGAAAAATTGGTAACGGACCAAACAATCCGGCTACTGCAAAAAGTACAGCAAGAGGCTTCCACTTTTTTCCAAGACCTTCCATGATCATATACATGGTTCCACCTTGAATGTCGCCGTTAGTGTCTTTTCCTCTGTACATGATGGAAAGTGTACAAGTAAAGAATTTCGTTGCCATGCCCACAATGGCACTGATCCACATCCAGAAAACGGCACCTGGTCCACCAATCGCTATTGCTACTGCAACACCGGATATATTTCCAAGTCCAACGGTCGCAGCAAGTGCGCTGGCAAGTGCTTCGAAATGACTAATATCTCCCGGATCATCCGGATCGTCGTATTTCCCACGAAGAATATTTATGGAATGGAAAAAATACCGGTATGGGATAAAACGTGAATAAATAAGGAAAAATAATCCACCGCCAACCAACAAAACAACGAGCGGCGTTCCCCACATGAAGGATGAAAATTCGGCTAAAATAGTATCTAATGTTTCCAGAGTGCTGTGTGTTTGTTTAAATATTGAGGATGTGAAGTTAACTTAGAAATCGCAATAATGTTATTAAAGATTATATTCACTGAATCAGCACTCAAAAGAACGACATTTTAAGTGACATACACACTACTTGTTAATTGTAAATCTAACTCCTCAAGAGCTGAAGAATATATTCGGTCTTCGGAAAACCTCATCTATAAAAAGCTTCCCAATTGTAAGATCAAATACATTTCTTCGCCCGACCAACTTTTAAAAGAGGCTTCACTATCAGCTCAAAACTCTTCTGCTGTAATTGCCTGTGGTGGGGATGGAACTGCTCAAAGCATTGCCAGAGGAGTTCATGGGTCGAATGCATTAATGGGATTGATTCCTGTAGGAAGTGGGAATGATTTTGCAAAATCAATCGGACTAAAGACAAAAAAATCAATAGAATATTATCTGGATGTAATTCTTAAACAGCAAGTGATTCCGGTTGATGTGCCTGTGATTAATGATCAGATCTTTATTAATACGGCGGGTATAGGCTTTGATGGATTGACCAATTATTATGCTTCCGGTTTCAAATCGCTGAAAGGAACCATGAAATATACTTTTGCAGGATTAAAGGCATTTCTGAACGCCAAACCTCTTGTTGTTTCCGGAACAATTGACGGATCGAGTTTTGATCGCAAAGTTTGGTTGATCGCAGTTGCGAACGGAGCAGTAGAGGGAGGTAAATACCTGATCTCTCCTAATTCGATAAATTCTGACAGACTTTTAGAACTGGTGATTGTACCTGCTTATAATCGACTAAAACTCGGTCTGGCTTTTATACTTCTGAGTTTGGGTAGAGCGATACCAGATACTTTTAGTGAGGTAATTACTTTTAAAGAAGCTTCTTTAAAGATTGCAGATTCACATTTCATTCATTTAGACGGTGAGGTAGGGGAATCAAGTTCTGACTATGAAATAAAATTAAAAAGTGAGTGCCTAAATGTCCTCGGAATTAAGACTGACGAGTGAAATAAATAAAATCTGTTCCCGGAGGGGTTATTCCTTTTTGTCTTAACAGTAATGCTATCTGTGCCCGATGATGTTGCCCATGAATGATTACATGTTGTAGAATTTCTGATACTTTAGTTTTGTACTCGACTCCTCTTGAATTCTTATATGAACAAAGTTCATCCAATATTGGAAGGAACTCAGAAAAATCAACAGCCGAGCCTTTTGACATTAAATCTACACAATCCTCATAACTGAGAGTCGGCCATATTTCTGTGTCTTCATTCACTTTCATTACCCGGTTGTACCATTCTCTTTCAACATGAAGCAGGTGTCCGAATTGTCTCAACAAGCTAGCATCCGTTCTGGTTTCAGTTGATTTACCTATGGCTTCTGCAATCAACTGATTTGCCCATGAGTTATATGCTATTTGTTGATCAAAATTCATTACCCGATCCCAAAGAATTTTGCAATTCCGTTAATAATAAACTGAACTCCAATTGCCAGAGCTATAAAACCCATCAAGCGTGTTATTACGGTCATTCCTGTTTTACCGATCAGCTTGTTTAACCAAGGCGCCACTCTTAAAATAGCCCACGCCAGGAATGCTGTTAGAAAAACGGCAACTCCTGTTACAATATAATCTACCATGCCGGTTGCTTGTGACCCAAACCCAATTACAACTGCTATACTTCCCGGCCCGGAAAGTAACGGCATTGCCAACGGACTAAAACTAACATCTTCTTTATCCATTGCAGCTTCCTGATCTTCTTTAGAAAGCTTACGTCCGGTTTTCTCGGGGTTCATCATAAAAAATCCGGCTCTCATAATGATAATACCACCCGCAATTCTGATTCCGGGCAACGATATCCCAAAAAAGCTAAGTATATATGTCCCGATCAAAAGGAAGGTGATCAGTACAAAGAACATATAAATGCTTGCCTTGCGCGCCGTACGGGCCGTTTCTTTTTCGGTATTTCCTTCTGTTAAAGAAAGAAATATTGGCATTGCTGTAAGCGGGTTAACTACTGAAAATAATGAAGTAAAGCTTGCTACCAGCAACGCTCCGGCTCCCATCATTTGAGTTGAAAAAGGGATAATATCTTTAAAAAATTCTTCCATAAGTCACCAAAGATACGCACCTTTTTATCAAATTTTTAGTATTTCGGGAATGCTTTTATCAAAGCTTAACTTTATTATCACACACAATCTTATATCTTCTTTGCAACAGAAATTAAATGACAACAACAGAATCAATATCACTCGAGGAAATGGTACTTCCCTTAGTTGAGAACGCACTCTCAAAGGAAATTTCATTGGATGAAAAACTTTTCAGCATTTGTGAGCTTCTCCAAGATAATGTTGAGCATTTTGACTGGGTTGGTTTTTACAAAGCAGATCCTGATGTCGAAGATCAGTTAAAGCTGGGACCTTTTGTTGGCGAGCCAACAGATCACACCACCATCCCTTATGGAAAAGGAATTTGCGGTCAAGTAGCCATTAGTCATGAAACTTTTGTGTCTCAGGATGTTAGTGAAGAAGAAAATTATATCTCATGCAGCAACCACGTTCAGTCTGAAATTGTTGTTCCAATTATGAAAGGCGATCGCTTTGTTGCGCAAATAGATATAGATTCCAACACTAAGAATTCCATTTCAAAAGAGAAAAAGGAACTTCTTGAAAAAATTTGTACGTTACTTTCAAACGAATTCTAAATAATACTATGAGTACTTACGCCCTTACTGACGAAACATCAATTGATACCCTTATTTTCTGGATCGAAAGTTCCGACGGAAGCATTTCTTATGAAGAACAAGAAGCCGTGAAAAGAATTCTTTCCAACATGAAATATGATATGGAGACATTTCAAAAAACCATGTCTCAGATTTCTGCAATGGGAACAGACGAAGTTAAACAAATGGCTAATGAAGCTGTTGACCATATTAACAGAAGTTTTTCTGATGATGGGAAGAAGCTTACTTATAGTTTACTGGAGGCAATAGCCGCTTGCGACGGTACCATTTCTAAAGCTGAACAAGAAAAATTGGATGCTATCAAAAGCGAGTTGGGCGTTTAGTGTGCAACAATCCTGTATGGGGTAAAATTAGAAACTGTATAGAGCACTTCATCGTCTGAAGTGTTTTTATCATAATCTATTTCGATTCTGGTAGGGAATCCATTTTCCTCATTATACTCCACCTTCAATTTATCAGCACCTCTGGCGTTTTTTATAACTTCAAATAGCTCATCGATGGTTTTGAAAAAGCCTTTATAAACTTCTCCAGCATATTCATATGTGTTTTCGCCTGTTTGAACCATCACAGAATCCCTTTCGAAAGGATCCAGAACCTGATAAACCGTGTCTGTATTTATTACTAATACCGCAGGCGTGACCTGCGGACAAAAGCATCCCAGACCATATCTGTATTCGTAATCGACTAATTTTGATTCTTCCCACTTCGCCAAAGCCACTTCATAGCCGTCGTTTTCATTTGTAAATAATGAACACGAGATCAGCGGAACAAGGAGTACAAAAAAGCTATAGTTTCTCATTTTTTGATTCGACTCTTTTGATCTACGTGTTCCGTTCAAAAAAATTGTAATTACTCAGACAATTTTAAACTGGAAATATGAAGATTTATACTGTGATTCACTCTGAATCCATAATGTCCATCCGTATTCAGATCTCCTTTTTCCATACTGTTTAAAACTTCCCCATTTAATGAAAAGATGATTTCATCACCGGCTACTTTCACCTGAAAATCATTCTCAGCTGTAGATTCTGTCTCTTCGGTAAACATGGTCATTGCATCGGTTTTTGTCCACCCTTGTATGGTGGAAGTCTCAGAACCTGTTCTTTTCTTGATCAGAAATTCCCCTGTGTTTCTCAAAAGAAAGTAGACGTAGCTTTGATCATCCGACTTAAGATCCTGACCGCCAATAAATAATCCGAACGCTTCTCTATTCCTTCCTTTGGTGTCGAAAAGATAGATCTTGGAATCCAATGTAAAATCTCCCTCTACTTTGTTATCAGCATGATAGTAGATTCCTGCCGGTCCCGTGGTTATATGCCAACCCAGAGTCATATTTACAAAAAATACATCTGCAGATTCTGAATCTGAACCAACATTCACTTCTGCATCAGCTTTATCGAATCTCCATTGCCAGCCATCAGGTACTTTCAAATTTTCTCCCTGAGGTTTGCTCCCATCCGCTGCATTTTGAGCAAAAGAAAGTGACGTTGTTAATAATACCGCTAAAATAAATCCTGATACTTTTTTCATAGTGGTCTCCATGATTTGGTTTCCCTCAATAAAAGATTTTTTTGATTAAGATTCTTTGTTCAACATTTCTATGGCTGTACTCACCTCCGAACTGAACGTAAAACCATTTTTTCTCAGCGTGGCGTGACTGGCATCCATCACTTTAGTTTTAATCTGCTGTAGATCACTATTCTTTAAAAAGGTATTGATCCAAAATTGAACTTCTATTTGAATATAATTATCAGAGAAATTGGACAGGATTACAGCGGGGGCCGGGTCTTCAAGCACACCTTCGGTTGATTTGACTGCTTCCATCAAATATTCGAGGGCCTTTTTGGGTTCATTTCCGTAATCAATTCCAATGTTGAAGCTGGATCGACGAAGCCCATCTCTCGTATAATTATTCAGTGGGTTCTTAAAAATGATCGCACTCGGAATAAAAATATCGATTCCATCGCCGGTACGTACATGCACATCACGAATATTGATCTGTTTTACAATTCCTTGAATCCCATTGCTTTCTATAAGATCTCCAACATCAAAAGAACGGCTGAAGGACATGAATAACCCGGCAAGCAGATTTTCTCCGATCTCCCGGAAAGCAAATCCTAAAACAACCGTAAGCACTCCACCGGCTGCCAAAACTCCTGATGCCGCTTTCGTAAGCCCCATAATATGGAGTGCTATGACTGCACCGATCAGATAAAATCCCCATCGGGTCAACCTCATTACAAGACGCAGTTTTTTGGTGGATGTAGCTCTGGCACCTAAAAGTCTTTTTAATCCGCGACTGGCGAGCAAACCAAATCCTATAAAAATTATCAGCACAATTATTCCGCTGATAATAGTCGGCGCTGAGCTTAGTGCTCGCTCAAAAAATTGAGAAAAACTGTCTTGAAATGTCTGCATGATTGTTTAAATCTGTTGTCGTCTTAGTTCAGGCACAGAGCTTGCGAAATAAGCCTAAAATCTTATGTCTCAAATCTTACATCTTACTACTACTTTACAACCAATCCACAATATCGTCTTTACCTTCCACTTTTACATATTCAGAAAAGATCTCCTGAAGTGTTGAATGCTCTTTCAGGCTTTTTCTGCTAATGGAATCCAGATAGGCAATAATTCTTCCCTGATGTAGTATTGCAATATCATCACAAAGATTTTCTACAACTTCCAGAATATGACTGGTTATGATCATGGTCACGCCTTTGTCTTTCAGCTTACGCAGAACTGTTTTCATTCTTTCAATAGAAATTACATCCACAGCCTCAAAAGGTTCGTCCAGTAACAACACAATTGGTTCTGTTAAAACGGCCGTAACAAAAGCGAGTTTTTTACGACTTCCGGACGAAAGTTTATGAATTTTTGTTTTGGCAAAATCTTTGATCTCAAAAAAGTCCATTAGAGAATATGCCTTTTCGATCAGCCCCTTTTTCTCGATTTCATAAATTTCGCATACATACTCAATAAACTCTATACTTGTAAACTGCTCAAACAGTAGGGGCGGTTGAAGAACTGACGCTATTTCCTTTTTTATTGCTTCTTCGTTCTCATCTATAAAGCGCATTTCATCTATGGTGATGTATCCGTCATCAAAAGACAGTAATCCTGTAAGAACTCCGATCAGTGTGCTTTTTCCTGCACCGTTGGGTCCGATCAATCCAAAAATAGAACCTTTTGGAATACTAAGATCCAATTCCTTTAGAACTATGTTATCATCATAGCTCTTGATCAGCCCTTTTATGGAAATGGCTTCACTCATTTATGTCCCTTTTTAGCTCTTTTATTGAGAAAATATTTTGTAGCATAACCAATAGTAAATAAGCCGTAAAGTAATAATGCCATTTGCAGATTACTCATTCCGAACATGGTAATTCCTTCTTTGTCGGCACGGATATATTCCAGCCCAAATCTCAATAAAGAATATCCACCTGTATGAATAAAGAAAATAAGTGGAGATTTTTTATCCGTATCCCAGATCTTTTTAAACACCCAAAGAACGATCAATATCAATACTACATCACCAAACATTTCGTACAGCTGTGTGGGGTGTACAGGCGCGCTTAACGTTTCTGTCTGCCCGGGTAAACCTGTAGTTGATTCCCACGATGGGCTTGAAAGCCTATATTCCGTTTCAAAACTGGGGATGGTAGTTGCATAGCGAGGGAATTGAACGCCAAGAAATGAATTTGTTGCCGTTCCGTAAGCATCTCCATTCAGAAAACATCCTATTCTCCCAACAGCCTGTCCTAATAACACTCCCGGTGAAAGCAATGAAAAGTATTCCCAGTAATTCATATTGTTTCGTTTTACATAGAAATAACCACCGAGCATTCCACCGACCAATCCACCTGTAATGCTGTTTCCTGCTCCGGTCGGACTAAAAATTACTCCCGGGTTTTCGAAGAACACATCTGATTGCCAAAATACATAATGAGAAAGCCGGGCTCCAATTAAGGCTCCTACAATAGACCACACTACCAGACCTTCAAATTTTTCTGATTTCCCGCCGTATTTTTCAACGCGGACTTTTGCCCACCATATACCGAGTACAATGGAGATCAGGAAGTAAATTCCTTCATAGAAATAGATCTGAGTAAAGCCGAGATCAAGATGTATAGGAAGCATAAGTAAAGTAGTGTGCTTTTAGATATTTGTTATTCAGTCCAAAGTCTTTTCAGTATCTGCTTTTTGAACAGATTTACAAGAAAGCTCATATGCCTCCAAAGGTAAACTCCTATTACAACAATAACCACGCTCATAATTGTAATTCTGTACCATTCCAGATTTTCTAATGGTACAAAAATGAGATATCCCATCGAAAAAATTACGAATGTAATTACGAAGGTTACTTTTTGTGGTATTATAGGATGCTTATAGCTCATTGAGGAATACGTAGCCTTTTGGTATTGATAATATGAGCTCCATATAAAAAGCACCATAAAACAAAGAAAAAAGAAGGTGTTTGCAACAAATATCTTATAAACACCAACAATTTGTGGTATTAATAATAATTCAAAAATTGTGATTATATAGAAGACCAGTAATGGAAATATAATCACACCCAAGAACCTTTCTTTCAATTGTTTTTCCAGCTTTATCGGAAACTGTAAATGCATAAGCAATTCCCTGTTTTCGTATCCGTACATATTTGCCATTCCCATTGCGAGCAATGCTACCGGAATCCCTGCAAGTATAGTCGGAATTAAAATAGTCTGTGCGGCACTGTATTTTACCTGGAGAAGGATCGGAACATAAACAACCGGAACTACTGCCAGGGTAAGCAATTGCAGTTTGTTATATGGATGGATCATCACATAGTAGTAATATTTTCCTGCATTTATTCCCATCACGCGTCTTAGAAAAGCCCACAACTTGCTTGTCTGTTGCTCAACCTTTCTGATTGTAGGATTTATTAAGCCTTCACAGGTTTTCCTAAAGTGATCGATTAAAATTAATCCGATCAACAAAGTTAGAAATCCGAAAATTATAACTGCTGTTGTCCATCCGTATTCAACATTTACAGTTTGTATAAGTAAGCCGCCCGGGCTCCAGGATAAAAAACTGTTTAGTGTTTCTACTCTCGGAACAATTTGAACAAATATCTCCTGTGAGTTTTCGGCAAAGAGCGATACCGCCTGAAACAAGCCAAATATCAAAAATAAAAACCCAACAACTACCGCTATAAACTTTCTTTCCACAATCTTAATGAAACGGTGTTTGATAGAATAGATAAGCACATAATTAAAGATAATTGCTGCTACTCCGATCAACACTTGATAAAAATGAGAAACCTGAATCATCAAAAACACGAGCCAGGTAAAATTGTAAATGATATTCACAGGATGACAAAATCCAATAATCATCAAATATCGCGAAAGTCTTTTCAGAGGAAATCCAAAACCAAGCAGTTTTCTGTTTTCTGAAATATTTAATAGTCTCAGATTTGTGAAAGAGAAGTGCATAACCCAATAGGAGTTTGCAAAAACTAAGAGCAGAAAAGTATAGATCTCGGGGGTGAGCCAGGGAATTTGTGTTTTCATCCAGGGATCGGTATCCAATAAAATCACAACGATCGCTGTCCCGACCAGATTAACAGTCATGATTCCCAAAAACATGATATAACCTATCAACAGCAACAGTTGAAACCTGTTGAGGTTTGAAACAAAAATTTTCCAATTTAAAGCAAGTAGCCGGCCAAACATGACGCCCTTTGATGAATTAGATAGAGTTTACGCCTTCAGTAATAACTAATCAAAATAAAAGTTGAAGCCAATTAGAAAACTAAAATAATTGTGTCTGCTGTCTTCCATTATTTTTAGTGTAGATGTTTGTTGATTTAGCGGCATTTGTTCTACACCTTCATTAAAAACCGGTGTAAATAAAGATGTATATCTGCTTTCAAGAGTTATGATCACAGGCTTTGTTGCAAATTCCACTCCACCTGCCATAACAAAGCCGTATAGAAAATCTTCGGTGTGTTCATTTATATCTCCACCAAAAAAGAAGTTGTCCAGCGATCTGTCAGGATCAGGTATATTTGATGTAAATATCACCTCTGAGTTTGTTTTAACTTCCATGATACCACCAATCATGAAATTGGGATTGATTTTATTCTCCGGGAAAAGATCGATTCGCGGTAATACAGAAAAACCAATATGCTCAAACCTGTAATTCGCTTTTGCTGAAGAAGCCACTCTCGGGTCAACATCATTTATCCTGAATACAGTGCCAAGTTTTTTATAATCAACCTCTACCTGAAAAGACAGCAATGAATTCTCAAGTCTTCTGTTGTAAAATATCCCTGTTTGGTAAGAAGAGGCTCCACCCCACTCTATATTTGCCGTACCGATCTCTGTTTGCTGATGCGACATGCTTGAAATCACAACTCCGGACTTCATCCCAAAGCGGTTTTGTTGTGCATTCAAATGCGATGATGATAAAACAATCAGAAAAAAAATGACCAGAGGTTTCTGCATAAAGTAGATCACATAAAAAAAGCAGTTCCGTAATTTGAAACTGCTTTATAATAGGGAATTTATCTTTTAGAAAGCGATACCGAATACAAGCGCAATTGCACTGTTTTTCTCCCCATCCTCAATACTTTCATCATAAATATTATTCAACCCTGCTGTATAGCGAAGTGATAACTGGAATTTATCACCATCGACGCCCGCTCCTAGTACCATTCCATAATCAATGTCATTTACTGCTCCAACGAGGTCAATAGTGCCCCCGGAACCATTATCAAACTCTGATTTAACACTAAATCCAAGATAAGGACCAAAAAACATATTCGGCTTTACTTCTTCATTCCCAAAGCCAATTTTTAGTAACACAGGAATCTGGAGATAGCTAAATAACTGTGAAGCATCTGAATTAGCATCTTTGCCGCCATACTGAACATAAAGTAATTCAGGCTGTACAGAAGACTGACTCTCCGGGATATCAAACTCGATATAAAACCCTGCCAGCAACCCTGTCTTTCTATCCGTTCCCTCTAAATTAGTGATAGTAGCAGAATTTATGCCCACCCTTACTCCAAATTCAGGAAGATTTTGAGCCTTCAAAGCTATAGAAGTAAGTACTATTAAAACTATCCCTAATGCCCCGATCTTATAATTTTGTTTCACGATTTCTAATATGTACTAGTTTTTGTTTTCTGAGTGAATACAGACAGATTTATTAAACTACTTCGGGTTAATTATTTTTTTTATTAAGTGCTATTCCAATAGTAAACGCTAATGCTCTGTTCTTCTCACCATCAGACATGCCTGCTTCAAAAATTTCAGTAAATCCCGTAGTATACCTAAGCCCGAACCTGAACTCTTTAATGCCAAGTTCCGCACCAAATAATAAACCCGAATCATTATCTTTTATGTCATCGGAAATGCTCCTTATGTTTCCATCCCCACTTACATTTCCGCCTTTATCTTCAACTACTGCTTTATAATTAAAGCCTGCATATGGCCCAAAATAAACAACGGGAGAAATATCAGAGTCAGGTAAACTAATCCCATATTTAATCAGGAATGGTATTTGAAAATAGGTAAGCCTACGAACTTCTTCGGAGTTAGAGTCTTTATCCCCGTATTGAACAGAAAGTAACTCAGTTTGGAAAGCAAATGATGTGTTGGGGATATCAACTTCCAAAAATATCCCTGCAAGAACTCCGGCTTTATAATTTGTTTCATCCACGTTGCTTATTTTTGAGATATTAATCCCACCTTTTAGTCCAAATTCTGAAATGAATTGTGCCTTTACCACTGGTGTAAAAAAAACTGCTAATGCAATACTGATTACTACAAATCCTCTGCTCATAACCCCGCCTGAAATTCCTTTTAGTTAACAAAAAAAGACCTTTTCAATTAAGAAAAGGCCCGCTTAAAATATTAAAATTAATTGGAATAACTAGAGGTTCTGATCTAAAACTGTTCCCCTGTTATTCTCAATTTAAAATGCGATACCAACGGTAAGTGCTATGGCTCCATTTTTTGCAGAATCATTAAAGTCATCATCAGCTACATTGCTTAAACCTGCTGTATATCTCAAGCCCAGTCTTAATTTACTGACATCCACTCCGGCTCCAACAACAACACCAAATTCGGTATCTTTAACATTGTCTTCTAAGTTTAAGGATCCATCATCGTTTTCTATTTCTGCCTTTGTGTTAAAACTCATATATGGACCAAAATAAACGTTTGGTTTAGCTGCCGGGGTATCAAAGCCAAATTTCAATAATACCGGAACTTGCACATAATTAACTACAAAACTTGCATCTGAATCTTCAACATCTGCGCCATACTGGGCGTATAAAACCTCCGGCTGTACCGAGACAGGACTCATTGGAATTTTAAAATTTGCATATCCACCGATCAGAAATCCGGTTTTGTATTCTACATCTTCGGTATCGTTAAAGGTTGAATAGTTTAATCCTCCTTTTACACCAAACTCAGGAAGTGATTGAGCTTCCGATTGTGATGAAAGTCCAACTGTTAAAAGTAAGATGATAAATAGAGAGCAAAATCTTTGAATAGTGTTCATATCAGGTTTTTTATTATTTGTTACCACTACTTCAACTCAATTCAGCAGACATGGTTCCATATTCTATTTTAAGATCTGCCGGAGAGTATTTTCTCCTTTTTGAAACATCATGGTCTTTTAAACGAAAGGGACCATAACTTTCATAGATTTTATAATGACATATTCTCTACTCTTTCTTTCTATTCTGATCTTATTCAGCAGTTGCTCTCAAGACAATATCGAGCATATTGATGGGAACACCATTTCAGAAAAAGATCTTACCCAACGTATTCAAGCCCTCATAGATGATGCAGAGATCACAGGATTAGCAGTTACTATTTTCAATGATAATGAAATAGCTTATCAAAAAGGGTTTGGTTATGCTAATTATGAAACTAAAGATACCCTAACCACAGACCAGATCTTTTACGGGGCGTCTTTCAGTAAAGCTGTTTTCGGATATTTAGTAGCTGATCTCGTTCTTGATGGAATTATCGATCTGGATACACCGCTTCAGGAGTATTTTGATGTACCCATTCCCGATCTGGAATTTGAAAAAGAATGGCGCGGATTTGCTAATCTAGCCGGAGATGACCGCTATAAAGATATTACCGCAAGAATGTGTCTGAATCATTCCACGGGTTTTCCGAATTGGCGCTGGATAGATAAATCTTTCGATTTTGACAGAGATGGAAAAATTCACTTTTTCTTTGATCCGGGTGTTCGATTCAGCTACTCGGGAGAAGGCATGATGCTTTTGCAGTACGCTATAGAAAAGGTAACGGGAAAAGGCTTGGAGGAGCTAGCCCAAGACAGAATCTTTGGTCCTCTGGAGATGTCTATGACCAGTTATGTTTGGCAAGAGCGTTTTGAAGGAGTTTTTGTTAATGGACACACCTCTGAACGAGAAGCTATTCCCAAAGATACCGAAGATGAAGCTAGTGCTGCAGGCTCTATGGAAACCACCCCTGATGACTATGCCAAATTCTTTGGACATGTTTTGCGCGAAGCCTCAGGTAATTCTGAGCATGCTCAATTGATGTTCGATCCATCGCTAAGAATTAACTCCAAAGCACAATTTGGAGTAGAGGTCTGGCAGGACACAGACGGAAATGATGATATCGAATTAAGTTACGGAATGGGTTGGGGACTCCTCAAATCTCCATATGGTTACGGTGCTTTTAAAGAAGGGAGTGATCAGGGCTGGGAACACTATTCAATTATGTTTCCCGAACAAAAAACAGGCGTCATTATTATGAGCAACAGCGATAACGCAGAAGGAATCTTTAAAGAGCTTTTAGAAATAACTATTGGCGATGTGTACACGCCCTGGAAGTGGGAAAGATATATTCCATATGATCAGTGAAATTACACTTTGGATTCCGCTATCACTTTTCTATAAATATTCCTTCAAATACTGCCCTGTATAGCTTTCTTTCACTTTTGCAATGTCTTCAGGTGTGCCTTCTGCTACAATTTGTCCGCCTGCAAAACCACCTTCCGGGCCAACGTCGATGATCCAGTCGGCACATTTAATTATATCCAGATTGTGTTCTATGATAATTACAGAATGACCTGAATTAACCAATTCATTAAATGCTTCCAGTAGTTTTGCCACGTCTTCAAAGTGCAATCCTGTTGTGGGCTCATCAAAAAAGTAAATGGTGTGTTCGGAGCTTTGTTTAGTCAAGAATCTGGCTAGTTTTACACGCTGAGCCTCTCCACCTGAAAGGGTTGTCGCACTTTGCCCCAGGTTTAAATATCCCAAGCCAACATCTTCAAGCGGCTGTAGTTTATTTATGATCGTGGTTTCATCCACGAAAAACTCGATAGCTTCAGAGATCGGCATTTCCAGTACGTCATGAATACTCTTACCCCGATATTTTACAGCTAATACATCCTTTCGGAAACGTGCGCCGTTACAAACTTCACAAACAAGTTCGATATCAGCCATAAACTGCATCTCTATTTTCTGGATCCCTTCACCCTGACAGTTTTCACATCTCCCGCCCGGTACGTTAAATGAGAAATGTCCAGGAGTGTAGCCCATTATTTTTGCCTGACGAGTGTTCGAAAACACATCCCGAATTCCATCAAACGCTTTGGTATAGGTTGCCGGATTTGATCTGGAAGAACGGCCGATCGGGCTTTGGTCTACCATTTCTAAATTGTGAACACTTGCCATTCCGGACAGATCTTTGAACCGTCCCACTTTCTGGTTATAAGAACCAATATGTTTTTGGATGCCGGCATAAACCGTATCGTGCACCAGTGTAGACTTCCCTGATCCTGAAACGCCGGTTACTACTACCATCTTTCCCAAAGGAAATTCTACGTCTACATTTTTAAGATTATGCTCGCTGGCCCCTTCAACCTTTATAGATCTCCCATTTCCTTTTCTGCGTTTTGCCGGAACTTCGATCTGCTTTCTTCCACTTAGAAATTTTCCGGTAAGCGTATCTGATTTCAGCAGGTTTTCAAAGTTACCTTCAAATACTACTTCTCCACCATGTACTCCCGCAAAAGGCCCGATATCAATTACATTATCGGCAGCCTTCATCATTTCCGGATCGTGTTCCACAACCAAAACCGTATTTCCAATATCTCTCAGAGATTCCAGAATTTTGATCAACCGATCGTTATCTCTGGGGTGCAAACCAATTGTTGGTTCATCCAATACGTACATACTACCGATCAACGAACTTCCCAAAGCATTCGCCAAACTTATTCTTTGTGACTCACCTCCACTCAAAGTATTCGCAAGTCGATCCAGCGTAAGATAATCCAACCCAACTTCATCCAGGTATTTCAATCTTTTTCTGATCTCATACAAGATCTGCCCCGCTACACCTTGCTCAAACTCTGTGAGTTCAAGTCCTTCAAAATAGTCTTTGGCATGTCCAATGGTTAACTCAGACACTTCTCCCGAATGCATTCCGCCAACTTTCACATACTGCGCATCTTTTCTTACGCGATATCCCTCACATTCCGGGCATCGACTATATCCGCGATAACGGGAATACAACACACGCATATGAACCTTATACGCCTGATCTTTCACTGTATCGAAAAAGTTCCAGATTCCGATATAGTTTCCTTTCCCTTTCCAGATTATGCTTTTTACTTCTTTAGGCAACTCTGAATAAGGAGTATCAATTGAAAACTTTTCTTCTGACGCTACCTTTATCAGATCTCTGAGATGGGTACTAAACTTCTGAGTTGTAAATGGTGCAATAGCTCCGTTTCGGATCGTCTTTTCATGATCCGGAATCACAAGATCTTCATCTATGCCTGATACTTTTCCAAAACCTTCACATTTAGGGCAGGCACCAAACGGATTGTTAAATGAAAACATTTGCGGGGTTGGCTCAGTAAACTCAATTCCATCCAACTCAAATCGTTCGCTGAAAGGGAATTCGTCTCCATTTCGTTTTTTGATGGATAACCTTCCGCTTCCGTTTTGAAAAGCTGTTTCCAGCGATCCGGCTATCCTTGTGATGGTTGCTTCATCATCTTTAAGGATCAAGCGATCCACAAGAACCCTGAACTCTTTTCTTTTGATCTTTTTTGTGTCGATGTCGCCATCGGTCAGATCTACTATGCTTTCGTCATTGATATTCAGAAGTCTGCTAAATCCTTTTTCCTTTAAAACCTTCAGCTCTTCGTCCAGTTTCTTTTTTTCGTGCTGAGGAATCGGATAAAGAACATAAAACCGGTCTCCTTCTTCCATCAGCTTAAGGACCTCTTCAATAACGGTTTTCGGAGTGTCTTTTTTAACCTGATTTCCGGATACCGGAGAAATTGTTTTTCCAATTCGGGCAAACAGCAGTCTTAAATAATCATAGATCTCAGTTGTTGTTCCAACAGTTGAACGCGGATTGCTCGAAGTGGTTTTTTGCTGAATGGCCATTGCCGGAGAAATCCCCTGCATAAAATCGACATCCGGCTTATCCATTCTTTCCAGAAACTGTCTGGCGTAGCTGGAAAGACTTTCCACATAACGTCGTTGTCCCTCCGCATAAATTGTATCAAAGGCCAGGCTCGATTTTCCGGAACCAGAAACCCCTGTTATCACCGTGAGCTTATTCCTCGGAATTTCTACATCTATATTCTTGAGATTATGAGTCCTTGCGCCTTTTATTATAATTGGTCGTTCCTGCGCTTCCTCTTTTGCTTCAACAGTAGCCGTTTCTTTTGTGGACATATTCTCCGTTATTAAAATCGAACCTTCAATATAATGTTTTGATTCATTTATTTGGGCATCCTTCTCAACAAAAGTTTTTGATATTAGATTTCAATCTATTGCTTTTTATTTCTTGATCTCACTCACTTTCAATACATTGTGTAATTCAAAAAAAAAACTAACTCTCGATTATGTCATACATTAAATCTCTTTTCGTAATTCTTTTGGCGCTGATCTTATCTGCTTCATTATCCGCTCAGAATAATATCAAGATCATTCATGCCGGTTCTCTTCTGGCTATACCCGGAGAAAAACCTTTATCAAACCAAACAGTGGTAATTAGGAACGGCGCGATCGAAAGCGTTCATTCGGGCTTTAAGTCATCATCAGAATTAGGTTTTGATGATGCAGAAGTAACCGATTTGAAAGATAAATTTGTGATGCCGGGGTTTATTGATATGCATACACATTTGACCGGAGAGCGAGATCCGGATGCTAATCCACACGAGTGGACAACAATGAATGAGCAAGATCTGGCTTTCAAATCTCTGCCTTATTTGGAAAGAACATTACACGCCGGATTTACTACCGTCCGAAATCTTGGAGCCGATGCTGAACTGATCGGTGCTATACAAAGAGCCACTGCCAAAGGTCTCATTGCCGGTCCAAGAATTATTTATTCCGGAGGAGCTATTTCTGCTACCGGAGGTCACGGGGATTCGCACGGGTACAGAACAGAAATACTTGAATTGGATGAAAATGTCGGCATTTGTGACGGTGCAGATGATTGCAGAAGAGCTGTTCGTGCCAGAGTAAAACAAGGCGCCGGAGTCATTAAAATTACGGCAACCGGTGGTGTTTTAAGTAATACAGCCGCAGGATTAAGTCAACAGCTTACCGATGAAGAGATGAAATCTATTGTGGAAGCTGCAAATAGTTTAGGCAGAAAAGTAGCTGCTCATGCTCACGCTGCAGATGGAATAAATGCAGCTCTGCGAGCAGGTGTGAGTTCAATTGATCATGGTTCATATCTAGATGATGAATCTGTAAAGTTATTTTTAGAAAACGATGCCTGGTTAGTTCCTACTTTATTAGCAGGCATATCTGTTCGAGATGAGTTGTCAGTAAACGATCAAATTCCTCCTGCTATCGTCGATAAAATAAATACTGTTGTTCCTATTGTAGAAGCTTCTTTTAAACGTGCGTTAAAAGGTGGAGTTAAAATTGCTTTCGGTACAGATTCCGGTGTCAGCAAACATGGCGAAAATGCCCGCGAATTTGAGATCATGGTTGATTACGGAATGAGCGAAAGTCACGCCATCAAAACAGCAACTCTTAATGCTGCAGAACTTTTAGGAATGAGAGATCAGATAGGCTCCATTGAAGAGGGAAAATCAGCTGATATTATTGCTGTAGATAAAAATCCATTGGAAGACATCAGCGAATTAAAGAATATTACTTTTGTAATGAAAAGAGGCATTATCTATAAAATGAAGTAAATAAAAAAAGGTGAGGACTATCCACCCTCACCTTTTATAACTAACAATAGTTTGTATGATATGAAATGCTTATCTGTAGTTAAGACGAATGGAACCGCCGGAAGTTTTAGCCCTGATTTTAACTCCCCCACCATTTACAGTTCCTTTGATTTCATCTTTTTCATATTCTCCGGTAAAGTTTTTTAATTCTGCTCTTACACGATTTCCATCCAAATCTAGGTCATAGCCGTTTTCTTCCGGAACCGTTACTGTAATGCTTCCGCCGGATGTCCTTAGATTAATAAAATCATTCGGCTTTGTTATTTCTGCATTTATTGACCCTCCACTGGTGCTGGCATCCACACTACCTGAAATTCCTTCCAAAGAAATACTTCCACCGGAGGTTTTTACATCCAGATCCCCGTCAACATTTTCAGCCTTAATTCTTCCGCCACTGGTTCTTGCTTCTGTAGTTCCAACAATTTCATTTAGCGTAATAGATCCACCCGAAGTTCTGATATTGAGGTCTCCTATTATAGCTTCTGCACGAATAGAGCCTCCACTTGTTCTTCCGGATTGTTTTCCCTCTAAATTCATCATCTCAATACTTCCGCCGGAGGTTCTTACATCACTTGTAGATCTAATCGGCGCATAAACCACAAATGAAATTGAAGGAGTGTTTCTGTTCCAGTTCCAGCTTCTTGAATTCTCTCTTTTGGCATGTGCTGTTACGGTATTATTTCGTTCTGATATCTCAATTTCCCACCCTTTCAGATCTTCGTCATTAGCCTGCACATACCTGTTTCTTTTTCGCACATACATTTCAACGGTTACTTCATCTGTGTCTTTGCCGATCACATCAATACTTCCGCCGGAAGTTTCTACACTGATCTTAACGCCATGATTTACTGCAAAGCGTTCAATTTTGTATGCATCATCCGATGATTGCGCCCATCCCATCTTTACCGCAGTCAACATGATCACAAATGTGAATACCATCGATACTGCAACTTGTATTTTAAATCTTTTTGCTCTGTCCATTTTCAAACTCCGATTTTTGTTCTAAACTCCGTACGGTTATCATTCATTGATGTTTCAATCCCGCAGTTGTTAGACTTATGAATTTGAAAAAAGTTACAGCGATGAAGCTTTTGAATGAGTATCATCCATAATATTAACAAACCCGGCTATTATTTCTCCATCTACTCACACAGTAATAATTGGAATTCTATTCATCTCTATAGGTATTTACCACTTTGTGAATCCCGGATTCTTTTTAAAAATTATGCCGAATTATATACCAAACCATAAAGCAATGGTTTTTTGGAGTGGAGTTGCTGAAGTATTGGGAGGAATTGGGGTTTTGATTCCTTTTTCGAAAACATATGCGGCTTGGGGGTTGATCCTGTTGCTCATCGCAGTTTTCCCGGCAAATATCGATATGTTCTTAAAAGCTTATCAAAAACAGGGATGGAGTTTATACACCGTCCTCACTTTGCTTCGACTCCCATTACAGTTCCTTCTGATTTATTGGGTGTATTGGGCTGCTGAACTCAAAATCGGTTAGGTTGTGAAACGGCATTATCTGAAAATACTTCTTCCTCTTGCTCTGGGCTCACTTTTACTTTTATTTCCACTGTTAAGAGATCTCCATTTTGAATCTGCTTTTCTGGCATCTATTCTTGGATGTTTCATTGCGGCAGTTGTTTTGGCAAAATCCAAAGACGACAATTGTGCTTTTCGCCTAGCGATCAGTATAATGAGCTATATTTATATTATTGCTGTTCCTTTGCTTATTTCTTCGCTCATTGCCGGCTGTTTAACCTTTGACGGATTTGCATTCTGGATTTTACTGCCGGCGCCAAGTGTATTTTTTGGAGCCTCAATAGGTCGGTTATGCAAAACGATGAACCTTCCTGCGCCTGCTCTTTTTTCTTTTTTTATACTTTTAGTTTGCAGTCTCGGTGTTTGGATGATTGAGTTTTTTACACTTCCTCAAGTCTACTTCTTCAATCATGTTTGGGGTACCTGGCCGGGACCTATTTATGATGAAGCACTACAGGTAAGTGAAAGTCTGCTTTTCTTTCGTTGGATTACAATTCTCTGGATTATCCTCCTTTGGATCCTTCCAAATTGGTCAGAAACCTCTCAAAATAAGATCGTCACTTTTTTAGCTCTGGGGTGTCTGTTATTCAGCTATCTGAATTTGGATGAAATGGGAATTATTACACCGCGCGAAACCCTTAAAAAAGAACTATCCGCTCATTATCAAACAACACACTTTGATATTTACTTTGAGGAAATAAACTTCACTGATCAAGAAATGGAATATTGGGCCCTTCGGCATGAATTTCATTTTCAACAGATCATCGACATTCTCGAAATAGATTGGCCTGAAGGCAGAAAAATAGAGAGTTATATTTATGCAAATTCCTGGCAGAAGAAAAAGCTGGTTGGGGCAAAGTTCACCAGTTATGTGCCGATTTGGTTAGATCAGGATCAACTTCACATTGCCAAACAGCATCTGGATGGAGTTCTGAAACATGAAATGGTTCATGTAATATCCAAACAGTTTGGCAATTCCCTCTTTAATGGCAGCTGGAGCATCGGCATGATAGAAGGAATTGCTGAAGCCATTGCAAAAGACGCGTCATCCGAGTCAACTTTAGACCAGATCATTTCTGCTGAATCTTCCTATCCTTCTCCACAACAAATGAAAAATGCTCTTTCCAATTCCGGTTTCTACAGTTCTGCTTCTTCCATCAGCTATACCACAGCCGGTTCTTTTGTGCAATTTCTCCTGAATAATTATCCTGTTGAGAATTTTAAAAAAGCGTACCCCACCAATGATTTTAAAAACTCTTACCCTGTATCTTTTGATGAACTGGTCTATGGCTGGCATCAGCATTTAAAGACCGTAGAAATTGATTCTGTTGATAAACAAATTTCAGAATTCATTTTCAGCAGAAGATCTTTATTTCAAAAACATTGTCCTCACGTACTTACAAAAGAACAGCTGCTTTGGGATGAATATAATTTCCATGTTTCAAGTCAAGATTCGACCAAAGCCTTAAAAACTATTGGAAACCTTTACGAGCTCAGTCCCGATAATAAGCTTATAAAAAGAGACTGGATCAGGGAACAACTTTTGCACAGAAATTATGCCACTGCTTTGTATGCATTTGATGCTTCTGACACACTTCTGAGTTTGCAGATCTTAAATGCAGATGCGCTGTTTCTTAATGGTGATATTTCCTCGGCTCAGAAATTACTTCAACAATTAAAGCCACAAATAGACTCTTCTGATGCTCGCAATTTTAAGTACTCTTACGAACTCAGATCCGACTCTTTGAATTGGAGTGCTTTTCTGACAGCACGATATAAAAATAAGATACCTTTGGCTAACGATCTCGACATTTTAAACACTTCTGTTAAAATGATGACTACTGCTAAAGCAATAGAGCTAGGAATTGTAAATTACTACCTGCCAATTGCTACCTCTTTTATATCTAAAGAGTCATTAAACGCGGACTGGTTTGATATTTATGAAGAAATGATTCTGTGGCTTGTACTAAATGAATCTATTGGTGATGCTGATTTAATGATAAACTCAATCGACCAGCTCCATCTCAGAGCAAGATATTCCGAACTACTAACCGAATTAAAAGAATGGAGAGATTTCGTTTATTCAGAAATCACTAATAATTAAATCTCAGATCAAGGTAAACTTACTTCTGTTATTAAAACTTTACTTTCTCTGTCATCTATAATCCGTACCATCAATTAAATCTTAAAATTCCGATAAGACACAATGAATAAGTACCAGTTTTTGCCTCATAAAGATTATAATGAGTATTCAGTTGAAGAAATGAAAGAGAGGGCTATAAGTTTTTATGAAGACCTAAAGAGAAGAAGAACCGTTCGGGACTTTTCCTCACGAACTGTTCCACGAGAGATCATAGAAAACTGTATTCTGGCAGCAGGAACAGCCCCCAATGGCGCAAATAAACAACCCTGGCATTTTGCTGTTGTTGAATCGGCAGATATAAAGAAGCAACTCCGCGATGCTGCTGAAGATGAAGAGCATGAGTTTTACCACCGACGCGCTCCTCAAGACTGGCTGGATGATCTTGAGCAGTTTGACACAGATGAACACAAACCCTTTCTGGAAGAAGCTCCTTATTTGATAGGGATTTTCTCAGAAAGTTATGCTTTAGATGAAGAAGGAAACAAAGAGAAAAATTATTATGTGAAAGAGTCTGTTGGTATTGCAACCGGGATGCTGATCACTGCTCTGCATAACGCAGGACTAGCAACTCTTACTCATACTCCAAGTCCTATGGGCTTTTTAAACGAAGTAATGAACAGGCCTGAAAATGAAAAACCATTCTTATTACTGGTTGTTGGCTACCCGGCTGAAGATGTGAAGGTTCCGGATATTAAAAAGAAAGATCTGAATGAAATATCCTCATTTATATAACCTTAAAAGTCTTTAATTAAAAAATTTAAACGGTAGATTCGGAACTTTAACACCTACCTTTAGTGTAATCCAAGAAAATTAACCAGCGGATTACAATATGAAACGAACGATACTTTTATTCCTCTTAATGGTTGGAATCACTTCATTTGGGGTAAACGGACAAGACAGAGACAGCAAAACATGGATTTCCCTCAATATTGGAACTCATCAATATGACGGGGATTTTACCAATGAAATTTTTAAGACTAAAGTCTATGAAGACGTCTCCGTCGGGCTTGGAATACACCGTTACTTGAATAACACCTTTGATCTAAATTACGAATTCAATTACGGATCTTTAGATACCGATGATATGGATCCCGGGTTTCGGAAATTATTTCTGAGTAATAACCTCATGATTGATTTCAATTTTGCTAATGATATTATTTTCAATAAAGATGCATCCATCCGCCCTTTTCTGGGAGCAGGCTATGGTGTTTCCTATTTTTTTGGCGAAAGCGAAACCTTAAACGATGAAGTTTATCAGGTAATTCCTCTCCAGGCAGGTTTAGAGTTTCCGATTTCTAATGGCGCAGTTCTTGAACTTAAGTCCACATACAACCGAAGCCTGACAGATAGAATTGATGGAGAATCTAATATCAATCGCGAGGATCATGATGACTTCGTTATTCACTCAATAGGCTTGAAGTTTCGATTATTTGGTGCCAAAGATTCAGACGGAGACGGGGTAAAAGATAAAGTTGATAAATGTGTTGATACCGCCGGCTCTCCGGAAACAAATGGTTGTCCTGATAATGATTCTGATGGAATTATCAACTCACAGGACCTTTGCCCTGATGTTGCCGGAACTGCTGCAAACAGAGGTTGTGCTGATTCGGACGGAGATTCGATTGTAGATTTTGAAGATGCTTGCCCAAACATTGCAGGTTCTCCCGAATTCCAGGGCTGTGCTGATACCGATGGGGATAAAATTCCGGATGGTGAAGACCTTTGCCCCGAAGTAAAAGGAACAACTGCAACCGACGGATGCCCTGATGATGACGGAGACGGGATCAAAAACTCAGTAGATCTATGTCCTGTTTTTGCAGGAACAGCTGAATTTGGAGGCTGCCCTGACAGCGATGGAGACGGAATTATCGACAAAGAAGATAACTGTCCTTCTCTTGAAGGCATAAAACCTAATAATGGATGCCCCGAAGTTACTGCAGATGTAAAACGTAAACTAGATGTGATTTTTCAGAACCTTCTGTTTGCAACTAACTCTGCAAATATTGATCCCACTTCTTTGGATGATCTTGATGAACTTGTTAAAATAATGAATGACGATGAAGATCTGAGATTGAGTATTGAAGGACATACCGACAATCGTGGAAATAATGATTATAACTTAGAGCTTTCGAGATTACGTGCTGAGGCTGTAAAGCAACATCTTGTAAACGGAGGCATAAGCGCTTCAAGAATTAAAGCTGTTGGTTATGGTGAAACAAGACCTCTCACAACAAATGATACCGCCAATGGTCGTTTAAAAAATCGTAGAGTAGAACTAAACATTTCTTATAAGTAGAATTTAATTTCTACCTTTAAGCCCTGATCAATCTTTTGTTCAGGGCTTTTTTATTTTAAACAACATGGACAATAAAACCTCATCAAAAAAACAAAGGTCATTTAAGCGAGAGCTTATTGAATGGGGATGTATTTTGAGCGTTATCGGTATCTTGTACTTTTCCGGATTACATGTCCCTGTTATTGGAAACCTGCAACGCGTTTTGCTATGGACCGGCTTGATGACACCGGATACAGAGCTTCCCGAAAGCCAGTACCGTGCTGCAAATTATAACCTTCCCCTCCTTTCTTTGGATGGAAGCGAATCAACATTAGAAGAGTTTGAAGGCAAAACGATCTTTCTGAATTTTTGGGCAACCTGGTGCCCACCTTGTATAGCTGAAATGCCCAATATTCAAGCTCTTTACGAATCCGTAGAAAGTGATAGTATTCAGTTTGTAATGTTGTCATTGGATGAAGATCATAAAAAAGCCCGAAGCTATCTTGAAAGAAAAGAATATACTTTTCCGGTTTATTTCCTGAATGGCAGAAAACCCGGTACTTATAATTCCACAGTAGTCCCGACAACTTACGTGATTTCCCCCGATGGTAAAATTGTCGCTGAAAGAAGAGGAATGGCCGATTATAACACTTCGGGGTTCAAAGAATTTCTTCGTAGTTTCTAATCAAATAAAAGCTCCTTAAAAATATTATGAAAAAAGTAATTGCCGGAATACAGCAAATTGGTATTGGAAATTCTGATGTTCATGAAGCCACCGAGTGGTATAAAAATTATTTTGGTATGGATATCAAAGTATTTGAAGACTCCGCTACAGCAGAACTGATGTTACCTTACACAGGAGGAAAGCCACATGACAGAACCGCGATCCTTACCTTAAATATGCGCGGTGGTGGTGGATTTGAAATCTGGCAATATACAAGTCGTGAGCCTGTCGCCGCTGATTTCGAATTGCAAATGGGTGATCTTGGTATAAACTGCTGTAAGATCAAATCCTACGATGTTGCTAAATCATATGAACAGTTTACTGCAGCCGGACTGAAAGTTCTCACCCCTTTAAAAGAAAATCCTTCCGGAGATCTGAACTTTTTTGTTGAAGACCTAAACGGAAATATCTTTAACGTTGTGAAAGGATTGGGTTGGTTTAAAACGAAGGAGCGCCGTCTTACCGGTGGTGTTTCCGGTGCGATCATTGGCTCTTCTGATATTGACAAAGCACGAACATTATATTCTGATATTCTTGGCTATGATGAAGTCGTCTACGATGAAACAGAAGTTTTTGAAGATATGAATGGACTGCCTTCGGGGCAGACTAAGTTTCGAAGAGTGTTACTCAGACACTCTCAACCCAGAAAAGGTGGCTTCAGCCAAATGTTTGGTCCAACTGAAATCGAACTCATCCAAAGTGAAGACGGTCGTCGAAATCCTAAAAAGATATTTGAAGACCGATATTGGGGAGATATCGGTTTTATTCATCTTTGTTTTGATGTGCAAGGCATGGACGCCTTAAAAAGAGAATGTGTGGCTAAAGGATTTCCTTTTACCGTAGACAGTGCTGAAAGTTTTGATATGGGAGAGGCTGCCGGTCGTTTTACATACATTGAAGATCCGGACGGAACACTAATTGAGTTTGTGGAAACGCATAAAGTCCCCATCATGAAAAAATTAGGGTGGTTCATAGATATGACTAAACGTGATCCTGAAAAGAACCTCCCGAACTGGGTGATTTCAGGGTTAAAGTTTAATCGCATGAAATAAAAAAGGATCAGATATTTCTACCTGATCCCTTTTAACCATTGACCCCTCAATTTTGAACTGCTATTTGATCAGCATCATTTTTTTGGTTTTGCTGAAAGTACCTGCTTGTATTCTGTAGATGTACATTCCACTTGAAAGATTACTGGCATCGAAGGTTACCGTTTGAGCTCCGGCTCCCAGCCTTTCACTTACCAGAGTTGCTACTTCCTGCCCAAGCATATTATACACTTTCAAACTCACATCTGAAGCTTGAGGTAAGTTGAAACTGATCTTTGTACTTGGGTTGAACGGGTTTGGATAATTCTGCTTCAGCGTGAAGTCTTTCGGGCCTAGATCGTCCTCTTCGTTGGAAACCGGATTACCATCATCATTTACGGTTTCAATGTTTGCAAAATAAACCACAGTCTCTGAGCTTCCGTTTTTATTGGTTGCTGTATATGTCATTGGACCCGGCTTTTCTTCGTCAACTATCCACCAAAATTTTCTTGTTTCAGAATCAAAAGTAGCAGTAGAAGGCATGTTTGTAATCGCAACATCAGGTTTTGAAAAATCCATATTTATTGCGCTTACAAAAAATGAGAGTGTGTCCCCTGAAGATATTGGTATAGGACCATCATTAAATACACCGGGATAATTTCCTCCAACGTTTATGCTCCTGGTTCCGCTGTTTGTAATCATATCAAAATAAGTGCTTTGATTCAGGTACCCACCTTCCCCAAAAACTGATCTTGGATACGCTCTGTAGTACTGAGGAACTAGTTCTTTTAAATTAAAATCCCATTGCAGAGTTACGTAAACCCTGGTTCCATCTTCAAGAGTGAGCGATTGATTTCCTCTTCCATAGGTAGTGTCACCGGCAGCATTAAGGTTAAAAGTTCGATCGCCGATATTTGAACCTGCTTCATCATAAAAACGCTCAAAGAATCCGGATTTATACAGCTCTCCCGTTGTGAAATCTCTAGAATATGTATCCTGCCGGACAACTGCGTAATATTCTCCAATTAACTCCCAGGTTCTAACAGTTCTGCTAGTCAGGCTTAATGTTCCTTCAATAAGACTATATGTTCTCACTTCTGTTTGATTCCCATTGATATCATATTCAAATTCCGTACGAATTATTGCTTCATCAATTACCGGTCTATTGTTTTCATCTAAACTGTCAGGATAGACGCTGTAATTTATAATGCTATCTACAACGGTTTCATCATTTGGGTTTTGGAATGTCTTGTATATACCTTGAGCTACCCACAGAGAATCTCCCCAGGAATATTGCATTCCTTCAATCACATTATTCTCATACTTAAAATGAAGGCTGTCTCTGCCAACCAGCTTTTCTTTGGTGCTATTCCACTGCTTTGAAACCTGATAAATATACCTGCCACCCTCTCCAAGTTTAGTATAATCATAGCTCCAATATCCGATAGACCCGTCAAAATTGTACGATTTATATGAGTTTAGACTGTAGCTTTCATTAGAAATATATTTTTGCTCTGATTCGAGATAGTATTCCATCGTTTCAGAATCATATCTTTCTGAGACTCTCAGTGTATCCCAGCCATTTTCATCCCGATAACTGAACTCGTGGGCATATTTTTGCCACCCAAAAACCGGATTTAAATTCTCCGAAAAAGTCTCGTAATCAGCCCCACCTGTCGGCTCTTCCATAATTGCCGTTCTTGTTCCATAATACGGTGTTCGGCTCCAGTTATTGAAATAAACCGCTTCACTAGTGTCATTTCCTGACTCATAAATCCTGCTGTAACTATGACGATCCGGAAACAACTCTAAACTATCGGGATGCCACTTAAACGATTCATTGCTGTATACATAATCTCCTGATGCAACATCACCTTCGTACCAAAGCTGTCCATACGATCGAGGCCTGTACATAGAATCTTGCGGTGCTTTGTACTCTTCAAATCTCCAGGTAGTATCCGGATTATTTACAAAAGCGCCTTTTCGTTTAAGCTGATTGTATTCGGCCAAAAAAGCTTTCTTTTCTTCTATTCCGGCAGTTAAAACCTCATGATCGAGCATTCTTGTTTGGGGTGACGCCTGATAAATAAACGCCTGATGTGAAGCGTTCGAATATTGTGATGCGATCCAGTCTTGAACCGTTTTTGATTGTGCAAAAAGAGGTGAGGAAAAATATAGTACCCCTAAAAATAGTAACGTTAATTTCTTCATCTTGATCCTGATTAATTAGTAATGAACAGCGGCAAAAAACTACTGCCATTCAAACTTCACTATAAATCAGTTGTTAATAAATCACCCGAACGGAGTATTTTTCCGTGTGATCAGCTTATAAAATATCACGTTTCAGAGCTAACCTTACTGCGGCTGCCCTTGAATTAACATGCATTTTTTTATAAATATTTTTGATGTGCGTTTTCACTGTCCATGGACTCAGAAATACCTCTTCTGCTATTTCTTTGTTTGATTTTCCATCAATAACCTGTTCCAGAATTCGAATTTCTGCCGGACTCAGGTCAAACGGAACTACTTCCGGTTCTGATTTAGAAGAATTGTCATTTTTCGGTTTAGAAACCATTCCGATCAGTTTTCTTGCAATAGAAGGAGTGATCGGTGATCCTCCCTCTCTCACTTCTTTCAAAGATGATACTACTTCATCAATAGCGGTGTCTTTCAGTAAATAACCTGTAGCTCCAACCTGAATGGATTCAAAAAGTCGTTCATCATCTTCAAAAACCGTGAACATTATAATGTCAATCTCTCCAAATTTCTCTTTAAGCTGAAAAGTCGTTTCTATACCTGATATTCCCGGAAGCTCAATATCCATTAAAATTACATCCGGCATTTTTTCCGGCTCCGACTCAAACACATGCTTTAAACATACCTCTCCCGAATCTGCTGTAAAAACCAACTCCAGCTCATCATAAAACCCCAACAATTCCGTCAGCCTCTTTCTGAAGATGTCATGATCTTCTACAATGGCTACCTTTATTTTTTTTCCCGGTTCTTTACTTTCCATAATCAATCTTTTGAAGAAATATCAGTCATCCCCAAGTTATTAGCTATACCCCGAATTTGGTATTTATCTATATCGGTATGTTTACCTTGATCTCAGTTCCATCCTCTGTATTCACTGAGATATTACCTCCCAATTCTTTCGTTCTTTTTTCCATATTCCCGAAGCCATATCCCCCGTTAAACGTCTTCTGATCTCCTTTAAAGGAGCCATCATCTTTTATAAAAATCATTAAGGACCCATTTTTTTGGTGCAATTTTATACTGATCGTTTCAGCATTTGCATACTTCAGTGTATTCTGTGAAGCTTCCTGAATTATTCTGAAAAGATTTAATGCCTGCGTGGAAGACAGTTTTGTTTCCTTGTTTCCCAGAATCTCATAGTTAAACATGAGAGATTCTTTAAAAGCCGTTTGATTGTTAAAATAGCTTTGCAGATGATCTTTGAAGTTCAACAGGTTAAGCTCATTTTGGTTAAGCGCCCAAATGGTGTCTCTCAGTTGCTTGATGGTTACTTCTGCATCACCTCGCAGTGAGTTCATCAGAGAGGAAGACTTCTCTTTATTATCGACCTGATTGTACTTATCAGCCAGCGACAGCCCGGACATTATATTTGCCAATTGCGAACCGACGTGGTCATGAAGATCTCTTGAAATTCGTTCTCTCTCATTTCTGAGCTTGTTCTCAATTTCCATTTTCCTGATCTGCTCTCGAAGTCTTTTCTGAGAAAAATATCTTACTCCAAAAACGATAACTGCTAACAACAGTAGTCCTGAAGCCAATCTAAACCATACTGTTTGCCACCAGGGAGGAGTGATTTCAATGTTGATGCTTGTGCCTACTTCATTCCATATCCCGTCATTATTGGCAGCTTTAACTTTGAATGTATATTCACCCGGCGCCAAATTAGGATAGCCGGTAAAATTTCTGTTCCCTGAATACACCCAATCTGCATCCACTCCTTCCATTTTATAAGCAAACTGATTTTGTTTTGGGTTTTCAAAATCGAGTGCCGCGAATTCGAAAGAAAGAAAGTTCTCATTATAAGCCAGTTCAATATTCCTGATCGCAGTAGCGGAAGTGTCAGTCTGAAATGGTTCGTCAAACAAATTGATCTTGGTGATGTAAACCGGCGGAACTCTATCATTCTTTTTAAGCTCGTCGGGATCAATGATATTAAATCCGTTAATTCCGCCAAAGATCAACCTTCCATCCTGTAACATTAAATAAGCACCGGTGTTAAACTCATTATTCTGTAAACCGTCTTCTTCAGTTAAGACATTGAATTCTCCCGTTCTCGTATCAAGTCTGGCTAAGCCCGAATTTGTGCTCGTCCATATATATTGCGTTTCTTTTTCCCCGATCACACTATAGGTGCTGTTATTTGGAAGTCCGTCTTCTGTAGTATATCTCGTGATAATATCGGTTGAGGAATTCCATTTTGCGATGCCTCCCCCATAAGTTGCAAACCAATAAGTTGTGTCTGTGTGCTGAAAAATACTTCTCCCATCATCGTGAGGAACCGATCTTACATTTCCGGGTTCATTTTGAAATGTTCTTATTGATAAGATTTCCTGTCCCTGAATTGATATCCGGTCAAAGCCACGGTCGTTTGTAGCGGCCCAGATATTCCCAAAACGATCTTCATAAAATTCACGGATATTCTCCGATGAAATATCGGGTTGTTCGCTTTCAGAGTCAGATCTCAGCTCTGTGATATTTAAAACTGATCCTGTGATCAGCGCTTCAGGATTTTTAACTATTTGGATGCCCTCACCTTCATATCCCAACCACAGCCAACCACGGGAGTCTTTAAATACCGTGTGCAGGTTTTTGCTTTTAATTATGCTGTTTTGGTTTGTAAACCGATGAGCTTTTATCCCCTTTCTCTTTTTTAGTTCTTCATTTCCGATAAACACCAATCCTTTTTCCACAGTAACGATCCACAGTCCTGACTCCTCTCTTTCAATATCCCATACCCCGTAAATCTGAGTGTTTGACAATCGGTCATTAAGTGCCGTAATTTCTTTTTTATCGAGGTCATAAAACTGTACCTCTGATCCCGTTCCTATCCAAAACCCACTCTCATCTTCTTCGAAACCAAGCATAAAATCTGACTCAAATGTGTCCGGATGTGTCGTATTATTAACGAGAGTAACCCCTTTCTTTTGTTCCAGTTTATAAAAGCCGCTTCCCCAGGTATACACCCAGAGCTCTTGATTCGGATCTTCATAAATGTAAGTAGCTCCCTGTAAATTAATTCCCGAATCGAACTTTGAAATACTTTTCTTTCCACTTTTAAGATCCACAAAAAGAAGTTGGTTGCTGAGATATCCCGATATTAAAAACCCATCTCTTTCCACTACCAAGTTTCCGGATGAGTTACTCACCACACCTGTTTCCATACTTTTCTTCAGAAAATCAGGGATAAAAGCTGAAGGCATTTTTTCCAATCCCGATGTAACCAGGTTTACCCAAAGTTCACCCCCGGAATCAACCTTCATGTTTACCGTATTTGGAAATGGGTTGGAATCAGAATAACGGATCTGAACTGAATAGATCTTCTGATCAGATTCAGGGTTACTTAGAATTTTTTCTACTTCCACGGACGGCAAATAATACAATCCGTTCAATGATGTAAAAAGCATACTTCCATCGCCAAATTCCAGATAAGCATTAACAGAGGTTCTTTTTTTTCCCGTTTCTCCATCAACAATATTGGCCGGATAGTATATTTTTGTTTCCGGATTTACCAAGCCTGTACTATGACCAAAAAAGGCGATCCAGTAGCTCTCTCTGCTGTCCTTATGTAAAAGACTGATCTCATGTTCCGGAAAGCCCGTTGATTCCGGTTTCGGACCACTAAAACTTCGAAAAGTTTCCATAACAGGATCAAAAAGATTCAGGCCGCCGTCACGAGTGCTCACCCAAAGTTTCCCGTCTTCATGCTGGTGGATACCGTGTATAAATCCATCATTCAGGGATAACGAATCTTCTTCATTCGGTCTGTACACTTTCATTTCCAGTCCGTCAAATCTGTTCAGCCCATCCAGAGTAGCTATCCAAAGAAAACCTCTTTCGTCCATAGTAATACCCAAAACAGTATTATGTGAAAGCCCCTGTTCGCCGGCATAGCGAGTCTTTTTGAACGTGGGTTGTGCCCATAGTTCAGTAGAAAAACACGTAATTATGATCCCTGTTATAAAAAGCCTGACAAACATTTGGTACGATTTTTCCAATAATAGTATTTAAAAGCCCTACCGAAAAATTATTACTTGTTAATTTTTGGACGACTAAATCATACAAAAAGAGTTTTCTGCTTCTTAACATCATTCCATATAAACCCATATCTTTATGAAAACTTAAAAAACCAACACCATGGATCTGCAGTTACAAGGAAGAGTCGTACAAATTTTAGAAGAACAATCAGGAGAAGGGAAAAACGGTCCGTGGAGAAAGCGAGATTTTATTCTGGAAATTCCCGGAAAATACCCCAGAAAAGTCTGTATCACTCAATGGGGAGATAATATTGATGCTCAGGCTGTTCAACAAAATGCTGAAGTTACGGTTTCTATCGATATTCAAAGCCGTGAGTATAAAGGCAATTGGTATACCGATGTAAAGGCATGGAAAGTAGAGCACGGAACCGGAAATCAGCAAGAACAAGCACCGCCACCGCCCAGCACCGAAGGTTTTACCCTCGATAAAGACTTTGACGACATGGATGATGATCTCCCGTTTTAATAATTCATTATACCAACATGAACTCTCCAGTTACTAATCACAAAGTTCACAGAGCCTAAATAAACATCTTCGTCTCACAACCTTTGTGCACTCTGTGGTTACAACAATTACCTGTCTTTTCTGACCCACCCTTGTTCCCTCCCTAACTTCAGGGAGGGAGACTTTATAACTCCACTCAGATATTAATTACAACGTCCCCTTCCCTTAACGAAGGGAAGGGACAGGGATGGGTTTCTTTACAATCACAAAGAACACAGAGACAAAATACCTTCACCCCTAATCCCTTTGTGACCTCTGTGGTTAAAACATTTCCCAAAAAACCTTTGTGCACTCTGTGGTTCCGTTTTACTCGATCTGATACCGCATTACTACTTCAGAAAGTCTAACCTCAGCGAGTTGAGTTATCTCTGAATTAGAGAGATCCTCAAAAGTCATTGCCGGACCTGTTCTCGGCTGAGCTGTTAATACGACCTCCGCATTAGTAGCTGATTCAATTTTAAATATTGCATTGCCATTTCGCGCAAGCATTCCGGTAGCATCTATTGAGTCTGCTTGAAACGCAATTTTTTCGAATGTAATACCAACAAAAGATTTGCTTCCTCCGCCCATCCCTCTTGGTTTTTGATAATACGACTGCATCTGTGCTGCTATTACTGACAGATCAACCCGAACAGCGTCAATATTGTTTTGCTGTAATGTACTGGACATTGTATTAATTGCCACCACTGTTGCGATCCCCACGATCACAGTTACCAGCAAAATCAACAGGATTTGTTGTTGCCCCATTTTTAACCTTACTCTTTAATTATACCTTAAAAGCTTAAGTTTACCCCTTTATATTAAAATAGTGAAGTGAGATTTACCTAATGTTAAAAATCTTCAAGACTTAAAGGCTCTCCAACCAATTCTTAACCCGCTGCGGATTAAAATTCTGCCAGGTTTTACTGAGAAAATCTAAATCACGAACAGCATTCAGTATCAAGTTTACCAGAGAGGATTTTAGCCATAACAACCTTACCCGTAAAATTATTCTAGCGCTGCGGGATAAATCCCTGGCTGGTGTACCTGACTAAATCTGATACTCCACCAACATTCAGTATCAAGTTCACCAGAGAGGACTTTAGTCCGACCGGCTACCTATTAATGAAATTAAAATTTCCCCTGCACACAAACGCAGGGCTGAAGCCCTTGCTAGCTTATGTGCGGGGTTTTAAAAATCCTCCTTAGAAGGAGGTGTCCGCCCAATGGCGGACGGAGGATCTTGTGCGGTTTACTAGCTCAGAAACTGCACAACATCCCTCTGATCTCACACAAGTGTTCGATCGGTCTCCCTTCAAAGGGAGATTTAGATTCTCCACATCAATTCTCTGACATACCCTTGTTCCCTCCCTAACTTTAGGGAGGGAGACTCTTAAACCAAATCAGATATTAATATCAAAGTCCCCTTCCCTCAACGAAGGGAAGGGACAGGGATGGGTTTCTTTTCAACCACAAAGACTAAATATCTTTCCCAAATCCCTTCGTGCACTCTGTGATTTTAAATGAACTTTCACCTTACCGACCTCCCCAAATCCTTCTCACATTTTTCTTCCTGACCAGTTCGCCCCTCCTTCATGAGGGGGGAATTCCCGAACTTTTTCAACTCTTCATCAACGAGTCCTCCTCCTTATACAAGGAGGAGACAGAGGAGGTCTAAACAAACACAAAGAACTCCTAGAAATTACAAACACCTTCACCCCAAAAACCCTTGCGCCCTCTTTGGTTTACCCTTTTAATTTACTTTCGTGTTTCTGTGCTTTTGTGGCTATAATAAAATGAACTCAAAATTGATTTGATATGCGCCAACTCGTTTACACCAAAACCGGAAGTTATGATGTCCTTCAGGTTCAGGAAGTTCCTGACCTGACTCCAAACAAAGACGAACTCCTCATTCAGGTAAAAGCATCGGGATTGAACTTTGCAGATATCCTTGCCCGAAAAGGACAATATCCCGACGGACCAAAAACGCCGTGTGTGATGGGCTATGAAGTCGCGGGAATCGTTACAGAAGTTGGTTCGGAAATTGATAAAAGCTGGATCGGCAAAGAAGTGATCGGACTATGCCGATTTAAAGGTCAGGCCGAACAAGTAGTACTGAAAGAAAAACAAGTGTATGAAAAACCGGCATCGCTGTCTTTTGAAGAAGCAGCTTCCATTCCTGTTACCTATTTAACCGCCTGGGCGTTGTTAGTAGCCATGGGCGGACTCCAAAAAGAAGAATCCGTGCTCATCCACAATGCCGGCGGTGGAGTTGGCTTAGCTCAACTGGATATAGCCAAACACATTGGCGCCACAACTTACGGAACGGCAAGCGAGCGCAAGCATGCATTCCTGAAAGAACGGGGACTGGATCATCCCATCGATTACAGAAACAAGGATTGGTTCGATGAACTCATGAAGCTCACCGATAAACGAGGTGTGGAACTGATCACCGATCCGTTAGGCGGCGACGAATGGAAAAAAAGCTATAGAGCACTACGTGCTACCGGTCGGTTGGGAATGTTTGGAATTTCGGTAGCCAGTATAAATTCCTCCGGTGGATTAAGAGCCAAGTTTGAACTCATAAAAACGGTGCTGAAAATGCCCACCTTTAAACCGCTTTCTCTGCTCGATAAAAACCGTGGTGTATACGGCGTGAATCTCGGACACTTGTGGCATGAATCCGAAAAAGCTGCTTCATGGATGAAGGCCATTCTGGATGGCGTAGAAACCGGCTGGGTGCAACCGCATGTGGACAAAACCTTCACGCTCGACCAAGCCGGCGAAGCCCACCGCTACATCGAAGAACGGAGGAATATAGGGAAGGTTGTTTTGGTTTGTTGATCTGGTCATTCTTTCCTTAAGATCCTGAACTTGTTTCAGGATCTTAAGGAAAGACTCTGAATTAACTATGGCAGACGTTCAACATAAAGATAACAGAGAAAATTACCCCTTCACATTTATCAGCACTACATCCCTGTGGTATTCCATATAAAGTAAATGAGCTTCTGTTACCTTAATTTTCATTTGATTATTAATTCCAAGCTTTTGAGGCTCTTGTAATAATTCCGAAAGTATTATTTCTCCACTACTTTTAAATGATATGAAGCCTTTATCAAATGCTTTGTCAAGGTTCGGTATCAGAAGCAGTCCATTAAATGGATCGAGACGTTCCTCGTTATCAGAGCTTCTCCACGGTTTGATATGAGACGCGACAAGTAATTTTGGTGCTCTATATCCTGTAGCTGCACATCCGTCCCAGAAGTCTAACAGATTTTTTCTGAAAGCCCCCTGACCCGATCTTGACTTAACCAATGCTTCTTTTTCTGTTTCTGAAGCTGATGAATCCGATTTAATTTTTTTAATGTCCTCTTCAGTTTCATTCTGAGAAACATTTAAATATTCAAGATATTTATTCAGACCTGCACTATACATTTGGTTACCCACTGAATTACGTTCCTTAAAAAGGGGTAATGCTTTAATCTGGTCAGAAATCGCCTGAAGAGCTTCGGGGTTATCAAAATGAATCAGGTTTTCTGAAATTATCCCTGAGTCAATCGCCCAATCAGAAATAGAACCAAATACTGCACTTTCATATTTCCTTGAAGATGATTCGGTTAAACCCGTTGACACGATCCAGTTTTTAAAGGTCATTTATATCTTCTATTATTTTATTGGCAAATGCTTCAGCCATTTTAACAGGAACTGCATTTCCTATTTGACGGGACATAATACTTACTCTTTCGTCAATTAAAACGAACTCTCTTTTTTCGCTATCAAAAGTTTGTATTCTAAGGCCTTCTCTAATTGTAAGTGCTCTATTTTGCACTGGGTGAGCAAATCGGCCATTAGAAATACTAAAGAACTTAGTAGTCAATGTAGAAGAAGGCTTATCCCAATTTAATCGTGCATAGACATCATTATGACCTGAATATGCCTTTCTTCTCGATGGAAGTTGCAAATGTTCTGGCCAGGTTTCCATGCCTTCACCTGGGTTTTCTTGATATGATAATCTTTCAAGGCTAATATCTTTTAGTTTAGCTGATATATGATTAGGAATATTATCATGTTTTAACCCGGCTTCTACAGGAGGCAAGTCTTCTATTACGTCTCGAAGTTTAACAAGAGGTTTTTTTCGTTGTTTTTTTCTACCGTGAGTTTCCTCAGGAAACTCAATTTTCTCACCTTTTTTACCGAATATTATTAAGCGTTTTCTATTCTGTGGCACACCATAATGGGCAGCATTCACAACATTAATATTCAAAACATATCCTTGTTCATTTAAATCACTGATAAATGAATTCAGCACCTCATTATTCCCATTCATATTTGATCGTAAACCAGTAACATTTTCAACAAAAATATAATCAGGGTTTAGGTTCCTAACCTTTTCCGCAAATATTGATAGTAATGAACGCTCTTTTTTCCGCTTTTCACTTACGTCCGTTATTCGTGTAAATGGTTGACATGGTGCGCATCCAATAACAACAAGTATATCATCATTTTTGATATCAAACTCATCCCTTGATAAACAAAATTCTGAATCAGAAATATCCTGCAAGAGATATGGTACTGATTTATCAGAGTTTAGTCTTTTATGATTGTATTCATAAGTCACTTTACAATCAGGATCTTTATCTATACCTGCAACCACGTCAATACCTGCATCAATAAAGCCAGCTGTTACACCGCCTATGCCACAAAAGAAATCAATTGCTTTGATCATCTAGTTAAATAAAGTGATTTGAAATATAATTTAAAAAACCAATACTTGGCTTGTCTAGTGTTCCATGCAATAGTGCTCGATCCAAAAACCTGTTCATTGTTTCACAGCTTGTTTCTGGTAACATAGCACATGAGTGACAAGCGGCTAAATTTACGCCCATAAATCCCTGTCCAGAGCTAGATTCAATACAAATAGGATCTGAAGAACACCACTTGGATTTCTCCAAAGCATTCTTGAAAATTGACTCAAGATGTGAGGGTTTACCTTTTAATGATAGACCGCCCAATGTGCCTTCTGCATCAGAGGAAGAAGTGTAAATTAAAATACCCGACATATCATCATCTGCATAAATTATTTCAGCCATAGAAGCATTTATATAACCGCTGCTTCTGGCAATTTCTTCAATAAGTAAATGTGAGATAGTATGTAGAAGCACATATTTGGGAGTAATAAAACTGAATGCTTCTTCCTCGATAAATGGATCAAACTTCGAGAGATTACTTTTATAATTTTCTCGAATGGTAGTGATCCGTTCATTAATAGCTTTATCTGATTCAGTCCATTTCTGGATATGAGAATCATTAAACTCAATAAATATTCCTTCCCCCCTAATTTCAACAGCAGGTAACCATTTTGAATTCTCAGGGTACATTCTAACGTCATTGATCCGTGAATATTCGGTGTGTAACCGTTGATTTAAAGTCTGAATATCATTGTGGAATTTTACTTCTTCGATGGCCAGGGGCCTTAATCTGGTAAATCCTCTCAATATATTTAATAGTCGAAGCTTGCTGACAACCGAAACTTGCGTAATAAATGGTAAACCGTAATACTCAGAAGCTTTGTGCACTTTATTTTCAAAATAGAATTCACTGGTTTCATCATATTCGTTTTCTCCTTTTAAGTGAGCGTATTCTTTATCTTTGTAATTATTGACCTCAACAGATAATTCTTTTTCATTTAAAACCTTTACCAGTTGCTCGACAGTGATTCCTGTCATCTCAATATCATGTTCAATTGTTTCCACAAATTCTTCGTCCACGAAGTGTTCAGGCAATGCACCTAATTTTATTGCAAATTTTGCATGGGTATAAATCTTTCTTTTTTGTTCATCAGTAAACACATCCACGGGAGAAGGAATACTTATCCCAGTATGTGTAACGGGGAAATGAGCATTAGATGCGCCTCTTTGTAATGTTCTAGGTCCAAGTCTCTGATAAAAATCCTTCAACTCATCAGTATCTTCAGGTTTTTTGAGACCTGAAGTAATGTTGTATTGATATTCTTTATCTTTACCCATCCATGGTTTAGGCATTTTATATTCTATATAATCAAGATATTTATCATTCTCCTGATAATTGTTAAATACGGAATCGGTAAAAATATCTTTTAGAGACTCGATTGCCCCACACCGTAAGCACTCTACGCTTAATGCGGCAAGTGCGGCGCCTTTTGGTTTGTTCAAACGAAGGTGAAAGCCATCTTTGTTTTCATACTCTGGTTTATCTTTATCCTTTTTATAGTAGCATGGGTTACTGCCTTTTCTTCTGAACTCTCTTTTGGATTCACTTCTGTGGACGAACCAATCCCAAGGAAAATCATCAATATGACCAAATGCAGTAGTAATTATAAATCTGGTAGGTGTAAGTATGGGCTTATCTCCTTTTCTTTTTTCTTCTAAACTTTTCCAATAGCATATTGGGCAAAAATATTTTTGATCAAGATCAATACTCTGTTTAGGAAAAAGTCTATGGTAGGAATTCAATTCTTCTAAGAAACTGATCCGCCCACACTTTATGCATGAATATGAATTTGGAAATCTTCTCACTGAAATATAAGAGCCATATCCTTCATCTTCTGGATCAAATTCTGGGGGTTCAATAAATTTTTCAACCCCGAATAATTCCTCCAATCTCCGATCATGTATAACCTTTCCTCTCCACTTATTAACAGCCAGGTTCATAACTGAGCTCGATGATAAATTTATAATTGCTCCTGTTGAGTAACTATAAATGGCTTGTGATTTTCTTATCAGGTCATCACTCATCAGAACTCCCTCGGTAGTAATTTTAGTTTAACATTTTGTTCTACACTCCTAATATTATTCATACACTTAAATTGATGCTTATATTCTTTCTGATCGTATATGGGGTTAAGAAAAATATGTGAGCCAATCTCATCCTTATTATTCTGAGTTTTATATGATGGAAATGATAGGTCATTTATTTTATCACTCAGTTCATGCCATCTTTCAAATACCGTTTTTAGACTGTATTCAAAATTTTCCATATAGTCTTTTTTCTCTTCTTCATTCAATGAACTTTCGTGAAGACTGTTCAGTGTGCCTGAGACTGAAAGCTTTAAATCATCAAATAAGCTGAAAAGTATGCTTTTTGCTTTGTCATTCAATCTTGCTTCTTTTAAAGAACCGAAATGTTTGAACTTCATTAGAATAAAAATTACAGCAGGCAAAGCTTTGTCTAGTGCCTCTTTTGAAAATGGGGTCACAGTTGTAGGCTCAACATGTTTGTAGTAGGCTTGGTGGTAATCAATAAATTGTTCAAAGTGTGAACGATCTCTGTTGTAAGCAGGATTGAAGGTAGTAATAACCAATCCGGGGTCGCGTCTGCCAACTCTTGAGCTAGTCTGAATGTAATCCGCGTGTGTTTTTGGTTGCCCTGTTACTTGCATGATATTAAATCTAGGGATATCAATTCCAACTGAAATCATACTGGTTGCAGGTACTGTCTGCGGAACATCCGATTCATTCAACTTATAAGTTTGTATCTTCTCTTTGAATACTTTTAAATTTTTAAACAAAGCTTCGTAACTCAAATCCTCTTCAAAAGGAATTTCTAGATTCTCAAAAAGTTCTTTGTTATTGAAAATCTCTAAAAATGCACCTCCAGGACCCGTTCTTGTTTTTTCGATCTTTAGGTCAAGTAGATATTGAATATCTTCACTTCTTCTAATCCCGTACCGAGTTAATGCAATTTCTTTAAAATTGGAGGGCAATTTGGAAGTTTCTAAAATCGACAAATACGATCGTATATCATCCGGGTCCGTATCTCCTGAAAGTTCTTTAATCAATTCTTCTCTATATCCAAAACTCATTACATTAAAATATTGGGATAAAACTTCCATGTTGTCCTTAATATCATCTTCTAGAAGCGTTCTGAATTTACCCAGCTCTCGTTTGGTGTTGAAATAAATTAGGTTTGTATAGTATTTGTCCAACTCATTATTCGAAAATGGAAGGGATGGCACCAATGTTTGTAAAACTGAGACTAATCGTATTTGACCAACCGTACTTGTAACACCGTATGGTTGAATTCCTATATATTTTCGAGCACTTGAATCGATCTTTTTTTTCTTTGAAAAAAAGGAGTCATCAATATCGATCCCAAATGGTGGAAATTGTGCAAACATGGTTCTGTTAAATAGCACTTTACATTGATATTCAGAATTATTTGCAGTTGCGGTAGCCGCAATAATTTTTGGCTTATGCCCTTCTTGCTTGGTCAACTGATCTATGGCCAATTCATATACTCCATATATAGTACCTAAAGAAGCATTTATTAAGTGTAGCTCGTCTTGAATAATCAAATCAGGAGCATTATAAACTCTAGTCGCATCATTTTCAACCAGCTCGATATTGAAAATATTAAAGCAGTTAGAATTCCAAGCCAAAGACGCGAATTTATCTGCGGTGGCAATTATAAGGGAAGGAAATTCTTTATAAATTTGCTCGTCAACAAAAAATACAGGCAGTCTCTTCTTTAAGATTACGTTTAAATTCTTTCGTTCATCATCAGTTATAAAGAAAGAACACATTGAGTTAGGGCAAAACATGTGAAATGGTTCGTTTCTTAAAGAATCTCCTTTATGAGATTTGCCTGTTATTCCTAAGCTCTCTTGGCTTTCTAAATGCATCCCACAAAGAGGGCATTCAGAGATCGGCAACCTGAATTTTGGCTTTTTACCATGCATTAAAGCATATAAACTAGGGAAAAAACTACTCCCATTACGCTTATTATATTCTCTATCAGCATTACTTCCCCAACTATTGGGTGTCAAACTACTACCTACCCATATACCAATTCCAATATTCTTTTTTCCAAGCTTAGATTCCAATTGCCTTCTCATAAGCTCCAAAGAACAAATTAATGTAGCTGCTCTTCCAAATTGTTGAAGGTTCAATAATCGAAGAGTATATCGCATTATACAGGTAACCCCCGCTCCCTTGTCTGGATCATTAAATTGTTTTTTTGCTTTAAGTCGCCGATAGAGAATGGAAAAGGCCAAAACTCCTAAGTACGCTTCCGTTTTTCCACCACCAGTAGTAAACCAAATCAGATCTACAAGTTCTCTATCAGATGAAGTTTCATCTGTCAATCCAGGTAATTGTGAAAGTAAAAATGCCAATTGGAATGGTCTCCACTTAGCCAAGAACCCATCATTATTATCATTGTATATAAATGTTTCTTTAAAATCAGGAACTTTATAATCGTCTATCCCTGGTGTCAGTACATCCTTTTCTTTATTATTTTTTTCTCTTTTGATAGATTCATTCATAGCTCTTTGCATAAACATGGCCCTGTTTGCTAAAACAAATGCCTCAAAAATCATTGGGTCAGTTTCCAATAATTCTATTCCTTTGTCCATTCTGCTCAATAATTTTTCACACTCATCTATATTTTCTTGAGCGCAATCAAGCATTAGTGCTTGATCGTCTTTTGCAAAATTAGATATGCCTTGCAGATTCTTTACTTTTACTTTTTGATCTTCTTCAATCCATTTCTCGTAATGTCCGATGAATTCTTTTAACTCAGAGATTATTACATCTTTTTTTACACTTCTCTCCTTAGAGGAATGATAACTCTCACCAGCTAAACGTTTCATGTAAAGCACATCACTTTCAATACTGTTAAAATCATTCCCATTTAGATTAAGATCTGGAATGATTTCAGTAAAAATCTTAGAGGTACTTCTGCCTTCAATATTAGGTTTTTCCCAATTCACGGAGCAGCCATGTCCAGAAGCGAAGGCTGTATAATTTCTGTATAACAGCGCTTTATTTATTGCTTCTTTTGTTTTGGGATAAATTTCTCCATCAGGAAACTCAAATGAATTGAATACAGGATTATCAGATAAGAGTTGAATAGTGGGTTGGAATATAAGTGATGAGGTTTGTCTTACTTGTTTATCTGAATTTACTATTGAAACAGTTAATGAAATCATGCCCTGTGATCTGGTCAACTTTTTTTTGGTGATATATATATCCAGATTATCAAAGACGGTAAACTGAGCTCTACTCTCATCTTCCTTATTGATCTTCCCATCCTCAGAGCTGACTTTAATCTCTTCTGGTGATACTATCAGTTTGAATTGGGCATGATATGGAATCCGTTTCCATTTTTTAATACTATCTACTGTTTCTTCAACATACCTTCCAAAGTTAATGTCTATCGTAATTTTTTTGACACCGGAGGACAGGATTGAAGTGATTCCAATTGCACTCGGCTTATACTGTGTAGTCAGTGAAAGCTCATCATAGTTTGAGCTTTCATTAATTTTATCGTCTTCTTCATCAGTTGTTTCTTTAGGTGACAGTATACCCGTTGTATAAAGACTCGTTGGACTGAACAATAATATTTCATTTTCCCCCCAATACGGTCCAAGTTGAGTTCGTTTAACTACTGAGGCTACCTCGTCTCTTAATTCTTTTGACATTTTTAACTCGATTTCATGTTTTTGACTACAAATTTGCTCCATTCTTTTTCCAATTCAAACGGAATAATCACTTCTAGAACCGACTTAGCTCTTGAATAAGAAATGTAAATTTCACTGCGTATTTGACTTCCGTTCAAATCCGATTCTGAATCGAGAACATAGACAACAACATCGTTTTCAATACCTTTATACATGAAAGGGGTGGTAACGAATATTTGCTCTGTAATTTCGGATTGACCAGTGTATTCGACAAATCGTTCATCATTATTCATTAATTCAATAATAATGCGTCGACTTGAAATAACAGTAATACGATTATTTGATATTCCGCTTTTCAAATATCTGGAAACTGTTTGAGAAAGTTGGACCATCAAATCTTTAAAGCTTTTGTATTTTGAAAAGTTAGTATCTAAAGCTCCTTCCCTGGTGCATATTGGGGCTTTCAATCCAGAATGGGCTTCAAGTAAGTTGATAATTTGACGAGTATTTCGATAATTGGTACTTAAATTTTCTCTGTGTGATTTATAGGTACTGTCAAAAGTTTCATAATAGCATGCATCAAAATTTCGAAATACATTCTGATGTTCGGGATCTATAAATAATGCCCAATTATTAGATCCCCACCCTCCCTTTAGGAATACTTCTAGACTGTCCATAAAGGTTTCTTTCATGAGGTCTTGCCCCTCGTCAATAATGATATAATCGTATTTCATTTCGTTCGGAATCATGAATTCAGCACTTTTTATAATGCGAGGCAGTTCCTGATCAAAATACATGGAATCATTCTGAGAACTTCGAGTATAATTTAGATGATTCGCCGCTTTCTGAAATAATGCATGAATATTTTCAAATGTCACAAAATGTTGTTCTTCAGATACAGAACTATTTTCAAACCCAGTTCTGACATAGAATTTCAAATTTTTGTTGTAGCACACAAATAAGGTTTTCAAGCCTTGTAATGCTTTTTCTTTTGCAAGCTCAAGTGCCAATATTGTTTTGCCAGTTCCTGCTCCACCCTTAATTGTAAATGATGTATCTGGTCTGGAGATAAAATTTTTTAGAAACCTTTTTTGCTGGTCGGAATAAGTTGCGATATTGGATGAATCATGATCAATGAATGTTAATATTGGTACCTCAAAAACCAAGTCTTTTCTAAAATAATCCTTAATCATTCTAAGGTCTTCTATTGAAATCACTTCAGAGTATTCTCTATACTTTGAGTGATTGCGCCAATAATTTTTTACACGTTCCAAATAATCATCCAATCCACCTTGCGAATAATGATGCTTCGCTAGATACATCAGGTCAGCCGAGTACTCGATGGTATCTGAAAAATTTTCGGATTTTTCTTGAAAATCTTTATTAAGTTTCAATTCTACTCCAGGAAACATTACTCCATAACCACATTTCAAGGTTTTGTGAAAATTCTTATTTGGGAAAACTCTTTTGAGGAGCACATCACGAACCGTAAATAATGCATCCGTAACTTGTTTAAATGGATCTTGCCTTTTTTTACCCCCCATTACAAGCCATGAATTTGAATCAGCCTTATATTTTACTGTTCCGCCTTTGACCTCAAAAAACAATAAGAACTCTTCATCCAAATAGACGAAATCAGCTTCCCCTTTTAGTTTATGTGCAGACTCCTGAAGCTCCAATGAGTGGAATAAATAGGCATAGTCTTCATTTGGGATATATGTCTGTTTGAATCTTGAAAAAATCTCTCTTTCCCCTTTTGGGACATTGGTGCTATCTTTATCGATTTGGTTTGGTATGAGCGGCATCAGTTAGGTATTTTCAAAATATTAATGATTTCTTTTACATTGACTTTTCTGCTTAATTGATTGATTAATTCACGAGTTCGTTTATCTTCAGCTTCTTCAAATCCCTCAATATTCATTTGTTCTGAAATTGTTTTTTTCAAAAGCAATTTTGGGAGGCTGACAATCAAAGATTTCATTTCTCGAGCGTCATTTACAATATCCAATTCAATATGAAGAGTCTTATTAATTGATTTTGTCGCGTGCTCATTTAACACGCCGATCAATTTTTTGATGTTAACAGGCAAAATCGTTCTACCTGACTCCCAATTTTGAATTGTAATTTTGTGCTCTTTCATACCATTACGCTTAAGTAAATTATGAACACTGTCTATCCCATCAGTACTAATTAACACCTTGAGATATCCTCTCCATTGTTCTGCTTTTTTCAGTTTTGGACTGAAATAGTCATTTTTTTGAATCGTACGATATATTTCATCTCTCAAGCTCCTGTTTTCTGATTGTTTGATAAAAATTATATCCCCCACCTTGAGCTCATTTGCTTCTACTCTGAGTTCAGACAAATCATCTATATCCCCATCATCCGCTTTATAAAAGAAGGAACCCTTCGATGTCTCGAGATAATCTCCATCACTGAACCAAATGAGCAAATCGTTTGGGTTTCTTTCCCCAATACCCTTCGATGCTGAGGATGAGTAAACTTCAGAAAGCACTTCTGTAATTGAATTTTCTTCGGGTTTCGGCTTTGATCTGAATGATTGCAGAAGCTTGTTCGATAGTTCTTTGCTCACTCCAATTTTCAAATTATTTACTTCTGGTTCCTGATTACTCAGATTTAATATGGAAGAAAATTTACTTGATCGAATTGACTTTCTGATAAATTCCAAGTTTGATTTGAATTTATAATGGTAGAAACCCGATTCGGTCGGATAAAGAAGCATGGTGACCTTCTCAGCTAAATCTTGAAGAAATAGAACGTCAGTAATTGGTGGTCTAAAATCAAGAAAAATCGCATGATGCCTTTTATCATCCAATAGCCGTCCATCTTTAGAATTTATGTACTGCAAGTTTGTGCCCTTAATCTTGCTCTTCAGGTATTCAATATCTTGTTCATTCTCATTTGATGACGAAACAGTTATTAGTTCATTATCTGGTTCTTTTAGTATAATTTCGGTCAGTTTCGAAAGCTTATTGTTACCCAAGTTATACAGAATTCTTAATGTTGTTTTTATTTCTTCAAAAAGATCCTTAAGCAAGTATGCTATTCCTGATTTTTCTAAGAAATCATCAAGAATTTTCTCGTACTCTGTAATTTCTACTCCCAAAGCTTCAGGATTGTAGAAAGAATTTAAACGGCTTCTTATCTCATAAATCTTTGTGAAAAGTGGGGCAAGCAATTCAAAACTAACGTGCCCTTTTACATTTTTGAGTCTGGCAATTTTTTCGTTTAAAGCCTCATAATATTCAACAAATTGATCGTCATCAATTATTATATGCTTAAACTCTTTGTAGTATTTCGAGTAATCGATATTGTATAACGTGCTCCAGTTGTAACTTTTACTTTTCTCTGCTTCGAATTGCTTATGAAACTGTTGGCTGGAAATTGAAGAAATGAGATAAATATCTCTAATATCAGAACCATTTTGAAGCATTTTATAAGTATTCAGATGGTCTATTATTTTAAAATGATTGCTACCTTTGTCAGCATCATCAAACACAACTGTATCCAGGTAGTCGTACTTCTCTAAAAATAGATCAATTGCACCTATATCACTGTAATCTGCATACACAACAATTGGATATTTATGACTGAATGTATCTAACCATTGATATTCATAATTTTGTTTTCGTTTCTTATAGACAGCCTTCTGAATAGGTATCCAAGTTTTTAGTGGATATGACCTATTTCCGTTTCCAATTTCAATATTATTGCATAATAGCTCAAACTTCGATTTTCCTGTAAAAACAAGAAGGCCACCCTTTGGTTTAGTCGTCAGGGAATTAACACAATTCAGTAGACCGTATATATTTTTAATATTTTGTGATTCTATCAATTGAACTATTCCTTTAAGACTATCCAGCAACGGGGTTTCTCTACTATTAACAGGAGCAACCTCATAGGAGGTGAACTCTATGAACGGGATTTTTTTATACTGGTTATTATTTGTAACCACACAATTTTGAAGTAAATCCACGCTGTTGATTCTGCAAAATGACCCCTTGTAAATGAATTCTAGATTTTTGAACCGATTAATAGTAGAGGTATCAATCCTGTCAATTTGTTTTTTTAGTACAGACAGAATAATATAAAATGGCAGCAGCTTATAGTGCGTTGAACTCTTTGAATGTGTCAAAAAAATCAATCGGTTCTCTTCATCCAAAGTATTGGTATAAGTGAGAAAAGGCATTAATCTATCAAAGTCATTAAAAACGGTCTTTATACCATTAACTTTTATAGAAAGATCTTCAAGCTCAGGAAATTGATTGCTGAAGAGGCTGATTAAAGAACTGAAATTGTTCAAACTAACTCTAATTGAAAATTATTTAGTATTTAGTATAAGATTCTATAATCATTTTTAATAACTAAATATGCTTGATATTTAAACGAGCGTCTCGAAAAGTTAATCACTTTTGGTACATCCCCTTAATTTCTGTCTGGCAGAGAAACTATTATGAACACATTAACCAAAATGAAGACTCCCTTTATCGAATTAGAGAATACATACGTTTGAACCCATCAAATTAGAAGCAGGCCTAATTAGCAATACGCCATGATTTATTTGGCGGTTATCTTTTATCAACAAGGGCTAATTCCTCCTGAGGAGCAATCAAATACTCCGCGCCGTTTTCGGTAATTACCACCATTTCTTCTTCTAAGCGCTTTTGTGCAGCTCTGCTTCATGCTTAGGAACAGGAAAAAAAATGAGCCTGTAATTCTGTATCCATTCGGTGTGTTCATTGCATATTCCATGTAGGGGCGAACCGCGATTCACCCCTACGATAGAATTGGCCCAAATAAATCATTATTTAAATCATCCGCTATCAAACATGTCAACATATCCATAAAACACCTGGAATAATCTCGTATATAATTTGTAAGGAATGCCGTCTCAACCCGTTTTACTGTATATGATGAAGCAGAAGAAATTACCAAACCGACAATCCATGCGTTTACAGGGTTATGATTATTCCAGCCCGGGATTTTATTTCATCACCA